>OY969102.1:0-4125000 GCA_963697885.1 uncultured Alphaproteobacteria bacterium
GCCACTGGTGTTCTTGCGAATATCTACGAATTTCACCTCTACACTCGCAGTTCCACTCACCTCTCCCGGACTCAAGCTCTCCAGTATCGAAGGCAGTTCTGGAGTTGAGCTCCAGGATTTCACCACCGACTTAGAAAGCCGCCTACGTGCGCTTTACGCCCAGTAATTCCGAGCAACGCTAGCCCCCTTCGTATTACCGCGGCTGCTGGCACGAAGTTAGCCGGGGCTTCTTCTGCGGGTACCGTCATTATCTTCCCCGCCGAAAGGGCTTTACAACCCTAGGGCCTTCATCACCCACGCGGCATGGCTGGATCAGGCTTGCGCCCATTGTCCAATATTCCCCACTGCTGCCTCCCGTAGGAGTTTGGGCCGTGTCTCAGTCCCAGTGAGGCTGGTCATCCTCTCAGACCAGCTACCGATCGTCGCCTTGGTGAGCCATTACCTCACCAACAAGCTAATCGGACGCGGGCCGTTCCTTCGGCAATAAATCTTTCCCCGTAAGGGCGTATCCGGTATTAGCCCAAGTTTCCCTGAGTTATTCCGAACCGAAGGGCGCGTTCCCACGTGTTACTCTCCCGTCTGCCGCTGCCGTATTGCTACGACCGCTCGACTTGCATGTGTTAGGCCTGCCGCCAGCGTTCGCTCTGAGCCAGGATCAAACTCTCAAGTTGGATGAGATCTTTTTCCCGGCTGGTCACGTTTGCGCATGACAACGTTTGGGACGTTGTCAATTTGACGAGGTCCACCCACTGATCTTGCGATCAGCGATGTACCTATAACGTGAACCGCCGAAGTCTCTTCCGAAAGCCGCCTCTCATGAAGAATTGCTTCTTCACAGGAAAGCGACCCGCAAGGACCCCGCCGTCCACGTTTCTCTTTCTTCCGATTCACTTTTCAAACAGCCCGGGGATCATGGCGATCCCCACCCCTCGGTAAGCCGAAGAGCCGTCGAAGCCCGTGCATCCGAGAACTATCGGATGCCGATTTACTGTTCCAGTGAGGAGCTTCAGAGGCGCGCAATCGCGCCGTAAGCGGACGGCGCGCCGATGGGTGTATATATGCTTCGGCCCGGAGCATTGTCAACCGAAAATGCCCATTTTTATGGGCTCCCGGCCATTCCAGGCTTACCATCGGCAGACCGGACGGACAGCCGAATAAACAATGCCTTAATCCATTCGGCGCCGCACTGAGGCCATATTCGTGCGTCGTCCTTAAGGTTCGTTCGAGGGACGGAATCGCAACGGGGGCCTTCAGCCGCCGTCAATCAGGCCAATTTACCGGGTCGGGGTGCCGTCGTTGACGGCCCATGGACCAACCGGCATCGTGCCGGCCATTGATTCACGCGGCCTGCCGACAGCGTCTGGGGCTAGTTTGGTTGCGGCAGTTGCCTTCGATCCGAGGCGCAGGGGACGGCGAGCTTGGACCAAACACGGTCGCGCGGCACGTATCGATCACGGCAGGCCGACGCCATTGAGCTCGGTAACGAACCGCCACTGTCAGTTGACGGCGGGTCGAGTGGATTCGTCGATCGCCGTCGCGTTTCGGTCCAGTGGTTTGCCGGCACGATCCTGACCGCACTTTGCGGCGCTGCTCTCATGGGCGGCGCCGTTTTCACGTCGCTTGATGGTGAGACCACTTTCGCGTCATTGCCGGAACGGGTCGAAGTCGCGCTACGCGGCGCGCTTGGCGTCGGCGCCGAGAAGGGCACGCACAAGAGCGACCGCCTGCCCACGGCCGAAGAGCCCTCGTTCGCGCGCCAAGTGATCCGGGTTTCCACAATTAACCGGGTCGGCAACCATGAGGTCGTGCGCGTGCGCCCATTTGTGCGCATTGCCGGCAATTTGTCGCTCACGGTTTCCGATCTCTCCGCCAATATTCCTCCGTTCAATCCACAACGGCTGCTCGCCGAGTCCGCGCCCGGCACGACTGCATCGGACGATACCCCGGCCGCCGAGCCGGATGCCGAAGTTGCTTTCGTGATGCGCGACATGGCGCCGCTCATGCCGAAACTCAAGATTGCGCTGCAAACGCCGACTGAGGAAGTCGTGGCACGCGTGCGAGAAGCGGCCGAATGGAGCGACAAGGCCGCCAATCATTTGCCGGTGGCCGCTAACATCACCGGTATCAAACTCGCTTATGCAGGCGACGGGAATGTCGATCCTTACGCGGGATTTGAAGCGCGTATCGTTCCCGAGAACATTACGCTACTGCCGAAGACCGCGAGCCAGACGACCGGCGGCAACGCCCTCAATGAAAAACTGATCATCGCCAAGAAGGGTGAAAGCGTCCCGACAATCCTGCGCGATCTCGGTGCTACGCCCGTCGACATAAGCGCCGTCGTCCGCGTGCTTGGTCCGCGCGGCCTCGACGGCGGCATCAAAGAAGGCCAGAAGCTGCGCGTGTTGATGGCGCCGGTTCTGGGCGCTCAGCGGCTGCAACCGATTCGCGTGATCGTGGCCAGCGATTCCGGGATCGACGCCGTGGTAGCGCTGGCAGACACCGGGAAGTACGTGTCGGTCGACGTCAAGAACGTTGATAGCGAGGTTGCCGACAATTCCGATGACAATGGCGAAGATGACGGCTCTGGAGTGAGACTCTATCAAAGCGTTTATGAAACCGCGCTGCGCAACCGCATTCCACGTCCCATTATCGAAGACCTCATCCGCATCTACTCCTACGACGTCGACTTCCAGCGCAAGGTACAACCCGGCGATTCCTTTGAGGTTCTCTACGCAGGCGAGGAAGAGACGCCGGTCGCCGACAGCCGCAACGAAGTGCTGTTCGCAACTCTGACCGTCGGCGGCGAGACGAAAAAGTTTTATCGCTACCAGTCACCGGACGATGGGCTGGTTGACTACTACGACGAGACTGGAAAGAGCGCCAAAAAATTCCTGGTCCGCAAGCCCGTGCTTGCCGGCATCATGCGCTCCGGGTTCGGACTGCGCCGCCATCCGATCCTCGGTTACACCAAGATGCACACCGGCGTGGATTGGGCGGCCCCGAGCGGCACACCGATTTACGCATCGGGCAACGGCGTGGTCGAAAAAGCCGGTTGGGAATCCGGCTACGGCAAATACGTCCGTATCCGCCACACCAATGGTTATGAAACGGCCTATGGCCACATGACTGCGTTTGCCCGCGGCATCGATGAAAATACGCGCGTGCGCCAGGGGCAGGTCATCGGTTTCGTGGGCTCCACCGGTCTTTCGACCGGCTCGCACCTGCACTACGAAATTCTGGTCAACGGCCGCTTTGTCGATCCGATGCGCATCAAGTTGCCGCGCGGCCGTGTGCTCGAAGGGCCAATGCTGTCGGGCTTCGAGCAGGAACGCGAACGGCTGGACGGCATCATGGCGCGCAAGCCGGCACGTGTTGCTTCAAGCGCACCGGCGACCCGCTGATTTCCTAATTTCCGCGAACCATTAATTCGTCAGGCGGCAATCCTTCAGGCAGCAATTCTTCAGGCGGCTTGCGCGAGCTTGCCGTTGAAGGTCAAGCCGAGCTTGTCGCCGGAGATCGCGACCTTTTCACCGTCCTTGATCGTGCCCGCGAGAATCATTTCGGCGAGCGGATCTTGTACGGTTTTTTGAATCACGCGCTTCAACGGCCGTGCGCCGTAGGCGGGGTCCCAACCCTTCTCCGCCAGCCAGTCACGCGCGCTCGGCTCGAGCTTGATGACGATCTTGCGATCGTCGAGGAGTTTTTGCAGCCGCGTCATCTGGATATCCACGATCCGACCCATTTCCGACTTCTTGAGGCGGTGGAACAGGATAATTTCATCAACACGATTGAGGAATTCCGGGCGGAATGCCGCGCGCACCACCGTCATCACCTGATCTTTGACGGCATCGGTATCCTGACCTTCTGGCTGATTCACCAGGAATTCAGCGCCGAGATTCGACGTCATCACGATCAGCGTGTTCCGGAAATCAACGGTATGGCCCTGCCCGTCGGTTAAGCGCCCGTCGTCAAGCACTTGCAACAGAACGTTGAAGACATCCGGGTGTGCTTTCTCGATCTCGTCGAACAGCACGACTTGATAAGGCCGGCGCCGCACGGCTTCGGTCAGCGCGCCACCCTCCTCATATCCGACATAGCCGGGAGGCGCGCCGATCAGGCGGGCGACCGAGTGCTTCTCCATGTACTCCGACATGTCGATGCGGATCAGCGCGTTCTCGTCATCGAACAGATATTCAGCCAAGGCCTTGGTGAGCTCAGTCTTGCCCACGCCGGTTGGCCCTAAAAACATGAACGAACCGATCGGCCGGTGCGGGTCCTGCAAACCGGCGCGTGCGCGCCGAACCGCGGTCGACACCGCCGCGACTGCTTCCTTCTGGCCGATGACGCGCTTGGCGAGTTCGTCCTCCATGCGCAGCAGTTTTTCTTTCTCGCCTTCCAGCATCCGGTCGACCGGCACGCCGGTCCAGCGCGACACCACACCTGCGACGTGATCGGCGGTGACGGTCTCCTCGACCATGGCGCCCTTGGCGGAGGCTTCTGAACCTTCGGTTGCCTTCAGCTTCTTTTCCAATTCGGGAATACGGCCATAAGCCAGTTCGCCCGCGCGTTGGTATTCGCCGCTCCGCTGCGCATTGGCGAGTTCACCGCGCAACTGGTCGAGCTCGGTCTTAAGCTTCTGCGCGTCGGAGAGTTTTTCCTTTTCCGCCTTCCAGCGGGTGGTGATGTCAACCGACTGCTTTTCCAATGCTTTCAACTCGGTCTCCAGCCGCTTGAGGCGGTCCTTGGAGCCAGCGTCTTTTTCTTTCTTCAGGGCCTCCTGCTCGATCTTCAAACGCACGATTTCGCGGTCGATGGAATCGAGTTCCTCGGGTTTCGAATCGACCTGCATCTTCAGTCGCGCAGCCGCTTCATCAATCAGGTCGATCGCCTTGTCGGGCAGGAAGCGGTCGGTGATGTAGCGGTTCGATAGCGTTGCGGCGGCCACGATCGCCGAGTCGGCAATGCGCACACCGTGGTGCTGCTCGTATTTGTCTTTCAAGCCGCGCAAAATTGAGATGGTATCTTCCACGCTCGGCTCAGACACGAAGACCGGCTGAAAGCGGCGCGCGAGCGCGGCGTCTTTTTCTACGTGCTTCTTGTATTCATCGAGCGTCGTCGCGCCGATGCAGTGCAATTCGCCGCGCGCCAGCGCGGGCTTGAGCAGGTTGGAAGCGTCCATGGCGCCGTCGGCCTTGCCGGCGCCGACCAGTGTGTGCATCTCGTCGATGAACAGGATGATGCCGCCCTCCGACGACGTGACTTCCTGCAACACCGCCTTGAGTCGCTCTTCGAATTCGCCACGATATTTTGCGCCCGCAATCATTGCACCCAGATCGAGTGCGAGCAGGCGCTTGTCCTGGAGGCTTTCCGGCACATCGCCATTGACGATGCGCAGTGCGAGGCCTTCGACGATCGCGGTCTTGCCGACGCCGGGTTCGCCGATCAACACGGGATTGTTCTTGGTTCGGCGCGACAGCACCTGAATGGTGCGGCGTATTTCCTCGTCGCGGCCAATCACGGGATCTAATTTGCCGTCTCGCGCCGCCTGCGTAAGATCGCGCGCGTATTTCTTCAAAGCGTCATAGGCATTCTCCGCGGAGGCGGAGTCCGCGGTGCGCCCTTTGCGCAGCGCGTTAATGGCGGCATTCAAATTTTGAGGCGTCACCCCTGCCTTGGTGAGGATTTTTCCGGCCTCGCAGTCCTTCTCCAGCGCGAGCGCGAGCAAGAGACGCTCGACAGTGACAAAGCTGTCACCGGCCTTTTCGCCGGCCTTTTCGGCTGCGTCGAAAACCCGTGCCAGCGCCGGGTCGATATAGATCTGACCCGCGCCGCCGCCGCTGACCTTTGGCCGTTTGGCGAGCAAGGCTTCGACCGCCTGCAGCGCTTGCCGGGATTGCCCGCCAGAACGATCTATGAGGCCGGCCGCCAACCCCTCCGGGTCGTCGAGCAGGACTTTCAGCAGATGTTCAGGGGCAAATTGCTGGTGGCCCTCGCGCAGGGCCATGGATTGCGCCGATTGGACGAAGCCCTTGGCGCGGTCGGTGTATTTCTCGAAATTCATGTCTCAACTCCCTCGGCCCATGACGGCGCCGGTCTCGTCCGGGCCCCGTTAAGGCGACCCGGTTGGTCCATTATGTGGGTGCATTTATTGCAGTTTGAAGAGGGAATTTGCTTGATATAGGTCAGCGTTAATCCTTTCCGCGTCGGCTGTTAAAGTGGCCAAAAATCAATGACATCCGAGCCCGCTTCCCTTCACGCCATCTATCGATACCCGGTCAAAGGACTGTCGCCGCAGCCGATGCAGCGGACCCGCCTTGCCGTTGGTCAGACGATCCCGGCCGACAGGCTCTATGCCATCGAGAACGGTCCCTGCGGGTTTGATCCCGCCGCCCCTGCCTATTTTCCCAAGCAGCGCTTCCTGATGCTGATGCGCAATGAGCGCCTGGCGGCGCTGCGGACCGACTACGACGAAGCCGGTCACACACTGACCATCCAGTGGGAGGGCCGGCAAGCAGCCCGCGGTGACCTCCGCAACAAGGATGGAAGGCTCGCGATCGAAGCGTTTTTTCGCCGTTTCATGCCGAAAGAATTACGCGGACCTCCCAAGGTGTTGCATGGCGCGGGCCACAGCTTCTCGGATGTTGCCAGGAAGGTCGTATCAATCATCAACCTGAGCTCGGTCGCAGCGGTCGAGAGTGCCGTTGGCGTACCGGTCAACCCGTTGCGCTTTCGCGGCAACTTCTATCTCACCGGATGGCCGGCATGGCACGAGTTCGACCTGGTCGGCCACGAACTCGCGGTGGGCAATGATGCACGCCTGAAAATCGTCAAGCGCATTCAGCGCTGTGCCGCGACCGATGTCGACCCGGACACCGGTATTCGTGATCTGACCATCCCACGCACGCTTATGGAGAATTTCAGCCACGCCGAATGCGGCGTCTATGCTGAGGTGGTGGCTGCCGGAGAGATCGCGCAGGGCGATCCGGTTTATCCCACCACAGCGTAGCCCCGCGCTGATAATGCCGTCTGATGAAAAACCGCGCCCTACCCATTGGGCAGAACGCGGTTTAATCTACGCAGTACGAGGTAGTCAGCCGCCCGGCAAGACATAGGCGCTGATGCGCCCGGCCGGATAGACGGATTCGGCAACCGTGTGATTGTGGTTGCCGGAGACAATGATGGGGTTGCCATTCGGATCAACGCCGCTGACCACACCAACATGGCCGCCGCCGTGGCGGCCCATCACGGCAATGGCACCGACCTGCGGGCCGCTCACCCGTTGACCGTAATGAGCATAGGCCCTGGCGAGATTGCCGCCGCCCGAATGGCCGGTGCGCTTGAGCACCAAATCCATGAACGCGCCACACCAGAGGCTGCCGCGCCCGGTCGGATTGGTGCCGATATATTTGCGTGCCTCGCCGACCAGCGAATTGCTGGTGACGCCGCCATATGCCGAGTTCGAATGCGCCTGGGCCTGGGCACGTGCCCCTGCGATGGCAAGGGATCGACGGCCATGACGGCGGCCTTGGCCGACGCTCTCGTCACCCGTCATTTCGGCCGAATGCGTTGCATTGAATGCATAACGCACGTCTCGGTCAGCACCGGCCGTTTGCGGCTGAACCGCAGTTTGTACGGCCGCCGCACGGGAGTGCCTATGGTGGTGGACGGGTCTTGCGAGGGCCGTCGTTGCAAGAGCCGCAACCGCCACCGAACACAACAGTACTGTCGCCCGCCTTGTTTTAAGTGTCATCAGGTTAGTCCCCTTCGCTATACAAGCAATGCACCTGGAACAAATAGAATCAGTTCCAAGCACGGTGTCCAAACGCCGTTCTCGTATGGCAATTTCGTGATCATTGGAAGGTCATTTCGTGGAGCGCATAGCGGCTATTCCATCGGAATACCGGCGCACAAAAACTTATACCTCTCTTACAAATTGATTTACTAATTGCAGTATTCAAATACTGTCTTCACGACCGATTATACTTACAACCGAAGTTATGCCGCCGCTGCAACACAGTTAAAGTTGCAGCGCTGCACTTTCAGACCGGGTTTTGTGCGTGAAGCGGAGCGCCTCAGCCCTTCCGGCTGAGCAGAAAAACGGCTTGTTCCCCAAAAAGGTTCCAGAACCACCAAGGCGCATTGAGGCGGAGTGGTTTGCCCCAGGCATTCAGCGCCACTGCCTTTTCCATCTGGACCCGGATTTCCGTGCAGAGCTGACGGAAGTCCTTGATCGTGCAGTGGTGGATATTCGGCGTGTCGTACCAACTGTAAGGCAGGATATCGGTCTGCGGCATATGCCCGGCAAAGAGCAACTGAAGCCGGACCTGCCAGTGGCCGAAATTCGGAAATGACACAATCGCGTGGTTGCCGATCCGCAGCATGTGCTCAAGCACCACGCGCGGGTGACGGGTCGCTTGCAGGGTCTGCGACAGGATCACGTAGTCGAAAGCATCATCCGGATAGTCGCCGAGATCGGTATCAGCGTCGCCCTGAATCACCGCGAGCCCCTTCGCCACACACTCATTCACGCCTTCTCGCGAGAGCTCGATGCCGCGGCCATCGACACCGCGGCTTTCGCTAAGAATCCGCAAAAGCTCGCCATCGCCGCATCCGACGTCGAGCACCTTGGCCCCACGCTCGACCATCTCGGCAACCAGCACGAGGTCGACGCGGGCGCCACCCGGGGTGCGCGGGATGCTGGCAACGGTCAGTCCGGCGTTATCGCGATTAAGCATGTTCATCGCTCGGCTTTCGGCCCGAGTCCGCGCGCCTTGCCAGCTCCGTCGAGAAAGCCGCGCACAATCGCGAACAATTCTGGCTCGTCGAGCAGGAAGGCATCATGGCCCTTGTCTGTGACAATTTCGGCAAACGAGACGCGCGCACCGGCAGCGTTCAGCGCATGCACGACGGCGCGCGATTCCGACGTCGGGAACAGCCAATCACTGGTGAATGAAATCAGACAGAAGCGGGTCAGCGTGCGCCTGAAGGCATTCGCCAAAACTCCGTCATGATCGGCAGCGAGATCGAAATAATCCATCGCGCGCGTCAGATAGAGATAGGAATTCGCGTCAAAACGTTCGACGAACGAAATGCCCTGGTGCCGCAAATAGGATTCGACCTCGAAGTCTGCATCAAACGAGAAGGTCGGATTCTCGCGATCCTGAAACTTGCGCCCGAATTTCCGGTGGAGCGCGGCGTCCGACAGATAGGTGATGTGCGCACCCATGCGTGCGACCGCGAGTCCCCGCCGCGGATTGGTGCCCTCCAGATGATAGCGGCCGCCGCGCCATTCTGGATCAGCCATGATCGCCTGCCGACCCACCTCATGGAACGCGATGTTCTGCGCTGAATGGCGCGTGGCGCATGCGATTGGCAGCGCCGAAAACACGCGCTGCGGGTAGCTCGCTGCCCACTGCAGAACCTGCATGCCACCCATCGAGCCGCCGGCAACGGCGAACAAGGAGTCGATGCCGAGATGATCGAGCAACATGGCCTGCGCTCGCACCATGTCGCGGATAGTAATGACGGGAAAGTCGAGCCCCCACGGCTTTCCGGTTTTCGGATCGGTTGATGACGGCCCGGTCGTGCCCATGCAGGCACCAACCACGTTGGGGCAGATGACGAAATAGCGTTCCGTGTTGATCGGCCTGCCGGGACCAACCATCGTCTCCCACCAGCCGGACTTCTTGGTAACCGGATGCTCGCTTGCCACATGCTGGTCGCCGGTCAGTGCGTGGCAGATCAGCACCGCGTTGGTGCGCGCGGCATTTAGAGTGCCATAGGTCTTGTAGGCAATCTGGAACGGGGTCAGCTCGACGCCGGCGTCGAGCTTGAGCGGCTTGTCCGCTCCAAAATGGGCGACAAGCGAATCGTGCGGCTGATCCGCCTCCCGCGGAGCATCCCCAGCTTCACGTGCACTCGTCAAATTGGCCTCGGCCATGTTGCCTGTGCGCTCCCGGCGCTACCCGCATCGCGGGCCGCTTAATAGAGGTTTACTGTCAACCTAGCAGGCTTCAGTCAACGTTTTCTTTGATTTCAACGCTCAGCCCTCCTATCAATGCCGCCATGGTGAAAGCACCCCAAACACCCGCGCTGGCAGATTTGCGCAAGGAGATCGACCGGATCGACGAGGCGATGCACCAGCTGTTGATGGAACGCGGCGAGATCATCGACCGCCTGATTGCGGTCAAGCGCACCCAGGACACCGGCACCTCGGCTTTCCGGCCCGCACGCGAAGCGGAGATGATGCGCCGGCTGGTCAAACGGCACAAAGGCATATTGCCGGTCGATACCGCCGAAAGCATTTGGCGGGTCATCATCTCGACTTTCACTTATGTGCAGTCGCCGTTCTCGGTTCATGCGGACCTGTCCGCCGGCGATGCCTTAATGCGAGATTCCGCACGCTTCCATTTCGGCTTCACGGTGCCATTCGTCCCGCACATGGGTGCGGCCGGGGTGGTTGCCGCGGTATCGGACTCCAAAGGTGACCTTGGCCTCGTGCCCGCTTCCGATGTGGCGTCGGCGGGTGCCTGGTGGAGTGCGCTCGAATTCGATGCCGCGCCCAAGATCATTGCACGCCTCCCGTTCGTCGAACGCCCGGATCACCCCGCTGCATTGCCTGTGTTCGTCCTGTCCAGGGTGGCGCCCGACGCCATGGCGACCGAAGCCGCGGTATGGAGCGTGCGGGTGTCTGGCTGGAGTGCCAAGGCTGCCGAAGCACTATCCGCACAGGCCGATTTCATCGCGGTGCCCGACCGCGCCTTTGACGGGGCCGCGTTACTGGTAACGTTTCCAGGGGATGCCGACATTAAATCGATGAGCGCGGCCTTGGTTAAGGCTGGCGCGACTGTGCGTTCGGCGGCTCTCGTCGGAAGCCACGCAACCCGCTATACGATTGCCGCCGATAAGGCCTGATCGTTCGGAAAGCGTCCATGACTGCGAATCGTCCGCAACCACGCCCCGGCGTGCTCGATATTGCCCCATACGTTCCGGGCAAGAGCTCTGCGCCTGGAGTTGCGAAAGTTTTCAAGCTCTCCTCCAACGAAACGCCGTTGGGGCCGAGCGCGAATGCGCTCGCGGCCTATCGTACGGCCGGTGAGCATCTTGAAGACTATCCGGACGGTTCGGCGGCGGCCTTGCGCGACGCCGTCGGCGCTGCATTCGGTCTCGACCCAGACCGCATTGTATGCGGCGCCGGTTCGGACGATTTACTCAATTTGATCGCGCGCGCCTATCTCAAAGACGGCGACGAGGCGATCTATACGACACACGGTTTTTTGGTTTACCCGATCGCGATCACGGGCACCGGCGCGAAAGCAATTGCCGCGTCCGAAAATGATTTTACTGCCAACGTGGATACGATCCTCAAGGCGGTGACGCCAAAGACGAAAGTCGTGTTTTTGGCCAATCCAAATAATCCGACCGGGACATATGTTCCGTTCGACGAGGTCAAGCGGCTGCACAAAGGCCTCCCCGCGCACGTTTTGCTCGTGCTCGACGCCGCCTATGCGGAGTACGTGCAGCGAAACGATTATGAATCCGGCATCGAACTGGTCGCCACCACGGATAACGTTGTGATGACGCGTACCTTCTCGAAGATTTACGGTCTGGCGGCGCTTCGACTCGGCTGGCTCTATGGGCCAGCGCACATTGTCGATGCGATTAACCGCATCCGTGGTCCATTCAACGTCAATGGGCCGGCAATCGCCGCAGGAATTGCCGCGATTCGGGATACCACGCACGTGGACCGTGCGCGCGCGCATAATACGCGTTGGCTTGCCTGGCTCACGGACGAGATCGGCAAGCTTGGTCTCACCGTGACCCCAAGCGCCGCGAACTTCGTCCTCATCCACTTCCCCGAGGTCAAAGGACGCACTGCCAAGGATGCTGACGCGTTCCTGACAAAACGCGGGCTCATTCTGCGCCAGGTCGGCGCTTACAAGCTGCCGAATGCCTTGAGAATGAGCGTCGGCACCGAGGAAGCCAACCGTCTGGTGGTGCAGGCGCTCAAGGAATTCCTGGGGAAAGCAGCGTGAGCAAACCAGCCACCCTGTTCAATCGTCTGGCGCTGATCGGCGTCGGGCTGATCGGGTCCTCTATTGCGCGCGCGGCCCGCGCGCAAGGTGCAGCACGTTCGATTGTCGCGACGGCGCGCTCTCCGGAAACGCGCCAGCGCGTTGCCGAACTCGGCATCGCCGACCAAGTGGTCGAAAGCAATGCCGCCGCCGTTGAAGGTGCCGATCTCGTTATTGTGTCTATTCCCGTTGGCGCCTGCGGTCCGGTTGCGAAAGAGATCGGCCCGCATCTTTCCGCAGGCGCAATCGTGTCTGATGTGGGCTCGGTCAAGGGTTCTGTTGTACGCGACATGACCCCGCACCTGCCCAAGAATGTGAGTTTCGTTCCGGCACACCCAGTCGCGGGAACGGAGTATTCCGGCCCGAACGCCGGCTTTGCGGAATTGTTCGTCAATCGCTGGTGTATTCTGACGCCGCCAAAAGGTACCGACCCGAAGGCCGTCGAAAAGCTGACTGCCTTCTGGCGCCTTCTCGGTGCCAATGTGGAAGTCATGGCGCCCGATCATCACGACCTTGTGCTCGCTATCACCAGCCATCTGCCACACCTGATCGCGTACACGATCGTCGGCACCGCAGACGAACTGCAGACCGTGACACGTTCGGAAGTGTTGAAATTCTCGGCCGGTGGTTTCCGTGACTTCACGCGCATTGCCGCATCTGACCCGACCATGTGGCGGGACGTGTTTCTCGCAAACAAAGACGCCGTCCTGGAAATGCTCGGCCGCTTCAACGAAGACGTTTCGGCGCTAACAAAGGCAATTCGCAAAGGCGATGGTGACGCGCTGTTTGAGCATTTTGCGCGCACGCGCGCGATCCGGAAAGGTATTGTCGAGATCGGCCAGGATTCGCCAGCGCCGGATTTCGGCCGGCCGCATCTGGACTTGCAACCATTGCCTAAGCCCTATGCGGGCGAGGATGATTAGCGCCACCGTCAGATTGTTTTTGCCAACCTGCGCCGCCGTTCGGATGCTCCCGCCAATTGCTTTGCCGTCGTTGCGAGCACGGCCTTGATGAACAGGCGCCAAAACCAGCCAGTACCAAAATATTTCGGATTGAACGCGGCGCGCCAGGCAATAGTCGTCGTTTCGGTACGTGTCTGAACAAGCTCAACCTCGGCGCGATAGTCTCGCAGTGGAAATCCGGAAAGCAGCGCGTAGGCCAATTTGCGGTCCGGAATGACTTCGGTAACCTCCTCGCGCGATCGGCTGACCTTGGTGGAAAACACGCGAATAGCTCCAACGCCATATGTCTCATTGTGTCCCGGCCGCTCTAACTCAAATGAATCGAACATCGCCCAGTGCGGCCAGGTCGATCCATCCTTCAACAAGCCGAATATGACCGCCGGATCCGCGCGACAATCGACCGCCACAGACACCTCAATCCGCCTCATCGTAATTTTCCAGAATGCTAGTGCTCACGGGGCCGTTAAAACAACGCCGGCGCGTTGCCAATCGGGATCGGGCCCAGAAAAATTGCACCGTCGGTGAAACGCAGCGGCAGCGTTACCGCGCGCTTGCCCTCGAGCGTCGTCTGCTCGCCAAGCATATTGACGCCGAGCGAAATATTGGCGCCTGCCTGCTGACGGGCAACATCGCCGAGACCGGGCGCAAGGCGATCGAGCGCGCCGACCAGCTTGTCCATGTTCGGTGACGTTTGCACCCTCTGCTGCGCGCCAATGGCCGCCAGAAACTGGTCGAGGCCAGCCATCGTTACACGCAGCTGGCCCTCCAACCGGCCGTTGCCGTTGATCGACAGCGTGCCGGCGCCCACAGCGAGTATTTCGCCCTGCTGGATGCGCATCTGCGTTATGTCGATGCGGCCGCCTTCTGCCTGAATCTCGCGAAACCGGACAGGCCAGGGCTTCGGCGAAAAATCGTTTAAGCCACGAAGCACGGCAGTGGCATTCGCATCGACCGGCTGAGCTGCGGCAGGGTGCAAGGTGGGGGCCGAGGCTTGATTGAGCTGCAAGGCGATCTCGATCACCGGCTTGTTTGCGGCGGACCCTTCAGCCATCCGGCCGTGAACCTCGATGTGCTTGGCCCGCAAAATGTTCTGCCGCGCCGTTCCACCTACGCGATCGACCGTCGGCCCATCGAACACGAGAGACGCACGCTGAGGTGCGGCCGGCGTTCCACGCACGCTCGATTGCGCCAGTGTCCAATTGGCAATGATATCTGGCGATTTTCCGGGCTCGCCAATGGTCAGTGGACCATGGATTTCGCTGATGAGCAGCCCGGGCTGGTAGACCTGCGCTACGACCGTGAGGCCTTCTGACCTCAGCTCAACTGGCGGCTGATTGCTCCGGAAAAATGCAGAGGCGCCGTTGCAACTGACTTCAATACGGAATGGGTATCCACCAACGTCCTGGGAGCCACAGCTATAGATGCGCCCTGACTTGGCCTCACGCAGACGCCAGCCTTCGATTGCCTCTTGCGCCTTGGTAGCTGCAAATTTCCAGAAGCCGGTCCAACCGGCCACCAGTGCCAGCACAATGAAAAGCAGGATCGTATAGCGGCGCCCGGTTCGACGGCGCGACTGCAGGCTCGCTGGGTTGCTCATCATTGGAATTCAAAACCTGCCGAATGCGGCGTTTCTGCGCCCGAATCACGCAAGCGGGTTGCACGGAAGCCGCCGCCCTGTTAGGCGAACGCAATTCGCCCGTCCCGTCAACGCCGTGGTCCAATTTCCTAGCCACGATGAACGCACGCCCCAATCAAAGCAATGAGGACCTGTGGGTCTTCGGTTACGGCTCGCTGATGTGGCGGCCCGGTTTCGATTTTCTGGAGCGTCGTAACGCGCGACTGGTGGGCGCCCATCGCGCTCTTTGTGTGTACTCGTTTGTGCACCGCGGAACTCCGGAAAAGCCCGGCCTTGTGTTTGGCCTCGACCGCGGCGGCAATTGCCGCGGCATTGCCTACCGCGTGGCGTCGGCACGGCGGTCCGAAACGATCGAATATCTGCGCGCCCGCGAACAGGTCACTCGAGTTTATCGGGAGGCGTGGCGGAGGGTCTGGCTCGACGATAACCCGCAAGCAAGCGTGCATGCTCTTTGCTACGTCGTTGACCGGGGCCATCGCCAATATGCCGGCCGATTGAGCGTCGCCGACCAACTGCACTATGCCCGCCAGGGCCATGGCCGCTCGGGCGCTTGCAGAGACTATGTGCTGGCGGCGGTAAAAGAATTGCAATCACTGGGCATTCGCGATGCCGAACTGCACATCTTGGCCGAACAACTAAAGGGTACGCATCAATCGTCCCGTAGCTAGTTCCCGGAGCACCGACAACTTCAATCAAGCGCAGATTCGTCGGCCCCCATGTTTGCCCGCCCCTCTGCAATCAAGCGTGCCGTCGCAGTTTCGATGTCATTTTGCAGTCGCTCAAAGAAAGTCTCTTTGTCGAGTCCCGGTGAAATTGGATCAAGAATTTCGGCCACCACAGTGCCCGGGAAACGTCGAAGCGAACGGCGCGGCCAGAACAGGCCGGAGTTGAGCGCAATCGGCACGCAAGGCACGCCACCGGCGGCATAAAGATGCGCGACGCCAAACTTGTAGCGAGGCTCGGCCCCGGCAGGCCGCCGCGTACCCTCGGGAAAAATGATGAGCTGTCGGTTGTCGGCCAGTTCGACGCGCGCGCGTTCGATCATGGCCGCGAGCGCCTGCGATCCACCGCCTCGATCGACTGGCACCATGCGTCCCTTAATGGTGAGCCAGCCGAAGATCGGAATCCACTGCAGCTCCCGCTTGAGGATGAATACGGGATTGTCGATCAGGGGCAAGAGCGCAAATGTTTCCCACGCCGATTGGTGCTTGGAAGCAACGATGATCGGGCCTTTGGGTATTTTCTCCCGACCGCGGACTTCACACTTGATACCGGCGACAACGCGAAGAAGCACGAGATTTACGCGGCCCCATGATTTCGCCACCGCAACAATTGCGCGATAGGGCATGAAGAAAGTCGGCAACGCCGCGATCAAATACACAAGTGTGTTTAAATAAAATAGAACGTTGAAAGCAGTCGATCGCAGAAGAATGACCACCGCAACGCTCCTTCAATTGGCGCTATCGGAATCGATACGCATGCGTGTGCATGCGAGCAGATATTTCATGTACTCCAGGAACAGCAAGCGCGCCGAGTCCCAATTCGACCACCAGGGTTCGGCCTTCGTCTTTTCGGAAATTACAGGATAGGCGATCAGCGCCACATCAGGAAGTTGGTGTTCAAGCTCGGCCATGGCCCGCGGCATGTGCCAATTCGAAGTCACGACGATCAACGAGTTGAAATTGTGTGCCCGTGCCCAGCGTCTGGTTTCAAGCGCATTACCAAACGTATTGAGCGCCGATCGGTCGAGGTCGATACAACAGTTGAAGTATTTAGAATATAGCGGCGTGAGGCGAGCGATCTCCCGCGCGCTCGTGTCGCGATGCACCCCGGTGATCAACAAGCGCTTGCCGCGTTCGGTCGCCAACAATTCGATTGCATCGGGGATGCGCGCGGCAGCACCGGTGAGCGCCACGATGCCGTCCGCTTTATTATCGAGCGACACTTCATCTCCAGCAATATGTGAGACGAATAAGCCGAACCCGACCGCAAGCAGAAGGACCGCCGTGGCGCCAACGGCCATGGTGAGAAATCCAATCCAACGGGCAACTCCGGCAAACATCTCAGTCGATCGCTTCCAGCGTGCTGTTGACGGTATGCCGCGACGTTAACGCGGTCACCACCGCAATCAACGCGACCTGGAGCAACACTGCGAAATAGCCGGCCAAGCCGATTGAAAATGATCCGAATAGAGCCGATGTCTGGTCGGCGCCCGCGGTGCCGGCAAACCACCGGCTGAAGAAACCGGCGAGCGCGAACAAAATAATCGCTGCACCCCCACCGATGGCGCCGCCTTGCAGACCAAGTAGCAGGAAATGGTGCTGGAAGTTTCGGGCGATAAATCCATTTTTCGCACCGACAAAATGCAACACTTCGATGACCGCCTTGTTTGTCGCCATCGCCCCACGCGTGGCAAAAGTGACCGATAATACTGTCGCGGCAAACATCAGAATCAAAGCACAGAGGCCCACGCCGACAGCCGTGCCAGCCATGGCTCGCATGCGATCGATCCATCCGCGATGATCGTCGAGCATTGCTCCTGGCACCTGTTCGGCCAGCACGCGTCTCAATTGCGGGAGATCCGGCGTTGCATCCGATGCAAGTTTCACAATGATCAGACGCGGAACTGGCAGCTCATTCAGCGACAGCCCGCTGCCGAGCCACGGTTCAAGTAGTTTGGCCGATTCGTCTTTCGAATACGGCCGAACGTCGACGATACCCGGGAATGCTCGTGAGACCGATACAGCCTTGTCCACGAGGCCATCCACATCGCGACCAGGCGCCGGAATGACCTGAATGGTCACTTCACGGGAAATTTCCGACTGCCACTCGCCGGCCGCTCGACTGACCAGTATTGCCGCACCGGTTGTGAGTGATGCAAGGAAGGTCATAATAGCGACAACTGCGACAAGCGCGCGCCCGGAAATGGAATTGCGCGGCACCAACGCTGTTTCGAAATGTGGCAGCAGCTCTTCCGGCTCGGGCAATGCCATGCTCAATTTGCTCGGCATATAATCAGCCATGTTTTTCCTCAGTCGTAGATATGGAGGCGGCCGTCGTGCAGCACGAGTTGACGCGCGTCGTATTGATCCATCAATGCGATATCATGCGTAGCGATGACGACTGACGTCCCCGACTTGTTGAGCTCGACGAACAATCGCAGAAGACGCTGTGCCAGACTAGGATCGACATTTCCTGTCGGCTCGTCGGCGAGCAGCAATTGCGGCCGAGCGATCACCGCGCGAGCGATGGCGGCGCGCTGTTTTTCGCCGCCCGAGAGCACAGGCGGCAAAGCCCACATTCTCTCACCTAGTCCTACCCAATTGAGCAATTCGATCACTTCATCGCGATAGGTGTCTTCGGGACGGCCCATCACCCGTAACGGCAACGCAACATTCTCATAAGTTGTCATGTGGTCGAGAAGACGGAAATCCTGAAAAACGATACCGATGCGCCGCCGCAACGTCGCCACGGCATCGCGCGATAGGGTCGCAACATCATGGCCAAACTGCGTGATCAAACCGCGGGTCGGCCGCATGGACAGAAATAACAGGCGCAGGAGGGAAGTCTTACCCGCGCCGGAGGGGCCGGTGAGAAACTGGAAAGAATGCGGTTCGATCCGGAACGTGAGGTCACGCAGGACCTCTGGCCCCAAGCCATAGCGTAAGCCCACGTTCTCGAATTGGACCACCCACCCCTCTCCGACTAATTCTCGTTAAAGACCCGTCGAATTGCTTCCCGGCGGGACCACAACGTCCGTTGCCGAACGCCCTGCCGCGAGCCCCGATGAGCGCCCCGAACTGCGCTTTTACAAGATTATCACCGAGCCGCCATAGCAGCGCGGGGGAAAAGCCCGAAATACCCTCGTTTCCGGGCCCCGTCATGGTTTCCGATCCATTAACGGACGGCTGGTACGTTCAGGCACCCAAATACCCTGACCAAGCCATGCTGATCGCCTGTCCGAACTGCGCCACCTCCTACAATATCGAACCGGCCTCGCTGGGCGCGGCCGGCCGAACCGTTCGTTGCGCCCGCTGCAAGACCACGTGGTTCGCGAACGGCTTGGACGCGACCCCGGAAATGACAGCGTCCACAAATGACGCCCTTGCGGATGGCGAAGCGCGCACTCCTTTTGGCGTCATACGTCCCGACGAACCCATCCCCGGAACGGCCGCGGATGCGATGCCGACTCGACATGACGGCGAAGTTGCAAATGCCCTGGCGGCCGCACAACACAATTCGCCCGCACCTATGGAAGCCCCGCTTCCGGAACCCGTGACCATTGCCGATGCGCCGTCGGTAGTCCCGCCGATCGACCCGCCAGCGGCGCCTCACGCAAACGCCAACTCAGAATCCGATGAAGCCGACAACTTCGTAGCACGACGCAAGCGGTTGCAGGCGCGCCGCGTAAAAGCTCGTCGTTCTTCGCACTGGACAGCACTTATCCTTGTACTGTTTGCCTTTAACGTGGCACTGATCGGCGCGCGCAGCGAGGTTGTGCGCTTCTTTCCGCAGACAGCCTCTCTGTTTTCTGCGATCGGGCTGCCGGTCAATTTGCGAAATCTGAAATTCGAAAATATGCGAATTTCGAAAGAAGCGCAGGAAGGTTTGTCCGCGCTTGTCATCGAGGGAAGCATTGTCAGCATTGCAGGAAAACCGACTGAAGTGCCGCGCCTGAGGTTTGCTGCACGCGATGCCGCAGGCCAAGAGGTTTACACGTGGAGTTCGATGCCGAGCCGCAGCACCATCGGCCCCGGCGAAAAGCTCGAGTTCCGCAGCCGCCTTGTCTCACCACCTGAAAGCGCGACAGACGTTGTCGTCCGTTTTTTTGGCGCTCAGGACGCAGTCGCAGGAGCAAAGTAAGGCGATGGCGCGGATTCTCATTGCGGAAGATGACGACGCCGTACGTAAATTTCTGATGCGCGCTCTTGGCAGCGACGGGCATGATCTCACCGAGGCTGCTGACGGTGCGGCCGCTCTCGAAGCGCTCAATCAAGCCAAAGGCAACTTTGACTTGCTCCTGTCAGACGTAAAGATGCCGGTCATGGACGGCATCGCACTCGCACTCGAGGCCGGACGTAGCCATCCCGACGTCGCGATCATGCTGATGACCGGGTATGCCGACCAACACGAACGCGCACATGGGCTGGATGCGCTCGTACACGACGTACTCGCAAAGCCATTTTCGGTCGATCAGATCACCGGCGCTGTGCGTGAAGCGTTGGTCTGGCGGCACTAACTTCTGCGCGCCAGTCAGAAACGCTTCGTCAGAAATCCTTGAGCAGGCGCTCGATGTAATCCAGCTCGAGTTGCGGGCGGAAGCCTTCGCCAAAACGCTTGCGCAGTTCCTCCAGGATGCGGCGCGCACGCTGGGCATCGATCTCGCCCGGTACTTTCACCGTGACATCGTCACCATAGTCGCGTCCGCGCAGTGGCCGTCCCAGCGGGTCGGTGTCCTGTTGAGCCCTGGCCTGACCGCGGCCGGGGCGGCCATTAGGCCCGGGGCCCATACCCTGCTGCTGCATCGACTGGGCGAGCCCCTGGGCGCCCTTTCGCATGGCGTCTAGTGCTCGGGCTTGGCTATCGACCGCGTTGTCCGCATCACCCTCGCCCAGCTGGCCTTCGGCCTGACCCATGGCTTCGCCGGCGTCGCCGAGCTGGCCCATCTCATTGCCCTCGCCTTGCTGGCCGGGTTGGCCGAGCCCGTGCTGCCGGAGTTGATCCAACAACTTGTTGAGCCGATCGCGTAAACCTTGCTGGTCCTGACGTAGATCGCCCATCTGGTTCTGGCCCTGCTGCCCGCGCTGACGATCGCGCCGCATGTCCTGACCCTGACGGAACGTCTTGTCGCGCAACTGCTGCTGCTTGCGGATAACGTCGCCCAGTTCGTCAAGGGCTGACATCATGTCGTCATCGCCGTCGTCGCCACCCGAGGCGCCAGGCCGCGCCATTTGCAGGTTCTCAAGCATTGACTGCAACTGATCGAGCAACTGGCGCGCAGCATCCTTGTTGCCGGAACGCGCCATCTGTTCGAGCCGGTCGAGCATGCTCTTTAGGTCTTGCTGGCTGAGCGTGCGCGTGTTGCGGTCGAGCGGGCGCGCAAGCTGCTGGGGATTCTTGCGCAATTCCTCGGCGAGTGCCTGGAGAAACTTGTCCATGGCGGCCCGCAGCTGTTCCATTAACTTTTTGATTTCCTCTTCGCTGGCGCCGCGATCAAGCGCCTGACGCAAGGCCTCCTGTGCCTGACGCAGCGCCTGCTCTGCCTGCGATACATTGCCGTCCTCCAGCTGGACAGCCATGTCCCAAAGCCTCGCGACCACCTCGCGCAGAGCGTCATCACTTTTGGCGTTTTCGAGGTCGTGATAGATCGAGCGCAAACCGAGATAGATGCCGGGTTCCGGCGTGAAACGTTCCGGCGCGATGCTCAATACGTCAAGCGCCGCAAGGACCAACGGCTTGGTCTCGGCATCGAGCGCCAGGTTGCGCCGCTGCTCAATCAAAGCACGGGCCAAAGGCTTGACGAAAATTCGTTGCGGCAGCGTCAACTCGCGCGGCTGGCTGCGGCCCTCGTTGCCCGCCTCGTCGCGTGCCGTGAGGGTCATGACAACATCAGCGCCGGCCCATGCGTGCTCGGTCATATCGTGGGTGGTTTGCGCCGCACCGGAGCGCGTGCGCGCTTGCGGTAACGTGAGCGCATAGTCCGGCGCCGTGAATAACGGATGACGCGGCTTGTCGGAAGGTTCTTCATCCTTCAGCGCAAAAGTAGCTTTCGCTTCAACGACGCCGTAGTCGTCCTCCATCTTGTAATCAAGTCGTAAAGCTCCGCGCGCTTGCCGTTCTGGATCCTTGGTGAGTTCGATGGTCGGCGCACGGTCGGGGATCGCCGTGAAATTCCAAACCAGATCGCTGCCAAGCACCCCATGAACTGCGGCGGAGCCGTCCCCTTTAATAATCAACCGGCGTTCCTCGGTGCCGGCCGGAAGCGGCGCTCGGGCTTCCGCGGGCGCATCTTCAAGGCCACCGTGGCGCACGATATCGAAGCTGACCTTACCGGTCGCGCGGATAACCAACTGGCTGCCCGCCGGTACAGCCACGGGGACACTGGCCTGCACGGTATCGCCTGGCCGCAGACCCTGAAGCATTACGGGTGGCCGGCCAGTGTAAACCGGCGGCGTCACCCACGCGTCGATGCGGAAGTTTGCCGGCGCGACGACACCATGCCAATCGAAGGCCGCGGCTATCCGCTTGAACCGCTCGCCGCCCGCTGCAAAGAAACTTGCGGCCACAAGAATGAGCACGAGTGCGCGAAATGCCATCGGATCGCGCAGCGACAACTGCGGCATCGGCCAGCCGGCCTTGAATTTTCGCGCTGAGACCAACGCCTGTTCGACATGCGCGCGCCACAGTGCTTGCGCCACCGGATCCTGACTATTCGCAGCAATATGGTCTGCTATTGCAGTGGCCGGGCGATGCGTTTCACCACTGCTGCGGTCAAGCCGCCGCAGCCCGTCATAGACGCTCGGCAGGCGCAGGATTATCAGCGGCAATGCTGCAGCGATGGCGGCGGCGGCGAATACAATCAGGCCAATCGCGCGCGCCAGCGGCGGCAATGCCAACCATAGACCCGCCCAGGAGAAAGCGAGGAACAATCCGGCGACGGTGGCAAGCGCGGCCAGGGCCGGCCATAGCCGTTCCCACAATATGCTGCCGCGTGCGCGCGTAAGCGCCCGCGCGAGCAGAAATCTCGTCGGCTGCGCCCGACCGTCAGGCTGATCGTTCAACTCGTCCAAAAGCCGCTCCGTCGCTCAGGCTCAGGAGAATTCTCATATCCGCCATGCTAACATGCGGCGGACGACCGGGCCACGCGCGCATTTATGCGCTCAAAGCCAATCCGGCATGCGATCGAGCGCAATCAATTGGTCAACTTCAAGGCGCGGACGCACCAGTGCCCATTGTGAGCCATTGACCATCACTTCCGGCACCAAGGGCCGCGTATTGTAGGTACCGGCCTGGACCGCGCCATAGGCGCCTGTTGTCATGACGGCGAGTAAGGCACCGTTTACCGGCTCCACCAAATCGCGGTTAACAGCCAGGAAATCACCACTTTCACAGACAGGTCCCACGACATCGGCGCGAATGCGCCGCGACGAGGAAGGCTGTTCCACGACTGGCCAAATTTCGTGATGCGCGTCATATAGCGTCGGCCGGATGAGGTCGTTCATAGCGGCGTCAACGACGATGAAATTCCTGGCCTCGCCGTGCTTCACGAACAAAACACGCGTCACAAGAATACCCGCATTCCCGACAATTAGCCGGCCAGGCTCGAAGATCAGCCGGCAATCGAGATCGCGCGTCGCCTGCTTCACGACTTTGGCGTAGGCCTCCGGACGTGGCGGCGGCTCGTTGTCGTCACGGTACGGAATTCCCAATCCACCGCCGAGATCGACATGCGAAATGGAATGGCCATCGGCACGCAGCACCCGTACAAAGTCCGCAAGCAATGCGAAAGCATTGCCGAACGGATCGAGCTCGGTGATTTGACTGCCGATATGCATATCGACGCCAGCAACTCGAAGACCCTTGAGCCTGGCGGCACGGGCGTAGATTTCGCGCGCCCGACTGATTGGGATGCCGAACTTGTTCTCGGCCTTACCGGTGGCAATCTTGTGATGCGTTTTGGCGTCGATATCCGGGTTAACGCGCACAGAAACGTTCGCCGTACGCCCCTTCGCCGCAGCAATTGACGAGAGTAATTCGAGTTCCGGCTCGGATTCAACGTTAACACAGAGAATGCCTTCGTCGACCGCGAGTGCAATCTCGGCCGCATTCTTGCCAATGCCTGAGAACATGATTTTGTCGGCGGGGACTCCGGCGAGACGCGCTCGCTTGAGCTCGCCGCCAGACACCACGTCGGCGCCCGCTCCAAGCTTTGCAAGTGTGCGAACCACCGCCTGATTGGAATTCGCCTTCATCGCGTAGCAGACGAGCGCGCGTACGTCGGCAAACGCCTCGGCAAACACTTGGTAGTGGCGGACGAGCGTTGCCGTCGAATAACAATAAAACGGCGTTCCAACCGCGGCGGCGAGCGCGTCTAGATTCACCGCCTCGGCGTGGAGGACGCCGTCACGATAGGCGAAGTGGTGCATCACACGCTCAGTTGAGCAAGACGTCGAGAGGAATACGTTTGTACGGCCCTGCCGGGGCAATCGGCTTGCCGTCGGGACCGATAACCGCAGGACTATATCTGGCATCCCCGGCCGGGGCCGTCTGGTCGCCGGCGAGCGACGCGCCAGGCGGCGGATCGAGCGAACCCTTTCGGCCACACGCGGCCAGCCCGAGCGACGCGACAAGCGCACCAATCAGGGCAAATCTTAGCAGCGGACGGTGGCAGATCGGGTTCACGATATGCGCTCCTGGCCTCGGATGTAGCATAGCAAAACAAGCAAAGAAGGCGAAGTCAGGGTTTCTCTTTTTGAAGCTTACGCAGCCATTTCTTTGCTTGCGCGCGCACGTTTTTGGGCGCGGTACCGCCGAAGCTTGATCTGCTTTTCACCGAACGGTCGACTGACAGAACGCTGAAGACGTCGTCGCCGATTCGCGGTTCGATCTCACGCATGACTGCAAGCGGCAACCGATGCAGGGCAGCGCCCGCCTCCGCAGCTTTGGCGACAATCCGGCCGGCGCGGTGGTGAGCGTCGCGGAACGGAATTTTCAAATTCCGCACCATCCAGTCGGCAAGATCGGTCGCGGTTGCATAGCCCTCGCCCGCCGCCTTCTTCATTCGCGCGGTCTCGGGTTGGAGATCAGCGATCATGCCGGTCATTGCCGCAATCGACAATGAGAGCGCCGAAAGCGAATCCATGGCGCCTTCTTTGTCTTCTTGCATGTCCTTGGCATAAGCGAGCGGCAAACCTTTCATCACGACCAACAGTGCACTGAGCGCGCCGATGACGCGGCCGGTCTTGGCGCGCACCAGTTCGGCTGCGTCCGGATTGCGCTTTTGAGGCATGATCGAGGAGCCGGTGGTGAACTTGTCCGACAGCTTAGCCAGGCCAGTCAGTGGCGAGGTCCAGATCACGATTTCCTCGGCCAACCGCGACAAATGAACTGCGGTGATCGAGGCAGCGGCCAGCGTCTCCATGACAAAGTCACGGTCAGACACTGCATCGAGAGAGTTTGCCATCGGTCGATCAAAGCCGAGCGCCTTCGCGGTCGCGTCGCGGTCGATCGCAAACGATGTGCCGGCAAGCGCGGCAGCGCCGAGCGGGGATTCATTGAGGCGCTTGCGCGCGTCGGCAAAGCGGCCACGATCGCGCGCGGCCATCTCGACGTACGCGAGCAGGTGATGGCCGAAAGTCACCGGCTGGGCGGTTTGCATGTGGGTGAGGCCCGGCATCACCGTGGCGGCATGCGCAAGCGCCTTGTCGACGAGCACACGCTGAAAGCCGGCGAGCACGGCATCGAGGCTATCGATTGTGTCGCGCACCCAGAGCCGGAAATCCGTTGCAACCTGGTCATTGCGTGAGCGTGCTGTATGCAATCGGCCCGCCGCCTCGCCAATGAGCTCCGAGAGCCGGCCCTCCACGTTCAT
The DNA here is from genome assembly GCA_963697885.1 of uncultured Alphaproteobacteria bacterium. Taxonomy (GTDB): domain Bacteria; phylum Pseudomonadota; class Alphaproteobacteria; order Rhizobiales; family Xanthobacteraceae; genus Pseudolabrys. The sequence continues at coordinate 25,264 of OY969102.1, forward strand.
GTGAATGTCTTCCAGGGCCCGTTTGAAGGAGAACTTGCCTGCCTCGATCTCTGACAGGATCGTGTCTAGACCGTGAGCTATCTTTTTCGCATCGTCGGCCGCAATAATGCCTTGCTTGGCCAGCATTTCGACATGAGCCTTGGACGCGGCAATGTCCTGGCGATAGAGATGCCGGTCGAAGTCGATGGAGGCGTTAATTTCCTCCATGATGTCATCTGGGCCAGACGTAAACCGCCCACCCCACATCTTGTTGCTCATGGCACATCCACCAAACCGCTCATGACTAGTCCCCAATCCCGCTTCGTCAAAAAACGCTTCGCCATCATTTTGGCGGGCGGAATCGCCGGAGTCATCGTTGGGCTGGCGGGGGTATACGGGATTGCGACCCTGACGCGCAATGCGGGCGGGGACGTGGCCTGCCGCCCAGCCATCGATTTGGCCAAGAAACTGGCGCCTTTAGCGCGTGGCGAGGTAGCCGCCGTTAACGTTGCCAAGAGCCCATTACAACTGCCCGACCTCACGCTCCGGGACGCCGACGGCAAGCCGCTGACGTTGGCGCATTGGCGGGGGCGTACCGTCTTGCTCAACCTGTGGGCCACCTGGTGTGTCCCCTGCCGCAAAGAAATGCCCGCGCTCGACGCATTGGAGCAGCGTCTCGGCGGCCCCGGATTTGAAGTTGTGGCAATCAACATCGACACGCGCGATCCGGACAAACCCAAGTCCTGGCTGAAGGAAGTCGGGGTTCAAAAACTCGCCTACTATGCCGACCCAACAGCAAGAGCCTTTCAGGATCTCAAGGCCGTCGGCCGCGCCTTCGGAATGCCTACGACGTTATTGGTGGACCCCCAAGGTTGCGAAATCGCCACCATCGCGGGACCAGCGGAATGGGCGAGCGGCGATGCAATTAAGTTGATCAAAGCGGCACTCGGCTCATAGGGGGCGCGAGTCCCGCACTCAACCTGACCTTAAGCGGTTATATTCAGATTCTGCCCGACGCCGGCGGCCACATTCGCCAGATTGGCGATGTTTTGTTGGGCGGCATCGAGCACCTGCACGATGGCGGAGGCCGCGTCGGCATTCATGCGCAGCATCTTGGCCGCAATGGCCATCTGCACATTGCTCATCTGAGCGCCAGCCAGAGCTGCGGCAAGTGATGTCGGATCCATCCCGGCGCAGTTCTACCGCCTCTTTGTCAATGAAACATAAACGCGGCACCTGCCCGCTTGACACGGCCGCCCGCCGCCCTATACTTAACCAAATGGTTTACTATCACAAGCCAAACCTCGATCGCACTTTCGCCGCGCTGGCGGACCCGACGCGGCGCGCGTTGCTCGCGCGCCTGAGTGAAAAAGAAGATCTTGCGGTGAGCGAACTCGCGAAACCGTTTTCGATGTCGCTTCCCGCGGTCATGAAACATCTCGACGTGCTGTCGGACGCCGGACTGGTCACGCGCGCCAAGAGTGGACGTATCGTGGCGTGCCGTTTGCGCGCCGCACCGATGCAGGAAGCGACCGATTGGCTTAACCGCTACCAGCGATTCTGGACTGAAAAACTCGATCAACTCGCCGCATTTCTGGAGGAAGACAAATGGCCACCCTCACCGCCAAACCAAGTCTCACCATCAAGCGTCGGTTCAAAGCCGCGCCGTCGAAAGTCTTCTCGGCCTGGACCGATCCGGAAAAAGTAAAGCACTGGATGGGACCCGGCGAGGTCAAGGTGCTGCGCGTCGAAAGCGATCCGCGCACCGGCGGTCGCTTCCGCTGGGTCATGCAGGCGCCGTCGGGCGAGGAGCACGATGTCAGCGGCGTTTACCGTGAGGTGGTCCCGAACGAAAAACTCGTGTTCACCTGGGCCTGGAAGTCGACTCCGGAGCGCGAGTCCCTCGTGACACTGACGTTCAAACCGGACGGCGACGGCACCTTGTTCACAATGATTCACGAGCAATTCTTCGATGAAACCGCGCGCGACAACCACAATAAAGGCTGGACCAGCGCGATGGACAAGCTCGGCGAATATCTCGCGACCTGATCACAGGAGTTTCACATGCCGAATGCATGGTCACATGGCAGTTTCTATTGGAATGAGCTGATGACTCGCGACGCCGAGAAGGCGAAGAAATTCTATGCCAGCACGATCGGTTGGACCTTCGAAGCGATGCCGATGCCGGACGGCACCTATTGGGTGGCAAAGAGTGGCGACGTCCCCGTCGGTGGCCTGTTTCCATTGAGCAGCCCGCAATTCGACGGCGTACCGGAAAGCTGGATGTCCTATCTCGCAGTTGATGACGTCGATGCGCGGGTGAAGAAGGCACAATCCGCCGGCGCGACATTGATGCGGCCGATCTTTGATGTGCCGGGCGTCGGTCGCATTGCGATCCTGAAGGAACCGGGCGGCGCCGGCATCGGCTGGATGACGCCAGAGAAATCTTGACCACTTAAAAAGACGGAGGACCTTCCAATGCACAAAATCGTACCGCAGAACGAATGGCTGGCCGCGCGCAAGGCCCTGCTCGCCAAGGAAAAGGAATTCACCAGGGCGCGCGACCAAATCAGCGCCGCGCGTCGCGACTTGCCCTGGGTGAAAGTGGAAAAGCCCTACTTGTTTGACACCGCGAGCGGCAAGCCATCACTGGCCGATTTGTTCGAGGGCCGCAGCCAACTCATCGTCTATCACTTCATGCTGGGACCGGGCTGGAAAGCCGGTTGCCCGAGTTGCTCCTTCCTGGCCGACCATTTCGACGGCGCCGCCATCCATCTCGCGCAACGTGACGTGACTTTGGTGGTGGTGTCACGCGCGCCGCTCGCCGAGATCCAGGCCTACCAGAAGCGCATGGGCTGGAAATTCAAATGGGTGTCGTCATTCGGTAACGACTTTAATCACGACTTCCATGTCTCATTCACGAAGGAAGAAGTCGCCAAAGGCGCGGAATACAATTATGCAGTCGGAAAAATTCCCAGCGAAGAATTGCCAGGCCTGAGCGTATTCAGCCGCACGGAGCAAGGCGTCTTTCACACTTATTCATCGTATGCGCGCGGCCTCGATATTCTGGTCGGCGCCTACAATTTCCTCGACTTTGCGCCCAAGGGCCGTGACGAAGGTGGCTTACCACACACCATGGCGTGGGTACGCCGGCACGACGAATATGAGGATGCGCCGCCGCGCGCAGCTTCATGCCACGCCTGAAAAACCAACGTCGTCTCAAACCGTAGGAGTGAACCATGAAGCTCTATGCATTTCCGCCGTCACCGAACACATGGAAGGTGCGCGCGGTCGCCTCTTATGTCGGCATTCCGCTCGAACTGGAATTTGTCGATCTCACCAAGCCCCGCTCGGCCGCCTATCTCGCCATTAACCCCAGCGGCAGAACTCCAACGTTGGTCGATGGCAATTTCACGCTCACCGAATCCAACGCGATTATGCAATACATCGCCTGTCAGAAGCCGAACTCGCTGTGGCCGGACGACGCCCGCGCCCGCGCCGACATCACGCGCTGGCAATGCTGGCAGCTTGGCCACTGGGGCGGTGATGCATGCGTGCCACTGGTCTTCAACCGGCTGGTGAAGAAAATTCTCAATCTCGGTCCGCCCGACGTGGCCGCTGTTGCCAAGGCCACCGGGGCATTCAACAAAGAGGCCGCACTGCTCGAGGCTCACCTGGCCAAACAGCCGTACCTGGTCGGCAAGGAGGTGACGCTTGCCGATTTTTCGGTCGCTGCCAACCTGGTCTATGCCAAGGAGGCTGAGTTGCCGCTCGAACCCTACTCGCACGTACAGGAGTGGTTAGGCCGCGTCTTGGCGCTACCGTGCTGGCGTGAGACGGCGCCGCAGCGCCCTGCTGCGGCGGCATAAACGAGCACGCCTGTACATGTCATGCCCGGCGCAGGGCCGGGCATGACGACGCCGGAAATTCAGCGCGTCGGCACCGGCTTCTCGCCCCGGTAGTCGTAAAAACCACGCTGCGTCTTGCGACCAAGCCAGCCGGCTTCGACGTATTTCACCAGCAACGGGCACGGACGATACTTGGAATCGGCAAGGCCTTCGTGCAGCACCTGCATCACCGACAGGCAGGTGTCGAGCCCGATAAAGTCAGCGAGTTCCAGTGGCCCCATCGGGTGATGGGCGCCAAGCCGCATCGCGGTGTCGATCGCTTCCACGTTTCCGACGCCTTCGTAAAGCGTGTAGATAGCCTCATTGATCATCGGCAACAGAATGCGATTGACGATAAACGCCGGGAAGTCCTCGGATACCGCAATCGTTTTGTGCAGCTTAGTGACAAACGCCTTGCTGGTTTCAAATGTCGCATCATCGGTGGCAATACCGCGAATCAATTCGACCAGCTCCATGAGCGGCACCGGATTCATAAAGTGAATGCCGATGAAGCGCTCGGGGCGGTCGGTTGACGAAGCCAGCCGTGTAATCGAAATCGAAGATGTATTGGTGGCGAGGATGGCGTCAGATTTGAGCGACGCGCACAGATCGGAAAAGATCTTCCGTTTGACCTCTTCTTTTTCTGTCGCGGTTTCGATCACCAGATCGCAGGTCGATAGCGCATCGTATTTTTCAGCGGGCTTGATGCGCGCCAGCGCCGCTTTGCGGTCGTCTTCGCTAATTGCCTTCTTGCCGACCTGCTTGGCCATATTGCCATTGATGGTCGCCATCCCGGCCTTGATGCGGTCGGCCGACAGGTCATTGAGGAAAACGGAATATCCCGCCAGCGCGCAGACATGGGCGATGCCGTTGCCCATCTGCCCGGCGCCGATCACCCCGACACTCTGAATATTAACCGCCATGTTCCTCGTCCGATCGATGCGAAGTCCCGGCTACTGGCTTCGAATTCGGTTAAGTTTCGTTCTTTCCCTGCACTTTTACGCCGTACCACCGCACGATGCCATCGGCGGAGCAACAAAATTGAGACGTGGTCAACGCTTGACCTTGTCGAGTTCCGCCGCCAGCTCCGGCAGCGCCTGATAAAGATCGGCCACTAAACCGTAGTCGGCGACCTGAAAGATCGGTGCCTCCTCATCCTTGTTGATAGCAACAATCACTTTGGAGTTTTTCATCCCCGCCAGATGCTGAATTGCACCAGAAATTCCTACCGCGATGTAGAGTTCTGGCGCGACCACTTTGCCGGTCTGCCCGACCTGCCAGTCGTTCGGCGCATAGCCGGCATCAACCGCGGCACGCGACGCGCCGACCGCCGCACCCAGCTTGTCAGCGACCGGCTCGATAAATTTTGTGAAGTTGTCCCGGCTTTGCATGGCACGGCCGCCGGAAATAATGATTTTTGCCGAGGTCAATTCCGGCCGATCCGATTTCGAAAGTTGTTCGCCGACAAATGATGAGAGACCAGGATCAGCCGCTGCGGTGGCGGCTTCAACGCTCGCAGGTCCGCCGGCACCCGAGACCTGGAAGGTCGATGTTCGTACCGTGATAACTTTTTTGGCATCAGATGATTTCACGGTTTGGATCGCATTACCGGCATAGATCGGTCGCTCGAAGGTATCGGCTGATATCACTTTTGTGACGTCGGAAACCTGCATCACGTCGAGCAGCGCGGCGACACGCGGCATCACGTTTTTCCCGGTCGTCGTGGCGGGCGAGACAATCGCGTCGTAGCTGCCGGCAAGCGAAACGATTAACGCCGCCAGTGGCTCGGCAAGCTGATGCTCGTAGGACGCGGCGTCGGTCACCAGAACCTTCTTCACGCCGTCGAGTTTGGCAGCCGCATCCGCTGCCGCCTTGCAATCCTTGCCGGCGACAAGCACGTGCACATCCGCGCCCAGCGCCTTTGCAGCCGTAAGCGCCTTGCCGGTCGAATCCTTGAGCGTCTTGTTGTCATGCTCCGCGACGAGAAGCGTGGTCATCTAAAGTACCCCCGCCTCGTCTTTAAGCTTGCTGACCAGTTCAGCCACAGAACCAACTTTGACTCCGGACTTTCGTCCCGGTGGTTCATTGGTCTTGACGACTTCCAGGCGCGGTTTGACATCAACGCCGTAGGCATCGGGCGTCTTTTCCTCGATCGGCTTTTTCTTCGCCTTCATAATATTTGGCAGCGATGCATAACGGGGTTCGTTGAGCCGCAGATCAGTCGTGATAATCGCCGGCATCTTCAGCTTTACTGTTTGCAACCCGCCATCGACTTCGCGCGTGACGCTGATGGCATCGCCTTCGATTGCAAGCTTTGACGCGAAAGTCCCCTGCGCCCAATTCAGCAACGCCGCCAACATCTGACCAGTTTGATTGCAATCATCATCGATCGCCTGCTTGCCCATGATTACGAGACCGGGTTTTTCGGCTTCGACGATCGCCTTGAGGATTTTCGCGACTGCTAGCGGCTCGATGACACCTTCTGCTTTCACCAAGATGCCGCGATCGGCGCCCATGGCGAGAGCAGTTCGTATCGTTTCGGAGGCCTGGGCCGGCCCTATCGACACCGCCACGATCTCGGTCGCCTTGCCTGCTTCTTTCAGACGAATGGCCTCTTCGACAGCGATCTCGTCGAAGGGATTCATCGACATCTTGATATTGGCAAGTTCGACACCGGAACCATCCGGCTTGACCCAAATCTTCACGTTGAAGTCGACCACCCGTTTTACGGGCACCAGAATTTTCATGATCCCCCATCCGGATGGGCGCTTAAACAGAGCGCGGAAGCTAAAGGCGACGCCGTGAGCCTGTCAACGTTTATGCTGCGCCGCACAGCAACCTATCGGTTCTGGCCGGGGGCCCAAAGCACGTCGCGGGCGCCTTTGTTGTTGGCATAGCGGCCGGCAACAAAGAGATAGTCGGACAGCCGATTGACGTATTTTAGCGAGGCCTCCGACACCCCCTCGCCCGGCTTGTCCTTGAGTTCAACCATAATCCGCTCGGCACGCCGGCAAACGGTTCGCGCAAGATGCAAATAGGCCGATGCGGCGCTACCCCCCGGTAAGATGAACGACTTCAGCGGCGCAAGGTCGACGTTGAGGCGGTCAATCTCGCTCTCCAGCCACTCGACCTGAGCATCCGTGACAGTCAAACGCGCCCCACCTGGCCCCTTTTCCGCCAGGCAAAGATCGGCCTCAACATCGAACAGATCATTCTGGATTCGGCCAAACGCAGCATCGAGCTCTTTATCGCCGGCCGTGTGAAGTCGGACTAGCCCAATAACGGCATTGACCTCATCGACGGTGCCATAAGCCTCGACGCGCAGATCGTATTTCTTGCGCCGGGCGCCAGTGCCGAGCGAGGTCGTTCCGTCGTCGCCGGTACGGGTATAAATGCGGTTGAGTACGACCATGGATTGACCTCGCGCGCAGCCTTCCTCTCCACCGGAGATTCGGGGTAGGCTGCATCTTATCTTGTTTCTGTCTCAATGAATGGGGTGACGCTCATGCGGTTTCTGACGATTGCTATTGCTGTTTCATTCCTTGCACTACCGGCAGCTGGACCTGCACAGGCTTGCGGGACCGCTGGTCACGCGGCCAAAGCCGCGACCGCCGACTATTCCGCTGCCACGAAGAAAAAGAAGCCCAAACAGCCGAAAGAAAAAGTGGAGTACATGCGCGCAGCGCCCATGAAGTGAGCGCGCGCATTTTCCCGAACTAACGGCCCATGACCCAGATCGTCGCCATAATGACAATTATGGCGACGAATTGCAGCAACACGCGCAACCGCATGAGCTTCTGCGAGCGGTTGGGCGACCCGCCACGCATCATATTGACTAACCCGAGCACCAATACGATTGCCACCGCGATGACTGCGGCGGGCACCAGATAATGTGACATGAAGTCCGACATCGGTTGTGCCTTCTAGCATTCGGACATACGCGCGGCCATTCCTGTTCACGACGCTGACGTCATCGAAATTTCGACTCGCTCTAAAGTTGTATTCCCATTAGTGTCCCCAAAAAAGTGCGTTGTCGGGTGGCGTATGGGAATTGATGCTGCGAGCGCGGCAGGTGCCCGCTTCTTGAAAATCTGCAGTGACAGTGCTGGTTCCTCACCACGCGCTGCGAAATGGAAACCAGAGCCGCGTGGCATCGCGCTCAGTGCCAGCATTGAACGCGTGCTTATCACCGCCGGTTTAAGGGCGGCGGACCAGTTAAAGCGCAGGTGGCCAAATTTTTCAGCAGCGACCTACAATCGTTTTGCCAACGTCATTCCATCTCTGCTCGGAATGCTCGCACTAACAGCGGTCTTCACGACGTATGGCACCATTTTACTTTCGGCGATCGTCGTGTTGCCCGCAACCTTCCGACTATTTGTTGCCGCACAATCGCGACCAATATCGAAAGCTGCGCTGCGGCGGCCACCTGTTTTTGACACGCGAGATGAAGAACTACCAACCTACAGCATCATTGTTCCGCTCCGAAGCGAAGCAAGAATGGTTGATCAACTGTTGTCAGCAATCGAGGCCCTCGATTACCCCGCCGACAAACTCGATGTGATCATCGCCGTCGAGGCCGACTGCCATGATACGCGCGAGGCAATTACTGCACGCAAACATCGCATTCCGATCACGGTGATTCCGGTTTCGCCGGGCGAGCCGCGTACGAAACCGAAGGCGCTGAGCGTCGCACTGCCGCTCGCACGCGGCGAATTGACCGTGATCTACGACGCGGAAGACCGGCCGGAATCAAACCAGCTTCGCTGCGCTGCGCGGGCATTTCGTTCGGCGGGGGACGATCTCGCATGTGTCCAGGCGCGCCTGCACATGGACACCACGACGAGTTGGCACGCCCGCTATTTTACCGCTGAGTACGCAGGGCATTTCGACTTTTTCCTACCGAAACTTGCAGCGTCCGGCTTGCCGCTGCCGCTTGGCGGATCCTCCAATCATTTCCGTACCAAAACGCTGCGTGCAGTTGGCGGCTGGGATCCCTACAACGTCACTGAAGATGCGGACCTTGGTATGCGGCTGGCCCGTTTTGGTTATCGATGCGGTGTGATCGAATCCACCACCTATGAAGAAGCGCCATCAAATATTCACCGCTGGTTGGGGCAGCGTTCTCGCTGGTTCAAAGGCTGGATGCAGACATGGCTCGTGCATATGCGGCATCCGTTTCAGCTGTTTCAGGATCTCGGCTTCCCTGGCTTTGTTGCATTTCAAGCAATTGTAGGCGGCAATGCACTGGTGGCGCTGGCGCATCCGGCGTTTTTGATTGGAGCGTCATGGGAGTTGGGGGCGCTGATTTTTAAAGACAAATCCTCAGCAGCCGTTCTGCATCTGGCATATTATTTTGTGACGGCGGCATTCGGTTATTTTGTATCTGCAGCATTTGGCTGGTGCGGGTTACGTTACCGCAATGTGCCCGGGAAGGTTCAGATTCTAGCCTGGACACCAATACATTGGGTGCTCCTCTCGGCGGCCGCGTGTTGGGCGGCCGGAGAGCTGATCTTATCGCCCTTTCGTTGGAGAAAGACCGAGCACGGACTCGCCAAGCCGACATGGCTGCAAAGCACAATTCGGCCGCTACTCATTCTTGAGTGCTATCTCACCGAACTAAAAAGAAACGGCGAACTGCCTCAGATCTGGAACGACCTCACAGATAGTGCCGCAAATCAGCAGCGGCATCCTCGGGCCGCCGCTTGAGGCTGAAGGGCGCAACGAAGCGGCCCTGCTTGTCCATCAGATAAACCAGTGCCGTATGGTCCATACTGTAGTCGCCATTGGTCGTCGGCACCTTCTTGGCGTAAACGCGATAGACTTTTTCCGCCGCGTCGATGGCGGTACGGTCTCCAGTTGCACCGCGCAGATGCGGATCGAAGCTCGACAGATAGTCCTTCATCGCCGCAGGCGTATCGCGCTCGGGATCGACCGTGATGAATAATGCACCGGTCCGGTCCGCATCCTTCCCCAGCGCGCGCATGACTTCCGACACTTCAAAAAGTGTCGCTGGGCATATGTCGGGGCAATGCGTGTAGCCGAAGAACACAAGGAATGGCCGGCCTTTAATGTCTGCATCCGTGACAGATGCTCCATTCTGATCAACTAGCTTGAATGGACCGCCGATCGCCGAAGCGCCCGGATTGCTGCCGGCGAGATTTCCGGTGGCGTAGAGAAAAACGCCGGTGAACACCACCAGCCCCGTCAGAAACGCGGAAATGATCAGGAGAATTTGGGATGTTCGCGCGCTCATAGCGCCTTAACTCGCGTCAAAAACATGCCGCCCATCCGGCGCGCAACATTTCAAAGAAAATAGCGGTGCCGTAATAGGCCCAAAGGCCGAGCGTGCCCGCTAGCAAGAGCACGACGACAACCGCGGCCAGCGCAAACGGTCGTGACAGCATTGCTGGAAACATGATTGCCGCCATCGTCGTCCTCCGGAACTCGCGCGCGCCAGCTCAGATAAGCCTGAAGATGAGCCGAGGCAACGTGGTATTCTTCAGCCAAGGCGCGACATTTACCAGCTCAGACCAATAAATATTGGCATTTCGGTGGTATCCGAGCATGACGTTGACTTGGTAGTTCAAAGCCGCGATGAATATGAACAGATGGGCTTTTTTTTAATATGGAGAACGTAATGCGCAGCGCTTTGGCGATAGCTCTGGCAATCTCGGTATCTGCGGCCACCAGTGCCTGGGCGCAGAACGCGCAGGCCCCAGCGGCCGCACCGGCGCTGGCTCCTGCGGCCGCGCCCGCCTCCGCCGCCCCAACAACCAAGTGCGACAATCCGAACGCACTGGGCGTTTCGCGTGTGGTTGAGATTGATACCACGGGAGGGCCCGGCTTTGGCTTCGAACATTTCAAGGCTTACGACTTTCTGAAGGATCACGAAATTGTACTGACCTTCGATGACGGTCCGTGGCCAGGCAATACTCCAGCCGTCCTCAAGGCGTTGGCTGATCAGTGCACCAAGGCGCTGTTCTTTCCGATCGGCAAGCATGCCGGCTGGCACCCGGAAATCATGAAGCAGGTTGCGTCGGCCGGGCACACCGTCGGCTCGCACACCTGGTCGCACAAGGATCTGTCGAAGCTCAACGAACAGGACGGCAAGGACGAAATCGAAAAGGGCATTGCCGCGGTGAGCATCGCGCTCGGCAACAAGCCGGTTGGCCCCTTCTTCCGTTTTCCGGCGCTGCGGCACCCGCCCGAGCTGGTCAAATACCTCGGCGAGCGCAATGTCGGCATCTTCTCGACCGATATGGACTCTTTCGACTTCAAAATGCGCAAGCCCGAGCAAGTTATCGCTTCCGTGATGAAAAAGCTCGAAAAGCGCGGCAAAGGCATCATTCTGATGCATGACTTCCAGCAGGCGACCGCCCACGCCGCGCCTGAACTGCTCAAGAAGCTTAAGGAAGGCGGTTATAAGGTCGTGCAGGTGATTGGCAAGACTCCGATCGAGCCGAAAAAGGAATACACCGACATCGTGCTCAAGGAGATGGGCGGCGGGCTCGATGAAGCGCGGCCGATGTCGAGCGTCATCAAGACCATCGGCGGCGACTAACAAAAGATCGCGAATTTTGGCCGGCCGCGCAGCGTTGCGCGGCCGGTTCTTTTATGCCGCCACGCGCTACTCCCGTTGTGCTAAGCTCCAGCGAGGGAAAGAACGCCGAATAAAGGGGGTCGCAAATGAGCGTCTTGCTTATTGCCTTTGGCGCGCTGGCGGCAATTTGGATCCTGGTGTTGGTGGGATCGCCGTTTTTCGGGCCAAGATAATATCTGGCGTGTCGGAAGCCGTCTCTTACACCCGCTTACCGTGAAAACGCGGTGAAGATCGACGTTGCGGCGGTGGCATGATCGTAGGCGATGCGGCTCGCCACCAGGAATAGCGTCGTCGCGAGCACGAGCCTGAGGGCGCGCTCGGGGATTCGTATCGCAAAATAGCTGCCGACAAATATGCCGGGCAGTGAGCCGACCAACAGGGACCCCATAATGTGCCAATCAACCGAACCGATCATCCAGTGCCCTACGCCGGCAATAAGTGTGAGCGGGACGGCATGTGCGATGTCAGACCCAACAATCCTCGCCATTGGCAATTCCGGATAGAGCATAATCAGTGCAACCACACCGATCGCGCCGGCGCCAACCGACGAGATTGAAACAAGCACGCCTAGTAACGCGCCGATCAGAATCGTATTGGCCGCCGTGCGCTGGGGATCGAGCTCGGCGACGCGGGTGCGATAGGCTGCTACGATTTTGCCGCCAAACACGAGCACAAAAGCGGTCGCGAATAACGCAAGGCTGAGCACAAGCGTGATCAGGTTACGCGCGGCGTCGCCACTGAGATTGAAGTGAGATAGTGCGCCCAGCGTGACAACCGTGGCGGGAACGCTTCCGGTCGCGAGGCGCCCGACCACGCGCCAATCGATACTGCGCGCAAAGCCGTGGACCAGACTACCGCCCGTTTTGGTCGCGGCTGCGTAGAGCAGGTCAGTGCCAACTGCGGTCGCTGGATGAATGCCGAACAGCATGATCAAGATCGGCGTCATCAATGCGCCACCGCCGACGCCCGTCATGCCGACCAGCATGCCGACGGCAAAACCCGACAGCGAAAAGAGCGGGTCAATCATGCAATGCGCCTATCGGCGACCTGCGAGCAGCTCTCGATCTAAGCACGCCTGCGGGTGGCCGTCATCGGACGAGAAGAGGAAACGCCACATCTGCGGAGCTGTTCCGCGCAATTTTCCAAAAATGTGCCCCTTAAAATCGCAACCAAAAATACCCATGTTCATTCGCTACGTAGTCGAGACTGAAGAAAAGACTGCCTTTTTAGCGGAGTGATGTTCACCGTGCCGGATATCGTCACTCTCACGATCAACCCCGCCATTGATATTTTCGTCAACGTCGGGCGCGTGGAGCCGATCCGCAAAATGCGTTGTTCCGCGCCAAAGCGCGATCCGGGCGGCGGCGGTATCAACGTAGCGCGCGTCGCGCATCGGCTCGGCGGCACCGTCGCAGCGATTTATCCGACCGGCGGCGCAATCGGAAAATTGCTGCATCGATTGGTGGAGCGGGAAGGCATCGACAGCCTGGTGACGCCATCACATGTCGAAACGCGGGAAAACTTTACTGCTTATGAGGAAACGACCGGCGAACAGTATCGCTTCGTGCTGCCGGGCTCGGCACTACATCGTGCCGAATGGGAGGCAGTGCTCGACAAATTGGCGACGCTGCCGGAAAAGCCCAAATTCGTGGTCGCCAGCGGAAGCGTCCCGCCGGGTGTCCCCGGTGATTTTTTTGCACGCGTGGCTCGAACGGCGAAGCAGCTTGGCGCGCAAAGCCTCATCGATACGTCGGGACCGGCGCTAAAGGCCGCGCTCGCCGAAGGCGTTACCTTGATCAAGCCGAATCTGGTCGAGTTATCCGATCTCGTCGGCACTACGCTCGCCAGCGATGAAGCCTGCATAGATGCTTGCCGCAATCTTATCAACGCCGGACAAGTGGAAATCGTCGCGCTGACACTGGGCGAACAAGGCGCGCTTTTGGTTACCGCAGGCCACGCCTACCGCACACTGCCGCTTGCGATAGAGCCTGTCAGCACTGTTGGCGCAGGCGACAGCTTTCTTGGCGGCCTGGTTGCCGCGCGCGCAGACGGCCAAACGCTTCAGGAAGCATTTCGTGTCGCGGTGGCGGCTGGCTCAGCTGCGGTCCTTTCGCCGGGCACTGAACTCTGCCGCCAAGAAGACGTGAAGCGGCTGCTGACCGAAGTGAAGGTCCGAGAAATCACGTTCGCGCCGGCGTGAGACCCGCACTGGCGTAATTAACGCTCCGTGGATGTCCGCATCTTGTTTTTCGTGGGTGCGTGCACTTCTTGTTGCACGACCTCCATCATGCCCTTCCAGCGATCACGCAGGCATGTTGGTCGCAGACGTGGTCTCGGCTGCACGCGCGCAATACCGGCAGACAGTGGAGCGGGCGAAGGGAATCGAACCCTCGTATGCAGCTTGGGAAGCTGCCGTTCTACCATTGAACTACGCCCGCGCAGTTTCAGGATAGCGAATGGCCTGCGCGGGCGGCAAGCGCGATATCTTCTTCGTCAGGCCTTGAAATGTTTCGAAAGTTTCAAGCTTTGCGCCTGATAATTCGAGCCGATGCCCTGACCGTACAATTTTTCAGGCTTTGCAAGCATCTTCTCGTAGACAAGACGGCCGACGATTTGGCCGTGTTCAAGAATAAAAGGCACCTCACGCGAGCGCACTTCCAGCACAGCGCGCGCGCCCTTCCCACCGGCACCCGCGTAACCAAAGCCGGGATCGAAAAATCCCGCATAGTGGACGCGAAATTCACCGACAAGGGGATCGAACGGCACCATTTCGGCGGCATAATCCGGCGGCACCTGCACGGCCTCTTTTGAAGCCAGGATATAAAATTCGTTGGGATCGAGGATGAGACTCTTGTCGGGGCGTGCCTGCATCGGCTCCCAGAAATCGAGCACGGCATAACCGCCACGACGCTCGACATCGATGAGCCCGGTGTGGCGCTTCGCGCGGTAACCGACGAGTCCACCGGGACCGAGACCGGACAGATCAACGCCGACGGCGACACCGTCGCTAACGTCGGCATCGTCGGCATCGACGAGCCTTTCTTTTGCGTGCAGCTTGCGCAGCGCATTGGCATCGAGAAGCGCATGACCGCGGCGGAAGCGGATCTGCGACAGCCGCGAGCCCTCGCGCACCAGCACGGGAAACGTCCGTGGGCTGATCTCGGCATAAAGCGGGCCATGGTAGCCCGGCTCGATACGGTCAAAGCCGCGCGTCTCGTCCGCGATCACCCGGGTAAATACGTCGAGCCGGCCGGTCGAGCTTTTCGGATTGGCGGCCGCCGCAATCTCGTCTGGCAGCGCCAGACTTTCCAGCAGCGGAACAATATAGACGCAGCCGGTTTCAAGCACCGCACCATCGGTGAGCGCAACTTCGTGCAATTTCAGCTCATCGATGCGCTGGGCAACCGTCGTGCGGCCAGGCAGGAAGCTGGCGCGCACGCGATAGGCCACCTCTCCCAACCGCAGATCGAGACTGGCCGGCTGAATCTGGTCCGGCGCGAAAGGACTTTCCGACAAAATCCCGCCGCCGGCATTGAGTGCCGCAATCATCCGGTCTGGCAGAATGCCCTTGTCTTCAACGGCAAAGGAAAGTGTCACGGGGGCCCTGTCTCGCAGTTGCGCCGATCTAACCCGAGGACCGCCTTGACGGGAAGCGGTGCATCCCGCTACAAACACCTTATCCCGTGGTCATTTGAGCCGGCCGGCTTGCAGCCACGTAAAATAAATCGCTAAAAGGCCGGGGACACGTGTGCCCGGCCGAGATATTTCTCCGGCCGGTTTTTTATTGGCTACGCGCATGGTCCCGAAAAGCGACTACCGGTTTTCGGACAGGACCATGCGCCAAGGCTAAAGGAGGCCATGATGCCCGCGTCGACCAAGACCTACCGCTCCGAAACCCGCCTGGTGCATGCTGGGACCCTGCGTTCGCAATTCGGCGAAACCTCGGAGGCTTTGTTCCTCACCCAAGGCTACGTCTACCCGACTGCCGAGGAGTGCGAAGCACGTTTTTCCGGAAAAATCCCGGGCTACGTCTATTCGCGATATTCCAACCCGACCATGAGCATGTTCGAACAGCGCATGGCTGCGTTCGAAGGAGCGGAGGCCGCGCGCTCGACTGCGACCGGCATGGCGGCTGTGACGACCGCGCTGATGGGCCTGGTAAAGGCCGGAGATCACGTCGTGGCCGCCAAGGCGCTGTTCGGCTCCTGTCGCTGGGTCATCGAGGAATGGCTGCCACGCTTCGGCGTCACTTCGACCCTGGTCGACGGCAAGGATCTTAATGCCTGGAAAAAGGCTGCGCAGAAAAACACCAAGGCGTTTTTCATGGAAACGCCGACCAATCCGACGCTGGAAGTGTATGACATCGCGGCGGTCGCCGATATTGCCCACAATGCCGGCGCCAAACTGGTCGTCGACAATGTGTTTGCGACACCGCTCTATCAAAGCCCGCTCGCGCTCGGCGCAGACTGCGTCGTGTATTCCGCAACGAAGCACATCGATGGTCAGGGCCGCGTTCTCGGAGGCATTATTCTGGGCTCCGAGAAGTTGATCCTCGATCACTACCACCAGGTCTTGCGGCAGACCGGTCCGTCACTGTCGCCGTTCAATGCCTGGATCATGCTGAAGTCTCTCGAAACCATGCCAGTGCGCGTGCAGCGACAGACAGAAAACGCGACAGCGGTCGCCAATGCGCTCGCCGGCCACAAGAATATTACGCGGCTGATCTATCCGGGGCGCTCCGATCATCCGCAGGCCGACATCATCAAAAAGCAGATGCGCGCTGGCTCAACGCTTTGCTCGTTTGAGGTCAAAGGCGGCAAGGAAGGCGCGTTCCGCGTGCTCAATGGACTTCAGCTAATCGGCATCACCAACAATCTCGGCGACGCCAAGAGCCTGGTCACGCATCCGACAACGACGACCCACCAGCGGCTGACGCCCGATCAGCGTGCCGAGCTGGGCATTGGTGACGGGCTGATAAGATTTTCAGCCGGCATCGAGCATGCGGACGACTTGATTGAGGATCTGCTGGCCGCGCTGGATAGAGCCTGAGGCGGCTTCAGGGGACCAAGTGTGACGTGGCGGTCGCCGACATGATTGGCCGCTGCGCCGCTTCGGCGATGGCGCTGCCGAGTCCCTTGGCCATGCAGGCATAGCTCCAGTCGTTCATGTGCAGCCCGTCGGGCGACACGAATATGTCGAACGAAAGGTGGTCGACATTGCGCCAGTGGCGCATCACGTCGAAGCGGCGGAACAGGTCAACATCTTCCCGTTTTGCAGTTGCGGAGATCAACGCAACCATCAATTCCGCTTCGGGTCTTGCAATCACCTTCGGCGCAAACTGCGGATCGATCAGAACGGCGTCGGCGCCGGCTGCGCGGATTTTTGCAAGTCCTGCGCGGATCAACGCGGCATGATCGGTGAGCTTGTGATCGCGAATGACCGAGTTGGTGCCGAGCTGCCACAACACCAGATCGGGTTTGGCGGCGATCACAGATGAATCAAACCGCTGCATCATGTCGGGCACTTCCTCGCCGCCGACGCCACGGTTGAGTACCGTGATCGACAATCTCGGAAAGTGTTGTTGGAGCTCGACCTGCAGCCGGCTCGGATAGGTCGCGGCGACTGAACTCGCGCCTGCACCTGCGGTCGATGACGAGCCGATGGCAACGATCGTGATCGGCTCACCCAACGTCAGTTTCTTTGCAAGGTGCGGCAGCGGATTGGCCAGCCGGATCAAGTCGAGCGGAGCGTCGCACTCCGGCGCGGTCGATTCGGCGCGCGCAGGCAATGCTAGAGCGAGCCCCGCAAACAGCGCTGCGGCTGCAATCAGTGTCTTGCCCCGTTGTCCGGGATTATCGCTCGACAAAGGCGTGTTCCCACTTCTCATTCAGCGGCTGCCATTGGTTGGCAGTTCTTCGGGTTTGGCAGCCGCGACCACGAGATCGGCTAGCAGACGACCTATGCAATCATGAACCCGCTCGGCTATGTCAAGTTTTTTCGTTGCAGAATACAAATCGAACGTTCCAAGACCTGACCATAATTTCATGATGCTTAACCGGTCGAACAGCGGGATCTCATGCTGCAATGCAACCCAGCGCATGTCTTCCGCATATGTACCAAGGGCAATCATCGATTCCGTGCGCGGGCTGTACTGCGCGTTGATTAAAACCACATCAGCGCCTGCCGAATGAGCAATGTTTATACCAGCATCCAGTGCCTGACTGAATTGATCTGGATCAACCGCAAGCATCGCGTCGACGGTTCCAGTTTGCCAGACGAGAAGCTCCGGTTTGTTGGCGCTTAGCAGAGCCGGCAGCGCCTTGACCATCTCAGCCGCGGTTCGTTTCGCTTTAACGTCGGTTGTAAGCTTCACGTCGACGCCGGGAAGTTGCTGAGCAAGTGCATACTGCAAACGCGCCGGATATGCGTTGGCAACACCATTTGATCCCGGCAATTGCGAAGATCCCGCGCCAACGACCAAAACGTTGAGATGTTTTTTGACCAGGGCGCTCGCAACCTGTGGCAATCGGAAGCTTGATTCGAGCAGATTCTCGGCCACGCGACATTCGGCCGGATGGTCGGCCCTTGCCGGTCCCCAGCCCAACATCAACAACGCAATCAGCAGCAAGCGTGCCTTCATACATCGCCTCCCGCGTACCCCGGCCTAGCGGCAGGCGGGCGCGGTCCCCCGCCCCGTCTCTCGGCTTGTCTATACCACGAAATCAGCGCCGCAACGGCCACCATGACGGCGATGCCGACAATACTGACGACCACTTGGGTGATGACCTGGTTGGAAACCTCCGTAAACATGAAGTGGGCGGCGAAGGAAAGAAACACTCCGAGACAAAATGTCTCAAGCGAATGCTGACCGCACACGATCGCGGGCCAGAAAATCCGCGACTTCAGCGCGAGCCAGTCCTGCGGTACGAAAGCAACGGTGATCACCGCGAGCGAGAGGAAGTGCATGATGCGAAGCACATCGAGATTTGTCTTGTCGATCGGGTATATCGCATCGCCGACGAATTTCGGCACGAAGACCGCAAGACGAGGAAAATACCAGGTCATTGCGATTGCAAATGCAAACACGAGATAGGCGATTGCCAGCCCGATGACGACGCGAGAATTGATCCAGCGCGAAAGATTTTTCGCGCCCCCCAATGCGCACCAGGCGCCGAACACAAACAACAATTGCCACGCGAATGGATTGAAGACCCAGGTGCCCTTTGGATAGGCCGGAATGTTCCACTCGAACAACCACATCAAAGCGTAGAGCGTCGCTGAGGAAAGCAAGGCGATCGACGGTGCACGCAGCAGCAGCCAGAGCATTGGCGGAAACCACGCTAACAACAATATGTAGAGCGGCAGCACGTCCATATTCACCGGCTTGAACTTCAGCAGCAGCGCCTGAAGGATGGTGACATCCGGATTCCTGAGAAAGTCGAGGACACCCATCTCCTCGCTGTACAGGGGATTGTCGAAACTATTCGAGACATAGGCGATTTCGGCGAGATAGATCGCGAGCAGAAACACGTGCGCGATGTAGATCTGCCAGGCTCGTTTGAGCACTCGCGCCGATGCAATAATAAAGCCATGCTGCTGCATGGCACGGCCATAGACGAAAGCTGCGGTGTAGCCTGAAATAAAAACGAAAATTTCGGTCGCGTCGCTGAAGCCATAATTGCGGATCGTAATCCAGCTGACGGCGTTGGACGGTATATGGTCGAGGAAGATCAGCCAGAGCGCGAGGCCACGGAACAGATCAAGCCGGAGATCACGTTCGGTCGAAACCGGGGCCATGTGCGGCTTTTCTTTCATGCGCTCTTTCGGTCATAATCCCGGACGTCGAGCGAATGGCAAGCCCCGACGAAGTAAATTGTGCGGCATATAGATGTATCGCGCCGTAACCCGCAAGATTGAAGTCACGGTGACTCCCCGCTTCGTTTCCGAGCGGTCGTCGCCCAGCAACGGCTATTTTTTCTGGGCCTACACTATCAACATCACAAACCTCGGCGGAGAAACGGTTCAGCTCAAAACACGGCATTGGCGCATAACCGACGCACTCGGGCGCCTGCAGGAGGTCAAGGGCCCGGGTGTCGTCGGCGAAGAGCCGACCCTCAAGCCGGGTGAATCGTTCGAATACACCAGCGGCGTTCCATTGCCGACGCCATCCGGCTTCATGGCCGGCAGCTACGGCATGGTGAGCGACGTCGGGCAGCATTTCGACATCGAGATCCCCGCCTTTTCGCTCGATTCGTCCTACGCCGAGCGCACCATCAACTAGGGCTGGCGCCGACCTCGCCCGGCGAAAACTGATAGTTTGCGCTGCAGAACTCGCAGGTCACGGAAATCTTTCCGTCTTCAACCATATGATCGCGGTCGTCCTGCGAAAAGCTCTTGAGCATTGCTTCGACATTGTCGCGCGAACACGTGCACTCGGCACGCAGGGGGCTCGTGCGGAAGACCCGCACACCCGGTTCGTGAAAAAGCCGGTAGACAAGCCGCTCGCTCGACAGCGCGGGGTCGATCAGCTCGACATCTTCCACGGTCGAGACCAGGGCCTGGCCTTCCAGCCAGGCATCATCTTCGGCGACGACATGCGGCTCGACCCCCTCCGGAGCGTCACCCGGATGAAGATCAGCCAGGCGCGCGCGTTCGGGCGCCTTCGGCAGAAACTGCAACATGATGCCGCCGGCGCGCCAGCGGTGACTGGCACCTCCCGCGCCCGCGCGCAATTCCTCGGCGACCGCAAGCCGGACCCGCGTGGGGATCTGCTCGGATCGCAGGAAATATTCATGCGCGGCATCTTCCAGCGAGCTGCCATCCAGCGCCACCAGTCCCTGGTAGCGGTTCGTGTCGGGGCCCTGATCGATGGTCATCGCAAGATGACCTTTGCCGAGCAGCGCGCCGCCGCTCGTTTCGCCGGATACAATCGCCGCAGCCACGCGGTCCTTGTCGAAACGCGCGCAAGCCCGGACTTTGTCGGGGGCAATGAAATCCACCACCAGCATGCGCACAGGTCCGTCACCTTGGGTCTGCAAGATGAACCGGCCGTCAATTTTTAAGGCCGAGCCGAGCATAACGGTCAGCACCAACGCTTCGCCGAGCAGTTTTGCGACAGGCTGCGGATAAGCGTGGCGGGTGAGGATTTCGTCGACCGCCGGGCCAAGCCGCACGACGCGGCCGCGAAGATCGAGTTTGGCCACCTCGAACGGCGTGACGGTGTCGTCGGCTGTGGTGGCCGACGGCGCGCGCGACGGAATAGCGGTCTGTGGTTCGGTCATAGGCTCCAGGGAGGGCTCCATTGGGCTCTATGTAGAGTTCAAAGTCCGGAATGCGAGGTCTGCGGTTCCCGCTGGCGGCATAAACGGCCTTTGTTCCAGCGCGTCGTCAGGCGTCGGCGTGCAAGCACCAGGCCAGCAGGCCCTTTTGCGCATGCAAGCGGTTCTCCGCCTCGTCAAACACAACCGACTGCGGGCCGTCGATCACTTCATCCGTCACTTCCTCGCCGCGATGCGCCGGCAGGCAATGCATGAATAGCGCGTCGGGCTTGGCCTTTGCCATCAGCCGGCCGTTGACCTGGTAGCGCTTGAGCACATTGTGCCTGTGCTTGCCATCGCGGTCGCCCATCGACACCCAGGTATCGGTCACCACACAGTCGGCATCCTTGACCGCGGTTTCCGGGTCATCGCCGATCACGATCGCCGCACCTGACGATTTCACCCAGTCCAACAGCCATTTCTTCGGCCGCAACTCGGCCGGGGTCGCCACCCGCAGATGGAAATCAAAGCGCTCGGCGGCATGCATCCAGCTCGCAAGCACGTTATTGGAATCGCCGGTCCAGGCTACAGTGCGGCCGCGGATCGGGCCGCGCTTTTCCTCATAGGTCATGACATCGGCTAGAACCTGACATGGATGCGAGCGCCGCGTGAGCCCATTGATGACCGGAATGGTCGCATGGCGCGCGAGTTCCGCGACCGCCTCGTGGTCCAGAATACGGATCATGATCGCGTCGACATAGCGCGAGAGCACGCGCGCGGTATCCGCCAGGGTTTCCCCGCGCCCGAGCTGCATCTCCTGCGCGGTGAGCAAGATCGCCTCGCCGCCGAGTTGGCGCATGGCCACGTCAAACGAGACCCGCGTGCGGGTGGAGGGCTTGTCAAACACCATGGCGAGCGTCTTGCCCGCCAGCGGCGACACGATGAGACCGCGCGCGCGCTCGGCCTTGAGGGCGCGGCTCTTGTCGATCAGCCCGGCAAGCACCGGCTTCGGAATGTCGATAAGGTCAAGAAAATGCCGGACGCCGTTTGCGGTCATGACGCCACCTTGGCCGGCCGCACATGCGTTTGGGCGAGCCGCGTGCAAGCCCGATCAATGCAGCCGATGGCTTCGGCTATTTCTTTCTCACCTATAGTCAATGGCGGCAGCAGCCGCAGAACATTGTCGCCGGCCGCGACGGTCAGCATTTTTTCGGTACGTAGTTCATCGACCATTTCAGAGACCTGCGGAATCATGCGCAGACCGATCAGCAGCCCTTCGCCGCGCACTTCCGCGATCACCGAGGCATGGCGATCCTTGAGCTCCGCCAGCCTCTGCTTGAGGAGCAGGGCATTCTGTTTCATCCGGTCGAGAAAGCCATCGGCCATGATGATGTCGAGCACGGCATTGCCGACCGCCATCGCCAGCGGATTGCCGCCGAAGGTAGAGCCGTGCGTACCGGCGGTCATGCCTTTGCCCGCTTCCATCGTCGCCAGGCAGGCGCCGACGGGAAATCCGCCGCCGAGCGCCTTGGCAATAGTCATGATGTCAGGCGTCACGCCGGTGTGCTGATAGGCGAACATATCTCCGGTGCGTCCGATGCCGGTCTGGATCTCATCGAAGATCAGCAGCAAACCATTGTCGTCACACAGTTTGCGCAAGGCGCGCAGGAAGGTGTGCGGCACCACACGCACGCCACCCTCGCCCATGACCGGCTCGATCATGATAGCCGCGGTCTGTGGTCCGATCGCTTTCTTGGTCGCCTCGAGGTCGGCAAATGCCACCTGGTCGAAGCCCTCGACCGGCGGTCCGAAGCCTTCAAGATATTTCTTGTTGCCGGTCGCGGCGATCGCCGCCAGCGTGCGGCCGTGGAACGCACCCTCAAATGTGATGATGCGATACCGCTCGGGCCTGCCCGACGCCGATTGATATTTGCGCGCCATCTTGATCGCGCACTCGATCGCCTCGGCGCCCGAGTTCTGGAAAAACACGGTGTCGGCAAAGCTCGCCGCACACAGGCGATCGGCGAGCCTTTCGCCTTCCGGGATGCGATAGAGATTGGAGACGTGCCAGAGTTTTTGCGCCTGCTCGTTCAGTGCCTGCACCAACTGCGGATGCGCGTGCCCAAGCGCATTGACGGCGACGCCTGACGTGAAATCCAGGTAGCGCTGACCCTCGGCCGTGAATAGCCAAGCGCCCTCGCCCCGCTCGAAAGCGAGATCGACGCGCGCATAAGTTGGCAATACATGCGAGCTCACGGCCGGCTTCTTCCATCGAACATTGTCGTCTGCGCATCGTCTTGTCCGAAAACCGGTACCCACGGTCCCGGATCGTGCGCTTTCGTCTGCGCATGACCATTTTCGGGCATCGGTGACTGCTTTTCGGGATCATGCGCGGCCCGAAAAGAAATATGCCGCCTCGCCGGGCGGCACTTTTTTCATCTTATTGCTGCGCCCCGCTCTGTCAACACGACTCAATTATGCCGCAACGCCGGATTTTAAGGGAAAACCTGTTGGTAGCTAGGCTTGGACGCTTGCAAGTGCTTGCACGGGAGTCACTGCCTATTGTAGCCTTTGGATCAGATAGTACGACATCTCGTGCTACCGAGCGATTTCTAGTCCATCCCTGACGCGTAATGCGTCTGGCGCCTGAAAAGGCGTCCGACGAGGGGGTTGGATTCCATCCAAGGCCTTGAAGCCTGAGGAGAAAAACCCAATGGGCTGGACGGACGAGCGGGTCGAGCTCCTGAAAAAGCTGTGGGCGGACGGCCTGTCCGCCAGCCAGATCGCCGCAGAGCTGGGCGGCATCACCCGCAACGCAGTTATCGGCAAAGTTCATCGCCTGGGCCTCTCCGGCCGCGCCAAGAGCCCGTCCTCGTCGGCCCCACGGCCGCGCAAGGCACGCTCTTCGGGACACATGATGCGGGTGCCCCGCGCGTCGATGCGCGGCAATACGGCGCTCGCCTACGAATACGAGGCGGAGCCTGAACCCGAATTGATCGAGATCCCGCTCGAGCAACGCAAGACTTTGCTTCAGCTCACCGAGAAGACCTGCCACTGGCCGGTCGGCGATCCCGGCAGCACGGATTTCTTCTTTTGTGGCGGCGATACAGCGAACGATATGCCCTATTGCTCATTCCACAGCCGCGTCGCCTATCAACCGATGACCGATCGGCGGCGTGACAAGCGGCCGTTCCGCAACTGAGATCAATTGGCAGCACTCTTGTCATGGCCGGGCCCAAGCCCGGCCATTTTTTCGAGTGGCCGCCAAAGCGAACCGAAGCGTCAATTTATGCGGCCGAAACGATCGTCCAGCGCGTAGCCTGCGCCGCGAACCGTGCGGATCGGGTCGGCCATATGGCCACGATTGATCGCCTTGCGCAGGCGTCCGACGTGAACGTCGACCGTGCGCTCGTCAATGTAGATGTCGGAGCCCCAGACGCCGTCGAGCAATTGCTCGCGCGAGAACACGCGCCCCGGGCGTTCCATGAGAAATTCCAGCAGGCGATATTCGGTCGGCCCGAGCTCGATCGCGCGGCCATTACGCGACACGCGCTTCTTTTCGCGATCGAGTTCGATATCGCCGATGTTGAGCACGGTGGCGACACGCTCGGGATTCGCACGGCGCAGCAGCGCTCGTACGCGCGCCAGCAGCTCCGGAACCGAGAATGGTTTGACGATGTAGTCATCAGCGCCGGTGGCAAGCCCGCGCACCTTTTCGCTTTCCTCGCCACGCGCCGTCAGCATGATGATCGGCAGCTGGCGCGTCTCGGGGCGCGCGCGCAGGCGGCGGCACAACTCGATGCCCGAAAGGCCGGGCAGCATCCAGTCGAGCACCACCAGATCCGGCGTGCTTTCCTTTAACCGCGTGTCGGCCTCATCGCCGCGGCCGGACGTTTCCACCTCGTAGCCTTCCGCCTCAAGGTTGTAGCGGAGCAGCATCGTGAGCGGCTCCTCGTCTTCTACAATCAGGATGCGCGCGTTCATGGGTTTCCTTCCGCTGTCTCTTATCGGTCGGCCGCTGTGCGCAGCGCGGCAATGGTCGTGGTGTCGCCTTTCGGCCGCTGATCGGCGATCGGTCGGCCTTCGATGATGTAGTGCACCGTTTCCGCAATATTGGTGGCATGGTCACCCATGCGCTCGATGTTCTTGGCACAGAACATCAGATGAATGCAGAAGGTGATGTTGCGCGGATCTTCCATCATGTAGGTCAACAATTCGCGAAACACCGACGTGCAAACCGCGTCGATCTCCTCGTCACCGCGCCACACCGCCATGGCTTTGCTGATATCGCGGCGCGCATAGGCATCTAGCACGAGTTTCATCTGTCCGAGTACGAGATCGCTCATGTGCTCAACGCCGCGGATCAGCTTGGGTGGCGGAAATTCGGCGTTGAGCGCAATCACACGCTTGGCGATGTTCTTGGCCAGATCACCGATGCGTTCAAGGTCGTTGGCGAGCCGCAACGCGCCGACCACTTCACGCAGGTCGACCGCCATAGGCTGACGCCGGGCGATGGTCAGCACGGCTTTTTCCTCGATTTCGCCTTGCAGGGCATCGATATTGGCGTCCGCCGTCGTGACCCGCTGCGCCAGTGTTGTGTCGCGCTTTGCCAGCGCGTCGACCGAATCCGCGACCTGCTTTTCGGCGAGGCCTCCCATCTCGGCAACCATGCGCGCGAGATCCTGCAGATCGGTGTCGAATGCCTTCATCGTATGGTCGGTCATTGGCGTCATCTTTCGATCAGATCCTGATCATGTGCTAGCCGAAGCGCCCGGTGATGTAATCCTGAGTGCGGCGATCCTTGGGAGTCGTGAAGATACGGGTCGTTTCCCCGAACTCCACCAGCTCGCCGAGATACATGAAGGCCGTAAAATCCGACACACGGGCGGCCTGCTGCATGTTGTGGGTCACGATGGCGATCGTGTAGTCATCCTTGAGTTCATCCATCAGTTCTTCGATCTTGGCGGTGGAGATCGGATCAAGCGCTGAGCACGGCTCGTCGAACAGGATCACCTCGGGCTGCACTGCGACGGTCCGGGCAATGCACAGGCGCTGCTGTTGGCCACCGGAGAGCGATAACCCATTGGCGCCGAGCTTGTCCTTGACTTCTCCCCACAGCGCAGCGCGCTCAAGCGCACGGCGGACCCGATCATCGAGTTCCGACTTCGGCAGCCGCTCATAGAGCCGGATTCCGAATGCAATATTTTCATAGATCGTCATCGGGAATGGCGTCGGCTTCTGAAACACCATTCCGACTTTGGCGCGGAGCAGGTTGAGATCCTGCGACGGAGACAAAATGTCGTCGTTGTCGAGCCGGACATGGCCGGCGGCGCGCTGGTTTGGATAAAGATCATACATCCGGTTGAGGATACGCAGCAGCGTCGACTTACCGCAGCCCGAGGGACCGATGAAAGCGGTTACCTTGCCCTGGTAGAGCGGCACGTTGATGTTTTTGAGCGCGCGGTTATCCCCGTAAAAGAAATCGAGATCACGGATCGATATCTTCTCGGTGAGATCCCCGGCGCTTGCCGGCGTATGGGTGACGGTCGGAACGGTGATAGCTGCTACACTCATGACGATTTTCCCTGTGCCGCGAGGGTCCGCGCGACGATACTCAATGCAAGCACCGCCAGCGTGATGATGAGAGCACCGGTCCAGGCGAGATCCTGCCAGTCTTTGTAAGGACTCAGCGCAAACTGGAAGATAACCACTGGCAGGCTGGCGACCGGAGCGTTGAGATCGAGACTCCAGAATTGATTATTGAGAGCGGTAAAGAGTAACGGCGCCGTTTCGCCCGAAATCCGCGCCACCGCCAGCAGCACGCCGGTGACCATGCCGGCCTGGGCGGCGCGATAGGCGACCTTCCGGATCATGAGCGAGCGCGGCAGACCGATGGACGCGGCAGCTTCACGCAGCGTGTCCGGGACAAGCGTGAGCATGTCCTCGGTCGTGCGCACCACCACCGGCACTACGATGACTGCGAGCGACACCGCGCCGGCCCAACCGGAGAAATGCCCCATGCGGGCGACCATAATTTCGTAGACGAACAACCCGACGACAATAGACGGCGCGCTCAGCAGAATGTCATTGATGAAGCGCACCACGGTGGTGAGGCGGTCGTAACGGCCATATTCCGCCATGTAGGTTCCGGCCAGTATGCCGAGCGGTGTGCCGATCGCAACTGCAATGAATGTGAGAACCAGGCTGCCGACAATCGGATTGAGCAGTCCGCCGGCGGCGCCAGGTGGCGGCGTCATCTGGGTGAAAACATCGAGCGACAGGCCGCTGAAGCCTTTCCACAGCAGCACGCCCAGGATCACGACGAGCCAGGTCAGCCCGAACAACGTGGCAGCGACCGACATCGTAACGGCGACGGCATTGCGGCGGCGACGGGTTTCATAGAGCGCCATCGTCAAACTCCGATCCGCGCATTGAGACGCATCAGCATGTAGCGGGCCGCCGCCAGTACGATGAAGGTGATGACGAACAGGATCAAACCGAGCGCTATAAGCGCAGACGTGTAGAGATCGCCGACCGCCTCCGTGAATTCATTGGCGATGGTTGCGGAGATCGTCGTGCCTGGCGCGAGCAGCGAGCCGGATATGCGATGCGCATTGCCAATCACGAAGGTGACCGCCATGGTTTCGCCGAGCGCGCGCCCGAGCCCCAACATTACGCCGCCGATAACGCCGACACGCGCGTAAGGGAGCACGACGTAACGCACGACCTCCCAGGTCGTGCAGCCAAGACCGTAGGCGGCTTCCTTGAGCACCGGCGGCACGGCGGTGAACACGTCGCGCGAGATCGAGGTGATGAAAGGCAGAACCATAATTGCGAGGATCAAACCCGCGGTCAGGATGCCGATGCCGTAGGGCGGGCCGGCGAACAATGTTGAGAGCACCGGGATTTCGCCGAATACATTGATCAGGAACGGCTGCACATATTGCTGCAGGAACGGCGCGAACACGAACAGACCCCAGATGCCGTAGATGATGCTGGGGATGCCGGCGAGCAGCTCGATGGCTATGCCGATCGGGCGACGCAGCCACATCGGGCACAATTCTGTGAGGAACAACGCAATGAACAGGCCGACCGGCACCGCGATCAACATCGCGACGAACGATGTGACCAGTGTGCCGTAGATCGGTGCAATCGCGCCGAACTTCTCCGTGACCGGGTTCCAGGTGTCGACCAGCAAGAAATTCAGACCAAAGGTCCGTAGCGCCAGCCACGACCCGTCGAACAGGGAAATGATGATGCCGCCCAGAATGACAAGAACAGTGATGGCGGCTGCGCGGGTGAGATGGCGATAAAGTGCGTCGCCCAATTGCAGACGCCGCAGCACTTTTGCGCGATCGACCTGGGGGGTCGTCATGGCGGCTCCGCCTTGGAACGCTACATCAACCACGGATCGCCTCCCCGAAGGCTGCATCCGGCTCTCCCTCTGACTAAACCCGCATCGGGGGAGCCACTCAAGCGGCCTGTCGACCGCATTACAAGACGCGTATTCATCAGCAGTGGACAAGGAAAAGGCGCCGGCGGACGCCTCTTCCCAACCACATCGGTCCTAGTATACGGGCTTGCCACTATCGTCCTTGATGTCGCTCTTCCATTTGGCGGCGATCAGGTCGACGACGTTGTCGGGCATCGGGATGTAGTCCAGCGCGGAAGCCATCTCGTCGCCGTTCTTGTAGGCCCATTCAAAAAACTTGAGTGCTTCCTTGGTCGCAGCCGGATCTTTCGGCTGCTTGGGCAGCAGAATGAAGGTCGCACCCGCGATCGGCCAGGACTTGGCGCCCGGCGAGTCAGTCAGGATCATGTAGAAGCCAGGCGCGTGTGCCCAGTCGGCGCCGCCGGCAGCAGCCATGATGGCTTCCGGCGTTGCCTCAACTGTCTGACCGTCTTTGTTGACCATCTTCGTCATGGTCAGGTGGTTCTGCTTGGCATAGGCGGTTTCCACATAGCCGATCGAACCTTTGGTCTGACCGACATTATTCGCGACGCCTTCGTTGCCCTTGGCGCCGATCCCAGCCGGCCACTCAACCGAGGTGTTGCTGCCGACTTTCGACTTCCAGCCTTCGCTGACTTTCGAAAGATAGTTGGTGAAGATGAAGGTGGTGCCGGAACCGTCCGAACGGTGGACAAGCGCAATTGCCTGCGACGGCAGCTTGGCATTCGGGTTCAGCTTCTTGAGCGCCGGATCATCCCACTTGGTGATCTCGCCGAGATAGATTCTCGCGAGCGTTGGGCCGTCGATCGTGAGTTCGCCGCTCTTGATACCGTCGAGATTCACAACAGGGACAATGCCACCCATCACAGTCGGGAACTGGATAACGCCGATCTTTTCGAGTTCGGCCGGCTGCAGCGGCATGTCGGACGCGCCGAATGTCACGGTGCGAGCGGTAATCTGCTTGATGCCGCCACCTGAACCGATCGACTGATAATTCAATCCGTTGCCGGTGACTTTTTTGTAGGCGTCCGCCCACTTGGCGTAAATCGGATAGGGGAAGGTGGCGCCGGCACCAGAGATGTCGGCAGCGTTGGCCGGAACGAACGCGGCGGCGGCGATGAAGCCGGCAGCTGCCAATGCGGTCCAGTGTTTCACAGGTTCTCTCCATGTTTGCGGTCAAGGACGAACGCGGGCCGCAGCGGGCCCCCGGTCCTGATGTCCCCACGTCCAATCGCTCGGACGTCCGCTGTTGCTCTAAAAACGCTCTCCACGACGGCTTCGGACGTTTTTTCGTTTGTTCTTGGCTCGCGAAAATCCGAAGTCGGGGTCAGCCATAAGCGTCGCATGTCACCGTTCTATAAAGCTTCGGTGACAGTTACATGACAACCTAAGTCGCTGAACTTAATCAGATTTCGTGAGATGCGGTGGAATCGCCGGTGCGTAAGGGCAGATGCATTGTGAACATCGCGCCTTGGCCCAAAGTGCTTTCGATTGTCAGGCGCCCGCCATGCCGGTTAAGCACATGCTTAACCAGGGCCAGGCCGAGCCCCGTGCCACCTTGCGCCCGACTGTCGGCGACATCGACACGATAGAATCGCTCCGTCAGCCGCGGCAGATGTTCAGGCGAAATGCCAGGACCGTAATCACGTACCGCTATGCGCGCCTCGGGCGTGCCGCCGCGGGTCTGGCCACGCGCAAGCGTAATATCGAGGCGTTTGCCGGCGGCGCCGTATTTGAGCGCGTTTTCGACCAGGTTTTCCAGCGCGCGGATCAATTCATCCCGGTCGCCCAGCACCATCAATGAGTCCGGTGGCGACGTGACCTTGATCTCGACGCCGCGGTCGCGCGCCAGCGTCTGCAAGCCGTCAACCACCTGCCGCACAATCGTGGCCAGATCGGCCGGCGTGTTTGGCTGCAAATGCGCATTGAGTTCGATGCGCGACAGCGACAGCAGATCGTCGATGAGACGGGCCATGCGGGTCGCCTGCCCTTGCATGATCGCGAGGAATTTTTCCCGCGCGGCGGAATCGTCCTTTGCCGTGCCTTGAAGGGTTTCGATGAAACCAAGCAGCGCCGCGAGCGGGGTGCGCAACTCGTGGCTGGCATTGGCAATAAAGTCGGCGCGCATTTCCTCGACCCGGCGCAAGGGCGTGAGATCGTTGAACGTCATTAGCAAGACATCAGTCGCCGCGCCGACACCGGTCGAGAGCGTGAGCGGGGTCACGAAGGCCTCGAACCAACGATCGAGCGGTACGCGCTCGAAAAACTCCACGCGCTGCGGCTCCCCCCGTTTGGCTGCGCGACGAATTGCATCGACCAGATCGGGCATACGCAACGCGATCAGGGCGGGCTCGCCGCGCCGCAAGGCCGGCGCTATACCAGTTGCCGCCTCGTTGAACGCGATCACCCGGCTCTCGCGGTCGAGCACGATTGCCGCACTCGGAAAACCTGCGATAAGCTGCTCGACCAGCAAAATCTGGGGGTGAGCGAGTGCACGTCCGGGCGCGCGCACGGTTTCCCCACTGGTTACGGAATTGGTCCGGCCGCGCAAAACTCGCCATGCGCTGCGCAATCGACTTGCCAATCCGGCGGCGGATGGGAAGTCGCGGCGGTCTTCATCTATCGCCATGATCAATCGGCGTCTGTTTTTTCGGTTTCGATCTCGCTGCGGATGGGAGCGGTCGCAGACGTTATGACCTTGGCCTCCATTGCCCGCCGCCTGCCGTGCATATTGAGCCACAATTCCCGCGAACCGAGAATGATCAGCGCGATCGCGAACGGCACAATGTAGTAGAGCAACCGGAACAAAAGCAGTCCGGCCAGCACGGACTCCTTGTCGAATTGCCACAGCGCCACCAACATCGCGGCATCGAACACGCCAAGGCCGCCGGGGGCGTGACTGGCAAAGCCAAGCAACGTCGCCGAAACGAACACCACCGCCATCGTCACGAATCCGACGTTCGGTTCGTCCGGCAGCAACATGTACATCGCAAGCGCACAAAAGCCGAGGTCGAGGATGCCGATGCAAATCTGCAGCAAGGTGGACGGCCCGCTCGGCAAATGGACCTTCCATTCGCCCTGCCCGATCTCGCGCGGCGCGCTCCACACCCAGCTGACATATGACGTAAGCACCACCAGCATGGCGATGCCGATGCCGCGGTTGATCCATGGCGGTAGCTGATCGATCGGTCCAGCCGCCTGCGGATGATAGGTCACGCCGAGACCGAGCACCGTGGCATTGCCTAACCAGAATGTCAGGCCGGCGATAAAACAGATCTTCGCCACTTCAACGGCGTCGAGCCCGTAGGAAGAGTAGATGCGGTAGCGCACGGCGCCCCCGGTAAAGACGGTCGCGCCAATATTGTGTCCGATCGAATAGCTGGTGAAGCCGGTGAGCGCGGCGATGCGGTACGGAATTTCGTTGCGACCGATCGTGCGCAGGGCAAACCAGTCATAGAAGGTTAGTGTGAAATAACCGCAGGCAACAAAGGATGCCGCAGCGGCGATATGGCGCGGTTCGGTGGCTTTCAGCGCGGCAAGCACTTCATCGACATTGATGTCGCGCAGCATGTGGAAGAGCACCACCACTGCGATCGTAATGATGGCGATGCTCAGGAGCACCCCGATCCGATTCCAGCCGATCGTATGCTGAAAAAATCGCGCCACCGCGCGCAGCGACTTAACCATCATTCCTCCGGTTCGCGCCGGCCTTATAACCTTGGGCGCCACGCGCCCAAGCGCGTCTTGACCGACCCCTAGCAGAACTAACCCCGCTGGGCGAGTGGACTGCCCGCCGTTTCGTCAATCTGCTAGTCTGTCCTAAATAAGGCCGCCGACCGACTGAAATGGTGGCCCATCGGGAGGCGTCCATGAGCAAATCCGACCCTAGTTTCCCTCGTCGTACCGTTCTCAAAAACGCCGGCTTGGGTGTTGGCGCAGGGCTTCTGTCCGGCCTGGCGCCGCCGGCGCAAGCCGAGGACGCCGCCCCGATCTGGACGCAGGACTATTGGACGAAGAAGGGCGATGTTCCGCTCTACATATTCCGCAAACGGCTCGGTGCGCCCAAATCCGGCGAACCCTCGCGCCCAATCCTCTTTCTGGTCCACGGCTCGTCCGTGACCTGGCGCATTTTCGATCTCGATACGCCCGGGCATGGCGAATACTCCATGATGAATGTGTTCGCACGTTGGGGCTTCGACGTCTGGACCATGGATCATGAAAACTACGGCAAGTCGGGACGCACCAGCGGCAATTCCGACATCGCCAGCGGCGCGCAGGATCTCAAGGCCGCGATGCAGGTCATCGTAAAGGAAACCGGCCGGCAAAAGGCGCACTTCATGGGTGAATCATCCGGCGCCTTGCGCGCCGGACTCTACGCCACCCTGGAGCCGCAACACGTCGACCGCCTGGTGCTTGCCGCGTTCACGTATAAAGGCACCGAATCCCCGACGCTCAAGAAGCGCGCCGAACAGCTCGAGTATTTCCGGACGCACAACATGCGCAAGCGCGATCGCGCCATGATCGAGAGTATCTTTACGCGCGACAAGGCCGGCACCACCGATCCTGCTGTCGGCAAAGTGCTTGCCGACGTCGAATTGCAATTCGGCGATCAGGTGCCCACCGGCACCTATCTCGACATGACCGCCAACCTGCCGGTCGTCGATCCTGTCAAGGTTCAGGTGCCTGTGTTGCTTGTACGTGGCGAATATGACGGCATCGCTACCGTCGAGGATCTTTTCGACTTCTACCGTCAGCTTCCGCATGGCGACAAGCAGCTGGTGATTTTGCCGAACACCGCGCATTCGGTGGCAGTTGCCCTCAATCGGCATCTGTTCTGGCACGCCGTGCGCGGCTTCCTCGACATGCCGACGCCGACGGCGATCTAGAGTTTTGCGGTCAAAAACTCGTGCAGCGCCGCCGTGGTTTCTTGCGGCGCTTCCTCGGACAAATAGTGTCCGCACGGCAGCGCTTTGGCGCCGATGATGTTGGACGCATAGCGCTGCCAGATTTCCGCTGGTCCCGGTCTGCTGTTGCGGCCGACGCCGCCGGTCGCACCCCATAGCAGGAGCACGGGGCATTCGATCTTGCGGCCAGCCTCGAAATCCTTGGTATCCATGGCGAGATCGATGCCGGCGCAGGCGCGATAGTCCTCGCAGATCGCATGGATTGTTTGCGGGTTGCGGAAGCAGCGCTTGTATTCGGCGAGCGCGTCCTGGTCGAAAAAGCTCAGGCCCTGCTTTGTCTTCGCCAGCTTCTTTTCGATGAACCAGTCTGGATCGGCGCCCATCATGCGTTCGGGCATATCAAACGGCTGAATGTTGAAGAACCAGTGCCAGGAGAACGTCGCCCACTGCTTGTTGATGTTGCTGAACAGGTGATGCTGCGGAATGATGTCGAGGATGGCCGCGCGCGTCACTGCCGCGGGATGGTCGAGGCACATGCGATGCAGCACGCGGCCGCCGCGATCGTGGCCGGCGGCCATGAAGCGATCGAACCCAAGCGCCGCCATGACCTCGATCTGGTCCTGCGCCATGGCGCGAAATGAATAGCCGGAATGATCCTCGCCCCCCGGTGGCTTTTCGGAATCACCGTAGCCGCGCAGATCGGTCGCCACCACGGTGAATTCGCGCGCCAGCGTCGGCGCAATCTTGAGCCACGACAGATGATTAAATGGATTGCCGTGCATCAGCAGAATTGGCGGTCCGCTGCCGCCGGTCACGGTGACAATGCGCGCGCCGCTGGTCTTGATTTCAGATCGCTTGAAGCCTTCGAGCATAAGGGGAGCCTTTGTTGTCGTCCTGCGCTGCGGCCAAGGCTAAGTTTTTTGGCCGAATGCAAGGAGACGATATCGGCTTTATCAAAAAACAAAACCCCGGCTTCGCCGTGGCGAAGCCGGGGTGATTTAATTCCGTGGCTGTTCGACTAATCGCAGACCGCGACGCGGCGCACGCGCGGGCCAACCGGCGTGTTGACGAGTTGCTTGACGTAGTAGCAGTCGGACGCGACGTAGGCGGTCGGCGCGTAGATGCCGACGCCGTAGCCCCAGCCGTGGCCCCAACCGTGGCCACCGTGGCCGCCGTGCATATGGGCAGAAGCAGAGGTCGGGATGAGCGCGGCTGAAGCGATGACAACAGTGGCGCCGAGGGCGAGAGCGAGCTTGCGGAACATGACGTTTCTCCTGTTTCAGGGGCCTGGGTGGCAAGGGATGTGATTGCCACATCCTGAACATGGGTCGGCACGCGCCCGGGAAAGGTTCAATGCCCGATGCCGATATTTGCCGGCGGGGGCTATGTGACGCTTTTTTCACGTCATTAACGGGTAAATACCGGTATTTGGCGGCTTTCTCTTGCCCAGCAGCACCTGAAAAGGGAAAACTACCTGCGATCACCCCCGGGGCGGCCGGTGCACGCAAGTTTCTTCGAATTGCATTGAACCTGGGCGCCCCGCCACGCGACCCATTCACGAGTTGATTAGACCTGCGATGCAAACGACTTCAGATGAAGTTCTGATATCGCGGATCGCAGGCGGCGACCGACTCGCCATGCAGGTGCTGTACGCGAGGCACCATGTTCGTGTGTATCGGTTCGTACTGCGTCTGGTGCGCAACGAAGCGACGGCGGAAGACTTGATCAGCGAGGTCTTCCTCGACATCTGGCGGCAAGCCGGGAAGTTCGAGGGCCGTTCCGCCGCGTCGACATGGATGTTGAGCATCGCACGGTTCAAAGCCCTGTCGGCGCTACGACGCCGCCCGGAGGAAGAACTGGATGACGAGACGG
Source organism: uncultured Alphaproteobacteria bacterium (assembly GCA_963697885.1). Taxonomy (GTDB): domain Bacteria; phylum Pseudomonadota; class Alphaproteobacteria; order Rhizobiales; family Xanthobacteraceae; genus Pseudolabrys. Next base: position 60,213 of record OY969102.1, read on the forward strand.
CGGGGCAGATCGAGGATCACGCTGACGATCCCGAAACGACCCTGGCAAAGAAAGACAAGAGCTCGGCCTTGCGGCAATGCCTGACCAGGCTCTCGGCGGACCATCGGGAGATCATCGACCTCGTGTACTACCACGAGAAGTCGGTGGAAGAAGTGGCCGAGATCGTCGGCATCCCGGAGGCGACCGTGAAGACGCGTATGTTCTACGCGCGCAAGAAACTCTCCGAGCTCCTGAAGGAGCAAGGAATAGATCGAGGTTGGCCATGAACGCGACGAACCAAGACGCACCCGAGCGCAGTGAGGTCGAGAACCTGCTGCCCTGGCATGCTGCGGGAACGCTGAGCCGTCGCGACGCCCAACGGGTTGACGACGCGCTCGCGCGCGATCCTGAACTCGCCCGCCGTTATGCGCTGGTGCGCGACGAGTTGGGCGAAACCATCCACCTCAACGAAACGCTGGGCGCGCCGTCGCCACGCGCAATGGAAAATCTGTTCGCCGCGATCGACGCCGAGCCGGCGCGCCGGCAGGCCGGATCTTTCAATCTCGGCGGCCGGGTCTCCGAATTTTTTGCAAGCCTGTCGCCGCGCACGCTGGCCTGGTCGGCAAGCGCCGCCGCGATTGCAATCCTGCTGCAGGCCGGACTGCTGGCGGACATCGCGCTGAAGGAAACGAAGACCGGTTATCAGACCGCCTCGGCGCCGAGCACCGACCCGGGCGTCGGCGCCTTTACACTCATTCGTTTCGCGCCGCAGGCATCGTCTGACGACATCACCAAGTTCCTAGAAGCCAACAAGCTGTCGATCGCGGCCGGGCCGATGGCCGGCGGACTGTACAAAGTCCGCGTCGCGGTGACCGGCATTCCGAAGGGCGAGCTCGCCAACCTCGTGAAGAAGTTGCAAGCGGACAAGGTCGTCGGCTTCATCGCGACGACCGAGTGAGATCGAACGACGCCCGCCGTTACCGGAGGTCACGTCATGTGTAACCAACGAACCGCCCTGCTCTGCCTCATCGCAGCCTTGCTGGCGGTGTCAGCCAACAGCGCCTTGGCGCAAAAAATGATGAGCCGCGGTCCATCATCCGATATCGGGCCCAGAGGGCCGATGGGACCCACCGGCGGCGGCAACGGACCCCATGGCGGCGGTTTTCGCGGTCCCGGCTGGGGCGCGGTCGTGCCGGGAATCATCATGGGGCTTCCACAAGACAACGGTGTTTTCGTCGACGACGGATCCGTCAATGACGCCCCCCGCCGGTCGCAGCAAGCAAACCGCCGCGGCCCGAGCGGCGCGCCGTCGGCCAACGAGCGGCGGCTGGTGCCTGACGAGGTGGTCATCGAGATTTCCAGTTCGGTCGGCGCGCAACAGATCGATGCTCTGCAAAGACGCCACCAGTTGACGCGGATCGAAAGCCAGACATTCCAGCTGTCCGGCACAACGCTTTACCGCTGGCGGATTCCGGACCGCCGTTCGGTAGCCACGGTGGTGCGCGGGCTTGAAGGCGATCGCGTGGTGGCATCGGCGCAGCCGAACTACCTGTTCACGTTGCAACAAAGCCCGGCCGACAACCAAATCGGTAACGCAGCCAAAAGCGAAGGCGATCCGGCGCAATATGAACTCGCCAGGCTGCATTTGCCGCAGGCTCACACACTCGCCAAAGGCGACGACGTGCTGGTCGCGGTGATCGATTCCGGCGTCGATATCAAGCATCCCGAATTGGCCGGATCGATTGCGGGAGTCTTCGATACGGCCACGGAGCCCGCGGCCGTGCACAAGCATGGCACGGCCATCGCGGCCCTGGTCGTGGCCCACGGCAAACTGATGGGCGCGGCGCCTGCTGCAAAAATTCTAGCCGTGCACGCCTTCGACCCGAGCAATGCCGGCGCCGAGGGCACCACCTTCAATATCCTCAAAGGCATTGACTGGGCCGCCGCGCACGGCGCACGCGTCATCAATATGAGTTTTGCCGGGCCAGCCGATCCCGCCATTCATCGCAGCCTCGAGGCCGCACGCAAGAAAGGCATCGTGCTGGTAGCCGCCGCCGGCAACGGTGGTGCGAAGTCGCCGCCGCTTTATCCTGCCACCGATCCCAATGTGATCGCGGTCAGCGCAACCGACACCGAGGACAAATTGTTCGAGCAATCCAATCGCGGCCCCTATATTGCGATCGCCGCGCCCGGCGCACAGATCCTCGTCGCTGCTCCCGACAGCAGCTATGAAGTGTCCTCCGGCACGTCCTATTCCGCGGCGGAAGTGAGCGGGATCGTTGCGCTGATGCTTCAACGCAAGCCCGATCTTACGCCGGACAAGGTACGAAATATATTGCAGGCAACCGCAAGGGATCTCGGACCAAAAGGACCCGATGCCATGTTCGGCGCTGGTCTTGTCGACGCCTACGGCGCGGTCACGGCAGTAGCAACGCCCGTTGCTTCGGCCAACCCACGCCCGATTGAGCGCGTGAGCACCGGCGCGCGCTGATACGGCGCGCCACCCCTTGCCTCGCAACGGCAAAATCGCCACTTGTTGTGTCCTGACCGGACTCCAGAGACACAATGACGACTGCTGATCCACCGATAGCCCTGCCGCTGCGCGTGACGCGCAACGACGAAATCGCGAGCGGCATCCATCTCCTTGAATTCCGTGATCAGGACGGAAAGCCCTTGCCGGAATTTTCGGCCGGCGCGCATATCGCCGTACGGGTGCCCAACGGAATGTTGCGTAAATATTCGCTGTGCAACAATCCGGCCGAACGCGAACGCTATCAGATCGCGGTCAAACGCGAGAGCAACGGCCGTGGCGGTTCATGCAGCTTGATCGATGGCGTGAAAATCGGCGACGAAATCGCGGTGACGGCACCGGTCAATGATTTCGCGTTGCCGCAACGTGCGCAGGACTTCTTGTTCATCGCCGGCGGCATTGGCGTAACGCCGATGATGGCGATGATCCGCCAGGTGATGGCGGAGGGCAAACGCTTTCGGCTGTTCTACTGTTCGCGCTCGCCGGAAACGACCGCATTCCGCGACGAGCTGAGCGCGCCGGAATTCGAGGGCAAGGTTGTCATTCACTATGATGAGGGCGATGCGTCGCGCTCGCTTGACTTGCGTCCCATCCTGGCCGAACGAAGAAATCGTGAGCACCTTTATTGTTGCGGACCGCGGCCGTTGATGGAGGCGGTGCGCGCGATGACCGACCACTGGTCGCCCACGGCTGTCCATTTCGAGGCGTTCAGCGAGGCAGAGACGCACAAGGCCGGCGATAAGCCATTCAAAGTCACGCTCGCGCGCTCGGGCGATATTCTTGAAGTACCGACCGACAAGACCATTCTCGAAGTTTTGCGAGCGCACGGTCTCGACGTGCCGAGTTCATGTGAAACCGGCACCTGCGGGACATGCCGCACAAAATTGCTTGCGGGCGAAGCCGATCATCGCGACCTGGTGCTGGCCGAACATGAGCGAAAAGACACGATCATGATCTGTGTCTCGCGCGCGCGTAGCCCGGTCATCGCGATCGACCGCTGAGCGGGCATAACTCGCAGAAGTGGCGCGCCGGAAGGGATTCGAACCCCTGACCCCCAAATTCGAAGTCTGGTGCTCTATCCAGCTGAGCTACCGGCGCCGAGGCGGAAAGGGTGGCGCGCCCGAAGAGATTCGAACTCCTGACCCCCAGATTCGTAGTCTGGTGCTCTATCCAGCTGAGCTACGGGCGCTTGATACCGCCGCCGGACACCGGCCTGCGGGACCGGGGGCATAGCTATCGTCTTGACCCCTTATTGGCAAGGGTTGCGGCCATTCGCGCTCATGCCGGCCTTGCGGCCCAGGCCAGCGCCTCGTTCTCGACGCGGATCCGGTAGGCGACCAGCGCCGCGTTGGCGATCGAAAAGACCAGAGCGAAGCCAGGCAGGCCGAGCGCGAGCGGGACCACTGCGATTTCCAGAGCGACGATCAGATAGTTCGGATGCCGGATCCAGCGGTACGGCCCGCGGGCAACCGGCACCGCGCCGCGCAGTACGATGACGCGCGTGGTCCAGCGCCGGCCCAGGCTCGCGATTACCCATACCCGGCCGATCTGAAGCAACACGAACACCGTCAGCCAGAACACGTTGATGGGTTGATCGTGACCGAACGCCCACAGCCCGAGCAACCACAAGCCATGCAGGACAATCATCAATGGATAATGCGCTGCCCCGAATTCGACGCCGCCTTCTGAGCGCAGGCGCCCAGTATTGAATTGCGCAAGGCCCAGTTCAACGAGGCGTTGCGCGCCCAGGAATGCGACCAGCCACGCGCCCTCACCCATGCGCGGCCTCAAGCGCCAGAAAGTTTGCTGAGAATCCTGGACCGAGCGCCGACAGCATAGCCGAACCCCGCAAGCCACGCTGCAGGGCACGCTCAAGAACGAACAGCACCGTCGGCGCCGACATATTTCCATAGCCGCGCAGAATTTCCCGCTCGTCTCGTAGCGTGCCTTTCTGCAATTCAAGCGCGACTTCGATCGCGTCAAGCACCTTGGCGCCGCCGGGATGACAAACCAGTTGCGGCGCTTGCAGCCCGGCCGACTTGATAAAGCGCCGCATCGGCGCGGCCATGCGCTGCTCGACGAACCGCGGCAACGAGCGCGAGAGCATCACCCGGAAGCCGATCGGATCAATCACCCACCCCATGATATCGAGCGTGCGCGGCCAGGTATGTTCGGCCGCAGCGCCGACACGCAACGCGGCGGCATCGGGTCCGGCGCGCAGCACCGCCGCGGCGGCACCATCGCCGAACAATGCCGACGAGATCACGTCCGATTTGGTGCCGCGATCGGTGCGTGAGGTGAGCGTGCACAGCTCCACCACGACCACGAGAACGACCTCGCCCGGTTCGGCGCGCGCGAGTCGCGCGCCAAGGGTGAGGCCGGAAACCCCTCCGGCACACCCGCGGCCAAAGACTGGCACCCGCATGATTGACGGCCGAAAACCCATTTCGGGGCCGACGCGCGCCTCAAGGCTGGGAGTCGCTATCCCGGTCGACGACACAGTCACGACCACATCCACGTCGCGCGCCGAAATTCCCGCACGTCCAAGCGCAGCGCGCGCCGTCGTTATGAATAACTCACTTGCGCTCTCAACATAGGCGTTGGTGCGCTCAGCAAGATCATGCGGGGCACACAGCCAATCGAGAGGCCGAGCCGAATAGCGGCTTTCGATGCCGGCATTGATGAACACGTCGGCAAGTTTCGGAAAACGCGTGAACGTACGTCCATAGACCTGGCGTGCGGCGTCGGCGATCGCGCGCTGTTCAAGCTTGTGTGGCGGCACCGCGGTTGCGACCGCGAGCAAATTCACCGGCGGCACCATGCCAATGTCCTTTACTAAAATACCTGTAACGCGCCCTTATGCCACGAACACCGCGCGTTACCGTCTCTTCCCGCCCTCAGGCGCGGGCGCGTTCACCACGTCGTGTACTCAGATCGACTGCGCGATCCGGGATCGTGATGCTGAACGTGGCGCCGATTGTCCCCGGCACCAGGCGGATATCACCGCCGTGCGCGCGCACCAATTCCGCAGCGATCGCCAGGCCCAATCCCGTACCGCCGGCGCGCGCGGCGCCCTGGAAGGCCTGAAACATATGGGCGCGGGCTTTTTCGGGCACACCCGGGCCGGTATCCGACACTTCGATCACAACGACGCTGCCTTCGCGCCGTCCGGTAATTCGAATTTGATCGCGCGCCGGATCGCGGGCGCCGCGTGCCTCCAGCGCCTGCACCGCATTACGCGCGATGTTAACGAGAACGCGAAACAATTGATCGTGATCGGCCTCCATTGTGAGACCGCGTTCCACGGCGACGATCCACCGGATCGGCACATCGAGGGTCAGGCCAAGCGCCTCGTGCACCTCCTCGACCAGGGGCTCGACCTCGATTGTCTTGCGATCGGGGGCCGGCTCCTGCGCGGCGCCATAGGAGAGCGTGCTTTGGCAGAACGCGATCGCCCGTTCGAGCGCCCGCATCAGCTTGGGCGCGAAGCGCTGCACCTTTGGATCAGGCAAGGTCGAGAGTTGATCGGAGAAAATCTGCGCCGATGCGAGCAGGTTTCGCAAATCGTGGTTGATCTTCGAAACCGCCAGGCCGAGCGCCGCCAGGCGGCTCTGCTGGTGCAGCATCGAGGCGAGTTCACGCTGCATGGCGGCGAGCTCATGTTCGGCGGTACCGACTTCATCGCGCCGCCCACTCTCCGCAATGATGCGCGATGGATTTTCCGGATCAGCGCGAAACGCAACCATATTGCGGGTGATGCGCCACATCGGGCGGATGAGCAGATAATGGAGCGCAAAGAACACCAGCATTGCTGTAATGCCCGAGATCGCCAGCGACAGTAGCAGGATGTTTACGGAGAACGTCCACATCGCCTTGTAGAGCGGCGCTTCGTTGAGAACGATCTCGAGGAAATCACCGCCCATCGGCGCAGCGCCGACGACACGGATCACGTCGTCCGGCTTGCTGGTCAGCAACGTATCGAAGGCATTGAAAATGGAATGCCACCACGACACGTCCCGCATGTCGATGTCTTGCGCGATTTCGGAAGGCATATCGGAGGCCGCGAGCAAACGACGCTGATTGCCCATCTTCATTGCCACGGCGCGGGCACCGATGCTCTTGAGGATCTGGTTGGCCAGACTTTCCGGCACCATGCCGCTTGGCGCGGCGTCGAGCACGAGTGCGGCGGTATGCGCGGCGGCCAGCCGGTCGTTCAGCCAGTTCAGGCGAAAATTGGCGACTGAAGGTACGTAAATCAGAATTTCCGCCACCATCACGAATACGATGGTGAGAAACAATAGCTTGCCGGAAAGGCCGACGCGTGGTTTCCGCGCCGGCCTCGGCTCCGAATCGCTTGCGCTGCCTGGTTCGATTCCCGATTCCAAATTCGCCTCAACCAAAGATTCGCATCCAGCCAATGATGCGCCGCACCCAAGGACTCGTCAAACCAGGCGCGAAGAAGTCGATGGCTACACGTTTTCCGAGTTCCCCAAAAGTGGGGTAAGGCAGAACGATGCCGGTCAATGCGCGGATATTCAGACGTTGCCCAATCGCGAATGCCCACATGCCTATCAACTCACCGGCCTGCGCCCCCACAATGCTGGCGCCTACTATTCTACCTTCCCGTGTGGTGATGACTTTTATGTGACCGTGTGTCGCGCGCTCGGTCTGCGCGCGGTCATTATCATGATAGGGCCAGCGCGCAACACGGATCTTCATCCGGCGAACGCGCGCCTGCGCTTCGGTCAAGCCGGCTTGCGCAAGCTCGGGCTCGGTAAAGGTCACCCGCGGAACGGCGTCATTGTTGACGCGCACGGGAAGACGGAACAGCGCATTCCGGATCACCAGGCCGGCATGATAGCTGGCCGCATGCGTGAACTTTAATTGCCCCGCCGCACAATCGCCGACCGCATAGACGCGCCGGTTGCTGGTCTTCAGCTTTCTGTTCACGGCAATGCCGGCGTGATCGTGGCGAATTCGCGCGGCGGTGAGGTCGAGCTCATCAATAGCGGGCTTTCGTCCGGCGGCAATCAACAGGTGGCTGCCGGTAATGGTTTGTTCGGCGCCCGCGGTTTCGATGGTCACGGTCGCGGCCGAACCGGCATGTGTGATCGCAACGACGTTCACCGCACGATGGATAACCACACCCTCGCGTTCGAGCTGATCGAGCACGATGGCGGCACATTCCGGATCGTCCTGCGCAAGCGGCTGCGCCGCTTCCAGAACGGTCACCGAGCTGCCCAGGCGGCGAAAGGCCTGCGCCAGCTCCAGACCAGCCGAGCCGCCGCCAACGATAACGAGATGCTCCGGCCTCTCTTTGAGATCGAAGATGCTGTCGGTCGTGAGATATGCCCCGTCGTCGATGCCGGGAATTGCGGGAACTGATGGCACCGATCCGGTCGCCACGACAAAACGGCGGGCGCGGATTTCAATATCGCCGGCAATCACTGTCTTGCGGTCTTTAAATCTCGCCGCTGCCTGAATGACTCGAACACCCAACCCGGTGAAACGCTCAACGGAGTCAGCCGGAGCGACCGCTGCGATGACGCTCTGCACGTGATCGTGCACTTTGGCAAAATTAACTCCGGTACTTTGGACAGCGACGCCGAAGTTCTCTGCATTGCGGATCAACGCGGCGCGTTTGGCCGCCGCCAAAAGTGCTTTGGATGGCACGCACCCGGTGTTGAGGCAATCGCCGCCCATCTTGCCGCGTTCGATCAGGACGATCGGCACTCCGAACGCAGCAGCAGCCGCGGCGACCGACAACCCGCCGGGTCCGCCTCCAATCACGCAAAGGTCCGGCGCGAGCACTTCCGTCATGGCCCTGAGCTCTGACCCACAATAATAACGTTGATATCACATGACGGCGCGCGAGCGGGCGCGCCAGTGACGGAGCACGACCAGCATCAACACCAGTAGCCCGAGCGCGATCAGCGCCACGATCAGTTGCGCCGTGAACACGTCCGAGGTTTCGAACACCATGCGACAACCCGATCTGCCTGATGCGATGCACTGATCATATGCTTCCTTCTGCGCCATGATCACGCTGTCGAGCCCCGTGCCCGCCAACGCAAAAACGACGGCGGCAGGGATAATGCCGAGCGCAGTGGCGGCAATGAATGGTCCAAGCCGCACACCGGCGAGGGCCGGCACGAGGTTGACCACGAAGAACGGAAATACCGGCACCAGCCGCAAGAACAGAAGATAGCTGAAGGCGTCTTCGCGAAAGCCCTTGGCAAGCTGGTTGGCGCGCGGGCCCGCAAGCCGCAGCAAGGGCTCGCCGAGTGCCGTACGCGCCACCAGAAAGATAAACGTCGCGCCAATGGTCGCGCCAACCACCGCGGCCGCAGCACCTCCCAACGGCCCAAACAGAAATCCGCCGGCGACCGTCAGAAAGGCTGCCCCCGGCACCGAGATGGCAACCGTAACGATGTAGATACCGATGTAGGTGAGCAGGGCGAGCACGCGGTGACTCGATACAAAGCCGAATATGGCCATGCGATGCCGGACCAGGCCTTGGAGCGAGATGGTCTCCTCGCCAACCGCAAAATAGGCTACGGCGGTAAGGACGATGATCACCACCAATGGCAGCAGCCGCCAAGCGAAGCCGCGCGGCTGGTCGGCGGGAGGCAAGCGAGCAGACATTTACACTATATACACGAGGCGCCGGTCCAACCGGGGGCGTCTCACCGCCTTGTGAGGCGTTTTGACCCCGCAACACCGGTAAAATAGCCGTCGCATTGACGGGCCAAGGCCCCTCCCTTATAAGCCGCGCAAATCGTGTGCCGGCCCGAAAGACTTCGGGTTTACTTGGCATTTTGAGGACATCGTCCTCTTTGCCCAAGGCGCGTCCAGCGGAGATCCTAAACGTGAAGCGGACCTATCAACCGAGCAAGCTCGTACGCAAGCGCCGACACGGTTTCCGCGCGCGCATGGCAACCAAAGGTGGACGCAGGGTCTTGTCGGCGCGCCGGGGGCGCGGACGCAAGCGGTTGTCCGCCTGACGGCGGCTGCAAGACCGCGCATTGCTTTCATGGAAAGACTGAGGCAACGGGCGGATTTTCTGGCCACGGCGACCGGGACGAAGGCACCCGCCGCCGCTTTCGTGCTGCAAGCACGCAATCGTCGCGACCAAGGACCTGCCCGTTTCGGCTTTACGGTATCGAAGAAGGTCGGCAATGCCGTCGAGCGCAACCGGGTTCGCCGCCGCCTGCGGGAAATCGTGCGGCTTTCAGCCGCCACCCGGCTGCGCGCCGGACATGATTATGTGCTGGTCGGACGGCGTGCAGCGCTCGAACTGCCGTTTGCCCGGATGACGCAGGAATTCGAAGGGGCTTTGCGACGAGTACACGCGGGGCGCGGCGGCAATATGGAATCCAGATGACCGACAATAAAAATACCATCCTCGCCATCGCGCTGTCGGCGCTGGTCCTGCTCGGCTGGCAATATTTCTTTGCCGTTCCGCAGGAAAAAGCGCGCCAGGAACAACTCCAGTCGCAACAGCAGGCGCAGAAACCGAACGCACCGGCGCCCGCTCAGCCCGGCCAGGCACCGCCGACGCAAGCCGGCCCGGCGCAAATGCCCGGCCCGGCCGCAGCGCCTCCGGCGGAAGCACCAATCGATCGCGCGGCAGCACTCGCTGCCGGCCCGCGCGTGCCAATTGCGACCGGAAGCATGCAGGGCTCGATTGCACTCAAGGGCGGGCGCATTGACGATCTGGCGCTGGTTAAGTTTCGCGAGACCGTTGATCCGAAGTCGCCGCCTATCGTGTTGCTCTCGCCATCCGGCACCGCCGACCCGTTCTACGCAGAATTCGGCTGGACCGGGACGGCCGGCACCAATGTGAAGTTACCGACCGCGGATACCGTGTGGAAGCAGTCAGGATCTGGCGCGCTCGGCGTCTCGCACCCGGTGGCCCTGACCTATGACAACGGTGAAGGTCTGGAATTCCACCGCACCATCACGGTCGATGACAAATACATGTTCTCGATCAAGGATGAGGTCACCAACAAGGGCTCGAGCCCGGTCGCGCTCTACCCTTATGCGTTGATTTCCCGTCACGGCACGCCGCAGACCGCCGGCTACTACATTCTGCATGAAGGTCTGGTCGGCGTGCTCGGCGAATCCGGACTGCAGGAATACACCTACAAGAACATCGCCGAGAAAAAGGCCGTCAATTTTGACGTGACCAATGGCTGGCTCGGCATTACCGATAAATATTGGGCAGCCGTGCTGGTGCCCGACACGACGGCGCGCCTAAAGGCGCGCTTCTCTACTGGTACGCTTGGCAGTGTGCCGACCTATCAGACCGACTACCTGCTCGACGCACAGACCATTGCTCCGGGCGCGACCGGCTCCGCCAACGCGCGCCTGTTCGCCGGCGCCAAGGAAGTGGCCGTGGTCAACGAGTACGAAAAACAGCTCAACCTCAACCGCTTCGATCTACTGATCGACTGGGGCTGGTTCTACTTCATCACCAAGCCGCTCTTTTTTGCGATCGACTATCTCTACCACCTCGTCGGAAATTTCGGCCTCGCGATCCTGATCGTCACCGTGCTGATCAAGGCCGCGTTCTTCCCATTGGCGAACAAATCCTACGCGTCGATGGCGAAGATGAAGGCGGTGCAGCCGCAGATGACCGCCTTGCGCGAGCGCTACGCCGACGACAAGGCCAAGCAGCAGCAGGAACTGATGGAGCTGTACAAACGGGAAAAGATCAACCCGCTGGCGGGCTGCCTGCCGATCGCTATCCAGATCCCGGTCTTCTTCTCGCTCTACAAGGTGCTGTTCGTCACGATTGAAATGCGCCATGCGCCCTTCTTCGGATGGATTCACGACCTGTCGGCGCAGGACCCCACAAATATCTTCAATCTGTTCGGTCTCATCCCGGTTGACCCGACCATGCTGCCGTTGATCGGCCATTTCCTGCACCTCGGTGCGTGGCCGCTCATCATGGGCGTGACCATGTGGGTGCAGATGAAGCTCAATCCCGCGCCGCCAGATCCGACGCAGCAGATGATCTTCAACTGGATGCCGCTGATCTTCACCTTCATGCTCGCGAACTTCCCCGCCGGGCTGGTGATCTACTGGGCGTGGAACAACTCGTTGTCGGTGGCGCAGCAAAGCATCATCATGCGAAAGCACGGCGCCAAGATCGAGCTCTTTGACAACCTGAAGGGTACGTGGGGAAGCATCAAACGGCTTTTCCAAAAAAAAAAGTAACCCAGGAATAGCCGACCGGCCGACGTGAGCAAAGGCGCGGGCTGCGGGCGTGGCGGCATCCAACGAGCCGTGCAACAAGTATCGGCATGACGACCGAGGAATTCACACGCTCTGAAATCGAGGCCGGCCGGCGCCTGTTCGCCGTGGACTGGCAGTTTGTCGCGGCCGCCGGCACGCCCGCGTCGCTGCCGCCGATGCGCGGCGTAGAGATTGCATTTGCCGGTCGCTCCAATGTCGGCAAGTCAAGCCTGATCAACGCCCTCACCGGCCGCAAAGGTCTCGCGCGCATTTCGCGCACCCCAGGCCGCACACAGGAATTGATCTTCTTCAACGGCGGGGAAAATCTCAATGTCGTGGATATGCCGGGCTACGGCTATGCCGCCGCCGCGAAAACCAAGATCGCGGCATGGACTGCGTTGATCGACGCCTTCCTGCGCGGCCGCAGTAACCTGGCCCGCATTTACGTTCTGGTGGACGCCCGCCATGGCCTCAAGCCGACCGACGATCCCGCGCTCGACGCGCTGAGCCAGGCGGCCGTCAGCCATCAGGTCATCCTGACCAAATGCAACTCAGTAAAGCCTTCGGAGCTCCCCGGCCGAATCGCTGCGGTCGAAGCCGCGCTGGCCAAACGGGCGGCGGCCTTCCCGACAGTAATAGCGACCTCGTCCCACGACGGGACAGGGATGCCTGAATTGCGCGCCGCCATTGCCCGCCTGCTGGATGAGAGAAAGCGATAACTCATTGTCGGGAGCCGGTCGCATCGGCTAGAACCGCTTCGCCACTCGAGGCCGAGATAATGAGCAAAGCGCCCAAGATCGACCCGCAAGAACAGGCCCGGATCCTGTCCGAGGCACTGCCTCACATGCAGCGCTACGACGAGGAAACCGTCGTGGTGAAATACGGCGGGCACGCCATGGGCCAGGAACAGATGGCGCGCGATTTTGCCCGCGACATTGTCTTGCTCGAGCAAACCGCGATCAATCCGGTGGTCGTGCATGGCGGCGGTCCGCAGATCGAGGCCATGCTCAAGAAGCTCGGCATCAAATCCGAGTTCGCAGCCGGCCTGCGCATCACGGATGCCAAGACCGTCGAGATCGTCGAAATGGTGCTAGCCGGATCGATCAACAAGCAGCTTGTCGGTTACATCAACGCCGCCGGCGGCAAGGCGATCGGTCTATGCGGCAAGGACGGCAACATGGTGCAGGCGCGCAAGGTCAGCCGCACCGTGGTCGATCCGGACTCCAACATCGAAAAGGTCATCGATCTCGGTTTTGTGGGTGAGCCGGAAAAAGTCGACGTGAACGTGCTCAACCAGGTGATCGGGCGCGAGATGATCCCCGTGCTGGCGCCGGTCGCGACGTCGGCCAATGGCGGCACGTTCAACGTCAACGCCGATACTTTTGCAGGCGCGATCGCGGGCGCCCTCAAGGCCAAGCGCTTGCTGTTGCTGACCGATGTGCCCGGCGTGCTCGACAAATCGAAAAATCTCATCACCGAGCTGTCGGTCGCGGATGCGCGCAAGCTGATCGCCGATGGCACCATTTCCGGCGGCATGATCCCCAAGGTAGAGACCTGCATCTACGCGCTCGATCAAGGCGTGGAAGGCGTCGTGATCATGGACGGCAAGGTCCCGCACGCCGTGCTGCTGGAACTGCTGACCGATCACGGCGTCGGCACGCTGATGCACCGGTAGGTCGCCGCGCCTCCCCATCGGCTGCCCGCTTCCGCTAGCATGGCCGCATGATTCGCGGTCTCATCATCACGGCTGCGGCGTCAATCGTCCTGCTGGCCGCAGCGCCGGCACACGCCGAACTTACGCTGTGCAACCGCACCAGCTACCGCATGGAAACGGCGATCGGCCTCGAAAAGCGCGCCAATGTTGCGACGCGCGGCTGGTTCCGCCTCGACCCTGGGCAATGCCGCCAGATTGCCGACGGGCCGCTCGACGTCGACATGGTCTACGTCCACTCACGCACACCACCGGTCTATGGCAGCACGCCGATGCCGCAGGACGGACAGGCGGAATTCTGCATCCGCAACGGCGACTTCGACATTGCGAGCGCGCGCGGCTGCCCGGCAAGCCAGCAGGCGCATTTCAGCGCCGCCAAGCCGTCGGATTCGCCCAAGGGGCCGATCGTCAATCTGGCGGAAGAGGCCGACTATGACGACGCCCAGGCGCGGCTTGCCGGTATCCAGCGGCTGCTGGTGATCGCCGGCTATGATGCTTATCCGATCGACGGGGTACAGGGCGCAAAGACGCAGACCGCACTCGCGAAATTCCTGACCGACCGCAAGCTGGCCTCCGACGCTGCATCGGCGGCGAATTTCTTCGACACGTTGATCGAGGCCGCAATCAAGCCGGAAGGCGTCGGTTTCTCCTGGTGCAATGACACCAAATACGCCGTGATGGCCTCACTCGGACTCGTTGAGATGGGCGCCATCGTCACGCGCGGCTGGTATCGAATCGAGGCCGGACAATGCGTGCGGCCCGATCTGCGCGGCGATCCGCACCGCCTCTACAGTTATGCGGAAGCGGTTGACAGCAATGGCCGCACCGTCAAACGCGGCGACACGCCGCTGGCCTGGGGCGGCACGGTTGCGCTCTGTACGCGCGACGGCCGCTTCGAGGTGTCCGACCACAAGGATTGCGCAACGCGCGGTCTGAACTCCGCCGGCTTTGCCGTCATCGATCTGGGCGCCCAGCCATCGATGATCGTGCGCTTCAAGGAACAATAATCTCGTGCCGGCAATACCTCGTCCCGCGCCGCGCGGTTTCGGCCATGTCGAAACCTGGGTGTTCGATCTCGACAACACACTCTACCCGCATCACCTCAATCTCTGGCAGCAAGTCGATGACCGCATCCGCGCCTACGTTTCCGATTTCCTGAAGGTGTCGAAGGATGAGGCCTTTCGGGTGCAGAAGGACTATTACAAGCGCTACGGGACCACGATGCGCGGCATGATGGCCGAGCACGGCATGAAGCCGGACGACTATCTCGATTTCGTCCATAAAATTGATCATTCACCGCTCACGCCCAATCCCGCGCTCGGCGCCGCGCTGGAAAAACTACCGGGCCGCAAGCTCATTCTCACCAATGGCACGCGTAAGCACGCCGAAACCGTGATGAAGAGGCTCGAGATCCACCAGCATTTTGAGGACGTGTTCGATATCGCGGCGGCCGATCTCGATCCCAAGCCGCTGCCGCAGGTCTACCGGCGATTCCTCGCCCGCCACGGCGTCGACGCTGCGAAGGCCGCAATGTTCGAGGACCTGGCGCGCAATCTGGAGACACCGCACGCGCTCGGCATGACGACGGTGCTGGTGGTGCCAGAAGGCCAGCGCGAGGTGTTCCGCGAAGCCTGGGAACTCGAAGGACGCGACGCGCCCTACGTCGATCATCTGACCGACAATCTCACAGGATTTCTCGAGCGCATTGCGGCGCGCTAATCAAGCGGCCGGCACAATCTGCTGCATCAGAACGGCCAATCCGACGCCTGCAATGCCGGCGCCGACAAGACGCAGCGGCGACATGACCGCCGCGCGCTCACCCAGCGACCGCGTCATTTGCATCGCGGCCAGCGCAATAGCGCTCTGTATGACGGCGAGGCCGAGCAAATAGGCATAGAGCGGGGTCGGCTCCGCGCCATAAATCGATTCACCGAGTGCATAACCGTGGATGAGGCCGACAACGGTGAACAGCATGAACGCGGTAACGGCTGTCACATCGCGTGTGCGTAACATGAATGCGCCAAGAAAAATAACGGACAACGCCACCAGAATTTCCGCGCCGGGCACAGTCGTGCCGTGCAAATGCAGCGCCACACCCGCCATCATCGCCAGCACGAAGCCGATCGCGAGCGCGGGTGCTACCCGATGCGCGGCCGCAAGACAGCCAACAGCCACGACGGCCGCGAAATGATCGAGGCCAATCACCGGATGGCCGAGCCCAGACAACAGGCCTTCGGTAAAGGTCGCCGGTGTGCGGCCGCCCATCAGGTGATGCGCAAACGCCGGTATGCTGCCGAGCAACAGCAGGATCAAGCTCGAAGCCAAGCGTGCAAATGGACGGTTCATGCGCGTTTCTCCCGGGCCGCAAGCTTAGCCCGGCTGCCGCCGCTTGACATCCCTCCCCCGGGCCCCGACAAACCGCAGCGAAATAGCCGGAGTGCCTATGTCCACCGACAAGCTTGCCAGCATTATCGACCAGGCCTTCGAGGGGCGCGACAAGATCGGCCCGAAGACGAAGGGCGCCGTACGCAAGGCGGTGAATTCCGCCCTCGAGCTGCTCGATGCCGGCAAGGCGCGCGTGGCCGAGCGACGGGGCGACGGTCGTTGGCACGTCAACCAGTGGCTGAAGAAAGCCGTGCTGCTGTCATTTCGTCTCAACGACATGAGCGTGATTCCGGGTGGACCAGGCAAAGCGGTGTGGTGGGACAAGGTCGATTTCAAATTCAAGGGCTGGAACGCCGGCAAATTCAAGAAAGCCGGCTTCCGCGCGGTGCCTGGCGCTGTCGTGCGCCGCTCGGCTTTCATCGCGCCGGGCGTTGTCCTGATGCCGTCATTCGTCAATCTCGGCGCCTATGTCGACAGCGGCACCATGATCGACACCTGGGCGACCGTCGGCTCTTGCGCGCAGATCGGCAAGAACTGTCATATTTCCGGCGGCGCCGGTATCGGCGGCGTGTTGGAGCCGTTACAGGCGGGCCCGGTGATCATCGAGGACAATTGCTTCGTGGGCGCACGCTCGGAAGTGGCCGAAGGCGTCATCGTGCGCACCGGCGCGGTGCTCTCGATGGGCGTCTATCTCGGTGCATCCACGCGCATCATCGACCGTGAGACAGGTGCGATTACGCAAGGCGAGGTTCCGCCGTACTCCGTCGTGGTGCCCGGCACGCTGCCCGGAAAAAGCGGCGGGCCCGGACTTTATTGCGCGGTGATTGTCAAACGCGTCGACGAGCGTACGCGATCAAAGACCAGCATCAATGAACTGCTAAGGGATTGAGAGGCGAACGCTGCCGATGTCCGCCGATCCCGTCACTATCGCCCGCGACCTGGTGCGCTGCCCGTCGGTCACGCCGGCCGAAGGCGGCGCGATCGCATTTGTCGAAAAAACGTTAAAGGCGGCCGGCTTCACCACGCATCGCATGACGTTCCGCGAACCAGGCACGGATGAAATCGAGAATCTTTACGCGCGCATCGGGACCGATGCACCACATCTTGTTTTCGCCGGCCACACCGACGTGGTGCCGCCGGGCGACGAGAAGGCCTGGACGCATCCGCCATTTTCGGGCGAGGTCGCGGGCGGCGAGCTTTTCGGCCGCGGCGCGGTTGACATGAAAGGCGGCATCGCCTGCGCTCTCGCCGCGGTGCTCGATTATCTTGGTCATCACGGCGGCAAGCCCAAGGGCTCGATTTCCTTCCTGATCACCGGCGATGAGGAAAGCATCGCGGTCAACGGCACGCCGAAGCTGCTGAAGTGGGCGGCCGAGCGCGGCGAAAAATTCGACCACTGTATTCTGGGCGAACCAAGCAACCAGCAGGAGCTTGGCGACACCATCAAGATCGGCCGGCGCGGTTCGCTCAACGGCCAGCTGGTCGTGACGGGAAAACAGGGCCATGTTGCCTATCCGCGGCGCGCCGACAACCCGATCCGCGGCCTGGTGACATTGATCGCGGCGCTACAGAGCGATCCGCTCGATCAAGGCAGCGCACAATTTGCGCCCTCGCATCTCGAGTTCACGTCGGCCGACGTCGGCAACAAAACGGTCAACCTTATCCCTGGCGAGGCACGGGCGCGTTTCAATATCCGCTTCAACGACAAGCACACGCTCGATTCTCTGAAAAAACTGATCGAGCAACGCGCGACCAAGGCAGCGGGCGGAAAGATCGCGTTTAAATTCCAGTGGGAGCCGTCAAATGCCGGCGTGTTCCTGACCAAGCCGGGCCCGTTCACAGAAATGGTCGCAAACGCCGTGGCCGAGGTTACCGGCCGTAAGCCGGAGCTCTCCACGACCGGCGGCACGTCGGATGCGCGCTTTATTACGGCGTTCTGCCCGGTGGTCGAATTCGGCCTGGTCGGTCAAACCATGCATGCGCTCGACGAACGCGTGCCGATCGCCGACCTGCGCGCACTCACGACGATTTACCGCAAGATTATCGACCGCTATTTCAGCTGAGCGAATTTGTCATGGCCGGGCATAGCCGTCAGAAGGACGGCGTCGCTTTGCTCGCCTTTGACCCGGCCATCTCGCTCAGGGACGCACTGCCGTCCTAAGCGGGATCACATCGGAAGTCGGGCTTGCCCGACTTCCGTAGATTGATTTGCCCAAGTCGGGTACACCCGACTTGGGGTGACAAGCCCGGTGATGACCACTCAATAATCAACTTTCATCAAATAAAGCCCGTCCGGCGGCGCGACCGGACCGCAGGTGGCGCGATCGCGCGCAGCGAGCGCACGCGCCAGATCATCCGCGCTCCATTTGCCTTCACCCACCGCGACAAGCGAGCCGACCATGGAACGCACTTGATTGTGCAGAAACGACCGCGCCACAGCGGTTATGTTGATGTCGTTGCCATCACGCGCGACGGTCAACGCATCGAGCGTCTTGACCGGTGACTTCGCCTGGCATTCGGTTGACCGGAACGTTGTAAAGTCATGCTTGCCAACAAGCCGCTGCGCCGCGCCGTGCATCGCTCCATCATCAAGCGGGCGTGGGACGCGCCAGGCGCGGCCCGCCGCAAGCGTGAGATCCGGGCGCCGATTAATGATCCGGTAGAGATAGTGACGCTTAACCGCCGAGGTGCGGGCATTGAATTCGGCGGGTACCTTTTCAGCGGAAAGGACTGCAATGGGATGAGGACGCAGATGCGCGTTCAACGCATCACGTACCGTGTCGGTATCCCAGTCTTTGGCCAAGTCCACGTGCGCCACTTGCGCGCGCGCATGCACACCGGCGTCCGTACGGCCCGCCCCCTGCACCGGCACCTTGTCGCCCGACAGTGCTTCGATCGCCGCAGTGAGCACGCCCTGCACTGTGATCTGATCAGCCTGAAGCTGCCAGCCGCAAAACGGCGCGCCGTCATATTCGATGGTCAATTTATAGCGGGGCATGCTTTCGCCTGTGATCACCCGGCGGCGCCGGACGATCCAGTAAACAGGATTTCAGCAGAAGTCACGCGCTAGCGGATTGAAGCCCCGGCTTCGCGGAACGACACCAGGCGGTGCTGCACTTCGTCCCACAACACCAGGCGGACGCAGCGAAAGCTCTCCAGCAGCGTCAGCCGGCCGATATTCCGCAGTTCGGGATGATCGCGCAGAACACGCGGCAGCCGGTAATAAGGAATGCGACTATGCAGGTGGTGGACGTGGTGGATGCCAATGTTGGCCGTGAACCAGCGCAGCAGCAAAGGCAAATCGTAGTGCGACGAGCCGTGCAAGGCGGCTTCGTGCAGGTCCCAGCCACGGTTTTCGTTCCAGAACGTATCCTCGAACTGGTGCTGCACGTAGAACAGCCACACGCCGAAGACCGCCGCGAGCAGGATGATCGGCAAATGCACAAGGAAAAAGGCTTTGACGCCAATCAGCCAGATCAGCACCAACGCAATCAGCGCGATGGCGGCATTCGTCGCCTGCGTGCTGATCCACGGCTGCCAGCCGCTCCGCATGAGCCCGACCGGCAGCCGGTGTTGCAGCAAGAAAAGATAGGCGGGACCGAAGCCGAACATCACCAGCGGATGACGATAGAGCCGGTACTTCAGACGGCCCCAGCGCGAGCGCGCGTAGTATTCGCGCACGGTGAGCGTATCCACGTCACCAATCCCGCGGCGATCGAGATTGCCGGAGGTCGCGTGATGGATAGCGTGAGTGCGGCGCCAGAAATCATAGGGCGTCATGGTGAGAACGCCGATGACGCGACCGACCCAGTCGTTCGCCCATTTGTTCGGGAAAAATGCGCCATGGCCGCAATCGTGCTGGATCATGAACAGCCGCACCAGGAACCCGGCTGACGGCACTGCCATCAAAAGCGACACCCACCAATAGCCCAGCGAATAGATGAACCAGGCGGCGGCCCAGAGCGCGATCAGCGGCAAGGCCGTGATCGCCAATTCGAACACGCTGCGGATGCGGCTCGGCTCGCGGTAGCGAATGAGAATCTGCGTCCAAAGTCGGGCGTCGGGCGCAGCGACGTCGGTGTTGTGTCCAATGCTCAAGGCGTTGTCCCAGGTTAGCCGCAGCCGCGCGCCGGATCCGACGCGCACAGCTCACGGGAATGTAGTTACGACAAGGAGGAAAAGAAACGCTTGCCCGAAAACCGGGGCTTTTTGGTGTTCCTGATTCTATTGCACATTAACGCATTAACCAACCTGTGTCCCCGCCTTCACCGGCGTGCCGCGCAGAAATTCGTCCGCGCTCATCGGCTGCTTGCCAGCGCGCTGGACCTGCGTGAGACGCACCGCGCCGCTGCCACAGGCGATGCTGAGCCTGTCATCAAGCGCCGTCCCGGGCGTCCCCGATCCTTCAGCCTTGCTCGATCGCAGCGCTTTCACCCGGACACCATCGATCTCGAACCAAGCCCCCGGGAATGGCGACAGGCCGCGGATGTGATCGTGTACGTACTTCCACGGACTCGTCCAGTCGATGCGTGTTTCTTTTTTGGAAATCTTTTCCGCATACGTGACGCCCGTTTGCGGTTGCGGTGTCAAGGTAAGCGATCCCCTTTCGGCGGCAGCGAGCGCAGGCAGCATGAGATCTGCGCCCAGTCGCGACAACGCGTCGTGCAATTCACCCGCCGTCACGTCAGCACCGATCGGCGTGCTATCTGCCGTCACCATTGCGCCCGTATCGAGTCCCTCGTCCATCTTCATAATGGTGACGCCGGTTTCGGCATCGCCCGCCATGATGGCTCGGTTGATGGGCGCCGCCCCGCGCCAGCGCGGTAGCAGCGACGCATGCACGTTGAAGCAACCGAGGCGTGGCGCTTCGAGAATAAGTTTCGGGAGGATCAGCCCGTACGCCACCACCACCGCCGCGTCGGCGTTGTGCGCACGGAAAATCTCGACCGCGGCGGCGTCCTTCAGCGTCCCCGGTGTTTGAACGGCCAACGCGAGACGTCGCGCCTCGCGCTCGACCGGTGTCGGCTGAAGGTCCATGCCGCGACCGGCTGGCTTGGGTGCGCGCGTGTAAACCGCCACGATCTCGTGCCCGCCTGCGGCAAGCTCGATCAGCGTCGGCACAGAAAAATCAGGCGTGCCCATAAAGATCAGGCGCATTCAGCCACCGCCTGCAAAATCAACCGATGTGATGCGAAGGCTCCTGGTCCTCGGAGAGGGGCTTTGCGCCTTCCGTCTTCTTCGCGACCTTCTTGAACTTCTTCATGACCATATCGCGCTTGAGTTTGGAGATATGGTCAATGAACAAGACACCGTTGATATGGTCGATCTCGTGCTGCAAGCAGGTCGATAACAACCCTTCTGCGTCGATCTCCTGCGGCTTGAGATTCTCGTCCAGAAATTTCACTTTCACGGACTTCGGACGTTCGACTTCTTCATAATATTCCGGAATCGACAGACAACCTTCCTCATACGTTGCCTTCTCGTCCGAAGCCCAGATGACTTCCGGATTGATGAAGACCTGCGGCGCCTTCGGATCATCCTTTTTCGCGAGATCCATGATGACGACCCGCTGCGGCACGCCGATCTGGATGGCGGCAAGGCCGATGCCGGGCGCCGCATACATAGTCTCGAACATGTCGTCGATCAGCGCGCGCAACGACTTGTCGACGGCCTTTACCTGCTCGGATTTGAGCCGCAGCCGTTTGTCCGGAATGATGAGGATGTCGCGCACCGCCATGGCCGCGATGTAAGGGCAAGGGCTCACGCGGTCAATGCGCCTTTACCCTTGAGCCACCGGCACAATCGCCCTACCGTTCGCCGTTCGTTCGCATGGCGCGACGAATCACGCTAGAAGCACTGGCATGCTGGAAATCTCACTCATTGCTCTTGGCGCGATCATTGTGGTCGGGGTGATCGCGATCATCGCGCTGTTGCTGCGCCCGCGCGGACCCGATCCGCGCCTGGCGGAACTCAATGCGCGGCTCGATGCCATGGGCAGCTGGCTGCAAAATTCGCATACCCAATTACAGCAGACCGTGAATACGCGGCTCGACGCGGTATCGCAGAACATCGGCGAGTCGATGAAGACCACAACCAAACACACCACCGAACATCTGCAGCAATTGCATGCGCGGCTGGCAGTCATCGACTCGGCGCAGAAGAACATCACTGATCTGGCCTCAACCGTGACGTCCCTGCAAAAGGTATTCGACAACAAACAGCGCCGGGGAGCCTTCGGTCAGGGCCGCATGGAAGCCATCGTCGCCGACGGCCTGCCGCAGGGGGCGTATGAATTCCAATTCACGCTGTCGAACAATTCGCGTCCGGATTGCTGCATCCATATGCCGGACAACCGCCACCTCATCATCGATGCCAAGTTTCCGCTGGAGGCGACAACCGCGCTCGAAAACGCAAAAACCGAAGACGAGCGGGTTCAGGCGATGCGCCAGCTGCGGCAGAATCTCGGCAAGCACATCGACGACATCTCCGGGAAGTACCTGATCAAAGGCGAGACGCAAGATGTCGCGTTTATGTTCATTCCGTCCGAATCCATGTTTGCTGAACTTTACGATGCCTTCGACGACGTCCTGCAGAAAGGCTATAGGGCCGGCGTCATCATCGTGTCGCCCTCGCTGTTGATGCTGGCCATCCAGGTCGTCCAGCAGATCCAGAAGGACGCCCGCATGCGCGAGGCGGCCGACAAGATTCTGAGAGAAGTGGCACTGATGATCGACGACGTGCAGCGGCTCAAGGAGCGCGTCGAGAATCTCGACAAGCACTTCGGCAACGTTAACAAGGATATCGAGCAGATCGTCACGTCAGCCGAAAAGATTCTCAGCCGCGGCGAGAAAATTCAGGCTGTCGAATTCAGCGACGATCCGCCAAGCGCGCAGATCATCCCCGCCCCGATCCAGCGCAAGCTCGGCACCAACGACTAGCGCATGACCGCCGCTCCCGACAGCCAGACGCGGCCGTCGTGGCTCGACGCGATGGCGGTTTATCTCAAGCCGCGCGTCCTGATCGTGATGTTCCTCGGATTTTCGTCGGGTCTGCCACTGGCGTTGTCGGGCGCAACGCTGCTGGTGTGGATGCGCGAATCTGGCGTCGATCTCGGCACTATCGGCCTGTTCGCTCTGGTCGGTACGCCGTACACGGTGAAATTCCTGTGGGCGCCGCTGACCGATGCACTCGATGTGCCGCTGTTGTCGCACTGGCTCGGCCGCCGCCGCGGCTGGCTGGTGTTCGCTCAACTTCTGCTGATGGCGGCGATCGTATTCCTTGGCTCCTGCAATCCCGCAACCGCGCCCGGGCTGGTCGCGCTGGGTGCACTCCTGGTCGCCACTGCTTCGGCGACACAGGACATCGTAGTCGATGCTTTCCGCGTCGAGAGCCTGCCGGAAAACGAGCAGGCCGCCGGCATGGCGTCATACGTGGCCGCCTATCGCATCGGCATGCTGATTTCCACCGCCGGCGCGTTATTCCTGGTGAGCGGATTCCAGGCCTATGGCTTCGACAAGCAGGCCGCCTGGCATTGGGGCTATGTGGCGATGGCCGCGCTGGTGCTGATCGGCACCGTCACCGCGCTGGTCGCAACCGAACCTGAGCGTTCCGCGCAGGCGGAAGCGGCGCATGCACAGCAAAAGCCCGTCGCGCGCGTCGCCGAAGCCGCCGTCGGCGCCTTCAAGGATTTCCTCGGCTACGAGCTGGCCTTCGTGATGCTGGCCTTCGTTGTGCTGTTCAAGTTCACCGACGCGCTGTCGGGCGCCATGACGGCGCCGTTCGTGATCGACCTCGGATTTACCCGTAATGAATATGCCGCGATCGTCAAAGGTGTCGGACTTGCCGCGCTGCTCACCGGCGGATTCGCCGGCGGCTTCATCGCGCGCGCCTTCCCGCTCGCAACCAGCCTCTGGATCGGCGGCATTTTGCAGGCAGCCGCCAATCTCGCCTTTAGCGCGCTGGCTTTGGCCGGCACCAATACGACGATGCTTGCGGTTGCTATCACCGTGGAGAACTTCACCAGCGCCATCGGCACGGTCATGTTCGTCGCTTACCTGTCGGCTCTCTGCCGGAACCCGCTGCACACGGCAACGCAATACGCGCTCCTCACGGCGCTGGCGGCCGTGGGCCGCACCTATTTATCTTCGGGGGCGGGCTTCATCGCCGAGTCGACCGGCTGGGCCTGGTTCTTCGTGATCTGCGCGCTCGCGGGGCTTCCCAGCCTGCTGCTGCTCGCCTTCCTGCAGCGGCGCGAGCATTTCAGACGGCTGGAGCCGAAAAAAACTTAGCGTTTGGACGGCGTCACAAAATGCCAATTGGTGACGACGGCGTCGCCGACATGCCAGGCGGTCTGTGAGCAGAAGAAACCGTCGACGATCACCGCGACGGTCTTGCCGAGCAGATGATCGAGCCGTGCTTTCTTGGCCTTGTCGTCCATGACGAGGAGGTGAAACGTCACCGGCGGGTAATCCGGGCAGAATTCATCCTTATCCGCGAACGGTCGCGGGTGATCGGCCGTAATCTGGTAGACCTTGATCCACGTCCCATTCGGATGCTGGTGAAGAAAATAGCGCAGACGGCCGCCAAGCATGTCCCCTTGCTTGAGGGTATCCTGTGCGACCGCGGATTCCCCCGCGACCAATGCAGTCAGCAGCACAAGGATTGCAACGATGCGCATCGATCAAAATAGCGTGCGCTGTTTGATGGCGGCAGAGAGCGTGCCCTCATCGAGGTAGTCGAGCTCGCCGCCGACGGGGACGCCGTGCGCGAGCCGCGTCACTTTCACATTCGCATCCTGCAATAGTTCAGTGATGTAGTGCGCCGTGGTCTGGCCGTCGACCGTCGCATTGAGCGCCAGGATTATCTCTTTCACCTGCTCGTCGTGCGCGCGCGAGATGAGCGTGTCGATGGCGAGGTCCTTGGGTCCGACACCATCGAGCGGCGATAGCGTGCCGCCCAGCACGTGATAGCGGCTGTTGATGGCGTGTGCGCGCTCCAGGGCCCAGAGATCCGCGACATCAGCCACGACAACGATTATGGAAGGATCGCGCCTGGGGTCGGTACAGACGGTGCAAGGATTTTGCGTGTCGATGTTGCCGCAAACCTTGCAGATGACGATTTTCTCCATCGCCGTCTGCAGCGCCGCCCCGAGCGGCGCCATCAGCAATTCGCGCTTCTTGATGAGATGCAATGCCGCGCGGCGCGCCGAACGGGGCCCCAGCCCGGGCAGCCGCGCCAACAGCTGGATCAGGCGTTCGATTTCGGGCCCGGCAACAGCGGTCGGCATTAAGTCAAATTCAATCCCGGCGGCAGCGGCAATCCGCCGGTGACAGCCTTCATCTTGTCTTGCAACACGGCTTCAGCCTTGCGCCGCGCATCAGCATGCGCCGCCACCATCAAGTCCTCGAGTATTTCTTTTTCGGAGGGCTTCAACAGCGAATCGTCGATCTTGATGGCCTTGAGGTCGCCTTTCGCTGTGATTGTTATCGTGACCATGCCGCCGCCGGCCGTGCCCTCAACCTCGATCTGGTCGAGTTCAGCCTGCATGGCCTGCATTTTGGACTGCAATTGCGCAGCCTGCTTCATCAGACCGAGAAAATCGGCCATCTCAATCGTCCTCACTGTCCGGCGGAACGTCCGGCACCGGCTCGCCAGTTTCGGTCGTATTCTGCGTCACGCCCACGATCTTGGCGCCAGGAAAACGATTGAGCACCGCTTGCACCAGCGGGTCGCTTTGCACACCGCGCTCGACCTCGGCCTGCTGCGCTTCGGCCTGCGCGCGCATCGTCGGCGCGCCCTCCTCCTTGGAGACCACCACGATCCAGCGCTTGCCGGTCCAGCCGGTCAATTTGCGCTGAAGATCGTGGACCAGCGTTTTCGGCGCGCTGGCCTCGAGTGCGATTTCCAGCTGACCATCCTCGCAGCGCACCAGTCGGACATCACGTTCCAGCGCCATCTTGGCGGAGATATCCCTCTTTTCGACGGCAAGCGCGATCAGCTCCTCGAATGAACCGACCGAAAGGGTCGGCGCAACGGCGGCAGCCTCATCGAGCCGCGCCACCGGGTCGTCTGCGGGGCGCGGCGAAACCGCAGCGGAAGAACGCGGCGAGCCGCGCGACGCTTCAAAACGGGGCGCGTAGCTTTGCGCCTGCGTCGAGCCACCATTGCCTTGCGGACGAGCGGGCGACGTAGCGCTGTCGTTGAGCGTGCGAAGGACCTCATCAGGCGTCGGCAGGTCGGCGGCATAAGCGATGCGAACCAGCACCATCTCGGCGGCGGCAACCGGGCGGCCGGACGACTGCACTTCCGAGACGCCCTTCAGCAACATCTGCCAGGCGCGCGACAGCACGCGCATCGACAGCTGGGTGGCAAAAGCGCGACCGCGTGTGCGCTCGGCCTCCGACAGCGAGACGTCATCGGCAACGGCGGGCACCACTTTGACACGGGTAATGAAATGAGTGAATTCGGCAAGGTCGCTCAGCACAACAGCCGGATCAGCGCCGATGTCGTATTGCTCGCGCAATTCCTTCAGAGCGGCAGCGACATCGCCCTTCATCAGCGCCTCGAACAGATCGACCACGCGTACCCGGTCGGCGAGCCCCAGCATCTGGCGTACATCTTCTGCTCGCACCGGACCCGCGGCGTGTGCGATGGCTTGATCGAGCAGCGATAGCGAGTCGCGAACCGAGCCCTCGGCCGCGCGCGCGATTAACGCCAGAGCCGCCGGTTCGATCTCGACCTTTTCTTTGGTAGCGATACTTTCGAGATGCTTGACGAGGACGGCGGCATCCACGCGACGCAAATCGAAGCGCTGGCAACGTGACAGCACCGTCACCGGTACCTTGCGGATTTCAGTTGTCGCAAAGATGAATTTGGCGTGCGGTGGCGGCTCCTCCAATGTTTTCAGCAGCGCGTTGAACGCAGCACCGGAGAGCATGTGCACTTCGTCGAGAATGTAGACCTTGTAGCGCGCCGACATTGGCGCGTAGCGGATGGCATCGTTGATCTGCCGCACATCCTCGACCGAATTGTGCGATGCGGCATCCATTTCCAGGACGTCCGGATGACGACTCTCGATGATCGCCTGGCAATGCACACCCATGACCGGCATCCTGATGGTCGGCTCCTTCACGGAACCATCGGGGAGCTCGTAATTGAGGGCACGGGCTAGAATTCGTGCGGTCGTGGTCTTGCCGACACCACGCACACCGGTCAGGATCCAGGCTTGAGGAATGCGGCCGCTCTCGAATGCGTTCGAGACGGTGCGCACCATGGCTTCCTGTCCAATCAGATCGTCAAAGCTTGCGGGCCGGTATTTGCGCGCGAGCACGCGGTAGCCGTCGGCCGGTATATCGGCCACGGTGGAACCGGAAGCAGCGGATTTTTTCGGCTCGCTCATCGTGCTATCCGCTTCGCCGCCACGCCAGGCGTTGGCTCATTGCAAACAAGTCAAGGAATTGGTGGGAGGCTGACGAGCGACCCGAACCGCGCTCGTTAGGGCTGCTTCCTTCCGGATCTGACCCGGTTGGCGAGTGGCTCGTCCACCGCCAACCTCCCGTGTCTTATATCGGACCTACCGGCGGGGAAAGCAAGCAGCCCAGCCATGGCCGTCAGCATCGGGCTTGACCAGCCCGTCCGTGAGGCGATTCTGCTTGTGGAAATGTCATGGAGACGCCCGGCGGCGGCTGGAGAGGAAGATGGAATCGGTCTGGTCGCTCCACTCACAATTGGCACAAGACACCATTCCGGTCGGCGACCTGCCGCTCGCACGCGTGTTATTGGCGAACGACGCCAACTACCCCTGGGTGATCCTGGTGCCGCGTCTGCCCGGCCTCGTCGAACTTATCGATCTCGAAGAAAATGCACAGATCCAGTTGCTCGGCGAAATCTCTGCTGTAGCGCGCGCCCTGAAAAAGTTGACCGCATGCGACAAGCTTAACATCGCGGCGCTCGGCAATCAGGTGGCGCAGCTGCATGTGCACGTCATCGCGCGCCGGCGTAGCGATGCCGCGTGGCCAAAACCGGTATGGGGCGTGAAGCCAGCACTTGCGTATGCACAAGCCGAGCAAGCGATACTGTGTGGATCGCTACGGGACACACTCGTGCCAGCAGGGCTAAACAGCGGTCAGTGACGCCGCGTAGGACGTATACTGTTTCTCTTCCACCAGCTCTGACTTCAGAAGCATGTTGATTTCCCGCTTCAACTTCGCCCGCTCGTCATTGTTGACGTAGACGGAGCGCGCAAGCTCGATGAACTGGTGGTCAAACGTAATTGCAGCCTCTTTGGCACGAATCTTGTTTTCAATATCCCAGAGCTTTTCGTTTACCGCTTTCAGCGCCTGCTTCAACGCCGCCAACCCTTCAGGAACGGCATTATCCGCAACAACTTTGTTCAATGCGGCGAGCTCACGCCGGACATTGTCAATCGCGTCGGCCGACGACAGCCGCTGCTGCTTGATTTCAAGAATCGTTATCTTGTCGATGACTTCGCCCCACGACAGCGCCACCATCGGCACATTCTGCTGCCCAAATTCAGGGACTGACATTCCTAACGCTCCCAAACCTCATCACAACGCCTCGCGCAAATGATGGACTGCGCCGGGCGATACTGATAGCAAATGCCTGCGTGGATCACTAGCTTTGGCTCTGCCGATAACCTTCATGCGCGCCGCGCACCCCCGGATCCTTGTCATTTCCCTGCGCCGTATCGGCGATCTGCTGCTGGCAACGCCACTGGTCCGCAGCCTGCGCCGCGCGTGGCCGGAATCGGAAATCGATATGCTGGTATTCGACCATACCAGAGGCATTGTCGCCGGCAATCCAGATATCAACCGCGTCATCACCATGTCGCAGCGGCCTACACTGGCGGAAAGCGCACGCCTCGTCGTGACGCTTTGGCGGCACTATGACATCGCCATTTCAACCCAAAGCGGAGACCGGCCGATCGCCTTTGCATTTGCCGCAGGACACATGCGCGTCGGCGTCACCACCGATGATGACCCGTGGCTCGCGCGCACGCTAAAACGGATCGCGCTCCACCGGCGGATAGCCGCTGCGGAAAACGTTCATCGCGTCGAGCAGATGCTGCGCCTTGCCGACGCGCTCGACATTGCGCGCGTGCCGGATCTGGTCTGCCCTGCGGCGGCATCAAGCTCGCAAGCCGCTCCGACCGGCAATTATGCTGTGATCCACGCCTCGCCAATGTTTGCATATAAGGAATGGACAAAAGATGGTTGGCGTGCCGTCGCCGCCGCTCTGGCGCAGCGCGGCATCGCCGTTGTCGCGATTGGCGGTCCGGGCGAAGCCGAGCGACGCTATCTCGAAGAAGTCTGGCGCGGCGTTGCCCCCTTTCACCAGGTGGGCTGGGCCGAGACGATGACGTTGCTGTCAAAAGCAAAAATCTACATCGGCCCAGACACGTCGGTGACCCATCTTGCCGCGGCCTCCGGCTGCCCAACGATCGCGTTGTTCGGACCCATGGACCCGCGCGTCTGGGGACCTTGGCCGGTCGGCGGTCTCGAGACGTCATGGGCCGCCAGCAGTAAAATCCAGAACCAAGGCAATGTTTGGATCTTGCAGAACCCTCTTCCTTGCCTGCCCTGCACCTTGGAAGGTTGTGAGCGCCACGTTGGCAGCCGCAGTGCGTGCCTCGACGAGCTCAACCCGGAACAGGTTATGGCCGCAGTCGATCGCGCGCTTGCTTGACCGTCGCGCGATCGAAAACCTCGCAACCGTCGTGACGATGCACCCACGTCCTGCCCGCGGCCAGAAGGCCGAGCAAGCATTGCGCGATTAAGGTCGCTGTGCGAATTTGCGCGACGCATGCCATTTCGTCCAGATCTCGGTCCCAAACCTCGTCTTGGATATACCGATAGCCGCATCGCGCGGGCGGCCGAACTGCGCCCCGATGCCACGGCTATCGCCACCTTGTCGCAACACCCTGGTGCGGGAGCCTATGTAATCGCCGGCGATTGGATCGTGATGAAGAAAGGTTCGCCGCTGCATGAGCCGCTCTTCACAATGGCGGAAACACAGGCGCTGTCTGCCGCTACCGAAACAATTTTTCTCGGCTTGCTCGACGGCGCGCCGCGTTTTGGCCACGGACTTGCACCGCAAACGGCGGAAGCACTGAAATCGCGCGACACCTTGTACGTGACCGACCTTCGCTCCATCGCCGTGCAGGGTCTCGTCGCGCCGGAACACCTGCCACCCATCGCGCAAGCCAAGGCCGTGCTGCACTGGCACGCTCGCCACCGCTTCTGTCCGAACTGCGGCACCCCCACACGCCCGATGCAGGGCGGCTGGAAGCGCGACTGCCCGCAATGCAAGGCCGAGCACTTTCCGCGCACCGATCCGGTCGTGATCATGCTGGCCAGCAATGGCGACCGCTGCCTGCTGGGCCGCAGTCCGCGGTTTGTGCCGACCATGTGGTCGTGTCTCGCAGGCTTTATTGAGCCCGGTGAATCGATCGAGGACGCGGTTCACCGGGAAACCCGCGAGGAAGCAGGTATTACCTGCGGCCGCGTGGTCTATTTTGCCTCCCAGCCCTGGCCGTTCCCGGCGTCATTGATGATCGGCTGCCACGCCGAGGCCTTGACCCATGAGATTGTGGTCGATCGCGAGGAACTGGAAGACGCCCGCTGGTTTAGCAAGGGAGAGGTCGAGGCTATGCTGATGCGCAAACACCCGGAAGGCCTTACGACGCCGCCCCCGGTAGCGATCGCGCATCACATCATCCGCGCCTGGGTGGAAGACGAGATCAACTTTGACTGAACGTGCGACCAAAACTCCGAAAATCTTGTGCGCCGGCATCGCGGTCCAAGATATCGTCATGCGCGTGCAGCACTTTCCCGCTCCAGGCACGAAAGTCGCCGCGAGCGACTTCATAATCACCGGCGGGGGTTGCGCGGCCAACGCGGCGGTGACGACCGCGCGGCTTGGTGGGCGTGTCGCCTTTGCTGGCCCGCTGGGCGGCCCCGATGACGCTGTCAGCGTTCGCATCCTTTCCGATCTCGCCAAGGAAGGTATCGATTGCGGCGGGGTCGCGCGTGTTTCCGGTGGCACAGCATCGGTATCGCTCATCCTGCTCGACGCGACCGGTGAGAAAACAATCGCGACGCGTCGCGGTGTCAAACTCGGTGACACGCTGCCAAAGGACGCGGACAAACTGGTGGCCGATATCGATGCCGTATTGGTAGACAACAGATTCCCGCAATTCGTAACCGAGGTATGCCGCGCCGCGCAGGCCCGCAGAATTCCGGTCGTCATCGATCTCGATCAAGAGACCAAGGTGGATGACCCCCTGCTCGCCCTCGGCACACACGTCATTTCCTCAACCGAGGCATTGTTCGGCACCACGAGGCGCAAGAATTACGGTGACGCTCTCAAGACGCTCGCCGAACACATTTCAGGCTTCCTCGCCATCACGGACGGTCCAAACGGGGTTTACTGGCTCGATCGCGGTGAGCTGCGACATCTTCCGGCATTCAGAATCAAGGTGGTGGATTCGCTCGGTGCCGGCGATGCTTTCCATGGTGGCTTTACGCTGGCACTGGCGGAAGGACGCGCGCTCCCCGACATATTGCGCTTTGCGAGCGCGACTGCTGCGCTCAAGTGTACAAAATTCGGCGGGGGGTCCGGTGCGCCAACGCGCGCCGAAGTCGAGGAATTCCTAAAGAAAAATAACTGAGCTTCTTATTTTTTCGACGGACAAGGCGCACCACAGGGCGCGCAGGCGCCAGCAAAATCTTCGGGCGACACAGCGCGGCCGCTCGACGGGCTTGAAAGATGATCGACCAGAATGGCCGCAACGCCGACCAACACAACAACGATATATACCCGGCGCATACTTTTATCCCTGGCGCATGATCTGGTCCGAAAACCAGTACCCACTTTTCGGGATCATGCGCTAATCCCTCGACAGACCAAACAGCGGCCGCAGCCGGATGCCGATCAGGCAGCCCGGCATCGCCGCGAGAAACCAGATCCAGCCATGCAACGAGCCAGAAGCAACACCTCCGACAAACGCGCCAATATTGCAGCCGAACCCGAGGCGCGCACCCCAACCCATCAACAGCCCGCCGACGCCGGCGGCCAGAATTGATTTGACTGGCGGCCACGCGGTTGCCGCGAATGGCTTGCTGGCCGCAGCCGCGGCCATGGCACCGAACAACATGCCAAAATCGGTGAGGCTCGACGTATCAGATAGTACGGATTCCGAGAGGGCTCGCTTGGGGCCGGGCCATTGCCAGAAGGCCGCGTGCGACAGATCGAAGCCGAGTGCAGTTGCGGCTTTGGCGCCCCAGACCGTATAGCCGAAGGTCACACTCCAGGGATGGCCGCCGGCAACAAACACCGCGACGCACAGCAGGCCAATGGTAAATCCGCCGGTGATGTAGTTACGCGACGGCCTGTAGTTCGCGCCACACGCACGCGCGACCACAATGATTATCGCCGCCGCGGCGGCAAGGCTTGCGAGTGTGACCGCCAACCCGCCCCAAGGGCCGAAATAGTCAGACGCCAGCACCGGATCGACGCCGCCGAGCGCGAGGAAAGCTGGCAGCGAGAGACTGCCAAACACGCTGCCGATCACAAAGAACAGTAACGCGATCAGCATGCGTCCGGAGCCCCCACCAACCGTGTAGAGCGTACCGGAGCCGCAACCGTTTGCGAGCTGCATGCCGATGCCGAACACAAAGGCACCGATTACCAGCGAGGGCCCGAGCGGCGCGATGGCGCCGCCGTACTTCGGACTCAATGCAGCAACCGGCACAACGGCCAGCGCGCATATCGCGATCACAATCAATCCGCCCAGCAGGCCGCCTGCCTCACCGCGTGTCAGAAACCGCCGCCAGGCGGCGGTGAAACTGAATTCAGCCCTGAGAAAGGCAATGCCAAGTCCGAAGCCACCGAGAATCAGCGCGGCCGACGCCGGCTGCTGATCGAGCAACACAAGCGCAATCAGGATTATTGTCGCGCCAAGTGCAAGCCCGAGGAAAAGGCGGTCGACACGAACGGCCGCGGCCGGACCGGACGCGGCCAAACTCACGCTAGACATGGAATCTCCTGGAAACTCCCGAGCGCAGATCAGGACCCGAGGCCAAGGGCCTTTTTCAGATCGTCCCATTTCGTGCGTGAGGATTCAACCGGCCGGCTTGCATTGCTGGTCCACTCGACCATCGAGCCGGCATAAAGCCTGGCTTCTTTTCTGCCAAGCAGTTCGTGCATGACGAACCAATCGGTCGCGGCCCAATGACCGGTGTTGCAGTAATTCATCACCGGACCGGCAGGCACCGAGTTGGCAATGGCCGCGAGTTCATCTTTCGGTTTCAGCCTGTTGGTCTTGAGGTCGTAAAATTCCGCGCTGTCGATATTCACCGCGCCGGGAATGTGGCCGTAAGCCTGAGCGGCGGGCGCCTTTTCCTTGCCGAGGAAAAACGATGCCGGCCGCGCGTCGACGAGCGTTGCACCGCCATTGCCTCCGGCGGTCTCAACCTCACCGGCGCTGGCAAGGATACTCTTGTCGACGGCCGCTGTGAAAATCCGGGGCGACGGTGCCTTCACGCCGCTTTCCGTCGGCAGCCCTGCTTGCCGCCAGCCTGCGATGCCGCCATCGAGGATAGAGACGTCCTTTACGCCAGCATATTTCAGCGTCCAGTAGGTCCGAGCGGCGGAACCGAAATCGAGGACGTTCACGCCTGCCGGCACCACGACGACATGGCTGTCCTCATCGATGCCGAGGTCACCAATCAGCTTCTCGAGTTCCGGTGCGGTCGGCACCATGAACGGCACGTTATTACGCGTGACGCGCCAACCAGCCTTGTCGTAATCGCTGTGAACGCTGCCGGGTATATGCGCGGCCGCATAAGCCGCCGCGCCACCGCCGTCGATCGCGGAGCGAATGTCGAGAACGACCAGATTGGAATCGGCGTTATGGGCGTTGAGCCACTGCGCGCTGACCAGCGGTTCAGCATGCGCACCGGTGACGGAAACTGCCATCACTGCACCGAACAGCATCGCGGCACCGAGGCGGCGTGCGGCTTGGCGCGGATTGATGTGGAATGATGTTTTCATGGCACGGGCCCTGACGTTGGAGATCCCCGTAGTGGCACAGAACATTACGCTTGAAATAGAATTTTTTTCTCTATAAAGACAGGTACGCCGTCTAAATAAGAATTATGTTCTACAGTACGGCATAACTGCGACGTTACATTCCAAATTTTTAGGAACCAAAGAATGGATGCCATTGACCGGAAGATCCTCGCTGTTGTCCAGGAGGACGCTTCGCTCTCCGTGGCGGAGATTGGCCATCGCGTGGGGCTGTCATCAACCCCCTGCTGGAAGCGACTGCAGCGGCTGGAAGCGGACGGCGTCATCACGCGCAGGGTGGCGATCATCGACCCTGAAAAGGTCGGCCTTGGCATTACTGTCTTTGTTTCGATTGAAACCGGCGACCATTCGCAAGACTGGCTGAAAAGCTTCGCCGATGTCGTCGGCGCGATGCCGGAAGTGATGGAGTTTTATCGGATGGCGGGCGACGTCGACTACATGCTGCGGGTCGTCGTCACCGACATTGCAGGTTACGACGCATTCTACAAAAAGCTGATCGCAACGGTGCCACTGAAAAACGTAACGTCGAGATTTGCCATGGAGCGAATTAAATCGACGACCGCTTTGCCGATCGCAGAGGCACGCTAGGCGGGCCGATGGAGATCAGCTGCAGGCGTCGCCGTTATAGACCGGCGCCGTGATGCGCGGGCTCATATACATCTTGTCCGACAACGTAATTCCGGTTGCCGCGATGTGGCTCCACGCAGGAATGTAACCTGTGACGGGCCTGTACAAATAAGTCACCTCGCTGAGCACCAACGACGAGCTCGCAATCGAAATCTCCGTGGGAATGGTGATCGCCGATCCTTTTGTATGCGCCGTGCCGCCCACCGTCGCACTCCAGGCGACAGTCGCATTTTTTGTGGCATCGATCTTAATGCAGGTCACGGTGGTCGTGAGGTTGCCGGCCGAATAGGGCGAAATGATTGCTGTCGCCGCGTTCATGATATTAGACATACCAGGCGTGTCGATCGTCTGCACCTGCGACGCCAGGTTAGCGAGTGCGCCGGCCGTCAGCGTCACCTTGCGGTCCGCGGCCACGCCATCGGAAATCTCGACGCAGCCGATATAAAGACCGAGCATCAGCGGCGCGATAATGGCGAATTCAACTGCCGAAGATCCACGCCGATCGCGGGCAAGGCGGCGCAGGACTCGCGGGATGCAAAATGTCATCGCGTTCATGGCGAACTGCCTCACTTGTACGGCTCGTTACGGAAGACTGCCGTCGCCACCAGCAAACGCTTGCCCCCGTTCAGATTGGCCAGAGCATTACCAAGCACAAACGTATAGACGGGCCATTGGTAGTAGAGCGTAACGACTTCGATGGTGCCAACGTCGCCGGGGCTGTAGTTCAGGTTCGTATTGTCAAATACGCCGTTATTGACAGGCGGTGTGTTGGTGACCGAAGCAAAATCCGTAAAAGTCCTGACGTCGACATAAATGCCGTTGGCGCAATCAAACAGGCCGTAGATATGCGCGCACACCTGAGTCTTGAAATCGTCCTTGCTCCAGCCGGCGGTTTGCGCCTGACCGGTCATGATCAAGCGCGCGGAGTCTTGCACCGCGGTTTCGAGGGTTTGTCCGGCAAAAAAGACCAGCGCCGTTTCCATGATGGCAAAAATCAGTGCCAGGAACGGGATGGCGACAAAAGCGAACTCGACGGCAACGGCGCCGTCCTGTTGACGCACAAAGCGGCGCGCCAGCCTGGCCGGCAAAACCCTGAGGACACAAGCTGCAATCTTGCCTTGCGCGGAAATGGTCATGACAGGCGTCTCGATTGCTGAACGGTGCTGAAACACCGCACTGCATAGCAAAGGCGCGTTGTTGATTTCTTGCCAATACTGCTCGGAACCGCAGTAACGCCGTTAAGCTTTTGCTAACCGTGCTCGTCCCGGTGTGGAGGCCTAGTGAGCCGGGCCTGCGCTTGCCTGCCCGTTACGGGCGCCGCTCTCGGTGAGCGTGGCGTTGAAGAAGTTGGGGGAGTCGCCAAGCGTAATCCGTCGTTCGCAATTGGGTGCGCAACTGTATGACTCGCGCTCAACACCCCTGTAGACGGTCACTATATCGCCACTCCCCGCCCCCAATACTTGGACGGTCTTCTCCATCACGACGCGGCCGGAACGATCGAGTGCCAGTAAATTGGTGGCCCCATATCCTTTGCCGGTGACAACCAGAATACCCCCGCTTTGCAGCGTGGCATCGGCGATCAACGGATTTCCGATGACAATCGTCGCGATTTTTTCAGGCAGATGCATGATCTGTGCCTGATCGACGTTGATCGAGAGCGTGTCCGCTCGGGCTGGCGCAGCGCCGACGAGGCCAGTGGCGGCCAGCAAAACGAGCGGCCATAAGCCGAACAGTTGCCTGCAACGCCCCATCAAGGCTGCCATTCTGCTCTCCAGCACGCTACGCGTGATCGCGCGCCGCCGCGGCTCGGCGGGACTCTATTGAGCAAGTTGACTGTAAATTGGTGAACGAAGTGCAAAGAAACCACCGAGCGTCCTGAAGCCAGAGGCTTCATTGCCGGAACGGATAGAGCATTTGGGCGCCCATGCTCTCCGGAAAACTCGTGTCGTCAACGCCGTAGGCGCCGGGCAGCACATTCTTTGGCATATAGTACGTCCCGAAAAGCAGGTCCCAGATCGGGAATGTACCCGCGAAGTTCTTGGAGCCGCCCCGATCTGCCGTGGTGTGGTGCCAGCGATGAAAGATCGGCCCGGCTATGACGTATTTGAAGGGCCCCAGAAGTCCAGTTCAAATTCGCATGCACGAAGGCCGAGGTCGCGGTGGTGAAGGGTCCGACGATCAGCATCGCATTGGGCGAGATGCCGGCGAGCAGCAAGCCAACATCGACAAGCACGGTGCCAAGAAAAATGTTGAGCGGGTGAAATCGCGCGGCGGAAATCCAGTCCAGCTCTTTCGAAGAGTGATGCACGGCGTGGTATTTCCAGCCATGCGGACCGTGAAAGGCACGATGGATCCAGTACGTCAGAAAATCCGATACGACCACAAAGAATATCGCCTGAGCCCATAACGGCATCACGGCCAGCGGACCGAATCCATCATCATAGAAGTTGACCAGGGCTTCGGTGCCATGAATGTTGTAAAGATAGGCGGCACCCGCGACCATCAAGCCGATGCGTACGAAGCGCGAGATCAGCGGAATCAAAAACCAGTAGCAAATGTCGGTTACGATCTCCTGCTTGCGCCACCACGGCCGCCCGGGATTGCAGGCCGACCAGTGCGTCAAGGCGCCGAACACGAGCCCGAGCGCAATCGAAATGGGAATCAGCTTGAGGAGGGTCTGGCCGGCCGCCTCAACGAAGGAAAACATCTCAGCGAGCATGTTCAGCAACCCGTCAGAAGATCCTCATCCGGTATCGGGGTGCCCGGTTAAGATGAGGTGTAAGACGTCTGCTGCAGCTATATTTCTATTCCTTCATAGAGGATCGCCAAAGATGATTCTGACCACTTGTAAGTACTTCCAAGTATAAATTCGATATGTCATTTATTAACTCCCACAGACAGTCAGTAATAAATTATTAACTACAGTCTATTCTCCTGTTTAGACTTCCTAATTACCTCTGCATTTTCCAAAATATTAACCCAGAGGCAAGACCTGGCGGCTAACGTTTTATGCAACGGGTCATGCGGGTTGCCGGCGCGCAGCCGGCCACCGTGACCGGCACAAAGGGACTGCGTGGACTCCCCGATGAAGAAACTGTTCGTTCGTTTCGTGAATGATAAATCGGCCGCAACCGCGATCGAATATGGCCTCATTGCCGCGGGGATTTCAGTAGCGATCATAGCCGTCGTAAACGGCCTTGGCAGCAATCTGAACGCCAAGTTCGGCACAATTTCGACCCAACTGAAGTAGCTATCAGCTACCGCCCCAATCTTTGCCTGGCGCAGAGGTCCGGCGCTAACCGAACAGCAAGTTTACGGGGCGTAACCTGAATACTGCGTGTGTAGCGTGTGCGTAAGGTTGAAAGTCAATGACCGTAACCGACGTAATCAGGTTGCTGCTTTTTCCGGCCCTGATGGCATTCGCGGCCTCAAGCGATCTTCTGACGATGACCATCTCTAACCGGTTGTCGCTTGCGCTCGCAGGCGGCTTTTTCCTGCTCACGCTGATAACCGGGATGACGCTGCACGCCTTTGCTCTGCATCTCGCCGCCGCCGCAGTAGTGCTGGTGATTGCGTTTATATTCTTTGCGCAAGGCTGGATCGGGGGCGGCGATGCCAAGCTCGTGGCCGCGACCGCCTTATGGTTCGGCTTCGATTATCTCCTGGACTATTTGATCTACGCGTCGCTGTTCGGCGGCGCGCTGACGCTGACACTGCTTCAGTTCCGGAAATTGCCATTGCCGGCCGCCCTTGCTCGCCAAAGCTGGATTCTCCGTTTGCATGAGACCGGCGCCGGCGTGCCCTACGGCATTGCACTCGCCGCAGCGGCACTCGCTGTCTACCCAAAGACAGGTTGGATGCCGGCTTAAAGCGTCGAAGAACCCACGCCGTTACCGACGCAAGACAATATTAACTCGATTTAGATACCGCTCCTTAACCATACCTTGACCTTTAGCTGTTGAAATCCCGTGTAAGCGGCCGCATGCGCGGCCATGTGGTTTTACGCGGCCGCCTCGGTCGCATTGTCATGGTGAGAGTGAGCGTATGAAAGCCGCACGAGTCGTAGTGCTGACGGTCGCCGTGGCAGCAGGTGGCGTTGCCGCGCTGCTCGCTGGCCGATCGGAAAAACCGCAAGCCCCGCGAAGTCGAGGCGCCGAAGGTCGACACCGTCGACATTCTGGTCGCCAAATCCGATCTCCCCAGGGGACAAACGGTCTCGCCAGCAGATGTCTTTTGGCAGGCCTGGCCGGCAAGCACCGCGAGCGGCAATTTCATTCGCAAGAACGATCAACCAAAGGCTGTCGAACAACTCACGGGCATGATCGTGCGCGCGCCCTTCGTGGCCGGCGAACCCATTCGTGAACCAAAACTGGTCAATGCCAAGGGCTCGGGGTTCATGGCCGCGATCCTGCCGCAGGGCATGCGCGCGATTTCCACGCAGATATCGCCGGAAACAGGTGCCGGCGGCTTTATCCTGCCGAATGACCGCGTCGACGTCATCATGACCCCACGCAATCGCGACTCCGAAAAAGGCGGCAGCACCACCGAAACCATCCTTCGCAATGTGCGCGTCCTGGCGATCGATCAGACCGTCGAGGAAAAGAACGGCCAGAAGGTCGTGGTCGGCAAGACAGCGACCCTCGAGCTTTCTTCAAACCAGGCGGAAACGCTGGCGCTGTCACAGCAGCTCGGCACGCTGTCGCTGGCACTGCGCAGCATCGCCGATGGCTCGCGCGAGGATACGAACACTGACGATTCCGACTCGCGCCGCAACATCAATGTTGTCCGATTTGGCGTGAGTACTGCGACCACACCACGTTGACCGATTGGGGGATGAAGGGGACATGGCGATCAGGACATTGACCCACACCGCTGCGCTCGGGGCACTCCTCGTCTTTTGCGGCTTGGCGCCGGCCTCTCAGGCGACTGCAGCCGAGGCTTCATCGCGCGTGCCTGTGATTCAAGTCGCAGCCAGCGAAACAACCTCACGGTCAATTCCTCTTGGGATTGGTAAATCAGTCGCCATTGACCTGCCCGCTGACATCAAGGACGTGCTGGTCGCTGACCCCAAAGTCGCGAACGCCGTTATTCGCTCGTCACGCCGCGTCTACATGATCGGCGTTACGGTCGGTCAGACCAACATTTTCTTCTTTGACGCCGACGGCAAGCAAATTGCCGGTTTCGATATCGCCGTCACACGCGATCTCAACGGCGTACGCGCGGCACTCAAACAGACAATGCCTGACGCCGACATCCACATTGAAGGCGTCGGTGAGGGTGTCGTCCTTTCCGGAAGCGCCGCCAGTCCAGCCGAATCCCAGCAGGCTTACGATCTCGCCACCCGGCTGGTCGGCGACAACAACAAAGTAGTCAACAGCATTGCCGTACGCGGCCGCGACCAGGTCATGCTCAAGGTAACTGTCGCCGAAGTCCGGCGCGACATCATCAAGCAGCTCGGCATCGATCTATCCGGCAGCTTCAACTACGGGACTGCTGTGGTGAACTTTAATACCACCAACCCGTTCTCGGCGACTGGCCAGCCAATAAGCAACACGGCTCTAAGCGGCAAATTCAACAGCGTCAGCGCAACTTTGCGCGCCATGGACCGCGCCGGCGTCATCCGGACGCTGGCTGAACCGAATCTGACCGCAATCTCCGGCGAGACCGCAACATTCATCGCCGGTGGCGAATTTCCGATCCCGAATGGACTGTCCTGCGACACGACCCGTTCACCGCCGATTTGCCAACCCCAGATCACCTTCAAGAAATTCGGCGTCAGCCTTGTCTTCACGCCGGTCGTGCTATCGGAAGGCCGCATCAGCCTGAAGGTCATGACCGAGGTCTCGGATCTTTCGACAGAAAATTCCATGACACTTGCGGTCACTGGCTCAACGGACTCGCTGACTGTGCCCTCGATCCAGACACGCCGCGCCGAAACGACGGTCGAAATTCCGTCAGGCGGCGCGTTGGCACTGGCCGGCATGATTCAGGAGCAGACGAAGCAGTCGATCAACGGGCTCCCAGGCCTCATGACGATTCCGATCCTTGGCACGCTGTTCAGGAGCCGGGATTACGTCAACCACCAATCCGAATTGATGGTGCTGGTTACTCCCTACGTGGTGCGCGCGGTAGCGCAAAAGCAGCTGTCGCGACCAGATGATGGCTTCTCTGACGCGACCGATCCACAATCTGCGTTTCTAGGACAACTGAATCGAATCTACGGCAGCGCCGGCAAACCCGAAGCGCAACCGGCCGGCGACTATCACGGCAAGTACGGATTTATCCTCGATTGAGCGGCGGAGAGAATGAATGAAGGCGATGCATAGGGCAGTGGCGCAACGCCGCACTCGATCGGTCCTGCGCCTGGTGGCGGCAGGCAGCCTCGCGGCTGCGCTGGCCGGCTGCTACTATCAGACTGAGGCCCAGCAAAACGCATATCCGATCGACTACCGTGTACGGCACCCGATCACGGTGCACGAAGGCGTGCAAAGTGTCGAGGTCTTGATCGGCCGTAACCGCGGTGGCCTCACGCCGAGCCAACGGGCCGATGTGCTGGCCTTTGCGCAAGCCTGGCGGCATGAAGCAGGTAGCGGCATCATCATCGACGAGCCGCACGGCGGACCCACCGATCACGCCGCGGCTGACGCCATACGCGAAATCCACTCAATTTTTGGCGCCATCGGCGTTCCAGCCGGCGCGATCTACGTGCGGCGCTACAATCCCTCACGAACCGCCCTTGCCAGCATCAAACTTAATTACTCGAAACTCGTGGCGGAGGCCGGTCCGTGCGGACAGTGGCCTCGCGATTTGGGACCGTCCTACGAATCCGGCTTTGCGGAAAACCAGCCTTACTGGAATCTCGGCTGTGCCTCGCAACGCAACCTGGCGTCCATGGTCGACAACCCGGCCGACCTCGTTCAGCCGCGGGGCGAAATCCCCGCCTGGGCACCGCGGCGGAACGCTGCGATCGATCATTGGCGCAAAGGCGAAAACCCGTCCGGCAACTACGTCGGCTTTGACGTCGGCAAAATCACCGATATAGGCAGATGATCAAGAACGCTCAGCAAGTTGCAGTCGCCGCACCCGGGTCGATGCCGGCCGCGGCGACCGATGCCGCAGCCGACGCGCACATCGCACCGGCGCCGCGCATTTCTGTACAGGCCTTCTGCGAGACGGTCGAAACCGCTGCTGCCGTCCAGGCGGCCGGAGATGACCGCCGCCTAGGGAAAGCGCATGTGAAAATTCAGATGGGAGGCATTACTGCCGCCACTGAAGCCTACAACAATTCACCTACACCGAACGTCATCCTGATCGAGACTGATGCGCGCGCCGCCGACATTCTCGGCGGGCTCGACAAGCTGGCGGAGGTCTGTGACGCCGGCACCCGCGTGCTTGTCATGGGGCGCGTCAATGACGTCACACTCTATCGCGAGCTGACGCGCCGCGGTGTGAGCGAATATCTGATCACCCCGGTCGGGCCTCTCGATGTCGTGCGGGCCATCAGCACGCTGTTTTCGGCGCCGGACGCCAAGCCGGTCGGCCGGATTATTGCCGTTGTCGGCGCAAAGGGCGGCGTAGGCGCCTCTACGGTTGCACATAACATTGCCTGGGCGATCGGACGCGACCTCGCGCTTGATTCTGTCGTCGCCGATCTCGACCTGGCATTTGGAACGGCCGGTCTCGACTACAATCAGGATCCGCCCCAGGGCATCGCCGACGCCGCGTTTTCACCCGACCGCGTCGATACCGCGTTCGTCGATCGGCTGCTTTCAAAGTGCACCGACCACCTCAGCCTCCTGGCCGCGCCGGCAACACTTGAGCGCGTCTATGACTTCGGTGCCGATGCCTTCGATTCGATCCTGAATTCGTTGCGCGCCTCGATTCCTTGCGTCGTGCTCGACGTCCCGCACCAATGGCTCGGATGGACGCGGCGATTGCTGATCAGCGCCGACGATATTCTGGTGGTTGCCGGCCCCGATCTTGCAAATCTGCGCAATGCAAAGAACCTGGTTGATCTGCTCCGGACGTCGCGTCCGAACGATCACCGGCCGCACTATTGCCTCAACCAAGTCGGCGTACCGAAACGCCCCGAAATTACCCCGGCGGACTTCGCGAAGGCGCTGGAAAGCGATCCGCTGGCGGTCATCCCGTTCGAGCCGCAACTATTCGGCTCAGCGGCCAACAATGGCCAGATGATTGCTGAGGTGTCGGCGAGCCACAAGACCGCGGAAATGTTCCGCCAGATGGCGCAGGCGCTGACCGGACGCACGGAAGCCAAGCGGGTACGCGGTGGCCTGCTGTCACCGATCCTTGCAAAGTTCATGAAACGTACGGGCTAAAAACAGTTGGGAAGGTGTCGCCTTGTTCGGTAAGCGTAGCGCAACCTCGGAAGCCCGCGCTCTTGAACCCGTGGCCGCGCCGCGTCCGGCGCCGGGCGCGGCCGCCTCGCAGGTATCTGCACCCGACTCATCAGCTTCATCTGCGGCTGCTCCGGTGGAGACCGGTCGCACACCGTTCCCCTCCGACGGCCTCGGTGCGCCGCTAGTGTCGGCACCGCCAACGGCGCGCCCAACGTCGCCGCCCGCTGTCGTGCCAGCGGCCATCGATAACCGGCGATCGGAAACCTACTACGAGACCAAAGGCACCATCTTCGGCGCGCTGATCGAAGCAATTGACCTTGCGCAGCTGGCGCGACTCGATGTCGATTCAGCGCGCGAGGAAATCCGCGACATCGTCAACGAGATCATCGCGATCAAGAACATCGTGATGTCGATCTCGGAGCAGGAAGACCTGCTCGACGATATCTGCAACGACGTTCTCGGATTTGGTCCGCTCGAGCCGCTGCTCGCACGAGACGATATCGCCGACATTATGGTGAACGGCTCCGGGACGGTTTACATCGAAGTTCAGGGCAAGATTCAGAAGACGGGTATCCGTTTCCGCGATAACCAGCAGCTGCTGAATATCTGCCAACGCATCGTCAGCCAGATCGGCCGCCGCGTCGATGAATCGTCGCCAATCTGCGACGCGCGCCTGCCCGATGGCTCACGCGTCAACGCGATCGTGCCACCGCTCGCGATCGATGGGCCAGCGCTCACAATCCGAAAATTCAAGAAAGACAAACTGACCCTCGACCAGCTTGTCAAGTTTGGCAGCATTTCGCAGCAGGGCGCTGAAATTCTCCGCATCATTGGCCGTAGCCGCGTCAACACCCTAATTTCCGGCGGTACCGGCTCGGGCAAGACAACACTGCTCAACT
This sequence comes from uncultured Alphaproteobacteria bacterium, assembly GCA_963697885.1. Lineage (GTDB taxonomy): Bacteria > Pseudomonadota > Alphaproteobacteria > Rhizobiales > Xanthobacteraceae > Pseudolabrys. The sequence continues at coordinate 104,052 of OY969102.1, forward strand.
GCCTCACGCAATTTATCGACGATGACGAGCGCATCATCACGTGCGAAGACGCCGCCGAATTGCAGCTTCAGCAGCCGCATGTTGTGCGCCTGGAAACACGTCCGCCCAATCTCGAGGGCGAAGGGCAGGTCACCATGCGCGACCTTGTACGCAACTGCCTGCGTATGCGTCCCGAACGCATCATCGTCGGCGAAGTCCGCGGACCGGAAGCCTTCGACCTCTTGCAGGCCATGAATACCGGCCATGACGGCTCAATGGGCACGCTGCACGCAAACAACCCGCGCGAAGCCCTGTCGCGACTGGAATCGATGATCACGATGGGCGGCTTTTCGCTGCCATCGCGCACCATTCGCGAAATGATTTGCGCTTCGGTTGACGTGGTCGTCCAGGCGGCGCGCCTGCGCGATGGTTCGCGCAGAATCACCCATGTCTCTGAGGTCATGGGGATGGAAGGCGACGTCATCGTTACACAGGACCTGTTTGTCTACGACATGGTCGGTGAAGACGCCAAAGGCAACATTATCGGCCGGCACCGCTCAACCGGCATTGGCCATCCGCGCTTCTGGGATCGCGCCCGCTACTACGGCGAAGAAAAACGCCTGGCCGCCGCGCTCGATGCGGCGGACGCCACCAACGAAGCTATACGGACCTGACCGGAGCGAACTGTGCAAGTTATCGCCGTCTTCTTTCTGGTTTCCATCGCCTTTGGCGGCGTGGTCTACGTGTTCCTGTATCCGATGCTCTCCGGCGAAAAAAAGGCCGAGCAGCGCCTGCAGAACATTGCCAAGACCGAACCGCTGGCGCGCGCAACGCGCGGGCCGCAGAAATCCCGCCGTGATACCGTCGAAGCCACGCTCAAAGATCTGGAAGAACGTCACAAGAAAAACAAGCGAGCGCCGTTCTCCGTTCGGATCGCGCAAGCAGGGCTCTCCTGGTCGAAACGGCAATTTGCCTTCATATCCGCGGGCATGGGGCTGGCGGCATTCGTGGTCAGTTCCTTTTTGGGCACCGGCCTGATCATTGCCGCCGCCATTGGCTTTGCCGGCGCATTCGGTGTTCCACGCTGGCTTCTGTCGTTTTTGAAAAAGCGCCGCGAAAAGAAATTTCTCAACGGATTCCCCGACGCGGTCGATGTCATCGTCCGCGGCGTCAAGGCCGGCCTGCCGCTGCTCGATTGCATCAAAATGATTGCACTCGAAGCACCGGAACCGCTGAAATCGGAATTCCGCGTGATCCTGGAAACGCAGGCGATCGGCATGCCGCTGGGCGAAGCCTGCGGCAAGCTGTACGAGCGCACGCCGCTGCCGGAGGCGAATTTCTTCGGCATTGTGGTGGCGATCCAGCAGAAAGCCGGCGGCAATCTTTCTGAGGCGCTCGGAAATCTTTCGCGCGTCCTCCGCGATCGCAAGAAAATGAAGGCCAAGATTCAAGCGATGTCGCAAGAGGCCAAGGCTTCCGCCGGCATCATCGGCGCACTGCCGATTGCCGTGATGACGCTGGTTTACCTCACCAGCCCGCAATACATCTCGCTGCTGTTCACCACTTCTATCGGCAACATGATGCTCGCTGCCTCCGCTGTCTGGATGGCAATGGGCGTCATGGTGATGAAAAAAATGATCAATTTCGACTTCTAGGCCCGCGTCCGATGATTGACACACTTCTTCAGATCATAAACGTCAAGACGCTGACGATGGTGTTTGCCGCCGTAGCGGCTGCGGCGACCGTGCTGACGCTTGCGATGCCATTCGTGTTTGTCAATCCGCTCGACAAGCGCATGCGGGCGGTGGCGTTGGAACGAGAGAAAATCCGTCTGCGCGAACGCGAGCGGATGAATCAGGACGGCAAAGCCAAGCTGAGACAATCTCCAAAACAATACGTCCAGACTATCGTCGATCGGTTCAACCTCAGCAAATGGGTTGGTCAGGAAGAGGCCCGCCTGAAACTGGTGCAGGCCGGCTATCGCGGTCAGGCGCCGTACATAACCTATCTGTTCTTCCGCATGGTAACGCCGATCGCCTTGTTCCTGTTCGCGGTCGTATATCTGTTCGTCATTCTCAAGCTTGATCAACCGACGATGATCAAAATCGGCGTCTGTATTGCCGCCGCCTATGTCGGCATGCAGCTGCCGCTAATGCTGCTCAAGAACAAGATCCAGCGCCGCCAGTTGTCGGTCAAGCGCGCCTTTCCCGACACACTCGATTTGCTGCTGATCTGCGTCGAGTTGGGCATGTCGATCGAGGCGGCATTCAGAAAGGTCAGCGACGAGGTCGGCTCACAATCCGTCGCACTTGCGGAGGAGCTCACGCTCACGACGGCAGAATTGTCCTACTTGCCCGACCGCCGCCAGGCCTATGAAAATCTTGCCAAGCGCACGGACCTCGAAGGCGTCAAATCAGTTTGTATGGCCTTGCAGCAGGCCGAACGTTACGGCACGCCGCTCGCCACTATGCTGCGCGTGATGGCGCAGGAGAATCGCGACATGCGCATGTCGGAAGCCGAGAAGAAAGCCGCCGGTCTCCCGCCGAAGCTCACCGTGCCGATGATCCTGTTCTTCCTGCCGGTGCTGTTCATCGTGATTCTCGGTCCGGCGGCCATCAAAGTGATGTCGCTGAACTGACGGGAAGAACCCGCCAGCACGACCGTCAGCCGATCATTGCTTGAAGATAGCGTTCAGGATCCGGCGTCGGGGCCTGGTCCGTAAGAGCGGCCCATCTTCTTCCAGTCGCCCTTCTGCGCCAGCATCTGCCGCAGATAAGCAACGTTGGCGGTGGCTTCGTTCTCGGGCAGGTCGGCTGTGGCAATTTTTTCCGCTTCCGCAAAGCGGCCACGCAAGCCGACAACGAGCGCGAGGTTCTGACGGACTTTCGGTCCGGCGTTCGGCTGAGCGACCGCGCGTCGCAGCGTGACTTCGGCGTTTTTTAGATCTTTGGTCAGCAGATAGGACAGGCCAAGGTTCGACAGCACCGAAGGCTCGTCGGGCACGATCTTGAGTGCCGAGGCGTAGTGACGCTGCGCGTCGCCGTGGCGCCCCATCTGGTCAAGGACCGCGCCCTGCACATTGAGAATGTGCCAGTCGGGAGCGTCCGGCGTATGCGCGTGATCGAGCGTGACCATCGCCTGCTGGTACTGGCCCGTATCGGCGAGCGCACGGCCATACGCACCGAGCAGTGGCATACTGTTGGGATTTCGGATGGAAGCCTGTTCGAGCACGGCAACGGCCTGGGCGCGCTGGTCGGTCGCACGCAACGCGCTCGCATAGGCAATGGCGGCATTCGAATCGCCTGGATTGTCGCGGTAACGGCCTGCCAGGGCATCGAGGGATTTCCGCGAATCCGTCTCAGCGCCCGCGACCGCGCCAGCCTGACCAATAGAGCCGGTGGTATCACGGCCACCGATATTGGAGCACCCGCCCGCGGACAGGCCCAAAACGGTTGCCACGGCGGCCGAAGCGAGAAGACGGACGGCAGATATTTTCAGCGGCATAGCCGAGCAATAAAACGTTAACCCTAACGAGTGGTTAACTTGTAAACTGCGCGGCTGAAGGGGTTTATGGTCGCAACCATGGATCTGCAGCTTTCCCAGAGCGAAATCGCCCTCCAGGTCAGAGCAATGCCCCTAGCTGAGGCCGGCGCCCAGATCGCCGCGGAGTAACCATGCATTCGATTTTCGCGAACGCCGGAAAATCGCAGGCGGTACCGATCCTGTTCGTCACGGCCAAAACTTTTGCCGAGGCAACCAAGATCCTGGACGAACGCGAGCATGTGTTCATACGCGCCGCTGGGTTTGAGCCCAAGGCAGGTCGCCACCTGATCGTTCCCGGTCCCGACGGAAAGCTGGCAGGCATTCTGTTCGGCCTCGAAAACGCCGAGGACCCTGTCAAAGACCTGTTCCGCCCCGGCCAGCTCGCCGGCGTGCTGCCGCCCGGCACCTATCGTTTTGCCAACCCGCCGCATGATGCGCGGTTGGCGGCCCTCGCCATTGCACTGGGTGCCTATCAGTTCGCCCGCTATCGCAAAGCGGAAGCGCGCGCCATCAAGCTTGTCGTGCCGGACGGCGTCGATGGCCAAGATATCAGCCGCATCATCGAGGCGGTCACGCTGTGCCGCGATCTCATCAATACGCCGTCGAACGACATGGGCCCGGCTGAACTGGAGGCTGCTGCACGCGCGCTCGCCAAACAACATCGCGCCAAGCTTCAGGTGACCAGCGGCAAGGCGCTCGCCAGGAATTTTCCGCTCGTCCACGCCGTTGGCGCCGGCTCGGCACGCACGCCACGCCTGATCGACATGACCTGGGGCAAGCCGAATAATCCCAAGATCACACTTGTCGGCAAGGGCGTATGCTTCGACACCGGCGGCCTCGATATCAAGCCCGATACCGGCATGCTCAATATGAAGAAGGATATGGGCGGCGCAGCGACCGCGTTGGCGCTCGCACATATGGTGATGTCGCGCGGCCTGAAAATCAGACTGCGTGTTATTATACCGGCAGTGGAGAATTCGATCTCCGGCACAAGTTTCCGTCCGCGCGACGTCTATATCTCGCGCAAAGGCGTTTCCGTCGAAATTGGCAACACGGACGCAGAAGGCCGCCTGATCCTCGCCGATGCGCTCACCCTCGCCGACGAGGACAAACCGGCGCTGATTGCCGATTTCGCCACGCTCACCGGCGCCGCGCGCGTCGCGCTGGGGCCCGATATGCCGCCGTTTTTTACCGATGATGACGCGCTCGCCAACGAGCTTGCGTGCGCAAGCGCCGCCGAAAACGACCCGCTCTGGCGCATGCCGCTGTGGCGGCCTTACGAGACCATGCTCGATTCAAAGGTCGCCGACCTCAACAATGTCGCGACCGGTGGCTACGCGGGCTCCATCACGGCGGCACTGTTCCTGCGCCGTTTCGTGACGGCAAAATCCTGGGCCCATTTCGACATCTTCGCGTGGACGCCCTCCGCCAAACCCGGGCGGCCGGAAGGCGCCGAATGCCAGACGGCGCGTGCTATCTACGCCATGCTCTGCGCACGCTATTCCTAGCCATGGTCGCGCTCGACCCCCGCATCAATCCGTTTCGGCCCGAAATCGCGGCCAAATATCTGCAAGGGCAGGTCGAGGCCGCGCGTTTCGTCGAGGGCACCCGCCACCAGGTGGTCGAGCCGATCATCGCGCTGCGCCGCGCGCCTTCGCATCAGGCAAGGCTCTACACCGAAGCGCTGCTCGGCGAGCACGTGATGATTTACGAAACGACCGATGAAGGCTGGGCCTGGGGCCAGATCGAAACGGACGGTTACGTTGGTTGGCTGTCGGCCAATGCGCTCGGCGCGGTGGGCGCAGCGCCGACCCACAAGATCGCGGTGCTGCGCGCGCTGGTGTTTCCCGCGGCGGACATCAAGACGCCGCCCGTGGCCGCGTTGCCGATGGGCGCGCAGCTTGCGATCGCACGACAGGATGAGCGTTTCGCCGTGACCGCGTCCGGATGGCACATCCCGGAGGCCTATCTCGCGCCGATCAAGGCCCGGCAACCGGATTTTGTCGCCGTCGCCGAGCAATTTCTCGGCACCCCATATCTGTGGGGCGGCAAGTCTTCGCTCGGACTGGATTGCTCAGGCCTGGTGCAGGTATCGCTCCAGGCAGCCGGCATCCCCTCCCCACGCGACAGCGACATGCAGGAAATGGCGCTCGGAAAACTGTCGTCACTGGCGAGCCTCCGCCGCGGCGACTTGATTTTCTGGAAGGGCCACGTCGCCATCGCGCGCGATCCCGAGAGCCTCATTCACGCCAATGCGCACCAGATGATGGTCGCCATTGAGCCGGTCACCGACGCCGTCGCGCGCATCAAGGCGGCGGGCAGCGAGATCACCGCCGTCAAACGCGTGCCCTAGCCGAGCAATTCGGCCAGGCGATTGCGATTGAGCGCCAGCCATTGCAATCCGATCACCAGGTGGCCGGCACGCATCGCATTGCGATCAAGTGCCGCCACGACTTCGTCGATCGCTACGAGATGGACGAAAAGCTGCTCGCCGTCAGGTGACACCAGCGGGCCTTCCCGCACTTGCGCGGTATCTACGGCGGCAAGGAAGATGGTGACTTCCTCGTCAGTCACCCCCGGCGTGCTCAGGTACGTAAGCAACTCCACGACCTTCGCCGGCGCAACACCGATCTCCTCCTTGCACTCGCGGCTTGCCGCTTCGGCTAGGGTCTCACCGGCTTCGACCCGGCCTGCCACGAACTCGACCAGATCGCCGCGTCCGTTAGCGAGATGCGCTGGCAGGCGGAATTGACGGATCATCACGATCTGCTGGCGCGCAACGTCAACCGGAAGCACCAGCACGACCTTGCCAGCCATCAGCACGTCGCGCTCTTGTGTGACCGGGCGATGGTCACTACTCGCCACCGTCATGCCGTAGCGGTGATAGTCGCGATAGGCTTTGGCGAGGATCTTGGGGCGCGAGACGGAGACATCCGCCGGCAGGTCTGCAAGATCGCGGCGGCTCGACATGACAATCTACTGCGAAACCACGCCCTCGGGCGCGGTTTCCAGCTTGAAGGCAGCGGCAAACAGCGCGCGCGTATAGTCGGTCTTCGGCGCCTTGAACAATTCAGCGGCCGCGCCCTCCTCCACCATCTTGCCATTGCGCAGCACCAGCAGCCGGCTCGCCAGCGCCGCTACGACGCGCAGGTCGTGCGAAATGAACATGTACGTGAGATCGCGCCGCTTTTGCAGGTCGCGCAACAGATCGACCATCTGCGACTGGATCAGCATATCGAGCGCGCTGGTCGGCTCGTCGAGCACGATGAATGTCGGTTCCAGCACCAGCGCGCGCGCGAGCGCAATGCGCTGGCGCTGGCCGCCCGAGAATTCATGCGGATAGCGGTGACGCGTCTGCGTGTCGAGCCCGACATCGGTCAGCGCGGCGACAACGCGCGCCTCGCGCTCGGCTGCCGACAGGTGCGGATGATGCACCCAGAGGCCTTCCTCGATGATATCCGACACCGACATGCGCGGTGACAGCGAACCGTACGGATCCTGGAAGACGATCTGCATGTCGTGACGGTATGGTCGCATTTCCTTGAACTTGAGGCCCTGGATCGAATGCCCCATGAAGACCACCGGACCGTTGGACGATATCAATCGCAGGATGGCCAGGCCGAGAGTCGTCTTCCCCGAACCGGATTCGCCGACAACGCCGAGCGTCTCGCCCTTGCGCAATTCGATGCTGATGCCATCCACCGCCTTGATGTATCCGACCACCTTGCGCAGCACGCCGCGCTTGATCGGGAACCAGACTTTCAAATCCTTGGTTTCGACGATGACGGGCGCGTCCGGCCGCGGCGGCGCTGGATCGGGCTTTGGTTCAGCCGCGAGAAGCGCGCGCGTATAGGGATGCTCGGGCGCCGTGAACACACGCTCCACAGCGCCTTGCTCGACAATCTTGCCGCGTTGCATCACGCAGACCCTGTCGGCCAGTTTGCGTACGATGCCGAGATCGTGGGTGATGAACAGCATCGACATCCCGAGACGGGTCTGAATGTCCTTTAATAATTTCAGGATCTGCGCCTGCACCGTGACGTCGAGCGCGGTGGTCGGCTCGTCGGCGATCAGGAGATCGGGCTCATTGGCGAGCGCCATGGCGATCATCACGCGCTGGCGCTGCCCGCCGGAGAGCTGATGTGGATAGCTGCCGAGCCGCGCCGCCGGGTCGGGAATTCCGACCTGGTCGAGCAATTGGAGGATGCGGGCGCGCGCCTTTTCGCCCGTAACACCTTGATGTAACAATAGTATTTCGCTTATCTGCTTTTCGATCGTGTGCAGGGGATTCAGAGACGTCATCGGCTCCTGGAAAATGATGGTGATGTCGTTGCCCCGCACCTTGCGGATCTCGCGCTCCTCCATTGTTAGAAGTTCGCGACCGTTGAACACCACCGAACCGGAGGGATGATGCGCGGAAGGGTACGGCAGCAACTTCATCACCGACAGCGCGGTGACCGACTTGCCGGATCCCGACTCGCCGACCAGCGCCAGCGTTTCGCCCTTAGCGACGTCGAACGACACGCGGTCGACCGCCAGCACTTCCCGTGCACCTTTGCCGAAGGCGATGGAAAGGTCGCGGATGGACAGAATCTTTTCCGGTGCGCTCATCGGAATGTCTTTCTTGGATCGAAGGCGTCGCGCACCGCTTCGCCGATGAAGATCAGCAGCGACAACATCAGCGCTATGCTGAAGAAGCCAGTGAAACCGAGCCATGGCGCCTGCACGTTCGCTTTGCCTTGCGACAGCAACTCACCGAGCGATGGCGAGCCGGGTGGAAGGCCGAAGCCAAGAAAATCCAGCGCCGTGAGAGTCATCACCGACGACGACAGGATGAATGGCAAAAATGTCATGGTCGCGACCATGGCGTTCGGTAACAGGTGACGGAAGATGATCACTGCGTTGGATACGCCGAGCGCACGTGCGGCCTGGATGTATTCGAAGTTGCGGCCGCGCAGAAATTCCGCGCGCACCAGCCCGACCAGCGACACCCAGGAGAACAGTAAGAGTATGCCGAGCAATACAAAAAAGCCCGGCACCAGCACTGATGAAATGATCAGCAGCAGATAGAGCGACGGAATCGAGGTCCAGATCTCGATGAAGCGCTGGAACAGAAGATCGGTCCAGCCGCCGAAATAACCCTGCACCGCTCCGGCCGCGACGCCGATCACCGAGGAGACGATGGTCAGCGCCAGTCCGAATAGCACCGAGATGCGGAAGCCGTAGATCAGCCGCGCCACCACGTCACGTCCACCGTCATCGGTGCCTAGCCAGTTGGTCTCGACGTCGCTGCATTTGGCGAAGCCGTGTGTGGCGGCATACTCGCAATCTTTCTGGCTGAGCAGCCAGGTTGGCTTTGAGGGGAACGGAGACGGCGGCTTGCTGACCTGCGTGTTGTAATAGAAGCGCACCGGCGGCCACAACACGGTGCCGCCTTCTTTGTGGATGAGGCCCATCAGATAGTCGTCGCGATAGTCGGCGGCGGTGCCAAAGAGGTTGGGATCCCGCGTTTTCGAAAATGCAGTATCGGGATAGGTCACGACCGCGGGGAAAAACGATTGCCCGTTGACGTGAATATAGATTGGCTTGTCGTTGGCGATGAATTCGGCGAACAGCGAGATCACGAACATGAACAGAAACAGCCACAGCGCCCAATAACCACGCCGGTTGACCTTGAAATTCTCCCAGCGCCGCTTGTTGATCGGCGACAACCCGATGGCTTGCCCAGTCGGCGGGGCCGCAAGGCCCATGGGTGAAACTGCCGCGGTCTCCGGTGGCTTGATCCCGGCGCGCGCGTCCACGTCAGACCTCCCTCGTCTCGAAGTCGATGCGCGGATCGATCCAGGTGTACGTCAGATCGGAGATCAGGTTCACGACCACGCCGATCAGCGAGAAAATGTAAAGCGTCGCAAATACAACGGGATAATCGCGGTTGAGAACACTTTCGAAGCCGAGCAGGCCGAGGCCGTCGAGCGAGAAAATGGTTTCGATCAGCAGCGAACCGGTGAAAAACGCATGAACGAATGCCGACGGGAACCCCGCGATGACGATCAACATGGCGTTGCGGAACACGTGTCCGTAAAGCACCTGGTTGCTGGTGCAGCCCTTGGCACGCGCCGTCAGCACATACTGCTTGCGGATCTCCTCAAGAAACGAATTCTTCGTCAGCAGCGTCATCGTGGCGAAGGCCGACAGCGCCATTGAAATAATGGGCAGCGTCAGATGCCAGAAATAGTCGGCAATTTGTTGCCACCACGGCAGCTGTGACCAGTTTTCGGAGACAAGCCCGCGCAGCGGAAACCAGTCGAAGAACGAGCCGCCGGCAAAAAGGATGATCAAGAGGATCGCAAAGAGGAACCCGGGAATGGCGTAGCCGATGATGATCACCGTCGAGGTCCAGACATCGAAACGGGACCCGTCTTCCATCGCCTTGCGAATGCCGAGCGGAATCGAGATTAGATAAGTCAGCAGCGTCATCCAGATGCCGAGCGACATCGACACCGGCAGTTTTTCCTTGATCAGCTGCAGGACGCTTACGTCGCGGAAATAGCTCTTGCCGAAATCAAACCGCGCATAATTCCACAGCATCAGCGCGAAGCGTTCCGGCGCCGGCTTGTCGAAGCCGAACTGAACCTCAAGCTTCTTGATGAATTCGGGGTCGAGCCCCTGCGCGCCGCGGTATTTGGAGGTGGAGGCATCGACCTGCGAACCGCCTTGCGCCAGGCCGCGGCTGCCGAAGTCGCCTCCCGGTGAGCCGGAAATGCGCGACGTGGCGCCGGTGTCTGCACCGGTCAACTTGGCAATCACCTGCTCGACCGGCCCACCGGGCGCGAACTGCACCACGACAAAGGCCACCAGCATGATGCCGAACATGGTCGGCACGATGAACAGCAGCCGGCGAATGATGTAGGCGGTCATGGTAACCTGTTAGCGCGTTATCCTCGATCCGTCACCCTGAAGTGCGCGCGCGAAGCGCGGACCTCAGGATGACGGGAATCAGTTGTTCAGCCCCGCTTCTCCAATTTTACCGCCTTATCGCGGTCGTACCACCAGGTATCCGGAATGCCACGGAAATAACGCGGCTGTGCGGCGGGGCGGTTAAAGACGTCCCAATAGGCAATCCAGTGTGACGCTTTGTACCAATGTGGAATCCAGTACCGGCCCGAGCGAATGACACGATCAAGCGCCCGGCATGCTGTTGTCATCTCCCCGCGTGTGTTGGCGGCAATAATGACATCGATCAGCCTATCGACCGCGGGGTCGGAAATTCCGGCGTGATTCAGGGAACCCTTGATCGCTGCCGCCTGCGAGGAAAAGTAGTTTCTCAGCGTGTCGCCCGGCGTCGACGGAAAACTCAAGCGGTCAACCGTAATATCAAAATCAAAGTCGTCGACACGTTTCCGATATTGCACCGGATCGACAACGCGCAAGCTTGCGTCGATGCCGAGAGTGCCAAGGTTCTTTATGTACGGAAAGTGATGCTGCTGCAGCGCCGACTCATCAAGCAGAAATTCAACCGTGACCGGCGACCCATTCGGCATGACGCGCTTGCCGTTCTTGAGCGCAAACCCGGCGTCATTGAGAAGTTGCGCGCCGTGCCGCAGCCCGCGGCGGTCCTGACCTGAGCCGTCGGTCACCGGCGGCACGTAAGCCTCGCCGAAGACTTCTTCCGGAAGCTCGCTTCGGAACGGCTCGAGCAGCGCAATCTCGGCGTCGCTCGGCTTGCCGCTCGCCTTCATGGGTGAATTCTCGAAAACCGACTGGGTACGATCATATGACCCGTACATAATGTTCTTGTTGGTCCATTCGAAATCGAACGCGTCGATCAGCGCTTCGCGCAGTCGGCGATCCTTGAATTTCTCGCGCCGTGTGTTGATGAACCAGCCTTGCGCACCGGATGGCGTTGCGTCCGGTATGATCGTTCGTTTGACGCGGCCATCCTTGAAAGCTGGAAAATCATAGCGCGTCGCCCAGGTGCGCGACGTGAACTCTTCGCGGAACAGATAATTTTTCGCGGTGAAGCCTTCGAAACCGACGTCGCGATCGCGATAATATTCGTAGCGGATGGTGTCGAAATTATTCAGCCCGCGCGAGACCGGCAGGTCGGCGCCCCACCAGTTCTTGACGCGCTCGAATTCAATGAAATGGCCGACTTCAAAACGGCCAACCTTGTAAGGCCCGCTGCCGACGGGCACGTCGAGCGTCGATTCATCAAATGCCTTCTTCGAATAGTAGGCGCGCGAGAAGATTGGCAAACCGGCAACGAAGAGCGGCACGTCGCGCGCGCGTTTCTCGGCAAAGCGCACCACAACGGTTCGCTCGTCGAGCGCTTCCGCGCCCTGGCAGTCACGCAGAAATTGCGTGATGATCGGATGACCTTTCTCCTTTAGCGTCGTCACCGACCAGGCCACGTCATAGGCGGTCAGCGGCGTACCGTCGTGGAATTTCGCCTCCGGCCGCAATGCAAAACGATAAGTCAATCCGTTGTCGGAGATGCGTACGCTGCGCGCAACAAGCCCATACATGGCGTCGGGTTCGTCGCTCGCGCGCACCATTAGCGGCGCGAACGTATAATCCAGCCCTAATGCGCCCTCACCCCTGAGGATGTAGGCATTGAGCGAATTGAAGGTGAGAAACGAGCCGTTGTAGCCGCGGCTGGTTACGATTTCTGAGTAGGATCCGCCTTTGGGCGCATTGACCTCGACATATTTGAAATTGGCAAAATCGGCGGCGTAACCGAGATCGCCGAATGCCGACATTCCGTGCCGTTCGGCCTCTTGCGCCGAAGATGATACGATCAGGCGACGGCTTGTCCCGGCCGCTGCCGCCCCGACTATCAGATTCAATGCACGGCGGCGGCTGAGCTTCATTGAATTATGACCGTTGCGGCACCTTGGCCGCTTTTTCCGCGTCCCACCACCATACAGTCGGGAACGCTGCCGCACCGTATTTCGGCATGTTCTCCGGATGGCCAAACCGGTCCCAGCGCGCCGTGCGCTGCTTGCCGTAGGTCCATTGCGGCACGACGTAAAAATTCCACAACAGGACGCGGTCGAGCGCCTTGGTGGCGGCGACCAGGTCGTCACGATCCTTGCTGAAGATGACGCGCTCGATCATCGCATCGACCGCCGGATTCTTGATGCCGATGAGGTTGCGCGAACCGGGCCGGTCGGCGGCCTGCGTGCTCCAGAAGTCGCGTTGCTCGTTGCCGGGCGACAGCGATTGGCCCCAGGATGCGACGATGACGTCGAAGTCCCACTGCCGCAGCCGGTTCTCATACTGCGCGGAATCGACCACGCGCACATTCACCGTCATCCCGAGACGCTCGAGCGAGGGCTTGTAGAACAGCACGAAACGCTCGGTTGCCGGATCGTCCACCAGGAATTCAAAGCTGAAGGGTTCGCCGGTCTTAGCGTTGACCAGTCTGGTGTTTTGAATCTCGTAACCGGCTTCACGGACCAGAGCGAGCGCATCGCGCAGATTATCACGATTGGCCTGCTGATTGCCGCCGACCGGGTTGGTATAGGGCTTGGTGAACAAATCAGCGGGGACCTTGTCACGCGCCGTTTCCAGGATCTCCAGCTCCTTGCCATCCGGAAGCCCGGAGGATGCGAGCTCGGTCCCTTCGAAATAACTGGAGATGCGTTTGTACTGGCCGAAAAAAACCTGCTTGTTCATTTCCTCGAAATCAAAGGCAAAATTGAAAGCGCGGCGAACGCGCGCGTCCTTGAACTTGTCGCGCCGGACATTGAAAGCGAAGGCCTGCATGCTGCCGACATTACGGACCGGGAACTCCTCTAGCACCACGCGCTTGTCGCGCACGGCCGGGAAATCGTATGAGGTCGCCCAGTTCTTGGCGCTGTTCTCGGTACGCCAATCCACCTGATCGCCCTTGAATGCTTCCAGGGTCACCGTGGAATCGCGGAAATACTCGTAGCGGATCGTCTGGAAATTCCGGGTGCCCACGACGACGTTGAGATCCTTGCCCCAGTAGTCATCCACTTTTTCGTAGACCAACGTACGGCCGGGCGCGAATTCCTTCAGCCGATACGGCCCGCTGCCAAGCGGCAGCTCCAGCGTCGTCTGGCTGATGTCGCGTTTCTTGCCGTTCTGGTCGGTGCCGTCCCACCAATGCTTCGGTAACACCGGCAGCTGGCCGACGATCTGTGGCAGCTCGCGGTTGCCGGGCCCGTCGAATGCGAAGGTGATCTCGCGCGCTCCGGTCGTCTCCACCTTGGTGACATGACGATAGTAGGCGCCGTAAAACGGGCTGTTCTTTTTATACGCCTCGAAAGAGTAAATGACGTCGTCGACCGTCACCGGCTTGCCGTCGTGCCAACGCGCTTTCGCGTTCAAGCGATAAGTGACCGATGAATGATCGTCGGGATGGCTGACCGCTTCCGCAAGCAGCCCGTATTCGGTCGAAACTTCATCCAGCGCCGGCGTCATCAGCGTTTCTCTAAACAGCTCGGTACCGGCGGCGATGTTGCCCTTCACACCCGCAACCACGGTGTTGAAATTGTCGAAGGTGCCAAAGGCAACCTGGCGAACCGTGCCACCCTGCGGCGCGGCTGGATTGACGTAGTCGAAATTCTTGAACCCCTCGGGATATTTCAACTGGCCGAACAGCGACAGCCCGTGTTTCCAGACGCGTGTCTGAGCCGACACCTGGTCGGCAAGCGCTGCTACGCTTATTGCCCCCAGCGCAGGTGCAGCGAACGTAGCGGCCGTAGCGCGAAGAATTGACCGGCGGCTGAATTTCATTCGGTTGCTCCAGCGCACAAAACACCTACCATCAATGCAATCGCGGGTGATTATGTCGCTTTTTCGATACCTCGCCAGCCGGTTCGCTCACGAACACGCCTGCCGCCCGTCAAATTTCCGTGGCCAAATGTCGCGATAGCCTCCCAAACAAACGGCCGGGCGATGGGCCCGGCCGTCTCATGCAGCATTAATGCTGTTTCATCTACTTCTTGGCAGGCGCTCCGCCGGCCGGCGGGGCTTCCGCCGCTTTCGGGAGTGCCACAGGGTTGTCCGCCAGCGTGTGCAGGAAGTCGATCACATCGGCGCGCTGCTCGGCACGCGTTATCCCGGCGAAAGTCATGTTGGTCCCGGGGATATAGCCGCGTGGATTGGCGAGAAACTTGTTGAGTTCGTCGAAACTCCAGTTGCCGCCTTTGCCCTTCATCGCCGCTGAATAGTTGAAGCCCGCTTCGGAGGCCCGCGCGCGGTTCACGAGATTCCACAGATTGGGTCCGACGCGATTGGGGCCGCCTTTGTCAAAGGTATGACAGGCCTGACATTGCTTTGCGGTGGCCTGACCCTTTTCCACCGAGGCCTTGGCCAGCAGTGTTTCAATCGGCTGATCAGGCTCCTTGGCGGGGGCTTTCTCGCCTTCGCCCTGCTCCTTGACCGCGATGTTGTAGCCCGGCTTGCTCGGCTTCTCCGGTGCAAATATGGCACCGGCTCCGATATTGAGCGCCAGCGTAATCAGGCAGGTTGCTAGAATGGCGCCAAGGATCTTGTTGAGTTCGAAGGAATTCATCGAAATTCGGCTCCCGGAGCGGGACTTGATCGTGCGGGGCGGTTCACCGTCAGGGCCCTGGCGGCGGCGATCAGATACCGGTTTGCCTCGCCTCTGGCAACCCGTATAAGCGCCTGCGGCATTATCGACAGCCGCCAAGCGCAGCCGGGTAATCCGGCGATCCCAATGCCCCACGCGATTATTCTCATTCCGGCCCGCCTTGCATCGACCCGCTTGCCCGGCAAGCCATTGGCCGATCTGCATGGCGCCCCGATGATTGTCCACGTACTGCGGCGCGCCGAGGCGGCGCGAATTGGCGAAGCGGTTGTCGCGACCAATTCGGAAGCCGTCGCCGCGGCGGTGGAAAAAGCCGGCGGCCGTGCCGTCATGACGCGCAGCGATCACGTCTCCGGTTCGGACCGCATCTATGAAGCGCTGGAAGCGCTTGATCCCGAGCACCGCATTGACATCGTGGTCAACGTGCAGGGCGATCTGCCGACCATCGATTCCGCCGATATCGCCGCCGCGCTCAAGCCGCTTGATGACCCGGCCGTCGATATCGCCACGCTCGCCGCCGTCATCACCGACCCCGCCGAACTCAGCAATCCAAACGTGGTCAAGGTTTCGGGGCCGCAAGTCACGCACGGCCGTATGCACGCGCTCACGTTCACCCGCCAGACGGCGACAGGCCCCGGCCCGCACCACCACCACATCGGCCTCTATGCTTATCGTCGCGCGGCTCTGGAGCGCTTTGTTAAATTGCCACCCTCGGCCAGCGAGCAACGCGAAAAACTTGAACAACTGCGCGCGCTCGACGCCGGAATGCGTATCGATGCAATGGTGGTGAACAGTGTGCCGCTCGGCGTCGATACGCCGGAAGATTTGGAAAAGGCTCGCCGGTTGACTCGCACCTAAAGGTCTGCGTACGGATCGCTTCAAAGGATATGGGCCATGGCCAAAAAGAAGATCATCTTTCAGGGAGAACCGGGCGCAAATTCGCATATCGCGTGCCGCGACGCCTATCCTGACCACGAGCCGGTGCCCTGCCCGACCTTCGAAGACTGCTTCGCGGCGCTTGTAGCCGGCGATGTCGATCTGGGCATGATCCCGATTGAAAATTCCGTCGCCGGACGCGTTGCCGACATCCATCATTTAATGCCGACAGCCGGCCTGCACATCATCGCGGAATGGTTTCTGCCGATCCGAAATCAGCTCATGGCGTCGAAAGGCGCGAGCCTGAAAACGATCAAGACGGTGCAGAGCCACGTGATGGCGCTCGGTCAGTGCCGCAATGTCATCCGCGAATTGAAGCTCAAGCCGGTTGTGGCCGCAGATACTGCCGGTTCGGCACGTGAGGTTGCCGAAGCAAAGGACATCACACGCGCTGCCATCGCTTCCCGGCTGGCGGCCGAAATCTACGGTCTCGACATTCTGAAGGAGAATGTCGAAGACGAATCCCATTCGACGACCCGCTTCGTAGTACTCTCGCGCGAGAAAAAATGGGCGCAGCCCGGCAAGGGCAAGATCGTGACGACATTCGTATTCAGAGTGCGCAATGTGCCCGCCGCGCTCTACAAGGCGCTCGGTGGCTTCGCCACCAACGGCGTGAACATGACCAAGCTAGAAAGCTACATGGTCGGCGGCAATTTCTTTGCCACGCAGTTCTATGCCGACGTCGAGGGCCATCCCGATGACCGGGCGCTGGTATTTGCACTCGAAGAACTTGCCTTCTTCTCGAAAGAACTCACCGTGCTGGGCGTCTATCCCGCCCATCCGTTCCGCGACACGTTCAAGGAAGAGAAGGATTAGGCGGCGTCAGACTGCGACGCGGCCGAGGAAGCCTTCGATCCGGCGCTGAAGACCGCTGGCAGCCTCCTCGACGGTTTCGGACGCTTCGAGGACCTTGCTGGCGGCGGCACGCGTATCACCCACGCCCCGCGTAACGTCATTGAGCACGCTGACCATACCCATAGCGCCTTGCGCCGCACTCGCCACATTATGCGAGATTTCGTCGGTGGCGCTGTCCTGTTGCTGCAGCGATAGAGCGACCGCCGACGTGTAGCCGTCGATCTCGCGCATCCGTTCGGTGTTGCGCCGGATTGCGTCGACCGCGACGCGTGTCGAACTTTGCACGGCTTCGATCTGCCCGGCGATCTGCTCAGTCGCCTTGGCGGTTTGCACCGCGAGAGATTTGACCTCCGACGCGACGACCGCAAAACCCCGGCCCGCCTCTCCCGCGCGCGCCGCCTCGATCGTTGCATTGAGCGCAAGCAGGTTCGTCTGCCCCGCGATATTGCGGATCAGATTGACGACTTCGCCGATTTCCTGAACGGTATCGGTCAGCCGTGTCATTTGCTCGTTTGTCGTTTGCGCCTCAACGACTGAATGCGACGCAACTTCGGCCGCCTGGCTGATCTGGCGGCCGATTTCACCGATTGACGCGATCAATTCTTCGGCGGCGCCCGCTGCCGCAGTCATGTTGGCGGACGCTTCGTTCGAGGTCTGCACAGCGCCAGCGGTGCGCTCGGAGGTCGAGCCGGAGGAATCCGACAACGTCACCGCAATTGATTTGAGCGCAGCCGTGCTCTCGGTCACTGTCTGCAACACCGCAGCTACGGTTTCGCGGAAGGTGCGGATTTCCGTTTCGATCTCCACGCGCCGCCGCTCCTGCTCGGTGAGAGCTGCACTTTTTCTTTCTGCGTGGATGCGCTCGGTAATATCGTCGTGCGTGCCGATCCAGTACTTGCCGCCTTTGACTGGCCGGTTGACGACCAGCACGGCGCGACCGTCGGGCGTTTCTACTATTCGATTCATCGACTGCCCCTGGGCAACGGCGGTCATGATCTCGGCGCGGTATTTTTCCGGATCGATGTTGAGACTGCCTGTCGTAATCCGGTTGTTGATCAGCCCCATCAATGTGCAGCCAGGCTTCACGACGTTGGGCGAAAGACCGTACATCTCGACATAGCGGTCATTGCAGACAACGATGCGTTCGCGATCGTCGAACAGAATGACCCCTTGCGTCATATTGTTGAGGGCCATGGACAGCAGAACGCCATCGCCACCGCGCCGGCGACGCAAGATCACGAACGCCGCAATGATCGCCAGGATGGCGATGACGGCGTAGACCTGCAAAGTCTGATCAAAGAGATTAGTCAAGGCAGCCCACCCACCCGATCCGTGAGGTTATAGGACCGCAAGTTTTTAATATTTGTTAACCGGCCCGCGGGCCGCCTATGCCGGCCGTTTGGCCCGCTCCAGCTCAAAGCGGCTGACAAACTCCGGCGAGAGCATGCGCAGGCGGGACAGGTCGACCCGGCCCGAACGCGTTGCGTAGCTCATGGCGAATTCAAGGGGCGCCAGCCTCATATGTTCCGCAAAATGCTCGTACCAGGTCGCGCTGCCGTTGGCGCCCGCCACCAGCTTTTCCAGGATCGGCCTGCGCCCGGTTTCATAGGCGGCGAGCACCGCATCAATATCATCACGATGCGTTGCCAGCGCCTTATCGAGAAAGATCGCGTCCTCCATGGCGAGCCGCGTGCCCGACCCGATGGAAAAGTGCGCAGTGTGCAGCGCATCACCGATGAGCACTGTCTTGCGCACTGACCACCGCTCGTTATGGACGATCGGAAATTGCCGCCAGACAGAGTTGTTCGAGATCAGTGCATGCCCGTCCAGCGCCTCTGCAAATATACGTTCACACATCGCGCGCGTTTCATCCTCGTCCATACTGGCAAAACCGGCGTGCACGTAAGTGGCCTGATCGACCTCGACAATAAATGTGCTCAGGGCGGGGCCAAAGCGATAGTGATGCGCGTTAAAGTAGCCGAGTTCGGATGCAACAAATGTCTGGGTCAACGTTTCGAAGCGTCTTGTGGTGCCGAACCAGGCAAACCGGTTGGTCAGCAGCCGGACGCTGGCTCCAAACTCTTTCTCGCAACTGCGGCGCACCAGCGAATTAACACCGTCGGCGCCGACGATGAGATCGGCGCCGGCAAGTTCATCAAGGCATTTCACCGTGCGGCGGTAGACCGGCTCAACACCGACCGAACGTGCCCGCGCCTGCAACAGCTGGAGAAGTTTTAGCCGGCCGATCGCAGCGAACCCGATGCCATCGATGACGACGCGCTCGTCGCGGTGGACGATGGCGATATCGTTCCATGATTCCATATGTGGAACGATCGCGGCGTAAGTCTCAGGATCGTCTTCACGCAGAAATTCCAGCGCGCGATCGGAAAAAACCACACCAAAGCCAAAGGTGGCGTCGGCCGGATTCTGCTCGATGACGGTGACGTCGGTGCCCGGCTGGCGCCGTTTGATCAGGTACGCGAGATAGAGCCCCGCCGGTCCGGCGCCGAGAATGGCGATTTGCATGCGGGCGAGCTTACAGGCTGGTGCGGCACAAGAAAACGCGGTCAGATTGTTTGATTGTAGGCGCCAACTTCCGGATGCGTACGCAAAACACCGTCAACGGCCTGAAACATCTCACGCATGCGCGCTTCGGAAACGGGGCTCTCGACCACCACCACAAGCTCGGGCTTGTTGGACGAGGCGCGCACCAGGCCCCACGTCCCATCCTCGACCGTGATGCGGATGCCATTCACGGTCACAAGCTCGCGGATGGCCTGGCCGGCAACCTTCGCCCCGTTCGCGTGGGCCGTCTCAAATTGTTTCACGACCGCGTCCACGACCGCATATTTTTTCTCGTCGTCACAGTGCGGCGACATCGTCGGCGAACCCCAAGTCTTCGGCAGCGCCTTGCGAAGATCGGCCATGCTTTTCCCGGGATTGCGATCAAGCATGTCGCACACGGCGAGCGCAAATATCATGCCGTCGTCATAGCCGCGGCCGAACGGCTTGTTGAAGAAAAAGTGCCCGGATTTCTCGAAACCCGCGATTGCGCCGAGTTCGTTGACCCGCCGCTTGATATAAGAGTGGCCGGTCTTCCAGTAATCGACTTTGACGCCGTTGGCTTTCAGCACCGGATCGGTCAGAAACAGACCGGTCGACTTTACGTCAACCACGAAAGTCGCGTTCCGGTGCAGCGCCGACATGTCGCGCGCCAACATCACGCCGACTTTATCGGCGAAGATTTCCTCGCCTTCGTTGTCCACGACTCCGCAGCGATCGCCGTCACCGTCAAAGCCCAGCGCGACATCGGCCCGATTGACCAGCACGGCATCACGCATGGCGTGCAGCATTTTCATGTCTTCGGTATTCGGATTGTAGCGTGGGAAGGTGTGGTCGAGATTGCAGTCGAGCGGCACCACCTCGCAGCCGATCGCCTGCAGTATCCGCGGCGCAAAGGCGCCAGCCGTGCCGTTGCCGCAGGCAGCCACCACCTTGAGCTTGCGCTTGATCTTCGGCCGCTTGGTCAAGTCGGCAATGTAACGCTCCGGAAAATTCTCCACGAACACGTAGCTGCCGCCGTCCTTGAAATCGAATTTCGCCCCCAGCACAATTTCCTTGAGGCGCTTCATTTCGACCGGACCAAACGTCAGGGGCCGATTGGCTCCCATCTTCACGCCGGTCCAGCCGTTGTCGTTGTGCGAAGCGGTCACCATTGCGACGCAAGGCACATTGAGCTCAAACTGAGCGAAATAGGCCATTGGCGTAATAACGAGACCGATGTCGTGAACCTTGCAGCCCGACGCCATTAAGCCGGAGATCAGCGCCATCTTCACGGACGCCGAGTAACTGCGGAAATCGTGGCCGGTAACAATTTCCGGTCTCACATTGAGTTCGCGAATAAGCGTGCCAAGGCCGAGGCCAAGAGCCTGCACACCCATCAGATTGATTTCTTTTTCGAGCAGCCAGCGCGCGTCGTACTCGCGAAAGCCGGTCGGCTTCACCAGTGGTGAAGATTCATAGGCGTAGGTATTCGGTGATAGTGCGGGCTTCGGCGTGGGAAACATCAGGTCCTCAAAATAGTTCGGCGCGAATCCAATACCCTAACGCCGAAGGACCGCAAAGCGCTCCGTCGAACTTTGCAATACCGGAAAACCGTGCCTATTGTTCGAGCACCAATCGGCCATTGGCAAATTCGTAGCGCTTGAGTCGTGACAGGAACGACACGCCAAGCAGATTCCTGGCCAATGCCTCGTCAGGCAGCACCATCGCAGGCACATCATAGACCGTAATGCCGCCGACCTCGATACGCTCGATTTTGGCCGGCGCCGCCTTGATCTTGCCATTGGCGGTGACAGCGACGGCGGTGTAATCGCGCGGCTGCGGGCGAATTCCGGCCTGCGCTGCAGACGATTCCCGGAGCACAACGAGCGACGCACCGGTATCGACCATGAAATCGACAAACCGTCCTTCGACGCGCGCCTCGACCTGGTAATGGCCCTGCCGGTCGCTCTCCAGCATCAGGCTGCGGCCCGAGCTCGTCGGCTCGCGCGGCTCATATGACGGCTGCACGACAGCGGCTTGAGGGTCCGAATGCCCTTCGACGGCACGATCTGCAAAGCGTGCGGCAAAAGCGCAAACCGCAAGCAAGATTCCCGTAAGGAAAAATATCTGGCGCATGGCAAAACCCGTGGATTGCCGATAACTCTGACACATCAGGTTCAAGGCGGGTTTAACGCACCCAGGCAAGTTGCCGCGCTTTGGCCCATGGTCAGCCCTCGGTTACGGCAACCGTGACAATTGAATTTATTGGCCGCGCGGCTTTGCCCGCCGGGTCGCGGGCGCCTTCAACGGGTCATCCGGCCAAGGATGTCGCGGATAACGGCCCCGCATTTCGGTTTTGACATCCTTGTAGCTGCCACGCCAGAAACCCGGCAGATCGCGCGTCACCTGGACCGGCCGGTGCGCCGGCGACAACAGCTCGATCAGCAGCGGCACGCGTCCGCCGGCGATCGTGGGATGCGCGGCCAGGCCGAACAACTCCTGCACGCGGATCGCAAGTTTGGGTCCCTCCTCCGCTTCATAGTCAATCGGAACGTGCGAACCTGACGGCGCTGTGAAATGGGTCGGCGCTTCCACGTCGAGCCGCTTGCGCAAATTCCACGGAATGAGGGCATCCAAAGCCGCAGCCAGATCATCGGCGCCGATCTGCGAGAGCGCTGTTTTTCCGGTGAGAAACGGCGCGAGCCATTCGGCCGAGGTGCCGGCCAGTGCCCCGTCGGATAAATCCGGCCACTCGTCGCCTACGCAAAGAAACTTCACGCGATTGCGCAACTGAAGTTGCGCCTTGGTCCACGGCAATTTGCCAATGCCGAGTCCTGCGAGGCCTTCCGCCAGAAGCCTGGCGCTTTCGGAATCGGGTAGAACGGGCCTGGTCTGTTCCGACAGCACAATCGCACCCAACCGCTGCCTTCGCCGCGCGCGCAGCGATGCAGAAGTCGTGTCGAAACTGACCTCGCTGCGGTCTTCGATCTGGCCAGCAAAGCGCGCCTCTATCTCGGCAATCTCAATGGGCGCAGCCAACACAATACGGCTTGCCGCTGCCGCACCGGTGAGTTCGGCGACAGCCAGGAAAGGCTCGCGCGCGAGTGACGACGCCGGATCGACCATACCGCCGCGGCCACTGGCAAGAAGAAATGCACCGCCAGCGCCCCGATTTTTGGCGACGCGATCCGGATAGGCAAACGCAAGCAACGCCCCTGCGCTGTGCTCGCCGTTATTCTTATCGGCACCGGCGCTTTCGGCCCACCGCTTCACCATTCCGCGCGCATCTTCTGCACGGGGCGAGCGGTCGCGACGAAAATTTTCGATGCGGTGCCGCAAATCAACGTCGTCGCCACCGAGTCCGCGTTCAGTCAACACCGCAGCAATGGTTGCAGCCAACGCACCACTCCCCGCCGCAGCAGCGTCGACCACCATGCGCGCCAGACGCGGCGGCAGCGGCAAAGATCGCAGCTTGCGGCCCTCGTCCGTAATGAGCCCGGCAGCATCGATGGCCCCGATCTCTTTCAGCAAAACCCGCGCTTCGGCGAGCGCAGCCTGTGGAGGCGTATCGAGAAACGCAAGCTTTGCCGGATCGGCAACGCCCCAATGTGCGAGATCGAGCACAAACGATGAAAGATCCGCCGATAGAATCTCGGGCCGCGTGTATGGCTCCAGCGAGCTTGTCTGCGGTTCATCCCACAGCCGATAGCAAACGCCCGGCTCGGTGCGGCCGGCACGGCCGCGGCGCTGGTCGGCGGCGGCGCGGGATACCCGCACAGTTTCCAGGCGGGTGAGGCCAACATCCGGCTCGTATCGCGGGACCCGCGACAGCCCGCTATCGACGACAATGCGGACACCCTCGATCGTGAGCGAAGTCTCGGCAATCGACGTTGCGAGGACGATTTTGCGACGGCCCGGAGACGACGGCGAAATGGCGCGATCCTGCTCACGTGCGTCGAGCGCACCATAGAGCGCAACCACATCGACGTTCCTCTCTTGCACACGATCTTTGAGCAGCATTTCAGTCCGGCGGATTTCCCCAGCCCCCGGCAGGAACACCAGCACCGAGCCGGTTTCCGCGCGCAGCGCGCGCTCGATCGCGTCCGCGACCTGGCGTTCAATTGGCGCGCGCGTCTCGCGACCGAGATAGCGCGTCTCGACCGGATAGGCACGGCCTTCGCTTTCGATCGCCGGGGCGTTGCCAAGCAGCGCCGCAACGCGGGCGCCGTCCAGAGTCGCCGACATGATCAGCAGCTTGAGATCATGGCGCAGACCTTGCTGGGCGTCGCGCGCCAGTGCCAATCCCAGGTCGGCATCCAATGATCGCTCGTGAAATTCGTCGAACAAAACCGCGGCTATTCCGTCGAGCGACGGATCGTCGAGCACGAGCCGCGTGAAAACGCCTTCCGTCACTACCTCGATACGCGTGCGTTTCGAGATCCGTGAGCCGAAGCGCACGCGCAGGCCGACGGTCTCGCCGACCTGGTCGCCAATCGTCGCAGCCATCCGAGCGGCCGCGGCGCGCGCCGCCAGCCGGCGCGGCTCCAGGACCAGAATCTTTTTATCCTTCGCCCACGTCTCATCAAGCAGCACCAGCGGAACGCGCGTGGTCTTGCCGGCGCCGGGCGGAGCGACCAGCACAGCGCAATTGGCGGTCGCAAGCGCTGCCGTCAATCGTGGCAGCGCCTCGTCGATCGGAAGAGGTGCTTCGAACTTTCGCATGACTTTCAGCTTTACCCTCCGCGCAAGCGGATGATCCGGTAACCGCGGAAATCAATGAATGGCGATGTCGGTGTCGACCGGGTCCCCCGCTATCGCGGGGGACGGCAACTTCTATTGGCTGCAGGTTCTGAAATCATTTCCGAGCCCGCCCAATGCTTTCATAGACAAAGCCGTGGCGGGCGATTTCGTCCGGCCGGTAAACGTTGCGCAGATCGACGAGAACCGGCTGCGCCATGGTTTCCTTCAGCCGTTTGAAATCGAGAGCGCGGAATTGCTCCCATTCGGTGACGATAACCAGCGCCGACGCGCCCTCGGCACAAGAATAAGCGTCGTTGCAGAACGTCACGCTGCCGATCACGCTTTTGGCCTGCTCCATACCGACCGGATCATAGGCGCGCACTTTGGCGCCCATGTCCTGCAATGCGGTGATTAGCGGTATCGACGGTGCTTCCCGCATATCGTCCGTGTTCGGCTTGAACGTGAGGCCCAGCACCGCAACGGTTTTTCCGCGCAGTTCACCGCCAAGTGCGTTGGCCACCTTGCGCGCCATTGCGCGTTTGCGCGCATCGTTGACAGCCGCGACCGCCTCGACGATCCGCAGCGGCGCGGCGTGATCCTGCGCTGTCTTGATCAGCGCTACAGTATCTTTCGGAAAACACGATCCGCCGTAACCGGGGCCGGCGTGCAAAAATTTTGGGCCGATACGATTGTCGAGTCCAATTCCGCGTGCAATTTCCTGCACGTCGGCGCCGACCTTCTCGGCAAGATCGGCAATTTCGTTGATGAAAGTGATCTTCGTGGCAAGGAACGCGTTGGCGGCATATTTGATCAGCTCGGCGGTGCGCCGGTCGGTGAACAAAATCGGCGAGCGATTGAGATAAAGCGGCCGATACAATTCGGTCATCACTTCGCGCGCACGTGCGTCCGAGGTTCCGATCACGATCCGGTCGGGGTGCTTGAAATCCTGGATGGCGGCGCCCTCCCGCAGGAATTCAGGATTGGAAACCACGGCGCAATCAGCGTCGGACCGCGTTTCGCGGACAATACGCTCAACCTCGTCGCCAGTCCCTACCGGCACGGTCGACTTGGTGATAACGACGGTAAAGCCATTGAGGGCGCGCGCGATCTCGCGGGCAGCGTCATGAACAAAGCTGAGGTCGGCGAAGCCATCGCCGCGACGCGAGGGTGTCCCGACTGCAATGAATACGGCGTCCGCATCGGCGACCGCGCCGGCTAGCTCTGTCGTGAATTTCAGCCGGCCGGCGCGGCTATTGGCGGCGACCATATCGCCCAGGCCCGGCTCGTAGATCGGCATTTCGCCACGCGTGAGAGCGGCGATTTTCGCCTTGTCCTTGTCGACGCAAATCACTTCGTGACCGAAGTCGGCGAAGGAGGCGCCGGAAACGAGGCCGACATAGCCGGTGCCGATCATGGCAACGCGCATGGAAAATCCATCATGAAGGTGGCAAACCGTGTGCGGTCAGGGCCGAATGCGCCTGCATAGCAGACACCGTCAGCAGAGGCGAGAGGCGCAGGAGAATACGTATTTTCTGTGGCTGCATTTTCTGGCGGATTGATTAACGCAGCGTCCGGGCCCACATTCGACACCATGCCAGCACCCGCCAAATCCAAAGCTAAAGCCGCAACACCCGCATCCGTTCTACCGAACGCGTCCCCACGGCCTCTCAAGAAGGGCGACCACGTATTCCTGGTGGACGGCTCCGGGTACATCTTTCGTGCCTATCACGCGATCAGGTTCGAACCGCGCGCGCCCGACGGCACGCATGTGAATGCGGTCTATGGCTTCTGCAGCATGCTGTGGAAGCTCCTCAAGGAAATGAAACCGGACGAGCGGCCAACGCATCTCGCAGTCATCTTCGACAAGTCGGAAAAAACCTTCCGCACGGAGATGTACAAGGAATACAAGGCGCATCGGCCGCCGCCGCCAGACGACCTAATTCCCCAGTTCCCCCTCATCCGCGATGCTGTGCGTGCCTTCGAGATTCCCTGCCTGGAGCAGGCCGGTTACGAAGCCGATGACCTGATCGCGACATACGCACGCATTGCCTGTGAGGCCGGCGCGACTGCCACCCTCGTGTCGTCCGACAAGGACCTCATGCAGCTCGTGAACAAATGCGTGGTCATGTACGACACCATGAAGGATGTCCGCATCGGCATTCCAGAGGTGATCGAGAAATTCGGCGTACCGCCGGAGAAGGTCATCGAAGTCCAGGCCCTGATCGGCGATACATCGGACAACGTTCCGGGCGTGCCGGGTATCGGTGTGAAGACCGCGGCGCAACTCATCGGCGAGTACGGCGATGTCGAAACGTTGCTCAAGCGCGCCGGCGAGATCAAGCAGGATAAGCGCCGCCAGGCCCTCATCGACAACGCCGAATCCGCCCGAATTTCCAAAAAGCTTGTCACGCTTGACGATAAGGTGCCGCTTGAAGTGCCGGTTGAAAGTCTCGGCGTGCGCGAGCCGGACTACACAACGCTGATCGCTTTCCTCAAATCGATGGGGTTCAAAACGCTGACGCAACGCGTCGCTGATAAAATCGGTATTGATGCCAGCCAGGTCGAGGCAAGCTCGGCACGTTCGCGCGGAACGGCGGCCTCGCCGCCGGCGGTCGCGGCAAGCGCTACCCCCAGTTTGCCCCTGTCCGGCGGAGGCAAGCAGGCCAAGGAGACATCCGAGACAAAGGGCGACTTCACCCCGATCGCGCTTGCCACCGCGCGCAGCGAGGCCGCGCGCGCAGCCAAGATTGATCGCAGCAAATACGAGACCGTGCGAACTCTTGCCCGCTTGAAAGAATGGGTGGCACGCGCGCACGAGCTGGGCGTTGTTGCGGTGGATACCGAGACCACAAGCCTCGACGCCATGCAGGCACATCTCTGCGGATTTTCGCTGGCGCTCGCACCCAATGAGGCATGCTACGTGCCGATCGGCCATCGCGATGGCGGCGGTGAAGGTAAAGGCGATTTGTTCTCGCCCGAAGCCAAGTTGTGCGAGGGACAAATCCCCGAGCGTGATGCACTTGTCGCGCTCAAACCGCTGCTCGAGGACAAGGCGGTCCTCAAGGTTGCGCAGAATATGAAATACGACTGGCTGGTGTTCGCACAGCGCGGCATTCAGGTCGCCGGCTATGACGACACAATGCTCATCTCCTACGTGCTCGACGCCGGAAAAGGCGGGCACGGCATGGATGATCTCGCCAAGCGCTGGCTCAACCACGACACCATCCACTTCCATCACGTCGCCGGTTCGGGCAAAGCGCAGGTCACATTCGATTGCGTTTCGATCGAGAAGGCCGCCGAATATGCGGCCGAAGACGCCGACGTCACGTTGCGCCTGTGGTATGCGCTCAAACCCCGGCTCGCCGCCGAACGCGTCACCTCGGTCTATGAGTCTCTTGAGCGCGCGATGCCGACGGTGCTCGCGCGCATGGAGCGGCGCGGCATCTCCATCGACCGCCAGGTGCTTTCGCGCCTGTCGGGCGAATTTGCGCAGGAACAGGCGCGGCTCGAGGATGAAATCAAGACCCTGGCCGGCGAGCCGGTCAATCCGGGATCGCCCAAACAGCTTGGCGACATCCTGTTCGGCAAGATGAAACTGCCCGGCGGCTCCAAGACCAAGACCGGGCAGTGGGCCACCGGCGCGCGCGAACTGGAGGACCTGGCTGAGCAAGGCCATGCGCTGCCACGCAAGATTCTGGACTGGCGGCAGGTGTCCAAGCTGCGCTCAACCTATACCGAGGCGCTGCCCAATTACGTCAATCCCGACACCAAGCGCGTGCACACAAGCTACGCGCTGGCGGCGACCAGCACCGGACGGCTCTCCTCGTCCGAACCGAATTTGCAAAACATTCCGATCCGCACGGAAGACGGTCGCAAGATTCGCCGCGCCTTCGTCGCCTCACCCGGGATGAAACTTGTCTCGGCCGACTATTCGCAAATCGAATTACGGCTCCTGTCGGAGGTGGCTGAAGTCCCCACATTGCGTAAGGCATTCCAGGACGGCGTCGACATCCACGCCATGACGGCGTCAGAAATGTTCGGCGTACCGGTGAAGGACATGCCGGCCGACGTGCGCCGCCGCGCCAAGGCGATCAATTTCGGCATTATCTATGGCATTTCGGCGTTCGGGCTTGCCGCGCAATTGAGCATCGATAAGAACGAGGCCGGCGCCTATATCAAAAAATATTTTGAGCGCTTTCCCGGCATCCGCGACTATATGGACGAAACGCGCGAGTTCTGCCGCGATCATGGCTATGTGCTCACGCTGTTCGGCCGCAAATGCCACTACCCAGATATTAAGAACAGCAATCCATCGATCCGCTCGTTCAACGAACGCGCGGCCATCAACGCAAGGCTGCAAGGCACCGCCGCCGACATTATCCGCCGCGCCATGATCCGCATCGAGCCGGAGCTCGAACAGGCGAAGCTCAAGGCGCAAATGCTGCTCCAGGTGCACGACGAACTGATTTTTGAAGTGCCGGAGGCGGAAGTAAAAGACACCATCACAATCGTCAAAAGCGTGATGCAGGATGCGCCACATCCGGCGGTATCGCTGCACGTGCCGCTGCAGGTTGATGCGCGCGCTGCCAGCAATTGGGACGAAGCGCACTAGGCCTTGTTCGAGGCATATAGATCCAATGAATCCATCGAGACGCATCGATCAGCTGATCGCAAAGCTCAAAGACTGGCGCGGCAAAACCTTCGCCAGCATCCGCAAGAGCATCCTTGTGGCGGACCGGGAAATCATCGAGGAATGGAAATGGATGGGAAGCCCGGTGTGGTCTCGCGACGGAATGATCGCGGTCGCCAACGCCCACAAAGAAAAGGTGAAGGTCACTTTTGCCCGCGGGGCAAAGCTTCGGGATCCCGACAAGCTCTTCAACGCGGGCCTTGAAGGCAACTTGTGGCGCGCCATCGATTTTTTCGAAGGTGATAAGGTCAACGCGCGTGCTCTGAAGAATCTTGTCCGTGCCGCTGTTGATTACAATCGGAGAAAATTAAAGGAGAATAAAGCGCCTGCGCGTGCGAAAGTGCACAAAAGTAAAAAGACGCGAGGCTGACTCCGCAAGGTACCCGTCAGGGGACAATCGAGAAGAATAAAAACGCCGCGAATATTGCCAGGTGGACGATGCCCTGAAGCACGGTCGTCCGCCCTGTCCCCAATGTGATCACGCCGACGATGAGCGTCAGCGCCAACAAGATTTGCTCTTTTCCGTTGAGCCCGAGTTCGAGGTGACGGTCGAGCACAATCGAAACGGCAGCAACCGCCGGAATCGTCAGGCCAATGCTCGCCAGCGCCGATCCCAACGCCAGGTTCAGGCTCGTCTGTAGCCGGTTGGCCTGAGCCGCCCTCAGCGCCGCCAGGCCTTCAGGCAGGAGCACCAGCCCCGCAATAACGATCCCCACCGAGGCCTCAGGCACGCCAAGCCACGCCACACCGGTTTCCAGCGTCGGGGTGAGAGATTTTGCGAGGCCGACCACGGCAACAAGCGAGGCGACCAATAGTCCGGCACTGACAAGCGCCGTCCTGTTGGTAGGCGGTCGCGCGTGTGCGTCTTCATTCTTGCGGTCTGCGGCAAGAAAATAATCGCGATGCCGCACGGTCTGGATAAACACAAACGAGCCGTAGAGCAGCAGCGAAACAACTGCCGCAAAAACAAGTTGCGATGGAGTGAAGAACGGACCCGGCGCGGTGGTCGCAACGTTTGGAAGCACCAGCGTGAGGACCGTGAGGGCCGCCAATACCGCCAGCGCGGCGCTCGCGCCCTGGATCTGAAACCCCTGCTCGTGATGGCGCGCGCCGCCCGCAAGCAGGCACAGACCGACGATCCCGTTGCATACAATCATGACAGCAGCGAAAACCGTATCACGCGCCAGTTCTGGTTTTCCGTCAGGAGCCGAAATCATGATCGAGACGATCAGCGCCACCTCGATCACCGTAACAGCAACGGCGAGGACCAGCGTGCCATAGGGTTCGCCGGTACGGTGGGCAACCACCTCGGCGTGGTAGACGGCCGCAAACACCGTCGCCATCAATGCGGTTTCCGCGACCACGGCCATGAGGCCGCTCACACCGAACGCAAGCGCCATCAACAGAACAACCCAGGCCGCTGCGGGACATGCCCAAGTCCACCCGGGCGTCTCGGCTTTTGCCATTCCAATAGTCCTGTACCGCCGGCTTATCTTCGTTTCCGTCGCGCGGCCCTGACCTTGCCGCTGCGTCGAGCCGCAGGCTTTGCAGCCTTCGCAACTTTCGCCGGCAGGACCGCGATCGCCTCGATTTCAAACAATGCGCCCGGCCGCGCCAGCTGCGAAATCGCCACCGTGGTGCTCGCCGGCGGCGCCGACATGTTGAAATGGTGGTCGCGCACCTCGCGGAAAATCGCGATATGCGTCATATCGACCAGATAGTTGTTGATCTTCACAACGTCCTTGATCGTGGCGCCGGCGTCCGCAAGTGCGAGCTTGAGATTTTCGACGGCCTGGTTCGCCTGAGCGCGAAAATCCCCCGGCGCGCCCACCAATTTGTTTTCCATGTCGAGCCCAAGCTGCCCGGCGATGAAAATCAGACGGTTGGGCCCGGTGGCCTCGACCACGTAACTGTACCCGGGCGGCTTCGCCAGAGTGTTCGGATTCGAAAAGCGGATATTGGCGGCCACGGCATCCTCCCTGTTAATGCGGCCCCTTTTGAGAGGCCTCGAAAGTATGCGCGAAAGCGCGCCGCTTGGGGAAGTCTCACGTTAAGCGGCGGCGCGCCTTCTTTTTCATATCGTCCTGCAAAAGACCCAGCGCCTGACCCAGCCATTTCGTCGTCGGCGCCTGAATAAGGATTGTCATTAAAATAGCGATGAAGGTCACTGACGCGATGATCTGGGATCCCGGTGCTTTCATTCCCAGCAAGAGCCCGGCGAGTGCGGCAGGAATAACGCCGGTTTCTCGGGTCCAGCACATGAACAGCATCTCATTGAAGCTCCACTGCGCACGCCGGTCTGGTAACGCACACAGAAAGACAGTCAGTGGACGCGCGACCAGCATGAAAATGGCGACAACGACAATGCCGCCGAGCCAGTATTGACCCATGAGGTGAAAGTCGACCTGCGCGCCCAGCAGCAGGAATATGAACAGGCGCATGATAAACGCGGTTGTCACCACGAACTCGTCGAGCTTTTGCGCTTCGGCCGACGCCATCCTGAACCCGAACAAATCTTTGTTTCCGAGCACGATGCCGAACACGAAAACGGCCATAAAGCCGCTCGCCTGCATGCCGTCCGCGGCAAAATAGGCGCCGATCACCGCCACGAGCGTCACGATCGGGGCGTATTCGGCAAGAAAGGCCCAACGTTCATGCGCGATCAGGAGAGCCGCCAAATATCCGAATACCGCGCCGGCGATAATTCCGATTGCGGCCTGCTTGACCAGATCGAACAGGGACGCGGCAATCGAGAATTCACCGGTCCCCATGGCGACGGCGAGGACACCGACCGTCACAATTGCGCCGGTCGCGTCGTTAAATGCCGACTCGCTCATGACCGTCTGTGCGACACGGTCGCGAATTTTGACCTGACGGAAGATCGGAACCAGCGTCGCGGGGTCGGTTGAAGCGATCGTGGCGCCCAGCAGAAGCGCAACGATCCAGGGCACGCCGAGCACCGCATGCGCGGCGAAAGCAGTCACAGCCGCGGTAACAAGAACGCCGACCGTCGCGAGCGCGACAATCGTAATCCAGACCTTTTTCAGGACGTCGAAGCGCAGCGACGCGCCGCCGTCGAACAGGATGTAACTGGCCCCGAACAGAAGGATGATCTGATAGAGCGCGGAGTCGGACTTGATATCGATCAGGCCCAGCATCGCGGGCCCGATGGCCATTCCGACAATCAAAAAGAGGGCGATGTCGGGGACCTTGATCTGCCGGGCCACAAAACCGGTGATGGTACCGACCGCCAGAATGAGGCCGCCGGACAGCAATGTATGCTTGGCAACTTCAATGGCGGCCGAACCTTCCACGTGATTTCCCCCGATGCCAGGAAGCCGAATACTGCCGCCGGTTTTTATTTTTTGGCCTGCGCGATGCTGCCCGACACGTTTCGAAATGACAAGGCGCGCAGCGTCATGTGCTGCCGCACGCGAACTCGAAAATTAGCCTCTTTTCTGTCATAACCCACGCGTTCGATTGTAATTGTTCAGAGCTTTGATCCTCGCAACGGATGGACCGGACGATGCGCAAGACGGCATTGGCAGCGGTATTGATAGTCAGCGCGTCACTGACAGCGCCGGCCTTGGCCGCCAGCTGCCAGAACAACGGCAGCTACGAGCGTTGGCTCGAGGACTTCAAGAAGGAAGCGGCCACGCAAGGCATCTCGTCCCGCGTCATTGCCGCAGCCTCGCCCAGCATGACATTTGATCAGGCCATCATCCGCCGCGATCATGGGCAGTCGGTGTTCAACCAGACTTTTCTGCAATTCTCCGACCGGATGGTCGGCGGGCCGCGCATTCCGAACGGTCTCGCCAAGATCAAGCAGCACGCGGCGTTGTTCGCTCAGGTCGAGAAGAAATACGGCGTGCCGGCACCGGTGCTCACTGCCTTCTGGGGCCTTGAAAGCGACTTCGGCGCCAATTTCGGCAACTACAATATTCTCAGCGCGCTCGCGACTCTCGCCTATGACTGCCGGCGGCCCGATTTCTTCCGCCAGCAATTGTTCGATGCGCTGCGCATCATTGAACGCGGCGACCAGCGCGTCGAGGACATGATCGGCGACTGGGCGGGCGAGTTCGGCGGCATGCAATTCACCGCGTCCGATTATCTCAAGAACGCGATCGACTTCGATGGCGACGGGCGGCGTGACCTCATCCACAGCATTCCGGATACGCTGGCCTCCGCTGCCAACTTCCTGGTCACCCTGGGGTGGCAACGCGACCAGCCGTGGCTGCAGGAGGTGCGTGTGCCGGCAAACATGCCGTGGCAGGAAGCCGACCTCAACATCCAGCATCCGCAGTCGAAGTGGGTCGCGTGGGGCGTCAAGGCGGCGCACGGCTCACTGCCTGCGGAGGATTTACCGGCCTCGCTGGTTTTGCCGATGGGCCGTCAGGGCCCGGCTTTCCTCGCCTACCCAAACTTCAAGGCCTTCCTCGGATGGAATTCGGCGATCGTCTATTCAACCACGGTTGCCTATTTCGCGACCCGACTGGCGGGCGAGCCCAATGTCGACCACTCGGGAGCAGCGAATACCGCACCGCTGTCGACGCAGCAGGTCATGGAACTGCAACGCCTCCTCATCAAGCAAGGCTATGAGGGCGTTGGCGAAGTCGATGGGAAGATCGGCAATGGCACGCGCAACGCCACAAGGAAGGCGCAGCTGAAAACCGGACTGCCGGCCGATTCCTATCCAACCGCCGAACTGATCGAGAAGCTGCGCGGCAGCGCCAGCAGCAGTTCAAATCGGTAACTCGCTGTCGAGGTGCTTCATGGCCAATGGGCTGTAACGTTCACCAGCGACAGCGCCTATCGGTGCGGCTGTTTCAATCGCCACAAGCTCGTCTTGTGTCAGCGTGATTTCCAATCCTGCAAGCGCCTCAGCGAGTTGATCGCGGCGGCGTGCCCCGATCAGCGGCACCACATCCTCACCGCGCGAACGCAGCCAGGCAAACGCAAGCTGAGCAACGGACACGCCTCGCGACTTCGCGGACCTGGACAGCGCAGCGATCAGTTCGCGGTTACGTGGCATGTTTCGCGTCGAAAAGCGCGGCATGCGGCTGCGAATTTCGCCGCCGTTGCTGCCGCCATTCACGAGCGTTGCATCACTGATCAGCCCGCGTGAGAGCACGCCATAGGCAATTAGTGGAACTTTGAGTTCGCGTACCGCGGGCAGAATCTCCCGCTCGATGCCGCGAGACAACAGCGAATATTCAATCTGCAATGCCGCAACCGGATAAACGGCCGCCGCACGCTTCAGCGTGTGCGCCGAAACTTCCGACAGACCGATGTGACGCACATACCCCGCCGTCTGCAGATCGAAGATCGCGCCGAGCGTTTCTTCCAGGGCCACGGAGCGGTCGTAACGCGAGGGCATGTAGAGATCGATGTAGTCCGTTTTGAGCCGGCGCAGGCTGTAGGCGAGAAAGTTCTTCACCGCTGCCGGCCGCAGGTCGTAGCCGTAGTGGCCTCCGTCGGGCCCGCGCAGATTGCCGAATTTAACGGACAGGAAAGCGCGCCGGCGTTTGCCGCCCTTCAGCGCCTCGCCCAGCAACATCTCATTGTGGCCCATCCCGTAGAAGTCGCCGGTGTCGAAATATGTGATTCCGGCATCGAGAGCGGCGTGAATGGTGGCGATGCTTTCGGCGTCGTCGGTCGGACCATAGCCACCCGACATGCCCATGCAGCCGAGGCCGACGGCCGCAATCTCGTCATTTGAGGGCCCGATTCGGAGCCTGCGCATGGAGGCATCTGAATGCGCGTATGTGAAGATTAAAAGACAGTCATCTTAGATCATTTCCGCACAAATGACCGCCGGGTTGGTGAACCTATGGCCGTTTAACTCGTTGAAGCATGGAACTTAGCCCGGGCCTGGTGGGAGGACCGACATGACGACCCAAACACGACTTTTAGGTGCGTTACTCGCGGCGGGGCTGGCGGTTTCGCTGCCAGTGACGGCCGGAGCGCAGCCGTCACGGGACGGAGGACAAGCCCCGGCGGCCGCGGCACCGGCGCGGGCCGCGGCGCCCGCACGGGCAGCGCCCGCGCCCCGCGCAGCGCCTGCACCTCGCGTGGCTGCACCTGCTGCCCAGCGCGTTGCGCCGGCAGCTCGCGTGGCGACGCCGCGCGCCGCACCGCCTGCGCGGGTGGCAACCCCGCGCTTCACGCCGCAACAGCATGCGGCCCCGCAGATTCGATCAGCGCCCGCGGTCAATCGCAGTGCTCAGCGGCAGCAACTCCAGCAAGAGCGTGCCTCGCGCCGGCAGAATGTCCAGCCGACCGTTCAGGCTCGTTCCAGGCTCCAGGCACAGCCGAACGCCCTGTCGCAGCGGCAGGTCCAGCTCAATACGCGTCAGCAACTGCGCGCCGAACGCACATTGCGCAGGAGCGAAAACCGGCAATTGAGCCGGCTGCCTGCATCGCAACGTGCGCAGCGCCGAGATCAAATTCAGCAAGCGCGCCAGCAGCGTGCCCTATCACGGCAACAGCTGGCGCAGCCCAATGCCCTGCGGCAATCGAACGCGAGGACGTTGGGCGCGAACCGTCGCAATGGCACCGCGCGCGTGACGGCGGATTCCGCACGGCAAGGTCGTTTTGCGTCGCGCTTCGCGCAAAGCAATGCGAGCGTCAATGGGCGCAATCAGTTTGAGCGCACGGCCGCACATAACGCCTGGCGGCATGGCCGGCGTGCTGCGTTCGTCGCGTGGTACGGACCGGTGTTCTGGCCTTACGCTTATTCGGACGTCTTCGACTATGCGTTCTGGCCCTCCGGCTATGACGACGGCTTCTGGGCCTATGCCTATGACGACTTTTTCGACGGTGTGTTCTGGGGCGAGGCCGGTCCACCGCAAGACTACGTCTATGGTGACCCGTCCCCGCAAGGCCGCGCTTCGTCAGGCGCGCAGGACCAACGCCCAAGCTATGCGAGCGTACAGGCGCTGTGCAGACAGCCTGGCAGCGGCATCACCGCCTGGCCGTTTGCCGATATCGAGCAGAAAGTCGGCCTGAATGCCGATCAGCAGCAATTGCTCGGTGATGTGCGCAAGGCAAGCCAGGATGCGGCCGCCGTCTTCAAGGCCTCATGTCCGCAGGAGAATGCTTTCCCGCTGACGCCCTCGGGCCGCCTCGCTGCCATGACGGCACGTCTCGATGCAACGCTGCAAGCCGTGCAGACGGTGCGCCCACCGCTTGAGAAGTTCTATGACTCGCTCAGCGATGAGCAGAAGGAGCGCTTCAACGAGATCGGACCCAAGAAGACAGCGGCCAACGCCGAGGCAAACGAGGCTTCGAAGGCGGCCGAAACATGCAAGCAGCCGAAACAAGGGCTTGCCAACCTGCCGATCGAGAAGATCGAGGACGCACTCAATCCGACCGACGCGCAGGAAACCGAGCTTAACAGACTGCAGGACGCGACCACGCAGGCGGTCTCAATCATGCAGGCTGCGTGCCCGGACGAGACGCCGATCACGCCGCCCGGACGGCTCGACGTCATGGACAAGCGTCTGCAGGCCATGATCGATGCGGCCAAGACCGTGAAACCCGCGCTTGAGAGCTTCTATGCCTCGCTGACCAGCGAGCAAAAGGCGCGCTTCAACCGCATCGGGCAGCAGCTGGAGACGACAGGCCAGTCGAACAACTGATTGCACACATTGTAAAATGAAAAGGGCGGCCGCAGTGGCCGCCCTTTTTCCGTTTCGGCTACTCCGCCGGAATACTCACTGGCTCACCGGACGCGAGCTCAATACCGAATGTCTCCCATAACCCTTTGCGGCCAGCTACCGTGACCGTGACGGCACGGTGGTCGCGCGACCGGGTCAGCCATTCAAGCTCCAGGCAACGCCGCAAGATCTCGCGACCAATGTGACCAGCGACGTGATACCGGCGCTCGCTCCAATCCAGACAAGGCCGGCAATAAACTCGCCGCGATCGCGGCTCCGCAGCAAGTCGGACACCAAAGTTTTCGAGAAAATGACGTCCTGCCTGCGTCACCTCGCCGCCGTCTTCGCTGAGCGTGAGATAGTCCGCATTGACCATCGCGTCCATGATCGCGACACCGAGCCGCCCGGCCAAATGGTCGTAGCAAGTTCGCGCAAGGCGCAACGCATCATCCTTTGCCGATCGAGGTTGATAACGCGGCGGTACTTCGATCGCCGCGACCGCCTTGATTCCCTCCAGCATTCCGGCCACCAGCGGCGATGCGATCCGAAAATAGCGATTGCGACGTTTCTGTGTGACCGCGAGCAGGCGCGCGTTGACGAGCTTGCCTAGATGTTCACTGGCGGTCGGACGAGACACCCGTGCAAGGAATGCCAGTTCGCTCGCGGTCAGTGACTGGCCGCCCATAAGGGCGGCCAGCATCGTGGCACGCGCCGTGTCGCCGACGAGCGCCGCGACTTCAACCATGTTGGCACCAGCAACCATGGCCAATTTTAGCGCTTCGCCGCCAGCGGCAACAAGCAATGACGGTTCGGCCGGCGCCGAACCAATTGCGGGCGACAGGCAGCGCGTGTCCTGCCACAACGGCACGGACAAATCTGGAGGACCACACCATGAAACGCACGCCGATCCGGGTTGAGCCATTTGCGAGCTACCTCGAGCGCCGCCGCAAAGGACCGGTTTATCCGGTGATCATCGCCGGTGAGACCGTCTACGTCTCAGGCCTGCCGCCATTCGAGCCTGAAACCGGCGAAATCAAACGGATGCCGTTCGAACAACAGGCCGACATCGTGCTCGCCCAGATGAAGCATTGCCTGGAAGTCGCCGGCTCCTCGCTCGAGCGCGTGGTCAAATGCAATGTCTATTGCACGGCTGTCGACGGGCATTTCGCGACCTTCAATGATGTTTACGCGCGTTATTTTCCGGTTGAGTCGCCAGCGCGAATTTTCGTGCAGGTGCCGTCGTGGCCGGGACCTTTCGATGTCGAGATCGACTGCATCGCCGTGCTGTCATGAAAAAGGCGGCCGCAAGGCCGCCCTTTTCACTTGCCGTTGCAGCGAACTTATTCGGCTGCGATGCGCACTTCCGGCGCCGCCGCCTTGATGTCCGGGGTGACGTGCTGCTCGAACTTGGCGAAGTTCTTCTGGAACATCCCGACCAGATCGCGCGCGGTCTTGTCGAATTCGGCCTTGTCCTTCCAGGTCTTGAACGGATTGAGCAAATGCGGCTCAACGCCCGGCACCGAGGTCGGCACCGAGAAGCCGAAATAGGGATCGGTGCGGAAGTCAGCGTTCTTCAGCGAGCCGTCGAGCGCCGCGGTGAGCAGCGCGCGTGTCGCCTTGATCGGCATGCGGCGGCCGACGCCGTATTTGCCGCCGGTCCAGCCCGAATTGACCAGCCAGACATCGACCTTGTGCTTGTTGATGTAGTCGCGCAGCAGATCGGCGTAGACCGACGGATGGCGCGGCAGGAACGGTGCGCCGAAACAGGTGGAGAATTCCGGCTGCACGCCGACCAGACCCTTCTCAGTGCCGGCGACCTTCGCCGTATAGCCCGACAGGAAGTGATACATCGCCTGTGTCGGTGTGAGCTTCGCGATCGGCGGCATCACGCCGTAAGCGTCTGCGGTCAGCAGGATGATGTTCTTCGGGTGGCCCGCACGTCCCGAACGCGACGCATTCGGAATAAAGTCGAGCGGATAGGCCGAACGGGTATTTTCGGTCTTCGACCCGTCGTCGTAATCGGGCACGCGCGTGACCGGATCGAACGCCACGTTTTCCAGCACTGTGCCGAAGCGGTTGGTGGCGTCCCAGATCATCGGCTCGGCTTCCTGAGAGAGCTTGATGGTCTTGGCGTAGCAGCCGCCTTCAAAATTGAAGATGCCGTCCGGACCCCAGCCGGTCTCATCGTCGCCGATCAGGATACGCTTGGGATCGGCCGACAGCGTGGTCTTGCCGGTACCAGACAGGCCGAAGAACAGCGCGCTCTCGCCCTCATGGCTGACATTGGCCGAGCAGTGCATCGGGACGACGTTCTGCGCAGGCAGATAGAAATTAAGCGTCGTGAAGACGGACTTCTTCATCTCGCCCGCATACGACGATCCGCAGATCAGAACGATCTTGCGCGTGAAGTCGATGGCAACCATCGTGTCCGAACCTTCGCGGCCGCCGTGACGCTTCGCGTCCGGACGGAACGAGGGCAGATCGACGATCGTGAGTTCGGGAACGAAACCGGCGAGTTCGGCCAGCTCCGGGCGGATCAGCAGCTGGCGGATGAAAAGCGAGTGCCAGGCGAGCTCGGTGAAAATGCGGGTCTTGATCCGGTATTTCGGGTCGGCGCCACCGTAAAGGTCCTGCGCGAAGAGCTTCTTGCCTTCAACGTGTTTGATGAAGTCGCCGAGAAGATTTTCGAAGTTCTCCTTCGACATTTTGCGGTTACCGTCCCACCAGACCGAGTTTTCGGTGAGCGCGTCGACAACGGTATGCTTATCCTTCGGGCTACGGCCGGTGTGATGGCCGGTCTCTGCGCAGAGCGCGCCGCCTGCAACCAAAGACGCCTCGCCCGCGGAAATCGCGTACTCGTAAAGCGACGGCTCGGTGAGGTTCCAGCGTACCTCGGCCAGATTCTTGAAGCCGAATTTGTCGGCACCATAGGCGCCGTTTCGCACACCCTGCTCTTGCACGCGACTTCCTCCCACACTCGGCCGCTTCGTTGGCTAACCCCGCACGGGCCTTTGAGGTCCGCGCCGCGGCTCATAGAACGTAAGTATAGCTCGTTGCCCGAAAGCGCGCGAGCATATGCACCAACGGCCCTGAAATGCCAAGGGTAATTGCCATGCAAGGTTGCCGGGCGACATTGCGCTGCATCAATGCCTGCGGCGACGAACTTTTGAAGAAAATCCGGCGGTTTACGAATTCAACCAGCCTTGCTCACTCCACCAAACCCTTGTCCGTGAGCCATTTTTGAATCAGGTCGACGATCTGGCCGTTGTTCTTGTCCATCATCATCATGTGGGAGTTACCCTTGATCCCAACCTCGGGCAAATTAACCACATCCACTTTTCCTCCGGCCGCACGGATCGCCTCAGCGTAATCGAGGCCAATCTGGCGCATTTTTGGCCAGCGGCTGTCGAGCGGGATATAGTCGCCGTAGACGACCAAAGTCGGGACGTCTTTGAGTTTACCGGCCTGCGCCTTGTCGCCCGCAACCGCCGGTTCGACCGCCACTATGGCCTTGATCTTGTCGGGCCGTGCCTGGGCCACGGTGAAACCGAACCCTCCGGCCTGGCTGTGAAACAAAAGGATGCAGGGACAGATCTTGTCGACCAGCGCGGTGTAGGCCGCAACGATCGCTGCGTCGGTATTGGTCCAGCGCGGAACGATCTGCTTGGTGAAATTGTCGTAGGCTTCGACCGGAAACTGGCTGCCGGCGTTCACTTTCATCTTTGCGGGATCGGCATTCCATGATCCCGCGCCCTGCCCGATCCGGAATCGTTCGAACGGATTAGCCGTGGTCAGGAAATTCGGTTCGCTATTCCAGACATCGGGCGGCGCGAAACCGGAGCGGCCGCGCTCGACGGCATCGGAATTGTAGACGTCCCAGCCTTTGCGGATGAACATGTTCATCCAGCCTTCGCGGCCGTCGGGCGTGGTCTCGTAGGTGACACCGGTCAATCCGCCGCCATGCCACATCAGCAGCGGATATTTTCCCTTGCGGTTTTGCGGCAGGAAATACTGCACGTACATCTGCTCGACCTGATAGAGGCCGTTCGGGTCGATCTTGGCGGGGACGCCACCGGCGCCGAGCACGAGTTCCTTGATTGGCTTGCCGGAAATCTCGACCACGCGGCCGCCGACATGGAAAGAGCCCATGTCGCGCAACGCAATCGGTTCACCAGCGAGGGTCGGTTGCATCGCAGGAACCGTAGCGGCGCTTAGCAGAATCGAAAACAGGATTTTACGCATCATTTCGCTCCCCGCACTTTTTTATGACGCGTGAGTGTGACTCATCCGGCCGGGCTTGGCGATCACGGATGCGTGCGCATTGTCGGCAAAACGTGGGCTGCTGCCCCGGCCGTTCAGGTTGCCCTTGCTCGATCCGCCAATTGCTTGAGCACCGCGCGCAGCGGGCCGGGTGCCGTGATGCGCTGCGGGAATGGCAGCCGCAGCGCGGCGCGGCCGTTCTGCAATTCGAGTCCGTCGGGATCGATCCCCACGCA
The DNA here is from genome assembly GCA_963697885.1 of uncultured Alphaproteobacteria bacterium. Lineage (GTDB taxonomy): Bacteria > Pseudomonadota > Alphaproteobacteria > Rhizobiales > Xanthobacteraceae > Pseudolabrys. Next base: position 145,074 of record OY969102.1, read on the forward strand.
ACGCCATTCACCGTCCGACGCGCCAAGCAAATTGGTTGCATAGAGCCGGCAGGCATCGGCGTGGTCGGCGTTCATGTGTTCAATCGCCTCGGCCTCGGAGTCGATCAGCGGCTGAGCGTCGGAAATGTCGGTCAAAATATCCTGCGATCGGAGGTCCACTATCCGGCCGAAGCCGGCAACCAGATGTGCGCGCGTGATCTCCATCCGGTAGAAGGAAAAGTCGGCGAAGTTCGCAAACATCTCGGCCTCCGGATGGCGCCGGAGATAAGAACTCGGGACCGACGAGTCGGCGGTGGGTGCGCACGTCCCCATCAGCATCACGCGGGCACCTTTGAGCGGATCACCCTCCTTGCGCTCGTCGAGCATCAGGGAAACACGCTTGTCCGCCAGGATGTTCTTGGTGTGCAGCGCCAGTTTCGACAGCAGGAAGAGCGGCGCGCCGTCGGCATAAGTCCCTACGTTCACCAGCGAACAATACGGATCCCCCGTTCCGGGTACCAAGGTCGCAAGTGCCCCCGAACGCCCTTCGCGCAGCAGCTTCTTGGCCGCCAGACGGGCATCGAAGGCATTATCGGGCTTCATGACGGCTACTCGCGCATTAACGATTTAGCTCTGGTACACGCAAAGATTCGGCCGTTGGGCTTGAAATCGCTGCCGAATCACATAGTTGTTGCAAAGAGGCCACATTTCAGACCCTGTTTGTGAGGTTCAAAACACGCGGGACGTCTTGCCAAGAGTTGCCAAGAGGGGCTCATGCCGACAATCGCTCTCGTCGACGACGACCGCAACATCCTGACCTCCGTTTCGATGGCTCTGGAAGCGGAAGGCTATCGCATCATGACGTATACCGACGGCGCTTCTGCGCTGGACGGTTTCAAGACCTCGCCTCCTGATCTCGCCATCCTCGATATCAAGATGCCGCGCATGGATGGCATGGAGACGCTCCGGCGCCTGCGCCAGAAATCCGACATCCCGGTGATCTTCCTCACCTCGAAGGATGAGGAGATCGACGAAATGTTCGGCCTCAAGATGGGGGCCGACGACTTTATCCGCAAACCATTCTCGCAACGCCTTCTGGTCGAGCGCGTCAAAGCCGTGCTGCGCCGCGCCTCCCCCAAGGATGGCATGCCAGTAAAGGAAGTCGATTCCGCCAAAGTGCTGGAGCGAGGTCTCCTGCGGATGGATCCGGAACGCCACACCTGCACGTGGAAGGGCGAGGCGGTCACCCTGACGGTCACCGAGTTTCTCATTCTGCAGGCGCTCGCCACCCGGCCCGGTGTGGTTAAAAGCCGCAACGCGTTGATGGACGCCGCCTACGACGACCAAGTTTATGTGGATGACCGCACGATCGACAGCCACATCAAGCGGTTGCGCAAGAAGTTCAAGGTGGTCGACGACGATTTCGAGATGATCGAGACGCTCTACGGCGTCGGCTATCGCTTTAAGGAATGACCAATTCTTAATGTTAGGGGCCGCTTGGACGGCCTGACGGAGCGTCGCGGCTTGCGGTAAAATGTCGGGGTCAATCAAGACCCTCGGTAAACCCGGCTGGATTGAACGACGTGCTCGATCGGACCACTGAAATTGCCGCACAGACCGCCGAGGCCGAACGGCCCGGCGCGGAGACGGCGCGTCCCGAGTCCAGACAGGACGGCGCGGTGCGCCGGCTGCTGCGCTCGATATGGCATTTCTTCGTCGCGCAAAGTTTCTCGAGTCTCACGCGCCGCATTGTTTTCCTCAATCTCGCCGGTCTCGTCGCGCTGGTGACCGGCGTTCTCTATCTGTCGCAATTTCGCGCCGGCCTGATCGACGCGCGCGTGCAAAGTCTGCTGACGCAGAGTGAAATCATCGCAGGCGCGATTGCGGCGTCGGCAACGGTGGAAACGGATTCCATCACGATTGATCCCGAACGGTTGCTCGAATTGCAGGCGGGCGAAAGCTATGGCCCATCCGATGACTCGCTCTCCGGAATCGAGTTCCCGATCAATCCGGAGCGGGTCGCGCCCCTGCTGCGCCGACTGGTCTCTCCGACCAAGACGCGCGCGCGCATTTACGACCGCGACGGCGTGCTCATTCTCGACAGCCGTAACCTCTATGGCCGCGGCGACGTGCTACGTTTCGATCTGCCGCCACCGAGCGCAGAGAAACCCGGCCTGATGGAGCGCGCTTTCATCGCGCTGCGGCGCTGGTTCGGACGCGGTGACTTGCCGCTCTACAACGAACTCGGACCCGAGAACGGCAAGGGCTATACCGAGGTGACGCAGGCGCTCAATGGCCTTCACGCCAGCATGGTGCGGGTCAACGATCGCGGCGAGGTCATCGTGTCGGTCGCCGTGCCGGTCCAGCGTTTCCGCGCTGTCCGCGGCGCCCTAATGTTGTCGACGCAAGGCGCCGACATTGACGACATGGTCGAGGCCGAGCGACTAGCCATTGTAAAAGTGTTCTTCGTCGCGGCCGGCGTCATGGTGGTTCTCTCGATGCTGCTCGCCGGCACCATCGCCGGCCCGGTGCGCCGCCTCGCTGACGGCGCCGAGCGAGTCCGGCGCCGCATTCGCACCCGCGTCGAGATTCCCGATTTCACGCGAAGGCGCGATGAAATCGGCGATTTGTCGGGTGCACTGCGCGACATGACCAATGCCCTCTATACACGCATCGAGGCGATCGAGAGCTTTGCCGCCGATGTCGCGCACGAGTTGCGCAATCCGCTCACCTCGTTGCGCTCGGCGGTCGAAACACTCCCGCTCGCCAAGACCGAGCAAAGCCGGCAGCGCCTGCTCGCGGTCATCGAACACGACGTACGACGGCTCGATCGCCTGATCTCCGACATCTCTGACGCCAGCCGGCTCGATGCCGAGCTGCAGCGGCAGGAAGCCGCTCCGGTCGATTTTGCAAAACTTCTCGATGCGCTGGTGAAAGCGGCCAGCGAGATACGCACCGACGACGTCAACGTGACGCTCGCGTTCGAGGGCGGACCGCTGTCCAATTTCAAGGTGCCGGGTCACGACTCCCGGCTCGGACAGGTCGTGAGCAATCTGATCGACAACGCACGCTCGTTCTCGCCTCCAGGCGGAATCGTGCGTATCACGTGCCGGCGCTTGAGAGACGAGATTGAAATTCTGGTCGACGACGACGGTCCCGGTATCCGCCCCGATGCGCTCGAAAAGATTTTCGAGCGATTCTACACCGATCGGCCGGAACAAGGGTTCGGACAGAATTCGGGGCTGGGCCTGTCGATCTCCAAGCAGATCGTCGAGGCCCATGGCGGCACCATCAGAGTGGAAAACCGTACGACCGTCGCGGGCCGCACCGAGGAGCCCCGCGTCCTCGGCGCGCGCTTCGTTGTGCGCCTGCCCGCGACATGATGGCTGCGCAAGATTCGACAATTCACGCTTCAGCGGTTCTCGTTGGTGCGAAAGCAGCGCTGATCCGCGGACCTGCCGGTTCCGGCAAATCGCGGCTCGTATGGGATCTCGTCACCGCAGCCGCGCAAGGCGCCCTTCCCTTTGCCAGGCTCGTTACGGACGATCGCGCTCACGTGGAAAGCCATTCGGGCCGGCTGCTGGTCCGCCCGGCGCCGGCGCTGGCTGGTATGATCGAGGTCCATGGCCTCGGGATCCGGCGGGTCGAATTCGAGCCGGTCGCTGTCGTCGGCCTCATCGTCGATCTGGCCGCCGAGGATGGCGGACGTCACCCGGAACCGAAGGCAGGCAACGCCCAGGTCGCGGGGATCACATTGCCGCGGCTAGCGGTCGCAGCCGGAATGGTGGCGCTGCCTCTGGTGTTGGCTCATTTACGAACCTCTCTGACGGGTGATTGACCGGCGGCCGGTAGTTGGGCTACCCCCCGCCCTCGGTCCCGTCGAGAAAAATTAACCATACCGGGCCTAGGATCGTTTCTGCCGAAAACGCACGTTCCGAGCCCCCCTTTGGCCCCATCTTTCCGCAGTGCAACAGAGCGCTTATATAGCGAGGCAAGCCCTTGCAACCGGGCTTCAGATGGGCGTGAATGTGCGCCCTTTCGTGCGGCGCAACCTAGCGCCCGCGAGGAGTTAGGGATGATCGGCCTCGTACTCGTAACCCACGGGCGGCTCGCCATCGAGTTCCGCTCAGCGTTGGAGCATGTCGTGGGGCCCCAGCGTCAGATCGAGGCGATTACGATCGGTCCCGATGACGACGTGGAGCAATGCCGGCAAAATATCCTCGAAGCGGTCAAACGCGTGGATAGCGGCGAAGGCGTCGCGATCCTGACTGACATGTTCGGCGGCACGCCGTCGAACCTTGCAATTTCAGTGATGAGCCAGCCCAAGGTCGAAGTCCTGGCCGGTATCAATCTACCCATGTTGATCAAACTCGCGAAAATTCGCGAGATCTGCCCGCTGCAGGATGCGGTCGCTGCCGCCCAGGAGGCTGGGCGCAAGTACTGCACCATCGCCAGCCGGGTGCTCAACGGTAAATGAGCCCACGCGCTTCAGCGGACGACACCCCCGTCGTGCGCGAGGTGGAGATCGTCAACAAGAAGGGCTTGCACGCCCGCGCTTCCGCCAAATTCGTGCAGACCGCCGAGCAATTTGACGCCGCCGTCACGGTAACGCGCGGCCACGAAACCGTGGGGGGAACCTCGATTATGGGGCTGATGATGCTGGCGGCCGGCCCGGGCATCACCATCACCATCAAGGCCACGGGGAAGGACGCCGCCACGGCGGTGGAGACGCTGTACAAACTCGTCGCGGCCGGGTTCGGCGAAGAGGACTAGGCATAAGGCCTGCTAACCAACCCGATCTTCACATAAAGAAATCTTTATATCTGCATTGCGACGCTGCGAGCGGCCTGTTATAGGCACGGCCAGCATATCCATCACATTTGCCGTTTTAAAAGGACCATCATGACTGCTGCTGCCGCAAAGAAAGCCCCCGCCGGCGACTACATCGTCAAGGACATCTCGCTCGCTGAATTCGGCCGCAAGGAAATATCGCTCGCCGAAACCGAAATGCCCGGTCTGATGGCGACGCGCGAGGAGTACGGCCCAAAGCAGCCTTTGAAGGACGCACGGATTGCCGGCTCACTGCACATGACCATTCAGACGGCGGTGCTGATTGAAACTCTGGTGGCGCTCGGCGCCGACGTCCGCTGGGTCTCCTGCAACATCTATTCGACGCAGGACCATGCCGCTGCAGCGATCGCTGCCGCCGGCGTTCCGGTGTTCGCAATCAAGGGCGAGAGCCTGAAGGATTACTGGGACTACACCGCCAAGCTGTTCGAGTGGCACGGCGGCGGCACCCCGAACATGATCCTCGACGACGGCGGCGATGCCACGATGTTCGTGCATCTCGGCGTGCGCGCCGAGAACGGCGACACAGCGTTCCTCGACAAGCCCGGGTCCGAGGAAGAGGAAGTATTCTTCGCGCTGCTCAAGCGCATCCTCAAGGAAAAGCCGAAGGGCTATTTCGCGGAGATTGCCAAGAACATTAAAGGTGTTTCCGAGGAAACCACCACCGGCGTGCATCGCCTTTACGACATGCAAAAGGCCGGCACGCTGCTGTGGCCCGCCATCAACGTCAACGACAGCGTCACCAAGTCCAAGTTCGACAATCTGTATGGCTGCCGCGAGTCGCTGGTGGACGGTATCCGCCGCGGCACCGACGTCATGATGTCGGGCAAGGTGGCGATGGTCGCTGGCTTCGGCGATGTCGGCAAGGGCTCAGCCGCCTCGCTGCGCCAGGCCGGTTGCCGCGTGATGGTGTCCGAAGTCGATCCGATCTGCGCCCTGCAGGCGGCGATGGAAGGCTACGAAGTTGTGACCATGGAAGACGCCGCGCCGCAGGCCGACATTTTCGTCACCGCCACCGGCAACAAGGACATCATCACCATCGAACACATGCGCAAGATGAAGGACCGCGCCATCGTCTGCAACATCGGTCACTTCGACAACGAGATCCAGATCGCGCATCTGAAGAACCTGAAGTGGACCAACATCAAGCCGCAGGTCGACGAGATCGAGTTTCCGGACAAACACCGCATCATTTTGCTGTCGGAAGGCCGGCTGGTGAATCTGGGCAACGCCATGGGTCACCCGAGCTTCGTGATGTCGGCGTCATTCACCAACCAGACGCTGGCGCAGATCGAGCTGTTCGCGAACAACAAGAACAGCAAGTACAAGAAGGAAGTCTACGTGCTGCCGAAGACGCTCGACGAAAAGGTTGCGCGGCTGCACCTCGCCAAGATCGGCGTGAAGCTGACTGAACTGCGCAAGGACCAGGCCGACTACATCGGCGTGCCGCAGCAGGGCCCGTTTAAGAGCGATCACTACCGCTATTGATTGTGATTCAGTCGACTATGTTTACGCCCGGCCTTGTGCCGGGCGTTTTCTTTTTCCGGCTGACCGGCGCTTACGGCTGCGGCGGCACGACATAGATCGTGTAGCGCTGCGGCTTGCCCGCGAATCTCAAGAAATTGCGGACGATCTCGGTTTCAACCAGCTTGGCTGCAGGGCCGCGGCTCGCGGCCGCGTCGCGTCGGCAACCCGGATCCTCCGCAAAGCATAGCCGCACAAAACCGGACCGCGCGAGCTCACTTGCAGGAGGCGCCGCCATGCCAATCAGTGCGCGCGGATGATCAGCAGCATAGGCGGCCACGCTGTAAGCGAGATCAGCATCCCCGCCGATAAAACGCAGCGGTTGCGACGTCGACTGATACCAAAGCCGCTCCACTTCGCCTGCGAGCAGTGACGCTTGCGCGGACGCCGGCGCCGGCCCCGCGCGTTGTGCGATAATCGCAATCAATGGCGACACGACCAGCATCACAAGCGGGAGAACCGCGGCGCCGAGTAAAATGCGCCGTGTGTCGGCGGCGCGTATCGTGGCTGCGGGCGATGACAGCAGCAGCACCGGCAATAGGGAAAACGCCGGCATCGACCAAAGCGAGGTAATCTCCGCGCGACCCGCCACTGCAGCGAAGGCCGGCAGCAGTAGTGGGCCCCAGAATGCAGCCGCGACAAGCCGCCGGTCTGTGTCGCGCGGCCACAACATGTCCCACAATGTCTTCACGCCAGGGCGTACGGCCGCGCATGCGATGGCGACTGGAACGGCTATGTAACCGAGCACGCCAGCAAGGTAGCTAAGCGCGCCGATGACCGTGTCGGCGAGCGGCTTGGCCCCATGAACGATCATTGCGTAGGAGAAAGTTTCAAAATTATTCCGCACCAGCCAAACGAGATGCGGCGCGAGCGCGATCAGTCCGGCAGCGATCGTGATCCACGGCGTCGCCGAGCGGAAATACTCGGTCCGCCGCCGGTCGCAAAGCGCCGCCAGCGCCAGTCCTGCCAACAGAAAGATTGACCAGTACTTTCCAAGCATGGCGCCGGCGGCGGCAATACCGGCAAGGATGGCCCAAAACGTCCCGCGCGTACGCACAGACACCAGGAAAAACCAGGTGGTCGCCGCCCACAGCGGCAGCAGCACCGTGTTCACGTTGAATTTCAGCGCATGGAAATTGAAGAACGGCACGAAAGTCAGCAATGCCAGCCCGGCTATGCGTTTATCTGCGTCGAGGTAATCCGCCGACATGCGCCAGACGATCCACAACGCAACGGCGGGCATCAGCATGGCCAGGAAGTAGTAAGACCATTCGGCAACCGGAAACACAGTAAACCAGAGCCGAACCAGCCAGGCTGCCAACGGCGGATGCTTGAGATAGCCGAGCGATAGGTCGCGAGACCACGCGACGATCTCGGTCATATCGGGGTGCAGGCCCTGGCTGCTTTTCGCGATCGTGCCGTAAACGGTCCACAGCAGGACGTAGAGCGCGAGAGATACAAGGACGGCGCGTTCGCGCCGCGCCGGATCGCTCAGCGCGTCGCGCCAACGGCCGGCAGCAAGGATGGGCGCGGAAAGACGCATGCGCGGCACCTATCGCATGCCCGAGCGGTATTCGTCCACGCCGCGCCTTATGACGTACGCTTGGCTTGAAGCTTCGGACCCTGGGTGTTATCTCGCGGCCATGACGGCCGTTCCCATTCAAAATATCCGCAATTTCTCCATCGTCGCGCACATCGATCACGGCAAGTCCACACTTGCCGACCGGCTGATTCAGCTCACCGGCGGGCTCGAGGAACGCGAGATGAAGGAACAGGTGCTCGATTCGATGGATATCGAGCGCGAGCGGGGCATCACCATCAAGGCGCAAACCGTCCGTCTCAAATACAAGGCGCGCGATGGCAAGGACTACATCCTCAACCTGATCGACACACCCGGCCATGTCGACTTCGCCTACGAGGTGAACCGCTCGCTCGCAGCCTGTGAGGGTTCATTGCTGGTGGTTGACGCAAGCCAGGGCGTGGAAGCGCAAACGCTGGCGAACGTGTATCAGGCAATCGACAACGGCCACGAGATCGTGCCGATCCTCAACAAGGTGGACTTGCCCGCCGCCGAGCCGGCCAAGATCAAGCAGCAGATCGAGGATGTGATCGGGCTCGATGCTTCGAATGCGATCGAAATTTCCGCCAAAACCGGGCTGAATGTCCCGGAGGTGCTCGAGGCGATCGTCACGCGGCTGCCGCCGCCGACCGGCGACCGCGACGCCACGCTCAAGGCGCTGCTGGTCGACAGCTGGTATGACGTCTACCTCGGCGTGGTGGTGCTGGTGCGTATCGTCGACGGCGTGCTCAAGAAGGGCATGCGCATCCGAATGATGGGCACCAATTCGGCATATGACGTGGACCGCACCGGCGTGTTCACGCCGAAGCTCACGCCAGTCGACGAGCTCGGACCCGGTGAGATCGGCATGCTCACCGCCTCGATCAAGGAAGTCGCCGATACGCGCGTCGGCGACACCATCACCGACGACCGCAAGCCGATCGAGCAGCCGTTGCCCGGCTTTCGTCCGGCGATACCGGTGGTGTTCTGCGGATTATTTCCGGTCGACGCCGCGCAATTCGAGGAATTGCGCGCCGCCATGGGCCGACTGCGCCTCAACGACGCCAGCTTCTCGTATGAGATGGAAACGAGCGCGGCACTCGGCTTTGGTTTTCGCTGCGGCTTCCTCGGGCTGCTGCACCTGGAAATCATCCAGGAGAGGCTATCGCGCGAATTCAATCTCGACCTGATCGCGACCGCGCCATCGGTGATCTACAAGATGGCGCTGCGCGACGGCACGCAACTCGAGATCCACAACCCGGTCGACATGCCGGACCCGACGCAGATTCTTGAAATGCAGGAACCATGGATCGAAGCAACGATCCTGACGCCGGATGAATATCTCGGCTCGGTGCTCAAGCTCTGCCAGGACCGGCGCGGCGAGCAGAAAGAACTCACTTACGTCGGCAACCGCGCGATGGTGAAATATAACCTGCCGCTCAACGAAGTGGTGTTCGATTTTTACGATCGTCTGAAGTCCGTTTCGCGCGGCTACGCTTCATTCGACTATCACCTCACTGACTACAAGCCGGCCGATCTCGTCAAATTGCAGATGCTGGTCAATGGTGACCCGGTCGACGCTCTCTCCATGCTCGTGCATCGCACGCGCGCAGAGCAGCGCGGCCGCGCCATGGCGGAAAAGCTCAAGGAACTGATCCCGCCGCACATGTTCCAGGTCCCGATCCAGGCGGCGATCGGCGGCAAGATCATCGCACGCGAGACCGTGCGCGCCTTCCGCAAGGACGTTACCGCCAAATGCTATGGCGGCGACGCGACGCGCAAACGCAAGCTGCTGGACAAGCAAAAAGAAGGCAAAAAGCGCATGCGGCAATTCGGCAAAGTCGATATTCCGCAAGAGGCGTTCATCGCCGCGCTGAAAGTCGACGTCTAGACGGCGGTAATTCCGATCAAAGCGCTGCGACCCACTGCATTTCGGCCGCCCGCGGCCAAGTGGAACAACGCCAGCTGGGGCGACGCTATTTGGCCCAAGATATGATAAACGTTCTCTAAGAGCCGGAAGCGGAACCGCCAGATCGGAATGGTCATGTTCGCCCGAACACGTGTGCGCATCTTCGCCTTGTCCGCTGTCATCGCTGCTGGCGTCGTCTGCACGACGGAGTGCCCTGCAATGGCGCAGGCTCAGGCGGCCACGCCATCCGCCCCCCTGCCCCCCACGAAGCCGGCGACGACCGAGCAGACGCGCGAAAAAACTGTTCCAGCCAAAATCCTGTTCGGCGAAAAGAAACTGCCATCCGTCGGGAAATCGATGGCCATCGGCTACTACCCGCGCGGCTGCCTGCAGGGCGGCGTCGAGTTGCCGATCAACGGTCCAAATTGGCAAGTGATGCGGTTGTCGCGCAATCGCAATTGGGGCCATCCAAGCCTGGTGCAATTCCTCGAAAAATTCGCCCCGCTGGCCGCCAAGGCGACCGGATGGAAGGGCGTATTGGTCGGCGATATGACGCAACCGCGCGGCGGGCCCACTGTGTCGGATCACGCAAGTCACCAAATCGGCCTCGACGTCGACATCTGGTTCATGCCGATGCCCGACCACATTCTCAGCAAGGATGAGCGTGAAAAGGTCGAGGCCATCAATCTCGTTTCGGCAGACTGGAAACACCTCAATCCGCAGACCTGGACGCCGCAGCACATCGCCTTCATCAAAACGGCCGCCCAACAACCCGACGTCGAGCGCGTGCTGGTGAATGCCGCCATCAAAAAGGAACTGTGCCGCGTGGAAGACAAGGCACATGACAGCTGGATGGCCAAGATCCGCCCGTGGTACGGCCACCACGACCATATTCATGTGCGGCTGAAATGCCCGGCGGATTCTCCGAGCTGCCGCGCGCAGCCGCCGGTACCGGGTGGCGATGGCTGCAGCGCCAAGGAACTCGACTACTGGTTCTCCGACAAGGTGCTGCGCCCACAGATCAAGCCGAGCCCGCCGATCCGGCAAACAATGCTCGCCGATCTGCCGCCGGCCTGCAAAACCGTGCTCGAAGCGCCCGACAACAAAACCAGCGTGGCGACCGACAACAAGTGATCAGGCGACCGGCAACACGTTGGTGTATTTGACCTGCTCCAGCGCGAAGCTCGATTCGATCGAAGCGATGCCTTCGAGCCGCGTCAGCTTCTGCTTGAGGAAGCGTTCATAGGCCGCAAGGTCCGGCACGACCACACGCAGCCAATAGTCGCGCGGCCCGGTCATCAAATAGCACTCAAGAACTTCCGGCCAGCGCGCGATAGTCTTGGCGAAACGATCGAGCAGCTCCTCGCGTTGTTTCTCCAGCTTGACGGAAATGAAGACGCTGACCGGCAGCCCCACCGCGCGTTGATCAAGCAGGGCGACGTAGCGCGAGATCACTCCTGCTTTTTCCAGCAGGCGCACCCGGCGCAGACAGGGCGACGGTGATAACCCGACTTTGCCGGCCAGATCCGCCAGACTCATGCGTCCGTCTTCCTGCAACAGCCGCAGGATTTTCAGGTCCACTGCATCGAGCGCCGGTATTGGCATAATCAACCTTTTTCTGTGCTATAATTGATAGAATACGCCAATATCGACAATAATAATAGTGTGAATTGGCAGGCACCGCCCCGGGCGAATACCCATAATCAAACACACAGCAGAGACTGGGCCGCCACCATGTCCGAACCATCCGACACGCTTCCGGTCCTCGCCGCGCTCGAGCGCAAGGTGCTTTGGCTTGCGAGTTGGATGATCCATAACGCCAATCATCTGCGTGAAAACTCGGACGGCCTGAAAGTCGGTGGCCATCAGGCATCGAGCGCCTCGCTCGCAACCATCATGACCGCACTCTACTTCGACGTCCTGCGCCCGCAGGATCGCGTGGCGGTAAAGCCGCATGCGAGTCCGATCTTCCACGCCATCCAGTACCTGCTCGGCAAGCAGACACGCGAGCGGCTGGAGACATTCCGCGGCTACAAAGGCGCGCAAAGCTATCCTTCACGCACCAAGGACACCGACGATGTCGATTTCTCCACCGGCTCGGTGGGCCTGGGCGTGGCGCAGACACTGTTCTCCTCGCTGACACAAGATTATGTGCGCGCGCATGGCTGGGGGCTTGATCGGCCGGAAGGCCGCATGGTGGCGCTGGTCGGCGACGCCGAACTTGATGAAGGCAATATTTTTGAAGCGCTGCTCGAAGGATGGAAACAGGGCCTGCGGAATTGCTGGTGGATCATCGACTATAACCGGCAAAGCCTCGACGCCGTCGTCCGTGAAGGCCTTTGGGCCCGCTACGAGCAACTGTTCAAGAACTTCGGCTGGAATGTTGTCATTTTGAAATATGGCTCACTTCAGCAAGCCGCCTTCAAGGAGCCGGGCGGCGAAACATTGCAGCGGTGGATCGATAGTTGCCCGAACCAGCTCTATTCCGCGCTGGTTTTTGCGGGCGGCGCTGCGTGGCGCAAGCGGCTCAACGACGAGATCGGCGACCAGGGCGACGTCAGCAGGTTGATCGATAGGCGCAGCGACAACGAACTGGCTGCCCTGATGAACAATCTCGGCGGCCATGACATGCCGTCCGTTCTCGAGGCCTTCCACACTGCCGACCCCGAAAAGCCGACCTGCTTCATCTGCTACACCGTGAAAGGCTTCGGTCTGCCTTTCGCAGGTCATAAGGACAATCACGCCGGTCTCATGACGCCGCAGCAGATGGAAGCCTTTCGCCAGTTGAACGACGTGCGGCCGGATCACGAATGGGACAAGTTCGAAGGCCTCACGCTGCCGTCGGAACAATTGCAATCATTTCTCGATCGGGTGCCGTTCGCGGCCGGTGGCGCGCGGCGTCTGAGTGCGCCGGTGCACGATGTGCCGGATAGTTTGCCGGTCACCATCCAACCGGTGATGTCCACGCAAACCGGCTTCGGCGCCATTCTCAATGAGATTGGCCGCGGCAAGGACGAATTCGCGCGTCATATCGTAACCACGTCACCGGACGTCACGGTGTCCACCAACCTCGGCCCGTGGGTGAACCGCCGCGGATTGTTCGCACGTCAGGCCTTGGCCGACACATTCAAGAGCGAGCACATCCCCTCGACATTCAATTGGGAGTTTTCGCCCAAAGGCCAGCATATCGAGCTTGGTATTGCAGAGATGAATCTTTTCATCCTGCTGTCTGCGCTTGGACTTTCGCACAGCATCAACGGCGAGCGCCTGCTGCCGATCGGCACCCTCTATGATCCCTTTATCGCGCGCGGTCTCGATGCTTTGAACTACGCCTGCTATCAGGACGCGCGCTTTATGCTGGTGGCAACGCCATCCGGCATTACGCTCGCGGGCGAAGGCGGCGCGCATCAGTCGATTGCCGAGCCTTTGATCGGCCTGGCGCAGGATGGTCTCGCCAGCTTTGAGCCAGCTTACGTCGACGAACTGTCGGTCATTATGACCTGGGCCTTTTCCTATTTGCAGAAAGACGCAGATACGGCGCCATCCGAGCGAAATTGGCTCCGCGACGAAACCGGCGGCTCGGTCTACCTGCGGCTCTCGACGCGTCCGATCGAACAGATTACGCGCGAAATGACACCAGATCTGCGCCAACAGATTGTCGACGGCGCTTATTGGCAACGCAAGCCCGGACCCAATTGCCAGGTCGTCGTTGCATACACCGGCGCGATGGCGCCGGAAGCCATTGAGGCTGTCGGCCTGATGGCGGAAGACCGTCGCGACGTCGGCTTGCTCGCGATCACCTCCGCCGACCGCCTCAATGCGGGCTGGACTGCAGCGCAGCGGGCGCGCGAGCGCGGACTGGTGCACGCTCGCTCACACGTCGAACGCCTGCTTGCTGACGTACCGATGCATTGCGGCATCGTGACCGTCCTGGACGGACATCCGGCGACACTGGCCTGGCTCGGCGCCGTCGCCGGCCACCGGACGCGTGCGCTGGGCGTTGAACATTTCGGCCAGACCGGCTCGCTCGCCGAGCTCTACCGGCACTATGGAATCGACGCCAACGCCGTCGTTGCGGCGGCGCAGGCGATTGCACCCGGCCGCCCGATCCGCCATCTCAAGGCGTTGCCTTGAGCCGCCTCTACATCATGCCTACGCCGAAGAGGGCCGCGGGGATTGCGAAGACAATCGTCCAGATCACAATCACGCAGACGATGACGGCAACGGTGTAGATCACCGCCTTGTCGGCCGCTGGCTTCATCAACGCCGTGATGCCCGTGTACAGCAGATAGAGACTGTACAGCCCCAGGATCCCCAGAAATGCCAGCGCCGGAATAATCTTGAATACCCCGGCGACCCAGGCGGCAGTGGGCGCATAGGCCGAAATCTTCATGGCATTGTCGAGATTTTTCCGCGCGCCGAACGTTCCGGCAAGGAAGTCGATCACGTAGGCCACAATAAAGACGCTGATCAGCGACAACACATAGACGACGACCGCATGCAATATTCCGCTGATGATCCCGAGACGAAACGGCCCGTACCCGACAATCGACAGGCCGATAAATGCGCACACCGGCGGAATGGCGGCGACGATCGCTACGTAATTGGGAAACAGATAGCCGGCGTTGCCCGGCTCACCCTCGATGGCCTGCCACTCCGACTTCGGTTGCAGCAGAATACCCTTAATGCGCTCCACGAGATTCATGATAGCCCCCCTCCAGTGATCCGCGGTTCAACTATAGCCGATTTTGGTCTTCCAAAATCATCGCCGCACCTTTTTCCGCAATCATCATGGTCGGCGAATTGGTGTTGCCGGACGTAATCGAAGGCATGACCGAAGCGTCCACCACGCGCAAAGCATCGATTCCGATCACCCGCAGGCGCGCATCCACGACCGCCCGCACATCGTCATCGCGGCCCATTCGCGCGGTACCGACGGGGTGGAAAATGGTCGTTCCGATGTCGCCGGCGGCTTTGACCAGTCCGGCCTCGTCGTCATGCACTGTGGGCCCCGGCAGGTACTCGACCGGCGAATATTTTTGCAGCGCCGGCTGCGAGACGATCTTGCGGGTCACGCGAATAGCGTCGGCAGCCACGCGCTGGTCCTCCGGCGTCGACAGGTAATTGGGCCGGATCGCCGGCGGCTGCGCGGGATTGGTGGACTTCAGCGTGAGCGAGCCGCGGCTGGTGGGGCGGATATCGGCGACGCTGGCGGTGAAGGCCGGGAACGGATGCAACGGCTCTCCGAACTTCTCCAGCGACAGCGGCTGCACGTGATACTGGATATTGGCGGTGGCCTGCGACGGATCGGACTTGGTAAAGGCGCCCAGTTGCGAGGGCGCCATGGTCATCGGTCCACGCCGGCGCAAGAGATAGTCGAGCCCCATGCCGAGGCGGCTGAGCATCTTCGGATAGCTCTCGTTCAGAGTCTTCACGCCTGACACCTTAAAGATCAGGCGCAGCTGCAAATGATCCTGCAGGTTGCCGCCGACACCGGGCTTGTCGAGCACGAGTGGAATGCCGAACTGCGACAAATGCGCCGCCGGCCCGACGCCTGACAGCATCAGCAGGTGCGGAGAGTTGATCGCGCCGGCGGAGAGGATCACTTCGCCGCGGCAGCGCGCGCTACGTGGCGCGCCGTTCTGCTGCCAGCGGATGCCGGTGGCGCGTTTGCCGGTGAAGTTGATGCCTTCGACCAGACAGCCGGTTTCGAGCCGAAGATTTGGCCGGTGCAATACCGGTTTCAAAAAGCCGCGCGCAGCAGACCAGCGGCGGCCGCGCTTCTGGTTAACGTGGAAATAGCAGACGCCCTCGTTGTCGCCGGTGTTGGGATCGGGGATGTTCGGAATGCCGTACTCGTTGGCGGCGTGACGGAACGCCTCGAGAATTTCCCACTTAATGCGCGGATATTCGACGCGCCATTCGCCGCCGACGGCGTGGTGCTCGCTGTCTTTGAGGAAATGATCAACGTGCTTGCGGAAGATCGGCCGCACATCTTCCCACGACCAGCCCGGTAAGCCGAGCTGACGCCAGTGGTCGTAATCGCCAGCCTGGCCCAGCATGTAGATCATGCCATTGATGGCCGAGGAGCCGCCGATCACCTTGCCGCGCGGATAATTCAGGCTGCGGCCGTTGAGGCCAGGCTCCGGCTCTGTCTTCATCAGCCAGTCGGCGCGCGGATTGCCGATCGCAAACAGATAGCCGACCGGAATGTGAAACCAGAGCCAGTTGTCGTTGCCGCCCGCTTCCAGAACCAGCACGCGATTGGCCGGATTGGCTGAAAGCCGGTTGGCCAGCACGCAGCCGGCCGACCCGGCGCCCACCACGATGTAGTCGAACTCACCCTCGATGGGCGTCGCGCTTACCATGGGAATCTCGGTTTGCGGAGACGAACTCACTACACTGTCATGGCCGGGCTTGTCCCGGCCATCCCGCTTAGTATTGCACGGTGCCTGCCTAAGCGAGATCGCCGGGTCAAGCCCGGCGATGACAACGTCCCAGGTACTTGCTAGGCTTCCAGAAGTTGCAGCGCCCTGTGCGTGCGTTGTGCAGAGCCGGGACGGCGGTTCCGGTACGGTCGAATTCCTGTTGACCCGAGCCCAGTCGCGTCCGTTTTGGACGCGCGAGGAGAACCGCCATGCGCTTGAGTGCCCGCAATCAGATCAAAGGCAAAATCCTGGACGTGAAGAAAGGCACGACGACAGCACACGTGCGCGTCGAGATCGCTCCGGGGCAAGTCGTCACGTCCTCCATCACCAACGAAGCAGTCGACGAGCTCGGCCTGCGGGCCGGCGCCAATGCAACCATCGTCATCAAGGCATCCGACGTCATGATCGCCGTCGACTAGGAAATCGACGATGATCAGAACCTTCGCTGGCTTGATCGCTCTGGCAATCGCAACACCGGTATGGGCCCAGGAACCGGTGGGATGCGACAAGTTCAAATGGCCGCTCGACCGGGAACGCGCATTGCTCGCAAATCCATCTTCGGCTGCGTCCGGCGATCAGCTTGCGCAACCGCTCTCCACAGCAGTGAATGTCGCGCTCGTGCCGATCGCCGAGGCGAAGCTGCCGACGCCACCGACGCGCGCACCGAAAGCGGCCGATTCCCGCGCCGGTTTCCTCCGCGTGCCGTCATTGCCGAAAGCGAATACCTACCGCGTCACCGTTTCGCAGGGAGCCTGGATTGACGTTTTTCAGGAGGGGCGTGAGGTAAAGTCACTCGCATTCAGCGGAGCCGTCGGCTGCGACGGCGTCCGCAAGAGCGTGAAGTTCGAATTGACCTCCGCGCCATTTATCATCGAGCTGAGCGGAACGACTGCAAACACCATCGCCGTCGTGATAACGCCGGATTGAAAAGCTTCTCATATGGAGGATTCAAATGAATAAGTTTGCTCGGCTTCTGGCGAGTCTCCTTGCGCTCGCTTCAGTCGCATCATGGGCGCCTGCGGCGGCACAGGAGCAATCGTTAACAGTCTTCGCCGCCGCGTCGCTGAAGAATGCGCTCGACGACACCAATGCGGCCTTCACCAAGGCCACCGGCCTCAAGGTGGTCGCAAGCTACGAGGCCAGCTCCGCGCTCGCCAAACAGATTGAACAGGGCGCACCGGCGGACATTTTCATCTCCGCCGACTTGCGCTGGATGGACTATGCAAACGAGCACAAGCTGATCAAACCAGACACCCGTGTAAACCTGCTCGGCAATAAACTGGTCTTGATCGCGCCCAAGGACTCCAGGCTCGATCACGTCGCGATCGGCGACGGCTTCGATATCGCCAAGCTCGCCGGCGATGGCCGCATCGCGGTCGCCGACGTTAAAGCCGTGCCGGCCGGGACTCTACGCAAAGGCCGCGCTGGAAAAGCTGGGTTCCTGGACGGCAGCGGAACCGAAGCTGGCGCAGGCGGAAAATGTCCGAGCGACACTTGCTTTTGTCGCGCGCGGTGAAACACCCGTCGGCATCGTCTACGAAACCGATGCCAGGATCGAACCGAAGGTGAAGATCATCGGCGCGTTTCCCGACGGTTCATATCCACCTGTGACCTATCCGATGGCGGCAACTGCAAACGGCAAGGCCGTGGCCGCACGTTATCTCGGCTTCCTGGCGACACCAGCCGCAAAGGCGATCTTCGAGCACTATGGTTTCAGTTTTCTGATCAAGCCGGTCTCGTGATTGCATGACCACTTTAAATTTACCGCAAACCTTGATCCGTCATCCTGAGGCGCGAGCGAAGCAAGCCTCGAAGGATGACGGGCACGTATTTCGGGGCCGTCGCCCTTCGAGGGCCGCGCGATGCGCGGCCTCCTCAGGGTGACGGAGAGAGGCTGTGTTCGACCTTTCGTCCCTAGACTGGACCGCAGTTCAACTTTCGCTGCGGGTTGCCGCGGTCTCGACGCTGGTGGCGCTGCCGTTCGGCATCGCGATCGCAACGCTGCTGGCGCGGAAGGAATTCTGGGGCAAGGCGCTGCTCGACGCCATCGTCCATCTGCCGCTGGTGCTGCCGCCGGTGGTGACCGGCTATCTGTTGCTGATCAGCTTCGGTCGCCGGGCGCCGATCGGCGCCTTTCTGGATGATCATTTCGGCATCGTATTTTCATTCCGCTGGACCGGCGCCGCGCTCGCCTGCGGCGTGATGGCGTTTCCCCTGATGGTGCGGGCGATCCGGCTGTCGATCGAAGCGATCGACCGGCGGCTGGAAGATGCGGCGGCGACGCTCGGCGCCAACCCGGTCTGGAGCTTTGTCACCGTGACGCTGCCGCTGGCGTTACCCGGCGTCATCGCGGGCATGATGCTGGCTTTCGCGCGCGCGCTCGGCGAATTCGGCGCTACCATCACCTTCGTGTCCAATATTCCGGGCGAGACGCAGACCATCTCGGCGGCGATCTACACGCTCACGCAAGTACCGGGCGGTGACGCTGACGCCCTCAAACTTGTCATTGTATCCATCATCATTTCGTTTGCCGCACTGCTCGCATCGGAATGGTTCGCTCGCCGCGCCGCCGCGCGCCTGCACGGGGCTTGAGCATGCTCGTCGTTCACGCGGAAAAACAGCTCGGTGAATTCTCGATAATCGTGTCATTTACGAGTGACAGCGGCGCGACCGCATTGTTCGGGCCGTCCGGCGCCGGTAAGACCAGCATCATCAATATGATTGCCGGGCTGCTCAGGCCGGACCGTGGCCGCATCGTGCTCGACGGCGAAACATTGTTCGACGAGGCTGCGCGCATCGCAGTGCCGGCCTGGCGCAGGCGTATCGGCTACGTGTTCCAGGAAGGCCGGCTGTTTCCGCATTTCACGGTCCAGCGCAATCTCGATTACGGGCGCTGGATGGGCGGGCACGCCACCGATCCGGCCGCATTCAATCGCGTGGTCGAGCTGCTCGATATCGGGCATTTGCTCGAAAGGCGTCCCGGCAAGCTGTCCGGCGGCGAGCGCCAGCGCGTCGCCGTCGGCCGTGCGCTATTGATGCGCCCGCATTTGCTGTTGCTCGACGAACCGCTCGCCTCGCTCGATACGGCGCGCAAGCGCGATATCCTGCCGTATCTGGAAAGACTGCGTGACGAAGCGCGCGTGCCGATCATCTATGTCAGCCACAATGCCGCCGAGGTAAAACGGATTGCCAGCCACGTGGTGCGTATTGAGGACGGCAGGGTCGTCGCAACCGGAACCACCGAACTGCTCGACGCGGCCCGGGACGATATGCTTGCCTGAGGAATGTTTCCGCCGGAGCGAATCGTCTGCCTGACCGAGGAAACCGTCGAGACGCTGTATCTCCTCGGCGAGGACCGTCGCATCGTCGGCGTCTCCGGCTATGCCGTGCGGCCGCCGCAAGTACGCAAGGAGAAGCCGCGCGTTTCCGCCTTCATTTCGGCGGACGTGCCGAAAATCGTCGCGTTGAAGCCGGATTTGGTGCTGACGTTTTCCGATCTGCAGGCCGACATCGTCGCCGAATTGATCCGCAACAACATTGCGGTCCATGCTTTCAACCAGCGCGATGTCGCCGGCATCCTCGACATGGTGCGCACCCTCGGCGCGCTGGTTGGCGCGGAAGAAAAGGCTGAAACGCTGGCGAAATCGCTGGCCGCTCGCGTCAACGCGGTGCACGAGCGTTCGCTACAGCTGCCGCGCCGGCCGCGCGTGTATTTCGAAGAATGGGACGAACCGATGATTTCCGGCATTGCCTGGGTATCGGAGCTGGTCGAGGCCGCCGGCGGCGTCGAGGTATTTCCGCAGCTTGCCGCACGCAAGAACGCCAAGGACCGCATCGTGTTGCCCAACGACGTGATCGCCGCGCGACCTGATATTATCGTTGGCTCCTGGTGCGGGAAAAAATTCGTCCCTGCCAAGGTCGCCGCCCGCCCCGGTTTTGCCGAAGTCCCCGCGGTCGCCAACGGCTGGCTGCGGGAAATCAAATCGACAGTGATTCTCCAGCCTGGCCCGGCCGCCCTCACTGATGGGCTGGATCAACTTGCGGGAATTATGGCCGATTGGGCTGATGCGATCCGGTAAGCCACCCGGACAGGCCTCGCCAGCCGGGTAGGAAATCCGGGCCCACTCGTGCTAAGAACACCGCGAAATAAAGAACAGGACCCGATCGCAATGACCGTGAACAAGACCCGCGCCGACCTCTGGATGGACGTCCTTCTCGTTGCATTCCTGATCGGCTTCGACGTGGCCGCCCGGCTGCTGCCACATGCGCCAGGTGTTTGGCCGTTTGCGGCGAGCGCGCTGTTCGCCGGCCGGGTGCTTCGTATTCCGGCGCTGGCCGTGGTCGTGCCGCTCGCCGCTGTGCTGCTGAGCAATGTCGCGCTCGCCGGCGACGACTGGCGGATTACGCTCGTGGTCTGCGCGGCGATCACTTTGCCCGCTTTTGCCGGCATGTTGGCGCGGCGCTGGCAGGGAGCGCTCCCCGTGATCGCGGCGATGCTGTCCTGCTCGCTGATCTTCTTCTTGACCACGAACTTCGCCGTGTGGGCCTTCGGCAGTCTCTATCCGCACAGCTGGCAGGGTCTGGTGCAATGCTACGTCGCCGCGCTGCCGTTCCTGGACAAGACCGTGCTCGGCGATTTGTTCTGGACCGCGGTGCTCTTCGGCGGTGCCTGGCTCGTGCAGCATACGCCGATGCTGTCGCGGCGCGCGCTCTAACCCAGCATTTTCTGAATCCTGAGCCACAAGGATCTGAGGCGGCCGACCAGATCGGCCGCTTCCTCGGGTTCGGCGAGCCGTAGCCCGACCGTGGTCACATGGCCGCCACTCACCTTGTGCGCGAGCAGTGCAATAGGGCCCAGTTCGACGACGTCGCCCATCTTTGTCCGGCGCCGAAGCTGCTCGCTGAAATAATCGGCGAGCGTGACTTCGGTGTGATCAGCCGCGACCTGCAAACCATAGATCTCGGCCAGTGCGCCAAGTGTCGCCGTCGCCGGAACATAGAAGTCGCCAAGCAGGCGAGGATCGGGCGACACGGGCGGCGGCATTTTGACGAAGAAGCGGTCGAGTGCCTGCGCTTTTTCCGGCGGCGCCAGCAAATAGACATAGTCACCCTCGCGCACGGGGTGCGCCTCCGCGGGCGTGAGAATTTCCTCTTTGCGCACGACCAGCGTCGGCCGCGCCCAGTTCGGAATCAAGCCGCGTCGCAGGAATGGGCTATTGGCCGGCACCGGATAGCCGACAATCTCGCGCGCAAGCTGGCCCGGCAGATCGAGTTCGACGCGACGCGGCAGCGGATCGGCGCGCGCGAACGAGATGCCGAGCTTGCGCGCGGCAAGCGCCACCGTCCAACCCTGCACAAGCAGCGAGGATAGGACGACGACGAACGCCACATCGAAATATAAATAGGCCACCGGCAAGCCGACGAGCAGCGGGATCGAGGCAAGGAAGATACCAACCGCGCCGCGTAAGCCGACCCAGGAGAGGAACAACATCTCGCGCCATTGAAACCGGAACGGCGCAAGGCACAGGAAGACCGCGATAGGCCGCGCGATGAGCATCAGGACGAGTGCCACCGACACCGACCCGAACAGACTGTCGGCCAATCGGTGCGGCCATGCCAGCAAGCCGAGCAGCACGAACATCACAATCTGGGCAAGCCATGTGATGGCATCAAGGAAGACGACGACCGAATTATGTGCGCGCGTCTGCGCGTTGCCAACCACCAGGCCGGCGAGATAGACCGCCAGAAAACCGGAGGCATGCAGCGCGTTTGCAAACGCGAACACCACCAGCGCGCTCACCGCGACAAAAGGCGCGTGCAGGCCTTGTGCGAGCGTAAGCCGGTTGAGCACGAGGGTAATAATCTGCCCGCCGACAAAACCAATGACGCAGCCAAGGATGGCGTCGCGCAGGAAGGTTATCAGTGCATGCGACCAGCTCTGTTCGCCGAGCAGGAGGATTTCGACCAGCAGCAGCGCAAGGAATATGGCGAAGGGATCGTTGGTGCCGGACTCCACCTCCAGGACACCGCGGACACGCGGGCGCAACCGCAAGCCGCGTGCGTTGATCAGGAAGAACACTGCGGCCGCGTCGGTCGAGGCCACCACCGCACCGACCAGCAGAGCCTGAATCCAGCCTAACCCGAGCACGTATTTGGCCACCGGCGCGGTCAGCAGCGTCGTGATCAGCACACCGACGGTCGCAAGCACCAATGACGGCGCCAGCACATTGCGAAAGCTGGCAAAGCGCGTGCGCAGGCCACCGTCAAACAGGATCAACGCCAGCGCGATCGATCCGACCAGATAGGCGGCGCCGACATTGTCGAACTTGATGCCGCCGGGACCACCCTCGCCGGCCAGCATGCCGACCAGCAAGAACACCAGCAGCAACGGCGCGCCAAAGCGCAGCGCAATCAGGCTCGACAGGATGCCGGCGAGCACCAGCAGGCTGCCAAGCAAAATCGCAATGCTGACGGTATCGAGCGCACCCATCGCGCGAATCTCCTTCCCGCTATTGGAAGGTCTCGCGCCTGCAAGAGCAACGGGAAACGTTGCCGCCGGCTAGCGAAGCGTCAAAACGCCACCTTGTCGCCACCCTTGAGCGAAAGGATTTCGCGCGCCTCGTCGGACGACGCAACCTCAAGGCCCAGACCCTCAAGGATCTTGCGCACTTGCGTGACCTGCTGGGCGTTGGATTCCGCCAGCTTGCCGGCGCCGATCCACAGCGAATCCTCCATGCCGACCCGCACGTTGCCGCCCATTGATGCCGCCATGGCCGCGACGCGCATCTGGTTGGCGCCGGCGCCCAGCACCGACCAATGATAATTGTCGCCAAGCAGGCGGTCGGCGGTTCGTTTCATCATGATGACATCTTCGGGATGCGCCCCGATACCACCAAGGATGCCGAACACCGATTGCACGAACACGGGCGCCTTGATCAGCCCACGGTCAAGGAAATGGCGCAGGGTGTAGAGATGGCCGATGTCGTAACACTCCACCTCGAAGCGGGTGTTGTTACCGGCGCAAGTCGTCAGGATGTACTCGATATCGGCAAACGTATTCTTGAACATGCCTGCCTTTGAACGCTCGAGATACGGTTCCTCCCAATCGTGCTTGAACTTGCCCTTGTAGCGCGGGATCATCGGATACAGCCCGAAGTTCATCGTACCCATGTTGAGCGAGGCAACCTCCGGCTTGAACGTTGCAGCCGGACGCACGCGCTCCTCGGCGGTCATGGTCGGCGCACCGCCGGTGGTGATGTTCACCACCACGTTGGAGCGCTGCTTGATGACCTTGAGGAAGGGTGCAAAGGCCTCGGGCGTCTGATCGGGACGGCCGTCCTGCGGATTGCGGGCATGCAGATGCACGATGGCCGCGCCGGCTTCGGCCGCCCCGATGGCGGCATCCGCGATCTCCGACGCCGTGATGGGGATGTGCGGCGACATCGAGGGCGTATGGATCGAGCCAGTAACGGCGCAGGTAATGATGACTTTTCGCGACTTCGCCATGAGCATTCCATCCCGATGAAGTGAGTGTTGTTGATTGGCAAATGGACTTCGCAGGCAATCCTAGAGTATCAGCCGTACCCAAGTCACCCCGCGCGCGCCAAAAGGATTGCCATTGGACGCCAAGCCTCAGCCTGCGGCAGCAACGTCCGGCGTCCTGATTGGCGCGCTGTGCGGCGCCGGCGCATCAATCGGCTGGGCTGCCGGCTTCGTTGTCGCCAAGCACGGCATTGCCGTCGGCTTTTCGCCGGCTGATCTCGCCCTGCACCGCTTTTTCTGGTCGGGACTGTTGCTGATACCACTCGTCCTGCGGGAAGGCCTGCGCGATCTCGCCAGCATCGGCTGGCGACGCGGCCTGGTGATGAGCATCCTCGCCGGACCACCCCAGTCCATGCTGGCGTATACCGGTTTCATTCTGGTGCCGCTCGGACACGGCACCACCATCCAGCCGGCGTGCGCGGCGCTGTCGGGGCTCATCCTCGCCTCACTCGTCCTACACGAAAAGCTGACATCCCAGCGCGTGATTGGTGGCGCGACAATCATCGTTGGTCTGCTGGTATTCGGCGCAGAATCGCTCGCCACCATCGGCGGCCATGGCGTCGGCGGCGACCTCCTGTTCGCCGCCGCAGGATTGTTCTGGGCAACCTTCGGCATCTTGCTGCGATATTGGCACGTGTCCGGCATACGCGCGATCGTAGTGGTCGGCGCGCTTTCGATTCTGGTGTTTGCGCCTCTCCATGCGCTGTTCGTCGGTTATAGTGGAATTCTGCGGATGGGCCTTGCCGAAAACCTGTTGCAGATCGCCGTACAAGGCGTGCTCGCGGGCGCGCTGCCGATTTATCTGTTCGCGCGCGCGGTGATTCTGCTCGGCGCCGGACGTGCGGCAACGTTCCCCGCGCTGGTGCCGGTGTTCTCGCTGGTTATCGGTTATTTCGCGCTGGGCGTTGTTCCAAGCGTCGCGCAACTGGCCGGCATGCTCATCGTGCTGGTGGGCTTTCGCTTCGCGCTGCGTTGAGCCTCATTCCGGTCCGGCATATTTCCCGGCCGTCTCCGGGAACATGCTCTTGACGATCTTGAACTTGGATATGTCCACGGTGGCGTCCATGTGCATGAAAATCACAGCATCGCGCAGGACTTTTTCAATGCCAAAGTCGAGCATGATGCCGTTGCCGCCGTGCAATTCGACTGCATGCTGGGCAACTTTCATGATCTCTTCGGAGGCGAACATCTTGGCCATGTTGACCAGCGTTTCTGCCTCCGGCGCATTGTCATCGACCGCCCGCGCGGCGCGGTCGAGCAACGCCCGCACGGCTTCGATCTTGGTCGCCATTTCGGCAAGCCGCAGAGCCACCGCCTGATGCTTGATCAGAATGCGGCCGCCTTGCACGTAGTTCTGCACGTACTCAGCCGTCGCCTCGAAAGCGCGCACACCGACGCCGAGATTTTTCGCCGCCTGGATGATCTTGCCGGGACGGAAATAAACTCCGGCCGAGCCCATGGCGCTGTCCTGCACCAGAAGATGATCGTCGGGGATGAACATGTCCTCAAACACCATCTCGCCATTGTTCATGAAGCGGCAACCGAGCGTCTCGTTGCAGCGCGCGACCGTGAAGCCTTTAGTCTCGCGTGGCACCAGGAACGATGACGTTCCCTGCATCATGCCGACTTTCGGATTGGTATTGGCGTAGACCACATAGAGGCTTGCGTCGTAGCCATTGGAAATAAACTGTTTGCGGCCATTAATGACCCAGCCGCCATTCGTCTTGACCGCCTTGGTCTGCATGGCCGCTTCCGGCACGTTGTAGGGCAGCCAGCGGTCCGAGGCGCCACGCGGTTCTGTCAGGCAATGCGCCATCAGGAACTGCGGCTCGGCGACCAGCCGCTTGAACCACTTTTCCTGCAAATGCTTGGGCGCAAACTGGCGCAGCAGCACAGACACTTTCCAGTTCTGCACCATCTTGTCGGCAAGCCCTGAATCGCCGCGGGCGATCTCTTCCGACACCACGGCGAATGTCTTCACCTCGGTGCCCTTCTCGAGCTCGACGCCGCCGTATTCTTCCGGAACGCCCAGTGTGCGAATGCCGATCTTCTCGGCCTCTTCCAGGATGCGTAGCGGCAGCCGTTCTTCCGGCACCATCGACCATTCGAGCTTCCAGTTCTGCTTGATGAACGGAAGAACCACCTCGTCGACGAAGTCGCGACAGCTCTGCCGCATCATACGCAGCTCTTCCGACAGGCCCCGGTCCGCGGCGGTACGATCAAGCATGGCGATGTCCTTCCCCTGCACGCACAACAAGACGAAGAGTTAC
The DNA here is from genome assembly GCA_963697885.1 of uncultured Alphaproteobacteria bacterium. Lineage (GTDB taxonomy): Bacteria > Pseudomonadota > Alphaproteobacteria > Rhizobiales > Xanthobacteraceae > Pseudolabrys. Next base: position 171,132 of record OY969102.1, read on the forward strand.
GCGGCCTTCCTGTTCGACAGGAACTCGCCCATGCGGCTGAGCGCCTTCAGGATGTTTTCTGTCGAGTTGGCGTAGGACAATCGCACATATCCTTCGCCAAGTATGCCGAAATCCGGCCCACCAATGATGGCAACGCCAGCATCTTCCAGAAGCGACGATGCGAGAGCCTTCGCTTTCCAGCCTGTGCGTTTCACATTGGGAAAGGCATAGAACGCACCTTTGGGAGTCGTGCATGAAACGCCAGGCAATTTGTTGAGACCCTCGACCACGATCTTCCGTCGTTTGTCGAACTCGGCGATCATCTTGACAACCTCATCCTGCGGACCTTTGAGCGCGGCAAGACCTGCATATTGTGCCGAGGCGTTGACGCAGGAGTGCAGGTTGACCGCAAGCTTGCGCGCATAGTCATAGAGCTTACCGGGCCATATTGCGTAACCCAGCCGCCAGCCGGTCATTGCGTAAGTTTTCGACCAGCCGTTGAGCATGATCAGCCGGTTGCGGATCGACGGATATGACAGCAAGCAGACGTGAGTCTCGCCGTCATAGACCATGTGGTCGTAGATCTCGTCCGACATGATCGCAACGTCCGGCCACTTCTCGAGCCCGGCGACAAGCTTGTCGACTTCGGCTTTGGGGGTGACACCACCAGTCGGATTGGCCGGCGAATTGAGAATCAGGAGACGCGTGCGCGGCGTGATCAGCTTGAGCGTCTCTTCCGCCGAAAAGGCGAAGCCGTTCTCCTCGCGGATCGGCACGGGCACAGGTTTGGCGCCGGTGAATTCGATCATCGACCGGTAAATCGGGAAGCCGGGATCCGGATACAGAATTTCCGAACCTGGTTCGCCGAACATTAAAATCGACATGAACATTGTCGGCTTGCCGCCCGGCATGATCATCACGCTGTCCGGCGACACCTCGACTTTGAAACGCTTTACCAGGTCTGCGGCCACGGCCTCGCGCAGCGGCGGAATGCCGTTCGCAGGCGTATAGCCGTGGTGACCATCCCGTAACGCCTTCACCGCCGCCTCGACAATGAAATCGGGCGTACGAAAATCCGGCTGGCCGATGCCGAGATTGATGATGTCGCGGCCCTGCGCGATCAGGGCGTTGGCGCGGGCAAGGACCGCGAAGGCGTTTTCCTCGCCAATTCGATCGAAGGCCGCGATTGTACGAAGCATGACTGCACTCCTTCCGCGCGCGCTCTTCGCTGCATGGCCGCAAAGGCACGTCGTCTATAAGGGGCGCAGTTCAGCCGATCAGGCGGAAAAAATCAAACGCTGACAGGACCTTCATCTGACCAGAAGCGATCAGGGATCGCCGCCAAAGCGGCCGCTGATATCTCGCCATATCTGGAAGCGAATATTCGGGTCCGGATCATCGCCGAGATAGACACCGCTGTAATAAAGCGGGCCGGCGGGAAATAGGTTCGTTCCCCAATATTTGCCCTGCACCGTCGCGGATGTGGCGGCGACTTTCTTGTGCTTGCGTGTCTTTGCAGCTTCGGCTGGCGACGCAATCGCGAAAGCAGCGATCAAGGCGGCCGCGAGCGCTTTGACTGGAAGTGATGACATGACAAACCTCGATGGCACGTGGATGCCATCCGCATAGCGAACCGCCGGGACGGTTCAAGTAAATGCGTCCCCAAACCGATCACTTCTAGTTGTCGGAATACCGAGGGGTCGCAGGTGTTGTACGCCGCCAAACTGGCGGCTACCCAATTCGCACACGGGGAAAAATCGGGTAAACAGCTGTCCCGCCACCGGTAGGTCAATATGAGCATCTCCGAAAAACGTCGCGCGTTCCGTGCGTTACACCAAAGCGGCTGCTTCGTCATTCCCAATCCATGGAATGTCGGCAGCGCCCGCTATCTGCAGGGCCTCGGGTTCAAGGCGCTGGCGACAACGAGTGCTGGCTTCGCGCACGCCCAAGGCTATTCGGATGGCGACATCACGCGCGACATGATGCTCGCGCATTTCCGTGAGATCGCGCAGACGACTGAGGTGCCCATCAATGCCGATTTCGAAGGTGGCTACGCCGAGGATCCGGATGAAGTCGCGGAAAACGTAAGATTGTGCGTGGCGACCGGAGTGGCCGGCATATCAATCGAAGACTATACCGAAGATGATGCCAACCCACTTTACGATTTCGATCTGGCGGTCAGGCGCGTACGCGCGGCACGTGATGCAATCGACAAACAAGGAGGCGAAGTTGTCTTCACCGCGCGGACGGAAGGCTTCATCCGGAACCGGCCCGATCTGGACGAAACAATCCGGCGGCTGAAAGCCTTCGCTGACGCCGGCGCCGACTGTCTCTATTCGCCCGGCATCAAAACCCGTGAACACATCACGGCAACCGTCAAGGCTGTCGCGCCGAAGCCGATCAACTTTCTCAACAGCGGCGCCTTCGGCTTCACCGTCGATGATCTTGCAGCACTCGGCATACGCCGCATCAGCGTCGGCGGCACGCTTTCGCGTGTCGCGATGCACGCCTTTATCCAGTCGGCGCGCCAGATCGCGCAGGACGGCAAGTTCGACAGCTTCGCCGGAGTGGTGCCAAACGCCGAGCTCAACAAATTTTTCCACGACGACCTGCAGCGCCGGCCGAAACCGTGAGCGAACACCGTCATCCGCAAACCGGCCAGCCGGTCGGTGCACCCGTGGACGGGCCAGCGGGTCAGCGGCCCGGCCCGATCACACTTATCGGCCGTTTCGGCCGGCTGGAGAAGCTTACGCACGCGCATGCTCCGTCGCTGTGGCAGGCGGTGAAGGACAACGACCGACTTTTGACCTACATGCCGAGTTACTCGGCATTTCCCGACGCCATCACGTTCTCGGACTGGGTCGCCGCGCGCGCCACACTCGACGATCCGTACACCTATGCGATCGTCGAGCCGCAAAGGCGCGTTGTCGGTTTCACAACGCTGATGGAGATCCGCCCGGCCATGCGAGTGATCGAGGTCGGCGGTATCGTCTACTCACCCGCGCTGCAACGCACTCCGCTCGCTACCGAAGCGCAATATTTGCTGGCGCGCTATGCGTTCGAAACGCTTGGTTACCGACGTTATGAGTGGAAATGCGATACGCTGAATGCCGCCTCACGGCGCGCGGCGCTGCGCTTCGGATTTACCTTTGAGGGCATCCTACGCCAGCATCAGATTGCCAGAGGCCGAAACCGCGACACCGCCTACTATTCCATGCTCGACAGCGAATGGCCGGCGCGCAAGCTCAGCTTCGAACGCTGGTTATCGCCGCAAAACTTCACCGCTGACGGCAAGCAAAAAATGAGCCTAAGCGAACTGAACGGCGTTACGGAATGAGCGTGGCGGCAACTTCTTCGACCGACCTGCTGCAGCAGCGGCCCTTCGTGCTGTTCTGGCTGGCAAGGCTTGCATCGACGATGGGTTACCAGATGCTGGCCCTCACCATCGGCTGGCAAATCTATGAGTTGACCAACAGCGCCTTTGATCTCGGCCTCGTAGGATTGATCCAGTTCGTGCCCGCAGTCCTGCTCACGCTGTTGATCGGGCACGCGGCTGACCGCTACGACCGCCGCTTGATCGTTCGCACCGCGCAAGGCACCTATGCACTGGCGGCCGTGATGATCACCGTCGCGACCTTCATGGGAATCCTCGGACGCGAGCTTCTGTTCGCTGCCGTGTTCATGATCGGCTGCGCGCGCGCATTTGAAATGCCGACCGCGCATGCGCTGGCGCCGTCGCTTGTTCCGCCCGGCATCATTTCGCGTGCGATCGCGGCCTGGACCTCCGCCAATCAGACCGCCGTCATTTGCGGCCCAGCGCTCGGCGGCTTGATCTACGCACTGAGCCCGGTCGCCGTCGGCATCGTCTGTCTCGCGTTTTTTGCCTGCTCGATCACGCTGGTCACATTTGTCCGCGTAAAAGGGCCGGCACCCGCGCGCGAGCCGCCCACATTCGCCTCGGTTTTTGCCGGCTTCGAATACATCCGTACACGGCGCCGGCTGCTCGGCGTCATTACGCTCGACCTGTTCGTCGTCATTCTCGGTGGCGCCACGGCGCTGCTGCCGATCTACGCCAGGGACATTCTGGCGGTCGGACCGATCGGGCTTGGTTTGCTGCGCTCGGCGCCGGCGGTCGGCGCGCTGATCACCTCGATTGTGCTCTCCCGGCATCCCGTCGAACGGCATATCGGCCGCAAGATGTTTGCCGTGGTCGGAATCTACGGTGTGACCACAATCGTGTTCGGGCTTTCCAGCTGGTTTCCACTGTCGCTGCTGTCGCTGGCGATGCTTGGCGCCTCGGATGCCGTCAGCGTCGTGATGCGATTCTCGCTGGTGCAAATCGAAACACCTGACGAAAAGCGCGGACGGGTGAGCGCGATCAACTACCTGTTCGTCGGTTCATCGAATACCCTTGGTGAATTCGAGTCCGGTATGGTCGCCGCCTGGCTAGGCGCCGTGCCGTCGGTGGTCATCGGCGGGCTCGGTTCGCTGCTGGTCGCGGGCACTTGGATGCTATTATTTCCCGATCTGCGTCGTATCGATCGATACGATCCGGCGGATCGCGAGCAAACGAGGACGTAAATGCACATTCTGATCACCGGCGCAGCAGGCATGATTGGCCGCAAGCTGACGGCAAGGCTGGTCAAGGACGGCAGCCTGAACGGTAAATCCATCGATCGTCTGACATTGGTCGACGTGGTCGCGCCGGAGAAACCTGCCGGCTTTTCGCGTGGGGTCGAGCTTTCCGCCAGCGACCTGTCCGCTGCGGGCGTCGCCGCGAAAACGGTCGCGAGCAAACCAGACGTGGTCTTTCACCTCGCCGGCGTGGTCTCGGGCGAGGCGGAAACCGATTTCGAGAAGGGATACCGGGTCAATCTCGACGGCACCCGCGCGCTTCTCGAAGCCATCCGCGCCGCGGCGTACAAGCCAAAAGTCATTTTCACGTCGTCGATTGCGGTATACGGCGCGCCCTTTCCGCGTTCCATCCCCGACGACTTTCATCTAACCCCGCTCACCTCATACGGCACTCAGAAGGCGATCTGCGAATTGCTGCTCGCGGATTACGTGCGGCGCGGTATTCTCGAAGGTGTCGGTATCAGGTTGCCGACAATCTGCGTGCGGCCCGGCAAACCCAACAAGGCGGCATCCGGCTTCTTTTCCGGAATCATCCGAGAGCCGCTCGCCGGCCAGGAGGCACTCCTGCCGGTCGCCGATAGCGTACGGCATACGCATGCGAGCCCGCGCGCCGCGGTCGGCTTTCTCATTCACGCTGCGGGCCTGACCCCGGAAAAACTCGGGCCGCGCATCAATCTTGCCATGCCAGGCATATCCTGCACCGTGGGGGAACAAATCGAGGCGCTTCGCCGCGTCGCCGGTGACAAAGTGGCCGCGCGAATTCGCCGTGCGCCTGACGAGCTTGTGCAACGGATCGTCGCGGGCTGGGCCGAGCGCCTCGATGCGACGCGGGCAAGCGAACTGGGATTCAAGGCCGAAGCCACATTTGACGACATCATCCGTGCCCATATCGAAGACGAACTGGGTGGGAAGATCGCGTAACGCCTTATCAGCAAACAAGATTATGCGCTTGCACGACGCGCCGCAAACCTTACATTCAAGCCTATGACCTACGTCGACGCCGCCGTTGCTCCTTTACGCAAAACCGGCCAGATCAAGATTCACGGGCCCGCCGCCTTCGATGCGATGCGCAAGGCCGGGCAACTCGTCGCGCGCTGTCTCGACATGCTGACCGAGCATGTCGGCCCAGGCGTCGCGACCGAAAAAATCGACCGGCTGGTGTTCGAGTACGCCATGGATCAGGGCGCCCTGCCCGCGACGCTGATGTATCGCGGCTACAAGAAATCGACCTGCACTTCGCTCAATCACGTGGTCTGCCATGGCATACCCGGTGACAAGCCGCTGAAGGATGGCGACATCGTCAATATCGACGTGACGCTGATCCTCAACGGCTGGCACGGCGATTCCAGCCGCATGTACACGATCGGCGAAATTCCGCGCCGCGCCGAGCGGCTGATCGAAGTGACGCATGAGGCAATGATGCGCGGCATCGCCGCCATCCGCCCCGGCGCCACCAGCGGCGACGTCGGTCACGCGATCCAGACGTATGTCGAGGCGCAGCACATGAGCGTGGTGCGCGACTTCTGTGGCCATGGCCTCGGACGCCTGTTTCACGACGAGCCGAACATCGTTCACGTGGGCCGGCCCGGCGAAGGCATCGTGCTCAAGCCCGGAATGTTCTTTACCGTAGAGCCGATGATCAATCTCGGCCGCCCGCACGTGAAGGTGCTGTCGGACGGCTGGACGGCCGTGACCCGCGATCGCTCGCTGTCGGCGCAATTCGAGCACACCGTTGGCGTTACCAATGACGGCGTGGAGGTCTTCACCTTCTCGCCCGCCGGCCTGCACAAACCGCCCTATCGCGGCTGAGGCTTCGCCTCGGCTGGAAATGATGCCTCTCTCAAAGATTGTCTTTTTCCTATAATACAATTATTGCGTGTGTTCAGCCATGAGCACACTTTCATGACCGGCAAGCACAGCAGGGACGGACGGCGGGTCGGCGCTTCAGAGCCGCCTGCGCACTATCATGGCCACCGCGAGCGGCTGCGCGGGCGATTTCGCAAGGCCGGCGCCGAGGCCGTCAGCGACTACGAATTGCTCGAACTGGTGCTGTTCCGCGCCATCCCGCAACGTGACGTCAAACCGCTGGCCAAGGACCTGATCGCGAAGTTCGGTTCTTTCGCGGAAGCGATCTCGGCACCCCCCGCGCGACTGGCGGAGGTCAAGGGCATCGGCGACGCCGCCATCACCGAGCTCAGGATCGTGCAGGCCGCGGCGAATCGGCTCGCGCGCGGGCAAGTGCAGAAGCGGCCGGTGCTGTCGTCATGGTCGAGCGTGATCGACTACTGCCGAACGACCATGGCCTTTGCCGAAAAAGAACAGTTTCGCGTGTTGTTCCTCGACAAGCGCAACCAGCTCATCGTCGACGAATTGCAGCAAGTCGGTACCGTCGATCACACCCCGGTCTATCCGCGCGAAGTCGTCAAACGCGCGCTCGAACTTTCCGCCACCGCGCTGATCCTGGTTCACAATCATCCGTCGGGTGACCCGACCCCGTCGCACGCCGATATCGAAATGACGCAGACAATCATCAAAGTCGCCGGCCCGCTTGGCATCGCCGTGCACGACCACATCGTCGTCGGCAAAGAAGGCCACGCGAGTTTCAGAAGCTTGCGGTTGATCTAGAAAATTATTGCCGCACCAGCGTGATCTGGTCGGCACTTTCCGGCACCCGGCGCCAGGTCGTGTTGTCGACCTCCTCGAAGCGCCAGGGATTGCCGCGCGCGGGCACCAGCATCAGTTCGTCGCGGTCAATCCGCCATTGCGCGAAGTTGAGCCGCGCCAGCGCCGGATCGCAACCCGGCTTCACCGTTACGGCAAAGGCGTCGCCCGCCGCGGTCATTGCCAGTGTCAGCAAGCAGGCGGGCGGGCCTGCCTTGCGCACGATGGCCCAATTCCCGGCAACCTGCTCCGCCGGTTTTGGCGGCGGGGCGGCGGTCGCCGCATTCTGAAGAAACAGCACGCCGACGCCGGGTGTCGGCGCCTCGAAAATACCGTCCTCGACTTCGCTGAATTCAGCGACCGACTTTCCTTGTGCATCGAGCAGGTAAAGCAAATCGTTGTCGGGGAATTTCCAGGTCGCGATATCGCGAACAAGCGGAAACAGGTTTGCGCAATTCGCGTCGAACTCGACCTTGAAGCCATTTTTGGCAGGATCGCTCTTGAAAGTGGCCGTGCAGATTCTGTCATGATCGGCGTTGGAGAATTCCCAGTTACCGATCATCCGCTGCGCGGATTCACCGAGCGACGGCGTTTGCGCGTGTGCAACGCCGGCAATAAAAGCTGCCGCCAGACCGATTAAAAGACGCATCATGTTCGAACCGTAATGCGCGAATGCCATAGCTATCGACTAACGTTTCGGCGGCGTTTCGGGAACGGGCGTGAGCGGCGGTTTGCCGGCAGCCCAGGCCAGGATGTTATCAACCACAAGCTGGTCCATCGCTGCACGCGTCACCTCGGTCGATGAGCCCAGATGCGGGAACAGAACGATGTGGTCCATCTCGATCAGTTCTTTCGGAACCTGGGGCTCCTTGGCGAAGACATCGAGACCGGCAGAATAGATCGTGCGGTTTTTGAGCGCCTCGATGAGGGCCGGTTCGTCCACCACCGAGCCGCGCGCCATATTGATGAGAATGCCCCTTGGCCCAAGTGCCTTGAGCACGTCGGCATTGATCATATTCTGGGTTGAGGCGCCGCCCGGCACGATCACCATCAAAGTATCGACGTCGCGCGCCATATCGATGAGCGCAGGATAGTACTTGTAGCTGACGCCCGCTTGCGGTTTGCGGCTGTGGTAAACGACCGGCACGCCGAAGGCTTCCAGTCGCTTCGCGATCGCCTTGCCGATGCGACCCATGCCGACCATACCGACGGTCCGATCGCGCAGCGTAGCCTTCGTCAGCGGATAGTGTCCTTGCGGCCATTTTCCGGCACGCAAGAAGCGCTCCGATTGCGGAAATTCACGCACCGTGCACAGCAAAAGGCCGATCGCAGTGTCGGCGACCTCCTCGTTCAAAACCTCTGGCGTATTAGTAACGACGATGCCGTGCGCGCCGGCCCACTTGGCGTCGATGTGGTCGTAACCGACGCCGAAGCTCGAAACCTGTTCGAGATGGGGAAACTGCTTGAGAAATTTCTCGTCAACCTTGTTGGCGGTATAGGCGATCGCGATGGCCTTGATCTTGTTGCCAACCTCTTTGGCGAAAGCATCCTTATCCTTGGCATCAAGCCAGTGATGGAGCGTGACTTTATCTTCGAGGCCCTTCATCAACACGGGCTTTTTGGCCCCGACCAGCAATACATCCGGCTTTTCGCCAGCCATGTCTCAACTCCTGTTACACTAACGCGGTGACCGGCTTTTCAATAAAGTCTTTGAAAGCCGCGAGCAGTTCGGCGCCAAGCGCGCCGTCCACGACGCGATGATCGCATGATAATGTGACGGTCATCTGGCTGATGAATTTGACGCTGCCATCGTCCGCCTCGATCGGCGCGCGGCGCGTAGCGCCAACCGCCAGGATGGTAGCGTGCGGCGGATTGATGATCGCCGAAAATTCGCGCACACCGTACATGCCGAGATTGGAAATCGCACTTGCGCCGCCCTGATATTCGTTCGGCTTGAGCTTTTTGTGGCGCGCACGCTCGGCGAGGTCGCGCATTTCCGCCGAGATGGCGGTCAGCGACTTCATCTCGACGTTTCGCAGCACCGGCGTGATCAGCCCGCCCTCGAGCGCAACGGCTATGCCGATATCGGAACTGCGGAAGCGCAGGATGCGATCGCCGGCCCACACCGCATTCGCCGCCGGGGTGCGCTGCAACGCCGCCGCCCAGGCCTTGATGATGAAATCGTTGAGCGAGAGCCTGAACGTCGGCTGGCCGTCCTTGCTCTTTGGCGCGGCGGCATTTGCCTCCTCACGCATGGCAATCAGACGCCCGGCGTCTAGATCGGCCGTGAGATAAAAGTGCGGAATTGTCTGCTTGGCCTCAACCAATCGCGTGGCGATGGTGCGGCGCATTGAATCAAGCGGGACTTCCTCATAGGCGACGCCCTCATAGAGCGCTTTGACCTGCGCAGCGCTGGCCCCTGTGGTATGTGCCGGCGCCGCATGCGGCGCGGCCGATTCCACATCGTGCGCGACGATGCGGCCATGCGGGCCGGAACCAGAGATCCGTGAAAGATCGATACCGCGTTCGCCGGCCAGACGACGCGCGAGCGGGGTTACCACCGCGCCACTGGCGAGCTTCGCCGGACCAAAGTTGCGCTCGGGCGTGCGCACCTCGCGGAACGGGTCCATTTGGGGATAGGCGTACAAGGCGCTTTTCGGCCGTTCGTCCTCGCGCAAGCTGGGACCCAGCTCTTTTTGGCTCTGGGGCCCCGCTGGAGCTTGCACTCGGGCCGCGCTTTGCGCCGACCCGGGTGCGGGGGCGAACGGAGTTTGTTGTGCACTCGCGGGACTCGCAGCCGCACGCGGTTGCGATGACGCTGCCGAACCCTCACCGGCAATCACCGCCACCACAGCGCCGACCTTGGCCACCTCGCCGACCTGAAAACGAATATCGGTCAACGTGCCGGCGCTGATGGCGGGCACTTCCATCGAGGTCTTGTCGGTCTCGATCTCGAACAGATTATCGCCCGGCTTTACCGCGTCGCCGGCAGCCTTGAACCATTTCGTGATTTTGCCTTCGGCGACGGTTTCGCCGAGCTGCGGCATCAGAACGTCCACGCGAATTCTTCCCTCTTTGTCATCACCGGGCCGGCGCGAAGCGCCGTGATCCGGTGATCCCGATTATTTTTGGCACGGCCTCGCCTCCCTAAGCGTGATGGCCGGGCCAAGCCCGGCCATGACAAGGCCGAGAGACTTCACCAAGTGACGGAGACATATTGCGTCTCTTGAAATTCCTTCATGCCTTCCTGGGCGCCTTCGCGCCCGAGGCCGGACTGTTTGACGCCGCCGAATGGCGCGGCCGGATCGGAGACAAGACCGCGGTTGAGGCCGATCATGCCGAATTCGAGTTTCTCCGAAACGCGCATGCCGCGGCTGAGATCCTTGGTGAACAGGTAAGCGACCAGGCCATATTCGGTGTCATTGGCCCGCTTGATCGCCTCGGACTCGGTCTTGAAGGTCTGGATCGACGCAACGGGTCCGAAGATTTCCTCGTTCAGCATCTTGGCGTCGTCGGACACATTGGTGATGACGGTCGCGGGGTAAAAATAACCCGGCCCGTCCGGCGTCTTGCCGCCGGTCAGCACCTTCGCACCTTTGCTGACCGCGTCATCGACCAGCTCGATCACCTTGTCGCGGCCTTCTTTATTGACCAGCGGCCCCACATTAATGCCGTCGTCGAGGCCATTGCCCATCTTCAATGACTTCATCTTGTCGGTGAGCTTCCTGGCGAACTCGTCATGCACCTTTTCATGCACGTAGAACCGGTTGGCCGCCGTGCAAGCCTCGCCCATATTGCGCATCTTGGCGATCATTGCGCCGTCGATCGCCGCGTCGATGTCGGCGTCCTCAAACACCAGGAACGGCGCGTTGCCACCGAGTTCCATCGATGGCTTGAGCACCTGATCTGCGGCCTCATGCAGCAGCTTGCGGCCGACTTCGGTCGAACCGGTGAATGACAACACCCGAACGCGCGGATCATGCAGCATCGCGCTCACGACGGGGCCTGAGCGGCGCGACGGCACCACATTGACCACGCCGGCGGGGACTCCGGCCTCTTCCAGCGCCGGCATCAACGCCAGCATGGTGAGCGGCGTATCGGATGCCGGTTTCAGCACCACCGGGCAGCCGGCGGCGAGTGCCGGGCCGATCTTGCGGGTCGCCATCGCCGCCGGGAAATTCCACGGCGTCACCAGCACGGCAATGCCCGCCGGCTTGTGCTGCGCGACGATGCGCGCGCCGGAGGCCGGCGCAGTCGAAATCTGACCAATATTGCGGACGGCTTCCTCCGCGTACCAGCGGAAGAACTCGGCCGCATAGGCCACTTCGCCGCGCGAATCCGACAATGCCTTGCCATTTTCCAGCGTGATCAGTTTGGCGAAGCGCTCGGCGTCACGCATGATCAGCTCAAAGGCTTTCCGCAAGATCTCGGCGCGCTCGCGCGGCTTGCGGCCGGCCCAGCCTTCGAACGCTGCTTCGGCGGCGTCAATCGCAGCCTTCGCGTCCTCGACGGAGGCGCTCGCAACCGATGCGATTTTCGTCTCGGTTGCCGGATCGATCACGTCGAAACGGCTGCCGTCGGATGCTTTCCGCCATTTGCCGCCAATCCAGAGGTCGGTGGGAACATTGGCCAGGAGATTTTCGTACATAACAATTGTCCTTTACTCTCGATTGTCATGGCCGGGCTTGTCGCCGCAAGTCGGGTTTACCCGATTTGCGGTGCTTAACCACTACGGAAGTCGGGTAAGCCCGACTTCCGTTGCCATCTCGCTTAGGTGCGCACTGCCCCCCTAAGCGGGGTCACCGGGACATGCCCGGTGACGACAGAAGCTAGCTTCCCAGGCTCCGCCGCACCGTCTCTGCAATGCGATCGGGCGTCGGCAATACAATGTCTTCCAGAATATCGGCCGCCGGCAGCGGTATATGCGGCGTGGTGATGCGGACCGGCGGGCCATCGAGGTCATAGAAGGCCTCATCGGCCACGATCGACACGATCTCGGCGCCCCAGCCGCACAGCCGTGGATTTTCCTCAACTGTGAACAGCCGGTGGGTCTTCGCAACAGAGCCGAGGATGGTTTGCGTGTCGAGCGGCACCAGCGACCGCACGTCGACAACTTCGCAATCGATGCCATGTTGCGCCTTGAGCTTCTCGGCGGCTTGAAGCGCGCGTGGCACCATCAATGCCAAGGCGCAGATGGTGGCGTCCTTGCCGGGTCGCAGGATTTTTGCGGTGCCGAGCGTGTCGACGATTTCGCCGTCCGGGACCTCGCCCTTCGTGGCATAGAGAGACTTGTGCTCAAGAAAAATCACCGGGTCCGGATCGCGCACCGAAGCCGCCAGCAAACCAATAACGTCGCGGGGGCTCGACGGTGCAACGACCTTGAGTCCCGGGATCATCATGCACCAATTCTCGACGCTCTGACTGTGCTGCGCACCGAAACGCGAGCCCGCGCCATTGCCGGTGCGCACCACCAGCGGGCACTTGGTCTGGCCATTCGACATGTAGCGGCTCTTGGGAAACTCGTTGGCGATGTAGTCGAAGCAGACCGCGAAGAAATCCGAGAACATGATTTCCGCGATCGGTTTCAACCCGGTCATCGCTGCGCCCATGGCGGCGCCAAGAATTGCCTGTTCGGAAATCGGCGTATCGCGCACGCGCAGCGGCCCGAATTGCTCATACAGCCCGACGGTCGCCTTGAACACGCCGCCGGCTTTCGCCACGTCCTCGCCGAGGAATACCACGTCAGGATCGCGCGCCATTTCCTGCGCGATGCCGCGGATGACCGCATCTCTATAGCTCAGTTCCGCCATGCCCAGCCTCCATCGGCGTAGACATCGGTTGTGAGAATATCCAGCGGCGGATTTGGCGCAGCTTTGCAGACTTCAGTCGCGTCATCGACTTCCTTGCGCACGCTGGCGTCGATTTTCTCAATCGTGGCATCACTGACGCCGAACTGCTTCAGCCGTTCGCGATAGATCTTGATCGGATCGCGCAGCTTCCACTTTTCCAGTTCGCCCTCGGGACGGTACTTGGCCGGATCGGCGCGCGAATGGCCGCTGTGACGATAGGTCATGCACTCGATCAGCGAAGGCCCCTCGCCGGCCCGCGCCCTGATGAAGGCCGCTTGCGCGGTGCGATAACATTCATCGGCGTCGTTGCCGTCAATCACGATGCGCTCAAGCCCGTAGGCCGAAGCACGGTCAGCGGCCGGATGCGGCACCGCGGTGACGTCGGCGATCGGGGTGTATTCCATATAAAGATTATTCTCGCAGACGAAGATCACCGGCAGCTTCCAGACCGCTGCGAAATTCAGCGCTTCGTGAAACGCTCCGATATTCGTGGTGCCGTCGCCGAAGAAGCAGACCGACACGTCCTTGTCGCCCTTGTATTGGGCGCGCCAGGCGGCGCCGCAGGCAATCGGGAGATGTGCGCCGATGATGGCGTAGGAGCCCATCACACCATGCTCTTCCGAGGTGAGATGCATTGAGCCGCCCTTGCCGCGCATCAGGCCGTTGTCGCGTTGCATCAGTTCGCCCAGCACCTTTTCGACCGGCACCCCGCGCGCCAACGTGTGGGCATGACCACGATAGGTACAGAAACTGAGATCGCCCTTCTGCATGGCCTCGGCAAACCCGGCGGCTATCGCCTCCTGCCCGAGTGACAGATGGCTGGTTCCCTTGACGAGATTCTGCAGGAATAGATCGTAGGCGCGCTGTTCCGCCTCGCGCAGGCGCACCTGCGAACGGTAAAGCGCCAGGCGCTTTTGCTCGCCGATATCGTCGTTTAGCCCGGAGCCGGCCTTGGCCTGCGCCCGGTCCTTTGCTGTGGCCATAAATGATCCTCGAAAGGTCGAAATCCCAGTTTGCGCCAGAACTTAGCCTTGCCCCCGACGCTTAGGCAACCGGCGTGGAAGGCGCCGCCTTGCCCACCTTGCGCTCACGATTGAGCAAATAAAGGCCGGACGACACAACGATCAGGCCACCCACGATCGTCCACCGCTGCGGCACATCGCCAAAAACCAAAAAGCCGAGCGTCGTGGTCCACACCAACTGGGTATAGATGAACGGCGCCAGCACCGAGGCCGGCGCAAGGCGGTGGCCCACGATCAGCAAGTAATGCCCCGCACTGCCGAGGGCGCCGATCAATACCATCAGCGCAACGATGAGGGCATTCTCCGGTGTGCTCCAGACGAAAGGAATGACGGGAAGCATGGCCACCGCGCCGACCAGATTGGAATAAAACAAGGTTGTCTCATTTGAATCGGTACGCGCCAACACGCGCGTGGATATCACGTAGACCGCGTAACAAATGGCACTGCCGAGCGAGAGCAAGGCGGCCGGATGAATGCCGCCAAAACCCGGCCGGCTCACTAACAGCACTCCGAAGAATCCGACCGCAATCGCCGTCCATCGCCGCCAGCCGACCCATTCACCTAGCAGCGGCCCACACAGTACCGCCACGATGAATGGGGTGGAAAACAGAATTGATAGTGCCTCATCAAGCTGCAGATAACGTAGCGCGAAGAAATTCAGCGCCGTCGAAAAAAGTAGCAGCGCGGAGCGCCCTATCTGAAGGAATGGCCGGCGCGTTACCAGCATTCCCGGACGATTGATCGGGTTCGAGATGATCAGAGCCAGCAGGAATGCGCCGGTGTAGCGCGACCACACGACTTGCATCGTGTCCATGTGATGATTGAGATACTTGCCGGTCGCATCGAGGCAAGCAAAGCACGCCACCGCCCCGCACATCAGGGCAATACCGGTTAGCCGCTGGCGGCGAAGGAAGGCAGGATCGCTCAATAGGTCGCCCGTCCGCCGGAAATATCAAACACTGCGCCCGTGGTAAACGAACAGTCAGCCGATGCACAAAAGGCAGCGAGCGCGGCAATTTCATCAACGGTGACAAAACGCCCGCGCGGAATTTTCGAGAGCATGAAGTCAATATGCTCCTGCGTCATTTGATCAAAGATCGCTGTCTTGGCAGCAGCAGGCGTGATGCAGTTGACCGCTATGTCGTAGGACGCAAGCTCCTTGCCGAGCGATTTGGTCAGTGCGATGACCCCGGCCTTGGAAGCCGAGTAGGCCGGCGCGTTCGGATTGCCTTCCTTGCCGGCGATAGAAGCGATGTTGACGATGCGGCCGTAATTTTGCGCAATCATCACTGGCGCCACGGCACGGCAACAGTGAAACGGGCCGTCGAGATTGACGGTCAATACATTGCGCCAGGCGTCGAGCGGATACTCCCAGGTCTTTACGTTCGGCCCGGCAATGCCGGCATTGTTGACGAAAATATCGATGCGTCCGAGCGCTTTGATCGTTTCATCGCGCGCGCGCTCGACATCGGTGTAGTTGCCGACATCGACGCCGACGGCCACGACACGGCCGCGCTTTTGCAAATCGCCCGCGGTCTTTTTCGCGAACGCGAGATCGCGATCCCAGATCGCCACCGACGCGCCCGACCCGAGAAATCGTTCGACGATCGCACGGCCGATGCCTTGCGCGCCGCCAGTGACGACCGCGTTGCGGCCGTCCAGGTCTATTTTGTTGGGCATGGTTGCCTCCCTGAGGAAAAGCTAGCGAAGGCAACGTCTCATGGCGAGTGATGAAAATGCGGGCGTGTAATGCGGGCAGTCTTGTAAGGCCGCGCAATGTGCTGTAGATATTGGAATGTGGGGCCTGCGACGGTCGCCCCGCGCTTCCAAGGCCTGCAAGCCCAAGCACCGTCTCCTTCGTTTACGGAGGAGACCAATGCTTATTGGATGCTAGCGAGTTCACCAGACAATTCTAAACTACGATTTTGGCGCCGAGCGCGCCGTCGATTGTCAATATACCCGTTCGGGGTTTTCACAGCCGCCCCGTCAGATGCGACGCCGTCCATCCAAACGCTGATGGCTTTCGCTTGGGAGTAAGTCATGGATGGATTGGTTCTGACGATTTTTCTCGTGGCGTCATTTTTCGGCGGTTTGACCTCAGGCCTTGCCGGCTTCGCCATGGGTCTCGTGGTATCTGGCGTCTACCTGCATTTTCTTACGCCCCTCCAGACGGCCGCCCTGATTGTTGGATACGGCTTTGTGACTCAGGGTTATGGCGTCTGGTCGTTGCGGCACGCGGTGCGATGGCGAAGTGCGGCGCCATTCATCATCGGCGGATTGATCGGAGTACCTGCAGGCACGATGCTGCTCACTTATATCGACCAGGCCAATATGCGGGTTGGCGTCGGCGTGCTGCTAATTGTCTACAGCGTCTATAGCTTGGTGCGCCCGGCGATCAAATTGACGCATGAAGGCGTTTTCACCGAGGTCGGAGTCGGATTTCTTAATGGTCTGCTTGCGGGGTTGACCGGCCTGGTCGGAATTGTCGTCGTGATCTGGTGCCAGCTGCGCAACTGGCCGAAAGATGTCCAGCGCGCGATCTTTCAGCCGGTATTGCTCGCGACCATCTTGACCAGCGCGGCATCACTGAGCGTCGCTGGTGCTGTCACCGCAGAGACCGTAAAACTGTATCTGCTCGGCCTGCCCTGTATGTTGGTTGGAACATGGGTCGGACTCAAATTGTACGGCAGGCTCGATGATGCGGTCTTTCGCAAGATCATCCTGATACTGTTGCTTGTGTCAGGTGTGTCACTCGTCGTGCCGTTCTCGATGTTCCGATAGGTGAACCTTGCGGCCCGCGTGACAGCGGGCTAAAAGATTCACGCGGGGCCTGCGACGGTCGCCCCGCACTTGCAAGGCTTGCGGGCCCAAGCACCGTCTCCTTCGCTTACGGAGGGGACCAATGCTGTCTCCGAGCTATTCGATCTCACCGAAGGACTTCTGGAACACAATTGCGACGCGCGAAGCGCCGCAACTCGTCGACGTGCGGCGGCGAGACGCCTACGAGCAATCACCGCATTTATTGCCAGGCGCAGTGTGGCGCGATCCGACCAAAGCGACCCAATGGGCAGCCGAGTTTGATGCGTCGCGTCCGCTGATTGCCGCCTGCAAGGCCGGCCATGAAATGAGCCAGATGGTCGTTGCCCAGTTGCGCGTCGACGGCATCGATGCGCGTGTGCTGGAAGGCGGCTACGAAGGGTGGACGAAAGCAGGCCTGCCCCTTGTTGCCAAAGCCGAACTCGATCGCCTTGTGCCTAAGCGTCCAAGTGTCTGGGTAACGCGCCGTCGCCCGAAAATAGACCGCATCGCTTGCCCGTGGCTGGTCCGGCGGTTTCTCGACCCGCAGGCGCGCATTCTGTTCGTCGATCCGGATCAGGTGGTCTCCGTCGCGAAGGAAAGTGGCGGCGTACCGTTCGATATCAAGGACGTCGAGCTCAGCCACGTCGGTGAACGGTGCTCGTTCGATACCATGCTCAAACTGTTCGGACTGGAGGGTGAACCGTCGCTGGCGCGACTGGCGCTGATCGTGCGCGGCGCCGACACCGCACGGACGGACCTCGCGGCGGAAGCGGCTGGACTGCATGCGATATCACTTGGGCTGTCGGCACTCGCCGGCGACGACGACCATGGACTGCTCGAACGCGAATTCATGGTCTACGATGCTCTGTTCGCGTGGCTGCGCTTTGCCGCCGAGGAGAGACATAACTGGCCGGCCAAGGCGGCCTGAACGAGCATGGCAACCACTGAATCGACTGCCCGGCCGAGCTTCGGCGAGGCTTTCATGGTGTGGCTTAAGATCGGCTGCATCAATTTCGGTGGGCCGGCCGGGCAAATCGCGTTGATGCATCGAGTTGTCGTCGACGAGAAAAAATGGGTCGATGAGGCGCGCTTTCTGCATGCGCTCAATTTCTGCATGCTGCTGCCAGGGCCGGAGGCGCAAAAACTCGCGACCTATCTGGGCTGGTTGCTGCATGGCGTGCGCGGCGGATTGAGCGCCGGAATTCTCTTTATTATCCCGGGCGCGCTGGTGATGCTGGGCTTGAGCCTGCTTTACACGCTCGGGCGCGGGGTGTCTGTCGTTGATGGCGCACTGTTCGGCATCAAGGCCGCGGTGCTGGTGATTGTCGTCGAGGCCTTGATCCGGATCGGGAAACGCGCGCTCAAAACAACCTTGCTGCTCTCGCTGGCAGGCGCCGCGTTCATCGGCATTTTCTTTTTGGCACTTCCCTTCCCGTTAATTGTCGCGGTCGCGGCGTTGATTGGATACCTCGTCGCGCAACGCGCGCCGGGCCAACTTGGCATTTCGGGAAAAGTCGAGAGCGTCCCGCCACCGGCAGAAGATCGGTGGCGACATTTCGCCATTGCATCAGTCGTCGGCCTCATTGTCTGGTGGGCGCCGGTCGCACTGGCGGCGCTGCTGTTCGGCCCGCATCACGTACTGGTCAGCATCGGCATGTTCTTTTCGAAACTTGCGGTGGTGAGCTTTGGCGGCGCCTATGCGCTTCTTGCCTATATGGCGCAACAGGCCGTCGAAACCTACGGCTGGATGACTGCACCCGAGATGGTCGATGGGCTCGGCCTTGCCGAAACCACGCCGGGGCCGCTGATCCTCGTCACCCAATTCGTCGGTTTCCTCGCCGCTTTCCGCGATGCCGCCCCTTTTTCACCCGTGACCGCCGGCATTATTGGCGCCGCAATGACGACCTGGGTCACGTTCGTGCCTTCGATGCTCTGGATTTTTGCCGGCGCGCCATTCGTCGAACGGCTGCGCGCCAATCGCCAGTTGTCCGGCGCGCTCGCGGCCATCACGGCCGCCGTGGTTGGCGTCATCCTCAATCTGTCGGTGTGGTTCGCCCTGAATGTGCTGTTCGGCAAACTGACTGAAATGCATGCCGGCCCGATGCGCTGGTATGCTTTTGATCCGTTGGCGCTCGATCTCCGCGCGTCAGTGCTGGCCGCAATTGCCGCCGTATTGGCGTTCGGACTGCACCGCAGCCTGATCGAGGTGGTCATTGTGATGGCGGGACTGGGCGTGATTGTGCAGCACGTTTTGCACTAGCGTTCGCGCTTGGCCGCACTCTCGTGCCAATGACGCAGCGCCAGATACGAGATCGCCGACAGCGCATAGAAGATAGCCACGCCTGCAAGCGACAGCAGCAGCAAGGCCGCGAACATGCGCGGGATATTCAGCCGGTAGCCGGACTCGGCAATACGGTAGGCCAGTCCCGAGCCGGCGCCGGCTGAGCCTGCAGCAATTTCCGCAACGACCGCGCCGATCAGCGACAGGCCGCCCGCAATCCGCAGTCCTCCGAGAATCTGCGGCAGCGCTGAAGGCAGCTTCAGATTCCACAACACCTGCCAGCGGGAGGCCTTGTATAAATCGAACAGTGCAAGGAGATTGTGGTCGATCGAATTCAAGCCCAGCGTTGTATTGGCAAGCACCGGAAAGAACGCGACGATCCAGGCGCAGGCGAGCACCGCCAAAGGCTGCGAAAGATAGATCAGCAGCAGCGGCGCGATGGCGACAATCGGCGTCACCTGGAGGATCACTGCAAAGGGATAGAACGAATATTCGACCAGCCGCGACTGATTGAAGAGAATTGCAAGGCCGACGCCACCGATCGCTGCAAGCAGAAAACCCTCGAACGTTGTAAGCAGCGTCACCAGCAGGGAATTCCACAACAGCCCACCGTCGGCGATCAGCGTCGTCAACACCAAGCCCGGTGCAGGAAGCACGAATGGCGGGACGGCGAAGGCGCGCACGACCAGATCCCACATCAAGACGCACGCCCCGAGTACGAGTACCGGCAGGACAATGCGCAAGACACGGGCGTTCATGCCC
This sequence comes from uncultured Alphaproteobacteria bacterium, assembly GCA_963697885.1. Classification (GTDB taxonomy): domain Bacteria; phylum Pseudomonadota; class Alphaproteobacteria; order Rhizobiales; family Xanthobacteraceae; genus Pseudolabrys. The sequence goes on from OY969102.1 coordinate 191,120, forward strand.
CGCCTCCCATTGCCTTTCCGAGGGCCTCAGCCACTTGCCGGCAGAGACCGGCGTAATCCGCCGAGGTCCGAAAGCGTTCATCGCGCGGATACGGCGCATCGATCATTATTTCCGTAAAAACACGGCCCGGACGCGGCGTCATCACCACGATGCGCTGCGACAGATAAACCGACTCGAAAACCGAGTGGGTGACGAAGATCACCGTGCGCCGCAGCGCCTGCCACACCGACAACAGGTCGTTGTTGAGCTTGAAGCGGGTGATTTCGTCGAGCGCAGCGAATGGCTCGTCCATCAGTAGCAATTGCGGCTCGGTAACGAGCGCGCGCGCAATCGAGGCGCGCATTTTCATGCCGCCCGAAAGTTCGCGCGGGAAGGCGCTTACAAAGTCCGCAAGCCCGACCCGATCGAGCGCCTGCGCTACGGCTGCGGTTGAGGCCGCTTCCTCTGCGCCGGCAAGCGTGAAGGGCAGTCGCACATTCGTCGCAACATTGGCCCAGGGCATCAGCGTCGGCTCCTGAAACACGAAGCCGATCTGGCCGGCCCCGTCCGGCCACTCGACGGCACCTGACGTTGCTTCGCTTAGTCCCGAGATAATGCGCAACGCGGTCGATTTTCCGCACCCCGATGGTCCAAGCAGCGAAACGAATTCGCCGGCGCGCACGCTAAGATCAAAACCGCTGAGCGCGACGGTGCCGCTCTCGAACGTCTTGCTGACGCCGCGCAAGGCGACGACCGGGCGACCTGCTGCCGGGGGCTCAACGGATGGCGAAGGGGGCAATGGAATGCCTGGTTGAAAGGCCGTTCATGCTCTGCTGGACCGCTTTGGCTTTTCGCGCACACAGTTTACCGCACGCTGCACGAAGTCGACAGCCGCCTCAACGCTCAGGCCTCCCTCTTTCACGAGCGAGCGCCAGGTATGGAAACTGATGGCCAGCCCGAGCGCAGCATTCAGCTCGCGCCCCGGCCGCAGCCCTTGCGCCAGGGCGGCCCGGAAAGCATCCATACGCGAGCCAAGTTGCAGTTGCACAATGTCGCGGATAAGCGGATCGACCTCGGCGTCACGCATGACGTTGCCGGCAATCTCGGCGTTGCGGGCATACCAGGCATAAAGTTCTGTGAGACCGCGCCGCAACCGCTCTCTCGGATTCGCAACTGCGCGCCAGGAGCGTTCGTCAGGCAATGGATCCCGTTCGAGCGCGAGGCCGGAACAGGCGAGAAAGAGCCCGCGCTCGGTGGGGAAATGCGCGTAGACGGTGTGACGCTGGACGCCAGCCCGTTCCGCAATCGCGCTGATACTGGTACGGGCCGGGCCCATTTCGGCATGCAGGTCGATCGTCGCTTCAACGATGCGGCGACGGGTATCGGCCTGATTTTCCGCCCGGCGGTTAAGCGTATAGCGGCGTTTCCGACTCATTGCACAACACTGTACTCCGATATTGACAGCCGGCAATATATTAATTACACAGTACTGTGCATTCAATATAGGGCCAGCGAAGGCTGGCTTGCTCATGTCCGGAGGTAAAAATGAAGGCATCGTCGTTGAGTTTCCCGGCCGCCGTTGTGATGGTGTTAGCAGGGATGGTTTGGGGAATTATCATGGCGATATCGCAGGATCATTCAGCCATGCCGGCGCATGCCCACCTCAATCTGCTTGGTTGGGTTTCGTTGTTTCTGTTCGGAATTTTCTATCACCTTCATCCGGCACTCGATCGCAGCCGGGCCGCCCTTGTTCAAGTCAGTCTTTGGATCGTCGGCACGGTGATTTTGACGGTCGGAGTTGGCCTCGTCCACACAGGCCATGGCGGCGAACCGATCGCTGCGGCAGGATCGTTTATCGTATTGGCAGGAATGCTGCTGTTCGGCTGGCTGGTAGTGCGGCGCGAGCAGACACAGAAGGCGTTTCGTTCGTCCGCCATTCCGGCCGAGTGATGCTTCGGGGCGCGGCGCTGTCAGTTCTTCGGTCGTAACTCGGCGCCCACGCCTTTGTTGACGAACTGCAGCGTATAGCCGCGCTTGTAGTCGATACCCGGTTTCACCACGCCGGCGCGCACCATCTTGTCGAAGAAGCTCTTCCAGTGCGCATCCGTCATGGCGCCGATGCCGAGCTTCACCGAGTTGCCCCAGTCGACGATGCCGTATTCCTTCATTTTCGCGATTGAATAAGACAGCAGCGCATCGGTCATTTCCGGATTCTGCTTCTTGATCAGGTCATTGCCAGGCTGGCTGTCACCATAGATGTAGTGATACCAACCGACCGCCGAGGCATCGACGAAGCGCTGCACCAGATCCGAGTTCTTCTCGATCAGGTCGCGGCGGGTTTCGATCAACGTCGAATAGGCATCGAAGCCGTGATCGGCAAGCAGGAATACAACGGGCTTGAAGCCGCCCAGCCGCTCGACCGCAAACGGTTCGGACGTGACGTAGCCTTGCATCGCTGAATTCTTGTCGGCGAGGAACGGCTGCGCATTGAAGGTGTAGGGTTTCACCTTCGACTCGTTGAAACCAAAATCGGATTTCAGCCACTGGAAATAGCTGGTCATGCCCTCCTTGGACACAAATAGCGTGCGCGTCTTCAATTCCTCGAATTTCGTCACATCCGGATGTGCGACGAACACCTGCGGATCCTTTTGAAAGCTCGCCGCCACCGCGACGGTCGGTACGTTGTGCTCGACCGCATCGAAAGTTTGCAGCGAATTGGCGCTCATGAAGAAGTCGAGCTTGCCGACCGGCAGGAGGATCCGGTTATTCACGTTCGGGCCGCCCGGCACGATGGTGACGTCGAGGCCATACTTCTTGTACGTGCCGTCAGCGAGCGCTTGATAGAAACCGCCGTGCTCGCCCTCGGCCACCCAATTGGTGCCGAACCGGACCTTGTCGAGCGCCTGCGCCGGCCCCGCTCCCTGCAGGGCCACAAAACTCAATAAAATCAGGGCGATTCGCGTCATTTGGTTACTCTGTCACCGGGCGGCCTGCGCAAGCAACCGCGGGTTAATTCGCTTTGAACCTTTTCGGAACGGGCGCGACCAATTGATATCGCGGCCGATGCAAGCCGCACCAAATTAACCGGATGGAGACCGCCATGACCAAGTCCAAGATCACCGCAGTGGCACTGACCGCCCTCACCCTGACCGTGACCCTCGCCGCCACCAGTGGCAGCGCGCAGGCTCACTCGCATCTCGGCTGGGGCATCGGCGCCGGCTTTGCCGCGGGCGCGCTGATCGGCGCCGCCGCCGCTTCTTCGGGCCCGGTCTACGTGACCCCCGGCTACCGCGATTGCCGCCTCGTTGAGCGCTACGACCGCTGGGGCAACGTCCGCCTGATCCGCGTGTGCGACTACTGATTTCACTCCGCTAAGATCGGCGCCTGCCCCTCGTCCATCCTCGCGCCGATCTTTTGAAGACCCGCCCGGCATGTCCCCGTCCGGGCGGGTCACTTCTTTAATATCTGACAATCGACCGCACACCCACGACCTGGGCATCGGGATAACGGATGCCCGTGCCACTCGGATGCCAGATCGATGTATAGACCGGTTGCACGGTCCACCCCGATACAATTTGAGCGGCGTAAGTGAGCTCGAGATTGATCTCGTAGTCGCGCGGCGGCGTCGACAGCGTACCAAAGTTGATCTGGTCCTGATCAAAGGCACGCACGCTGTTGGAGAACCGCGAATAGATGACGCTTGCGCCGAAATTGTCATTCGGACGCTGCGGGATCATGCCCGCAAAAACGATTCCGCTGTCGATCTCGACATTGACCAGATTGCGGTCCGACGGGCTGATCGAGGATCGGTTGAAGATCGAAATGCCACTGTCGCCATCGCCGCCTTTTGGGCGATAGAGCTGCTGATCGATGACACCGTAAACACCATAGTCGCCGCGATGCATCAGTGGCATGCCGCTGCTCGTCGGACTGGCGAGCAGCATGCCGTTGTTGGCAAAACGTCGGTCGGCGAACTGACCGAGATGATTCCAGCCGCCGAACTTGAGTGTTGTCGCCAGGCCAGTGTCGTCCTTGCCGCGATTCCAGCGAAATTGCAGTTCGCCGATCATGAAGGCCGGATCGCGCAAACGGAAACTGACGCCGTAGAGATTGCAGGTGTCGGGATCGTCGCCGGGGCAAGGGCCAGCCGGATCACCGTTGAATATTGCAAAGAGCAGCGATGCGTCCTTGGGGAATTCGTACTTGATCCGAGCGCCCAATGCTGACAGCGGATAAGCAGGCCCACCGCCCGGCAGGTTGACCGCCGTGATCGTCGCCCAGTCACTTTGCAAGAACATCTGGCTGACGTCGCTGTAGAAGAACTCGGCGTCTGCAGCGAGCTGGCCAATTCTGAAATTGACGGGTCCGGCCCAGCGTTCGACCCACAATTCCGACAGGCGCACGGTTGGCGTGGCTTCAATCGCGGCGATCGTGTTCATGCCGCCGACGTAGTCACGCCGGATACGGCCGGTGTTGTAAATGCCAAATGCGTTGGCGTAGAAGCTCCAGTCTTTCCAGCCGGCGAATTTTTCGAGATCGATAGAGAGCTGCGCTTCCAGCTTGCCCTGGTCGATGGCGCCGCGCCGGATGCCACCCGACAAATTGCCCAGGACGTCGTTGGTGTAGATCAGGTTGTACGAAATGCCGTGGTCGTTAAGCCGCTTACGGGCCCCGGACGCGTCGCCATTCTGCGGCAGGCTGGTTGCGATTGAAGGCACGGTGATGCCGTGTGCGCTTGGCGCGTCCTCGGCAAAGGCCGAAGCGACGCCAAGGCTGGTGACCGCAAGAGCGGCGCAACGAATGGAAGTGAGACGTAAGCTCATACCGACCGCGACGGCCTATATTGCACTGCACCAAAGCGCCTTCGAGCATAGCTGGTGATGGGCTGTTTGCAATTTACCCCACGAGGGACTAGGGCTTGAAATCCCCACCTCTCCGACCATCGTCGTAGCGGCGCTCTGTTGCCCGCATATGACCGCCTAGTTCAGCGCCATGCCTCACCGCGCGGCAATTTAACGACGTTGAAATCTTTATTTCACGGTAATGCCGCAACGCCGCGCCAATTCACTATAACGACTCGCAATTAGGGGAAGTTGGGGGACTTGGGAATTCCTTGGTGCAGTTCATTACCACGACGATGGCGCGGCTCGCGCAGCCGCTGGCAATTACCCGCAATGGTGCAATTGCCGTTGCAGCGCTGATTTTTTGCACCTGGCTTGCGGTGAACGCGACAACGCGGGCGCCCGGCGCTGACAAGGTCGCCGAACAGGAAAAGGCGGCGCAGGGACATCGCGAAGGCGCCGCATATTATCCGACACCAAAACAATGGGCGTCGCTCGCCATCGCGCCTGTCACCGACGTCGTCTTCCGCACCGAGCATTTGACCGAAGGCAAGATTTCCGTCGACGAGGACCGCGCAACGCTGGTGTTTTCGCCGTACTCCGGCCGCGTGATCAAGCTGCTCGCCAAGCCAGGCGACTCGGTGAAAGCGGGCCAGCCGCTCTTCGTCGTGGAAGCGCCGGACATGGTGCAGACACAAAATGATTTCGTCACTGCAATCTCCAACCTGAATAAAACCCGCTCGGCCCTGGAACTCGCCAAGATCGTCGAGCAGCAAAACAAGACGCTCTATGATTTCACGCGCCGGTGCGTTGCGCGATCTACAAACTTCGCAAGCAACCACCCGCGCGGCCGAAAACGACGTGCGCTCCGCCCAGACCTCGCTCGAGGTGACGCGCAACCGCCTGCGTATTCTCGGCATGACCGATGATGAAATCGCCAAATTTGGAGATACCGGCGCCGTCAGTCCGCACATGACGATCTATTCGCCGATCACCGGCACCGTCATCCAGCGCAAGGTTGGCCCGGGACAATACATCAACACGTCATCGCAGAACACCAGCGCAAGCGACCCAACGTTTGTCATCGGTGACCTGTCCACCGTCTGGCTGGTTGCCTATGTGCGCGAAACCGAAGCGCCAAATGTGCACGTCGGCCAGGCGCTGAATTTTTCCGTCGTGGCATTCCCCGATCGCATCTTCACCGCCAACATCACCTATGTCGCGACGTCGCTCGATGCGGCCACGCGACGTTTGCTCGTGCGAGCGACCCTGGACAACAAGGAAGGCGTGCTGCGGCCTGAAATGTTCGCCAGCGTGACAATCCTCACCGGCGAGGGAGACAAATCGCCGGCGGTACCGCGCGATGCCATCATTTATGACGGGAAGACCGCCCATGTCTGGGTCGCGCGGAATGACCAGTCGGTCGAGCGGCGCGACATCAAGACCGGGATCTCCAACGGGTCGATGATTCAGGTTGTCGATGGTCTGCACCAGGGCGAGAACGTCGTGAGCAAAGGCAGCCTGTTCGTCGACCGCGCAGCCGCCGGAAGCTGATAGACCCATGTTGCGTAGTCTGATGTCGTTCTGCCTGTCGCGGCGGCCGCTGGCGCTGGTCGCCTTCGCGGCTTTTATTGGCGTCGGCTACGCTGCCTTCACGACAATGAATGTCGAGGCCTATCCCGACCCCGCGCCGCCGATCATTGAGATCATTGCGCAGTATCCCGGCCAATCGCCCGAAGAAGTCGAGCGTTATGTCACCATTCCGCTGGAGATCGCCGTCGCCAGCACGCCCGGCCTGACCTACATCCGTTCGAACACGGTGTTCGCGCTCGGCTTTATCCGCCTGCAATTCGAATATGGCCGCGACTACAATTTTGTGCGCCAGCAGGTCACCAACCGGCTGAAGGATGCCACGCTGCCGGCCACCGTTACGCCGGTCATCTCGCCGGCCGGCGGTATCAGCGAAATCCTGCGCTATCAGCTCAAGGGTCCGCCGGGGATGGACCTGATCCAGCTCAAAACGCTGCAGGACTGGGTGGTCGAACGCAAATTGCGTATCGTGCCCGGTGTCGCCGACATCTCGCCGCTGGGCGGCAAAACCAAGGAATACCAGGCCGAAATCGACCTCGACCGCATGCGGGCCTACGGCCTGACCTTGCCGCAAATCATCAGCGCGATTTCCACGAGCAATGCCAATGTCGGCGGCCGCACGATCGCGGTGGGCGAACAGTCAGTCAATGTGCGCGGCGTCGGCGTGCTCGGGTCGATCAGCGACATCAACAACATCGTGGTGAGCCAGCAGGGCGGCCTGCCGGTGATTTTATCTGATATTGCCCACAATCAGGTCGGCTTCACCCCACGCCTCGGCATCGCCGGCCGCGACGATCAGGAAGACATCCTGTTCGGCATCGTGCTGATGCAGAAGCTCGAGCGCACCATGGACGTGGTGACGCGGGTACGCGCGGCGATCGAGCGCATCAACAGCGACGGCAGCCTGCCACCCGGCGTCAAGATCGAGACATATTACGATCGCGGCGATCTTGTTGCGATCACGGTGCGCACTGTGATGCACAATATGCTGTTCGGCATCGCGCTCATCTTTCTCATTCAATGGATTTTTCTCGGCAATCTGCGCTGCGCGCTGATCGTGGCGGCGACTATTCCGGTTGCGCTGTTCCTTGCGGTCATTATCACGGTGTTACGCGGAGATTCGGCCAACCTGCTGTCGGTGGGCGCCATCGATCTCGGTATTATCGTCGACGGCACCGTCATCATGGTGGAGAACATCTTCCGCCATCTCGCGCATCACGCGGCGCGTCATCCATCCGACGCAAGCCGTGGCGACCGGCTGCACCGAATTCTGGCGGCGGCCGTCGAGGTCGACAAGCCGATCTTCTTTTCGGTCATCATCACCATCGCCGCCTTCCTGCCGCTGTTCACCATGCAAGGCGTGGAAGGCCAGATCTTCGGGCCGATGTCGCGCACATATGCCTACGCACTGATTGGCGCCGTGATCGCGACGTTCACGGTCACGCCGGTGATGTCGTCGCTTTTGCTGCCCGAGAAGGTGAGCGAAGTTGAGACATTCCTCGTGCGCAAGCTCCGCGATGTGTATGAGCGCGTTCTCCGGCTTGCCGTGCGCAACGCCCGTATGGCTGCGATGATCGCGCTGGCATTTCTTGTAATCTGCGGCGGCCTGGGCATGCGTCTCGGCACGGAATTCCTGCCGAAACTCGAAGAAGGCAATCTCTGGATCCGCGCTTTGCTTCCACCCACGATTACGCTCGAAGCCGGCCGCGAGACCGTCAACAAGATCCGCAATGTGATCGCCAGTTACCCGCCGGTGCGCACAGTCGTATCCGAACAAGGCCGCGGCGAGGATGCCACTGACCCGGACGGATCGTTTGTCGCCGAATTCTTCGTGCCGCTGAAGCCGTTCGAGGAATGGCCGGACGGCCTGACCAAGCCAAAGCTCGTGAGGGAGATGGCCGCGCGCCTCGAGAGCGAATTCATCGGCATCGATTTCAACTTCTCGCAATACATCCAGGACAACATCGAGGAAGCGGTCTCGGGCGTGAAGGGCGAGAATTCCGTGAAGATCTTCGGCCGCGATCTGGCCGAACTCGAACGCCTGTCGAAAGCCGTCCAGGATGAGCTCGCCAAGGTCCCGGGCGTTGCCGACGCCGGCGCATTCAATTTGCTAGGCCAGCCGAACCTCGTGATCCAGGTCGACCGCGCCAAGGCGGCTCGCTACGGCATCACCGTCAGCGACATGAACACCGTCGTTCAGGCTGCAATTGGCGGCCAGGAGGTCACCCGCATCTACGAAGGCGAGATGAACTTCCCGCTGACGGTGCGGCTTGCGGCGCAATATCGCGACAATATCGACGCCATTCGCTCGGTCCCGGTAGCGTTGCCAAATTCCGATCCGAAGTCGCCGACCGCCTACATCGCTCTCGGTGACGTCGCCGAAGTGCGGCTGGAAACCGGAGCCGCCTACATCTATCGCCAGAACACCGAGCGTTTCGTGCCCATCAAATACAGCGTGCGCGGCCGCGACCTCGGGTCGACCGTTGCCGACGCGCAGGCGCGGATCGCCAAGAACGTTGAGCTGAAGGATGGCTATCGGCTGGAATGGTCCGGCGAATTCGGCGCGCTGGTGGAAGCCAAGAAGCGGCTTGCGATCATCGTCCCGCTCAGCCTGTTGCTGATCTTGATGCTGCTCTACAGCCTGTTCAATTCCGTGCGCGACAGTCTGATCGCATTGTGCGGCATTCCGTTCGCGGCCTGCGGCGGCATTCTCGGGCTCTATCTGTTCGGGCTGAACGCCAGCGTATCTGCCGCCGTCGGATTTATTTCCCTGTTCGGCGTGTCGGCCATGGACGGCATCCTGCTCGTCTCCTATATCCGCCGCCGCCTGGACGAGGGATTTGGCAAGGAAGAGGCCATCATCGGCGCTGCACAGGCGCGCATGCGGCAGATCTTCATGACCGGCTTCTCCGCCTGCATCGGCCTGGTGCCCGCAGCGCTGTCCACCGGCATCGGCTCACAGGTGCAGCAGCCGCTCGCCTGCGTGATCGTCGGCGGCATGTTGCTGTCGCCGATTTGCAGCCTGCTCGTGATCCCGGTTGTCGCACGCTTGGCCATGCCGACAGTGCGGCGAACGGCGCCCGCGCGCCGCGGCACGGCAGCCGAGCCGGGACCGGCGGAATAAGTCTACGGAATCAGCTTGGGCGTTTGGCGGGCTGCATGAACCCGCCGATATGCCCGATGGCCTTTCCGATGACCGGCCAGAACAGCAGCACAATGGCCAAAGTGGTGATGGAGCCGACCAGCGCATTCGACCAGAACACGCGCAGGTCGCCGGCCGACCCGATCATCGACAGCCGGAATGCATCTTCCGCACGGCTGCCGAGCACCAGCGCGAGCGTGAAGGGCGCCAGCGGGATACCGACTTTCTTGAACACGTAGCCGACGACGCCGAAGACAAGCATCAGCCAGATGTCGAACATCGCATTCTGAATGGCGTAGGCGCCAATCGCACACGAGACCACGATCATCGGCGCAATGGCCGCAAACGGTACACGCAGTACCGCGGCAAAAACCGGCACGGTGGTGAGTACAATCACCAGGCCCACGATATTGCCGAGATACATGGAGGCGATCAGCCCCCAGACGAAATCCTTGTGCTCCACGAACAGCAATGGACCGGGGTTGAGTCCCCACACCATCAGCCCACCGAGCAGAATGGCCGCGGTGCCGGAGCCTGGAATTCCCAGCGCCAACATTGGCAAAAGGGCCGCGGTGCCGGACGCGTGTGCCGCCGTTTCCGGCGCGAATACACCTTCGATACGGCCCGTGCCGAAACTTTCGGGATCCTTGGAAAAACGTTTGGCGAGGTTGTAGCCCATGAAAGACGCAGCGATCGCGCCGCCGGGCGTAATGCCAAGCCAGGCCCCGATGATGGAAGACCGCAGCAGCGTGACCCAATAGCGCGGCATATCCTTCCAGACATTCAGCAGCACCCGCAGGCTGATGCGCGCAGCGTGCCCACGCAGCGCAAGCCGCTCTTCCATGGTGAGCAGGATTTCGCTGATGCCAAACAGCCCGATCACCGCGACCAGGAAATTGATGCCGCGCAGCAGTTCGCTCAGGCCAAACGTCATACGCAACTGGCCGGAAACGGTGTCCATGCCGACGCCGGCCAGCAACAGGCCGAGCGCCATTGAAATAATGGTCTTGTGTTTTGCCTCCCGACCCAGGCCGACGAATGAGCAAAAGGTCAACAGGTAGACCGCGAAGAATTCCGGCGGCCCGAAGCGCAGCGCGAAAGACGCAATTCCGGGGGCAAGAAACGTAATGAGCAGCACGGCAAACAGCGAGCCAATGAAAGAAGACGTGAAGGCCGCGGTCAGCGCTTCTGCCGCTTTGCCCTGCTGGGCCATCGGATAGCCGTCGAACGTCGTGGCCACCGACCAGGCTTCGCCCGGAATATTGAACAGGATCGAGGTGATGGCGCCGCCGAACAGCGCACCCCAGTAAATGCAGGACAGCATTACGATGGCGGATGTCGGATCCATCGTGAACGTGAGTGGCAGCAGGATCGCAACACCGTTCGGTCCGCCCAGCCCCGGCAATACACCGACGAATATGCCGAGCACCAATCCAACCAACATCAAGGCGAGCGTCTTCCAGGTCAGCAGGACTACAAACCCGTGGGCGAGAAGGCCGAAAGCTTCCATCGCAATGATCCTGCTTTTTCGGCCCTAGAATCCGAACAGGGCTTCGAGCGGCCCTTTCGGCATGATGACGTCGAACGCAATCTCGAACGTGACGAACATCGCAAGCGAAAACACGAAGCTCGTGACGACCGATTTCCACAGCGCGATGCGGCCGACCATCCACATGAAACCCGCAATCAGGATGAAGCTCGCGACATAAAGCCCGAGCCATTGCGTAAACAGGCAAAACAATAACGTAGGCACGAACACCTGCATCACGCGGCGAAGCTGATCGCGCGTGACAAAGGTCTCGCTTGATGCCGCGCGGCTGAGGAAAATGCCGATGAGGCCGTAAAGACTGGCCGCGGCAAGAACGACTGACAGATAGAACGGGAAATAGCCGGCTTGTGGGCCGTCGGCTTCCCATCCCATTCCCGTCCGCCAGTTATCGAACGCCAGCAGCAGCGCCAATGCAAACAAGGCGATGTAGACAGTTATTTCGACGGTCCGTGTGCTGGCGACGGCGGGCGAATCCTCGGCCGGCGCGGTCGGATCGTCTACGGCAATTTCCGGCTCGGTCGAGGACATGCGCCTGTAAACTGGTGGGCGCCTTGCGGCCCACCTCTCCGTGGTCTGGACGAAAACGCTGGTCAGTAGCGAGGCTCCCGATCTTCGGGCCGAAGATCGGGAGCGGTGCCGTCAGGTTAGACTACTTCGCGACGAATCCGGCCTCGTTCATCAGGCTTGAATTCAGCTTATCGTCTTCTTCAAGGAAATTGAGCATGTCCTTGCCGGTGAGAAAAATCGGCTTGAGCGCCTGCTTTTCCATGTAGTCCTTGTATTCAGGCGTGGCCGCGACTTTCTTGAGCAGATCGACATAGAAGGCCGATTGTTCGGGCGTGACCTTTCCGGGCAGGAAGAAGGCGCGCAGCATCAGATACTGCACGTCGAGTCCTTCTTCTTTGCAGGTCGGGATGTCGTTCCATGATTGCTTGTCGGTCACTTTGGTCTTGTAAGAGATGCGCTCTTTGTCGAAGACGCACAGCGCCCGCACCTGGCCGGCGCGCCACACTTCGAGATTTTCCGACGGATTGTTGACGTTCGACGCGGTGTGATTGCCGACCAATTGTGTCGCCGCCTCGCCGCCCGACTTGTACGGCAAGTAGGCAAACTTGGCGCCGGTCTTCTTCTCCATGAATACAGTCAGGATGTGATCTTCGCGCTTGGAGCCGGTGCCGCCCATCTTGAACGGCTGCGGAGCGGCCTTGGCCGCGTCGATGAATTCCTTGACGTTCTTGTAGGGCAACTCGGTGTTATCCCACAGCACGAACTCGTCCATCGCGGTGACGGCAATAGGAGAGAGATCGCGCCAGTTGAACGGGATCTTTGCCGACAACGGCAGCATGTAAATCAGTGAATAAGCGAGCAGCAGCCGGTTGGGATCGCCGTCACTCGATTTCATGTACATCAGCGCTTCCGCGCCGGAGGCGCCGCCCTTGAGCGAGACGACCATCGGCTGCTTCATCAGATTGTTCTTTTGAATGGCGGCTTGAATCATCCGCGCCATCTGATCCGAAGCGCCGCCGGCGCCGGCCGCAACCACGATTTCGACGGGCTTGCTTGGCTCCCAGGCAAAAGCCGGCGCGTTCGCCAGTGCAATGGCGGCAACGGCTGTGCCGGCCAGAACGAAGTTTTTCATCTTATCCTCCCTATGTTGGCTTGCAGCGGTTCCGTTGAAATTGGACCGTGCTGCCCTTGTTATTTGGCACCATTTTGCGGGTATTGGGCCCGAGCGCAAGCCGCCGTCCGGCTAATTGTCGCGCTGTTCCTGGCGCACAATATCGGCGCCCTGCACCATCGCCTGCATTTTCCCGAATGCGACCTCGCGCGGCAGGTATTTCATGCCGCAATCGGGCGCTATCACGATGTGGCTGGCAGGCGCGTGCGGCAACGCCTTGCGGATACGCGCCGCGACGGTCTCGGCGGTCTCGACGGTCATGTTGGACAGATCGATGACACCAAGGATGATCGTCTTCGACGGCAGCCGCCCCAGAACGGCGAGATCGAGTTTGGGCTGGGCCGCCTCGATCGAGACTTGCGCCGCTTTCGAGCCTTCCAGTTCAGGCAGAAACGAGTAACCCGTCGGCTTGTCGTGGACGACGGCCGCATAGCCGAAGCACAAATGCACAGCCACCGTGCCGGTGACGCCGTCGAGCGCGCGGTCGAGCGCTTTCAATCCGTACGCGCGCGCCTTGTCGGGATGCTGCTGCATCCACGGCTCGTCGATCTGCACGATGTCGGCGCCGGCGGCGAACAGATCCTTGATTTCCTCGTTCACGGCGACCGCGTAGTCGAGCGCCATGGCTTCTTCGGAACTATAGAATTCGTTCTGCGCCTGCTTCGACATGGTGAAGGGACCTGGCACCGTCATCTTCACGGTCTTTTTTGTATTGGCGCGCAGAGAATTGCAGATCGCGTAATTCGACCGGATACTTGCGGCGGATCTTGCCGGTGACGCGCGGAACGGGAATCGGCTTGCCGCTCCGGTTCAAGGTCGAGCCGGGGTTCTCCGTATCGACGCCTTCAAGCGCGGTCGCGAAGCGGTTGGAATAGCTCTCGCGCCGTTGTTCGCCGTCCGTGATGATGTCGAGCCCGGCGCGCTCCTGATCGCGGATGGCAAGAAGGGTCGCCTCGTCCTGTTTGGCTTCGAGCGCTTTCGGATCGATCAGCCAGAGATCGTCCATTCGCACACGCGGCACCATCTTCGAAAGGCGTGCGCGGTCGATCAGCCAATCCGGCTGCGGATAGGAACCGACGAGCGAAGTCGGAAAAAGCTTGACGGGCATCGGTTCGAGTTTGCCGCTCATTTGGAAAGTTCGGTGCGCACGATTCGCGCGCCTTCGACCATGGCACACATCTTTCCGTAGGCGATCTCCCGTGGCAGATATTTCAGGCCACAATCGGGAGCAACGATGATGCGCTCGGCCGGCACATGCGGTAACGCCCGCCGAATGCGCGCGGCCACGGTCTCGGGCTTCTCGATCGTCAAGTCGGAGAGATCGAGCGTGCCGAGAATGATCGTCTTGCCCGGCAGCTTCTCAAGCACGGCACAGTCGAGATTGGATTGGGCGGTTTCGATCGAAACTTGCCTGACCGGCGATCCCGCCAGCTCCGGCAGGAATGAATATCCCTCCGGACGCACGTGAATGATGGCGGCGTAGCCGAAACAGATATGGACCGCCGTCGGTCCGGTCACTCCGTCAAGCGCGGCGTTGAGCGCCTTGAGTCCATACTTGCGCGCTTTTTCCGGCCGCGCCTGCATATAGGGCTCGTCGATCTGCACAATGTCGGCACCGGCGGCGAACAGGTCCTTGATTTCCTCATTCACCGCGGCGGCATAGTCGAGCGTCATCTCCTCCTCGTCTTTGTAGAAATCGTTCTGCGCTTGCTGCGACATCGTGAACGGACCGGGCACCGTCATCTTGATCATGCGGTCGGTATTGGCGCGCAGGAATTTTACGTCTTCGACCTCCACCGGATGCCGGCGCCGGACTTTGCCTGCAACACGCGGCACCGGATTGGGATGGCCGGAGCGGTCAAGCGCGGTGCCTGGATTGTCGATATCGACACCTTCAAGCGCCGTGGCGAAACGATTGGAATAGCTTTCGCGCCGCATCTCGCCGTCTGTGATGATATCAAGCCCGGCGCGCTCCTGATCGCGGATCGCGAGCAGGGTCGCATCATCCTGCGCCTGCTTGAGGTGCTCCGGCGCGACGCGCCAAAGCTCCTTGGCGCGCACGCGCGGCGGAAAGCGGCTTGCAAGCTTCGCGCGGTCAATCAACCAATCCGGCTGCGCGTAGGAACCGACGAGGGACGTGGGGAGAAGTTTGGCCATTCACCTAGTATGACGGTACAGACGCCGTTGAGCCAGCCGCCGCCACGCTCATCGCCATCACACGGGCCACGTGGGCAGCCTCCCGCTCGCTGCCGTCCTGGATCTGATGCCGGCAGGAAGTGCCGTCGGCCACAATCAGCGTGTCGGCAGGCGCCCGCCGCACCACGGGCAGCAGTGAAAGCTCACCCATCTTGAGCGAGACATCGATGGTCGCGGCATCGTAGCCAAAGTTGCCCGCCATGCCGCAACAACTGGATTCGATCGTTTCGACGGAAAGCTGCGGAATCAGACGGAGCGCACCTTCGACCGCGCCCATGGCGTCGAACGCCTTCTGGTGGCAGTGGCCATGCAGGAGCGCCTTTTTCGCAATTGGTCCGAGCGGCAAATTCAGATGACCCTGTTTGTGCTCGCGCGCAATGAATTCCTCGAACAACAGCGCGTTTGCGGCCAAGGCGTCGACCGCTTCCCCTTTGAGCAGCGCCGGCAACTCGTCGCGGAACGTAAAAAGACAGCTCGGCTCGAGGCCGACGACCGGTATGCCACGCGCAACATAAGGCGCCAGCGCATCCAACGTGCGCTGCATTTCGCGACGTGCCTCGTCGACCAGTCCGACCGAGAGAAAGGTGCGGCCACAACACAACGGCCGCTCGTCGGGGTTCGCCGGAAACGGCGCGTAAACGCGATAACCGCCGGCGACCAGCACGCTGAGAGCCGCGTCGAGGTTTTCCCGCTCAAAATAGCGATTGAACGTATCGGCAAACAGCACGACTTCGCGCGCGCGCGCATTATTTTCTCGCCCCGTGTAGTTCCAGTCGGAACGGTCGCGGTATGTATCCTTGCGCCATTTCGGCAGGCTGCGGCGGGACGAAAAACCGGCGATCAGTTGCGAGGCACTGCGCAAGATTGTGCTGCGGTCCCGCAAATTGAAGAAATGATGCCAGCGTGCTGCGTGGGGCGCATAATGCGGCAGAAAACCCACCAGTTTTTCGTGCAAACTGAGCTCGAACTTCGCGGCCCGTGCGGCCTGCACTTCGATTTTCATGCGCGCCATGTCAACGCCGGTCGGGCACTCGCGGCGGCACGCTTTGCAGGACACGCAGAGCTTCATGGTCTCTGCCATTTCATCGGAGATGAGCGCGGCCGATCCAAGTTGTCCGCTGATCGCCAGCCGCAACGTGTTGGCGCGTCCACGCGTGACGTCCCGCTCGTCGCGTGTCACGCGATAGCTCGGACACATCACACCACCTGTTAATTTGCGGCAGGCGCCGTTGTTGTTGCACATCTCGACGGCGCCCTGAAATCCGCCGCCGGCACCGGGATAAGCCGACCAGTCGAGATGCATCTTGACTGGCTCGCCGTGATAGCCGGGCGCGTAGCGGAAGAGGTCGCGATCGTCGAACTTCGGTGGCCGTACGACTTTGCCAGGGTTGTAAAAGCCCTTCGGGTCAAAGCGGTCCTTGACCTCCTCGAACGCGCGCGCCAGCCGCGAACCGAACATCGGCTCATTGAACTCCGAACGCACCAGCCCGTCGCCGTGCTCGCCGGAATGCGAACCTTTGTACTCACGCACCATGGCGAAGGCCTCTTCGGCAATCTCGCGCATGGCATGAACGTCTTTCTCCTGCCGCAGGTTGAGAATCGGACGCACATGCAGGCAGCCCGAGCCCGCGTGCGCATACCAGGTACCGCGCGTTCCATGTTTTTCGAATATCGCGGCAAGGCGCGCGGTGTAATCGGCGAGATGCTCGAGCGGCACCGCGCAGTCTTCGACAAAGGAAACCGGCTTACCTTCCTCCTTCATCGACATCATGATGTTGAGGCCGGAGGTTCGCACGTCGGTGATCGCGGCCTGTAGTTCAGGATTGAGCACCTCGACAACACCACCCCATTTCGCTCCGGTCTTGTCCCAGCCGAAGCCGAGGTCACCCATCAGGTCCTTGAGCTGCTGCAACATGCGCAGATTGACTTCGTGGTCGTCCTCTCCGAATTCGACCAGCAGGATCGCCTCCGGCGCCTCGCGCACGAATTTGTCGAGCGTCGGCTGGAAAATCGGAATTTGGCGTGCAAGCCCGATCATCGTGCGATCGATCAATTCAACGGCAATCGGCTTGAGCCGCACGATATGCTGTGCGGAATTCATCGCTTCATAAAAGCTTCCGAAATGACAGGCCCCGACCGCGCGGCGGCCGAGCAGCGGCGAAAGCTTGAGCTCGATGCGCGTGGAAAAGGCCAGTGTGCCTTCGCCGCCGACCAGCACATGCGCAAGATTGACATCATTCTTGCCGGGCACGAGGGCATCGAGATTATAGCCGCCGACACGGCGCTGCACCTTCGGAAAGCGTGCGGAAATCTCGTCGGCCTCGCGCGTGCCGATGGCCAGCAGATCCTTGGCGAGCGCACGCAGCGGCGCCGGCACATCCTTGAGGTTACCACCGATGCGGCCGAAGTGCGCAAGCGTGCCATCCGCGAGCAGCGCCTCGATCGAGACCACGTTGTCGCGCATGGTGCCGTAGCGCATGGAGCGCCCGCCACACGAGTTGTTGCCGGCCATGCCGCCGATGGTCGCGCGTGACGCGGTCGAGATATCAACCGGAAACCACAGCCCGTGCGGCTTGAGCTGACGGTTGAGATCGTCGAGCACGATGCCGGGCTCGACCGTACAGCGCGCGCGCTTGACGTCGAGATCGAGAACGCGCGTGAGATACTTCGAGCAGTCGACGACCAGCGACTGGCCGACCGTCTGGCCGGCCTGCGACGTTCCGCCACCGCGCGCCAATACGGTCGCACCCTCGGAGCGCGCTATCGCTATCGCCCGATCAGCTTCTTCGATGGTTCGCGGGGAAACCACGCCAATCGGCATGATCTGGTAGTGGGACGCATCCGTGGCGTAGCGCCCGCGCGTGAAGCGGTCGAATTGCACCTCGCCGGTCAATTCGGCCTTTAGCCGCCGTTCCAGACCGGGCATGACTACCGGCACTTTTCTTATCCTTTTTGGGCTGCGCTGAGCCTATGCATAAGGACTAGATCGCCTTGCTGAAAACCGCTTGACCGCAATGTTACATTCATAGTTCAACGCCACAAGCGCCGCTCCCTGGCCGGGACGCGCCCGTGGTCAGGCCACGCCAATTCCCGAAAAGCTGCCGTTCAGGAGCGGACTGTCTATGGCTAAGAATTCCTCGCGTACGGTCGGTCGCCATTTTCTCCATATTCCGGGTCCCTCGCCGCTCCCGGATCGCGTTCTGCGCGCGATGGACACGCCGATCATCGATCACCGCGGCCCGGAGTTCGCCAAGCTCGCCAAACGCTGCCTCGAAGGCATCAAGACGATTTTCAAGACCACGAACCCGGTCATCATCTATACCGCGACCGGAACCGGCGCCTGGGAAGGCGCCCTCGTCAATACGCTGTCGCCCGGCGACAAGGTGCTGATGGTGGAGACCGGCCAGTTCGCGACGCTGTGGAAGAAGATGGCCGAACGCATCGGCCTCAAGACCGAATTCATCGCCAGTGACTGGCGTAGCGGCGCCGACCCCAAGGCAATCGAAGCCAGACTGCGCGAAGACAAGGCCAAGGAGATCAAGGCGGTCTGCATCCTGCATAACGAGACCTCGACTGGCGCGCTCACCCCAATTGCCGACATCCGCAAGGCAATCGATGCCGCCGGCCATCCCGCGCTGTTCATGGTCGACACGATTTCGTCGCTCGCGTCCACCGACTATCGCCACGACGAATGGGGCGTCGACGTCTCCGTCGGCGGCGCGCAGAAAGGCCTGATGCTGCCGCCTGGCATGTCGTTCAACGCAGTGAGCGACAAGGCGCTGGCCGCCAACAAGACCGCCCAGATGCCGAAATCGTTCTACGCGTGGGATGAGATGATCACGATGAACAAGATCGGCTTCTTCCCCTACACGCCGGCGACACAGATGTTGCATGGGCTCGCGACCGGCATCGAGATGCTGCACGAAGAAGGCCTCGACAACGTCTTTGCCCGACACGATCGTCTCGCGGAAGCAACTCGCCGCGCTGTCAAGGCGTGGGGGCTGGAAAACCTGAACAAGAATGCCAGCCAGGTTTCGCCGACCATCACCGCGGTGCTGCTGCCGGAAGGCCACGATGCCGACAAGTTCCGCGCGCTTGCGCTCGAGACCTTCAATATCTCTTACGGTGCGAGCTTCGGTGCTTATGCCGGCAAGTATTTCCGTATTGGCCACCTTGGCGACATTAACGACGGCATGCTGCTCGGCGCGCTCGGCATCACCGAGATGGCGCTCTCGCTCGCGGGCGTGCCGTTCAAGAAAGGTGGCGTGCAGGCGGCGATGGATTATCTCGTCTCCGCGCACGGCGCCACGACGAAGCAGGCGGCGGAGTAAAATCTCTCCCGCTCGTCCCCGCGAAAGCGGGGACCCAGCTTTTTTATTTAGTTCTGGATTCCCGCTTGCGCGGGAATGAGCGGATTGAGGCTACGCCACCCGCCCCACCTATTCGCTCGCGAGCACGCGTCCCACAAAATCCGAAACCACCTTGAGCGTCGCTTCCGGCGCCTCACGCTGCGGCGAGTGACGCGCGCCCGGAAATAACGCGACCTCGACCGGGCAATAACATTCCTGCTGCGCGATCTCGATCTGCTTCACCGTGCCGTATTGATCATCTTCGCCCTGCACGACGAGTACGGGAACACGAATATAAGCGAGAAATTCGGTGATATCCCAATTGCGGAATTCCGGATCGAGCCAGGCGTCATTCCAGCCTCGGAAGGCATTGTCGACATCGGCGTGCCAGCGCGCCAGGCGCGCGCGCAGATCGCCGGTCTCATAGGCCTTCTTTGCTTCGACAATCGAAGCGATGCCCGGGTCTTCAGTGAAGAAATGCGGTGCGATCAGAACAAGGCCGCCGACCCGATGATCCTGGTGGCTGCCCGCGTAGATCGCGGCAATCGAAGCGCCATCGCTATGGCCGATCAGCAGGCCGCGCTGGAACCCGATTGCACCGAGCAGGAGCGGCAGCGTAACGCGCGCCTCGTCGTGCATATAAAAGAGCGGCCGCGGCAACGTCACCGGTGAAGAATTGCCGTAGCCGGCGCGCGAGTAGGCTAAAACACCAAGGCCGGTCGCGGCGGAAAGCCGGTCGGGAAAATCGCCCCATAGACCGGCGCAGCCGAGCCCTTCGTGCAGTAACACCAGCGTCGGTGCGGCGTCCGGCTGCGGACCGGCAAAGCGGTACTCGAGGCGTTGCGCACCGATGTCGAGAAAGCCGGTATCGGAGAGAATTGTCATTGCACCGCCTTGTTCCGTCGTCCTGAGGTGCGAGCGAAGCGAGCCTCGAAGGACGACGGCCGTTCATCCTTCGAGGCCCGCGCTACGCGCGGGCACCTCAGGATGACGGATAAACGTTGTACCGAGTTTCACGCGTTCCCTTCCGCCCTCAACTTGAAGCGCTGGATCTTGCCGGTCGCGGTCTTCGGCAGGTCTTTGCGGAATTCGATCCAGCGCGGATATTTGTAGGGCGCGAGCTTCTGCTTGCAGTGCTCCTGCAATACCTGGATCAGCGCATCATTGGCCTTGTCGGGCGATTTCAGCACCACGAAAGCTTTCGGTTTGATCAGCTTCTGCTCGTCGTTCCATCCGACCACCGCCGCCTCCAACACATCCGGATGCGACGAGAGCGCGGCCTCGACCTCGAACGGCGACACATACATGCCCGACACTTTCAGCATGTCGTCCTGCCGCCCGCAGCAGATGTAATACCCGTCGGCATCCTCGATATATTTGTCGCCCGAACGCGTCCATTCGCCCTGAAAGGTCGAGCGCGATTTCTCGCGGTTGTTCCAGTACATGATCGCGCTGGTGGGCCCGCGCACATAGAGCTCGCCCATGTCGCCTTTTTTCACCGGATTGCCGTCTTCACCGATCAACTTGATCTCGTAGCCGGGCACCGCTTTGCCGGTCGTCCCATATTTGGTCGCTCCCGGCGCATTGGTGAGATAAATGTGCAGCATCTCGGTGGTGCCAAGCCCATCGGAAATTTCCACGCCGTAGCGGTCCTTCCAGCGCTTTGCGATCTCTTCCGGCAACGCTTCGCCGGCGGAAATACAGCGGCGGATCTTCACTTCGGATTTTTGTGGTGCGTTCGGGCTCGCCAGAAACGCCGCATAAAATGTCGGCACCGCGAAGAACACCGTGATCGGATGTTTTCGCAATAACGTTGCAACACCATCGGGCGTCGGCCGATCGGCGTTGAGCACCGTGGCCGCGCCAACCGTAAGCGGAAACGTCATCGCGTTGCCGAGACCATAGGCAAAAAACAATTTCGCCACCGAATAGCAGACGTCGTTTTCCTTCAGGCCGACGACAGGCGTGCCGTAAAGATCGGCGGTGAGCTTGAGGCTGGCATGCACATGCACGGCGCCTTTCGGTTTGCCGGTCGACCCCGATGTGTAGAGCCAGAACGCGATGTCGTCGCTGGTGGTCGGTGCCGTATAGGGTTCCGGCTCGTCCGCGCCAACAAGATCCTCGAACAGGCGATAGCCATTCGGATTTTCGCCCGAGACGATGACGTGTTCGAGATCCGCACTTTGTCCGATGAGCTTTTCGAACCTCGGAAACAGCGCTTCCGACACCACCAGGCATTTCGCCCGGCTGTCGGCCAGCATGAACCGATAGTCGTCCTCTGTGAGCAGCGTGTTCACCGGCACCGCGACGATGCCGGCCTTCAGGCAGCCGAGAAACGCCGTCGGCCAATCGATCGTGTCGAGCAACGCCAGCAGCACGCGCTCTTCGCGCTTGATGCCGAGGCCGCGCAGGGCCGCGCCGAAACGCGCCACACGATCGGCGAGCTGGCCATAGGTGTGCGTGCCGCGGGCGTCGATATAGGCCGGCTTTTTGGCGCGGCCGGCTGCAAGATTAGTTTGCAGAACATCGGCGGCAAAGTTGTAGTCGCGCGGGACTGCGCCCACCGCCCCGGCCGCGACAGCAACGGTCATAGCGTCCTCCCAGGCGGCAAGCGCCGCTCATTTTGGGGAATTATGCGGGGCATGGGCGGCTGCCGCAATGTGATTATATTTCCAGGCCTGCGGCGGCCGTTATCACCCTCATTCGCGGCGCATTTTCGTAAGGCTTACGACCGCCCCAACATTCTCACCTGGAACAGATCGAACGAGAGCTCGGCGACCTGCCACCACGAATAGCTGTCCTGACGGAAGGCCATGATGCTGTCGAGGATCCTTTTGAACCGGGCATTCGTCTTGGCCAGCTCAGCATAGGTTTCGTTGGCAGCCTTGAAAGATGCTTCCATGATCTCGGGCGAGAAGGCTCGAAGCTGGGTGCCGGCTGTGATCAGCCGCTTCATCGCCGGCGGATTAACGACGTCGTATTTGGCTGTCACGCGCAGGCCGGCCTCGCGCGCCGATGTGGTCACGATCGTCTGATAGGCCTTGCTCAGGCTTTCCCATTTCGCGCGATTGATCAGAAGATGTCCGTTCGCTCCACCCTCCCACCAGCCCGGGTAGTAATAATATTTTGCGATCTTGAAAAATCCGAGCTTCTCATCGTCATAAGGGCCGATCCATTCGACGGCATCGATCGTGCCCTTCTCCAGCGCGGGATAGATGTCGCCCGCCGCAACCTGTTGCGGCACGACGCCCAGACGCTTGACCACATTTCCGGCGAAGCCGCCGATGCGGAATTTCAATCCATTGAGATCGTCGATCGTGTTGATCTCTTTGCGGAACCATCCGCCCATCTGCACGCCGGTGTTGCCCATCGCCAGTCCGTAACAGCCGAAGTCAGCGAACAGGCCGTCAAGCAATTCTGCGCCGCCGCCGCGCAATTGCCAGGCGTCCTGCTGACGGGCGTTAAGTCCGAACGGAACCGCCGTCGCAAAAGCGAATGACGGATCTTTCCCCCAGTAATAGTAACCGGCGGTGTTGCCCATCTCGACCGTGCCGTTTTGTACCGCATCGAGCACTTGCAAACCCGGCACAATTTCGCCGGCCGCAAAAACCTGGATCTGGAATTTGTTGTCGGTGCTTTCGGCGACGTTTTTGGCAAAATCCTCGCAGCCGCCATAGAGTGTATCGAGTGACTTCGGCCAGCTCGCGGTGAGCCGCCATCTCAGCTCGGGCGTCGACTGTGCGGTCGCGGGCGCGGCGATCGATGAGGCCGCAAGGCCTGCACTGGCGGCGCGCAAAAATTCACGGCGTTTCATGACTTCCCCCCTGCTGTATGGAAGGACTTATTGTCTCCCGGCCCTGCGGGCCGGCCGGACATTGCGGTGGGACAAAGCCCAACGGCCTTTCGTCATTGCCCAAACTATGCGAGGCGCGGTCGGCCGCCGCAATATGATTATATTTCGGGCCTGTGGCGCACTTCTCGCCACGATTGCTGTACCGCGTGGAATTTGCCGCTAAGGTGCGGCCTCATTCGCGGCGCACCTCACTCTGTCATGCCCGGCTTTATGCCGGGCATCCCGATCAGGAAGGCACTGCGTCCCTGATCGAGATGGCCGGAACAAGTCCGGCCATGACGACACAAAAGTCGGAGTTTGTTCATGATCTTCAGCCGGGACCGCATCCTGACCACGCACGTCGGCAGCCTGCCACGCAACGAGAAACTGTCCGACCTGCTGATGGCACAGGAGGAAGGCAAGGATTACGACCCGAAGGTAATGGCCGCCGAAATGGACGCGGCGGTTCGCCATGTCGTCAAAAAGCAGATGGAAGCCGGCATCGACATCGGCAATGACGGCGAGCAACGGCGTATCGGATTCCAGACCTACGTGCCGCAGCGCATGACCGGTTTCGGCGGCGTCTCGAAACGCCGGCGCGGACGTGAGTTCGAGGAATTCCCGGACCTGGTCGCTTATCTGATGCGGCGCTTTCCAAGCGCGCCGAAAAGCCAGCAAGGCGCGCCGGAGGCGCAGGCCGACATCAAGTACAAGGACATGAAGCCGATCAACGAGGAGATCGCGGGCTTCAACAAGATCGCCGGCGAGGTCGGCGCGTTTTCCGAGCGGTTCATGACCGCGCCCTCGCCCGGCATCATTTCGACCACCATGCTCAATGCCTATTACAAAGCGCATGACGATTATCTCGACGCCATCGCGCGCGAGATGAAGAACGAATACCAGGCCATCCATAAAGCCGGGCTGATTCTGCAGATCGACGCGCCCGATCTCGCGATGGACCGCACCATGATGTACCGCGATCTCGACGATGCCGGATTCGTAAAACGCGTCGAGCGTCATGTGCAGGCAATCAATGACGGGATCGCCGGCATTCCGCGCGACCGCGTGCGGTTGCACATCTGCTACGGCAACTGGGAAGGCCCGCACATTCATGATGTGCCGCTCGCAACGATATTGCCGGCGCTCTATCAGGCCAAGGTCGGCGCGCTGTCGAT
Source organism: uncultured Alphaproteobacteria bacterium (assembly GCA_963697885.1). GTDB lineage: Bacteria > Pseudomonadota > Alphaproteobacteria > Rhizobiales > Xanthobacteraceae > Pseudolabrys. Next base: position 215,451 of record OY969102.1, read on the forward strand.
CGAGTTTTCCAATCCGCGCCACGCGCATGAATATGACGCACTGAAGAAACACCCGCTGCCGAAGGACATGCTGCTGATTCCGGGCGTGGTGGAAACCACCAGCAATTTCGTCGAGCACCCGGAAGTCGTCGCCCACCGCATTGAAGAGGCGGTGCGCGCGGTCGGCGAGCGCGAACGCGTGGTCGCGTCGACCGATTGCGGTTTCGGCACCTTCACCAAACGCGAATGGGTGATCGAACCGGTGGTGTGGCTCAAGCTCGCCGCCATCCGCAAGGGCGCCGACATTGCTTCGGCGCGGTTGTGGGGGAAGAAGGTGGCGTGAGCTGCGAGCACTTCGATAGCCTTAGGCGCACCGCCTCTCCCCGTCATTGCCGGCGCCATAAATCAACCGTTCGTCCCCGCGAAAGCGGGGACCAGCGGCCATAGGCACTGCATTGAACGTTGCCCTGGATCCCCGCTTTCGCGGGGACGAACGGAGATTGCTGCACGCTCTGGCTGTCTTGCCGATTCACCTTGCAAACACCCACGCCCCTGCCCACTAACCAGTTGCAACTAAAACGATATTTCCACCGAAATTTATAAGATAGTATCTTTACTATTCAATCCAGACATACATACTACCGCCTCTAAACGAGGGCGCGGACATGCCACGCACGGCTAAGGCCGGTACCTTGCGGCAACCGGTGACAATGAGCGGTGAACTCACTGCCCGCATCATGTTTGCCGGCCGTTCGTCCTCGATGTCGGCGCAGATCGTCGCCTGGGTGCGCGACGCGCTTTTCGCCAAGAAGCTCAAGCCCGGCGATTTTCTCGGCACCGAAAAGGACCTCGCCGCCCGCTTCAAGGCCAGCCGCATTGTCGCGCGCGACGCGCTGCGCACGCTGGAGGCGCTCGGCATCGTCGAAATCCGCATGGGCAAAGGCGGCGGCGCGCGCATCGCGCAGGGCAACCCACGCCTGTTTGCGGAGGCGCTCGCGGTGCAGCTCGATCTTACCGGCGTTTCTGCCGCCGAAATTATGGATGCACAGCGCGCAATCGAGACGCTGGGCGCCGAGCTCGCCGCCGAGAACGCGACCGCCGACGATATCGCCAAATTGCGCCAGCTGCTGGCCGACGCCAAAGCCGTCATGGGCGATCTCGATGTCTTCACGCGCCTGTCGCGCGATTTCCATCTCGCGGTGGCAGAGGCATCGCACAACCGCGTACTGGTCGTGCAGCTCATCTCGCTCGAGCACGTGTCATGGCCGCGCCGCAACGCCACTGCAACGCCGAAGCTGGCGCAGCACGTCCTCGACATTCACACCAGGCTCACCGATCTGATCGAGCTGCGCGACGCCGCAGGCAGCCGCGCGCTGATGGACGACCACGTCAAGATGATCCGCGCCCGACGCGTTGCCGAGCGTGGACATGATCACGCTCAAGACTCGTGTTGCTAGTTTAGGGAGGACGAAACAATGGCTAAATTCCTGATCGAACCGCATTTCCGCCTGCAGGAGTGGGTGGCGGAGGAAAAAGACTACTTCCGCAAGGAAGGCCTTGAATACGAATTCCGCGAACTGATGCGTGCGACCGACGGCAAGATCCACGACAAGGGCGACAAAGTCGGCGCCTATCAGTCCTTCGAGGAAGGCCGCAAATCGAACGTGAGCTGCGCCTGCCACTGGACCGTGAACGTCGCGGCCTCCAACGGCCACGGCAAGATGTACACCGATGTCTATTCGGTGGCGCCGGCCGGCGTCTTTGTCGCCGCCGATTCGAAGATCAAGGACCCGTCCGATCTGGCCGGCGTTCCGGTCTCGGTCGGCTACCAGTCCGGCAGCCACTATTCCACCGTGCAGGCGCTGGAGCAGTATCTCAAGCCCGAGCAGATAAACCTCGTTTATGCCGACGGCATGCTGTTCAAGCGCATGGAATTACTGTTCGAAGGCAAGGCGCCGGCCGTCCATTTGTTCGGCGGTCCCTACTATTTCGCCGAGCAGCTCGGCTTCCGGAAGGTGATCGACTGCACCTTCATGATCGGCACCATGATCCACGGCGACCCCGACCCGGAGGACCTGCGCAAGTTCTTCCGGGCGCTGCGCAAGGCCCAGCGCGATATCGACCTGCGGCCTGAGCTCTATACTCATTATTATAAGAAGGAATTCCCCGACCGCTTCCACGCCAAGATGGACACGCGGCGCTGGGGCCCCGGCGAAAGGCTGGTGTTCGAGCCCTACACCAAGGAAGTGTATGAAGAATCCTTCGAATGGATTGCTGCCCACGGCATCTTCCCGGAGGGCAAGATGGGCAGCGCCACCTACGAGCGGGCCACCGTGTCGCTGGTCTGACCATTAGCGTTTGTACGCCAATCGTCCGGCATCCAACCAAATGCGCCGCGGAGCCCTGTGCCGCGGCGCTTTTCTTTGCGCGCAAGGTCAGGCATTCTAACGGCAACAAAACCAAGCAAATGAGGTTCAGGGGAGGACCACAATGAAACGTATGTTAGTTGCCAGCGCCGCCTTGTTGACGGCGGCCTTGCTGCCTGCCGGCGCCGGTGCCCAGGAAACCATCAAAATCGGCGTTATCAGCGCCTATTCCGGCCAGTTCGCCGATACCGCGGCGCAGATCGACAACGGCATCAAGCTTTATATGAAGCAGCACGGCGACACCGTCGCCGGCAAAAAGATCGAGATCATCCGCAAGGACACCGGCGGTCCGAACCCGGACGTCGCCAAGCGCCTGGCGCAGGAACTGATCGTGCGTGACAAGGCCGACATACTGGCCGGCTTCACGCTCACGCCGGAAGCGCTTGGCGCCGCCGGCATTTCCGCGGAAGCCAAGAAGTTCATGGTCGACATGAACGCGGCGACCGGAATCGTCACGACCAAGTCGCCATATATGGTGCGCACCTCCTTCACGATCGGTCAGGTTGCGGACACGCTCGGCACCTGGGCGGCCACCAAGGGCAAGACCAAGAAGGTCTACACGATGGTGACCGACTTCGGCCCGGGCATCGATGCCGAGAAATATTTCCAGGATGCCTTCAAGAAAGCGGGCGGCGAGATCGTCGGCTCGGTGCGCATGCCGATCGCCAATCCTGACTTCTCCGCCTTCGTGCAGCGCGCAAAAGACCTCAATCCGGAGGCGATCTTCGTGTTCGTGCCGGGCGGCGCCCAGCCGGCGGCTCTCGGCAAGGCCTTCGCAGACCGCGGCATGGACCCCAAGAAGATCAAGATCATGTCGACCGGCGAAGCCGTGGACGAGACGGCGGTGAAGGCGCTCGGGGATCTCTCCATCGGCCGCATCAGCGGCTGGCACTACGATTACAATCTCAAGGGCAAGACGAACCAGGATTTCGTCAAGGCGTTCAATGCCGAATTCAAGCGCAACCCCGATTTCTTCGCGGTCGGAGGTTATGACGGCATGCACGTGATCTACGAGACGCTCAAGAAGACCGGCGGCAAGACCGACGGCGATGCGCTGATCGCGGCGGCCAAGGGCATGAAATGGACGAGCCCGCGCGGCCCGGTTTCGATCGATGCCAATCGCGAGACGGTCCAGAACATCTACATCCGCAAGGTGGAAAAGGTCGGCGCCAACTACGTCAACGTTGAATTCGACAAGGTCGATAACGTCTCCGCCAAATAATTGGGCAAGTCAGCAAAGGGCCTGATTCGAGGGGCTTTCCGGATGGGGCGATCGCAAGGTCGCCCCATCAGGTTATTCAGGGCGACAAATCGGCTCATTCCCGTACGGCGGGAATCCGGTGTTATGCTCGCAAAGACTTGTGATTCTGGATCCCCGCCGTCGCGAGGATGAGCGGACCAAAATAGGCAACGGCCCGTCATGCTTCCCCCGGTCTTCGGTGTGCTGTTCGACGGTATCGCCTACGGCATGCTGCTGTTCGTGCTGTCGGTCGGGCTGTCGGTGACGCTCGGGCTGATGAACTTCGTCAACCTCGCGCATTGCGCCTTTGCCATGCTCGGCGGCTACGTCGCCGCCACGCTGGTCAATGAATTCCACTGGCCGTTTCTGGCGACGCTGCCGATCGCCTTCGCGGCGGCGGCCATCGTGAGCGTCGCGCTCGAGCGCGCGCTCTACCGCCGGCTCTATCGCGCCAGCGATCTCGACCAGGTGCTGCTCACCATCGGCCTTGCTTTCATCTCCGTTTCGGTCGCCGCCTATATCTTTGGCACGGCAAATCAGCCGATCGAAACACCGGAAGTTCTGCGCGGCTCGATCGATCTGCTCGGCCTCGGCCTCGGCAAGTACCGCTCTGTTCCTGATCGGCGTCGCGCTGGCGGTGACGGTGCTGCTGGTCGCGGGGCTCGAATACACGCGCTTCGGCGCGCAGGTGCGCGCGGCGGTCGACAACCAGCGCATGGCGCGCGGGCTCGGCATCGATGTCGACCGCACCTTCGCCTCGACTTTCGCGCTCGGTTCGGGCCTCGCCGGTCTCGGCGGCGCGCTGGCGATCGAGATCGTCGGGCTCGATCCCAATTTCGCCTTCACCTATCTCGTCTACGTGCTGATCATCGTTTCGGTCGGCGGGCTCGGCTCTATCGCCGGCTCGTTCATCGCCGCGATCCTGATTGGCGTCAGCGACGTCGCCGGCAAATATTACGCGCCCGAGCTCGGCGCCTTCCTGATCTATCTGGTCATGGTGGCGGTGCTGATGTGGCGGCCGGCCGGCCTGTTCGGGAGGCGGTGAGATGATTCGCTTATTCCCGACCGCCCAGAGGACCGTTCGTCCCCGCGAAAGCGGGGACCCAGGACGGCATATGGCTGAGTCAGAAATTTTCGTTCTGGATCCCCGCTTTCGCGGGGACGAACGGAGTGTGTGGGTCGCGCCATGAGCACAAAGGCGGCTACCCTCACCCCGCAGCAATACCTGCAAGCGCAAAGCCGCTGGCATGTGCTGGAGATTGCGTTCTGGCTGGCGACGCTGCTGCCGTTCGTGCTGTTTCCGGATTATCTGTCGCTGGCGAGCCAGATCGCCATCACGGCGCTGTTTGCGCTCTCGCTCGACCTCATCCTCGGCTATGCCGGCATCGTATCGCTCGGCCACGCCGCTTTCTTCGGCATCGGCGCCTACACGGCGGGATTGATCTCGAAATTCGGCTGGGGCGAGCCGTTGACCGGCCTCATTCTGGCGGCCGCGCTCGCCGGCATTGTCGGCTATGCCCTGAGCTTCATCATCTCGCGCTTCCGGCATTTCACCCTGATCATGATCACGCTGGGCCTCGGCCTGCTCGCCTTCGAGGCGGCGAACCGCGCGCATTGGCTCACCGGCGGCAGCGACGGGCTGCAGGGCGTTTCGATCTGGCCGGTGCTCGGCCTCTTCAAGTTCGATCTCTACGGTTACACCGCCTACGCCTATTCGCTCGCAGCGCTGTTCGTCGTGTTCATTGGCGTGCGGCGTCTGGTGAATTCACCCTTCGGCCTCGCGCTACGCGGCATCCGCGAAAACTGGGTGCGCATGCCGGCGATCGGGGCCGACAGCCGCGCGCATATTCGCAAGGCCTACACCATTGCCGCAGCCATCGCAGGGCTCGCCGGCGCGGTGCTGGCGCAAACCACGGAAAATGTCTCGCTCGAGTTCGATCAGCTTCCAGCGCTCCGCCGACGTGCTGGTGATGCTCGTGCTGGGCGGCGCCGGCCGCCTCTATGGCGGGCTGATCGGCGCGACCATTTTCATGGTGGCGCGCGACCAGTTCTCCGGCATCGCGCCGCAATTCTGGTATTTCTGGATCGGCGTGCTGCTGGTGACGGTCGTCATGGTGCTGCCGAACGGCATCCTCGGCGGGCTGTCGGCCATCTACGCGCGGTGGAGAGCGAAATGAGCACAATCGCTTTGGCCACGCGCGGATTATCGAAAGCCTTCGGCTCGCTGCCGGTCGCGCGCGACATCGCGATCAACCTGCCGGTCGGCGCCCGCTATGCGCTGATCGGGCCGAACGGCGCCGGCAAGACCACGCTCATCAACTTGATGACCGGCATGCTGACGCCCAATGCCGGGCAGATTTTTCTCGAAGGCGAAGACATCACCGCGCTCGGGCCGCAGCAGCGGGTCCGGCGCGGGCTGGCGCGCACGTTCCAGATCAATACGTTGTTTGCGGGCCTCAACGCGCTCGAAGCGGTGACGCTGGCGGTGGCCGAACGGCGCGGCCTCGCCGGCCAGTTCTGGCGCAGCGTCGGCGCCTATGGCGAGGCGATCGACGAGGCTTACGAAATCCTGCGCAAGCTGAAGCTGGGCGATGACTGCTACCAGATCACGCGCGAATTGCCCTATGGGCGGCAACGTTTGCTGGAAATCGCGCTGGCGCTCGCAACCAAACCGAAGGTGCTGCTGCTCGACGAACCGGCGGCCGGCGTGCCGCAGGAGGAAAGCGGCGAAGTTTTCGAGGCGGTGGCGGGCCTCTCCGACGATCTCACGCTGTTGTTCATCGAGCACGACATGCATGTGGTGTTCCGCTTCGCCAGCCACATCATCGTGCTGGTCGGCGGCGCGATCTTCACCGAGGGCTCGCCGGCCGACATCGCCGCCGATCCCGGCGTGCGCGAAGTCTATCTGGGCAAGCGCAAACATGGATGACCATTTTGCCTGATCTGCTGCTCAAACTGGACAACGTGACCGCCGGCTATGGCGATGCCGTGGTGCTGCACGGCATTTCGCTGGAGCTGCCGGAGAACGGCAGCCTCGCCGTGCTCGGCCGCAATGGCGTCGGCAAGACGACGCTGTTGATGACCATCATGGGTTACACGCAGTTGCGCGGGGGCACCGTCACCTGGCGCGGACAGGATATTTCGCGGCTGGCGCCGCATCGGCGCGCGCTCAACGGTATCGGCTGGGTGGCGCAGGAGCGCGAAATTTTTCCCTCGCTGTCGGTCGAGGAAAATCTCACGGTCGCGGCGCGGCCGGGCCCGTGGACTCTCGACACTGTGTTCAAGCTGTTTCCCCGTCTGGCCGAGCGGCGCCCCAACATGGGCAATCAGCTCTCGGGCGGCGAGCAGCAGATGCTGGCGGTCGCGCGCGCGCTGATGACCAATCCGGCGCTGATGCTGCTCGACGAGCCGTTCGAAGGGCTGGCGCCGGTGATCGTGGATGAACTCACTGCTGCAATAAAGCTGATGCTGTCGGACCGCAGCATTGCGATCATTCTGGTCGAGCAGCACACCGACATCGCGCTGGAATTGACCGCCGAAGCGATCGTGCTGGAACGCGGCGCGGTGGCGCACCGGGCTCCTTCCGCGCAATTGCTCAATGACACCGCCACGCTTGAACGGCTGGTCGGGTTGCGCGTGGCCGCAACGGCGTGACATTCTACCGCCTGCAAAGACGAGACAGGATTAAGTCATGCCCAATCCGATGATTCCGCGCGAACGTTCCGACTATTCCGCGATCGTTGATCGCCCGCCGCTCAAGCTGCCGGGCAACGCGCGCATCGTGTTCTGGACCATCGTCAATTACGAGGTCTGGGACATCGGCAAGCCGATGGCGCGGCAGTTGCTTCCCGCCCCGACCGGCGTGCCACTGATGCCGGACGTCGTGCACTGGGGTTTCCACGAATACGGTATGCGGGTCGGCTGCTGGCGCTTCCACGAGCTATTCAAAAAACTCGGCATCAAGCCGACGCTCGCCGCCAATGCGCGCATCTGCGAGGACTATCCGCGCGTCGCCAAGCAGGCGCGCGATGACGGCTGGGAATTCATGGGCCACGCTTATGAGCAGGGCCCGATCCACAAGGAACCTGACCAGGCCGGCATGATCAACCGCACCATGGACATCATGGAGAAGTTCTGCGGCAAGCGGCCGGTGGGCTGGCTCGGCCCCGGCCTGACGCAGACGCTGGAGACGCCGGATTTGCTCGCCGCTGCGGGCGTCAAATATATCGGCGACTGGGTCTATGACGATGAGCCGACAGTGATCAAAACGACGAAGGGCCCGCTGGTCACCCTGCCCTACACCATCGAGTGCAACGACATTCCGGTGATGATCGTCCAGCACCACAACAGCGACTATCTGCTCAAGCTGGTGACGGACCAGTTCGACCGGCTTTACGCCGAGAGCGCGAACCGCGCGAAAATCTGCGCGCTGGCGATCCACCCCTACATCAGCGGACAGCCGCACCGGATCAAGTATCTCGAGCAGATCTACGACTACGTGAACAAGCACGAGGGCGTGCTGCACTGGAACGGCGAGCAGATCCTCGACTGGTACCGCAGCATTGCCAAGATCGGGGCCGCCGCTTAGCGTGGGCCGCCGCCCATAAGAACAAAACAGGCGGCGCGGCAGGGAGGAACCACATGCGTATCAAGGCCATCGTGTGCCTCGTCGTTGGCGCGTTCGCGCTCGCCGGGGCATCTGCGGCAACGGCCGCGGAAATCCGCCTCGCCCGGCAATTTTCCATGGGCTATCTCCAGCTCAACGTGATGGAGCACCAGCAGCTCATCGAGAAACACGCCAAGGCGCTGGGCCTGAACGACCTGAAAGTGTCATGGTTCACCTTCAACGGGCCGACCGCGGTCAACGAGGCGCTGATTTCCGGCAATATCGACATCGGCTCGGGCGGCGTGCCCGGCCTTCTCGTGTTGTGGTCGCGCACCAAAGGCACGCCGCAGGAAGTGCGCGGCATTTCCGCGTTGAGTTCGCAGCCGTTTCTGCTGAACAGCCGCGACCCCGCCATCAAGTCCATCAAGGATTTCAAGGACAGCGATCGCATCGCGGTGCCGGCGGTGCGCTCCTCGGTGCAGGCGATCACGCTGCAGATGGCGGCGGCCAAGGCCTATGGCATCAAAGCCTTCGACACGCTCGATCCGCTCACCGTTTCAATGTCGCCGCCGGATGCCACCGTCGCGCTGCTCAAGGGCGGCGCGCAGATTTCCGCGGCGTTCAGCGTGCCGCCATTCCAGTATCAGCAGCTCGAGGATCCGGCGGTTCACACCGTGCTCAATTCCTTCGACGTGATGGGCGGCTCGCACACCTTCACGGCGCTGTGGGCGCCGGCGAAATTCCGCGACGGCAATCCGGTGCTCTACAAGGCGCTGCTGGCGGCGCTGAAGGAAGCGACCGAGATCGTCAACAAGGACAAGAAGGCGGCGGCGGCGTTGTGGATCGAGGATTCGAAATCGAAGCTGCCGCTCGAGATGGTGAGCAAGCTGGTGGCCGGGCCGCAGGTGCGCTGGACGCTGACGCCTGAAAACACCATGAAATATGCCGACTTCATGGCCGAGGTCGGCACGCTGAAGAACAAGCCGGCGTCGTGGAAGGATTACTTCTTCCCGGAGATTTATGGCGAGAAGGGGAGTTGAGGTTTAGCTGAGGCAAGACCTTCCACCCTCTCCGCTCATTCCCGCCTCTCCGCTGTCATTGCCGGGCTTGACCCGGCAATCCATGAGGCAGCTCCGCAATAACAGCTCTAAGGATTATGTAACCGGCACCTCATCATGGATGCCTGGGTCAAGCCCGGGCATGACGCCGAGTGTGTGGCTCGCGCGCCAGTCACGCTCGTCATACCCCCGCAAAAAATAAAACTCCCGGTGCTGGAGGAGCCACCGGGAGTTGGGCTCAGGTCTCCGGGAAGGTGAAGGTGGGGGTTTCACCTGCGCCGGAAGCCGGAGCCTGTTCGAATTACTGAGCCCTGAGCCGGGGCAGTCCGGGCGCGGAAAGCAGCCCACTGCCGCCAGCGGCAGGTTTCGAGATAGATGATGACGATGGCGGGTTGACTGGAGTTGACATCGGTCCGGACAGCGGCGGGCATCGTCGTCGTGCTGTACCCGGGTTCGTGCTCATGCTTGCGATCGCACCAATGGCGTGCGTATTCGGACCCGTTTAGTGCCGCTGTTGAACCGCCGGGAAAATCCTTGATGTTGCCGGAGCCGTTTTTTCCGGAACCACGGATCTGGATTTGGGCATTTTTCTCCAAGCAGTCGCGGTATCCTTCTCCGATCGCAAGCTTTCGCACAAGGACCGTCGAATGTTGTGCAGTTGTCGACGCAGCGTGCCGCAGCGTAAGTACATAACTGTTCAACCGTTGCTGGCCGCCGCGGGCGAAAGAGCACCAAGCTCACAAAAGCGATGGCGACGATGAAACTTTTGTGCATTTTCAATTTCCTAATGTCCTGTTGTCGGTCAGCGGTGCCGGTTTTCTCGCCACGCGCGATTCACGCGCGCCGGCGTTGAGCGGTTGCTGATTTAATTGGCTTTGTAGTGATGACTGGAGGACGTCGAGCCGGTGACGCTCGGCGCGCCGGGCTGTACCTCGACCCAGTAGCAGGTCTTCTTGGCAGCAAACCGTTGACCGGATATGTGGTGGTGCACCCGCCAATTGTCTTGCATTTTGCCATCTGGCTCGTGGTCTGACCCCCAAAAAGGGTGATGTTACAAACCTGTTTCTGTACGGCGAAGGCCGGCCGCATGCTGGCGAGAGCACCGAGACTGGCGAGACAGAGAGCGATGATGAGAACTTTGCGCATTTCATGTTTCCTGATGGGTTGAGTGTCGCTTGTTGAAGCGTCTTGCGATTGGCTGAGCGCAGCGCGGCCTCCGAGATCGAAAGCTGACTGCGAATCCGAGGTCGCAAGACGATCTTTCGGCGTGGGCCCGGCGCTCGATTCGCGCTGTGTGGTGTATTACGTGCCGTTGGGTCCGTGAAACTGACCCAGCGGCATGCGTTTAAAGCCAGCGGCACCGGCTGCACGCTGGCGACGAGCTGGGACCGAGCTGAGAGTGCGTGCATACCTGAGGCGCGCAGCATCTGCGAGGCGAGCAGCGGGATAATTCGCGTGGTTTTTTGCCCTGCTGGATATCCAGCCCGTCGCCGTGGTCAAGCTTTGGATTGGCCGATTGCGGCCGCGGGCCCAGGCATTATAAACGGTGTTGTATTAGTTTGGAGAACGCAACTTGTCCGGTCTGAAATTACTGTGCAGTTACGCTGTCCTGCAACCGAAGCGCGGCGCCGCGGCTGCGCACTCGCGAGAGCACCGAGGCTGGCGAGGCCGAGGGCGATGATGAGAGCTTTGCGCATTTCAATTTTCCCAGGTTTGTTTTCATGAAGTCGGTTTGAGGCATCCATTCGCGAGCGCACTGTTCGTCCGTTGTCTGTTCGTGCAGAGCGTTCGCGTATCGATCGGTGCAAAATCTAAATGCGCGCACATGAACCGCGCCTAAATAGCGCGTGCAGATTTTTGCGTGGGTGAGAGATTCGGAAAAATAATTTTATGACGATGAATGCGTGGGTGCGTCGTGCGAATGGATGAGAGATATGGGCGCGTCGTTCGAATGGTGGATGAGAGGTGCGACGTGAATCTGTTTGTCAACTCCGGACAGGCTCTCCCACTCACTCCGCTCATTCCCGCGAAAGCGGGAACCCAGGACGACCGCCGCAGTGCCTAAATTGTTTCTCTGGATCCCCGCTTACGCGGGGACGAGCGGGGGACGGTGCTGACGCCTGCCCCCACCCTTCGAGGGCCGCGCGTAGCGCGGCCACCTCAGGGTGACGGCGCGAGAGTGTTTGCCACGACCTTGCGCCCTACCCCGGCGCCGCCACGACCTTATGCGTCTGTTCGCCGAGGCCGGGGATGGAGGCGGTCACCACATCGCCGGGCTGCAAATACACCGGCGGCTTCTGGCCCAGACCAACGCCCGCCGGCGTGCCGGTGAGGATGACGTCGCCCGGCTGCAGGCTCATGAAGCGGCTGATGTAGGACACCAGCTCCGCCACAGAAAAAATCATGTCGCGGGTCGAGCCGCTTTGCTTCAGCTTGCCGTTGACGCTCAGCCGCAAGGCCAGGTCCTGCGGATCGGCGATCTCGTCGCGCGTTGCGAGGAACGGGCCGAGCGGCGCGAAGGTATCGGCGCTCTTGCCCTTGAAGCCCTGCCCGCCGCGATTGAACTGGAAATCGCGCTCGGAGAAATCGATGCCGATGCAATAGCCCAGCACGTGATCGAGCGCATCACGCTCGGCGATATAGACGCCGGGTCTGCCGATCACGACGCCGAGCTCGACCTCCCAGTCGACGCTTTTGCCCTCGCGCGGCATTACGAGATCATCGGTGGGCCCGCACAGCGCGCTGGTGGCCTTGAGAAACAACGTCGGCTCCTTCGGCAACGGGAGGCCGGTTTCCTCGGCGTGGTCGCGGTAGTTCAAGCCGACGCCGATGATCTTGCCGATGCCGCGCAGCGGCGGGCCGAGCGGCAGCCCCTTGCCCACTTTCTGCAACGTCTTCACCGGCACCGCGGCGATCGCCTCAACATGCTCGAAGGTCGGCGCACGATGGCTGAGCGCGGCAAAGCCCGCCGACAGATCGTGGATCTCGCCATCCAGCAGGAGGCCGGGTTTCTCGCCGGTTGTGGTGCGGTATCGGACAAGTTTCATGGCCTGTACAATAACCGGACCACCTGCAAAACTGCCAGCCAATCGACAAAAAACGAGGAACGCCCGCGTCATGAATGTCCCGAAGCCTTCCGTCGGCATGCTGCCGAATGACCGCCTCGATTATTCCGCCATTCCCACGCGCAAGCCGCTGAAGCTGCCGAAAGGCGCGCGCATGGTGGTGTGGACCGTCACCAATGTCGAGGAATGGGACCCGACACAGACCATGCCGCGCCAGGTCATCACGCCACCGGCCGGCGGCTCGCCGATGCCGGACATCCCGAACTGGTGCTGGCACGAATACGGCAACCGCGTCGGCTTCTGGCGGCTGTTGCAGGTGTACGATGAGTTCAAGATTCCCGGCGTGATGAACATCAACGGCGTGGCGGCCGAGGCTTTCCCGGACATCGTCAAGGCCTGCGTCGAACGCAACTGGGAATTCGTCGGCCACGGCTACACCCAGCGCAACATGCAGAAGGTCGAGAACGAGCGCACCGACATCCGCAAATGCATTGGCGTGCTGGAAAAGGCGACGGGAAAACGCCCGCGCGGCTGGCTCGGGCCCGGCCTCACCGAAACCTGGGAGACGCCGGATATTCTCGCCGAAGAAGGTTACGACTACGTCGCCGACTGGGTGCTCGACGACCAGCCGGTGTGGATGAAGACGCGCGGCAAGCCGATCCTCAACATTCCCTACACGCAGGAATGCAATGACGTCGCCATGATGCTGATCCAGCATCACAAGGCCTCGGAATTCTACGAGCGCGCGATGGACCAGTTCGAGCAGATCTACAAGGACGCCAAGGACTCGGCGCGGGTGATGGCGATCTCGGTGCACCCCTACATCATGGGCGCGCCGCACCGGGCGAAATATTTCCGGCAGATTTTCCAGAAGATCCGCAAGAAGAAGGACGTGCTGTTCTGGACCGGCACCCAGATCGCGGACTGGTACAAGAAGGTCGGGCCGGCGGCGCCGTAGTCCACATACCTTGTCATGGCCGGGCTTGTCCCGGCCATCCCGCTTAGTTAAGCACTGAGATCACCCAGGCGGGGTGCCCGGGACAAGCCCGGGCATGACAACAGAGAGTCTTGAGCGCACTCATATGCCCACAGCCACCCCGTTCCTCGACAAGAAGACCATCGCCGAACTGACCGCACGGATGTATCTCGACACCGGCGCTGTCCGCTTCATGACCGACAAGCCCTTCACCTTCACCAGTGGCTGGGCGAGCCCGGTCTACAACGATTCGCGCTGGCTGATCTCGTTTCCCGACGTGCGCTCGGCGATGATGGATTTCGCGGTTCACACCATCGAGCGCGATATCGGCCGCGACAAGATCGACTCAGTTGCAGGCGGCGAAACTGCCGGCATTCCGTTCGCCGCCTGGGTGGCCGACCGCATGCATCTGCCAATGCAATATGTGCGCAAGAAAGCGAAGGGCTTCGGCCGCGGCGCGCAGATCGAAGGCCTGCTGATCCCGGGCCAGCGCGTGCTGCTGGTGGAGGATCTCGCCACCGACGGCAAGAGCAAGGCCAATTTCATCAACGCGATCCGCGAGGCGGAAGGGAAGTGCGAGCACTGCTTCGTGATTTTCTTTTACGATATCTATCCGCAGAGCAAGAAGATCATGGGCGATCTCGGCGTGACGCTGCACGCGCTCACCACCTGGAAAGATGTGCTGGCGGTCGCCAAAACGAGCGGGAAGTTCGAGCCGAAGATGCTGGCCGAGGTGGAGAAGTTCATCCAGGACCCGGCCGGCTGGTCGAAGTCGCACGGCGGCGCGGCTGCGGCTGCGGAGTGAAGGCTGGAATCGGCGATGCGCTCTTCTCGCCATCAATCGTCATCCTTCGAGACGCCACGCTTCACGTGGCTCCTCAGGATGACGGATTTAACTTCCTTTTCAACTTCGTCACCGCCAGATCGAGCGCCGACAGAAACCGCGAAATATCCTGACGGCTCAAGGGCGGCGGCCCGCGCGTCGCAGCACCGGCCGAACGCAAATCCGTCAGCAGGTCGCGTGTCGCCAGCGCCATGCCGATCGAATCCTCGGTGAACGGTTTGCCGGTCGAACCAATCACGCTGGCGCCCTTCTTCACGCAACGTCCGGCCAGCGGAATATCGGCAGTGATGACGATGTCGGTCTCACCGGCGCGCTCGGCGATCCAGTTGTCGGCGATATCCGGACCTTCGGCCACGATCACCCGCTCGATCAACTCGCTACGCGGCACCGCCATGAAGGCATTGGCAACCACATAGACCTTGAGGCGGTAACGCTCCGCCACCCGGTAGATCTCGGGCTTCACCGGGCAGGCATCGGCATCGACGAAGATGCGGATGGCAGGCGTTTTCGGCTCTTCCATGACCGGTGCTGGCGTGGTCCAATTCCGGGAAATTGATGGAGGCATCAATGGCCAGGAAACGAACGGTGGCACGAAAGAAGGCAAGGAAGAAGATCCAGCCAAGGCGCAGGACTATCCGGCTCAAGGCCAACGCCCGGCGCGCCGTGAAAGCCAAAACGCGCGCCAAAGCGCGTGCAATGGCGGACACAAAGGTTCACGCCAAATCGCGCCAGCCGCAGCGCTTTACCGTCAGCCATCATCGCGAAGAAGATTTCGACCAGGGCTTGCGCGCCTATTCGGCCTATCGCGATCTTGGGCTGGCGCCGGCCACCGACGGTCTGGTGCAGGCGCACGTCATCCGCATGACCAAGCCGTTCACCGCCGAGGAAGTCGCGATCCCGCACTATCACGACGTCGAATTCCAGATGGTCTACGTGCTCAAAGGCTGGTTCCAGAGCGAATTCGAAGGCGAAGGCGTGCACACGTTCCATGCCGGCTCGTGCTGGATTCAGCCGCCCGGGATCAAGCACACCGTACGCGGCTATTCCGATGACTGTGAGTTGCTGGAAATCGTGTTGCCGGCGGAATTCGAGACGGTGACGTTGGCGTAGGGTAGCGCCATGCCGTCACCCGACAAGGCTGAAACGATCCTGGCGCGCTTTCCCGGCCCGGTGACGCTTTACCCGTCCCGCAAGAAATGGCTGTGGCTGCTTCTCATCAGCGGCCTGTTCACCCTGGGCGGAATTTTTATGGTCAGGCAGCACGCGCCGTGGGGCTGGTTCGTGCTGATCTTTTTCGGACTCTGCACAATCCTGTCTGTCGTGGTGTTGTTGCCCGGCGCCGCCGGACTCAAGCTGGACGCGGACGGCTTTCAGATGACGACGTTTTTCCGGACCCATCGCTGGCGCTGGCAGAGCGTGAAAGGCTTCGAGCCGGTCGAGGTGACCCCGCGCCAAACGCTCGTCTGCTTCGATGATCCGGCCCAGGCCGGCGGAATGCTCGCGCAAATGAGCCAATCTATCGCAGGCCACAATTCGGCGTTGCCCGACACTTACGGCTTCTCGGCCGACGACCTCGCCCGGCTGATGATGCAGTGGAGCAACCGCGCACGCGCGTAAGTCATCCAGCGGCCTTGGCGCCGGCGCGGCCAGCCGGGAGACCCGCGGCAATAGCGGGAGCGATCTGCGAAGGCGTATCGACGACAACGACACCGGCGGCTTCCAGCGCCGTTCGTTTCGAGGCGTAGCCGCCCGCATTGCCGGTGACGATGGCACCGGCATGGCCCATTTTCTTGCCCGGCGGCGCCGCGGCGCCCGCGATGAAGGCCACCATCGGCTTGCGCATTTTTTTCGCGTATTCGGCCGCATCTTCTTCCATCGCGCCGCCGATCTCGCCGACGATCACAACGGCATCCGTGCCGGCGTCCTTGTCGAGCGCTTCGAGCGCATCGCGCGTGGTGGTGCCGAGCATCGGGTCGCCGCCGATACCGATGAAAGCGCTCTGCCCGATGCCGGCGCGCGTGAGGTTGAGGCAGACCAGCGTGCCGAGGCTGCCGCTGCGCGAGATCACACCGACGCGGCCAGGCCTGAAGACGCTCGGCACGAATGCCGGCATAATTCCGACGAAACATTCGCCGGGCGTGACGAGGCCCGCGGTGTTGGGGCCGACGATGCGCGTGCCGTGCCTCGCGGCGGCAGCGTGCATCGCCATCACGTCCTGTGCCGGGATGTGCTCGGTCAAAACCACCAGCGTCTTGATTCCGGCCTGCGCCGCCGACACGGCGGCATCCTTTGCCATCGGCGGCGGAATGAACATGACGCCGACATCGCCGCCAACCGCCTTCACGGCCTCGCTGGTATTGGCAAAAATCGGCACCCCGACGTGGGTTTCGCCCGCGCGCTTGGGATTGATGCCGGCCACCACGTTGGTGCCATAGGCCATCATTTTCTCGGACCAGAAGGTGCCTTGCTTGCCGGTGATCCCCAGCACAATGACGCGGTCTTTGCTGCGGATGATCATTGCGCTGCCTTCACCGCCGCTTGAATCGCGTCTTCCATGAAATCATAAGGCTCGATGCCGAGCTCGCCGCGCACCAGCCTGACTGCTTCTTCTTCTCCCGTGCCGTGAATGGAGAAAAACACCGGTACTTTCGGCTTGAGCTTGGCCCAGGCCTTCACAACACCGTCCGCCAT
Organism: uncultured Alphaproteobacteria bacterium; assembly: GCA_963697885.1. GTDB lineage: Bacteria > Pseudomonadota > Alphaproteobacteria > Rhizobiales > Xanthobacteraceae > Pseudolabrys. The sequence continues at coordinate 232,336 of OY969102.1, forward strand.
CACGTCGGTCCGCGCAAAAGCACCGCAGAAATTGATCACCAGGCTTTTCACGCCGGGATTGGACAGCACCAGATCGAGCGCGATCTCCGATTTCGTGTAGGCCTCGCCGCCAATTTCCAGAAAGTTCGCCGGCCGGCCGCCGTAATGGCGGATGACATCCATGGTCGTCATGGTGAGCCCGGCGCCGTTGGCGAGGACCCCGACATTGCCATCGAGCTGGATCAACTTGAGACCCGCCTCGGCGCCACGTTGCTCCAGCGCGGTCATCGCACCCGCGGCGCCCGCCTTGGCGATTTCGGCGTGGCGATACACCGCCGCATCGTCGAGCACGAATTTACAGTCGAGCGCGACGACCTGGCCATTCGCAAGTAACGCCAGCGGATTGATCTCGAGAAGTTCGGCGTCGTGTGCCCGAAAGGCAGCATAAAGCTGCTCAATGATATGCGCGATCTGCGTTTCGGCCGCGCCGAGATGGAGGCCCTTGAGCATGCCCGCGATGCCGGCGGCTGATGGTTTGCCATCAATATCGACCAGCAGGCGACGGATTGCCGCCGGTTTCGCAACGGCGATTTCCTCGATGTCCATGCCGCCTTCAGTCGAGAACAAGATCAGCGGCTTGCGTGCAGTCACGTCATGCAGCACGGCGGCATAGAACTCGCATTCGATCTGGGCCTGCTCTTCGACCAGCAGACGTTCGACGACATAGTCGCCGATGCGCATACCGAGGATTTGCCGCGCCACAGCCTTGGCTTCATCCGGCGAGCCGGCGAGCTTGATGCCGCCGGCCTTGCCGCGCTTGCCAGCCGGCACCTGCGCCTTCACCACGCAGGGCCCGATTTTGGCGGCCGCCATCGCGGCTTCCGCATCGCTGATGCAGAGGATGCCGCGCGGCACCGGAATGCCGGCAGCGTTCAGAACCAGCGATTTTGCGGCGTGTTCCTCGAAGTTCATTCAGCGGCGTCCGTTGTTCGTACCTTGCATTTGTCGTCCCCGCGAAAGCGGGGACCCATACGCCGTGACCTATCGATAGACTGCGGCGTATGGGTCCCGGGCCTCGCGTGCGCGCTCGCCCGGGACGACAGCAGTGATGCTACTTCCCGTACTTCTTCCAATAAGCGCCGAACAGCGCGTCCTCGCTCGGTCTGTCTTCCGGAATGGTGGTGACGAGGTGGGTGATGTTGATGAAGTGTCTGTAGTTCAGGTTTTCCGTAATGCTGTTGCCGCCCCAGGTGCCGCAACCCATGCTGAGCGTGAAATCGAGGCCGTTGTCGAAACCGCCGCCGTTTCCGAAAGTGTGCGCTTGGTTGATCAACACGCGCACCACGTCGGTGTCTTCAGCCAGTTTGCGAGCGCGCGTCATATCCTTGGTGTGAAGGCCAATAGAATGACCGCGCCCCTGGTGATCCAGGATCTCGCGCGCGCGCTTCGCCGCATCGTCAAAGTCCCTGGCGCGGTAGACCGTCAGCGCCAGCGACAGCTTTTCGCTAGAGAACGGAAAAGCCCGTCCGACGCCGGTTTCCTCAACCATAAAGAACTTCTTCGATTCTGCCGCCGCCGGCAGTCCGCAGCCGCGTGCAAACACGTCGGCGTCACGCGCGATCAAGGTTCGGCTCAACTTCCCATCCGGCCACAGCGCGGCCTGGATTTTCTCTTTCTCGGCGCCGGAAGCCATGTAGCCGCCCGCGCGTTCGAGCGCGGCAATGGCCTTGTCGTATACGGCATCGACGATAATCACTGAATTTTCCGACGAACACGATGTCGAGTTATCGAAAATCTTCGACGCGCAGATTTTCCGCGCCGCGTCATCGAGATCGGCGGTTTCGTCGACGATCACCGGCACGTTGCCGGTGCCGACGCCGATCGCCGGCGTGCCGCTGGAATAGGCCCGGCGCACATTGTCCTGCGAGCCGGTGGCAACCACCAGATCGGCCGCCTGCATCAACGCCTGCGTCATATCCTTGGAAGCCGGCGGCGGCAGGATCTGCACCAGATCCTCGGGCAGCCCGATTTTCTTGAGCTCCGCACGCATGTAGTCGACGGTCTTTCCCGTCGTTTTCATGCCGGCGGGCGACGACGCAATGACAATAGCGTTGCGACCCTTGATCGCCATCATCGCCTTGTTGACCGGCGTCGCACCGGGATTGGTCGATGGCGTGATGGCGCAGACCAGGCCCACTGGCTTGGCGTATTTGATGATGCCGAGCTTCTTGTCTTCCTCGATGATGCCGACCGTCTTGACCCGCAGCAGGTCGCGCAACGTGCCGAAGGTCTTGCGCTGCTTCTTGATGATCTTGTCCGGCACATTGCCGAGCTGGGTATCCTTCACCGCCAGTTCAGCAAGCTCTTTGGCATGCGCGGGATTATAGAGCGACCAGGCCAGCGCGGTGACGGCTTCGTCGACGCGCGCCTGATCGGCGTTTGCGAATATCGCCATCGCCGCGCGGCCGCGCCGCACCAGTTCGTCGACCACGGCGTGCGCACTCTCTGGCGAGTTTCACTGCGACCGTCATCATATTTTGCTCCTGGGCACGCTCTGAACTTCCGCTCGTCCCCGCGAAAGCGGGGACCCAGAGCAACGCGATGAGAGCCATGCGAATGTGCCCCTGGATTCCCGCTTGCGCGGGAATGAGCGGAATATTTGGCGACATGATCATGTTCACGCCACTTGCTGCGGGCGCATGTCCTCGCGCTTGATGCCGGCCACGACCACGGGCTTCTTCATGGCGTCGCGGCGGAACGGCTCGCCCAACTCCTGATTGAGAATAACCTCGATGAAGGTCGTGACGCGCTTCTTCTGATCCTCGCAGGACTTGCGCAGCGCCTCGGTCAATTCGGATTGCGTTTTTGCTACGACACCCTTGAGGCCGCAGGCTTCAGCCACTTTTGCATAGCTCAGATGCGGATCGAGCTCGGTGCCGACGAAGTTATCGTCGTACCAGAGGATCGAGTTGCGTTTTTCGGCACCCCACTGGTAGTTGCGGAAAACCACCATGGTGACACCGGGCCACTCCTCGCGCGCGATAGAGCTCATCTCGTTCATGGAGATTCCGAAGGCGCCATCACCGGCAAAGCCGACGCAGGGCGTATCCGGGTTGCCGATCTTGGCGCCGATGATCGAGGGAAAGCCGTAACCGCAGGGCCCGAACAATCCGGGCGCCAGATATTTCCGGCCTTTTTCGAAGGTCGGATAGGCATTGCCGATGGCGCAATTGTTGCCGATGTCGCTGGAAATGATCGCATCCTTCGGCAAGCCGCCCTGGATAGCGCGCCATGCCTGGCGCGGCGACATCCGGTCTGCGTCGCGCTTGCGCGCGTCCGCATTCCATGTGGTGCCGGGGTCATCGTCCTCGTGATCCATACTAGACAAGGTCTGCAGCCAGCGCGACTTGGTTGTGTGGATCAGCGCCTTGCGATCCTCGCGGCCCGCATTTCCCGCCGATGGCGTTAACTGCGCCAGGAGGCTTTGCGCGACCAACTTGGCATCCCCGCAAATGCCGATCGTCACCGGCTTCGTGAGTCCTATGCGATCCGCGTTGATGTCGACCTGGATGATCTTGGCGGTCTTCGGCCAGTAGTCGATGCCGTAGCCCGGCAGGGTCGAAAACGGATTGAGCCTGGTGCCGAGCGCCAGGACAACGTCGGCCTTGGCAACGAGCTCCATTGCCGCCTTCGAGCCGTTGTAGCCGAGCGGGCCGACCGCGAGCGGATGGCTGCCGGGGAAACTGTCATTGTGCTGGTAGTTGTTGCACACCGGCGCATCGAGCTTTTCCGCCAGCGCGGCGCATTCAGAAATTGCGTTGCCGATCACGACGCCCGCACCCGACAGGATGACCGGAAATTTTGCAGCCGACAGAAGCTTTGCCGCCTCGGCCACCGCATGAGCACCACCGGCCGGGCGCTCAAACTCCACGATCGCCGGCAGGTTGATGTCGATGACCTGGGTCCAGTAATCGCGCGGAATGTTGATCTGCGCCGGCGCCGACAGCCGCTTGGCTTTCAGGATGACACGGTTGAGAACTTCCGCCGTGCGCGAGGGATCGCGCACCTCTTCCTGATAGCAGACCATGTCGCGGAACAACGCCATCTGCTCGACTTCCTGGAAGCCGCCCTGCCCGATCGTCTTGTTCGCCGCCTGCGGCGTCACCAGCAGCATCGGCGTGTGATTCCAGTAGGCGGTCTTGACCGCAGTGACGAAGTTCGTGATGCCCGGGCCATTTTGCGCGATCGCCATGCCCATCTTGCCGGTCGAGCGCGTGTAACCGTCGCAGATGAGGCCGCCATTGGTCTCGTGCGCGACGTCCCAGAACGTAATGCCCGCCTTGGGAAACAGATCGGAGATCGGCATGAATGCCGAGCCGATGATGCCGAAGGCATGCTCGATGCCGTGCATCTGTAAAACCTTCACGAAGGCTTCTTCCGTCGTCATCTTCATCGCTAAATCCTCTACCCTACTCTGACGTTATCGAATGTCGCGTGCGCGCCGAATGCGCTATTCAACTCTTGTCCTGAAATATTTCCGCAAGCTCTGACGCAGCGTTGCGCAGCGCAGGCAAATGCCGGCGTGCCGTTTGTACGTTCATCCGCGCTTCCGGCGCCTGGATCGCGAGCGCCGCCAGCATCTCGCCATTTTTCCCGATGACCGGCACCGCCATACAGACTACACCCACCAGATATTCCTCGCGGTCAAAGGAAACCTGTTCCTTGCGAATCTGGCGGAGCTCGGCGTCTAGCCGTGTGCCGTCGGTGATCGTGGTATCAGTGAAGCGGCGCAGGTCGAGGCTCTGCAGCAGACGCCGGCGGCGTGGCGAAGCGGCGAGCGCCAGAAACAGCTTGCCGATGGCGCTGCAATGCAGCGGCACACGCGAACCGATGGTGTAGTGCAGCCGCAGCGGCCAATGCTCGGCTTCCACGCGGTCGAGATAGACAACTTCGCCATTGAGCAGCGTGCCGATATTGCAAGTTTCGTTGAGCGTGTGGACCAGCCGCTGCAGCACGACGTGCGGCGTGTCATGGCGCATCGATGACGACAACGCCCCGAAGGCGAGATTTGTGAGCTTGGGCCCGACGATCAGCCGCCGCCGCCCTGGCTCGCGCGCGAGATATCCTTGCGTGACAAACCAGTCGACCAGACGATAGGCCGTCGCTTTCGGCAATTTCAGCGAGCCGATAATGTCGAGAACGTCGACCGGCACGCGCGCACTCGCCACGTGCTCGAGGATGGCGAAGGAGCGCGCGGTGGCGCCGAGCTTCTGTTCGCGCGCATTTCTGGTCTTCAGCGTGCGTGGGCCCTGCTTCAGGTCCGCCACGGCCGGCCGCGGACCGGCGAGCGCCGTGCCGGTAGTCCTGTCATCAACTCCAAGATTGGTACGCATGAGTCACCTAACCGCGGTTCAAGCCGTCACCAGACGGCTTCTGAGCAAACGCTGCACGAACGGCAGCAACAGAACGATGATGGTCAAAGCGACGATCGTTCCGGAGATCGGTCGCGTGAAGAACACGGTCCAGTCGTTGGAGAAACTGATCATCGTGTTCATGAAGGCTTCCTCGGCGATCGGACCGAGGATCACGCCGAGCACCAGCGGCGCCACCGGGAAATTCAGACGCTCGAAGCCGTAGCCCAGAATGCCAAACCCGATGATCAGCCAAAGATCGGTGATGTTATTGCGGATCGACAGTGCGCCGATGAAACAGAGGATCAGTACATAAGCCGAGACGACCGCTTCGGGGAAATCGAGAATTTTTACCAGCGGCCGGATCGCGAAATAGCCGATGGCGCACATCAGCACGAGGCCGAGGAACAGCGACGCGAACACGGTGTAGACCAGCGGCGCCGAGCTCACGAGCACCTGCGGACCGGGCTGGATGCCGTGCAGCATGAACGCGCCGAGAATGACTGCGGTCGCGCCGCTGCCGGGAATGCCGAGCGCGAGCAGATGAACCATCGCACCGCCGACTGAGGCCGTCGCCGCCGCTTGTGGCGCGATGATCCCTTCGGCGATGCCGGTGCCCATCTGGTTCCTGCGTTTGCCGAAGCGCGCCTCGATGCCGTAGCTCACGAATGACGCGATGGTCGCGCCAGCACCCGGCAGCAGGCCGATGAGATCGCCGACGATCGACGAGCGCAGGAACATCCCTTTGATATCATTGAGCTCTTTTAGCGTCGGCAATTCGGTGCGGGCATTCGAGATCTTGTCGATCGGCTTGGTCGCGAAGCCGGTTTCAAGACGCGTGAGAACTTCGCCGACGCCGTAGGCGCCGACCATGACCACCAGGAATTCAATGCCATCGGCGAGGATCGGCGATCCGAATGTGAAGCGATAAGCGCCATAAATCGGATCGGTGCCGACCGTCGAAATCAAAATGCCCACGCTCATGCTGATGAATGCATTGGCGAGTGAGCCTTTGCCGATCGCCACCACGCTGAGCAGGCCGAACAGCACGATCACGAAATATTCCGGCGAGGAGAAGCGCAGCGCGAATTTCGCAAGCGGCTCGGTCAGCGCGACCATGACCACAGCGGAGAGGAGCCCACCGCCGAGCGCTGCGACCAGCGTCCAGCCAAGCGCTTTCGCCGGCTTGCCCTTGCGCCCCATGGTGTAGCCATCCCACAGCATCGGCACGTCGATCGGCTCACCGGGGATGCGGAACAGGATCGCTGTGAAGGCGCCACCATAAGTGCCCGACACATACATCGCGGTCAGCAGCACGATCGAGGCCGTGACGTCCATCTTGTAGGTGAATGGCAACGCCAGCGCGACGCCCATCACCAGCGTCAAGCCCGGCAGCACGCCGATCAGCAGACCGATGACGATGCCGACCACCAGCATCGCCATATTGAGAGGCGTCAGGCAGTGGACGAAGCCGCCGGCGAGCTGGGTGAGGATATCAATCATACCATCACCACAGACTCGGGATTGCGAAGAAAACGTCGGTCGCGCGATCGAACGGTTCGATGCCGCGCGGCAGCGAAACGTAGGCGATGCGCAGGAACAGGATGCCGCAGAAGATCGTCACCGCGGCACTGGTGCCCCAGATCGCCTTGTGGTCGCGATAGCCGCCGACATACATGAAGGCGGCGAGAAACAGGAACGTGCCGAGGATGAAGCCGAGGATCGGCACCACCACGGCGTAGATGGCCATCAGCACGATGCCGCCGATGAGCAGGCGCGGATAGACCGGCTGCTTGTCGTCCTCCTCCGGCTCGCGTTCGAAGGCTTCCAGAAAGCCGGTCGCATCCTGATTGCCGGCAATGAGCCGCCGGGAGATCTCGAACAGGCACGAACCGCCCATCAGGAGAATGGCAAGGCGCGGCCACACTTCGGGCCCGAGCTGGCCGGGCCGCGCGGCATAGTCGATTGTGCCGGCATAGACGTAGAGCGCGACAGCAAACGCGAGGCCAATCACGTAAGGGACGATGGAGCGGAATAGCGCCTTGTCCATTACTCTCCCCGCTCGTTCCCGCGAAAGCGGGGACCAGCGCGGCGAATTGCTGCCGCCGAGACCGGAGCCCTGGATCCCCGCGTACGCGGGGATGAACGGAGTATGGGGCAACGCATCGAGCACACCGCTAATTGGTCGCCATCGTCTTCTTCATGTCTTCGAGTTGTTCGTTCACGAAGGCCGGAGCTTTCGACGCATCCTCGAAACTGTTCGGATCGGCGTATTGCTCCTCGAGGAATTTCTTGTATTCCGGCGAGGCGTAAACTTTGGCCAGCGCATCCGACAGCTTCTTGACGACGTCCGGCGGCGTGCCGGCGCGCACGACGATCGCGCGGAACTGCGGCAACGCGACCTTGTAACCGAGCTCAAAGGAGGCCGGGATGTCCTTGAACGCGGCGAGACGCTTTTCGCCGAACAACAGGATCGGCCGCATCTGCTTGCTGTTGAGGAACTGGGCCACGTCGCCCGCCTGCTCGTAGAGCGCATCGGCATGGCCGCCGAGGATCGAAACGTAACGCTCGCTCGGCTTGGCGAATGGCACCTGGATGATCTTGATGCCGCCGCGATCGAGCACGGTCAGCGAGAAATCATCGACGCTACCGAAGCCAAGCGTCGCTACCTTGAGCTTGCCGGGATTGGCCTTGGCTTCCTTGGCGAAGTCATCCCAGGTCTTGATCGGGCTGTCTTCCTTCACGAAGAGGAACGACGGCCCCTTGATCATCACCGCCACCGGCGTGATGTCGTTCATGGTCCAGCGCGGCGTTTTTCCGGCGAGCAAGGCATGGCTGTCGGCGATGTAGATCGCCATCGAGTAGCCGTCGGCGGGCGCCGACATTAATTTCGCCATGCCGGTTGCGCCGGTGCCGCCCGGCACGTTCACCACCGGGATGCCCTGGCCCAGCATCGGCTCCATCAGTTTGCTGACGAGGCGCGCGAGCTGGTCGGCGCCGCCGCCGGGGCCCCACGGGACGATCAATTCGATCGGACGCTCCGGATAGCCGGCCGCAACGGCGCGGCCGCCAAACAAGGCGGCGCTTAGTGCTAGCGCCACAAGCATTGCGAAACTTCGCGTGGTCGAACGCATGGACCTCATCCTCCCTGCCGTCAGCCGCTTGCTTGTTGCGTTCCGCCCGCGGCCATGCCCCGGCAAGAACGCTGATCCGGCTTATGGCTGCCGGTTTATTGCCGCGGCAGACCGATCTGCCGTGACAAAGTCTCACGTTTCGAGACTGGTATTCTCAATACGCTAACAGAAGACATTAGCCCCTGCAAGGGTGAATTCGAGCCGTTCTGTCTCGCAATGTGGGAATTCAATTCCAGAAATCGCGGTGCGGCGTGAGTTTCGCAATCCGCTGTCACTCGTCCGCGCGACCCGGCCTCGATCCGTCATCCTGAGGCGGCCGTGCAGCGGCCCTCGAAGGATGACGCGCACAGCATCACGACCGCCATCCTTCGAGGCTCGCGTGCTACGCACGCTCGCACCTCAGGATGACGGTGAGAGGTTTTCAATTACTGTTAGGCAAGCCTACCGCTTCTCCAGCGGCACATAGGTGCGCGCATCAGGTCCGTTGTAGAGCGTCAGCGGCCGCAGCAGGATGTTGTTCTCCAGCTGCTCAAGCACCTGCACCACCCAGCCGGGCACACGGCCGATGGCGAAGATCGGCACGAACAGATCGCGCTTGATGCCGAGCAGGTGGTAGACGACGCCGGAATAGAAATCGACGTTCACATTCACGCCGTGACGCGCATAAGGCGCCATCGCCGCCACCACCGCCTGCAGGATCTCGAACCATTTCGGTTCGCCCATTTCCTTCGACAACCGTTCCACGCCGGCGCGCATGTGGCGGGCGCGCGGATCTTCGGCACGATAGACGCGGTGGCCGAAACCGGTGACGGCAATGCCGGCCTTGCGTTTTTCCTTCACATAGTCGGCGGCGCGCGCCGGATCGCCGATCTCCTCCGCCATCTTCATCACATCTTCCGCAGCGCCGCCATGCGCCGGCCCCGACAGCGCGGCGATCGCCGCAACAATTGCCGCATGCAAATTCGCCTCGGTTCCGATCACCACGCGCGCGGCGAACGACGAAGCATTGGAGCCGTGCTCAGCGTGCAGAATGAGATCACGATCGATCAGCTGCGCGGCATCAACGCTTGGTTTCTTCCCGCTCAGCATCCAGAGCAGATTGGCGGCGTGGCTGAGCGCCGCGTCCGCTGCGACCGGTTCCTGGCCGATGCGGATACGCGAATGGGCGGAAACGATCATCGGCACTTGCGAGGTCAGCCGCACCGCCTTGCGCAAGGTTGCTTCGCGCGAATTGTCGGCCGTTTCCGCATCGAAGGCCGAAAGCGCGGACGCCGCCGTGCGCAGCACGTCCATCGGATGTGCGTCCTTGATGGCGCGGATGATATCGAGCACCGGCACCGGCAATTTGCGCGCGGCCTTGAGCTCGCTATCGAATGCCGCGAGCTGCTGCTTGTTCGGCAATTCGCCATTCATAAGCAGCCATGCGGTTTCCTCAAAACTTGAGTGTTCGGCCAGATCGTGGATCGAGTAGCCGCGATAACGTAACTCTCCGGCCTTGCCATCAATGAAGGTGCAAGGCGAGCGATCAAAGTAGACACCCCTGAGGCCGCGCTGAATCTTGATCGCCTCGACTGTTTCGGTCATTGATGCCTACTCCTGATACGCAGGGCTCGCAGCTTTCGCGTCTTTCTCACCCGGTGAGAAGCATGGATTTGCTTGATCGCTTGTTTGATATCGCACGGCAGCGCAATCGCAAAATCGTTTTGCCCGAGGGCGACGATGCGCGCATTGTTGCCGCCGCGGCGCGGCTCAAACAGCAGGGACTGGCCCAGCCGATCCTGCTTGGCACACCAGACGCAATCGGAAAGATCGCGAACGATTTGAAGGTCACGCTGGAAGGGATCGAGATTCTCGATCCGGGCAGTGACGTCCGGCTGCAAAGTTATGGAGCAGTCCTCGCGAATACGCGCGAATCGATGACGCCAGCCATGGCGACGCGTCTGGTGTCCAAGCCGCTTTATTTCGGCGGCATGATGGTGCGGCAGGGCGACGCCGATGCGATGGTTGCGGGCTGCGCCAATCCAACGCGGCGCGTGATCGAGGCGGGGTTGATGACAACCGGCCTCGCCCCAGGGATCGCGCTGCCGTCGAGCTATTTTCTCATGGTCGTGCCGGATTTCCTCGGCAACGGTGCGCGGCCCTTCGTTTTCGCCGATTGCGCGGTCAATGCCGACCCCAGCGCCGGCGAACTTGCCGATATTGCGATTGCATCGGCCCGCAGCGCACAGGCTCTTTTGGACGAGCCGCCGCGCGTGGCCATGCTGTCATTTTCGACCAAAGGCAGCGCACAGCACGCGCGCGTCGACAAGGTGCGTGAGGCGCTTGCGATTGCACGCCGGCGTGAGCCCGATCTCGCTATTGACGGCGAGTTTCAGGGCGACGCAGCGCTGGTGCCGGATGTGGCGCAAAAGAAAGTGAAAGAGCAAAGCGCGGTCGCCGGTCAGGCCAATGTGCTGATTTTTCCGGATCTCGATTCAGGAAATATTGCCTACAAGCTCGTGCAATGGCTGGGTGGCGCACAGGCGATCGGGCCGTTCCTGCAAGGCTTTGCCAAACCGATCAGCGACCTGTCGCGCGGCGCAAGCGTGGAGGACATCGTCACCACCTGTGCTGTTGTGGCGGCGACTGACGCCGACCGCCGCTAATGCTTCCACTCCGGTGCCGGCACCGGCGTCCAGCTGCGCTTCAGGCGCAGATCGTCGGCGATCGCGTTGGCGGCGATGTAACCCGGCGCGCCATTGATGCCGCCGCCATTGCCGGACGAGGACCCGCAGAGATAAAGCCCTTCTACGGGCGTGCGCGAACCGGGCATCAGCGGATGCGGCCGGTTGATACCGAGCTGATTGGGTACGTACGCACCCACGCGTACTGCGCCCTGCCGCATATTGGCGTTGAGTTTCTCGACGTCGAGCGGCGTGAACAGATAAGTCCCGAGCAGGTTGTCGCCTTCAAGATTCGACGCGTAGATTCGCCAGTAATCGAGCACCCGCTGGGTGTAGTCGGTGCGATTGCGCTCCCATTCCTGCGGTGAGCCATCGACCGAATAAGGCGCAAACGGCCACCAGAACGCGACGTGTCTTCCGGCCGGCGCATAGCTCGGGTCGAACTGACTGTTGCAAGCGCCGTTGCCCATCAGGACCTTGGGAAATTTCTTCGCCGCGCAATCCTCGAAACAGCTCGCCACGTCGTCGATATGGTCCATGCCGAAGAAAATATTATAAGCGCGCGCAATATCCGGATCGAACGCGGCGGCGCGATAGGCGGGTGGGTGCTTGAGCGCAAGGTGCAGGGTCACCAGACTATGGTTGCCCCAATGCCAGGCTTTCGCCTTTTCGCGCACGGGTTCCGGGAACAGCTCCTCCCCGGCCATCTGCACGGTGGTTGGAAAATCGATAGCGCTTGCGACGAATTTGCCGCCATTAATGGCGCGGCCATCATCAAGTTTCACGCCGGTTGCACGCCCATTGGTGACCGTGATTTCCTTAACATCCGCGCCGGTGATGATTTCACCGCCGCCCGCCTCCACAACCCGCGCCAAGGCAAGGGGCAGCGACACTGCGCCGCCGACCGGCAGTGTGAAGCTCGCGATATTTGCAAAGATGGCCGGAAAGACGATGCCGGCGCCGGGCACGTTCTCCGTGGTAATCACATGCATGTAAGATGTGAACAGCGTGCGGATGCGCTCGTCGACGAAATGCTTGCGCACGACACTGAAAAGGTCGTGCTGGGCGTGCGATAGAAGTTCTTTTGCTTTTGGACCGCTCAGCCGGTCAATCAGCTGCTCGCGCGGCAAGGGCGCGTTATACAGCAGCGACACCAGCAGCGGACGCATGTCTTCGCAATAGGTATGCCAGAGCGCGCGGAACGTCTCGGCGTCCTGCTTGGAAAACCGCGCCAGCGAGGCGCAGGTCTTGTCGAGGTCCTTGTAGATGACGATGCCTGTGCCGTCGCGAAACGCCGCCGCCTGCTGCACCGGCGGCTCGATATAGGAAAATCCGTAGCGGTGAAGTTCAAGGTCCTCAAGCAAGGGACAAAGTCCAAGCCCCATGTAGAAATTGGCGTGCATATTCATCTTGTAGCCGGGAAGCATGCGCTCCTCGGTGCTCGATCCGCCGCCAATGCGACTATTGCGTTCAAGCACGGCGATCCGCATGCCGGCACGCGACAGGTACGCCGCGAGCGTCAGCCCGTTGTGGCCTGCACCGATCACGACCCCATCGAAATTCGCCATGGTCCCCGCCCGTAGTCCACGAAGTATGCCGAGGCTAACTCCTCCCGACCACAGGAACAACGGCGGAAAAATTGTCCGCGCCGTCTTTTGCCATCAGAAAGGAAAGGCCCCGGCAAGGAATGATGCCGGGGCCAGTGTGACCGAACAAGTCAGCGAGAACGGCGTTCGCCTTCAGGAGTTCAGGCGGCTCAATGCGCCACGGTTGCGCAGGACGATACGGCGCGAGCTTGGCACCGCGATGGTCGCGGCGTTTTCGAGTTGCGTCAGGGTGCGTGACACCGTTTCGATGGTCAGTCCAAGGTAGTCCGCAATGTCCTGGCGTGACATCGACAGCTCGACTTCGTTCCCCGCCGAACCACGCGCTGACATTTCAAGCAAGAATCCGGCGACCCGTTCCTGGGCTGTCTTGATGAGCAACATGATGTGGCTTTGGGCGCGCTGCAATTCACGCGCCGTCATGGCCCAGAGCTTGTGCGCGACGTCATTGTTGTGCGCTGCAAGCGCGACGAGGGCATTGCGCTTGATCACCAACACCTTGCAGTCGGTGATGGCTTCCGCGGAGAAGGTGTGTTCGCTGCCGATTTCGAGCCCGAAGAGATCGCCCGCCAGGTAGAAGGCCCCGATCTGACGACGGCCGTCGTTCAATACCTTGTACGTCCGCACGCTGCCGCTGATCACCTTGTAAAGATAATCGGCTCGCTCATTCTCACCGTAAATCTCGGCATTGCGCGCGAAAGGCATTGCTGCACCCATCAGCTCGAACTGGCCGGCAAGTGTGTGCGGAGCAACGGAGGGCACCGGGTGCACAACACGAACCGCAGGTCGATGTGATGGTCCGCGGTTGATCATCGTCTGGGTGAGCATGGCGCTGGTCCTCGGTAAATCTGATGATCAGTGGATACCGGTGGAACCAAGTCTTCGAAATTCAGGTAATCTCCATAGGGGATTCACCGGAGGCGCCTGCGGGACGTCGCCCCGGCGGACTGGACGTGTTATGGACCGAGCCGGCATGGCCGAAGCCTCTGAGAATACGGGATTTTCCTCCCCATTCGACCGGGGCTGGCCACTGCGCTACGGGGTGGCTCCAAGCACGGTCGCACTGGCATTGGCGGCCCGTGCTTTGCTTACGCCGGTGCTGCATGACGATACGATTTTTTTCTATTTCATCCCGCCGGTGCTGATCTCGGCCGGCATCGGCGGCTTCGGGCCCGGCCTGCTGGCAACAACTCTGAGCCTCGCGGCAGCGTTTTTTTTGATGGCGAATGCCGCATCATTTTCGAGTCTCATTTTAGTCAATGCCATTGCATTCACGGTTATTGGCGTCGGCGTATCATGGGGTGGAGAATCCCTGCATCGCAGCCGCTTGCGGGCGACGGTCATGAGCCGGGATGCCTTGGCACGCGAAGCACATCTTCAATCAATTCTCGATACCGTACCCGAGGCAATGATCGTGATCGACGAGCGCGGCCTCATGCAATCATTCAGCAGCGCCGCCGAACGTCTGTTCGGACTACAAGCGGCCGAGGCGATCGGCCAGAACGTAAAAATTCTGATGCCTGACCCCTATCGTGGAGGTCACGACGGCTACCTGCAACGTTATCGAACGACAGGCGAGCGGCGCATCATCGGCATCGGCCGCGTTGTGGTCGGGCAGCGCAAGGATGGCTCTACTTTTCCGATGGAGCTCGCCGTCGGCGAAATGAAATCCGGCGACCGGCGCTTTTTCACCGGCTTCATCCGCGATCTGACCGAACGGCAGCAGACGGAAGCGCGCCTGCAGGAGTTGCAATCCGAACTTGTCCATATTTCGCGGCTGACCGCCATGGGCGAGATGGCTTCAACGCTGGCACATGAGCTCAACCAGCCACTGTCGGCCATCTCCAACTACCTCAAGGGCTCAAAACGGCTGCTCGAAGACAACCGTGATGAAAAATCCATCATGATGCGTGATGCCCTGGAGAAAGCCGCCGACCAGACCATGCGCGCTGGCCAGATCATCCGCCGGCTCCGCGACTTCGTTTCGCGTGGTGAGAGCGAGCGGCGGGTCGAAAACATCACCAAACTCGTCGAAGAGGCCAGCGCCCTTGCGCTGGTGGGCGTGAAGGACCGTGGAATCCGTGTTCAATTCCGGTTTGATCCCGATGTCGATCTGGTGCTGGCAGACCGGGTTCAGGTTCAGCAGGTCCTCCTCAACCTGATCCGCAATGCCATGGACGCCATGGAAACATCGCAAACGCGCGATCTCGTCATCTCTATCACTCCGGTTGAGGATAAATTTGTTCGCATCAGCGTCGCCGACACCGGCTCCGGTATTGCGCCGGAAATCGCCGAGCAATTATTTCAGCCATTCATCACGACCAAGCGCCAGGGCATGGGTGTTGGCCTGTCAATTTCTCGGACCATCGTGGAGGCTCATTCTGGACGGATCTGGGTCGAGCCGAATCCTTCCGGCGGCACAATTTTCCATTTCACGCTTGCGGTCGTAGATGAAGGAGATGTCGACGATGCAGCCTGAATCAATTGTCTACGTAATCGACGACGATGACGCCGTGCGCCAATCGCTTGAATTCCTGCTCAAGACCGCCGGCGTCAGCGTCCGTGGTTTTGACTCAGCCAAGGCATTTCTGGACGTGCTGCCGGCGATCAAATCCGGGTGCATCATAACCGATGTACGAATGCCGGAGATCACGGGCATCGACCTGTTGCGCCGCCTCAAGGAGAGCGGCGTTGATATCCCGGTCATCGTCATTACTGGCCACGGCGACATATCGCTGGCCGTAGAAGCCATGAAAATGGGTGCCGTCGATTTTCTCGAAAAGCCGTTCGACGACAATCTGCTGCTCGGGGCAGTCCGCTCAGCCCTTAACACGGAGGCGGGAGCCGCCAAGCACAAGGCCGACCTTGCGGAGATTCACGACAAGCTGGCGGCTCTCTCCAACCGCGAACGCCAGGTCCTTGAAGGACTGGTCGCAGGCAAGCCCAACAAAGTCATTGCGTTCGACCTAGGCATCAGCCCCCGCACAGTCGAGATCTATCGCGCTAATCTGATGACTAAAATGTCGGCCAATAGCCTGTCCGACCTGGTGCGCATGGCCATGACGGCCGGCATTCTCGAAAGCGCAAAAAAAGACGGCCACTGAGCGATCCTGCAAACGCGGCGCCAGCCGTGAAAATGCTTACTTGCCGGCGCCGCCTTTGACGCCAAGCCCTCGCATGAAGCGCTCGCGGATCTGCACCGGGTCGCGATCTGTGGCGCCAATGGCCGGTTTGCTGTCGATCCGCACGGCAATCAGACTGGGACTCCCGGCTTTAAGCGCTGATGCGATCAGGCGATCGAAATCGCCTTCGTCGGCAGCCCAAGCGCTATTGGCAATGCCGGCGCCGCGCGCAATCGCGACGAGGTCCGCTGCTCCTGCACCTGGCGTGGGCTGCGAACCGGTGATCTGGTAGATGCCGTTGTCCCAAACGACGATGGTGAGATTCTTCGGCGCGCGCTCGGCGACGGTGGCCAGACAGCCAAGTTGCATCAGCAGCGAGCCGTCCCCCTCAAGCGCGATCACGTGCCGGCGCGATTGCGCAATCGCGACCCCAAGCGCGATCGGAATGGCAAGGCCCATACTGCCGAGCATGTAGAAATTCTGCGGCCGCTGGCCGCTCGCCCACAAATCGAAATTCGCGTTACCGATGCCGCCGATCACCGCTTCGTCATGTTTGAGTTGCTCGACCAACCGTTTGGTCAACTCGAAACGATTCATCACTTTCGCGTTGTGGGCGCCGATGGCTCCGGTCTGCGTCGCGATCATGGCATCAAGCCTCGAACACTTTTCCGCCTGTGAGCAAAGGCGAAAGAATGAAGGCGACGGGCGCCTGCGTCGCAATGGCCTGCTTGATGGAGCGGTCGACGATAAACGCAAGCTCGTCGTGACGCGTGATCGTTATATTTTCGACGGCGAGCGAATCGAGCACCGGCCGCATCGTCTTGCACACAAGCGCCTGACCGAGATTGAATTCGCCAAGCGTGCCGCGTTCCGACACGAATATCAGCGCCGGTATTTGTGACGGCACAACCAGCGACGCCAGCGCATTTGGGATGGTGGCGAAACCGCTGGTCTGCATCAGCACGGCGCCACGCATACCGCCCATCCACGCACCAGTGATAATGCCCAGTGCCTCTTCTTCGCGCGTGGCTGCAAAGGTTGTAAAGAATTTGTCTGCGTGAATGGCCTTGATCAGAAGCGTGAACACCCGGTCAGGGACGTAGACCACCAGCCTGACGTCATTGGCTTTGAGAGTTGCGAGCACGATTTCGTGCCAGGCTGTCGCTCGCGTTGTTGTATCTGTCATGGGCAGAACGGTCGGACCGGTGCGGTTTGAATATCGTGAAATTCGCGATCTTTGATCAACCGCGGGCGCATGTTTTTTGAGACCATTGCTCCAATATTCGCAAAAGCTTAGCCTAAGAGACAGGACAGCGCTAATCAGAAAATAATGCCAAAACTCAGGGGAGGACAATGACAACAGCCAACGGACAGGCGACGCCCACGCGTCGCAGCATCATCAAAGCCGCGCTGGCTGCCGGCGTTGCCGCACCGGCGCTCTTGCGCGCCCGCTCGGCCTATGCCGCCTATCCGGACCGCCCGGTCAAGATCATTGTGGCCAATACGCCCGGCGGACCATCGGACATCGTCGGCCGCGTCACGGCCGCCGCGCTTCAGCAATCAACGGGCAAAACATTCATCATTGAAAATATCGGCGGCGCCGGCGGAAATATCGGCTTCAGCAATGCCGCGCGCGCCGAGCCGGACGGCTACACGATCCTGCTCGCGACCAACGCTCTTTCGGTCAATGTCAGTCTCTACAACAAGATTCCTTTTGACCCCCTCAAGGACTTCGTCGGCGTCAGCGAACTCGCAACCTCACCCAACACTTTTGTGGTCAAATCAGATCTGCCTGCGAAGACGATGAAGGAATTCGTCGCGCTGGCGCGCGCCAATCCGGAAAAATACAATTGCGCGACACCACCGATCGGCACCACACCGCAGATTCAGCTCGAGGTGCTCAAGCTCCAGGAGAAACTTCCCAAGCTGGAAGACGTCGTCTTCAAGGGCGGCGGCGACGCCATCCAGGCATTGCTGAGCGGGACCGCGCAATTGAGCTCGGGTTCGCTGCCACCGGCCGCGCCGCATATCAAGGCCGGCACCCTGCGTTGCCTTGCAGTCACCGGCGAAAGCCGCTGGCCGGATATGCCTGATGTGCCGACCATGCAGGAGGCCGGCTACAAGGACTTCGTGTTTGCGACGGACACCGTGCTGCTCGCGCCGGCCAAGACGCCGACCGAGATCGTCAAGTGGCTGGAGAAAGAGACGCTGAAAGTGCTCGCCACCGATGAGATGAAGGAAAAGCTCTACAAGTCGGGCTTTCAGGTGCGGCCGAAGGGCGCCGATGCGGCCTGGGCGCGGGTGACCAAGGAAATCACCATGTTCCGCGACATCATCAATCAGGCCGGCATCGCTAAACTGTAAGACAAACCTGTAAGCGCCCGCCCTCGGCTGATCCGTCGGCGGGCGCAACTGCGACAAGCCCGAGGTAACCGGCGTGCAAATCAAGACGATCGAGCCGATCGCGGTCAGCCTGCCGATGCTCAAGCCCGTCATTATGGCGGGTGAAGAAGTGCGGCGCGCCGATAACGTGCTGGTGCGCATCGAGACTGACAGCGGCGTGATTGGATGGGGCGAAGCGGCTTCCGCGCCTGTGATGACCGGCGATACGCTGGAGAGCATCGTCTCGGCGATTCACTATCTCAGTTCTGCGCTCTGCGGCCGCGACGCCTCGGATATTGCGGGTGCATTGGTCGCTATGGATGGCCGCATGTATGGCAATCACGGCGCCAAGGCCGCGCTCGAGATCGCCCTGCATGATCTCACCGGCCGCGCGACCGGAAAGCCGGTCCATGCCCTGCTGGGCGACAGGAAACGCAGCCGGATGCCGCTGCTCGGCGTGATCGGCGGCGGCGACTATGACGGCGATCTGCGCGATGCCGAAAAGAAAAAGGCCGGCGGCTTCGTTGCTTACAAAATCAAGGTCGGAATTGATACGCCCGAAAACGACGCCGCGCGCACGCGTGACATCTGCAAGGCTCTGGGCAATGGCATGCTCATTTCGGCTGACGCGAACCAGGGCTTCACCATAAAGCAGGCCCTCACCTATGTGCACGCGGTGAAGGGATCCGGACTCGATTTTTTCGAGCAGCCGGTCGAGGCCTCAGATCTTGCCGGTATGGCCTCAGTCGCGGCGGCGACCGATATCGCAATCGGCGCCGACGAAGGCATTCATTCGCTCGACGACATCAAACGGCATCACGAGCACAAGGCTGCGCGCGGCGTCAGCCTGAAAGCCATCAAGCTTGGCGGCGTTCGCGCGGTCACCGAAGCAGGACAGCTTTGCGAACGGCTCAGTATGAGCGTGAATATCTCCTGCAAGACCGGCGAATCAAGCGTCGCCTGCGCGGCGGCGCTTCACGTGGCGTCCGTCATCCCCAATATTTCCTGGGGGCTCACGCTCACGCACACGGGTCTCGCCGAAGACGTGACGGCTCATCCCATCCCGACCGCACAAGGTCACGTCGATGGCCTGGATCGGCCTGGACTCGGCGTCGATGTCGACGAAGACCGCGTCCGGCGTCACCGTGTGGCAATTGCTGCCCGCAATGTGGCGTGAGGCGAGATCAAGTCTCGGAGTGCCGAAATAGCCGCTGTGCCGTCTCGATGATTCCAGAGCGGCGCTTTTGCTCATTGGCCTTGGCGATATAGACGCCGACGATTGAGCCGAAAAGGTAACCCATCTGCAGAACAGTTATGCCCAGGAATATGACGAAGAGAACGAACCCCAGGCTGCTTTCGTACTTGAACCCGACACCGGCGATCGCGGCAAGGCTGACGATTGTCACAGGAAGCTGGATATACACTTTGAAGCAAAGCCCGAGCAGCGCACCGACGAGAAAACCGGCCACGGCGAAAACCAGTATTGTCATTCGAACTTCCCGCCCTGTCAGAGTTGGCGCGCGCCAGACCGCGGTTGCGATATTTGGCACGCGCAACCTAACGGCTCGCGCTCCAAAGAACTTGGGCGGAAACGCTATTCAATTGGACAAATTGGCGCCGCGATTGCCGTCGGGCGGCAATGCGAAATTCCGATGGTCATCCGCGTTTGCGCAGGAATACGTAGTCCGCTGAATACGGCACGCTGCGATAGGCGCCCGCGGTTTCGCATGAACCTTGCATCGCCCCGCCCTTCGTGTTGACGCGCTGGATCGTAGCAACACGCGACAAAACACCCTCACCATGGTGGTCCGTGGCCTCAAGCTTGAGCCACGGGATATCGCTGAATGTGGCGCCCGGAGCAGCGCTCACCATTTTGGCGCGCACGGAGCTTCCATCGATGTGCTGCCAATTTGGCCCAGCCGCGTGAAATCCAACCGTCTTGCCGTCGACGATCAGAGCTGCAACCGGTTCGCGCAGCATCCAGAACAGCTTGTTTCCCGGGTCGTGCTTGCACTCGTAAATCTGCGCGCCTTCGGCGTGGAATGTCGTCACGATCGTCTCGCCCGACACGATAATCGCCGGCGGCATCTGTGCGGATAAACGCGATGCAGACAGCGTCACGGCAGCAAAGCAGAGAGCGCCCAGAGAAATTCCCAAGCGGGTGTTCATTGATGGCCCTGTGGCGTCGTGGAGATGTTCGAAGGACCGCAACCAGGCGGCATTTACACGTCTGTGGATACGCGCCTGGATACGCATTTGTAGAAATGGCGGCGAACGTTTCGTTGACGCGGTCGCTCGCGCTAGTGGGGGCGAAGCTCACGACCTGCCTTCAAAACATTCGCCGCCTTGCCGCGAAAGCGGCCCCACACCGACAACAGACATCGCCGGTGAAGCCCACGAAAGTAAAAATGGTCTACGGCGCGATATTCTTTTACTGTTTGCTGTCAATAAAAACTTGGGCGCACGCGACGTTTGCTTGGACAGAAACGAAAAACTAAAATCCGCCAAGCGGCGCACGTGAAGCGGGAACACTACTGGTTCGGTGATTATGTGCTCGCGTCCGACACGCCTGGCGCGTCGGAAGAAGTTTCGCAATTTGCACTGGACTAGTTCGCCCTGACGTGGGTTGAGGAATTGCTGCTTCCTGATGACCCGCCGCCGCCCGATGATGATCCGCCCTGGTTTGACGAGCCGCCCTGCGATGACGAGCCACCCCCTGATGACGAACCCGGGGAGGTCGATGGCGGGGCGGAAGGCGGCGATATGATTACGAGATTTCCGACCGCTCTCGCGTTTGCAGAATGCACATTGACGCCTGACCCAGGATTAACTGGCACTGCGGCCGTCGGATAAGGCTGCACCATGGGCGCCCCCAGGCCCGGAACGGTCGGCACGGTCGGAGTTGCGCGTGCTGACGTGTTAGAGCCAACACAATAGGCAAAATCTGCGTCGCACTTTTTGGCGGCTTTATTGGCTCGCCCGGCTTCGGAGTAGCAAAGGTCGCGCTGCTCATCGCAAGCCGATCTGGCAAAAGCGGGCTGGGCAAATGCCACAACACTCGCGATTCCGAGGACAGCGTTAAGAACTATGCACATTGCAATCTCCTGTTCGTCTTGACGTTCACAGGACGGCGATTGAACGTCGCCTGATCTGATTTTTATAACCGCGGTCCGATGAACCGCGATTGAACGATTCAGTTTCAGACGTTCAGGTGCAGGCTGCGAACCTTCTGCACATTGACAAATGACGCCCCACGCAACGACCACGGCCGGCGGTCGATGCCAAAGGTCATTCGTCCGGCGTTTGCTTCGGGTGACGGGTTATCGCAAACGTAATCACGGCCTGCGCACGACCGGCGCCCGGAGCGCGTGCGGCGAGGCATTTTGCGTTGCCGATTTTGGGGAATTCTGCGTCTGCGTGGCTTGCTGCTGGGCCGCAATGGCGTGGTTCGCCGCGCAGGTCCGAAAGAGAGATCCGCAAGCGACAAAATCGAACGGCGACGACGCGCCCTTGACGCAGGCGGCGTTCTCGCTCCGGCAATCTGCAAGCGCAGGCTGCCCGGCAACGGAAACAGAGAAGATCACCAGACCAAGAGCGACGATAAGAACGTTCCGCAAGTTCAACTCCTGTTTGCGCACCGGCGCCGCTTTTGTCGCGCCCATCAATACGATCATGCGGCCGTTTTACATTGGTGCCGATGAACCTCGCTTGAACAAGTTTCAGGCGGGGAGTTCTTTCTTGCGCCGGGCCAAGGTGCGCGCAACGCATACCTCGACTATGCAAGATCTATCCTTCAAATGGAGGATGGACGACGTCGCATGCACCACGCAGAATCGTCTCAAGCTCGCTTCTGGACTTGCTTCGACTTAATTCGCGTGAAGCTTCGGTTTGCCGAGGTCGAATGCGCCGGCGGGGTTTAATACGCTGTTGATGGCGTTTTGCTTCGGGCGGACGATGCCATTTTGCGTGTTCGCTTTTGAGTTCGAAGTTGTGGCTGTGGCAATCGCTCCCGAACCCCCAACGGGTGCTGATTGTCCCTGTACGCCAAAGGCCGTTACGCCGTCCGAAATGGGACCGGCGGGGTGGTGATAGCCGACTTTCGTTCCGCCCTTTGTACCACCTTTCGAACCGCCCGACTTCGCCTGCTCGGCCGCGATCGCGTCGGCGTATTTGGGGTCGGCGATATTATAAAGTTGTCCGTTGACGTATCGCATCTGGGTGACATCCGGATCGCCCTGCTTCACCGTGATGATGACCTGGTAGCCAGCCCTGTTGATCGTAACGACAGGCGGCGAGTATTTGCCATTCCAGACCCACTCCTTGCCTTCCGGTGTGACCATGATGATGCCGCCATCGGCGGTCCGATGCGCGCCCGGCTTAGGTTTGCTGCCGCCACCGCCGCCGGACTTGCTCTCTTTATTCGAAGCCAGGCGTTCGCCGTACTGATTGTATCCTCGATCCGCATTGTTTTTGACGCATGTGTGTAGCGTCATTGAGCAAAGGTGCAAGCTTCGCCCGTTCATCGCATTCATCGCGTCGGCTGCACAACCAGCGTATTCTTCGGCGCAATTGTTTGGCTGTTCGGCGAAGGCGAACTGAGTGAGAGCTCCGAGACTCACGAGGCCGAGAACGATGATAAAAGCTTTGCGCATTGCAGCCTCGAACTAATTCGCCTGATATTTTGGTTTGCCGACGCCGAATGTTCCGGCGGGGTTCAGTACTTTGTTGATGGCATTTTGCTTCGGGCGGATGGACGTTTGCTGGGCGTTGCCGGTGGAATTTACCGTCGCACCTGCAACGGGCGCCGATTGTCCCGGTGCGCCAAAGGCCGTTATGCCGCCCGAAATGGGACCGGCGGGGTGGTGATAGCCGACTTTCGTTCCGCCCTTGGAGCCGCCTTTTGAACCGGCGGATTTTCCCGCCTGCTCGGCTGCGATCGCATCGGCATATTTGGGGTCCGCTATATTATAAAGTTGCCCATTGACGTATCGCATCTGGGTGACATCCGGATCGCCCTGCTTGACCGTAATGACGACCTGGTAGCCGGCCCTGTTGATCGTCACGACAGGGGGTGAATATTTGCCGTTCCAGACCCACTCCTTGCCTTCCGGCGTGACCATGATGATGCCGCCGTCGGCGGTCCGATGCGCACCGGGTTTGGGTTTGCTGCCGCCGCCCTTTGAATCGCCGTCTTTGCCTTTCGGCGGAGCATCGCGACCGGGCTGGAATGGGCCATTGCGCACCTGATTTTCCGGCTTCTCCCTGTAACATTGGTTCGGCTTTTTTGGTGCAGGCGTCGACGTAAGCGTCCGAGTGCACCCCGGATGCCCATTGTTCATGCAACTCCAATATATTTGGTTGGGGTCACAAATCTTTTTTTCTGCACGAGCCGATTGAACGTAAAGGCAAGCTGCCGAGACTCACGAGGCCAAGAGCGACGACGAAAACTTTGCTCATATCAAACTCCTATCCGTCCGCGCGACCGGTGTTGCACTCTCTGCCGAAACCTTTTCTTGAACGATCTACACACGCGCGCATGAACCGCGATTGAACAACTCGTTGTTTAAAGCGCCGATGAATTGTCAGATGACGATGGCGTAAAAAAATTTTGGGTGCGTCGTCTGTTTGGATGACTTCGTCTTAGCGCACTACACTCCGACGCCGTGTAAAATATCATCTGTTCAGATGACATCGCGGCGCGGGCGTCGCACGAAACAAATGTGCGCAACCGGCTTCCAGAACCCTGAACGCAAAACCCCGATGCGACGCCGCACCGGGAGTTTGCATTGTGCGTTTGGAGTGAATTGCGGGGGGACTATTGCAGCTGCGGCAACGGCTCGACGCGCTCTCCGACCCAGGAGCTGAGCATCTGATGGTAGAGCGACGCCGAATGCCACAGCACGCGCTGGTAAAGCCGGCCCTTGGTCGAATCGGCTGCCACCGGTTCGCACAGGTCCATCCCCATCGTCAGATGATGCTGGTCAACGTCGGTGTGCACTTTCCAGTAACGCCCGCTCAGGATATCCAGCCGGTCGAGAACCGGGATGACGGCCGAATAGAAGTCGAAGGCAACGCTTTCGCTGAGCAAATTGAGCCCGATGACCTGCACATCATGCGGCTCGCGCATTGCGCTGCGCCACGAAAACGCCGTGCAATTGAGCGTTTCCTGCGTTGCCGGCACGGCAGCCGGCTCCGCACCGTCCAGGAACCCGTGCTCCTTCATCCACGCAATAAGCTGATCGGGATGGTCGGCTTCCTCGAGCGCGTGCTCGGCAAAGACCGGTTGGTAACGCCGGTCGTGACACAGTGAATAGCGCAGGCAAAGCGCCTGCGTGAATTCGCGTGATTGATGAATGAGCTGATGAACCCATTGCAGATCATTCGGACGCTCGACGCTGGAAAGCCTCTTGAAGAACGGGCCTTGACGAAGCTGCAAACGATAGTGCTCGGACGTTTGGAGTAGCCACTGCATGACGCGCATTCCTTCATGTGATGATGATGAAGCGCGCGGAGCCTAAAAGATTTTTTCGCCAGTTTGTGACCTGCACATCGATCACGTGCGGTTTGTCGCGCATCACCTGCATTTTGTCGCGTATCACGTTCTGCTTGTCGTGATCGTCAGACTTATTTGAGGCAGTTGTCGCTTGGCACCGCGTTCCTGATGTCGCGCGGCGTTGCGCCATAGCGCCGCTTGAAGGAACGATTGAAATAAGACAGGTCGCCAAAGCCCGCGTCGTAAGCGATGGCACCGACCGGGCTCTGCGCCCAGTTCGCCTCGGTGAGCATGGTGTAGGCGCGGCTCAGCCGCTGGGCGAGCAGGAATTCGGAAAACGTGGTGCCCTCGCCTTCGAACAGCCGTTGCAGATTGCGTGGCGTGAGGCCGAGATGCGCGGCCACGGCGCCGACCGACAGATCGCGCCGGTTGCTGTTTTCA
The DNA here is from genome assembly GCA_963697885.1 of uncultured Alphaproteobacteria bacterium. Taxonomy (GTDB): domain Bacteria; phylum Pseudomonadota; class Alphaproteobacteria; order Rhizobiales; family Xanthobacteraceae; genus Pseudolabrys. The sequence goes on from OY969102.1 coordinate 257,565, forward strand.
ATAATATAGGCCTTCGCTAACCGCAGCCGCGCCGCCGGGAGCCCACGCCCCATCGCAATTCCGGCGGCGTCATGTGTTGCGCCCAGCGCAAGCGCAACGAGATCATGCAAATGGTTTACGGCGGTGCGTTGCAGTTCCGGCGACGGCACCTTGACCTCGTTCAGCAGCGAAACCGTGTAGCCGTCCAGCAGCTTGAGAATGCCAACCTGCCGCGACACCGGATGCATGACCACATCGTCGACATGGGAGACGATCGATGTCAGCACGGATCGCGGGACGCGAAGGGCAAGTGCGCCACCATAGGCGCGGCGGTCGAATATTTTAACCTCAGAGGTGTTCATCAGAACCGCGTCCCCGACATTGAGAGTGACCTCGCGGCCGCGCGCCGACACAGCCGCTGCGCTGTTTTGATTCAGCAGGAAAACGAAATTTTCGCCGTCGGATAAGGTGCTTTCTTCCGTCCGTTTGATGCGGACGGCTGACATCTTCGAGGCAAACAATTTCACGCCCGGCAATGCGCGTGCCGCTACCGCGCATTCGAACGCGGTATCCGTTGCCGGTTCGAAATCGATTTTGAGCGCCATGCGACGACATTGTTCACGGCACATTTCAAGCCGGTCTTTTTCGGGGAAATCGGATGTCGAGAATCGTATGGTCGACGGCGCAACCGTATCTGGCATCGAGCCACTGTTGGCTTCCGGCTTGACCATACTTCGCTCCATCATGCGATTCAGCATGCAAGCGAGTTACACGCGCGGCGATGAACAACGCTTGAACGAAGTTGTATTGAACTGTTTATTCTTGGATCGCGTGTACGCACGAAGTGAGCGCGCCGTCATCCGTTCAAGGGAGCCTGTGTGTACTGACCGCGCGATGTCACTCAATGTTGTTCAATATTGTTCGATGTTGTTTTAGGTCATTCGTTTGGCGGGGGCCGTTCGAATGACGAGTGATAATGTGCCGCGCAAATGGAAGCGCAAGCGTCGTGACGGCTCGCGCGCTACTGGCGCGCTGAGTCTGATCCGACAATGATTTTAAGAAGCAGAAACCGGAAAAATATCGCTCGTGTTATGCGACACTCGATCCGACATCTTGCCGGGTATTTCTGATGTCGCGCGGCGTCGCGCCGTAACGGCGCTTGAACGAGCGATTGAAATAAGACAGGTCGCCAAAGCCGGCATCGTAAGCGATCGCACCGACGGCGCTTTGCGCGAGCCGCGGCTCGGTCAGCATGCGGTGCGCGCGGCTGAGGCGCTGCGCGAGCAGGAACTCTGAGAACGTCGTGCCCTCGCTCTCGAACAGCCGCTGAAGATTGCGTGGTGTTAAACCGAGATGTGCCGACACGGTGCCGACCGACAGATCCCGCCGATTGCTGTTTGCGATAATGTAGGCCTTGGCCATTCTAAGCCGCGCCGCGGGCATGCCACGTCCGTTGGCCAGCGCGGCCACATCGTGTCGCGCGCCGAGCGCGAGCGCCACCAGATCGTGCAGGTGATTGACGGCCGTGCGCCGGAATTCAGGCGTCGCCAACGCGACGTCGTTGAACAGCGGGGCAGCGTAGCCCGCGAGTAACTTGAGCACCTCTGTGTTCTGCGGGATGAGGTGCATCACGGCATCATCAACGTCGGCAATAAGCGACGACAGGATCGAGCGTGGAATGCGGAATGACAGCGAACCGCCATGCGAAGGGCGATCAAATACCTTTACTTCACTGGCGCTCATCAGTAGCGCATCGCCTTCGCGCATCACAACATCGCGGCCGCGCGCGTGCGCGACGACGAGCCCAGATTGATTGATGAGGAAGATGAGATCGCCGTTGCCATCCGCGAGGAATTCGCGCGTGCGTTTGATCCGGGCCGACGACATCGCCGTCGACATCACATGCACACCGGGCAAAGTACGGGCCAGGATGGAGCACTCCAGCGGCGCGTCATTGAGGGATTCAATATCGAGCTTCATCGCCATACGGCAATAGTGATCGCGCCACATCGCGGCCCGGTCTTTTTCCGGCAGGTCGGCGGTCGAAAATCGGACCGTAGAGAAACAACCATCTGGATTCATCGGAGTCGTCCTGTTGAGCAAACGAGAAGTCGTCAAATTCGTCCTTTCCAAAACCGCGCCGTGACAGGCGGGCCGGTGTCCCAAGACGCCCCCTCAACAAGGGAGCTTTTTCCACAAATATGAGATTTGGCGTAATTTCAGCCCACAGCGGACGACGAAGTTGTTCCTCGAAGTGCGCTTTTCAGGGCCAGCACCTCTAACGCGAAGCCGGCCTTTGGGCGGCCGAAACCGCCAATGTGAAGCTTTTTTGCTGCGCTATCATTGGTGGTAAGATGACAGCAACCGCACTATTGCGCGTCATCCGTTTAGAGGTGCCGCCGGATGGTAGCGCGGGAAGAGGCTGGCAACTCTACACACCGGTGGCGGTGCAACTGACCGGTAAGCCCGCCGAGACGTTTAGCGTCGATCTCACGGCCCGCGGTGGCTGGGTAAGAGCTGTCCAATCGACAACAGGCCTATCAGGCAACGTTCAGACGACGACTGATACGGTCGCGTCCGGAACAATCACCTATCTCGGCTGGCAAGGTGTCCAACCCTTTGTTTCGTTGAACACCAACCTGCCGACGGGAAAAACAGCCTTGTTTGGACCAGCTGTAAACGCGCGCATGGACCCCGATTTCGTCGATATCTCGACATTTGGCGAAGGCTTCAATCTCGGGCCGACGGGCGGCTTCAATTTTCCGATCACCGAGTCGCTGCTGGTCACAACGAGTGTCGGGTACACCTGGCGCGGTAGGTTCGATCAGGATTCAGCAACCAACCCCTTGAATCCGTTTTTGACCAGCAATGTCGATCCCGGCGACAACCTCACTGTCACGGGCGCCGTGAACTACCAGACCGGGGCTTTTGCCGCGGGCCTAACGGGTACAATCACCTGGGAGACACCCACCGTTGTCGACGGCGCGCAAACGCTCAAGCCCGGCAAGCGATATCTTCTTGCGCTTCAATCTTCCTACAAGTGGTCCGAAACAATTGGTTCGACCACGTTGAGCGCATCGGTCGCGCTGTCCAATCGCAACAAAGTGCTGCTTCCGGGCGCCGACGCGCTGATCGTCGAAGCGCTGAATTCGAACTCGGGCGTCTACCGCGTCGGGCTGCAGCATATGGTCCCGCTCGGGGATTTCCAGGTCGGACCGACCGGCAGCGTCCTCTATCGCGACCGCAACAGCTACAACTCGGCCACGCTCCAGTTCGTGCCGCAAAAGACGCGTTGGTCGGCCGGCATTCTTGCGCAATACGCGCCATCGCCGTCCGTTACACTCAACGCACGCGTTGAAGGCGTGTGGACCCACGAAAATGAAAATCCGGCTCTCGATGGCGGCAAACTTGATAGCCTCGAAAGCCTAATTCTGCCGGCCGCTACGGTGCCGCCCATATCGGGAAGCGGCTGGCAAACATCGATCGGCATCAACGTCAAACTGTGAGGTGCACCATGAAACGCACATTGCGATTCTCATTGATAGCGGCGGCAGCGGCATTCATAGCACTGCCGGGCGCGGCCTCCGCGCAATCCCGATGCAGTGCCGGTCAGGCGGCCAACGGCGGTTGTGTGAATGAGGCCATGGCGATGGCGGCGATCCAGGCCGCCGTGATCTATTCACAGCCGAAGATCTCACTGACCGCCTATCCGGTGTTGCCGTCGGCAGACCGTATCTATCGTTATCCGAACCAGCTGATTCCGAAATCAGCTGGCACCAACACGTATTGCGCCGCCTCCGCCGCCGTCTTTTGGCGAGTGACCGCAGACCGCCCACACTGCCTGGTGCGGCAATTCAATACGGCAAAACGCCGTGGCAAAAAAAAGCCGCGGCGTTTTGTTATCTGAGCTCTGTAAGGGCTGCTCACAAAGGCGTGTTGCGGCTTGGCGAGGCCCATCCCCTCCGCTGTGATGGCACGGGCGAGCATTCCGCTGGTTAGTTCATCCAGTCAACGGGCCACCGCTTCCTGCTGCAGCGGCTTCGGCTGCGGACCGATGAACTTGTCCCTGACATGCGTAACCCCGACAAGAAGCACTCCCAAGGAAAAATAGACGACCAGAAGCCGCAGCAAAATCTGCCGGGACTTTTTTCGATCATCGACATGATCCATGTAGTACGGATGTCGCATCACACACTCCTCACACGGTCGTTGCAGGCGCCGGAATAATTCCGGCACCTGCGTAGTCGACGAATGACTCGGTCGGCGTCAAAAGAGTGAGCCCAGGCCGGGAATGATGTCGTACCAGTCGCACTTGCCCAAACAGACGGACTGCTTCTGGATGGCGACTTCTCGGATCGTGCCGTCGGGATTCACCGTTTTGACGATAATTGCCGTGTTCGGATTTTGTCCGGGCCGATGGTCCGTGACCTGTACGACTCCCTCCGTGCGATGGTCTGCAACACCGTTAGCGTCACGCTTCGAAGAAGGATAAAGCGGCGGCGGCTCGGCAGGCGGCCCTTCTGCGTGGCGATGATCATGAACAACCGCGTTCGGATTTGGCGGATCCACCGCCGGATGTGGCGCGTTGCCATCCCATCTTGGCGGCGGCACATGTGCGTGTTTTTGCTTCGGGGGAACGTAAGGATGCTGGTGATCGCGAATTATTTCAACGATGGGGCTACCACCTGTGTACCTGGCGCTCGCGATGGCTGCGTTCGACGCCGGAGGCATAGGGGGATGAGTCTTATTCACGCCATTTGCGGGCGCAGCCATAACGGTCGCGGGCCCGACGGCGATTGCCGTTCCGACTACCAATGATCCAATGAACGTTAAGTTTTGAATTGTCCTGGCCATGCGCATCGAAATCTCCCGTCTGTTCCGAGCACGACAAGATTCGGTCCTGACCGTCGTGCCGCCAATTCCATTCGACCAGCACTTTTTAGTCGCGCTGCAATGAACTGCGACTGAACACCACGGTTTTAAAATTGACAGCTTGCTGGGAGACTCTCGAACCGTTGATAAATTTCTTTGGCGCCAGAGAATTGTTTGCCCCCAACACGTCGTCCAAAAGGATGACGCGACGTTCTCAGTTCACCAACATGCTGGAATATCCCGCCACCAGCTTGACGAGATCGGCCTGACGGCTGACGCCGGTTTTTTCAAAAAGGCGGCCGAGATAAGTCTTGATTGTCGTGTCGGCGACGCCGAGATTGCCGGCGACCTGACGGACGCCGCCGACATTGACGATGGCAAGCAGAACACGCAATTCGGTGGGCGTGAGCTTGTAGGTTTTTCCAATAACCTCGGATGGCGGCGCGGTTTCAAGCTCCGCCTTGCGCACGAAAATAGCCGCGACGGCGGTCGATGCCGGGCCACTCTTGCGGCGCTCACCGGCGCTCAAAGGCAGGACGTGAGCAACGTAACGCTCCCCTGTCCGCGCTCGCAGCGGGATTGCGGTGCTTTTGCCGCTGATCTCCTCTTCGCTGCTGGCGCCGGCGGCGACCAGGGCACTGTGCAGCGCCTGGTCGACCTGCGCATCGCTGGCGCTCAGCCGTCCATTGGTCGCGCGCAACATCTCGCCTTTGTCCAACAACAAGCGGCTCGCGGCGTTGCCGTGGACAATCAGCCCTTCGGCGTCGACGAGAAAGATCGCCGGGCTCAGCCCATCGAGGATATCCGCATAGGTCGCAGCTTCAGCCTGTGTGAGATCGATCACCCTGCCGGTGCGCACCGCGCGACGGACGTGTGGCACGATGAGCCGCATGCGCCGGCGCAATTCGTCATCGACCATGCCGCTTGCCACGTTACGCAACACGCTGAGGTAGGCACAGCTGGTCGCGGTTTTTTCGAGGACAGCGTTGGCAGCATCGATCCAGCCCTGTGGCTGCGCCCACTCTCGAAAGAAACGGCCAGCGCGAAATTCATCATATGACATGAGGTCCGGAATGCTGACGATATGGCCGATTTCGCACTCGGCCAGCCGCGCAACGGGGTCGAATTTCCAGTACTCGTCCGAGTAGAGCGCGACATAGTACGGATCGACGCCCGACTGATAGTAGACGTTACCGTATTTACTGACCGCATCCTTCGACAGCAGCCCCGCGGCCTGACCGCCGACAAAGCTCGCAATCTGGGCAAGCACGTCGGGCCACCGCGACGAGCCAAGCGCCGCGTCGTAGATGTCGCCGATAAGTCGTGTCAGTCCCTGCTCTTCTTTCATCTCTCGGCCGGCACGGCAGTCAGAAAAAACCTCTGACGACCGGCGTTCCTCATCCCTCGTTTTGCCCGAAACCACCGATGCGATCAGATGGTCATGCACGCTTCCAACACTTCCGCGCGAACGCGAAATCTCCGCTACAAGACGACTACGCGGCGTATGCGACATGACAACCTGTCCGACTGGCGGCGATTGGCGGACAGACACATACGCCAAGTGGACAATAGGTACTTGGACGAGAACGCAAATCAGTTGGCCTAGAGCGCAAGCCACAGATCGCAGGTCGCGGTGCTGTTGGGAAAATCGCGGCTGCAACGGATGAAACAGACTGCGTTGCTATAGATAAAGGCTATAGAGGCGCTCTTCTTGCGTCGGATTCATTTGCGTACAATTGATTCGATCTGAAGTGAGATCACCTGCTCAACGTCAGGCCTGATTCAGAGTTATCTCCCGTAGGCAAACGAGACGTTGCCGCAACTCTTCTTCAATTTGGTCTTGTACCTTGGGTATCGCTAATCGCGATGCACGAGTGTCGAGAGTCGTTGTTGCTCGTCGGGGCTGAGTGGAGCGGTGTCAATAGCAAGTCTTCTCCGACGGCGCGCCGTTATCAAAAGTCCAATGATGCCCGCCGATAAAGCAGCCGGGGGCAAGCCCCACAGGAGAATCGTCTGCAATTCCAGGCGGGGCCTCAACAATACAAACTGACCATAACGCGATACCAAAAAATCGAGCACCTGCGTGTCGCTGTCGCCTTGCGTCAGACGCTCACGCACCAGCAGCCGGATATCACGAGCAAGTGGAGCCTCCGAATCATCGATCGACTGATTTTGGCACACCAGACACCGCAGCTCGCTGGACAGATTCCGCGCGCGCGCCTCCAGTGCCGGGTCTTTCAATATTTCATCCGGCTGCACAGCAAGTGAAGGCACTGTCGTAACGAGCGTGAACAGTAGCGCCAACAATCCGAGCCGTTGCATCATCGCTACTCCGCCGCCTGCAACGCTGATTTTGCCGCCGGCTTCGGCGCCCCGACACGCAGCCTTCGGTCCGACAATGACAGCGCGCCGCCCAGCATCATCACCACGGCACCGAGCCAGATCAGCATGACCATGGGCTTATGATAAAGGCGGATCGCGATAGAGCCGTCGCCACTCGAATCGCCCAGGGAGAGATAAAGCTGGCTGGCCCCGATTGTCATCAAGGCCGCCTCATTGGTCGTCATGCTGCGCGAAGAAAATGTCCGTTTGGACGGCTCCATAACACCAACGACTACACCTCCGTTGCGGACAGTGAATGTCGCAATCAGCGAGTCATAGTTTGGCCCCGGCCGTTGCGTCACTCCGTCGAACGAGAGTTCGTATCCGGAAATTGAGGCAACCTGCTTCGGCTTCAATGCCGTGATACGTTCGCTTCCCCAGGTTGCAGCGCAAATGATTCCAAGCATGGATACGGCAACGCCGAAATGCGCGACCGCCGTGCCCCAGGTCGAACGCGGCAAACCGGCCGCACGCATGCGAACTATTGCAAACGGCAGCCGAAAAAGACCGGTGCGCTCGACCAGATCAATTATGGCGCCCGCCATGACGTAAAATGCCAGACCGACGCCAAACGGCGCGAGCACTGAGCGGCCGTTTTCAATGGCGAAGGCAGCGGCAACCGCGACAATTCCAATGCCGAAAGCGGTCATCAGTCGCTGCGCGACGCCCAGGATGTCACCGCGCTTCCAGGCCAGCAAAGGCCCGAACGGCACGACAAACAACAGCGATATAAAGAGCGGGCCGAAGGTCAGATTGAAAAACGGTGCACCGACCGAAATCTTGTCACCGGTCAGCGCCTCCAAGGCCAGCGGATAGAGCGTTCCGACAAAAACCGTGAGGCAAGCGGTCGTCAGAAACAGATTGTTGAACACCAGCGCACCTTCGCGCGATATCGGCGCGAAAATTCCGCCCTGCTTGAGCATCGGCGCGCGCCAGGCAAACAGCGTGAGACCGCCGCCGATGAACAAGATCAGGATTGCAAGGATGAAAACGCCACGGGTCGGATCGGTTGCGAAGGCATGCACCGAGGTGAGCACACCGGAGCGGACCAGGAATGTGCCGATCAGCGAAAGCGAAAACGAGAGAATTGCCAGCAGGATTGTCCAAACTTTGAGTGCATTGCGCTTTTCCATGACGACAGCGGAATGCAGGAGCGCCGTGCCGGCGAGCCAGGGCATCAATGATGCATTTTCCACCGGATCCCAGAACCAGAAGCCTCCCCACCCGAGCGTGTAGTAGGCCCAGTACGATCCCATAGCGATGCCGATGGTCAGAAACATCCAGGCCGCAAGGGTCCAGGGCCTCACCCAACGCGCCCAGGCCGCATCAATGCGTCCTTCGATCAGGGCGGCAATCGCGAACGAGAACGCAATAGAGAAGCCGACATAGCCCAGATAAAGGAGCGGTGGATGGATCGCGAGGCCAGGATCTTGCAAAATTGGATTGAGGTCACGGCCTTCGAACGGCGCCGGATCCAGCCGTAGAAACGGGTTCGATGTCAGCAGAATGAAAAGATAAAAGGCGCTGGCGATCCACGACTGCACCGCCAGCACATGCGCTTTGAGCGTCGCGGGCAAATTTCTGCCGAATGCCGCAACCATCGCGCCGAACAGAGCAAGGATGAGAACCCAGAGGACCATTGAGCCCTCGTGGTTGCCCCATACGCTGGTGATCTTGTAGATCAGCGGCATTCTCGAGTGAGAATTCTCGAATACGCCTGCCACAGAAAAATCCGAGGTAACGTAGCAGGCCATCAGCGCAACAAAAGAAAACGCGACAAAGGCGAACTGCATGATCGCCGTGGAGTTGGCGAGGCGCATGAGCGCGGCATCGCCTGTACGCGCACCCACGATCGGCGCAATCGACTGGATCAGGCCCAGACCCAGCGCCAGCACCAACGCGAAATGACCGAGCTCGGCGATCATCGCGACGTGCTCCCGAGGCCTTTCGCCTCATTCTCCTGCCAACGCCCGCTCTTCTTTAAAGCGTCGACCACTTCTCGTGGCATATACCGTTCATCATGCTTGGCGAGCACCGTATCGGCAGCAAAGTTGCCTCCGGGCTCAAGCTTGCCCTCCGCCACCACGCCTTGCCCCTCGCGAAACAAGTCAGGCACGATGCCCTGATAGTGCACCGGAATGTCGGTCTTGCCGTCGGTAATCGCGAAGCGCACCAGCAAATTGTCGCCGCGCGCTACGCTGCCTGGCTTGACGAGCCCACCAATGCGCAGACGGGCGCCTGGTTTGCTTTGTTTTTCGACGACGTCCGTCGGCGACGTAAAAAAGACGATCGAGTCCCGCAGCGCGCTGAGCACCAACCCGGCCGCGAATGCGAGGACACAAAGACTTGTGCCAATCAGAACCAAGCGTCGTTGCTTGCGCGTCATTCGACGTTACTCAGAGTTCAATATGAGCGCATACCAATGGTACGCCCGACTTGGCGGAGCACCATATAGGCACGAAACCGCTCCCGCCAGCCGTCGAGAAAACTGCGGCCATTCAACGCGGAATGCAAACCTTAGGGATACAAACACCCGGAAATTGCCGGATCAGGAATCCGCCGAAGGGGGGATGCACGCTCAAAGTCGATGCTCTCGCTACCGACGAACCGGAAGTTCCCGCAGTGGGGACACCGCGGGGTACGTCAGTAAAAGGCCTGGCCTTCATCTGTCAGGGAAGCTGCCGCCCTACGGCAAGCCCGTAACGGCGCGGTCGTAATATGAAAGATCGAGATATTTTTCGGGCTTCATTTCCGGGGATCCGCCAATCATCTCGGCGCGAAGCTGAAGTAGATTACGGAAGCCGGCCATATTGAGACGCGCATCCTTGTCGAGTCCGCCGTGCGGACCGAGCGCGCCTTCGACGCTTTTTTCCGCGACATCCGGAGCCACTTTGAGATATTTCGCGACGATCGCCGCAGTCTCCGCCCTGTTTTCAGGGCGCGACGCCCAACGCAGCGCCTCGACGATCGACTGCAGATAGTTGACCAGCAAATCGCGATGCTGTTGCGCCCAGTCGCGCATGACAAATGCGCCGTCGGCCTGGTAGGCGCCTAAGGCGTCCGCCGCAGAACCCCAATTAGGGAAACCTTCGCGCTCGGCCAGCACCGTGCAGGGAAAGTTCAGCAGCACAGCCGCATTCTTGGGATCACTGCGGATCCCGTTCAGACGCCGCATGCAGTCGCCACCCTGAAAAAGGTCATACTCGCTGCGTTTGACGCCTTTCAAGGCGAGCATTTTGTAAAGCACAAGCGCGTATGCGGTGTCGGGAGCATCAACCACAACGGCTTTGCCACGGATGTCGTCATACGATTTCACTTCCGGTCGTACGAACAAACTCAGCATGCCGTTGCTACCGCCCGACACAATAATCACGTCTTTTTTTGCGCTTTCGACCATTGCGACGGCATTGTCTACGGCCGCTTGCGCGATCTGCACGCGGCCGTCCGCCAGCGCATCCCGCTGCGCCTTTGAGGTCGGCGTAAATTCAACGTCGACTGACAATCCGCGCTTGGCGAACATGCCTTTGTCCTTTGCAACGTACAGGGCGAGATGCTGCGGGCCCGGAAAAACATTGACCAGCAGATGCTCCTCGCCCCTCGCCGGGGCCGTCCAGACGATGGCACCAGCGATTGCAAAGGCCGAAAGGGCGCCGATCCGTTGCATCAATTCCTCCCGCAGGATGTTATGTGTCGCTTTTCCGCAGTGTAGCATCACGGAATTACGGCCGCACCAGCCTTTACGGATCCGCCGATGACGAGCCTTGATCCAAACTCGATCTCACTTGAGCGGCGTGGCTCTGGCCCCCCGCTCGTCCTCCTGCATTGCCTCGGCGTGGATCATCATTTCTGGGATTTTGCCAATGAGCTCGCGCGCGACTTCACGCTGATTTCCTATGACCTACCCGGACACGGGCGTTCTTCCGTTCCTCCCGGCGCTTATACAATCGAAGATTTATCGGCCCAACTTGGTGAATTGCTCGCGCGGCACAACGTTGCGCGTGCGCATATCGCGGGGATATCGCTTGGTGGCCTCATCGCGCAACAGTTCGCGGCGACAAAGCCCGCATCCGTTGACCATCTCATCCTCATCGACACGACGCCGCGCTATACCGATGAGCTTCGGGCCATGTGGGCACAACGCGCGGCGACTGCGCGCGGGGCTGGCGTGAAAGCGCTCGTCGACGGCCTCCTCAAAATCTGGTTCACGCCGCAATCCGTTGCCGACAACACGGAGGCGGTCCGTTACGTACGCGCGGCGCTGGAAAAATCATCCGGGGAAGGTTATGCCCTGGCCTGCGAGGCGCTGGCGGCCGCCGACCTTCGCACTGCAGCTGCCAAAATCGCAGTCCCGACCCTGGTCATTTGCGGCGACGATGATATTCCGAGTTTTCTGGATGCGGCGCGCTGGCTGGAAGGCAATATTAAAGGCGCTCGCCTGGCCTGGCTCGCCAAGGCCAGGCACGCGTCCGTGATCGAACGCCCATTCGAAGCACTCGCGATCATACGCAAGTTTCTACACGGGTAGCGCAATCAACGCTTCAGATGCTGGTTGAAGAAATCCAGGGTCAGCGTCAGCGCGCGATCCGCTTCCGGCTTGCTGTAGGTCTTGCCGCCGAAACGCGCAAAGGCGTGATCGGCGCCGGGATATTTGTGAATGGTCACGTGCGGATTGGGCGACAGCCGCCTTTCCAATAGCTCGTTAACCTCCGCCTGCACCCAGCGGTCCTTCATCGCCATATGCAGCACAAAAGGCCGATGCAGGTTCGGCGCTTCGCGGATGCGATGTTCGATATAGGTGCCGTAATACGCCACGGCACAATCGATGTCGGTGCGGCAGCACATCAGGTAACAGAGCTTGCCTCCGAGACAGTATCCGACCGCGCCGACCTTGCCGTTGCACTCAGGAAGCTGCTTCAGGTAAGCGCGCGTGTCTTCCATATCGTGAACCGCGAGGTCGTAATCGAAATCGTAGTAGAGATCGAAGGCCTTCTTGACGTCATCCGGATTCTTGTCGGAGAGCTCGACGCCCGGTTCCTGCCGCCAGAACAGATCCGGCACAAGACAAACAAAGCCAGCCTCGGCGAACTCATGGGCATGATGACGCATCGTGTCATTAACGCCCCATATTTCCATGATCGCGATGATGGCACCGGCCGGAGTTTTATCGGGGATGGCAACATAAGCGCCCATCTCGCCGTCGCGCAGCCGCACCTTGACGTTTCGCGTTTGCATGAATGTCCTTACTGAAGCTTGAGAAGCGCGCGGGCATTGCCACTAAAAATTCGGCTTCTTTCCTCGCCGCCGATGTCGAGCGCTTCGACAGCCGCGATCGTCTTGGCGATCAGACCCCGGCCCTGCTCCGCATCAAACGGCGCGTCGGTCGCAAACAAGCACCGCGATGTGCCGAAATAGGCATGCCCGCACGACGTCGCGCCGACATCTCCATTTAACGCGGTATCGGCATAAAGCATCTTGAAGTACTCACCAGGCGCCTTTTTCAGGCTTTCCGCACCCGGGTTTCGGTCCGGTTCGCCGAAAAATATCTGGCGGAAGCCGAGCCCTATACGGCCCGCAAAATACGGGATCATCCCGCCCATATGGTGGGTGATGATTTTCAAATTCGGCAGCTCGTCAAACAACCCCGAATAGATCAGCCGTGTCATGCAGGCCGTCGTTTCGTAAGGCCATCCGAACGTGAACCAGATCTCGTTTTCCGAAGCGTTCTCGCTGACATAGTCGGGAAACTGGGGGCCGCGCATGGGATGCACCCAGACCGGCAGATCATGTTTCACCATGCGCGCGAAGATCGGCCGAAATTCCGGCGCGCTGAGCGGTTTGCCTGCGACATTCGTAAACACCTGAATGCCTTTCGCGCCGAGACTGTTCACCGCGCGGTCGATCTCCTCAAGCGTCGCATCGACATTATTCATCGGCAGGGAAGCGATAAATGTCGGAAAACGATCTGGATGCCGCCGGCAAATGTCCGCCAATCCATCGTTGGCCACGCGCGCATAGTCCGGCGTCTGCGCCGCCGGCGGCAACAGCTCGATTGGCGGATTGGCAAGCGACAATACCTGCTGATAGTCGCCGAACTGATCGAGCAGCCGAAGCCGTGCCTCGAGATCCCACAATGTACGCAACCGGGGAAACGCCGTGGCGGCCGGAAGGTCGGGCACAAGTTTTTTCAGCCGGTCGAAGTATGGCGCCGGCATGAAATGATTGAATATGTCGATGATCACAGCGGCGTCCCGGAGAGAGCCAGGAACTTACGCGCTATCGCGACGTCGTTTCAAGCCGGATGTCAGCCTGCGGGCCGCCGCTTGTCAGCAAATTCTTTTCGCTATTAACTGCAGGCTGCGGCGCATGGCCTCTGCGCTCGCTCGCCGCTTCGCGGCCATAAACAATGAGGCGCGCCGGGGGGACGTCCATGCAAGCCAGTGACAGCAAATCGGCCGAATTGGTGGGCCGTCTCGATCGGTTGCCGTTTTCGCGCTGGCACCGAAACCTTTTCACCCTCTGCTTTATCGGTGTGATGTTTGACGCCTGCGACTTCGCGCTTTTCGGCATGGCACTCCCGCCGGTTGCACGCGAATTCGGATTAAACCAGGCGCAGGCAGGCCTGCTCGCGACCGTCGGCCTTGTGGGCGCATTTCTCGGCGCACTCTTCTGGGGCACCATCTCCGATTACATCGGCCGGCGCACGTCATTTGCCGCGACCATCGGAATCTTTTCGGTGTTCACAGGGCTGGTTGCGGTGTCCTGGAACGTGCTCTCGCTTTCGATCTTTCGCTTCATCTCGAATTTCGGACTGGGCGGCGAAGTCCCTGTTGCGCTGACATTGACGGCGGAATACAGCCCGAGCCGGATTCGCGGGCGCATGACTGGCTCAATGATGGCGGCGTTTCCGCTCGGTCTCGCGCTGGCCGCCCTGCTCGCATATTTTATCATCCCGACCTACGGTTGGCGCGCGGTGTTTATCATCGGCGTCATTCCGGCCGTGCTGCTGTTCTTCGTGCGGCTCATCATGCCTGAATCGGTGCGCTACCTGGTCAGCCGCGGACGTGTCGCGGAAGCCGAGCGTACGGTCGCCGATATCGAGGCAAAAGCCTCGGAAGGAAAGCCGCTGCCGCCGGCGTCTGTCGTTCCCGCCGGTGTTGAAGAACGCGGCGTGACGGTTTTTGAGCTGCTCACCCCCGAGCGCCGGAGGCAGACGATCCTGCTGTGGATCGTTTCGTTCTGTTTCCTGTGGTCATCGAACGGCATCATCTTCATGCTGCCGCAGATTCTGGTCCAACGCGGCTTCGAGCTGAGGCAGATTTTCGTATTCCTGTTCGTCCAGGCCGTTGCGGCGTTCGTCGGTTACACCGCGTGCGGCTTCCTGATCGATCGCTATGGCCGCCGGCCGGTGCTGTTTCTGTATTACTTCGTCGGCGCTTTTTTCCACCTGTGGTTTGCGCAGGCGACCGGCATCTGGATCTATTTCGCGATTGCGGCGGTCGGCTGGGTGAACCCAGGTGTGTATGGCTCGAACGGGATCTACGTCAGTGAGCTATATCCGACGCACCTGCGCGCGACGGCCGTGGGATGGTTCTTCGGCATCGGCCGCATCGGCTCGTTCCTGGCACCCGCGGTAGTGGGCTTCATGCTTCAGTACGGCCTGGGCGCCTACGTGTTGCACACGTTTGCTCTGACTTTCCTCATCGCCTCCATCGCTCTCTGGATGGTCGGCATCGAGACCAAGGGCCGCGTGCTGGAGCAGATCACCGCGGTGCCAAAGCCCGCCTGATCTGAAAGCTGTCGGCAACCGCGAACGATTTGTGTTTAAACGCCACGCCTGTTCCCCCAGGCGAGCACATGGAGCTGCGGCAAGACCGTGGCGTCGAACCACCTGTCGGTGATCACCTTCCTGACGAGCCAGCGCAATCGCTCCATGAGCTCTCCGACGTTTGCGTCCTCGGGCATCGCTCGGTCGTGCGCATGCAACGGCGCCGGATTTCCCACTTGAAGATATATTCCTAGGCCCGGATAGCGTGACGACGCGGTTCTCGCGAAGTCGTAGTCGGCTTCATCAAATACAACAATTTTGAGGACGCAGCGCGTTTGCGTACCCGCAGACTTGACGCACAAATTGAGAGCATTCCAGTCCGTCGTCATGCGGGATGACGGAGGCTTCGGGCTTAGGATCAGCCAATCGAGGCTTGCAAACCAATCCTGTGCGACGCTGCCCTGCGTTTCCATCGCAAAACTGTGGCCATGGCGCCGGCCGAGCGCAATAACGTCGCGCAGCGGTTGCAGCGCCGGATTTCCACCCGACAGCGAAACAAGGACAGGCTGGCCACCAGCCAGCTCGTTCACTCGCGCTAGAATCTCTGCCGGCGTCATCGACGTCCATTCGCCGTGAAACTCGGGCAGCACCGCAAAACCGGTGTCGCACCAACTGCAGCGATAGTCGCATCCTGCCGTGCGGACGAAGACCGTTGGACGTCCGGTCAGCGGGCCCTCTCCCTGTATGGTTGGCCCGAAAATTTCGCTCATGCGGATGCGGTCCGTCATGGTCGATATTCGGCCCATGTTCGCGGCGTTTCACCGACGCGCACCGCTATGACTTCCGGCCAACGTGCCTTGCACCAGTCGTAGAGCCACTTGCTGACGGCTTCGGCCGTCGTCTGATCGTGTCCGAGGACATCGTTGAGATGACGATGGTCGACGGCTGTGTCGAGAAATTCCTTCAGCGCCGAAAGCTCGCGATAATCGCGGACGAACCCGACATCATCGAGCGCGGCTGCCTGCAGGATGACCTCGACCTCATAATTGTGGCCGTGCATGCGGCCACACGGATGGTCCTTTGGCAGGCCCGCGATCGTGTGGGAGGCGGAAAAGGAGAATCTTTTCGCTATCGTGTACATCTGTGGCCCCTCACGTCGATATCGTGACGGCCGGGGCGCGCGCAGTGGCCAGGCACCACAAGAGCGAAATAGCGGGATCGTTTCCGCCCGCGCGGAAGAAGGACATTTTCGAGCTCCTTGTTTTGACCGGGTAGGCTGCGACCGGGCCGGCACACGCCGACAATTCCTTGGCTCTCACTTATGAGGCGAGCAGTCAAGCGTGCGAGCCAGCGATCTCATTCTCGCGCGCATGACAGTGATCGGATTACAAAAGGCTTCATTTGCGCTAATTTGGAGCGTGCGCGTCAAATTTCGTGTTTGGATTCGTGGTCGGCATACCCCGAGGAAACGCAAATGCATCGATTGATCTGGCTTTTGAGCCTGACACTCCCGCTGGCGCAGGTGCAGGCCCAGCAATATCCCGACCACCCCGTCAGGGTGATCGTTGGTTATGCCGCCGGGAGCGGCCCCGACATTCAGGCGCGCACCGTGTCGGTGCAACTCAGCCTCGATCTTGGCCAGCAGTTCTTCGTCGAAAACCGCACCGGCGCCAACGGGACCATCGGCACGCGCGCGGTGGTGCAATCAAAGCCGGATGGCTACACTTTATTGTTCTCCTCGAATGGAATTGCGCCGACACCCTTCGTCTACAAGAACCTCGGCTACGACATCTTTACCGACCTGACGCCGATTGCGACCATCGGCATTCTCGACGGCCTGTTCATGCTGGTCGACGCCAAGTCGCCCTATAAAACGCTGCAGGAATTCATTGACCACGCCAAAAAAGAGCGCGCGGTGTTCGGATCGCCCGGCGTGGGCAACGGCCTGCATCTGGCCGCCGAAATCTTCAGCAAGAAGGCCGGCATCACGATGCAGCACATCCCCTACAAGGGGGCCTCGGAAGTCATGACCGGCATGCTCAGCGGCAGCGTCGAGGCGATGTTTGTAACCCCGCCGTCAGTCATGGGATTGCTCAAAGACGGCCGCGTGCGCGCTCTGGCGTTTACCGGCAGCAAACCGTTCCCGGCGTTCCCGGACGTGCCGCTGATGAAGGATATGCTGCCAGGGTTCGAGCCGATCGGGTCTTGGGGCATGTTCTTTGCGCCCGGAAAAACACCCCCCGAGATCGTCGACAAGCTCAATGCGGCCGTGCGCAAAGCCCTGCAGGCTCCGGCGGTCGCGTCCGCGATGCAGCGCGACGGCTACGTTCCGGATAATCGCAATGTCGCCGAGACCGCCACGTATTTCCGCCAGGAGGTCGAGGTGATGGGCGAGGCCGTGAAAGCCGCCGGTATCGAGCCGAATTAAATTCTTTCTTTTTGCGCATGATCTTTTCCGAAAACCGGTTTCCACTTTTCGGGATCATGCACTAGCCGACGGCGTGCAGCGCCTTACCTGCTGCGGACACCGGCGTGGCGCTGATCAACACGAAGGCAATGACGCAGTCTTCGGTGCCGCGGTTGACCCAGTTGTGCATCGTCCCACGCTGCACCAGCACGTCGCCGGCCTTGAGCTGCACGACCACTCCGTCATCCAGCTCCATGTCGATCGCGCCGGCGATCACGACCGCATAGTCGATCGAATCGGTCCGGTGGTTGCGCGGCGTGACCCCCGGCTGATAGCGAACGATGCGGAACACGGTGCCGTCTTCGACCGTGGTCTTGAACGAGGCGGACGTCGGATCGCTGAAGCCGTCATTGTCGACCGGGAAGCCCTTGGTCGACCAGACCACGCAGGACGACGCGCCGGGCCGGTTTGAGATCACGTTTTTCGCAATTTCATCGACCTCGACCTTGGCACGTCCGTCAGTCGTATGCCCCGTCACAACGCGTCGAATTTGCAGACTCATGACGTCCATCCTGCTTGGTAATTGATTGGTCTATTTGCTTTCGGCTTTTTTCAGAAAGGCCGCAAAGATGGCGGCGACGCGTGGTTCGGCGCCACGCCACTCCTTGCGGTCCCATTCTTTCAGAAGATCGCTGTCGGCGCGCTTTGTCACCACGTCGTCGTGCAGCTCGCTATTGGGAATGAGCGTGGCAGCCGTGCGCGCGGTCGCCGGTGTGTGGATCACATCGTTGCCGGAAATCAGGCAAGCCGGCGCCCTGATTGCGCGCAATTGCTGCTCGGAGGCGCCGACAATCGGTAAATTTGCCGATTGCAGGAAACATTCGCGCCAATAGGTCATCACCGCGATGAACTGCCCGACATCGGTCTTGAGCAGCCGGTCACGATTCGACGGCCGGGCTTTGATGCATTCGCTGAAATGCTCGCTGTCGCACACCGCCTGCATGCCGCCGGCCCGTGCGATCTTGATGAACTGCCCATAATAGTTCTCGGCCAGACGATCCACCGCCTCTTGGCCCCCGGTGACACGCCAGAGCAACAGACCGCGCAGGCCATCGGCGTGCCGCAGGGCGTACAGGATCGCGAGGCGTGCGCCTGCGGACGAGCCCCCGACATACATGGGCAATGCGCCGAGCTCTTTGCCGAGCGCATAGAGGTCGTCGGCCCAGACTTCGTGCTCGGACGCCGAGCCGTCGAAGGCAACATCGGAGGCGCCGCAATTTCGCCGGTCATGCAGCAACACACGATAGCCGGATGTTGCAATGGCCTTCGACAGGTCGATCAATTCCTCAAAAGATCGCCGGCTACCGGGGGTGAATGCAATCCATGGGCCATGATCGCCGATCACTTCGTAATTGATGCAGACGCCACGCACGAGCACTTCAGGCATTGTCATTCCCACCGGGGCTTTCCTGCAGGGATTTCTGCAGCAGCGGGTTCAGTCTGGCAAGCGGCATCGGGCGAAAAGTCTCCCCTTCGGCCTGTGCGTGAACTGGCATACAGTACACGACATGGGGAGGACGCGATGACGGACACAATAAAAATCGCCACTGCGTTGATCGCTACACTGCCGTTCGCGTTTTCGGTGAGTGACTCAAGAGCGCAGAGCGGATATCCGGACCACGCAGTCAGGATGATCGTTGGCTATCCGCCGGCAGGACCGGTGGACATCATCGGGCGCGTGATGGGTGACAAGCTATCCGAAGTGTGGGGCCAGCCGGTGGTGATCGAAAATATCTCCGGTGCCGGCGGCAATATCGGAGGCGAGCGGGCCGCCAAGTCCGCACCCGATGGCTACACGCTTCTGGTCACGACCAACGCCCAGCTCGTCGTCAATCCAAACCTCTACAACAAGATGGGTTATGATCCGGCCAAAGACCTGACGCCGATTACGCTGGCCGTCTACTCGCCCAATATTCTCGTGGTTCCCAACGACGTGCCTGCCAAGACGGTGCAGGAGCTGGTTGCCTATGCGCGCTCGCACACCGGCGAGAAACTGACTTTTGCTTCCGCCGGCGTCGGAACCACGCAGCATCTCGCGGGCGAACTGTTCAAGGCGATGGCCCACATCGATATCCAGCATGTGCCTTATCGCGGCGCTGCGCCTGTGATCACCGACTTGCTGGGAGGGCGCCTGACAATGTACTTCGGCGCGATCTCACCTTTGATTCCGCTGGTGCGCGAGGGCAAGGTGCGCGCGCTTGCAGTGACGTCCGCCAAGCGTTTCGGGGCATCGCCCGACCTGCCGACCATGATTGAAGCGGGATTTCCGGATTTCGTGTCGATCCTCTCGATTGGCTTGATGGCCCCGGCCGGGACGCCGGCCGCGGTCATCGATAAAATTCATCGAGACACGGTGAAAATCCTGGCGCTGCCTGATGTGCGCAAGAAACTGAGCGACATCGGCATGGAGGTGATCGGCAGCTCACCCGCCGAGTTTTCCGCTACGATCAAGGCAGAAACCCCGCAATGGGCGAAGGTCATCCACGACGCCGGGATCAAGGCGAGCAATTAGCTCATTTATGCCCGAATGGGGTCAGGCGCATTCCTCCGGGAACGAGGGCGTAGCGATAAATGCTTTCACCGTGTGCAATTTTCGCCCATTCATGGCACCAAGCTTTTGACAATTGAACCCGTGCCAGAGAGACTCTAGCCCCATCATGCCTCGCCGAGTGCCGCGTACACGGCCATGAAATCAGCACCATTTGAATATTGCCGCGTAGCGAATGTCGACGAAGCCTGCGCGATGCTGGCATCCGATGAGAGCGCGCGCGTCATTGCGGGCGGGCAGACCCTCGTTCCCATGATGGCCATGCGGCTCGCGCGTCCGACGCTCCTCATTGATATCAGCCGCATCACCGAACTCTCTTACATCCGGGCTGACGGCGACGCCATTTCAATCGGTGCAACCACACGGCAATGTCTGCTCGAACGCGACGCGCTGATCGCAGCCAAACTCCCGCTGCTCGCGCACGCGATTCCGTTTATAGGGCACGCCGCAACGCGCGCGCGCGGAACCGTCGGCGGGTCGCTCGCCAATGCCGATCCGGCGGCGGAGTTACCGCTCCTCGCCGTCACTTTGGACGCTGTTCTCGAATATCGCACCGGCGGCCGTACGGAAAAAATAGCCGCGCGTGACTTTTACATCGGGCCGATGACCACCGCCCTGTCCGGCGATGCCGTACTGATTTCAGCGCGATTTCCTGTGTGGCCCGGCAAAGTCGGGATCGGCTTCCATGAAGTCAATGCGCGGCGAAGTGATTTTGCCTTTGTTGCCGCCGCGGCGCAGGTTGAAATGGATCGCAGCGGCAAATGTAAACGCATCGCCATTGGCGTTGGTGCCGCAACGGACTATCCGATACGACTGGCAAGCGCCGAACAAAAGCTGAAAGACAGCACCCTCGACGCCTCCATTGTTAAGAGCGCGATCGTCGAAGCCCTGGCCGATATCGTGCCACTATCGGACCTGCATGCTTCCGCCGAATACCGACGCAGGGTTGCCGCCAATCTCGCCGTTCGCGCGGTAGACGATGCGCGCTTGCGAGCATCAGGGAAGAACACCCATGCGCATTAAGCTAAACGTTAACGGCGGCGACCACGCGCTTGACGTTGAGCCGCGTACAACGCTGCTCGATTGCCTGCGGGACGATCTCGGTCTCAAGGGAGCCCATGCCGGCTGCGAGCACGGCGTGTGCGGTGCATGCACCGTCCTGTCCGACGGCGTCGCCATACGCTCATGCCTGATGTTCGCAGTTCAGGCGGAAGGCACAAATATTACGACCATCGAAGGCGTAACACCCGGACCCGGAGAGCTCTCGCCGATTCAGGACGCATTCTGTGAAACTCATGGTATGCAATGCGGCTATTGCACTCCTGCCATGGTGCTCGCCGCGCACGCCCTGCTCGCGGATAATCCGAGCCCGACGCGTGAGGAAATTGTCGAGGCGATTTCCGGCAATCTCTGCCGTTGCACCGGGTATGCCCAGATCGTGGAGGCAATCGCGCTCGCAGCCGAACGTATGCGCGGCGCCAACCGGCCTGTGGAAAAACGCCGATGAGCCAATCCCACCATCGCTACGTATCGGCCGATCGGCGTGTACGCGAGGATCGCCGCTTTGTTGTCGGCAAAGGCGCATTTGTCGCTGATATCGATTTGCCAAATACGAAGCATATTGCGCTCGTGACCTGTCCGCACGCCGCCGCACGTATCAAATCCATCGACAAGCGCGCCGCTCTGAAAATGCCGGGCGTGCACTATGTCGTCGACGGCCGCGAACTCGCCGAAGCCACGCTGCCGTTAATGACAGGGCTCGACACGCCAAATGTTCCGCGCCGCCCGCTCGCGCTCGACGTTGCGCGCTACTCCGGCGAGTGGGTCGCGGCAGTCGTCGCCGATACGCGGGCGCAGGCCGAAGATGCCGCCGAAGCCGTCGAGGTCGACTACGAGCCTCTGCCCTTTATTCTTGATGCCGAGCAGGCGCTTGCGGGCGGGCCACTGGTGCACAAGGCGCACGGCTCCAATGTCCTGCTCGACAAGACATTCGTCTGGGGCGAAGTCGACAAGGACTTTGCGGCCAGCCCGCGCAAGCTTTCACTGCGGGTGAAATGGGGTCGTTCGTCGACCGTGCCGATCGAGACGTTCGGCGTCGTGGCAAGCTGGGACCCGTGGCGCGAAATCCTCGACGTCTACGCCTCGATCCAGATGCCGCGATATTCCGACCAGATCGGCGCCGCCCTGAAAATACCGAGTTCTTCGGTGCGCGTGCACTACGATGTCGACGTCGGCGGCAGCTACGGCGTCAAACGCGGCATCAAGAACACGGTGCTTGCCGGCTATCTCGCGCGACGTCTGGGTGTCCCGATTCGGCTGATCGAGGACAGACTGGAGAATATGCGTGGTGGCGACGCGCACGGGCCGGAACGACTGTTCGACGTAGACGTCGCATTCGACGACAGCGGCATCATCCGCTCGATGAAGATGCGCGCGCTGGAGAATGTCGGCGCCTATGCCGGCCGCTCGCCGTTCCAGCTTGGCAAGCCGATCGGCTCCATTGTCGGTCCCTACAAGATTAAGAGCGTGCAGTACCGCGCCATCGCGGTCGTCACCAACAAGACGACGCAGGATGCGGTGCGCGGCTTTGGCCAGGGGCCGACCAACCTCGCGCTCGAGCGCGTCATGGATGAGGTCGCGAATGTGCTCGGTCTCGACCCGCTGGAAGTCCGCCGGCGCAACCTGATCCGGCACGAGGAATTCCCATACTTGATTCCGAGCGGCACTACTTACGACAGCGGCGATTATCACACCGTCATCGACAAGGTGCTCGCCGATACCAATTACGAAGCGCTCAAGCAGGAACGCGACCGACTGCGCGCCGAAGGCAAACTGGCCGGCATCGGCATTGCGGCCTGCCTCGAACCGTCCGGCGGCAACGCCACATTCGAGGCGCTACTCAACCCGAATATCACCACCTCGACCTTCATGGATTCGTGCCGCATCAATGTCGATGGCATGGGCACAATCGCCGCCATGATGCACACCACCTCCTCCGGCCAGGGCCACGAGACCCTGGTCGGCACCGTGATCGGCGAGGTGCTGCAAGTCGATCCGGACACGATTCGCGTGACGCGGCCGGATTCGCTCAATTCATTGCCGAGCGGCACACCGGTCGGCAGCCGGATGGCGATCATGCTAGGAGGCGCGGCATTTCATGCTGCGCAAAAGCTCAAGACCAAAATGATCGCTATTGCCGCGCATGATCTCGGCATACCTCCGGAACGCGCCATTTATGAGAACGGCAACGTTTTCGATCGAAACACGCCGCAAAACAGGCGCAGCTGGGCCGATCTCGTACAAATCGCGCACCGCAATATTCACCGGATGCCGAAGGATTTCGAACCTGGGCTCGCGGTCAGCCATATCTACGAGGTTCCGACCGGCGGCACGCCACCGACGGCCGATGGCCGCGTGCAAATGTATCCGTGCTTTTCGTTCGAGTTTCATTTGATCCTGCTGAGCATCGACCCCGATCTCGGCACACCGAAGATTCTGCGCTACCGGCTCGGGCACGATTGCGGAACGCAGATCAACCCGAAGATCGTGCGGGGCATGACCATGGGCGGCATCGCCCACGGCATCGGCGCGGCTCTTTTCGAGGAATTTGCTTATAACGAGGATGGTCAACTGATCGCCCAGACCTTTATGGATTACCCGCTGCCGTCGTCGCACGAAGTGCCCCCGGTCGATATCGTCGACCACGAGACACCCTCGCCGCATACGGTGTTCGGGCAAAAGGGCTCGGGTGAATCCGGCTATTTGGGCGCCCCCGCGGCGCTCGCCAATGCAGTCAATGACGCGCTCAGGCCGCTCGGGGTTTCGATCAATACGCTGCCGCTGAAAATATCGAAGCTCGGCGATCTGATCGCCGCGGCACGCGAAAAAGGAAAGTGAATGATCGTCGATTGTCACGCCCACCTGGTGCCACCCGATTTTCTGGCAGCGATCCGCAAGGATGCCGCCAGGTTTCCCAACGTGCGGCAAATCGAGGACGGCGGTTCGCTGGCGCTCGCCTTTGCCGGCGGCAAACCGACACGGCCGGTATCGAAGCCGCTGTCGGATATTCCAGCGCGACTGGCGTGGATGGCCAAGCAAGGCATCGACAAACAAGTCGTCGGCGGTTGGGTCGACATGTTTGGTTATGAGTTGCCGGGTGCCGAGGCCGAGGCTTGGGCACGGCTGACCAATGAGTGCCTGCTGGCGGCGTCAAAAGCCGATCCGCATTTCGTGCCGCTGGCGACGGTGCCATTGGGAGACGGCAAACGCGCCGCTGCCGTGCTCAAAGAGGCCGTTGTTGCGGGCTTCCCGGGCGCGATGATCGGTACGCTGCCACGCGGCGTTGGCTCAACGCTTGACGCCGCCGATCTCGACCCGTTCTGGAAGGCCGCGGACGAAGCCGGCGCGCTCATCCATATCCATCCAAGCTTTGACGCCGGCGATGTCCGCGTCAACGATTTTGGATTGGCCAACGGCTTGGGACGCATCACCGATGCGGTTGTCGCAGTCGCGCGGCTGATTTCGGCAGGGCACATTGCGCGATACAAAAACGTCAAATTCTTTGCGCCTATGGGCGCTGCCGCCCTTCCCTTCGTGCTTGGTCGGCTCAAGCGCAATCATGCAATTACGCCCGGCATCGGCGACCCGGTTGAAGCACTGGCGCAAATCTACACCGACACCATCCTGCACGACGCACGCGTGCTGAAGTTCGTTGTTGAGATGATGGGCACCGAACGCCTGATGATGGGCTCTGACATGCCGTTTCCGATCGGCGATACGGAGCCGATGAAAATCGTTGCAGCGGCAGGGCTGAGCGGCGCGCAAATAACCTCAATAAACGGGGGGCTAGCGGCGCGCCTGTTCAAAATTCGATGATGGCATAGTCATAATATGTCCAACAAAATAAAAGCTCGAGGGAGGATTCACATGACGACGTTTTCTGCGCTGATGCGCTGGACAATTGGCGTTTTTGCCGCTGTTTCGCTTGTGGCACCCAATTCAATTCCCGCCGCCGCGCAAACGCCGGCCAAGGTTACCATTGTGGTCTTCGGCTTCCCGTCGCTCGGCGCCTTCTTGCCGCCGGTGATCAAGGCCCAGAAGCTCGACGCGAAAAACGGGCTCGACATCGAGTTCGTCGAGCGCCCGCCGGACGCGTACACCACCCAATTCAATTCCGGGGAGTTCAAGGTCGGCGGCAGCGCCGCCGTCCTGACGGTCGGCTTGGCTGACGCGCGCGGCGTGAAGGTAAAATACTTGTTCAACCTGTTTGACTTCTGGGGCACCGTGGTTACGTCGCGGCCCGAAGTAAAATCGGTCAGGGATCTCGAAGGCAAACAGCTCGCAGCCGCGTCATCGACCACGAATTTCGTAATGTTCGAGTTCTTCGCGAAAAAACTCGGCATGGATCCCGCGAAGGTACAGGTGGTCAATACCGCACCGCCGGGGCTGGTCGGCTATGCATTGGCCGACCGTGCTGACGCGATTCAGCTTTGGGAGCCGGCCTATACGCTGCTGAAAGCAAAAAAGCCGGACATCCGCGCACTCGATATCAACATCACCACGACCTGGAAAAGCTTCGCCGGCGGCGAGCGCATTCCATATCTCGGTGTCGCCGCGCACAGCGACTGGATCGAGCAGAACCAAGCGCTGATCCCCAAGCTTTACGCCACTTACAAGGAGGCCGGCGAATTCATCAGCAAGAATCCCGAGGACGCAGCGACGTTGATAGCGCCAAAATCGACGCCAGAGGACCGAGCCGCATTGGTCTCGTTGATCAAGGCCAACGACCGTCTCGGCATGAGCGTGATACCGGCCGGAGATGTCGCCAAGCAGATCGACGCAGTCTACAAAGCCGGCGTTGACGTGGGTTATTTCAAGGCGATGCCGTCGAACGACACGATTTACAGCAAGCCGATGAAATGACGAATTCGCGCACGATGCGCGTACTGCAAGCCGCTGCCGGCATTCTGGTGCTGGCGGCGGGTTGGCAGATTCTGTCGATGATCTTTCCGCACTATCTTTTCCCCCCGGTTCCGGAGATCGTTTCGCGCACGATCGAGGTGCTCATCACCGGGTCGCTGTTGGTGGACGTACTACTCACCGCCGGACGTATTTTCGGCGGACTGTTCGGAGCATTCATCCTCGGCGGCATTCTGGCGATGGTCATCGGTCAATCGAAGACCGCGGAAAATATCATCGGCCCGGTGCTTACTTTTTTCCAGGGCATTCCGGCGCTGTCCTGGGTGGTGTTCGCCATCATCTGGTTTCACGGAATCGAATTCCGCGTGCTGTTCATCATGGTGATGACAACCCTGCCCGCCTTTACCTTCCAGATTCTCGACGCTTTCCGGTCCATGTCCAAAGACCTGTTCGAGATGACCATGTCGTTCCGGCCGTCGCGCTGGACACTGTTCCGTTTCCTGATCGTACCGACCATTGTGCCGGGTATCCTGACCGCCTGGAAAGTGAACCTCGGCAACGCCGCACGCGTCGTGGTGGTCGCAGAACTTGTGGGCGCGACCGGCGGGGTCGGTTACCAGCTACTGCGGCAGCAGCAACTGTTCGACATGGCCGGCGCCATGGCATGGACGCTGCAGCTTGTACTGTTTGTGTTGATCGTGCAGCAGACCATCAATGCAATTGAAAATTGGGTCTTGCGCTATCGTGCCGTGTCTGAGCGGGCAATGTAGCCGATGCAAAACGTCGAACCGGTTATTCGATTCGAGAACGTCAGCAAGACCTTTCAGCGTCCGGATGGACGCGGCGAATTCACCGCCGTGGATAAACTGTCGTTCGAGATCGGTAAGGGTGAGATCGTTGCCGTGCTTGGCAAGACCGGCTGTGGCAAGTCTACAATGTTCAATATCGTGGCGGGATTGATCGAACCGAGCGGTGGCAAAGCCAAGATTGTGGGTCACGACCCGTTTCGCGAGTTCGATTTTTTCCGCGGCAAGATCGGAATTGTTTTTCAGGGCGACCGCCTGATGCCCTGGCGCACCGCGCTCGATAACGTGTTGTTGGGCCTGCAGATTCTCGATGCTGATCCCGGTCAGGCGGAGGACACTGCCCGCCAATGGCTGACACGGCTGGGGCTATCGGGGCACGAAAATGACTATCCGCACGCACTTTCCGGGGGCATGCGCCAGCGCGTATCGATCGCGCGCGCCTTCGCGGTCGATCCGGAAATTCTGCTGTGCGACGAACCATTCTCGTCCCTTGATGAAATGACGGCGCGCGACCTGCGCGCCGAGTTCGTCCGTCTTGTCCGGCAGAGCAACAAAACCGCCGTCTTCATCACCCACCAGATTAATGAAGCAATGGAAATCGGTGACCGCGTCCTCGTATTTCATCGACCTGCCCGCATCGCATACGAAGCACGGCTCGAACCGGCGTTGCCCGCTGAAGCGCGACGAAAAATAAGCGAGGACATCATGGGCGTGCTGGCGGTGGAACAGCCGCAGCACCGTCCATGAGCCAGTCGTCCCGCAATCTGATTGTCGTCGGCCAGGGCGCGGCAGGACTCTCGGCAGCGCTCGCTGCCGCTGAAAGCGCGCAGATACGCGGCGTTCCAGTCAAAATCACACTTGTCGACAAGGCTGCCGAGAACGAAGCCGGCGGCAATACACGTTGGTCACCCTCGTACATGCGCATGGCTTCACCCACGCATATGGAAGCCACCTTTGTGGGCGACATGAAAGAGGCGACCAAGGGTCAATGCGATGATGCCTATTTCACGCGGCTGGCCATGGACGCGCCGGCAACTATCAAATGGATCACCGAGCACAATATCGAATTCATTCAACCAACTTACTATTTGGCCAAAGGACCGCCCCGCATTCAGCCATCCGGCGGCGGCCCGGTGATCATCAAGGAACTGACGCGCGCCGCACGGGAAACGGGGGTCACATTCCGCTACGGCTGCGCCGCTGGCGAACTCGTAATTGACAATAATCGTATCTGCGGGCTCACCATCGAGCAGCACGGTACGCGCGAATTATTGCCGGCAGATGCGGTCATACTGGCCTGCGGCGGTTTTCAGGGCAACCACGAGATGATGCGAACGCATTTCGGCGCCCGGTCCTCGAACATCCGGTTGATTTCACCCGGATCTCATTTCAACTCCGGAGACGGCATACGCATGGCAGCGCAACTCGGCGCCGATCTTTCCGGCGACTGGAATGGCATGCACGCCGAGCCGGTTGACGCACGCAGCAATAATTCTGCGCCCGTGGTCCTCGTTTATCCCTACGGAATTGTGGTCGATAAAAATGGCCACCGCTTTTTTGACGAAGGTGGCGGCCTGGTGCACGAGACGTGGGAATGGTTCGCGCGCGACATCCACTTCAATATGCCCGGATCGACAGCGTATGCAATTCTCGACGCCCGGCTGTTTGAGATTGCTGACTATCAGCGCGCCATTCGTTCCGAGGTGCTCCCAATTCGCGCCGACACGCTTGCTGAATTGGCAAAGCTGACCGGGATTAATGCCAGCAACCTTGCTGACACCGTCGCCACCTATAACGCGGCCTGCAAAGGCGATGCGCATAGTTTCGACGCAACGCGACGTGACGGACTGGCCGCAGCGCAGACACTTCAGCCCCCGAAGTCAAATTGGGCGCGCGCCATCAGCGTACCGCCGCTCCTGGCCTATCCACTGGTCGGCGCCATCGCATACACATTCGGTGGCGTTGCGACCGACAGCCGCGCTCGTGTGTTGCGCGAAGGGGCTCCTATTCCCGGCCTGTTCGCCGCGGGCGAAATGACCGGACATTTCTACGTAACTGCACCAAATGCCGTATCGGTGCTGCGCGCTTTGGTTTTTGGAAAGATCGCCGGGGACGAGGCGATTGATCACCTGGGATCAGCATAAGTCGGCGCGTCTTTCACGCGCCTCATACCCGGCAATAAACTCAGACCAGCCGTGTGACCAGCCCGGTTGAGTAACCAGCCAGCAAGCAATAGGGTATCGTCTTCAAGGCTCGCAGCGGGATTGGCTCATGCTCGACGCTCCAGACAAAGCAAAAAAGCCACAGCAGACGGCTGGCGCTGCCCCGCGCGATTTTCAAGAACATTTGCGCATGCTCGACGCGCAAGGCCTCCTCACACGCATCGACAGAGCTATCGACAAGGATCGCGAGTTACACCCCTTGGTGCGTTGGCAGTTTCAGGGTGGACTTGCCGAGAACCAGCGCCGGGCATTTTTGTTCTCCAACGTCGTCGATGGTTCCGGCAGGCGCTATGACATCCCGGTTGCTGTTGGCGCGCTCGGGGCCTCTCCGGCGATCTACGCCATAGGAATGGGCAAGCGGGTCGAAGACATCGGGACGGCATGGACGCAAGGCATCGCGAATCCGATCCCACCTGTCGTTGTCCAATCGGCCGCGTGCCAGGAGATTGTGACCAAAGGAGCGGATCTGCTGCGTCCCGGCGAAGGTCTCGCGCGGTTACCGGTGCCGATTTCGACGCCTGGCTTTGACTCCGCCCCCTATCTCACAGCGACATTGTGCATTACCCGCGATCCCGAAAGCGGCGTGCAGAACATGGGGACCTATCGCGGCGCGTTGAAAGCACAAGACCGGCTTGGCGTGCGCATGTCGTCGCGGCCAGGCGGCGCTGGCGGCTATCTCCATTGGAGAAAATACCAGAAACGAAAAGAGCCAATGCCCTGCGCGATTGTGATCGGTTGCGCGCCCGTGGTTCTGTTTACTGGTCCGCAAAAACTACCGGTCGATCAGGATGAAATGTCCGTGGCCGGAGGACTTGCCGGCGCCCCAATACGGATCGTCAAAGCCGTCAGTGTTGACCTCTATGTTCCAGCCGATGCCGAAATCGTTATTGAGGGCCTGATCGACAGTGAACTGCTTGAGCCGGAGGGCCCGTTTGGCGAAAGCCACGGCCACGTCGCGCTGGAAGATTTCAACATGTCGATGAAAGTGACCGCGATCACGCACAAGCGTGCGCCGGTCTTTGTGTCAATCATCAGTCAGGTGACACCCAGTAAATCGAGCGTCATGAAAAAAGTGGCGTTTGAACCGATGTTTCTGGCGCATCTGCGCGATCAGCTTGGGGTCCGCGGCATCAAGGGGCTGACGATGCATGAGCCCTTTACGAACCTGCGCAAGGTCATCTTCCTGCAATTCGCGCGCGGAACGGCCCGAACGGAAATATGGCGTGGACTTCACGGGGCGGCATCGCTGCGCGCGGACTGCGGCAAAATCTGCATTGCCGTCAGCGAAGACATCGACCCCACGAATACCGATGCAATATTTTGGTCACTCGCCTATCGCTCCGATCCTGGAGCCGACGTCCTTATTTCACCATACCGTTCTGCTGGACATGGACCCAAATCTGGCGCGCGGGAAGACTCGACCATTCTCATAGACGCGACGCTTAAACATGACATGCCCCCGCTGGCGCTCCCCAAGCGGGAATATATGGAAAACGCACGTGTCATCTGGGACGAATTGGGCTTGCCGGCGATTTCCCCACAGTCGCCGTGGCACGGATATTCGCTCGGAGATTGGGACGAACGTTTTGACTTGTACGCCAAGCGCGCCGTCGAGGGGCAATGGGCGGAAAGTGGCAATGAAACCATCAAGCGGTGCCGTGCAGGCCTCACACCGGAAACTCCCACGCGCAACGTCGAAGGAACGACGAAGAAAACCTAAAAGCCGTCGCCGCACATGATTTTTTTGAAAAAAGCCTCCATCGTCATTGCTGCACTTCTGTTCGCCGCCCACCAGCCTGCAGGGGCGCAAGAAAGCTATCCGACACGCCCGATACGCCTGGTTGTCGGATTCGCGGCAGGATCAAGCGGCGACGTTGCGGCGCGGATTGTCAGCCACAAACTTGGAGAATTGCTGGGCCAGACGATGATCGTGGAAAATCGTCCAGGCGCAAGCAGCATGATTGCAACCGACTATGTCGCTCGCAGCGCCAAGGACGGCTACACGCTGTTGTTTGGCACCATCGCAATGACCATCAACCCGATATTGATGCCGAACAAGGCCCCAGACATCGAAAAAGATATGGCGCCGATCGCGCTTGTGGGTTCGATTCCGAACATCCTGGTCGTCAATCCGGGCCTCAACGTCAAGGATGTGAAAGGGCTCATCGCGCTTGCCAAGCAAAAGCCGGATGAATTGTTTTATGGCGCTGCCGGCCTTGGCAGCGGACCGCACATTGCAACCGAATTGTTCAAACAGATGGCAGGAATAAAAATGACAGGCGTTCTGTATCCCGGTAGCTCACAAACTGCCGTGGATCTTATTTCCGGTCGTATCCAGGTCATGTTTGCGCCTGCCTCCACGGTGTTGGGCTTTATCAAGGATGGACGCGTCAAAGCGCTGGCGACCAGCGAAGCCAAACGCGCGAGCATTGCCCCGGATCTTCCGACGATTGGCGAAGCGGCGCTGCCCGGCTACGCGACCGGACTTTGGTTCGGCATCTTGGGGCCTGCCGGAACGCCGAAGCCAATTATCGACAAAATTTCCGAGGCCACGAACAAGGCATTGAAGGACCCGGACGTGCTCAAACAGCTTGAGACACAGGGGCTCAATGCACTCGGTGGGAGTCCGGATGATTTTGCTGCCTTCATCAAGAGCGAAACGCAACGTTGGGCGCGCGTTATGCACGATATGGATGCAAGCAAAATGAGAAAAGAGGATTCGGCGCGACCGTGATCGGCTGCGTGATTTATTTTGCCAAAAGTTGTGCAGCACGAATCAGCAATGGCGCGGCCGGGACCGGCTCCGCAGCGCCGGATATCATCGAAATATACTCGTTGACGTTTCGCCCGACGGCGTCGACTCCGCCAGGAGCACTTTGCATACCTTGCGCATGGGCAAACAGCATTGCCTGCTCGACCTGTTCCGCTTGCAGCTCATCGCCTTTGACGCGCGACCTCAGGTTCTCGAATGCGTCCCCATATTGCGTCTTGATGTGCCGACGCACCCCCCGCAGGGGACGGACAACGCTATTGTGCCAAGGGGCGACAACGCGAGATGCGGCCTCGATCTCGCTGTGGCTTAATACGATTGCGCGGGTGCCGAGCCAGGCGCAGAACAGCAGAAGATTGACGTCGAGGCCGGCGGCATCCTGCAAGGCCAAGCACTCGGCCGCAACATCAGGCGGATTGTAGACGGCGAGCGAGAAGCGCCAGAATTCGTTGTCGTACTGGAGTTCGCCGTCGCGCGAGCCTTGTCTGATCACGCTCGTGCCTGCCCGCTACGAACGATCTACCGGCTCGCGGGTTTTCGGCCGTTCCCGCTCGCCCGTCCAGCGGTGGACCTTGCCCACGTCGATATCAAAAAGCTCGAGAACGCGGGCAAGCGTATGGTCCACCATTTCATCGATCGAGTTCGGTAATGCGTAAAATGCCGGGACCGGCGGATAGACGATGGCGCCGGCTTCAGTCACCGTCGCCATGTTACGAATATGCCCGATGTGCAGCGGCGTTTCCCGCAACATGAGGACGAGGCGGCGGCGCTCCTTCAATACGACGTCGCCGGCGCGCGAAATCAAGTTCGCCGTGTTTCCAGTGGCGATTTCCGCCATGGTCTTGATTGAGCATGGCGCGATCACCATGCCACGCGTGCGAAATGACCCGCTGGAACAGGCCGCGCCGACATCATTGTTGGAGTGGACGACCGTGGCCAGTTGCGTGACATCGGCCAGTTTCAGCTTGGTTTCGTAAGCAAGCGTCATCTGGGCAGCGCGCGAGACAATCAGATGTGTCTCGATATTGCAGGCCCGCAGCAGCTCAAGCAACCTCACGCCATAGATCACCCCCGACGCACCGGTGATCCCGACGAGCAGCGGCGCATTCGTGGCTTTAATTGCAATATGTTTCATGGCTGCACAGAAAAATTGAACCGGCCGCGAGTATTTCCTAAGGGTGGCATCGCAGCAAGGCTTTTCGCGGACGCATAGCCGCCAATAGTTAAACGGCGGTTGGATTTTAGCGGTATTTGCGGTCAACTGCGCGGCGAACATGACCCCACACGCATGGCGATGATGACCGAACAGCCCGCCAAATTCCGCTTTATTGGCCGACCCCTGCCACGCACCGAGGATGCGCGATTGCTCACAGGGCGCGGGCAATTCAGCGACGACTTCTGTCTGCCTGGACAAACCTACGCGGCAATCGTGCGGTCACCGCATGCGCACGCCCGTATTGTCCGGATCGATACCGCACTGGCAAAAAAAATGCCTGGCGTTCTCGGCGTGTTTACCGGCGCGGACTGCCAAGCCGGGAGCCTTGGCGCGATCCCGCACGATCCATTGCCGAAAACAAGATACGACATGAAATTGCATGGACCCGGCGGCAGTGAGGTCTTCGTCGGGCCGCATGTTCTGCTCCCGACCGACAAGGCGCGTCACGTCGGTGAGG
The DNA here is from genome assembly GCA_963697885.1 of uncultured Alphaproteobacteria bacterium. Classification (GTDB taxonomy): domain Bacteria; phylum Pseudomonadota; class Alphaproteobacteria; order Rhizobiales; family Xanthobacteraceae; genus Pseudolabrys. Next base: position 290,968 of record OY969102.1, read on the forward strand.
CCATTGCAATGGTGGTTGCTGAAACTTTGAACCAGGCAGTCGACGCCGCGGAAGCAGTTGACGTCACCTATGAGACGCTACCGTGCGTTTTGCATGCCGAAGATGCCATGCGGCCAAGCGCCCCGACGGTCTGGGACGAGGTTGCCAACAACGTTCTGGTCGATACCAAGTTCGGGCATGCGGCGGAGACTGAGCGAATCCTGGCGAACGCCGCGCATGTCGTCAAAAAGGAATTTCACGTTGGCCGGGTGACCGGAGCTCCGATGGAGCCGCGCGCAGCGGTGGCGCACTACGATAAGACCACGGAGCGCTACACGATCTATGCGGGAAGTGGCGGCGCGGTGCGGCAAAAGCGCGAACTTGCTGCCGTGCTTGGCATCGATCCTGAAAGAATTCGCGTGCTGTCTTACGATGTCGGCGGCAATTTTGGCACGCGTAATCGTGTTTATGTCGAATTTGGCTTGGTGCTTTGGGCTGCCCACGAGCTTGGCCGTCCTGTTAAATACACGGCCACGCGTTCGGAATGTTTTATCAGCGACTATCAGGGCCGCGACCTGGTGGCAAAATTTGAACTTGCCCTTGACGAGCGTGGACGGTTTTTGGCCTTGCGCGCGACCAATATCAGCAATGCCGGCGCGCGCTGCGTCTCCCTGTCGCCGCTGAGCAAGGGCGCCGGGCTGATCACCGGCAGTTACAATATTCCTGTGGCATCCCTCAGGGCCATGGCGGTCTTCACCAACACGGCACCAACCCAAGCCTATCGTAGCTCCGGTCGGCCCGAGATTACGTTTGCACTCGAACGGCTTATCGATATTGCGGCAAAGCAACTTGGCATTGATCGCGTCACCTTGCGTCGGCGCAATTTGGTGCGGCCCCAGGCCATGCCCTATCGCAATGCCGTCGGCATGCTCTACGACAGCGGGCGCTATGCAGAGAACATGGATCTTGCCATGCGCTTGGCTGATTGGGACGGATTCAAAGCACGGCAGCGGAACGCCAAAAAGCGCGGCAAGCTTCTGGGGCATGGTCTTGCCAATTACGTCGAGTCCTCGATCGGCGCGCCAAAAGAGCAGGCCCGTATCGCGGTGTCCGTTGAGCGCGGCGTCGAAGTTGTGATCGGTACCCAACCAGCCGGACAAGGACACGAAACCAGCTTTGCCCAGGTGGTGGCGGATCTGATCGCCGTACCGCTTGAGAAGGTGCATATCATCCTGGGCGACACGGATGTGGTGAAAGCCGGTGGCGGCACACACTCCGGGCGCTCCATGCGTCACGCAGCAACTGTATTTTCGATAGCGGCGGGCGAACTGATTTCCAAAGGCAAGCGCGCCGCGGCGGTGATCTTCGACACGTCCCCGGATCATGTAGATTTCAGCGATGGCCGCTTTTCCGCGCGCGGCAGCAACCGCAGCTTCGACTTTCTCGAGCTCGCCCAGGAAATGACCCGCCACCCAATGCCGGATGATCTGGCATCAGGCCTCATGGTGGTCACCGATAACGAGATGCATGAGCCGGTTTTTCCCAATGGGTGCGCCATCTGCGAAATCGAAATCGATCCGTTAAGCGGCGGTCTCGAGTTGACGCGTTACACGTCGGTTGACGATGTCGGCCGCTGCATAAATCCCCTGATCGTCGACGGGCAGACGCACGGCGCGATCGTGCAGGGCATCGGTCAGGCCCTCTGGGAACAATGCGTCGTAGAGCCGGTATCCGGCCAGCCGCAGTGCGGCTCATTCATGGACTACGGTATGCCACGCTCCGACCGCCTGCCCTCATTCACAACCCAAATTGTCGAGGTGCTGTCGCCGACAAATCCACTCGGCATCAAGGCCGGCGGTGAAGGCGGCACGACGGCCGCGCCAGCTGCGATTATCAGCGGCGTCATAGATGCCCTTAGCGTTTATGGCGTCGACGACATCCAAATGCCGGCAACGCCATATCGTATTTGGCACGCGATCCAACACCACAAATCCGGGCTGAAATAGGACGCGACCTGGTCACGCACGAGCGGCTGGCGACCTAGCCCCTTAAACCTGCCTTTTGAAGCCCAAGAAGAAAACGCGACCGATCTGACGCACTGGCGTAAACGGTGTCTTTTGCGACATGGTCGCTCGAGAGGTTGGGCTGGAGGGTAAGCGTGCGCGTGAGAGCCTCTTTTGCTTCGTCTGCTCTCTCGAGCAACCCCAACGACACCGTCATCAAACGACGCGCCCCGACGTGATTTGGATGGCGAGTTGTCATCGCACGGCATACCGCGACTGTTTCTTCATAGTCATGCATGGCAAACGACGCCATGTAGCGTACTACCGGCGCGTACATTGCCAGGAATGGATCCAGCGGGCTGAGCCGCTGTGCCTCCCTCAGTGACTCCAAGCCACGTTGCGGCTGGCCACCGCATGCAAAGGCATATCCAAGTCCGGCGTGGCCCAGCGCAAAATTGGGGTTCAAGGCAACGGATTTCGAAATGTGCGCCACCGCCTCTTCGGGACGCCGCCGTCGCGCGTAACCAATTCCAAGTACGAGATGCCCCCAGTGCGCCTGCTCATCAAAGGTCACTGCTTTGGCACCCGCATCAATGGCGCCGTCCGTCAATTCGCCGATTGGCACGTGCGAATTCAGGTTGAACATGCTGGCGTAAGTCCAACCCAGCAACGCGTGTGCGTGCGCGCACTTCGGGTCAAGCCTGATGGCTTGCTTCAACAGCTCCTGGGCCTGCAGATGCTCGTCCATGCTCGTGCGCCACATATGCGGCAACGCGCGGATCACGAGGTCCCGGGCGTGGCTGGTCTCTAACGGCTTTCGTCGCAGGCTCGCAGCTTCGGCGACAATGATCTGCGATGTCACGGCGTCGATGATCTGGTTGGAAATTTGATCCTGGTGGCCGAAGGTATTGATCGATCCGCAATCGTATCGGTCAGCCCACACGTGGACGTTGCTGCATGCATCGATCAGCCGTCCGGTCACCCGGACCCGGTCCGCAGCCTTACGCACACTGCCCTCAAACGCGTACCGAACACCCAGATCATTCGCCACTTTGCGTAGATCGACGGCCTCGTCCGCGCAAGCAGAGTGGGCGCTGAGGGTAATTACGGAAAACCAGGGCTGCCGTGTCAGTCCCGTTGTGACATCTTCAGTTAAACCGCTGGCGAAACGCTCCTGTTCAGGGCCATCGCTTAGGTTGCGAAATGGCAAAACGGCGACATAAGGCCTGTCGCAACGCACGATAGCCGGCGCCGTCACGTCCGCGCTGGTCGGGGTCGGTTGCCGAGCCGGATTCACGGCAAGCGAATCAGTGGGAGTGGGACTTTCGATCTTTCCGACGAACGAGAAACCTCGCTTGTAGTGCGTTCGAATAAATATTTGCCCAACGCCGTCATCGCCAAGGGCGCGCCGAGCCGCACTCAAGCGCGAACTGAACGCGGCTTCCGAGACAATTCGTCCCATCCACACGGCGTCGATGAGTTCATTCTTGCTGACGATTCGATTGCAGTTTCTAACCAGATACACGAGAAGATCGAACACCTGGGGTTCAATTGGCACGATCTTCTCGGCGCGCCGCAATTCATAGCGCGCAACATCAATTTCGAATTCAGAAAAGCGGAAATTCAAGATGTTCTTGCCCTTCATTGCGCAATCCGGAGTTGCTCCGAACTATACCCATCAAAAAACATGGGGAGTGTGATCGACTTCACACCAATTGCAGCGGCTGAATCAGTTCATCATTGCCATCCGATCGGAACGGGTGTTCGAGAAAAGAGGCCGCCTTTTGCAGGCGGCCTCTTGGCAGTCAGTCACAAGCTGGGGGAAGGGGCGCTTAACGCTGACTGCCGATGCCGAAATCAACGGCCTCATCAAACGATACGCCGGCTGGGGCATAGGCCCGTGCATCGACGGCGCGGTGCGAACGATCGCGTTTGACCGCGACGTGTTGCTCGGAGAGCGCGGCGGTTGACATATAGGTTTCGCGCTCGACCAGCGCGTCTTCCTCAGCAGCGTAAGCCGAGGTCGCGGCCGACAGTGCTAGAACGGAAGCAAATAGAATCTTGGTACCGATATTCACGGTTCATCTCCGTTGTGTTTGCGGCAAGAGAAATCCTGCGGGCGCGCTGTGTCGCTCAGCGCCGCCTCGTTTACAACTCACCGCGATGTCACAAAATCCAACGTGTCGTTCACGGAAACGTTATGGAATAGGCATCTGCTGGAAAAGCGATTGATAATCAGGGAGTCAGGCCGATCGATTGTGCGTCGTCGACCTCAAATTTGCACTTTCATTCCAGCAATTCAGATTTGCCGTAGCTGTGGACGCGGCAGCACGAACAATGTCCGCCAACGCTGTCACGTTTGCTCAGTATCACGAGCAGACATCTTTTGGCCCGCTTTTTGCTGTCATCCATCTATTCAGGACGAGGCTAAAATATCATGCGAGATAGCATAACACCGATATTGTACGTGATTATCGTTGCTACGATGACACTCTTGTACGTTGACCGCGAAAATATCGAGCTTCTGAAGCATCCAATCAATGCACTCTATTCTCTCTCGGCGGCGCACGACGAGGCAGACGAAGACTGATTCTTAGGCACATCTAGTGTGGCCGCACCCCCGAGGGTGGCAATTTTTGGATCGCGGAGTATGGCGGCGGGCTAATCCGCGGCCAGGCTGCGGCGCGCCCTGACCAATAAGGACTCAGCTGGCTTACGCTTTAAACAAGATCGAATGCGGTAAATAACACGTACGCCAGCACGCCAATCCATACACTCGTTAAAGCCAATCCGAAAAAATTATAAACGGCGGCCACACCTGGTGAAAAAACAGACCGCCAAGCGTCCTTATTTTCTGCAAAATCAGGCGGGGATTCATCGCGATTTCAAGTCAGTTAAAATTCCCCGGCGGCGGTCACCAGTCGGAGCGTTGTGGCTTGCGCTAGACTGGCGACCGCCCCAAGCGGAGTTTATTGGCCTCAGCCCGCTTGATTGGAAACAAGGACTCTAAGGCTCTTCGTAGCCGCCAACTATGACAGCCGAGCAACACTCTCAAGAAAAGAGTCGTGTCCTGTGTGATTCGACATGGGGAGGAACTGTTCCATTCCCGGAACCCGCTCAAATTTGGTAGAAAAAAACCGGCTACTGATCATGCGGGGCGACAACCCCCGAGCGAGCTAATCGCGAACTCGAATCCGGCCGACACCCTGAACGGGGCAATTTAACAGCGCCTCGAAACCGCATCTCCGAGTGAAAGTGCACGGCCCGGGAGAAGCTGACGCATTAGAAAACGGGCTTAGGGACCGTGCCGTTTTCGACGGTGCATAGGTCTGTACGAAGTTGCTGCAAATTTCTCGCGTTCTCCCATGGCAAGATCGCGACAGAAAGCCCTCTGCGGGTCGGGCACAACGCGCAATGGTTGCAGCATGGAACTTTCTAGTTTTAAGATACATTGCGCAACATTGTACTGGGTAAACGATGTCACTCGTCGGAGCTTCGTCAGCAACTTTAGAAACGCAATTCCAAAGCGGAGGTCTACGCGTAGCGGGTTTGCTGGAGCCCCGCGCAAAGGCCGATCGGCTCACTGTTGTATTGAATGCCTATTGTGCTCGCGAATCACGCACGCCACCGGTATTTGCGGAGTGGCCTGAGAGTTCGGATACGTTCGGCCACATTCTCCGGATTTCAGACCCGAGTTTGTTTCTTAGCGATTGGATAAATGCGTCTTGCTTTCTCGGCACTGAGGCGGACGACCCGATCCCGGCAGTCGTAAAATACAGCAAGCAGGTTGCGCACCAGCTCGGGGTCTCCGAAAACAGAGTTGTCTACTTCGGACATTCGGGCGCTGGTTTTGGCGCTATTCAGTGTGCAGTTTATGACCGCGCATCGAGCGGCCTTGCGGTTAATCCAATTTTGGAGCCGGAACAATACGCCAAATATAATTTTGCTAAATCGATGGCGACGATTTTTCGTCCCAATTCACAATTTCAGGAACTATACAAAGATTACCCGCAACGATTTTCGGTCACCAATGCCGTGAAAAGCGCACGCGCTGCTGGATTGAAACCTTGCTTGGGCATAATCCAGAACGTTTTAGACACGCATCACTACGGGAAACACTTTATACCATTTTGTAAATCAGTTGGAATTGGCCCTTTCGGTGGCGTCGACGGTACGGGCCTGATTCAAGGCACGACCTGCATTCTGCGCGGCGGCCATAGCGCATTTCCAAAAGACGGTTTAACGGAATCGCTGTTTCTTAAATTGCTTTTCCGTCGATCCCACATTTAAATGACGAAGATCGACCAGCACGCGGCATACGCGCCGGCGGCCGCAATTGCAGCGACCTTCATTTCGCTTCCTAGAGAGACCGCCGCGTTGGGGCGGTCTTTCTATAATATCGGATGAGCGCCCGCACCGAGTTACGATGATCGGTTGCGTCAGAACCCAGCGTGTATTTCTTGTACAGCCACCGCCCGGCATCTCGCCGACGCAAGAGCGTTCCCCACAGCAGGCGGCCAGTAATTGATCGTCTGGGTATGATGACCGTCCATAGATGCCAAACCTCCTCACAGGAAGGGCTTTGCATCGGAGCGAGCATCCGAAGGACGTCGTACTTTCTTGCGATAGTGTGCCGCATGGCAGATGTACCGTTCGGCCCGCAGCATAAGCACAGTTCACTCCGCTACAATCGGGTTTCAAATTTACCCTAAGGAATAAACCTTAATATCGGTGCAGGTTTGGCGCGTGGAGCGCGGGAATCACAAGTTCAACTCGCTATCGGCGGTCCAAAACCGTGCGTATCTTCGCAGCCAGAAGCTCGCCCGTAACCGGCTTCTGTATCAAGTCCACACCAGCATCCAGCCGGCCGTGATGAAAGATCGCGTTTCGGGAATAACCGGTCATATAGAGCACTTTCATATCGGGTCGCAGCAGTTGGCCGGCTTCAGCTAACTGTCGTCCGTTCATCCCCGGCATTACGACGTCGGTGAGAAGCAGATCCACTTTTTGTCCACCGTTTTCCAGGATACGAAGCGCATCTTCTGCATCAGGCGCGGAAGTCACAGTGAAACCGAGCTCACGCAACTCCTCCGTCAAATAACTGCGTACATCCTCATCGTCTTCAACCAGGAGAACACATTCGCCCGCTGAGCTACCGCGGCTGTCGACATCAACTTGAGCGTTTTCAATGGCAGCCCCCGGGGAGTAGCGGGGCAGGTACAGTTTCACGGTGGTGCCCTCACCCGCCTCGCTGTAGATGCTCACGTGGCCGCCGCTCTGCTTTACGAAACCATAAACCTGACTGAGGCCGAGTCCGGTGCCTTGGCCAACTGCTTTGGTCGTAAAAAATGGTTCAAAGACTTGAGCGAGAATGTCGGCCTTGATGCCATGACCGGTGTCGCTGACCGCGATCAGAACATATTGGCCCGGACGCACGTCGGGGTGATTGCGGCAATACTCCTCGTCAAGCAGCGTATTGCTCGCTTCGATCGTGAGCTTGCCGCCTCCTGGCATTGCATCGCGCGCGTTGACCGCAAGGTTGACGATTGCCGACTCCAGTTCCGTTTCATCTGCTTCCACAGCCCAGAGACCACCGGCCCCGACCACCTCGATCTCGATCGCTTCGCCGAGGCCGCCACGTAAAAGAACGGGTAGCCCGTTGATAAGCTTATTGAGATCGAGTGGTGTCGGATTGAGCGGTTGTTGACGGGAAAATGCCAGAAGACGCCGCGTCACGGTTGCGGCACGGCGGGCGCCCTGCATTGCGTGATCTAGCGTCGTGACAACGCGGCCAGCTGCCGCATCGCTCAACTTGAGAACCTGGCGTTGGGCAGATTCCAAATTGCCAATAATGATCGTCAGCAGATTGTTAAAGTCGTGTGCAACGCCGCCTGTAAGTTGACCGATCGCGTCCAGTCGGTGGGTTTGGCGCAAAATGCCTTCGACCGCTTCTCTTCGTTTCATTTCGTCATTTAAGCGTCTAACGCCGGCGTGAACAAACAGGAGAGTGATAAATAGAAACGCCGACGCCGGAAGGCCAAAGATGAAATACGGAAACATGTCCGAACGCCATTGGTTCCACATGGTGGATGTTGCAATCCCCGCGCTCACGTAAACGGGCGTGCCGGGAAGACGCCGTACACCGAAGCGCCGTTCGACATGGTCAACCGGTGAAGTCGTCGTGTAAAAACCACCCTCCGGGTTTGCCGCTATTGTCTTCCGAAAACCCGTCGAAGCATTGAGCGGATCGGGCGGCATGGTTTCCGGGACCGGATAGCGAACAAGAAATGTGCCGTCGTTGCGTAACAGCGCAAACTGAAGACCTTCGGCGTATGCGAGCCTGTCGTAGAAACTGTAAAAGTCGCCCGGGATCATCGAAATCTCCAAGACCCCGGCGAAAGCACCGTCCCTTGTGATGCGACGACTTATCGTGAAATAAGGGGGATTGCCCGAAAATGACGTATGGAGGCCGCCGAAATAGGTCCCGTCATCTTTGTCGATATGGACACGAAAATAATCTTCGTCGGCGAAGTTTCGATCGCGCGGTGCAGGAAACGAGGACGAGTTAGCGGTCGCAAGGCCTTGCGGGTCGAACAGCCAAATCGATTGAACCTCCGGCGCAGTCCGGATTCGCTTTTTAAAAAGCTCGTGGAAATACACCTCGTCTCGTTTAAAGAGTGACGAAAGCAAATCTTCCGTAGCATCATCAAGAATCAATTCCGCAATTTGGAAAGATTTGCTTGCATGCTCCTGTTCGACATCGAGAGATCGCGATATTCGCTCCTCGGTGAGAGCGGCGACTCTATCTCGGTTCGACAGGCCGGCCCAAATAAGCAGGATACATGGCAGCACGAGCGAGGCCACGAGAGCCAAACGAACGAGAAGTAACCCCGACTGCCCCGAATTCCGTCTTTCCATAAGTCGGCCAGCACCATCGCCTCAAATATGATCTTAAAGAATTGTCCGAGAGTGCCAATAGCGCACATCGAGGTTTGTAATGAAAGAGGCCGCCAACTGAGGCGGCCTGTTAGCTAGGGGATTTCAGCGACGGCGGTTTCTATGAGCTGGCATTTGGGGCATGCGAAGGTGTGCAACTCGAACCCGGGTTTTTCCGGTTCAATACCAAAGAGCCTCGTCACTGCCCCGCATTTAGAACAGACGGGCCGTTTAATGGCATCGGTATGTGGCGTGCGCGGTTCATAGGTCGTCATCGCTATTGCTTTGCCCCGGACGGGAGGCCGATTGGTCTCTCGGCCATTGACGCCTGTGCCGGAAAAAGGGGCCATGCCGCGATGCTTCAACATGACGTGTGCCCCAAAGCCAATCAAATACAAAAGAGTCTGTATGGTACCTGACATAGACGCAGATGTTCGTTCGATTGCGAGTCGCTACTTAATCACAATCCATACTCATCTCAGTGTGAGTAAAGTGAGTAGTTGGCGGCTCGACGCACCACGCGATCGCAATCATAATTAGCGGTGACTGGTGTCGTCATGCGCTACGAACTCGAAAAACCGAAGTGTGCAAAGTGCGGCGCCGACATGTGGCTTGCACGAATTGAGCCGGATGTGCCCGGTCACGACAGGCGCACTTTTGAGTGTCCGGCTTGCGACAGCGCAGTCGTGACGATCGTCAAATATCTGGAGAGCGAGTGACTTCCCCTGCAGGTTTCCGAAAATTCGCTGAACAATGCCTTGATATGGCCGAGCGTGGGCTGCCTGAGCAGCGTCAAGCTCTGCTCAAAATGGCCGAGGCCTGGCTCGAGTTGGCGAGCGCCGCCCTTCAGAGAACTGAGTCCCGTCAAACGGCCCCGTCATCCGATGAATTGCAATGAGGGCGATGCGGAGCCCATCGAAGGCCGGCGCATATGAACTTTCCATCGAATATATATTTTCCTGACGGCCCGCTTCCGTTAGCTATCGGACACATGAGCTCTTATATGTATGCCATCACTGATTTGACCTTTGGCGTCAGTGGCTGAGAGACGCGACCGCGCTCCCGCCGAACAGGCAGGAGACAGGTCGTGTCCAAATCACCAAATCGGCTGCTCGCATCACTGCCGGCAGACATCTTTTCAGCAATTTCACCGCATCTGAAAATCGTCGAGCTGAAGTTTGGCGATGTGGTTGCCGACGCAGGCAGCCCGATCCGCCAGGTTTACTTTCCTTATTCCGGTGTCATCTCCCTTGTGGTGGAGTTGCATGTCGGGACGATGATCGAGACGGCGATGGTGGGCCGGGACGGCGCCTTGAACGCGGCGCCTGCCCTCGACGGAAGAGTGTCTCTCAACAAAGGCATCGTACAGGTTGCCGGAAGCGCGGGCACGATAGAGGTCAACCGGCTGCGACGACTGGCCAATGAATTCGAACCCCTGCGCGCGATCCTTATCCGCCATGAGCAGGTGTTGTTCGCGCAGTCGCAGCAATCGGCGGCTTGCAACGCCAGCCACTCAGTCGAGGCCCGCATGTGCCGATGGCTGCTGTATATGCGCGACCTCGCCGGCAGCGAAGACCTGGTGCTCACGCAGGAATTTCTCGCCCAGATGCTGGGTGTGCGACGCCCAAGCGTGTCGCTCGTCGCCAACACGCTGCAAAAGGCAGGTTTGATCAAATACAGTCGCGGCCGCGTACGGTTGCTGGACATCAAGGGATTACAAAAAGGCGCCTGCGAGTGCTACGGCACGGTCAAGGCCCATTACCAGCGGCTTCTCTCGAGCTCCGCTCAGCGCGAATAGCGGACGTCTCTACCGGGATAAAAAGAGAAGCACGAATACATCGGTCGCGGCCTGCAAGTACATCTTACGCGAATTGAATAGACGCGCCGGTACCGAAGTTATGGTATTGGATTGCAACAAGAACCGTCACGAACCATCCATGCCACACGACCCTATGCGCGCCGAAACTGACGTCCTGGTGATCGGCTCCGGAGCCGCCGGCATGTACGCCGCGATCGAGGCGGCACGCGAGGGAGCCAGCGTGCTGCTTGCCGAGCGTAGTCTGATTGGCCGGGGCGGCGCCACCGTCATGGCGCAGATGACGGTCGCGGTCGCGCTCGGGAGCGAAACCCCGGATCACTGGAGCCATCATTACCAAGACACACTCGCCGCCGGACGCGGCTTGTGCAACGAACCGCTCGCGCAACTATTGTGCGAGGACGGGCCTGATTGTATTCGGGCAATGGATGACTGGGGCGTCGGATGGGCGCGAAAAGATGGCCACATTGCCCAGGCCATGGCGCCGGGCCACGACCGCCCGCGCTGCGCCTATGTGGATTTTCTAAACACCGGTCCAGCTGTATCGAAAACGTTGCGGACGGTCCTGAACAAGAACGCTGGCATCCGCAAGGCAGGCGACCTGTGCATCGTCGAGCTTCTGCTCACCGATGGCGCGGTCACTGGAGCGGTCGCGCTTCATCTCGGCTCAGGCGCGCCGGTCATTCTGTCAGCCAAGTCGACCGTCCTGGCGACCGGCGGCCTTACACGGCTTTACCGGCGAAACAGTGCATCGGCCAACATGGGCGGCGATGGCTATGCGCTGGCATTGCGCGCTGGCGCTTCGCTCGTGGATATGGAATTCGTCCAGTTCTTTCCCATCGGTCATCTGGCACCCCGGCTGATCGGCATGGATCCGATCATGTGGGATCCGTTTCGCTACAAGCTCGGAGGCCGCCTACTCAACAATCGTATGGAAGAATTTACGCAGCACTACGGCGTTGCCGAGGACGGAAAATATGTCATCACACGCGATCTCGGCAGTCACGCGATTCTCAAAGAGGTCGAAGCAGGCCGCGGTTCTCCACATGGCGGCGCCTATCTCAGCTTCCAGCACTGTTCGGCAACCGCTTTGCGCGAGGCATTCGGGCCCGTCATTGACCGCCTCGCCGCCAATGGAATCGATCTCACAAAAATGCCGGTCGAAGTGGCGCCGATCGCACATTATCACATGGGCGGTATCGCAACCGATCCACAGATGCGCACGGATCTGCCCGGCCTGTTCGCGGCCGGCGAAGCGGTCGGCGGCGCTAATGGCGCTAACCGTCTGTCGGGCAATGCCATCACCGAAGCGTTGGTGTTCGGCCGCCGGGCCGGGCGCAGCGCTGCTGACTATGCGAAGCACACGCACGCGATGCCCGACCGCGCGGACAACGCCCAAGCGGCGCTTGCGTTGACCGTCGCTTCGTCCAAGAGCGAACTCAACACCGCCGAAATCGTACAGACGCTTCAGGCAACGATGCAAGACCATGTCGGCGCGCTGCGCAGCCAAGCGGGGCTCACCCGCGCCCTCGACACCATTGCCCGCCTGACCCGCGACCTCGGCGATTTTCCCCCCGGCGACGGTGAACGCTTCGACATGCGGCGAATCGACTGGTTCGATTTACGCAATATGCTTTTGGTCGCGCGCATGGTTGCCGAGGCTGCACTTGCGCGCAATGAAACCCGTGGCGCACATCAGCGCGAGGACTATCCGCAACTATCGCCGAACTGGGCGTTCAATCAGGCTGTCGTGCTACGGGATGGTCGAATTGCGCTGTCAGCAGCAGCCTCACATGTCAACGCGGCGGTGGCGTCATGACGGAGCACGCTACGCTCAGGATCTGGCGCGGCCTCGACGCGAAGGCAGGACGCTGGGAGACATTCGAGGTACCGTTCGAATTAGGCCAATCGGTGCTCGATGGTTTGCGTTGGATACGGATCAATCGCGACCCCTCGTTGGCGATCCGCTTCTCCTGCATCAACGCCAACGCATGCAAAGAGTGCATGATCGAGCTTGACGGCAAGACCGTCTATGCCTGCACCGCCCGTCTGCAACCGGGCGAGATGACACTGGCGCCGCTTTCGAACAAGAAGCTGTTGCGCGATCTGGTCACGGAAATCGCACCGCCGGCTGAGCGTTTTTTGAAATCCTAGTTTAACTCTGCTGTTCCTCGTCGCGCAGCGAATTAAGCATCGAAGTACCCTGATTGGCCGGCCCGAGCGACTGGGTCGCCGCGGCAAGCTCGACCACCTTGTGCAGCTCCTGCCATGTGGCTCCAGCGCGACGGGCCGCGAGCGCATGCATCTGCGCCGCCGCATTATGTTCGACGAGAAGCATGCCAAACAGGATGAGATTCGTCGTCTTGATGTCGAACACATCGGAATAGAAGGCGTGCGCGCGGAGTTGCTCGGATAGCCTGAGAAATTCCGGATTGATTTCACTCGAAAACTTGAACCGCGCGGTGGGCAGCGGCGGTAACTTTCCAAACAGCTCCACGTAAGTGTCACGAAAGTGGGCGAGGTCTTCAGGAAGGTCTTTGCTCGATGTCGTCATGGTATGGTCTTTCTTGATCGGAGCGAAAACAGGCCAACGCGCAATGACCCGGCAGCTTGCACTCTGGTGCCGACGGACGCCAATCGTTCAGTCCACCCTTAGCTTGGCGATGTTGATGACGTTGCGCCACTTCTGTGCGTCCGAGTTGATGAAGGCGGAAAACTGCTCGGGCGAGCCGGTCATCGGCTCGAACATGTTCGGAGCGAGGAAACTCTCTCGAAATTCCACGTCTTCGAACACCCGTCGCACGCCGGCATTGACTTGCGTGACGATGTCGCCCGGCGTGCCGCGCGGTGCAAACAACCCAAACCAGGACACGGCCTCGAAACCCGGCAGGCCGCTTTCGGCGGCGGTTGGTATATCGGGAAAACGCGCGAGTTGCTTGTTGCTGCCGACAGCCAGCAACTTCAATTTTCCCGCTTCCCAGGGTCCAATTGCCGAACTCGTGCTGATAAACATCATCTGAATGTTCCCGGCGATCACATCGGTCAGCGCGGGCGTGGCTCCCTTATAATGAACGGCCACGAGCTTCACGCCGGACTCGATCTGCAGCATTTCCATGTTCAGGTGCCCGGTCGAACCGACGCCAAAAGTCCCATAGTTGAGCTCACCTGGTTTTTTCTTCGCGAACTCAATCAGCTCCTTCAGGTTCTGCACGGGCAAGGAAGGCGTTGTTATCAACGCCTGGCTGATGCTGACCAGACCGGTGATCGGCACGAAATCCTTCACCGGATCGTACGGCAGCTTGCTGTAGAGCCACGGATTGATGACAAACGTTGACTCGGCGGTGACCAGCATCGTGTAGCCATCTGGAACCGCGTTTGCCACAGCCACGGCACCAATCTGATTGGAAGCGCCGGGCTTGTTCTCGACGATGACCACCTGGCCCCACGTCTTGCCCAGCCGCGCTCCAAGCGCCCTTGCAAGAATATCGGTCACACCGCCCGGCGCCGCCGTCACCACCAGCGTGACCGGCTTGTTCGGATAACTTTCGCCATGGGCGACGGCAGGTGCCACGCTCAGCAAAATGACCGCCGCCAGCGAATATTGCCATGTCTTCATTGCGCCCTCCCCGCATCGCCCCATAGGAACGCAGTGTGTTCGAAACTGCGTGCGCCCAGGTTAGTCGCCCGCTGCGAAACTTTGAATACGTGCTTCGGCTTTTTTCCCTTCTCGGGTTTCGGCGCAACATCAAGGCGGTGTACCGCACGGCCTCCGTCGCACCTCCAAAATGAGGATAGCTCTTCTTCTACGACGTGCTAAATTCGCTGTCTTCGGAGGTTATAGCCGTGAAATTCGAAGGCGGATGTTATTGCCGTAAAATTCGCTACATGGCAGACGGCGAACCTCGCCTCAAGGCGCAGTGCCATTGCCGCGAATGCCAGTATATCAGCGGCGGCGCGCCGAACATGTTCATGCTCGTGGCGCCGCAGGGCTTTCGCTATACGAGCGGCGAACCGCGCAAATTCTCGCGTCCAGATCTCGAAAGCCCGGTGACTCGCGAATTTTGTGGCGAATGCGGGACGCATCTCGCAACGCGACGACCGGGTCTGCCGTTGATTATCCTCAAGGTCGGTACGCTTGATGATCCGGGTCTGTTCGGCGCGCCGCAGATGGCGATCTATACCATCGACAAACAGCCTTTCCATATTGTTCCCGAGGGCTTGCAGACATTTGAGCGTTTGCCTCCGCGCTAACCGAGAGCGCTTCCGATTGCCCGCTGCACGGGTATTTACTTGAATTGCACACACAGTTGCGTTCTCCGCCCCCTGGTCAAACGGAACAATCCCCGCCTCCCCGCCGTTAAATCTGGGCGTTGGCTAGAGAAAGAAAAATGACGATGCGAAAGCTCATTTGGGCGGGTACCGCGCTTTTGCTGATAAATCCTGCGCTTGCGCAGGATAAAACATTGGATCCCAACGCGATTACCGTCTCCTCCCAACGGCAGCAACTGCAATTGAGTGACCATCAGCGCGACGCTGTCCAGAACGCACTCGAAACCGAGAACACCGAGCAGAAGACACCTCCGAAGTTTGAGGCCAAGATCGGCGACCCGGTCCCCGCCTCCATGACCGTGGACGTGATGCCGGAATCGTTGGTCCAGAGCGAGCCGTCGCTCAAGCAATATGGTTACGCCAAGCTCCCCAAAGATGTCCTTGTCATCGATCCGTTGAAAAAAACGATTATCGCTGTCTTGCCACGCAGGTCCCCAACGAGCGGCAAGGACGTGGCGCCCGCTGACTGGGCCGCCCAGCGTGGTCGGGAACTGACCGGTCAGGCGCCTGAGCCAAGCGATTCAAAGCAGGCACCGCAGCCCGCGGGCGATAGTGGTGACAAGAAGAACGGCACCGAAGCCACGTCGAGTGAGAAGCAGTGAACTACGGGGCTCCACGCGCCTGAAGTGACCAATGTCGCAGATCGCGGCTGTGCAACCTTTACTGCCTCTCGGCCGTTGTTTGAGCACGGCCGATGGAGGCTTCCCATGAAAATCCGATGTCTATTGACGCCCGGAATGGCTTTTGCGGCGGCTCTCGCATTGTCGCCCATGTCGTCAGTGAGCGCTGAAGATGGCGCGGCGACTCCGATCAATCCAGGCCTGGTTCCGAATACCGGCCAGATCAATCCTGGCGTGACGCCACATCCCGCGTCGCAATCGGGCGACGTCGCCAGTGTCCCGACCCCTGAGGAAGCACGGGAAGCATTGATGACTCCGGAGTCAAAGCAGCCGTCCACGGGCGATGCTTCGGCTGCGACCTCGGGATCGGGAACGCAGGGAAACCAGATATTGCCAAACGCAGGCGTAGCCGAACCGGCAAATGGACCGCCGCCTTCGGGACCTATTGGCTCATTCGGGCAAACGATCCCTGCAAAATTTTCCAAGCGCAACGACGTCCTTGATCACGTCCCGACCATGGCAACGCCACTCCCGCTTACCGACGATCAGCGTAAGCAAATTTACGATGCCGTGATGTCGGATAAGTCACAACCCGCGGCCGGCGCGGAGACCCTTCGACCCGCCAGCGAATTGTCGCCAGACCAGGCGCTCAATGGCATGCATCCCTTGCCTGCAAGCGTCAGTGGAATCGATGGCGTTAGGCGGCTTTATTATGTAAAGGCCAAGGAAAAGGTTTTGCTGGTCGAGCCCGCAGTTCGCACGGTGGTCGGAGAGATAACGCGGCAAAAATAAAAGCTGCTTTTTCCACCCACAGCGACGGCACGACCGGGTGTGTCCTGGCTCTAATCCTCTGCAATTTATGGGAGATGGAGCCCAGGGCGGGCACGTTGCTGTGCAGCAAACGGAGGTTTGCACGCGCATTTTTGCCCACTACTTCGGCCGCCCTTTTTGGTATAGTTCAACCGGAAGTCCTGGCGAGAGGAGTCAACGATATGAAGGCGTTCATCATCGCCTGCGCAGCAGCCATCGTCATTGCCGTGCTCGGTAGCGTGGTGCTCAACAGCGTGCCGGATTCGGCCGAAGAGGCGTTCAGCAGCTCGACCGGCGTACGCCTCGGCGCATAAGCGCTGCGCGGAAGCTTTCGGCAAAATCACTCGGCAGGTTGGGCTCTTGCGCTCTTCGAGTTGCGGCCCATTTCGTCCTCCAGCCAAAGACGGTGGTGTTCTTTTGCCCAATTGACGTCCACGGTACCCTCGCCCATCGCCTCGAAGGCGCCTTCCATCCCGATCGTGCCGATGTAAATGTGCCCGAGCATGGCGGCGACAAACAACATCGCCACCACGGCGTGAATCATCTGGGCATATTGCATGGTGTCGATGGTCGTGCCGTAGAATGGGAACATCAGTGCGTAGCCGGTTATTGCCACGGCGCCCCCGCCTAAAACCACGATCCAGTAAATTGCCTTCTGGCCGCCATTGAAGCGGTAGGCTGGCGGATGATCGTGACCGATGATGCCGCCGCCGCGCTTGAACCATTCGGCATCGACGGCGTTCGGAATGTTTCCTCCGATCCACATCAGGAAGATCAACACCACACCGATCGTAAACGGGAAGCTCAGGTAGTTATGAGCGTATTTGGCCCATTCCGACCAAGTCGTGAAGGTTTCGGACCCAACCGTCGAGGCAAAAAGTGGCCTGCCGAAAGTCACATTGAGGCCGGTGATGGCCAGAATGATAAAACAGGTTGCCGTCATCCAGTGCACGAAACGTTCGAAGATGTTAAAGCGAACGATCTTGCGCCCGGAACGCCCGCTATCGAGCTTCACCATGCCACGCCACAAATAGAAGATGACAAGGAGCGTCAGCGTGCCAAGGATGGCGATGGCACCGATCCAGCGCAGCGTCACGCTGTGGAAATGCTGCCAGTCGCGCCCCACCGGATGCTCTATCACGTAGGATCTTACGTCGGGAATGGTGCCGCGGCCCTAAATCATCTTCAGTTGTTGAAGTAACTGTTGCTCCTTCACCGCATCGGCATTCGGATTGACCAGGTTCGGCTGCTGGGCCGATACCGGAGCGGTCATTGCGACAATGAATGCAAAAACAAACGCACCCGCGATCAAGCGCATATGCGCACCAAGTTTCGCCATGCGTCCCTCTCCCTGCATTCGAGTGTTCTTCTGAGCGAATCGGCCGGGCGGCGGGTGCCGCACAGCGCAGCTTACATCACGTCGCAATTGATTCTTTGTAGGCGGTTTGCCAGCCCCAGGCGCCGGAGCCGTAGCCACGCTTCGATACGCGCTCCTTGTAGATCTGCGCGATGACATCGCCGTCGCCGGCCAGCAGCGATTTGGTCGAGCACATTTCGGCGCACAACGGCAGCTTGCCTTCCGCCAGACGGTTATTGCCGTACTTTTCAAATTCCTCCTTGCTGCCGTCGGCGTCGGGCCCGCCGGCGCAGAAGGTGCATTTATCCATCTTGCCGCGCGAACCGAAATTGCCGACCTTTGGATATTGCGGGGCGCCGAAAGGACACGCGTAGAAGCAGTACCCGCACCCGATGCACAGGTCTTTTGAGTGCAAAACCACAGCATCCGCCGTGGTGTAGAAGCAATTCACAGGACATACCGCTGCGCATGGCGCGTCGGTACAATGCATGCAGGCCATGGAAATCGACCGTTCACCGGGCTTGCCGTCATTGAGCGTGACGACACGCCGGCGATTGATGCCCCAGGGCACTTCGTGCTCGTTCTTGCAGGCGGTGACGCAAGCGTTGCATTCGATGCAGCGGTCGGCGTCGCAGAGAAATTTCATTCGCGCCATGGTCGTCGCTCCTTACGCCGCTCGAATCTGACAGAGGGTGACTTTCGGCTCTTGCATGCCGGTAGCCGGGTCATAGCCATATGACGTGATCGTATTGGCGCTTTCGCCGAGGACGACCGGATCGGTGCCCTTCGGGTAGTTTGCCCGCAGATCCTCGCCCCCGAGCCAACCGCCGAAGTGGAACGGCATCCAGGCCACGCCTTTGCCGACGCGTTCGGTGACGAGCGCCTTCATCTTGGCCTTTGAGCTGTTTTCGGCGCCGGTGACCCAAACCCAACCGCCGTCCGTGATCCCGCGCTCGGCCGCATCCGCAGGGTTGATCTCGACGAACATGTCCTGCTGCAACTCAGCCAGCCACTTGTTGGAACGCGTCTCTTCGCCGCCGCCCTCGTATTCGACCAGCCGGCCGGACGAAAGAATGAGCGGGAATTGTTTGGCTATTCCCTTTTCGATCGCGGCCTTTTGGACCGAGAACCCGATATTCGGCAGCCGGAACTGCTTGGCGTCCGGCAAGGTCGGATACTTGGAGACCAAATCGATCCGCGGTGTGTAGATCGGCTCGCGATGCACGGGGATCGGATCCGGCAGACCAAACGCGTTCATGCGTGCCTTGGCGTTTCCATAGGGAATACATCCATGTTTCAGGGCAACGCGCTGAATGCCGCCGGACAAATCGAGCGACCATGACACCGCATCCGGCGTGGTCGGATTGACCTTGTTGATTACAGCCATTTCGGCTTCGGTGAGGTCATTATCCCAACCGAGTTTTTTCAGCACAGCGAGCGTGAATTCGGGATATCCGTCCTTGATCTCGGAATCCTTGGAATACGAGCCTTCGGCAAGCAGATTGACCTTCACGGTCGAACCGTCTGGCTTCTTTTCCTCGCGTTCAACGCCGAAGCGGGCACGGAAACAGCCGCCCCCGTCCATTGCGGCGAGGTTGGTATTGTAGAGCAGTGGTGTGCCGGGATGCTTGACCTCGGGTGAGCCCCAACACGGCCAGGGCAGCCCGTAGTAGTCGCCTTTGTTCGGGCCGGTGGTTGCGCGCTGGGTGAGCATGTCGAAGTCAGCCTGATGCGCCATATGCGATTTGATGCGCTCGGGCGATTGCCCGCAGTAGCCAGTCGACCAACTGCCGCGGTTCATTTCGCGCAAGATGTCCTCGGCCACCGGCAGGTTGTTCTCGACCTTGATGTTTTTGAACATCGGGTCGGCGAAGCCGAGCTTCTTGGCGAGGAGGTACATGACTTCGAGATCGTCCTTCGATTCGAAAATCGGCTTGACGATCTGCTCGCCCCATTGCATCGCGCGGTTAGAAGCGACGCGCGAGCCCTTGCATTCAAACTGAGTTGCGACCGGCAGGAGATACATGTTCTCCTTGCGCCCAGCCTGCACGGCAAGCGAGGCCCAGGTTGTCGGATGCGGATCGGCGACGACCAGCAGATCCAGTGCTTTTAGTCCCTTCAATGATTCCGGAATTCGCGTAATGCTGTTGTTGGCGTGGCCCTGCACGATCATCGCTCGCACATTGTCTTTCTGCGCGACCTGATCCTTCGGCAGGATTGCAGCATCGAACCACCGGGTCAGCGGGATGCCGGGCGTCTCCATGATCTGCTTGGAATCGAAGCGTGCCTGCAGGAAGTTGTAGTCGACTTCCCAAACACGCGACCAATGTTTCCAGGCGCCTTCGACCAGGCCGTAGTAGAACGGCAGCGTCACGATATCGAGGCCGACATCGGTTGCGCCCTGCACGTTGTCATGACCACGGAAGATGTTGGCGCCGGTGCCGGCCGCGCCGACATTTCCAGTGAGAAGCAGCAACATGCAGCTCGCGCGCACATTGGCGGTGCCGACGGTGTGCTGGGTCTGGCCCATGCACCAGATCAGTGTCGACGGCTTTTGCGTTGCAAACATCTGGGCGACACGCTTGAGCTGCTCGCCCGGAACGCCGGACACGCGCTCGACCTCTTCCGGCGTCCACTTCTCCATTTCCTTGCGTGCGTCCTCGAAACCGTAGACGCGCTGGCGGATGAACTCCTTGTCCTCCCAGCCATTCTTGATGATGTGCCACATGATGCCATAGAGCACCGGAATGTCGGTGCCGGGGCGCAGCCGGACATATTCTGTTGCGTGCGCGGCCGTGCGCGTCAGACGCGGATCGATGACGACGACATTCGCTTTCTGGAGCTCGGCCCCTTCAAGCAGATGCTGCAACGACACCGGATGGGCTTCGGCCGGATTGCCGCCCATGATGATCTGGGTCTTGGCGTTTCGGATGTCGGTGTAGCTGTTCGTCATCGCGCCGTAGCCCCAGGTATTGGCTACACCGGTGACGGTCGTTGAATGGCAGATGCGCGCCTGATGATCGGTGTTATTTGTTCCCCAAAACGCACCTAGTTTTCGGAATAGATAGGCCCCTTCGTTCGTCATTTTGGCCGAACCGAGCCAATACACCGAGTCGCCACCCGACTTCTGCCGGATCGCATTCAGCTGATCGCCAATTTCATTGATCGCGACATCCCAGGACACCCGCGTCCACTGCCCATTTGTGAGCTTCATTGGGTACTTGAGACGGCGTTCTCCGGACACGAGTTCGCGTACTGATGCGCCCTTGGCGCAATGCGAACCGCGATTGATGGGCGAATCCCAGCTCGGCTCCTGGCCGACCCAGACGCCATTCGAGACTTCCGCGGTCACCGTGCATCCGACGGAACAATGAGTACAGACGCTTTTGCGGATAGTGGCGCCGGCGACATTTGGTCCGGCTGCCTCGGCTTTACGGACTGTCGCAAGCGGCAATGCACCGATGGTGGCGAGACCGCTCGCGACCAGGCCAGATTTGCGCAGGAAACTACGGCGGTCGAGACCCCCGGCGGCTTGATTGCCAACCGTCGCTGCGAGATGGCTGCGACGTGTCTGACGTTCTGCTCGTTTGATCAGCACGACTGCATCTCCCTCAGCTCGGATAGCGGTTTACTTTGTAGTAGCTTTGCACGTCGGTGGAATTTGCCTGGTATCGCGCTTTCTTCTTTTCCGCGTCCGTCTCGGTTGCTGCGGCCCCGGTGGCGAGCGGCACGGCTGCAGTCGCGGCAACTCCCGCGCCTGCACCCATCGCGCGCAGGAAGTCGCGACGGCCCAGTTTTGTCTTGTCCTGTTGTTTCATCGCCGTTCCCTCCAAGAATTCGTCTCTGTTCCTTCGCCTACCTCACGTTGGCAGTTCAAAGGCTTCTCCTTCGATCTCCATGTAGACGCGACCAACCGCGCCCACTCTCTTATAGAAATCCGCACCCTGGGCATTTTCCAGATCATTGAAGAAGCGTCCGATCCAGGGCGCCATATGCTTGTCGAAGATCAGACGGTCCGAATCGAGCGGCGCCGGAAGCCGGCGGCTCGCGAGCCCCGACATGATCTCACAAAGAATGCCGGCGTGATCTTCCGGTTCCACCACACCCTCACTGCGCGCGATTCCAATACGCGCCAGATCGTCGCGGAGTCGCGCCAATGGACGCTCATGCAAAAAGCCGGTGAGGTAGTACGAACCGTACGGCAATAACTCGCCGCGGCCCAGTCCGATAAACAAATCGAAAAACTCGCGCTCGACGGACTTGATCGTTGCCCTGTCCGCGGCTTCGGCCAGCGCGGCATGCGCCAGGCCAAGTGGCGAGGCATCGGCGCGCAGTTTCGAAAGGCCGGACAGCAACGCGGCGTCCGGTGCGCGCGTCAACAGGGTGCCGAGCAGTGCATACTCTTGCGCGCGCGCAACATCGACTTCGGTCAGGTCACCAGCTATCGCCTTCCCGCTATAGAGATCCGGGCGGAGCACGCCGCGGTCGACGCCGGTGACGGCTTCGACCGAAACGACACGTTCGGCAGGAACACGATTCCAGTTCGAAACGGAGGGTTGGGAAATACCAATCTGACGCGCAAGCTCGCCCACGCCGCCTGCGGCACGGATGGCTTCGGACAGGCCTGGATCCCTCATCCGACTCTTCTTTTTCAAATTATGACAATTAAAGCGTAGTGGCCCACCAGAGAGCGGGTCAATAGCCTCAGGCTATAACTTACGAACAATCGCCCGCGGCTTTCATTCCGGCATCGCGCTGCCGTGCCGGCGTGTCATTTTTTGCATCGGCGGTTCTTGGCCCGCCTGTTTTTGCGTTGCACCATTGTCATTTTGTTGCGGCGCACTTTGCTGAGACACGGAATCCGCCGTCTTGCCGTGGCCGTCCGGCGCTTCGAGATTTTCGTCAAATTGGCCCGGCGCATTCGCGGAATCGTGCTGTTCCGGCTCAGGTTTGTCCGCCGTCGTGTCCCCGAACAGTTCCGAGACCATGCGCTTGACGTCGAGGCCGGGATCAAGCTCGCCAAAGCCCGGTATTACTCCGTCCGGCCCGGCGGCATCCCAGAAGTTCTCGTTGGGACCGATGTAGTCTCTGATGGCCGGATCAGCGGTCCAAGCGCGACGAAGCGCCGCATGCCGAAGCGCCGTCGGTACCCCGGTTTGCATGAAAGCTGATATGTCGCTCCCGGCACCAATCGACTCGATCGAAGGCAGGCTGGCGACATCGAATGCCGGTGGACGCCCCGCTTGATCTTTCGGAGCAGCCTGCCTCTTTTGGTCAGGTGGCGGCGCTGCACGATCATCTGGTTGTGCGTCGGATTTTTCCGCTCGCGAATTGTCGGAGTCGCCTCCGCGCTTGCGGCGTGACCAGCGGCTGAGGAAGTTGTCGGGATCGTTCATTTGCGATCCTCTCGCGCTGCGGGGCCGTGGCGTGCAAGAGCTTCGGGATCAGCGCGATCGCGCTTGCGCTTTACGAATTCCCGCTCGACATGGTGCTCCGCCACGAAAGCCGCAATAGCTTCGCGCAAAGGCTCCGGCATCGCCACCGCTTCCACGATATTAGCGCCCGCCTCCGTCATGCCTTCGCCTTCCGCCGGGTCGGCGGTCACCATCGCCAGCTCATAGGGCGGATCGCCATCGACGGGCCGCAACACGATCCACAGCAACGGCGTTTCAATCTGCAGATTATTGAGGTAGTGCGCCGTTTCCGTCCGGTACAAGTCGACCGTAGCCGCCCCGACGTAAAAACTCGTCCGCTCGTTATCCTCGGTGAGTTTGGTCCAGGGCGGCGTATCAGGCACTCCGGCAAGAACCCTGGCCGGACGCCAATGAAAATCCGCCCATGGGCTTGCACTCTTGCTGCGTTCGACAACGACGCCGACCGGAATGCTGAGCAGTGGATTGACGTTGCTCAACCGACGACCTCCAGATGCCGGACCGGCAGACCGGTCAGCAAATTTTGCGGTTTCATGCGAATGGTCATGTCGGCAGTCATCGCCAGAATAAGATAGACCGGCTCACCCCTGACATTATCAAGCATTATCGCCGGATCTCTGAAGTCCAATCGGAACAGGGCGACCACGCGCGACATGGCCGTCTCGTCGATGTCTTCACCATGCCAAAGCATGTCGCCGAGTTTGGTGGCGTCGGCATCGAGCCCAACATACCAGGCCAGATCGACCTCGCTCAGCTGCGTCAACGCCTCGATCGTGACTTCTATTCCGAGTACATGCGCGATCCAGCGCTGCATCGCTTGCGCCAGCGCGTCGAACCCATCCCGACCGGCCGTGAGGTCGAGCGCCATATCGAACTGGTCGCTTCGTTGCCAATAACTGTCGGCATTGTCCCGATTAATGACATCAATCTCGGCCTCCGCGGGAATGCCAAGCATCGAAACGAGCGGCGTGACCGGAGACGTATTGATGCCGCCGATCGTTTCTTCGTCCGCCGCAATCAATGAACCATCGTGCAGCGTGACGCGCTGCGTACGGAAGAACATTTCCGCGGCGCGCAAGACCCGGGCGTCCTCGATACCATCCAGCGCATTGCGAAGAATCACGTGCACCAGCTGATTGACGAACAAAGGCGGAATTTTTCCCACACCATTCCGGATGAGCGCAACATAGGCTCCTTCCAGCGTCTTATGGCGCAGCAAATAATCCCTGAATTCCAGCAGCAATTGCCAGTTCTCGCGCGCGTCCGTATCGGCAATGGCCGCAATATCCGACGCCGAAACCGGCATGCGCGGATCGGCAAGCAGAGCGGCATGGAGCGTGCGCTCAACAGCGCAGGCCTCTTCCGGCGGAATCATTTCCGGCCGCGCCAGGTAAAGCTTCAGGAACTCGTCGGTTACCAGCAGACCACCGCCCTGCTCACGGTCGAGCAGATGGTGTCCGCTGGAAATCCAGAAGTCGCTCATTTCTGCTCTCGTTCGACCATCGAGATCAGTTTGACCTCATCGTCCGGCATCTCGGTCTCGCCCTCGACATCGAGGAAGGAGAATGCGCGGGCCGGCTTTGCGCCGCTGCGTGGGCGCAAGGTGCGGAACGACTCGCGAACGGCACCTTCGTCAAATGTACGATGAACTGCGATTAATGTGTCGCTTGGTTGCGTGCAGAGCGACTCGACGAACGCGACTTCTTCTTCCGCCGCCGCGATGGCGTCGCCGGCTGTAGGGGCACCAAAACTCGCAACGAGCTGCTTCGCCAGGGTGTCGACGACCGCCATCCGGTCATCCTCGCTTGCTTCAACAATCTGAACGAGCGTCGACCACCCCAGCGTCGAAATACCAAGGAACCCGCCGCGAAACGCGGTACGCGCCTTGCCTTCCAGCACTGCCGGATCGCGGTTCCAGAAAACGAACGCACCCGACACCGCCCATTCGCCCGGCTCAGCAGCCTTCTCGAATACGAATGTATCCGATGTGTCGAGCCGCATTGTGCGGATGAGCTTCACGTGCGTGGCCCCTTCGCCGCAGGATCGAACCAGGCGGGCTGTCCAAGCCGTGGCAAGAACTTTTCCCTGACGACGTCGGCTTTGCCGGCACGGCGGAAAAGCAAATCGCCATTGTCGTCGATATCACGACGCACGCCCTGTTCGCGCGGCAACCGCTCAATATAACTTCTCGCCACTGCGGCGAAGCCGGCTTCCTGCCAGGAATCAAGCGCGACCATCAAATGGCGAGCGAAGCTTTCCACCACATTGCCGGACAAAACGTCGGTGAACCCTTCCTCCTCGAGCGCCGTGACGAGCGGGTTCAAACCCGGTTCGTTTCCCGCCATTGATACGGTCCGGATCATGCCACCAAAGACCAGCCAAGGCGGCGTTTCGCTTTCGCGGACGCCTTGCGGCCACGCGAGCCGGCCGCCGCCCACAAGACCTTGGTTCACGAAAAGCGAACCGGGCCATTCGATCACGATCGATGTTTCGGGCTGCGCATAAGTTGCAAGTGCATCGGCGAGCGCGGCCATTCCGGCATAAAAGACGCGCCGCGCTTTCAGCAGAGGCTCGTCAGGCTCGAGGACGACCGCAAACTCGGCGAGATCGAAACGCCCGACATAAACTAAAGTGCCTGCGCCCTGCTCAGCCGCAATTGATATTGCATGCGCGAAAGCATCGCCGACTTCACGCAGGCGCACCGCAGAAAAAGGCGGTGGTAGTGCCAATTCTGACGCAATTGGCGATCGCGAGCGAGCCGGCGTCTCCAGCGGCATTGGATCTCACTCTACCCTTCTTATTTGAATACATATAATTATAGCTGCGAAAGGTCTCTAGGCCAGTCCCGTGGCCATAAGGATCACTGACAGGCAACGCCTGTTTGGCATTGTGCCATGATAATGACGGGACAAACAGAAAGGTTAATGGGCCTGATGGCCGAACGGCCGCGCACAATCTTGATCTGCTCCTGCGAAGACACCATGCCGCTGGACGGCGCGGGTATTCGCCGCGCCTGCCGTGACACGGAAATAATCGAAGGCCGCCAACTTTGCCGGGCCGAGCTCGAACGCTTTCGTAAAGCGGCGGCGAGCGGCGAGCCCATCGCCGTCGCGTGTACGCAGGAAGCCCCACTTTTCAGCGAGATCGCCAACGAGATCGGCGACGGCACGCCTGTGACTTTCGTCAATATTCGCGAGACCTCCGGCTGGTCAAAAGATGCCGCTAGGGCCGGACCCAAGACGGCGGCGCTGATTGCAGCGAATGCAGAACCGGTCGCTGACGTTCCGTTCGTGTCGCTGGCGAGCGATGGCGTCGCACTGCTCTATGGCAAGGATGTACGCGCAATCGAGGCCGCCAACCTGCTCAAGGACCAGCTCGACATCACCGTCCTGATCAAGCCGGGAGCCGATCTCGTCCCGCCGCGCGTGACGGAGTTTCCGGTCGTGAAGGGGAACGTCCGCAGCGCCAAAGGCTATCTCGGTGCATTCGAAGTCACCGTCGATGATTACGCCACCGCGAGCCCGTCATCGCGTGGCGTGCTTGACTTCGGGGCACCGCGTAACGGTGCGTTATCACGTTGCGATATCATTCTTGATCTTTCCGGCGGCCCGTCGCTGTTCCCGGCCGCCGATTTGCGGGATGGCTACATAAGAGTGGATCCTGGCGATCCCGCGGCGATCCTGCGTGCGGTGCTGAAAGCCCGTGAACTGACCGGCACATTCGACAAACCGCGCTATATCGATTTCGCCGAAGATCTGTGCGCACACTCGCGCTCCAAAATCGTGGGCTGTCACCGCTGCCTCGATCTCTGCCCCACGGGCGCGATTACGCCCGCCGGCGATCACGTCGTGATCGACGCACGCATCTGTGCCGGCTGCGGACAGTGCGCTGCCGCCTGCCCGACGGGCGCTGCTGCTTATGCCTTGCCTCCTGCCGATACGCTAATGCGCAAACTGCGTACGCTGCTGTCGACTTATCGTGATGCCGGGGGCACACGCGCCATCGTGATGTTCCACGACGCTGGACATGGCGGTGAACTGATCGACGCATTGGCTCGTCACGGCGATGGGCTGCCAGCAAATGTGCTGCCAGTAGAAGTCAATGAGGTCACGCAAGTCGGCATCGAGGCGATCGCCGCAACTTTCGCGTACGGAGCCTCGGCCGTTCGCTTCCTCGTTCGTGCCAGACCGCAGCACGACATCTCGGGTCTATACAAGACGATTGCGCTGGCCGAGCCAATCCTGACCGGCCTTGGCTTCGCCGGCTCGCGCGCCGCAACGATCGAGACCGACGATCCTGATGCGCTCAGCGAAATCCTGCGCGCGGTCGCGCCGATGGACGGCGCGGCCAAACCCGCGACCTTTTCTGCGACTGGCCGCAAACGCGACGTCATGCGACTCGCTCTGCGTGAATTGCACGCGGCAGCCCCGGTTCCGGTCGATATCGTGCCGCTGCCGGATGGTGCGCCATTTGGCACGGTCGAGGTCAACGTTGAGGGCTGTACGCTGTGCCTCTCCTGTGTTTCGGCGTGTCCGACCGGGGCACTCTCCGACGATCCTGAGCGTCCGATGCTCCGCTTCGCCGAAGATGCCTGCGTCCAATGCGGACTGTGCAAGGCAACCTGCCCGGAGAAAGTCATCAGCCTCCGGCCACAAATTGATTTTCGGGCTGCCACCGCCATGGCCCGGATCATCAAGCAGGAAGAGCCGGCCGAATGCATCCGTTGCGGCAAGCCCTTCGGGGTGAAGAGTTCCGTGGAGCGCGTCGTCGCGAAACTCGAAGGCAAGCACTGGATGTACAAGGACTCCAAGAAACGGCTCGACGTTATCCGCATGTGCGAGGACTGCCGCGTGGTGGTGATGGCGGAGGAGCAATTCGATCCGTTCGGCGCGCCCAAGCGCGCGCCGGTGCGCACGACCGACGACTATCTGCGCGAGCGCGAGCAGAAGCGCGATAGCTAGCTACTTCTGCGTTGTTGCCTTCGCGAGAAAATCCACCAGCGCCTTGCGGTCTTCCGGTGATCCGATCGTCTGTTCCGGCATCTTGGTACCTGGTGTGTAGGTCATGGGGCCAACTTCGAACATTTTCGATACGGTGTCCGGCGTCCACACGATGTCCATGTGCTTGAGCGCGTCGGAATAGTGATAGCCAGGCAGAGTCGCTATCCGTCGGCCAAAAATCCCGGCAAGGCTCGGGCCGGCCTTGTTCCCCTCATCCGGAGTGAGCGTGTGACAGGCGACACAGGCGCGAAACACTTCAGCGCCATGGTCACCGGCAAAAGCGGCAAGTGGATCCTCGGGCGTACCGGTTACAGCCGATCCCAAGGGCTCGCCGCTCGATGCATCCCAGCGGCGGATCATCCGGTCCGCTCCGCCGGTCAATAGCGTGCGGCTGTCAGGAAAGAAGGCCACCGACCACACCGGCAATCCTGGACCGACCAGTGTGTGCAAAAGCGTGCGGGCCTTTCGCCCGATCAATCCTACCGACCCACGAATACCGGCGGCGGCGACGAGATTACCATCCGGCGAGATAGCAATGGCGATGACCGGCGTAGGCGATACCTCAACGTCGGCAAGAGGCTCTCCGGTTGGTGACAGGAAATAGACCTTGCCATTGGCGCCCGCGGCTACGATTTCGCCATCGGGCGCGATCGACGTCGCATTAAGAGGAGTCGGCATACTGCGAACTGCCCCTACGCCACCTTTAACGGGCCAAATACGCACCGTCGCATCATAGCCCACGCTCACCACACTCTTTCCGTCCCGCGAAAAGGCAACTCCGTTCACGTTCTGCGCGTTGCCCTCAAGCACGCGTGGCTCACCACCGTTTAGCGGCCACAGGCGGACAGTCCGGTCCCACGAAGCGCTGGCTAAAGTCGCACCGTCGGGTGAAACCGCCAAGCCCGCGATCGGTGCCGTGTGCCCTCCAAGGACTTTGTCGGGCTGCTGTAGTCCGGGCGTCCAGATTGCTATATGCGCGTCTGCGCCAGCAGTGACGATGCGTCCGTCCTTTAAATACGCGATGGCGTTTACCGCGCCGTCGTGAAAGCGCAACACTTCCTCGGCGGCATTGCGGCTGAGCGACCATCGAATTACCGACGTATCGAAACTGCCAGAGATTGCATTCAAACCATCAGGAGATATCGCTAGTGCTTTCACCGGCCCGCCATGGCCTCGCAATTGGGCGTAAACCGCAGAGGTCATAAGCGCGCAAAATAAAACTATGATGTTGCGCAGGAACCAGTGCATCTACGGCCTCAACTTCCGGTCCGGTTAGCAATTAATGGGCAAATGGCGACTATATCCTATCTGCTCAGGCGGTTTTCCATGGAGGACAGCGCTCTCTTATTGGCTTTCATTATGCGCCGCTTCTCTTCGCATGTGCTCATCTGTTTGGCTGCGAGGCAGCATGCCGAGAGGACGCCTTCGGCCGCTGCAAGCGTGGCCTTACCTGCAAAACGAATTTTCGTCACGTATCCCTTGGACCCGCAAAGACCTTAATTGTTGCGTCAACTGATCGAATCGTTGAATCCTAGGCCCCTAAGGGTGATAGCAAGACTTAGCGGCCTTAGAGCCGAGTTCCGCGATTGGGGCTAGATCGACGAGGATCTGCGACTGTTCGCGTGCGCAAGCATGTCCCCATATTGCGCGAAGGTCGCGGTAACATGTTGCGGACCTGCTGCAGACATTTGTATAAACTTTCGCGGTAAGGGGGCGATTTGCCAAAAAAACGATCCTTGCAATTTGCCTGTCTTGTAGTCGCATTCTCAATTGCCGCGGCTTACCAGATCATTTCTGGAAGGACGATGAGCGCCGCTTCACCCGATGGCGCGGCCGAGGTGGAAGCCGATTCAGCTCTGTCGAGCAACTTCGTGACCTCCGCATTGCCTGCCCCGCGCGGGCCATTGCTCATATCCAAAGTGGAAACCAGCTCCAGCGTCTTTGAAAAAAAGCAAGCTCGCCTGGAAGCGGCCTTCGATGCGCTGGAACAACAAGCAAGAACGGAGGAACTCAGTTCAGGATCATTCCGCTAATGCGGCGCCTCCCAAACGGAACTTCTTATATCTCGCTTATTACGTTTTTTCTGAAATTCCACCTGACGAGAAGCCAGCCGATACTATTTTAGAGACGATGAAAGGCCTTCCAATTGGAACACCTGTTGAGGAGATCAGACGCGCCTCTGATGCTTTCGGTCTGGATTTCAACTTTATGAAAGCCGTGGCTAAAATCGAGTCCGGCTTCAATCCGAAGCAACGTACTGGATCTTATATTGGGCTATTCCAGCTCAGCAATTATGAGTTCAAGCAATACGGCTCAGGAAACATTACCGATGCGCGCGACAATGCCATTGCCGGCGCTTACAAATTTGCCACGGAGGCTTTACTCTTTGAGGTCGGGACTGGCAGAAAGCCGACTTTCAGTGATCTGTATTTGATTCATCAACAAGGATGGCAGGGGGCGGCAGAACACGTCAGCCATCCGAAGCGCATCGCCTGGAGATCAATGTGTGCCACCGATGAAGGTAAAGAAAAAGGTGAACGATGGTGCAAACGAGCAATCTGGGGCAATACACTTCCCGCTATCAAACAAATTTGGAAATCAGTCGATAAGCTGACCTCCGGTGCGTTTGTGGGCATGTGGCAACAACGCGTTGCCGACCTGTATACGCGCTATTCTGTAGCGGCTACGAAGAATTGAGTCTGTGCACGGCTGATGTCGCTTTCGGTGAAGCAGACAGTTGCAGCGCATCAACCCTTGTCCGTTTGGTGCCAATATCAACCGCGAGCCACCCTTCGTTCGTACGCTCGCTTCGGTATATGAGAGAATTGCCCACCGAAACTGCGATAGTCCCCAGGAACGAATTGGCGGCGTATGGTGTTGGGTGTTGATGATCCAGACTTCACGATTTGACACTCGATCGACGCAAACGCGGACACAACCGGGCATGGCATGGTAAATCGATTTACGACGGCGCAATCTACCTTGGCTATGCGGCGCTGGGGGGCTGCCGCCATTGTGACGCTCGCGGCGATGGCCGCACTGACGGCGCTGACCGCCGATGCGGCGGCCAGGGAACCGCGTCCCGCGCCACCCAAAGAGGCGACGGCGCCACGCGAGGCGGGCGAGCCGATCATGGCGATCGTGTCGATCAAGACCCAGCAAGTCACTTTCTATGACGCCGAGGGCTGGATCCTTCGCGCGCCGGTATCGACGGGCGTCAAGGAACGCGAGACACCAGCCGGCGTCTTCGCCGTCATCGAGAAGGAGAAGGACCACCACTCGAGCATGTATGACGATGCCTGGATGCCGAACATGCAGCGAATCACCTGGAACGGCATCGCGCTGCACGGCGGGCCGCTGCCCGGATATGCGGCCTCGCACGGCTGCGTACGCATGCCCTTCGGCTTTGCGGAGAGGCTGTTCAACAAAACGCGGATCGGAATGCGGGTGATCATCTCGCCGAACGACGCGGAACCGGTCGAGTTTTCCCACCCGGCGCTATTCACGCCGAACGCGGAGGCCCTCGCGGCTGCTCCGGCGCATGCCGAGACGCTCGCTCGCGAGGCCGCGGAGGCCGCCAAGGTGGCCGTCGAGACGAAGAAAGCCACCGCGACAGCGGCGCGCGAGACGGCATCGCTTACATCGTCCCTGCGCAAGCTGGAATTACTCAAGAGGAGCGCTGACGCCGAGTTTGCGTCCGCCGACAAGGCGCTCGCCGCTGCAAAGACGGACCAAGCCAAGGCGCGGGCCGAGGACCGGAAGCAGAAGGCTGCGGCCAAGGCCACGGAAGCGGTGACGCAGCTCGACACCGCCAGAGCCGACGCGAAGTCGAAGCTCGACGCCGCTGCCGCGGCAAAGGACGCCGCCAAGACAGCCGAGACCAAGAAGACCGCCTCCGCCAAGGCAGCGAGCGAGGCGAAGCTCGCGCTCGAACCGGTCTCGATCTACATCAGCCGCGAGACGCAGAAGCTTTACGTGCGACGCAACACGCATAAGCCGGCACCGGACGGGGGCGGCGAGGTGTTCGATGCGTCCATTGAGGTTCCGGTCACGATCCGCAATCCCGAAAAACGGATCGGCACACATGTTTTCACCGCGATAGCACGCAAGGACGCCGGCCTACGCTGGACCGCAGTCACGATCGACGACGCGGACGACGCCAAGGATGCGCTCGACCGCATCACCATCCCGCAGGATCTGCTCGATCGCATCGCGCCGACCGCATTGCCGCGATCTTCGATCGTCGTCTCGGACGAGCCGCTGAGCGCCGAAACCAACTATCGCACCGAGTTTGTGGCCGTGCTGAGCAATCAGCCCCAGGGTGGCTTCATAACGCGCGAGCCTTCGACCGATGCCTTCGTCACGAGCGACAACGTCCGGAACGACGACCGCTTCGGGTTCTTTTTTCAGCGCAATTGGAGTCCCCAAACTGGCTATACCCGCCGGCCGAGCGGCCAGGACTATCGTTGGAGATAACAGCGCTTGCGATATGCGACGTCCGCTTTACACCCCGAAAGCGGACATTCGAGACGACGTTGCCGTGAACTCGCCGACAACCATGTGCGCGTCAGTCCGGTTAACAAGCCGACCTAACGTTAGGTTCAGGAAAGTGGCGACATGGAAGGTTTTTCAGGTCGGGGTGATTCTTCAGCACCTCCTGCACGTTGACCTGGGGACGGTCCTTAAGAGCTTGAACACAGTCGATTACGAATTGCCGTCGCGACAACAATTTGACCTTTTTCACCTTCGCTTCCGACTTGCAGGAAGCAATCGCATGTTTGAGCGCAACCTGATCGGCTTTTGACAATTTCTCTGCCTGGGCGAAGGCGGGCATCATTGTCGCGCCGCCGAGGAACGCCGTCGCAACGATGGGCACGAACGCCAGCCTGGCGAAATGAGACCCGACGCGAAACATGGCTACCCCCTTTATTACACTTGCGCCGTGATTATGCGTTTTCGGGGATCCAGAACAAGGGAACGCCCACCATCCTGGCTGCACGATCTCGTGTTCGCCAAGGCTCACCAGCGGATGTAGCGATTTGTAAGCACTTCGGGGGGCGGTTGGCATCGTTGTATTTTGGCCGTATCCTCGCCCGTCAACATCGGAGTTTGAGTATGGCTAGAGGCACCGTGAAGTGGTTCAACCCGACCAAAGGGTACGGATTTATTCAACCGGCAAGCGGGGGTGGAAAAGACGTTTTCGTTCACATCTCGGCCGTTGAAAAGGCCGGCTTAAGCACCCTCAATGAGGGGCAAACTGTTGAGTACGAAGAAGTACCCAACAAGGGCAAGACATCGGCGGAGAATCTAAAGATCGTGTGATCGGCAAGAACTACCGTCAGACAAGTCACACCCAATCATCGCGTCGGCCAGGCGAGCAACGTCGCGGGTGAGAGCTATTTGCTTTCCGATTTCGTCCGCATCAGCGGAGTAGCCCGGTCGCCAAAGTAATTTTCCTGCGGCCAGTTGCATGGCCATTAGAGGGCAACGGTGGCGGAGCTTCCCGCGATCGTTCGAACAGGACGGCACCCGCGTTGCCACCCCAGTCGGCAAGGTCGTCCTTGTCGCAGGTAGCCGCAATCGCTAATCCGATCGATGCAAGGTGGGCGCGACGGTAGCAATACACGGCGAGCAAGGCTCTCGATGTCGGTGAGACCGTCGCAATCAGCTCGTTCAACCCATGTGCGCTGGCGCGATACATTTCGCCGAGGACTTCATCGGCGACAGGACAGGGCTCGTCCTCAAGGAGTGCACGGTGTTCGGGCAGCATCGCGAGGCCTCCGAATCGGTTGTTCCCATGGTGACCATTCGATGCGACGCGTTAACGTGGCGTTAAGCGGACCGCCACTCCCGTTCCAGAGCAATCCCGCATCCAGCGAAATTAGGCCGCAGACCTGCGGAGTAAACCAGGATACGATCTATTTCGACGACTTCTCCAAGTACGCGATGAGATCGGCGCGATCACTTTGGTTCGCCATGCCAGCGTAGGGCATGCGATTGGCCGGCACCATGGCCTGCGGATCGGTAATGAACTTGTCGAGCGTTTCCGGCGTCCAGGAAATTCCACTGCGTTTCATCGCCGGCGAATAACGAAAATCCGCTAGCGCGCCGGCCTTGCGTTCGAAAATTCCGTACAGGCTCGGCCCCACATTGTTATTGCCGGCCTCTAACTTGTGGCAGGCCGCGCAATCCTGGAAGCGCGCTTCGCCGCGCGCCGCATTGCCCTCAGCGCGGGCGGCGCCGACAAGCAATAGCGTGAGACACAATACCCCGGCTGCGTGTGAGACTCCGATCATGCCGCTACCAGCGGGCCGGGATTTTTCACGTATTTGTTCTTGATCGCGTCCGCCGTCCAATAGGCCAGTGCGCCCACCGGCCCGGTCGGATTGTATGATGAATTGTGCGGAAACACGTTAGCGCCGACGACGAACAGATTGTGACAATCCCAATTCTGCAGATATTTGTTGAGCGCGCTGTCGCGCGGATTGGTGCCCATGATGGTGCCGCCGGTATTGTGCGTGCTCTGGTAAGGCACCACGGTCCAGGGATCGGTGCGCGCGCTTGCCGCGTTCAACTTCGTGGGATTCATCGACTTGGCGATGTCGTTGATCACCTGCGCCGCGTGGGTGCCCATTCTGTGCTCGTTCGCCTTGTAATCGAACGTCATGCGCATCAGCGGCTGACCGAAGGCATTGCGATAGGTTGGATCGAGGTCGTAGCAATTATAGCGATTGGCCATCACGCTGCCGCTGGCGCTGATCGTCATCGCGGTCTGGTACCACTTCGCTGTCGCCCTCTTCCATTCGCTGCCCCACTGTGGCGTACCGCCTGGCACTGGACGGTACCCAATCGGTAGCGCGGTATTGAATCCGCCGGATACATTATATGCGCCGACGAAATTAGGAGGCGCGCGGTCGAACGCCCAGTTGATGTTGAAGTCGTCGATGGTGGCGTTGGAGCCGCCGGCATTCATGAACGGGTTGAAGTATTTGCCTTCAAAGAAAAGGGTAGCGCCGGCGCCGGTCTGGTAGCAGTAATTTTTGCCGACCACGCCTTTCTGCGCCACCGGATCGTACGGAGCGCCGATGCCCGACAGCAGCATCAAATGCACGTTGTTGATGGCATAGGCACACAGCAGCACAATAGTGGCCGGCTGCTCGAATTCCTCGCCATTGAGCACGTTGATGTAGGTGACGCCGGTGACGCGCTTGCCGTCGCTATCCTTGAGCACCTTGGTGACCCAGGCATGCGTGCGCAGCTCAAAATTCGGATTGCGCATCGCGATCGGGATCACCGTCATATGTGGGCTGCCCTTGGCGTTGGCTTCGCAGCCGAAGCGCTGGCAATAACCGCAATACTGGCAGCCGCCGAATTTCGAACCGTCGGGATTGGTATAAGGCTGCGAGGCATTCGCCGACGGCCGCGGGAACGGGTGATAGCCGGCGTTGCGCGCGGCCTCGCTGAACATCTCGCTGGCCAGAATGGGCGTCAGCGGCGGCAGTGCATACTCGCGCGCGCGCGGCGCTTCGAACGGATTGCCGCCGGGCTGGATTTGCCCTTTGATATTGCCGGCCTTGCCGGACACCGCCGCGACATACTCGAACTTCTCGTAATAGGGCTCGAGTTCATCATAGGTAATGCCCCAATCCTGGATCGTCATGTCGTCGGGGATGAAATTCTTGCCGTAGCGCTCTTCGTAATTGGAGCGGATCTTGAATTCCATGTCGGTCCAGCGCCAGGTATGACCGCTCCAGTGCACGCCGGAACCGCCGACCACTTCGCCCGGCAGGAACGAGCCAAGCCGGCGCATCGGCAGCGCTTCCTGGGCCGGATTATTGCGTACCGTAATGGTGTCGCGCGCGGTGTTCTGCATCAGATCGTGGCGCACGACGTAGCGCAACTCGTCGCGGATATTGGGCAGAGAGTAATCGTTCTCGCTTGACCGCGGTGCGCCGCGTTCCAGCGCCACCACCTTCAAGCCGGCTTCGGTCAGTTCCTTGGCAAGAATGCCGCCGGTCCAGCCCAGCCCGACGATGACGACATCGGCTTCTTTTAATTTTGTGACCATGTCGCCCTCCCTCAACTCATGTCCGCAATGCCGACGGGATTGTTCGGAAAGGGCTTGCCGCGAAATTTCTCGACGTGGTCGCGGTGCACGGCGATGACGCCGGGGAAGCCAATGATGGCCCAGCCCGCCTTGTTGCGGTTGCCGCCGTAGATCGGATCGGAATACATGCCTTCGATCACGGTCTGATAGAGCGTGGCCCAGAACACGCGCACCGGCAGACCGTTGTCGAACTTGATTTTAGCGGTCGACAGGCCCACCAGCACCTCTTCGCGTTGCGCATCCTCGATCCGGTCGAATGATTTGCCGTATGTCTTGCGGCAATGCGCGTTGGTCGCTTCGATGCCGGCGCGATAGAGCTGAGCGGGCGTGAGCGGCAACTGGTAGCCCTGAGAAGGCGCGCCCTGCTTCCACGGGCCCTGCATGTAGAGGCGCTCGCCTTTGCCCCAGGCGCCGGCGAGCGCGCGATCGATGTAGATGTTGATACCGAGATCGGTGCCCTTCGGGCTGATCTCGTCGGCCGGGACCATGTGATCGACCAGCGCTTCAATGAAGGCCGCCTCATCGAGATTGAGAAATTCATATCCAGCCGCTTGTGAGGCTACGGGTGTGGCTGCGAGCTGTTGCGCCTGCGCGCTAGGGGCCGGACCCATCGCCGCTGTTGTCACGCTTGCTGCGGCGGCGCCACCGACCACGGCGCCTTTCAAAATATCGCGCCGATCAAACTTTTGTTCTGTCATAGGTTTCTCTCCCCGCCTCTGAGGATGCCCATATGCGGGCCTCGAGGACACACTTTTAATGGCAAGCATGCTGCTTTTAGATTGGTCCGGCAAGATAAGGTTGATGTCCGCTAAGTGCCAATAGCGGACTCACACGCTGCAACACGATCAGCACAAAAGAAAGACCGCGAACGGGGCGGTCATTCCGAATTCCGATGAGCGTTTTCGTTAGGCGGCGATTGGAGCAGCCTTCCGCTTCCTGCGCCAGCCGAGCAGTCCCAACCCACCGAGGCCGGAGGCGAAGAGCGGAAAGGCGGCGGGGAGCGGAGTTGAAGTGGCGTCGCCTGAGGTCCCCTGCACGAAATAATCACCGCGAGCTCCACGGACCGTGAGCGGCGTCAGCCCGGTTCCATGCCGCGTTTCTTGAATGCTGCAACCGCTTCGGACGTGGTCAGGAATTTGGCCAACGCCTTTGCTGCCTCAGCCTCCCTAGCGTCGACAATGATGCCGCTGGAGAACACGGTCGTCTGTTGCACATCGGCAGGCAGCGGGCCGACATAGTCGACGCCAGGAAAGTTTCCAAGCTCGCTGACTTGCTGGAAGCCGATCTCGACCTCGCGATTGGCAATTATGGTACCGACAAACACGCCGGTTGGTGTCTGCTTGAGCTTGTGTTTGACCTGGTCGGCCACGCCCAATTTCTCGAACAGATTCATAATGTAGACGCCGCTTGGCCCCGTGGAATAGCCGATCGACTTGGCAGTCAGCACGGTCTTCTTGAGTGCCTCGGTGGTGCTGATATCAGGCTTAGGTGCACCCGTCGGGACGCCGACGGCAACGCCTGATTTGGCTATATCGACACGGCTGCCGGTCACGGCTTTGCCAGCCTTGATCTGCGCGTCGATGGCCGGGCCGGCCATGATGATCATGTCGTAATTCTCTCCGGCAGCTAGCCGCTTCTGCACATCAAGCGTACCGGTGAAAATAGTCGAGACCTTGTGACCGGAGACCTTTTCAAATTGCGGAACCAGCTCGCGATAGGCCTCTTCGGTGGCTTGAGTGGAAAGAACTCTGATTTCAGCAGCATTGGTCATGGCAGGCAGCATCAGCGAAGCTGCTATGGCAACAAAAAATAGAATGTTCATATAAGCCCTCCTTGATACTACGCAATAATCCCCACATGATTTGGTCGGGCTCCCAAATTTGCCCCTATTCAAAGGCACCAGCAAGTAACGAAAATCGCGACACGTTTGTATTACGTCCGCATTTGCCCCGAAAGCGGACATTGGCTGGCGTCACACGAATGTCCGCTGAGTGCCAAAAACGGATCGGCCGCTATCAACCTCCTTGCGCCGGCGGGTCGACGGCCGAGTTCCTCTCGCGGTTAACGCCCTGAAACGCCGCTTGAGTGGACATTGGTTGGTCACTCTATGATGTTCGCCAAATGTCAAATACTTCCCTCACTAAAAAATGCCGAAACGCGATCAAGTGTGTAAAGGGGATAACTTTCAAGAAAGTACCGCAACCACCGTACGCCAAGCACACGTTGGTTTAATGCTGATGAACTCGTCTCTCGAACATTGGTGAGCCATGCCAAACCGACCCTCTGATGAGGACGTCAGTCGCCAAATCCTCAGTATTTTCATACGTCATAGAATTCCTGTAAGCGGCATGCTTCCTCGTAATTATTTTTTTGATGTGCGCGATAGCGATTTCCAACGCGGGATCAACAACGCCGTTGCTAACAACTGGATCGCAATCGATCTGCGAAACCGCTACCGCTATCAGCTCACGGCTACGGGTTATGCCGCAGGGGGCTTGACCGTAGACGTACCAATAAACGCTGAGGCGCCTTAGAGGCCTAGCAGCAATTTAATCTAGGCTCTGCGGTGTGCCTGCCGCACCCGTTCAATTTGCTTCGGACTCACGGATACCCTCCTCTGCCTAATTTCGGCGTATGGCCGAACTCAATCGCGAACAACGCGAAATTCGGGCCATTACTAAATTTTTAAGCTCGGCCTGCCACATTTGGACACGGCACACCCTGGGGTTGGACCGCGCCACACGTGGACCCCCCACCCGGGGACGGGGCCGGGGGCCGCGCGAATGCGGCCCTTTTTACTCTGTACGCTCAGCCAAAAATTCGCCGAAGCGGCGACAAGTCAAAATTCAAAACCCTAACGTTGGTTCGCAAATTGCGGCCACGTTTTTCCGCTTCCTGCGCCAACGAAGCAAACCGATTGCCCCGCCCATTGCAGTCCCAAATAGGGCCAAGGCCCCAGGAATTGGCGTTGGTGACACATCGCACTCACAACCGCTACCGCCCAAAATCGCAGCTAACCCCATGAAGTCATCGTGGTCGTCGTCGCCAGCATGAACCCGGGCGTGCTGACCGTGGCAGCGCCGTTATTATAAACGGTCGCGCCCATGTTCGCTGCCGGAGCCGGGTTTATACCACCGCAGCAACTGTTGTTTCGGTTGTCCGCGCCGAAAGCGGAAACCCCGTTTACAGCAATGGTCGCTCCAGTAGTGCTGATCGAGAAGGCGTTTTGGTTGAACGCTTCGTTACCAATGTGCGTTCACTGGATTGTGTAGCGCTGACCAGCGGTCAAGCTGCTGACGGACAGGACGGCGAATTGGCTGACATTCTTGGAGTTTTCGATTATGTTCTAAGTCGTCTTTTTAATTTAGGTAAACAAATGTTCGGCGCTCGGTCTGCATTAAAATTTGCGAAACTTTCTCGAATGATGTCGGTGCGGGACGCGCTCAAAGTCATACGTAATTCGGACAAGGAACTTTCTCTTTTCCTTAAGCCGATTGGCCGCGACATTGTTCTGCGCGGTGGGACAACCGACGTTTATTGCTTCGAAAAAATCTTCCTGCACGAAGAGTACAAATCACCATTTGCCGACAGCGAACAGCCAAAGCTCATCATCGACGGCGGTGCCAATGTCGGCTTGGCGTCACTTTACTTCGCCGCCAAATATCCCGCTGCCAATATTTTCGCGATTGAACCGAACGCCGCTAACTTCAAAATGCTGGAGCGCAATTGCGCGGCGCTTCCAAATATCGTTCTAAAGAAGGCCGCTCTTTGGCCGACTAGCGCGAAGGTCTCAATGTCAAAGCGCGCAGTCAACGACCATTGGTCCTATTCAGTTATCGATGCCGTCAATGGCGACACTGACACAATTACTGTCACTGACATTATGAGAGAAGCCAAGGCCGACAAGATCGACCTTTTGAAACTAGATATTGAAGGCGCCGAACGAGAACTTTTTAGAAATTCGCCCTGGTTAAAAGACGTGGGGCAAATTGTTATCGAACTTCACGACCGATACAAAAGGGATTGCTCGCGCTCATTCTACAAGGCGGTTGTTAGTCGAGACTTCCGGCAGGAGCTTCGCGGCGAAAACATATTCATATCGTTTTCTATGGATGACCATAACAAATGATATAATTAATCTGGAAATGCGGAGCGCAACGCAACATGAACGGCGTAAAAAGAAAGACCGCCTTGTGGCGGCAGCAACACAGGTCGAACTAATATCTGGTCCGGTATTAGCCATTGAAAGACCGCCAGGCTGTGCCGGAATGATGCCGTTTCACAGATTATTGCACGGTATTAAGATTGCCGGCGAAGAACGACGCCGGCCTCGTGCGCGTTATTGGATACGTTTGCTAAGAAGTTGAAGAAAACAAAACTGACAAACCCATAACACTCAAGAAAAAGCGACACAAAAGATAAGAACAACGTTTCAATACTAGTGGACTTTTTGAAGCGATTGATTGCAATACCAAACCAGCTGCGCAGGTATACATCTCGAGAATCCGGTCGAATTATAAACTTTGCGTAATAAGCGCCGCGACCAATGGCGTAGAA
Organism: uncultured Alphaproteobacteria bacterium; assembly: GCA_963697885.1. Lineage (GTDB taxonomy): Bacteria > Pseudomonadota > Alphaproteobacteria > Rhizobiales > Xanthobacteraceae > Pseudolabrys. Next base: position 331,914 of record OY969102.1, read on the forward strand.
CTGCCTGAGCTTGCGCGACTGTTTCTTCGTTTTGCGCTGATGGTGGTGAAAAACCGTTGGCCGGGGGTCGTAAGCCCCCGATATGCCAGCCCACGATGCTTGAGCGACAGTTGCCATGTCGCAACTAGGATACTTTGCAAACCTTATATCGAAACCTCCAATAGTCTCCAAAGTGGTTTTTCGGAAGCACATATTTGCACCTTGAACCTGGCCAGCGTGAATGAACGAATGGGTGGGGATCGGTTCATAAACTTCACTTTCATTGATTGTGAGACGAAGGTCTGTTTGATCGTACAAAAGTATGCGGCCGCCAATATAGCCTATCGCTGGCTCGCAGAATGCCGCCTCGATCTGCTGAATATAATCTGTGGCGACGTAGCAATCATCATCGGTGAACGCGATGATTGATCCGGTTGTATGCCGATAGCCGGTGTGTTGAGCGACAGCCTGACCGCGCCTTGCTTCATGAACCACAGTTATCATTGCTTTGCCGAGCATCTTAGGGAGCGAAGAAAGAAACGTTCCCGTACCGTCCGAGGAGCCGTTGTCGACGACGACCAGCTCGAAATTATTGCTTGCGCTGACCCTTTCAAAGGCCGCAATGCAACGTTTTAGGCTCGCCACTCGATTTCTTGTACAAACAACAACCGAAACCTGCGACATTTTGCTGAACCCAATTCGTGATTTAAAAGGGCGCAAAATGTGCGTCCCTGTAATTGCGAAAGATTTCACGCAGACTGCCCCACAGTCAATTGTGGTCAACTCTTGAAGTTAATTCTTGAAGTTAATTTGCGGACACCAAAAGGCGCAAATTCAGTTTGCGCGTTCGAATATAATTATCTTGTCTTCTCGTGGAAACTCCCAAGTAAACCACTGGGGTTCCTGATTGGCGACCTTAACACCCAAACTCGAAATGATAAGCAATTTGCCATCAGGCGAAAATTTTGCCCCATGTGGCGTCGCCTTGCCAAGATTTATGGTTCTGATTGGTTTCGTGAAGTTTGAGTCATGCGTCAAATCATACAGAAGCAAAGAATGGTTCACTAGATCTGTAACAACGCAGGTGCCGTTAGATACATCTATATTTTCCAGCCGGCAAAAGCCTTTCCAGACGTTGACGTTTTCAGCGCGACGGGCAATTTTTCCACCTTCACTTATTGTGAATGTGGCTATCCCATTTTTGGTTGGTGTCATGTATTCGAAGTTAGGTTTTTCTAATTCAGCCGATGTTTCGCTACGAACTTTTCTTGGCGTGTCGTTCAAGGCTTGAGCTCTTTGCAATATTATTTTACCGAGTTTTCTGATGGCTTTACGGGCGAAATTCATCAACTGAACCGGCACCGGCAGATCTCTATCTGATGCGAATGATCGAAAGATCTTTTCAGCAGCGGATACCTCCTTAGCCGATTCAAAAGTTACAAATATTTTGGTGCCGTCTGCATTGAAACATATCCCTTTCGGGTCCCCGTATTCCGAAAACCAGGTTTCAGTCTTATCGATTGGGCCGGTGATTTTGCCCGTTTCTTCGTCAAATCCGTAGGAAACAATCGCCCCGCTTGGTGCAAGGTTCTCCGTGTAAGTGGCGACCAACCTGCCGCCTCGTATCGCCAGACTATGGGGCTCGCGAAGGTGGTCAAACGGGCTTTCGAATATCTGTATTGGTTTTGTTATTGCGCTGCCATTTCGGTACACGTTTATGGTGCCGGGCCTCTTAAGACTATGCGTATTTGAAACAAGGAGGTATTTGTCGATGAACAATAGTCCGTGTGGATGATCAAGTTGTGAATCCGGGTTGCCCAATACCTGCAGCAATTTTCGAGTTTGCGAATCAAAAATTCGAACCTCATTGAGGTGTTCGTATGTAGCCGCGAAATAAGCGCCGGATGGGTGAAACGAAACCTCCGCGACAAAACTGGGCGGCCGGTCGTTCTCTATGATTTCAGCGACGTGATACATGGTACGCCTTCAAAACGAGTCTCAAAGCATTCTACCCAAGTTGATTTTAGGTGAGCACCGCGGCTCTGTCAGTACCGGCCTCAAAGCCAAAATGGGGGCTTTATATCTCGGTTAACAGCGAGGGCGCTGTATAACCCCTGCCCCGTTTGCTCATGCTTCGTGGGCAGATGTGTGGGTACGGCAAATTTGTTGGATTGGTCCACGAGCCCGATCAATGACCTGGCTTCACAATTGGAAATAAGCTGTCTCCGATTAGCCTCTCGGGATGGTGGCGGAGGGAGTGATACTGCAAAACAAATTCTCTACTCCAACTCCAGAGTAATCCCGCGCAATTTAGCGTATTTGAGCGGTAGGCGATGTGTCCGGTGCCGTCCACCCTGCTCTACCGGCCAATTGTCCACTTTCGGGGGAAAAGCGGACAGCGCACTGACCTGCTGCAATGTCCGCTAATAACCCAAAGCGGACAACAGCCAGCTGTTTCTCCCGACTTTCACGGCAAGGCCGCAACCACCATAACTTCAACGAGCATCCCAGGTCGCCAAAAATCCGTGGTGAGGCAAGCCCGCACCGGAGGATTTGCTGGATCGACCCATTCATTCCAAACAGAATTGTGATCTTCGAACAGACGCATGTCAGCGATCCAGACCTGGGCGCTTAGTAGCTTTGATTTGTCGGTCCCCGCGAGGTTGAGAAGCTTGTCGACGCGCCGCAGCACTTGAGCGGTTTGGGCTTTGACATCGCCGACAATTGGGTCGGGGGTGATGCCGGCGAAATAAGCGACGTTGCCGTGAACGACTGCCTGACAAATGATCGGCTGACCGCGATTCTCGTCTGATATCTGTCTAATTTCGTGGCGTATGATCGACATTATATTCTCTTTCTGTGGATTGAGTGCCTCGAAAGTCGTTTTTGGAGCCGTTTACGCGAATGGAAGCATGACTATCGAGCCCGTTGTCTTGCGTCCGCCGATGAACTTGTGCGCGGCTGCAGCCTCTCGAAGCGGAAAGGTTTTGACAACGTTGCTCGCTACGATTCCTCGTGCGACGGCATCGAACAGGGATTTTGCTGCCGCGTCGATTTCGCTTCGGTTCGATACGTAATGCGAGAGCGCAGGACGAGTGATAAAGAGCGACCCACGAGCGCCCAAATCTTTGACGATGTCGATCGGATCAGGAACGCCTGACGCCTGGCCGTAAGCTGCGCACATACCGACTCGCCGCAGGCAGTCGAGCGACCTTTGCAGCGTGTCCTTACCGATTGACTCATAGACAACGTCTACGCCTTTTCCGTCCGTAATCTTACGGGTGACGACTACGAAGTCTTCGGTCGTGTAATTGATAACGTGATGACAACCGAGATTTCGGGCGATCTCGGCCTTCTCGTCGGTACTAACAGTACCGATCACAGTGGCTCCGAGATGTCGCGCCCAGGGACAAAGGATATGGCCCATGCCGCCGGCAGCTGCATGGATCAGGACATAATCTCCCGGCTGGACCTTGTACGTTCGATGCAAGAGATACTGTGCGGTCATCCCCTTCAGGATTAGTCCCGCCAGTTGAACGTCATCCAACGGCAAGCCCTTTGGAACCTTGATCAACTTGTCAGCCGGGTAAAGGCGCTCCTGACTATAGGAGCCGAGTGGGGGAAGGCAGGTGCAAACTCGTTCGCCGACAGAAAACCCAGTGACCCCAGGACCCAACTCCTCGATCTCGCCAACTCCTTCGAAACCGAGGACAACCGGCGGATCGCCCACGATCATCGGGTGTGGGATACCTGCACGATGGTACGTATCAGCAAAATTCACGCCGACCGCCGTGCTGCGAAGACGTACCTGGCCACGCTCGGGAGCCCCGACCTTGATCTCCTCCCACACGAAGTTTTCGGGTGCGCCTTTTTTATGGATCACCGCCGCCATCGCCACGATGCGTTCCTCCGGTTGTTAAACGTCGTCGACGTCTACCTGCGAGGTTCGCACATGTCCCGCGCGAACAGTTCGGCCCGTGCCAAACTGTTTTCGATTGATATGCTTCCGGTATCAGCGATAGGGTTTGACGATGGTCGCGGCGGCAAATCTGGTGGAGGTGGCCGCTCTCGTGGGTGACACTGCGCGAGCGACGATGCTTAATGCCCTTATGGGCGGCCAGTCGCTGACGGCTACTGAGCTTGCTTACTGCGCCAATGTATCTCGCGCGACGGCGAGCGGACACCTGAGCAAGTTGGTTGCCGCGCGGCTCTTAACTGTCACTCGCCAGCGCCGCTTTAGCTATTATCGGATCGCGTCCCCGCTGGTCGCGACAATGTTGGAGAGCATCAAGGTCGTCGCCGCCATAGAGGTGCCACCGCGCCGTCAGCCGCGGTCAGCCAACGAAGATGCACTTTGTTTTGCCCGAAGTTGCTACGATCACCTGGCTGGCCGGGTGGGAGTCGCGGTGACCGATGCACTTGTTGCTATGGGGCACATCGTTCTCACCGATGAGGGCGGTGAGGTCACGTCGTCGGGCGAGCGTTTCCTTTCTGCGTTCGGCGCTGATCTGAGGCCGCGGACCCGGCGGATATTCTGCCAGCCCTGTCTCGACTGGAGCGAGCGTCGATATCACATCAAGGGGCTCGTCGGGGCTCGGATCTTGGATCGTCTATTGGAGCTCGGATGGTTCAAACGCGTTTCGAACAGTCGTGCGCTCCAACTAACATCGTCTGGAAGGGCGGGATTGTCCGAGATCTTCCAGATCGAGATCAATAACGAGAGTGTCCCAACCAGTCGATTATCCGACTCACGACGGCTAACGGCTTAGGCTGAGCGAAGCGTCATCTCGCGCAAGTGTGGTAGGTCGGGTTGGCTGTCGTGTCCGCTTCTCGCACTTGGCGGACATCAGTCGACGAGCCGTCGATGTCCGCTTTCAGGGGTAAAGCGGACATCACGATTGCAATGCAAAACGTCCGCTAATGACCCAAAGCGGATGTCCAATCCTGCCAAGAGCGGCTATGTCTCTTCCGGCGCGTGGCCATGCCAAGGCGGCATCGTTCGATATTGATGCTGAATTTATGCCCGCAAACCCCCGGGTTTATCTAGGCTGTTCTTGGGTGGCTCAGTCAGTGAAGCGCTGAGCGACAAGGCATCCAAATATCGCGCTTGCATCATTGAGGGGGTGTGCAAGCTGGCAGGTATTTGCGCAAATGCGGATGACGGCCGAATGCGTGGGGGCGTCTGCTTATGGATCCGGACGTAACTTTGCTCGCGCTGGTAGGCGGGATTTACGACGCCGCACTAAATCCCGATACATGGAACGCCATTCTGCCCAAGATCGGAGCCTTCGTCGGCGGCTCATCTGGCGGCCTGTTTGCGCATCACGCCACGCGGCGGAGCGGGAACGTATACTACGAGTTCGGCACCAACCCTGATTTCCGCAAGGTCTATCTCGAGAAATACATAACGATGGATCCGATGTTCGGCACGTATTTCGTGCTCGACGTTGGTGAAGTCTTCAGTACCTCGACCGTCATGTCGCATGCCGAGTTTCTGCAATCACGCTTCTACAAGGAGTGTATCCGGCCACAGGGCTGGATCGACAACATTGTTGTCTATCTCGATAGGACGCCCGACGGCCACACAGGTTTTGCTTTGTTTCGCAATGAGCGCGAAGGTCTCGCCGACGAGCCAGCGCGCGAGCGGCTGCGCCTCCTGGTTCCACACCTTCGCCGTGCTGTGCTGATCGGAAACCTCATCGAATTCAAAACGGCGCAGGCCGCCACGTTCGCCGACGCGCTCGACGGGCTGAGCGCAGGCATATTGTTTGTGGACGCGAGCGGCCGTATTACCCACGCCAACGCTGCGGCCCAGGCCATGATCGCCGACGGCGACGTCTTGCGCGCGCCGCTCGGCCAACTCATTGCGAGCGATCCGGGCGTCAACCATGCGCTGCGGGACATCTTTCGGGCCGCCGCTACCGGCGATGCAGCGATAGGCGTCAGGGGCGTGGCCGTGCCGTTGGTCGCGCGTAACGGCGAGCCGTACATCGCGCATGTGTTGCCGCTCTCATCGGGTGCACGGCGCAGCGCCGGCATGAGTTATGCGGCTGCAGCCGCCTTGTTCGTGCAGAAAGCCGCTTTGGCCACCCGATCTCCGCCCGAGGCGATTGCCAAGACCTACCGGTTGACAGCGATGGAGGTGCGCGTCCTGTTGGCCATCGTGGAGGTCGGCGGCGTACCGGAGGTGGCCGATACGCTCGGCATCGGCGAGGGCACTGTCAAAACCCATCTCAAGCATCTTTATGCGAAGACCGGCGCGCGCCGACAGGCAGATCTCGTCAAGATCTTTGCAGGATACGCCAGTCCATTGCTGGGCTGACCCCTGCCAGCCGGCGAAGACCAGCTTCGTATTCCTGTGAGATTCGAGCTAAGGCTCTCCCGATCGGGAGACGCCGCGCGCCTGCACAGGCCGTAAGCTTTTGCGGGCTGTCGCCTTTTCGTTTGCATTCGTTATTTCGTTGTTTGGCTTTGCCAGCGAAGCGCGCGCCTATCCGGCTTGCACTGGCAAATGCGAGTCCGGGTCCATGCCGGGAATTGCAAATCCTGGTTGATCGCATTGGTGCTAACGGGGGATATACGCATGTCGCTATTTGGCGGAAATTCAAAGCGTTCATTGCTCGGTGCCTTCCGACATTCCATCCCCGGCGCCGCTCTCTTGTGTTTCATCGGCGGTCTGCCAACTTTTGCCATTGCACAAGATGGCGCTTATGACCCTGCTAATTACGCTTGGCAGGCGGGCGCTATACGACACGCGCAGCGAATGCGGGCTTTTTTCGATTCCGACCGCGGTCAACAGAACACCCCACCAGTTATTTCGAAATTCGAGCTCGATTTCGACCCCTCGGGGTTGATCGCGACCGCCCAGCCCGGTGGCCTGACCCAGACTTCGCAGAACGCTTTCTTCGCAAATCTCGGTACTAACGGCCGCACTTGCTTTTCCTGCCATCAGCCGCAAACCGGCTGGGGCGTCAGTGCCGCGAGCGTGCAGGCTCGCTTTTATACCAGTTATGGGAACGATCCGATCTTTCGCCTGGTCGACGGGGCTACGTGCCCGAGCGCCGATGTGTCGAGCATCGATGCGAAGCGCCAGGCATACAGCCTGCTGCTGCACAAAGGATTGATTCGGATCGGGTTGCCGGTTCCGGCCACCATTCCAGGGTCTACTGTGCCCACGGAGTACCGAATTGTTTCTGTCACCGATCCCTACGGATGCAACACCAATCCTACCACCGGCCTTACTAGCTTCGGCCCCGCCAATCCGACCGCAGGTATCGTATCGGTTTATCGCCGACCGTTGCCCTCGACGAATTTGGGATTTCTGACCACCATCATGTGGGACGGCCGCGAGCCGACTCTTACGCAACAATCAATTGACGCCACACTCGGCCATGCGCAGGCCAACGCCGCTCCCACCACCGCGCAACAGCAACAGATCGTCAACTTTGAATCCGGAATCTTCACTGCACAGCTTTACGACCGAAAAGCAAAATACCTGGATGATGCCGGTGCCACGGGTGGCCCCGAAGCACTGGCGAAGCTGCTTGCCGGATTTTATGTCGGCCTCAATGATCCAGTCCCTTCAGGTTTGCCCCCTTCTTTTGGAAATCCGAAGGGCTTGGCGTTCACATCGAAGATATTTGACCTGTACCGAGCTTGGATCAGCATCGGCGGTTCTGAAGACAAAGATACCGACGAACATCGTAGATCCGTGGCGCGCGGCGAAGAGCTATTCAACAACACGCCTATCAATATTTCTGGCGTAGCCGGGCTTAACGACGCACTTAACGTAACGAACATTCCCGGTTTCTGTGGAACCTGTCATGATACGCCCAATGTGGGAAACCATTCGAGACGGCTGCCGATAAACATCGGCATCGCGAATGGCGGTTCTAATAATAACAATCCGGGATTGGACATTGCCGATCTTCCGATCTTCACACTGAAATGTGTGTCGGGACCGTTGACCGGAAACACTTATGTTGTCACCGATCCCGGTCGGGCGCTGATTTCCGGCCAATGTGCCGATATCGGTAAGTTAAAGGGGCCAATTCTGCGCGGATTGGCAGGTCGGGCGCCGTATTTCCACAACGGCTCGGCCGCAACGTTGTTGGATGCGGTGAATTTTTACAATCTGCGCTTCAACATCGGCCTCACCAACGCCCAAATGAACGACTTGGCCGCGTTCCTGCAGACATTGTAACCGCGAAGGCCAGCGAGAGGCTCGGTGATGGGCCCCGGGCCAGAAGGCTGCATGAGCCGCTGGTTCCAATCGTACGCGGGAAGTCAAATGATCCAGCACTGGCGCGCGGATCGCCGATAGACATCACAATCTCTGACACATCCGATCTCGATGCCGATGCCAAGGCGCACATCTCCATATGAGCAGCGGCTGCGGCCAAGACTGGCGACTCTGTGAGAATTGCACTCAGATTCCCGGACGCTCAGGTCGTAGATATCGACTACGATACATTGATTGGCCACATCAAGAAATCGAAGGAAGTGATGGAGGCCGCAATCAAATAGTTGAACGCGAAGCTGATCAATGACTTGGCTTTGCAAACAGAAAGGCTGCGTCCGCCCTTACTCGCTGAACCCTTGATCACATAACGGTGTCAAGTCTATGAACCAAGTGTCGGGGCATTGCAGGCTCCCGGCATCTCCAAGACGGCTCCTCGTCCAAGTCCTGCCCGCAGTCCGCGCGCTTGCGCGGGCAGGAACACGGAGCCGTTTTTCATGTCTGATCCCAAAACTCACATAGGCCGCATCGCCATCCTGTGGCGGGGCGACGAATCGGAACGTCGCGCCGCCACGCCTGAGACCAGCCGGTTCAAGGCCGTCTTCTCGGCGCTCGCCGATGTCGGCGTCGATGCGGAAGCGGTGGTCTATGAGGATGAGGTCATTGACGCCGTACGCGCGAAAATCAGCACGCTTGATGGCGTGCTCGTATGGGTCAATCCCATCCACGAGGGGCGCAATCGCGCCAATCTCGACCGCCTTCTGCGCGACGTCGCGGCGCGCGGTGTGTGGGTGAGCGCGCATCCCGATGTGATCCTCAAGATGGGCACCAAGGAGGTGCTCTTTCATACCCGCACAATGAGCTGGGGCTGCGATACCGCCCTCTATCTGACGCCCGAAGTGATGCGCAGAGAATTGCCTTCCCGGCTCGCTCTTGGCCCGCGCGTGATCAAGCGCAACCGTGGCAATGGCGGTCAGGGCGTCTGGAAGGTCGAGGCCGTGGCAAGCCCACACACCCGACCGATTGTACGCGTGCTGGATGCGACCAAGGAGGTGTCGGAGGAGCTGGCCTTGGACGATTTTCTCGGGAGGTGTCTCAATTATTTCGACGACGGCTGTGTAATCGATCAACCGTTCCAGGCGCGTCTGAGCGAAGGTGTGGTGCGCTGCTACATGGCAGGTGATCGCTGCGCCGGCTTTGGCCACCAGAAGGTCAAGGCACTTGTCGACGTGCCAGCCGAGCGCGCCGGAGCCGGGCCGCAACTCTACACCTCCAATGCCGACGCGCGCTTCCAGCGTTTGCGCCGATTGATTGAAGAGGAATGGACACCGCAACTAGCCTCCTTGCTCAACATTCCGCAGCAGGATTTGCCGATGATCTGGGACGCGGACTTCATGCTCGGGCCGCCCGCCGCCGACGGGACAGACAGCTACGTGCTTGGCGAAATCAACGCCAGCTCGGTGTTCCCGATGCCTGACGAGGCGCCGGTGGAGATTGCTCGCCGGGTTGCCGGCCGGTTGCGGTCGAAGCTGTGAGTGGTATCGGCCAGAAGCGGGCATACGCACCCTTTGGATGTATGTCCGCTTGGTTTGAGGCAAACCGTTCTATTTCATTTCTGAACCACGGCCAACCGCCTCGGCATTTGCCATCTTATCGAGTGCACCCCGTATGCCCTTGGCGAGTTTGACCGCGTCGTCGTTTGCCCAGAAGTGCATGAAGAACAACCGCGGTTGTTCGTCGAGCATGTGACTGTGTAAAGCCGTGACTTCGATGCCATTTGTCCGCAGCACCCTGATCACGGGATTGACTTCTGTGGCGGCCAGAACGAAGTCACCCGTTATCGCAGCTTTGCCATTCCCCGTTGCCTGGAAGTTGACACCGGTGGCCACTCCGAGAGGTCCAGCCGGCTCAAGTGACATTCCATCTTGGGTTACGCGATCGCGTCGGGGGATGGCAAATTGATACACGCCGCCAACCGGTTTGCCCTTGACGCCAATGATGTGGTCGAGTTCCGCAGTGTCGAGGCCGATTTCCGTTGGCGCGGCGGGAGACGAAACTGCCAGAGGCGTCTTACTCGCTGCAAGCGCTGAGTGCAGCGCGTTCGCGAGTTTCACCGGATCGCCGCGCCCGCTGACGTGCATATAGAAGGTCGGTGGATTTGCCCGCAGAATGTGATTGTGGATGGCGGTGATTTCGAGCCCATTTTCAATCGCCGCTATCATGACCGGGGTAATTTCTGTCTCAAGCAAAACGAGATCACCCATTAACATCGCTCCGCCGTGCATCGGTTTGAACGCCGTCCATCCGCCAAGCGCGAGCGCGGGCTTTATGGCTACGCCGTCCAATGTCACATTTAAATCGGTTCGTGGAAATCCATAACGATGGACATCGCCCGTTACAGCAGCAGTCCGTCCGAGCACATCGTCGAGTTTCTTCCAGTCAATTTCCTGCGCGTGTACCACGCCTCCAGTGATCATCACTGCCGCGACAAAACTACCAATTGCACGCATGGACATTCCTCCGTTTTCTCGGGGTAATTTTTCGAACAGAATGTTGGGAACAGACCCTGCGCGGTGACTCGCGCTTGGCACTGCAGAAACTGGCGAAGGTGGGATCGGTTCACGCGCAATCATCTCGTGGAAACGAGTGTTGCGCAGCACTTGGGCGGTATATCCGTCTAGCGGGGAGTCTGCGGTCCCCCGGGTATTTCAACGCTGATAACTCAACCGTGCAATGTCGGTTCCGAGAATTGATCGGAATTGAAATAATATACGCCACGTTTATGCGGCTTGCGGCTGCGGTTCTTTCAAAACCCGCTTTGGATCGTTAGCAACGGTAGCGGACATCGCGGCCACGCGCCCCTGCCCCAATTGCTCACGTCTTGGGGACAGATTTGTGGGTAGCGAAAATTCGTTCGATTGATCACGAAGCCGATCAATAACTTGGCTTTGCAATCGGAAAGAGGCTGCGTCCGCTTTACCCCCGAAAGCGGACATTGAATGCTGGGAGGGGAATGTCCGCTAAGTGCCAATAGCGGACATTCCTTAGCTGGTTATTTGATGACCTCGTCAGCCCGAGCGAGCAGCGTTGGCGGTACAGCTAAGCGGGCACCCGAGCAGACCTAAAGCACCAATGGATCAAATGGCGCGCCGGCGCATTGCAAAGAACTCTGGGAACTACCGGGCTATCTCACGACATTTGACGCGCTAAGAACGTTAAACCCCTTTCTAGCATAGACCGACAGGTCTCGGTCGCCGCTCTCGTCTCGCTCGCAAGAGATTAGGTAATTGGTTTTACTCGACGAAAGGAGGTCCAACATCCCTGAAAACAAGTAAGCGGTGCGGTTCTTGCAATCGATTTTCACTATTACAGCATCATTTCCCATATGCTTTTTGATTATCTCCAGCACGTCAGAAAACTGAATTGTATCCACGTTGATCTCGACGTATTCAAAGTTCGCCTGTTGGGCAACGTTATTATCTGCGTAATTTGAACCTAGGATATTAAAATTCCCGAAGTTGTTCTCACCGTACTTCAGAATCGCCTTACGATCTGCATTGAAAACGACGGCTCGATCGATGATGTGGTAATGAATTTTTATGCCCCTCTTCAATAAATAATCGTGAAAGTTAAAGTACACGAACTTAAGAGGTGACGGATCGATCCCATAATAGTGAATTACAGAAACAGGAAAATTCGTCTTCATAATGTAATACATGGCGTAATAGAAAACAAAACCGTGATTTCTGCCAATATCCAAAAAGAATAATTCTTTGGCCGACCTTACAGCGTCAATGAAGTTTCTAATGTTATATTGGTCGTTCACGAAACTCTGGCAAAATACGCGAAAGCTAATGTCAAACTTCGTATTCGTTATTCCAAACACATGCTTATGAAACCAGTAAAATCTCAATCGCTCCGGCAGCTCCTTAAACACTTGCTTATACCGACGACACCGACTGACGATTATTCCGCTGACACCCTTCTCGGCAAGTCTTCGACGGTAGTGAGAAAGAGGCTTTAACATCGCTAATGTCCCGCAGCGTTATTGGCAAACATCGCTCCTAATTTTCTTATTTTTCCAGGGCGCTGCATAGGGCCTACCGTCAGCATTGAGCTGACCGAGTCGCCGCATCGCATGTCCGCTTTGGGTCATAAGCAGACATGTGCAGTGCAATAGTCCATGTCCGCTAAGTGCCAGAAGCGGACATTCGCCCCAATCCGAGTATGTATGCAAAAACAATTTACGGCGCTATTCGGTAGCGTCCTAATTTCAAGTCCCAAGCCATTTCTCGATCCGGAGCACTTGCTTACCGAACCAGCCTATTGGCTCGTAGCAGGTCGGCTCCACCTTCCGCCACGCAGCCAAGGCGGCAAGCCTCTTTTCGATTCCTTCTGTGTACGCTCTCCTTAACTTCTCGCCCATCGCCGCAAGAGCCGCAGGGTCTGGCCTGCTGATCACATCGTCTCGCAACCTAGGGCATTGGTCCTGATTGAGCTCATACCCGTGTGCGCGCATACATGTTTCAACGTAGTCGTAACCCGGCGGCGGGAAATCAGCAGGGACATCTTCGCGCGGCGTGCGTCGCCCTGCCTCCAATGCGCAAGCGTCAAACTGTTGCTTCTGGTTCCAATGGCAGCCGGATAGAAGCAGGGCAAACAATAAAGGTAAAAGGCGTTTCATGTGCGGCTCGCTTTGGATTCAGCGAAGCGCGTCATTCATCGTGCCGACGCAGCTTATGAGATAGTTCGCAATCCGCCTCACATTGCCCTCTTCACCCAGTTTTTTCGCGGCTTCCACGCCTTTGTCCCATCGTGCGCTGACCTCAGCGCCACGACCGAATGTGACGGTGTAAGTATTTCTGTAGGCATTTGCCAAGGTGCCCATTGCCATAAGGTTCACCGGTTCGGTGCCTCTATTCCTCAACTCTGTATAGATTGGCTCCCACAAGCTCTGAGGTATTGCATACCGGAACCCCGCGCATTCTATCAACTCGATCTGCGCATCTTCTTTGGATTTGGCGCATCCACCAAGTGCGAAGGCACAGATCATCACGATAGCCAAGCGGCTTCTCTGAGACGGTGACACCCAACTTCTCCCATGAGCTTGGATTCGTCCCGCATAGTACTCCATCCAATATCCACTTTGGGTCATTAGCGGACATTCCCCGATGCTTGCTCTATGTCTGCTTTACCCCCGAAAGCGGACATCGCTAAATTCAGTCGATCCAATCATCAAAGCCATGTCCGCTTTTACCCTGAATGCGGACATCCCATGCCGGCCCGGTAATGTCCGCTAAGTGCCAATAGCGGACATGGCAAACAAAAAAAGAGGCCGCCAGCTAAGGCGGCCCCGAATCAATTGATCTCCCGCGGAAGAGCTCTACATACCTTCAATCAAGAAAGACTTGGTCTTGATTGCCTTGGCGCGTTCTCCAGCAAGCGCCTTCCAGGCATCTGAGTTGCGTGCTGCTTCGGCCAGTTCGAAACTATCATAGACGACGATGGTTGCGCGTTTCGGCGCCTCCCCTTCGAGCGCAGCGATTTTTCCACCTCTGGCTAAATATGTGCCGCCAGTCGATTTTATGACTGCGCCAACTTTAGGAAGATACGCGTTTTGAGCTTCTTGGTTGATTACTTCGATTTCCGTAACGACATATGCCTTTGGCTTAGCTTGAGCGTGCAGAGCCTGAACTGCCATTGCCCCAAGCCCGAAGCCGACGGCGACGGCCAACGTTACTGCGGATTTAGTTTTCATGTTCGCCTCTTTTTTCCAGTCGTTGATCCGACCTGGCCTTCACATTTTAAGTTGCAAAGGTACCTTCGGGCGAGGCTTAGCTGACGAACCGGTCTCGAATTTACGGTGGTTTTATTCGGACGTATCCGGCTTCGGCCATTAGCAGGCATGTGCAACGCACGCGCTGATGCCCGCTAAGTGCCAAAAGCAGACATTGTCACCAAACTCATCCCGCTCTTAAGTCCGACTGGCTCAGAGGTCACAAACGGTGTAGTTTTACACACGGGCAGGTGACGTAGCTCGTCCGACTTCCCGCAGAAATACGCCAGTTGTTTCGCAGCTTGCACTAGCCGCGTTCGCTCGCGGGGGCCATCAGATGCGTTGGAGGTGCACATGAAGAAGCTTCTTCTCTCCCTCGCCTTTACAGTCATGTTGGCAAGCCTCGCCGAGGCTCAACAGGTTTCTGATGCCCGAGTCGCGGACTTGGTCCACGCTGGCAAAATTCGCGTCGGGGTGCACTCCGTCATGTACAGTAAGGACCCGCAGACAGGCGAGCCCAAGGCAGCCGGAGTCGGGATCATTCTTCTCGACATTGCTCGCGCACTGGGCGCGAAGATCGGGGCCGAGATTGTACTGGTCGGGCATCCGACGATCCCCGAGATGTTGACATGCCTGACGAGCGGCGGGTGTGACATGGGATTCATGGGACCCGACCCATCTCGGGCCGGGGTCGAGTTCTCGCCTCCCCTTCTCCAATTGGACTACACCTTTCTGGTGCCGGCGGCGTCTTCAATTCAGCGTATCGCGGACGTAGACCGACCGGGCGTTCGCATCGCGGCCGTGAGTGATCACGCTTCGACCTTGACCTTGAGCCGAATACTCAAACACGCCCAACTGGTATATGCCGCTACTCCGGACCCGACCTTCGAACTCCTGCGTTCCGGACAAGCGGACGCGTTTGCCTCGATCCGCGGTGTGCTTCTGGCGTATTCAGCAAAGCTTTCCGGCTCGCGGGTGCTGGACGAGTACTACGGAGCTAACCTACTCGGCATGGTGGTTCCGACGGGTCAAGCGGCGCGGCTCGCCTACATCAACGAATTTATCGAGCAAGCCAGGGCCTCGGGATTGGTGCAGCAGGCTATCGAGCGCGCCGCCTTACCCGGATACAAGGTGGCATCCGAAAAGACGAACTGAAAATCCGCTCCGTTCTTCTGGAAGGCGTCGGCTTTCTCGACAGTCGTTCAGGAGCCGGACTTATGTCCGCTTTGGGTCAATAGCGGACATTTGCAGCGCAGAAAGGCGTGTCCGCTTTACCCCCGAAAGCGGAAATTGGTCCGTGACTCTGGGATGTCCGATATCGACGGTGCCGAGGTCGACGCCGGATACTGCAAATTCCTCACGTTTTCTTGCGGCAAAATAGCGACAGAGAGCCGTTCGCTGGAGGATAGTGGCGGAGGGAGTGTAACTGCAAAACAAATTCTCTACTCCAACTCCGGAGCAATCCCGCGCAATCTAGCGAATTTAGGCGTACGGCAACAAAGTCAGGCAGTGGCATGGCGGTCACCTGCGTTGATTAGCATAGATCGTCGACATGTCCGCTTTACCTCCAATAGCGGACATCGTGAGCAGTAGCTGTGTCAACAAACAACCCTCAAGCAATTCGCCCGAGGGTTTTCCGGCCGCATACCAAATTGATCAGGCGGCTTGGTTCCGCTTCCTGCGCTAGCCGAGCGGACCCAGCGCGCCGAGGCTGGCGCCGGCGCTCTAGCGGGCTTTCCAAGCCGCAGAATCCTCAGCCGTGACGCAACCGGGAATGCTGCGGCCTTGACGATGAACTACAGCCGACACGGGACGGCCAAGCGTTGCCAGGTATTCGGCATAGAGCTTCGTAAGTTCTTTTTCACTGACGTCTTGAATGTCTTTTTGCATGTCTTTTGGATCCGGGGCCTTCCAGAATGGCCCGCGTTGACTCAAGGAAGGCCGCTGACGAGTCATGCGGGTAGTTGATTCAGCATGAGAAGGCGCTGGTAGCGGTCGCCACATAATGCGGAGCTAGATGGAAAGCATTTCATAAGACCGTGGGCACGCCTCCCATACGCAAAACGGCAAATGGCCCATACTTTTAAAGACGAGGCGGATGTACGCATAGTTGAAGCAGTAAGTTTAAGCGCCCAAGCTTTTCTTCTCGGCCGCTTCTTTAGCCAACCGGAGAGCCTTCAGTCGCGCGGTCTTCTCTCGAGTGATCTTTGCCTGGACTTCGTAGTCCACGCTGAGATTGTGACTTTCCCGTGCAGCCTTCTCCAACCGCGATTGCATTCGCGTATTCTTGCTACTATCAGCCATGGTTCGCTTTTTTTCTGGCAACCAAAGGCTGATCGGAGTCCGCTGCGACCCCTTCGTTTTTATCCGCCGCCTCTTTGTCCAATCGAAGCGCTTTTAACCGTGCAGTTTTTTCGCGAACTGCGCGACCCTCAGTCTCATATTCCAGCATTGCTTTCGTGCCCTCTCGCACTCGCTCGTCTTTCTTGAAGCGTGCATCTGCTTGCTTCTTCAGGGCTTCCTTTGAATTGGTCACCATATCTCCTTTGCGGCGGGTCTGTTCCGACGCAACCCGTTTCATTGCGTTGTTGATTGAAGCTGCTACCGGCGCAGAAATGCGGCCCATGGCGTCGACGCACGATGCATATATGCACGAAATGATGAGAAAAAAGCCCCGAGCATATAGGTGCCCGGGCTTTATTAGCGCACAACGGCGGCGTCCGAAGCACGTCCGTTTTCGGCACTACGACCGTAAGATTGCCCCCTATCAGCCAAGGCGAGTGAACTTAATGGGTCTCTTGCACGTTGATTGTAATCATAAGTGGAGAGTCGAATGACTGACATGAGTAAGATTAAAGAACATATGGAAGTCATCGGTGCTGACGGCACTCACGTGGGCACAGTTGATCGGGTAGAAAACAACCGCATCAAGCTCATTAAAAGGGATAGTGGCGAGGGCGCACACAAGGGTCACCATCATTTCATTGATTCCAGCCTGATTGCTGAAGTCGAAGGTGCCCAGGTCCGGCTTTCAGCTAACGCTGATGTCGCCGTAACCATGGAGCAGGAAGCCTAATACGGTCTTCCGAAGGTCTTTTTCGGCTACCGCTTCGCTCCTCGGGCTGCATCGGTTAACGGCTTCTCTTTTTTTGAAGAGCTCTCAGCGCATCTTAATTAGCGCCGGCCGCGGACTCGATGCCCACTTTGGGTCATTAGCAGACATAGCGCCCGTCAATGGCGACGCCCGTTTTGCCCCTGAAAGCGGACGTTGCGAACCGTCATAGAGACGGATCCAGTAATTCGTGGAACCACTGTACATAACGGGTAGAGAATTTTCTTTGTGTACACTCCCTCCCTCGTCGCCGATTCGCTAACTTACAATATGCGTGCCGGTGACGGCCGATCATTGCAAAAACACGGAGTCTTGCGATGGAAAAACAGCGAGCCTTGCTGTCGCGTTCACGCGGTCTGGTGATATTGCTCGTCCTCATCCTTTTGGCAGGGCTGCCGCTTGCGGTCTGGCTAGACCTACGCAACCTCACGGAAACGGCGCTGCGCCGGCAGGCCAGCGACCTCAACTCCGTCATCACCAGCGTGCGCGGCTACTACGCGAGCAACGTCGTCGCCCGCGTGCTCGCCAATGCGGGCTCGACTCAGGTGGTGCACAATTACGAGGCTGTGCCCGGCGCTATTCCCATTCCCGCCACGCTGTCGCTCGAGCTCGGCCACGTCTTGAGCGAGCAGCAGCATAATATCGAATACCGCTTCGTCTCGGACTTTCCGTTCAAGGACCGCGCGCCGCACGTGCTCGACACGTTTGAAACTAGTGCTCTTAAGGTTCTGCGCGAAAATCCTGATCAAAGACCACTGCACGTGTCCGCCTCGCTGTTCAGTGACCAGGTCCGCTACATCACCCCGGTGGTCATGGGCGCGGCTTGCGTGAATTGCCACAACAGGCATCCTGACAGCCCAAAGCGCGACTGGAAAGTTGGCGACGTGCGCGGCATTCAAGAGGTCTCGATCAGCCAGCCCTTCGCCGCCAATATTTTCTCTTTCAAATTTCTGCTCGCCTATTTTGTCTTCATGGCGGGCGCCGGCGTGACCTTTATCGGCGTGCAGCGCCGGCAAGCTGCGACGATAAGAGGTATCAACAAAGAATTGGAAACAGCGAATGAGTTTCTTGCCGGCCTGTCGATGAAAATCTCGCGATACCTGTCGCCGCAAATCTACAAGAGCATTTTCAGTGGGCAAAAGGACGTCACCATCCACACCGAACGCAAGACGCTCACGATCTTCTTTTCCGACATTAAGGATTTCACCGCGATCACCGAGCGCCTGCAACCTGAGCAAATCACGGCGCTGCTCAATGAATATTTCACCGAGATGTCGAAGATCGCCTTGTACTATGGCGGTACCATCGACAAGTTCGTTGGTGACGCCATGTTGATCTTCTTCGGCGATCCTGAAACGCACGGCGAGGCCGAAGACGCCAAGGCCTGCATGCAAATGGCCGTCGAGATGCAGCGGCGGCTGGCCGAACTCAATACGAAGTGGCGCAAAGAGGGTGTCGAAAATCCATTTCGTGTGCGGATGGGCATCAATACGGGCTATTGCAATGTTGGCAATTTCGGCAGCGCCGACCGCATGGACTATACGATCATCGGCGCCGAGGCCAACCTCGCCGCGCGTCTACAATCAATCGCGGAGCCGGGGCATATCGTACTCAGCTATGAAAGCTACGCCTTGGTGCGCGATTTCGTCGTCGCACATGCGCTGCCTTCGATTACTATGAAGGGCGTCAGCCGCGAAGTCGTTCCCTACTCGGTCGAAGGGCTGATCGATGCGTCAGGCAAGAAGATGGAGATCTTCAGCGAGCACATGACGGGACTCGACTTCTACCTCGATACATCGATGGTCACTAAAGGCTCTGCGGAGCGCATTCGGCAAGTCCTGCAAAGTGCCGTCTCCGCTTTGGACCAGCGCGACGCCGCACCGCAGCCGCGCCATCCGGGTTAGCGTTTTTCTCCTATAAAGACGGATGTCCGCGACGTCACTTAAGTCGCTCTCCATGGCAGCTCGGCGTAGCCCGTCGAACGTGGCCGTGGCGGAGGGAGTGTAACAGCAAAACAAATTCTCTACTCCAACTCCAGAGCATTCAAGCGTAACTCAGCGCACTTGAGCGCAAGGCGACGCGGTGCCGTCCACCCTGCCCTACCGGCCAATTGTCCGCTTTCGGGATAAAAGCGGACATGGCCGTGTGCACCGCACATGTCTGCTTTTGACCCAAAGCGGACATACCATCACACTCGTGACAGCGTTTTTTCTTCAGGCGGCTTCACCTGCCGGGAGCGCCAAGGCGTAGGCAATCTACTGTTTTGAGGCGTCATCGCGGGTAAGACCGATGTCCTTTAGTTGTCGGTCGTCGAGAGTTGCCAGGATACGCCAAGTCCTGCGACGCATTAGATATCGTTTGATCGCCGCATGCATTACCAGCAACCCATCAATCGCCAGCAGGACGATGTGGTCTTCCCGCAGCAGCGCGGCCTCTGTATCACGGAAGTCTTTGCGGTTTGCCTTCTGTTTGCGCGCTTTCCTCCAATCGAGAGTGGTTCCCGCAATCTTTACATCGTCATGTTTTACGAAACTGCTGGGTGGTAGTCTGAACATTGTGAAAGACATTTACTTTCTCCGAACCGCGTCCCAGCGACAGTGCGCACGGACCGCGGAAAAGAGCAGTGCTTGGGCAAAATGCCTTATAGGGGCCGGGTGCCTGCGGTGGACCCGACGCTGACTTAGCCCCGCAGGTGAGGGGCACGGATCTCTCCATTGCCGCGGCCAGGTCGAGAATTTTGGTGAGGTGACATTTCGCCAAAAGCCCTCGGCCCGACGTTCGGGCTAAGTGCAGTGCTTGGGCGAAATGCCTTTGAAAAGCCGGGCGACTGCGATCAAGCCCGACATGAAGTAGCGTAATCTCGTTCAGCCAAAAGTCAATAAAGTTGCCAACGGCGATTGACAAAACCAAATGCTCGACACATTTTGGGGGCGTCGGGCATTCATTGCAGCCGCCCGGTGCTCCCAAGACGCTTTGTCCAAGCGCTGCTCCAGTCCCGCTGAGGGACGGGGAGCGCTTTGATGACTCTGCAAGCACAGTCGGTCACTTCACCTGTGACGGCAAAACCTGTACCGCAGTCTCCTGCCGCCCGCACCAAACTCCTGCTTGAAGGACCAATTTTCCCCACGTTGCTGCGGCTTGCAGCACCGAATGTACTCAATTTCCTCGCGTTCGTTGGGGTGATCACGTTCGATGGTTTTTTCCTTGGCCGTATTGGAACGGATGCGCTCGCGGGTGCATCACTCGCATTTCCTTGGATCATGCTTGTTCTACAAACCACAAACAGTGGCATGGGTGTTGGAGTGTCCTCTGCGGTGGCGCGGGCGCTAGGAGCAAACAAGCGCGACCGGGCCGACGATCTGGTCTTTCACGCATTTTTGCTGGCTCTCGCTCTTGGCGCAATCTTCTCGACGATGATGTTGCTTGCTGCGCCTTACATTTTTCAGTTGATGGGTGGGCGGGCCATGATGCTCACCGACGCACTCTCGTATGCGAACGTCGCGCTCGGCGGGGCTGTTTGCATTACGGTCCTTAATCTGCTCGGGAATGCTGTGCGCGGCACCGGCAACATGAGCCTGCACGCTAGTGTTCTGGTCGGCTGCGTTGTGGCTCACATCGCACTTTCACCCATTCTGATCTTCGGATGGGGGCCTTTTCCGGCGCTCGGTCCCGCAGGTGCGGGTTGGGGACTCGTCATCCCCTTCGCAGTGGGCAGCCTCTTTATGATTGCTTACCTGCGCTCGTCACGCTCCCTCGTCCGATTAACTTTCCGACGTCGTGTACTCCGGTGGGAGTTGTTCGCCGATATCCTCAAAGTCGGCGTGCCTGGATTGATCAACACTGCGATCACCAATTTATCCGTTGTGGTGCTGACCGGTATTGCTGGACAGTTTGGACCGGAAGCAGCAATCGGCTACGCGATGGGAGCGCGGCTTGAGTACATCATGCAGCCCATCGCCTTCGGCTTTGGGACTGCCATTGTTGCGATGGTGGGGACGAACTGGGGAGCGCGACAGTATGACCGCGCGCGTCAGATCGCCTGGATCGGGACAGGTACGATCGCCGTTGTGTGCGGAACACTTGGCGTCGTCGTCGCGGTATATCCTAGCCTCTGGTTGGCCCTATTCAGTGATAGTGCGGAAGTCGAGCGTATCGGAGCGCTCTACCTCCACATTGTAGGACCGGTTTATGTCTGCTTCGGTCTTGGTTTCGGTCTGTTTTTTGTGAGCCAAGGGCTTGGCCGAGGCTTCGCGGCCATGAGTGCCAACGCGGCTCGCCTAATCGTGAGCGCAGGCGCGGGGCTGGCGGCGGTGTATGGACTAGGATTTGGCATCGCGAGTTTGTTCGTAGCCGTGGCCGGAGGCTTCGGCCTCTATGCCTTGCTCCTGGTCTACGCAGTTGTTCGCGTCAAACCTGACAACACCGCCGCAATGGCGAAGTGAGCGTCCGCACCGAGGGCGATGGTTTGAAATTCCCGCGGGCGCCGTTGATGCGTCTCCCGGGAGGTGCTTAACGAAAAATCGATGTGGGCACGATTAGCGTTGCACCCGACACTAGCAATAGCAGTAGCACGATCCGCCGAAAACCTGCCTCGTCGAGGCGGCCATAGAGCTTGAGCCCAGTCCATGTGCCGACAAGCACCGGCGGCAGGCCGAACAGATATAGTTTCGCAGTCTCTTCGGTAATGGTGGTTATGCTGCTCAATGATATTGCGCTCATCACAAACGCTGCGAAGATTACTGGCTGGAAGATTGTGCGCTGGATATCTTTCGGCCAACCGCGAAATTGGCACCAAATGATCACGACGATACCAGCGAGGCCAGTAAGTCCGCCGAGCAACCCGTTGAGAAATCCGATGCCGATGTCGGCCGCAACTCCGGCCTGAATTGGTTTGATTGTTGGCCGCAGTAGGCTGTAAGTGCAGTAGAGTACAAGCAACAGGCCTATTCCCCCGCGAACATGCGCTGGGTCGATATAAGCAAGCAGCATCACTCCAATCGGTACGCCGCCAACGCCGCCAAGGATGAATGGCGCCACTTTACGCCAGCTCAGTGCGTGCCGGAGCTTCCAAATGCTATAGGCATACATTAGTACGCCGTAACCGACGATCAGGGTTACAGCTTGGATCGGCGGGAGGATGTGCAGCCACACGCCCGACAACACAAGGCTCAGGGCGAAGCCAGCAAGGCCGCTAGTTACTCCGCCGATGAATGCAGCGAATAGATAAAGACCGAGAATTGTAGCTGACATTGGGTTTTCCAATGCCGCCGCCAGACAAGGGGTTTGGTGGTTCTGACATTTCGCCAAAAACCTCGGCCCGGCAAGCGGGCTCAAGTGCAGTGCTTGGGCGAAATGCCTTGAATTGGCCGGGCGACTGCGTTCACGCCCGACGGTCCCAATCTAAAAGAGCTCTGTCCAAAGTCAACTGATACGCATTCTCGATTGTCCGCTATTGGCACTTAGCGGACATTTGATTTTTCATCGCACATGTCCGCTTTTGACCCAAAGCGGACATTTCCACCGCTAGGGGTCTAAGCGGCGCCCAATCCGCCACTAGAGGTATTGACCAGCAATATGTAAACTCCCTGCAAGGGCTAAGACGTTGGGGATCATGACGCCTAGGGATGTTGATGGTGATCTGCGCGATCAAATATCGCGTATCGAAGCCGACATCGACCAACTTGCCAAAACCTTAGACCGCTGTCGCAAGGTTCTGCTGCTTGCGAAGGTGACCATCGGGGCCGGGGCAATTTGGTTTTTGGGTTATTTTCTCGGAGCAATCAGATTTGATCCCACACTCATGGTCGGCGCAATTGCAGCCACTATTGGAGGCGTCGTCATTCTCGGTTCGAATTCGAGTACATCACAGCAAACCGTAGCAGCGATGAAAGCGGCCGAGACTAAAAGAGACGAGTTGATCAACGCCATCAATCCTCGAGCGGTGGGTATGGGCGGGTGGGAGCCTTCAAGGCCGACCATCCATTAGGCGCGCGCGTCCTATTGGTGCCGCACATGAGCCAGGGAGGCGGGATGACTGGGTGCAAGTTTTTCAATGCTATTGCATTCTCACTAGCGATTGCCTCGCCCACTGGGGCGGTAGCTTTGGATTTGAGGGTTTTATCCGGCTCCGGCGTGCAGCCAGTGATGAGCGAAATTATACCACGATTTGAGAGCGGGTCGGGACATCGAGTAATATTCGACTACGGCACAGTCGGAGGCATGGCGGCTAGGATTCAAGATGGCGAATTAGCAGACGTGATAATTGCCTCAGAGCCTCAAATTGCTGAATTAGAAAAGCACTCGAAAATCGTATTCGGGAGCCGGACCGATCTCGCCAAAACCGGTATCGGAATATTTGTGCGCAAAGGCACACCAAAGCCAGACATTAGTTCGGTCGATTCCTTTAAGCGTATGATGCTCGCATCAAAGTCCATTGGCTGGAATGACCCGGTTGCTGGAGCGCCGGTCAGCATTTACATGCTTGGTGTGTTTGAGCGGCTGGGGATTTCTCAAGAGATGAAATCGAAAACGGTCGTCTTCAAGCAGCGCTCGGAGCGGTTTGAGGCTGTGGCGAGAGGGGACGTCGAGATTGGATTCAATCAGATCAGTGAGATCGTCGCCGCAACTGGTGTGGATCTTGTTAGCCCATTGCCGGCAGCCATCCAACATTACACGTTATTCAGCGCTGGCATTGTGGCTAACAGCGCCAATAAGGATGCGGCTCAGGCTTTCCTCCGCTTCATATCAGCGCCCGACGCAAAGGCAGTAATGAGAGCCAAGGGCTTTGAAACTCCCTAACAGGGGCAAGCCTATGTCCGCTTTCGGCACTTAGCGGACATCCCCGAGCCGCCGATTTTGTCACCGCTTTCGGGGCTACTTTTTATACGTGCGTTTTATTTGGGCACTCGGGAAAATTCGGTAATGGTATGTACGAGGCAACAAGTTTGATAGGTAACACACTCTATGATGCTAATTGTCTGGTATGTGTTCTTTATGATCATCGGAGATTTTATCGCATATTTTCTGGGCGCAATGATCGAACAACAATGGGGCTCACAAGCTAGCTTGGTGGCATTTCTTGTACTTTATTTTACAGCGCTATGGGTGGCCTGGCTTTTGGCAGTGTGGGTGACCAACCCGAAACACAAACGCGCTTAATTTTCGACCCAGTGACAGAAGCTTTTCGTCCTACGAGCGTGAACGGCACCTTTTGGCACTTAGCGGACATTCCCGAGGCGGCAATAAATGTCCGCTTTTGGGGTAAGGGCGGACATTGCGACAAGGTAGGGATTGCCTCCGATAACTCTTGTTATCGGATATAAATTCACCGCGCCTAAGCCTTAAATCAAATAAATTCGATCGGGCAACTCATTTTGACTTCCAGCGGCCCGAGGGAAGTGCGTGGCCAATTCGTCTCCACATGCATCAATCGCAGTAATAAAACCATCGGCGATGCGGCCATCGCGCATGTGCGCAATGAGAGCATCGACCGCTCCCTGCCATGCCGACTGCGGTACACGAGAGGCAATTTCATCATCTGCAATGATGCGCGCATACCGCTCAGCGAGCGAAACGAAAATCAAAATTCCAGCGCGGTCTTTATTTCCTGCTATCCCGCGGCTGATGAACTGTTCCATCGCCTTCTGGTGGGCAATCGCGCGGCGCATCTTACGCGGCATTAGAGCAACGCGCAGGCTGGGCAAACTGAGGAGCAGTAATAGAATCAAAAATACGGCGACCTGGATCACGAGTATTCGCTGAACGGTCATTGCGGTGAGGCCCATAAGCAACCAGGGCGTCGCCAGCGCGACAGCCGCAGCGATAATGACCGGCAATGCGGTCGCGTGGGTCGATGTCCGGGCCAGCACACAAACGATTTCGCCCGACGTCTTGGCTTCGGCGGACCGGATGGCATTTGCGATTCGCTCGCGCTCTTCTGTCAAAATGCTCATCACCAACTCCCCGAAGCGCCGCCGCCACCGGACGAGCCCCCGCCTCCTGAAAAACCGCCTCCGCTCGAGGACCCGCCGCTACTGCTGGATCCCCCAGAGCTCAAAAGAATATTCAGCGCAACGTTGAAGAAGAACCAGCGAAACCCCGGGGAGACGATGAGCAAGGCAACGAGAATTATCAGCCCAACAATGAGTATCCAGCTCCCGGGATCGACAGCTTGTTGAGCGTCGAGCCGCAGCGCCGGGCGCTGCTGCCATTCAGACGCGTCGGTCGTTAAGACAGTGATGATGTCATCGACGCCGCGCGATACGCCGCCACTGAAATCGCCAGCCTTAAAACGCGGTGTAATGGCATTTGCTATGATGACTTTCGAGAGCGCGTCAGTCAGCGTGCCTTCAAGGCCGTAGCCAACTTCGATGCGAACGCGCCGCTCATTCGGCGCAACAAGCAGCAGGACGCCGTTGTTCTTGGCCTTCTCACCAAGCTGCCATTTTCGAAATAACTGGTTCGCGTATGGCTCGATCTCCTGCCCTTCCAAGGTTGTAACAGTGGCCACGACAAGTTGAATGCCGGATTTTGCTTCAAGATCAGCGAGCTTCTGCTCGATGGCGGCACGGGTCGTGGACTCAATAATATTGGCCTGATCGACAACGCGGCCTGTCAGGGATGGAAAAGTAACGGCAAGCGCTGTTGCAAGCGTGCAAAGCAACGCCGCAAATACGACCGTCAGCCGCCATCCTCCTCTGCCAAAAGGAGAATGGATGCGGCCCGCGTTCATTTCGATGCCTTTAGGGTGAGACGACGTCTCAGAATTTTACTTGGGGTGGCTTGGCCGCGTCTTCGCTTGCCGTGAATTCAGCCATCGGTTTATTGGACCGGAAGAAGGTCGCGGCCCAGATCACGCCGGGGAATGTCCGGAGTTCGGTGTTGTAGACGCGTACTGCCTCGATGTAGTCGCGCCGGGCGACCGCAATGCGATTCTCGGTGCCCTCGAGCTGCGACTGCAGCGCCAGGAAGTTCTGATTGGACTTCAAGTCCGGGTAATTCTCGCTCACCGCCAACAATCGGCCGAGTGCACCGGTAAGCTGGTTTTGCGCATCCTGGAACTGTTTGACCTTCTCGGGATCAGTCAGCTGTGAAACATCCAGCTTTACTTGCGTAGCTTTGGCTCGTGCCTCCACAACCGCAGTCAGCACTTCTCTTTCCTGTTTGGCATAACCCTGAACGGTTGCGACCAGATTAGGGATAAGATCAGCGCGGCGCTGGTAATTGTTTTGCACGTCTGCCCATTTCGCCTTGGCCTGTTCTTCGTAGGTCGGGATCGTGTTGTACCCACAGCCGGCAACCGTGAGCCCAAGAAACGTGGCGGCAATAACGCCACGAACGCGCGCCATCGATATGGTCATGACGATCCTCTGATCAAATTAAAATGGGCAGTCATTTTATCGGATATGCGTTTGTGACAGACTTTAGCGCCATTTTGCAATACGCGCGACAGTAGCAATTAACTCCGATAACCCTGATTATCGGACCCAACTTCCCTCACCGCCATTGCGATCAGCGTTTCTGATGTCCGCTTTCGGGGGCAATGCGGACATGGCTTCGTTATCGCGGGATGTCCGCTAATGACCCAAAGCGGATATCCCGGCCAACGGACGGCAAAAAATGAGATGTGGTACGGTCTCGCCGGCAGATAAACAAATAGGTGCAGACAGGCCCTCGATGAACCAGGACATCCGCTTTTGCACTACAGACGATGGCATGAAACTGGCCTATGCGGTCAGTGGCGAGGGCCCTCCGTTGGTAATGTCAGCGACCTGGCTTACGCATCTTGAGCATCAGTGGCAGAGCATGGCTTGGCGGCCATGGTTGGATTTCTGCTCCGGCGGCCACACGCTCTTGCGCTATGATTTACGTGGCTGCGGGCTGTCGGACCGGGACACCGATAATTTCTCATTCGAGAATTGGCTCAAGGATTTCGAATGCGTCATCGAGGCGTCCGGCTTAAAGCGGTTTTCGCTGCTGGGCACGTGCTGGGGCGGTCCGATCGCGATCGAATACGCGGCCCGGCATCCTGAGCGAGTTGATCGTTTAATACTCTATGGCACCTATGCCCGCGGCCGGATGCGATGGAACAACCGGCCGCAAGAAACAGAAAAAGCAAAATTGTTGCTCGATCTCACTCGCCTCGGCTGGGGACGCGAGAACCATGCTTTTCAGCAGGTCTGGGCGTCCCAATTTCAACCCGGCGGCACGCTTGAGCATTTACGATCCTGGTGCGACCAGCAGCGCGCTGCAACTTCTGCGGAGACCGCCGTTCGCCTGCTGCGGATCGGTTGGAACGTGGACGTGACAGACGCGGCTCGCAAGATTAAATGTCCTGTTCTCATCGTCCATCCCGAGCGCGATGCGGTGGTGCCAATTGAGGAGGGTCGGTTACTGGCGAGCCTTATTTCTGATGGCCGCTTCGTTCAAATTGACAGTGAAAATCACATGCCGCTCGCCGATGAACCGGCATGGCCGCGGTTGGTCGAAGAGGTGCGGCGATTTCTCGGCGAGCCGAATGCTGCGCCCACGAGCAAGGGATTGCCGCTCGGAGAACTCACTCTCCGCGAGCGTGACGTTCTCGAAGGTATTGCCGAAGGTCTCGACAACGCTGAGATCGCGTTGTCGTTGAAGCTCTCGGAAAAAACAGTCCGCAATCATATCACCCGGGTATTCGACAAAATCGGCGTTGATCACCGGTACCAGGCAATTGTATTGGCGCGCGAAGCGGGCCTTGGGATGAAAAGCAAGCTCACAAACGCGCGGTGACTTGAGACAGATGCTTGGGACATTTGCCCCTGATGTTCCGCACAAGCCAACTGCCGACCCGGGGCCCTGGCCTCAAGACACAGAATTTGCGGGCCTTAGTCTCCTCTGAGGTCATGCACAGGCATGTCCGACTTGGAGGAAACCGTTATGCCAAAATTCGTCATAGAACGCGACATCGTCGGAGTCGGAAAACTACCGAAGTCGGAACTGCAAGCGATCTCGCAGAAGTCATGCAGCGTCCTCCATGGCATGGGTCCAGCGATCCAATGGGTGCAAAGCTACGTGACGGACGACAAAATTTATTGCGTCTACATCGCTCCAGATGAAGTTACTGTGAAAGCGCACGCCCACAAGGGCGGCTTTCCGGCAAACTCCGTTGCGCGCGTGCGTTCGGTG
Organism: uncultured Alphaproteobacteria bacterium; assembly: GCA_963697885.1. Lineage (GTDB taxonomy): Bacteria > Pseudomonadota > Alphaproteobacteria > Rhizobiales > Xanthobacteraceae > Pseudolabrys. The sequence continues at coordinate 360,183 of OY969102.1, forward strand.
ATCGATCCGACAACAGCCGAATAGATCTTGGGCAGAGGCCTGGGTCCGGTGGCCCAGCATTTCGTGATGTTTGGCCGCTAAAATGGCCTGCGTAGGCCAAGGGTCTCATGCGCATATCAAGCATTTCTGGACATTAAATCACGCCACTCTCAAAGCCTCGACTGGGCAAAGGGCGCAGTGTGCAAATATAGGGGAAGGACGACAGACATGTTGATTACAAAAAGCGCAATGCGTTCTACAATTTTACTTCAGCTTAGTGCAATCGCGATATTGATTGCAGCGGCCACGCAGGCAAACGCCGTCACGCTCTTCGACAATACCGGTGCGGCCAGCATCGGTTTTGATGTCGTTAATCCGGTCGCGCTGGCGGCGTCATTTTCGACGGGCAGTTCGCCGTTCAACATTAGCGAGATTGATCTTGTAGTTGCTCAAACCGGCATTGTCGGCACTAGCCCTTTCTTTTTTGAAATTCAACTCCGCGCCGACAACGACACCTTTCCTGGCAATTCGGTTATCGGCCAGGAATTTATTGCTGAATCAATTTTGCCCGCTGGGTTGGTGAAATCGTCTTTCGGTTTCCAGCTCAGCTCCCCCCTTGCCGCCGACACGCGATATTGGGTCGTAGTTGCAGCGTTTGGTACCACCGACGAACTCCTTTGGAGCGGCGCAAGCGATGTAACGGGCCCTGGCGTAGCGACGGAGTTTATCTGCTGCGATTTAAATACCGACCCGGTAAGTTCGGTCCCGAACACGTTTCATTTTGGATTCCAAATGGCAGTTATCGGCGACAACGTCGAAACATTGGATGCAACTCCCATCCCCGCCGCGTTCCCTCTTTTCGCCACGGGCCTTGGGGCGTTAGGATTGCTTGGGTTTAAAAGGAGAAAGAAACGTCCCTGAGGATTATAGGCGCCGGTCATCTTTGGCATGCCGAGGGCCGCCACCGAGCGCAGACGGGCGCAGCCTGGGACGTCAAGCAAAAACGACCAGCTCTAGGTAATTAAAATTTAAAAGACTGGTTCCCGACGGACAGCTCAGATCGTCAGCGGGCTCGAGGGTCGAGCTTGTCGCGCTTGTCGGCGAGGTCCAAAAAGGCTTGGGCCATTTGGATCAAGCGTGATTTATCGGTGTGATCGGTGAGACGCTCCGCGAGGGCCATGCACTCCGCAGCATACCGACGATACTCTTCAGCGGTCGACATACGTGAGCGCCCCCGGCAACAGCATAGAAAAACATGTCAAACAGATTTGTTCCACAAATCTGGCGTCACAAAATTGTTCCAGAACGGAGTTCCATAACGAACGTTATCCTCTGGGTGTTGAGGAGGCGACGTTGTTGGATTCCCAGAAGTATAGACAGTTTGCAGATGACTGCCTTCGCATGGCCGAGAAACTTCACGCGAAAGACGACAAAGAATCACTGCGGAAAATCGCTGAAGCTTGGGTACAGCGAGCCATCGAGGCCGAAAAAATTGAAAACAAACGCGACGGTGGCTGACGTGAGCGCGGCAAGGATGTTTCTGAACGGATATTCAGCGAAGTTTTTACATCTTTTTTCTATCAGCGAAAGATCAATGGCGCGTCTCTAAAAAGAGGCCACGCAACGACTTGCGTGGCCCGAAGATAGACCGCGCCCGTGGGGATTGTGGGGGTTCAAGCGCGGCTCGCACAGAAAACACGGCGGCCCGGTTTCGGTTCCTTGCAACTAAGCGACCGGCGTTGGACTTAGGAAGGAGTGTTGCCTTCCCGGGAGATCGCGGGCGGCCTTTATCTTTCGCGTGTCGAGATCGGCAATCCGTGGTGTTCGCCGACAGGATCTTAAGTGCCATCATGCAGCAGTGGGACACGATCAAACTAAGCTGGATTAATGACCTTGTATCGCCTGAAGTACCCGGCAAATGCTTTTCGCGTCATGGATTTCGGGTGGTGGTGTCCCCTGATGACCTCAATGCCGCGCGGTCCGCACTGTCGAGGGGTGCCAAAGACGTATTATTCACCGCAACGCGCGGGGATACTCTTTCAGGCGAGGCTTATTACTCCTTAGCATCGTATGAAATTGTCGGCTGATCGATGGTACCAACGTCCGAGAAGCCATAATGGGACGTTTTTAATTTCAAAATAACGTAGCAGGGCGAAGGCCCGAGAAGGTCGCGAGCGCGACCCATTTCAGGCGGAGTTCCGAGTTCCAAGGACAAATATGATTTAGGTCCTCCGATGTGTGGTAACGCACCGGGTTATGGGACCTGATCCTAAAAAACCAGTCGTTGAGGAAAAACCCAACGATGGTCAATCAGACGACTTAAGTGCTCGCGCACTCCGCGTGCGCATTCGCCAACAAGAATTACTCGCCGAACTCGGTGTCCTCGCCCTTCAAGGCACAAGCTTCATCGAGATGCTCAATCACACTGCCAGGGTGACGGCGGAAGGATTGGAGGCGGAATATTGCAAAGTGCTGGAATACATCCCGGCTGAGAAACGGTTGCTCGTTCGCGCTGGAATCGGCTGGGGTGAGGGTGTGGTCGGGCATGCCACTGTCGGCGCGGACTCGGCCTCACCTGCCGGCTATGCCTTACATACCGGCAAGCCGGTAATTTCCAATCATCTGGAAAACGAGCAAAGATTTCGTACACCCGAACTGCTCGTGGAGCACGGCATCCGCCGTGCGATGAATGTCATTTTGCAAGGTGATGGATCGCCATTCGGTGTGCTCGAAGTCGACAGCCGATCTGAAGGTGAATTTAGCGAGAAGGACATCGCATTTCTGCAAGGTGCTGCAAATATCCTCGGCATGGCGATCGAGCAGCAGCAATACCAGCGAAAACTACAAGCGGCCCTTGCCCGCCATCAAATTCTGCTCAAAGAGGTCAACCATCGTGTCAAGAATAGTCTGCAAGTTGTCTCGAGCCTGCTTCATTTGCAGGCGAACGCCGTCGGTAACCCTGAATTGAGCGATCGCCTAAACGAAGCGTCTATTCGCATATCTGCAGTGGGCCGCGCATACGAGCGCCTCGCCTACAATGCGGACTATGAGAAAATAGATCTGGTTTCTTATCTGCGCGAAGTGATTGATGACCTCGAAACAGCGGTTAGCCCAAGCAAGATCCAAATGGACGCGCCCGAGGAAATTCAGTTCGCAGCGGATCGTGCCATCCTTGTTGCTCTTGTCATCAATGAATTAGTTCTGAACGCTGGAAAATATGCATATCCAAACTCTGCTGAAGGATTGATCTGGGTGCGTATTGTTCGAAGCGAAGAGAGCTCGATTTTAGTTTCGGTTCGCGATGAAGGTGCGGGCCTTCCGGCTGGCTTTGACCCAGTGACTAGCAAGCGCCTTGGCACGCGTTTGGTCAACGCGCTCGCAAAGCAGCTAGGGGGTGAGGTGACGCGGCCGACGTCCCTCAACGGCACCAATTTCACACTACTTATTCCATTGGACCGGGCGCAGGGCGGCTAACCGCAAGCGCCTTTTCGCAATCGAATGTCCGCTATTGGCACTTAGCGGACATGGACTTTCGCACTGCACATGTGTGCTTTTGACCCAAAGCGGAAATATCGGTTTACCAACTAATCGTCTGCGGGCCGATCACGGGCGTGTGATGCGCAGCGCACCCTGTGATCTAAATTTAGAGTGGTACGTCTTTTTTAAATTCACTCTTCCCGCAGTACGGTCCTACAGTAGAGAAAGCTGGGGGCGACAACTCTGTAATGGAGTGACACGATGCGTAACAAATTCCGAAAGATGGGACTTGCGGCGGTGATGGCAGTCGCCATTACCGGATCGACTGTTGCGCTTCCTGACACAGCGTCGGCGCGTTGGGGTGGCGGCTGGCATGGCGGGGGTTGGCATGGCGGGGGCTGGCATGGCGGGGGTTGGCGTGGTGCTGGTTGGGGCTGGGGCGGTGTCGGCCTCGGCATCGGAACCGGATTGCTTATCGCCGCTGCTAGTGCTCCCTACTACGGCGGATACGGTTACTACGATGATCCTTACGCCTATGGCTACGCACCCGCATACGGCTACGGCCCTTATGGCTATGGATATCGGCGCGCATACTACGGCTACAGCGGTTATTACCCCCGCTATCGTTATGCAGGGTATTACCCCTATCGTCGCCATTACTATCGCTATGGTGCCTACTACCCCTATCGTGGCTACGCCTATCGCTGAGTAGCGGCATGCGCCGATACATTTGGAAAGACCGCCGCGAGGCGGTCTTTCTGTTTGTTTCAGAATTTCCGTGAATGCCCGCCATTGGCACTTAGCGGACATTCCCAAGCCACTGCTTAGTGTCCGCTATTGGGGGTAAAGCGGACAGCGCTTTGACTTACCGAAATGTCCGCTAATGACCCAAAGCGGACATCGGCCAATCAAACGATGCAATTTTAATTAAGGTTTTAAGCAAGCCGAAAAGACCACTCGCGTAGTGGTTGTTTTCCCGGTCTGGGGAGAGCCATGTCACGCGAAGCCGCAAAGAAGCTACTCGAAACGGTGCTCAGGCAGTCAGGCGAGCTGGATGTCGTCTTAGCCGACATAGAGGCAGAGTGTACGCCAGAGGAGTTCAGAGAATTTCGAACGATGGTCGCCAATGTCCTGGGCTCAACATTGTTCGACGCCATAAATCCAATTGTCGCCAAGTATCCAGACTTGAAGCCGCCCGAATTGGGATAGGCCGACCGAACCCCATGCCCAAACGGCAAACGGGCGCTTCCCGGTGAACCAAGAAACCGATTATCTAATCCCGATCAATTTCTCGCTCACAGAACGAGCGATAGAGAAAATTCGCGCCTTCAATCAGCAATGTCGCATAGAGAGAGACATCGATCCTATTCCCGCAATGTGCTGGCTGTTAAATGGCACCGATGAAGATGGTCAATGGAAGACATATGACGTTCCAGAGATTGGTATTTATGACCGTGGCGTCATTCCAGAAAGTGCAATCCAAAACGTCGACGGGTTAGAACTGGTCTTTAGTGTTTCTCCGGACGTGGTCCCAAAATTTGAAAATCAGTTGATTGATTACGAAGAGGCGAAAGGGTTTCATTTCGTTGACCGAAGATGAATGGCGAGAATAAAATCGATGAGTAAATTTGCCAAACTAGGTATTTCCCTTGGACTGTTCTTCGCGGCAGCATATTTTTTGTTTGGACCGAGGTTTTGGTTCGACAATGTCTACGGGCGTGACGGATTAGAGACGAAGGTAGCGGTACTTAACGTTGTGCCCGTCGGCTCTGGCATAGACACCGCGAAAACCGTGATGGAAGCAAAGGGCTTCCGCTGTCGGATGATGTACAACCAACGTTACTCAGAGGATGATGTTGCCAACAGCCGACCACAGATCGAACGCCCTGCGGCGGACATTCTGTGGTGTGATTCCGGCGACAGGCCATACCGAGGGATCATAATTACGAAGCGTTGGCAGGTCGTATTTGAGGCCAAAGACAATGCAGTGGCACGCGTCGCCGCGGGCGTCGGTCTTACAGGTCCATAGTGTCCGCTATTGGCACTTAGCGGACATCACGTTTTGCGCTGCACATGTCTGCTTTTGACCCAAAGCGGACATTCCTGGCAGAAGCGGTTTAAGGTTAGTTCGTCGTCGCGTTTTTCTCGACCGCAGTTTCAATCTGTTCGCATTTTGGGCACACGAAACTAAGTAACTCGTAGCCAGAGCGGTCTGCTGCTTCTATCCCAAAAAGGTGGGTTGTTGATCCGCATTCAGAGCAGTTTCGGTGCCCAATGGAATCAGTATGCACAGTGGCTGGTTGATAAAGTATCATCGAAATTGGACCTGGGCTGAGAATTGCAGTGAACATCTGATTTCCTCTCGCATCGGTCCTACTTAAATTTGACCATCAATGTTTCGGAATGTTCGCATCGCGGACATTCAAGTGTGCGTAGATCGTGGTCAACCTTCTCGGTGGGCTCGATGCGAGCAAGCCACATAGGGCCTCCACATATTGAGCATGGCGGCAGAACAATCGGCTTCGGCGGATCATTAATGTGAGATTGCGGCACGGTGGGCACTCCTATTCGCGGCACAGGCGGGAGCGCGATTTGTCTCTCAGCCACCGACGCCCTGGACAGAGCTGCTGTCGATGATGACGGTAAGTTGCTCGCAACCAACGGGAGAGTAAATCCGCGAAAGGCTTGAAACCTGTCAAAGGCGGCCAATGAGTAAAAAGCGCTGACTGAGTTGGCTACTCGGTTTTTCCAATCCGAGTTTCTATATTTTGGCAGCTAGAGCATTCGAAAGAGAGCAGTTCGTGACCGGGGCTCTCAGCCTCTATGCCAAACAGCAACATTGCCACCCCGCACTTCGAACAGGCCGGTCGCCTGATTGAATTGGAATGCGCCGTAGCCGGCTCATACTTGGTCATCGGGCTCCCCTCATATTTTTTTATTTCTGGCGGGAGCAACCGACTCTCGGTCACCGGGCGCATGCCAAAGGGAAGGCCGACGATGGGCCATTTTAACACATGATATTCAATCCCTTAGGTCGGAACTTTATTTATTGCGAGCTTAGACAAATGAGTAGTTGACGTATTTAACGGTCTGTTGGTATAAGACGTTATGTTACTAATTCCATAACTAGCCTAATGAGGTTCCCATGGTTACCGAGAATGAAGGCCTCAGCCGAGGTGAGCGTTTGCAAATCATGCTGTCACCGGAAGAACTCAAAGCAGTGGACGATTTTCGGTTCAAACAGCGAATGCCCAGCCGGGCCGCAGCGGTGCGCGAGCTATTCAGAATCGGCCTTGCCAACAAAGGCCTCATGGTAGCCGCCGACGAAAATAGGAAATCGTCTGATTTTGGCGTGATCGCACCCAAGGACAACGACGGCAAAAGTGCCGACAGTCGATGATCCATTCGAACAATCTCTCTTGTGTCAGAGCAACTTGGCTAAGAGGAGTTTGTGATGACCGCGCCTAGTGACTGGCTCAATAGTTCTCAGCAAAGCCGACACGCGTCAGTGGACGATGCCCTTATTTCTCTTTGCGACCACGTCGAGGCACTGGCGTCTGGTTCGATCGCCGGTCTAACGATTTGCAATCCGTCCCGTACGCATATCGAACGCGCCGTCTTTCCCCGGCTGCCCCAATTCGCTGCCGCGATCAGGGCAATCCCATTGTCTCCGTCTGACTTCGGCAGTTGCGTACAGGCTATCGCGCACGGCGAGATCATCACCTGTCCCGACATTGCGGAAGAGAAACGTTTCGATCCGCAGTGGCAACGCCTCTGCCTTGATCACGGCGTCCACTCGCTGCAATCGCGACCGGTCTATCTTCCCGACCGGAGGCCTTATGCCACGTTCGTGCTCGCTTACAGGCGACCCCAAAAGGAAACCGATTGGGATGTCGCGTTGATGAAGTTTGCCGCAGATGCAGCCGGTCTAATTATTCAGTCCGACCTCGAACGCGCCAACGTCGCTGCCGAATAGCGCGGCCATGTCCGCTGTTGGTACTTAGCGGACATGACGTTTTGCGCCGCACATGTCTGCTTTTGACCCAAAGCGGACATTGCAGGCCGCGCCGCTAGTTAACGGAGCGCTGCCTTTAGTTCGCCTCGCCCGACGTTTGTTTCCACAGATTGATCACTCCGGGAGGGAATTCGCGCCTTCCAACACCTGTGCGTCGGCAGGCCTCTGGCCACATTTCAAGCAAGGAGCGATCTCGGCGGAATAGGTCACTCTGCGAAACCTCGTAAGTTCCAGAATGCGGCCAGCGCTCGGTTTCCATTTTCAAAAGCTCTATCAGGGTAGCGATATCGTTTTTTTCGGTGTTCATGACAACCCTCTTCAATGTGAAGATGATTACAGACTATCCAACGAAATCTTGCTGTGTCTGACATCACACAAAGACGCTTTTGGTGGATCTTTTTATGCGCGAGAAGTTTGCGGAATCATTCCGGTATCAAGCTACTCCGGTAGATTTCGAATCGGCTGTATATAGAAAGTGGGCAGGGGGCAGCGGGGGCCCCAATGAAATCATCGGTCGCTAAACGTTCCATCGTAATTGAAGGGCACAAGACCAGCGTCAGTCTTGAAGATGCATTCTGGAACGATTTGAAAGAGATTGCACACACCCAGCGAGTGACACTCTCGGAACTGGTCGCCGGAGTCGACGCCCTTCGCAAACAGAGCAATCTATCCTCGGCCATCCGCCTGTTTGTGCTTGAGCATTTTCAAACCGAAAACAAACGAAAGGAAATCGAGCACGGCTCATCGCTTCGCGGTGAGCGGTGATGGCCAACCCCGCCTTGCTCTTTTCTTTTATTTGGTATGTGCGATACCTTCCAGAAAATTTTTGTAGACGGGAAGGGACGCATGATGGCTTCACTTCGACTGCTTGCTGCCCTTTGCGCTACGATTGTTTGCGCTGACTCGTGCTACGCTGATTGCTCCTCACTTCACGCCCTCGCTCAACAACACGCTAATGATATGGCTCGCCGCAACAGTCTCGATCACGCTGGTTTCACGACGCGTCGTGGGCCGGCGGGGGCCGTTGCCGAGAATGTGGCGATGGGATGCGACACCGAGGCCTGTGCAAGGCGAATGTGGATGCAGTCGCCGCCTCACCGCGCGAACATGATGCTCGGCGGATGCCAGGCCGTCGCGACTGCGGTATCGGCCAGTGGCCGCCGGTATTGGGCGATGGAGATCGGCGGCACTAGTCTTGCCGGTACCAACAATAGTCACCCGGCTCTAGCTCGAGCCGCCCGCAGCGGCAGCGGTCACGGTGGCATTGTCGGCCGGGATTTTTCCATCGATGGAGGCAACGCGCCCTGATGCCCTCGCCCGCCGGCTCACGCAATGAATTTTTTCAAATACAAAAATTCATTTGCCGACGGGACAAAGATGAGCCTATCGCCAGCGTTTCGGTGGGACACCGTGGACAGAAAGCCTAATCTCCGCATGCAGTAATTGACGGTCCCGCTATTCACCAACGCATTGTTTTGCTTGGCTTAGGGAAGCCCTCTCGGGACCACTTAAGCCACTTTGAATTTCCAAGCGTTTTGCGCCGAATTGCCAAACGCGGAGTGCAATGTCCGCTATTGGTGTAGAGCAGACATCGGTCGATGCGTCGCACATGTCCGCTCCTGACCCAAAGCGGACATTGGATTGCTGTTATGCTGTGGAAGCCGCTAGTACCCGCGCCGCCGGATCTTTTTTGCGGCCTTGCGTGCTGCGTACCGGGCATCGCGTTCGGCTTTTTGCTCCGCGGCCAGCGCCGCATCGCGGTTGGCCGCTTCGGTCTTAGCGAGCGCCGCGGCTTTCTCGGCCTTGTGGTGCGCCTGCACGGCGAGTTCGGCGGCGCACGCCGCTTGCGCAGCCAGTTCGATCTTTCGCGCCTTCTTTGCGGCTTCGCGCTCAGTAGCGCGCGCGGCGCGCGCCTCATTCACGGAGACTCTTTTAAGGCGCTGCTGTTCGAAAGCGGGGGCTTGGCGAGTGGCGCGAAACTTTTCCAGCATCACTTTTTTGACAGTGGCGGCGTTATTTCGACGCTCTAGAAGGTCGGGGCTTCTGAAGGTGCTCATTCACTCTCCTGGGTGGAAATTCGAGGCCTGACATATATATGGCCTTCTATTATGGCATCCACAATGTCGCACAGGCTAATCAATGGCCTGTGGAGGTTTACATGCCCGAAAGCGAGAAATGACGTCCGAAGATCTGGCCGCCTTGAAACGAGCAGTTCAAGTTCTTGAGCATCCGAGTTTTGCTGCACGGCTTGCTAATATGGTTGGCAAGCCTATCGAACTTATTGAGCACGCTCTGCCCCCGTTTGCGGCGGACGCGATTACAGCGGCCGCCAGGAAAGGACTTGAGGCGGCGATGCAGGTCGCGTTGCGAACGTTGCAACGTGATCCCTACGCCGGTTCGCAGGCCATGCATAAAATCTTGGCGACAGCCTCGGGAGCTGCTGGCGGCGCGTTCGGTTTGGCGGCACTGCCCATTGAGCTTCCCGTTTCGACGATCATCATACTGAGATCGATCATGGATATTGCGAAGAGTGAGGGCGAAGATCTAAGAGACCCTGAAGCGATGCTTTCTTGCATGCAGGTTTTTGCAATGGGGGGCCGCGCTAGTTTGGACGACGCGTCCGAAAGTGGATATTTGGCCGTGCGGGGTGCGCTGGCGAAGAGTGTGACGAGCGCCGCACGCTTCGTTACGGATCACGGCGTTACCAAAGACGGGGCACCAGCGCTGGTTCGCTTAACAGCACAATTGGCTTCACGCTTCGGATTTGTAGTCACAGAAAAAGCTGCGGCGCAGGCTGTTCCTATCATCGGTGCCGTTAGCGGCGCGGTCATAAACTACGCGTTCATCGCGCATTTTCAGGGAGTAGCTCGCGGCCACTTCGCTGTACGCCGGCTCGAAAGAGCTTACGGCAAGGATGTTGTTGAAGCTGAATACAAGCGCTTATCAGAGGGCAGCTGAGCTGCCATCAGCCAACTTGCCTGGCCGGCATGCTAATCGAAATCGATATCACCGCAGTCCTCCCATTGAAATAGGTCGCCAACGCGCTGCGCGGGCATATTGCGATGTCTGCTTTTGGCACTTAGCGGACACCAAACGATGAGCCGTTGATGTCCGCTTTCGGGGGTAAAGCGGACATCCATTGGTCGCTGTCGCACATCACACAACAGCGCTGTCGACCGCTAGGTCCGAGAAAGCACGCAAAGATTTCAATATAGCGTGTTCGCTCACCTCTAACTTTAGCGTACCGAGCTCAGTCCGGAGGATATCTGCTGACTGTTGAGCTCTCGCGCAACGCTCCCGAACGGTTTTCGCATAAGTTGAATAGTCGAAATGTGTCGGATCGCAGATCTGAGTACGCATCTCCTCGGCTTGCGTTTGGAGTTTCAAATCGGCACACATCCGATCAAGCTCTGCGATCATTGTCTTGATTTGGTTCGCTCGTCGGCGTCTCTGATTGGCCTTAAATTCTTCGCTGCGGCGCACCCGTTCAATTCAATTCGGACTCATGGACACCCTCCTCTGCCTAATTTCGGCGTATGGCCGAACTCAATCGCGAACAACGCGAAATTCGGGCCATTACTAAATTTTTAAATTCGGCCTGCCACATTTGGACACGGCACACCCTGGGGTTGGACCGCGCCACACGTGGACCCCCCACCCGGGGACGGGGCCGGGGGCCGCGCGAATGCGGCCCTTTTTACTCTGTACGCTCAGCCAAAAATTCGCCGAAGCGGCGACAAGTCAAAATTCAAAACCCCAACGTTGGTTCGCAAATTGCGGCCACGTTTTTCCGCTTCCTGCGCCAACGAAGCAAACCGATTGTCCCGCCCATTGCAGTCCCAAATAGGGCCAAGGCCCCAGGAATTGGCGTTGGTGACACATCGCACTCACAACTACTTCCGCCCAAAATTGCAGCTAATCCCATGAAGTCATCGTGGTCGTCGTCGCCAGAGCCGTTGTCGTTGAACCCGAAAACGATCTCGTTGGTTTGCGTGGTTGTTATGTCCCACTGGAAGCCGTGTGTGCCGGGGGTGAGGTACGCGAAGATCAAATTCGCCGAACCGCTATTGGGTATCGGGTTAGTCGATGCCCCGTTGTTTGTGGTCGACGCGCCGGTCGTATTGTCTGTCACCGTAAATCCGGGCGTGCTGACCGTGGCAGCGCCGTTGTTATACGCGGTCGCGCCCGTGTTCGCTGTTGGGAGGGGGTTGATACCACCGCAGCAGCTGTTGTTCCGGTTGTCGGCGGAGAAAGGGACGGCCCCGTTCGCAGCAACGGTCGCTCCAGCAGCACTGATCGAGAAAACGTTTTGGTTGGACGCCTCGCTGCCGATGTAGGTCCACTGGATCGTGTAGCCCTGGCCGGCGGTCAAGCCGCTGACGGACAGGACGGCATTGCTGCCGATGACGCTAGAGAATACCGCGTGAAGGAAACTCGACCGCTAGGGTACAGAGGCCTTTTTCAGTCACCACGCAAATCCAGCGCAATTTGTACTCACTTGGGTCAGCTGGAGAGTGGGTTCAGAGGCAAGGTGGCGGAGGGAGTGGGATTCGAACCCACGTTACGGTTTCCCGTAAACACGCTTTCCAAGCGTGCGCCTTCAGCCACTCGGCCACCCCTCCTGATCGGGCCCTCGCGGGCGGGCCACGTCTTATTACATCAAAGCGCGCAATGCGCGTTCTTGCACGCGCCGTTCGCACATCTTTCCCGACGGCAAAACCGGCGGCGCGATCGCGCACAAAACACCCATGAACGGCCATCTCGTCTGCGCGCGGCGAGGAAGGACGGCAGCGGGGCCATAGGCCGGGGCTATGGCCACGGTCCGACGCCAAACACCCCGCCTCGCCAATCGGAATTCCATATCACCTAATAAGCACATTTATGTTTTAATTCCAATTATTGACCGGTGATGGACGACGTGCGCAAATAAATGGAAAATAATCGCAGGCAAGGCTGACCGGCGCCAAGCGCGGCCAGCCTCCGGGAGCCCCGATGACGGGCGATGTATCCGCATTTCAGTTGGTGTTCAGCGGCGATCCCGGCCTGTTTGCGATCGTCCGGTTGTCACTTCTGGTGAGTCTCAGCGCGGTGCTGTTCGCGGCACTGCTCGGCATACCGCTCGGCGCGTTTCTGGCACTCACACGCTTTCCGGGACGCGAGGCGGTCATTGTGGTGCTCAACGCGCTGATGGGTTTGCCGCCAGTGGTGGCCGGCCTGGCAATATTTCTCCTGCTGTCGCGTTCGGGCCCGCTCGGGTCGCTCGGCCTGTTGTTCACGCCACAAGCGATGGTGATTGCACAGACGCTGCTCGTCGCGCCGATCATCGCCGCCCTCGCCCGTCAGACCGTCGAAGATCTTTGGGCTGAATATCACGACGAACTCTCGGCCATGAACGTCAGTGCGGCGCGACGCGTAACAACACTGATCTGGGATGCACGCTTCAGCCTGGTCACGGCATTGCTGGCCGGATTTGGCCGGGCCGCTGCAGAAGTCGGCGCCATCATCATCGTCGGCGGCAATATCGATGGCTTCACCCGCACGATGACCACGGCCATCGCACTGGAAACCTCCAAGGGCGACCTGCCACTCGCGATCGGCCTGGGCATGGTGCTGATTGTGATTGTGATCTTGATCAACGCCCTGGCCTGGGGCCTGCGCCGGGCCGGTGAACGCTACGCAGGATGAGCATGCGCGCACCGGATTCCGAACTGCCACTCATGTTCGCAGAAGCGCAGATCGTCGCCCACGACACGATGATCCTCGACTGTATAACTCTCACCATTGCAGATGGACCGCCAACGATCCTGATCGGGCCGAATGGCAGCGGCAAGACGACCCTGTTGCGCGCCGCCATGGGACTTATTCCGCTGAACGGGGGGCGCATCACCTGGGGTGGACGTGAGGCGGCAGCACCGGGGCGCCGCGCCATCATGTTCCAGCGTCCCGCCATGCTCAGGCGTAGCACCACGGGCAATATTCGCTATGCGCTCGCCGCGGCAGATGTCCCGCGCGCCAACCGCCAACACCGTGCAGGCGAGTTACTGACACTCGTTGGACTCGATGGTCTGGCCCGCCGCCCGGCGCGGCGACTATCGGGCGGCGAGCAGCAGCGGCTGGCACTGGCGCGCGCACTCGCGCGCGACCCCGCAATCCTTTTCCTTGACGAGCCGACCGCCAGCCTCGATCCGCACGCCACCAAGGCGATCGAAGACATCATTCGCGCCGTCAGCGCGCGCGGCGTCAAAGTCGTGATGTCAACACACGACCTCGGCCAGGCCAAACGCCTTGCCGGCGACATCGTGCTGCTGCATCGCGGCCGATTGGTTGAAACCGGCCCGGTTAACGAGTTCTTCGCAAGGCCGCGCACGCAAGAGGCGCGCAAATTCATCGCGGGCGAATTGCTCGTCTGACATACCAAATGATGGAGGATCAAATGATCAATCGTCGTACACTGATGGCCGTGGCCGCGCTCGCCACTGCGATCTTCACTGGGCCTGTCCACGCACAGGACAAATCGATCGTGGTGTCGTCGACAACATCGACGCAGGATTCGGGCCTGTTCGGCTACATCCTGCCGCTGTTCAAGCAGAAGACCGGCATCGAGGTAAAGGTCATCGCGCAAGGGACCGGCCAGGCGCTCGATACAGGCCGGCGCGGAGATGCTGACGTCGTATTTGTGCACGCCAAATCGGCAGAGGAGAAATTCCTCGCCGAGGGAGAAGGCGTGAAGCGCTACCCGGTGATGTACAACGACTTTGTGCTGATCGGCCCCAAGAGCGACCCGGCCGGCATCAAGGGCATGAAGGACATTGCGAAAGTGCTTGAGACAATCAAAAACAAACAAGCACCTTTCATTTCGCGCGGCGATAAATCCGGCACCCATATCGCGGAACTATCGCTCTGGAACAAGGATGCCGGCATCGACATCGAGAAGGACAAGGGGCCCTGGTACAAATCGATCGGCCAGGGCATGGGTGCGGCGCTCAATACTGCGAGCGCCAGCAACGCCTACGTGCTGTCGGATCGTGGCACCTGGATTTCATTCAAGAACAAAGGTGATCTCGTCATCGCGGTGGAAGGTGACAAGCGCCTGTTCAACCAGTACGGCGTCATGCTGGTCAATCCATCCAAGCACCCGAACGTGAAGAAGGATCTCGGACAGGCGTTCATCGATTGGCTGATTTCGCCGGAAGGACAGAAGATCATCGCCAGCTACAAGATCAATGGCGAACAGCTGTTCTATCCCAACGCCAGCGACCCAGGCGCGTGATCTGTTGTGCGCTTAGGTCCCGCCGCGAACGCGCTTCCCTCTCCCCTTGTGGGAGAGGGAAGAGAGAACGCGGCACGCTCACGCTGAAAAACCTGCTCGGTAAAATCGCCCAGATTCTTTGTGTTGCAATTGTCATGACCTCCCCTGCCCTCGCTGACACCATCCAGCTCTACGCCGCCGGCAGCCTGAAAGGCGCGTTGACCGATGTGGCCAAGGCTTACGAGGCCTCGACGGGCAACAAGGTCGAGATGAAATACGGCGCTTCCGGTCTTCTGAAGAAGGAAATTACCGAAGGCGCCAAAGCCGACGTATTTGCCTCCGCCAATATGGAGCATCCGCAAGCCTTGTTTGACGAAAAGAAATGCGGACCGGTGTCCCGCTTCGCGCGCAATAGATTGTGTGCATTGGTCAAGCCGGGCCTCAATGTCACCAGCGCAAACCTTCTCGATCATATGCTCGATCCGAATGTTAAGCTCGCCACGTCGACGCCGAAAGTGGACCCGTCCGGCGACTATGCCTTCGAAGTTTTTCGTAAAGCCGGCGCGGTCAGGCCCGGCGCGCAAGCACCGCTGGAAAAGAAAGCCCTGCAGCTCACCGGAGACGCCGGTAGCACGCAGCCGCCACCCGGCCGCACGGTCTACGGTTGGCACGTGGCAGAAGGCCGGGCAGATATCTTCCTGACCTACTGCACCAATGCGCTGGTGGCGCAAACGGAAAATCCCGGACAGCAGATCGTGGCACTGCCGGACAAGCTCGCCGTCGGCGCGGATTATGGGTTGACGGTCATGAATGGCGCATCGTCTACGGCACAGCAGTTCGCTGACTTCATCATGTCAACGGCCGGACAGAAAATTCTGCTTGGCTACGGCTTCGCACCGGAGAAATAGAAATGGCACCGATCGTACGCTTGGCCGGCATTCTTGCATTCATTCTGAACTGCACAGTTCCGCCGGCATTCGCGCAAGATGCGGGCTGCGATAAATTTGCCTGGTCTTTGACGCACGAGCGAGCATTGTTTGCAGCCGCTGACAAACGTTCACTCGCGGCAGGAGCGGAACTCGCTACGATTCCAACGGACGCAATCGCTCTAAGCCTGCAGCCTGCGGGGCAAGCAGCTTTCGTGTTGCCGCCCGAGCGCAAACCGAAATCAGAAAACTGGTTTGGTGGTGGACTCCGGCTCCCGGCGCCGGAAAAGTCCGGTTCCTACCAGGTGACGCTATCGCAAGAGGCGTGGATTGATATCGTGCAGGACGGCCGCTATGCGCGTTCAATCGGAAGTACCGGGCGTAGCGATTGCAGCGGCCTGCGCAAGAGCGTGCGCTTCGAGCTCAATGCAACACCATTTGTCGTTCAGCTGAGCGGCGTTGCAACGGAGACCGTTGTCGTGGCGATCAGCCGCAGCAACTAATCCCGGATCGCAGATCAGAATTCGGCGGCGATATCGTACGCGGGCTGATGTCGAGGCGATTGCCGCAGGGCCTCGAGTGCACTCTCGGCCTGCGCATGCAAGGCATCAAAGTCAATTTTGGTGGCGCTGACCTGCGGCTCTGCAGGCGCTTGCGGCCGCGACAACGTCAGCAAACAAAAGGCGCACGCGGCGGCGACAAGAAGATAACGAACACGCATCAGCAAGCCTCCTGGCCTGCCCCTCCCCCGACAATCACCCTATACCGGCGCCAATTGAAACCGCGCCAATTCGGGCTCCCGATTGGGAAACAACATGTTCACCACATTTTAACGTGGGTTAATTTTTGCAGCTTGACCCCTTATTTTGACGGCACAACCAGTGAATAGCGGCCGTCAGCGGCCAGGCAATCGGCCTGCGGCAAGCCAAGCTCCTTGCGCACAATGTTGGTGCCGAGCACCAACGACACGATCTTGTAATAGGCGTGGCGGCGGCTCATGCCCTCGCGGCCCATGCCGCAATCGGAGGACAGCACCAGCCGCTCCGCGGGAATATGCTTGAGCGCACGGCGGATATGCTCGGCGATTTCTTCCGGCCGTTCGACCTGCAACGAGTGATGATCGATGACGCCGATAGCAATCTTTTTGTCGGTGATGATCTTCCCGAACGCTTCCAGGTCCGCGCCCCCGGCACTGACGGATTCAAAAGTGATCACGTCGGCGTCGACTTTGTTCAGCATCTCCAGCGCCGCCTTGTAGCTCTGCACCTCCTTGAACATACGTTGCTGCGATGGATTACCCCAACAGGTATGACACCAGACCTCGGTCTTGGCGCGCAAGCCCTTCACCGTCCGGTTGAAGACCTCGACACTGAATGCCGGATTGATCACATCGTCCACGATGTTGCGTACCGCAAGCAGATGGATCTGCGGCTCCTCGAACTGGATGACCTGACAGCCGGCATCGGCAAGATCGTGCAGCTCGGCATTCAAGGCATCGGTAATTGCGAGAATGCGATCCTTGATTGATTTGTAGTGCCGGTCCTGCACGGCGAAGGCCACCAGTTCCGGACCAATGGTGCCGAACTTGACCGGCCTTCTGGTCAAGCGCTGCGCGACCTTCCACATCGCGGTATATTGCAGCTCGCCACGGGTGACCGGGCCCGAGATACCGGGCATCACGCGCGATTCCAGATAGTCATGGAGAATGTGGCCGGGCGGAAACCCCAGGCCGCCTTTGCCGGCCGGCGTCGGCTGCGGGTGTTGGTCGAAACCGCCCATATGCCGCGGCGGATAGTTGGTCCAGCTCTGGCCGCCGACATCGGAATCGAAGTGCGCATCGCCGTCCGTTACGATATCGAGGCCGGCCACTTCCTGCTCGTGCAGATAAACGGAAACCGCATCGACATATTGCTCGCGGAACTGGTTGTTCACCATGGCGTCGAGAAAGCTGCGCGAACCGAGATTTTGCGTATACCAGCTTGGCCGCGGCAGCGAGCCGGTAATGGTGGTCGGCAGCATGACGTCTTTGGTGGCGCGAAGCATGTCGGCATCTCCCCCGGGGATTATTTGTCGTTGACCCTAGTCTATGTCCGCCGCGTGCGGCTTGGAAACGTTCTTTGCTAAATCGCCGCGGAGGTCATGGACAAAGCGTGCTTTGCTGCCCACTTAAGTGGGCAGTTTTCATCCTGCGCCAAAATGTCTGCTATAGTTGAGCCATGAGCAAAGACGGTTACATCATTAAGCCCAATCCGGCCGACCCCCGGTTGACCGAGCGCGTCACCGGTGTCGATCAGACCGGGGCGCGGCTCGAGACGTCGGTGACGGTCGAGCGCGCGCTGACGATTTTCCTCAATAGCCAGGAAATCGTCACGGCCATGACGATTGCCGATTATCCGGAATATCTAGCCGTCGGCTATCTGCTCAACCAGAACATGCTGCTTGCGGACGACGTCGTTACCGGTGTGGACTATGACGAGGAGCTTTCGGTCGTCGTGGTCCGCACGAAACGCAAGACCAACTACGAGAAGAAGCTCAAAAAGAAAGTACAAACCTCCGGCTGCGCTCAGGGCACCGTTTTCGGCGACCTGATGGAAGCGCTCGAGGATATATCGTTGCCGAAGGCCGAGCTGCGTACGTCCTGGCTCTACGCGCTCACGCACAAGATCAATACCACCCCCTCGCTCTATCTCGAGGCGGGCGCCATTCACGGCTGCGTTCTTGCGCATCGGGATGAGCCGCTGGTGTATATGGAGGATGTCGGCCGCCATAACGCCGTCGACAAAATTGCCGGCTGGATGTTCAAGGAAAAGGTCGCAGCGGCGGACAAGATTTTCTACACCACCGGACGGCTGACGTCCGAAATGGTGATCAAGACCGTCCGCATGGGCATCCCGATCCTCATTTCGCGTTCAGGCTTTACGGCATGGGGCGTGGAGTTGGCACGCAAGGCGAATTTGACGCTGATCGGACGTGCGCGCGGGAAGCGCTTTGTCGCGCTCGCCGGCGAGGATCGCATTGTGTTCGACCAAGACCTGTCCGCCGTCGAAGATGAAAGCACCAAACATCGACGTAAAGCGGCGGTGCATGACGACTAATCATCCTCCGACCCTTGGTCTCGTTCTGGCCGGCGGACTGGCGCGCCGCATGGGCGGCGGCGACAAGGCGCGCATCGAGATCGGCGGTGTATCGATTCTCGACCGGGTGCTGGCGACACTTTCCGCGCAATGCACCGGCATTATCATCAACGCCAATGGTGATCCGAAACGATTTGCGGATACCGGTTTGACTGTCGTTTCGGACAGCGTCCCGGATTTCGCCGGTCCGCTCGCCGGAATTTTGGCCGGCCTCGACTGGCTGGCGAAGCAAAACAACGGCATCGAATGGATTGTCAGCGTGCCGGGCGATTGTCCCTTCCTTCCGGACGATCTGGTCGAACGTCTGCATCAGGCCCGCCGGGACATGGGCGCGGGCGTGCCGCTCGCCTGCGCGCGCTCCGGCGAATGGCGCCACCCGGTTGTCGGCCTGTGGCCGCTCGCATTACGCGAAGACCTGCGGAAAGCTTTGACCAAAGATGATCTCCGCAAGATCGAGGTCTGGACGGCGCGGCACGGTGTCGCGATTGCTGACTGGCCGGAGCAACCGATTGATCCGTTTTTCAACGTCAATACACCGGAAGACGCCGCCCGCGCCGAGCGCATTGCGGGACAGTACACCCTCAGCCAATGAGCGACGCGTAGGACAGGAAGCCGACGCGGGCGCCTGGCTCGATTGTCGTTACGTCTTCCGGAAACTCAAGCAATCCATCGGTTTCAGTCAGCGACGTCAGAACGCCCGCGCCATCCTGCGGGTGCTTGACCGCCTCGATCTCTCCATCGGGCGCGCGCCTGAGCGCAACGCGGACGTATTCACGACGGTCTTTCTTCTTCCGATAGGCAAAGGCCGCGCGCACCGGCAGCGCAACCAGCTTGTCGGGCCGCGCCCCGGACAGCCGGCGCAGCAGAACCTTGACCACCCGTACAAACGTCACGAATACGGCGACCGGATTGCCCGGCAGCCCCACGAAAGCCGCGCTATGTCCGGATTTTCCCGGGATCACGCCGAGCGCAACCGGGCGGCCGGGTTTGATGGCGACACGCCAGAACACCAGATTGCCGACGCGCTCGACTGCGCTGCGCACATAATCGGCTTCGCCCGTTGATACACCGCCCGATGTGATGATGAGGTCGTGTCCAGATGCCGCTTCGCGCAATGCGTCCGCAAGTTTGTCCGGATCGTCCCGCAAAATTCCGAGATCGGTCACGTCCGCGCCAAGCCGCTCCAGCAATTCGGCGAGCAAATAGCGGTTCGCGTCGTAGATCGCAGCACCCTCGCGCAGCGCGCCCGGTTCCACGACTTCATCGCCGGTGGAAAAAATCGCGACCTTGAGCCGTCGTCTCACCTCAATGTCGGTAACGCCTAGCGCGGCCAACAGCGCGACATGCTGCGCCTCCAGCACGGTGCCGGCGCCAAGCACCACGGTGCCGGCGCGGGCATCCTCGCCGGCGAGCCTGCGATTTGCGCCGGCCTTGAGCCCCTTCGGCACCACGACGTGGCCGTCCTCGACCGTCACATCCTCCTGCATGAATATCGTGTCGGCACCCCTGGGCATTGCCGCGCCGGTGAAAATCCTGATGGCCTGGCTGCGTTCGAGCGCCAGCTCGGTGCACGAGCCGGCCATCAGACGTCCCGCAATGGCGAGTTTCGTATCGGCATTGGCCGCAAGGTCGGCATGACGCACCGCATAGCCGTCAACCGCGGAATTATCGAACGGCGGCAGATTGATGGGTGCCTTGACATCGGCGGCGACGATCCGGCCGCGTGCGCCGTGCAAACGCACACGCTCGGTCTCGGAAACGGGAATAATCCGCTCGGCGATCATGCGCTCCATCTCGTCGAGCCGAAGCAGCGGTCCGGAAAACGCGAAACAGTCGTCAGTGAGCTGTGCCATTACGCACCCCCTGCCTTGGTCGTCGCTGCGCCGACCGGCACTGCATGCTTGAGCAAGAGGTCGGCAATCGCCTCGATATCGTTGAGGTCGACGACTGGGAGTTTCGTCCGCGGCAAAGCCACATCCGAGGCAACCGCAATGATGTGCGGGTCTTCTGGATGGATGACCGGCTTACCATTGGCGGCGCGGTGGATTTCCAGTTTTGGAAAGGCATCGCGCTTGAAGCCCTCGACCACCACCAGATCGACCGGCGACATTTTCGCGACCAGCGCGCCCAGATCCCATTCCGGTTCATCGCGCAATTCGTGCAGGATCGCCCAACGCTTGGCGGATGAAATGATGACTTCGGTGGCGCCGGCGGCGCGATGGAAGAAGGAGTCCTTGCCCGGCTGGTCCAGATCGAAGCCGTGATGCGCATGCTTGAGCGTGGACACCTTGACCCCGCGCGCGATTAGGCACGGAATCAGCTTGGTAATCAGCGTTGTTTTGCCCGAGCCGCTCCAGCCGGCAAGACCGATAATGCGCATGGCTCCCTTATAGCAAAACGCCCGGCTTTGAAGCCGGTGTTCTATTATATAGGTTTTCGACGCACTAGCCGGCGGGTTGGGTGCGCGCGCCTAGTTGGTGGCAGGATCCATACCGAGTGCGCGAATTCGCGCACGCGTTTCCTCATCACGCAGCGCGGCGAGAAAGGCCTGAACCGCGGGTTGCTCGCGCCGTTTTTCGACAACGAGAAAATCGTAGTGCTCCGGCGACACCGGCAGGAAGCCAAGGCCGTAGAGCTTCGCCACCGGTTCGATAGCGAGACCCCAATCGGCGCGACCCTGAGCGATCGCAGCGGCAACCGCATTGTGCGACTTCGGTTGATTGGCGTAACCCGCCGGTCGTGCGCCATTGAGAAGCTTGTCGATGAGTACGCGCGTGCCTGCACCGGCATTGCGGCTGACCATCAGGGCTGAGGCATCAGCCAAAAGGATTTTCAGCGCTTCCTGTGCGCTTCGGCCTTCAAATCGCGTGTCGCCGGACCGGAACAGGATTCCCTGCATCCGCCGCCAGCCTTGCACCAGGCTCAAGCCCGGCGTCACCAGATGCTTGTTGTACTGGCCGCTCGCGGGATCGACGAGATGAACAGGCGCGATGTCACATTCGCCGCGGTTCGCCGCCGCCACGCCGCCTTGACTGCCGACGGCCAGAGTGCGCGCTAAAAAGCCGCGATCGGCGACCGCGCCTACGATCACGTCGAGGGCCACGTCATGGCTGCCCATGATCACGAGATCCGGCGCGCGAGCGGTGCCGCCAATGAGGGTCACACGCGCGACACTGTCGGCTTCGAGCACAGATGCGAGCGCATCGATCTCGAGAAAACCATCCGCCTGCGAGAAACTGGTGACCGCCCCGGAGCCTTTGCCAATAGGAAACGCGACGAGCCCCCGATCGCCTTCTATGAGCGATACCAGCACGAACTCTTCGCGGCCGAGTTCGGAGGAGACACGCACCGGCACGCGCGCGCTAATCGTCTCTGCTGATTCCGGCGGCAGGCCGGCGCGGGCGCGAATTATCGGCGCGACAAACGTGTGAAACGTGAAGATCGCCGAGGTCGGAAACCCCGGCAGAACCACAACCGGCTTGTCGCCGACCACGCCCAGGCATAGTGGCTTGCCCGGCTTGAGCGCGACGCCGTGTACGAGAATTCCCGGCTTGCCTAGCTGCGACACAACGCGGTGCGACAGATCGCCAGCGCCTTTCGACGTGCCGCCCGAGAGCACCACCATATCGCTGGCGGCAAGCGCATCGCGCACGACCTTTTCCAGTATGGCCGCATCGTCAGGATAAGCACCAAATACAATCGGCTCACCACCGGCTTCCGCAATCGACGCGGCGACGATGGCGCCGTTGCTGTCATAGACTCCGGCTGACTTGAGCGGCTTTCCTGGCTCGACAAGCTCGTCACCTGTCGAAAGCACCGCAACTTTTGGACGTCGCACAACATCCACACGGTCGAGGCCGCAAGCGGCGAGCATGCCTATTTCGCGCGAGCCAATACGCGTGCCGCGCCGCAGCAAAGTTTCGCCGCGCGCAATGTCGGAGCCGGCGTAGGAAACAAATTGTCCCGGCGTGGCCGCGCGGCGCAACTCAATGCTCGCCGCGCCTTCTTCAATCAACTCGGTCTGTTCGATCATCACGACCGCGTCTGCACCGCGCGGGATGACGCCACCTGTGGCGATCGTAGTGCACGTCCCCGGCATAACTGTAATTGCCGGCGCAAATCCGCATGCAATGACCTCGGCGTTGAGTGCGAAGACCTTGGGCTTGCCATCGCTTGCGCCAACGGTATCGGCGGCACGCACGGCAAAACCGTCAACATTTGAACGATCGAACGGCGGCGCGTCGACCGCTGCAACGACGTCATGCGCGAGGACGCGCGTGCGGGATTGAGCGAGCGTCACACACTCGGCGGGAAGCAGCGCGAGGTCGAGATGGCTTTCGAACCGTCTGCGTGCTTCTTCCGCGGACACGACCTCAAGAAATTGCTCCTGGCGCGCAGCTGCGCGAACGCGCGCAATCAGTTCAGCGGCTCCGTCCGATCTCGATTTCCGACTTTCGCTCATGCCGTATCGCTCATGGCCAAGGCCTTACCTGAACCGCCGTGCCTCCGGAATAACCTTCGCTGTCGGCCGGAACGAAGATCCATCCATCCGAACGGGCAAGCGAGGACAACGGCAGATATTTCGTGGCCAAAGGCTCAGCTTGACCGGCATTGCGTCGCACCGGCACCACCTCGGCCAGTCCCACCGTTGAGGTCACCTTACGGGCGAGTGTCAGGACTTCCATCAGTTCATTCTCGTTGTTTTTGGCGGCCGCAAGCCGATCAAGCAGGCGGCGCCCGACCACAAGCCAGACGCTCAACGCGGCATCGAGCCGTCCGGGCAGGAGCAGCACCGGCCTTGCCCCAACAAAGCCGAATGCGGCTGTTTCCCCTGGAGAGATGGCCATACCATGAACCGCAAGCCGGCCTTCGCGCGATAATGTCTGTACGCTGCTGTCGTTGCGACCACTGCCCGTGCCGCCGATCGCGACAATCGCATCTGCGCTTTCCGCAGCCATTGCGACATCGAGGCCACGGCCACTGTCATCGAGGCGCGCAACTCCGCCGCGGCGCTCGATATCGGCTGTCACCAGACGGGCCGCGGCGCTGATAATTCCACTGCCGCGCACCGGAAGAACGCGAATGCGCGGTTCGCGCACCGTGATCCGTGCGATGCCAGCCGCGGAAAAGGAAGCCAGGTCCGTGAGGCGCAAGCGTTCGCCGGCTCGCCGCAGCGGGATCGCGGAATCACTGTCTCCTCCGGCTGCCAAAACTCCGTCGCCCGGATTGATGACGACGAGCGCCTCGGCGCGGCCGTCGATGACCTTCACCGCATCAATGGGTGCAACACTGTCGGTGCCCGCGGGCAACGCCTGTCCGACCTCGATGCGCGATGGCGCACGCAAAAGCGGCGCCGGCGCATAGCCGCCGGCGCCTAATGTTTCGTCGGCCGTCAACGCCCAACCATCCTGCAGCGCGAGCGCCGAAGCGGGGCGCGCAGGCGCCATCGCGTCGGCGGCAAGCGCTCGCCCTGCGCCGGCAAAGACGTCGATCGTGCGCTGGGTGACAGGCTTAATCTCGGTATCGACAATGGTCAGAACATCGGCGAGCGGCGTCAGCTTTGAGATGGTCTGGATTGACTCGAAGACTGCCATTTTGCCGCGCTTGACCTTGTTGCATTCAGATACTTCAGTCACCTTACCTCAACCGTGGACAGCATGCAGCGCAGCTTTCCATAGGTGAAATCAGGAGAAACGTCGCGTGTTTACGACAACCAAAAACAAGGCTCTTCTGACCACCACAACCGGAGCCCTGCCCCGGCCAAGCTGGTACACCGAAAACCTGCGCGGCATTCCCCTTTCGCAAGGATTTTCCCGTCTCGCCTATCGCGAGCAACATTTCGACTGCCTCGCCTGCCACGTCGCCGCCCAGCATCGCGCTGGTATCGACATTTTCGTCGACGGCGACGCCCGGCTCGATGACGACGTCGCCGGCCGCTCCTGGGTGAGCTACGTCACCGAGCGCGTCGCGGGTATCGGCACGCCGCGCGTTGAAGTGCCGCCCGCAGGCTTCATGGCCGACAAGGGTCCCGGCGATCTGATGTGGGAAGTCATCGAGACACGGATGACGCCGCCGGTGACGGAGAAAATCGGCGCGACAGACCTGCAACTTGATCGCGCCTACAAAGCAATCGCACCGATGACAGACAAGCCAGTGAAGATCGGCTCAATCTCGGCACAGATCCTCGCCTTGATGCTCACGAACGAGCACTACAAGAATCGCCTCGATCTGCTGATGGATCTGTCGGCCGCACTCAACAAGGAGTATCACGCGCTTGCTGACGCCGGCGCGCCGCTGGTGCAGATCGAGGAGCCCGCCATCCACCAGGTCATTGCCGACCCCAAGCAGCCGATCAAGCCGGAACAATGGGTGGAGGCATTCAATCTCGAGATCAAAGGCTTGCGCGGAAAATGCGAAGTGTGGTGCCACACTTGCTGGGGCAGCCCGGCGGCGCAACGTGTGGCCAGCAAGGACCAATCATACAAAGCGGCGCTCCCCTATCTCGATCAGCTCGATATCGACGTGTTGACCGTCGAGGGTGCCTTTAACCGGGGCATGGATCTCGAACACGTCGGAAAAATGATTTCGAAAGACAAGAAAATAGCGCTCGGCGTTATCAGCCACCGCACATTGCAAGTCGAGCGGCCGGAGGAAGTGGCCGATCTCATTCGCGCGGCTCTTAAATATATCGAGCCGGAACGACTGATCCTCACGAGCGATTGCGGATTCGGACGACAGTCCATGAGCCGCATGCACGCCTTTTACAAAATGGTCGCGCTTACGCGCGGTACCAATATCGTACGCAAGGAACTGGGAATCGAGGAGGCCTACATTCCGGCGACCGACAAGCAGCTATCGATGGTGCCGTTGAGCACATGATCCCGGGACGTCATGACTGAAAAGACAATGAACTTGCGCGGATTGAAGTGCCCGTTGCCGGCATTGCGTGTGCGCAAGATGTTATCCGGCCTGACGGCGGGCGATGTGATCGTGGCGGAATGCACCGATCCGCTGACCACGATCGACATTCCAAATCTGCTACGGCAGACAGGCGACTCGCTGGAAAGCAAAAGCGATGCGGACGGCGTGCTCACTTTTCGCATTCGCAAGGTTTGACACCCGCTCAGTCGAGGTGAAAGCCTTTAGCGCGAACGAAGGCGCCAAAGTCGACGCGCAAGGGTACGGCGTATTGCCGCGCTTTATCCTCCGACCAGCCATAAAATTCGGCACGGCCGAACCGTTCGGGATCCCGCTGATTGCGATAGGGCCACACGCCGGCGCGGCGGCGGTCGTAAGCGTCAACTCCGGCGGAAAGAGCGCGGTCGGTAAATTTCTCTTCGTGCACCGTCGTGTCGAGCGAAAGGCGCGGCGTGATTCCGCCCTGTTCGGCCGGCCAACCGAGACACATGCCGGCGATAGGGATGACCTTCCCAGGCAAGCCAAACATGTCGCTGACCGTTGCGGCGTGATCGCGGATTACGCTGATCGGACAACAGCCGAGGCCAACCGCCTCGGCCGCTCGCAGAAACGTCGTCATGACGATGGCGGCATCGACCGTTGCATTGAACAGTAGATCGAAGTGATCATTGGGAAACGGCTTGCCGCGCGTTTGCGAGATCTGCGGCAGGCGGCTGCCGTTGGCCAGAAAAACAAGAAAGACCGGCGTTTCACTCACCCATGGCATTTCCGTAAGCAGCGCGCCGATAGCATGAATCTTCGCGCGGTCCCTCACGATGAGAATGTCCGCCTGCTGAAGATCGCTTTTCGACGGTGCCGACAGGGCACACGCGCACAGCAATCGCAGCAAATCGGGCGCAACCTCGCGCGATTGGTACCGCCGATGCACCCGATGCGCGGCGATGCGGGCAAGTTCATCCAGGCCCGGCAAGGCGGCGTCGACTTCGAGCCGCTCACCAAAGCGCGTCGACAACGCGGCCTGTATATGTGAAGCGAGATTCGGCATCGAGCGGCTCCTTGCGTGAATTGCTGCTTGCCACCTTATCGCGGCCTGGGGGATGATGGGTCAAATAGAACAAAGAACAAGTCGGCCTGGGAGGGCGATCAGATGAATCCGATTTTGCGGCGCTGCGATCTGCCCGGCAGCTGACGACGCCGGCCGATGACTTCCGTGCTGCTCGACGTTAGCGGAGTAACCCTCCAGTACAAGACGCCACGCCATCTGGTGACGGCGACTTATCGTGTCGATTTTTCTGTCCATCAAGGCGACCGCTACGTGATCCTCGGGCCATCCGGCTGCGGCAAATCCACGCTTCTGAAGGCGGTGGGTGGGTTCATGCCGCCGGTTGAAGGTTCGATCCGCATTCGCGGCCGCGCAATCGACTCGCCCGGGCCGGACCGCATGATGGTGTTCCAGGAGTTCGAACAGTTGATGCCCTGGAAAACCGTCTACCAGAATGTCCTGTTTCCCATGAAGGTCACGAAAAAGTTTGCTGCCGCGGAAGCAGTCAGGCGCACCGATGCGGTTATTGAAAAGGTCGGCCTCGCCAAATTTCGTGATGTCTATCCGCATATGCTGTCCGGCGGCATGAAGATGCGGGTGGCGATCGCGCGCGCGATGGCTCTGGAGCCAGATATTCTCCTGATGGATGAGCCGTTTGCCGCACTCGATGCGCTCACGCGCCGCACGATGCAGCGAGAATTGCTCGCACTGTGGGAACAGCTTCGCTTTACCGTATTGTTCGTGACCCACTCGATCGAGGAAGCGATTATCGTGGGGTCGCGAATTCTGGTGCTCTCGCCGCATCCGGGCCGCGTCCGCGCCGAACTCAACGCCGACGGCCTCGATCACAACAGCATCGGCAAGGCCGAGTTCGGCGCGTTGTCGAAGCGGATCAACCATCTTCTGTTCGGCGACGAGCGGAATCAGCGCACGTCAGAGGACGCGACGGCGTGACCGAAAGCTCACGGCAAAACCCGATACGAGCCGAACGCGAGGTCGATCTCGTCGATACCGGCGTCATCGGCGACGTGGAGCGTCCCCTCACCGTCGTCGAGCGTGTCGTCAACAATGAGGCCGTGCAGCGTCTGAGCATTCTTGTTGCGATCATTGTCGTCTGGGAGCTTTACGCACGCTGGCTGAACAATGGGCTGCTGTTTCCGACCTTCACCGAGACGGTCAAAACTTTCTCGAAAGATGTCGCCAATGGCGTCCTTGTAGACCGAACGCTTACATCGCTGCGCACGCTGGCGATCGGCTACACATTAGGACTCGCGCTGGCGACCCTTCTGACCACCTTCGCGGTGGCAAGCGGCATCGGCACGCGAATCCTCTCCACGTTGACCGCCATGTTCAACCCGCTGCCCGCAATCGCACTGTTGCCTTTGGCGTTGATCTGGTTCGGACTCGGCACGCCGTCGCTGGTGTTCGTCATAATTCATTCTGTTTTGTGGGCCGTTGCGCTCAATACGCTCATCGGCTTCCGCAGCGTGCCGGAAACACTCCGCATGAGCGGCCGCAATCTCGGACTCAAGGGCGCGCGCTACGTCGGTCTCATTTTGATTCCAGCCGCATTCCCGTCGATCCTTGCCGGGCTCAAAATCGGCTGGGCCTTCGCCTGGCGCACGCTGGTTGCGGCCGAACTGGTGTTCGGCGTTTCCTCCCGTTCAGGCGGCATCGGCTGGTATATTTTCGAAGCGCGCAATGACCTCGATACCGCAACGGTTTTTTCCGGCCTACTGGCCGTCATCCTGATCGGCCTCATCGTCGAGTCGGTGATCTTCCGCGCTCTTGAGGCGCGTACGGTCAATCTCTGGGGCATGCAACGCTGAGTGGACGGCGTGCCCCCGCTGCGTTTCCAACGCCGATATCGATATTATATGTATGCCCGCGATCGAATACAGAAAGCGTAAATGGCAGTGAGCGATTTCGAAACCGTGGTCATCGGCGGGGGCGCGGCCGGCATCGCAGCGGCGCGACGCCTGCATCAAGCGGGAGTCAATTGCCTGATCGTCGAGGCCCGTCCGCGCCTAGGCGGCCGCGCATGGACCATTGCCGACGCGTCCGGGCACCCGCTTGATCTTGGCTGCGGCTGGTTGCACTCCGCTGACCGCAATCCATGGGTCGCTGTGGCCGAAGAGCAGCAGCGAACCATAGACAAAACACGGCCGCCGTGGGCGCGCTCCGCTCTTCCTTATCGATTTCCGGAGGACGAGCAGCATGAATTTCGCAAAGCGCAGGAAGATTTTTTCAAGCGCGTCGGCGAGCGGGCTCGGCGTGAGCCCGACGTTCCGGCGGCCGCGCTCCTTGCGCCTGAATGCCGCTGGAACAATTTGATCGGCGCAATCGGGACATACATCAGCGGTGCCGAGCTCGACCGCGTTTCGGCGCGCGATTTTGACAACTATGATGATACCGGCGTGAATTGGCGCGTTGTCGAAGGCTATGGCGCGACGATCGCCGCCTGTGGTGCCGGTTTGCCTGCGGTTCTCGACTGCCCCGTTCTGCGGATCGATCACCAGGGAAAGCGTTTGAAAATCGAAACGCCACACGGCGAGATGACTGCCAGCCAGGCAATCGTGACCCTCCCGACTGCGGTTCTCGCGGACACTGGACAACTGTTCGCGCCTGCTCTGCCGGACAAGACGCAAGCCGCTCGCGGTCTGCCGCTCGGCCTGGCCGACAAATTATTCCTGTCACTCGGAGACGCCGAAGAGTTTGACAAGGATAGCCGTTTGTTCGGCGCAACTGACCGAAGCGCAACAGCTACATATCACTTGCGGCCCTTCGGCCGGCCGCAAATCGAGGCCTATTTTGGCGGACGGTTGGCTGCTGATCTCGAAGCGGGTGGCGCGGCCGCATTTTTTGATTTCGCAGTATCTGAATTGACGCAACAGCTTGGAAATGATTTTGCCCGCAGGGTGAAGCCAATTCATCTTCACCGCTGGGGTGCCGACCCGTTCGCGCGCGGCTCATATTCATACGCCTTGCCAGGCATGGCGGATTGCCGCGCGACGCTCGCCGCTCCTGTGGATGGCCGCCTGTTCTTCGCCGGCGAAGCCTGTTCGCGCGGCGATTTCTCGACCGCGCACGGGGGCTGGATCACTGGCGTCGCCGCCGCCGATCAGGCGATTTCTGCGTTGCGCAAGAACGTGGCAAAACCCCGCGATTAATGGCCCAAGGCAACGTGCTCGACATTGTTATTCATTCCCAATAAAACTTGTGGTGGAAATTTCGGGCACGGTGAATGGCAAAAACCTCGATGCGGGTTCGGTTCTGGGGTGTCCGAGGAAGCATTCCGTGCCCCGGCCCCACGACGATTCGCTATGGCGGCAATACTCCTTGCATCGAGGTCCGCTGCGGTGACCGCGTCCTTATTTTCGATGCCGGGACCGGATTGCGTTCGCTTGGTCTGGAGCTCGTGAAAGACAAGAAGATTCGCAGCGTCGATATTTTCATTACGCATTGTCATCTCGACCACGTCTCCGCATTGCCGTTCTTTGCTCCGTTTTTTCGTGAAGACTTTCGTGTCCGCGTCTGGGCTGGCAATCTCAAGCCGACCGACAGCATCGAACAAGTCATGCGAAGGCTTATGAGCTCTCCGTGGTTTCCAGTTCCCATTGATATTTTCAAGGCCGCGATCGAATTTCGCGACTTTCAGTCGGGAGACGTCCTGCGTCCACACGACGACGTCGTGTTGCAGACAACGCGGCTCGATCATCCGGACGGGACCAACGGCTACCGTCTTGAATATGCCGGGCGCACTTTCGCCTTGCTCAGCGACACCGAAGGATTCCCCGGAAAACGCGACAAGGAACTGGTCACGCTCGCGCGCGGCGCCGATCTCGCGGTCTACGATGCGACCTTCACGGAAGACGAAATCGTGTCACGGGCGGATTGGGGTCACTCCACTTGGGCGCGCGGCGTTCGTATGGCGGATGAGGCCGGCGTCAAACACCTTTGCCTGTTTCATCACGACCCGTCGCACGACGATGATTTCATGGATACGTTGGCTGCCGAGGCCAATGACGTTCGCCCCGGCACGATTGTCGCCCGCGAAGGCCAGATTATCGATCTGTGATCGGATTGACGGCAGCTGTCGCAAGAGTCTGCGGCGATTGCTGTTCCAGCACGAACAATGGATTGTAGTGGCGGGCGTCATCGGTATTGAGAATAACCATTGTCCGGTTGTCCAAGATCAGCCATTCCTGCTCGTCACGCACGGCCACAATCGCATGTTCGGCCTGGTGCTTATCGTCGCGCACAATAATGAGGCGGAGATCAGCTTCGGTCATTCCCAGCGCGCGAAGCACGGCGTACTTCAGGATTGCGTAGTCCTCACAATCGCCGGCCCCGCTGGCAAGCGTCTGGAGCGGTGACGCCCAAAAGTCAGCGTAACCATATTGCGCCCAATCGCTCTCCGGCCGGATGGCAAGGTTTACCGCGCGATTGATCTTTCCCAACTGAACACGCCGCTCGTTCTTGCCGCCGGTTTCGACGAGGGACAAAAAGCGCCGGGCGGCCGGCGAACACGAGGCTGCATCCAGGCGGCATCCCGAGATCGTCTTTTCATCAGCCAGAATACGCGACTGTAGATCGCTCCATTTCGAAGCTATTTCTTCCGGCAGTGCGGCTTTTGCCGGCATATCGAATGGTTCGACCGGCCGCACCGAATCTTTGCTGACTCCGGACAGTTCCGGGGTGAGTAAGGCGAGCTGTTGTAATGGGAGGCCTACGGGAAGTTTTTCAGGCACGCTTTGCAATTCAATCGCGCTCTTGCCTTGTGGTCCCGCGGCCGGTGAGGAGCGGCTCGGATGCATATCGGTGAAGGCGGCGCTGCAACAAACAGCGACCGAAAAAATGATGCGCGCAGTCCGCACGAAGGCCGACATGTTCGAACGCCCCTGTTTCCGGAGACGTCGGTCGGGTTTCCCGATCCCATTTCCGGAGAATTACCGGGCGTTGTGCGCTTAAACATTTGCAGTCGCGTTTATGTGTTGATGGTCTGGTGCGGTTTTTGGGCGTTGCGGTGAACGGATTCTGAAAAATGCGGTGGTTTGCACGCATTCGGGCGACACAAGGCCCAAAATATGCAGGCAACTACGGATGTCAGACGGGTCGCTGCTGGAGATGTTAGGCGGGCGTTAACCGCGTCGCCGCGGCCTGTTAACTGCTCGCCACATGAAGGCGCTTCAGGCCATTCAGAATGAGAGCGCCGCCACTCGCGGCAAATCCAGAACCGATGTCAATTCACGCCATAGCGCGTGAAGTCATCTGCAACTGTTTTCTCAAGCTTCTTCGCAGATGCAAGATCGGCGTTGCCGCCGGCGGCATCACCTTTCTTGATCCGGGCAAGCCCGCGCCCGTAGAGTGCGCTCGCCAACTTCGGTGCGATGCGCAGCGCCGCGTTGTAATCAGAAATAGCGGAATCAAACTGGCCCATCTTGAGATAGGTCAAGCCGCGCGAGTTGAGCGTCGCGGCATCGGCCGGCTGAACGAGCAGGGCCTTGTTGCAGTCTTCCAGCGCCGGCTGCAGTTCTCCGACGATCGCACGGCTCCAGCAGCGGCCGTTCCACACCGCTTCCAGATCCGGAGCGAGCCGGATCGCGCTGTCGTAGTCGCGTACCGCGCTCTGATAATCGTGCCGCCTCTGGTTGGTTTCCGCGCGATTGGCAAAAGCCCTCGCATAGTCGGGGCTGAGTTTGATCGCCTCATCGAAATCCTTCATCGCGCGGTCATAGTCGCCCTTCTTCTGGTAGGCGACGCCGCGGTTGTTGAAGGGCTTCGAAAAGGTCGGATTTAATTTGATTGAGAAATCGTAATCCTGGATGGCGTGATCATAGTCACGTTTGGTGGCATAGGCATCGCCTCTGTTGTTGTAAGCGATCGCCAATATGAGCTTTGTCTCTCTCGGAGAATCGATCAGCGCCGTGCACCCTTTAATCTGCGGTTCAGGAGAGCTACGATCGGTCCCGTTGCACAATTCTATATTTTTCAGACGACTTGCCAGTCTCTCTTCCGCGGGCGTGGCGGCAAATATTGCGGTCGCTGGTAGACTCAATGACAGTGCAAAAACGGCGCCGCACAGAATGCGGCGCCGCGATGCGAAAGATGTACTGACATTCTCAGATTTGAATCGAACGGCGGCGAAAACTTTTTTCTTGGCAAACCGACGTTGGTCGATTGAAGCGTTGGGCTGTGTTGGCATCACTCACACCAAAAACAGCTTGTTGAACAAAGCCCGGCTCAGCACCCTCGACAAATGTCGAGACTGGGCTTCTTGACTTCGTCTATGGCTGGCGATCCTGCCGGCTTGCCCGCGCCCGCACTATATTTTTGCAGAACCTGGTCTTTGCCATCTTCTAAAAGCGTGGAGAACCTGACGGTGCCGTCATCGGAGATTTCGACGTGAGGCGTCGTCCCGCGAATGCCCATTGTTGCAACGGGAGTGTCAACCTTCATGTCGCCGCTCTTTGCAATCTTGCCGGCAACGAAAGTGAACGTTCCTTTTGTCAGGCTGAGCAGCGTCGAGTTCGCCTTGCTATTCGGGTCGTAGACAAATTCTGTCATGACCATTCGCGCATTGCTCGACAGGTCAAACGCCGTGTCGTCGGCGAATGTAATAGCAACCTTGCTGTCGGCGCCGGTTGCTACGATATCGCCGAGATATATTGCATCGCCGACCTTGGCTTGGCCGGGTTGAGCGCTGAGCGATGCCTGAACGACGACGGCATTGACATGCTCGACCGTGACCGAGCCCGTCGCGCTGACGACTTTTCCGATTGGCTTTACCGAGGCGTTCTGGACAGCAGGACGAGCCTGGTCCTGCGCCCACGTCGGCTCAGTTTGAAAACTAGCAACGGACAAAATGGCACCCGTTACGAACACGGCAGCTGCATGCACGCGCATCGTCCAACCCTCTCGGCGGGTGTCCCCGATTTAGAGACAGCACTATTATCCCGATTTGTTGGACACATCAATAAGCGCGCAGTCTAAATCGACCGGAATGCTCCTCCCGCGGGTAATGCCGGAAGTTCCCTTTGTGGCCGCCCGAGATTGAGGCAAAAAACGGCGTAAAAGCCTCGAAATAAACCATTAATTTGAACCTATAAAGCGCCTAGCCGTTGATTTAAATTGTAATCAGCGCGATAAAACGATCAGAAAACAGCTCAAACGCTGTCACGTACAGGGGGGCAGGGCCAAGTGTCCGGTCATTGCCGCATTACGTCGGACGGTAGTCCGAGTGGGTTTGTTTCGGAGCCGGCAGGCGAACTTGCGCCTGTTATCGGCCGAATCGAGACACTCGTGGGCTTGTGCACCGTTTCGCATTCTGGTGCCTCCCCGACTCAGCTCAGCACCGGTGATCTTGTGGGCCCGAGCGACGTGGTCGAGACATCGGCCGGCGGCCGGCTCAGCATTCGTTTCGCCGATGGGACTGTTTTTACTTTGTCCGACAACGCCCGCATGGCGCTGAAGGACTATGTCGACGACAAGACGTCGGCTTTATTCGATATCAGTCGCGGCACCTTTTCATTCATCGCCGGAAAAATGGCGGAAGCCGGCCGTCTCGGCATTCACACGCCTTTTGCAAACATCCGTGCCCGACGCAACGGCGGCGGGATCGGTATGCTTTCGCTGATTTCGTTATTCTTCGCTGCCTTCGAGGAAGCGCAGGCTGCCTCTTCCGATGTTGCTTTCCTGGACGACGGCAACATTACGTCTAAAGACCTCGGGCAATACGGCATCGTCGAGTTGACTGTCCACGCCACGGCGACAACGCCGGAATTTCACAAACTACTCGATGACCCCGGCGAAACCGTCGTCATTCGTGCTTTTGGATCGTCCGTCAGCGTGGACAGCGTCACGAATTCCATTGCGCAAATGGTGCAATACCAGGCCGCGCAACAGGAAGCGCTTCACACCTTCTCGGTCGGGTTGCAGGGGCAAGGTCCCACGGGTAACGGAGGCGGAGGATCGAGCACACTCCTTCCACCCGAAATTCTGCCGCCGCCGCAAAACATCAACTTCGTTATCGACAACAACCCGCCGCCGAATTTCACCCCGCCGGCCGGACCGGGGTTTCCCCAGCCGAATATCGTTCCGGATCCGCCGCTGGTAATACCTCCACCGCCGCCGCCGCCGCCGCCCGCACCAGGCCTGGTGGTCGAGCGCGAACATGACACCGGGGATCCGACAGTCGACACCACGACCGGCACGCTGGCCGGTCCTGGCATCTCCGCCGGACAGCCGAGCTTCTCCTGGTCGGGAGGTCCCCTGACAGCTGGTGACCAGACCAATTTGGCCGCCGTGAGCACGCTGACGTTCACCGGATCGGGCCCGAACGACTTCACCTTTCACATTCCCGATGAGGCGGTGGATTTCCTGGCGGCCGGAGAAACATTGACGGTCACTTTTAACGTGACCCTTGCGGGCGGGGCGACCGAACAGGCCGTCATCACTGTGTTCGGCACCGAAGACAAACCGGCACTCGTTGCGGATGCGTCGCCTCCTCATACAATCACTGAAATCAAAAACGACAAAAACGACGCGACGCTCGATCACACGACGCCAGGCACACTCTCGTTTACGGATGTCGATCTCAACGACACTCATATCGTCAGCAGCAACCTGGTTTCGGCGACGTGGTCTGGCGGCGGCACACTTCCGAGCGGGCTGTCGACAACGCTTGCAACCGCACTTTCGCTGACGCTGCACGACAGCACTGCTGCGCAAACGGGTGTGGGTTCGATCGACTTTGCCTTCAGTGCCGCCGACAAGAATTTCGACTTCCTCGCTGAAGGCGAGACCTTGACTGTCACCTACAACGTGACGGTCACCGACAACTTCGGCGCCACGTCGACGCAACCCGTCACGATTACGATTACCGGCAGCGAGGACAAGCCAGTCATCACGCCGGCTGTTCAGTCCGGTCTGGTAACCGAGGACACGGACGGCGCGGCGAACGAGAACGCCGAGACCCATCATCAATCCGGCACGATTAACTTCACCGACGTCGACCTCACCGATGTCGAGACGAGTTCGATCACCAACAAGCAACTGTCGGCGACGCTTGCGAACGGCTACACGCTGACGTCGGGCCAGCACGACGCGCTGGTGAATGCCTTCACCATTGATGCGGCAACGCATTCGAGCAGCACTGGCAACGGCACGATCGGTTGGCACTACGATCTCGCCGACAGCGCGATCGACTTCCTGGGCGCCAACGATGTCGTGACACTCACCTACACGGTGCAGGTCGACGACGGCCATGGCGGCACGGATACCCAGAACGTCACCGTCACGGTGCACGGCACCGAGGACAAGCCGGTCCTCACCTCCGGCCCGCAGTCCGGCCTGGTGACTGAGGACCTGGACGGCGCAGCGAACGAGAACGCCGAGACCCACCATCAATCGGGCGCAGTTAACTTCACCGATGTTGACCTCTCCGATCTTGAGACGAGTTCGATCACCAACAAGCAGCTGTCAGCGACGCTGGCGAACGGCTACACGCTGACGTCGGCTCAACATGATGCGCTGGTGAATGCGTTCACCATCGGCACGGCGTCGCATTCAACGACCGATGG
Source organism: uncultured Alphaproteobacteria bacterium (assembly GCA_963697885.1). Classification (GTDB taxonomy): domain Bacteria; phylum Pseudomonadota; class Alphaproteobacteria; order Rhizobiales; family Xanthobacteraceae; genus Pseudolabrys. The sequence goes on from OY969102.1 coordinate 396,504, forward strand.
CACTGGCGCTGTCGCCTGGCATTACGACCTCGCCGACAGCGCGATCGATTTCCTGGGCGCCAGCGATGTCGTGACACTGACCTACACGGTGCAGGTCGACGACGGTCACGGCGGTACCACCGCTCAGGACGTTACCATCACGGTGCACGGCACAGAGGATAAGCCGGTTATCACCTCGGGCGCGCAGTCCGGCCTGGTGACGGAAGACACCGACGGCGCGGCGCTCGAGAACGCCGAAACCCACCACCAGTCGGGCGCGCTTACGTTCACCGACGTCGACCTCTCCGACCTCGAGACCAGTTCGATCGCCAATACGCAGGTGTCGGCGACGCTGGCGAACGGCTACACGCTGACGTCGGCTCAACATGATGCGCTGGTGAATGCGTTCACGATCGGCTCGGCGTCGCATTCAACGGCCGACGGCACCGGCGCCATCGCCTGGCACTACGACCTCGCCGATAGCGCGATCGACTTCCTGGGCGCCAACGACGTCGCGACCCTGACCTATACGGTGCAGGTCGATGACGGCAACGGCGGCATCAAGAGCCAGGACGTTACCATCACGGTGCACGGCACCGAGGACAAGCCGGTTATCACCTCGGGTGTGCAGTCCGGCCTGGTCACGGAAGACACCGACGGCGCGCCGCTCGAAAACGTCGAAACCCACCACCAGTCCGGCGCGGTGACTTTCACAGACGTCGATCTCTCCGATCTTGAGACGAGTTCGATCACCAATAAGCAGGTGTCGGCGACGCTGGCGAACGGCTACACGCTGACGTCGGCTCAACATGATGCGCTGGTGAATGCGTTCACGATCGATGCTGCTACTCATTCAACGGCCGACGGCACCGGCGCCATCACCTGGCATTACGACCTTGCCGACAGCGCGATCGACTTCCTGGGCGCCAACGACGTTGCGACCCTGACCTATACGGTGCAGGTCGATGACGGCAACGGCGGCATCAAGAGCCAGGACGTTACCATCACGGTGCACGGCACCGAGGACAAGCCGGTTATCACCTCGGGCGTGCAGTCCGGCCTGGTCACGGAAGACACCGACGGCGCGGCGCTCGAGAACAACGAGACGCACCACCAGTCCGGCGCGGTGACTTTCACAGACGTCGATCTCTCCGATCTTGAGACGAGTTCGATCGCCAATAAGCAGGTGTCGGCGACGCTGGCGAATGGCTACACGCTGACGTCCGCCCAGCACGATGCGCTGGTGAATGCATTCACCATCGGCTCGGCATCGCATTCAACGACCGACGGCACTGGCGCCATCGCCTGGCATTACGACCTTGCCGACAGCGCGATCGACTTCCTGGGCGCGCAACGACGTCGTGACCCTGACCTATACGGTGCAGGTCGATGACGGCAACGGCGGCATCAAGAGCCAGGACGTGGCCATCACGGTGCACGGCACCGAGGACAAGCCGGTCATGTCGGCTTCGAGCAATGCGTTCTCAGAATTGCCGGGGACCAACAATGCAGCCACGGATGCGGTCTCCGGTGCGATCGGTTTCAGCGATGTCGACCTCAGCGACCGACCGACGGTGACGGCGCCGTTTTCGTCCTATACCTATCTGGCCGCCAACGGCACGACGGCGCTCACGCTAACCGGAGCGCAGCAGAGCGCGCTGGAGCTGGCGCTGACCATCGTCCCGGATTCCGCCAACGCCGCCACTGGTTCGGCAAGCTGGACCTACAGTGTCGCCGACAACGCGCTTGATTTCCTGGCGCAAGGTGAGACCCTGACTCTCACTTATATGGCCACGGTTGACGATCATAACGGCGGGGTTGTCACAAAACCGATCACGATTGCCATCTCAGGCACCGAGGATGCTCCGGCAATCTCGGCATCGAGCAATGCGTTCACTGAGCTGGCTGGAACGAACAATCCGGACACGGATGCGGTCTCCGGCGCGATCGGTTTCAACGATGTCGACCTCACCGACCGCCCAACGGTGACGGCTCCGTTTTCGTCCTATAGCTACTTAGCTGCCAACGGCACAACAGCGTTGACGCTGACCGCCGCCCAGCAAAGCGCGGTGGAGTCGGCTCTTGCCGGCGTCCCGGCTGGCGGCAATGCTGCCAATGGCTCCGCGACATGGACCTACAGCGTCCCCGATAAAGCGCTCGACTTCCTGGCACAGGGTGAGACGCTGACGCTAACGTACATGGCCACGGTCGATGACCACCACGGCGGGGTCGTCACAAAGCCCATCACGGTCACGATCCACGGCACCAATGACGCGCCGGTGCTCAGCCTCGATCATCACTATAACGTCCAGGATCAGTTCAATTCCCAAGCCTACAATCTCAATACCGGCAGCGTCGCGTGGGCAACGAACTGGACCGAGACTAATGAACCGGCAAACAACCCCGCGACCACCGGCGACATACAGATCACCGGAAATCATCTGACATTTTCGGGCAGCGGCGATTCTATCCAGCGCAGCGCCAATCTGACCGGCGCTACCGCTGCCATTTTGACCTTCGATTATATGCGGTCCAACCTGGATCAGTTCGATAGTCTCCAGGTGCAGGTCTCAAGCGACGGCGGCGCACATTTTACGACGGTCAACCAGATACAAGGGCCTGGCAACGACGGTGCTTTCCACAGTGTGAGCGTTGATATCTCATCGTTCATCTCGGCGAACACTGTCATCAAGTTTGTCGAAAACGACTTGAGCTCAAGTGCCGGTGAGACCGAGATCGTCAATATCGACAATGTGAACATTTCCTATACCGGGAATGGTCCGGCCTATTTCGAGAACGGCGCCGGCGTCGCTATTGTTGGCTCAGGCAACGGGATCACCGACCCCGACAACTCAACGATGCAGTCGGCCACGATCAGCTTGACGAACCACCAGGCCAATGACTTGCTTGCTGTAAGCGGCGTGCTGCCAGGAGGAATTGTTGCATCGGGTTACGATGCATCGACCGGCGTACTTACGCTGAGTGGTTCGGCATCTCTTGCCAATTACGATGCGGCGCTACACCAAGTCGTCTTCAGCAACAGCAGCGACAATCCCAGCGGACTCGATCGTGCTGTTACGATGACAGTCAGCGACGGTATTGATAACAGCAATTCCGTTACGACCACCGTCCATGTCGTCCCGATCGATGATGCGCCGACCGCGACGGCCGATAACGTCATCACCAATTTCGGAAATGGCAATGGATTCCAGATTCCGGATTCAGCGCTGATCGCGAACGACATAGATCCAGACAATACGCTGGCTCAGCTCAGCATTACCGGCGCCAACGGCGCCAACAGCGGAAGCGTAACTCACAACGCCGGCGCGGTGACCTTCACCGATACCGGCGGCACCAGCGGCGGCTCATTCGATTACGCTGTGTCCGACGGCACGCTGAGTGCAACCGGTCATACGACGGTTACAGACGTCTCCGGCAGCACACTGAATGGAACTGCCGGAAATGACATCCTGATCGCCAAAGCCGGCGGTTCAACGATGAACGGCAATGGTGGGAACGACGTCTTCATCGGTAACACCGGCGCCGATATTATGACCGGCGGCAACGGCAGTGACACTTTCGTCTTCAAGGCCACAACGGATTCACAATCCGGCGCAGGCCACTTCGACACAATCAACAACTTCGCGCACGGGTCGGACCATCTTGACTTTACGGCCATCGCGCTGGCGAACATTGTGCAGCAAAACGCCGTCGCGACGGCAAATACGGTCGACCCGCATAGCATCAGCTGGTTTGTGGACGCCGCGAACAATCAAACGATCGTCTACGTCAATGCGACCGACACGGCGAATACCGTGAGCATGGAAGTCCATCTCGCCGGAGCAAATATCAATCTGACCGGCTCGGACATTCTCCACCACACTTGATGTGGCCACAATTGCCCTGGCCATACTGGACCACGTGCTGAAAATCGGCGCAGCAGGCGCGGAATCACCGTTAACGCTGTCCTTGCGGTTTGGCGACAAATTCCGCCCTCTGTGGCATAATTAACAATCAGGGGGCCGACTATCGGCAACATTGCGGGCCTGCGGCCAGCTTTGCAGCCATTGATTGTCGTCAGGTATCGGGTCGATGCAGCTATTGGATCGAAATCGCCCGGCGCGTTCGGAACTTGCGGAGGCGCTCGCCGCATGCCGGGGCGCCTTCTACGGAACCGCACTGATCAGCGGCATGAGCAACGTCCTGATGCTCACCGGCGCAATGTTCATGCTGGAGATTTACGATCGCGTGCTGCCCAGCCGCAGCATGCCGACGCTGGTCGGCTTGCTGGTTCTGGCCGGAGGGTTGTTCACCGCCCTGGGAATCCTTGACGCAATCCGCGGGAGGATCCTTGTCCGTATCGGCGGCGAACTTGACGAAACGCTCAGCGGGCGCGTGTACGATACACTGATGCGAGCCCCCTTGAGGGTCGGCGCGCGCAGCGAGGGCACACAGCCCCTGCGCGATCTCGACGCTCTCCGGTCATATCTTTCCGGCCTTGGCCCCATCGCATTGTTCGATCTGCCGTGGATCCCTTTGTATCTCGCGATATGCTTTGCCTTTCATCCGCTCATTGGACTCACCGCGCTGGCCGGGGCAATCATCCTGATTGCTCTGACATTGGTCACCGAAATTCTGATGCGCGCGCCGACGAAGGCGGCGACCGAGGCTGCAGTCGCGCGCAATGGCCTCGCGGAAGCCAGCCGGCGCAATGCCGAGGCGCTCATTTCCATGGGAATGGCCGGCCGTATCGCGGCGCGCTGGTCCGATGCCAACCGGCAATATATGCGAAGCCAGCAGCAGGCGAGCGATCTCGGTGGCGGCCTTGGGGCAACTTCCAAGGTCCTGCGCATGATGCTGCAGTCGGGAGTTCTTGCTGTCGGCGCTTACCTGGTGATCAATCAGGAAGCCAGCGCAGGTATAATCATCGCGGGTTCGATTCTCAGTGCGCGCGCACTGGCGCCCGTCGATCTGGCCATCGCCAACTGGAAGGGCTTCGTCGCCGCGCGGCAGAGCTGGCACCGGCTCAACAACCTACTGAAAGTGCTGCCTGCGACAGCGGTGCCGATGCAGCTGCAGCCACCGGTCCACCGGCTCACAGTCGAAAGTGTGAGCGCTTCACCACCCGGCGTTGCAAAAATTGTCGCGCTGGATATCGCGTTCGAGCTGGAAGCCGGACAGGGACTCGGCGTCATCGGTCCCAGCGGCTCCGGCAAATCGTCGCTCGCACGCATGCTCGTTGGTGTCTGGCAGCCGGTACGCGGAAAGGTGCGCCTGGACGGCGCCGCGCTCGATCAATGGGCGCCGGACGCGCTCGGCCGTCATATCGGTTATCTGCCGCAAGACGTGGAGCTGCTGGCGGGAACGGTGGCGCAGAACATCGCTCGCTTCGAACCCGAGCCCGACAACGAAGCCGTAATTGCCGCCGCCAAAGCGGTCGGCGTGCACGACCTGATCGTTCGGCTTCCGTCGGGCTACGATACGCAAATCGGTGAGCAGGGCTCTGCTCTTTCGGCCGGTCAGGCGCAGCGCATCGCGCTTGCGCGCGCCGTCTATCGCGACCCTTTCCTGGTCGTGCTTGATGAACCCAACTCAAATCTTGATTCCGAGGGCGAAGAAGCACTGACGCGCGCGATCCTCGGGGTCCGTGAGCGCAAAGGCATCATCGTCGTCGTCGCACATCGCCCGAGCGCGATTGCGGGAGTTGATCGTCTTCTGATGATGAGCCAGGGTAAGACCCAGGCCATCGGCCCGAAAGACGAAGTCTTGTCGAAGGTCCTGCAACGACCGCTCGCTATACCGCGGCCGCTTAAAGTCGTCCCCGACAGCGGGAGTGCTGGCGCATGAAAATGCCGCACGTTTCGAACATGAGCGAGCGTGTCGTCGCATGGGTCGAGCGGTTGCGCCCCGCTGCCGCGTCGGGGAGTTCGCGCGAATCCATCCACCGCCACCTGCTCGCTGGCGGACTTATTGTGCTGCTGCTGGCCGGCGGAGTTGGTGGCTGGGCGTCGACCACACAAATTGCCGGCGCGCTCATCGCGCAAGGTTCCATCGTCGTCGATTCCAACGTCAAGAAAATACAACACCCAACCGGCGGCGTTGTCGGCAAACTCAATGTGCAGGATGGTGATCGCGTCAAGGCAGGCGACGTTCTCGTGCAGCTCGACGATACCGTCACACGCGCCAATCTCGCCATTGTCACCAAAGGGCTCGATGAACTCGGCGCACGCAAGGCGCGGCTGGAAGCCGAACGTGACGGCGCAGAGACCGTCACATTCCCCAAGGAATTGCTGGCCCGCGGCGGCGAGCCGTCTGTCGCCGTTGCCGTGGCCAATGAACGCAAGCTGTTCGAGCTGCGCCGCTCGGCCCGTCTCGGTCAAAAAGCGCAGTTAAAACAGCGGATTACGCAGCTGCAGGACGAAATCAAGGGGCTCACGGCCCAGCAGGACGCAAAGGCACGCGAGATCGCGCTGATCGGCAAGGAGCTCGAAGGCGTGCGTGAGCTATGGAAAAACAATCTTGTGCAGATCACGCGGCTGACGGCGCTTGAGCGCGACGGCGCACGGCTTGAGGGCGAACGCGGACAACTGGTCGCGTCCGTCGCCCAGGCCAAGGGCAAGGTCACCGAAACTGAACTGCAAGTCATCCAGATCGATCAGGATCTGAGCAGCGAGGTCGCCAAGGACATGCGCGAGGTCGACGCCAAATTCGGCGAATTCGTCGAGCGCAAGGTCGCGGCCGAAGACCAGCTCAAGCGCATTGACCTGCGCGCGCCGCAGGATGGCACCGTGCTGGAGTTGAAGGTGCATACCGTCGGCGGCGTGGTTCCGGCCGGCGATACCATCATGTTGATCGTTCCCGATACGGATAATCTGCTGGTCGAGGCGAAAGTCAGCCCGCACGATATCGATCAAATACAGATCGGCCAGTCGGCCGTGTTGCGGTTTTCGGCCTTCAACCTGCGTACGACGCCGGAAATCAACGGCACCATTACCCGCGTTTCCGCCGACACCACGACGGACCAGCGCACGGGGCAAAGCTATTACACGACGCGCATTGCCATGACGAAAAGCGAAATCGCGCGGCTCGGCGATGTGAAACTCATTCCGGGCATGCCGGTCGAAGCCTTCGTTCAGACCGGCGAGCGTTCGGTCATGTCCTATCTGACCAAGCCCTTGCAGGATCAATTCATGCGGGCATTTCGGGAAAAATGACGAGCTCGCCGCTTCGCCGACAGATGGGCGAACACCGATGACATGGCTTTCGCGCAATGCGCGGAAATTCGGGCTGGCCCGCGTTCTGGCCCTCATATTGCTCGTCGCGCTTGCCGCACTGCGCGTCGCCGATCCGTTACCGCTGCAGGAGCTTCGGGTTCGCGTCTTTGACCTGTTCCAGGTGCTGCAACCTCGCGACGCAACGGAGCGACCGGTCGTCATCGTCGATATCGACGAGAAAAGCCTACGGACGGTCGGTCAGTGGCCGTGGCCGCGAACACGCGTCGCCGATCTCATCAACCGCCTGACTCAAATGGGCGCGCTCGTGATTGCGTTCGATATCGTGTTCGCCGAGCCAGACAGAATGTCGCCCGGCGTCGCCGCCGACGTTTTCCGCGATCTCGACGATGCGACAAAATCGAAACTACGCGCCTTGCCGAGCAATGACGCGGTCTTTGCCGATGCGCTGCGCAATTCGCATGTCGTCCTCGGTGAGTCGGGATTGCCCTTCGCGGTCACCCAGCCAGAGGGCGCCAAACCGGCAGTTGGCATTGCGACCATGGGCGGGGATGCACGGCCTTTTCTGCTGAACTTTCCCGGCCTGCTTCGCAACGTACCCATCCTCGAGCAGGCTGGCAGTGGACGCGGTCTGTTCACCATCCGCGCCGAGCGCGATGGCATCGTGCGGCGCGTGCCGATTGTGATGCAGGCGCAGGGCACGATTATGCCGTCACTTACCCTCGAAATGCTGCGCGTGGTCAGTGGCAGCAGCACCGTCCTGATCCGATCCGATAACGCAGGCGTGCAAAGTGCAGCGGTGCCGGGCTTCGTGATTCCGACCGACCGCAACGGCCAGCTGTGGATTTATTTCGCGCCGCATGACCTGGCGCGCTACGTGTCCGCTGCGGACATCCTGGAAGGAAAGGTGCCGGCTGAGCGAGTCAACCGTCGACTGGTGCTGGTGGGGACCTCAGCGGTCGGGTTGCTCGATTCCAAAACAACACCGCTCGATCCGGTCATGCCGGGGGTCGAAGTGCACGCCCAGGTGCTCGAAAACGTGCTGACGCAATCGGTGCTGTCGGCGCCCAACTATGCCGTCGGTGTGGAGCTCTGCGCGGCGCTGCTGCTCGGCGCCGCCATCGTCTGGCTGACGCCGATTTTGAGCCCTGTCTATCTGCTGATGTTCGGCGGGGCCATCGTGGCGCTGACTGCGGGCGCCTCATGGTATTTCTTCGTGCAGAACCGATTGCTGTTTGATTTCACCTACCCGCTTATATCAAGCGCACTTGTCTATCTCACACTGGTATTCAGCAACTATATGAGCGAGCAGGCGCAACGCCGCCGCATTCGCTCCGCCTTCGGCCAATATCTGTCTCCTGACCTAGTCGAACAGCTGGCGAACTCACCGGAGAAGCTCGTGCTCGGCGGCGAAGAGCGCGAGATGAGCATCCTTTTCAGCGACGTACGGGGCTTCACCACGATATCCGAGCTCTACAAGAACGACCCGCAGGGTCTGACCTCGTTGATGAACAGCTTTCTGACGCCTCTGACCAACGCCATCATCGAGCACAACGGTACGATCGACAAATACATGGGCGATGCGATCATGGCGTTCTGGAACGCGCCGCTGAACGACGCCCTGCACGAAGTGAACGCCTGCGAGGCGGCGCTCGAAATGCTCCTGCGCGTCGAGACGCTCAACCGGCAGCGCGAGCAGCAGGCGAACGAAACCGGGCAGCGCTTTATTCCGCTCAAGGTTGGCGTCGGAATCAATACCGGAAAATGCGTCGTCGGAAACATGGGCTCCGATTTACGCTTCAACTATTCGGTCCTGGGAGATCCGGTCAATCTTGCGTCCCGGCTGGAAGGTCAATCGAAGAACTACGGCGTACCCATCATTATTGGCTCAAAAACGGCAACGGGCCTTCGCGACAAGTTCGCTGTGCTGGAGCTCGACTGCATTACCGTTAAGGGAAAGACTGAGCCGGAATCTGTCTACACGGTTCTCGGTCGCGTGGATGTGGCCGGTAGCGACCGGTTTGGGCAATTACACCACGATGTCGACGAGATGCTCGCGCAGTTTCGTCAATGTGATTTCACCGGTGCTGCGAACACAATTGTGCGTTGCCGTAAGATCTCGAACGGCTTCGGCCTCGACTACCTGTTCGACCTCTATGACGAGCGTATCCGGACCTTCGAGCAAGCCCCGCCACCGGCGGACTGGAATGGCGTGTTCGTTCTGGACTCCAAGTAGCGTTCCTCTTGTCATCTACATTAGACCTAAGAGTCGCCAGGCCGGGACACTGAGCGCAGCCGCGACGACGGTCCAAAAAGCATAGGCGATGGCCGTCGGTAAGGCCTGGGCATGGGTGTACAGCACTCCGCCCGTACCGGCGGTAAGCGCAAGGTAGGTCGTGCTTTGATACGGTATGAAGAACGGGTTGCAAGCGACGACCGAAATCAATCCGACGATATACGGATGAATGCCGGCCGCACTCGCTACCGGCGCAAGCGCAATAGTGACGAGCGGAGCGGCGGCCTGCCAACGTACAACAAAGCTTACGGCAAAACAGAATAGGGCCAATGCGACAACAAAAGTGACACGTGATGAGGACAAATCGCCCATGATGCCGGCAACATTGTCCGCGACCCAATGATCGAGCCCGGTGTGACTGAATACCGTGGCGAGGCTTATAAGGGCTCCAAACAGCAGCGCGAAATTCCAATTGACGGCCCGCAATGTGCTGACCGTAACAACGCGAGCGGCCGACAACACACCCACCGCCAGAGCGGCTACCCAACCCGGATCGACATGGTGCAATGGCTGCGTGATAAATCCGGCCAGCAGCGCGATCCCTGCCCACAGCGCAATTTTTTCATCACGCGACATCGGTCCGAGCAAGGCTCGTTGCAACGCGAGCAATTTTGCACGCTCACTCGACGGCTGGCGCGCCTCCCCGGCGGGCCGGTAGTACCACACGATCGTTCCGAGAAGGCCGGCGAACAAGATGATGTTGAACGGCGCGCCGTAGATCGTCCACGTAATCCAATTGATGTCACCGCGCACCTCCGCCGGTAGAATTGCAGCAACCAGGACCGACGTCGTGCCACTGGTCAGTGTGGTGGCGGCCATCTGGCCGAAGCCGATCAGCGCTGCCATGGCGAGGCCCACTGCCCCTTTTGATTTCGGCGCATAGCCCAAGGCTTCAACCAATTCGCGCAGCATCGGCGCAATGATGATGATGCGGCTTGTTGCGTTTGGCACGGCGGGGCCCAGCAGCTGTCCCGCACATGCCAGGGCCGTTGCCTCGCCGGCAAATCCGCCTCGCATGCGCGTGATGGTTTCGAGCGAGAGCCTATAGAGAACGCCGGTTTGCGCGATCGCCGCACCGATAATCAACACTGAGACGACGAGCACCCAGCTCGGGCTTGCAAATCCCGAGAGAGCGTCGGCAGCACTCGCCGAACCGGTCAGTACCCATGCGCAAGCGAGCAACAGTCCGAGCGGGCCTTCGAGAATCGCATCCAGCACGAGCGCAGGCAATATCGCGAGCAAAGCAACAAGGCTATGCCACGCTGTCAGATTTAGCCCACGCGGCGGTGAAACAACCCAACCAAGCGCAAAGATTATAATGGCGGCCCCAATTGCAATTCCCACGCGCCCAACGAACAAGCGCAGCCATCCGGTTGCTGCAGAAACGCCGGTCTCGGCGGCCTTTGCCTGACCGGCGATTTGGCCGGCGGCATGCGGCGTCTGCTTTCGCTTTGCAATAGCGGGTGGAATTGCGCCGGCAGGGTGATTCAACATGTCAGCAAGTCGTCGGCTGAGCGTCGCAGCGATAGCCAGCGCAACGCTTGGCTGCTCCCGCACGAGGTCGACAAACGCACTCCGATTCAGGCGCAAAACCCCGCAATCGGTCTCCACCTTTATTGTAGCGGTTCTCGGAATACTGCTGAGCAAAGCCATCTCGCCAAACGGCTCGCCCACGCTGAGTAGCCTAACCAGAGTTTCTGCCGTACCGGTCTTGTCTGTTGCGTAGACACCTACGGTGCCGCTGGCCACAATATAAAGCGCGTCACCTGCGTCACCTTGACGAAAAATGATCGAAGGTGCTGCGTAAGACTGAAGCTCCAAATGTGCCGCAAGCTTGGCCAGCGTGACCCGCTCAAGACCGGCGAATAGATCGACTTCTCGGAGCAAGCGAGCGAACTCGTGCTGATCCCCGCTTGGCGGAGCTGCGAGAGCTTCCGAGTTATCTGGCATAAAATGTATCTCGCGGGCTGCGACGGAAGTTTAAGGAGCAAGCGGGCGCGCGAAATTAACACGATTGCGGAATTCGGCTAGGTGGGTCTCAGCACCATCGAAGACGAGCGCGGGCCGGGCGAAGCTACTTGCGGGCGACGACTTCCTGCGATCATCTATACGCTGTTGAAATTTACGATTGGACAAGTCATGGCAAAAAATGCCCGGAAATCCGCTCGCCGGCTGCGGTCGCAGCTCTGGTTCGACAATCCGGAAAATCCCGGCATGACCGCGCTCTATCTCGAGCGCTACCTCAATTTCGGACTTACGCCCGCGGAGTTGCGATCCGGCATGCCGATCATCGGAATTGCGCAGACCGGCTCGGACCTTTCTCCGTGCAATCGTCATCATATTGAACTCGCCAAGCGAGTGCGCGAGGGCATTCGATCCGCCGGCGGCATCGCCTTCGAATTCCCGTGTCATCCAATTCAGGAGACCGGCAAACGGCCAACCGCCGCACTCGACCGCAATCTCGCCTACCTGTCGCTTGTCGAGGTGCTTTACGGCTATCCGCTCGACGGCGTCGTGCTCATGACCGGCTGCGATAAAACCACGCCAGCTTGCCTGATGGCAGCAGCTACGGTGAACACGCCGGCGATCGTGCTTTCTGGTGGGCCAATGCTCAATGGCTGGTGGAAGGGCGAGCGCGCGGGCTCCGGCACTGTGGTCTGGAAGGCGCGCGAGGAGCTTGCCGCTGGCCGCATCGACCATCGGGAATTTCTTGAAATCGCGTCAGCCTCGGCTCCGTCAATCGGCCATTGCAACACCATGGGCACGGCCTCGACCATGAACGCATTGGCCGAAGCATTGGGCATGTCGCTTCCCGGTTGCGCCGCCATCCCTGCGCCGTATCGCGAGCGCGGGCAGATTGCCTATGACACCGGAGTGCGCGCGGTCGAGATCGTCGAGCAGGACCTGAAGCCATCCGACATCCTGACACGCAAGGCCTTCGAGAACGCGATCGTCGCCAATTCGGCGATCGGCGGATCGACAAATGCGCCGATTCATATCAATGCAATCGCGCGCCACGTCGGTGTGAAGTTGTCCATCGAGGACTGGGAAAAGGTCGGCTACGACGTGCCACTCCTCGTGAACATGCAGCCAGCTGGAAAATATCTCGGCGAAGAATATTATCGCGCCGGCGGTCTGCCGGCGGTGATGCACGAGTTATTGAAAGCAAAGCGCATCCACTCCGACGTATTGACGATCAACGGAAAAACAATGGGCGAGAATGTCAAACGCACACGCGGCGTGGACGCCGACGTCATCAAGCCGTATAGCGCCCCGATGAAGAAACAGGCCGGCTTCAAGGTGTTCAAAGGAAATCTGTTCGACTCGGCAATCATGAAAACCAGCGTAATTTCGGACGACTTCCGGCGGCGCTTTCTCTCCAACACGAAGGACAAGAACGCCTTCGAAGGCCGCGCCGTCGTGTTCGAAGGGCCGGAGGATTATCACCATCGTATCGACGACCCATCGCTGAAAATCGATGAGCACACTTTATTGTTCATGCGCGGTGCCGGCGCGATCGGTTACCCCGGCTCGGCCGAAGTGGTGAACATGCAGCCGCCGGCAGCGTTGATCAAAAAAGGCATCACTTCGTTGCCCTGCATCGGGGATGGACGGCAGTCCGGCACATCCGGCTCACCCTCGATTCTCAACGCATCACCGGAGGCGGCGGCCAACGGCGGCATTGCGCTGCTCAAGACGGGCGATCGCGTGCGCATCGATCTCGGCAAGGGCACTGCTGACATCTTGATTTCGAAAGCCGAACTTTCGCGCCGGAAGGCTGCGTTGCTCAAAAATGGCGGCTATCATTATCCGCCGAGCCAGACGCCGTGGCAGGAAATCCAGCGCGGCATCGTCGATCAATTGGCCGACGGCATGGTGCTCAAGCCGGCCGTAAAATATCATCGCGTCGCGCAAAAAAGCACGCCGCGCGACAATCACTGAAAGATGGATCTCGTGAATAACCGACTCAAAGGAAAGATCGCGCTGGTCACTGCCGCCGGTCAGGGCATCGGCCGCGCCATCGCAGAAGCATTCATTGCAGAGGGCGCGAAGGTCATCGCCACCGACATCGCTGCCGGCAAGCTCAAGGGACTGAAGGCCGCGAAGTGCGCCAAGCTCGACGTTCTCTCGACGAAAGCGGTCGAGGCCTTCGCCAAGACGATCACAAGGGAGTTTGGCGCACTCGACGTGCTCGCCAATGTCGCGGGCTATGTGCATCAGGGCACGGTGCTCGAATGCTCGGATAGAGACTGGGATTTTTCCTTCGATCTCAACGTCAAGTCCATGCACCGCACCATCAAAGCCTTCTTGCCCGCCATGCTGAAGAAGGGTGGCGGCTCGATCATCAACATGTCATCGGGCGTTTCCTCGATCAAAGGTCTGCCGAAACGCTACGCCTATGGTGCGACCAAGGCGGCCGTCATCGGCCTGACCAAGGCGGTTGCCGCCGATTTCATCACGCAGGGCATCCGCTGCAACGCCATTTGCCCCGGCACTATTGTTTCCCCGTCGTTCGAGGATCGGGTGGTGGCGGTTGCAAAGGAAACCGGCCGTCCGCTCAAGGACGTACGCGGGAACTTTATTGCCCGTCAGCCGATGGCGCGGCTGGGGACCGCGCAGGAAGTCGCCGCGCTCGCACTGTTTCTGGCCTCCGATGAATCGAGCTACATCACCGGTCAGCCGCACCTCGTCGACGGCGGTCTGGCCCTCTAACCCCCTGCCGGCCCACCACTATTGGGCCGCCGCCAACTCCAAAGTCGGGCTTGCTTTTCGACGGGCGAAAGCCCGATGATTTGTCGTGCGCAGGTGTCTGGGGGCTGACACCGACCAATACGGCGAAGTAGCCGAAAGAAAACGCGCGAAGGGTCGCCACGGCGCCCTTGGGAGGAGTGAATGGCTTCGGTTGAGATCCGCGATGTGCGGAAGGCCTTTGGCGCGACCAACGTCATCCACGGCGTCAATATTTCGATACGCGACGGCGAGTTTGTCGTGCTGGTCGGGCCGTCGGGATGCGGCAAGTCGACCTTGCTGCGAATGATTGCCGGCCTCGAAAACATTACCGCGGGTGAAATCCGTATCGGCGATCGCGTGGTCAACAACCTGCCGCCGAAAGAACGCGACATAGCGATGGTCTTCCAGAACTATGCGCTCTACCCGCACATGACCGTCGCGGCCAACATGGCATTTTCCATGAAACTGCGCGGTGCACCCAAAAGCGAAATTGAAGAGCGCGTGCGCGGCGCCGCCGACATTCTTGGCCTTTCGCAATTGCTCGAGCGCTTTCCACGTCAGTTGTCCGGCGGACAACGTCAACGCGTCGCCATGGGTCGCGCTATCGTGCGCGATCCGCAGGTCTTCCTGTTCGACGAGCCGTTGTCGAATCTCGACGCCAAACTACGGGTGCAGATGCGCACGGAGATCAAGGAATTGCACCAGCGTCTCAAGACCACCACGGTCTATGTCACGCACGACCAGATCGAAGCGATGACCATGGCCGACAAGATTGTCGTCATGCACGACGGACTGGTGGAGCAAATCGGTGCGCCGCTCGAGCTTTACGATCGGCCGAACAACATCTTCGTCGCCGGATTCATCGGCTCACCGGCGATGAACATGATCAAAGGCCGTATCCGCAACAACGGCAGCGCCAGTTTCGAAGGGCCGGCGGGCGTCAAGTTCTCACTGCCGGGGGCCGGCACCGCCAGCGATGGTCAACCCGCAGTGTACGGCGTGCGACCGGAGCATTTCTCTCTCGCCGACGACGGCGCCGAGGCGGAGGTGCAAGTCATCGAGCCGACTGGTTCCGAACTTCAGGTCGTCGCCAAACTCGGCGGCGAAGATGTCATCGCGGTATTCCGCGAACGCCACCAATTCAAGCCGGGCGACAAGATCCGGCTCAAACCCGATCCGCGGCTCGTCCATCTTTTCGACGAAACATCCGGACAACGACTGAACTCATAAAATTTCACAACGGAGGAACGACCATGACGACATTCACACGCCGTGCTCTGGTGCAGGGCGGCACGGCCCTGGGCGCCGCGAGCGCCCTCACCGGTCCGGCCCTGCTCGATTGGGCAAAGGCCTGGGCGCAGAATGCACCCTGGAAGCCCGAAAAAGACGCAAAGCTTTCGATGCTGCGCTGGAAATATTTCGTGCAGTCGGAAGATGACGCCTTCGTCAAGCTGATCGAGGCTTTCACCAAAGCGACAGGCGTTAAAGTCGATATTGCACGCGAGTCGTATGAAGATGTGCAGCCGAAGGCTTCGGTCGCGGCGAATACCGGCACGGGTCCGGATCTGTTCTGGGGGCTTTACTCGCTGCCGCATTTGTTTCCGCAAAAGTGCGTCGACGTGACAGATGTTGCCGACTATCTCGGCAAGAAATACGGCGGCTGGGTGCCGAGCGCTGTCACTTACGGCAAGAGCGGCAACAAGTGGATCGCGATCCCGATCTGTTACTCGGGCAACATGATAAACTATCGCATCGAGGCATCGACCAAGGCCGGTTTCTCGAAATTCCCGGAGACGAGCGACGCCTTCCTCGAATACGCCAAGGCAATGAAGAAGAACAATACGCCGGGCGGTTTTGCGCTCGGTCACGCGTCTGGTGACGGCAACGGCTGGGTGCACTGGTGCCTGTGGTCACAGGGCGGCAATACCGTCGACAAGAACGACAAGGTCATCATCAACTCGCCGGAAACCGCCAAGGCGCTCGAATTTGCCAAAGCGCTCTACGCCGAGATGATCCCTGGCGTCGCCGCCTGGAACGATGCGTCGAACAACAAGGCGTTCCTCGCCGGCGAAATCAACTGGACCGACAACGGCATCTCGATCTACGTCGCGGCCAAGAAGGACGCGACCAAGAAACAGATCGCCGAGGATATGAACCACTCTTATTGGCCGGTCGGCCCGATCGGCAAGCCGACCGAGTTGCATCTGATGTATCCGGCCATGGCGATGACCTACACCAAGTATCCGCAGGCCTGTAAGGCGCTGATGGCCTTCATGCTGGAGGCCGACAACTTCAACCCGTGGATCGAGTCGGCGCAGGGCTATCTTACGCACTGCCTCAACGCCTACGACAAGAACCCGATCTGGACCGCGGATCCGAAAAATACGGTCTTCGGCCAGGCGGCGAAGCGGACCTTGACCGCAGGCGGGCTCGGCTCGGTCGGCGAGAAGGCGGCCACCGCGATTGCCGACTTTGTCGTGCTCGACATGTTTGCCAACTACGCTACGGGCCGAGAAGACGTGAAGGGCGCGATCAAGATCGCCGAACGGCAATTGCAGCGCATCTATCGCTAAGAACGGCCGGCCGGCGGGAACAACATCTCCCGCCGGCCATTTCTCTCGTCGCAAACCAGAAACCGGGTCGTAATGGCGATTGCATTAGACCAAGGCGGCACAAGACGCGTCATGCGCGAGGTGTCGGCATGGGAGCGCCTCAAGACCAATCGCGAGTGGTTGAGCCTGTGGTTCATGCTGCCGGCAGCGGCCTTTCTCATTCTCTTTCTGGCCTATCCGCTCGGCCTCGGCGTCTGGCTGTCCTTCACCGATGCCCGCATCGGGCGCTCCGGAATCTTTGTCGGGTTCGAGAATTATGAATGGCTGTGGGACGACTCGACGTTCTGGCTCTCGGTTTTCAACACGCTGCTCTACACGACGGTGGCCAGCGCGATAAAATTTGCTGTCGGCCTCTACCTCGCGCTGCTGCTCAACGAGAACCTGCCGTTCAAGGCTATACTTCGCGCACTTGTGCTGGTCCCGTTCATCGTGCCGACGGTGCTGTCCGCCATCGCATTTTGGTGGCTGTTCGACCCGCAATTCTCGATCATTTCGTGGTCGCTCAAGAAAATGGGCCTGATCACGGTCAATATCGACTTCCTTGGCGACATGTGGAATGCGCGCTGGTCGGTGATCTTCGCCAATATCTGGCGTGGCGTGCCGTTTGTGGCCATCACGCTGCTCGCCGGGCTGCAAACAGTCTCGCCCTCGCTTTACGAAGCGGCGACGATCGACGGCGCAACGCCATGGCAGCGGTTTCGCTTCATCACATATCCCCTGCTCACGCCGATCATCGCCGTTGTGATGACCTTTTCGGTGCTGTTCACCTTTACCGATTTCCAGCTGATCTGGGTGATGACCCGCGGTGGCCCGGTCAACGCCACCCATCTGATGGCAACACTCTCCTACCAGCGGGCGATCCTCGGCGGTCAGCTGGGTGAAGGTGCCGCAATATCGACCGCGATGATCCCGTTCCTGCTCGCCGCCATTCTGGTGTCGTGGTTTGGTTTGCAGCGGCGGAAATGGCAACAGGGCGAAAGCAATGATTGATCGTGCCGCCGCTGCATTTTTAACATGCCGCGAATGGCGCAAGCGCCACGCGCGTTTAACATGCCGCGAAGGCGCAAGCGCCACGCGCGGCGGCGGAAATGGCAACAGGGCGAAAGCAATGACTGACGTTCTCGCCGGCAAAGCTGCCACGGCGCGCGACGTGCTGACCGGCTCGGCGCCGCTCGCCGACGCAACCGAAGGCATGAGCTATCTGCACTCTCTGCCGCGCCGGCTCATCACGTTGTATCTACCGCTGTCGATCATTCTGTTCGTGCTCCTGTTTCCGTTCTACTGGATGGGGCTCACGTCGATCAAACCGGATGAGCAATTGCTCGATCTCGAAACCTACAGTCCGTTCTGGACCTGGAACCCGACGATCAAGCACATCTACAAGCTGCTGTTCGAGACCGAATATCCAATCTGGCTGTGGAACACGATGCTGGTCGCCGTCTGCGCAACCGCGCTGTCGATCATCGCCAGCGTGCTCGCCGCTTATGCGATCGTGCGGCTGCGCTACAAGGGCGCACAATGGGTCGGCGGCGCAATTTTTCTCGCCTACCTGGTCCCGCCATCCATCCTGTTCATTCCGCTTTCGACCGTCGTCTTCCAGTACGGGTTATTCGATACGCCATTCGCGCTGATCCTGACCTATCCGACCATTCTCATCCCGTTTTCGACGTGGCTGCTGATGGGCTATTTCAAGACCATCCCGTTCGAACTCGAGGAATGCGCGCTGATTGATGGCGCCAGCCGCTGGCAGATCCTGGTGCGTATCGTGCTGCCGTTGTCGATACCGGGGCTGATCTCGGCTTTCATTTTCTGTTTCACGCTGTGCTGGAACGAGTTCATCTACGCCCTCACCTTCATTTCCTCGACGCAATACAAGACGGTGCCGGTCGCGATCGTGACCGCGCTGGTTGACGGTGATATCTATCGCTGGGGTTCGCTGATGGCGGGCGCGATGATCGGCTCGCTGCCGCTTGTCATTCTTTACGCGTTCTTCGTCGAGCACTATGTCTCGGCCATGACCGGCGCCGTGAAAGAATAGACGTCACGGATAAGTGTCGGCGCAATCGCGAGCATCTGTTGTTCGCCGCCCGAGAGATCTGTGCCGCGGCTTGCGCGGCGTTCCTCCAGCTACGGCCTCGCACGCGGATTACGGTACCTCACGCCTTCTTCGTCGGTACCAGCTCTCGGCCATGACAAGCGCGGTGAAATAATAAAGTGCGTATTTTACAAAGGCTTCGCCGTTCAATCTTGATGTCGTCCACATTGGATGGAACAGTGTGTCTGGATGTTTGTTGGCTGGCCGTAGCGTTGACAGGTAGGAGCAGTTCCCATGCCCCGCTTTGGAGTTCATGTCCGAGACTTGAATGAGGCCACGCGTACAACGGCGCCGATAAACTGGCGTCGGGGATTGTTACGCGTCTGGCTGCTGGCATCCGCAG
Source organism: uncultured Alphaproteobacteria bacterium (assembly GCA_963697885.1). Taxonomy (GTDB): domain Bacteria; phylum Pseudomonadota; class Alphaproteobacteria; order Rhizobiales; family Xanthobacteraceae; genus Pseudolabrys. Next base: position 415,792 of record OY969102.1, read on the forward strand.
CCTGGATCATGGGCTGGATCGTCTACTTGATCCTCTACGGAATTCAGGGCGGATTTCACGCAGCAGCCGAATTTATCGCAATCCCCGTCCTGTTGCTCGGGCCGCCGATTGCCCTGCTGCTATTCGGATTGATGGCGGGGTGGGCATTTCGCGGCTTCAAACCGCAATAGTCGCGAGCCGGGGCAGTTGGCAAATTATCGGCTGGCGGAGAGGGAGGGATTCGAACCCCCGATACCCTTGCGAGTATGCCGCATTTCGAGTGCGGTGCTTTCAACCACTCAGCCACCTCTCCGGAGCCCGAAACGGGCCTGAATAGCCCCGAATGGACGGCCGCTATCTAACCAAGCGCGCCAAGACAGACAAGGGTTACACGGCGTATATTGCACGATCTTCAAAGGACTAGGCCACAGCCCCCGGCGAAGCGATGCAGAACACGCTGAAATTCGACCGCGTCCGCAAGGAATTGCCCGGCGTCTTTATGACGCTCGGGCTGGTCGCGGTTTTGACAGCCGTGCTGTTCGCCCTGGTTTGGGAAACAGGCCTCGCCCACGGTTCCGTTGTTTTTCTGGTCCCGGTGGTGATCGCGGCGACGCGCTGGGGAGTCGTTTCAGCCGTAGTCGCAGCCATTTGCGGCGTGCTTGCATCCGCGTTCTTTTTCTATGAGCCGCTGTACAGCTTCCGCATCAAGGATCCGCAGGAGGTCATCGACCTGATCCTGTTCATCTTCGTTGCGGTGGCCGTGAGTCAGCTTGCCACGCGCCTCAAATGGCAACTGGAGATGGCGCGCCAGCGCGAGATCGACCTGCGCGACCTCTATGCGTTCTCGCGAAGGCTCGCGGTGGCATTCGATGTTTCCGACATCCATGCAGCCATCGAGGATCATCTCGCCAGCATCATGCAGCGTAACGTCGTGTTGTTCCCGAGCGCGCGCGAAGCCTCGAACAGCAGCGGACGGCGCGCAGGCGTGACCGTGCCCGAACGCGTCCTGACTGAAGTGGTCGAGGCCGCATCGGGCCACCGCGATACCGCAGCCGGCGCAACGGTAACGGCCGAGAGCGGTGAGATCTGGCTCGTGCGCGCCGTCTCGCCAAAGGCTCCCGAATTCGGTGTCATCGCCATTAATCTCGGCCGTGAATCGAAAGAGCGCTCCGACGAACTGCGCATCCGCGTCGATGCGGTGCTGGCGGATGCAACGGCCACGCTCGAACGGCTCGGCGTCGCCCACGCCATCAACGAAGCACGTATGCGCTCGCAGACCGACCAGCTGCGTGAGGCCCTGATCGGCTCGGTCAGCCACGAGCTGCGCACACCGCTTGCGTCCATCCTGGGCGCCGCAACGGTGCTGAGCGCGGCGCCGGCACTGCAAAAGGAAAAGAAGCTGACCGCGCTTGTGCACGACGTGCGCGATGAAGCCGAGCGCCTAAATAACGACATCCAAAATCTGCTCGACGCGACCCGCATCAGCAGCGACGGAGTCAAACCGCACGCGGAATGGGCTGACCCCACCGACATCATTAATTCCGCGACCGAACGCTGCCGTCACCGCCTCACGGATCGCCGTCTCGCAGTTGATCTGCCGCCGGACTTGCCGTTGATTCATGTCGACCCTGTGCTGGTGCAGCAAGCGCTGATACAGATCTTCGACAACGCCGTGAAGTATTCCGCATCCGGCACCCAGATCTTGGTCGGTGCGCAGACGCGTGACGGCCATTTGATCATCAGTGTCACCGACCACGGCGCCGGGCTGACCAATGCAGAAAAGTCAAAAATCTGGGACCGGTTTGCGCGCGGCGAACGTCATGCCGCGACCACCAGCGGGTCCGGGCTTGGCCTTTGGATCGCCAACGCATTTATTGCCGCGAATGACGGGAAGGTTACTGCTGTCAGCGAGGGCCCGGCGCTTGGCACAACCGTGTCGATCGAACTGCCGGTGACGCAAGCTGCCGTCCCGCAAATGGAAAGCGATGCCGATGAGTGAGCCCGCCCCCATCGTTCTCGTCGTCGACGATGAGATCCAGATCCGTCGGTTCCTGCGCACCGGCTTCGAGCTCAATGGCTTTGTCGTGCATGAAGCCGGAACCGGTGGCGAGGCTGTCCGTTCGGCAACACTGCGGCCGATCGATCTGATGATCGTGGATCTCGGCCTGCCCGACATGGATGGCTCCGACGTGGTCGAACGAATCCGCTCGTGGTCGAGCGTTCCGATCATCGTGCTGTCGGTGCGCTCGAGTGAAACGGAGAAGGTGCGCCTGCTGGAACTCGGCGCAGACGATTACGTCGTCAAACCGTTCGGCATGGCCGAATTGCTCGCACGGGTGCGGGTGGCGCTGCGGCGGCAGATGCGCGCCGTGTCCGGCGAACCGACCGTCAAAGCCGGCCCGCTCACCATCGATCTCGCCGCGCGCGCGGTGCTGCTCAACGAAAAGCGCCTGACCCTGACCCCGAAAGAATACCGTTTGCTGCAGGTCCTGGCGCAACACGCGGGCAATGTGGTCACCCACCAGCACCTCCTGAAGGAAGTCTGGGGTTCGATCCACGTGCATGACACGCACTATCTGCGCATCTTCGTGCGCAAGCTGCGCCAGAAGATCGAGCCGCATCCGGACTCGCCAAAAATTCTGGTGACCGAGCTGGGGGTCGGCTACCGGCTGGTGCAGTCAGGCAGCGACGGCGATACCGGCACCTGGTCGGATTCGACGCCCGCCAAAAGCGAGACCTGAGCGCGCCGGCATTAACGTTGTTTCGCCGGTTTTGCCGCCCGCCCCCATGACCGTCAGGTTTTCTTGACAGGCCGCACTATTCCCCGCCATAAGCATGGCGCGCGGACCTTTGGGTCCGCGTGCTTTTTCAAGGGCTTTCTAAGCCCTTAAAAACACAAAACAAACCGACTGAAAGAAGCCGGTCCGGAATAGTCCGAGCACCGGGGACGAACACAAGGGAAGAACGATGTTCGCAGTCATTAAAACCGGCGGCAAGCAGTACCGGGTTGCCGCCGAGGACGTCATTCGGATCGACCGGGTGAACGGCCAGCCCGGCGAGATCGTCGAGTTCGGCGAAGTGCTGGTGGTTGGCGGTGACACGCCGCAACTCGGCACGCCGACCATCTCCGGCGCGACGGTCGCCGGCGAGGTGCTCCAGCACACGCGCGGCGACAAGGTCATCGCCTTCAAGAAGCGCCGCCGCAAGAATTCACGGCGCAAGCGCGGCTACCGCCACGAGTTTTCGGTGATCCGCATCACCGAAATCCTCACCGGTGGTGCCAAGCCATCGAAAACCGCGACGCCGCGGCCCAAGCGCGAGCCAAAGCCGCAGGCGGAAGCGGAGGCTGCCCCGGCGACGGAGGCCAAAACCGCCAAGGCAAAGGCCAAAAAGCCGGCAAAAGCGGCCGCAAAAAAGCCCGCCAAGCCGGCTACAAAGAGCAAGAAGAAGTGAGATGATTCCGTCACGGAATCGGTGTACACAGTAAGAGAATTCGAGAGACCACTATGGCGCACAAGAAAGCAGGCGGATCTTCACGAAACGGCCGCGACTCCGCGGGCCGGCGGCTCGGCTTGAAGTCGACCGGCGGCGAAATCGTGCTCGCCGGCAATATCCTTGCGCGCCAGCGCGGTACCAAATGGCACGCCGGCCGCAATGTCGGTACCGGCAAAGATCACACGCTGTTCGCACTCGTTAATGGGAAGGTTCAGTTCGCAACGAAAGCTAAAGGCCGCACCTACGTGTCCGTTGTACCGATGACGGAGGCCGCGGCAGAGTAAAACGGTGGACAAAAATCGAGGTCCGCCGGTCATCCAGTCGATCCGGCGGGGCCTCGTAGGGCTCTGAGAGGGGGAGACGGGTGACCGGCTCCCCCTCTTCGCTTTTTAACCTGGAGCCTGTGCCATGACACTGCTGGAAGAAATACCAAGCGGACGATTTCGCGAAGCCAGTATCCCCGTCCTCGAGACCAAGCGGCTGACGTTGCGCGCAGCACGCCTCGAGGACGCTAAAGCGGTAGCAGCGCTCGCCAACGACCGCCGCATCGCGGAAAATACCGCGCGCATTCCTCATCCCTACAAAGTAGCGGATGCCGAAAAATTCATTGGCGGGGCAAACAAGGACGGCGAGGCCGCCTTCCTGATCACGCTGCGCGACAAAACCGTCATCGGCGCTTGCGGGATCATGTTCCACTACGACGAGACGCCCGAGCTGGGCTACTGGCTCGGCGTACCTCACTGGAACAAAGGCTACGCGACCGAGGCGCTGCATGCGGTGATTGATTATGCCTTCACCGATCTTACGCATGAGTCGTTGCAGGCCGGAGCGCGCGTCACCAATCCGGCGTCGCGCCGGGTGCTGGAGAAGTGCGGATTCCAGTGGACCGGCGTCGGTCTCTACCGCATCAACGCGATCAAGTCGTCGGCGCCGATCGACCGGTTCCGGCTTGAGCGGCGCATCTGGTCGGCGCTCAAGACCTGGGGCCGCATGAAGCGCGTCTCGTAAGGCCATCCGTCCCTCCCCCATTTCGGGGGAGGGCCCGCCTGCGTCACGCCGCAATGTGCGCAAAAATATTCAGGCCTGATTGCCGGGTATGGCTGCATTTCCGCCACGCGCGTTCGCCGGCAAGCATCGCAGTTTATTGAGGTGATTGCGGCGGTGCGACGCTGCCGGTTGCCGCCTCCACGATGATTGTCCCCGTCATGTGCGGGTGCAGGGAACAAAAATATTTGTAGGTGCCCGGGGTCGTGAACGTGAAGGAATAGGTCCCGTCGGTATCCATCACCTTCGACCTGAAATTGTTGGGCGAGACGACGGTATGCGGAATGTCGTCTCCATTGGTCCAAGTAACGGTCGTACCCGCCTTTACCTTCAGTTCCTGCGGCCCGAACGTAAAATTGTCGATCTTGACCGCCGCGTCTTCTGCCATGGCCTGAGAAACGGCCTGTGAAAAGGTCGGCGTCGCGGCAAGAACAAACACCGCCGCGGCGCCCGCAATAATGTACTTCAGCACTGACTTCACTCCGATCATGATTGGACTCAGCTCTGCAACGCCGTGTCGATGATGGCGAGCCGCTGTTCGTTTTGTTTGAACGTCACGCTGGCGATGCCGAGCATGGTGCGCAGCTTGTCGTCGGCCACTTTCATCGGGCCGGGCGACGGCGCGGCACCAGGCGCCGGCTGCGGGAATGCCGTCGAACGCGCCGTGTGGAACGCGACGTTGCCCTCGACCTTCTGCATGACCTGATGAATGTGACCGTTAAGCACGGTCACCGAACCGAAACGCTTGAGCAGACCGAGCGCCCTGGCACCATCCTCGGTGCCCCAACCCCATTCGGGGTAGACGGTCCACAACGGGATGTGCGCGAACACGACGATCGGTTGTGAGGCCGAACGGCCTTTGACGTCGTCTTCCAGCCAGGCGAGCTGCTCCGCGCCGAGATTGCCGAGGCCGCCAGCCTTCAGGTTGACGACATTGACGAGGCCGATGAAGTGCACGCCATCAGCGTCGAAGCTGTACCAGCCGGCACCCTTGGTGCCGCGACCGTATCGGTCGAGATAGAGCTTGCCCTGATCTTCGTCGAGCAGGTCGTGTTCACCGGGCACGTAATGCACGTCGGCACCGGCTTGCGAAATGATCCGCTCCGCATCATCGAACTCCGACGGCTTCGACAGATGCGAGATGTCGCCGGTGTGAATCATGAATGCCGGCTTCGCCGGCAGTGCGCGCACACGCGCAATGCATTCCTCGAGCGTACCCTTGGCGTTCGGATTGGCCGGCTTGTCGAAGCCCATGTGGCTATCGCTGATTTGCAGGAAGGTGAACCCTTTCGGCGTCGCTGCCACCGCCTCATCGATGATGCCGAGCGAGGTTGGCACTCCGCCGGCGACCGTCCAGAGCACGCCGGTCCCCGCCCAGGTCATGCACTCAAGTACCTTTCGGCGATTCATTCCGTCATCGCGGTCTGCCATTGTCGTGTCTCCCATGTCGAATGTGACGCTTACGGAGAGGAGACTGAGCAAGGCAGAAATTTATTCCCGCGCGCGTTGACATCACGGAAATGTCAACGCCGCGCCCGCTCTGTTTAAATGTGCGGTGCGTCCTCGCTTCAAATCATGACATAAACAAAAATTTATTCCCGCCTGCCTTCTCAATCTTGTTTCATAAAAACGTTATCGAAATCGCGGCGTTAGTTTCGCCCGTAGAGGAATTTTTCACCCAATTTCCGGTCTTCGTTGCGTGGCCACCACGGCCGCGCCATTCGCCGCCAATGCTGACGCCGGATGTTTCCACTAACCCCTGACGATTTTGAACTGAGGAGAAAAGACGTGAAAAAGTTTCTGACCACACTCGCCGTGCTGACGGCCGTTGCAACCCCGGCATTTGCACAGTCGTTCGATCCGGACAGCGGCACCGGCAATGTTTTGCCATTCTCAAGCACCACGACGGCCGCGCATCACGAGAAAAGCGCCGTCAATCACACTGGGACCCAAGCATTCGCGTCGGTCCCGGGTTTCGGTTCGGTCGGTGGCCCGGACGCGCCGCAAGCCACTGGCGGCGGAAGCGTCGGCTACAATGAAATGCTCCGTAACTACTGAGCTGCAAAAACAGGGCAGGCCTTGGCCTGCCCTGTTTCTACGGACTAAAAAATATGCAGCCGACGGGAATGAATTGACCCGTGCCTGAGTTCTTATTTCTGGGTTCACTCTGTCTTCAGGTGATAGAGTGACCTAAATTATTGCAGGAGTTAGTAAAATACCGGTGCCCCCGTGTCAGAGAGCGAAGCGCTGAAATACCAGACCGGGCGGCCACCATTGGAAAATCGACCATGACCCGTTCAAAGACCGACGATAACTCCGTGCTGCTGGTCCATGCTTACCTTGACGGTGAGCTCGATCCCGCCAACGCATTGGGCATCACGCAGCAGATGGACAAGGAGCCGGCGCTCGCCGCAGAGGCCGAGCGCATCAAGGCGCTCCAGCAGCTGATTTACGAGCGCCTCCCGCGCGAGACGACGCCACCCGGGCTACGCGGGCGCGTTGAGGCGTCGGTCGGCGGCCTGCGGAAAACCCGCGTGCGTCAATCAACATCCTGGCGCGCCCTCGCGGCCTCGATCCTGGTCACCGCGATGGTCACAAGCACCTCAACCTGGCTCGTGGTTGGGTCTCAACAACAACCGACCATGGTCGCGGACGCACTCGTTTCCGATCACATCCGCGCGCTGATGGCGCCGGAGCCGGTCGACGTCGTTTCGTCCGACCGTCACACCGTAAAACCATGGTTCAATGGCCGCATCACGGCCTCGCCCCGGGTCGTCGACCTGACCAAGGAGGACTTCACCCTGATCGGCGGCCGCATTGAAGTGGTCGACCGCTCGCCTGTTTCGACGTTGGTCTATCGTCGTGCCAAGCATCTGATCAGCCTCACCGCCGTGCCGGCCGAAAGCCGGTTCGAGCTGGAGCGGACACCGCGTACGGTCAACGGCTACAACATCGTGCATTGGGTCGAAAAAGGCACGAGCTACTGGGCAATTTCGGATCTTGAAGCGAAAGAACTGGAGGATTTCGCTCAGTTATTCCGCGCCAGCCAGACCGAATTGTAGCGGACCGGGACCGGCGCTATGTCAATCATCTCACTGCAGGCCAGGACCCGGCCCGCACAATCCGAAAGGCCAGCGATGCGCTTGGTTGCGTCCGACGCCCATGATCCGACGAGCGGGCTCGACGATAACGCGCGCTTCAGAAGCATTGTGCTGCCGCATATCGATGAGGCGTACCGGCTGGCGCATTGGCTCACCGGCAATCGTACCGATGCCGAGGACGTGGTGCAGGATGCGTCGCTGCGCGCCTTCCGTGCCATTCGCGAATACGCCGGCGGCAATCCGCGCTCCTGGTTGCTGAGCATCGTGCGCAACACGGCCTATTCATGGCTCCGCAAGAATCGTCCGACCACCGTTTTCACGGTCGAAGATCTCGAGGCAGTCGAACTTGAGCAAACCAAGCCAGGCGACTCGAACGGCGAAACGCCGGAAGCTGCATTGATCGCAAAAGTCGATGCCGAGCAGCTCCGTGCGGCGATTGCGGCACTGCCGACTCCGTTCCGCGAAACGCTCGTGTTGCGCGACGTCGAGGGCCTCGACTATCGCGAGATCGCCGAAGCGACTGAAGTGCCGATAGGAACCGTGATGTCACGGCTCGCGCGCGCTCGCCAACGGCTGATGCTGACTATCAAGAAAGGCCGGTAAACAGTAACTGTCCCGGCTAGCCTGGCGCTGAAATCCACTGAACAAGTGGACGACACAAAATCTTGTCGGTCAGCGCATCCTGTCTATTGAACACTATCTCTGTCCGAGGCCGCCGTCAGCGAGCGTCGGTCGAAACGTTTTCGTCTCACGTTGGAAATTCAGCGGCGTGAATCGATTCGCGCTGTTTGTCGCTTCTGGATGCTCCGGGAATATTTTTCATTTTCATTTTTTCGCACGATGTTTGTATGAATCCGCAAGTCAAAACGGCACTCTTCATGCACAACGCACTCGCCAGAAATGCAAACAAAGATGGAATTTTTTCTGAAATCGTTTGTTTGTTGAGCGTTCGTGATTGAAGCGCGCGCCGGCGATCTAACATAACCGCGCGAGACAAATCGATTTGAAATTCGAAAATTTATTCCCGAATTTCTTTCACATCTGCCGCAACACTCCGTCAGAAAAATCGTGAGTCAGATCGAATCTTGGTGATTCGAATCTGCTCTCGCGGGCTGCCACGTTCGCATCACTCTTCGAGACATCGAGACGGATGTCGCGAGGAGAGGAAGATGGAGGCGACAGTCCGGACGCAGCGCGGTGCTGCGGGACGACTCCTCAACAAACGGGAGAATGACGATGAGGAGAATTCAAAACGTCCTGCTTGCAGGAGCAGCCAGTCTTTTGACAGTCGCAACCGCCCAGGCGGCAGACTTGCCGGTAAAGGTCAAGCCGATCCAATACGTCAAAGTGTGCTCGCTCTATGGCGCCGGCTTCTATTACATTCCAGGCACCGACATCTGTCTCAAGGTCGGCGGCTACCTGCGTGCCGAAGCTGACGTCAACGCCGGCGGCACACTGACGCCCGCAGTTGGACCGGGATCGGCGAACAATCGCGATAGCGTCAACAATCGTGAGTTCGAATTCGTTCGTGCAGCGTTCACGTTCTTTGTGGACGTTGGACACCCGCCAGCAAACGGACTACGGCATTGTGCGCAGTTACGCACGAACCGGAATCCAATGGACGACCGGCGATAACGTAAACGCTGGAAGCGGAGCGGTCGCCTATATCGACCGCGCGTTTCTCCAATTCGGCGGCCTGACCGCCGGCCGCGCCGTCTCGTTCTTCGACATCTACAGTTTCAGTCAGCATTCGTACCAGACCAATATCATTGGCAGCGATTCTGGCGGCACCGGCATCAACTTGTTCGGATACACCGCGGATTTCAGGGATGGCCTTTCAGCAACAGTGTCCGCCGAAGAGCACACGTCCCGAAGCAAGCCGGTCGTGAACACAGTCGGTACGAGTGCCTTCCTGAACCTGAATACCGTCAACAATCTCGGCACCGGCACATCCACATCGCAAGCCGGACAGACCCTGCCAAATCTTGTCGGAAACGTCCGGCTGGACCGGGCGTGGGGTGCGGTACAGGCCTCGGTTGCCTTGTCCGACGTCGCGGCGACCTACTACTCCTCCGGCACGTCGGCAGCGAATGGCGGGACGGCATTGGCGATCGGCGGCGGCGCCGGCGGTCTGCCCGCCTTTGGCCACCCGGATGACAAACTGGGCTACGCGGCAACGGTCGGGACGGTCCTCAATCTGCCAACGGCCCGTGGCGATACGCTCGGAATTCAGGCTGTCTATTCGAGAGGCGCGTCAGCCTATGCCGGCCAAGGGCAAAGTACTTTTAACGTTGTCAGAGGCGACAGCATCGGAATGGGTTTCGTCACTGATGCCGTTTACGCCGGTGTCGGGAGCGATCTTGAACTGACGACGGCCTGGAGCGTGACCGCCGGCATCGAGCATAACTGGACTCCGGCGTGGCGGACGTCGCTCTACGGCGGTTACGAGAACATCTCGTACAATCAAAATGCCACCGCGGAGATCTGTGCAGGTCTCGCACCAGGAGGCGCCGGTGCATTCACGAGTGCCGGCGGATTTACACCAGCCAATTGCAATCCCGATTTCAGTTTCTGGCAGATCGGCACCCGCACCATCTGGACTCCGGCCACGGGTTTGGAATTGGGATTGGACATTCTCTACAACCACATCAACACGGCGTTTGAAGGTCCGGTGAATGTGTCAGCCAACGGGACCATTCCGTCCGGACTATTCAGCGCACACGATCAAAACGTGTTGTCCGCCGCGTTCCGCATTCAGCGAAGTTTCGTGCCGTAATTTGAAGCCCCCTCAAACGAACGGCGCGAAGCCGAGGCCCCGACGGGAATCTGTCACCATCTTTTCCCGCCGGGGCCCGCCCTTTGCCGAGCCCGGATATTCAATTGCAAATAGCCCCAAGGACGGCATGCGGTTGAAATAGCCAAAGAATTACGGCCGGCGCTCTTTCGCGTTAGGGCGCGCGATGCGATATACCCTGACGCCATGAAATTCCTCGACGAAGCCAAGGTCTATATTGCGTCCGGCGCGGGCGGGAACGGCTGCGTGTCGTTCCGGCGCGAGAAATTCATCGAGTTCGGCGGGCCAAACGGGGGCGATGGCGGCAACGGTGGCGCCGTCGTGGTGGAGGCGGTTACTGGCCTCAATACCCTGATCGACTACCGCTACCAGCAGCATTTCAAGGCACAGCGCGGCGGTAACGGAATGGGCCAGGATTGCGCCGGCGCCAACGGCAAGGACATTGTCCTGAAAGTGCCGATCGGCACGCAGGTTTACGAAGAAGACGGAGAAACGTTGATCGCCGATTTCACCAAAATCGGAGAACGCGTCACGATCTCCAAGGGCGGCAATGGCGGTTTTGGCAATGCGCATTTCAAGTCGTCCACCAATCGTGCGCCGCGCCGTGCCAATGCCGGCCAGCCGGGCGAGGAGCGCACCATCCGGCTGCGCCTGAAGCTGATCGCCGATGCAGGGCTGATCGGCTTGCCCAACGCGGGCAAGTCCACCTTCCTCGCGACGGTGAGCGCCGCCAAACCCAAGATCGCCGACTACCCCTTCACCACGCTGCATCCGCAGCTTGGTGTCGTGCGCGTGGATGAGCGCGAGTTCGTGGTGGCCGATCTGCCGGGCCTGATCGAAGGCGCACATGAAGGCGTCGGCCTCGGCGATCGCTTCCTTGGCCACACCGAACGTTGCCGCGTGTTGCTGCATCTGATTGACGGCACCGTCGAGGATGCCGGCGAAGCCTACAAAACCGTCCGCGCGGAATTGAAGGCGTACGGACAGGGGCTCATGGACAAGCCGGAGATCGTCGCGCTTTCGAAGGCCGACGCGTTGACGCCGGAGGCGATCAAGGAACAATCCGCCCGCCTGAAAAAAGCCTGCAGGAAAACGCCGCTCGTGTTGTCGTCGGCGTCCGGCCAAGGTGTTCCGGAAACGTTGCGTGCGCTGCTCAAGGTGATCGACAAGGCACGCGACCTCGCCGACAATCCGCAAACGGAAGAAGCGGCCTGGCAGCCGTAAAGCGTACACGGAGACAATCATGCAAACCCGCGCCGCAGTCGCCTGGAAAGCCGGCGAGCCTCTCACCATCGAGACCATCGAGATCGAAGGACCGAAGGCCGGTGAGGTCATGGTAGAAATCAAGGCGACCGGCATCTGTCACACCGATGCCTACACGCTGTCGGGCGCCGATCCGGAAGGACTGTTTCCGGCAATCCTCGGACATGAGGGCGCGGGCATTGTGCGCGAGGTCGGCGCAGGCGTCACCACGCTGAAAGCCGGCGACCACGTCATTCCGCTCTACACGCCGGAATGCCGGCAATGCAAAACATGCTTGTCGCGCCGTTCGAATCTCTGCACCGCGATCCGCGCCACGCAGGGCAAGGGCGTCATGCCGGATGGGACCAGCCGCTTTCGCTGCGACGGCGACCCGGTCTTCCACTACATGGGCTGTTCGACCTTCGCGAATTTCACGGTGTTGCCGGAAATCGCGCTCGCCAAGGTCCGCGAGGACGCTCCGTTCGACAAGATCTGTTACATCGGCTGCGGCGTCACCACTGGCGTCGGCGCTGTCATCAACACCGCGAAAGTCTGGCCGGGCGCGAACGTCGCCGTTTTCGGACTGGGCGGTATCGGACTCAATGTCATTCAAGGCGCGCGCATCGTGGGCGCCGACAAGATCATCGGCATCGACCTCAATCCGGCACGCCGCGCCATCGCCGAGAAATTCGGCATGACGCATTTCGTCAACCCGGACGAGGTCGGCAAAGACAAAGTTGTGCAGGCGATCGTCGACCTCACCGGCGGCGGCGCGGATTTCTCGTTTGAATGCATTGGCAATGTGAACGTGATGCGCCAGGCCCTGGAATGCTGCCACCGCGGCTGGGGCGAAAGCATCATCATCGGTGTCGCCGGCTCCGGTCAGGAGATTGCCACGCGGCCATTTCAACTCGTCACCGGCCGCGTCTGGAAAGGTACGGCTTTCGGCGGCGCGCGCGGCCGCACCGACGTGCCGAAAATCGTCGACTGGTACATGGACGGCAAGATCAATATCGACGATTTGATTACCCACACCATGCCGCTCGACAAGATCAACGATGCGTTCGATCTGATGCACGAAGGCAAATCGATTCGCTCGGTGGTGGTGTACTAGCGATTGATCGGGCGCGAGGAAGCTACCAGCGCGGCCTGAATACGCTGAACAGGCTGATCCGGTCCGATTCGTCGTCAACCTGCGCATCGCCCTCATCGGGATCGTCATAGACCCGCCGTCCGATCGTGCGCTCGCTGTCGCGCGGCGTCACGTCCCGGCTCAGCGGCGTCACGTCCCGGCTCAATTGGCGCCGCTCCGGTCTCTCTGTCTGCTCGCGCGCGGTGGTGCGTTGCACCGGCGGTTTCTCGCAGATCCGCCGCGCACCCTCGAAAGGCTGATACGTGCAATCGGCGGCGCGGAAGGACTGATAAGCACTCGAACACGCCTGCACGTCGCAGCGGTTGTTCAACGCCGCCGCTTGCACGGGCGCGACAAAAGTTGTTGCGGGGTCCCTGGTGTCCTCCGTGCGCGCAGCAACGCCTGTCGTCTCGACCGGTGGCTTTAGTGGCTCAAAATTTGTCGCAACCGCGGCTGGCGCGCTTGCCGTATTTGTCGAGGCTTGCGGCTGCTGCTGCGCGTCGGTCGGCGCCGCGGGTGTTGTCTCCGCGGTCTTCGGATAGACCGGACTGAGCGCCGCGGTCGGGCCTTCGACTTTCCGAGGCTGCGCGGACACGTTCGCGGCTTGCACCACAGGCCTGGGCTGCGGTGCCGGCGAGGTCAGCCAATGGACTTCGAGCAGAACAGTGCTGATCGAAACCATCAATACGGTCAGATAGACGAGGAACTGCATTGTTTGATCCGCGATAGGGGTGGCCGTGTCGAGACGCAACGCCCGCGCTGCCAAGCCGGTTCCGCGCAACTTTCTGCAGCGTGTTGGAACTATTCGGCGGGCTATTTCGTGCAAAGCCTGCGTTGTCCGGCGTTCGGCATATACGTGCAGTCCGACGCGCGGAACGATCGATAGGCGGCCGTGCAGGCATCAACATTACACTGCACTTCCGGCTCCGGCGCCACGATCGGCGACACAGCGGGTGCTTGCTCGGCTGTTGCGGCGGGCGCGCTCGGGACCGCAGGCGCCACCAGTTTCGGCGACACGATCGGCGCGCCGATCGGTGCATTGGGCGCAACCGGCGTAACGGCCACCGGTGCCGGTGGTGGCCGGACCGCGGGCGGCGCATGCAATCCGGCCTCGGTGTCGGCCATCGGCGACATCGGAGCCGACAGCCAGTCGAGCCCCAGCAATACACTGCCAAGGGTAATCACCAACACCGCGCCATAGACCGCAAGCCGCATCGCTTTGCCCCGGCGAGTGACGAGCTTATGTCGAACAGCCGACGACGACACTAAGGCGTTGAACGCCAAATATCGAGACATTGCCTGCCCTACGAGCAGCGATGACGAACCCAAGAACGGCATGCTAGACAGCCGGCGGTATTGCAATCATGTCCCCGGGACCATGTCGAAAACGCCGTCGCTTAAGGACTTTCGCCGAATTGTCGTGAAAGTCGGCTCATCGCTGCTGGTGGATGCGTCCGCCGGCGGGCTCAAGCGCGACTGGCTCGCCAGCCTGGCCACCGACATCGCCACATTGCACAAGAACAAATGCGACCTGCTGGTCGTGTCATCCGGCGCGATTGCGCTCGGCCGTGCCGTGCTCAAGTTGCCCGCCGGCGCACTCAAGCTCGAGGACAGCCAGGCTGCGGCCGCGGTCGGACAGATCGCCCTGGCGCGCGCGTGGTCGGAAGCGCTTGGCAGCCACGGCCTCACAGCCGGTCAGGTTTTGGTCACCTTGGGCGATACCGAAGAGCGTCGCCGCTATCTCAATGCGCGCTCCACGATCGCCAAGCTTCTCGAATGGCGCAGCGTGCCGGTGATCAACGAAAACGACACCGTCGCCACCACCGAGATCCGCTACGGCGACAATGACAGGCTTGCCGCCCGCGTCGCGACGATGATGAGCGCCGATTTGCTCGTCCTGCTCTCGGATGTTGACGGTCTTTACGACAAGCCGCCCGGCGCGGGTTCAGACGCCAAGCTGGTGTCCGTTGTCGCGCGCATTACGCCCGAGATCGAAGCGATGGCGGGCGTTTCCGAATCCGCAACCGCGCGCGGCGGCATGCTGACCAAGATCGAGGCCGGCAAGATCGCCACCACGGCCGGCACGCACATGGTCATCGCATCGGGGCACGTACAGAATCCACTGCAAGCGATTGGCAAAGGGGCAGCCTGCACCTGGTTTCTCACTCCGGCCAATCCGGTGACGTCGCGCAAGAAATGGATTGCAGGTTCTCTCGAGCCACGCGGCGCTCTGGTGATCGACGCCGGCGCGGTGCGTGCGCTGCATTCCGGCAAGAGTTTGTTGCCGGCGGGCGTGATCAAAATCGAGGGCGCATTCGGGCGCGGCGACGCGGTCGTCGTGCGCGGACCCGACGGGCATGAAGTCGGCCGCGGGCTTGTCGCCTATGACGCCGAGGATGCCGAGAAAATCAAAGGACGATCGTCCGCCGACGTTCTGCTGATTCTCGGCTACACCGGCCGCACTGAGATGATCCACCGGGATGATCTTGTTTTAGGTGGCGAGTAGCACTGCCGATTTGGATGGGAACCCGGAGTCCGGTCGGGCGTTGTCCCGGCACGACGCGACTGACGTGACTCATGTGGAAAAAAGGCGATTGACCGATCGCCCGTTAGCCCCAGCCCACCGGAGGCTGGGGTTTTCGCGTTTATAGGCTCTCAAATCGAGCGACAGCTAGGCCATTGGCCGACTAGGCCAAAACGCCCCAAGACGCCCAAGACGCCACCCGCCGCGGGGCCGGCCAGTGAATTGGCCAAAGACCCCATCAGGTCGAACGGCTGGGCCTTTGGCCGACCACTCGGTCAGTGGCCGCGCGAACGCAAGCGCCGGGCGCGCCGCCCCGCTGGCGCCGTCTTACGTTCGGGGGGCCGGGCCGGCAGCGGGAAAAACGTCCCGTCCGGGAATTCCAGATACCGGTTGAACACTTGCACCTGGCCTTCTCCACGGCGTTTTCCCTCGATCACGAATTTGGTGCCGACTGGAAAACGACTGGGAAGACGGCCTGAACTGAACGCCATGACCCACCTCCTGCAATACCGTCACCCTGCTCTTCCAATGTGTAGGCCATGTAATGCGTTGCATTCGCCGTGACGTTATCCACGTAATCCCCAAGCGGCATCCCCAGGGGCCGACCTCGCCGGGCGACCCCCGACGTGGTAGGAAAGTGCCCTTGGACAAGGGTTTTCACGGGTTTTCTACCGAAAATGACCGCCTCACTCAAAAGCATCGAGGGCTCCGGCGATATCGCCGCTGCCATGGGCGAGATCGGACGCCGCGCCCGCGCGGCTGCCCGGATCCTCGCGCTGGCCCCGGCCGAGCAGAAAAACCGTGCTTTGCAGCTTATGGCTGCGGCCATTCGCGCCCAGACGTCGTCTATCCTGGCTGCCAATGCAGAGGATATCGCGGAAGCGCGGGCCGCCGGCGTGGCCGGGGCATTTCTCGACCGGCTTTCACTGGACACCAAGCGGGTGGAAGCCATCGCCGAGGGCATCGATATCGTACGCGCGCTCAAGGACCCCGTGGGCGCCGTCACTGAATCCTGGACGCGGCCCAACGGCATGCGCATCGAGCGGGTTCGTGTGCCCCTTGGCGTGGTGGGCATCATCTACGAGAGCCGGCCGAACGTAACCGCCGACGCCGGCGTGCTGTCCCTGAAAGCGGGCAACGCGGCGATCTTGCGCGGGGGCTCCGATAGCATGCGTTCAAGCCGCGCGATCCTTGCAGCACTGACCGAAGGCTTGCGCGCCGCCAACTTGCCGGAGTCTTCCATCCAGCTTGTCCCGACCCGCGACCGCGCGGCCGTTGGCCTGATGCTGGCGGGGCTCGATGGCAATCTCGACGTCATCGTGCCGCGTGGTGGCAAAGGCCTGGTCGCGCGCGTGCAGGCCGAGGCGCGCGTGCCGGTATTTGCGCACCTTGAAGGCGTATGCCACGTCTTCGTTCACGAAGCGGCCGCGCTCGATATGGCCAAAAAAATCGTCCTCAACGCCAAAATGCGCCGGACAGGCGTCTGCGGCGCGGCGGAGACGCTATTGGTCGATCGTGCGGTCGCATCTACCCACCTCAAGCCACTGATCGACATGCTGATCGACGCCGGCTGCGAAATACGTGGCGACCAGACAACTCTGGCGGCCGACAAGCGGGTGAAATCGGCAACCGAGGAAGACTGGGGCACCGAATATCTCGATGCCATCATCGCCGCCAAGGTGGTGGACGGCCTTTCCGCGGCGATCGAGCACATCGAGCACTACGGGTCGCATCACACCGATGCGATCGTCACCGACGACCAGGCCGCTGCCGACAGGTTCCTGCGCGAGGTCGACTCGGCGATCGTGCTGCACAATGCGTCGACCCAATTCGCCGACGGTGGCGAATTTGGCTTCGGCGCCGAGATCGGCATCGCTACCGGACGGCTGCATGCGCGCGGGCCAGTGGGCGTCGATCAGCTCACGACGTTCAAATATCGTATCCACGGCAGCGGTCAGACCCGGCCGTGAAATCGAAAAAACCCGCGACCGCCGAGCGCCTGCTACCCCCTCATGCGCCCGGCATGAGGATCGGCCTTTTTGGCGGAACTTTCGATCCACCGCATCAGGCCCATCTTGCGGCGGCGCTGCTCGCGCTCAAGCGTCTCAAGCTGGACCGTGTCTGGTGGCTGGTCACGCCCGGCAACCCGCTCAAAAATACGCGCGGCCTGGCTCCGCTTGCCAAGCGAATCGCCGCTGCACGCGCGCTTACGAGTCATCCGCGCATCGACATCACCGGTCTCGAAGCTGTCATTAAGACGAGGTACACCTACGATACGATATCTTGGTTGCTGGCCCGGTGTCCGGGCGTCCGATTCGTCTGGATCATGGGCGCGGACAATTTGCGGAGTTTCCATCGCTGGCAGAAGTGGCACAAAATAGTGGAGATGGTGCCCATCGTCGTGATCGACCGCCTTGGTCCGAGCCTCTACGCCGCCGCCAGCCCGGCGGGCAATGTCCTTGCCCGCGTCCGAATCCCCGAACACGACGCCGCTGCACTGCCCGACCGCAAACCCCCCGTATGGGCGTATCTGCACGGCCTCAAATCACCGCTGTCTTCAACGGCATTGCGCGCGCTGCGCACAGGGGACGGAACGCCCGACCGAGCGCGCCGCAAGAGTTCCAAAAGTTCAAAAACTTCAAAAAGCGCAAAGAAGCCGAAACGCCCGAAAACAGGCGGTAAGAAACATGGAAAGAAGGCCCCAAAACGCAAAACCGCTGCCAAAAGCCGCAGGCGTCTGAGCACCAAAAGCCTGGGTAGCAAGAGCCGCAGGCGTCAGGGTAGAAAGAAGAGGGCGAGATAACTATCATTTATTGAGACCCCGGTTCGCACCGGGGTGAGTGCAACCCACGGAAAGGATCAGCGCCTCTGAATAGTCCTGCACTCTCTCGGGCTTCGCGTCGTAAGCCCGAACCCGTCTCCCGGCACCCGACTGCCAAGGAGACGCTCAGCACCGTCCTTGCGCGTCTTGAAGATATGAAAGCCGAGGACAGCGTCGCCATCGATCTCTCCGGAAAATCGTCCATCGCCGACTACATGGTCGTGACCAGCGGCCGCTCGCAGCGTCATGTGAGCGCCGTTGCCGAACACGTCGTCAAGGACCTCAAAGCCGCGGGAGCCGTGCACATCCGCGTTGAGGGGATGCGGCAGGGCGACTGGGTGCTCATCGATGCCGGCGACGTCATTGTTCATGTTTTCCGGCCGGAGGTCCGCATCTTCTACAATCTGGAAAAGATGTGGTCGGCGACCGGCAAGGACGTACGGCGGTCGAGCTGATAGGCTGGCGGCGCGATGCGCATCGTCGTTGCCGCTATCGGACGCCTGAAAAAGGGTCCGGAAACCGAACTGTCCGAGCGCTACCGCAAGCGCGCGGTTCAAACGGGCCGTCAACTCGGCCTGCGCGACGTTGAGATCATCGAAATTCGGGAAAGTCGGGCCGATGATTCCGGCAAGCGCATGCTTGAGGAGTCGATCGCGCTGGCCAACGTCATTCCGAAAGACGCCGCAGTCGTGCTTCTCGATCCACGCGGGCAAAATGTCGATAGCGCGGGACTTGCGGCAAACCTTGCAAAGTGGCGGGCCAATGGCCGACCCGCGATCGTATTCATGATCGGCGGTGCCGACGGGCTGGCGCCAAGTGTCTGCGAGAAGGCTGACCTGCGCCTGTCATTCGGGACGGCGACCTGGCCCCACCAGCTGGTCCGCGTCATGTTGCTGGAACAGCTTTATCGCGCCACCACCATTCTGACCGGCCACCCTTACCATCGAGCCTGAATTGACGGCTCTCCGCGCCATACCCCGATTTGGTCGCAATCCACGTCAATAGGTTACCGATGATTAGCTTGCCGTTCGGTCTTGCCGGCGTATCGTGAAAGCGATGATTTGCTTCTGGGGATTCGGCCAATTCGATCTGCGCACCGCGCTCGTCGCGGGGCTCGGACTGGTATTGCCGCTCGCCCTGGCTGCGACGACCGGGGCGCAGGAGCGACCTGTCTTGCTCGCGCAGAACAGCAATACGGAAAAGCTCGATGCACTCAAGCAGCGCGATGACGAGCTCAAATCCGCGCGCGACGAACAACGCAAATCGGCGGATGCCGAAGCGGCGCTGAAACGGGAGATCGAACAGATCGGCGCCGACCGGCGCAAGCTCAATCAGGATCTGATCGATACCGCGACGCGCTTGCGTGGCGTCGAATCGAAAATCGCGGCTACGCAAGAAAGGCTCAAGCCGCTCGACGACAACGAACGCAATATTCGCAAATCGCTCGATGGTCGCCGCGCTGTGATCGGCGAGGTGCTGGCCGCGTTGCAGCGGATCGGACGCCGGCCACCCGCGGCGCTGATCTCAAGTCCGGAGGATGCGCTGCAATCGGTACGGACAGCGATGGTACTCGGCGCGGTGTTGCCTGAAATGCGGCATGAAGTCGAAGCGCTCGCCAACGACCTCTCGGCTTTGGTCGCGCTGCGCAAAAAAATTGACGCAGAGCGCGATCAGCTGAAGACCGAAATAGCCTCGCTCGGCGGCGAACAGACGCGCATGACCGCGCTGGTGGACGAACGCCAGAAGCAACTCGGTGAGCGTGAGAAGGCGCTCGACGCCGAACGGACTCGCGCGGGAAATCTGGGGCACCAGGTCGACAATCTCAAAGATTTGATCGCCAAACTCGAACAAGGCCTCGATCCGGGGACACGCGAAGCGCGTGAAGCGGCGCGCTCGGATAGCCGTCCCGCGCTATCGGCATTCCGCGACCCGGGCCGTCTGGCTCCCGCCGTGGCTTTCGCCTCGTTGCGCGGACAAGTTCCTATTCCGGTTAACGGCGTCAAGTTGAAGGAATTTGGCACCCCCGACGCCAATGGCGGGGCGGAAAAGGGCGTTTCCATCGCAACCCGGGCCGGGGCGCAAGTTACGGCGCCGGCCGATGGCTGGGTGGTCTATGCCGGTTCATTTCGGTCCTATGGGCAACTCTTGATACTTAATGTCGGCGGCGGCTATCATGTCTTGCTCGCTGGGATGGATCGGATATCAGTTGATCTCGGGCAGTTCGTGCTGACCGGGGAACCCGTTGCAGTTATGGGAAATGGCTCCCATATCGCCGCTATCCTAGCGACAGGT
Source organism: uncultured Alphaproteobacteria bacterium (assembly GCA_963697885.1). Lineage (GTDB taxonomy): Bacteria > Pseudomonadota > Alphaproteobacteria > Rhizobiales > Xanthobacteraceae > Pseudolabrys. The sequence continues at coordinate 436,216 of OY969102.1, forward strand.
TCCAGCCAACCGGTGCTCTACGTTGAATTTCGTAAGGACGGGGTTCCCGTCGATCCAGGCCCATGGTGGGCAGCTGGCGAAGGTGAAAAGGTTCGCGGATGATGCGCAAGACCTCACTTATTCTTCTCGGCGCGGCAGCGGGAGCAGCAATGACGCTGCTCGCGGTTCAGCCACGCATCGTACTTTTCGGCGCGACTGCCAAGGCAGCAGCTGCTGATACCTACCGGCAGCTCAATCTGTTCGGTGACGTGTTCGAGCGCGTGCGCGCCGATTACGTCGAGAAACCGGACGACAGCAAGCTGATCGAGACTGCGATCAACGGCATGCTGGCCGGGCTCGATCCGCACTCAAGTTACATGGACTCCAAAAGCTTTCGCGACATGCAGGTGCAGACCCGCGGCGAATTTGGCGGGCTTGGCATCGAAGTCACGATGGAAGATGGGCTGATCAAGGTCGTGGCGCCGATCGATGAAACGCCCGCCGCCAAAGCCGGCGTCATGGCGAACGACATCATCACCAAGCTCGATGACGAGCAGGTGCAGGGCCTGACACTCAACCAGGCCGTCGAGAAGATGCGCGGGCCAGTGAACACCAAGATCAAGCTCACCATCATGCGCAAGGGCCAGGACAAGCCGGTCGAAGTATCGATCACGCGCGACGTCATCCGGGTGCGTTCGGTGCGTTCGCAGTCCGAAGGCGAGGACGTTGGCTATATCCGGCTCACGCAGTTCAATGAGCAGACCACCGAAGGGCTGAAGAAGGCGATCACCGACATCGGTGCGAAGATCTCCGACGACAAGCTCAAGGGTTATGTTCTCGACCTGCGCAACAACCCGGGCGGCCTGCTCGATCAGGCAATCTCGGTATCGGATGCCTTCCTTCAAAAGGGCGAGATCGTATCCACCCGTGGACGCAATGCAGAAGAAACCCAACGTTTCAATGCTCGGCCCGGTGATCTGACAAAAAACAAGCCGCTCATTGTGCTGATCAATGGTGGTTCGGCCTCGGCATCTGAAATCGTCGCCGGCGCGCTGCAGGATCACAAACGGGCGACCGTCATCGGCACCCGTTCTTTCGGCAAAGGCTCGGTGCAGACGATCATTCCGCTCGGCTCGGGCAATGGCGCGCTCCGCCTGACGACGGCGCGCTACTTCACGCCGTCGGGTCGCTCGATCCAGGCAAAAGGCATTTCGCCCGACATCGAGGTTCTCCAGGACGTGCCGGAAGAACTCAAGGCAAAGACCGATACCAAGGGCGAGGCCTCGTTGCGCGGTCATCTCAAGGGCGATGAAGGCAAGGAGCAAACCGGCTCGCAATCCTACATTCCGCCGGAGCCCAAGAACGACAAGGCGCTCAACATGGCGCTCGATCTCCTGCGCGGGACTCAGGTGAATTCGGCGTTCCCGCCGAACTCCAAGGTGCCGGTCCCGAACTAGGCGCCGGCAGAACGTCAAATGATAGTGCGGGGCGGCCACACGGCCGCCCCGATCGTTTTCAGGCCCAAGACGACCAATCAAGACGACCAATCAGACAACGCATTCCGCGCTCCGAGGGCGCTATGTCGCGATCCCAGCGTACAAACGTCGCGTGCTAGACTCCGGCGATGATTCGCGAGGATCCCGCGCAGTGGCACCGGACGATCTGAACACCCCCCTCGGCCAGATCAAAAGCAAGCGCCTGCCGAATATGCCTGGAACCGCGCCGCAATGGCTGGCCGGTGTGCTGGGGCTGTCCGGTCTGGTGGTCGTCGGATGGGCAGTATTCGTCAAAGATCCGTTGGGCGGCGAGCCGGTAGCGGTCGTCGCGACCGATCAGCCCGCGACGAAGCAAACCGCACGCGACAGCGACAAAGACGGCAAGGAGCACGCGCGCCACGACGGCCCGTCCGTGAGCGCACCCGAGCCGGCCGTCGCTCCCTCGCCGCCGCCCGGATCGCGAACGGTCACGATCATCGATGGTTCGAGCGGCGCAAAGCAACAGGTTACCATTCCGGGTAATGCGCCCGGGGCAAGCGCGTTGCTCGATCCCAAACTACTTGAGACGACACGTCATGGTTCAATTCCGAAAATTGGACCTGACGGCACGCGCCCGTCGGCACGTTATGCGCATCCGCGCCAGGTCCCGCCGAACAAGAAAGACATGCCTGTCATTGCCATTGTAGTTGGCGGACTTGGCATCAGCGCCTCTGGCACCGCCGACGCGTTCGCGAAGCTTCCGGCAACGGTGACCTTCGCGCTGACACCATACGGCGCCGATCTTGAAAAGCTCGCCGAGCACGCCCGCGCCGACGAGCACGAAGTGCTGTTGCAGGTTCCGATGGAGCCCTTCGACTACCCGGACAATGATCCTGGTCCGCAAACACTGCTGACCTCGCTGTCATCGGAACAGAATATCGACCGGCTGCATTGGCTGATGAGCCGCTTCCCGGGCTATGTCGGCGTCATGAGTTACATGGGCGCGCGCTTTACCGCATCCGAACCCGCGCTCGCGCCGGTGTTGCAGGATGCCGCCAAGCGCGGACTTATTTTCGTCGATGACGGCTCATCCTCGCGCAGCATTGCGGGCCAGCTCGCCGGCAGCCACAACCTGCCTTTTGCCAAGGCCGATATCGTCCTCGATGTCGTCCCGACACCGGTCGAGATTGACCGCGCGCTGGCGCGGCTCGAGATGAGAGCACGCGACGCCGGAACCGCGGTCGGATTTGCGACTGCTCAACCAGCCACCATCGCGCGAATTGCTGAATGGGCGAAGAAAGCGGAATCGCGCGGCTTCCTGCTCGAGCCGATCACCATGGTGGCGATCAAGGCCAAGTCGTCGTAACGTCATTCGAAAGCGCGATATTGACGCGCCCGAATTGACGGACAGAAAATGTCTCCCCAGGATTCACTGCCTTATCGTCCTTGCGCCGGCATGATGGTGCTAAACCGCGCCGGGCTCGTATTCATCGGACGACGTACGGACGGTCCCGAACACGTCGATCCCACACATGTGTGGCAAATGCCGCAAGGCGGCATCGATGAAAACGAAGACCCGTACAAGGCGGCGCTGCGCGAACTGTACGAAGAAACCAGCATTCGCTCGGTGCAGAAACTCGGCGAAGTGGCCGAATGGCTGGCTTACGACCTGCCGAGTCATGTCGTGAAAGAGGCCTGGGGCGGCAAATACCGTGGCCAGAAGCAAAAATGGTACGCGCTGCGGTTCACCGGCAATGACGGCGAAATCGATATCGCCCAACCCGGCGGCGATCACAAACCTGAATTCGTCGAGTGGCGCTGGGTGGCGATGCAGGAATTGCCGGACCTGGTGATCCCGTTCAAACGGGACATCTACCTGCGTGTCGTCCGGGAATTTGAGCGCTTCGCCCGCTGAGGCGCCGCAGCACTGATGAGTGGATTCTTAAACGTGAATGTCCGCTTTCGGGGGTAAAGCGGACATGACCTGGACAGCGCGCAATGTCCGCTAATGACCCAAAGCGGACCTAAGGCCGCGCACCGATCAAAACAGGGCGAATTTTTTCGATATTCTCAATTATGTAATCGAAGAAGGCGCTGACACGTGGCGTGCGCCGCAAATCGGGATGCGTGAGCAAATAGATTTGCGAGACAAGACCTGGAAGTGGTCCGAATACTAACTCAAGCTCGGCCTCCGCACCTGCAAGCGGAATGGGCAACGGAGCGAGCCCCGCACCAGACTTCACCGTCATAATAAGTCCCGTGACAGAGTCACTTCGGGCCGCCACGTTTGCCCGTGGTGCCACCGTTCGAAGCCACTGTCCGGCGTGATGGTCTTTGATATTGCCCTCAAACCCAATCACCGCATGCTTATTAATTTCATCAATATTTTTGGGCCGCCCATAACGCTCGATATATGACCGACTGGCATAGACGCCCCACGCAACGTCGGCGATCTTCCGTCCGACGAGCGAATTGTCATCAAGTGCGCCGGCCCGGATGGCGATGTCTGCTGCGCCTTTGGACAGTTCAAAAACCTGGTCGCTCATTAACAGCTCCACCCTGAGGCCCGGGTAGAGCTTGTGAAAGGTGTCGAGAACCGGCGATTTCGTCAGCCTGTAGCCGATAGATTCCGAGCACGTCACGCGCACCGATCCGGTCAACGTCTCGTTTGACGCCACCAGACGGCGCTCCAGCGCTTCAACCGCTTCTTCGACCCGAAGGGCGAAAGGTTGCAGCTCCTTTCCGAATTCGGTGAGGCGGTACCCCGTGGCGTGGCGAGCCACCAAACGATGCGCGATGCTTTTTTCGAGCTCGGCGAGGCGTCTATGCACGGTCGACTGGCTAACCCCAAGGGCCTTCGACGCAGCAATTGTACTGCCGTTGCGGGCGACCGCCAGGAAGTGCCGAAGGTCATTCCAATCGAACATCGTTATTCATTCTTGATTTCGCGACGAGCAATATCGCGGCTCCCGCGACTTCGAAAATACCCATAAGTATCTCCCATCGATGTAGCCATCAGGAGAGATGCGATGAATGCCAATAAGGTACATTCCTCTGTTGGGAAGATTTACGACTATGTGAATATCGCGCTTTGGGCAACGTTGACCGCGTTTATTCTCTATTTTGCCGCGTTTGTGGCGCCCAACGTACCAGAGGCACGCGCGCAAGCTGAACGGCTTCGCATTCAGGAAATCGCGTCGGAGTATAACCATTATTGCCAGAAATGGGGAATGCCGACGGGGACGCCGTCGAACCCTCAATGTGTGCTTGATCTTCAGGCGTTTCGCGCAAAAGTCGAGAAGCGCATTGCCGATGAGAATGGTGTTTTTTGATTTCCATGTCGGATGTCCGCTAATAGCACTTAGCGGACATTCCCAAGCCAGCAACTAATGTCCGCTTTCGGGGGCAGAGCGGACATCGACCACTCTCGCGATTTATGAGCACACGGCCTAGTGCATCGCCGTGCCGGTCAGGTGGCGATCGACGTCCTTGAAATGGTCGAGGCGTGTGATGAGCTTGTCGAGTTCCGACCCAGGCTCTGTTTTCGCGATCTGGCCTTCCAGTTCGCCGATGCGCGTTGCAATCGTGCTGCGATCAAAATCTTCGACCGCTTCGGCGACATCCGCCAGAACAGTCAGGCCAGCCGCTGACACTTCAGCAAAACCGCCGAGCACGACAATTTTCTGCGCGCCGCTGGCGCCATAGACGGTCAGTATGCCGGGACGCAGCGTCGTGACCATTGGCGCGTGATCCGCAAGCACGCCGAATTCACCCTCGGCGCCGGGAACATCGACCTGTTCCACGTCGCCGGAGAACAGCAGCTTTTGCGGCGACACCAGTTCGAAATGGAAATTAGCCATCGTTCACTCAGCCTTTGCGCTTGCCGGCCGCGAAACCCACGCCCAGCCCGATAACCCCGCCGATCGCGGTCATGATGGCGATGTGTTGCACCTGGCTGCTGGTCAGCGGTCCACCACCGCGTGCCACCTCATCGCTGCGCACCTCGAAACTGAGCGGACCCAATTTGATCTCGGTCGACTCCGGGCGCGTCAGATAGCCAGCCAAACCGCCAATCACCAGCCCGGCCAACAGGAACGCAATCAGGTTGGATTGTCCCAGCATCGCTATTAGGCCGCCTCCGCCGCGAGCTTCTTGCCCTTCTCAACCGCCTCTTCGATGGTGCCAACCATGTAGAAGGCGGCTTCCGGCAGGTTGTCGTATTTGCCTTCGCACAGGCCTTTGAAACCCTTGATGGTGTCGGCAAGATCGACGAGTTTTCCGGGCGAACCGGTGAACACTTCGGCCACATGGAAGGGCTGTGACAGGAAGCGCTCGATTTTGCGGGCGCGCGCCACGGCCGTTTTGTCGTCTTCCGACAGTTCGTCCATGCCAAGAATCGCGATGATGTCCTGCAGCGCTTTATAGCGTTGCAGGATCTGCTGGACCTGCCGGGCCACCGCATAATGTTCTTCGCCCACGATCAGCGGCGACAGCATGCGCGATGTGGAGTTCGAGCGGGTCCACCGCCGGATAGATGCCCTTGGCGGCAATATCGCGCGACAGCACGGTGGTAGCGTCCAGATGGGCGAACGACGTCGCTGGCGCGGGATCGGTCAAGTCGTCGGCGGGCACATAGATCGCCTGCACCGAGGTAATTGAGCCTTTGGTGGTGGTGGTGATGCGCTCCTGCAGCGCGCCCATGTCGGTTGCGAGGGTTGGCTGATAGCCGACCGCCGAAGGAATACGGCCGAGCAGAGCCGACACTTCCGAACCCGCCTGCGTGAAGCGGAAGATGTTGTCGACGAAAAAGAGCACGTCCTGGCCCTGGTCGCGGAAATATTCGGCGACCGTGAGACCGGAGAGGCCGACGCGGGCGCGCGCGCCCGGCGGTTCGTTCATCTGGCCGTACACGAGCGCGCATTTCGAACCATCGACCGAACCCTTCTTGGGATCCTTGTTGACGCCGGATTCGATCATCTCGTGATAGAGGTCGTTGCCTTCGCGCGTGCGCTCGCCAACGCCGGCGAACACCGAATAGCCGCCGTGTGCCTTGGCAACGTTATTGATCAACTCCATGATCAGCACGGTCTTGCCGACGCCGGCGCCGCCGAACAGTCCGATCTTGCCGCCCTTGGCGTAAGGCGCGAGCAGATCGACCACCTTGATGCCGGTGATCAGAATCTGCGCCTCGGTCGACTGGTCGGTGTAGGTCGGCGCCTCCTGATGGATCGCTCGTCTTTTCTCAGCCTTGACCGGGCCGGCTTCATCGACCGGATCGCCGATCACATTGATGATGCGACCCAGCAGACCCGGGCCGACCGGCACTTCAATTGGCTGGCCGGTGTCGGTGACGTCCTGGCCTCGTACCAGACCCTCGGATGAATCCATCGCGATGGTCCGCACCGTCGACTCGCCGAGATGCTGGGCGACTTCCAGCACCAGGCGGTTACCGCCATTCGTCGTCTCAAGCGCGTTCAGGATCGCCGGCAGATGCGTTTCGAACTGCACGTCGACGACGGCGCCGATGACTTGCGTGATTTTTCCGACTGCGTTGGGTGTAGCCATGTCGTCCTCGTTACAGAATTAAAGCGCTTCGGCGCCGGAGATGATCTCGATCAGCTCTTTGGTGATCATCGCCTGACGGGTGCGGTTATAGGTGAGTGTCTGCTTGCGGATCATTTCGCCGGCGTTGCGGGTCGCATTGTCCATTGCGCTCATTCGAGCACCTTGCTCGGAGGCGGCGTTTTCCAGAAGCGCTCGGAACACCTGCACGGACAGATTGCGCGGCAGCAACTCGGCGAGGATTTCTTCCTCTTCCGGCTCGTATTCATACGCAGCGGCAGGACCCGTGTCCCCGGCCTTTTCGAACACCGGCGGAATGATCTGTTGCGCGGTCGGAATTTGCGCAATCACCGATCTAAAGCGCGAGAAGAACAGCGTGCAGACATCGAACGCGCCTTCGTCGAAAAGTGTGACAATTTTCCTGGCGATCATGTCGGCTTGCTCGAAGCCGATGGTGCGCACGCCGCGCAGTTCGATCGTTTCGATGATCTGCTTGGCGTAGACTCGTCGCAGCTGATCCTGTCCTTTGCGTCCGACGCACAGAATCTTGACCTCTTTGCCCTCATTCATCAGGGCATTTGCTCGCTCACGCGCCAGCCGCACGATCGACGAATTGAAAGGCCCGCACAGGCCGCGCTCGGCGGTGCAAACCGCCAGCAAATGCACTTTGTCGCCGCCGGTGCCGGCAAGCAGCCGCGGCGCGGAATCACTGCCAGCCACTGCCGCCGCGATCGAGCCCAGCACCTTGCCCATGCGCTCGGCGTAAGGACGCGCGGCTTCGGCGGCGCTCTGCGCACGACGCAGCTTCGACGCCGCGACCATCTGCATGGCCTTGGTGATTTTCTGCGTCGCCTTGGTCGCGGCGATGCGAACACGCATGTCCTTGAGGCTGGCCATATCTTCTCAGTCGCTCTTAACCGTTTTACTCGTCTCTCTTCTCTGTCATGCCCGGCCTTGTGCCGGGCATCTCGCTGGACTATCGGGATGGCCGGGACAAGCCCGGCCATGACAACTTAAGTGAAAGTCCTGGCGTAGCCTTCAACCACGCCCTTGAGCTTGGCGGCATCGGCATCTGACAGGTCACCGCTCTTGCGAATGCTGTCGAGCAAATCGGCGTTCTTTGTGCGCACCAGGGTGAGCAGGCCCTGCTCGAAGGCCCGCACACGCGCGACCTCGAATTTATCGAGATAGCCGTTGACGCCGGCATAGATGACGCAGACCTGCTCTTCCATCTTGAGCGGCGAGAACTGCGGCTGCTTCAACAACTCGGTCAACCGCGAGCCGCGCGCCAGCAGGCGCTGAGTGGTGGCGTCGAGATCGGATCCGAACTGCGCAAAAGCCGCCATTTCACGGTATTGCGCGAGCTCGCCTTTGATGCGGCCGGCGACCTTTTTCATGGCCTTGGTCTGGGCAGCCGAGCCAACTCGCGACACCGAGAGGCCGACGTTCACCGCCGGGCGGATGCCCTGATAGAACAGGTCGGTTTCCAGGAAGATCTGGCCGTCGGTGATCGAAATCACGTTGGTCGGAATGTACGCCGACACGTCGTTGGCCTGAGTCTCGATCACCGGCAATGCGGTCAATGAGCCGGCACCGTTGTCGTCATTCATCTTGGCCGCACGCTCAAGCAGACGCGAATGCAAATAGAACACGTCGCCCGGATAGGCTTCGCGGCCCGGCGGACGGCGCAGCAGTAGCGACATCTGACGATAGGCAACGGCCTGCTTGGACAGATCGTCATAGATGATGACGGCATGCATGCCGTTGTCTCGGAAATACTCGCCCATGGTGCAGCCGGCAAATGGCGCCAGGTACTGCATCGGGGCCGGGTCGGACGCGGTGGCGGCGACGATGATGGAATAATCGAGCGCGCCTTGCTCCTCGAGCACCTTCACGAATTGCGCGACCGTGGAGCGCTTCTGCCCGATGGCAACATACACGCAGTAGAGCTTGATCTTCTCGTCCGGCTGCGCATTCAGCGGCTTCTGGTTGAGAATTGTGTCGAGCGCGATTGCGGTCTTGCCGGTCTGACGGTCCCCGATGATCAGTTCGCGCTGGCCGCGGCCGATCGGAATTAAGGAGTCGATTGCCTTCAGGCCGGTTGCCATCGGCTCATGCACGGATTTTCGCGGAATGATGCCGGGCGCTTTCACATCGACGCGCGCGCGCTTGTCGGCTTTGATCGGACCTTTGCCGTCGATGGGGTTTCCGAGAGCGTCGACAACGCGGCCGAGCAGGCCCTTTCCGACCGGCACGTCGACGATGGCGCCGGTGCGCTTGACGGTCTGGCCTTCCTTGATTTCGCGGTCGGCGCCGAAGATCACGATGCCGACATTGTCCGTCTCGAGATTGAGCGCCATGCCGCGGGTGCCGTTCTCGAACTCGACCATCTCGCCGGCCTGCACATTGTCGAGGCCATAGACGCGGGCGATACCGTCGCCGACGGAGAGCACCTGGCCGACCTCCGACACTTCAGCTTCCTGGCCAAAGTTCTCGATCTGCTCTTTCAGGATGGCGGAAATTTCTGCGGCGCGGATATCCATCAGCGGGCCTCTTTCATCGCAAGCTTGATCGAATTGAGTTTGGTGCGGAGTGAACTGTCGACCATGCGGCTGCCAACCTTGACGATCAGCCCGCCGATGATGGCCGGGTCGATCTTGACGTCGAGATCGATGTCCTTGCCGCCGGTCACCGACTTGAGCGCGCTCTTGAGCGCGTCGAGATTTTTGTCATTAAGCTTCTCGGCAATCGTCACCTGCGCGGTGACCTCGCCCTTGTGACGGGCGACCAGCGCACGGTAGGCCCGGATCATGTCGCGCGCCGCGAACAGCCGCCGGTTGGTCGTGATAACTCGGAGAAAATTTGCGGCCAGCCCCGTGATACCCGCCTTGGCGAGGATCGCCGACAGCGCCTTGAGCTGCTCATCGGCACCGAAGGCCGGGCTGCGGATCAAACGGTTGAGATCGGCACTGCCGGAAACCAGCGTGTCGAACTGATCGAGGTCTTTCTTGACGGCGTCGACGGCCTTGTTGTCGAGGGCAAGCTCGAACAGCGCGCCGGCGTATCGGCCAGCCATACCGGAGATGATCGGACCTTCGCCTGCCACTGGGACGCTCGTTGCTATGACTTCATTCACAGGCCGGACGCCCTCGCGGGAGGCGGCGCAAACTATTGGAATCCAAGAGGAATTCCGATCTCTGGGGACGTCGCAGAAGCCTGCGGAAACCCCCTGAAATCGAGGGCTAGCTAACACAGCGAGGATGACGGCGCAACACGCGGACCTGTTCGCCGCAGGGCTCGTGGATGCCGTTACCGCCCACGCACAGGTCCGTCGACAAATTTGCATCGCAGGGATACCTCGCCATGCGAGGTAGCGGCCGCTATAGCGGACGAGGACGTAGGTATTCGTGCCGATCGCTCCCCCGCCGGGTTCCCAGGGTCATGCCGAAGCCGAAAATGCAAGGCGACGCCGCCACCACGGCCAAGCTGCTGGTGGTCCTGCTTGCCTTTGCGTGGGGCCTGAACTGGGTTGCCGCAGCCTATGCGTTGCGGGAAGTGAGCCCCTGGAGCCTGCGCGTCGCCGGCTCTGCTATAGGTGCCGCCACCCTGTTCGGAGCCGCGATCTTTACCGGCCACAACATGAGGGTGCCGCGCGGCGAATACATCCATGTGATGGTTGCCGGCTTCTTCAATGTCGCCGGATTTCAGATCCTCTCCGGCTTTGCGCAGCTGAGCGGAGCGACGTCGCGCGCAATCATCATCACTTATTCGATGCCGATCTGGACGACGGTGCTGAGCCGCTTCGTGCTCGGTGAACGGCTGAATGCGATCGGCTGGTTCGCGTTCGCGCTGTGCGTTTTCGGCGTCACCGTCCTGTTGTGGCCCCTGTTCTCCAGTGGATTTCCGCCGTTCGTTTTCTATTCGCTCGGTTGCGCGTTGAGCTGGACGATCGCGACCGTCTACATCAAATGGGCCAAGGTCACGATGGAGCCGCTGGCGAACGCAGCCTGGCAATTGCTGTTCGGTCTGGTTTTCATCACCGCCGGTACGATCCTGTTCGAAGGCCATCCGCATCTCTGGCCACTCCGGAACGAGACGATCCTCGCGGTGCTCTTCGTCGGGTTCTTCGGCGTCGGGCTTGCGCATTTTCTGTGGTGGTCGATCGTCGGCCGCCTGCCGACCGTGACGGCGTCGCTCGGTTCGTTGCTGGTGCCGGTGATCGGCGTCACGGCCTCGACCATCATGCTCGGCGAACGGCTGACGGTGCCCGATATCATCGGATTCGCGATGATTTTCGCCGCGGCGGCTTGCGTGCTGCTGCAACCAAACGCGCGCCATGACGAGATGCCGGAATAGCAGGTCCCCGATCATGGCGCCCTAAGGGGTATTCCGGGGTTGCACGGGGCGGGCCAAAGCGGAAAACTTAAGGCAACTCAACCGCCGCATGCCTTCCCATCCGAAAACCGCCCACTTCCCCGAGCCAAGCTTCGCCGAGCTTTTTACGCCGAAGCTGATCACGGTTTTCCGTGAGGGCTACGGCTGGCGCGATGTGCGCGCTGATGCCGTTTCCGGGTTGACCGTGGCGGTGGTGGCCTTGCCGCTGTCGATGGCCATCGCCATTGCCTCGGGCGTATCGCCAGAACGCGGTCTCTATACCGCGATTGCCGGTGGCCTTATCGTGTCCCTGATCGGCGGCAGCCGCTTCCAGATCGGCGGTCCGGCCGGCGCCTTCATCGGCCTCGTCGCCAGCGTGGTCGAGCGACACGGTTACGACGGGCTCGCGCTCGCGACCGTCATAGCGGGTCTCATCCTGATCACCGTCGGCCTGCTACGCGTAGGCACTTATATCAAATACATCCCGTTTCCGGTCACCGTCGGGTTTACCGCCGGCATCGCGGTGATCATCGCAGCAAGCCAAATCCATGATCTGCTCGGCCTTAACATCGCACACGAGCCCTCGGCGCTGCTGCCAAAACTCGCCGCCATTCGCACCGCGCTACCCACGGTTCAGTGGCCGACGGTGGCAATCGCGCTGATGTCGGTGGCGATGATGGCCGCGCTGCGCCGCTTTCGTCCCGCCTGGCCTTCATTCCTCATCGCAGTCGCGGTCGCCGCCGCCGTCTGTGTCATCTTTCACCTCGACGTCGCCACCGTGAGTTCACGCTTCGGCGCCATTCCGCGTTCTCTTCCGGCACCGTCACTGCCGACGTTCAGTCTCGACAAATTGCAGGCCGTATTGCCTGACGGCATCGCCATTGCCCTGCTCGGAGCCATTGAATCGCTTCTGTCTGCAGTGGTCGCCGACGGTATGACCGGCCGCCGGCACCGGTCTAATTGCGAGCTGAGCGCGCAGGGCGTTGCCAATATTGTCTCGGTGGTTTTCGGCGGCATATGCGTGACCGGCACAGTGGCGCGGACCGCAACCAATGTCCGCGCCGGCGCGCGCGGGCCAGTTTCCGGCATTTTTCACTGCGCCTATCTGCTGATGTTTCTCATCGTAGGGGCGCCGCTGGTGGGCTTCATCCCGCTCGCTGCGCTCGGCGCGGTGCTCGCAATGGTCGCCTGGAACATGGCTGAAAAGGAGGAATTCTGGTCATTGCTGCGTAGCTCGCGCGGCGATGCCGTTGTGCTGCTGGCAACGTTTCTGTTGACGATCTTCGTCGATCTCATCACCGGGATCGCGGTCGGTGTGGTGTTCGGTGCACTCCTGTTCCTGCATCGGATGGCTGAAGCGGTCGAGGTCGAAGGCGGCGGTTCTTCACTCAACGACATCGCCGACAGCGCTGACCAGCAGCCGCGATACGATGCGGGTCTGGCAAGCAATCGCGACGTCATGATTTTTCGTATCAGTGGCGCGTTCTTTTTCGGCGCCACGGCGCGCGTATTGACTGTGCTGGAGCGTGTGGGCACACCCCCGCGCCTGCTCGTGCTGGATTTCCGCGATGTCCCACTGATCGACAGCACGGCGGCGCGGTCGCTCGTCGCCTTCGTCCACAAGCTCAAGCGCTCGGGTACCAGCGTCACTTTCGCAGCCGCAAGACCCAATGTGCGGCGGACCTTAAGTCACGCCGGACTCAAACCCCCGCTCGTGCACTATTCCGCCAATACAACAGAAGCAGCCAAAGCTAACTCCAAGGCCGGCTAGAAGAAGCTCTGCGGATCGACATCCACCTCGAGGCGCACGTTGCCGCGCGGTTTGGGCGCACGGCCTAGCCATTCTCGCAAATAGGCCGATAGATCGAAGGCGCGCGGCGACTTCACCAACACCCGGAAGCGATGGCGGCCGCGCACCACCGCGATCGGCGCTTCGGCGGGGCCAAGCACGCGAACTTGCTCGTCCTTCGGCGCGGTGCTGACGAGCGTACGACCGTAGGCCTCCGCGGCGTGCCTCTCGTTCGCAGTCACGACGAGAACTCGCGAGCCGTCCAAATGGCGGATAACCCGTGCGCTCGCGTTGCTCGATCTCGTTGCTGTAGAAGGCTTCACGATCGCCGGAAATCAGCGCCCGTATCACCGGGTGTTCAGGCTGATGCGTCTGCAAGTAGCCGAGGCCACGCCCCTCCTCGCGGCCGGCGCGGCCGACAACCTGGTGCAGTAACTGGAATGTGCGTTCCGCCGCGCGCGGATCGCCATTGCCCAGACTGAGATCGGCGTCGACGATGCCCACAAGATTCAGTTTGGGGAAATGATGTCCCTTGGCAACGAGCTGTGTGCCGATGATGAGATCGAAGCGCCCTGCGGCCACGTCGTCGAGCTCTTGCCGCAGGCGCTCAACCAACTCCACCAGATCGCTCGACAGCACGAGGGTCCGCGCTTGCGGAAACAGTTCGGCCGCCTCCTGTTCGAGACGCTCCACACCGGGGCCCACGGCCGCAAAGCTTTCGGTCGCATGGCAATTCGGGCATTCCGCCGGCGGCGGCATGTTAAAGCCACAGTGATGACAGACCAGGCGCCGCTTGAAGCGGTGATCGACCAGCCAGGCATCACAATTCGGACATTGCAGCCGGAACCCGCAGGCCCTGCACAGCGTGAGCGGCGCGTAACCGCGGCGATTGAGAAAAAGCAACGCCTGCTCACCACGGGTGAGCGACACCGCTATTGCTTCGGCGAGCCGCGGCGAGATGAAGCGGCCGCGTGGCGGCCCCTCGCGGCGCATATCGATCGGCTCGATCGAGGGCAAATGCGCGCCACCAAAGCGCTCCGGCAAATGTACATGCCGGTAACGCCCGCGGCGCGCGTTGACTTCCGACTCGACCGAAGGCGTCGCTGAAGCGAGCACCACCGGAATTTTCGCGATCGATCCGCGCACCACGGCCATGTCGCGCGCGTGGTAGTGCGCCCCGTCTTCCTGCTTGTAGGCTGGGTCGTGCTCTTCATCGACCACAACAAGGCCGAGGTCGGCGTAAGGCAAGAAGAGCGCCGACCGCGCGCCGACGACCACCGGCACCTCATTCGCCCCGATCGCCGCCCACGTGCGCGCGCGTTTGCGCGGCGAGAGCTGTGAGTGCCACTCCGCCGGGCGGGTCCCAAAACGCTCGGAAAAGCGATCAAGAAATTGTGCCGTGAGCGCAATTTCCGGCATCAGGATCAGAGTCTGCCGTTTCAGCCTGATGTTTTCGGCAACGGCCTCGAAGTAAACTTCTGTTTTGCCGGAGCCGGTAACCCCGTCCAGCAATGTGACAGTGTAGCCGCCCTGCGTGACTGTTGTACGCAATGTGTCGGCGGCCGCGAGCTGGGCCAGGGAGAATTCCGGCTTGCGGAAATCGGGATTGGGTTGCGATACGACCGGCTCAGGCGGCAGCACGACCGTTTCCAGCGCGCCTTCATCGATCAATCCGTCTATTACACCGACGCTCACTCCCGCTTCCTGTGCGGCCTCGCTTTTGGAGCGCACCAGACCATCGGCAAACAACCCAAGCGCGCGCACGCGCGCGGCCGTCATGCGCGGGGGTGGCGGTCCGGCGAGCCTGACGCCGACGCGCTCGCGCGCCGGGCCCAGATGTTCGCCCATGCGCAGTGCCATGCGCAGCACCATTCCGCGCGACGCAAGCGTATAGCCCGACACCCAATCGACGAACTGCCGGATCTCAGATTTTAGCGGCGGCACATCATGCTTGCCGACTACGTCCTTCATTCGATTGTGCAGGCGCGGATTGGGGTCCGGGTTCTCGGCCCAGACCACGCCGGTGGTTTCGCCACGCGTGCCCAACGGCACGGTCACCACGTCGCCGGGCGCGACATCGAGGCCGGCCGGCACGCGGTAGGAATAGGTCTGGTCCAGCGCCACTGGCACCAAAACATCGACAACACGTGTAGTCATGGGCCCATTTTCTTGCGCGTGATCTGGTCAGAAAACCGGTTCCCATCCCCGATCGGGGTCGAGGACATGCTTTTCGGGATCATGCGCTAGGTCTCGCCGATTCCACGCCCTTAAGGAAGGGTGAAGAAAGCGGTGCCACTCTGCCGGCCATGAGCAAATTCGACGCCAGCCCCGATGTTGCGGCCGAAATTGCCCGCTGGCTCGGCTATCTTGGCGCTGAGCGGCGCATGTCGGCAAAGACACTTGATGCCTATCGCCGCGACGTGGCGCAATTCCTTGGTTTTCTCGCAGGTCATCTCGGTGGCGCGCCGACCCTCAAGCAACTGGCGCGGCTGGTTCCGGCTGATGTGCGCGCCTTCATGGCGGCGCGCCGCAGTGACGGTTCCGGCAACCGCTCCTTGATGCGCACACTGGCCGGCTGCCGTTCGTTTGCGCGGTTCCTGGAACGTAACGGCAAAGGCAAAGTTGCGGCCCTGACGGCCGTCAGTACTCCGAAATTGCCGAGGACTTTGCCTAAACCGCTGGCGGCCTCCGCCGCGGTGCAGATGACCGACACCGGAATGCGCGAAGGCGAGACGCGCGAGCCGTGGATCATTTCGCGCGACGCAGCGGTGCTGGCTTTGCTCTACGGATCGGGACTTCGCATTTCAGAAGCGCTTGGCCTGAAGCGCAAAGACTATGCCGACAACGCAGACGCCCTCATTGTGCTTGGCAAGGGCAATAAGACGCGCATGGTGCCGCTGCTTCCGCAGGTCGCCAAATTGATCACAGGCTACGTTACGCTTTGCCCAGCCGATCTTTCGCCAGAAGGCCCGCTATTCATCGGCGCACGCGGTGGCAACCTCTCGCCCCGCGTCATACAACTGGCCATGGCGCGATTGCGCGGTGCGCTCGGTCTTCCCGACAGCGCAACCCCCCATGCGCTGCGTCATTCTTTCGCGACCCATCTACTGGCACGCGGTGGTGACCTGCGCTCTATCCAGGAACTGCTGGGGCACGCTTCGCTTTCAACCACGCAGATCTACACGGCCGTCGATTCCGAACGATTGCTGGAGGTTTATGCGAGCGCGCACCCACGCGCTTAACCCACCCTCTTGCACTCAACCGCCTTTCCGATCATCGTTGCGCCAACGCTGCGGCGGGGACCAGGGGGGTTACGGGGCGATGAGCGCACACGAAAATCTTGAACACGCTGAGCACGCCGAACACGCCGCGCACTCGAACAAAAAGATTGCACTGCTGATCGCGGTGCTGGCGCTGTTCCTCGCGTTCTCCGAGACGCTCGGCAAGAGCTCACAGACCTCCGCCATCACATACAACGTGGCAGCGAGCGACCTTTGGTCGTTCTTCCAGGCCAAAACCGTCCGTATGACGGTACTGACAACGGCCGCCGAGCAAATGCAGATCGAGGCTGACCGCACAACGGATGCAGACGCCAAAGCGAGATTGCTCAAATCGATTGACGGCTGGAAGAAGACCGCGGCACGCTACAATGATGAGCCGGAAACCAATGAAGGCCGCAAGCAATTGGCCGAACGCGCAAAGCAGGCCGAGGAAAAACGCGAGCTCGCATTGGCGCGTTACCACCAGTACGAATTCGCCTCAGCCGCGTTCCAGATCGGCATCGTGCTGGCTTCCGCTGAAGTAATCACAGGAATAGCCGCGCTTGGATGGCTGTCCGGGCTGCTTGGTGTCTTCGGACTTGGCTTCATGGCCCTCGGCCTGTGGGTGCCGCACGCGGTGCATCTGGGCTGATAATACTTCGCCGACCGTTTGAGAGACGACTAGAGCTCACTGCCACGATAGACGCGGCGGCGCAGCCGCATGAAGAGACGCAGAAAGCGTCCGGCGCGCTGCGGCTTCAACAGCCATGCCAGCCGCTTGATCCGCTTGCGAATTGGCTCGGTCATCTCATGCGACCACTCACGCAGCCAGATGAACCAGTCATACATGCGGTGGAACCATCCGATCTGCAACAGCTTGCCGCGCGTGACATCAAACACGAATGCGGTCACACCGACGCCAAGGAATTTCGCGAACAGCAATGCGACGATGACGCCCAGCCAGCCTTGCGTCGCGATGACGTAGACCTCGAAGAATTTCAGGGGCAGCAAGACAACGACGAGCGGCACAACGAAAACCACAAGCGCCGCATAAGGTGGCAGACGTTCAATCAGCGCTGCCAGTTTGACTTTGACCCTGCCCCACGGAACGAGATTCACCACGCGCGCGATGACAGGCTCGAGATGATCCCAAAGCCAGGCTTCGATCAGGAAGAGCAGTGCGAGACTGACCCACAAGGGGCGAAGGAAATTACGGCTCATATGACAATAACTAATAGCGCCGCGCGCCGACCGCAAATAAGGCAAAATAACCGCGGATTCATGAGGCTACGTTACGTTCGCACTCGCCCGCCATCCACATTCAGCGTTTGACCCGTAATAAATGCGGCGTCGTCGCTGGTGAGGAATGAAACGGCACCGACCAGGTCGTCCGGCACTTCCACGCGCTTGATCGCCTGCATCTGTGCGACCGCGTTGAACTCGTCGTCCATCGTCTTGAAGCCCGGCCGCGGCGCGCGCACCAGCGTGCCCGGCGAACGGGTGAGCCCCGGCGCGATGGCGTTCACGGTAATGCCGTCGCCGGCGAGATCGCTGGCAAGCGCGCGCGTGAAGCCGACGATACCGCCTTTGCTCGCGACATAGTGCGCAAAACCCGTCACCACCGAGCCGAGCGTGCTCGACGCCATATTGACCACGCGGCCCCATTTGCGAGCCCGCATGCCCGGCACGAAGGCCGCGCTCACCAGGAATGTACTATCGAGATTGGTCGACAGCACCTTGCGCCAATCGGCGAAGGTCATCTCGGGGAAGTTTTTCTGCGGAAAAATCCCCGCGCAATTGACGACGATGTCGACGTGATTGAATTTGCCCTGAACCTGCTTGGCCATAGCGGCGACTGACTCTTCCGATGACACGTCGCACTTGATGTAGATTGCCTGGCGACCAGTGGCCTCGACCAGCTTCACGGTCGCGGCGCCGTCAGCGAGGTCAATGACCGCTATATCAACGCCGTCCTCGGCGAGACGTTTGGCGAATGCCTGCCCGATGCCGTTCGCGCCACCAGTGATAACAGCGACTTTATCCTTGTGGCCCTTGGCCATGGTTCTTCCCCTTTTTACGCTGGCAACGCACCAGCTTATTCCGTCACCCCCTGAATGAGGCGCTGCTACATGCGCGAGCTGCGCGTCAGCATGGATTGTCGGGTCAAGCCCGGCAATGACGCAGTACGTGTAGCAAGGCTTTGCTACAGCTACATATGAATCGCGCGCTTTGCTACGGCCATCGCCGCTTCCTTGACGGCCTCGGACAATGTCGGATGCGCGTGACAGGTGCGCGCAATGTCTTCGGCCGACGCACCGAACTCCATGGCGATGGCGGCCTCGGCGATCATATTGCCGGCGTCGGCGCAGATCAGTTGTATACCCAGGACACGATCGGTTTTTGCGTCTGCAAGAATCTTTACGAAACCGTCGGTGGTGAGGTTCACTTTGGCGCGGCCATTGGCGGTGAAGGGAAACTTGCCGACATTGTAATTGACGCCGGCAGCCTTCAGGTCGTCCTCGGATTTCCCGACGGTCGCGATCTCCGGATAAGTGTAAACCACGTTCGGAATAGCGTCGTAGTTCACGTGACCCGCTTCTCCGACCAGGATTTCCGCAACCGCCACGCCCTCGTCCTCGGCCTTGTGCGCCAGCATCGGGCCAGCGATCGCATCGCCAATGGCCCAGATGCCCGGCACGCTGCTTGCGTAGTAGTGATCGACGATAATGCGGCCGCGCTCATCGAGTTTTACGCCAGTCTCCTTGAGGCCAAGGCCTTCCGTGTATGGCACGCGGCCGATCGCAACGAGCACAATGTCGGCCTCGATTGTTTCCGCCGCGCCGCCTTTTGCCGGCTCGATGTTTGCTTTCAAACGCTTGCCGGAGGAATCGATCGCCGTCACTTTCGACAACAGTTTGAACGTCATGCCTTGCTTTTCGAACAGGCGCTGGGCCTGGCGGCGGACTTCGCCATCCATGCCGGGCAATACGCCATCAAGAAATTCAACAACCGTCACCTGCGCGCCGAGCCTGCGCCAGACGGAGCCCAATTCAAGACCGATCACGCCGGCGCCAACGACGAGCAAATGCTTCGGAACCTCGGGCAGTGACAGCGCGCCCGTCGATGAAACGATGCGTTTCTCGTCGATGTCGATCCCCTTCAGGCGCGCAACATCCGAGCCGGTGGCAATGACAATGGATTTGGCTTCCAGCGCCTGCGTTTTCCCGTCGGCGCTCTTCACTTCGACCTTGCCGGGCGCTGCAATTCGCCCGGCACCATGAAATGCGTCGACCTTGTTTTTCTTGAGCAGGAACTCGACGCCTTTGACGTTGCCGTCGACGCCTTCGTCCTTGAACGCCATCATGGCCTTAAGATCGAGCTTGGGCGAAGAAACGCCAATGCCCATCTTGCCAAACGTATGGCCCGCTTCCTCGAACAGTTCGGACGCGTGCAGCAATGCCTTCGATGGTATGCAGCCAATATTCAGGCAAGTGCCGCCAAATGTAGCGTTCTTTTCCACCACTGCGGTTTTAAGCCCGAGTTGCGCCGCGCGGATGGCACAAACATAGCCGCCCGGGCCGGTGCCGATGACGATGAGGTCGTAGGACATAGGATTACAAATCCAGCACAACGCGCGCCGGATCCTCCAGGCCTTCCTTGACTCGCACGAGGAAGGTGACCGCCTCGCGGCCGTCGACAATGCGGTGATCGTAGGAGAGCGCCAGATACATCATCGGCCGCGCCTCGATCTTGCCGGCAACAACGACGGGCCGCTCCTGGATCTTGTGCATGCCGAGAATGCCGGACTGCGGTGCATTGAGGATCGGCGTCGACATCAGCGAACCGTACACGCCGCCATTCGAGATGGTGAACGTGCCACCCTGCATATCCTCGATCTTGAGCGCGCCGTCGCGTGCACGGCGGCCAAATTCGGAAATTGTTTTTTCGATCTGCGCGAGCGACATTGTATCGGCGTCGCGCACCACGGGGACAACCAGGCCCTTCTCGGTGCCAACGGCAACACCAATGTGATAGTAGTTCTTGTAGACCATATCAGCGCCGTCGATCTCGGCGTTGACGGCGGGAATTTCCTTCAACGCCTGAATGCAGGCGCGCACAAAGAAGCCCATGAAGCCCAACTTCACGCCGTGCTTCTTCTCGAACAGATCCTTGTACTGATTGCGCATCTGCATCACCGCGCTCATGTCGACCTCATTGAAGGTCGTGAGCATGGCGGCGGTGTTCTGCGCGTCTTTCAGACGGCGCGCGATGGTCTGGCGCAGCCGGGTCATGTGCACGCGCTCTTCGCGCGCCGCATCATCAGCGGGCGATGGCGCGCGCATCTGCACCGGTGCAGCAACCGGCGTCGGGGCGGCCGCAGCGCGCTCGATGGCGGCGATCATGTCGCCCTTCGTCACTTGCCCGTGCATGCCGCTGCCGGCGACCTTCGAGGGGTCAACGCCGCGTTCCGCAGCCATCTTGCGGACCGACGGCGGCATCGGCATCTCGGTCGACCTTGCCGGAGTAGCGGGCGCGGGCTTTGGCTGCTCGGCCGCCTTTTGGGGCGTGGGTGGAGGCGCAGCTTTAGGCGCCGCGCCGGCGCCTTCCTTGATTTGTCCGAGCAGTGCGCCAACGGCGACCGTGTCGCCATCTTTTACCGCAATATCGGAGAGAACGCCGGCGGCCGGCGCAGGCACTTCCAGCGTGACTTTGTCGGTCTCCAGCTCGACCAGCGGTTCGTCCACCGCCACCGCATCGCCCGGGTGCTTGAACCATTTGCCGACGGTCGCTTCGGTGACGGACTCGCCGAGGGTGGGCACGCGGATGTCAGCCATGACGTCTCTCTTACCTCTCATTTGTCATGCCCGGCCTTGTGCCGGGCATGACAGTCCATCGAATTTATCCAAGCGCCTCGTCGAGAAATTGCTTGAGCTGCGTCAGGTGTTTCGACATCTGCCCAACTGCGGTCGACGCGGATGCGGGACGCCCCGCATAGCGCATGGTGCGGTGTTTCGCGGTGATCTGATTGAGGACCCATTGCAAGAACACGTCGACAAAGAACCATGCGCCCATATTGCGTGGCTCTTCCTGGCACCACACCATTTCCGCCTGCTTGAAGCGGGAAAGCTCGGTCACCAGCGCCTTGGTCGGGAATGGATAGAGCTGCTCGATGCGCAGCAGATAGATATCATCGATGCCGCGCTTCTCGCGCTCATCATAAAGATCGTAGTAGACCTTGCCCGAACACATAACGACGCGACGTATTTTGTCGTCGGAAACAAGCTTGATCTTCTCATTTGGAAGCAGTTGTGCGTCGTCCCACAGGAGACGGTGGAACGACGTGCCGTTGACGAGTTCATCGAGCCGCGACACCGCGCGCTTGTGGCGCAGCAGGCTCTTCGGCGTCATCAGAATCAGCGGCTTGCGGATCTCGCGTTTGAGCTGCCGACGCAGAGCGTGGAAGTAATTCGCCGGCGTCGTGAGATTCGCCACCTGCATGTTGTCTTCCGCACACATCTGCAGAAAGCGTTCGAGCCTTGCCGAGGAATGCTCGGGGCCCTGCCCTTCGTAGCCATGCGGCAACAGACAGACCAGACCCGACATGCGCAGCCATTTGCGCTCGCCGGATGAAATGAACTGGTCAAACACGACCTGCGCGCCATTTGCGAAGTCGCCGAATTGCGCTTCCCATAGCGTCAGGGCGTTCGGCTCCGCAGTGGAATAGCCATATTCGAAGCCGAGCACCGCCTCTTCCGACAGGCTCGAATTGAGCACCTCGAAACGTGCCTGCCCTTGTCCGAGGTGGTTGAACGGTGTGTGGCGTTCCTCGGTGTTTTGATCGAACAGAACTGAATGGCGCTGCGAGAAGGTGCCGCGCTCGCTGTCCTGGCCCGAGAGACGGACGGGGTGCCCTTCCTGTAGCAGTGAGCAGAAGGCAAGTGCCTCGGCCGTAGCCCAATCGATCCCCTCGCCGGTCTCGATCGCTTTCGTGCGGTTATCAAGGAAACGCTGAATGGTCTTGTGAACCACAAAGCCTGACGGAACCGCCGTAATCTTTTTCCCGATCTCGTGCAGAGTTTCGACCGCAACGCCAGTATTGCCACGGCGCGGGTCCTCGACCTCACGCGCTGCTTTCATGCCGGCCCAGCGGCCGTCGAGCCAGTCGGCCTTGTTCGGCTTGTAGCCTTGCGCCGCCTCGAATTCGGCGTCGAGCCGCGCGCGCCAGTCGCCACGCATCTTGGCGACCTCGCCTTCGGTGACAACACCCTCGCCGATCAATTTCTCGCTGTAGATTTCCAGCACGCCCGGATGCGCGCGGATTTTCTTGTACATCAGTGGTTGCGTGAAAGACGGCTCGTCGCCTTCGTTGTGGCCGAACCGCCGATAACAGAACATGTCGATGACGACCGGCTGCTGGAATTTCATGCGGTATTCGGTCGCGACTTTCGCCGCAAACACCACCGCTTCCGGATCGTCGCCGTTCACGTGGAAGATCAATGCCTCGATCATCTTGGCGACGTCGGACGGATAAGGCGACGAGCGCGAGTAGCGCGGGTAAGTCGTAAACCCGATCTGGTTATTGACGATGAAATGGATGCTGCCACCGGTGCGGTAGCCTTTCAGGCCCGACAGGCCGAAGCATTCCGCCACCACGCCCTGGCCCGCGAAAGCGGCATCGCCGTGCATGAGCAACGGCATCACCATGGTGCGCTCCTCGGGCTTCGCATGGTGCTGATCCTGCTTCGCGCGCACTTTGCCGAGCGTAACCGGGTCGACGATTTCCAGATGCGACGGATTCGGCGTGAGCGAGAGATGCACCTTGTTGTTGTCGAATTCGCGATCCGACGAGGCGCCCAGGTGATACTTGACGTCGCCGGAACCTTCGATTTCGTCCGGGGTTGCCGAGCCGCCCTTGAATTCGTGAAACAGCGCGCGGTGCGGCTTGCCCATCACCTGCGTGAGCACGTTCAAGCGGCCACGATGCGGCATGCCGATGCAGATTTCTTCCACGCCGAGATTACCGCCGCGCTTGATGATCTGTTCAAGCGCCGGGATCAAGGACTCGGCGCCATCGAGGCCGAAGCGTTTGGTGCCGGTGAACTTCACGTCACAGAAATTCTCGAAGCCTTCCGACTCGACGAGTTTGTTGAGGATCGCGCGTTTGCCTTCGCGGGTGAAGGTGATCTCCTTATCACGTCCCTCGATGCGTTCCTGGATCCAGCTTTTCTGCGCGGCGTTGGAGATGTGCATGAACTCAACACCGAGCGTCTGGCAATACGTGCGGCGCAGGATCGTGACGATCTCCCGCATGGAAGCGAATTCGAGACCGAGCACCTTATCGAGGAAGATCTTGCGATCGAGATCGGATTCCGTGAATCCATACGAACGCGGATCGAGTTCTTCTTCGTTTTTCTTCGGCTCGAGTTCAAGCGGGTCGAGCTTGGCATGGAAGTGGCCGCGAATACGGAAGGCGCGGATCAGCATCAGTGCGTGGATGGAATCGCGCGTCGCCTGCAGCACGTCTGTGGAGGAAAGCTCGACACCTTTGGTCTGCGCGGTGGCGGAGATCTTCTCGCTGATTTTCTTTTCGGTTTCCGCCCATTGGCCGTCGAGTGCGGCCACCAGATCGCCGTTCGGCCGCAAGGGCCAGTTCGGCATCGTCCAGGAGGCGCCACGCGCGCTTTTAATGACGTCCGATTTCTCGTCCTTCAGGCTCTGGAAAAACGTCCGCCACTCGGCGTCGACCGCCGCGGGATCAGCCTCGTATTTGGCGTAGAGGTCTTCGATGTAGGCAGCGTTGCCGCCGTAGAGGAAAGAGGTGTGGGCGAAGATGGCGTTGGCGTCCTGGCGGGACATGGCGGTCTAAATCCTTGCGCGGCCTGAAAAATCCACGCGTTACCGGTCGCAATAGCCCGAAGGGCCCGCGACCAGCCGGTCTGGCTGTTTTAACTCTATTTATGACGACTGTAAGTCTACGAAAGGCCAAGCACTGAATCAGGATTTCAGTACTTCCACCAGAGTCTTCCCAATTCGGGCCGGGGACGGTGATACCTTGATTCCAGCAGATTCCATCGCCGCAATTTTGGACTCGGCGTCGCCTTTGCCGCCGGAGATGATTGCGCCCGCGTGACCCATGCGCCGGCCAGGCGGCGCCGTGCGGCCCGCAATAAATCCGACCATGGGCTTCTTGCGGCCACGCTTGGCCTCATCTTTCAGAAACTGTGCTGCGTCCTCTTCGGCCGAGCCGCCGATCTCGCCGATCATGACAATCGACTCAGTTTTCGGATCCGCGAGAAACATCTCCAGCACCGCGATGAACTCAGTGCCTTTGACCGGATCGCCACCGATACCCACCGCGGTCGTCTGACCGAGATTCTCGCGGCTGGTCTGGAACACTGCTTCATAAGTCAAAGTGCCTGAGCGTGAGACAATGCCAACCTTGCCCGGCTTGAAGATATTGCCCGGCATGATGCCGATCTTGCATTCACCTGCCGTCATCACGCCCGGACAGTTCGGACCGATCAGGCGCGACTTCGAGCCTGAAAGCGAGCGCTTGACCTTGACCATGTCCAGCACCGGGATGCCTTCGGTGATGCAAACGATCAGCGGGATTTCGGCCTGAATCGCCTCGCAGATTGCGTCGCCGGCGCCGGCCGGTGGAACGTAAATCACGCTGGCGTCGCAGCGGGTTCTCTCCTTCGCCTCAGCAACGGTATCGAACACGGGCAAATCGAGATGGGTCGAACCACCTTTGCCCGGCGAAGTGCCGCCAACCATCTTGGTGCCGTAGGCGATCGCCGCTTGCGAATGGAAGGTGCCATTCTTGCCGGTGAACCCCTGGCAGATGACTTTTGTATTTTTGTCGATGAGGACGGCCATTACGCGGCACCCTTCACAGCTTTGACAATTTTCTGCGCGGCGTCGTCGAGATCATCGCCCGATGTGACGTTAAGGCCGGACTCCTTGATGATTTTCTTGCCGAGCTCGACGTTCGTGCCTTCGAGCCGCACAACCAGCGGCACCTTCAGGCCGACTTCCTTCACTGCGGCGACAACACCTTCGGCAATCACGTCGCACTTCATGATGCCGCCGAAGATGTTGACGAGGATGCCTTTCACGTTCGGATCGGAGGTGATGATCTTGAATGCCGCGGAGACCTTCTCCTTGGTGGCGCTGCCGCCGACATCGAGGAAGTTCGCCGGCGTCATGCCGTAGAGCTTGATGATGTCCATGCTGGCCATGGCCAGGCCGGCGCCGTTGACCATGCAGCCAATCGAACCGTCGAGTGCGATGTAGTTGAGATCGAATTTGGAAGCCTCGACCTCTTTCTCGTCTTCCTCGGTGAGATCGCGGAGCGCAACGATGTCGGAATGGCGGTAGAGCGCATTGCCGTCGAAGCCGACCTTGGCGTCCAGACAGATGATTTTGTTGTCCTTGGTCACAACCAGCGGATTGATCTCGAGCAGGCTCATGTCCTTGGCCGTGAACGCCGCGTACAGCTTGGGCAGGATCGTTTCGATCTGCTTGGCGAGATCCCCGGTCAGCTTGAGAGTCTGCGCAACGCGGCGGCCGTGATGTGGCATGATACCGGTGGCGGGGTCGACCGAGAAAGTCAGGATTTTTTCCGGCGTCTTGTGCGCGACTTCCTCGATATCCATGCCGCCTTCGGTGGAGACGACGAAGGCAACGCGCGACGTTTCGCGATCGATCAATGCCGACAGATAGAACTCGCGATCAATCGCAGAGCCTTCCTCGATATAGAGCCGGTTGACCTTCTTGCCGTGTGGGCCGGTCTGATGCGTGATCAAGGTCGAGCCGAGGATGCGCGTGGATTCCTTCTTCACGTCATCGATGGATTTCACCACCTTGACGCCGCCGGCTTTGCCGCGCCCGCCTGCGTGGATCTGGGCTTTCACCACCCAGACCGGGCCACCCAGTTCCTGCGCGCCCTTGACCGCTTCATCGACGTTGAAGGCGGGCACGCCGCGCGGCACCGGTACGCCGAATTCGCGCAGTACAGCTTTTGCCTGGTACTCGTGAATATTCATGACATGCTCTCGGCCGAATGCGCCGGTTCTAGGTGTCGAGGTTGGGGGCGATCTTCTTGCAGGCCTCGATCAGGCCTTGCACCGAAGCAGCGGATTTCTCGAAGGCCGCGCGTTCGCTGCCGTTGAGATCGACTTCGACAATTCGCTCGACGCCCTTGGCGCCGATCACCACAGGCACGCCGACATAGATATCTTTCTGGCCGTACTCGCCATTGAGCCAGGCCGCGCAGGGCAGCACGCGTTTCTTGTCCAGCAAATAACTTTCCGCCATCGCAATTGCAGACGCCGCCGGGGCGTAGAAGGCCGAACCTGTCTTGAGCAGGTTGACGATTTCAGCGCCGCCGTTGGCGGTACGTTTCACGATTTCGTCGATGCGCGCCTGTGTGGTCCAGCCCATCTTCACAAGATCCGGCACCGGAATGCCAGCCACCGCCGAGTAGCGGGTGAGCGGCACCATCGTGTCACCGTGGCCACCGAGCACAAACGCAGTGACGTCCTCCACCGAAACGTGGAATTCGTCGGCGAGGAAATAGCGGAAGCGCGCCGAATCGAGCACGCCGGCCATGCCGACCACTTTCTGCTGCGGAAGTCCGCAGCTTTTCTGCAGGGCCCACACCATCGCGTCGAGCGGATTGGTGATGCAAATCACGAATGCATTGGGCGCGTATTTCTTGATACCGGCTCCGACCTGACCCATCACCTTGAGATTGATGTCGAGCAGGTCATCCCGGCTCATGCCGGGCTTGCGCGGTACGCCGGCGGTGACGATGCAGACGTCGGCGCCTTCGATCGCATCATATGAATTCGTGCCGGTGAATTTGGCGTCGAAATCATTGACCGGCGAGGATTGGGCGATATCGAGGGCCTTGCCTTGCGGGGTGCCCTCCATGACGTCAAACATCACGACGTCGCCAAGTTTCTTGAGGCCAACGAGATGGGCCAACGTGCCGCCGATCTGGCCGGCGCCGATCAACGCGATTTTGTTACGCGCCATGATGGAAAAACTCTCGAATTGGTGCTGCCGCGGGGCGCGGCGAAATGCTGGTTAACCGGTTAGGTTTGACCCGACAAGGCGCGCAAGCGGACGATCGGGCCCGCTTTGATCTTGTATACATTATACCAGCAGACACGGAGCCTTGAGTCCAGAGGCGACTCAGTATCTGGCTCGCGGTGGACGTCGCCGCCAGATAGCCTGGACGGCGCATTTTTAAATTGCGTGGCAATGACTATGGGCCGAATTTCTTTACGCGGGGTCTGGCGGGCACTCGGGCCAGGGCTCGTGACGGGCGCCGCCGACGATGACCCGAGCGGCATCGCCACCTATTCGCAGGCCGGCGCACAATTTGGCTTCTCCTTGCTGTGGACGGTGTTCCTGACGCTGCCGTTTATGGCGGCCATCCAGATCATCAGTGCTTGCATCGGGTGGGATACGCGGCAAGGGCTCGCCCGCAACATTGCAAAGGTACTGCCATCATACGTGCTGTATTTGCTGGTGGCTTCGCTGCTGGTGGCCAACACAATAAACATCGCCGCCGATCTTGCCGCGATGGGCGAGGCCCTGCGCCTGGTCACCGGCGGCTCGGCGCTGATCTTCGCGTGCCTGTTCGGAATCGTCTGCCTCATCGCCGAGGTCTTCATCCCCTATCATCGCTATGCCGGCATCCTGAAATTCATGACGATGGTGCTGCTGTTCTATGTTGCAGCGGCCTTCACCGTGCATATCCCGTGGAGCGAGGTCGCGCGCGCGACTGTGATGCCTAGCTTCAGTCTCGATCGCGATTTGCTGTTGATGGTCGTCGCTGTGTTTGGCACCACCATCAGTCCCTATTTGTTTTTCTGGCAGGCATCGCAGGAAGCCGAAGAATCCAGGCTGAGCCATCGGAATAAGTACGCAGGACACCCGCAACTGAGGAAAAATTCATTCAGAAGCATTTCGATCGACACCTGGACCGGTATGTTCTTCTCCAATGCCATCGCCTTCTTCATCATCGTGACCACGGCAGCGACGCTGCACACGCATGGCGTCACGCATATCGATACCGCGGCCCAAGCCGCCGAGGCGCTGCGACCGATCGGCGGACCGTTTGCCTTCGCGCTGTTCTCCGCCGGAATCATCGGCACCGGCCTTTTGGCGGTACCGGTGCTGGCCGGATCGGCCGCTTACGCGGTCGCCGAGGTGTTCAATTTGCGCGGCAGCCTGGAGCTTCCGGCCAGCCGCGCCATCGGATTTTACGCCATCGTCGCCGCCGCCACGCTCGGTGGCTCGGCATTGCTCGCCACGAATATCGATCCGATCGCGATGCTGTTCTGGGCCGCGGTGATCAACGGGGTCGTGGCGGTGCCGATGATGGTTGCAACCATGTTCGTGGTTTCCAGCAACCGTAAGACACGCCGTGTCTCGCTGCCGCGCTGGCTGCTAGTGCTGGGCTGGCTTGCCACCGCCCTGATGGCGCTCGCGGTGGCATTGCTGATCTGGTCGAGCCTGCGCGCCTAGGTCTCGACGATCTTATCGGTGTCAACGGCGGGTCCCTGCCGCGGCCCATGCGGAAGGCCGAGATAGGCCTGCGAACGCATCTCGATCAGACGCGAGGCCGTGCGTTTGAACTCATTGGCCTCGTAGCCATCGGTCGCCACGTAGAGCCCGTCCGGCTGTGCCGCCGCGGACGCAAGCAATTTTACGGCGTGATCGTAGAGAGTATCGATCAGGATGATGAAACGTTTGGCTTCGTTGCGCTGCGGGTAGTCCATGACAGGAACATGGTCGAGAATGATGGTGTGAAATTCATGCGCGATTTTGAGATAATCGGTGGCAGCGAGCGGTTGCGCGCATAGATCGTCAAAGGAAAAACGCGCCACTCCCATCGCCGTCTTCGGCACATGGATGGCGTGCCCCTTGACCATCAGTTCATGAGGGACGCCAACATGTCCGCCGGCCAGACGCCGCCACGCTTCGTCGAGCGCAGCATCGGCTTTCTCGTCGGCAGGTACGTACCATGTTGGCACCCCCGTGAGTTTCTCTAAACGGAAGTCGACGCGTGCCTCCAGTTGAACCACGACGCACTGGCGTTCCAGCAAAGCGATGAACGGCAGGAACAGCGCGCGATTGAGCCCATCCTTGTAGAGCTCACTTGGTGGCAAATTCGACGTTGCGACGACGACGCCGCCGAGTTCAAATAGACGGGTGAACAAACGGCCGAGAATCATGGCGTCGGCAATGTCGGTTATGTGAAATTCGTCGAAGCAGAGTAGCCAGCTTTCCTCCGCGATCGCCGCGGCGGTGCGCTGAATCGGATCGTGCTCGTTGGCTTCGCCGTTCTTGACCTCCTGCCGATAGGCGTGAACGCGTTCATGCACGTCGGCCATGAATTCGTGAAAGTGCACGCGGCGCTTGCGAATGACGGCACTCGTTTCGAAGAAGAGGTCCATCAACAT
The DNA here is from genome assembly GCA_963697885.1 of uncultured Alphaproteobacteria bacterium. Lineage (GTDB taxonomy): Bacteria > Pseudomonadota > Alphaproteobacteria > Rhizobiales > Xanthobacteraceae > Pseudolabrys. Next base: position 466,136 of record OY969102.1, read on the forward strand.
GGTCTTGCCGCGACCGACCTCGCCGTAGACGTAAAGTCCTTTCAGCGTCGTGCCGCTCTGCTCGCGCTTGCCAAACAACCAGCCGAGCGAAGACGATTTGCGCGCGAGCCGGTGCTGATCGAGCCGCAGCTCAAGCGCGCTCAATTGCCGTGCCAGCGTGGCCTGGCCGGGATCCGCTTCGATCTTTCCGGCGGCGACCAACGCCGCGTAGCGGGTGCTGAAAGTTTCGGACATTGGGGCAAAGACAGACGGATTGGCGGGAGCGTTGCGAGACCTAGGGTGAACAGCACCCACTGTAAATCAGGATGCACAAAAGCAGGTTATTTTGCGCACAAAATGTGCGGTAACACATTGGTAGCCATGCGTTTTCCGCAGGTGAGGGTTTCCCCGGCAGTCTTTAAGTCGAACTTTTGCTGCATTGCACCATATAAGTTTCGTCGTGGCGATTCGAGACAGACCCGCGCCGCCACAGGGCAGGAACCGCAGACCAGGCAGGGCGACGTGACATTAAGGAGAACCGATATGGACGAGCCTTTGCCCGATGGCGGCGTGGTCCGGAAACTATGGGTGGCCGAAACCGACGCCTATCGCGACCACTTGCTGCGCCTTGATCGCGAGAGCCGGAACAGGCGTTTTTCAGGCGCGGTGCCCGACGAATTCATCACCCGTCATGCGGCGACAGCCAACGGGCTCGGCGTGGTGGTTCACGGGTTCTTTGTCGACGGTGTTTTGCGCGGGGCCGCCGAGCTTCGTCCCTACGGCCCGATGTTCGCACGCGAGGGCGAGGCCGCCTTCAGCATCGAGCAGCGGTGGCAGAGCCACGGCGTTGGCACCGTGCTGCTTGAACGCACCCTCCTGAGTGCGCGCAATCGCGGCGTCAAGTTATTGCAAATGAACTGCCTCGCCGACAACCAGCGCATGCAGCAGCTCGCCCGCAAGTTCGAGGCTGATCTCAAGTTTGACTTTGGCAGCGTGGTGGGTGAAGTCGATCCGCCGCGCTCAACTCCGCTCTCACTGATACGCGAGGCCGTCATTGACGGACACAGCATCGCGGCCGCAATCCTCGATGTGCAATCGCGGTTATTCAACCCGGCTTGAGATATTTACGCGTTGAGCGGGTAGCTCGCCTCGACCACATATGGACCGCCGCCGACCGAGGCGCGCGACGAAAATAGAACGAAGCGCGAGACGCGGAAGGCGGCAGTACGGAAATAACCGCGGGCCGCGAGATAATCCGCGACGTCACGGCTGGACGATTCGCGCAAGCGCGCGAGCGTCACGTGCGGCGTGAACTTGCGTCCTTCTGGCTCCAGGCCAATGCGTTGCATCAGCCGTTCCTGCTCGGCCTGCGCATCAAGCAGGGCTTGCGCGGGAGCGACGCTGGCGACCACCGCGCGCGGCTTGCGACCGCCAAATGAAGTCAGGCCCTCCATATAGAGCTCGAAAGACCCGCGTTTCACACGCCCAAGCATGGATGCGACTTCATGGGCGATGACATCATCAACGTCGCCAATGAAGCGTAGCGTCAGGTGATAGTTCTGCGGGTCGATCCAGCGCGCGCCCGGCAATCCGCCGCGCAGCATGCCAAGCGCCTGCCCGACATCGGGCGGGATTTCGACACCGGTGAAAAGGCGCGGCATGGGTAGCCCACTTCTTATTTCCCGCGCACGGCGCGAGACCGAACAATCAGCTCTTCGACTCGCGGCAGAATACGCGCCACGATCACGTCCACGCCGTCGGCATTGGGATGCATGCCGTCGCCCTGGTTTAATTTGGGATCGGCGGCTACCCCGTCAAGGAAGAATGGATAAAAGACGACCGGGTGAGTTCGAGGCAAGTGCCGGGTAGATCGCGTCAAAATCGCGCGCATAGTCGGGGCCCATGTTGCGCGGTGCCTGCATGCCCGCGAGCAGGACAATGATATGACGGTCCTCAAGTCTGCGCAGAATTGTATCGAGCGCGGCCTTGGTCAATTTTGGATCGAGCCCCCGCAAGGCATCGTTTGCGCCAAGTTCGAGGATGACTGCGTCGGTGCCATCCGGAACTGACCAGTCCATGCGCGCGAGGCCCGCGGACGCCGTGTCGCCGGACACGCCGGCATTGATGATCGTGACGGCCGCGTCTTTAGATCTCAACGCCGCGGCCAATCGCGACGGGAACGCTGCATCGACCGGCAATCCAAAGCCTGCGCTGAGGGAATCGCCCAGCACCACGATTTTGACCGGCTGTTCGGCCGCCTCTACGCCGCTCGCCGGGGCCAGCGCACATACCAATGCGACCAGCAGCAAGGCTGCAAGACGCTGGACCCGGGCGGGGTTCCTCCCATATGAGCGGGGTTGTGAATAATGAGGTCCCATGACGAATAAATCCCAGGCGGGGCCGGCCATTGCGCTTGCCGGTGTGAATCTCTCGCTCGGGCAGGGTGCGGCCCGTGTTCATATCCTCAAAGATATTGACCTGCATATAGGGAGCGGCGAGGCGATTGGCCTGGTCGGCCCCTCCGGGTCGGGAAAATCGACCCTTTTGATGGTGATGGCCGGCCTTGAGCGCGCCGATACCGGAACCGTCACCGTGGCGGGCGAAAATCTCAGCGTCCTCGACGAGGACACGCTGGCTCGTTTTCGCGGGCGCCATGTGGGCATTGTCTTCCAATCGTTTCACCTGATTCCGACAATGACCGCGCTGGAAAACGTGGCAGTGCCGCTCGAATTGGCCGACGTACATGATGCGCAGGCGCGCGCGCGCGACGAACTTGCCGCCGTCGGCTTGAGCGAGCGGCTTTATCACTACCCAGCCGAGCTTTCCGGCGGCGAGCAGCAACGTGTGGCGGTCGCGCGCGCGCTGGCTCCTAATCCGGCGATCCTGGTTGCCGACGAACCGACTGGAAATCTCGACGAGGACACCGGAAAGCAAATCATTGATTTGCTGTTTGCCGGCCACGCCCGGCGCGGCACGACGTTGGTGCTGGTGACCCATGATTCCGCACTGGCGGCCCGCTGTGGCCGTGTCGTGCGGTTGCGCTCAGGGCGCATCGACGGCAAGGGCTCATCATGAGCAGTGCAACAAACACGGCACCGGCCGGTCGCTGGCTGGCGCTGCGATTTGCCGTACGCGAACTTCGCGGCGGACTGCACGGTTTTTATGTGTTCATCGCCTGCATCGCGCTTGGCAGCATGGCCATTGCCAGCGTCGGTTCACTGGCGGCGAGCCTTGCGGAGGGACTGGCCCGCGAGGGCCGAGTTATCCTCGGCGGCGACCTCGCCTTCACGTTGATCCAGCGCGAAGCTGCATCAGCCGAACGTGAATTCTTGCAGACGCGCGGACAGGTATCGAGCGTCGCGACCATGCGCGCAATGGCTCGTACGTCCGCCGGTCAGGCGACTTTGGTCGAGATGAAGGCTGTCGATGGCGCCTATCCACTGTTCGGCGAAGCCCTACTTGACCCACCCGGTCCGCTCGCCAACGCCCTGGCGCAACGTGACGGCGTTTTCGGCGCGGTCGCCGATCCGACGCTCATGGCCCGCCTCGAGCTCAAGCCGGGCGCACGAATTACGGTTGGAAACGCCAATATCGAGATCCGCGCTGCACTGACGAGCGAACCGGATAAGTTGGCCGGCGGCATCGGCTTTGGACCGCGCCTGCTGGTGAGCGAGGAGGCTTTGCGTGCCACCGGCTTGCTACAACCGGGCAGCCTGGTGCGCTGGCACTACCGGCTGCGCCTGCCGAAAAACGACGCATCCGATGCGGCGGCGAAAGCGGTCTCCACGCAGGCGCGTACGCAACTGCCGGAAGCCGGTTGGGAGATCCGCAGCCGCAGCAATGCCTCGCCGCAGCTTGAACGCAACGTCGAACGTTTTACCCAATTCCTCACGATCGTCGGGCTGACCGCGCTTCTGGTCGGCGGTGTCGGCGTCGGCAACGGCGTGAAAAGTCACCTCGACCGGCGGCGCGAGACGATTGCCACAATGAAAGCGCTCGGCGCCAGCGGCCGCCGTGTCTTCACGATCTATCTCACTCAGGTTCTGTTACTGGCACTGCTTGGCGGCGCGATCGGTGTAACCATCGGCGCCGTTCTGCCATTCGTGATTTCGTGGACATTTGGCGCAATCATTCCGTTGCCGATCGTGCCCGCACTGCATCCTGCCGAACTGCTCCTGGCATTGATCTATGGAATGCTGACGGCGCTGGTCTTCGCGCTTTGGCCGCTTGGCCGCGCGCATGATGTACCCGTGGCTGAATTGTTCCGCGACATGGTGGCGCTCCAGCCACGACGCCCGCGTAAGCGCTATGTTGCATTCACCGCAATCGCGGTCGGCATTTTGGCTACGCTCGCCGTAGTGCTTGCCTACGACCGTCGCGTCGCAATCATCTATGTCGCCACCGCCGCCGGCGTGTTTCTCCTGCTGCGCGTTGTCGCGTCATTGCTGATGTTCCTCGCGCGACGGGCGCCACGCACGGGCGCGACCGGCTTGCGCATGGCCATCGCAAATATTCACCGGCCGAGCGCGCTCACCCCGACCATCGTGCTTTCACTCGGCCTGGGCATCACGCTGCTGGTCACTGTGATCGAAATCGACGGAAATTTGAGCCGGCAATTTTCCAACGAACTTCCGGCAAAGGCGCCATCGTTTTATTTCCTCGATATCCCGGCCGATCAGGCCGAACGCTTCGGCACTTTCGTGCGCGCGCAGGCGCCTGCCGCAAAGCTGGAAGACGTGCCGATGCTGCGTGGCCGCATCATTTCCGCGGGCGGGACGCCGGCCGAGAACATCAAACCAAAGGATGAGGCGGCCTGGGTATTGCAAAGCGATCGGGGCCTCACTTATTCAGATCAAATTCCCGCTGGCTCGCATCTGGTCGAAGGTCAATGGTGGGCGCCGGACTACGACGGACCGCCGCTGGTTTCGTTCGAGAAGCGCATCGCGGATGGACTTGGTCTCAAGCTCGGCGAGCCCATCACCGTGAATGTCCTTGGCCGCAATATTACGGCGACAATTGCGAACATGCGTGCGGTCGACTGGGAAACGCTCGGTATCAATTTCGTCATGGTATTTTCCCCGAATTCGTTTCGCGGGGCACCGCACACCCATCTTGCGACCCTCACTTATCCCGGCGGCGGCACAGTGATGCAGGAAGCCTCCGTGATCCGCGCCGTGGCTGAGAGCTTCCCGATGGTCACCGCCGTCCGTGTAAAAGACGCGCTCGAGGCGGTCGGCAGCATCATTGCCAATCTCCTGCTCGCAATCCGCGGCGCCAGCGCCATAACGTTGATTGCCGCTGCGCTGGTGCTCGGCGGCGCATTGGCCGCCGGCCACCGCTACAGGGTCTACGATGCAGTGATCCTCAAGACGTTGGGCGCCACGCGTCTTCGCCTGCTGACAGCCTACTGCATTGAATATTTGATGATCGGCGGCGCCACGACCTTTTTCGGCGTGATCGCGGGCTCGCTCGCCAGCTGGTTAATTGTCGCCCAACTTATGCACCTGCCGTTTACCTGGCTGCCCTGGCCCGCGCTGGCGGCAGCACTGGCCGCAGTGGTGGTAACGGTTGCCCTCGGGCTCGCTGGGACCTACACCGCGCTCGGGCAAAAACCCGCTCCAGTGTTGAGAAACCTATAGTTTTTGCGACATTCCGCCGCGCAGGACACCCGGCCAGCCCTAACCGGCTTTTTAGTCTATAATCAGGGCACCGGAGATTAACGAACTGCAATAGTGGATTGTCATCATCGGGCCATATCTGGCGCCAAGGCTGGGCAACCACTAGATTCCCGTCACGAGCGCGACGGCACCATGCCGGCGCGCGTAACGTGGCCGGCGGAAAGCCGGGACATGAGAGAGGAAACTTCGATGTCGGACTACGACCGTAACGTAGCTGCCCGCGGCTTCGGCGCCGCGCGTGCTACCGCGATCGATGTGGGCCTGCGCGCCTACATGCTTCGCGTCTACAACTATATGGCCGCCGGCGTCGCTCTGACCGGCGTCGTCGCCTGGCTTACTTACAATGCCGCCGTGGTCACCGACGCGGCGGGACGCGTGACCTCGTTGACCCCGTTCGGTCAGGCCATCTTCGGAGGCCCGCTTGCGATCGTGCTGTTCCTTGGCACGCTCGGACTTGTGTTCTTCATGAGCTTCCGGATCAACAGCCTGCAGCCCAGCACAGCACTGATGCTGTTCATGGTGTACGCCGGACTGCTCGGCCTGATGCTATCGTCGGTGTTTCTCGCCTATACCGGCGCGTCGATCACCCGCACGTTCTTCATTTCGGCGGCGTCGTTCGGTGCACTAAGCCTCTATGGCTACACCACGAAGCGCGATCTCTCGCCAATCGGATCGTTCCTGATCATGGGTCTGTTCGGCCTGATCCTGGCGATGATCGTGAACATCTTCCTTAAGAGCACCGGTCTCGAATTTGCGATTTCGGCAATCGGCGTTCTGATCTTTGCCGGATTGACCGCATGGGATACCCAGCGGATCAAGGAGATGTACAGCGTCAATGATGACGGCACCATTGCCGGCCGCAAAGCGGTGATGGGCGCGCTGACGCTCTATCTCGACTTCATCAACTTGTTCCTGTTCCTGCTGCGCTTTATGGGCGATCGCCGCTAAACGCAGCTAACAGGACTGCAATGCGCGCCCCGGCCATACGCCGGGGCGCTTTTTTTGTCATGGCCGGGCTTGTCCCGGCAATCCATGATGTCGATCCACGATTGAGGGCCAAGGCTCTGGCTGTAGCAACTCATCATGGATGCGCGGGTCATAGGCGTGCGAAAGTACGCCGTCCTTCGGACAGGCTATTTCGCGCATAACGAGCTCCGGAAATGACCGCGCCGAAAATCCGCCCCGCATTGCAATCGGATATCCCGGCGATCACCCGGATTTACGCCCATGCCGTTGAACACGGCACGGCGTCGTTTGAACTCTCGCCGCCTACTGAAGCCGAGATGGCGCACCGAATGGATGACCTTCTCGGCAGGGGCTATCCTTACCTGGTCGCCGACGGTGGCGGCACGCTCGCAGGCTATGCCTATGCGGGCCCGTATCGAACGCGGCCTGCGTACCACCCCACCGTCGAGAACTCCGTTTATGTCGCTCATGATCGACATCGACGCGGCGTCGGCCGCGCGTTGCTCGCGGCCCTGATCGAGGCTTGCGTCTCCAGCGGATTCCGCCAGATGATCGCTGTGATCGGAGACTCATCCAGGCAGGCGGCGTCAATCGGGCTGCATGAGGCGTTGGGGTTCCGCCACGTCGGTATTCTGGAGGATGTCGGCTTCAAACACAGCCGCTGGCTCGACAGCGTCCTGATGCAGCGGTCGCTCGGGCCAGGCAGCACGAAAGAACCCGGGCGAACTTGACCGCACGGAAATCGCTGCACCGCTATGACCGGGGCCGCATCCGCTTTATACTCTCACAAAAGTGAGGATCATCCGTCATGCCGCGTTACTATTTCCATCTGACCGACGGCAACCAAGTTCTGAACAATCACAAAGGCATTGATTTGTCGGGCAACGCCGCGGCGCGCGACGATGCATTGGCGCTCGCGCGCGACCTCAAACATGGCGCGGTTATGCCAGGTTGGAATTGGAACGGCTGGTTCGTCACCATCGTGGATCAGCACGGCCACAAGGTCGACGAAGTGCCAATCGCGGACATTTGAGGCGGCGAACGCGCGCTCGCAAGTGGGAGCAGTTTGAAGAACCGGTTCTAGTTCGCCACCAGCGCCAGCGACACGTCGATCGAGCGAAGTACGCGATCGAGTTCATGGCCGCGACGCACGATCAATCCCGTTGCCGAAATCACGCTGTACGCTCCCTGACGGCGCGCCAGTTTCGGGTTCTTCTCGATACGGTAGAGCGGCACTTCGGAGGTCCTGCGGAAGACCGAGAAAACCGCCCGGTCTTTCAGAAAGTCGATCGCATAATCGCGCCATTCGCCGGCTGCGACCTTGCGGCCATAAAGATCAAGAATGCGATTGAGCTCGCGGCGGCTGAAGGTCACTTGATTTGCGGGGGCGGATGAACTGCGCACCGGGGTACCGCCCCCGTGGGACTGGCTGGGATCGATTTCGCCGGAACCGAACGTCATGCGGCGCCTCCTTTGTGCTTGGCTGGAATGATCGCGCCGGGCGCGCCGAACGGCAAGAACTTCCTTCGGGCACCCGGTGGCTTGAAAATGTGCAAAAAGGCGTATTTGGACGATCACGAACTCGTTAAAAGCTCCCACAATAACGCCCAATTTCGGTCAATCGCCCGTCACGCTGCGTTGGGATAACGGCATCGTTGCCTCAAGGCCCGGTCCGGTACGAGCGCCGGATTCCTCAGCCCCCCAGCCCCCCGGGGCTCGATCGGCCGGGCCAGTTGAGTTCCGCGTACGGTTCAATCCCCTAAATGCCTTCGGGCCGGCTTGTTGCCGGCCCGATTTTTTTCGATTTTGAGCGAAGGGGAAATTCAGTCCGTCGCGGCGCCGCAGCAGGCAGCAGTTGCGGTGCCCAGCATCAGGCCGGGCTTGGTAGCCACGCCGCTTTGCACGACGACATCAAGCCGGTCGATATCTTTAAGAGCGTAAGCGCCTTTTGGAATCTCGCTGAGCGGCAGACTGAAACTTTCTTCCTTTCCGCTCCAGTCACCGAGTTTCACCCAGCGGCGCACAACATTGTGGTAGGTCAGCGTCTGGCCGTGGTTCTCGCCACGTCCAACGTCGACAGAAACCTTGCCTGTAACCGGGCACAGCCAGATCTCGCCGCTGCGGGGCCCATTGCTCGCAGCTGGCACATGCACCGTCACTTTTCCATCGGCAACGCTCATGCTCACCGGCAAGGCGAGCGCGCCGGCGTTACGCCGGGTCTGCGCAATGGCTTTTTCTATCGCCGCCTTGTCACTTCCAAGCACATGCACGACGCCGTTGACGACAACCTGGGGCGTGTAGACCTCGCGATCGCCCCGGGTTTCAGCGTAGGCGCGCTGGCGGTCGCTATGACCATGCAGCGCCAACGTGTCTTTCCAACCGAGGTAATCCCAGTAATCGACCGGCAAACTCATGGTGACCAGCGAAGGGTCACGCGACAGCTCGCCGAGAAGCTTGTCGGCGGCCGGGCACGATGAGCAGCCCTGACTCGTGAACAGTTCGATAACGGCGCGCGGCTCGGCAAAAGCCGGCACGGCCACGGAAGTGGAAACGATGGCAGCTGCAAAGGCGATGTGGCGATAGTTCATATCGTTACCGCAATCCCCTGCCTCGCACTCACTCTATTAGGCGCTCCGTCGATCACCCGCCACTCACTTCGCAGTGAGCGGCCCACTGCTAGCCCACTGCTAGCCAATAACAAAATTACCGGTCAACCTGCCAATTGACGCAGGACGTATTGCAGAATGCCGCCGTTTTTGAAGTAGTCGAGTTCGTCGAGCGTATCGATGCGGCAGATCAGCGGTACCCGCTTCAGTGTACCGTTACCTGACACGATTTCGGCGATCAGGCGCTGACCGGGCTTGAGCTCGCCATGCAGCCCGCGAATTGTGACCTGTTCATCGCCCTTCAGCCCCAGCGACTGCCAGGATGTACCTTCCTCGAACACCAGAGGCATCACGCCCATACCGACCAGGTTCGATCGGTGGATGCGCTCGAATGATTGACAGATCACGGCTCGTACGCCGAGCAGCACCGAACCTTTGGCCGCCCAATCCCGCGACGAACCGCTGCCGTATTCCTTGCCGGCGAACACAACCAGCGGCACATGGTCGGCCTTGTACTTCATGGCCGCATCGTAGATCGGCATGCGCTGCTTCGAAGGATAATGCACGGTGACGCCGCCTTCGACGCCTGGCACCATCTGGTTCTTGATACGGATATTGGCGAACGTCCCGCGCATCATCACTTCATGATTGCCGCGGCGCGTGCCGTATTGGTTGAAGTCGGCAGGTTTCACTTTGTGCCCGACGAGATATTTGCCGGCCGGCGAATCGATCTTGATCGATCCGGCCGGAGAAATGTGGTCGGTCGTGATCGAATCGAGCAGCAAGGCCAGCACGCGCGCGTCGACGATATCCTCAAGCGGTTTTGGATGACGCCCCATGCTGACGAAATACGGCGGGTTCTGCACGTAAGTTGATTTCTTGTCCCAGTCGTAGGTCATGCCACCTTTGACGCTGATCTTGCGCCAGTTGGCGTCGCCCTTGAACACATCGGCATATTTCTTGGTGAAGATCTGCTTCGTGATGTTCTTGGCGACGAATTCGCCGATTTCCTTGTTCGACGGCCAGATGTCTTTCAGAAAGACTTTCTTGCCTTTCTGATCGACGCCGAGCGGCTCCTTCGCGATGTCAACGTTCATCGAACCTGCAAGGGCATAGGAGACAACGAGCGGCGGCGAAGCAAGGTAGTTGGCGCGCACGTCGGCGTTGACGCGGCCTTCGAAATTGCGATTGCCGGACAGCACGGCGGCGGCGACCAGATCATTGTCATTGATTGCCTTGGAATTCTCCGGAGGCAGCGGGCCGGAGTTGCCGATGCAGGTCGTACAACCGAACCCGATCAGATTAAAGCCAAGCTTGTCGAGATCCTTTTGCAGACCGGACTTGTCGAGATACTCGCCGACGACTTGCGAGCCAGGCGCAAGCGAAGTCTTTACCCATGGCTTCACCGTCAGGCCTTTTGCCGCGGCTTTGCGTGCAAGCAGGCCAGCGCCGATCATCACATTGGGATTGGATGTGTTGGTACAGGACGTGATCGCCGCGATCACGACGTCACCATGCCCGAGATCGTAGTTCTTGCCGGATACTTTCACGCGCTTCTTTGCCTCGGAACTCTTGCCGAATTCCTTATCCATCGAAATCGCAAACCCGGATTTTACTTCTTTCAGCGCGATACGATCCTGCGGGCGCTTTGGTCCCGCCAGCGAGGGCTCGACCGAGCCTAATTCCAGCTTGAGGATGTCCGTGAACATAGGGTCCGGCGTGGTTTTTACGCGGTACATGCCTTGCGCCTTGGCATAGGCGGCAACCAGTGCCACCAACTCGACTGGCCGGCCGGTATCCTTCATGTAGCGAATTGTGTCGTCGTCGATCGGCGAGAAGCCGCAGGTCGCGCCATATTCCGGCGACATGTTGCCGAGCGTGGCGCGATCCGCGATCGTGAGGTGTGTGAGACCGGGACCAAAGAACTCGACGAATTTTCCGACCACGCCGCGCTTGCGGAGCATCTCGGTGACGGTGAGCACGAGGTCCGTGGCGGTAACGCCTTCTTTCAGTTTGCCGGAAAACTTGAAGCCGATCACCTCGGGTAGCACCATCGACAGCGGCTGACCGAGCATGGCGGCTTCCGCCTCGATGCCACCGACGCCCCAGCCGAGCACCGAAAGTCCGTTCACCATCGTCGTGTGCGAGTCGGTGCCAACAACTGTGTCCGGATATGCGACTTCCATGGTGGCGGCCTTGCCGTCCACCTTCACCTTGTCCTTGCGGCTCCAGATCACACGCGACAAATATTCAAGATTTACCTGGTGGCAGATGCCGGTGCCGGGTGGCACGACGCTGAAATTATCAAACGAGCGCTGCGCCCATTTCAAAAACTTGTAGCGTTCCTGATTTTGACGGTACTCTTCGTCGACGTTCTTCTTGAAGGCCTGGTTGTTGCCGAAGAACGTCACCGCCACCGAATGATCGATGACCAGATCGACCGGCACCTGCGGATTGATTTTCTTTGGATCGCCGCCGAGTTGCTTCATGGCATCGCGCATCGCGGCGAGATCGACGACCGCTGGCACGCCGGTGAAGTCCTGCATCAGCACGCGCGCCGGGCGAAACGCGAATTCATGCTCCGAGGTTTTGGTCTTGAGCCACTCCGCGACGGCCTTGATATCGTCCTTGGTCACCGTGCGCCCGTCTTCATTGCGGAGCAGGTTCTCCAGCAACACCTTCATCGAAAAGGGCAGCCGCGAAATGCCTTTGAGGCCGTTTCGCTCGGCGGTCGGCAGGCTGAAATAGGCGTAGGTCTTGCTGCCAACCTGCAGGGTCTTGCAGCATCTGAAGCTGTCGAGCGAAGTCATGTCGGCTGTTTCCATTCCCGACCGGAGTACCGGCGCTAGTTCGGACTAACCTATTGGCAAGGCGATGCTTTTCTCGCTGAGCGAGACTTGCGTCCGAATTCGAATAACGTAACGTCGCAAGTCGGGGCTTATAAGGTCTTTTCTCGCCCGACGCCATATTAACCCGGGAACCTTACCAACAATGCTCGGAATACCGCCGTTCTCCGGCCCCTGGTGCGCCGGCCTTTTGCCTCCCGACAGACCGCGGCGGCCGTGATGCAACTCAGAGCCGATGAACTCGCCTGCAACCGCGGAGGGCGCAGCGTGTTCCAGGGCTTGAATTTCAGCCTGGGCGCCGGAGAAGCGATGGTCGTCACCGGCCGCAATGGGGCCGGCAAGTCCTCCCTGTTGCGCGTGATCGCCGGACTTATACGACTCGCGGCCGGACGTCTGACGCTCGAGGGCGGCGAGCCTGACGCACCCGTCGCCGAGCAGTCGCACTATCTCGGCCACCAGGACGCATTAAAGCCGTCACTCACGGTCGGCGAAAACCTGCAATTCTGGACCGAGTTTTTCGGCGTCGGACGCGACGCCGTCGGACCGGCGCTGGAGACGGTCGGCCTTTCACCCCTCGCCGCCTTGCCGGCTGCCTATCTGTCGGCCGGACAACGGCGGCGGTTATCGATCGCCCGGCTTGCTGCCGTGCTGCGGCCAATCTGGCTGCTGGATGAGCCGACCTCAGCGCTCGATGCGCCATCGCAGAAGCGTCTAGCCGAACTCATGCGCGATCATCTTGCCGGCGGCGGCATGATCGTCGCGGCGGCGCACGGGCCGATCGGCCTCGAACGTGCACGCGAACTTAAATTGGACGGCGCATGAGCGCACTTTTTGCATGGAGACGCGCGTGAACGCGCTTTGGACTCTTCTTGTGCGCGATATGCGGCTGGCAACCCGTGTCGGTGGCGGCGCGCTGATGGGCGCGCTGTTCTTCCTGATCGTAGTTGTCATGATGCCGTTCGCCATCGGCCCCGATCTGGCGCTGCTCGCGCGTATCGGGCCAGCGATTCTCTGGCTCGGCGCGTTGCTCGCGAGCCTGCTGGCGCTCGACCGGCTGTTTGCGACAGATCACGAAGACGGTTCGCTTGATCTTTTGATGATGGGTTCGTTGCCGCTTGAACTCTCCGTGGCGACAAAGGCAATTGCACATTGGCTGACGACAGGATTGCCGCTGGTCCTGATCGCGCCCATGCTCGGGCTGATGCTCAATGTCGAGTTGCAGGCGATGGGCTGGCTTGCGTTGACCTTGCTCGCCGGCACGCCTGCACTTACGTTCATCGGGCTTGTTGGCGCCGCACTCTCGGTTGCGTTGCGGCGCGGCGGATTGCTGTTGGCCGTGCTGGTCTTGCCATTGACCGTCCCCGTGCTGATTTTCGGCGTTTCCGCAGCCAATGCCGCGATCGTCGGACCTACTCCGTTCGGACCACCTTTCACCATTCTTTGTGCGCTAAGTTTGATGAGCTTCGTGGTAGGGCCGTTTGCCGCGGCCGCTGCGCTTCGCCATGGACTGGAATGACGTGATAAGAGACCGCCGATGGCTGTAATTGACCTCGCCAACCCGACGCGTTTTTTGAACTTCGTCAATCGCGTGCTGCCCTGGCTCGCTGCGGTAACGCTTGTCCTGTTCGCGGTCGGTCTGTATCGCGCGATGAATGCGCCCGACGATTATCAGCAGGGCGCAACAGTAAAGATCATGTTCCTGCACGTGCCTGCGGCATGGCTTGGCATGTTCGGTTGGGGATTGATGACCGTTGCCGCACTCGGAACGCTGGTGTGGCGGCATCCGCTGGCCGATGTCGCCGGCAAGGCGGCTGCCCCGATCGGCGCCGCTTTTACTTTCATATGTCTCGTCACGGGCTCCCTCTGGGGCCGCCCAACCTGGGGCACCTATTGGGTCTGGGACGCGCGGCTGACGTCGATGTTGGTGCTTCTGCTTCTTTATTTCGGTGTGCTCGCGTTGTACTGGACGGCGGAGGACCCCGGCCGTGGTGCGCGCGCGGCTGCGATCCTTTCACTGGTCGGCGCGGTCAATCTGCCGATCATCAAGTTCTCGGTCGACTGGTGGAATACCTTGCACCAGCCGGCGTCTGTGTTCCGATTGGGTGGGCCGACCATCGACCCGGCGCTGCTCACGCCGCTGTTGATCATGACGATCGCATTCACGCTGCTGTTCGTGACGCTGCACCTTGCCGCCATGCGTAATGAAATATTGCGGCGGCGCGTGCGTACCATACGGCTCATGCAGGCGCAGGGATTGGCGCAAGCAACATGACGCTGGGACCGCATGCCGATTTCATCATCGCCGCCTACGCGGTGACACTATTCGTGGTAGCCGCGCTGCTGGCGTGGGTCTTGCTCGACTATTCAATGCAAAGGCGCCTTCTTGGCGATCTTGAAGCGCGCGGCATCAACCGGCGCTCGCAACGCGGATCCGGACAATGAGCTCCGTATCGAGCGGCGAGCCCGACAAAAAGCGCCGCAGCCTCCTGATCCTGCTGCCGCTCATGGCTTTTATCGCCTTGGCGGCACTGTTCCTCTACCGCCTCGGCACTGGCGATCCATCGGTTCTTCCTTCGGCGCTCATTGGACATCCGGCGCCGGCAACCGATTTGCCGCCGTTGCCGGGACTGGAGCGGGACGGCAAGCAGGTCCCCGGTCTGACCAATTCAACCTTCCAGGGCGCGGTCACGTTGGTGAATGTGTGGGCGTCCTGGTGCGTGCCTTGCCGCGACGAAGTGCCGTTCCTCGAGCAACTGTCGAAAGACAAGCGCATCCAGCTCGTCGGCATCAACTATAAAGATACGCCTGACGACGCGCGACGGTTTCTCAGCCGCTTTGGAAATCCGTTTAAAGCAAATGGCCGCGACGCGTCGGGCCGCACCTCGATTGATTGGGGTGTCTACGGCGTGCCCGAGACCTACCTGATCGGACGCGACGGCCGCATCGCTTACAAGCTGGTCGGGCCCGTCACAGCCGACAACCTTGCGCGTACGCTGGAGCCGGAAATCGCAAAGGCACTTCGTTAGTTTTTCTTCTTCTGGTCCAGGCTGTATTTCGTCAGCAGCGGCACCTGCAACGCGGCGAACAGGAATGTCAGCGGCACGACGCCGAACAGTTTGAAGCTGACCCAGAAATCCGTTGTCTGTGTACGCCAGACGATCTCGTTCAATATTGCGAGCGCGAAAAAGAAAAGCGCCCACCGCCAGGTCAGCTTGCGCCAGCCTTCTTCGCGCAGGTGAAACACGGAATCAAACACCATGCCGAGCAGCGGCTTGTTGAACGCGAGCCCGCCCACCAGCGCGCCGCCAAACAGGACATAGATGATGGTCGGCTTGAGCTTGATGAACAGATCGTCGTGCAAAACGATTGTCAGCCCACCGAACACCAACACGATGACGGCCGTGACAATCGGCATCACGGCGACATGTTTCGTCAGAACGTATGAGATGGCGAGCGCGACTAAAATTGCCGCCATGAAGGTGCCGGTCGCGGCGTAGATGCCGAACTTCGCATTGGCGGCAAAAAACAAGATCAGCGGCCCGATATCGAGGACCAGCTTGAGTGCGGGATTGAGCTGCTTTTTGTTGGCCATGGATATGTGTTCGCTACGATTCTAGACCGATGACTGCGCGCGCAAAGTCGCGCGCCGTGAACGGCGCCAGATCGTCCACGCCCTCGCCGACGCCGATGAAATGGACCGGCAGACCGAATTTGGCGGCGATGGCGATCAGAATGCCGCCGCGCGCGGTACCGTCGAGCTTGGTCATCACCAGTCCGGTAACTCCTGCGATCTTGCCGAAAATTTCCACCTGGCTGAGCGCATTTTGCCCGACCGTCGCATCGAGCACTAATAGCACTGCGTGAGGCGCGTTCGCCTCGACCTTGCGTATGACACGCACCATTTTTTCCAGCTCATTCATGAGCTCGGTGCGGTTTTGCAGGCGCCCGGCCGTGTCGACCAGGACGATCTCTACACCTTGCGCCTTGGCGGCTGTAATTGCATCAAATGCAAGACCAGCTGCGTCGGCCCCGGCTTCGCTCGCCATCACGCGGGCGCCGGTGCGTTCACCCCAGATTTTCAGTTGATCGATCGCGGCTGCGCGAAAGGTGTCGCCGGCCACCAGCATTACGCTTTTGCCTTCCGTGCGGAAGCGGGCAGCAAGCTTGCCGATGGTGGTGGTCTTGCCGGACCCATTGACGCCGGCCACCAGGATAACGAAAGGCCGCGTCGTCACTTCCAAAGGCCTGGCGACGGGTGCAAGCACTTTTTCGATTTCGCCCGCCAGGACCGCTTTCACCTCATCGGGCGCGGCCGCTTTGTCGAAACGTTCTTCACCAAGCACAGCAGCGATGCGTGCGGCGAATTCCGGACCAAGATCTGCACGGATCAGTTCGCTTTCCAGCTCTTCCATCGTCTCGGCATCAAGCTTGCGCTTGGAGACAAGGCCGGAAATCGCGCTGCCGAGAGACGTCGAAGTGCGCTCGAGCCCGCCGCTCAAGCGTTTCCACCAGCTTCCGCCCTGTGTGCTGTCGTTCATGGCGCGCCCGTGATAGCGGTTTCGGCAAATCTTGGTAAGTGACCAAATCTTGGTAAGCGACGATGACACCGGAAGAAATGCTGGCCCGTCTGCTTTATCGCGATGGCCTGATGCTGATCGTCGACAAACCGGCCGGTTTGCCGGTGCATCGCGGTCCCAAGGGCGGCGATGCATTTGAGGACTATTTCGACGCACTCCGGTTCGGCCTGCCGCGGCCACCGGCGCTGGCGCATCGGCTCGACCGCGATACGACCGGCTGTTTGGTCCTCGGCCGCCACCGCAAGGCGCTCGCTTTGCTCGGCAAGCTGTTCAAGCAGGGCAAAGTCGGCAAATGCTATTGGGCTGTGGTTGAGGGCGGGCCCGAAACAGACGAGGGCCGTATCGATATTCCCCTCTCAAAGCGCGACGAGACGCGCGGCTGGTGGATGAAGGCGGATAAAAATGGCCTGCCGTCGGCAAGCACTTGGAAGGTGATGGGCCGGGGTCAAGGGATCAGCTGGCTCGCGCTTGAGCCATTGACGGGACGCACCCATCAGTTGCGCGTCCATTGTGCCGAGATGGGATGGCCGGTCGTGGGCGACAATATATATGGGCACGCGCCACGTGCGGGCGGGCCGGCGCTGCATCTCCATTCGCGCGAAGTCACGGTGCCGATTTCCAAAAACAAACCGGCCGTCACGGTGGCTGCGTCCGTGCCGGAACACATGCGCGAGAAACTCACGGTGTGCGGCTGGACCGGCGATGGTCAGTAAAGCTGCGCCTTGATGCGCTCCGGCGCTTCGCGATCATATTTTTCGCCGCCCAATTTGCCCTGACTCAATTCGGCAATGATGGTGCCGGTCGACGGCAGGCTCTTGCGGTCGATCTTGGTGGATTCGTCCCATAGCCTCGAGCGCACGATAGCCTTCGAGCAGTGGAAATAAATGCTCTCGACATGGACGATCAGCACGCAGCGCGGCAGCTTGCCGTTGATCGCGAAGCTTTGCATCAGTTCGGGGTCGATCGAGATCGAGGCGCGGCCATTGACGCGCAGGGTTTCGCCGATGCCCGGGATGAGAAAAAGCAACGCGATGCGCGGATCGCGGACGATGTTGCGGAAGCCATCGATGCGGTTGTTGCCGGGCCGATCGGGGATAGCGAGCGTCTTCTCATCGAGGATGTGTACGAAGCCGGCCGGATCGCCTTTGGGTGAGCAGTCGAGGCCTTCCGGCCCGCTCGTCGCGATTGCGACGAATGGCGCCGCTTCGATCAGTCTGCGATAAGCGCCATTGATGTGGTCGATTTCCTTGACGACCGAGGCACCCATCCTCTCGCCGTAGAGGGCCTGGAGTTGCTCTATATTTGTGATCAGGTGATCGCGGTAGCCCATCGTTCGTTTCCCCCAGACTTGTGCGTCAAGCCGTCAATAATTGCCGGCCGTCGTGCCCCGTCATCGTCACGTCAAGTATTACACCAGGCTTGACCGGCGTCGAAAGTCTTACCGGCATGAACTGCTCGGTGCGAGCAAGCCCGCGCGCTTCTGCGAGCACGCGGCGGCGAGTGCCGATTTCCAGATCAAGATGCCGACGCAATGCGGCTTCGCCCTTTTCACGCAGGCGGCGGGCGCGATCCTTGACGATCGAACGGTCGGTCTGCGGCATACGCGCCGCCGGCGTGCCGGGCCGCGGCGAAAACGGGAAGACATGAAGCTGCGTCAGCCCACAGTCGTCGACCAGATCAAGCGAACGGGCAAACATGTCTTCGCTCTCGGTCGGGAAGCCAGCGATGATATCGGCGCCGAAAATGACATCGGGCCGCAGCCGCCGTACCTGTTCGCAGAAAGCGATCGCGTCCGCGCGGGAGTGCCGGCGCTTCATGCGTTTAAGGATGAGATCATCGCCGGCCTGCAATGACAGGTGTAGATGCGGCATCAGCCGCGGCTCGTGCGCCAATGCGTCCAGCAAGTCGGCATCGGCTTCAACAGAATCAATCGAAGACAACCGCAGACGCGCTAATTCGGGAATGTTCTTGAGGATGTGCTTGACCAGGGCGCCCAAGCGCGGCGCACCCGGCAGGTCGGAGCCGTAACTCGTGATGTCGACACCGGTGAGGATGATTTCGCGGTAGCCGTTCCCCACCAGGCGATGCGCCTGCGCGAGCACGTCATCGAGCGGCAGCGAGCGCGAGTTGCCGCGGCCGAAAGGAATAATGCAGAACGTGCAGCGGTGATCGCAGCCGTTCTGAACCTGCACGAAAGCGCGGGTATGGCCCTCGATGTGGTCGATCGCGTGCGGCCGCATCGCTTTCACCGCCATGATGTCGGACACCGCAAGTTTGTCGCCCGTCGCCCAGACCCTGCCGGTGAATTTTTCTTCGTTGCCGATGACACGGTCGACTTCCGGCATATCGGCAAACGTCTTTGCTTCGGTTTGCGCGGCGCAGCCGGTAACAACAATGCGCACCTCGGGTCTCTCGCGCCGGAGCCGACGGATCGCCTGCTTCGCCTGGCGGACGGCTTCCGCCGTCACCGCGCAGGTATTCATCACCACCGTCTCATCGAGACCGGCCGCGGCCGCCTCACGCCGGATTACTTCCGATTCATACACATTCAGACGGCAACCGAAGGTGACAACGTCGACACTCATGACGCGCCGGCCTTGGCGAACAGGGCGGGATCGAAACGACCCTTGAACTCGAATTCCACTGGCCCGGTCATCAACACGTGATCGTCGGCCTCGCGCCAATCGATCATCAGTTCGCCGCCAGGCAGCGTAACCCGGACCTTGCGATTGGTGCGCCTGAACCGCGCGGCCGCAACTGCGGCTGCGCAAGCGGCCGAGCCACACGCTTTGGTCAACCCCGCGCCGCGTTCCCATGTACGGATGACGATGTGATCGCGGGACACGATGTGCGCCAGCGTAATGTTGGCGCGCTCGGGAAACATCGGATGATTTTCCAACAATGGACCTAACCGCTGGAGGTCGTGTGCGTTCACATCGTCGACCCAGAAGACCGCATGTGGATTGCCCATGCTCACGACCGACGGTGAATGCAGGACCGGCTTGTCGATCGGTCCGATCTGCAATTCGATGGCGCGCGTGTCGCGGAATTCTTCGGCCAGCGGAATCTCATTCCACTTGAAGCGCGGCGGCCCCATGTCGACGGTGAATTGCCCGTCTGGGCCCTTCCAGCAATTGAGAATGCCGGCCGTCGTTTCAAAGATGAGGTCGTCCTTGCCGCTCTCCTTGGAGACGAGCTCCGCAACGCACCGCATGCCGTTTCCGCAAGCGCCAGCCTCGGAGCCGTCATTGTTGTAAATCCGGATGAAGGCATCGGTGCCGGCCGTGCGTGGCTGATAAAGCGCCATCAACTGATCATAGGGTGCGCCGTCCGGACCGGCCGCCGCGCGCGCCTCCGCGGCCTCAATCTTGGCGCCGCCCGCGCGCATATCGACAACAACGATCTCGTTGCCGATGCCGTTCATCTTCACAAAAGACTGATTGGCGAGCGCGCCCATTTTTCGTCTTGCCCGGGTTTCGCCCGGTTTATATGGCGAATAAACGCGGATTGACCAGAGGTCATGCTAGAATGGGCAATTATGCTGGCAAATCGCCGGACCGCCGCAAACGACGGAGAACCGTGATGTCGCCTTTCAGGCTTGCTTCAGGCGTTATTGCCATCGCGTTCGCATTGGCGATCAATGTGGCTGCCGCGCAAAACCCCGCACCGAAACCGAGCAATTCGATGCCGCCGCCAAAGTCGGGGGCGGCCTCGCCGTCGCCCTTGCAGCCGGGTGACGCTTTCGGAGAGCCGGTCACCCTGCCGGAACGCACGATTATCTACCTCAAGGGTTACAGCCGCTGGGACAATGCCTTCGACACGCTCGTCGATGCATTCAAATCGCTGCACGAATATCTCGACAAACAGGCCCTTCAGCCGTCGGGCCCGGCAATAACGATTTACACGCAGACCGACAATTCGGGTTTCTCATTCGAGGCCGCACTGCCGGTCGCGCAAGCTCCGAAAGACCCGCCGAAGGGCGACATCGCCGTCGGGCCGGCGCCTGCCGGCAAGGCTCTTAAATTTGTGCATCGCGGCTCCTATGACGCGATGGACACGACCTACGAAGCCATCACCAACTATCTCGACGACAAGCAGCTGGAGGCCAAGGACCTGTTCATCGAGGAATACGCAACGGATCCTGTTAAGACCGAACCCGGCAAGCTGGTCGTCAATGTGTTTGTGCCGGTGAAGTGAT
Source organism: uncultured Alphaproteobacteria bacterium (assembly GCA_963697885.1). Classification (GTDB taxonomy): domain Bacteria; phylum Pseudomonadota; class Alphaproteobacteria; order Rhizobiales; family Xanthobacteraceae; genus Pseudolabrys. The sequence goes on from OY969102.1 coordinate 486,986, forward strand.
GATCATCTCGCGCGTTCTGTTTGCATCGATCGTGTCTATCGTATCGCTTGCGCCGCTGCCGTCGCTTGCAATCGAGAAGCTGGTGACCGTTACGGGTGAAGCGACCGTCGCGGTTGCCCCCGATGCCGTCATGATCCGCATCGGAGTCAGCAGCCAAGACAAGACCGCGCGCGAGGCGAGCGATGCAAACGCGAAGCAGATGACCGCTGTACTTGCTGCCATTAAAAGCAACAACATTGCCGAACGCGACATCCAGACGTCGCGGTTGTCGCTGCAGCCGCAATACGACCCGAACAATAGCGGCACCGCCCGCCTGACGGGCTTTCAGGCCACCAACCAGGTTACGGTCAGAATTCGCGATATCGGAAATCTGGCTGCGGTTCTAGACAGCGCAATTTCCGCCGGCGCCAATGAAATGTCGGGAATCGAATTTATTGTCTCCGAGCAATCGAAATTGCTCGATCGTGCGCGCGACGATGCCATTGCAGATGCGCACCGCAAGGCAGAGCGTTATGCGAAAGCCGCGGGTGCCCGGCTCGGTCATGTTGTCGCAATTTCGGAAGAGGGTTCGGCGCCACCGCCCCACCCAATGCAGGCCCTGCGCGCCGGCGCCGTCCCGATTTCTCCGGGCGAGCAGACGTTGAGGGCGGCCGTCACCGTTAGCTATGAATTGACGCCCTAAATCGGCCTCATCTTGACTTGACGGTGCGGCAACCCTAGGTTCCGCCCGTTCTCGATAGAGACGTTGAAATTCAGCTTTGCCGCCCGGTCCAATGAGAGGCCGGAGGCCCCCGCCCGACAGCGCAATGCGCCCTCGGGCGTAAAATTGTTTTGCAAAAGCCTTCCGAAAGGATGGCCGTTCCGAAGAGGCTTAACGTTGTTCGACAGTTTGTCGGAAAAACTCGGCGGCATTCTCGACCGCCTCACCCGCCGCGGCGCGCTCAGCGAAGCCGACGTCGACGCTGCATTGCGCGAGGTTCGCCGTGCGCTGCTGGAAGCCGATGTCGCGCTCGATGTGGCGCGCGCCTTTACCGATGGCGTAAAGAAGCAGGCCGTCGGCATCGAGGTGATGAAATCGGTCACACCCGGACAGATGGTCGTGAAGATCGTGCACGACCAGCTGATCGCCACGCTCGGCGGCGATAGTCAAAACGGAAGTCAAGGCATCGATCTCAACGCCGCGCCCCCCGTCGCGATCATGATGGTCGGCCTGCAAGGCTCCGGCAAAACCACCACCACCGCAAAAATCGCCCGACGCCTCACCGACCGGCAACGCCGCAAGGTGCTGATGGCCTCGCTTGACGTCCGCAGGCCAGCGGCGATGGAGCAACTCGCGGTTCTCGGCCGTGAGGCACAGATCGACACATTGCCTGTGGTGCAAGGCCAGGCACCGCCGCAAATCGCGCGCCGCGCACTCGAGGCGGCAAAGCTCGGCGGCTACGACGTTGTGATACTCGACACGGCCGGACGCACCACGCTCGACGACGAAATGATGAACGAGGCGGCGCAAGTCAAACAAGCCACCAATCCGCACGAAGTCCTGCTCGTTGCTGATTCACTTACCGGCCAGGACGCGGTCAATCTCGCCCGTTCGTTCGACGAACGCGTCGGCCTGTCCGGCATCGTGCTCACCCGCGTCGACGGCGACGGCCGTGGCGGCGCCGCGCTCTCGATGCGCGCGGTCACTGGCAAGCCGATCAAGCTGATCGGCACCGGCGAGAAACTCGATGCACTTGAGGAGTTCGACCCCGCGCGAATTGCCGGCCGCATTCTCGGCATGGGCGACATTGTCGCGCTGGTCGAAAAGGCAGCGGCTAACATTGACGCCGAAAAGGCCATGCGTGCTGCCGAGAAAATGCGCAAGGGCGCATTCGATCTTGGTGACCTGCGCGAACAACTCACCCAGATGCAGGCGATGGGCGGCCTTGGCGGACTGATGGGGATGCTGCCTGGCGCCGCCAAGATGAAGAACCAACTCGCCGCCGCCAATCTCGACGAGAATGTCATCAAGCGGCAGATCGCCATCATCAATTCCATGACGCCGAGGGAACGCCGCAACCCGGATATTCTCAAAGCGAGCCGCAAGAAGCGCATCGCTTCCGGCTCCGGCACCTCGCCGGAAGCCATCAACAAACTGCTGAAGATGCATCGCGGCATGTCCGACATGATGAAGGCGATGGGTAGTGCCAAGCGCGGACCGCTCGCAGGGATCGCACAAGCCATGGGTATCGGCTCCGGTATGCCGTCGCCTGAGCAGATGGCCGAAATGGCAAAAAAAATGCCGGGCGGACAATTGCCGCCGAATGCGCCGGGCACCGGTAATTCATTGCCGCCGACAATGCCCAAGCTACCGCCGAATATGCCCGGTCTGCCTGGCTTGCCAGGCAACTTACCCAACTTGGGTGGAAGGTTTCCTGGATTACCGGGCGGCCTGCCGCCCGGTTTCGGAAAGAAGAAGTGATCAACGATCAATAGATTCAGAAAGGACTGAAGATGTCTCTCGTTATCCGCCTTGCGCGTGCCGGCACCAAGAAACGGCCGGTCTACCACATCGTCGTCGCCGACAGCCGCGCGCCGCGCGATGGCCGCTTCATCGAGCGGCTCGGCTACTTCAATCCGCTGCTGCCGAAGGAAAAGACCGAGCGGCTCAAGCTTGATCTCGAAAAGGCCCAAGCCTGGATGAAGAAGGGCGCGCAGCCGTCGGATCGCGTCCTGCGCTTCCTCGACGCCGCCGGCATCATGAAGCGTCCGAAGCGCAACAATCCGGAAAAGGCGGTGCCGCGCAAGGAGCGCAAGGCCAAGGACGAAGAAGCGACCAAGGCGAAGGAAGCCGGCGACGCGGCTGCCAAGACCGCCGCAACCGCGAAGGCTGCCGATAAAGCTGCCGCGGACAAGGCCGCAGAAAAACCGGCCGAAGCGCCGGCGGCGAGCTAAGGCTCGCTGCGCCTCGCCGTGGCCGACCGCATCTGCGTCGCCCGCATTGGTGCCGCGCACGGAATCCGCGGCGAGGTGAAACTATGGTCGTTCACCGAAGATCCGGCGGCGGTTGCGAATTACGGCCCGCTGGAAACGCAAGACGGCACGCGACGTTTTGAAATCGAGGCGATGCGCCCGGCGAAGGATCACTTCGTGGCGCGCATTGCCGGCGTCGGCGACCGCGACGCGGCCGAGAAACTGCGAAATCTCGAGCTTTACGTTTCGCGCGCGCGGCTGCCGAAGATCGATGACGACGACACCTTCTATCATGCCGACCTGATAGGACTTGACGCTGTGACTCCAGACGGCGCACAGGTCGGCACCGTGCGCGCGCTGCATAATTTTGGCGCTGGCGATATTATCGAGATCGTACCGGTCGGCAGCGGAGAGCCCTTGATGCTGCCGTTCAATGAAACAACCGTTCCGAAGATCGACCTCGCGGCAAAGCAGATTGTGGTCGTGCGGCCGGCTGAAATCGAAGCGCGGGGCGATTGACCATGTGGCGCGCCAGCGTACTGACAATTTTTCCCGACATGTTTCCCGGTCCGTTGGCGCAAAGCCTCGCCGGCAAGGCGCTTACGTCGAGCATCTGGTCGCTCGACACGATCGATATTCGCGCACACGCGACCGACAAGCACCGCACTGTCGATGATACGCCAGCGGGCGGCGGCCCTGGCATGGTCATGAAGGCGGATGTGCTCGCACGCGCGCTTGATGCCGTCCCGCATGACACGCGTCCCCGCCTGCTGATGAGCCCGCGCGGAAGGCCGCTGACGCAAGAGCGGGTCGCGAAGCTTGTTCGCCAGCTCGGCGTGGTCATCATATGTGCGCGCTTTGAAGGCGTGGATGAGCGTCTGATCAAGACGCGCGGCCTGGAAGAAGTCTCGCTCGGCGACTACGTGCTCTCGGGCGGGGAAATCGCCGCGCTGGCCGTGCTGGATGCCTGCGTTCGGCTGCTGCCTGGCGTCATGGGCAAAGAGGCTTCGGCGGCGGAAGAAAGCTTTGCCGACGGGCTACTCGAATACCCGCAATACACGCGGCCACCGGTGTTCGAGGGGGAGCCGATCCCCGAGGTCCTCGTATCCGGCGACCACAGCAAGGTTAAGGCCTGGCGCCGGGCAGAGGCTGAGCGGCTGACGGCCGAACGCCGTCCCGACCTTTGGGCGGCCTATCGGGCCGCCAAAAAGCCTGAAAAAGGGCCGCAATCCAAAGGGTGACAAGGCGAAATCTTTGTAATACAAGCTCGCCAACCCATTCAGACCAGATCAAGACCGCGCGCCGGTTGCTGGCGCTGCCGACGGAGAATTCAAAATGAACATCATTCAGCAGCTCGAAAAAGAGCAGGTCGAGAGGCTTTCGGCCGGCAAGGAAATTCCTGATTTCCAGCCTGGCGACACTGTTCTGGTCAACGTGAAAGTTGTCGAAGGCGACAAGGCCCGCGTGCAGGCTTACGAGGGCGTCTGCATTGGACGCTCCGGCGGTGGGCTGAACGAGAACTTCACGGTACGCAAGATTTCGTACGGCGAAGGCGTCGAGCGCGTGTTTCCGCTCTACTCGCCGATGATCGAGTCGATCAAGGTCGTACGCCGCGGCAAGGTGCGCCGCGCCAAGCTTTATTACCTGCGCGGGTTGCGCGGGAAGAAGGCCCGCATTTCTGAGGCCCAGGGCGCAGCCGGACCAGAGGGCGCCGAGGCGGCAGCGCGAGAATAGTCGGCGGGCGCACGCAATGCATGAAGGGGCCGCCTGGCGGCCCCTTTTTCATGTCTGGTGACTTCGTTGTCGAAGCCGGCTCGATTGGCTATATAACCCTCATGGTTTCCAAAGCTCAGCGGATTGTCCTGGCCGATCATGCGCGGCTGCCGTGGCGGTTTTTCGGCCGGCTGACGGCGGTGCAGGCGGGACTTTGACCGGTCCGGCCCTGCCGGCCGTTTGCGAACCGCTTCTCCTTTCACTCTGAGCTAGGCAATCGAGTCATGAAATCGCGCACTCTGTACGACAAGATCTGGGATGATCATCTGGTCGACGAACAGCCGGATGGCACCTGCCTGATATATATCGACCGTCATCTGGTGCATGAGGTCACATCACCGCAGGCCTTCGAAGGCCTGCGTGTCGCGGGCCGCAAGGTTCATGCCCCCGACAAGACGCTCGCCGTGGTGGATCACAATGTGCCGACCACCGATCGCACGAAACCAAATCCTGATCCCGAAAGCGCCGAGCAAATTTCCGCGCTGGCGAAAAATGCCAAGGATTTCGGCATCGAATATTTCAACGAGTTCGACAAGCGTCAGGGCATCGTTCACATCATCGGGCCTGAGCAGGGCTTCACGCTCCCGGGCACCACGCTGGTCTGCGGGGACAGTCACACGGCCACGCACGGCGCGTTCGGTGCCCTCGCCTACGGCATCGGCACCTCTGAAGTCGAGCACGTGCTGGCGACGCAGACTTTGATCCAGACGAAGTCGATGAACATGCGCGCGGTGATCGACGGCAAGTTGCCGGCCGGCGTAACCGCGAAAGACATCATCCTCGCGATCATCGGAGAGATCGGCACCGCCGGCGGCACCGGCTATGCGCTGGAATATGCCGGCGAAGCCATTCGGTCTATCTCGATGGAAGGGCGCATGACCATCTGCAACATGTCGGTTGAAGGTGGCGCCAAGGCGGGCTTCATCGCTCCCGATGACAAGGCCTACACTTATCTCAAGGACAAGCCGAAAGCGCCCAAGGGCAAAGCCTGGGATGACGCCATGCGGTATTGGGAGACATTGCACTCCGACGACGGCGCGCACTTCGACCGCGAGATCAAGCTTGATGCGGCCAAGCTGCCGCCGCTGGTGACTTGGGGTACCAGTCCCGAGCAGGTCATCACGGTTACCGGTCGTGTGCCGGTGCTGTCCGAAATTTCCGATGAAAAGAAACGGGTCGCCGCCGAACGCTCGCTCGGCTACATGGGCCTGAAGGGCGGCGAAAAGATTACCGACATCAAGCTCGACCGTGTATTTATCGGCTCGTGCACCAATGCGCGCATTGAAGATTTGCGCGAGGTCGCGCGTGTGGTCGACGGCAAGCATGTCAATGCCAACGTCAATGCCATGATCGTGCCGGGCTCCGGCCTCGTGAAGGAGCAGGCAGAAGCCGAAGGCCTCGATAAGGTTTTCAAGGCTGCCGGCTTCGATTGGCGCGAACCGGGTTGTTCGATGTGTCTCGCGATGAACCCGGACAAGCTCGCGCCCGGCGAGCGTTGCGCCTCGACGTCCAACCGGAACTTCGAAGGCCGCCAGGGTTACAAGGGGCGCACCCATCTGGTGTCGCCCGCGATGGCTGCGGCGGCGGCGATTGCTGGCCACTTCGTCGACGTACGCGACTGGAAATAGCGCGCGGCAAAATCCGAAAATGCAAAAAGGCCCGCCGTGTTGCGGGCCTTTTTCTCGACAACGCGCCTCGGTCGTTCCCTATTCCCACCAGCAGCGCATCTGGGGCGTGATCACTGGGCCGCTGACTCGGTATTCGGCCACCAGCCACGAGTAGCATTGCCGCTTGGCGTAGGGCCCAGGATAAACGCGACGCGGATAGATGGTCACGCGTGTGCGCTTTTTCTTTTGTGCCGCGAATTCGTGCGCGAGAGGGACAGGGGCAACGCCGGAGCGCAAATCGTCAACTGGGGCCGCCGCCGCGGATCCGGCAGCCACCGCGCAAACCAAGCAGCCAAATGTCAGCCCGATTGCCAGCTGCGTCATCGAAAATCCGTCACTCGCACCGCCACGGCCAACCGTTGCGCATCCGGGGCGGCTTCGTCAACCGCTTGGTTGGCATGGTAACCTCGCCTACAACATTGTCATGGCGGCCCAATTCCACAGTTGGCGAGAAACGGCAGCACCGTCCTTGGCGGACATTGAAATGCTGGCGGCCGAGGCCTACCGGCGTCTGCCCGATCATTTTCGCAAGCTGTGCGAAGACCTCATCATCCGTGTCGAGGATTTCCCCGATGACGAAGTCGTCGAACTCGATGCAGCTCGACAGCGGCTTTGATTTGCTCGGGCTGTTTCAGGGTGTCGGCTTGCCGTTCCAGTCAGAGACGACGCCGGAACTGATGCCCAATATGGTTTGGCTCTACCGCCGGCCGATACTCGACTATTGGGCCGAACACGAAGACACGTTGGGTGAGATCGTCACCCACGTGCTGGTTCATGAAATCGGCCACCATTTTGGCCTGTCGGACGAAGATATCGAAGCAATCGAAGCCAGTGCGGAATGATTGATCTGGAAAGCCGATGGCGGCTATTCAAAATCGGAATTTGTCGTTGAAGCTCAGCTGCGTCAGCATCGCGCCTCAGGGAGATTCGCCATGATCGTTACCGTCTTCCGTTCCCGTCTCATGCCCGGCCTGCGCGAGGACTATATTGCCTTGGTTGATCGCATGGTCGAGCTCGCCGCCACCATGCCGGGTTACATCTCCCACAAAGGTTTCTTTGCCGAGGACGGCGAACGCTGCACGATTGTCGAATTTGAGTCCGAGGAAGCCCAACGTGCCTGGCGCATGAACCCGGAGCACCGCGAAGCCCAGCGCAAGGGGCGTGACATCTATTATTCCGCTTACAGCATTCAGATTTGCGAAGTTAAACGAGAAGCGAAATTCGATCGCGATAAGCAGGGACAAGCCGCGGAATAGCCCAATTTTTCGTGCGCATAGCTGGCACGACGGCCCGGCTATTGACCGGCTGGCCGGACGCCTTATGAAAGGGCCCGAAACGCCAGCGGGCCGGAGCACGGAAGCCATGGACAAATTCACCACCCTCGAAGGGGTCGCTGCGCCGATGCAGATCATCAATGTCGACACCGACATGGTGATCCCGAAACAATATCTGAAGACGATCAAGCGCACCGGGCTCGGCAAGGGCCTGTTCTCCGAGATGCGCTACAAGGATGACGGCAGCGAGAACCCGGACTTCGTGCTCAACAAGCCGGCCTATCGCAAATCGAAGATCCTGGTTGCTGGCGACAATTTCGGTTGCGGTTCGTCGCGCGAACACGCGCCCTGGGCGCTGATGGATTTCGGCATCCGTTGCGTGATCTCAACGTCGTTTGGCGACATCTTCTACAACAATTGCTTCAAGAACGGCATGCTCCCGATCCGCGTATCGCCTGAGGATCTCGAGAAACTGTTCGACGACGCCGACCGCGGCGCCAACGCGACACTCACCGTTGATCTCGAGAAGCAGGAAATTCGCGGCCCGGATGGCGGTGTCGTTCATTTCGAGATCGACGCACACCGCAAGCATTGCCTGCTCAATGGCCTCGACGATATCGGGCTGACCAAGCAGAAGCAGACCAAGATTTAAAGCTACGAGCAGAAGGCCGCTGCCGCGCGGCCGTGGGCGTGATCGAAACGAGTTAGTCCTCGCCGTCCTCGCCCATTTCTCCAATATGGTGTTGGGCGTAGAGCTCGAGGCCAAGTTTCGCGACGAGATCGATCTGCGTTTCGAGGAAGTCGATGTGATGTTCCTCGTCTGCCATCAGTTTCTCGAACAAATCGCGCGTCACGTAGTCCGCAACTGAGTGGCAGTGCGTCGCCGCCTCCTGATAGAGCGCGCGTGCAGAAATCTCCGCCGCCAGGTCGCAATCCAGCACTTCTTTGACGTTCTGACCGATGTGCAGCGGATCGAGCACCTGCATATTCGGAAAGCCATCAAGAAAGATGATGCGCTCGACCAGCTTGTCGGCATGCTCCATCTCCTCGATCGACTCCTTACGCCACTGCTTTGCCAGATCTTTGTAGCCCCAGTTGTCGATCAGCCGATAATGCAGCCAATACTGGTTGACCGCTGTCAGCTCGTGCCGAAGTGCCTTGTTGAGGAACTCAACGACCTTGGCGTCACCCTTCATAACTTCACTCCTGTCACGACCTCTCAATCGAGAGACGTCTCACTGCGATGCTAGCAAAAAATTATAGGTCGCGCTGCCGCAACCGGCAGGACCTGTCCACATTGAAAAACTATCGGATTGAGCTAGGTCACGTCCGCGGCGTGCATCGCGCAGGCGCAGCCAACCGGACATCCTACCTTGGCGCCATGAAGCGTTTCGTCGATGATCTTGCGAATGGTGCGGGCACAACGGCCGCATTGCGCACTGCAGCCGAGACAACCATAGACATGACTCGTCGAGCGCCGCGCCGCCGTGCTGGCGGCGGTTCGCACTTCATGGTCGCTCAATACGTTGCAGGAGCAGACGATCATAGAACACCTTGTTGGGGGTATTCGCTAACCGGAGCATTGCCCTAAGTCAAAATAAAACTGCTCTTTAAAAACGTTCTAAAGTATTGTTGGTAAAGCATTTTTTGCTGTTTTGTTCGCCAAGATCCTGTGGTGTCGGCGCTTTTTTCCGGAAACTCCGATCTCAGGAGCCTCGCCCAATGGCCTCCGCGATCGCGACAGTCCGTCGCGCCATTTCGGCATGCAGCCGCTCGACCATGCGGCCATCGATCGACACAACACCTTTGCCTTTGTTTTCGGGCAGATCGAAGGCTGCGATCATTATGCGTGCTTGGTCCACCTCGGCTTTTGAGGGTGAGAAGGCCTGGTTGCACGGCTCGATCTGGCTCGGATGAATGAGGGTCTTGCCGTCGAAACCGAGCTCAACGCCTTGCGCACATTCCTTGATGAACCCGTCGGCGTTGCCGATATCGTTGTAGACGCCGTCTAGGATCTCGATGCCGTGAATGCGCGCGGCAGCGACGCATATCGACAGCCATGCCAACATCGGAGCCCGTCCCGCCACCAGGCGCGCGCGTGTATCCTTGGCGAGGTCGTTGGTGCCCATCACGAAGCCAGAAAGCCGCGTCTCGGAATCGCGCGCTGTGGCGGCGATCGGCAGAATGTTGAAGATCGCGAGTGGCGTCTCGATCATCGCCCAAACGCGTGTTTTGTGGTTTGTCCCCATATCGAGCATGCGGCGGCCAATCATTTCGAGCGCCTCCGCGCTCGACACTTTCGGCACCAGAATGGCGTCAGGCGCGGCATGAGCCGCGGCAGAGAGATCGTCGGCATGCCAGGGCGTATCGACACCGTTAACGCGGATAAAAACCTCGCGCGTACCAAAGCCGCCTGCCTTGACCGCGTCGACCACCTGCTGACGCGCCGCTTCCTTGGCCTCCGGCGCGACCGAATCCTCGAGGTCGAGGATTACGCCGTCAGCGGGTAACGTCTTTGCCTTCTCCAGTGCGCGCACATTGGAACCCGGCATATAGAGCACGCTCCGGCGCGGACGTATGGTCATGGGGACAATCTCCTCTTTTCAGAGCCAAACCTAGCGTCCGAACGAGATGCACGCCACTGCGACACGTGCGCGGGTTGCCAATAACGATCCGCTCGTGATTGTGTGGGCGCAAGCGACAATATCTCCTGAGCGGCAGATCATGGCATTTCCCCAACAATTGCTCGACGGCTATCGCGCCTTTCTCATCGGACGGCTGCGCCACGAACAGGACCGCTATCGCGGCCTCGCGGAAAGCGGGCAGTCACCGCAGATCATGCTGATCGGCTGCTGCGATTCACGGGTCTCGCCGGAGGTCATTTTCGATGCCCGCCCGGGCGAGCTCTTTGTTGTCCGCAATGTCGCGAATATCGTGCCGCCTTATGCCCCGGACGAGCGTGCGCATGGTGTCTCCGCGGCACTCGAATTCGGCGTCGCCGCCCTCAAGGTCAAGCACATCGTCGTGCTCGGCCATGCGCAATGCGGCGGCGTAAAGGCTTTTGCTGAAGATGCGGAGCCGCTGTCGCCTGGCGATTTCATCGGCAACTGGATGAAGCTCATGACACCTGCCGCCGAGAAAGTCGGACCGCGCGGCGCCATGTCACCGGCGGACTATCAGGCGCGGCTTGAACAGGCCAACGTGGTCAACAGTCTCGACAACCTGATGACCTTCCCCCGCTTGCGCAAACTCATCGAGGGCGGTCAGGTCACTTTGCACGGTGCGTATTTCGGCGTCGCCACCGGCCAGCTTTCGGTGCGCGACCCCGCCACTGGCGCTTTCGTCCAGGCTGCGGCGGAGGACTACACGCGCATGTTCGCACGGCCGCGCTTCTGAATGTCGAGGTCCCGGATACTTACCGCACTTTAACCGTCTTTCGACGAATTCACGTGTGAAATCCACGCGCTGGCGTGTGCGAAGGTTACCGACAATGTGCCGTTTTCGCCTAACTTGATGGTAATGACCGACCGCTAAAAGTGGCGAGGTGCCCACACTGCGGAACGGTCTGAAACTGTGATGGAAGAGCGATCGATCATCGCCGAGATTGAAGGCAGTTTCGCGTCCGGATCGGCCGACAAACAGGCGGAAATACTTCGCCGGGTCACCGACCTGTTTCTGGCGGGTGCAGACAACTATTCCGACGAGCATGTCGATTTGTTCGACGGCGTCATCTCCCGCATCGCCGATAAGATCGAAACGAAAGCCAGGATTGAACTCGCCAATCGTCTGGCGCCGTCGAATAACGCGCCGCCGAAGACCATTCATATGCTCGCGCACGATGAGTCGATCGAGGTTGCCGGTCCGATTCTGAGTCAATCAAATCGATTGTCTGACGAGGACCTGCTGGCCATCGCGAGCAACAACAGTCAGGACCGGCTGCTCGCCATTTCAAAACGCGCTTCGCTTAGCGAGAAAGTCAGCGATGTCCTGGTAACGCACGGAAACCGCGACGTCGTTATTTCAGTGACGCAAAATGAAGGCGCGCGTTTTTCCGACGCGGGTTACGGCAAGCTGGTCGACAGGTCGATCAACGACGAAGTCCTCGCAATCTGCGTCTCCATGCGCAAGGATATTCCGCGCGAGCATTTCAACGCCCTCATCGCCAAGGCGTCTGAGGTCGTCTTCGAAAAACTTGCCGCCAGCAATCCCAACGCCGTAAACGAAGTGCACCGGGTATTGACCGACATCACCGGGCAAGAGTCCACTGCACATCCCAAGACAAAGCGCGACTACCGCGAAGCCACCGCGCAGTTCGATATTGTGCGACGTTCAGGCGCGCCGGTTGATCCAGTCGTGCAGGAGTTTGCCGCCAAAGGCAGATTTGAGGAAACGGTTGCGGCGCTCTCCGCACTTTGCGGGGCTCCGGTTAAGCTCGTCGAAAGCGTGATGATCGACGCGCGCGCGGAAAGCGATTTCGCCCTGATCCTGGCAAAGGCTGCCGGCCTGTCGTGGCCGACCGCCAAGCAGATCTGCATCCTGCGCCGCAAGGCCTTCCGCTACTCTCCTCAATCCATCGAAACCGCCCGCCACAGCTTCGATCGCCTGCAGACCGCCACGGCGCAGCGGCTCGTTCGCTTTTACAATGAGCGTCATTCCGCGCTGGCGGACTTCCAGGAACTGGCGCAGCACATTAAAGCGCACGAAAGCCCGCTACGGGCGTCATAGCGATCCAAATCAATGTCTGAAATGAATCGTCCGTGCAGCGCTATGCTGCCCGGCGTTTCGCCTGAATGAGCTTGCGGTTGATCAGGCACTCGGCGATTTGAATGGCGTTGAGCGCGGCACCCTTGCGCAGATTGTCCGATACAACCCACATCTGCAGGCCGTTATCGACGGTCGAGTCGGTGCGGATGCGGCTGATATAGGTCGCATCCTCGCCGACGCATTCATACGGCGTCACGTAGCCACCATCCTCATGCTTGTCGATCACGAGGCAGCCGGGCGCGCTGCGTAAAATGGTACGCGCTTCCTCGACGCTGATCGGATTCTCGAACTCGACATTCACCGCTTCCGAATGGCCCACAAACACCGGCACACGAACGCAGGTGGCGGTGAGCTTGATGCGGGGATCAAGAATCTTCTTGGTCTCCATCATCATCTTCCATTCTTCCTTGGTGTAGCCGTCCTCCATGAACGCGTCGATGTGTGGGATCACGTTGAATGCGATCCGCTTGGAAAACTTTTTTGTTTCGATTTCGCCGAGCGTGAATACGGCCTTGCTCTGCGAGAACAGCTCGTCCATCGCCTCCTTGCCCGCACCGGAAACCGATTGGTAGGTCGCGACCACAACGCGCTTGATCTTCGCCTTGTCGTGAAGCGGCTTGAGCGCAACGACAAGCTGGGCTGTCGAGCAGTTCGGATTGGCGATGATATTTTTCTTGGTGAAGCCGGCGATCGCATCTGCGTTCACTTCCGGAACGATCAGCGGCACGTCCGGATCCATGCGCCAGGCGGATGAATTGTCGATGACCACCGCGCCCTGCGCAGCGATTTTTGGCGCCCACTCCTTCGACACGGCGCCGCCCGCCGACATCAAACAGATGTCGACGTCAGAAAAATCGAAATGGTCGAGCGCCTTTACCTTCAGCGTCTTGTCGCCAAACGAGCACTCCACGCCCTGACTCTTACGCGATGCAAGGGCGACGACCTCGTCGGCGGGGAAATTGCGCTCCGCCAGAATGTCGAGCATCTCGTGCCCGACATTGCCGGTAGCACCCACCACGGCGACCTTGTAACCCATTGTTAACGCTCCGGAATAAATTACCACTCGGCTGTCGGTATCAGGCAACCGGATTGCAGCGCTTCTAGGCGAGAACAGGCATCAACACAACGGCGGCCTGCCGCAGTCAAACCCATGCATCCGGCCCTGCAGTCCTGGCGTGATGAACTGCCATCCAGCTTTGTGCGCGTTCTCGCATATCTGGGGGCTGTTGCGCTGCTGTCCATAGGCGCGGCGCGGGTTTCGCAGCCAACCGTCATGAATCCTGTTGAACCGGTCCACCAACCGGAATGGATCGAGATCGAGCGTCCTTTCCCGGCCTTCACGCTGTCGATTCCGGAGGCCGCGGATGTGCCGGCCACTTACGCCATTCGACGACACGCTGAAGGCAATGGCCGTAAGGACATCCTCACGCTGGGCGATCTCGACAGCACCGCGCCCTATCTGCGGGTCGAAATTTACCGCCCGGGAAACGAGATCCGGCGCTTCGCCGATCCGAAAGCAGAAATCATCTCGAACGCCGGAGCGCTCGGGCCGGTCGAGGTAAAACAAATTGATGAGCCGCTCGCGAGTAAATTCGGGCCGCTGACAATCATGTCGTTTGCGACCTCGACAGGAACGCAACGCAGCTGCCTTGGCTTCATACGTGCCCATCGCGATCCACGCCTGCAACTCTCCGGCTGGTTTTGTCAGGGCGGCAGCGAGTTGATCGGGCAAAGCACGCTGGCGTGTGCGCTCGATCGACTGACACTGCTCGCCGCGGGAAGCGAACCGAAGGTCGGCGCGCTGTTTGCGCGGGCCGAGCTTAACCGCAGCTACTGCGGCCAGCGCGACCCGATCCTGGCCGCCACGCCGAAGTACCATCTGCTCTGGAAGGCGCTGGCAAATCGGCCTGAGCCGCGCCGCATTGGACGCTGAGCCGCAGCAAAGACCTCACCCGCGCCGCACGCTATTCCGGTCAGCGCGACAAGCGCTGACCGGCGGCGGGCATTTTTTGCATCCAACAGTCTAGTGGCCGATCAGATGGACCCGTCGCGCTAGGTGTGAATGAACACCCGGCTGATCAGCACCAGTGCAACGAGCAGCACGATACCGAGCGACAGACTCCAGACGATCAGTTTCTTTTCGATCGGCAGAAGCGGCTCATAGGCCATTTTCTGCATTTCATCGGCGAGCTTGGGTTGATCCTGTGCCATGATTTTCCTCCTTAGCTCACGAGTGGCGGTTTAACGCCGGCAAAGAACAGCAACGAGATCACCAGCCCTACCCAGATCACAAATCCGAACAGGCAGAGCAGATAGACCGCGGCCAACCGGCCAATGCCCTCTTCCCAGAGTTTACGGAAGTCGCTCATGACGCCGATGGTGAAGAACGTGAGCACGAAAAATATACCGCGGAAGGTATTGGCTTCACCCATCGCCGCCTTCACCTTCGCCACCGTCGGAGCGGAGGCGGAAAGCGCCACCAGCAGGACGATGAGGAACGTCACGACGTAGCCGATGACGAACTTCGGAAAGCGTTGCCATATCTCGGCAGCCTTAACGGTGTCGCCAGGGCGCACGTCGATATGCTTCGTCCACACCCAGGCGAGCACGAAGGCCCATACGCCGATGAAGATATCAATGAAGACCTTCACCGTCGCAGCCGTGCCGAGAATCCAGCCTGGCTGATATTTGACGCCCGCCGCGGCAGCCTTGGCGAGGATGAGACCTTCGGTGATAGCGCCGCTCGCCACCGCTGCACCGTCGGTCTTGACGGATAGCGCCATCCACGCGCCTGCCGCCATCGGCTGCTGATCGAGAAAATATCCCGCAACGAAGGGCAGGATCAGGAGTTCGACCACCGCAAAGATCACCACCAGCGACGATACCATGATCGGAATCATCGGCCGGGCGCGGATGGCACCGCCCGTGGCAATTGCCGCCGACACACCGCAGACGGAAATGCCTGACGCGAGCGGAGCCGCCCATTCGCGACTGAATCTGAACCAGACGCGCGCCACATAATAGACGACCGACCAGAAGATCAGGTAGGCGACGATGATTGAAGCGAGACCGAGGAACATCAGCTGACTCGCCAGGCCCAGTTTCTCCGCCGAGACGATGCCCAAGAAGCCGCCGAGAATGACGATGGCGATCTTGATGTACAATTCGGGCCGGATCGCCTCCTTCATCCATGTGGCCAAACCGGGCAGGAAATTGCCGACGATCAAACCGGCGATCAGCGCGACGATGAAGCCGCCTTCGGAGGTCAGACGCAGCGACCAGCTGACGCCGAATTTCTGCATGTCAGCCGGGGTGTTGACGGCAAAGTTGGCGTAGCTGCCGATGATCCAGCAGATGTAGCTTAGCCAGAACACCACGGTGAAGCCGAGGATGAAGCGACCGATATTGGCCTTCAAGGCCACAGCCCCGGCCGTCATGAGCGCCAGCAATCCAATGTAAGTGGCAATTAGCGAGCCGACTCCGCCCAAGCCCGCATAAGCTTTCGAAACAGGCGCCAGCGCCTTGCCCAGATCCGTCCATACACTGGTAGTTACCGCCCAACCGAGAATGTCCAGGCCTACGGTCAAGCCCAGCGCAAGGACGAATATCAACAGACCAATGATTAACGACAGCCAGTCTTCACTGATACCTTGAGCTTTCCCGTCCATTATCTCCCCCCGGGTATTTTGATTGATCGATCAGGTTTCCCCATATGCAGTCCGAGCCCACAGCCAATTCTTGCGCCTTGCTGCCCCTCCTACAAGTCGGGTGTATGGTCGCGGACGGCTATTCACCCGTCGCAATTCCTTATGATTGGCCCTGTCGCGCCGGAACGAAACCCTGTACACTGCATTGCAACATTGAAAGTCACCGAGGACCGAGCATGGTTTTGAAAGTCTCCGCTGCCGCAGTAGCGCTTGCCGTAGCATTGGCTCTGGTAGCCGCGCCGGCCTTCGCGCAGGACGGCCAAGCGAAGAAAAAGAAGGTTGTCACTTACAACCGCGATCACACGGTTCAGGTTAGCCGCGACGAGGATGGCCGCACGCGCACGCGGATCATCATTCAGAAACGTTCCTATCTCGACCCCGGCACCGAAACCTTCCCGGGCGAACGTGGCGATCATGATTACGCGATGTTGCCAAATCACCGCGCCGCGGGTGTGCTCGACAACACGGTATTCGGCACCAATCAGACCGCCTTGCCGGGACCGTGGACCTTGCCGAGCAAGAACAATCCCTGGCTGGGTTACTGATCGATATCCGGGAATTCGAAATAAAAACGCGGCCATCGGGCCGCGTTTTTGATTCAGGTCGTGTGACTTGCGTGCTCAGACCGCGAGCTTTTCCAGTTCAGCCAAAATTGCTGCTCCCATTTCCGAGGTCGTCACCACTTGGGTGCCCTCCGACTTGATGTCAGCGGTGCGCAATCCCTTGGCGAGCGTTGCGGAAATCGCCTGATCGATCCAGTCGGCCTGCTTGCCGAGATTGAACGAATAACGCAACGCCATGCCGAACGACGCGATCATTGCGATCGGGTTGGCGATGCCCTTGCCCGCAATGTCGGGCGCCGAACCGTGCACGGGCTCGTAAAGCGCCTTGCGCTTGCGGGTCTTGGCATCCACCTCGCCGAGCGAGGCAGACGGCAGCATGCCGAGCGAGCCGGTCAGCGTCGCGGCAATATCGGAGAGCACATCGCCGAACAGATTGTCGGTCACGATGACGTCGAATTGCTTGGGCCAGCGCACGAGCTGCATGCCGCCGGCATCGGCCAGCATGTGCTCGAGCTGCACGTCCTTGAACTCGCGCGCGTGCAGCGCTGTTGTAACCTCATTCCACAGCACGCCCGTCTTCATGACATTGCGTTTTTCCATCGACGTGACTTTGTTGCGCCGCTTGCGTGCGAGCTCGAAGGCGACGCGGTCGATGCGCTCAATCTCGTAGGTATCGTAGACCTGCGTATCAACGGCGCGCTTCTGGCCGTTGCCGAGATCGGTGATGGTCTTCGGCTCGCCGAAATAGACGCCGCCGGTCAGTTCACGCAGGATGATGATGTCGAGGCCTTCGACGACTTCGCGCTTGAGCGAGGATGAATCGGCGAGCGCCGGGTATACGATCGCAGGGCGCACATTGGCATACAGATCGAGGTCCTTGCGCAGGCGCAGCAGGCCCGCTTCGGGGCGCACGTCATAAGGGACCTTGTCCCATTTCGGCCCGCCCACGGCACCGAAGATGATGGCGTCTGCGGCCTTGGCCTTCTCCATGGTGGCGTCGGTGACGGCCACTCCGTGTGCGTCATAACAACTGCCGCCCACCAGCGCTTCTTCAGTGCCGAACTTGTCCGGACCCTTTTTATTGAAGAACGCGATAATGCGCTTCACCTCGGCCATGACTTCAGGGCCGATGCCGTCGCCGGGCAGTAGAAGGAGATTGTGGGTCGCCATTTTTACGCCTCGCATGACTGAACTGCGCTGATTGCTAAAGGTCCTCTGTGCGCTTGGCAACTGCCTCGACCGCGACCACACTGGTCGGCGTCACACTGCAACGGGGAGACATCATTGCCGCAAGGCCGTCCCAAAGTTGTGATCGTCGGCGCCGGCTTCGGCGGGCTGGAGGCCGCCAAGGCGCTGCGGCGGGCGCCTTGCGATGTAACGATCGTCGACCGACACAATCATCATTGCTTCCAGCCGTTGCTCTACCAGGTAGCGACCGCCGCGCTGTCGCCGGCCGACGTGGCCTGGCCGATCAGGCACATCCTGCGGGCACAACGCAACGCGACTGTGCTGATGGGTGGCGTCAGCGGAGTGGATACGCAACGGCGGCAGCTCCACACCGATTTCGGCGACGTGCCGTACGACTATCTCGTGATCGCAACGGGCGCGATGCATTCCTATTTCGGCCACGACGAATGGTCAGACTTTGCGCCGGGCTTGAAACAGATCGAGGACGCGACCCGCATCCGGCGTAGCATTCTGATTGCGTTCGAGCGAGCCGAGATCGCGACGGATCCGGATGAGCAACGCCGCCTGCTGACCTTTGTCATCATCGGCGGCGGCGCGACCGGTGTTGAAATGGCTGGCGCCATCGCGGAGATCGCGCGGCAGACGCTGGCGGCCGATTTCCGCCGGATCGATCCACGTACCGCCCATATTGTGCTGATCGAGGCGGGACCGCGCCTGCTGCCGGCGTTTCCGCCCGAACTCTCAGACTATGTGCGCACGACTTTGATGCATGCCGGTGTCACCGTCATGACGGATACTATGGTGACGAAATGCGACGCTCGCGGTGTCGATCTCAACGGCGGCAGGATCGACGCCAGCACCATTATCTGGGCAGCCGGCGTGACGGCATCGCCTGCGGCGCAGTGGCTCTCCGCCGAAGCCGACCGCGCCGGACGGGTGAAGGTCAATTCCGATTTGTCGGCGCCGGGTCACCCGGAGATTTTCATCATCGGCGATGCTGCGGCGGTGAACGACCGCGAGGGCCGGCCGGTGCCCGGCATCGCGCCGGCGGCCAAGCAGATGGGACAATATGTGGCGAAGTTGATCGCGGCGCGGATTGCCGGGCGATCCGAAGCAAAACCATTTCGCTATGTGCATTTGGGTGAACTGGCGACCATCGGCCGTCATGCCGCCGTGGTGAAATTCGGCAATCTGCAATTGAGAGGGTTTATCGGCTGGCTGTTCTGGAGCGTCGCGCATATCTATTTTCTGATCGGCCTGCGCAACCGCTTCATCGTCGCCTTCAGCTGGTTCTGGAGTTATCTTACTTTCCAGCGCGGCGCTCGGCTGATTACCAATTCACCGCGGCAAGACGGGATCTAAGTGCATTCAAAGAACAGGGGGCGACAATGAGGACTTCTTTCGCGAGCCTATCGTGCGCGGTTCTGATCGCCGCATTTCTGCCGATAGCAGGGAAAGCGGTTGAGCTGGATCCGAAGGCGGTGGTCTACCAGCTGCCCGACAAGATCAAATGGGGGCCCGTAACACCCGCCGGCAACCAGCGGGCCATACTGTTCGGCGACCCAACTAAACCAGGCCTCTACGGAGTGCTCACAAAGTGGACGGCGGGCAACCATTTCAGCAAACCGCATTTCCATCCCCACGACCGTTTCATCACCGTGATTTCGGGAACGTGGTGGGTCGGCAGCGGTCCGAATTGGGATCCCGCCAACGGTAGCGTACCGATGCCGGCCGGCTCATTCGTTACCCACTACGGCAAACAGGTGCATTGGGACGGCGCCAAGGATGTCGACGCAGTGATTCTTATTGTAGGAGACGGGCCGGCCACGTCGACGCCGTTCGTGAGCGCCGATCAACTCAAATAAAGCTACAAGCCCGAGAACCAGTTATAGCCCTGGTTTTCCCAATAGCCGCCCTTGTCGGTATTGGTGACTTCCATCGCCACCACGTATTTCGGATTTTTGAAGCCGAGCTTGGTGGGGATGCGAATTTTCATAGGAAAGCCATAGGCGCGCGGCAACAACTTGTGGTCGAACTTGAACGACATCTGCGTCTGCGGATGCAGCGCGGTCGGCATGTCGATCGTGTTCGTATAGCCCTCGGCACATTTGAACCACACGTACTTGGCGCGGGTATCGGCGCCAATGCGCTTGAGGAATTCCGAGAGCGGCGTGCCCTGCCAGGAGCCGATCGCGCTCCATCCTTCGACGCAGACATGGCGCGTAATCTGCGATACCTCGGGCAGCGCGTGTAATTCGTCGAGCGTCCATGATTTTTTGTTGTCGACCAGGCCGGTGACCTCGAGTTTGTACGATTTGCCATCAACCTCCGGGGCCTCGTCCTCGTCGTAGTAGGCGTTGAACGGGAACGGCCGCGTGATGGCACTCTCTGAGAACTCGGGCGCGAGCTTTGTACGGCTGAACAGAGCGGCCTGCGCGCCATCATTGAAGGCGGAAATCTTGCGCAGGACACCCTCTGCGGTATCGCCGTCGATGATGTCGCAACCGGTGAGGAATGCGAGCGCGCCGAGGCTTGCAGCTCCGCGCAGAAAACCGCGCCGGCTAGCGTCGGGCATTAGCTTGGCGGCGTCCTTGATCAGCAGCTTGGAATCGACGCCGGGGATGATTTTGCGTTGGCGCATAGTGGTGTTCCTATTTCCCGACGATCATGGCGCGCAGGCTTTTCGGCACGAGCAGCGCCAGCGCCACGTGGACCACGAGAAATCCGACGATCGCGCTCATGGCGAAGAAATGCACGTAACGGGCGACGTCATAGCCCCCGAACAGCGCCGTCAATTCCTGAAACTGGACCGGTTTCCAGATCGCCAGGCCCGACAGCACGATCAGCACACCGCACAAAATCACGCCGGTATAGAGGAGCTTCTGCACGGCATTGTAATGCGAGAGATCGTCATGCGCGAGCTTGAAGGTGAGCGCGGCCTTGGCGTCCGCGAACACCTGCGAAGGATAGATTGGCAGCAGCTTGCGGCGGAAGCGGCCGGTCGCCAGCCCGAGTGTGACATAGACGAGGCCATTGATGACGAGAACCCACATGGCGGCAAAATGCCAAAGCAGCGCGCCACCGAGCCAGTTACCCAAAGCAATCGCCCGGGGAAATTCGAAGCGGAAAAGGGGCGAGGCATCGTAAATCTGCCAACCGGACCCGATCATCACGAGAATCGCCAAGGCGTTGATCCAGTGGCACACACGCACCCAACGCGGGTGGATGGTCGCCTCGGCGGTCGTTATGGTCATTGTTTCGGCGGTCATTGCGGCTTTGCTCTGTGAGTCTATCCCGGTGCGCCCACGAGGCATATACGGCGCGGCCGGGTCCGAGGATGCGTGGGCCCGGCCGCAGCTCCGGACCTACTTCTTCATGTTGTCCTTGGACATGGTGTCCTTCGACATATTGTCTTTGGACATGTTGTCCTTGGACATGGAGTTCCTTGGACATCGTGTCCTTCTTCATGCCGTCCTTCGACATGTTGTCTTTGGACATTGTGTCCTTGGACATGGTGTCCTTTTTCATGTCGTCCGCAAAGGCCGCCGGCGCCAGCGGGGCGATGGTAAGACCGGCTGCGATCAACATCGACAAAAACATGCTCTTCTTCATCAGGGTGTCCTCCGGAAGATTGAAGTTGCATTCTTTCGCTATCACGGGGCCTAAACACGTCCTCATCAGTTTCCGTTGCCACGAGCTGGTGTTCGGCTCACGGTTTTGTGAGAATGGTCTCGCCGGACATCGTGGGTTGAAGGAGTGAATGCGTGAACACGCCGTCTGTCCCGAAAGCGAGTCCGGGCAACTTCTTCGAGAATTTCAGCCTTGGCCAGCAGATCCGGCACGCCACGCCGCGTACCGTAACCCTGGGCGATGTCGCCCTGTATAACGGGCTGTTCGGTCCGCGTTTTGCAGTGCAGTCGTCCGACACTTTCGCACAGAAAATCGGTTACCCCCGCTCTCCGCTCGACGACCTTCTGGTCTTTCACGTTGTTTTCGGCAAAACGGTGCCGGACATCTCGCTCAACGCAGTTGCGAACCTTGGCTACGCAGATTGCCGGTTTCTGAAGGCGGTCTACCCCGGCGTCACGCTGAACGCAGTCTCCGAGGTCATTGGGCTGAAGGAGAATTCCAGCAAAAAGACCGGCATCGTCTATGTGCGCTCGCGGGGCTTCGACGAAACGGGCGAGCCCGTTCTCGACTACGTCCGATGGGTAATGGTGCGCAAACGCGACGACGCAGCGCCTGCTCCTGAAGAAAAAGTGCCCGAATTGCCCAAGAGTGTGGACCCAGTGCAGCTCGGGACTGGTTGCCCGCATATCAACCCGGCGGCTTATGACAGCGCGCTGGCTGGAAGTCCGTATCGTTTCGGAAACTACAAGGTTGGCGAAAAAATCGACCACCTCGACGGCATGACCGTGGAGGAGGCCGAGCATCAGATTGCGACACGGCTCTATCAAAATACCGCGCGAATTCATTTCAACCAGTTTGCCGAGAGCAAAGGACGTTTCGGCCACCGGTTGATTTATGGCGGCCACGCCATATCGCTTGCCCGTTCGCTGACATTCAACGGCTTGGGAAATGCCTTCCACGTCGCGGCGATCAACGGCGGGCGCCACGCCGCACCGTTGTTCGCCGGTTGCACCGTGTTCGCCTGGTCGGAGGTGCTTGCGATCGCGGAATTGCCAGGCCGCGAAGATGTCGGTGCGCTGCGTTTACGCACGATTGCTACCAAGGATCGTCCCTGCGCCGATTATCCGCACAAGAGCGGCGACGATTACGACCCGGCCATGATCCTCGATCTCGACTACTGGGTATTGCTGCCGCGCTAAGGATTACGTACTCGCCCTGAGATGATCGACAAGTTGCCGCGCGTAAGGCGGCATGGCTTCGACATCGCGCACACAGATTGTCAGTTCGCGGAGCGCCCAGGAGTCAGTCAGGCGCACGGCGCTGATCGCCATGGTGCGCTCGGTGCGCTGAACAGTCGTCTCCGGCACAATGCCGACACCGACATTGCATTCAACCAGCCGGCAAATCGCATCGAAGCTGCGCAGCTGCACGCGCAAACGCAAAGGGCGGCCAATGCGGTTGGCCTTGTCCGCGAGGAAGCGTTGAATCGCACTGGCGCGGTCGAGCCCCACCATGTCGTAGTCAAGTACTTCGGAAAACGCGATACGCGAACGACTGGCGAGTGGGTGGTTCTTTGCGACCACCAGGACAAAGCGATCGCTGCGAAATGGAAACGTATTGAGCCCGCCATAGTCGACAGTGCCGGCAACGATGCCGATGTCAGCATTGCCTTCGGCAATCAGGCCAACAATCTCGTCGCTCAGGCGTTCCTCAAGGTCCACGCTGATATCCGGGTAGGCCATCAGGAACGAACTCAGCGATTCCGGGAGAAACTCGGTCAGTGCATTGGTGTTGGAAAGCACGCGGACCTGGCCAGCCTGCCCGCGCGCAAAGGGGATGAGGTCCTCCTGCAACCGTTCGGTCTGCGCCAGGATTCCGCGCGCGTGCTGCAACAGGGTACGGCCGGCCGGAGTTGGCGTGACGCCTGCGCGGCCGCGGATCAGAAGCGCGGTACCGAAGGCCATTTCCATCTTTCGGATGCGGGTTGAGGCGGCGGCGAGCGCCAGATTAGAGCGTGCGGCGCCATGCGTTATGCTGCCCGCCTCGACGATGTGGCGGAAGAGGTTGAGGTCGATGAAATCGAAGCGCATGGGAGCTACCTTCTTATTATACGAAGGCAGACTACGTAAACTGCATATTGCAACGTGGTATTTTTAGGGTCAAGCTTCGTAAACCATGAAGTAATGGGTGGCTCCGGGTCAAGCGGAAAATTCGAGCCTCAGTCCGCACCCCTCGTTCGATCTGTATGCGGGACCGTTTCAAACTTTCGGAGCGGGTGCGTTTGTTGCCGAGCGGACAGATTATGGGATGGTGCATTATGGCGCCGACCGACATTGGTACCGGCGACGGCCGTCAATGCGATCAAGCAACGCGTTCTCCGGAGGGTGACGATGGCCGAGCTTGAGGCGGGAACGCCGGCGGGGGCGACGCGGCCACGGCCGCTTTCTCCCCACCTGCAAATTTACAAGCCGATGCTGACGATGATGATGTCAATCGTACATCGCATCACCGGCACGGCGCTTTATTTCGGAATGTTGCTTCTCGCATGGTGGTTGATTGCCGCAGCGACCGGTCCGAACGCCTACGCCAATGTCGAATGGTTCATGGGCAGTCTGGTCGGGCAAATCGTGCTCTTCGGCTACACATGGGCTCTGCTCCATCACATGCTCGGCGGCATCCGCCACCTGATTTGGGATACGCTTCACGGGCTCGAGCCGGCTGAGCGCGAACTGCTGACGCTTGCGACGTTGATCGGCTCGATCTCGCTCACGCTCATTCTTTGGGTCGTCGGCTACCTTGTCATGGGAGGGCCGCGATGAAAGATATGCAGCCGATGCGTACGCCAATGCGACGCGTGCGTGGCCTGGGCGCGGCACGATCCGGTACGGGCCACTTCTGGCATCAACGCGTCACGTCGGTCGCCGGAATTCCGCTGACCATCGGGCTCCTGCTCATTATCACTGCGCTGCTCGGTCATAGTCACGCAGCGGTCATACAGATACTGGGTTCGCCGATCGTTGCCATTATCATGCTGCTCTTCATCATCAACACCGCTTATCATATGTGGATCGGCATGCAGGAAATCATCCTCGATTATGTGCACGAGGAAAAATTGAAACTACTCAGTCTGATGGCGAATACATTCTTTGTTTTCGCCGTTAGCCTCGCATCAATCTTCGCCATCTTGAAGCTCTCGTTTGGAGTTCTGATCCATGGCGACGAATGGAAAATCAAACGGCACGTCTGCTGTGAGTGGCAAGGCCTATCCTATTGAGGATCACAGCTACGACGTTGTCGTTGTCGGCGCCGGTGGCTCGGGTCTGCGCGCGGTGGTCGGGTGCAGTGAGGCCGGACTGCGTACTGCATGCATCACTAAAGTCTTCCCGACCCGCTCGCACACCGTCGCTGCGCAAGGCGGCATCGCGGCCGCGCTCGGCAATATGGGCGAAGACGACTGGCGTTGGCATATGTACGACACAGTGAAGGGTGCCGACTGGCTCGGCGACCAGGACGCCATCGAATATCTCTGCCGCAATGCACCGGCCGCTGTTTACGAGCTCGAGCATTGGGGACTGCCGTTCTCGCGCCGCGAGGAAGACGGAAAAATCTATCAGCGTCCGTTTGGCGGGATGACGACACATTTTGGCAAAGGTACCGCCCAACGCACTTGCGCTGCAGCTGACCGCACCGGGCACGCCATGCTGCACACGATGTACGGGCAGGCGTTGCGCCACGCGGCCGAGTTCTACGTCGAATATTTCGCGATCGACCTGATCATGGATGATGAGGGCCGTTGTCGCGGCGTCGTTGCTCTCAACATGGACGACGGATCGATCCATCGTTTTTCGGCGAACATGACCATCCTTGCGACCGGCGGGTACGGACGCACTTATTTTTCCTGCACATCGGCGCACATTTGCACCGGCGACGGCAATGCAATGGTGTTGCGGGCGGGTCTGCCGCTGCAGGATATGGAATTCGTACAATTCCACCCAACGGGCATTTATCCCGCCGGCTGCCTGATTACCGAGGGTTCACGCGGCGAAGGCGGCTATCTGGTCAATTCCGAAGGCGAGCGCTTCATGGAGCGCTATGCGCCGTCGGCGAAGGATCTCGCCTCACGTGACGTCGTTTCGCGCGCGATGACCATGGAAATCCGCGAGGGCCGCGGGGTCGGCAAGGAAAAGGACCACCTTTTCCTGCACCTCGATCATCTCGATCCGGCAGTGCTGCACGAGCGGCTGCCCGGCATCAGTGAAACCGCACGGATATTCGCCGACGTCGACGTGACGCGTGAGCCGATCCCTGTGCTGCCGACGGTGCATTACAACATGGGCGGCATTGCTACGAATTATCACGGCGAGGCGTTGACCAAGAAGAATGGCACCGACGATTCGGTCATTCCAGGGCTGATGGCACTGGGTGAAGCGGCCTGCGTTTCGGTGCACGGCGCTAACCGCCTCGGCTCAAACTCCCTGATCGATCTCGTCGTATTCGGCCGTGCTGCCGCTCATCGCTGCGCCGAATTACTCACGCCTGGTGACAGCCAACCCGCACTGCCAAAGGATTCCGCCGAGCTCGCGTTGTCGCGGCTCGACAAATTCCGCAGTGCCGCGGGTGGCACCCGCACCGCGCAGCTGCGCCTCAATATGCAGAAGGTGATGCAAGAGGATTGTGCGGTGTTCCGCACCGGCGAAGTGCTGGAGCAGGGTCACAAGCGCATTCATGAAGTGCAAGCCGGCATGAGCGATGTGCACGTCAGCGACCGTTCGTTGATCTGGAATTCGGATCTGATCGAAACGCTGGAGCTCGATAACTTGCTGGCGCAGGCCGTGGTCACCATGGACTCCGCGAAAAACCGCACCGAGAGCCGCGGAGCGCACGCACGCGAGGATTATCCTCAACGCGATGACAAGAACTGGATGAAACACACGCTGGCGTGGCTGGACCCGAAGGGCAATGTGAAGCTCGACTATCGTCCGGTGCATGCGTTCACGCTGACCAACGATGTCGCCTATATCGAACCCAAAGCCCGCGTTTACTGACGGAACCTCGCCATGGTTGAATTCACGCTGCCGAAGAATTCCAAGATCACTGAGGGCAAAAAGTGGCCGCGCACCTCGCACGCAACGCATGTGAGCGAATTCCGCATCTATCGCTGGAACCCCGACGACGGACAAAATCCCAGCGTCGACACATATTTTGTCGACCGCGATGACTGCGGACCGATGATTCTCGACGCTCTGATCTGGATCAAGAACAACATCGACCCCACGCTGACCTTCCGCCGCTCCTGCCGCGAGGGCGTATGCGGCTCCTGCGCCATGAACATTGATGGCACCAATACGCTCGCCTGCACCAAGGCGATCGATGACACACGTGCGCCGGTGAAGATTTATCCGCTGCCGCATCAACCCGTTGTCAAAGACCTGGTTCCAGATCTAAAGAATTTCTACGCGCAATACGCGTCGATTGAGCCGTGGCTGCAAACAGTGACCGCGACGCCCGAGAAGGAATGGAAGCAAAGCCACACGGACCGCGCCAAACTTGACGGAATGTACGAGTGCATTCTGTGCGCGTGCTGCTCGACGTCATGCCCTAGCTACTGGTGGAATTCGGACCGCTACCTCGGTCCTGCAGCGCTGTTGCAAGCCAACCGCTGGGTTCAAGACAGCCGCGACGAAGCCACCGGCAGTCGTCTCGACAATCTCGAGGATCCGTTCCGCCTCTACCGCTGCCATACAATCATGAATTGCTCGAAAGCGTGTCCAAAGGGGCTGAACCCGGCAAAGGAGATTGCCGAGTTGAAAAAGGCGCTCGTCGACCGGCGGCTATAAGGCTTCAAACCCACCGGCATCTTTGCAACGTGAGGGCTCGTGCGGCCTTTTGCGCCGACAGTTGTCTTTTTACGACATACAACTCTTACTTGAATTGACGGAAATACTGCTGCAGTGTCAGCCCCGATTACGGGGTTTATGGACGTGCTTTTGCGTTGGAATGCTTTTTTGATGGTAGGCGGTTTGTTGTGTACGGCCTGCGGGCCAGTCTCAAAGCTGCCGCCGCTACCATCAGCTGAGGTCGAAATCGAGCGGCGCAAACAACAGATTGACCAGATCCGCGATTATTTTTCCCAAGTCAGCCGCCTCAACAACGTGTCCTTCCGTATCCGCCTGGCCAATCGCGAAGACTGCAAGAACCGGGTGCGGGCCGAGATCGGACTAAGCGCAGGCACGGTTGCAAGTTTGCCGCGCAAGTACCGCTCGTTCTCTCACGAAGCCCTCTCGGTCAGCTGGACCCAGGCGACAGTGCTCTCGGTCGCGGAGACTTCGCCCGCTGCTGCGGCTGGCATCAAGCCAGGCGATCATCTGCTGACTTTCAATAATGAGCCGGTGCCGAACTCTCGCACTGCGGGATGGATCAGCGCATATGTGCGCGACAACGGTGAGCGGCCAATTCAGGTTCTCATGCGGCGTGACGGCGTCGAGGAAGCCCACACGGTGGTTCCGGTGAAAGCCTGCGCCATTCCGATCGAACTCAAGACAGATTCGGACGTCAACGCTTTCGCGACGGACGATGAAATTGTTGTTCATTCCAGTATCTTGCGCCTCGCACATACCGACGCGCAGCTTGCCCTGGTCGTCGGGCATGAACTCGCCCATTCCAACCTCGGTCATCTGAACAAGCAGAGAGCCAACGCAATCCTGGGATGGGCAGGCGGTGCCGCGATCGACGCTGGAATCATGCTCGGCGGCATTTCCACCGGCGGCGCGTTCAACAGGGCATTTAGTCGTGCTGGCGCGCGGGCATTCAATGTCGCCTTCGAGCGCGAGGCTGACTATGTCGGGGCTTACTACGCAACGCGCGCCGGCTACGAGCTTGCCGGAGCAGAGGAGTTCTGGCGTGCATTGTCTTTGGAGAATCCCGACAACATACGAATCGCCACAGATCATCCGGTCACGCCGGTGCGTTTCGTACAAATGCAGAAGGTTGCGGCCGAGATTGCCGAGAAGCAGCGTCGCGGACTACCGCTGATCCCAGAATTGAAATCAATGGAAGCCGGCACAGAACGTGAGACGATGCCGCGAGAGGACGCCCACTAAATCAACGATGCACGCACTTTTACGCGCATTTTCGCGCCTGACAAAGCTTTTCCAGTTCAGGAAACGGTTTATACGCGGCGCTGCCGCATTGCTCTTTGGTCGCGTCGATCAGTTGATTGAGGTGGCCGCCATAGAAAAATGCGATGCGATCTTTGCTGCCCATATAGTGCTTGTTTGCATTGCGCGAATTGGAGCGCACGCAGACTGTATAACGACCGTCCTTGCCGGTCGCCGCCGACAGCACGGGATCGCTGATGTAGGCATCGCGCACATTCGTCGGGTCGTCGAGCAGCGTCGTCAGCGTGTTCAAGATTTCGTCCTTGTAGTTGGATGGGAACACATTGGGATTTTCCTCAGACTCTTTTCCGGTGGAGGAACACGCGGCAAGAGCGAGTGCGAGCCCGATAGACATCCAGAGGCCTGACGCACGCATTGCCATGAAATTGACATCCCCGGCGACGGCAAACGCCGCTTTTTTAATCGAGTTTGAGCTTGCGCCGCCGCTGGCCGAGCGTACGCAAGCGCAGCGCGTTGAGCTTGATAAAGCCCTCGGCGTCGCGATGGTCGTAAGCCACGGCGCCCTCCTCGAAGGTCACCAAATCCTGATCGTACAGCGAATACTTGCTTTCGCGGCCGACAACGGTGGCGTTGCCTTTGTACAGCTTGAGCCTCACCCGGCCCGAAACGAATTCCTGGCTTTTGTCGATCGCGGCCTGCAACATTTCGCGCTCGGGTGCGAACCAGAAACCGTAATAGACTAGCTCGGCATATTTCGGCATGAGCTCGTCTTTCAGGTGAGCCGCGCCGCGGTCAAGTGTGATCGACTCGATGCCGCGATGGGCAGCAAGCAATATCGTCCCGCCCGGCGTTTCGTACATGCCGCGTGATTTCATGCCGACGAAGCGGTTCTCGACCAGATCGAGCCGGCCAATGCCGTTGTCGTGCCCGAGATCGTTGAGTTTATTCAGCAATGCCGCCGGCGAGAGTTTCTTGCCGTCGATGGCTACAGCGTCGCCACGCTCGAAGTCGACGGTAATGTAAGTCGCCTTGTCCGGCGCCTTCTCCGGATCGATCGTGCGCGAGAATACGTAGTCGGGCACTTCCTGGTTCGGATCTTCCAGCACTTTGCCTTCCGACGAGGCGTGCAAAAGATTGGCATCGACCGAGAACGGCGCTTCACCGCGCTTGTCCTTGGCGATCGGAATCTGATGCTTTTCAGCAAACTCGATGAGCTTGCTGCGCGAAGTGAGATTCCATTCACGCCAGGGCGCGATCACCGTCACGTCAGGCTTGAGCGCATAGTAAGTAAGCTCGAACCGCACCTGATCATTGCCCTTGCCAGTGGCGCCATGCGCGACGGCATCGGCGCCGACTTTCTCGGCAATCTCGATCTGCTTCTTGGCGATCAACGGCCGCGCAATCGACGTGCCGAGCAGGTACTGGCCTTCGTAGACCGCGTTCGCGCGGAACATCGGAAACACGTAGTCGCGCACGAATTCCTCGCGCAAATCCTCGACGAAAATGTTCTCTTTCTTGATGCCGAGCAGCAACGCCTTCTGTCGCGCCGGCTCGAGTTCCTCGCCCTGACCCAGATCGGCAGTAAACGTCACCACCTCGCATCCATAGGTGGTTTGCAGCCACTTCAGGATGATCGAGGTGTCGAGCCCACCTGAATAGGCAAGCACGACTTTCTTCACTTTCTTAACAGACTTGCCGTCGGACATTGGATGGTCGCCGCGTTGAAAAATCGCGGCGGACTATAGGGCCAAAGGCAAACCGCGCAAAGTGCGTCCTGGTTAACGCCGCCTCGATTAGCGCGACTTTCGCCGCCCGCCAAACAGCCTAACAATGAAATTGTATCCCGACCGCGCGAAACGCTCGAGCGCCCGATCGAACTCATCATCCGACAGTCGCGTCCGTGGCCAGCGATAAATCAGGGCATAAGCAAGCCATATGATCAGAAACGTGAACACGCCCGCGAAAATGACGTCGGACGGGAAATGCGCGCCGGCCATCACGCGGATCACGGCCATGCCGGTACCGATTGCGAGCGCTGCGCCGTAGGCAACGGCGCGCCACTGCGGTGGCGCCAGTGCCGCCGGCGCAATCGTCCAGAACGCACCGGCCACATCACCGGAGACAAACGCACAGTTCGCGGGACAATCGCCACGCGGGTCCCACCAGGCCACGAAGCGCTCGCTGCCGCCGAACTGTGTCACATCGATCGGCCGTGGGCGGCCCCAGTGATCCTTGAGCAGGACGTTGACCAGCAAGCCGGGCGCGAGCGCCATGGTGGCCATCAGGAAGACGATCGCACGGCCGGACATCAATAATTTGCGCCGCGGCAGGATCAGCTTGATTATGAGCGAGATGACCGCCGGTGTTACCAGCACAGCGCCGATCCACAGACCGATATCGCGCGCCCACAGCAGCGGTGGATAAATCCGCAACGCGAACGTGTTGTGCCTGGCGTCCTCGAACGAATAAAAGTACCGCGCGACGCGCAGGTCGAGCTCGGGATAAAGTCCAAAGGCCACGCCGCCGACAGTGGCAATGGTGAGCGCGATCAGCAATCCGGTGCGGTTCATGCGGGGTTCGTCTAGCCGACGCGCCGCAAAATGGAAAGGCGATTGCCTCCTGGATCAAACAGGCGGCGTGCGCGGGTCGCGCCAACGGCCCGCATTGCGCCCGGCCATAAGCCAGTAGGCAAGCCCGCCGATAATCCCTGCCGCGGCCGCCAATTGCAGCGAATGGCCGACGGGCACGACGTCGGTGGTGTTTTCAAGCCGCTCCGAAACATCGGAGCCGAAATAGGACGCCAGGCCGACTAGCGCACCACCGACGCCGTAATAAAGAAAGCTACGCATCCGCGCGGCTTCCGCGACCACGATGACCACCAGCGCCGGCAACATCGCGACCGCGCCGGCGAAGCTGGTGGCAAAGAATGAAATGATAAAGAAGCTCACGCGCTCGAAGGGGTCGGAATCGACGCCCGCCCAGTCCGGCGCAACGATGCCGATGGCAAGCGTGATGCCCGCCACCGTTATGGCAACCATGAGCGCAATGAAGATGACAATGATCCGGCCGAGGAGAGACATTTATAGTGTCCTTCAAATAAACTTTAGCGCCGTCACTCCACCATGACCATGGCGCGCAATGCCATGCGCTCGCGCGCCGAGAGCTTTTCGGTCGCGCTCTTGAGCTGGCCGCAAGCCGCCAGAATATCGCGCCCGCGCGGCGTGCGCACCGGCGATGCATATCCGGCGTCGAACACGACCTGCGAGAACTTCTCGATTTGCTCCCAGTCCGAGCACTCGTATTTGCTGCCCGGCCACGGATTGAAAGGGATGAGATTGATCTTGGCGGGAATGCCTTTGAGCAGCCGCACCAGCGCCTTGGCGTCGTCGATCGAATCGTTCACGCCCTTGAGCATGACATATTCAAAGGTGATGCGCTTGGCGTTCGAAACGCCGGGATAGTTGCGGCAGGCGTCGAGTAGTTCGGCAATCGGATATTTGCGATTGAGCGGCACCAGCTCGTTGCGCAGTTCGTCGCGCACCGTGTGCAGCGAGACGGCGAGCATGCAGCCGATCTCTGCGCCGGTTCGTTGAATATTCGGGACAACGCCCGAAGTCGACAGCGTGATCCGCCGCTTGGAAATCCCGATACCCTCGCCGTCCGCGACGATCAGCAGCGCGTCGCGCACTGCTTCAAAATTGTAGAGCGGCTCGCCCATACCCATCATCACGATATTGGTGATGCAGCGGTCGCCGGTTGGCACCACGCCGTCGGTCGGCCGTTCCCCGCCAGGCCAATCTCCCAAACGATCGCGCGCGGCCATCACCTGACCGACGATTTCTCCCGCCGTCAGATTTCTGACGAGGCGTTGGGTGCCGGTATGACAGAAGGTGCACGTGAGTGTGCAGCCGACCTGACTGGAAACGCACAAAGTGCCGCGTTCGGTGTCCGGAATGTAGACGCACTCAACCTCGTGCGGACGCTCGCCCTGTACCTCGCCTGGCAGCCGCAGCAGCCATTTGCGCGTGCCGTCGACGGAAACTTGTTCGGCCACCACCTCCGGGCGTGCCAGAGTGAAACGCCCGGTCAACGCGGCGCGCAACTCCTTCGACACGCTCGTCATCTCGTCGAATGACGTGAACCCGCGGAAATACATCCAGTGCCAGAGTTGCTGCACGCGCATCTTGCGCTGCGATTCCGGCACGTCGATCTCACCCAGCGCATCGGACAATTGCGCGCGGGTCAGGCCGATGAGCGACGGCTTCTCCGGCGCTACATAGCGCTCAAGCGGAGTTTTCTCGACGAATGCAGTACTTTGCGAGATCAAGGTCATTGCAAGCAGCTAACCGCTGTCATCGCCGGGCTTGTCCCGGCGATCCCGATTGGTGGGGTACCGTCTATCTATGCGAGATCACCGGGTCCCGCCACTCCGTGGCGGCCCGGTGATGACCCTAGCGGGTCACTTGCATTCCTCCGCCACCTTGTCGAGTGCCTGCGCGATGCCCTTGAGCGAAAAGGTGTCGGTGGTTTTGGTGCCGCGGGCGGATTCGCTCTTAACCACGAAGTCGGAGCCTTTGCGCATGGTTTCCACCATCTGCGCTTCTTCCGCCGCGTTCTTGACCCAGGCGCCGTCATTCTGGGTGTACATCGAATAGGTGCTCGAACCGATGGCAGCCGTAGCGTCGCGGCCCGGTTTTTGCGGATAGCCGACGATCACCGATACCTCGTTCCTGACTTTCTCCGCTGGCCGCGTGGACACAAAAGCATAAGACGGATCGCGGTTGCGGCCGGCCGGCTCACTCGTCGCCGAGGTCGGCTTGGCAAGCGCGAAACAGACCTTCTTGCCGCCGGGCGTGGCCCGGTAAGCGCCCCATTCGCCGAATTGACCGAGCAGGACAGCCTGGTCCGTGGGACTGGCGGGTTTCTTCGGCTGCGCTGGCGCCATGTCAATGAATGCGCAGAGACCCAAAAGGACAATGGACGCGCGGAATAAAGTGGTGATGTTCATCGGGCCCTCCCGGTGACGACAATGACGGTCGCTGAGCCGCCCTCAATCAGAATCGCAAGGATACTAGCCCATTAGGAGCGAATGTCGGCAATGTGAAGGCGACATTCTCCTCCAGGGGGCTGACGGCACGCGCTGTCGTGCTAGAACCCGCGACACTTTGACCATTCGCGCCGCACAATATTCGTACGGACTGTCATGAAAGCCTTGCTCTGCACCCATTACGGCACACCCGACGACCTGACACTGGCCGATATTCCCGATCCGGTTCCCGGAGAAGGCGAAGCGGTGGTTCGCATCGAGGCCGCCGCGCTGAATTTCTTCGACACGTTGATCATCGCCAATAAATATCAGACCAAGCCGCCCCTCCCGTTCTCACCCGCCGCCGAATTCGCCGGGACGGTTGAGAGCCTTGGCGCGGGCGTCACCCAGCTCTCGATCGGAGACCGCGTTATTGCATGTTCGGGCTATGGCGCAGCGCGTGAGCGCATCGCGATCGCCGCTACCAAATTGATCAAAATTCCGGATGGCCTCGATGCGGATCGCGCCGCCGGCCTCTGCGTTACTTACGGCACAACGCTGCACGCGCTGAAGGATCGCGCCGATCTTAAACCCGGTGAAACGCTTGCCGTGCTCGGCGCGTCCGGCGGCACAGGCCTTGCCGCAATCGAGCTTGGCAAGATCATGGGCGCGCGCGTGATTGCCTGCGCTTCGTCGGCGGAAAAAATCGCTTTCGCCCGCGACCACGGCGCCGACGACGCCATCAACTACGGCAGCGAGGATCTCAAAGAAGCACTGCGCGGTGTCACGCAGGGCCGCGGCGCCGACGTAATTTACGACCCGGTCGGCGGCGCTTATGCCGAAGCAGCGTTGCGCTCGATCGCCTGGCGCGGTCGATTTCTCGTGGTCGGCTTTGCGGCCGGCGAGATTCCAAAGCTGCCGCTCAATCTCGTGCTGCTCAAGGGTTGCGACGTTCTTGGCGTATTCTGGGGTTCATGGATAGAACGCGACCCCGCCGGCCATCGCGCCAATACCGAACAGTTGCTGGCGTGGTGCAAGGAAGGAAAATTGTCGTCGCACGTGCACGCGGTCTATCCACTGGCGGAAGCGCCGTCCGCGCTCAAAGCCATTGCCGCAAGGCAGGTGATGGGCAAGGTGATATTGCGGCCTTAGGCCTCAAGCGAATTCGGCCAATTTGGCTTTCGCCACTGCACGATGTTCCGGCCGGATATGGCTGGCCACCAGCTTGATTGTGCTCGCCAGCACGGCGGCATCGTCAGTAAAGCCGAGCACCGGCAGCACGTCGGGAATCGCGTCGAACGGCAGAATGAAATAAGCGAGTGCGCCGATCAACGACATCTTCACCGGCAAGGGCGTGACCTGGTCGAAGGCGCAGTAGTAGGCGGCGAGCAAATCCTCCGCGAAGGGAACGGACGCTGCGACGCGACGCGTCTTGCTCCAGAAACGATGGCGAAACGCATCGTCGTCGTTGCCGGCCTGCCAGAATGCGGATTCTGCAAACGTCATGACCACTCATGTGGTTGGCGATTGAGGCGGCCGCAAGGCACACCTTTCTGGTGGGTTCCACCACTAGGCGGCAGCGAGCTTGTCCATTGCCTCGGCAAGCTTCACATCGAGCTCCGTTAATCCGCCGGCGTCATGGGTCGACAGCGTGACCTCGACTGTCTTGTAGACATTGAACCATTCCGGGTGGTGGTCCATTTTTTCCGCGACCAGCGCGGCGCGCGTCATGAAGCCGAACGCCTGATTGAAATCCTTGAATACGAATTTTTTGGTGATGGCATCTCGGCCACCCGCCTCTGACCAGCCATTGAGGCGGGCCAGTGCGGATTTACGGGCTTCTGCGGTCAGTTTTTGCGCCATGTGTTACCTCGTCGAAGCCAACGCACCACCCTCGCAAAGGGTTCGCGCCGATACTACCTTTTAGTAGTCGATCCCGGCCATACGAGGCATCCATGTCCTGGTCATTGAATATCGGCAAGGTGGCGGGCACCGTCGTCCGCATCCACCTCACCTTCCTGTTGTTTCTCGCCTGGATTTTTGCAGCCAGCTACGCCTCGGGAGGCGCCGCGACGGCCTGGGACAGCCTCGTATTTATGCTGCTTCTGTTCCTTTGCGTGCTATTGCACGAGTTCGGTCACATCTTCGTGGCGCGGGCCTTCGGCGTGCCGACGCCCTACGTGACTCTTTTACCGATCGGCGGGGTGGCGCAACTCGAGCGAATTCCGGAAGAGCCGTGGGAGGAATTCCTCATCGCCATTGCCGGGCCGCTGGTCAACGTCGTGATCGCGGCCGTGCTCGTTTACGGGTTCGGTGCGAATTTGCAGGCCAGCGCGGCGGCGGCGGTCGACAATCTGAAAATTCCCTTGGTGGACCGGCTGGCGGCCGTGAACCTTTTCCTCGCGCTGTTCAACATGATCCCCGCCTTCCCGATGGACGGCGGGCGTGTCCTGCGGGCTTTGCTGGCGAGCCGTTTGGGCTATGTGCGCGCCACCGAAATCGCGGCCATGATCGGGCAGTTCGTCGCGTTCGCCCTTGGCTTCATCGGCTTGATGGCAAACCCGATCCTGATCTTCATTGCCATTTTCGTTTACCTCGCCGCTTCGTCGGAGGCCCATATGGTGGCGCTGCGCGCGGCGTCACGTGGCGTGCCGGTGAGCTATGCCATGATGACGCAATTCGCGACGCTGTCGCCGGAGGCGCATATCGACCAAGCGGTCCAGACGCTACTGCAGACGAGCCAAGGTGAGTTTCCGGTCGTCGATACTGCCGGCAAGCCGGTCGGCGTGCTCGGCCGGGCCGATCTCATCCGCACCATCAAGACACGTGGTTCGGATGTCCGCGTCGCCGATGCCATGGTGGCGGACATGCCGACCATCAGTCATCGGGCAACGCTGGAGCAGGCGTTCAAACTGTTGCAGATGAAATCCGCGCAGGCGGTCGGCGTCACTGACGCTGGCGGCAAGCTGGTGGGATTTGTGACCAGTGAAACCATTGCAGAAATGATGATGTTGCAGGAGGCGCTGCCGAGAGGTGTCCGTTTCGGCCCCTGGAGCCGGCCGGCGGGCGCCTGAACGCAAGTTATCCCATGCTGTCATCGATCTGTCATGCAGCCGTCGAGAACTTGTCAGCGAGCATGCGCAAGTTTCCGAGCTTAACGGACAAGCGGAGATTTCCATGACGATACGCATTGGCTCGGCGACGCGCCGGCGCTTTCTTGCAACCAGCGCGGCCGCAACCGCTTTCACGACATTTGGCGGTCTTGCCCGCCCGTTCATCAGCCGCGCCAGCGACCGTCCCCTCATCACGCACGGTGTGCAATCTGGAGATGTCTCGGTCGATTCCGGCGTCGTCTGGGCGCGCGCCGACCGGCCTTCCCGCATGCTGGTCG
This sequence comes from uncultured Alphaproteobacteria bacterium, assembly GCA_963697885.1. Taxonomy (GTDB): domain Bacteria; phylum Pseudomonadota; class Alphaproteobacteria; order Rhizobiales; family Xanthobacteraceae; genus Pseudolabrys. Next base: position 524,039 of record OY969102.1, read on the forward strand.
AGGTCGCCACTACCGACAGCTTCAAGGATATCCGCAGCACAACCTACATCGATGCGCTGCCCGAAAGCGATTACACCGCCAAGCTCCTGGTGGAGGGTCTGCCCGCCGCGCAGGACATCTTCTATCGCGTGCGATTTCAGGACCTCGCCTCCCCGACCATCGTCGGCGAGCCGCAGGTCGGCCGTTTCCGCACCGCGCCGAGCGACCGGCGCTCGATCAATTTCGTCTGGTCGGGTGACACGGCCGGGCAAGGCTGGGGCATCGATGAGTTGCGCGGCGGCATGCGTACCTACGCCACGATGCTGAAGAATTGTCCGGATTTTTTCATTCACAATGGCGACAACATCTATGCCGACGGACCGATTGCGGCCGAGCAGAAGATGCCGAATGGCGAGATCTGGAAAAATATCATTACGGAAGACAAATCGAAGGCCGCCGAGACGCTCGACGAATTCCGCGGCGCCTATAAATACAATTTGCTCGACAAGAACCTGCGCGTCTTTGCAGCACAGGTGCCGGTCTTTTCGCAGTGGGACGACCATGAGGTCTTCAATAATTGGTGGCCCGGCGAGCCGATGACACGAAGCGAATTGCTCGCCAAAAAATACGTCGAAAAGAACGATCTGATCCTTGCGGCGCGCGCCAGCCGGGCATTTCACGAATACATGCCGATGCGTGAAACGCAGGCCGAACCGGGTCGTGTCTACCGGAAGATTTCCTACGGGCCATTGCTCGATGTTTTCATGCTCGACATGCGCTCCTATCGCGGGCCCAACGCCGAAGACAAAGAAGAGACCTACGGCCCGGCGGCCTATTTTCTCGGGCCCACCCAGCTCGCATGGCTCAAGCGCGAATTGCTGAACTCGCGCGCCACCTGGAAGGTGATCGCCGCCGACATGCCGCTCAGTCTCGTCATCGTCTATGACGTGCCACGCAAATGGGGCATCGAGGGACTGGCGCAAGGCGACGACGGCGCGCCGCGCGGACGTGAACTTGAGCTTGCCGATTTGCTCTCGTTCATCAAACACGCCGGCGTGCGCAATACCGTGTGGATCACCGCTGATGTTCACTACACGGCTGCGCACTATTACGATCCCGACAAGGCCGCATTCCAGGACTTCGAGCCATTTTGGGAGTTCGTGAGCGGGCCTATCCACGCCGGCACGTTCGGGCCCAATCCGCTCGACAAGACGTTCGGGCCACAACTCGTCTACGTGAAGGCGCCAGGCAAGGAGCAAGGCCAGAACCTGCCGCCGAGCGAGGGGCTGCAATTCTTTGGGCACATCGCAGTCGACGGCGCCAGCCAGCAGATGACGGTCACGCTCAAGGACGTCGATGATCGCGCGCTTTGGGCAAAAACGATCGACCCGCTATTTGGCTAGCGAGCCCGAAATACCGCTTAAAACAGGCCCGCCCCGCTACCGCCGGGTTTACCTTGCCGGTGCATCTGCCATGAACGGCAGTTGCATCTCGGCCGCGCGTGACTATATTGCGCCGCAACAGAGTCGCGGGCCCGTTCGGGCCCGCGCTTGGTTTCAGGAACTCCGATGGATCTTCGCAACGTCGCCATTATCGCGCATGTCGACCATGGCAAAACCACCCTGGTCGACCGCTTGCTGCAGCAATCCGGCGCGTATCGCGAGAACCAGCGCGTGGTCGAGCGCGCCATGGATTCCAACGACCTCGAACGCGAGCGTGGCATCACCATTCTGGCCAAGGCCGCTTCGGTCGTCTGGAAAGATACCCGCATCAACATCGTCGACACGCCTGGCCACGCCGATTTCGGCGGCGAGGTCGAACGCATTCTCAATATGGTGGATGGCGCACTGGTGCTGGTCGACGCCGCCGAGGGTCCGCTGCCGCAGACCAAGTTCGTGGTGTCGAAGGCGCTCAAGATGGGCCTCAAGCCCATCGTGGTCATCAACAAGGTCGACCGCGCCGACGCGCGCGCCACCCAGGTGGTCAATGAGGTGTTCGATCTCTTTGCCGCGCTCGATGCAACCGACGAGCAGCTCGACTTCCCGATTCTCTACGGCTCGGCCAAGCAGGGCTGGATGGCGACCAGCCTGGAGGGGTCACATGACGACGGCATGAAGCCGCTGTTCGATCTGATCCTAAAGCACGTCAAGCCGCCGGTGGTTGAAAACGGGCCGTTCCGGCTGCTCGGGACCATTCTGGAAGCCAATCCCTATCTCGGCCGCATCGTCACCGGCCGCATCACGTCGGGAACTGCAAAACCCAACCTTCCGGTGAAGGTGCTCGATCACGACGGCAAGCTGATCGAGACCGGCCGCATCACCAAGTTGCTGGCGTTCCGCGGCCTGGAACGTGTGCCGGTGGACGAAGCCGACGCCGGCGACATCGTCGCCATCGCCGGGCTGCCGGAAGCAACCGTCGCGATGACTATTTGCGATCCATCGGTGGAAACCCCGCTGCCGGCCCAGCCGATTGATCCGCCCACGCTGGCCATGATTTTCCGCGTCAACGATTCCCCGCTCGCCGGCACCGAAGGTGACAAGGTCACCGGCCGAATGATCCGCGACCGCCTGCTGCGCGAAGCAGAAGGCAACGTGGCGCTGCGTGTGCGCGAATCCGACGAGAAGGATTCCATGGAAGTCGCCGGACGCGGCGAATTGCAGCTCGGCATCCTGATCGAGACCATGCGACGCGAAGGCTTTGAGCTGTCAGTGTCGCGCCCGAAGGTCTTGCTGAAAGAAGACCCTGCTACCGGCGAAACGCTGGAGCCGATCGAGGAAGTCGTCATCGACCTCGACGAAGAGCATTCCGGCATCGTCGTGCAGAAGATGGCCGAGCGCAAAGCCGACATGATGGAGATGAGGCCGTCCGGCGGCGGTCGCCTGCGTCTGGTCTTTTACGCGCCGACACGTGGCCTCATCGGATATCAAGGTGAATTGCTCACCGACACACGTGGCACGGCGATCATGAACCGGCTATTCCACGCCTATGCACCTCACAAGGGGCCGATCCAGGGCCGGCGTAATGGCGTGCTGATATCCAACGACAAAGGCGACGCGGTTGCCTACGCGCTCTGGAATCTGGAAGACCGCGGCCCGATGATGATTGAGCCCGGCTGGAAAGTTTACAACGGCATGATCGTGGGTGAGCACACGCGTGACAACGATCTCATCGTCAACGTACTCAAGGGCAAGAAGCTCACCAACATCCGCACCACCTCCAAGGATGAGGCGGTGCGCCTCACCCCGCCTATCCGCATGACGCTGGAAAAGGCGCTGGCCTATATCGAGGACGACGAGCTGGTCGAGGTCACGCCGAAGTCGATCCGTCTGCGCAAGAAGTTGCTCGACGAGAACGACCGCAAAAAAGCCGACCGCATGAAGGAAGCCGAGCCGGTCTGACGCCGGCCGTGCTTGCCCGTGTTTTTCGTTTGCTGCAGTGCAGATGATTCGAATCAGGTTGTCGAATCAGCGGACAGCACGCGTCGCCCGCGGCGCGCGCGTAGCCCGCACAGGCCAGGACCCGACCGCAGTCTGCGCCAGCATTTGATGTTTCCACTATCATTTTCCGGCATCGCTGCTGGGTTTTCCGAGACGTGTGACCAGTAATCCACACCGTTAACCCATCATTTACGATAGGGCTTGAAGGCAGCAAAGTTCGTTGCTTCTATCGCGAAATGAGCACGACCCTCATAGAGATTCGTCGCGCAAAGTCGGCAGACGCACTGGACGTCGCCGAGACGCATGATGACGCGTGGCGCGCGGCCTATCAGGGCATCATCCCGGGCAACGAGCTCGACAAGCTGATCAACCGCCGCGGTCCGGACTGGTGGGATTCGGCCATCCGCAAGGGCAGCCGCATTACGATTCTTCAATTCGGCGACCGCATTGCCGGCTACGCCAACTACGGACGCAACCGCGCGCGCAGCCTGTTTTACGACGGCGAGATTTACGAGATTTATCTGCGGCCGGAATTCCAGGGTCTGGGTTTTGGGCGCCGCCTGTTCTCCGCCGCGCGCAAGGATCTCAACCAGAGCGGCCTGAAGAGCCTGGTCGTATGGGCGCTGTCCGACAACGAACCGGCGATGGAATTCTATCGCGCGCTTGGCGGCCGCGCAGTCGCTCGTTCCTCGGAACGCTTTGGCAGCAAGACGCTGGATAAAGTCGCTTACGCCTGGCAGGCGTAATCACACGCTCGGTGCCGGTAGACCCTTCTGCGCGCACGCGGCGCGCAAGGTATTCAGCAGCAAGCATGCGATCGTCATCGGACCGACGCCGCCCGGAACCGGCGTAATCGCGCCCGCGGTTTTCGACGCTTCAACGAAATTGACGTCACCGACGATGCGCGACTTGCCGCCGTCACCCGGTACACGGTTGATGCCGACGTCGATCACCGTCGCGCCCGGTTTGATCCAGTCGCCGCGAACCAATTGCGGCTTCCCGATTGCGGCGACAAGCAGATCAGCACGGCGACAGACGGTGGCGAGGTCGACTGTCTTGGAATGCGCGATCGTCACGGTCGCGTTTTCGGCCAACAACAATTGGGCCATGGGCTTGCCGACGATATTCGAGCGTCCGATAACAACTGCTTCGAGGCCGGCGAGCGAATGATGCACGGTCTTGGCCAGGCGCACGCAGCCCATCGGCGTGCACGGAATAAGAGCGGGAAAACCGCTGGCAAGACGTCCGACATTGTACGGATGGAAACCATCAACGTCCTTGGCCGGATCGATGGCTGCGATAATTTTGTGTGCATCGATTTGCTTTGGCAACGGCAGCTGCACCAGGACGCCGTTGACTTGCTCGTCGCTGTTGAGCACCGCGATGAGGTTGATCAGATCGGCTTCGCTGGTAGTGGCCGGCAGCTTGCGGTCGAATGCCTGCATGCCGGCTTCCGTCACGGCCTTGGATTTATTGCGGACATAGACTTCGCTTGCGGGGTTCTCGCCGACCAGAACAACGGCGAGGCCCGGCACGATACCGCGATCACGGCGCAGTCGATGGACGGCATCCGTCACCTTGCCGCGCAGGTCCGCCGAGATTGTCTTGCCGTCGATGATACGTGCGGTCATGGTTCGCCTGCCGGCTGCACCCAGAAGCCTTAGCGCGGTATCGCGATTTTCTCCAGCGCCGCGATCACCGTTCGGCCGTGGCCCAAAATTGCGAGGCGCTTGAGACGGCCTGTGGCGCCCGCGACGATCGTGACATCGCGCAAAGGGGCGCCTACGGCCTTTGCAATCAGGCGGATGCGGGCCTCGTTGGCTTCGCCTTCAGCCGGCAGTGCGCGCACCCGCACAGCCAGAACGGCGCGCCCGTCTGCGCGCACGTCAATGCCGTCGATTGCATTGCGGCCGCCTTTCGGCGTCAGGCGCACGGCCAACACGGCACCGTTCGGCGTGAGCGACCAGGGAACGGCCGCCATCCGTTAGAACACGTTCGGATAGATGTACCGGATGATCACGTTTTCGAGAAACAGGATGAGCAAAATCAGGATCACCGGCGACACGTCAATTCCGCCGAGGTTGGGCAACATCGAACGTATCGGCCGCAACACTGGCTCGGTAATGCGATAAAGAAAGTCGGCGACCATCGCCACCACCTGGTTACGGGTGTTGACCACGCTGAAGGCGATCAACCAGGACAGCACAGCAGCCGCGATCAGGAGCCAGATATAAATCTGGAGTATCAAAAGAATTATATCGAGTAGCGCGCGCATGTGTTTCCGCCTGTTCGTAAACCGGGCGCAAAGTAGCGGGTCGAGTGGCCCCGAACAAGCCGACCGCGGGCCATGCCCCCACATCCTTGACAGGGCAAACACCTGGTCCTAAATGGCGCCCACTCGCCGCAAATTTAGCGTGACGACGTTTGTCGTTACGTTTTGGCGGGGGCCGTAGCTCAGTTGGGAGAGCGCCTCGTTCGCAATGAGGAGGTCAGGGGTTCAAATCCCCTCGGCTCCACCAGCCTTCGCTCGCTTCGCGAGCTCCGGCTCGGCAAACCATCCCTACCTCTCGGGCGAAGAGTGAAGGCTGCCGCGCGGTAGTTCCGAAGGAACGAAGGCGGGCTCTTTACTAAACTGACCAGTCCTCGACTGTCTTGGCCCGGTTATCGATGGCGGCAATCTCGATCGGGATGAGGATTTCACAACGCAATCCTTCCGGCGCGAAAGCGAGGCGCGCACTTCCGCCGAGCTCGGCGGCAATGCTGCCTTCAATCAGCTTGGAGCCGAAACCGCGCTGCTTGGGCGCAGCAACCGAAGGCCCGCCCTGCTCCGCCCAATCGATGCGCAATTTCAGATGGCCATCTTCACCGCGCACCGGGCGCCAATGAATTTCAATGCGTCCGCCGGGCACCGACAGAGCACCGTATTTTGCGGCATTGGTCGTAAGCTCATGCACCGCCATCGCCAAGGTCAAGACCGCGCGCGGCCGTAGCACGACGTCTTCACCGCGCAGGACGACGCGGTCGACCCCGGCATAAGGCGCCAGACTTCCCGAGAGCAGTTCGCGCAGATCAGCACTTTCCCAATGATGGATTGTGAGCTGGTCGTGGGCCTTGGATAGCGCAATCAGACGCCCTTCAAACCCTTCCCGGAAAGCCGCCGGCGTATGCGCGCTTCGCGCGGTCTGCGAGGCCAATGACTGCACGGTGGCCAGCGTGTTTTTCACGCGATGGTTCAATTCATCCATCAGCAGTTTCTGCCGCTGCTCAGCCGCCTTGCGTTCGCTGATGTCCTGCACCACGCGAACGACGTAAAGCAGCCGATTGCCGGCATCGCGCACGGGCGAGGAGCGCACCGAGAGCCAGATGATGCGTCCATCCTTGCGGATGAACCGTTTTTCGACCGAATAGAAATCGAGCTCGCCACCGACCTGTTTGCGAAATCCCTCGCGATCTGGGTCGGCATCGTCAGGGTGCGTGTAACGAAACAATCTGGACGCCAGAAGCTCTTCGCGGCTGTAGCCGGTGATTGCGCAAATCGCTTCATTGACACGCAGGAATTGGCCATCGGGGGCAATTTCCGAGATTCCTATCGAAGCATGCTCGTAGGTTGCCGCCAGGCGCTGCTCCTGCTCGCGGGCGTGCAGCCGGGAGCGCTCGAGTGCAACGTCCATCCGCTTGCGCTCGGTGATGTCGAGAAAACAATTCACCGCACCGACAAGCTCACCCTTCGCGTTGCGCAGGGGATCGATGTTGACCGACACAATCAGCCGTGTGCCGTCGGCGTGCTCGACGATACGCTCGACGTCTCGCACCGGCGGGCCGCCCGACAGAACCTCAGACACCATCGACCGCGCGACGGGCGTCCCGTCCAATTCGAAGAATCGCGCGCGTTCCCTGAACTGATCATGCGTTTGTCCGGGTTCCGGCGCGCCGCCCCAGACGGCTACGGCATGACGATTGTACTGTAGGATCGTACCATTCGCGTCGCAGATAAATGTCGCAATCGGCAGCAGTTCGAGAATACCGTCCGACGCCCGCAATACCGTGCCCAATACGGATGACGTTGGGCGCGTGGCGGACGGGCTACGATTGTCCGAATCAAGCATCCGCACGTCCCCGCGTGGCCATCAATGCCCAGAACCCGCCGCAACGATCAGGCTGAACGACGATTTGTCAATGGTGCTCGCACGCGCAAGCGCCAATCAGGAACCGCCAATCAGGAACTACCTTTGGCCGTTTGATTGGCCGGCGGACGGCCGATCCAGTGGTCGATAAATGCCGCCAACCAATTGCGCGAAGCCAGATCGTGCACGGCGCGGTCGGCGATGTGCTCGTGGCGTTGCTTGGCGCCAGGCAACTCCATTCGGTGCGCACCGCGAACAAGCCACCGATACATCATGGCGTGGGTGACTTCCGGATGAAACTGCAGCGCATAACCGGTGCCATACCGAAATGCCTGAATCGAGAAGGCATCACCTTCGGCGAGCAACTCACCACCCGACGGCAGCTCGAAACCTTCGCGATGCCATTGATAGACATGATCGGGCCAGTCAGCGCACACCTTGCGTCCCGCCTCGGTCGGACGAATTGGATAATAACCAACCTCCGCATGGCCCTTCGGATGTGGCAAAACGCTAGCGCCGAGATGCCGTGCCATCATTTGCGCGCCGAGGCAGATGCCGAGATACGGTTTCTTGTCACGCAGCGGCACGCCGATCCAGTCGATCTCGCGGTGCACGAACTCTTCATCGTCGTTGGCGCTTTGCGGGCCACCAAAAATCGCCGCGCCCGCATGATCGTCCATCGTGTCCGGCAGCGGATCGCCAAATCGCGGACGCCGGATATCGAGCGGATAACCAAGCTTCGCCAGCGTCTGCCCGACGCGGCCGGGCGACGAGTGCTCCTGGTGCAGAATGAGAAGGACAGGTTTCAACATATTTCAAAAGGGCGATTCGTCGCGACGCAAATGCGACGCTGACTAGTAACCGCTCCAACGGCGTTTGCAAATATGACCGGCGGGATGCGGCTATGTTTGTTGCGCGGATCTGCGCCGGGCCTGCCGGGAATCCACGACTGCCAGAATGATGCGGCGCGGGATCAGGCGTATCAGCACGGTAACCAGTTTATTAAGCGCGCCCGGCACGATAGTCCGGTGGCCTGCCATCAGGCCGCGATAGCCCAACTCCGCGACATCGTCCGCCGACCGGGTCAAAACACTTGGCGCCAGTGTGGCACCTTTCACCCCGGCCCGCGCCGCAAATTCCGTCGGCACCGGGCCTGGACAGAGGACAGCGACCTTTATGCCACGCGGCTTGAGCTCGCTGTGCAACGCCTCGGAGAATGACAGCACGTAGGCCTTGGTCGCGTAGTACACCGCCATTCCTGGCCCAGGCAGAAATCCCGCCATCGAGCCGACATTGAGCAGACCACCACCGTTACGAGCGAGGCTGTCGATAAAGGCGAGCGACAATTCGGTCAGCGCGCGCACATTAAGGTCGACCATCTGGAGCTGCTCGTCGCGATCGAGCGAAGCGGCCAGGCCGACCAGACCAAAGCCCGCATTGTTGACGACAAATTGCGGCTCGGCACCCTGCCCCGTCAAAGCGTCACCCATACGCCGCGCTGCACCGGGCTTTAACAGGTCGGCGACGATCACAATCGGCCGTTTCGCGCCGCTTGCGGCGATTTCGTCGGCGAGCGCATTTAATCGCTCTTCTCGCCGCGCGACCAGCGCCAGTTCATGGCCGTGACGCGCGAACACGCGCGCCAGCGCCATGCCGATCCCGGCAGATGCCCCTGTAATCACTGTCACTGGTCGCAGGCTGCTCATCCGTGCGTTGTCTCTGACGACATCGGCCGCCCTTTATCTGGGCGGCCGATGATACCCCAAGTTTTGCGTGGTTAGGCTAGTTTAGGATCGAGGCCTTCCAGTGAGCGCTTCGCCGGCTCAACGCCCCAGAAGTAGACCGCGATGATCTGAATAACGACGAGGCCGATCATCAACCAGAGCACGCCTGGCAGCCCATAGTTCACCATCAGGAAGCCGACCATGAATGGTGAGACCACCGTGGCACCACGGCCGAGCGTGTTGCAGATGCCGTTCGCGCGCAGGCGTATCTCGGTCGGAAACAATTCCGGGGTGTAGACGCCGAACAGCAACGCCGTCTGGATATAAATTGCCACAATCAGCACCGCGCCCACGCCCAGCACGATGACCGGATCGGACCCGGCGTTGAAACGCGCGTAGGTCCAACCGAACACAATGGTGAGGACAGATCCGAGGATAATGCTCCAGCGCCGCCCGATCGCATCGGACAGATAAGCGCCGCACGCACAGCCAACCAGCGACGCGGCAGCCAGCACGACGGTGTAGCCGAGCGAGTTGGTGATGGTGAGGCCTTGCCGCAGGAAAAATTGCGGCAGGAAGATCACAAAGCCGAAGATCAGCGTGTTGATGGTGATCAACACCCAGCAACCGACCAGCAGACGTTGTAGAATCGGAGGCTTGAACATTGATGCAGCGGTCAGCTGTGGCGTCGGCGCGGTGATTGCCGGCGCTGGAAGCGAGCCGGCGCTGGCCGCCACTTCCTTTTCGATTGTCTGCATCAGCGCTTCTGCTTCGGCGGTTCGGCCTTGCGCTTCGAGCCAGCGCGGTGATTCCGGAAGATTCTTGCGCAGATACCAGACGATCAGCGAGCCAATGCCCGCAATGATGAACATCGGTCGCCAGCCCCAGGTCGGAATGATCAGATAACCAAGAATCGCCGTGACCGGAAATCCGCAAACCGTCAAAAATGCCATGAAGGCGAGCCATCGGCCGCGCGTCTTCGGCGGTACGAATTCCGTTAGCGTCGAATAGCCGACAACAATCTCGGCGCCGAGGCCGAGCCCCTGCACGAAACGGCAGATGATCAACTGGGTCATGTCCTGCGCGAATGCTGCGGCGATTGACGCGAGGCCGAACACCAGAAGATTGACCTGATAAGTAAAGCGACGGCCATACTTGTCGCCGACGAAGCCGGTGACGAACGAACCGATCGTCATTCCGACGAAGGTCAGCGAGAGGAATTGCAGGTTCTGCGGCAGCGTGGAGAACTTGGTCTGAATTGTCGATGCCAGAACACCACCGGCGACATAGAGGTCGTAACCGTCAAAGAACATGCCGGCGCCGACGAGCCAGAAAATGCGATAGTGAAACGACGAGACTGGGAGCCGGTCGAGACGTGCGCCGGCATTCACTGCAGTAGCCATTGGTTCCTCCCCCTGGGGACCGAAATCTATGACCGGTCTACGCCGGTTCGCACATGATGGTAATCGAGACGGCGCACAGGCGCTATGGCCTTGCGAGGCAAGGGCGAAATTTCGCAGGGCCACTCGATAAACAACCGATCGGGAGATTTAGTCCACGGGCACGGCGGTTTGCCGGGCAAACACGCTATCGTCGAGGCCTACTCGATGGCCTTGCCTTTGCGATAGCTCTCTTCGAGCAAACGAATATTGTTCTGCACGTATCTATTGGTGGGATCTTTTCGTTGCGCGACGGCCAGCGTGGCATGCGCGCGTTTGTAATCGCCGCGCAGCATGTACGAGTAGCCCTGGTTGTTGAGGATCGTAACCGTCGGGCCGACGATGCCGATCGCCTGGGCATAGGCACGGTCGGCGAGATCAAAACGGCGCAGGCGATCATAAGAGGCAGCAAGACCGAGCCAGGCCTCCGCGTCGCGCGGATGCTTTTCGACCGCGGCGCGGAAATGTTTTTCGGCAAGACCGAAATCATTCGCGCGATAATGTTTTTTGCCCAGACTCAATTCATCGTTCGGATCGCTGCCGAGCAGGCCCGGCTCGGCGGCCGCCGGAACGCCTAGTGGCGGCGGCACTGAGCCGGTGGATTCAACGGCCGGCGGTGGCGCCGATGTTTCGACCGCCTGTTGCGGTGCGGATGTGTCGGCGGACGCCTGGGCATCGATCGCTTGCTGCGGCGCGGATGCAGTGGCGGTTCCGGTCTTCGACTTCAGGAAGTCGGAAAAATTATTGGAGGTGCTGCATCCCGCCAACCACAGGCCCGTGAGTGCGATGAATGAAACTCGGGCAATTCCAATAGCCATGTCAAAGCCTTGCGGAAGCGCCCGGTATCGGGACGCCGTCAGGCTAGGGGAGGATGGTTAAGAAAATCTTCACCCTGTCGGCGCCGGCTGCGTTTCTGGCGTCCCAGGCCAAATATCGGCTGCTTTAGAGCCGCGAGCGCCCCTTCAGAAATAGCCGCCCACGTGCAGCTTGACGATGACCGGCAGCAGAATGACGACGAACAGGACGGGGAAGATACAGACCATCATTGGCACCGCCAGCTTGGCCGGCAGGGCATAGGCCTTTTCCTCGGCGGTCGAGAGCCGCTTGTGGCGCATGTCATCGCTGTAGACGCGCATCGCATCCGTGATGCTCGAGCCGAGATCGAGCGACTGGTTGATCAAGGTCGCAAAGGCACGCGACTCTTCGAGCGCGAGGCGGTCGGCAAAATGCTCGAGCGCTTCCTTGAGCGGACGGCCGGCACGGATTTCAAGGTTCGTCAAATGAATGTTGGCGGAGAGCGAAGGAAAAGTCTGGCCCAGCTCGCGCCCGACGCGCTCAAGCGAGGCTTCCATCGACAAACCTGAATCCGCGCATACGACGAGCAGATCCATGAAATCCGGAAAACCCGAGCGATGCTCGAGCTTGCGGGCGGAAATCCGTTTGTCGACATAGACACTCGGACCGACATAGCCGGCAACGCCGCCGGCCATGACCAGCATCCACAGAAAGGAGCTTGTCATGGTGGGCCGCAGAATCGGCAGGAATATGAAAACAGCAATGGCCAGACCAATCGCCAACGCCGTGCGCGCAATGAAGAAGAAGGGCACGGCGCGGGGATCGTAGATGCCGGCCTGGATCAGGCGCCGGCGAAGCACCTTCATGTTTTCGCCATTGCCCTCGCCGTAGTGCTTGGTCGTGTATTCGATCAGCTTGCTGACGGTTTTGGCGCTGGAATTCTGCAGCGAGCGTGACCCGCTGCGCTCCTGATCATTCATGATGCGCGACGTACGCCTCTTGACCGCACCGCGCACGCGCACCGCCGCCATCAATGAAAATGCGAGCGTCCCGGCCGCAAGAAATACCAGCAGCGCCATCAGCATGGTGCTGCTGTCACGGAACGCATTTGCGAATACGAAACTGATGCTGTCCATGGTCAGATCCTGAAGTTGACCATGCGGTACATGATGAAATTGCCGACGCCCATCCAGCACCCTGCGAGCCCGAGGCCGATCCTGGTCATATCCTGATCCCATACAGCGCCGTAGAAATTCGGCACAAGGAATTGGATGACCGCGAACATACCTATCGGCAATGACGAGAGGATCAAAGCGGATGCGCGGCCTTCCGCGGCCAACGCGCGAATCTTGCGGCGCATCTTGAACCGCTGGCGGATCACTGAAGATAGGTTTTCCAGGATCTCGCCGAGATTACCGCCCGTCGAGCGCTGAATGGCCACCGCGGTCACAAACAGAGGCAAGTCATCAGTACCGACGCGGAAATACAGATTGCGCATCGCGGTCTCCAGATCGGAGCCGTAGGTAAGCTCGTCGGAAACAATACCGAACTCGGTGCCGATCGGGTCCGTCATTTCCCGTCCCACCATGGTGATGGCGATCGGCACCGGATGGCCGGCCCGCAACGACCGTACAATGATGTCGATACCGTCAGGGAACTGGGAACTGAACTTTTTCCGCCGGCGGCCGCGCAAGATCCGCAAAACGAGCGGTGGCAGCACGATGCCGCAAAACAGAGCGGCAATCAGCGCGTAACTCATATTGCCTTTGAGAGTCAGCACCGCCATGAAGACCGCGACCACGCCAATCGCGACGAACAGAACCAGCCGGCCCAGACCGACGGTCAGGCCGGATTGCAGCAAAAGCTGGTTGAGATTGACGAGCGGCAATCGATAGTCGCCGCCGCTGGTCAGACCGCGCTCGCGGCGCAGCTGCACGAGCACGCTTTCGCGATCGGTCTTGTTGTCCATCACCTTGAGGCGGCGATTGATGTTCTTGCGATAGGACGCATTGTTGTAGACGAGCAGATAGATGCCTTCCGCGAACATCGCCGCCGAAAGGCCGATCAGCGCATAGAACAGGTAGATTGAATTGAAATCGAACATGGCCGGTCAGAGCGGATGCGAAGGATCGAAATAGCTGCCAGGAATCTTGATCCCCTGGTTGGCGAGATGCGCGAGGAAGCGCGGACGCACGCCGGTGGCCTGGTAATGTCCCTGCACGGTGCCGTCGGGCGCGGTGCCGGTGCGGACATATTTGAAGATTTCCTGCATTTGGACGATGTCGCCCTCGAGGCCGGTAACTTCGGCAATCGAGGTAACTTTGCGCTTGCCGTCCGACTGGCGCTGAAGCTGCACGATCAACTGGATGGCGTTGGCGATCTGGCTGCGGATCGAGGCGACCGTCATCGGCAGGCCGGCCATGCCGATCATCTGCTCGAGACGTGAAATCGCGTCGCGCGGCGTGTTGGCGTGAATTGTCGCCATCGAGCCTTCGTGGCCGGTGTTCATCGCCTGCAACATGTCGAAGGCTTCTTCGCCGCGGCACTCGCCGAGGATGATGCGGTCAGGACGCATACGCAGGGCGTTCTTCACCAGCTCACGCTGGCGAATTTCGCCCTTGCCCTCGATACTTGGCGGACGTGTCTCCATGCGGCCGACATGCGGCTGTTGCAGCTGCAATTCGGCGGCGTCTTCGATCGTGAGCAAGCGCTCCTTTTCGGAAATGAACGCGGAGAGCGCATTGAGCATCGTTGTCTTTCCCGAACCCGTACCGCCGGAAATGATCGTGGTGACGCGTGCTTTCACCGCGGCGGCCAGCACTTCGGCCATCGGCGGGCGCAGTGCACCGACCTCAACCAGTTTCGTGAGGTTGAAAGGCTTCTTGGAGAATTTACGAATGGAGACCAGCGGGCCATCGACGCCGATCGGCCGCACCGCCACGTTTACGCGCGAGCCATCCTGCAAGCGCGCGTCGCAAAGCGGATGGGATTCGTCGACCCGGCGGCCAACCGCAGAGACGATCTTGTTGATGATGCGCAGGAGATGCTGCTCGTCCTTGAAGCGCACGGACAGCGGCTCAAGCACGCCGTGACGTTCCACGTAGACACATTCATGACCGTTGATCAGGATATCGTTGATGCTCGGATCCTTGAGCAGTGGCTCGAGCGGACCCAGGCCCGTCATCTCGTCAAGAATCTCTGAGACGAAGTCCGCGAGTTCCTGTGTATTCAAAGGAAGACGCTCGACCAGCACATACTGCGCGACCAGCTGCTGTACGTGCCGACGCAGTTCTTCTTCCGGTACTTTATCGAGTGCCGAAAGATTGATCTCCTCGATCAGCCGGCGGTGCAGGCGCACCTTGGCGTCGAGCAGCTTGTCGCTGAGCAATGTGCTTTCGGACGGCTGCGCAGCCGCGGCCGGCTGCTCGCCCATCTCGGGGAATACCGTCCACGTCACGCCTTCGAGCGCGGTGGGCGTCGGTTCCTCGGGCACCGGCAGTTCCGGTGCTGCAGAACGTCGAACTGTGAATCGGCCGACCATTTTAGCCACCCACCACGGACAGCTTGAGTTTCTTCATCAATGCCATCGGCTGACCATCCGGCGCTGTCTTGGCCGCCGGCGCGTCCAGCACCAGTTTTTTGAGCTCCGTCGTAATCTTGTTGCCCGGCTTGACCTCATCGAGCGGCACGCCGCGATCGATCGCCTCGCGAACGAGCGCGTAGTCATTGGGAATTGCGCTCAGGAACGCATCGCCAAGCGTGTGCGCGAGATCGCCGCGGCGCAGGCCGGAATCGAACATGCGCTGGCTGAAGCGATTGACGATGACCCGCGGGTTTGGTCCCTCGCCCAGCCGCTCATTGATTGCGGCCACTAATTGTTTGGCGTGACGAAGCCCCGGTACGGTGGTTTCGCTGACAATGAAAAGCTTGTTCGAGCCGAGCAGCACGCTGTCGGTCCACGAGAACCAGGTGCGCGGCATGTCGAATACGACATATTCGAAATTGCTCGAGACCAGATCGAGCAGGCGCGTCACAACATCGGGATCGAACGAGCGCATTTCCGCCGGCCGGTTCGGCGCAGCGACCACGGCGAGGCCCGAAGCGTGATACGAGAGCATGACTTCCAGCAATTGCCGGTCGAGGCGATCCGGGCGCGGTTCGATCTCCGCCAGATTGAGGCGCGGCTCCAGGTCGAGGTAGTCGGCGACCGAGCCGTGTTGGAAGTCGAGATCGACGAGGCATGTCGACGGCCGCGCGCGCGGGCCGCCACTGTTGAGCAGAATCATGGCGCTCTGCACCGCGAGCGTCGTCACACCGGCACCGCCGACAGCCGGCAAGAATGTGTAGATCTTGGCCTCGGTCGGCTCGGCGGCTCCGCCGGGGCCTTTGGCGACGCGTGCGCAGGCGCGAACCAGGTCGATCGGTTCGACCGGCTTCACCAGGAAGTCGGCGATCCGCATCTGCAGCAAAGTACGCGCGGTGTTTTCATCGAAGGCTTGGGTGACCGCGATGACCGGCGGCCAGGTGCCGACCCGCGCCATCAGCCGCGCGAGCGCGGCCATTTCGTCGGCACGGCCGGCGTCGAGATCGACCACGACGACGGTCGCATCAGTGATATCGAGCGTATCGCCTTGCTCGGCGAGACGGCCCGTGACCATGGCAAGTTCGATCGCGGACGATGCGCCAAATGTTGCACGGACTGAACGATCGAACTCCGCGTCGGCGGTGAGTACCGCCACGCGGGTCCGGTTCGTGCTGGAATTACGTCCAATGCGCATGGTGCAATTGCCCGAGGTTTATTTCACCGCCGCTGCCGGCGCCGTTACAGAACTTCCGACCGGCCCTGCACTGTTCTGGCCACCGCCACCGCTGTCCGTGTAGCTGCCGGACGTACCAATTCCGCGTGGCGGAATGACCCGGTTGGTGCGATAGCGCTCGACGGCCGTTTCCATCTTCTGGCCGTTGAACGCGAGGTTGCGGTTGGCGCTGGCGGGCGGCCAGGGATCGACCATGTGCGTCACGACGTTGGTCGCAACCGCATTGCCGCCCGAAAGCGCGACCAAGTCTCGGCGGTCGAGATATTCCGAGCAGCCGCCGAGAACGGCAAACAAGCCGGCAAGCGCGACGGTACGCGTGACCTTATTGAATCGCCGCATTTGAGTCCCCCTTCGGCATATCGAGCATGTGACCGGTGAACGGACGGTCGCCGGCGATCGCAATACGCGCTGTCACGGGCGTAAGCTTGCGTGCCTCCTCCCGCGTGACTTCCATTTTTCCAAGCAGGAAGAAGTCGACATCATTCGGCGGCAAGGTGTCGTCGGTCGGCACCTTGAGAACATCGCCGGGCCGCGCCGGACGCACGAGGCGCGGCGTGACGATGATAGCGAGGTCGGTTTCGTTCTTCTGATAGGACTTGCTGGAGAACAACGCGCCCAACACCGGCACGCTGCCGAGCCATGGCAGTTGCTCGATCGAGTTCTTGTTGTCGTTTTGCAGCAAGCCGCCGATTACGAAGCTCTGTCCATCCGTCAATTCGACCGTGGTGGACGCACGACGCACGATCAGCGCGGGCACCGAGACGCCGTTGCTTACCGAGACCGTATGCGTGGTGTCGATCTGGCTCACTTCCGGTTCGATTTTCAGGTTGATCAAGCCACGGCCGAGCACCGTCGGTGTGAACGCAAGTCCAACGCCGTACTTCTTGTAGTCGACGGTCACCTGGCCAAACGAGCCGGACACCGGGATCGGATACTCGCCGCCGGCCAGGAAGCTCGCGGTGTCACCTGAAAGCGCAACCAGGTTCGGCTCCGCCAGGCTACGGGCGATGCCCTTCTCTTCGAGCGCGCTTATCATCACGTCGGTCGTCGCTCCGCTTGCCGCGATGCGGCCAACCAGAAATCCGAACGGTGAAGAGTTGGAGATGACGCCCGCCGCCGTTTCGCCGGCAATCGTCGCCGCCGACAGCGGCAGATTGTTTGACGAGACGCGGTTACCGATATTGGTGATGGTGCTGCTGCCGAAACGGTTCCACTGCACGCCCAATTCACGGCTGGCTGTGCGCGAAATCTCGATAAATCGCACTTCCAGCAAGACCTGCTGCGGCGACATCACCGAAACCGAGTTGATGATTTCGGGGCCAAACTGGCGCGCGATCGTCACCGCCTTGTCGAGAGTGGAAGCGTCGGCAACCTCACCCGACAGCATGATACGACCGTTGACGCTTGAAGCCTCAATTCGCGATCCAGGGAAACGCCGCGACAGCTCGTTGCTGAGCCGCGTGATGTCATAAGACACCTCGACATCGAAGATGCCGACAAGCTTCTTGCCTTCCGCATAAACCGACACGCGGGTCGTGCCGATCTTCTTTGCGAGAATCGACAGCGCATGGTCGGTCAACGGATTAACGTCGGCAACTTCCGGATCGCCAACCGTAATGTCGACGAAACTCGTATCGGTGTGCACGTCTTGCGACTTGCCGATCGGAACGACCACCATGGCCGTGCGGTTGTTGCCGCTGATCTGGATCTGCTTCGTCGGCGCCTGCGCATAGGCGTCACCGATCATTCCCAGGATCGATGCGGCCAATGCGATGACCAGAGCGATCGCGAGATCGCGCAGCCAATTGCCACGCTTGGTGGCCCTGTCCTCAATACGCCAGCGGAAGCCGGCGCCAATTTCATTGTGATTTTTCACGACACACTCCCCACCCCTTTAATGATCCCAAGCCTGGAGTCACCAGGCGGCTCGCCTCCGCTCCGGATCGGCCGAGGCCCCATCATGTCCCTCGACCGGCACGGTGTAGTCCTGTTTGGCCGACGCACGCGTCACCACCACAGTCGTGGTAGCGCCCTTGTCGCCGACCGGTTCATTGGTCCCCAAATCGTTGAGCGTGACCTTGCGCGTCTTTGTCTCGGCGGTTTCGCCGGCTTTGCGCAGCAGCAGCGAGAGGCTGCCGACGGAAGACGCGAGCCACAATTTCTGAGCTTCGACGGTATCGACTTCCAAAGTCACCGACTTCGCAACCGTTGCCTTGGCGGCGCGATCATCGGCGACCTGGTCAACCGCGAGCACGCGGGTGTTCTGAAGCACGACCTGCGTCGTGGCCGATCCCTTTTCGAGCTGCCGCGTCAGCACGATGTCGACATGATCGCCCGGCAGCACAAAACCGCCGACGCCTTCTACGTCGTTGACGCGGATCGTCACTGCCTTCATGCCCGGCTTCACCAACGCGGAAAGCGTCGCGCGCTGGCCAGCGCCGGTAATCTTGAGAGCGAGCACGGGCTCGTTGGCTTCGATCGCGGCCAGCACAACGCGGCGGCCGCCCGACATGATGTCATTGATCTTTGCGAAAGCACCCGCCGGTAGCGAGTCAGACGGCCACGGCGCTTCCTGCAACATGGATGCATTGAGCTCGGTGCCGAAGCGCAGCGGCTGCTTGGCGACCACGACCGTCTGCGACGCCACCTGCGTCGGCTTCGGTGCGTTCCGCGCCTGCATACTCGCCTGGTTGTTGAGCCAGACCTGGGCGATGAACACAGCGAGCAAGCCGAAGACGACGGCAAACCCGATCATGACAATGGTACTGGCACGCACGACAATGAGCCCCGTTTGACGCGACCGAATACTTCGGCGTTCTGTTCAAACGAACACTAGGGGCGAGGAAGTATTGAATTACTAAAATCACTGTCGCAATTGTGTCTATGCTGAAGAGCACCTGAACTCGTAGCGTTTACGACACGTATCCGAGCTGCAATAAACTTTAGAGTAACCTTGCGCGAAATTAACAATACTGGTGCGAATGCTTGTCACGCCAGTCATCAGCGGTTAAGCGTAATGCGCGCGCGCATCGTCAAAAGGCCCTGCAAATACAGGACTGTTGCCCACAATCCGGGCGTGGGCCGTGACACGTTGGGAGATCGTCAAGACTAAGGCAGAGTTACCGAAATACGGCGGCCAACGTTGCCCGTGCGGCGGTGTTGCGGCAACATGCCCTACCTGTCGCCAGGACCAACAAGGTCGCATCGAAGCCGGTGCGCCGATACTTTTTCTTCCGGGAGAAAACGCCGATGTCGAAACCTCGCATTAGTTATGTCGATCCTTCCACGATCAAGGATCCCGCGATGCTCGCGGAATTCGAGCGTTGCGCGCGCGAGGGGACACCGCGCCCGGAAAGCCAGGCCGTTCGCGCCCACGTGCCGGCGGCGTTCTGGTCGTTCGCCAATACATGGCGGGACGTATTCAAGAACGGTGTCGCCGACCACAAAATCAAGGAGCTTTGCCGGATCTACGTTTCGCGTTCGGTGCTGTGTGAATTCTGCGGCAACCAGCGTTCGATCAAGGCCGCAAAATCCGGCCTCAAGGAAGATGACTATTCCGACCTGATCAATTTCGAGAGCTCGACACGTTATGATGAGCGCCAGAAGGCGGCGCTGGCATACGCGGAGGCCATCACCTGGGACCTGCCTTCGACCGACGAGTTGTGGAACCGGCTGCACAAGCACTTCAGCGAACCCGAACTGGTCGAGATCGGTTATTTCGTCGCCATTACGATGGGCCAGCAACGCTGGTTGCGCACCCTCAACATCGAACATCACCAGATTCTCGCGGGCAGCGACGGCTCAATGGCGCCAGGCTTCGAGACACTCGATGCGCTCCAGCGCTCGAAACAGGCCGAAGACTACTGGGCCAAGATCAACAGCAAATCTTCAAAGCAGGCAGCAGAGTGACAAGTCAGACATCCGCAACACCGGCTATCCGTCCCACCTCGCAGAGCGCGAAAAGCGAGCCACGCATCCGCGTCCGGGGCCTAGGCAAGCACTACGGCACGCTCGAAGTCTTCCGCAACATCGATTTCGACGTCGGCGAACGCGAGATCGTCGCAATCGTCGGGCCTTCGGGCTGCGGCAAGACCACGCTGCTGCGATGCATCGACGGCCTGTTGCCGCACGATGCGGGCGAGATCAGGGTCGGCGCCGAACGCGTGACCGAACCGATTGCCGGCGTGGCCATGGTGTTCCAGCACTTCGGGCTATTTCCCTGGAAGACCGTGTTCGAGAATGTCGCCTATGGCTTGCGGATGGCGGGCGCATCGAAAGTGGAAATCGAACGCAAGGTGCCGGAATTCATCAAGCTGGTTGGACTGACTGGCTTCGAGAGTGCATTTCCGTACCAGATGTCCGGCGGCATGCAGCAACGCTGCGGGCTGGCGCGCGCACTGGCCGTTGAGCCGAATGTCCTGCTCATGGACGAGCCTTTTGCGGCGGTGGACGCGCAGACTCGCGAAATTCTTCAGTTCGAATTGTTGCGCATCTGGGAGCAGCGACCGACTGCGATGGTCTTCGTCACGCACTCAATCGAGGAGGCAGTGCTGCTCGGGCATCGCGTGATCGTGCTCAAGGGCCGGCCTTCGAGCATCCATGAAACGATTACGATCGATCTTCCGGAACCGCGCACCCGCGAGACGCTCCGCGAGCCACGCTTTGCCGAGCTGCGCGAACGCGTCTGGGGCACGTTGATGCGGGAGGCGCGCGAAGCCGAATTCGTTCTCGAACGCTAAAAAACTGAATAAGAAAATAGTGAAGCCTATAGGGAGGATTCCATGATCCGCAGGACCATCGCACTGACGGCCGGCGGGATGCTGCTGGCAACATTGCTGGCGAGCGCCCCGGCCGCGGCACAGGGCAAGAAAGTTACGGTGGCAACGCCGGGCATTCCGCCGATTTTTTCGGTCATGATCGCCTATGTCGCCGAGAAGCAGGGTTTCTTCAAAAAGAACGGCGTGGATGTTGAAATCAAGCCCTTCGACAACGGCACTGCCGCAGCGCGTGCGGTGGTCGCTGGCGACGTCGATATGGCGTGGTCGCCGACGCCGCCCGTCATCAATCAGGTGTCCAATGCCGACGTTCCTCTGGTCGGCGTTTATGGAATGCCCAATCCGGATTGGGTGATCGGCACGACCGAGCTGGGCAAAACCTGCAAGGATATTGTCGGTCAGGATGTCGGCGTCGATTCGATCAACGGTGCACGCTCGGTGGCGCTGCGCTCAATGCTGGTCGGCTGCCCGGGCGTGAAGATCGAAGACGTCAAGCAAGTTGCGCTCGGTTCTAGCCCCGGCCCGGCATTGCTCGCCGGCCGTCTGAAATATTCAGTATTGCATCTCGACGACCTTGCCGAGATCGAACATCAGGGCAAGAAGCTCAACATCCTGCTGGCCATGAAGAGCACAAATCCGACCAGCCATTATCTCATCATGGTCGCGCGCAAGGACAATCTGGAAAAGAATCGTGACGCCATTGTGCGCACGGTGGCCGGCATGGTCGAGGCCGCGCGGTTCATGCAGGACCCGAAGAATGCCGATACCGTAGCGGAGATCGCCGCCGTGACCGGGCATAACAAAGAGGTCAACAAGGCCGCGCTCAAGGCATTTCTCGATATCGACTTCTGGGCGGCAAAAGATGATGGTATGCCGCGCAACAAAATCGAGGCGGTTGCAGCGCTCATGAAGAAAATCGGATCGATCAAGCCAGACAAGGAACCGGTGACTTATGACGCCTTCGTCGACGGCTCGGTGTGGAAAGACGCCAACGCAATGGTGAAGTGACGCGCAGCGTCATCCCCGCGAAGGCGGGGATCCAGTAATTCCGGCTTTCGCTCGAACAGTAGCGCCGGGGCTACTGGATCATCCGCCGGAGTTTATCATCGGGCCGCGCTTCGCGCGGACCCGGTGGCGGATGATGACCGTGGAATGAGTGAGAGACAGTGCCCATAGCCTATTTCCGCCGCCACGGGCCTTTGTGGCTCAGCCTTTTCGCCGGCATTGCCGCCTGGGAAATCGCCGGGCGCTCGACCAGCGCGGCCTTCATGGTGCCGTTCTCCGAGACGCTGGTGCGACTCTGGCAGCTCACCACGCGTGGCGAATTTCTTACCCAGCTGCTCGATTCCGCCGAGCTTTTCCTGACCGGTTTCGTGCTGGCGATCCTGGTTGGTGCGCCGCTCGGACTGCTGCTGGCGCGCGTGCGCGTGCTGCGCATCGGCATCGAGCCCTACATTATGACGCTCTATGCCACCCCGATGGTGGCGTTGATCCCCTTTATCCTGTCGATGATGGGGTTTGGCTTCGCGCCCAAGGTGTTGGTCGTCTTTCTCTTCACGGTTTTCCCGGTGCTCTACAACACGGTGGAAGGCGCGCGCAGCATCAAGCCCGAGCTGATCGAGGTTGCGAAGTCCTTCCGTTCGACCGAATGGTCACTATGGCGTGAAGTGATGCTGCCCTACACGCTACCCTACATGATGACCGGCGTGCGTCAGGCGATTGGCCGTGCCCTGGTCGGAATGATCGCCGCAGAATTCTTCCTGTCTTCAACCGGCCTCGGCCAGCTGATCATGGGCGCGTCGCAGGATTTCGACACGGCCGGCGTGTTCGCATCCATCCTTGTCATCGGCATCATCGGCGTCGGCTTGACGCGGCTCGGCCTGAAAATCGAGCAGCACTTCGCGCACTGGAGGCAATGACGATGAGTCAGGCCACCATTGCCGCCTCCGCGCCCACAGAACCCAAGACGTCGATCCTGACGCACGGCGCCCTGCTGCCGCGGTTGATCACGGGGCTGGCCATTCTGTTGATATGGGAATTCGTGGTGCGCGCCTTTGCTCCAGCCTATGTGGCAAAGCCGACCACCGTGATGCTCGCCATTCCGCACGTCCTCACCGATCCCGCATTCCAGCAGGCTCTTGGCGCCACGCTCACCGCCGTAGCGGAAGGCCTCGCGATCACGATCGTCGTTGGTACCGCAATCGGCCTGCTGATGGGACGCAGTAATGTCATCGACCGCATGATCCGCGTTTACATCAATGGCTTTAATGCGATGCCGATGATTGTCGCATTGCCGCTGTTCTCATTGTGGTTCGGGTATTCGGGCGCGGCCCGCATCGCGACCATCATATTCGCCGCGATATTCGCCATAACCATGAACGTGGCCGATGGCGCCCGGTCGGTGCCGCGCGAATATCTGGAGGTTGCCCACTCATTCCGTTCCGGCCGTCTGCGCATGCTCACCGATATTGTGTTGCCCGCATCGATGCCCTACTTGCTCGCCGGCTTCCGGCTGGCAGCCGGCCGCGCGTTGATCGGCGCGGTCGTTGCGGAGTTTTTTCTCTCAATCGGCGGGCTCGGCTATTACATCCTCTACAATTCACGTTCCTATCACCACAACGAGGCCTTCGTTGGCGTGCTGTTGTTGGCTGCCTTCGGCGTCGGATTCGAAGTGCTGGTGCAGTGGGCAACGAAGCGCTTCATGCCCTGGTATCGCCGCGACGAAAAGGCGACCTAGCGTAATCTCTCCCGGACCATCACAAGGAAAATCCGCATGTCATCCGACCCCTTGCTCAAGGCTGCGATCGCGCATTGGGGGCCCCGTTTCGTTGCCAACGGCGTGGTGCTGACCGACTTCGAGGAAGTCACCGGCTCTATTACTTCATATAACGAGTGGTGCAGCGTGTGGTCGGCGCGCGCCGCACACCACGAGCAGCTTGGGCGCGAGGCGCTTGCCAAGAAGCATTTTCTCACGGCGGGCGAATGCCTGCAGCGCGCCGGCGTCTACTACCACTTCGCCTCGTTCCTGTTCGTCCATGACCAGGCCCAGATGAAAGCCGCGCACAAGAAACAGATCGAATGCCGGCAGGCCGCGCTTCCTCACCTGCGGCCCTCCGGCGAACGCGTGGAAATTCCCTATCAGGGCAAAACGCTGGCCGGCATTCTGCGCAAACCGGCGGGCGTCGATAAGCCGCCGGTCGTTGTGATGGCTGTCGGCCTCGACTCAACTAAAGAGGAAGGCGACGCCTACGAAGCGCCGTTTCTCGCGCGTGGCGTCGCGACGCTGATTTTCGAAGGTCCCGGCCAGGGCGAAGCGCAATATGATCTTCCCATTCGCGGTGACTACGAGGTGCCGGTAAAGGCCGTGATCGACTTTGTCGAAAAGCGGACTGATCTCGATGCCAAACGCGTCGGCATGTGGGGCGTCAGCCTCGGCGGCTATTATGCGCCGCGAGCGGCGGCTTTCGACAAGCGTATCAAGGCCTGTATCGCGCTGGGGGGCCCGTTCAACTGGGGCGCCAACTGGGACAACCTGCCGGAATTGACGCGCACGGCATTCCGCGTGCGCAGCCACTGCCAGACGGCGGACGAAGCGCGAAAGAATGCACTGACGCTATCGCTGGAAGGTGTCGCGCAAAATATCACTTGCCCACTGTTCATCGTGAACGGTCGTCTCGACCGCATTGTCCCGGCCAAGGACGCCGAGCAGCTCGCGCGTGAGGCGAAGGGGCCGGTCGAGTTGATGATAATCGAGGACGGCAACCACATCGCCACCAACCGCGCCTACCGTTGGCGCTCGCAAAGCGCGGATTGGATGAAGGAGCAACTCAAGGGCGCCTGACCCGTCATCCTTCGCGGCTCGCTTCGCTCGCACCTCAGGGTGACGGCGAGATCGTGATAAACCCCCGCGGAATCGAATGAACCCGCTCGATGCCGGTGGCGGTGATCAACACCATCTCGCCGGTCTGCACGCCGGCCTTGCCGTCGCGCGTCACAACATTGGGCTGAACCACGACGGTCTGTCCGGCGCAAAATGGCTCCGGCGGGACCTGACCCCCCGGGCGGCTTTTGCAGCCGAGGATGGGCGGCAGATAGCCGCCGCCATAGCCGTGCAGCAGATCGTCGATGATCGTAAAGCCGGCCTCCTCGATAACGCCTGAGGCCTCGATCACTTGCGCAGGCGTCACACCGGCTTTGAGCAGGGAAACGATCGCATCGAAGGCCGCATCGGCTGCCGCATGCAGGTCGTGATAGAGCTTGCTTGGTTCGCCCAGCGCAAAGCTGCGCAGCACCTGCCCCGGGTAATCCCAGAACGCGGCAGTGATCTCGGCCACCACCGCATCGCCGGCCTGCACCCGCCGCATGCGCGGAAACTGGCGCGGTACGCCGAGATCCGGCGCGCTCATCGGCGTAACACCGATGTAGTGAATGACATTGACTGCACCCTGCGGGACGTAAGCACGCTCGACCATGTCGCCGAGCTCGCGCTCGTTCAAACCGGCTCTAATCCCATCGCGCAGCGCCGCCATGCCGAGATCGCTGAAATGCGCTCCGATGCGCAGCCAGTCGAGCTCCTCGGCCGATTTCACCTGCCGCAAACGGACGTAGTCACGATTGAGGCTTTTCAGCTTTCCGAACTTTGCCGAGAGTGCCGCGTGTTGATCGACGGTGACGGGTCCGAGCGTCGCCACGCGGTTTCCACGCGCGCCGCGTTTCGTCAGCACAGCGATCGCAGCCGCAATCGACAACTCGCCGCCCCAAGCGACCTCGGCTTTGTCGGCGAGAATTTGTGCCTGCGGTGCGTGATTGACGTATTGCACGAACAGCGCGTCGCGCGCCCCGGGCGTGAATACACCAACTGCCTCGGCGGTCACCGGCCATTGCGTGAGCCATTGCACGGACGAACCGAAGCGATTGGCGCCGCAGAAAACCAGATGGTCACAACCGGCGTCGGCCAGCAGCGTTTCAACGGCCGCGCGACGGCGCGCCATTTCCGCGTCCGAGAAACGCGGATATTCGGCTTCGACGATGCGCGCGAGGCGTGGCGGAAGCGTCACGTGGCTTTCTTCGGCAGCGCGACGATCATGTCCAACTCGATGCGCGCGCCGGGCGACGACAGTGAATTGATGCACACGGTCGTGCTGGCCGGCCGCCAGTCGCCAAAATATTTGTGCATGGTCTTGTGCATGGCGTCGGCTTCGCGGAAGTCGGTGAGATATTTCGTCACCTTCACGACGTCGCGCCAGCTCGCTCCGACATGGTCGAGGATCGATTTGATCGCCAGCATGGCGCGGTCGGTCTGCTCTTCTATTGAATGCGGATGCACGTGCTCGGCATCGACATGTGGGTGCTTGTGGTAGAGCGGCGATGGCGTCGCGCCCGACAGGAACATCAGGTCGCAGGCCCCGACGATGTGCACGGCCGGGGCATAGGGCATGGTGTGCGCCTCCTCCGGCTTCGGATGCACAGGCTCGAGCCGGAAGCTCTGCTGAGGCTTGGTCATCACGGTCATGGTGGGCCTCCGATTGGCAAATAAACCCGCACCATTTGGGACTGAAACCGCTTGCGAAGCAACGGGTCCACTGCCGTTTGCGTGTTGATCGGCGTGCGAGAAACGCTAACTTGCGCGCCACAGGAGAGACCGAATGCCTTCAACGATCCTCGATTCTGCGGTGTTCCGCGACATTTTCACCACGCCAGCCATGCGGAATGTGTTCTCGGACGAGAACCGCGTTCAGAAATACCTCGATTTCGAAGCCGCGCTCGCCCGCGCGCAGGCAAAGCTCGGCATTATTCCGAAGGAAGCGGCTGCCGAAATCGTCCGCCATTGTTCGGCCGACAAAATCGACATGGCGAAACTCAAGGAAGCGACCGAGAGGATCGGCTATCCGGTGCTGCCCGTCGTCCAGCAGCTTGTGAACTTATGTAAAGACGGGCTCGGCGAATGGTCGCATTGGGGCGCCACCACCCAGGACATCACCGACACCGCTACGGTCATGCAGATCCGCGAGGCGCTCGACATCATTGAGAAAGAGATCAACGCCATTTCGGACGCGCTCGCCGCACTCGCAAAAAAATACCGCGACACACCGATGGCGGGCCGCAGCAATCTCCAGCAAGCCGTGCCGATCACCTTTGGCTACAAGATGGCGACCATGCTGGCGGCCTTCGAACGCCATAAGCAGCGCCTGAAAGAACTCAAGCCGCGCGTGCTGGTGGGAGAATTTGGCGGCGCCGCGGGCACCCTGTCATCGCTCGGCAAGGACGGGTTGAAGGTCCAGGAAGAATTGGTGAAGGAGCTCAAGCTCGGACAGCCGGCAATTTCCTGGCACACGGTGCGCGATTGCATCGCCGAGGCCGGTTGTTTCCTCGGGCTGGTCACCGGAAGCTGCGGCAAGATCGCGTTCGACGTGAAATTGCTGATGCAAACGGAAGTCGAGGAAGTCTACGAGCCGTTCCATTCCGGCCGCGGCTCATCGTCGACGATGCCGCAGAAGCGCAATCCGATTTCGTCGGTGTACATCACCGCACAGACCGCGATGGTGCGGCAGCTCGTCGCCGCGCTGCTGGAGGCCCAGATCGAAGACCATGAGCGGGCCACCGGTCCATGGGAGATCGAATGGATAGCGCTGCCGGAAATTTTCATGCTCTCGGCCGGCGCGCTCGCGCAAACCCGCTTCCTGGTCGAAGGGTTGCAGGTAAATGAGAAGAAGATGCGCGAGAACCTCGACATCACCAAAGGACTGATCATGTCCGAGGCGGTGATGATGGGGCTCGGCGCTGAGCTCGGCCGCAACAGGGCGCACGACCTCGTCTATGACATCTGCCGGGAGGTCGTGAAAACCGGCCGACCGCTGATCGATCTGCTCGCGGAAGATAAGGAAATCAGCAAGCACGCCGACCGGAAAAAACTGGAAAAGCTTGTCGACCCGGCAAACTATCTCGGTGTTGCCGGCGAAATGGTCGACCGCGTACTGGCGATGCGCAAAAAGTAACTCTCTTCTGTCATGCCCGCGAAGGCCGACATCCAGTAATCACAGCTGCCTGAGATAAAACCGCTAGACTGGGGTTACTGGGCCCTCGCTTTCGCGGGGACGACGCTTAGGTATTCTTCGGCATTGTCCGCCAAATTAAAAGCGCAACGCCGAGCGTGGCGGCGCCGACCAGCACAAATATCGCAGGCACGGTCACGCCAAATTTTTGCATGATCGCTACGGCGATCGTCGCCCCGGTCATGAATGCGGCGTTGAGCACATTGACCGCAGCGATTGTCCGCGCACGATGGCCGGCATCGCTCCAGGCCTGCACGGCGGCAAAGGCCGGCACGATGAACAGGCCGCCGGCGATCGCGAGACCACAGAGGTCTATCGCGGCGCGCAGACCGAGGCCTGATGACAACACGACAGTCGGCTCATGCAATGTTTGCGGCGGTGCAATCGCATACGTCGCAATGCCGAGATCGAGCGCAAAGCCGCCGAGCAGGATAGTGCCCACAAGCGTTGTCTTGAGAATTATGCGCCCGCGCGCAATGACCGCCGCCAGGCCCGATCCGACACCGACGGCGACCGAGAAGATCGCGAGATAAACCGTCAATGTATTCTCGTTGCCGCCAAGCTGTATTTTGATGAGCGGCGGCAGCAAAGACAGCACCACGATGCCGACCAGCCAGAACCAGCTTGTCACCATCGCGCCCCACCACAGCCGCGCATCCGCACGCAGATATCGCAGCATTTCCAAGGTCGAAGCGGCGATGTTGTTGGCGATCTTGAGATGCGGCGCGCCCTCGCCCGTCGCCGGAATCAATAGCGCGGCGATCCAGCACGCCAGCGCAAAACCCATAACCAGCGCCGCAAACATTGCGGCCGCACCCTCGCCGCGCGCGGCTAGTCCGCCGACGATCGTTCCGAGCAGGATGGCGACGAAGGTCGCGCCTTCCACCAGGGCGTTGCCGGCGGGCAAGTCTTCGCGTTTGAGATGGTCAGGCAGGATGCCGTATTTGATCGGCCCGAATAACGCGGCAAGGACGCCGAAGCCGAACAGCGAAACGAACAGCAACGGGAGTGACGACCGCGCGTAGCCCCACACCGCAAGAGCGGCGATGAAGATTTCCAGGAATTTCAACCATTGCGCCACCCGCGCCTTGTCGTAGCGATCGGCGAGTTCACCGCCGAATGCGGACAAAAAGAAGTAGGGCGCGATGAACGCTGCGCTCGCAAAGGTAATCAGGGCTTCGGCGTCACCCGCGCCCGAGTGGAACAAGATGACAAAGACCAGTGCGGTCTTGAGAAAATTGTCATTGAACGCGGCGAAAAACTGGCACCAGAACAACGGCGCAAATCGCCTCGACAGCAGCAGGGGCCCCGGCATCCCGCCAGACTAGCCCAGAGTTCCGGAAGAACGCGCGCCCATTCACAACAAACGGAATGGGCGGCCCGAAGGCCGCCCATTGACGCAACGCAACGATCACTGAAATCTATGAATTGCGGACAACCCTGAAACCCCGCGCTGAACGGCGTCCGAATTGGCGAGGTGACTTCTCGTCGGATTCCATGACGACTGCCCCCATGGCTAAGCCGAGGGCGATGCCGATAACGATGGAAAATAACGTAATCCACATAGCGCGCCTCCTGCGTTACCGCGACCTGCGCGGGATTTCGGCGAGGGCAACGCGTCAAATGGGCGTCCGTTCCCTTATTTCAGAAAAAGATTGTTTCGGCCGGTTCCCTCGCACCCGCCGGGAAAACACAGCAAATTTACGTCGATTGCGACTGAATACGGATCGAAGACTGCAGATCAGCCAATAATATGCGCAGATCGAGTTCCCGGAACTCCAGATAAATGCGCCGTAGCCAGCGTTGCAACTCGATATGGCTGTCGAGCGGAATGCCCACCGCGTTCCCCATATTCGAATTTCCGAATGAGAATGGCGGCTTGTCGATAAATCTACGCAAGCCGGGCGCCAGCACCGGTAAATGCACAATCACAGCGCCGCCACCGGCAAGCATGTATTTGTCGCGATGCTGCGCAGATCCCAGTAACTCATTGTGCACGGGCGCCAACGTTGCCTGGGCAAAGCGGGCGCGCAGGCTGCGATAGCCCTCGACCGAAGTTTGATCGGGCGTGACCACGAACAGGATCGCAATTGCAACCGAGCGCCGCCGCGCCTCCTCGACAAAACCGATTTGATGGGCGACCGAGAAAAACGACTCAAACAATTCGTGGCCGAGATCGATGACCTTGGTCGCATCATCGTCCGCAACCAGCCGGTCGAATAACGCCATCTGTCCGTTGATGTCGCGAATGTTTGCCGTGACGACGCGTTCAGGCAGGAATTGCCCCAGCGTATGTTCGCCGGAGTTGAGATCGAACGCCGCGACCGAACGGCCTTCCTGCGAATGAAAATCAGTGAGCAACCGCGCCAGCAGGGTTTTCCCGACGCGAGGGCGCGGCGATGCGACAATGGTGATGGAATTGCGGAATGACATCACCTGACCGGACGCCGCCCGCTCAACCGGCGCAACTGGGATGGACGTATTAGCCAGCAACCTGACGGACGTTGCTTTCCATCTTCGGCGAAACCAAGTCGACCAGCTTCACGCGATCAAACTCACCCCAGACATTGCCAAGCCAGTGCCGGACATAACCGCGCAGAACGAACGAATAGTTGGCCGCTTCGCCCTTGGCGCCTTTGTTGCCGACAAACGATACGAAAGGAACGCTGGCAACTTCCACCTGTTCGTAAGCCATTTCGTTGAGTTTCGGGATAGTGATTTCCTCAGCACCCTTGATCTTCTTGAAATACGAATTGTAGGTGGCGGGGTCCCATTCAAAGAATGTCGTGTTGTTGATGAAATTCTTGACCAGGAAGTAATTGGCGTCACCGACGGTGCGGGCGGTCTCGGCAATCTCCTCAAGCGAGGCGATCGACGGGCCGAGGATATGAAACACCGCGAAGGTGATCTGGCCCTTCTTGGCCAATTCGAGAAAACCGATTTCGGTCAGCGCCTGCAAGGTCGACGACAGCAGACCGGCGCGCACGTCGATCACCGTCACCTTGGCGTCGGCGCTGCCCAGCGTATCGAAGATTTTCATTTGGTCGGAGACCGAGGTGACGTCGACGACTTCGGTCAGCTCGGGATGAAACCGCTTGAGCGTGCCGCGCGGCAACTCGGTGTCGAAGGCGCGGGTTGGCGTCTGATGCGCACCGAAATAATCGATCAGGGTACGAGCGACGGTAGTCTTGCCGACGCCTCCCTTGTCCGCGCCGACG
Source organism: uncultured Alphaproteobacteria bacterium (assembly GCA_963697885.1). Classification (GTDB taxonomy): domain Bacteria; phylum Pseudomonadota; class Alphaproteobacteria; order Rhizobiales; family Xanthobacteraceae; genus Pseudolabrys. The sequence goes on from OY969102.1 coordinate 555,399, forward strand.
AGAATGACAGCAGGTCTGGCCATAGGGCTACTCTACAGAACGAAGTGACTGATCCGGTTGGAATTATCTTACTACCCTATGAACGGGGGAAAATGACAGGAATAACATTAGCCCCTTGGGCCCCATTGCCGATGCCGGCCCGCTATAGCGCCGGTCAGTACAAAATACCTCCATCATTTCAAGCAATTGGCAAGAAAACCAGCCGCGGCGGCCGCAGGCCGCATGAAATTGCAATTCTGAAAGACTGGTGCCGGCGGAGGGATTTGAACCCCCGACCACCCGCTTACGAAGCGGATGCTCTACCGCTGAGCTACGCCGGCTGAAGGAGCGCCACAGATATCGGCGCAAGCCCTGATTGGCAAGCAATACGCCTTTGCCGTTGCCCGCTGCTTAACGGAACAGCTGCCGCAGGCGCTGCCAGGCGTCACCCGCCGGCGGCGTCGAAGCCTCCGGCACCGGATCGTGGTCGAGGCCCTGATCGAGCCCAGGATCGTCCGGCGCATGCACCAAGGGGATCACCGGCTCGACCGGCCTCGCCTTCGCAGACAATTTTGATGACGCTCGGGAGTCCGTTTTTGACTTTGCGGCCTTGCGCGACGGCGTTTCGACCGGCGGCCCGGGCTTCGGTTCCGGCAAGGCAACCGTCGCCAGTTCCACGGGGGGCGGCGCAGCCTCGATGACAGGCCGGCTCACGCCGATTTCGGCCAGCGGCACTTTCCATTCATATCCATCAAGCCGCCCGTTCGGGGATACAGGCAGCCAGCGATCCGACACCACGCCATCGGCGGTCCAGACCGGATCGCCGGACGCGCGCATGGCGCGCGCCATCCATTCGCGCACCCGGCCTTCGTCGCCATGTTCGGCCTCCTCGATCTCGGCCATCAAGGCGGCGGCGCGACGCGTCGGGGCCGAGAGATGGGGCGCCAGCGCCGCACGCGCGGTGGCGAATTCGCGCGCATCGAGCGCGGCGCGCGACACCGCCAGCGCGCCCTCTAGTTGGCCGGGCACCTTTTCGGCGAGCTTCTGCATGCGCGCGAGACGTTCGCGCGCGCTATCCCCCAAACGGAGGTTGGCGTAACTATCCGCGATGTCAGGATGCGGATTGATCGTCCAGGCGGCCTCCAGGATTTTTCGTGCCTTGCGCGGCTCGCCCAATTCGGCAAGCCGCCGTCCGGCCAGCGCCGCTGCCGGCACGAGATCGGGCGCAAGTTTGACGGCGTCGAGCACCAGCGCGCGCGCCGTGTCGCGCTCGATGTCGGCGAGTGCTTGCGCGCGGGCGGTGAGCAGGACCGCACGCTTGCGCCGATAGTTGGGCTTCTCGAGGCCCGCCTTCATCGCGTCGAGCGCCTCGATGGCACCGGCCCAGTCGGACGCCGCGCAGCGGTAGTCGAGCACGGCCTCTCCGGCCCAGGCCGCCGCAGGCCGTATCTTCGCCGCTTCCTCGGCCGCCAGCCGCGCGGCATCGCCATCGTTGCGCCGATGCGCCTCGATATAGAGCCCGCGCAGCCCGAGCAGTCGCGTGTCGTCGCGCGCCGTCATCTCGCGGAAGGCGCGCTCGGCGGCACCGCGGTCACCCGCCATTTGCGCCGATTGCGCCGTGAGCAGAAGCGCGAGCGGATCGCCGGGCGACAGCCGCGCCGCTTCGTCGGCAAATTTGCGCGCAACGCGCAGATCGCCGGCGCCGATCGCGATCAGCCCGCGGCTAATGGCGAGATAGCCCTTGATGGCGCGTCGGTGGCGTAAGAACAGCGAGACTTGTTCAGGCGAGTGCCAGACAGCACGCGCGAGTGACCAGAGCAGCATGACAGCGAGCGCGAGTGCGGCAACGGCCAAGGCGGCCACTATCACCGACGTCTCAACGCGGTAGCCCATCCATGTGATCGCAACCTCGCCCGGGCGGTCGGCAATCAAAGCGAAGCCTTCGGCAATCACCGCGACCGAAACAAGAAAAAGGATGATCCGGATCATCCTGCCCTCATTGCCTGCCAAGCGCGTGCGCTGTCTTGCTTGCCAGCAGGTGCGCAGCGGCGAGCGCACTTTGCCGCGCCTGCGCTTTGGCAATCCAGTCCTGTGCCGGTGCGCGCGCAGCGGCATCGAGCTTGCCGAGATCGACGAGCGCCTCATCGATCGCCGCATGCGCGGCCTCATTTTCGACGCGTGCCAGCACGGCGGCAGCGTCGTCGCCTGCTGGCGCATCCACCGGACGGATACGCACGAGCTTGCCGGCATTTGCCTCCAGCCGTTCCAGGAATCCGCCCGCCGGCGCCTGAGCGCCCGACGCTTTCTTGATTGCCGGAATTAGCGCGCGCAGTTCCTGCGCCAGCACCGCCGGGCTCGGCAGGCCGGTCGCCGCAAACCGGGTCAGCGGCGCCAATGTCTTTTCGTCCGCGCCCAAGGATTTCGCCTCGCTGAGTTCGGCGCCGTAGGGTGCGCCACTCGCAACCACATCGCGCAGCGCAATCGCGCTAAGGGCAAGCCGCGCGCCGCGGTCCGTTGGCGCATTTTTGACGACCTGCTCGAGGATGGCGAGGCGTTTTTGCACGGTATCGACATCAGCGGGAGACAGGCCGGCCGAGGAATTCTTCGTGAGATCCTGCACGCTGTTGCGCAGGTCCGTCAGGGCTTTTTCCGATGCGTCGGCGCGTGCGCGTGTCTCGGCGGCATTGGCGGCGACCTCATCGTTGCGCTTGTTGATCGCGGCGAGCGCGATGCCGAGCGACTTCAGCGCATTGTCGGCGGCCGATAACCGTTCCGACGTGCCCTGATCGCTGACCGGAAGTTTTGCGATCGACAACTCAATCTTTGCCAGCCGCTGGTTGAGCGCGGCGACCGATGCCGGATCCGCGGTCGCCGAGCCGTCGTCGCGCGACGGCACCAGTCCGGCAAACCAAAGGCCAAGAAGTGCAGCCGTCATGATCGCCGCGCCGGAAAATCCCGCGATGAAGATTTGCCAGGCGGCCGGTGCTGAACGGGCTGAAGCGTTGCGTAAGCCGGATTCGGCGTCGTGGGCAGCACCAGCCTCATCATCTGGCGCAGGTGCCTCTGGCGGTGTGGTGGCCGGCTCATCGGCCGCGGCCTGTGGCTGTTCGGCGGCTTTTGCCGCCGGCACTTCGGTTGCCGTGAGGTCGATAGTGGGCGCCGGGCGCTTGCGGCGGCGAGCACCTTCGGCAGGGTCCGGTGTTGTGCGCTTATCGGCCATGTACTTTTCCTTGGCGAATCGGCTCAACCCCGCAAGCAGCAAATAACGCAAATGGCGCGGGCGCGCCAATTATCAAGCGCCGGGCATCTGCAAAAGTGCGATCAGCGCGGCCTCATCGGGCCGCGCGGCGATCGTGACCCGACCGGTGCCGACAAGCGGTTCGGCGGCCTGCGCCGACAGGCACAGATGCCGCACCGCCAACGCCGGTCCCGCAACACCAGCCTGCCTGGCGCCGGTAGCGTAGTTTTCGGCACTGCGCCGCGAAAAATGCAAAACAGCGTCGACCTCGCCGGCCTTGAGGGCGTCAATCAACGCGGAAGGAAATGGCGCGGTGGCCGCGCGATAGACGACGCGCATCTCGACGGCGATGCCGCGCGCCGACAATTCGCCAACCAGATCAGCCGCGCGGTCTTCGCCCGCAAGGTAAAGCAGCGGGGCTTTCGCATCGGGACGTTGCGTACCCAGCGTGCGCACCAGATCGCGCACGTCGCCGCCGGCCGATGTGACATTGGTAAAGCCGGCCTCTCGCGCCGCCTCGGCGCTGCGCTGACCGACCGCAAAAAGCGGCAACTTGATCAGCGCAGTCCTTGCGGTGCTGTCCGCGATCGCAATTGGCGCGTTCGCGCTGGTGATAATGATCGCCCCCCAGTGCCCCGACAGGTCAGGCGATACGCTCTGCACTTTCATCAGTGGCGCGATCAGCACCTCATGTCCCAGCGCGCGCAACGCGGTCGCGGTACGCTTGCCATCTGGTTCAGGGCGAGTGACGACGACGCGCATGGTCGTATCCGTTTAGTCGAAGAAGCCGGGGCCGGCACGATGCTTGAGCGCACGGCCGGCGTCGGAGCCAATCGTTGCCGCATCTTTGCAATGGCCCGTTCCGCTGATGTCGTGCGCGGCGGTGCCATCCGGCCGCGCAATCAAGCCGCGAAATTGTACGGCGTTGCCGAAGATCGTGGCATGACCTGCAATCGGCGTCTTGCACGAACCGTCAAGCGCGGCGAGGAAGGCGCGTTCGCAGACAACGGCCGTCGAGGTATCGGCATGATCGATGCGCGCGAGAATATCGCGGATGCGTGAGTCGCCGGAGCATGCCTCAATGCCGATGGCACCTTGCCCGGCTGCCGGCAGAAATTCTTCCGCGCTCATGATGTTGGTCGCATGCTCGGTCAAGCCGAGGCGTTTCAAGCCTGCGAGCGCGAGCAACGTGGCATCGACATCGCCATTGTCAAGCTTGCGCAGCCGCGTCTCGACGTTGCCGCGCAATGGCACGATTGTCAGGTCAGGCCGTATGCGCTTGGCGATCGCCTGGCGGCGCGGCGATGTGGTCCCGAGGCTCGCGCTACGCGGTAGCTCTGCAAGAGTACGGGCCTTGCGGCTGATGAAGACATCGCGCGGATCTTCACGCTCTAGGCAGGCGGCCAGTATCAGACCATCGGGCAGGATGGTCGGCATGTCTTTGGCCGAATGAACGGCGAGATCGACGCGCTGCTCGAGCAGTGCCTCTTCAATCTCTTTGGTGAAAAGGCCTTTGCCGCCCTCCTCCGTCAGCGTCCTGTCCTGGATCACGTCACCGGTGGTGCGAATAACAACGAGCTCGATCGTGTCTTCTTTCATCCCGGTGGCCGCCGCCAGCCGCGACCGCACGGTCCCCGCCTGCACCAGGGCCAGCGGGCTTCCGCGTGTGCCGATGCGCAGGGAGGCTGTGGATTGCGCCATATGACCTCACGATGCTAGGCGGAACCGGGGGGCGGCTCCAGGGTCCGCTCTTTGGTCAGGACTAGCTATTATTTGGGCCGCCGTCACCTCGCCCGGGCCGGGGCGCAAAGGGCAAATGAGGAACCATGATCGTCCTCGGCATCGAGACGACCTGCGATGAGACCGCGGCGGCGGTGGTCGAACGTTTCGAGGATGGCCGGGGCAAGATTCTATCCGATGTCGTTCTTTCGCAGGTGAGCGAGCACGCCGCGTTCGGCGGTGTGGTGCCGGAAATCGCCGCGCGCGCGCACGTGGAAGCGCTCGACTTTGTCATTGCCAATGCCATGACGCAGGCGGGCTGCGACTTCGAGTCGATCGATGGCGTGGCCGCTGCAGCCGGCCCCGGACTGATCGGCGGCGTGATTGTCGGCCTCACCACAGCCAAGGCGATCGCACTTGTGCGGAACAAGCCGTTGATCGCCGTCAATCATCTTGAAGCGCACGCGCTGACCGCCCGGCTGACCGACAACGTGTCGTTCCCTTACTGCCTGTTTCTTGCGTCGGGCGGCCACACCCAGATTCTGGCCGTGCGCGGCGTCGGAGATTATGTGCGGCTCGGCACCACACAGGATGACGCGATCGGCGAAGCCTTCGACAAGACCGCCAAACTGCTTGGCCTCGGTTATCCGGGTGGGCCGCAGGTCGAGAAGGAAGCTATGCGCGGCGATCCCGCGCGTTTCGCATTGCCGCGGCCCATGCATGGCCGCAAGGAAGCCGATTTTTCACTGTCCGGCCTCAAGACCGCGCTGCGTCTGGAGGCGGAAAAGATCGCGCCGCTCAGCGACCAAGATGTCGCCGATCTATGTGCCGGCTTCCAGCAGGCCATCGTCGATGTCGTATTCGATCGCTTGCGTGCGGGCCTGACATTATTCCGGGCGCGCTTCGGCGCCCCGAGCGCGCTCGTCGCCGCCGGCGGCGTGGCCGCCAACCAGGCCATCCGCAAGGTGCTCAATCGCCTTGCCTTCGAGGTTGGCACCACGCTGATCGCGCCACCGCTTGAACTGTGCACCGACAACGGCGCCATGATCGCGTGGGCCGGTTGCGAGCGGCTTGTGCTGGGTCTCACGGACTCGCTCGATGTGGCGCCGCGCGCGCGCTGGCCGCTCGATGAAATTGCAGCCGCCGAGGGGGCGCGGCGGCGGACGGCGGCGTATAAGTAAGTCGGGTAGCGGATCAAGGGACATGGCAATTCAACGGATCGCGGTGCTTGGCGGCGGCGCCTGGGGAACAGCCCTGGCGTTGACCTGTGCACGCGCCGGCCGCCAAGTCACGCTATGGGAACACGAACCGGGCAACGCGGCCAACCTCGAACAAAAACGCGAGAGCAGATTTCTGCCCGGTGTGCGACTCGACAATGCGATCAAGATAACGCGCGATATTGCCGAGGCCGCAGCAAGCGAAGCCATTCTTCTTGTCGTGCCGGCGCAGGCCGTGCGTTCGGTGGCAGAGGTACTGGCACCCGCAATCGCCGCACGGACACCGCTGATCGCCTGCGCCAAAGGTATTGAGCACGGCACGCACAGGTTCATGACGGAGATCATCGCCGAGTGCGCGCCCAAGGCCGTGCCGGCAATTCTGTCAGGACCGAGCTTTGCCGCCGACGTGGCGCGCGGGCTGCCGACCGCGGTCACGGTCGCCGCCACCGATGCCACGACCGCGGCGGATCTCGCGCACGCTCTCAACGCGGGCACATTCCGCCCCTACCATTCGAATGATGTGCGCGGTGTCGAAATCGGCGGCGCGGTCAAGAATGTGCTCGCCATTGCCGCCGGCATCGTCACTGGCCGAGGACTGGGCGCCAGCGCATCGGCCGCGCTGACGACGCGTGGTTTTGCCGAACTGGTGCGGTTCGGAAAAGCGTGCGGCGCCAGGACGGAAACGATGATGGGACTGTCCGGGCTCGGCGATCTCATTCTCACATGTTCGACGCCGCAATCGCGCAACTTCTCGTGCGGCGTTGCGTTGGGCAAAGGCGAGAAACCGGATACCGCCACGCATGGCAAATTGGCGGAAGGCGTCTTTACCGCGCCGGTGCTGCTTGAGATGGCGCGTGACAAGAATGTCGAGATGCCGATTTCAAGCGCCGTTGCGGCGATGCTGTCGGGAAAAATGAGCGTCGATGCAGCAATCGAATCGCTGCTGACGCGCCCGTTGAAGTCGGAGGCGTAGCTTTATTTGTCATGGCCGGGCTTGTCATGGAAGTCGGGTTTACCCGACTTCCATCAATGAATAGCACCGAACTCGGGAAGACCCGAGTTCGGGATGCCATCCCGCTTAGGGAAGCACGGAACCCGCCTAAGCGAGATCACCGGGACAAGGCCGGTGATGACAAGTGGAAAGGTTGGAGTACTTGATGGCGTATTGGCTGATGAAGTCCGAGCCCGGCAGCTGGTCGTGGGATCAGCAGGTCACGGCGGGCAGCAAAGGCGAGGCCTGGTCGGGCGTGCGCAACCACCAGGCCAAGCTGAACCTGATGAAAATGAAGAGAGGCGACCGCGCTTTCTTCTATCATTCCAATATTGGCAAGGACATCGTCGGCATCATCGAGATCATCCATGAGGCCCATCCCGATGCGACCGCCAAGGCCGGCGAGCCATGGGTGGTGGTCGATGTCAAAGCGCTTGAGCCCATGCCGAAGCCCGTATCGATCGACGCGATCAAGACCGAGCCGAAGCTGAAAGCGATGGTGCTGATCAACAACACGCGGCTGTCGGTGCAGCCGGTGACCGCCGACGAATGGAAAACCGTTTGCAAGATGGGCGGCCTGTAAAGCCGATTGGAGTAGCGCACATGGCACAACTACAAAATTTGCACGCCCTGCCGATCATTCTCTCCGCGGTCGCGGCCTGGTTTTTCGGCGCGATTTATTACGGCATCCTCGGGCCCAAGTGGATGGCGGCGCAGGGTAAGACCGTCGAGCAGTGCAAGGCGGAAAACGCCGAAAAGTCCACCGCGGCCAAGATCACACCCTTCGTGCTGTCCTTTGTCGCCGAGATTGTGATGGCGGTGGCGCTCTCCGGCATCATGTTCCACATCGGCATTTACAGTGTGGTCGCCGGCATATTTTCCGGCTTCATGTGCTGGCTCGGTTTTGTCCTCACCACGGTTGCGGTCAATAACGCCTACACGTTCCGCAAACTCACGCTGACCGCAATCGACGCCGGCCATTGGCTCGGCGTGCTGGTCATTATCGGCGCGATCCTGGGCTGGTTTGGCGCCTAACTGCCGGTAAAACCGCCCAAATCCGCGACCAAAGTGGCAGGGCGGCCGCCTTGTCGCAAATCAAAGCGCGGGCGCATAATGACCGGCAAATGAAGTCACCCGCGGGGTCAAGCGGGGACGGGAGGAAGTCCATGTCCGACGAAAAAATTTATGACGTTCCGGCTGACTGGCGCAAACGGGCCTACGCCGATGACGCCAAGTATCAGGAGATGTACGCGCGTTCGATCAAGGACCCGAATGGCTTCTGGGCCGAACAGGCCAAGCGTGTCGACTGGATCAAGCCGTTCAGCAAGGTCAAGAACACCTCCTACGACCCGCACAACGTCTCGATCAAATGGTTCGAGGATGGCACGCTGAACGCCTGCTACAATTGCGTCGATCGCCACCTTGCCAAGCGCGGCGACCAGACCGCCATCCTGTGGGAAGGCGATGAACCGAAAGACGACAAGAAGCTCACCTACAAACAATTGCACGCCGAGGTCTCCCGTTTCGCTAATGTGCTGAAAGCGCGCGGCGTCAAGAAGGGCGACCGCGTCACGATCTACATGCCGATGATTCCGGAAGCGGCCGTTTCCATCCTCGCCTGCGCGCGCATCGGCGCTGTCCACTCGGTGATATTCGGCGGTTTCTCACCTGACTCGATTGCCGGACGTATTGAGGATTGCAAATCGACTGTGGTCGTGACCGCGGACGAAGGCGTTCGCGGCGGCCGCAAGATTCCGCTCAAAGCCAATGTCGACGCCGCCTGCGACAAGGTTGGCGGTGTGGCAACCGTGATTGTCGTCAAGCGGACCAACGCAGCCGTCAACATGAAGGCCGGGCGCGACATCTATTACGACGAGATCGCAAAGACGGTGCCGGCTGACTGCCCGTGCGAGGAGATGAGCGCCGAGGATCCGTTGTTCATCCTCTACACGTCCGGTTCGACGGGAAAGCCGAAGGGCGTGCTGCATACGACCGGTGGCTATCTGGTCTACGTATCAATCACCCATCAATACGTCTTCGACTATCACGACGGTGACGTCTACTGGTGCACGGCCGACGTCGGCTGGGTGACCGGCCACAGTTACATCGTCTATGGCCCGCTCTCGAACGGCGCCATCTCGATGATGTTCGAAGGCGTGCCGAATTATCCGACCACGTCGCGGTTCTGGGAAGTGTGCGACAAGCACAAGGTCAATATTATCTACACAGCGCCGACCGCGATCCGCGCATTGATGCAAGGTGGCAATGATCCGGTAAGGAAGACGTCACGCAAATCGCTGCGCCTGCTCGGCACCGTCGGCGAGCCGATCAATCCGGAAGCGTGGGAATGGTACTATCACGTGGTCGGCGAGGATCGCTGCCCGATCGTCGACACCTGGTGGCAGACCGAGACCGGCGGTATTCTCATTACCCCGCTGCCGGGCGCGACCAGGCTCAAACCGGGTTCGGCGACGCGGCCGTTCTTCGGCGTGCAGCCGGAGATAGTCGACGCCGAGGGCAAAGTGCAGAACGGCGCCACGACCGGCAATCTGTGCATTTCCGATTCCTGGCCGGGACAGATGCGCACTGTTTATGGCGATCATCAGCGTTTCATCGACACCTATTTCAAGACCTATCCCGGCAAGTACTTCACCGGCGACGGCTGCCGCCGTGACGAAGATGGCTACTACTGGATCACCGGCAGGGTTGACGACGTTATCAACGTCGCCGGCCACCGCCTGGGCACCGCCGAAGTTGAAAGCGCGCTGGTCGCGCATCCGAAAGTCTCGGAGGCCGCAGTTGTCGGTTATCCGCACGACATCAAGGGCCAGGGCATCTACGCTTATGTGACCCTGATGGCCGGCGAAAAACCCACCGAAGATTTGCGCAAGGAGCTGGTCGGCTGGGTGCGCAAGGAAATCGGACCGATCGCATCGCCCGATTTGATCCAGTTTGCGCCCGGACTGCCGAAGACCCGTTCGGGCAAGATCATGCGGCGAATCCTGCGCAAGATCGCCGAAGACGAGTTTGGCAATCTCGGCGATACCTCGACACTGGCCGATCCGGCCGTGGTCGATGATCTGGTCAGCAACCGTCAGAACAAAAAGGCCGCAAAAGCGGGAGCGTAAGCTTCCCCGCGTTTTGAATTTGAGGCCGGCAAGCGCCCTCTTATTCTTCATTTACGCTGTTTCGAGCTTTCGTCCGCGCTGGCCCCGCAGCGTCTTAATATTGCGGCGACTTATTCCATTCGGGACAGGCATCATGAACCCGGTGCTGCGGCACACAGCGCTCGTTCTGATCATAGCGGCCGCTATCGTCTGGCCGCATGGCGCGCGCGCGGCCACACGCGATGTCATCGCGTTTTCGGGTTTTGCACCCGGCACGATTGTGGTGAAGACCAGCGAACGCCGGCTGTATTTTATCATCGATGGGGACCGCGCACTGCGGTTTCCGGTCGGTGTCGGCCGCGCGGGCATGACGTGGACCGGCACCGCACGCGTGGAAGGCAAGTTCATACGCCCGGCCTGGTCGCCGCCCGACATGATTCGTCGTGAAAACCCGAGTTTGCCCGCGGTGATTCCCGGCGGCGCCGCGAACAACCCGATGGGTGATGCCGCGCTGACCCTGCGTGGCGGCGAATATGCCATCCACGGAACGAACCGGCCGTCTTCCATCGGCGGTTTCGTCTCCCATGGCTGCATTCGCATGTACAACAGCGATATCCGCGAACTCTATCGCCTGGTCAGCATCGGCACGCCGGTGGTCGTCGAGCAGTAGCACAGCCCGCTTTCTCGCATTCCTTGTCTGTACAATCTTTCGTTGCGCTGTTAAGCGACGCAATCAACCTGTGGTCCGGTCCAGCCAAAACTGTGTGCGGCTGAAGTTTTTTCCCGAAGCTTCGCGACGTGGCCACAATTTATGGGCAACTATCCGGGTATGGCGCGTCCGCGCACTTCCCCCCAGCCGGAAGTTCCCGGCCTCGCCGCTCGAAGAATCGCCGCCGATATTCTCGACGGCGTTCTGCGGCGGCGCATTGCGCTCGACGATCTCCTGTCCGGAAAAAACGCTCATCCTGGCCTTCCCGCGCTCGCTGACCGCGACCGCGCGTTGACGCGCCGGCTGGTCGCCACTGTGCTGCGGCGGCTCGGCACCTTGCGTCATATGGTCGGTGGATTTCTCGAAAAAGGGTTCCCCGCCGACGCGCCGCGCGCCGAAACCATCCTGCTGCTTGGCGCCGCACAAATTCTGTGGCTTGAAGTCCCCGACCATGCCGCCGTCGATCTGTCGGTGCGGCTGGCACAAGCCGATCGTCGCGCCGGCCGTTATGCCGGCCTCGTCAATGCCGTGCTGCGTCGCGTCACGCAGGCCTCGCCCGCACAAGCCAGCGATGTCTCACGCGATACGCCGCAATGGCTGATCGAACGCTGGAGCAAGACTTATGGGTCGAAGACGGCGCGCGCGATCGCGGCCGCCAACGGCCACGAGCCCGCGCTCGACCTCACTGTAAAAGGCGATGCCGAATCCTGGGCCGAGCGGCTGCGCGGCCGCGTGCTGCCGACCGGAACCGTGCGCACATTGGCCCATGGCGCGATTTCGCTGCTGCCGGGATTTTCGGAGGGCGCCTGGTGGGTGCAGGACGCCGCTGCGGCTTTGCCGGCGCGGTTGTTGGGCAATGTGCAAGGCAAGACGGTCGCCGACTTGTGCGCGGCGCCCGGCGGCAAGACGGCACAGCTTGCGCATGCCGGCGCCCGGGTGACCGCGGTTGACCGGTCGCCGGCGCGTCTCAACCGCCTGCGCGAAAATCTTGCGCGGCTTTCTCTCGAGGTCGAGACCGTCGCCGCCGACGCCATGGAGTGGCAAGCAGGGCCATTCGATGCGGTGCTGCTCGATGCACCGTGTTCTTCCTCCGGCACGATCCGTCGCCACCCGGACATTCCCTGGCTCAAGAACGAAGCTGACATTCCGGCGCTCACGTCCATGCAACAGGGGCTCCTCGACCGATCGATCGATTTGCTCAAACCGGGAGCCACATGCATCTATTGTGTCTGCTCGCTCGAGCCCGAAGAGGGCGAAAACCAGGTTGCGGCCTTGCTGGCCCGTGACCCGCGCGTCGAACGCAACCCGATTTCGCCACTGGACGTGTTTGGTCACTCCGAATTCGTGACCGCGGATGGCGATCTGCGGACATTGCCGTTGCATTTCCCTGATTCGGATGCGCGCTGGGGCGGCCTGGATGGCTTTTATGCGGCCCGACTGACCCGAAAAATGGCCTAATCCACGGTCAGGATTGGCGTATTGGCCGTTCCCCGACCCTTCGCTATCGTGTGGCCAGCGCGTATGCACGGGAACGCGCGACAGGGGACGAGCGATTTGATGATGCGGGTTTCGGTCGCGGAGCGAGCCAGGGTCTCCGCGCTCATCGGGCGCCGCGCATTACGCAGCCTCCTTGGCCAGCTCAAGGTGCATCCGCTGCTACGCTGGCAGTTCGGCGCGACCAAGACCGACCGTCTGGTCATCGCGCCCCAGGACTTGCGCACGGCCGACGCAACGCGTGCCAGCGAAATCTATGCCGGGCGTTTTGCCTTCGCCGGCAAAGTCGTGATCTGCGACCGCAGATCGCCTTTCGAAATGATTCCGCCATCCGAAGAGTGGGCCGTGACATTGCTTGGATTCGTCTGGCTGCGCCACCTGCGTGCCGCCGATTCCGCCATCACGCGTGCGAATGCCCGCTCCCTGATCGATGACTGGATCAATATGCAGGGTGGCTGGCACCAAACCGGCTGGCGTCCTGATATTCTCTCACGCCGGATCATCTGCTGGCTCAGCCAGGCGCCATTCGTCTTGCAGGATGCCGATGCGCGTTTTTATCGCCGCTTCATCCGCAGTCTGTCACGGCAAGTGCGTTACCTGCGTCGTAGCCTGAACGAATTGCGTGACGGCCTTCCACGCCTGCAAGCGGTCATCGCGCTGACCTATGCCACGCTTTGCATGCAGGGGCAGTCCGGCCATCTCCGCACAAGCGTGCGCCGCTTGATCGATGAGCTGCGCAAACAGATTTTGCCGGACGGCGGACATGTCAGCCGCAATCCGGGTGCTTTGATTGAATTGCTGGCCGACTTGCTGCCGTTGCGTCAGTTGTTCGCTGCGCGGCAACTGCAATCGCCGCAGGCGCTCAACAATGCCATCGACCGGATCATGCCGATGTTGCGGTTCTTCCGGCATGGAGACGGGAATTTCGCGCAATTCAATGGCATGGGACCCACTCCGGTCGATCTGCTTGCCACGGTGCTCGCCTATGACGATGCGCGCGGCACGCCGGTATCGAATGCGCCGCATTCCGGTTACCAGCGCATCGATGCAGGGCAGACCGCGCTCTTGATGGATACCGGCCGGCCACCGCCGGTGGTCCTGAGCCAGGAAGCGCATGCTGGCTGTCTGTCGTTCGAACTGTCGTGGAAACTCCACCGCCTCGTCATCAACTGCGGATTGCCGGCGGTGAACAAGGAAAACTGGCGGCAGGTGGCGCGTTCGACACCTGCACACTCGACAGCGACTCTCAACGAGCGGTCGTCCTGCCGTTTTCTGGAATCGAACGCGGCGCGGCGGCTGCTGGGTGGCATGCCCATCATTGCCGGGCCGCGTGACGTGCCGATCGAACGTGAAACGCCACCGGGCGGGGTCATGTTGCGCGCCTCGCATGACGGCTACGCCAGCGATTGCGGCATCGTCCATACGCGGGCCATCCGGCTCAGCGCCGATGGCCGCACGCTCGATGGCGAAGACAGCTTCACGCCGGTGGCCGGCAGCATTTTTTCCGAGCACGCCGAGGATGAATACGCCATCCGGTTTCACCTGCATCCCGCGATCAAGGCGAGCCGGCTGGCCGATGGGCGCGGCGTAATCCTGCTGCTCAGCGACCGCGAGCTGTGGACCTTTGCGACCCTGGCCGACTCCGTCCAGATCGAGGAAAGCGTCTACCTTGCCGGCACCGACGGACCACGCCGGACGGTGCAAATCGCGATCTATGGCCATGTGGCCCGCCAGGCCGCGGTGCGCTGGAGCTTCCGTCATACACCGCCCGCGACGCCTGGCGCACGCCCCGACCGGGCCTATGAGCCGGAATTGCCGCTTTAGGACCGATGCTTGTGGATGCCCCGCTCGGAGGCGACATTCGCGAATACACTTTCGCCCGCTTGATATGCTAGCTCGTGCATCATGAGCAGCCATCCGCGCCGCATCACCCGGGCCTTGCTGTCGGTATCCGACAAGGTCGGGCTGATCGATTTCGCAAAGCAGCTTGCCGGCTACGGCGTCGAACTCGTGTCCACCGGCGGGACGGCCAAGGCCCTGAAGGATGCCGGGCTCGGCGTCATTGACGTCTCGCAGGTTACCGGGTTTCCCGAAATGATGGACGGTAGGGTCAAGACGCTGCATCCGAAGGTGCACGGTGGACTGCTTGCGATCCGCGGCAACAAGGAGCATGCCGCCGCGATGGAGCAGCACCACATCAAGCCGATCGATCTGCTGGTTGTGAATCTTTATCCGTTCGAGGCAACCGTTGCTAAAGCCGCCGCGTTCGACGATTGCGTCGAAAACATCGATATCGGCGGACCGGCCATGATTCGCGCCGCGGCCAAGAACCACGGCGACGTGACCGTGGTGGTCGAGCCCACCGACTACGAAAAAGTGCTCGACGAAATGGCGCGGCACAAGGGCATGGTGTCGCTTGAACTGCGACGGCGGCTTGCAGCGAAGGCCTACGCACGCACCGCCACCTACGACGCAGCCATATCGAATTGGTTTGCAGAGACGCTGCATGACGAAGCGCCGGACTATCGCGCCTTCGGCGGCAAATTGATCCAGCCTTTGCGCTATGGCGAGAACCCGCACCAGAGCGCTGCCTTTTATCGGGCGCCGGGTGAACGATTTGGCGTTGCATCGGCGCGTCAGTTGCAGGGCAAGGAGCTGTCCTACAACAACATCAACGACACCGATGCCGCTTATGAGTGCGTGGCCGAGTTCGATCCTGGGCGCACCGCCGCTTGCGTGATCGTGAAACACGCCAATCCTTGCGGCGTGGCTGAAGGCGCAAGCCTTGTCGATGCCTATCGCAAGGCGCTTGCATGCGATTCAACGTCGGCCTTCGGCGGCATTGTCGCGCTGAATCGAAGACTCGACGCGGACGCCGCCAAGCTCATCACCGAGATTTTCACCGAAGTCATCATCGCCCCGGAAGCAACCGATGAAGCCATCAAGATCGTGGCCGCAAAGAAGAATCTGCGGCTCCTCATCACCGGCGGCCTGCCTGATCCGCGTGCAAAGGGCCTGACCGTAAAATCCGTCGCCGGCGGGCTGCTGGTGCAATCTCGCGACAATGCGGTGGTCGACGATATGCAGATCAAGACCGTCACCAAGCGCGCGCCGAGCGAGGCCGAGCTCGCCGACTTGCGCTTCGCCTTCCGCGTCGCCAAGCACGTCAAGTCGAACACCATTGTCTATGCCAAGGATCGCGCGACCGTTGGCATCGGCGCCGGGCAGATGAGCCGTGTCGATGCCGCGCGCATTGCCGCACGCAAGGCGGAGGATGCGGCGAAAGAAGCAAAGCTTCCGGCGCCGCTCACCAAAGGCTCGGTGGTGGCATCCGATGCATTCTTTCCATTTCCCGATGGACTTCTGGTCACGATCGAGGCCGGCGCGACGGCGGTGATTCAGCCCGGCGGTTCGGTAAACGATCCGAAAGTGATCGAGGCCGCCGACCAACACAATATTGCGATGGTGTTCACCGGCACTCGGCATTTCCGGCATTAGTAGCTATTGCCGCGCGAGATCACCCAGCAGGCTCGCCGCGACTGACAACTTCGACAATGTGAGCCCTGATCCGGCAATTTGGTGGATTGCCGAACGGATCCGCTCGACTTCAGCCTGCCTTGGGCGAACCCATTCTTCCACCGCGCTGGCGCCCGCATGGCCATTGCCGACCATGGCGGCGGTCAACCGGCGTTCGGCATCGCCAATGGAGTCGAGCGCACGGTCGAGCGCCAGCCGATCGAAATAGTCCGACACCACGATGGTCGGCACGGCGCTCGCGACCCGGTCCAGCTGGAAGAAGGCCTCGGTCGCAAAATAGGTCGCGGTGACCTCGTTGATCGGCTTGCTGGCACGATCGGCCACCAAAACGATGTCCGGCGCGGCCTTGAGCACCGGCAGGCTCGCGATCTGACGCGCTAGTGCTTCAGAAACGCCCGCCTTGGCGAGCTCGCCAACCCGCGTCTCACGGGCAGCAGCGGCGGGTTTCGACAGCGCGCCATCGAGCGCCGCCGTGACCTGCGTAATTCCCTCGCGGTAATGGCCGATGATTTTCTCCAGTCCCTGGGTCAGGTCCACATTGCGCAGGAACCAGACCAGCCGATCGAGCAACAGATCCTGCACGGCGGTGTAAAGATCGAGCTGCACCTTGCCGGCGATCTTGTTATCAAGCGCGTCGATTTCACCGTTGAGGGCAATGAGATCGTAGCTGTTACGCACCGCCGCGAAGGCGGCCGCGATCGAGGCCGATGCAGCCCCGGTTTGATCCGCGATGCGGACGATCAACGTGGCGCCGCCGCGGTTGATCATCGAATTCGTCAGTTGCGTCGCGATGATCTCGCGCCGCAGCCGGTGTGTATGCAGTGCGTCGGCGTAGCGCTCCGACATTTCCGCAGGGAAATAACGACCCAGTTCGCGGCCAAGATAAGGATCGTCCGGCATCTTGCTGTCGAGCAATTCGTTGTAGAGCGAGAGCTTGGCGTAAGCGAGCAACACGGCGAGTTCCGGCCGCGTCAGTCCGGCATTGCGCTTGCGCCGCTCGGCAATCGCCAACTCGTCCGGCAGGAACTCCACGCCACGGTCGAGCTCGCCGCGCATTTCCAGCGTCTGCATCAGCCTTTGCTGGAACCCAAGGTCCTCGAGCCCACGGCGCTGCGCCATCGAGAGTGCCAGCGTCTGCTGGTAGTTGTTGCGCAGGACCAGCCGCGCAACCTCATCGGTCATTTCGGCGAGCAAGGCATTGCGCGCATCGATCGTCAGCGCGCCCGAGCGCACGGGGCCGCTAAGCGCAATCTTGATGTTGACCTCGACGTCGGACGTATTGACGCCTGCAGAATTGTCGATTGCGTCGGTATTGAGCCGGATCCCGTGCTGGGCCGCCTCGATGCGTCCACGCTGGGTCATGCCGAGATTGGCGCCCTCGCCGATCACCTTGCAATTGAGATTCGCGCCGGTGACGCGAATTGAATCATTGGCACGGTCGCCCGCCGCCTCATCGCCTTCATTCGACGCGCGTATGTAAGTGCCGATGCCTCCGAAGAACAAAAGATCTACTTTCGCCGTCAGGATCGCCTTCATCAATTCCTGCGGCGTCACGGCTTCCGCAACACCGAACAGCTTGCGCGCTTCGGCACTCAGCCGGATTTCCTTTGAAGAACGTGGATGAACGCCACCGCCTTTGGAAATGAGCCCCTTGTCATAGTCCTGCCAGCTCGACCGCGGCAGCGCGAACATTCGCTTGCGCTCGGCGAAGCTCGCTTTCGGGTCGGGATCCGGATCGATAAAAATATCGCGATGGTCGAATGCGGCCAACAGCCGGATCGTATCCTCGCGCAACATACCGTTGCCGAAAACATCGCCCGACATGTCACCGACGCCAACGACGTTGAACGGCGTCTTGCCGATATTGACGTCCATCTCGCGGAAATGACGTTTGACGGACTCCCACGCGCCGCGCGCGGTGATGCCCATGACTTTATGGTCATAGCCAGCCGAACCACCCGACGCGAACGCGTCGTCAAGCCAATAGTCGTGTTCGACCGAAATCGAATTGGCGATGTCGGAAAAGGTCGCAGTGCCTTTGTCGGCCGCAACCACCAGATAGGGATCATCACCTTCGTGGCGAACCACGTTCGCAGGCGGAACGATTTTGCCGTTCGGATCAAAATTGTCGGTAATGTCGAGCAGCGACGAAATGAAAAGCTTGTAGGTCGCAACGCCTTCGGCCTGTACGACCTCGCGTGCCGCGCCCTTCGGCATCAGTTTCGGCACGAAGCCGCCCTTGGCGCCGACCGGCACGATCACCGCGTTCTTGACCTGCTGCGCCTTGACCAATCCGAGAATCTCGGTGCGGAAGTCCTGCGGCCGGTCGGACCAGCGGATTCCGCCGCGCGCGACCTTGCCGAAGCGCATATGCACGCCTTCGACCCGCGGCGAATAAACAAAGATTTCGTAGAGCGGACGCGGCAGCGGCAAGTCGGTCAACTTGCGGCTTTCGAATTTGATCGAAATCAGCTGCTTCGGCTGACCGTCTTTATCGGTCTGATAGTAATTTGTGCGGATGGCCGATTGCACGGCGTTGATGAAGCGGCGGAGGATGCGATCCTCATCCAGACTCTCGACCGCCTGCAATTTTTCTTCGATCTGCGCGACGATTGCGGCCTGTTTTTCGTTTCGGCCGGCATCCGTGCGCGGATCGAAACGCGCGTGGAACAACTCGACGATATTGACGGCAATGCCGGCATGCTTCACCAGCGTCGTCCACATATAGTCCTGCGAATAGGGCACGCGAATCTGCCGCAAAAATCGTGACAGCGTGCGGATCAACGCAACGTCTCGCCAGGCCAGATCGCCGTGCAGCGTGAGCGCGTTGTAGCCGTCGTTCTCGGCGGCGCCCCGCATCACCATCAGGAATGCGGTTTCCAGCAGCGCCTTGCCCTCGTCGAGCGCGATCACTCCGCCATCGGCGCGCTCAAGCAGCATGTCGTGGAACCAGACCCCGGCGCTGCCCTGGGGCTCGATGTGGTAGGTCCGCTCATCCACCACGCGGAAACCCATATTTTCCAGCACCGGGACGCGCTCGGAGAGCGGTAGCGGGCGGGCAAAAGTCCAGACTTTCAGTCCAGCCGACCGCTGGTCTTCTTCCTGGCGATGGAGAAAGTCGACACCCAGCGGTCGCTGTTCGGACAATCCTTCAATGACACGAATGTCACCGGCAGCGACCGCCGGCGCATAGGCCTCCCGGAAACCTTCCGAGAAGGCATCGCGGTAACGACCGAACAGCGCGCGCGCCTTGTCGGGTGAATTGACCAGCGCCAAATCCTGATTTAATCCGTCGCCCCACGTGCGGATGATGGACTCAACTTCACTCTCCAGCACGCTGCGGTCGGTTGCGGGCGTTGCGCCACCCGAGCGGCCGATAATGAAGTGCACGCGCACCAGCGGGCCTTCATCAGGGAAATACGGGTAGAATGCCGATACCCGTCCAATGAATGTTGTTGCGAGGTACGCGCCGATCTTTACACGGATGTCGCTGTCGTAGCGTTCGCGCGGCACGTACACCAGAACCGAGACGAAGCGGTCAAAGCGGTCACGCCGCGCCAGCACACGCACGCGCGGCCGTTCGTCGAGTTGAAGTATTGCGAGCGCGAAGTTGTAGAGCGTGTCCTCGTCAATCTGAAACAGCTCGTCGCGCGGGTAGTGCTCCAGCACATTGGCCAACGCCTTGCCGGAGTGCGTGCTCGGATCGAATCCGGCACGTTCTTCCACTGCGGCGATCTTGCGGCGCAAATACGGGATGCTGTGCGCGGTACGCGTATAGGCGGTGGAGGTGAACAATCCGATGATGCGGTGTTCCCCGACCAGATTTCCCGATGCATCAAAGCGCTTCACGCCGATATAGTCGAGGTAGACGCGACGGTGCACACGCGCGTGGATATTGGCCTTGGCCACGATCAGCGGGCGCGGCTCCTTCAGAAACGCCATGATTTCCGGCGTGAATTCGAGAAGCTCCGTGCCACGCTTGAGCACGCGCAGCTCGCGCGAGCGCATAATGCCGAGCGCGCTCTCGAACTCCGGCTCAAGCGCCTGTCCATCGACGGCGTAGTCGCGCACACCGAGGAACGTGAAATTGTCGGCAAGCAGCCATTGCAGGAATTGGATCGCTTCGGCAATTTCGTCGACGGGTAGCGGTGGCGGATTTGTCTTCAGCTCGGTTACGATGCCGCTGACCCGATCGCGCATGGCGCGCCAGTCCTGCACCGCCAATCGCACCTCTGCGAGAACGATCTGCAATGCGTGTACGAGTTCTTCGCGCGTGGCGTCGTCGGCAATCGGCGCGAGATGAATGCTGATAAGACTCTCACGCTTGCCTCCGGCCTCGGGACCCTCGAGCACCGTCAACTTGTTGCCGTCACGACGTACGCTGAATATCGGATGCGCGACCAGACGTACGTCGAGACGGCGCTCCGCGATTTCGCCCATCACAGAATCGACCAGGAACGGCATATCGTCGTTGACGATTTCGATCAGCGAAACCGACTTGCGCTCGCCGGACGCTGTGAGCGGCACGGTTTCACAGCGGATCTTTGATGTGCCCGGTTCCCGCGCCGACATGAATTCGTATGCATGCTCGGCCAGCGCAGAGAGATCGTCGGCGCCGTATCGCACCAGATCCTCGGGCACCGAGCGGCCGTAGAGCTGCGCGACAAAGTTTGCGGGAATTTCCGGGCGGCGCCGGCTCAGCGCTTTGCCGGCCTGCTCGATCAAGGCGCGGGCGGCGCGGTCTTCCTCATTGCCGGGACGCTCAGCAGACATGGAACCTCGTGCGCTTAGCATTGGCGCAGGACCTTTTCCGAAAGCCGGTCGTCACTTTTCGGGATCATGCGCGAGGGAGAATCGGTCGAGGCGAAACTGGAGTTTTCACGTTCTGCGCAGGGGCGTCGAGAGCAACACACCATTTGGTGACGCGGCGGTGACAAGCCGGCGGGAGCGGCCAATTGAGCCCCATTAACTGTCTGAAATGAAAGGCGAAAGACCGGCGGGCGGCTCGTATCGCACTGCCCCATAACATTGTACTCTGGCCTAGGGTGTGCAGCGAATTAAGGGACGGGGAAATGCCCAAGGCCAATAAATCAGCCAAAGTCGCCGGCAAGGCGGCGGCCGCGAAGCCGAATAAAGACAAGCCGATGCTGCACGCAATCAAAGGCGGCAAAGCAGCACCTTTGAAGGCAGCGCTGGCAAAACCCTCCCCGGCCAGGCCAACGCTCAACAAGGCGGCCGCAAAGCCGATCTCCCTCAAGGCCCCGCCGGCAGCGGCCGACGATGTGCCCGTAATCGGGCTCAATCTGGAACCCGTGAAATTATCGTCAGCGATGGCGGCCTACTTCCGCAAATGTCAGGACAAGCTCGGTTTCGTGCCGAACGTGCTCGCCGCCTATGCCTTCGACATGACAAAGCTGGAAACATTCGTGGCCATGTACAATGACTTGATGCTTGGCGACTCGGGTCTTTCCAAGCTCGAGCGCGAAATGATCGCAGTGGCGGTGTCGTCCCAGAACCGTTGCTACTATTGCCTGACCGCGCATGGCGCCGCCGTGCGCCAATATTCCGGCAATCCGCTGCTCGGCGAACACCTTGTAATGAATTACCGCGTCGCGCGGCTGAACAAGCGCCAGCGCGCCATGCTAGATTTCGCGGTCAAGTTGACGGCATCACCCTGGAGCCTTGAAGAAGGCGACCGCGAGCGGCTGCGGCGTGTCGGCTTCACCGACCGCGATATCTGGGACATTTCGGCCGTTGCGGGCTTCTTCAATATGTCGAACCGCGTGGCGGCGGCGACCGATATGCGGCCAAACATGGTCTATCACGGCCAGGCGCGGTAGGGCACTCCGACTGTCACGCGCGGGCTTGTCCCGCGCATCCCGATTCTATAGGCACCGTGCCATCCTCATCGGGATGGCCGGGACGAGCCCGGCCATGACGAGTTCGTAATGCTGTCCCTCTTTCGCACGGTCGCATTCTTCTTTGCGTTGCTGTCTGGCGCGCTCGCCTTCGCACAGGTCGCGCCGCTCTCGCGCGCGCCGGCAATTGCGCCGGCGCAGACCGTCCGCGCGCACAGCGGCGTGGTGGTGGCCCAGGAACAGCGCGCGGCCCGCATCGGCATCGAAATTCTCGACCGTGGCGGCAATGCGGTCGATGCCGCCGTTGCAACGGGCTTTGCGCTGGCGGTGACCTATCCGCGCGCGGGCAATATCGGCGGTGGCGGCTTCATGCTGATCCACCTCGCCAAAGACAATCGCGATATTGCAATCGACTACCGGGAGACTGCACCCGCGGCGGCGAGCAGCACCATGTTTCTCGACGCACAGGGAAATCCCGATCCGGCAAAGTCGCGCGACAGTGCGCTCTCTGTCGGCATACCCGGCACTGTGGCCGGCCTTGCAATGGCACACGAAAAATATGGCTCGGGAAAATTCTCGCTAGCCGATCTGATCGCGCCCGCAGTCTATCTCGCGCAGAACGGGGTCCTGGTTGAAGACGACACCGCCGACTCGCTGCCACTCGCGCGCGAGCGCCTTGCACGCTGGCCGGCGACGAAATCGATTTTCTTCAATGGCGACCGGCCATATGGCGAAGGTGAGCGGCTGCTTCAGTTCGACCTCGCTGACACCTTACGAGCCATCGCGAAGGATGGTCCGCGCGCATTTTATCAAGGCCGCACCGCCGACCGCATTGCCGCCGCTGTCGCCAAGGCCGGCGGCATCATGACCAAAGACGATCTGGCAAACTATCGCCCAATCGAACGCGCGGTCGTGCGCGGTCGCTATCGCGGCTATGACGTCATCTCCGTGCCCCCGCCCTCATCGGGCGGTGTGCATCTGATCGAAATGCTCAACATCCTCGAAGGTTACGATCTCGGCAGGCTCGGCCGCGAGCAATCGTTGCACGACATGATCGAAGCGATGAAACGGGCTTATGCCGACCGCGCGGCCTTCATGGGCGATCCTGACGCCGTCAAAATGCCAATTGCCGGCTTGTTGTCGAAAGCCTATGCCGCCACCTTGCGCGCGGAAATCGGCGAACGCGCGACGCCGGCGGCTGACATTCGGCCCGGCAAACCTGACGATTTCGAAGGCCGCAACACGACGCATTTTTCGGTGATCGACCGCGACGGCAATGCCGTGTCGAATACCTACACGCTGAATTTTTCCTATGGACTCGGTCTTGTC
Source organism: uncultured Alphaproteobacteria bacterium (assembly GCA_963697885.1). GTDB lineage: Bacteria > Pseudomonadota > Alphaproteobacteria > Rhizobiales > Xanthobacteraceae > Pseudolabrys. The sequence continues at coordinate 578,577 of OY969102.1, forward strand.
GCCGACGATACCGGCGTTCTGCTCAACAACGAGCTCGACGATTTTACCGCCAAGCCCGGCACTGCGAATGCGTATGGCCTCATCGGCTACACCGCCAACTTACCGGGTCCAGGCAAGCGGCCGCTGTCGTCGATGACGCCGGCCATTGTCCTGAAAGACGGCAAGCCGTTCCTGATCACAGGCTCGCCAGGCGGCAGCCGGATCATCAGCACCGTCCTGCAGGTCATTGTGAATGTGATCGACTTTCATATGCCAATCGGCGAAGCGGTGAGCGCGCCTCGCCTGCATCAACAGTGGCAACCGGAAGAAGTTTATGTCGAGCCTGGTTTTGCGCCAGACGTACTCGACGCATTGACAGCGCGCGGCCATAAACTTTTGCCGACCCAGTCTTTCTCGTCTGCGAACTCGATCGAGATAACGCCGAACGGATATGTCGGCGCCGCCGACAGGCGGACACGCGGTTCCCTGGCCGCAGGATACTGATACGTCCGTAATCGATCTCAGTTTTTGATCACCAGGCCGAGTTTCTTGATGACCGCCAGCCACTTTCCTTCTTCGCGCTGGATGTTCTGCGCGTATTCGGCGGGCGTGCTGGCGAGCGGATCGCCGCCGGCATCGAGCAGACGTTTTTTCATGTCGTCCGAACTCACAATCTTGCGCAGCTCCTTGTTCAGCCGGTCGATGATCGCCTGTGGCGTGCCGGCAGGTGCAACGAGCCCGTAATACTGCACGATCTCGAGTCCCGGCAGGCCGGCCTCGGCAATGGTCGGAACGTTGGGGATCGCGGCCATGCGCGACGGGGAGCCGACAGCAATGGCGCGCAGCGTCCCGGCCTGGATATTGCCGATCGCCGGCGGGAGCGTATTGAAGGCAATCATCACGTGACCGCCAACAAGATCGTTGGTGAGCGGCCCCGTCCCCTTATAAGTGACAATCGTGATTTTGGTGCCGGTCATCGCCTTGAATTGCTCGGCGCCGAAATAATTCAGCGTCGGCGCCGGCGGCGTGCCGACGGTGACTTTATCGCCATCCTTCTTGGCGAGCGCGATCACTTCAGCAAGCGTTTTCGCCGGCACCGATGGATTGGACATGATCACGATCGGAACCGAAGCAATCAGGCCGACCGGTGCGAAATCCTTTCCCATGTCGTAACCGGGTTCTTCCGGCAGGCCGGCGCCGGTCACTAACAGCAGCAGCGTGTAGCCATCGGGCTGCGCTCTGGCGACGTCGCGCGTGCCGATGACCGAACCGGCGCCCGGACGGTTGACGACGATCACCTGCTGGCCGAGCGCGTCGGTAAGCTTCTGCGCAACGACACGGCCGACGGTGTCGACGCCGCCGCCGGCGGGGAAAGCAACGACCAGCGAGATGGTGCGCGCGGGATAATCCTCTGCGGCGGCCATACGCCATCCCGGCGCCGCCAATGCCGCTGCCAATGCAAAAACAAGGGTCGAATGTTTCAAGTGATTAGCGATCACCGCCTTGGTCATGTTTCCGTTCCCCGATTGTTTTTTATGCGCCGGCGTTGAACCCCGAACCCACATTATGGGGGAACTGGTCGGGCGGAATCTATGGGGCGCCTGCGCGCGCATCTCGAAAAACCCGCGCGGCAACGCATCCAGCCCCCAGGCTGGCCTTGGACCATGTCGACAGAATTCGATTTAGGTATTGGAGCGGGCGAAGGGATTCGAACCCTCGACCCCGACCTTGGCAAGGTCGTGCTCTACCCCTGAGCTACACCCGCATCCGTTAGATATTTGGCCGAAAAGCATTATCGGCCGCCAAGGCCGTTCCTATAGCCAAAAGGGGAGCCTAAAAGCAACCACGACGACCGGCCGGGTTTTAACCCTTTCGGTGCCTGCGCGGTTCAACCTCGGCCTGCCAGCGCGGATTTGGATTGCAGAAGCCCCGGAATCCCGCAACCACGGTGACCCGGCACTCTTCAAAGGTGCGGAACTGGCAGTCTTCGGACAGGTCGCTGCCGAAATTGCGCAACGCGCACCATGGCCCTTCGGACGCCTGAACCGGACTAGGGCTCGCCGACGCAATCGCGGCGAACACGGCGGTCAGCAGGACAATTCGCAACATATTCAGCCTCCTTGACTTTGCAGCCTTTTATGGGACGGCGAACGTTCGGACGGTCAGTCGTGATGAACACGTTGTTTGTGGCGCTTGGTCGGAGCCGGCCCGGTCCAGCGCGGGTTGTGATTACAAAACCCGCGATTGCCGGCCAGGACAACCGAACGGCATGACTCGAATGTGTAGTATTGGCAGTCCTCGTAGACTGCGCCCTGCGCAACCGAAATAAACGCGCACCACGGAGCCTCGGCAGCCTGTGCTGCATTGAACGACGTGGGATAGAAAGACATGGCGGCGATGACGGCGCCGGCAATCAATAAAATGCGTGTCATCTTTTACCTCTTCTCTAGCCTGCCCATAATAACACCTTGCTGGCCTCGATTATTGCAATAATGGCTAAAACCCCTGACCAGCTCTTTGCCGCGCTCGATGCCCTGGGCATCAAGTATTCGACAGTCAAACACCCGCCGTTGTTCACGGTTGAGCAGTCACGAAATCTGCGCGGACAGATACCGGGCGGGCACACCAAGAACCTTTTTCTGCGCGACAAGAAATACGAGATCTATCTGGTGGTTACACTTGAAGATGCCGACATCGATCTGAAAGGTCTGCACCGGCAGCTCGGCGCCACCGGGCGGTTTTCATTCGGTTCGCCCGATTTGCTGCGCGAACTCCTGGGCGTAGAACCGGGCGCGGTCACGCCATTCGGTGCCATCAATGACACCGAAGGCCGCGTGACCGTGGTGCTCGACGCTGCCATGATGGAGCACGAAACGCTGAATTATCATCCGCTTGTGAATATTATGACGACATCGATAAAGCGCGACGATCTGGTAAAATTCCTCGAATCCACCGGCCACATGCCGCGAAATCGAGCGCCTTTCGGGCCGCGCCTCGAACATGCCTTGATGATTGCGTTACCTTCCCGGATAACCCATCTAGTCCGGCACAGAGCCCAGGTTTTCGGGCCATTCATGGCGGATAGGGACACGACAAATGTTGCAGGACGGCGGGGCAATGACGGCGGCTGATGTGGTCAAGGACACGACCACACAGGGCTTCATGAAAGACGTGATCGAGGAATCCAAGCACCAGCCCGTGCTGGTTGATTTCTGGGCGCCTTGGTGTGGCCCCTGCAAGCAGCTCACGCCTGTCCTGGAAAAAGCCGTGAAGGCTGCAAAGGGCAAGGTCAAGCTCGCCAAGATGAACATCGATGAGCATCCGGCGATCCCGGGCCAGATGGGCATTCAGTCGATCCCTGCGGTGATTGCTTTTTCCAACGGTCAACCGGTCGACGGCTTTATGGGCGCTCTGCCCGAGAGCCAGGTGGCGGCCTTCCTCGAGCGCATCACCAAAGGCGCGGTCGGCGCGGAAGAAAAGGATTTGCTCAAAACGGCCGATCAGGCGCTGGCGGAAGGAAACGCAGCGGGCGCCGCCGAACTCTATGCGCAATTGCTGGCCGAGGATGGCACCAATGTGCCGGCGCTCGCGGGGCTCGCACGAAGCTATGTCGAAACCGGCGCACTCGAACAAGCCAAGCAGACACTCGCGCTCGTTCCCGAGGCCAAACGCAACGAGGCAGCGGTCGCAGCCGCGCGTGCCGCACTCGATGTTGCGGAGCAAGCAAAGTCCATCGGACCGCTGGCGGAGCTCGAAGAAAAGGTGCGGGCCAATCCTCTCGATCACCAGGCGCGGTTCGATCTTGCCGTCGCGCTCAACGCCAATGGGAAACGCGAGGACGCCGTCAATCACCTGATCGACATCGTCAAGCGTGACCGAAAATGGAACGACGACGGCGCGCGCAAACAACTCGTGCAATTCTTTGAAGCTTGGGGCGTCACGGATCCAGCGACCGTAGAAGGCCGGAAGCGCCTGTCATCGATTTTGTTCTCGTAGAGGCCGCCCCGACAACGGCACCGAGGCGAGTGTAAAGCGAAGATGCCGATGAATGCTCAATACCGCGGGCCGATCGAGATGCCCGGCGTCATCCCGGTCTTTCCCTTGCCGGGTGCGCTGCTGTTGCCGCGCGGACAGATGCCACTGAATATTTTCGAACCGCGCTATATTGCGATGGTCGATGACTCGCTGCGCGATGGTCATCGGCTTATCGGCATGATTCAGCCCGACGTTTCGCATGGCGGCGCGGGCGACAAGCCACTGCTCTACAAAATCGGCTGTGTCGGGCGCATGACTCAACTCGCGGAAAGCGGCGACGGGCGCTATCTACTCGAGCTCACCGGCGTCGCGCGCTTTCGCATCGAAGAAGAACTCAAGGTTGCAACGCAATACCGGCAATGCCGCGTGACCTACGCGCCATTCGCCGATGATTTCATTGCACGCAAAGGGGAGAACGCCGTCGACCGCCCAGCGCTCCTCGCAGCGCTGACCAATTTTCTCAAGGCCAATGATCTCAAGGCTGACTGGGAAGGGATCGAAAAGGCCCCCAATGAAGCGCTGGTCAACGCGCTCTCGATGATGTCGCCTTACGGCACGGCGGAAAAGCAGGCGCTCCTTGAGGCGCCCGACCTGAAGACCCGCGCCGAAATCCTCATCGCCATCACCGAGATCGAACTCGCCAAGAAAAACACCGAAGGCGAGCCACAGTTGCAGTAAATCTTGGCCGTCATGTCCGGCCTTGTGCCGGACATCCCGCTTGGTGAGGTACGGCCGTGCTTTCCTGATCGGGATGGCATACACAACTCGGGCCTGCCCGAGTTGTGCGAGACAATCGTATTCCGCAAGTCGGGTAAACCCGACGTGCGGTGACAAGCCCGGCCATGACGAACTATACTATGGGGCAAGCGCCGGAGCACTTTCATGAATTCCACTGTCCCGCCTACCGAACGGCCCACCGGAAGCGTGGATCCGAAGCTTCTGGAAATTCTCGTATGCCCGCTCACCAAGGGCCCACTGGAATATGACGCCGCAAAACAAGAGCTGATCTCCCGCAAGGCCAAGCTCGCTTATCCAATCCGCGACGGCATTCCGATCATGCTGCCGGAAGAAGCGCGAAAGCTGGAGTGACTAGACAGCCTTGACCCGTCATCCTGAGGTGCGAGGCGCGGAACGCGCCTAGCCTCGAAGGATGATCGGCCGAGGCTGTCATCCTTCGAGGGCCGCCTTCAGCGGCCACCTCAGGATGACGAGAGAGGCGACCCGAGTTCACATAGGAAAATCAACAATGATCAAGATCTGGGGCCGCAAGACCTCGTCGAACGTACAAAAAGCCATGTGGGCGGTCGGGGAGCTCAACCTCGAACACGAACGCATCGACGTCGGCGGCGCGTTCGGCAAAACCAAAGAGCCGGCCTATCTGGCGATGAACCCTAACTCCCTGGTCCCGACGCTGGAAGAAGAAGACGGCTTCACGCTGTGGGAATCCAATTCGGTCGTGCGCTATCTCGCCGGCAAGCATGACAAGAGCGGAGTGATCGAGCCGAAGGACCCAAAACAACGCGCGCGCGCCAGCCAATGGATGGACTGGCAATTGTCGGTGGTGGGCCCGGCGATCCACGGTACCTTCTGGGGCCTTATCCGCACGCCACCGGAAAAACGTGACATGGCCGCGATCAAAACGTCGCAGGAAAAGACCACCGCCGCCATGCAGATCGTGGATGCGCAGCTGGCGAAAACAAAATTCCTCGCCGGTGACACCTTCTCCTATGGCGACATTCCGGTCGGCATCATGTGCTACCGCTTTGTGCAGCTTGTGCCGGATCGGCCGCCGATGCCGAATCTCGATCGCTGGTATGCGCAGATTTCCAGCCGCAAGGCGTTTCAGGATCACGTCGGCAGCGTGCCGCTCACTTGAACGCAACAGCGCAAGAAGGGCGCTGCCTCGGCCTGATCGGCGGACTCGGTACGGGCGCAACCGTTCACTATTATCGCGAACTGGTCGTCGCTCACGAAAAGCTGGCGCGTATACCGCGCCTGCTGATCGCACATGCCGATGTTCAGCGCGTCTACGCTGCGGTGACCGCAAAGGATTTTGACGGCCTCGCACGCTACCTCGCAGGGCTTGTTACCCGACTTGCGGCCGGCGGCGCGGAGGTCACGGCAATCGTCGCCGCCACGCCGCACATCTGCGCCGATCAACTGGTGGCGCTGTCGCCACTTCCGCTCGTCAACATGCTGACCGAAGTCGCGGCCGCGGTGCGCGCGCGGGGCCTGAAGCGCGTCGCCCTGCTCGGCACCCGTTTCACCATTGAAACGCGCATGTTCGGTTGCCTGGACGACATCGAAGTGGTTTTGCCGCAAGCGGACGAGGTCGAGCGGATTCACCGCACCTATAGTGATTTTGTGGCGGGACGCGGATCCGAAGCGCAAACGGAAGAATTGCGCAGGCTCGCGCAGACTTTCGTTACGCGCGACGACGCGCAGGCGGTGCTGATTGCGGGTACCGACCTTTCGACGGTGTTCACGGAACACAATGCCGGATTTCCGATGATCGATTGCGCCGGTGTTCATATCGGCGCGATCGTTCGGCGGTTGCTGGAATAAAAAATATTGCTGAGACAATTTTCTTCGTTGACCGTGCCGTACGTTCACTTTCCCTCTCCCACCAAGGGAGAGGGGAAGCGCGCCCGCGGCGCGTTTGTTCTACAGCGCCTCGCCTTTCAGCAGCTTCGGCACCTCGCCGGTGAAGCCGGCGGCCTCGCGAATGAACATGCGCTTGAGCGCGGGCATGCGTTCGACCAGGCCCAGGCCGATGTCGCGCGCGAGCCGCAGCACATCCGAGTGATTGGAAAACAACCGGTTCAGCCCATCGGTCGCCACGCCCATGGTCATGGTGTCGAAGCGCCGCCAGCGCTGATAACGCTCGAGCACGTCGGCGGCGCCGATATCGAGCCCGAGCCGCGCCGCATCGGCAATGGCTTCGGCCAGCGCCGCGACATCGCGCAGGCCCATATTGAGTCCCTGCCCCGCGATTGGATGAATGATATGCGCGGCGTCCCCGATCAGCGCGAGCCGTTCGGCGACGAACTTCCGCGCGGTGAACAGTCCCAACGGAAATGCCCGCCGCGCCCCCGCAACGGCGATATCTCCGAGCTGTAATCCAAAACGCTTTTCCAGCTCGGCATGAAATTGATCGTCCGGCAGTGCAATGATGCGCTCGGCTTCGCGTGTTTCTTCGGTCCACACGATCGAGCAACGTTTTCCCGTGAGCGGCAGGATTGCAAAGGGACCCGCCGGCAGGAAATGTTCTTCGGCGCGGCCGTTGTGATCGCGCTCGTGCGCAACCGTCGTGACGATGGCCGACTGATCGTAGTCCCAGCCATGGGTGGCTATCCCCGCGCGTTCGCGGATTTGCGATCTGGCCCCGTCGGCGCCGACCAGCAGGCGGGCGGAGACAGTTTCGCCGTCGGCGAGCGCAACGTCGATTGCGTTGCCAGCATTTTCAAATCCGGTCACCGAACCGGCGCGCAGATCGATGCCGAGTCCTTTTGCCTTGACCACCAGCGCGTCGACCAGATGCCGGTTCTCAATCATGTGCGCGAACGGCTCGCCCTCCTCAACCTCACCGCCGAATGTGAGGAACGTCGGACGCACCACGTCGTCGAGTTTTGAATCGGTCACCACCATGTCAAGGATCGGCTGCGCATCGGCTGCCACCGCATCCCAAACCTCGATCGCTTCAAACAAACGCCGGGCGGCGGCCGCAATCGCGGAGGCGCGAGGATCCTTCGACGTGGTATGCGCCAGGCCCGGATCGACGACCGTCACACTGAACATCTCGCCCAGCGCCTGCCGGAGCGCGATCGCCAGCGCCAGGCCGGCAAAGCCGGCGCCGCCAACAACCAGGTCAGCGTGCTGACGCGTGGAATTGCCTTTATTCATGCGTATTCCTTGTAAAACTAGCCGCAGCATAGCAGGTTGAGCTGGCACTTTGACCCATCTCAGGCTCCGCCATGACGTCCGCCGTCCAGGATTTGCTCACTATTCTCGACCTCGAGCCGCTGGAAGAAAACCTGTTCCGCGGCCGTTCGCCGCAAGTCGGCTGGCAGCGGGTTTTTGGCGGACAGGTGATCGGCCAGGCCCTCGTTGCCGCGGTACGGACAGTCGAAAGCCGGCCGCCGCATTCCTTGCACGCCTACTTCCTGCTGCCCGGCGATCCCAAGGTTCCGATCATCTACGACGTCGACCGCATCCGGGACGGCAAGAGTTTCACCACGCGGCGCGTGACCGCGCGGCAGCACGGGCATCCCATCTTCTCGATGCTGGTGTCGTTTCACATCGACGAGCCCGGTCTCGATCATCAGGCCAAGATGCCGGACGTGCCGCCGCCCGAAAAATTACCGAGCGACGCCGACATGCGCGAGAAGTTGCTGCCGATGATGCCGGATCCCGTGCGCCGCTATTACGAGCGTGAACGGCCGATCGAATTTCGGCCGGTCGAGTTCGAACGTTATCTTGGCAAGAAGATTCCCGGTGGGCAGTTCAATATCTGGATTCGCACGACGGGGAAATTGCCGGATCGTCCCGCCATCCATCAATGTGTGCTCGCTTACGCTTCCGACATGATGCTGCTCGATACCGCGCTGGCGCCGCATGGCCGCACCTTGTTCGAGAAAGAATTCATGGCCGCCAGTCTCGATCACGCGCTGTGGCTGCACCGGCCATTTCGTGCCGATGAATGGCTGCTTTATGCGCAGGATTCTCCCAATTTGCACGGGTCGCGCGGCTTCGCGCGCGGACTTATATTCACCCGAGATGGCACCTTGGTCGCTTCTGTGGCGCAGGAAGGCCTGGTCCGCCAGCGACGGGAGACCTGAAAAGGCAATGCAGCGGTTGTTTGCGGCCTCTTGTGTGCTGATCGCAACGATGACGGGCGCACTCGCCGCATCGGATCGGCAGCCGGCGCCGTCCGGCGCGTTCGAGGGCGCGCCGCCTCAGTACACGCAATTTTCCGCAGCCGAGCTCTCGCGCGGATTTCTCGCGCTCGCGTTCGGGTCCGACTTGCGTATCGGCGCCCGGCCTACCGGCATCCGCCGCTTCGATCACGCGATCAGGGCGCGCATCACAGGTGGCGGCGCTGTCGACCGCCGTGCAGCGATGGCGCGCGTCATCGGCGACTATGCGCGTGCCGTGCCCGGGCTGCATCTGAGCGAGACCTCGGCAGAGTTGGCCGATATAGAACTGCGGCTCATTGACGAGAAAGATTTTCAATCGGCGCTGCAGGCAGCCTTCGGAGCCAAGACTGCCAGGACATTCGTCACACGCACCGATCCGCAATGCATGACGAGTGTCAAATCGACTGCCGAGGGAAAAATCGTCCACTCCATTTCATTTATAATCGTCGACAAGGGCGACGATGTTTTTCTGGACTGCGCCTATCACGAATTGCTGCACGCCTTCGGGCTGTCCAACCACGATCAGCGTAATCCCTGGACCACGCTCAACCAGAAGCGGATGGTCGGCTACCTCACGGTCTACGACCGCGCGCTGCTGACATTGCTCTATGACCCGCAAATCACCCCGGGGATGACTGTCCGGCAGGCGCGGTCAGTACTGCCGGAAATCATCGACGAGCTCGGCCTCGCCGGGACGTCGAAAGACAGATAAGGCAGTATTATTGACCTAGTTTGCCCGCTAATGCGGCATGCTGCCTGTGGGTTTGGCAAGATTACCGCTTAAACTTTAGGCCTCCTGTCGCTAGCTTATGCCGATCAGCCCGTACCGGACCAAGGTGGGGCGGGTTTCTACTGTGCATGGTCCGACGTCGGCCTGTTTTCGGGCCACGCGCATGGGCAAACCATAATCGGCGTGGTGCAAACACGCCCCGGGAAGGAAGCCATGAAGCTCGTCATTGCTGTCATCAAACCCTTCAAACTCGACGAGGTGCGCGACGCCCTCACCCGTCTCGGCATCCACGGAATGACCGTCGCCGAGGTCAAAGGCTATGGCCGGCAAAAGGGACATACGGAAATCTATCGCGGCGCCGAATACGCCGTGAATTTTCTTCCGAAACTGCGCGTCGAGGTCGCCATCGCCTCGGAGCAACTCGATCAGGTCATGGATTCGCTCGTCGCCGCCGCGCGCACCGGGCAGATCGGCGATGGAAAGATTTTCGTCACGCCCATCGAGCAAGCCGTGCGCATCCGCACCGGCGAGACCGACGTCGACGCACTCTAAAAAAATATTTTTAATTGGGGGGATGACATGACACGCGCATTCCTGCGCCACGCGCTGACCGGCATTGCGGCCCTCGCCGCATCACCGGCCTTCGCACAAGTACCTGGCCTTGCTTCGAACACCGCGGCAAGGATCGACGCCGCCGACACCGCGTGGATGATCGCCGCCACCGGTCTCGTGCTGATGATGACGATCCCCGGGCTCGCGTTGTTCTATGCCGGCATGGTGCGCAAGAAAAATGTGCTCGCGACCATGGCGCAAAGTCTGGCCGCGACATTTCTTATTTCGATCCTGTGGGCGCTGGTCGGTTACAGTCTCGCCTTCACAGGCGAAGGTGCGTTCATCGGGACGTTCGAGCGCATCTTTCTTAACGGTGTGACGCTCGATGCGATCTCGCCGCTGGCGAAGACGATTCCCGAAAGCCTGTTCATGATCTACCAGATGACGTTTGCAGTGATTACCGTCGCGCTGGTTGCCGGCTCGGTTGCCGATCGACTGCGTTTCTCGGCGTTCCTGCTGTTCTGCACGTTCTGGCTGCTGCTGGTCTATGTGCCGATCGCGCATTGGGTCTGGGGCGGCGGCTTCCTCGGCAGCTATGGCACCATCGATTTCGCCGGCGGTCTGGTCGTGCATCTCAACGCCGGCATTGCCGGCCTGGTCGCAGCTTACGTTCTCGGCGCGCGGCGCGGTTACGGCACCGAAAATCTGGCGCCGCATGATCTAACGCTCGCGGTGGTCGGCACTGGTCTGTTGTGGGTTGGCTGGTTTGGGTTCAATGGCGGCTCCGCGCTCGGCGCCAACTCGCGCGCGGCCATGGCGATCGTGTCGACGCATCTTGCGGCCAGTGCCGGTGCCTTCACCTGGATGGCGCTGGAATGGTGGACGCGCGGCAAACCATCGGTGCTCGGCATGATCTCGGGCGCGGTGGCCGGCCTCGGCACCATCACGCCGGCGTCGGGTTTCGTCATGCCGATGCAAGGCATCCTGATCGGCATTGCTGCTGGCGCGATCTGCTTCTGGGCCTGCACGTCGCTCAAGCTCAAACTGGGATATGACGACTCACTCGACGTCTTCGGCGTGCACGGCATCGGCGGCCTGACGGGGACATTGCTCGCCGGCGTCTTTGCGGTCGGCGCGCTATCGGCGAGCCCGGAATTACCCGGGGGCGTTCATGGATTGCTCGAAGGCAATCCGCACCAGGTGCTGGCGCAACTCTACGGCATCGTCGTCACATTGGTGTGGTCGGGTGCGGTGACCTTCATCATCCTGAAGGTGGTCAGCGTGCTGGTGCCATTGCGCGTGCGTCATGAGGATGAAGTCATGGGCCTCGATGTCAGCCAGCACGGCGAAGCCCTCCAATAATTAACGAGTGGTTTCCGCGCCGGTGGTCCTTCGGCGCGGCTCGCGCCATTCCGTGTGCATCTGATTAAATTTTAAGCACGCCGTTTGAGTCTTGGCGCGTCTTTAGGCGCACGGTCGGGACCGTCTTTGGGTTGACCCCCCATTGAATCAATTTCATTTGTTAAATCAAATGGATAGACCCTTCGCCGGCAACTGGCACGGCGTTTGATTCTATCCCAGCGGCCATGCCTGCGAAGCGAGCTTCGTTGGTTGGGCTCAGTGAAACCGCCCGCACTGCGTGAAGGTAGAAAACGGGCTCAAGCGGGGATCGAATCCATGAAAATCGTCATGGCCATTATCAAACCTTTCAAGCTCGACGAGGTCCGCGACGCTCTGACCTCAATCGGCGTGCAAGGACTGACCGTTACCGAAGTCAAAGGATACGGGCGTCAAAAGGGGCACACGGAAATCTACCGTGGCGCCGAATATGCGGTGAGCTTCCTGCCGAAGATCAAGATCGAAGTGGCAGTGGACACCAAGCAAGTCGAGAAGGTCATCGGGGCCATCACCGGCGCCGCCAAGACCGGTCAGATCGGCGACGGAAAAATCTTCGTCTTCAATCTGGAAAACGCCGTGCGAATCCGCACCGGCGAGACCGATGCCGCGGCGCTTTAGTAACCCGCACCGCAACAATACGGACAGGAGTAAGACCATGACGTTGAAGAAATCCTCCCGTGCGGGGCTCTTGGCTCTCGCCTTCGGGATTGTACTCGGCCTCTTCCTGAGCGTGGCGACGTATGACGCCTCCTTCGCTCAGGCACAGGCTCCTGCCGCGGCGGCGCCCGCGGCCGCACCGCCCGCGCCTGCCGCTCCGCCACCGGCTTGCGCCAACGACCCGGATCCGAAGAAAGCGGTTCTGGAAAAGTGCACGCCCAACTCGGGGGACACTGCCTGGATGCTCACGTCAGTTGCTCTCGTGCTGATGATGACCATCCCGGGCCTCGGCCTGTTCTACGGCGGCATGGTGCGCAAGAAGAACGTGGGCGACACGGTGATGACGAGCTTTGCCGTCACCTGTCTGGTCACGATCCTCTACGCATGCGTGACCTACAGTATGTCGTTCACGACTGGCGGGCCATTCCTCGGCGGGTTTAGTCGAGTATTCCTGCAAGGCATCTTGAGCGACATATCGACGGGCATCGGCACGCCGAACGGTTTGGCCGTGACGATTCCTGAAACGGTCTATCTCTGCTTCCAGATGACCTTCGCCATCATCACGCCGGCACTGATCGCCGGCGCCTTCGCCGAGCGCATGAAGTTCTCCGCCATGCTGTGGTTCATCGGCCTGTGGGCGGTCCTGGTCTATGCGCCGATCGCGCATTGGGTCTGGGGCGCCGACGGCTTCATGTCCAACGGCAACTCGGACGCCTACTTCAAGGTGCTCGACTTCGCTGGCGGCACGGTGGTGCATATCAACGCGGGCGTTGCCGGCCTGATGTGCGCAATCTGCCTCGGCAAGCGCAAGGACAGTGGCCCTGGCCACAACATGGTGCTCACCTTCATCGGCGCCTCGCTGCTGTGGGTCGGCTGGTTCGGCTTCAATGCCGGCTCCGCCGTCACCGCCGGCATGCAGGCGGGCATGGCGATGACCGTGACCCAGATCGCCACCGCGGTTGCCGCCTTTACGTGGATGCTCGTGGAGTGGATTGCCCGTGGCAAGCCCACCGTCATCGGCATCTGCTCGGGTGCAGTCGCCGGCCTCGTCGCCATCACTCCGGCGTCAGGCTTCGTTGGCCCTGCCGGTTCGATTGCGATCGGCGTCGCTGCCGGCATCCTCTGCTACTGGGGCGTAACCGGCCTCAAGCGGATGCTCAACCAAGATGACGCGCTCGACTGCTTCGGTGTGCATGGTGTCGGCGGTATCGTCGGCGCGCTGCTCACCGGCGTGTTCGCCATCAACGAATACGGCGGCACCGCCGGCCTGATCGAGGGCAACGCTGCTCAGATGATCAACCAGGTCGAAGGCATCGCTGTCGTAATCATCTATGATGCCATCGTCTCGCTGATCCTTCTCAAAGTGCTCGATGCGGTCATTGGCCTACGCGTCTCCGACGAAGTGGAACGCGAAGGTCTCGATCTCGCGCTGCATGGAGAGACCGTACAGTAGCGAACGCGTGATACCGAAAAGCATGTCCTCGACCCCGATCGGGGATGGATACCGGTTTTCGGAAAAGATCACGCGTCAATGAAATGACTCCCTAGCGGTAGGGGCGGAAACCCGGCACTGTCCCTTCCGTCGAGGCCCCCGGTTCGCAAGAGCCGGGGGCCTCTCTTATTTTCAGCAGCTTGCGACGATAACGTTCCACGGCGTGTCCGGCTGAGGCCGTTCCACGCGGATGTGCCGAACAGGCCCTGGGGCCGTGAAAGGTGCCGAGCAATCAGACGCGGTGCCATTGATCTGCTTCCCTGCGGACACGAAGCCGGTTCCGGCCACACAAGGATGGCGTCAAAAAGGCCGCAAATCCCGCCAATTTGACCCCCGCCTGAGCAAATTCTTCTGCGAAATCCGATGGTTAACGGCGTCTTAACCTGGCCCTATCTATTGTATCGAAACCCTTGTGCGGCGGCCTCTGCCGCCTCGTCAACGCATGTCCATGATGACCGCCAAGCGCGAACCTGCCTCTCCCACTGCTGCGGCGGTCGACGGTCGCTCGCCTTTCGTGCGCCTGACCGAGCTCATTGCCGGCATCGAGCCCGGCAAGCCCGTCATCAATTTGTCGGTCGGCGAGCCGCAGCATCCGGTGCCACCCTTCGTCGGCCCGACGCTCGCCGCGCATCTTACTGACTTCGGACGTTATCCCGCCAATAAAGGTGTCGAACCATTCCGCCGCGCGGTCGCGGCCTGGCTCAACCGCCGCTACAAACTCACGCGGCCGGTCGATGCGGAGAGCGAAGTGCTGGTGCTCAACGGCACGCGCGAAGGTTTGTTTCTCGCAGCGATTGCCGCCAAGCGCTGGGTGTCGCGCCGCGCCGGGAAGCCGGCAGTGCTCATTCCAAATCCGTTCTACGCGGCCTATGCCGCCGGTGCACTCGCCGCCGAATGCGAGCCGGTCTATATGCCGGCAACCCGCAAGAGCGGCTTCCTGCCGGACCTCGATGCGCTCGACGATGCGCTGCTGGCGCGCACCGTCGCGTTCTATATCGCGTCACCATCCAATCCGCAGGGCGCGGTCGCCGATCGCGCCTATCTGGAGAAGCTCGCAGGGCTTGCGCGCCGTTTCGGCTTTCTGGTGTTTGCCGACGAGTGCTATTGCGAGATTTACAGCAAGAATGCGCCACCCGGCATGCTGGAAGCATCGGGACCCGATTTCGCGAACGTCGTTGTCTTCCATTCGCTGTCCAAGCGCTCGAACTTGCCCGGCCTGCGCGTCGGCTTTGCCGCCGGCGACCGCCGCTTTCTCGCCCCCTATCTCGAACTGCGCAACATCGCTGCACCGCAGGTGCCGACGCCGGCGCAACATGTTGCGATCGCCGCTTATGGCGACGAGGCGCATGTCGAGGACAATCGCGAGCTCTATACCGCCAAGTTCGATCTCGCCGACCAGATTGTCGGCGACCGCTACGGTTATCAACGCCCGGCCGGCGGATTTTTTCTCTGGCTCGATGTGTCGAAACAGGGCGGCAGTGAAATCGTCACCAAGCGGCTGTGGACCGAGGCGGGCGTGCGCGTCGTGCCAGGGCGCTATCTCGCGCGCGAGCAGGCGGACGGCAGTAATCCCGGCGCGGACTATATCCGCGTCGCAATGGTGCAGGATAAAGCGGCCACGGCGGAGGCGCTGCATCGCCTCGTCGCCGTGCTCGGTTAAGGGCTAAGGATGTAACCGCATGCGGGCAACCGATCGCAGTCTCGATGTCGTCGCCTTCCTCTCGGAGCATCTCCGCGACATTGTACGACGTCGCCTGAGCGAACTTGCCGGTCTCGCGCTGATCACGCTGGCGCTGCTTGGCGCCATCGCACTTGCAACCTGGTCCGTGCAGGATCCCTCACTGAGTCACGCGGCCCAGAAGCCGATTCACAATCTGCTCGGCTACCCCGGCGCGATTTTCTCCGACCTCGCAATGCAGTTGCTCGGGCTATCCGCTGTCCTGTTGCTGGTTCCGGAGGCACTGCTGGGCTGGCGTTTGCTCGGGCACCGGCCGGTCGGAGAGAAATGGCGGAGCCTGCTCTGGATCGTCGTGACTTTGCTGGCCGCAGCTTTTGCATCCACGTTGCCGCGCATCGGCTCCTGGCCATTGCCGACCGGTCTCGGCGGCGTCGCGGGCGACGCCGTCCTGCGCATCCCGGCAGCGGTTTTTGGTTCACCGCTCGCAGGCGTGACGCGGCTTATTTTGTGCATTGTGTTCGGCCTTGCCACGGCCGCGGCGGTGCTTGTCGCTGCCCGTGGCGGACAGCGTGTCGAACGACGCGCCGCCCGCAGGGTCGAGGAAGACGACGAGATTGAGGAAGACGAAATAGACGACGATCATGGCTCCGCGTGGATCGGCATGATCGTGCATGCATTGCTAAGCTGGAAGGCGCGCATCGGCCGCATGATCCGCGGCGACGTGCGCGCGCGGACACCGTTGCCAGTGCCGCGCGGCCCGCGTCATGAGCCGCGCTTTGATGGGCGCGCTGCCGATTACGATGATGACATCGAGGATGAAGACGACGCGCCGGCACCGCGCCGCCGCGCCGCGCCGCGTGCGCCCGTGCGCCGTTCCGGCAACGGCTATACGCTACCCTCGCTCAATCTGCTGGCCGCACCGCGCTCCAGCGAACGTACGACACTGTCGCGTGATATTATCGACGGCAATGCCGCAGCGCTCGAAAGCGTGTTGCAGGATTTCGGCGTGCGCGGCGAAATCATCAACGCACATCCTGGTCCCGTGGTTACGCTCTACGAGCTCGAGCCGGCGCCTGGCATCAAGTCATCGCGCGTGATCGGGCTTTCCGACGACATTGCCCGCTCGATGAGCGCGGTATCGGCGCGCGTCGCGGTTGTTTCAGGCCGCAACGCTATCGGCATTGAACTGCCCAATCCGACGCGCGAGAAAGTCTACTTGCGCGAACTGCTGACCGGCGAGGACTACAACGAAAGCACGGCCAAATTGCCGCTGTGTCTGGGCAAGACCATCGGCGGCGATTCTGTCATCGTCGACCTGTCGCGCATGCCGCATTTGTTGATTGCCGGCACCACCGGCTCAGGCAAATCGGTCGCCATCAATACCATGATCCTCTCGCTGGTTTATCGCCTGCGCCCGGACCAGTGCCGGCTGATCATGGTCGACCCGAAAATGCTCGAGCTGTCAGTCTATGACGGCATCCCGCATCTTCTCACTCCGGTCGTGACCGATCCGAAAAAAGCGGTGGTCGCGCTCAAGTGGGCGGTGCGCGAGATGGAGGGCCGCTACAAGAAAATGTCCAAGCTCGGCGTGCGCAACATCGAGGGCTACAACGCGCGGGTCGCCGAGGCGAAGGCAAAAGGCGAGACACTCACGCGCACTGTGCATACGGGTTACGATAAAGAATCCGGACAGGCGATCTATGAGAAGGAAGATCTCGAGCTCGAACCGCTGCCGTTCCTGGTGGTGATCGTCGACGAGATGGCCGATCTGATGATGGTCGCCGGCAAGGACATCGAAGGCGCGATCCAGCGTCTCGCGCAAATGGCGCGCGCAGCGGGGATCCACGTCATTCTCGCAACGCAACGCCCGTCGGTCGACGTGATCACCGGCACCATCAAGGCGAATTTCCCGACCCGCATTTCGTTCCAGGTCACCTCCAAGATCGACAGCCGCACAATTCTCGGCGAACAAGGCGCGGAGCAGCTGCTCGGCCAGGGTGACATGCTTTATATGGCCGGCGGCGGACGCATCAGCCGCGTGCACGGTCCTTTCGTCTCCGACGACGAGGTCGAGAAGGTCGTGCGCCATCTGAAGGCGCAGGGCACGCCGGAATATCTTGAGGAAGTGACTGCTGGCGATCCGGAAGACGGCGAGGACGGAGCGGTTTTTGATGCGACCGGCATGGGGCTGGCCGAAGGGGGCGACCTCTTCCAACAGGCGGTCGCTATCGTAAAGCGCGACCGGAAAGCGTCGACCTCCTACATCCAGCGCCGCCTTCAGATTGGCTATAACCGCGCCGCCACCCTTATGGAGCGGATGGAAGAGGAAGGCATCGTCGGCCAGCCCAACCATGCCGGCAAACGCGAAATCCTCATCCCCGAGAACCCCGCTGACGACCGCTATTGAGAATCGCCCTGTTCGCAATTAAGCCGAATCAGGCCTAATTTGCTGGGTCGCGAAATCGCCACAGCCGGCCCATATAGGGCCTAAGATTCGGAGTAAGGGCGCGAGGCGGAGAACGTAATGCCGGCACACAGAAAGACGCGAATCAGCCGTAAACTGGGCTTCGTCGCGTTATTTGCCTGCCTCTCCGGCTCCGCGATCGCCCAGACGGTTCCGCTGCCGGCTCCTCGTCCCTCCGCACAACAGGCAGTTCCGTCACAGGCACTGGGAGCGCGTGCGCAGGCTTCTCAGCAATCGACACAGGCGCCGAATCCAATTTCCAATCCATTCGCGGCCCTGCTCGGAAGGGCCACCACCGCCGGCGTGCTCACAAATGATCAGCGCGCCATCGTCGAACGCGTCAACAGCTACCTCTCGGGCGTACAGGCGCTAACCGGTAATTTCATCCAAGTCGGACCGGACGGCACCCGCACGCAAGGTGATTTCTTCATTTCGAAGCCCGGCCGGGTTCGCTTTGAATATGACGACCCGAGCCCGATTGAGCTGATTGCGGACGGCTCATCGGTCGTTGTGCGTGACCGTCGTCTGGCAACTCAGGACGTCTACCCGTTATCGCAAACGCCATTGCGTTTCCTGCTCGCCGACCACGTTGACCTGACGAAGGATACTCATCTGGTTTCGGTCTTTGCCGACGATGTGTTCGTCACGGTTGTCGTCGAGGAAAAAAACGGCATTGTTGGCACCAGCCGGCTCATGATTATGTTCAGCGCCAAGGACATGCAGCTCAAGCAATGGACCGTGACGGACCCGCAGGGCTACGACACAACGATCGCAGTCTATAACCTCGATACCAGCAAGCGCCCCGATCCTGCCTTGTTCAAGATCGATTACACGCGCTACCACAATTGATATCCCGTTCGGGCCTTAAATTCGTCATGGCCGGCACGCAGTCTAGCTTGCGCAGGCTGCGTAAACTTGTCTGCGCGGCCGGCCATCCCGCTTAAGGACGCACAGCCTTGCAAAAACTAAGCGGGATGCGCGGGACAAGCCCGCGCGTGACAGTGACAAACGCCAATTCCGACGGTAATTAATTGCCATGCCACTGAAAATTACCACCTGGAACATCAATTCTGTTCGCCTGCGCATCGATCTGGTTGCGAAGTTTCTGAAAAGCGCGCGGCCGGACGTGCTGTGCCTGCAGGAAACCAAATGCCCTGACGATGCCTTTCCGATCAAACGATTCAAGCGGCTCGGCTACGAGCATGCCGCGCTCAACGGACAGAAGGGTTATCACGGTGTCGCTGTGCTTTCGCGCGTGCCATTCGAGCAGGTCGATATCCAGAGCTTCTGTGGCAAGACGGATTGCCGGCACGTTTCGGTGGTGCTCGGGGAGCGTGCAAAGCTAAAAGACCAGGTCACCCTACATAACTTTTATGTCCCCGCCGGCGGCGACGAACCGGATGCGGAGATCAATCCGAAATTCCAGCACAAGCTCGACTTTCTTGATGAAATGCGAGCGCATCACGGCCTACGGCCGGCGCAGAAGTCACGCGCCATTCTCGTCGGCGACCTCAATGTTGCTCCGCTTGAGCACGACGTCTGGAGCCACAAGCAGATGATCAAGGTGGTCTCCCACACGCCAGTCGAGTGCGAGAAGCTCACCGCCGCGCGCAATGCCGGTGGGTGGATCGACACCATGCGCGTGCTCACGCCCGAGCCGGAGAAGCTCTACACATGGTGGAGTTACCGTGC
Source organism: uncultured Alphaproteobacteria bacterium (assembly GCA_963697885.1). Classification (GTDB taxonomy): domain Bacteria; phylum Pseudomonadota; class Alphaproteobacteria; order Rhizobiales; family Xanthobacteraceae; genus Pseudolabrys. The sequence continues at coordinate 598,170 of OY969102.1, forward strand.
GATGGACAATTGGCGTGCCGCCGACCGCGGCCGCAGGCTGGATCATATTTGGACATCGGACGCACTTGCCGAGCGCGTATCAACAGTAAAGATCTCCAAGGATTATCGCGGGGCCGAGCGCCCTTCCGATCACGTGCCGGTAACGGCGACAATCGAATTGTAGATTTGCGAACTGTAGATTTACACGGCGCGACGTGCGCTATTGTTTGTCGTCCGCTGCGAGAGCTCTCTTCACAGTTCCGAGTTCTTTCGTCCAGACCTGCAAGCGCTCTGTCATGCTTTCGCGCAATTTTTCCGCGGCGGCCGGGTAACCTTCCAGCATTTTGCGGAACAGATTGCGGGGGATCCGCACAACCACCGTGGGTTCTTTTGCAATCGCCGTGGCCTGACACACCGTGTTAGTGAGCAGCGCCAGTTCGCCCACCAGCGTGCCAGGGCCGACTGTAATTTCTTTACCTTCCGACAACGTGCCCGGCTCCAACAGCAGCGAGCCTTCCTGTACGACGTAGCCCCCGTCGGCAAGTTCACCGGCATAAAATAGCACTGCGCCACTTTGCAGGTGGCGTGTCTCGGCGCCGATGGCCAGAATCCGCAATGCTTGTTTGCCGAGTGCCGCTAATGGCGGAACCTGTTCAAAGAAAGCGATGTCCTCTTCGAGGCCCATTAATTCCCCGCTCGTCCCCGCGCCTCGCCCAAGCTCACGGCACCAGCTTGTAGCCGCCGGCTTCCGTCACCAGGATCGCCGGCGCGGCGGCATCTTTTTCAACCTTTTGCCGCAAGCGGTAGATGTGGGTTTCAAGGGTATGCGTGGTGACGCCGGAATTGTAACCCCACACTTCCTGGAGCAACGTTTCGCGCGATACCGGTTTCTGGCCAGCACGATAAAGGAAGCGCAGAATTGCCGTTTCCTTTTCAGTGAGCCTCACCTTGCTGCCCTTCGGGCTGAGCAACAATTTTGAGCTCGGCCGGAAAGTATACGGACCGATGGCGAACACAGCGTCTTCGCTTGCCTCGTGTTGCCGAAGTTGCGCGCGAATGCGCGCCAGCAAGACGGCAAAACGAAATGGCTTGGTAATGTAGTCGTTGGCACCGGACTCTAGTCCGAGGATGGTGTCCGAATCGGTATCGTGGCCGGTCAGCATGATGATCGGCGCCTTGAAGCCGTTCTTGCGCAGAATGCGGACCGCCTCGCGGCCGTCCACGTCCGGCAGGCCGACGTCCATAATCACCAGGTCGATCTGGCCGTTCTTGGCAGCCTGCACGCCTTTGGTGCCGCTATCGGCCGAAACGGGGTCGAACTCCTCGTGCAGCGCCAGCTGTTCGACCAGCGCCTCACGCAGCTCGGCATCGTCGTCGACAATAAGGATGGTCCGTTTATTGGCCATCGGACAAAAACCTCTTGAGAAACAGCCTCTTAGGCCCCGCGTTGGTCGCGAAGTAGAGCATTCAGGGCTAAAAGAGCAAGCGTGAACTGGTATTTATGGCAGAACCTGCCGGTGCCGAACCGACAACTTATCATGCAAAAAAACTCGCTGTCCCGCATCACTGTACGACGCAAACCCGGCGATGTCCGCCGCGGTTGGCTCATCGCCGGAGCGCTGGCAATCCCTGTCGCGCTTGGCCGCGGCGGCATCAAGGCCAACAAGCGCGAAGGTGATGGCGGCACGCCGCGCGGCAGCTTCCGGCTCAGGCGGCTATGGTGGCGCGCTGACAAGCATCCGCGTCCGCCGACTTCATTGCCGGCGCAACGGATCGGCGCAGAGGACGGCTGGTGTGAGAACCCGTCCGATCGTCACTACAACCGGCCAGTAAAAGTGTCTTCGCAATCCAATGCCGACCGCTTGAAGCGCAAGGACGAACTCTACGACTTCATCATCGAGATCGACCACAATACGCGCCCGCGCGTGGCGGGGCGCGGCAGCGCGGTATTCATCCATGCCGCCCGGCAAGGTTTCGCGCCGACAGCCGGTTGTGTCGCGCTCGAACTCAACACGCTTCGGCGGCTGCTCGCTCGCATCGGACCGCGCACCAGAATTGTGGTCGAGTAGCGAACCAGGCGCGCGCAATCATTCTCACGTAGGGTTATCAAGGCTGAACGTTTTGGTGCGAGCATCGTAAGCAAACGCTTCCGCGAAACGTGCCCACGCGATCACGGCACGTAACGTCTGCTCAGCGGCCTCGGAGGTCATATGATCTTCGAGCTCACTGAAGAATCGGCTCCTGGGCGCCGAATGATTGACACGCTCTTGCAGAACACGCCGGACATGCGCAGCGAGCGGAACGTGGTCCAGCACCTGGCGCTGGAACAGCCGCTTGCGGTCATCAACGCCCGCGCCGGCAAATTGCTTGCCGGTATCCGTGAGCCGGATATCGCCGCCCTCGATTTCGGCGAAACGCAACAGCTGCAAGGCTTCCGCGATGGGAAATAAATCGTCCACTTCCATTTGCAGAGCGCTCGCAATGACCGGAAGGTCGGCTTTGCCATCGTAAGGTGCGCCGGCAACCGCTTCGATAAGGCCCGACATCGCATTGGCGGACACCCGCGGTAAAACCATATCGATACCGATACCGACGACGCGTTCAGGCGTGACGCGCGGGGCTGCCGCGGCGGGCCGCGCTGTCATGGCGACATAGATCCGCTCGACAAGATCGCGGAAATTGGACTCGAGACGATTGCGCGGCTGCGGCAGATTGACCTTGATCTCCTCGATGATGTGACCAGGACTTCGCGAGAACACAAGAATGCGGTCGCACATCAGCACCGCTTCCTCGATGTTGTGCGTCACCAGGATCACGCCCTTGATCGGCAACTTGCCTTCGGCCCATAGATCGAGAAAGTCCGTACGCAGCGTTTCGGCCGTTAGCACGTCGAGCGCAGAAAACGGCTCGTCCATCAGGAGAATATTGGGGTGCACGACGAGAGCGCGTGCGAAACCGACGCGCTGGCGCATGCCGCCTGACAATTCGCGCGGATAGGCCGATTCGTAGCCGTCGAGGCCAATCAGATCGATGCCGGCAAGCGCGCGCCGACGAATCTCCGCCTCCGGCAGACCGAGGGCTTCCAACCCCAGCTGCACGTTTTCAAGAACGGTCAGCCACGGAAACAGCGCAAATGTCTGGAACACCATCGCGATGCCGGGCGCCGGGCCGGTAATCGGCTGGCCGCTATAGACGACATTGCCTGAGGTGGGTCGCGCCAATCCGGAGATCAGCCGCAGCAGCGTCGATTTTCCCGACCCGGAGCGGCCCAGCAATCCGACAATTTCTCCCTCCACGAGCGTCAAATTGATGTCGTTGAGGACGAGCAGCTGTTCGCCATCCGGCTTGGGAAAGGCCTGGCAGCATGAATTGATTTGCAGCAGTGCTTCGCTCATGAGCTATACTCCGTCATCCCAACCGGAATTTCCGTTCGGCATACCAATAGAGCGGCCGCCAGAACGCGCGGTTGATGGTGACCACGAAAAGGCTCATCACCGCGATGCCGAGCACGATCCGCGGCATGTCGCCCGCCTCGGTCGCTTGCGCAATATAGGCACCGAGACCGATCGCCTGCAGCTTGGTATCACCCCATGAGGCGACTTCGGCAACGATGCTCGCATTCCACGAACCGCCCGAGGCGGTGATCGCACCGGTGACGTAATAGGGAAATATGGCGGGCAACGCGATCTTCCGCCACCACAGCCAGCCGCGTACCTGTAGGTTGGTGCCGATGTCGCGCATCTCTGTGGGGATCGACGATGCTCCCGCGATGACGTTGAACAGGATGTACCATTGCGTGCCGAGAATCATTAGCGGGCTTAGCCAGATATTGGGATTGAGTTTAAACGCAACGATGGCCGATACCGCGACCGGAAACAGCACATTGGCCGGAAACGCGGCCAGGAATTGCGCGACCGGCTGGACAAATTGAGTAAGCCGGGGCCTCGTTCCCACGAAAACCCCGATCGGTACCCAGATCACGCTGGCGACCGCAATGAGCACAATCACGCGGCTCAAGGTGGCTAAACCCGCCACAAAAGCCTTGACCACGTCGGGCAGCGAAATGCTGGTCGAGATAAAAACCTCGATGCGCCACACAGCAAGAACCGCCAGGGCGGCCACGCAACCGATCCACAGGCGATCGCCCCAGCGTCCACCTTCGCCGGATTGCCTGGACGTCGTTTGCGCGCGCAAGCGAAGAAATCGCCATTGAAATGTACGGCGCCACAACCTGGACAGCCGATCGGACAGTACTGCCACGATACGAGAGCGGCGCAGGACGTCGAGCACCCACGATTGCGGCGGTAGCACCCCCATTTGTTGCTCGAAGCGAAAACGATCTGCCCAGGCCACCAACGGCCTGAAGAGAAGCTGGTCGTAAAGCAGGATAACAACCAGCATGGCCCCGATGGCCCAGCCCACGGCAGCGAGATCTTTTTGCTCGATTGCCAACGCTATATAGGAGCCGATACCGGGCAGCGTGACCGTTGTGTTGCCGACGCTGATCGCTTCGGAGGCAACCACAAAGAACCAGCTGCCCGACATAGACACCATCATGTTCCAGATCAGCTGTGGCATCGCGAATGGCGCTTCCACACGCCAGAAATACATCCAGGGTGAAAGCCGGAACGTACGCGACGCCTCGGCCAGTTCGACCGGCACCGTGCGCAGCGACTGATAAAAGCTGAAAGCCATATTCCAGGCCTGGCTGGTGAAAATTGCGAAGATAGCCGCGAATTCCGCACCCAGTACGCGACCGGGCGCCAGCGACATGAAGAATACAACTGTCACCGAGATGAAGCCGAGGATCGGCACCGACTGCAAAATGTCGAGCAGGGGTACCAGCAAGACTTCGGCGCGTCGGCTCTTGGCTGCGAATGTCGCGTAGGTGAACGTAAAAATGAGCGACAACACCAGCGCCAGTAGCATCCGCAAGGTGGTGCGCGCGGCATATTCGGGCAGGTTTTCCGGCGCGAGTGACAGTGGCGCAAGCTGCAATTCCGCGAGCGGTTGCAATAAATGGCGGCTCGCTTCGGCAACAAAAACCAGCAGGCCAAGGGTGAGCAGGACCGCCAGCGCGTCCCAGCGCGTGAGCCCGCGCTCGCCCTGCTCGACGGAAATCGGGATGGTCCCGCGCATCGTTGGCGTCTCGGATTGTTGGCGCTGTGGTCGGATGGGGCCCGGCGCGCACAGACAAACCGGTCTCCGTTAAAAGAGCCGGTCCGCCCGATAAATGCCGCCCACCGCCAGACGGCTTAGAATGGTCATGTGCCGACTGCAAGGGCGGCGAGGGCGGCAAGGGGCGGGATGTCGTTCGTGCGAATGCGGTCCCAGAGTATGACGACCACCACCGTCCAAATTCGATTTAGTTAGCCCCGCTCTCCGAAGATGGCGCTGCCGACACGCACGTGTGTGGCGCCAAGCGCAATTGCGGTCGCAAAATCTGCGCTCATACCCATCGACAGGAGCTTCAGCCCATTACGCCCGGCGATCTTTGCCGTGAGCGCAAAATGTGGCCCGGGCGCCTCATCGAGCGGTGGAATGCACATCAGGCCCGAGATGGTTAGCCCATATTTGTCCCGACACGCCGCAAGAAATGCGTCGGCATCCTGCGGCAGCACGCCGGCTTTTTGCGGTTCGGCCCCGGTATTGATCTCGACGAACAAAACCGGTTGGCGACCCTGCTTACCAATTTCTTTTGCCAAGGCTTCACACAGGCTGGCGCGGTCGACGGAATGGATGGCGCCGAACAGCGCCACAGCGTCTTTCGCCTTGTTTGACTGGAGGGGGCCAATCAAATGCAATTTGATGTCCGGCTGTTTCGACAATAAGGGCGGCCACTTGGCTTTCGCCTCTTGCACCCTGTTTTCCCCAAATGCGCGCTGGCCAGCAGCAATCACTGGCTCAATGGCTTCCACGCCAAAGGTCTTGGACACAGCGACCAGCGTCACGTCGGCCGGATCGCGATTGGCATCACGACAAGCACGGGCGATCTCACTTCGGACGCGTTCAAGACCAGGTGTTGGATAGGCCGCAGTCAATGTTGTCATCGCCGGGCTTGTCCCGGCGATCCCGATGTGGCGTGCACAGTGCCTACCTAAGCGAGATGGCCGGCACAAGGCCTGTGCTCGGGCCGGCGAAGCCGGACCCGAGTGCCGGCCATGACAAAATCAAATGAAAGGCCGGCTATGACGCGCGACGACGTCGCTTCCGGCAATCCCAGAGAGCGCCGCGCGATCGACCATTTCGAATATGCGGTCCTTCCAGCGAATTGCCTTGCTGACGAATAACCGCTTGAGCGTCTTGTTGGTATGCACCAGCGACATGCCGAGCGTGTCCGCGAGATGTTGCTGCGTGAAGGGAAACTGAATGGTGCCGTTTTTTACCAGCCCTATCTCGTCGGCGCGCACGAACAAATGCAGTAACAGATACGCCGTCCGTTCAAGCGCAGTACGGCGCCCGAGGCTGACCAGGTTTTCGTCGACGAGTTGCTCTTCGCGTGCGGCAAGCCACGTAATGTCGAATGCCAAAGACGGAAGGCGGCTGTAAAGATCCCATAACTTCGCGCGAGGAAAAACGCACAGGACCAGGGGAGTAAGAGCCTCCACCGAATGCTCCATTTCGTGCATCAAGGTGCCTTGCAGGCCAACCATATCGGCTGGCAGTGCGTAATTGAGAATCTGCCGACGGCCGTCGTCGAGCATCTTGTATCGAAATGCCCAACCGCTCAGTACGGTGTAAAGATGCTCACTGCGCATGCCTTCCCGCAAAAAGCTTGCACCCGCATCGACGCGCAACTCGTCGATCTTGAACTCCTTCACAAAGCTTAGTTCTTCGGCACTGAATTCACGCAGACAGGAGCGCTTGCGCAGCGGGCACTGCTCGCAAGGCGTTACGTGATGATTTGAACGGTTATTTCCAACGATCATGCCAAGCCCCGCCAGGACCTCAATTACCCGCATTAATGTCCGAAAGCGGCACGCTTGTGGGCCAAAGCCAAAATAACTTGCGAATAAATCGCAAATAAAATCGCCCAGCCTGTGTCTTTTTTAAATGCCGCCCAACTCAATTCATATGAAAAGAAAAAGTTCCATTGAGGTCTGGAGGACCAATCGCGGTGCTTGCTCAATCGGTCTTAAGCGGAAAGCGCTGTCTGGTCCTAGACGACGAATTCCTGATCGCCCTCGACATCCAGCAGATTCTCGAACGGGCGGGAGCGGCACAGGTCGTTTGCGTAGCAAGCGCGGCTGAAGCACTCGATTTGCTGCAACGTGAGCCCACGTTCGATATTGCCGTACTTGACGTCAAACTTAGCGGTCCTGAACGCACTAGCCTTGGCGTTGCGGAAGCACTCGCTGGCAAAGGCACGCCGTTTGTCTTTCTGACCGGCATGCGCGTCGACGACGTGCATGCGAAACGATTTCCAGAAGCACCGGTGATCGAAAAGCCTTATGACGCCATTGCGTTGCTGGATGCGGTGCGCCGCGCGCTCGTAGCCAGATAGCGCGCGGCCATCCACCACGACTACAATCAGGCCGCTGCCTGCCACTGTGCCATGGCATCTTTTGCGGACTTCTTCAGGCGCACCTTGTCGTCAATCTTGTCGACCCAATCGAGCGGGATAATGTGATGCTGTCCGCCGGACTTGGGATCGCTCTTGGTCAGCACGATCCTGTTTGAATCCTTCGTGCAATCCACCGTCCCAACGTGAGCGCCGTCGGAGCCGCAAACTTCCATGTGCTCCTTGATCTGTTGAGCCTGGACCATGCTGCACCTCCTATTTTGACGAGGCTAACTTGCGCGAGCGGGGGCTGGTTCCTGCTGATTTTTCAGGCGAATTGTCTTGCGGCGGTTGACCCTACGGCCTCTTTCGTGTCTGTTCCGCGCGCCATAAAAAGACGCGCAAATGACCGCTGATTCGAGCAAAAACGAGCGCTACAACGCCCGCGAGGCCGAGGCCCGCTGGCAGAAAATCTGGGCCGAGCGCAACATATTCGCGACCCAAAACGACGACCCACGTCCGAAATACTACGTGCTCGAGATGTTCCCCTATCCATCGGGGCGCATCCACATGGGTCACGTGCGCAATTACACCATGGGCGACGTGGTCGCGCGCTTCAAACGCGCCATGGGCAACGCCGTATTGCATCCGATGGGCTGGGATGCCTTTGGGATGCCGGCCGAGAACGCGGCCATTGATCGCAAGGTGCATCCGAAGGCGTGGACCTACGACAACATTGCCGCAATGAAGAAGCAGCTCCAGTCGATGGGGCTCTCGCTCGACTGGGCGCGCGAGATCGCAACCTGCGACCCGGCGTACTACAAGCACCAGCAGAAAATGTTTCTCGATTTTCTCAAAGTGGGACTCGTCGAGCGCAAACAATCGAAGGTGAACTGGGATCCGGTGGACCAGACCGTGCTCGCCAACGAGCAGGTGATCGACGGACGCGGCTGGCGCTCAGGTGCGGAAGTCGAGCAGCGCGAATTGACGCAGTGGTTTTTCAAGATCAGCGACTATTCGGAAGATCTGCTCGAAGCGCTCGATACGCTCGACCGCTGGCCGGACAAGGTCCGGCTGATGCAGAAGAACTGGATTGGCCGTTCCGAAGGCCTATTGCTACGCTTCATGCTCGATCCCGCAACGGCTCCGAATAAGGAAAGCGAGCTGGAAATTTTTACAACGCGGCCTGACACCTTGTTTGGCGCAAAGTTCATGGCGCTGTCGCCCGATCATCCGCTCGCGCAAGCCGCAGCGGCAAAGAATCCGAAACTCGCGGCATTCATCATCGAGTGCAAGAAGATGGGCACCGCCCAGGCGGAAATCGACACCGCCGAAAAGCTGGGCTTCGACACCGGCATCAAGGCGGTGCATCCGTTTGATCCGAACTGGAAGCTTCCCGTTTACGTCGCCAATTTCATTCTGATGGACTATGGCACCGGTGCCATCTTCGGCTGTCCCGCGCACGACCAGCGCGACCTCGATTTCGTCAACAAATACGGCCTCGGCAACACACCGGTGGTCTGCCCGCCAGGCCAGGACGCCAAGACCTTCGTCATCACCGACGTTGCCTATGACGGCGACGGCCGCATGATCAATTCGCGCTTCCTTGACGGGATGACTATCGATGAAGCCAAAGAAGAAGTAGCAAAGCGCCTTGAAAAGGAGACCCGCGGAAATCGTCCGGTTGCGCAACGCCAGGTCAATTATCGCCTGCGCGACTGGGGTATCTCGCGCCAGCGCTATTGGGGTTGCCCAATCCCGATCATTCACTGCGCCAAATGCGGCGTTGTCCCGGTGCCGGAGAAAGACCTCCCCGTAACGCTGCCCGATGATGTTTCCTTCGACAAGCCGGGGAATCCGCTCGACCGTCATCCGACCTGGAAGAACGTGAAGTGTCCGGCATGCTCGGGTCCGGCGCGGCGAGAAACCGACACCATGGATACGTTTGTCGATTCGTCCTGGTATTTCATCCGATTCACCGATCCTTGGATCAAAGACGCGCCGACCGATCCGAAGACGGCCGATCGCTGGATGGCGGTCGATCAATATATCGGCGGTATTGAACACGCAATTTTACATCTGCTCTATTCCCGTTTCTTCACGCGCGCCATGCACAAGACCGGGCACGTCGGCATGGACGAGCCTTTCGCCGGGCTGTTTACGCAAGGCATGGTCGTGCATGAGACCTACCGCACCAAGGGCGGCGACTGGGTCGAGCCGGCCAACGTCAAGATCGATGGCAAGATCGGGGACTCGGGCGATGCTCGGCGTGCGACGCTTGCTTCGACCGGCGAGCCGATTGAGATCGGCTCTATCGAGAAAATGTCCAAGTCGAAGAAAAACACCATCGATCCCGACGACATCATCGCCGCTTATGGCGCGGACACCGCCCGCTGGTTCATGCTGTCGGATTCCCCGCCCGAGCGCGACGTGATCTGGACCGAAGAAGGCGTGCAAGGCGCATGGCGTTTTGTTCAACGGCTCTGGCGGCTCATCGGCGAAATTGCCGATGTACAGGGACCGGTATCGCGGCCGCCAAATTTTGGCGAAGCAGCGCTTAAAGTGCGCAAGGCGGCGCACCGTGCTCTCGCACATGTGTCCGATGACGTCGATAAACTCCGGTTCAATCGCTGCGTCGCCCATATCTACGAATTCGCCAATGCACTCGGCGATGCCATCGGGGATATCGAAAGTCCGCCCGCGGATGACCTTGCCTGGGCCTTGCGTGAGGCGGGCGATATCCTCGTGCGGCTGTTTCATCCGATGATGCCGCATCTGGCCGAGGAGTGCTGGGCGGCGCTCGGGCACAAGACCCTGGTGGCGACGGAGGCCTGGCCGGAGGTCGAGCCCGACTTGCTCGTGGAAAATACAGTCACCCTGCCCGTTCAAATCAACGGTAAAAAGCGTGCCGAGGTCACGGTCCGCCGCGACGCCACAATTGCAGAGATAGAGGCTGCCGTTTTGCCTCTCGATGAGGTAAAAAAGGCGTTGGATGGCAAAAGCCCGAAAAAGGTCATCGTCGTCCCGCAAAGGATCGTCAATGTCGTGGTCTGAAATTCCGCGCTTTGCCAGGTTTTTTGCGGCCCTGGCGCTGGCTGGCCTCACTGCAGGCTGTTTTCAGCCGCTCTATGCCGAGCGGCCAACACCTAGTGGTAGCACCGGACTTTCCGGTCAGCTCAGCGCGGTCGAAGTTTCGCCAATCGATACTCCGAGGGGCAGTAGAATTGATCGCGTCAGCGTCGGCGTGCGAAACGAACTGATATATGACCTGACCGGCGGCAGCGGTGGCATCTCGCCGACGCATCGCCTGGACGTCAAACTCACGGCCAGCCAGCTTCAAGTGATCGTCGACATCAATACGGCACGACCGGATGTCGAGAATTACGGTGTTGATGCGACTTACACATTGACCGAACTCGCGACGGGAAAGAAGGTTGTGGTTGGACAGACCTTCTCTCGCGTGTCTTATAATATTCCCGGCCAGCAGCAGCGCTTCGCTGGCGATCGTGGCTTGCGTGATGCGGAAAACCGGGCGGCAAAGGTGATCGCCGACAATATTCGCTCGCGCCTCGCCTCGTATTTTGTGGCGGGGACTTAGGTCACACTCGGCTTCATGGTGAAGATCCAGAACAGTTGCCATGACCGCCGTTAAAGCTGCCGACGTCGACCGCTTCATTGCCAAGCCAAATCCTGCGCAACCGATTATTCTTGTATTCGGACCCGACGCCGGGCTCGTACGCGAGCGGGTCGATGCGCTCGTGCGCGCGTCAGTCGACGACCCCAACGATCCCTTCACTCTGGCGCGTATTGAAGGCGACGAACTGGCGGGAAATCCAGCGCGGCTCGTGGAGGAAGCGCACACCGTGCCGCTGTTCGGCGGGCGGCGCGCCGTGTTGGTGAAGGCTGGTGCTCGCAATATCGCATCCGCTGTCGAAACCGTAATCGCATCACCGTCGAGCGAGTGCCGTGTCATTATCGAGGCAGGTGATCTGCGCAAAAACGCACCGTTACGAGCGGTTTGCGAAAAGGCAAAGGTTGCGGCCGCATTGCCTTGCTATGCCGACAACGAGCGTGCTCTCGCCCAACTCATTGATGAAGAATTGCGCGCGGAAAACCTCAGCATCGCGCCAGACGCACGTTCAGCGCTGCTAGGCCTGCTTGGAGGTGACCGCTTAGCGTCACGCAATGAGATCAGAAAACTAGTTCTCTATGCGAAGGGACAGAAAACCGTTGACCTCGACGACGTCATGGCAGTGGTGGCGGATGCGTCCGAGATGGCGCTCGACGGCGTGATCGATGCTGCCTTTGCCGGGCGGACCAGCGAAGTCGATAGCGAATTCAGCAAGGCGCGCGCCAGCGGTTCGTCCCCTGCAGCGATTGTCTCGGCGGCCATTCGCCAGGTCGCCAATCTGCATAAGATGACGTTGGCGATCGAAGGCGGAGACTCGATTGAGTTCGCCATGAAACGGGCTGCGCCTCCAGTCCATTTCAGCCGTGAGCGTCAGGTCGGCGAAGCGTTGCGCGCATGGTCGCCGCCGCGCCTGCTGCGCGCCATGGAGCAATTGGCTGAGGCTTCGCTCGAAGTGCGCCGCAATGCGCCAATTGCGGAAGCGATAGCGCAACGCACCCTGCTGTCGCTGGCGGTGAGTGCGCGAAAGAAGGCCTAAATCGGCCGCTTGGCGCTTGCTGCTTAAATCGAATTACCTGGACGATCCCAATCCGAACCAAGGCCTTTAGAAGTGATCAATGCTTTTCCGTTAAGCATGCCGGCATGAACGCGAGCCCCAAAATGGCGGGCGGTGGCGGGAAAATGCAGGCCGCCGAGGCCCGCCGGGATTTACAGCGATCACTGGACGCGCACACCAGCTTTTGGCGGGCGGCGATCGTGTCATCGTTCTTTGTTGTTGTAGTCGGGGCTAGCCTTTTTCTGGGCGCGGTCATGATGATCGGAACGTTTCGCGATCAGGAGAGCGAACTGCGCACGGACGGACGGACCACTCGCGTCGCTCGCGCTCTGCGCGATGGCACGCTCTGTCACTACGTCGTCATCGACAACAGGACAGCACAGGCCGTGGAAGATCGCATCGGCCGTTGCGATGAAAATAAGCCCAAGCCCAAGCCAGTAACCGTCCCGACATTTCGCTGGGGCGGCGGGTAAGCCTTACTCCCCGCGCCGCTTATAAATTCAGCTGATAGCTGTGCGGCACCCAACGATAGCCGCTCTGCCCCTTTTCTATGAAGCCGATGCCGGGGAATGGCATGTGAAAGCTCGCGACAAAAAGCTTGTCGGTTGCAAGCATGTCGATGATGCGTCTGCGCGTGGCAACTGCCTGATCCTTGTCGTCGTCCATTTCGAAGTGCCATTCGGGCCGCTGTACGGCCATCACATACTGGGTGAAGGTATCGGCGGTGATCATGAAACGCTTGCCGCCACTTTCGATGTGGAATGCCATCAAGCCAGGTGAGTGCCCGGCGGCGTCCACCGCCGTGATACCGGGTACGACTTCGTCGCCTGGTTTTATGAACGTCGAACGATCGGCCAAGGGCACGCAAATCTTGACGAAGAGTTCGCGATTGAACTTGCGCGCCTCGCGCACGTTCTCGCCACGCTTCCAAAAATCGAACTCGGCGGCACCAAACACATAGCGCGCCTTCGGGAAAACCGGCTTGCCGCCTTCTGTCAGCCCACCAATGTGATCTGGATGGCCGTGAGTCGTGACAACGATGTCAATATCCTCCGGCCGATACCCCGCTTGCGCCAGCCTCGCGGCCGTATTTCCCGGTGGCAGCCGTTTGCTGAGCTGCTCATATTCGCGCGGTAGCGCACCATTACCGGTGTCGAACAGCACAAGTTGTTCGCCCGTGTTCACCAGGGTCGGGATATTCGGGTGCTCAAAACGTTGGGGGTCGATATTGTTGGCGCGGGCGAGCGCGTGGACCGCTTCAGCCGAATCGTTGGCTCCGTAATGCGGATGCAAGCCTTCCCGGATGGCCTTGGCGTCCAACACAGTGGCAATCTCGAAATTACCAAGCTTGAAACGATAGATCGTCGGCTGCAATTCGCCTTGTAGTGATGCAGGCACTTCTGGTCCTCCCCGGTCGCTGGCGCCGGCCGGGATGCTTAGCAGCTGGGACCGGAGGCGATCCAGCACAGAAAATGAAATTTGGCAGCGCAGCGGAGCAATACGCCTTTCGATCGGGGCGCGTACGCTCTATGATTGTATTTGAAAACGTTATGAACCATGGGGAATTCGATGGCTCGAAAAACCGGCAAGTCAGCCGCAACCAGACGAAAGAAAAAATCCAGGCCCTTCACTAGAAAGAAATCTCGCACCCCGGTCAAAAAGCGAAAGCTTCGCAAGCGGCGTCCAAAAACTCTGGGCGGCAAGGTCTCGAGCGCCTATCGCACAGTGGTTGACACCATCAAAGGCACGGACGCGTTGCGCAATAAGATGGAGCTCCCGTCAACTTCGGAGACGGAATAGCGCGAGAGTTCGCCTGTCTGATTTTGCGGCGGCTAGATCCGGCCCAGCAAGAGCAGGATCAGAAGGATAACCAGAACCAGGCCAAGCCCACCTGACGGATAGTAGCCCCAGCCGGTGCTATACGGCCACGTCGGCAATGCACCCAACACGAGCAATAAAAGTACGATCAAAAGAATTAGTCGCATCCTCGCCTCCTCGGGAAAGCCCAAGTCCAAACGTCGGATTTGCAAGTTTGGTTCCTAAACCCCCAGGCGATAGTCACTGGCCGCGTGAAGCGCTGTCGAGAACCTGTCGGATTTTTCGTGCCAGCACGCGTTCGATCAGCGGCTTTGGAATGAGATCGGTGCCGGCGTCGAGGCGGCCATGATGCACGATGGCGTTTCGCGAATAGCCGGTCATAAAGATAATTTTTACATCGGGACGACGCTGTTCGACTTCGTTCGCGAGCTCGCGGCCGTTCTTGCCAGGAAGTACGACGTCCGTCAGCAATAAATCGAATTTCTTGTCGGCGTCGAGCAGACGCAGAGCGCTCGCCGAATCTTTGGCCTCGATGACCTGGTAATTCAGATCTCTGAGGATCTCGGCCGCATATTGGCGAACGCCATCATCATCCTCGACGACAAGGATCGTTTCGCCGCCCCCTCGGTCGGAACTCTCGCTGTCGTCTGCAGAAGTGGCGGCCTCGTCGCCGTCACGCCGGGGCAGATAGAGCTTGATCGTGGTGCCCTCCCCGGGCTCGCTGTAGATTTTTACATGTCCGTCGGACTGCTTCATGAAGCCATAAACCTGGCTTAGGCCCAGCCCGGTACCCTTGCCAGCTTCCTTGGTTGTGAAAAACGGTTCGAATGCCCGTTCAATCGTTTCGGTGGACATCCCGGCCCCGCTGTCGGTAATCCCGATCAGCACGTATTGACCGGGGACAATCCCGTCGTGTTGGCGGCAATATTCATCATCGAGATAAGCGTTGCTGGTTTCGATCGTCAGTTTTCCGCCTTCCGGCATCGAATCGCGCGCGTTCAGTGCCAGATTAAGCAAGCATGATTCCAGCTCGGAAGCATCGACCTCAACTTTCCAAAGGCCGGCCCCACCGATCGACTCGAGTTCTATATTTTCGCCGAGCGTGCGGACCAGAAGATCCGAAATAGACAAGATAAGCTTGTTGACATCGAGCACTCTCGGATTGAGCGGTTGGCGGCGCGAAAAGGCGAGCAGCCGCTGGGTCAATTGAGCAGCGCGCTCAGCGCCAACGAGCGCATTGTTGAGAGCCCTTTCTGCGCGCGCCTCGACAACACCCCGTTTGGCAATTCCGAGATTGCCGATGATGATCGTCAAAAGATTGTTGAAATCGTGCGCGACTCCACCGGTCAGCTGGCCGACGGCTTCCATCTTCTGTGACTGCCGAAGCGCTTGTTCGGCCACTTCGCGGCGCTCTGCTTCCGCGTAGAACGCCTGCGTTCGCCGGATGGTCAACAAGACAAGGATAAAGAGAAAAGTTGTCGCGGGAACGCCGAAGAACAAATGGGTCGACATCAGCCGAATCCATTCGTTTACTATCGTCTGAGTCTCCAAACCGTCGGAAACATATAAATTGGCATACCCAAGCTTGCGGTACGCGATGCGCCGCTGAAAACCGTCAACCGAATTGTTGCTCGTGACGATACCCCCTTCGGGATTGGTGGTGACGTTGAGCATGAACCCGCTACTGCGTCCGAAATGCGTGACGCCCCCTGGCGGCTCAGGATGGCGGGCCAGAATTGCACCGTCACTTCGCGCCAGCGAGAAACTTTCCGTATTGTCGCGGCCAAGTTCGTTGTAGAAATCGGTAAACACCTGCGGCACGACCGCAATCATGATGACGCCCGCGAATTGCCCGTTGGGCGCGGGTCGCCGGCGGCTGACGCCGAAGAAGGGCACCTTCCTGACGCGCGGCTCCAATATCTGACCGACGAAAGTGCCCACGTCCCGATCCGCCTGGGCGATGAAATAGTCGCGGTCGGTCACGCTAGCCCCTTCGGGAGCCGGGAAGCCCGCCGAAGAGACGAGCGGGCGTCCGCTTTTATCGACCACCAATATGCCGTCGACTGCCTTCAACGCCTTCTCGAGTTTGCTCAGCTGGATATGAATGGTCTCTGCGGACGCCTTGATCTGGTCGTCGCTGAGATCACCGACAACAGCATCAACACCGGCGAACGTCAGATCAACCGATTGAAAGACTTTTGATGCCTGTTCGGAAAGGACATTCAGCGACGCCGCAAGTTGTTCGTCGGCGCGGGCAAAGATGTTCTGATAGTTGATCCAGGCAGCATAGATAAAAAACGCCACAGGGAAAAAGACTGACGCCACCAGCATCGTCGTGAGGAGGCGTAGGGCGGCATCTCGTCGCGCGCGCATTCGAAAAAACTCATCAAATAGACCCCCGACTGTATTTCGGGACGCCCAGGGCTGCAAAGGCAAAAAGCCTAGTATCGCGCGGTAGTTGTAGCAACACAGGTCGCAGTTCCGGCTGCGGCGCGAAATCAGCCCCGCCACAGACATACAGCCTTTACGCGGTTGCACCGTTTCCGCAAATCAAAAACGCGCCGCGGAGTTCAGCGCTCTACGTATGGCCGTACGGTGCCTTGACTGGAGGTTACGACGAGCAAGTGGATGCGGACGACCTTCAGCACTTTTGCGTTCGTGGCCGTTATTCCGACGGCATCGTCTACCACCACCATTGCGTCGCCGGGTGTGGCGATCATTGGTAGGCCGCTGGCGGATTCATTACCTTCGTCGGCCCTGGAATTCATAACCTCGATCGTCGCACGCCTCGCAGCCGCGACGTTCTGGGTCCGATTGGGCCGGGCTTCAGCGAACCGCTCGAGGTGCGGATGAATGTTATGACTCCCCGATGCCCGGTCGTGCACAAGACCAATCACAAGATGCATCACTAAGCTATACGCGACAATCTCAGTTAACTATGTGGCAGAAAGACCGCGAAAGGGCGCTCGTCTCATCTTTTTAGACGACAGACAGCGCATCAGCGCAGACGTAGCGTTTTGGAGGAAGGGTGCGGGAGAACACCGGCATTTGCATCAAATTCTATAAATGTTTTCACGACGTATTTTACACGCGTTTTATCGGCGCCCGGTAGAGGATTACTCCTCGAATGTAATTCAAGTGCCGACGGTGTTGATGTCCCCGCCAGCGTCGTCTCCCCAGCGTAGTCGAGAATCTACTAGCCATTCCGCACAGCGCGGCCGGGCCGCGATGAGATTCATTCTCGCGCTTACCTTTCTGGTCGGCATGGTGTGGGACGAAATCGAGAGCGGCTATTCAGCTTCGTGGGCGGCGGCGATTCGGATCGATGCGGATTCCGGCACCGTCGTGTTGGCGCTCACCGCAGCGAGTGATCGAACGGAAACCACTATCGAAGTGGCGGCGGACGCTGAAATCAGCAGCCCGGCGGATCCCGCTGAGACGTGTGACGCAGCTTCGTTGGCAGCGTTGTCGCGTCTCGCTCTGCCGTTAGCAGAGGGTGAATCCGCCTCACTCTCCGTCGTTCCCCGGATCCGCGATGGCATATTTGAGTCGATACGGAACGCATCGACCGGCACGGGCGCTGGCGGCGCGGATCTGATTTCGTTTGCACGCAACAAAGTGCTGCCGAAATTTACGCCCGCCTATCGCTCAGTTCTGAAGCTCGCCGCTTTTATGGGGTTACCTCGCATACAAAGCGAAGCCGCGCTCAACAATGCAATGATCATGGGGACCGTCTCGACGTACAATCCATACCGGGACGGAATCGAAGAAGGCGGCAGCCAAACAGCCTCCGGCGAACTTTATGATCCCGCTGCCTGGACGGCCGCGGTCCAAACCGATTTGCGTGGGCAGTTTGGCGGCGTGCGCTACGGCAAGCTCTACCAGCCCACGTTTGCGCTTGTTGAAAGCGGCGAAAAACAGGTCATCGTCAGGATCAATGATGTCGGGCGGCTTAAGCCTGGTCGGGTGCTCGATCTGAATGAGCGCAGCATGCGTTACTTCGATCCGTTCCTGTCGCGCGGCTTGATCGAAGACGTCCGGATCACGCTCTTGCCTGGTGAAGATTGGACGCCGGGGCCGGTCGGAGGCTTGCAACTGATGAGCGTCGCCAGCACGACCGACTAGGACAGCTTCAGCCGCCGAGCTTTTTCAGCACTGCATCGAGCTGATCGAGATTTCGATATTTGATCCGCAGTGTGCCGCCCTCGCCGCGATGATCGACGCTCACTTCCAGTCCGAGCACGTCGGACACGCGTTTTTCAAGCGCGCGCGTATCCGCATCCCTGGCCCCACTGGTATGGCCCTTTGCCTCGCGCCGCACATCCCGCGCCTGGGCAGCGCCGTCTTTGCGCATTTCCACCTCAACCTGGCGCACGCTCAGGCCTTTGTCGATAATCTCATGCGCAATCTGTTCGGCGTTCGGCTGACCGAGCAATAGACGCGCGTGTCCGGCAGAAATTTTACCAGAGCGCACCAGTTGCTTGATCGGTTCGGATAATTTGAGCAACCGCATCGTATTCGCAACATGCGGCCGGCTCTTGCCGACGATATGGGCAACTTCGTCCTGCGTGCGGTTGAAATCGTCCATCAAGGCAAGATAGCCACTCGCCTCCTCGATCGGATTGAGATCGGCGCGCTGCACGTTTTCGATGATGGCAAATTCGAGCGCCTGCGCGTCGTTTGCTTCCACAACCGCGATTGGTACGTCATGAAGTCCGGCGCGCTGTGCAGCACGCCAGCGCCGCTCCCCGGCAATGATCTCGAAATTATCGCCTTGCAAGACGCGCACGACGATCGGCTGAATAATGCCGCGCTCACGGATCGAGTCGGAGAGTTCGCCAAGTTCGGTATCGGTGAACAGGCGGCGCGGGTTGCGCGGATTAGGCCGCAGATTTTCAACGGGCGCGCGGCGCGGCTTGCGTCCGCTGCCGCCAACGGACGTTTCATCGCCAACGTCGCCGATCAGCGCGGCCAGGCCGCGTCCCAATCGCGAATGATCCGCCATTGCCGCTGCTCCCGAATTCCGTGCCACGCTATGCCTTTCCGAATTCCCTGCCTATGGCAGTCAAACTGAGTGTGCCCGCGCGAATTTGAGCTCGCAGGCCGTTATCCCGCCTTCAACGCCTTCTCGCGCTGGATGATTTCGGTAGCAAGCCTCAGATACGCTTCGCTGCCCACACATTTGAGATCATAGACCAACACCGGTTTGCCGTAGGACGGTGCCTCCGAGATACGAACGTTGCGCGGAATTACTGTCTCATAAACTTTGCTGCCCATGTGTTGACGTACATCGGCAACGACCTGGTTGGAGAGATTGTTGCGCGAGTCGTACATGGTCAGCACGATGCCGTGGATCGACAGGGTCGGATTGAGTGTGGTCTTGACCTGCTCAACGGTTTTCATCAACTGCGACAGACCTTCGAGCGCGAAGAACTCGCACTGCAGCGGAACGAGAATCGAATCTGCCGCGGCCATCGCGTTGACGGTGAGCAGATTGAGTGACGGCGGACAGTCGACCAGGACATAAGTGAAATCGTAATTGCGCGGCCCGCTGTTGAGCGCGCGCAATGCGTTGCGCAGACGGAAGGCGCGATCGCGATGTTGACCGATCTCGAGTTCAAGGCCGGACAAATCCATGGTTGACGGCGCGATGAACAATTGCGGCACGGCGGTCTGCAGGACGGCATCGCGCATCGGCGCAGCCCCCGTCAGCACATCGTAGGTCGACGTGCGGCGCGATTTCCGTTCGATGCCAAGGCCGGTCGACGCATTGCCCTGCGGATCGAGGTCGACGATCAGCACGTGTTCGCCGATCGCGGCCAGCGCTGTGCCGAGATTGATGGCCGTCGTGGTCTTGCCGACTCCGCCCTTCTGATTAGCGATCCCCAGTACCCGCGGGCGAACGGTATCCGGCCGGGCAGCCGGTTTGCCGAAGGCGACAATTTGGGGGTCACCGGATGCTTCTGGGGTCGGAATATCAGACATGGTCGGCATTCCATCGGTTCGATCGACTGCCCTGGCGGGGGGCTTGAGGCGACCCCGGGCGGCCTATTTACGTGCCGCCAGCCGGCTTGAGACTGCGGATCACCACAATTGAGCCTCCGGGACTGGTCTTGCTTGGTACTTTTGTGGCCTCAACTCTCCAATATTTAGCGGCACTGGTCAATTCAGCATCTACATCTTGTCCCTTTAGGAACAAAGCAACCGCACCTCGGCTGACCAAAGGAAAGGCCTGATCGCACAGCGTTTTCAATGGGGCCAAGGCTCGGGCGGTCACAACTTGCACCGGTTCTGCACAGTTTTCCGCAAACTTCTCGGCCCGTTCTTGGTGGATTACGGCTGCCACCCCGGCTGCCCTCACCGCCTCCCTCAAAAACGCTGCCTTTTTTCCATTACTTTCAATGAGATGCACCTTGGTGCCGGGCTCGTCCGCAAGTGCGCAGGCAATGGGCATCCCCGGGAATCCGCCCCCCGACCCAAAGTCCACCCAAGTTCGAGCTTCGGGGGCCAAAGGCAGTAGCTGGAGCGAGTCGCCAACGTGCCGTGTCCACAACTCGCGAACGGTCGACGGTGCAATGAGGTTGAGTTTGTTCTGCCAGCGCATCAGCACGTCGACATATGTGTCGAGCCGCCTCTCCGTTTCACGTGAAACAGGAAAGAGCGCGAGGGCGCGTGCCTTGTCGTTCTTTAAATCGAGCGTGCCCTGCCCGCTGCTGCTCACGCTGACTTCGCGGAATTTTTCTTGCCGCGCCGGACGTGAGCAACCAGCAGCGTCAACGCCGCCGGCGTAACACCATCGATGCGACCGGCATGTCCGATCGTCCGCGGCCGGTGTGTTTGTAATTTCTGTTTCATCTCGTTCGATAATCCTGGCAACGCCGCGTAATCGAAATTGTCCGGCAACTCGAAACTTTCGTCACGACGGTAAGCCGCGATGTCGGCGGCCTGGCGCGAAAGATAGACCTCATACTTGGCGTCGATTTCAATCTGCTCAGCGATCTTCGGTGCGAGTTCGCCGAAACGCGGCCAGATCTTTGCGAGGTCCGAGATTGCCACAGAGGGATACGATAATAACTCGAACGCCGTGCGACGCTGGCCATCTTTATTGAGAGACAGTCCATGACGTTCGGCTTCTTTCGGCGTAAGTGAAACCGACTTTGCAAAGTCACGCGCGTCATTCAACGCGAAAAGTTTTTTCTGATGCAAGCGTGCACGCTCTGCGCCAACGCATCCGACAGCGATTCCTTTTTCAGTTAAACGCTGATCGGCGTTGTCGGCGCGCAACTGCAAACGATATTCGGCGCGTGACGTAAACATGCGATATGGTTCGCTGACGCCACGCGTAACGAGATCGTCAATCATCACACCGATATAGGCTTGCGCGCGATCGACAATGATTTCATCGCCCTCACCCGCCAGAGCTGCTGCATTGAGACCTGCAAGAAGTCCCTGTGCTGCAGCCTCTTCGTAGCCTGTGGTGCCGTTGATTTGTCCGGCCAAAAACAGTCCGCGCAGGCGTTTCGTTTGAAGCGTTGAAGTGAGTTCGCGCGGATCGACGTAATCATATTCGATCGCGTAGCCTGGACGAACAAATTTCGCGCGCTGCAATCCCGGAATGGTTGCGACCAGTTCGTGCTGAACATCTTCCGGAAGCGACGTGGAAATTCCGTTCGGGTAAACGGTGTGATCGTCGAGGCCCTCCGGCTCCAGAAAAATTTGGTGCCCGTCGCGATCACCGAACTTTACGATCTTGTCTTCGATTGATGGACAGTATCGCGGGCCGCGACTTTCGATTTGTCCAGAATACATCGGCGAGCGGTGCACGTTGCTGCGTATGATTTTGTGCGTGGCTTCGACGGTGCGCGTGATGCCACACTGGATTTGCGGATTTTCGATGCGCGTTGTGAGAATTGAAAATGGCTCAGGCGGATTGTCGCCAGGCTGCATCTCGAGTGCGGACCAGTCGATCGTGCGTCCGTCGAGGCGCGGCGGCGTACCGGTTTTCAAACGGCCTAGGGTAAAGCCAATTCTTTCCAGCGTACGCGAAAGTCCAAGCGCCGGCGCTTCACCAACGCGGCCAGCAGGAATTTGTCTTTCGCCGATGTGGATGAGGCCACGCAAGAACGTGCCGGTCGTCAGAACGACGGCGCCCGTGGATACTTCGCGGCCACCAGCAAATTTGACGCCACGGACGCGGCCGCCCTGGATAACAAGGTCATCCGCCTCGGCTTCGATCACTTCGAGGTTGGGCGTTTCGCGAATTGCGGCCTGCATTGCCACCGCATAGAGCTTGCGATCAGCCTGCGCGCGCGGGCCGCGCACGGCAGGGCCTTTGCGGCGATTGAGAACACGGAATTGAATGCCGCCAAAGTCAGCAACCCGAGCCATAAGGCCGTCCAAAGCATCGATTTCCCGGACCAGATGGCCTTTTCCGAGCCCGCCAATGGCGGGATTGCAGGACATCGCGCCGACGGTACTGAAATGGTGCGTAAGGAGGGCTGTTTGAGCGCCCATGCGCGCAGCAGCAGCCGCGGCTTCACAGCCTGCATGGCCGCCGCCAATAACTACGACGTCGAATCGATCAGACATCAAAACCCTCGGATTTGGCCTTGTAGCGGAGGAGGGGGGAGGGGTCAAAAACAATGGCATTTTCCGAGAATGTTTCACGTGAAACACTTCGCGGTTGGGTCGGGGCACTCGGGCGTTATTTTGCGCGATTTCTCTGCATCTCTCGCGCTATTTCTTGCGGAAAACCAGCCTATTTTGGCCACTTGAACACGGCCGATTTCATCCACCTCACCACCTGACCCCGAAATCCAGCGCTTGATGCCAGGCAATGACAGGCGGCAGGCATCACCGAAGCGCTATTTGCCGATGCAGAAGTCGCGGAAAATCACGTCCAGAACATCTTCCACATCGACCCGGCCGGTGAGGCGTCCCAACGCACGCCCTGCAATTCGCAACTCTTCTGCCAAGAGATCCTCACTACCAGAGAGGTCGCGCGCCAGCGCCCGCCGCAAAGCCGCCCGCGTGTCTTCCAACGCGCGCCGATGCCTTTCGCGCGTCACAAGTGCCGACTCTCCAGCGCCCAAGGCACTTTCCGCGTGTTGCGCCAGCCTTGCTAACAGCGCATCGAAGCCCTCGCCGGTAGTCGCTGAAATATTGAATATAAGTTCATTATTATTGAATTTAAGTTCACTTCTATCCGTTAACCCGGAGTTAACCATACTTCCTAACGCCCTATTAGTATGTGATTTCAGTTCATTCTTTCTATTATTTTGCTTAAAATGTTCATTTCTTTGGCTATCTATTTGTAATGCATCAACTTTATTGAATACGACCCAAATCGGCGGGGACGTGGCGGCCGACTCAGGCCCGTCTGGATACGCGGAATCGGTAGCGTCCACCACCCACAGCACTAAATCAGCGCTTGCGGCCCGCGCACGCGCGCGGATCACGCCCTCACGTTCGACGGGGTTGTCTGTTTCACGAATACCGGCGGTGTCGAGCAGCGTCACCGGCAATCCCGCGAGATCCAAATGCACCTCAATGACGTCCCGAGTTCGTGCCGGCATAAGGTGAAACGATCGCCGCTTCGCGTTTTGCAATCCGGTTGAGCAGCGTGGACTTCCCGGCATTCGGTGGGCCAGCGATGGCAACAACCAAGCCCTCGCGTAGCCGTTCGCCGCGGCCACCATCCGCCAGTGCAGACGAGATCTCACCTTCAAGCGCGCGCGCAATTTGTAATGCCGGCGTCACGAGATCCTGCGGCACGTCCACTTCGTCGGAAAAATCAATGCGCGCTTCGACTAGCGCCAGCGCCTGGATCAATTGCGATCGCCAGCTTTCGGCACGCTTACCAAGAGCGCCGGTCATTTGCCGGAAGGCCTGTCGGCGTTGGCCTTCGGTCTCCGCCATCACGAGATCAGCCAGGCCTTCGACAGCAGTGAGGTCCAGCTTCCCGTTCTCAAAAGCCCGGCGGGTGAACTCACCGGCCTCCGCCGGACGCAACCCTTCAACGCGCGAAAGCGCCGACAACACGCCCGCAATCACCGCACGCCCGCCGTGCAATTGAAGCTCGGCGACATCTTCGCCCGTCTCGCTCTGAGGCGCCGGAAACCACAGCACCAGCGCTTGATCAATAACCTCACCATCGGGTCCACGAACCTGCGCCAGCGCAGCCTTTCGTGGATCGGGGACCTTGCCGGTAAGCGCCTCGAGCGCAGCACCGGCGCGCGCGCCACTCACGCGCACGACCGCGATCGCCGCCGGCGGCCGCCCTGACGAAAGAGCAAAAATGGTCTCGCGCATTGAACCAATCATCGCCGGCACGGAAGCGCCGAGACCAGACGGGGTCAAGCCCCGCGCGGGTACGCCAATTGGCACAAACTGAAAAAACGTCTTAACTTGACCCAGCTGTTGCGCAAGCTGTCACCGGTCGATTGGCGGACTGCCACATGGTGGGGCGGCTGACGTGAAACCTCCGGAAACGCGCTACGCCAAAAGCGGCGACATCCGCATTGCCTATCAGATCGTGGGCAACGGGCCGCTCGACCTGGTCTTCGTTCCCGGATTCATTTCGAATCTTGATGCACACTGGGAAGACCCCGGCTTTAGCCATCTGATGACGCGGCTGGGTTCGTTCACCCGCCTGATTATGCTCGACAAGCGCGGCACAGGCTTAAGTGATCGTGTCGATACCCATCATCTTCCATCGCTGGAAACGCGCATGGACGATGTACGCGCCGTGATGGACGCGGTTGGCAGTGGGCGCGCGGCCTTGCTCGGAGCTTCGGAGGGCGGCCCCATGTCAATTTTGTTTGCTGCAACTTATCCCAACCGTACGCGCGCGCTTATTTTGTACGGCGCCTACGCGCATTTCCACACCTGGGTCATGGGCCGCGAGGCTCTTGAGGAATTCATTCGCGGTATTGAGAGCTCATGGGGCACCGGCGCCAATGCGCCGCGCTTTGCTCCCGAACAATCCAAGGATGGGCGGTTTCCTGCCTGGTGGGGACGCTACGAGCGCAATTCCGCAAGTCCAAATGCCGCCATCGCTCTGGCGCGCATGAATGCCGCAATCGACGTGCGTTCGGTGCTCGCGACGATCCGGGTTTCGACGCTCGTCATTCACCGCCGCGACGATACGCGAATCAAATTCGCCGGCGGCCAATATCTCGCCGAGAAAATCGCCGGCGCGCGCTTTGCGGAATTTCCCGGTCATGACCATCCGATCTGGACCGGGGAGATCGACCCCATCATTGACGAAATCGAGGAGTTCCTGACCGGTGCGCGGCCATCGCCTGTTGGCGATCGCGTGCTTGCAACTGTGCTCGCTGCCAAGCTGGTATCGCCGGTCCGGCAGGCCGCGCGTCTGGGCGATCGCGCCTGGCAAGAACGGATCGACAAGTTGCGCGACAGCGCCGCGCAGGCCTTCGCGCGCTACGACGGCCATCTTGCCATTCAAAGCCCAGAAGAAATGGCCGGCTATTTTGACGGACCTGCGCGTGCGGTCCGTTGCGGACTTGCCCTGCGCGATGCCGCGCACGCGTTCGGACTGGAGCTCGCAGCCGGCATACACACGGGCGAGATCGAAATTCGCGATCAGGAATTCGCCGGGCTTACTGTCCATGTCGCCAAGGATATTTCCACCAAGGCGCGTTCAGCCGAGATTTTGGTCTCCGGCGTTGTCGCGGATTTGGTCGCCGGTTCCGGGTTGCATTTCGCCGAGCGCGGCAGCGAGACACTGGATGGAATACCCGGCGAACTCAGATTGCTCGCCGTGACCGACGCCCAACACCTCGACCCGATCGCGCCGATCGCGCGGCCAGCCGGTCTGGAGGCGCTGAGCGCACGGGAACGCGAGGTGCTTGCCTTGGTCGCCGACGGCCTCAGTAACGCTGCCATCGCCAAGCGGCTGAACTTGAGCGACCACACAATCAAGCGGCATGTCGCCAATATCCTGCTCAAGCTCGACCTTCCAACCCGCGCAGCCGCAGCGGCACTGGTCGGGCGTACGGCCCCGCGCGGCGGCCTATAGCCCGTACGGGCCATAGCAAAATGGCCCTTTCGGGCGAAGCAACGCAGGTTTTTTCCATCCTAACTGTGACCCTCAGAAGCCGCAGTAGCCAGTCCGCGGCATATGAAAGAGGAGAGCAGTTATGCGCACGATCACCGGAATTGGTGCCGTTCTTGGAACAGCCCTCGTAATTGGACTCGTCACCGGTCTAGCTCAGGTGGCTCGCGCGGCCGACGAGTCACCACAAGCGACCTATCGCGACATCGAGCAGACGCTTGGCATGGTGCCATCTTTCTTCAAGGCGTTCCCGGAATCCGGCATTGCGGGAGCCTGGGCCGAGTTCAAATCAGTTCAGCTCAATTCCAAAACCAGCCTCAACGTCAAAACCAAGGAGCTGATCGGCCTCGCGGTTTCCGCGCAGATCCCATGCCAATACTGCGTGTATTTCCACACGGCCGTCGCCAAGGCCAACGGCGCCACCGACGAAGAGATTCGCGAAGCGGTGGCGACGGCGGCGATCTCGCGTCACTGGAGCACCGTGCTCAACGGCATGCAGATCGATCTGGCGTCGTTCAAACACGAGACCGACACTGTCCTGAAGCTGGCCGGCGAAAAACCAAAGACCACAACAGGAATGGCGAAGTAGCGCTGCCGTCACACTCATGCCGCTTCCGTTCGACGGAAGCGGCCACTGCTCATAGCGAACAACCGGAGGATACTATGGACGCAACGACCAATGCCGTTACCGGCGCGGGGATCAAGCGCGCTATCGAAACGCGCGACGGCCGCGCGCTTACGAACTTCTACGCTGACGACGCTGTCTTGCAGATTGTCGACCGCAACAATCCACCAAGCAAGCCACGCGAAGTGAAAGGCAAAACGGCCATCGGAACGTTTTGGGACGACATCTGCAGCCGCGCGATGACGCATCGGGTCGAAAGTAGCGTTGTCGATGGTAACCAGCTCGCGTTCCGTCAGGCCTGCGCCTATCCCGACGGGCTGAAAGTGCTGTGCATGGCCTTGTGCGAGCTCAAGGGCGGCAAGATCGCGCGCCAAACTGTTGTTCAGGCCTGGGACGAGTAGGGGGCACACCATGATGATCGCACGCTGGCAAATCGACGCGCGCTTCGGCCACAAGCAGACTGTCATCGACATGCTTCGCAACTGGGCGCAAACCATCGCACCGCAGATCGGCTGGACCGCCGAAAAAGGACGCATGCTCACCGGCTCGATTGGCGCGCGTGAAGCAACTGTCATCCATGAATGGCAGGTGGCTGATCTGGCCGATCTCGAAAAGTGTTGGGCCGCACTTGGCAAGATCGACGCTCACAAAAAATGGAGCAAAGACATGGAACCTTATGTCGTGTCCGGCTCGGCCCGATGGGAAATTTATCGGGCGGTGTAACCAGTCCCACGCCATGCGACCACAGCCCTTCGCACTCGCAAAGGCAGTGGTAGACTTCCCTCGGTTGCGGCCACGGCAGCCAGAAAAACAATTCGAGGGAGGCGACGATGGTTAGCATGCAACGGCTTGCGCTGACGTCCATGGCGGCGGCCTGTCTCAGCTTCAGCACCGCGGCCGCTTTCGCGGAGGGAGCAAAAGATTTCGTCGGCACCTGGCAACTTGTGTCCAACGTGCTCGATCGCGACGGAAAGAAGATCGAACAGTTCGGGCCAAACCCACACGGTGTTCTCTATTTCGAAAGCAATGGTCACTACGTGCTATCGATCGTGCGTGACGGTTTACCCAAGATCGCAAGCGGCAACCGCATGAACGCGACGCCAGACGAAAACAAGGCGGTCGTGCAGGGCAGTATCTCGCATTTCGGCACTTACAGTGTTGACGGAGACAAGATCGTATTCCAAGTCGAACACGCGACCTTGCCGAACTGGGACGGCGGCATCCAGGCGCGGCCCTACAAGATGAACGGCGATGAAATGTCGTTCTTTGTCGCCGCGGCGTCGGCCGGCGGCGGCAGCTCGGTTGTAAGCTGGAAGCGGCAGAAATAGCCGTTTTTCGCTGGTGACGAGCGGACGGTCCAACCAGTTGAACCCGGTGCCCTTCCGGTGCGACAGAGGGGGGTGCCCGGCTTCCGGGCGCTGGGGGATTTGGCATGCCCGCGCGAGATAAAGCATCGCCGGCCAGCGTCGGTATTGCCGCCGGCTTGAGCATCATCGCGCTGCTGTTGTGGGCGATGCAGTTGGCTTTGCTGAACGACCTTACCGGCAGCGATGCCGCAGGTAATGCACTGACGCAGGCTTACTGCGCTATCGCCATCATTTTGCTGTGGGTGCTGCTCGCCGTCCTCGGCCTTATGGCGTTCTTCAAAGGTGCAATGCCGACGCCGGCGGCCATCGCAGCGTTCGTCCTTATCCCGGTCTCGGGCGATGCCGCACTCAGCGCGCTCGAACTGCTGCGGGCTCCAGAGCTTGCTCCCTATCGTTGGCCCATCATCATTCCCGCACTGGCGCCGCCAATCGTGGTTGCTTTTTCCTTCTGGGCACTCCTGCCCGGCATTCATGCCCGCGTTCCGGGCATTTACGCGGGCGCCGTTGCGTGGGGCTCTGTCCTTCTGCTGTGCATCGCACTGGTACCGTTCCAGCAAATGCGTGGCGCCGTGGGTGATCAAATGGAGGCAGCACGCGCAAAAAATGCTGCCGACTTCGCCAAGTTGACGACGGATTCTCCTTTGTGGGAGTGGGTGCCGTTTCTGGCTGCTCCCGACCAGACGCTCGTGAGCAACGCGGTCGACCGCATCCGCCGTCTCGAGCGACGCCAGAGCGACGCCGAGCTCATGCTTGAGCGCGGCGATTTCCCGCTCGGGCGACTCGGCGCCTTCGATCTCACGCCAACGCCAGCGCTGTGTGAAAAGGCGCGCAATCTTCTACGCCAGCGCGCCGCGGCACTTACCCTGAAAGAGCCAGATTCCAGGCCGTTCAAGGATATCGCGGTTGCGGTTAGCGACGCAGTGTCCGCGATGACTTGGCTGATCGACTACGACTGCCCCGGTGCCGCGGAAGCTCAAATTTGGGAAACAATGGTCAAGGCTTATCGCGATCCGGGCTACGACATTTACCAACTGGCCGAGTTGCGCGATCCCAAGCGGCTTGGACGCGCCCTTTATGAAGACCCCGAACGGTTTTCCATGCTCACACCGCGTGCACATCTGAAAGCATGGCTCAAGTTCGCCGACGACAAATCTCTGCGCGAGCAGGTATTGGCCGGCGCGCGCAGGCTCGACCACCGCACTGCCGACGCCGTCGAAATCCTGAACAAGGACGAATCTGGAGCGCGCATATTGCTGGAGACCTTGCCTGTCCTCGACCTCGAGCCAACGCCGGAGCTATGCGGTGCCGCGCTTGGCAATCTTCATAAGCAGTTCGGCGGCATTTACCGGCCAAAAGCAAATGACCCGCGCTCCTACCAAGAATTGCTCGGCCGGCTCGGGAGAGGCGAGCAGTTCATCGCGTTGCGATGGCTGGCTTCGCACGGCTGTGACGCAGATGCGGAATTGCACGAGGCGGAATCGCTCATTGGCGCCTATCAGCCATCACCCGACAGCGGCTTGATTCTCGGCCAGCTGGAGCGGCTGCATCGCAAGCCATAGTCCATTGGTCCGACGCGCAAATCCGCGCTAGCGTGCAGCAATGTCCGGTTCCAATAGCACGCACGAGAACCGCCTGGCGCAGGCGACTTCTCCCTATCTGCTCCAGCATAAGCACAACCCGGTCGATTGGTGGACCTGGGGCCCTGACGCGCTGGCTGAAGCCAGGCGTACCAAAAAGCCGATTCTGCTCTCAGTGGGCTATGCCGCCTGTCACTGGTGCCACGTGATGGCGCACGAGTCCTTTGAGGACGCAGCCACAGCGCAAGTAATGAACGAGCTCTTCGTCAATATCAAAGTCGATCGGGAAGAGCGGCCCGACATCGACCAGATTTACATGAATGCGCTGCATATCCTGGGCGAACAGGGTGGCTGGCCGCTTACGATGTTTCTCACGCCGCAGGCGGAGCCGGTGTGGGGGGGCACGTATTTCCCGAAAGAATCGCGGTTTGGCCGGCCGGCTTTTGTCGATGTCTTGCGCGAAGTTGCGCGGCTGTTCCGCGAGGAGCCAGGCCAGATCGAACAAAATCGCGCCGCGCTGCTGTCGCGGCTGGCTGACAAGGCGCGGCCCGCCGGCAAGGTGACAATCGGCCTTAAAGAGCTCGACGCTGCCGCCATGCAGGTCGGCAATATGTTCGACCCGGTCAACGGGGGCCTGCGTGGCGCGCCCAAGTTTCCGCAGCCGGCCATTCTCGAAATGCTGTGGCGCGCAGGTCTCCGCACGAAAGATACCCGCTTCTTCGAGACCGTCGAACATTCGCTCGAAAGAATGTGCGAGGGCGGAATTTACGATCATCTGGGCGGCGGGTTTCTCGCGCTATTCCGTCGACGAACGCTGGCTGGTGCCGCACTTCGAGAAGATGCTCTACGACAACGCGCAGCTTCTCGAGTTGCTGGCGTTGGCCTATCAGCGCAGCGGCAAAACGCTGTTTGCGGTGCGCGCGCGCGAAACGGTTGAATGGCTCAGGCGCGAGATGACGACAAAGGAGGGGGCTTTTGCCGCTTCGCTCGACGCCGACTCGGAGGGCGAGGAAGGCAAGTTCTATGTCTGGTCAAAGAACGAAATCGTCGAACTGATCGGCCCCGAGGCCGGCGAATTCCTTGCGCGCCACTATGACGTGACCGACGAAGGAAATTTCGAAGGCCACAATATTCTCAACCGTCTCAAGAATGTGGCCGCACAGCGAGGCGGATGAAGCGCGGCTTGCAAGCCTGCGCGCCATTCTGCTGGAGGCGCGCGCCGGACGCGTGCGTCCCGGCCTCGACGACAAGGTGCTGGCCGACTGGAATGGCTTGATGATTGCCGCGCTGGTCAATGCCGGAATCATTCTGGATGAGCCGTCATGGCTCGAGATCGCGCGCCGCGCCTTCGATTTCATCGCGCAGGCGATGACCAAAGATGATCGACTTGGTCATTCCTGGCGTGCCGGAAAGTTGCTGTTTCCGGGTCTTGCGTCTGATTTCGCCGCCATGATCCGTGCCGCATTGGCGCTCTATGAGGCCACCGGCGAACGCGGCTGCCTTGAGCACGTCCTGTCCTGGCAAAACGCATTCGACGCGCATTACGGCGATGCTGACACCGGCAGCTATTATCTGTCCGCGGACGACGCCACCGACCTGTTACTGCGTCCGCATTCGACCGCCGATGACGCCACGCCCAATCCCAACGCCGTCGCCGCGCAAAATCTCGTGCGGCTTGCAGTGTTGGCCGGCTCGAATAGCTGGCGGGGAAAAGGCCGACCGCCTGATCGAAGGTATTCTTTCGGCGGCCGAGCGCAATCTGTTCGGTCATGTCGCGCTGCTCAACGCGCTCGACCTGCGTCTGCGCGCGGCGGAAATCGTCGCGACTGGATCGAAAGCCGAAGACTTCGCTCGGACTGCACTGAAATTGCCTTACCTCGATCGCATCGTCCTGCGCGCCGCGACCGCCAACGATCTGCCGCCCGCGCACCCGGCGCACGAAAAGTTCAAAGTCGCATCCGGCAGTGCGGCCTTCGTTTGTGTCGGAGAACGTTGCTCATTGCCGGTAACAGAACCCGGACAGATCGCCGAAACAGTCGCAGCAATGCGCGCATCTTGATCCATCCCCTGAAGGGTGGATAGGCCGATCATCCGATCGAACGGCCGATTAACAATCATTCAAAAATGATGCCTGTCTCCATTCGTTCAGGCGACGCGCGGCGCGTTCGCTGCTTCCAGTATCTAAGTGCCGGAGCTTTCGTGCGGCCTTGTCTGGAGGGACAACATCATGAGCTCATGCTCTAAGGCTTTCATCACATCTCGCATCATCAACACTTCGAAGAACTTCGCTCTCAGTATCGTTTTCGCCTGCATCGCCGGAAGCACATCGCAAATTGTACTGGCGCAAAAAGCGCCTGAGACGACGAGCGCGCGGGACTTTGCGATGCCGATGATCGAGCACGCACAAAAAATGCGGCGATACAGGGATCCTGATCATGATAGCCAGCCGACACCGCGCATCATTGATCGCTTCAGAGTGGATCTGGATCCAAAGGGTGCTGATCGCATCGTTCCAGCCCAATGGCGCGACGATCACCTCGAACAATGCATTCTTCAAGGATATGGGAGCGAACGGTAGAACCTGCTTCACCTGCCATCAGCCTCAGAATGGCTGGACAATTACGCCGGGTGACGTCGCCGAACGGTTCGAGAGAAGCCGTGGCACGGATCCGATCTTTCGCCTTGTCGATGGCGCGACTTGTCCGAGTGACGATGTGTCGAGTATTCGCGCAAAGCGGAAGGCTTACGGATTGCTGCTCGACAAAGGCTTGATCCGGGTCGGGCTGGCGATTCCAGCAACTGCGGAATTTGTGCTCACATCAGTCAACGATCCCTATAAGTGCAGCAACAATGCTGCGATCGGCACATCGGGAATTCTCTCGATGTACCGACGTCCGTTGCCAACCACCAATGTCAGTTTTCTCAGCACGATCATGTGGGATGGCCGCGAGTCGACGCCGACACCTCCGGGGACCCGCGATTCTGATCTTACAAATCAGGCTCGCGATGCGACCCTCGTTCATGCGCAAGCGGCAGCTTCACCCACGGACGCTCAACTGGCTGAGATCGTCGCCTTCCAAAAGGGCATTTTCACCGCCCAGATCTTCGACAAGAAAGCCAAATTTCTCACCGATGATAATGCCAAAGGCGGTCCTGGCGCGCTCTCACAGCAGGAATTCTTTATCGGCATCAACGATCCGCTTGGGCTCAACCCCAAAGGAATCCAGTTCACCTCGCAGATCTTTGACCTGTATCGACCTTGGCTCAGCGCCGGGGAGCGCCACGAGCGTGGTGAACACGGCACACCGATGGCGAGTGAGGAGCTTCTGAGGAATATCGACATCGCCGACGATTGGCGCCGTAACGATCATGAGCGCGGCATGGTAAGCGAGCATCGAAGGTCAATCGCGCGCGGCGAGGAGGTCTTCAACAATACCAAGATCAACATCACCGGCGTTGCCGGCCTCAACGATGACCTCAATACCCCAAGCATTCCGGGATTCTGCGGCACCTGCCATGACTCGCCGAATGTCGGTCACCATTCGGTGAGAGCTCCATTGGACATCGGGGTTCCAGATGCGGGTGACAAAAAGCCGCCTGTGCTCGACATTTCGGGACTGCCGGTATTCACACTGACATGTGCGCAGGGTTCGCTTGCGGGCAAGATCTACACAGTCACCGACCCGGGCCGCGCCATGATCACCGGCAAGTGCAAGGATATCGGCCGGTTCAAAGGGCCGATCCTGCGCGGGCTCGCATCGCGCGCGCCTTATTTCCACAATGGTTCGGCAGACACCTTGCAGAAGGTGGTCGACTTCTACGACCAGCGGTTCAGCATCGGTCTCACGCACCAGCAAAAAACCGATCTCGTCAATTTCCTGAATACGCTCTGACGCCGTCACACCGCGTAACAAGGCTGCTTCTCACAAAAAAGGCCGGGCGAAAGCCCGGCCTTAATTTATTGAGAGAGATTGCACCTGGACGCAAAGCCGCGCGTCCGGCCAGCGCAATTACGTATTCATGCTCTCGAAGAACTCGGCGTTGTTCTTGGTATTGCGCAGCTTGTCGAGCAGGAAGTCGATGGCGTCCATGGTGCCCATCGGATTGAGGATGCGGCGCAGGACGTACATCTTCTTGAGCACGGCCGGCTCGGTAAGCAGCTCTTCCTTACGCGTGCCGGAGCGCGTGATATCCATGGCCGGGAAGGTGCGCTTGTCGGCCACCTTGCGGTCGAGGATCAGCTCCGAGTTGCCGGTGCCTTTGAACTCTTCGAAAATCACTTCATCCATGCGGCTGCCGGTATCGATCAGCGCGGTCGCGATAATGGTGAGCGAGCCGCCTTCCTCGATGTTGCGGGCGGCGCCAAAGAAGCGTTTCGGCCGTTGAAGCGCGTTGGCATCGACGCCGCCGGTCAACACCTTGCCGGACGAAGGGACAACCGTGTTGTAGGCGCGGCCGAGACGGGTAATGGAGTCGAGCAGAATCACCACGTCGCGCTGATGCTCGACCAGGCGTTTGGCCTTTTCGATTACCATTTCCGCGACTTGCACGTGACGTGACGCCGGCTCGTCGAAGGTTGAGGAAATAACCTCGCCCTTCACCGAACGCTGCATGTCGGTGACTTCCTCGGGCCGCTCGTCGATGAGCAACACGATGAGGTAAGTTTCCGGATGATTGGTGGTGATCGAGTGTGCGATGTTTTGCAGCAGAACGGTTTTGCCGGTGCGTGGCGGCGACACGATCAGTGCGCGTTGGCCTTTGCCGATCGGCGCGACGATGTCGATGACGCGCGCTGAGAGATCCTTTTTCGTCGGATCCTCAAATTCCATCTTGAGGCGCTCATCCGGATAGAGTGGAGTCAGGTTGTCGAAGTTGACCTTGTGGCGCGCTTTTTCGGGATCTTCAAAGTTGATCGTGTTGACCTTGAGGAGTGCAAAGTATCGCTCGCCCTCTTTCGGAGAGCGGATATGACCTTCCACGGTATCGCCGGTGCGCAGACCGAAGCGGCGGATCTGGCTTGGCGAGACGTAGATGTCGTCAGGTCCGGACAGATAATTCGATTCGGGCGAGCGCAAAAAACCGAAGCCATCGGAAAGCACTTCGACAACGCCTTCGCCGATAATGTCGACTTCCTGGGTCGCGAGCTGTTTGAGGATTGCGAACATCAGCTCCTGCTTGCGCATGGTGCTGGCGTTTTCGACCTGATGTTCTTCAGCGAAAGCGACGAGTTCGGGAGGAGTTTTGGACTTGAGGTCTTGGAGTTTCATTTCCCGCATTGGGGGCTTACGTCCTTGGGAGCGTCACCGGCGAAGATTCGAAAATGAATAGACTTACGCCCGTGTGACTTAGGAGAAAGAGATCGCAGGTCTGGGGTAACGAGGAGGTTGGGAAAGGGGCCCGGAACCCGATGCTGCGACCGGCCCAAACACTTGGAGCCGGAACGCGACTGCATCTGCCTGCGTTCGGTGGGATACATTCAAGATAAGTTGAGCCAGGGTTTCGCGCAAGAGGCGAAGCAGCGCCTGTGCACTTGTCGGGCAAACTAGAACGGCTTGACGGTTGCCAGCACCACGATTGCAATCAGCATGACTGTTGGTATCTCATTGATAATACGATAGAATTTCTGCGTATGCCGGTTCCGGTCGAAGCGGAATTCATTTACCCAATGTGCAAAAAGGCCATGGAGGACCGTCATGGCTATGACCGCAATAAATTTGACGTGAAACCAGCCGGCGCCGAGCCATTGGCCTTGCAGCATCAGCACGATGCCGACGATCCAGGTCACCATCATCGCCGGCATCATGATGAAATTGAGAAGCCTGCTCTCCATCGTCTTCAAGGTTTCCGCCAGTTCGGAGTGAGGTTTCGCAGCCGCGTGATAGACGAACAGCCGCGGCAGATAGAGCATCCCGGCCATCCAGGCGATGACGGCAACGATGTGCAGAGCCTTGAGCCAGAGATACATGGCTGTCACCCGCGCACGCGCTTGAGCATGCGTTCGACATGCGCGATCGGGGTTTCCGGCAGAATGCCGTGGCCAAGATTAAAGATCAGCGGACCACTGCCAAGTTGCGTCATGACATCATCAACCTCGCGGTCGAGCGCCGCGCCGCCGGCCAGGAGCGCCAGTGGATCGACATTGCCCTGCACGGGCACCCGCGACTGCAGCGCGTCACGAGCAATCGATCGTTCGAAGGCCCAGTCAATCCCGATTGCATTGACGCCCGTCATTTCCACGTAAGGTAAAGCCATCGCATCCGCGCCACGCGGGAAGCCGATAATTTTTGCATTACCGACCTGACGCCGCACGCCCTCGACAATTTTTTGAGTCGGTGCAATGCACCACCGCTCGAATTGCTCCGGCCCCAGCACACCTGCCCAGGTATCGAAAATCTGAACGACTTCGGCCCCGGCTTTCAACTGGCCAACCAGATATTCGATCGAAGCTTGGACCAGCCATTCTATCAATCGGCCGAAGGTGTCGGGATCCCTATAAGCCAATAGCCGTGCGGGGGCCTGATCGGGGGTCGCCTCACCGGCAACCATATAAGTTGCAACAGTCCACGGCGCTCCACAAAAGCCGATCAAGGTTGTTCGGTCGTCCAGCGCTGCTTTGACCCGGTGGACCGTGTCATAAACCGGTGCCACGACGTCCTGATCGATCGTATCGCGCAGTCCAGCCAGATCCTCCGCTCCGCAGAGTGGCTCGAGCCTGGGGCCCTCACCACTGAGGAATTCAACCTTCCGACCAAGGGCAAGCGGCACGACCAGAATATCGGAAAATAAAATCGCTGCGTCGAACCCGAAGCGCCGCACCGGTTGTAACGTAACCTCCGCGGCCAGTTCGGAATTAAAACA
The DNA here is from genome assembly GCA_963697885.1 of uncultured Alphaproteobacteria bacterium. Taxonomy (GTDB): domain Bacteria; phylum Pseudomonadota; class Alphaproteobacteria; order Rhizobiales; family Xanthobacteraceae; genus Pseudolabrys. The sequence goes on from OY969102.1 coordinate 634,656, forward strand.
GAGATCAAGAAAGCCACCGGCCTTCTCTCGCAGTGCACGATATTCCGGTAGATAGCGTCCTGCCTGACGCATCAGCCAGACTGGCGGTACTGTTTCATGTCTGCCTGCAAGCACACGAAGGAGCTTTTTCCCCGTGGTACGTGCGAATCCGGCTTCTTCCATAAAGACTCTACTTAAGAATCTGTTGTGTCTGTTAGAGCGTGAATTGGACTCATGCCTGCCACTCAACATTCTGTCCACTGGATAGGAAGGATTGGTCCAGAAGCAGGCTTAAACCAATGCCCATCCGTCCACAGGGTTAGATGTTGTTTTGTAGTACTATCTTCGTCTTGTCCCCATTGGCTATTCACATTGAAGCACCATGAGCGCGCAGGCCCCTGGAAGTTGTCCCGGAGGCAGTGATGTGGACGGAAATTGAACACATTGCCGAAGATGGCTTGCTTGTCGGGTCAAGCCATGGCCTCCTCCCGTGCTATCCACATTCTGTACGGCAGCTATACAGACACTGATGCCTGACACCGGTTACTTCCATCTCCATCTGGTATCCGACGCGACCGGCGAAACTCTGATCACGGTGGCACGCGCGGCTGCAGCACAATATGCCAATGTGTCGCCGGTCGAGCACCTCTATCCGATGGTGCGCTCGAAGAAGCAGCTCGACCTTGCACTGACAGAAATCGGGGAGGCTCCGGGTCTGGTGCTTTACACCTTGCTTGAAGAAGACCTTATCCAGTTGCTGGAAAAAAAGTGCCGGGAACTTGCGCTGCCCTGCATGTCGGTGCTCGGGCCGGTTTTGCGGCTATTCCAGTCATACCTTGGCGCCGAGACCATTCATCGTGCCGGCGCACAGCACGTTCTGAATGCCGAGTATTTCCAGCGCATCGATGCCTTGAACTTCACGATGCTGCACGATGACGGACAGCACGTGGAAGGCCTCGAGGACGCGGATGTGGTTCTGGTCGGGGTTTCGCGGACCTCGAAAACGCCGACCTCGATTTACCTCGCCAATCGGGGCGTAAAGACAGGGAATGTACCACTGGTGCCTGGCGTGACGGTTGCTGAGGCGGTGGAAAATCTAACCCGGCCGCTCGTTGTGGGGCTCTATGCAAGTCCGGAACGGATCGTTCAGATCCGTGAGAATCGGCTACTGGGTCTGAAAGCCCATCGCGATGACGATCAATATATCGACAAAAGTGCGGTCGCCGAGGAGGTTTCGTTTTCGCGCCGGCTCTGCGCCAAACACAACTGGCCCACAATTGACGTGACGCGCCGCTCAATCGAGGAAACAGCCGCGGCAGTCATGCGGCTGTTGAGCGAACGACGCCGCCATCCGGCGCTCTAACCATCGAAGCCAAAATGCGGACACTGGTTTTCGGAGAATTTCGCGTGCGACGTGGTAAAGGAAAGCCATGGCGCTCTGGCTAAATCCGCAGCCCTTGGTGCTCGCGTCGGGAAGTGAGGTTCGCGGCAAGATTCTTGCCGCAGCTGGCCTCCGCGTCGAAATAAGGCCGTCTCAGGTCGACGAGCGCGCCGAAGAGGCCAAAGCCGGTATTGCCGATGCGGCTGCGGTTGCGCGCCACCTCGCGCGGGCCAAGGCCTTTGCGGTTGCAACTTCGCTATCAGGGCGGCTGGTGCTTGGTGCGGACCAGACCCTGGCGCGCGGCAACAAACGCTTCAGCAAGCCGCTCGATCGGGCCGGAGCCGTCGAGCAACTGCGTGAATTGCGTGGCCGCACACACGAATTGCATTCCGCGCTCGCTGTGGTCCGCGACGGCACAATACTCTTTGGCTGTGTCGAAACTGCAAAGCTGACCATGCGCGATTTTTCCGACGGCTTTCTCGAAGACTATCTCGATATGGCGGGCGCGGCCGCGATGGGCAGCGTTGGCGGTTACCAGCTCGAAGGAATTGGGATTCACCTGTTCGAGCGCGTCGAGGGAGATTATTTCACAATTCTTGGGCTGCCGATTTTGCCGTTGCTTGGCTTCTTGCGACAGAACAAGTTTATCGACGGCTAGCCGATGTTTGTCCTTGGTCTCACGGGCTCGCTTGGCATGGGAAAATCCGCCACGGCGAAAATGTTCGCTGAGGAGGGCGTGCCGGTGCACGATGCGGATGCTGTGGTGCATCATCTCTACGAAGCTGAGGCCGTGCCCCTTATCGAGACGGCCTTTCCGGGGACCACCACCGGCGGCAAGGTCGATCGCGACAAGCTTGCCCACCACGTGCTTGGCGATCCTGCGGCGATCAAACGACTGGAATCGATTGTGCATCCATTGGTCGCGGCAGCGCGTGATCGCTTTCTTACCGAGGCAGAACGCAACGGCGCTGCGGTCGCGGTGCTTGATATTCCCCTGCTGTTTGAAACCGGTGGCGACACCCGCTGTGACGCCGTCGTCGTGGTTTCGGCGCCGCCCGATGTTCAGCGTTCGCGGTCATTCGAGCGGCCCGGCATGACCGACCAGAAATTTGCTGCGATCCTCGCCAAACAATTGCCGGACGCCGAAAAACGCATCCGCGCTGATTTCGTGGTGGATACATCAAAAGGCTTCGACGCTGCCCGCGCCCAAGTGCGTGATATTCTCGCCCGTGTTGCTACTATGCCGAAGCGGCGTCGGTGATTCTGCCGCTGGAAAACAATATGCGCGAAATCGTTCTCGATACTGAAACCACGGGCCTCGATCCCGGCCAGGGCCATAGGCTCGTTGAAGTCGGCTGTGTCGAGTTGCTCAACCGTATCCCGACAGGGACGACCTTCCATGCCTATCTCAATCCCGATCGCGATATGCCCGCGGAGGCATTCGCAATTCATGGCCTTTCCACGGAATTCCTGAAAGGCCACAAGCGCTTCATTGAGATCGTCGACGAATTCCTTGCCTTCATCGGCGATGCGCCACTCGTAATTCACAATGCGGGATTCGATCATGCCTTTCTGTGCGCCGAGCTCAAGCGCGCCGAACGCGTTTTGATCGCGCGCGAGCGATTGATTGATACCTTGCTATTGGCCCGCCGCAAGCATCCCGCAGGGCCAAACCGGCTCGACGATCTGTGCGCGCGCTACGGTATCGACAGTACCCGCCGCACCAAGCATGGGGCGTTGCTCGATGCAGAAATCCTCGCCGAGGTCTACGTCGAGCTGATCGGGGCGCGCCAGGCGCAACTCGGCCTGGCCGAACGTGGCGAGCGGCGCTCGAATGGAGCCGAAGGCGTGACTGTTGTCCGTGCGCGGCCTGAACAACTGGCGCCGCGGTTGAGCGCCGCCGAACTGGCGGCGCATCGCGAATTCGTGGCAGGCCTAGGCGAGAATGTGCTGTGGCAGAATTACCGGCCGGGCGAAGTCTGATCGCCTAGCTTTGCGCCATCGGTGCGGGTGTCGGCTGCACCTGCGCCATCTTCTGCCGATACAGAGTTGCGAAATCGACCGGATCGAGCAGCAGGGGCGGGAACCCACCATTGCGAACCGCGGTGGCGATGATCTCGCGCGCGAACGGGAACAGCAGTCGTGGGCACTCGATCAGCACGAGAGGATTGAGACTTTCCTGCGGGACGTTGCGAATGCGAAATACGCCCGCGAATTCTAATTCGAAGCGGAACAGCAAGGTGGCGCCGGTTTCGCCTTTGCCCTCGAGTTTGATCACCACTTCGATGTCGGTATCCGATAGTGGTGTGGCACCCACATTGATCTGGATCCCGATCTGCGGTTGCTCCTGGCGGTTGGTGAGCGACTGCGGAGCGTTTGGATTTTCAAAAGAAAAATCTTTGATGTATTGAGCCACCACAGTGAGTTGCGGCTGATCTTGTGCCGGGCCGCCGTTGGTTGTCGTCATGAACACTCCTTCGCACCACGCAACTGGTCGCGCGGCGGTTGGCTAACATAGGGTCTATGAGGGAACAAGGACGCTATCGCATTGTCGGTCCATGATCATTGGCAAGGCCGCGCGGTCATATGTGGCTCTCAATTTCGGTCATCGTTGCGCTGATCGGGCAATGTGGGGTCTGGCACCTGGTGCCATTGCTCAGGTGTAAGATCGACCACGCCGTCGTTTGGCGCCGGGCGCGCGCCGCCTGCCACCGCTCGCCACAGTGCCGCAGAAAGCAGAATTACCGCCAAGGCGTCAGTGATAAATCCCGGAATTAACAGCAGAATCCCGGCAAATAGGACAAGGCCGCCATCCTGATCAGCTTGCAAGGCGGTGAGGCGGCCTTCCCCCAAAGCAATACGCACGCGAGCAATATGGCTGCTGGTCGCGTGGCGCAGAATCCAGGCACCGGTGAAAGAACCGGCGAGCACAAGGACCAGTGCCCACCCAAAGCCGATTGTTGTGGCCACCGCAATGAATGCAGCCAGTTCCAAAAAAGGCAGCGCCAGTATCATTAACAGCAGCCATTTTGCCACATTCATCGGTGTTTCTCTTTTGGGGCGATGTTGGCCTCAGCCCCCTGATCGTCTAAGGTTCGCTCGAGAGAGTTGATTTTGCGCCGAAATGCTGGCGCGAGGCGCGGCCTTCAGGTTGGGTGCGGCCATCTGCGGAGAGAGATGAGGCCGGCCGCTCCGCCATCCAGCCAAAGACAGGCTGGAAACGCATTGATCCGGCCAATGTGCCGCCACGGTAACCGAAAGCATGCGAGACGTGTTCGATATCTATACCATCATTTTCCTGGCGCTCGCCGTGTTCATCTTCCTGCGGCTGCGGAGCGTATTGGGCCAGCGTACCGGCCGGGAACGGCCGCCATACGATCCTTTTTCCGCACGCGAACCGGTGCGTCCTGCGCCGGAAAAAGTGGTCGCGCTACCGAATCGTACCGCCGAGAGCGTGGTGACCAAGCCAGCTGAGCCGGCGGAAAACGCTGCTGAACGCTGGAAAGGAATCGCCGAACCCGGGTCTGCGATCGCGACGGGTCTCGATTCAATTTCCGGCGCGGATGCTAATTTCGACGGTCAACATTTCCTGACTGGTGCGCGCGCGGCCTATGAGATGATCGTGAACGCCTATGCTGAAGGCGACCGCCGTACGTTGAAAAATTTGCTGGCGCGCGAAGTTTATGACGGCTTTGAGAGCGCCATCAGCGAGCGCGAAAAACGCGGCGAGACGGTCGAGAGCCGCTTCGTGTCGATTGACAGCGCCGAGATCACCGCTGCCGAACTGCGCGGACGCAACGCGCAGGTGACCGTTCGCTTCCAGTCCAAGCTTGTCTCCGTGACGCGCGACAAGGACGGCAATGTTATCGATGGCAACGCCGAGAAGGTGACGGATATTACAGACGTCTGGACCTTTGCGCGTGACGTTACTTCGCGGGATCCGAACTGGAAATTGCTCGCGACCGAAGCGGGACAATGAGCGCATGCCGGCGACTTGTCTCCGCTCTGTGTTCAAATTTGGGTTTGGAATTTTCCTGGTCGCAGCCGTCAGCGCGCCTTCGTTTGCGACCGGCGCGCTCAATCTGCGGAACGCACAGATTGAACCGCTCAGCTTCGCCTCGCTCGATGGCTGGAATGATGACGATCACGCTGCAGCATTCGGCACATTTCTGAAAAGTTGCAGCGCAATTCTCAACGCCGGCAAAGGTGTCCGGACGGCGCGGCCTTTTCTTGGCGCCCTCTTTAAAGCATGCGAACGCGCGGCGGCGGCCGGCCCCCTCGATCGTGACCACGCGCGGGCATTCTTCGAGAATAATTTCAAGCCGGTACGAGTGATGCCTGGGGGCCAGCCGGAGGGATTTTTTACCGGCTACTATGAAACCGAGGTGGATGGCTCGCGCTTCCCCAGCGACGAATACACGATACCGATTTATGCCGCTCCGGCTGAGACGGTGCGCAAACATCAGAGCAAGGTTTTTTCCGATCTTGACCGCACGAGAATCGAGGACGGCGCGTTGGCCGGCAAGGATCTGGAAATCTGCTACGTCAAGAATCCGATTGACGCATTTTTCGCGCAGATTCAGGGCTCGACGCGCGTGAAGCTCGATACCGGCAAAGTGTTGCGCCTGAACTATGTCGCGAGCAATGGTCAGCCCTATACGCCGGTCGGGAAATTTCTGATCGACCGCGGCGTTGTGTCCAAAGAAGAGATGTCGATGGACAAAATCCGAGAATTTATGGAGTCCAATCCGGACGAAGGCAGGGAATTACGCCGCAAGAATCGCTCCTTCGTGTTTTTCCAGGAAACACCTTTGGGAACTCAAGATGAATGTGTCGGCGCACAAGGTGTGGCGCTCACGCCCGGGCGTTCCCTGGCTGTAGACAAACATATTCATGTTTACGGCACCCCGATCTGGGTGGACGCGGCCTTGCCGATCGATAGCGAAAAGCCAGAGACCAAGTTTCAACGCTTGTTATTCGCGCAGGATACGGGATCGGCGATTATCGGACCGGCGCGCGCCGATATCTATTTCGGTCATGGCGAGGAGATCAGCCACGTCGCCGGCCGCATCAAACAATTCGGCAAGTTCGTTATGTTGGTGCCGCAGAGCATTGCGGTGAGTGGCACCGCGATCGCGGCGGCGACAGACATTCCATTGCCCAAGCCGCGTCCCCAGATGATAGTTACGGCTGCCGCGCGTTCGGCCATCGGAACGACGGGGAGTGTGCCTGCGCCAATGCCGATGCCATTGCCCAAGCCGCGGCCCTGATACAATGGGTTCCGGCGACGGCAGGCGGCGCCGCGTTCTTTCCCAGGAAGAGCGTGTCCTCTGGACGACCGTCACTAAATCAATCGCGCCAATGCGGGAATTGCCTGCATCCGACATGAATGATGATATGGCGGAATCGGCCGCGCCGGCGCGGCCCGTCAAACACACCGCAAAACCTCGGCCGATTGCGCCTTCGTTGGCCGAGAAGAAATCGCCGCCACCGCTTGCACCGCTCGGCCGCCGCATGAAGCAGCGGGTTGCTCGGGGCAAGGACGAAATTGATGGCCGGCTCGATCTGCACGGCCTCACGCAAAGTGAAGCGCATGCAGCATTGCTTCGCTTTTTGCGCACCGCAAGTTCGCGCGGCGCCCGGCTGGTGCTGGTTATCACGGGTAAAGGCGCGCGGGCGGCCGAAGGAGAACGCGGCGTCCTGAAGCGGCAGGTGCCGCACTGGCTGGGACTGCCGGAATTTCGTGCGCTGGTGATCGGATTCGAGGATGCGCACATTTCGCACGGCGGCGAAGGCGCACTGTACGTGCGCGTACGGCGCATGCGCGACTAAGCCCCGCGCCGGATATCGCACGTCAATTAAAGTATAAAGCGGCTCAAGTCCGTGTTTTTGGCGAGATCGCCGATGTGCTTTTGCACGTAGGCGGCGTCGATCTTGACCGTCTCGCCGGAACGGTCGGGCGCCGCGAATGAGACTTCGTCGAGCACCCGCTCCATCACCGTCTGAAGACGCCGCGCACCGATATTCTCGATCGAAGAGTTCACCGCAACGGCAATGTCTGCGATGGCATCAATTGCATCTTCGCTGAATTCGAGAGTGACGCCTTCCGTGCCCATGAGCGCAATATATTGCTTGATCAAAGATGCTTCCGGCTCGGTCAGGATTCGGCGGAAATCATCGCGGGTAAGCGCCTTAAGCTCGACGCGGATCGGCAGGCGGCCTTGCAATTCAGGCAGCAGGTCCGACGGCTTCGAGATGTGAAACGCGCCCGAGGCGATGAAGAGAATGTGGTCGGTCTTCACCGGTCCATGCTTGGTGTTGACGGAGGTGCCCTCTATCAGCGGCAGCAGGTCGCGCTGTACGCCCTCGCGCGACACATCAGCACCGCGCAGGCCTTCGCGTCCGGCGATCTTGTCAATTTCGTCGAGGAATACAATGCCATTCTGTTCGACCGCCCTGATCGCCTCCTGTACCAGTTGTTCATCGTCGAGCAGCTTGTCGGACTCCTCGTTGACCAGAATCTTGTGCAATTCATCCACGGTGACGCGCCGCGTCTTTGTCCGCCCGCCGCCAAGCTTGCCAAAAATATCGCCGATATTGATGGCGCCCATTTGCGCACCCGGCATGCCGGGAATCTCGAACATCGGCATGCCACCACCACCACCCGCCTGCACCTCGATCTCGATTTCCTTGTCGTTGAGCTCGCCGTCGCGCAGCCTCTTCCGGAAACTTTCGCGGGTTGCCGGGCTCGCACCGGGACCGACGAGCGCATTGAGCACGCGCTCTTCCGCCGACTGCTCGGCGCGAGCCTGTACGTCCTTCCGTTTTCGTTCGCGTACGAGCGAAATGCCGATCTCGACCAGATCGCGCACGATCTGTTCGACATCGCGGCCGACGTAACCGACTTCGGTAAATTTGGTGGCCTCGACCTTGAGGAATGGTGCGCCGGCAAGTCTGGCCAGTCGGCGGGAAATCTCGGTTTTGCCGACGCCCGTCGGTCCGATCATCAGGATGTTTTTCGGCAGCACTTCCTCACGCAATCTGTCGTCGAGTTGCAACCGCCGCCAACGATTGCGCAGCGCAATGGCGACGGCTCGCTTAGCGTCGTTCTGTCCGACGATGTAGCGATCGAGCTCGGATACGATTTCGCGGGGGGAGAAATCAGTCAATGCCGGCACTCGTTACGATTTCAGGGATTCGATAGTCACATTGCGATTGGTGAACACGCAAATCTCGGCGGCAATATCCAGCGACTTGCGTACAATCGCTTCGGCATCGAGCGGGCCGTCAAGCAGCGCACGTGCGGATGCCAGCGCGTAGTTGCCGCCGGAGCCGATGCCCATGACGCCGTTTTCCGGTTCCAGCACGTCGCCGGTACCGGTGAGCACCAGCGAAACCTGGACATCAGCCACAATCATCATTGCTTCGAGACGACGCAGATAGCGATCGGTGCGCCAGTCCTTGGCGAGCTCGACCGCGGCGCGGGTGAGCTGCCCTGGATACTGCTCAAGCTTGGCTTCCAGCCTTTCAAACAACGTAAAGGCATCGGCCGTTGCACCGGCGAAGCCGCCGATCACGTCGCCTTTACCCAGGCGGCGCACTTTCTTGGCATTGGATTTGACGATGGTCTGGCCAATCGTGACTTGGCCGTCGCCGCCGATGACCACGGTGCCGCCCTTGCGGACGGTGAGGATCGTGGTGCCGTGCCAGGAGGGAATTTCGTTGGATGACATACGCTCAATACCCCAGGACCAGCGACATCTAGGCATGGCACAGCGCGTTTGCAAACGGTTCGCAACGGCTGTGGCGAATCCGTCAAACCCCTGATAAAAGGCGCGCGAATAAGGGATATCCGCCATGCGCAAGGGCGCCATCAAGCGCAAGACCAAGGAAACCGACGTCGAGGTTGAGGTTGATCTCGATGGGGCCGGCCGCTCGCAGATCGCGACCGGCATCGGCTTCCTCGACCACATGCTTGACCTGCTGGCGCGCCACTCGCGGATCGATATCGTGGTCAAGGCGAAGGGCGACCTGCACATTGATCACCATCACACCACCGAGGACGTGGGTATCGCGCTCGGCCAGGCGGTGAAGCAGGCGCTCGGCGACATGAAAGGCATCACGCGCTATGCCGATGTGCACGTGCCGATGGATGAGGCCCTGACGCGCGTCGCGATCGATATCTCCGGGCGGCCATTTCTTGTCTTCAAGGCCGAGTTCGTGCGCGACAAAGTCGGCACGTTTGACACCGAACTGGTGCAGGAATGGTTCCAGGCCTTCGCGACGAATTCCGGCATCACTCTGCACGCCGAGACTTTATATGGGACGAACGATCACCACATAGCTGAATCCTGCTTCAAGGGTCTGGCGCGGGCGTTGCGGGTAGCGATTGCGATCGATCCGCGCGCCAAAGATGAAGTGCCTTCAACGAAAGGTTCGCTCGGCGGGTGACGCGTTTGCGACGATCATCCCGAGCTAGCCACGAAGGATGACGTTGGCAGAGTAGAATAATGCCCACTTACACAGTGCATGCACCGCGACCGCGGCAAGGCGAGACAATGAGCGCTCCGGAGCGCTTTGTGTTCGTGCGCGACGGCTTTCACGTCTGGGCATTCATATTGGGGCCGTTGTGGTTACTGGCACACAGGTTGTGGCTGGCATTCATCATCTATGTCGTCGGCTATGGATTGGTCGCCGTTGCCTTTGTCTTCTTGCGTGTGCCGGCGAACGCGCAATTGCTGGCTGGCCTTGCCATCGCGTTGCTGGTTGGTTTCGAGGCGCCCAGCATCTGGCGATGGACATTGACACGGCGCCGCTGGAGCACGCTTGGCTTTGTGGTGGGTGAAGATGCCGAAGTGGCGGAGCAGCGATTTTTTGCAAATTGGGCCAAGCCCGCGGCCGAAGCTCCGGCCCCTCCACCGCCTGCACCAGGCTATTCGACGCCGGTGCTTCGCGGACCGCCGTCGCCATCCGACGTGATTGGTTTGTTTCCCGAGCCGGGAGGTCAACGATGAGCGTCGCCATTGTTGACTATGGATCCGGCAATCTGCATTCGGCAGCGAAAGCTTTCGAACGCGCCGCTCGCGAGACCGGCCACAATCAATCGATTGTTGTGACCAACAACCCTGCGACGGTCGCCAATGCCGACCGCATCGTGTTGCCCGGCGTTGGTGCGTTTGCCGATTGCCGTCGTGGGCTCGACGGAATTCCCGGCATGATCGATGCGCTTGAGCAAAACGTGCGAAAAAATGGCAGACCATTCTTTGGCATTTGTGTCGGCATGCAATTGATGGCGGAGCGCGGTCGCGAATATCAGGTGACGCCGGGACTAGGCTGGATTGCCGGCGAGGTCGATCGCATCACGCCATCCGATCCGGATCTGAAAATTCCGCACATGGGCTGGAACACGCTCAGAATGCTGAAGACGCATCCGTTGCTGGAGGATATTCCGCTCGGCCCCGACGGACTGAACGCCTATTTTGTGCACTCATATGAACTCAAGACGGCGCAAAAGTCGGACCTCGTGGCGCAGGCGGACTATGGTGGACCACTCACCGCAATTGTCGGGCGCGACAATATGGTCGGCACGCAATTCCACCCGGAAAAAAGCCAGCGGCTTGGGCTCGCGTTGATTGCAAATTTTTTGAAGTGGTCGCCGTGATCCTCTTTCCGGCAATCGACCTCAAGGAAGGTGTCGCCGTGCGGCTCGAGCAGGGCGACATGAAACGCGCGACCGTGTTTCATCGCGATCCTGCCGCGCAGGCGCGTGCCTTTGAACAGCAGGGCTTCGAATATCTGCACATCGTCGATCTGGACGGGGCCTTTGCTGGCAGGCCGGTCAATGCGGCGGCCGTCGACCGCATCCTGGAAACCATCGGCATCCCCGTGCAACTCGGTGGCGGCGTGCGTGACACCGCGACTGTCGAGGCCTGGCTGGAAAAGGGCGTTACGCGCGTCATTATCGGTACCGCCGCGGTGCGCGACCCGCCCTTCGTCAAGCAGGCGGCGCGCGATTACCCGGGACGCATTGCAGTCGGGCTTGATGCGCGCGACGGCAAGGTGGCGGTGGAAGGCTGGGCGGCAACGTCGGAATTATCGGCTCTCGAGATTGCGCGTCGATTCGAGGATGTCGGAGTGGCGGCGATCGTCTTTACGGACATCGCGCGCGACGGCATGCTGCAAGGCCTCAATCTCGATGCAACAATAGCGCTGGCGGATGCGATTTCCATTCCGGTGATTGCATCCGGCGGGCTGGCCTCCATCACTGACATTGAGGCGTTGCTGGAGCCACGCGCGAAAAAGCTTGCCGGCGCCATTGCCGGCCGCGCGCTTTATGATGGGCGGCTGGATGCCACAGACGCGCTCACGTTGATCCGCGCCGCAAGGACAGCCGGATAATGTTTAAAGTCCGCGTCATACCCTGCCTTGACGTGAAAGATGGCCGCGTGGTCAAGGGCGTCAATTTCGTCAATTTGCGCGACGCCGGCGATCCGGTCGAGGCTGCCATTGCCTATGACGCGGCGGGCGCGGACGAGCTGTGCTTTCTCGATATCACGGCGAGCCACGAAAACCGCGACACCATTTACGACGTGGTGACACGCACTGCCGAAGCCTGCTTCATGCCGCTCACCGTTGGCGGCGGCGTGCGCTCGGTCGATGATATCCGGAAGTTATTGACGTGCGGTGCCGATAAAGTGTCGATAAATACTGCTGCAGTTGACCGGCGCGCGTTTGTGAAAGAGGCAGCGGAGAAATTCGGCGATCAATGCATCGTCGTTGCGATCGACGCGAAGAAAGTCTCGCGTCCGGGTGAAAAGGACGGTTGGGAAATTTTCACGCACGGTGGACGCAAGCCGACCGGCCTTGATGCCGTCGACTACGCCAGGCAGGTCGCGGCGCTTGGCGCCGGCGAAATCCTGCTCACGTCGATGGACCGCGATGGCACCAGGAAGGGCTATGACATCCCACTGACCCGCGCGATCGCCGACGCCATTTCGATTCCTGTCATAGCCTCGGGCGGAGTGGGTACACTCGGCCACATGGTCGAAGGCATCCGCGATGGCCACGCCACGGCGGTCCTGGCGGCCTCGATCTTCCACTTTGGCGAACATAGCGTGCGCGAAGCCAAGGTTTATATGGCGAAAGCCGGCCTGCCGATGCGGCTCGATCCTTGATTCCGGTCGTCACCGGGCTTGTCCCGGTGACCCCGCTCAGGCGGGCAAGGCCGTGCCGTCCTAAGCGAGATGGCCGGGACATAGGCGTGCTAAAGCACGCCGTCCTTCGGACGGCTATGCCCGGCCATGACAACGAATGAACAGAGATGCTATTGAGCGGCCTGGAAGGGCTTCCATGAGCAAATTCACCGTTGCCGATCTGGAAAAGCGGGTGCACGAGCGCGCCAAGGCGAGCGCGGCGGACTCATATACACGCTCGCTCATCGACAAAGGCGTTGCTCACTGCGCCAAGAAACTGGGTGAGGAGGCGATCGAGACCGGGCTCGCAGCGGTGCAGGAAGATAAAGGCCAGTTGATCGCGGAGGCCGGCGATCTTCTATATCATCTGCTGGTGCTGCTCGAAGCGCGCGGCGTTACGCTCGCCGAGGTAGAGGCCGCGCTGGAAAAACGCACATCGCAAAGCGGACATGAGGAAAAAGCATCGCGCTCGCGTTGATCGGATGTCCTGATGGAACAGCGCACAGAAGAGAACCTTTCGCCCTACCGCACGTTTTCGCGCGCGGAATGGGCGGCATTGCGCGAAGACACGCCAATGACGTTGACCTCCGAAGAGGTCACGCGCGTGCGGTCGCTGCACGACCGAACTCGACATGAAGGAGGTGGAAGAAATCTACCTGCCGCTGTCGCGGTTGCTGTCGATGTACGTGGCGGCAACGCAACGTTTGTTTCGTGCGCAGGAGCGCTTCCTCGGCACCACCGACGTGAAGATGCCTTACATCATCGGTGTCGCCGGTTCGGTTGCCGTCGGCAAATCAACCACGGCGCGCGTGCTGCAAGCGTTGCTGGCACGCTGGCCGAATGTGCCCACGGTCGACCTCATCACGACCGACGGCTTCCTGTATCCGAATTCCATTTTGGAACGCGAAGGCCTGATGGAGAAAAAGGGTTTTCCCGAAAGCTACGATCTTCCGGCGCTGCTCCGGTTTCTGTCCGACGTGAAGGCCGGGCGCCGTCCGGCGCGGGCCCCGATCTATTCGCATCTCGTTTACGACGTGATCCCGAACCAGTGGGTCGAGGTTAACCGGCCGGACATTCTCATCGTTGAAGGATTGAACGTGTTGCAGACGGGGCGTCTGCCGAAGGACGGCAAGGCGATCCCGTTCGTTTCCGACTTTTTCGATTTCTCCGTCTACCTGGATGCCGACGAGGACGTGCTCAAGTCCTGGTATGTGGACCGGTTTCTGACGTTGCGCGGCACGGCGTTCCGCGATCCGAAATCATACTTCCATCGTTATTCGAACTTGTCGGATGAGGAAGCAACAGAGACAGCCGCGTCCATCTGGTCGCGCATCAATCTGGTGAACCTGCACGAGAATATTCTGCCGACCCGACAGCGTGCCGATCTCATTTTGAAAAAAGACGAAAGCCATCTGGTCGAGGACGTCTCGCTGCGCCGGCTGTGATCACGCTGCGCGGCGACTTAGGTCGAAGTGTTCCAGATAGCGCTTTTTGATTGCCGACACCGGCAGCACGATCAGCACGTCGGTGGTGCCAAACTCGTAGTCGATCACCGCGCCGTCCCCGATATAGGCGCCAAGACGCAAATAGCCTTTGATCAGTGGCGGTAGGGCGCGCAGCGCCTCCTTGGGGTCGACGGCTTCCTTCGACATCCGGTTCATTTCGACAAAACGTTCGGGCAAGGCGTGCGCGCGCCACGCCTCTGGCGCGCGCGCATAATGATGAAGGAACGAGAGCGGCAGCGCGAGACGCTTGGGATCGGTGCCGTCGAGGCTGGCGCAGCCGAACATGACGTCGCAGCGGTTCTGCAGGATATACGCATGGATGCCGTGCCACAGCAGTTCGACGGTCCGCTTGTTGCGATAGGGCGCCAGCACGCAGGAACGGCCGAGCTCGAGGAACTGCAGATTGCCGTGATGCGTGATCAATGCCCCGATGTCGAATTCGCCGGCGGTGTAGAAACCGCCATACTCTTCGGCCAACGGCTGCCGCAGCAGCCGATAGGTACCGACAACGGTCGGCCTGTTGAGCGCGCTGCGATCGCTTGTGGCGTGGTCGAGAACCAGCAGGTGGTCGCAGATCGCGTCATATCCGTCCATGTCGCGGCGCGCGAGCAGGCGTCCGGGAGTAGGGATGGCCGGACCTTCATAGTAGAAAACGCGATAGCGAAGTTTTTGCGCCTGGCGCACCTCGGCGGCAGTTTGTGCGAGGCGCACCTCCAGCGAGCCGATGCGGCCGAGGCTCTGCGAGGGCCGGTGCGTGCGCGCGGCCCATGCCTGTAAACCGCCATATGCCTGCAGCGACGAGATCAGGCCGGGTACGCCTGGTCCAGCTGGGGCCGGACGGAAGCGTTCAAACAGACTGCGCGGCATCTGGAGGGCAGCGCGGTTGGCCATGGGTATTAAGGTCCTTTTTGGCGTGAATTACGCACAATCGATACTATTGGCGGGGTCCCGGCCGGCGAATCATTGGTCGATCAATGGTCACCCCTACACCACGGGCCGGACACGGAATTATGACAATGTGGGGAAACGGGCGTCAGGCTGCAAGCGGGTTAGCCGCGGTCCCTGGACCGGCCTCCAGAGCTTCGCGCAGACGCTCGCGATCGAGCGGTTTGACCAGAAGTCCGTCGAGGCCAGCGGCGAGCGCGGCGTCGCGGTCTTCGATCTGCACGTTCGCGGTGAGGGCCAGCATCCGGGTGGGCTTGTCGCCGGCCTGCGCTTCGGCGGCTCTGATGCGGCGCGCGGCTTCAAGTCCATCCATGCCCGGCATTTGCACATCCATCAGCACCAGATCGTAAGGGCTGCCGGACGCGCGCGCCGCCAGCCAGGATTCGACTGCCGCTTCGCCGTCGGTCGCGATGGTCGGACGGTGGCCAAGTCGCGTGAGAAGCGCGCGTGCAAGTAACGCGTTGATCTCGTTGTCCTCCGCGACCAGGATTGAGAGTCCTTTGTCGCCGGCCGGAGCCGAGGCCTCCACGGTTTCCATTTC
The DNA here is from genome assembly GCA_963697885.1 of uncultured Alphaproteobacteria bacterium. Lineage (GTDB taxonomy): Bacteria > Pseudomonadota > Alphaproteobacteria > Rhizobiales > Xanthobacteraceae > Pseudolabrys. The sequence goes on from OY969102.1 coordinate 650,199, forward strand.
GATTTCCGCCGGGCAATGTTCGAAAGCGTCTTCGACGGTCAGACGCCCCGCGAGCGAAGCGGCGCGCACCGGCTTGATCAGGTAGCCGGTGAAGCCGGCCGTTTTCAGCGCCGGCAGTTCGTGCCGGTCGGTCGGCCGGATCAACACGATACGTTTCGACACGCCGAGCCTGGCGACATCGACGCTCGCAATCATCGCCGAGGCGAGCGGATAGTCGACCAGCAGCGCGTCCCACGGCCGCTCCGGCAGCAGTGCCGCTGCAATTTTTTCGTCGATTACGGCGCAGGTCTTTGCACCCCAGCGGCCGAGTTGGCGCGCCAGCAGGGAAGCCTCAATTTCCGCCGCGGCAACGACCATCACTGCAGTTTGTCCGAGATCAGGCGCGACGAAGGTCGCCTCCTGTGCGTCAGGCGCGGGAAGCAACGGCACGCTGACGGTAAAGGTCGAGCCCACGCCCACTTCACTCTTTGCCGCAATATGTCCATCCATGCGCTCGACAATGCGTTTCGAGATGGCGAGGCCCAAACCGGTGCCGCCAAACTTGCGTGTTGAGGAACCGTCGGCCTGTTCGAAGTCGAGGAAGATGCGCGCGAGGTCTTCCGCTCTTCAGCCCAATGCCGGTGTCGCGCACTTCGAAAAGAATTTCATTTTCGTGGTTGCCGGGCTCGACGGTGACGGCAACGCCGCCTTTTTCGGTGAATTTGATGGCATTGCCGACGAGATTGAGGATCACCTGCCGCAAGCGTGCGGCATCACCGACGACCTGCGTTGGCACGCGCTCGTCAATGAACGAGGCGATCTCGATGCCTTTGGCCTGTGCGCGCGGTGCCATGAGTTCGACGGCTTCCTCGATCATGGAAGCCGGCGCAAAGGGCCGCGCCTCCAGGTCCAGTTTGCCGGCTTCGATCTTCGAGAAATCGAGAATCTCCTCGATCAGAGACAGCAGCGTTTCGCCAGAAGTTTTTGCAGCCTTGGCATAAGTGAGCTGCTCCGGCGTCAATGGCGTGTCGAGCAATAGGTCGGCCATGCCGAGCATGCCGTTGAGCGGCGTGCGAATCTCGTGACTGACCATGGCAAGGAAACGCGATTTGGCGCGGTTGGCGGTCTCCGCCTGGTCGCGCGTATGCGCGAGGGCATGTTCGGCCTCAACACGGTCGGTGACGTCGCGGCCGACGCTTTGAACCTCGGTGCCGTTTTCGCTGCGTATCGTGACTTCCCGCCATGCTATCCAGCGCGCGCCATCGCCACAGGCAATTTTCTGGTCGTGCATGCGCGTCCCATCGGCCTGTACCGTTGGTGTGCCTTGCTCAAGGACGCGCAACTCAATGGTGTTGCCGGTCAGGGCCTCGCGCGGTTTTCCGGCGAGCGCACAATAGGCGTCGTTGGCATAAGTAATCAGGCCAGTGCTGTCGCGACGTACGATCACGTCGCCTTGCGCGGCGAGCAAGCTGCGCGCGCGTTCTTCCGCCTCGCGCAGTTCCCAGTTGCGGTCCGACAGTTCCTCATTGCGCGTTGCGAGCAGGCGCGCGGCCCTTGCAATTGCGCGCTGACGGACCAGCAGGAATCCGATCGCCGCGCAGGCCGCGGCGATCAGCGCGCCGGTGCCGATGGCAGTGCCGGTCGATTCGTAGCCGGTGCCTTGCAGGCGCGCGCCGGCCAGAAAGCCGGCCGCAGCCGCAAAGATCGTCAATGCAATGAACGACGCGCGGATCGGGAGCCTTGCCCGATCGCGGGATGATGTCTTCGCCGATCCGCCTGTCGATCGTAATTCGGGTCGCATGGCACCAGCGCTGTGATGACAGCCATTTGGCCCCGCGAACCTTGCAATTTTATTCCTGATTAACCGCGTCCGGCCTGCTCGCGCGAACGTGGTAAATGCCGGGTTAACGGGATGGTAGCCGGAGGCTTACGCGGCCCTGCGCACGTCGTCGGCGAGAGCGCGATACGACAGGGCTTCCGCGAGATGGATGCGTCCGACGCTGTCTGCGGCGTCGAGATCGGCCAGCGTGCGTGCCACCCGCAGGACACGATGGTAGCCGCGCGCTGACAGGCGCATCGAATCGGCGGCATCGCGCAGCAAAGTGAGCCCCGCCTGGTCGGCCCGCGCGGCATCTTCCAGCGCGGGGCCGTTGATCTGTGCATTGGTGCGCACGTTGCCCGCGCCAATCGCCGCGTAGCGCTCGGCCTGAATGTCGCGGGCGCGCGCGACCCGGGCGGCGACTTCACGGCTTCCTTCGCTCGGCGGCGGCAAGATCAGATCGGCGGCGGTGACTGCAGGGACTTCAATATGCAGATCGATGCGGTCGAGCAGCGGTCCGGACAGCCGGCCCTGGTATTCAGCCGCACAGCGCGTGTTCTGTCCGCGCTTGCAGATAAAGCCCGGGTCGCTTGCGCGTCCGCAGCGGCATGGGTTCATCGCCGCGACGAGCATGAAGCGGGCGGGATAAGTGACGCGATGATTGGCGCGTGCGATGGACACTTCGCCACTTTCGAGTGGCTGGCGCAGTGAATCGAGCACCTGGCCGGAGAACTCGGGCAGCTCGTCGAGAAAAAGCACGCCGTTGTGCGCCAGTGAGATTTCTCCCGGCCGTGCGCGCAGGCCGCCGCCGACCAATGCCGGCATTGATGCCGAGTGATGCGGCGAACGAAATGGGCGCCGATTGGTGAGCGCGCCCCCTTCAATTTCGCCTGCAACTGACGCAATCATCGACACTTCCAGCAATTCGGCTGGCGAAAGCGGCGGCAGAATTGTTGCAAGCCGCGCCGCCAGCATGGATTTGCCTGAGCCGGGCGGGCCGATCATCAGCAAGTTGTGTCCGCCGGCAGCGGCGACTTCGAGTGCACGCTTGGCACTTTCCTGTCCCTTGATGTCGGCAAGATCGAGGGAGGCGTCTTCGCGCTCGCGGATTTTCGGCTGCGGCCGTGCGAGTATTTGTGTGCCCTTGAAATGATTGGCGAGCTGGATCAGCGACTGCGCGGCAATGACCTCGATTTCAGGACTGGCCCATGCCGCTTCGGGCCCGCAGGGACCAGGGCAGATCAGCCCCTGGCCACGGCCGTTGGCGCCGATGGCCGCGGGCAGCACGCCAGCAACCGCGGCGATCGAGCCGTCGAGGCCAAGTTCGCCCAGCACCGTAAAGCTGCTGAGTGCGCCGTGCGGAATGGCGCCGATCGCGGCCATCAGACCAAGGGCGATCGGCAGGTCATAGTGGCTGCCTTCTTTGGGAAGATCGGCAGGCGCGAGATTGACGGTGATGCGGCGGGCGGGAAGTGCGAGGCCGGACGCAACCAGCGCCGCGCGCACGCGTTCTTTGGCTTCCGATACGGCCTTGTCCGGCAGACCGACGATGTTAAAGGCGGGCAATCCCGGCGCGACCTGCACCTGCACGTCAACGGCTCGGGCCTCGATCCCTTCGAATGCGACCGTCGCCACCCGCTCGACCATACAACCGCACCTCACCAGACACCCGCATAAGTAGTATCCGAGGCCGATGGCGAATACAAGAACAATTCAAGAACTTTTGTGTGTGAGAAGCGCCAAGGGCATGATTGGTCTCGGACTTTTGGCCGCCGATCATGGGTATTCAAAAGGACGTGGAGGACTGCCGCATGACCGTCCGTCGAGGCCTTGCCATTGCCCTGCTATTGGCCGCGTGCGGGCCGCAGGCGATCGGGCAGGAGCTCAAGCCGTGGAAGCACGGGGTGATCGAGCCCAAGGGCGATGCCGGCTTCATGGTGATGGTGGGTCAACGTGACTTCGCCGCACGTTACGGCCTCAAGGTCGAAATCGTCTCGCTGAAGAACGGCGCCACGGCTCATAAGGCTCTGCTTGCCGGCGAACTCGACAGCATCGAGTTCATCTCCCGGCGCTGCAATTTTGGCGGGCGCGCGTGGCGCCGACATCAAGATTTCTCGGCTGCGATTGGCCCGGCGTGCCGCACGGCCTGATGGTGCGATCGAACATCGGCAAAGTCGAAGACCTCAAGGGCAAGACCATCGCGGTGGCGGCGCCCGGCTCGCTGCCCAATCTGCTGGTCAATGCAATTCTTGATCAGCACAAGATTCCGGCGGCTGAGGTGCGCTTCGCAAATCTCGGCGGCGACCTCGACCGCTTCAAGGCAGTGGTCGCCGGCGTCGCCGATGCCGGCATCGTCGCAGCCGAATTCATGGCGGTTGCACCCATGGACGTGAAGATGTTGGTCGCCGGTCACGACGCACTGCCAAATTATGTTCGGCTGTGCCTGACCATGACGGGCAATACGATTGCTTCGCGGCGCGAGGACGCAATCGGTTTTATTGCTGCGGAAATGAATGCATTGAAATTTGCGGTCAGCCACCGCGATGAAACGATCAAGCTCACGCAGGAGACCATTAATGCCAAGGCCGGCGATCCCCGTCCCGCTTACGCCTATGATGATACGCTCAAGCAGGGCGCCATCGACCCGGAGGTGAAGCTGCCGCTCGAAAAGTTGAACTGGATGCAGGGCGAGCTGGTCAAGGCCGGCAATCTGAAGACGCCGGTCGATCTCGGCAAAATCACCGATGCCGATATTCGCGCCGAAGCTGCAAAGCGCGCGGACAAATAATCAGATCTTCACCGAGGCCATGACGCCGGCGGGAAAAATCTCGTCCGGCGTGGCAAGCCGGTGCGCGATGCCTTGTTCGTACGTATAGCGCAAAAACAGTTCAAGTGTCGGACGGTTCGCCTCGATGCCATAGGGAAACATATCGCCGCCGAATTCCTGCTGCGTGCGCATGGCGTAATTGGTCAACCACGGCACCGGATAACGGGACACGGCGGGATCGAGAATACGCTCGAGGCTGCGGCGTTTGGATTCCTCGAATGCGTTATAGAGATTGCGTGCAATCCAGGGTTGGCCCTCGAGAATCGATTTGCGCAGCGCAATCACGTGCATGATCGGGTAGACGCGCGTCTGCTCGTAATATTTCCGCTCGATTGCCTCGTAGTCGGTAAACAGACGGACAACGTCCGGATGCTTTTCACGAAACGAATTCGGCGGCCGCGCAATGATCACGCAATCTAGCTCGCCGGATGCAATCATGCCGCTCAACGTCTTTTCCGGCATGCTGGTGAGCCGAACCCCTTTTGGCAGCGATATTTCAACCTTTTCAATGCGGCCCGCCTCGTTGGTGCCGGCCTGAATCCACTCGATATCGGACAGCGCGACGCCACCTTCGTTCATCAACCAGCCGCGCATATAGACCGCTGCGGTGTGCGCCCATTCCGGCACCCCGATGCGTTTGCCCTTGAGGTCCTTGGCGCTTTTGATGCCAGCCTTGCGATTCACGTAGAACGAGGCGAAGCGAAACAGCCGCGAGGCATAGACCGGCAGGCCGATGATGTCAGAATCCTTGCGTGTCACCTGTGCCGCGAATTTGGCAAAGGACAGCTCGGACACTTCCCATTCACGGTTGAATGTAAAACGCGAAAATATTTCGTGATGGCCGAGCGTGAGCCACGTTGCGTCAATGCCTTCCGCGCGGACCAGACCGAGGCGGAAGTCGCGGAAGTGGTCATAGTCGGTGGTGGCAATGGTGAGAGCGACGCTCATGACACTTTCCCGAGCATGATCTTGTCCGAGAACCGGCTCCTGTTTTTCGCGATCATGCGCGCCGCTTTTGCTCGATCTTGTCCCAGATCAGTGCCGCCACGTCCGGTCCGCCGAGATTCTTGATGGCGCGGATGCCGGTGGGCGAGGTGACATTGATTTCCGTGAGATAGCCGTCAATGACGTCGATACCAACGAACAGCAGGCCGCGCTCACGTAACGCAGGACCGATGCGCTTGCAGATCTCCGCTTCGCGTTTGGTCAGCTCGGTGGCCGCCGGCGCGCCGCCGCGCACCATATTGGAGCGGAGATCGTCGGGCGCGGGTACGCGGTTAACCGCGCCGGCGTATTCGCCATCCACCAGGATAATGCGCTTGTCGCCGAGTTTTATATTCGGGAGAAATTTTTGTACGACCCATTGTTCGCGAAAGGTCGCCGAGAATAAATCAAACAACGACCCGAAGTTGAGATCCTCGCGCGCAAGCCGGAACACTGCCTCGCCGCCTTTGCCGTAGAGGGGCTTCATGACGATATCGCCGTGCTCGGCGCGGAACGCCTTGATCTCGGCCAGGTCGCGCGTCACGAGCGTCGGCGGCATCAGGTCGGGAAATTCCGTGACGAAGACCTTCTCCGGCGCATTGCGCACGTGGGCAGGGTCGTTGACCACCAGCGTCTTGGGATGGATGCGCTCGAGCAGATGTGTCGTCGTCACATAAGCGAGGTCGAACGGCGGATCCTGGCGCAGCAGCACCACGTCAAATTCCGTGAGCTCCACGCGCCGTGGCTCACCCAGCGTAAAATGGTCGCCGGCCTTTTCGCGCACACTCAGAGATTCGACATGAGCAAACACGCGGCCGTTAAGCAGCGCCAGCCGGTCAGGCGTATAATATGCAAGCGGGTGACCCCGCTTTTGCGCTTCCAGTAGCAGGGCGAAGGTCGAGTCACCTTTAATATTGATCCGCTGGATCGGATCCATTTGCACTGCGATTTTGAGGCTCATGGCTACCTATGGGCGAACAAAGCGTTAACATTTTATACGCACTATAGCCGCTTCGGGACCGATGTTGCACGGGCCGGGGGGCTAAACTAGTGAATCTGCCGAGGCTTTCGATCGCCGCCAGGCTTTACGCGATTTTTGCCCTGATGGCTGCGACGACCGTCGCGTTGTCCATGGTCGCGGTCTCGAATGCCCGCCACCACGCGGCGCTCACGGACGAATTTGAATCCGCCAACGCCGGCAGCTGGAACGTCGAGCGCATCAACAGTCTGATCTACGCGTCTGTCATGGAATCGCGCGGCATATATATGTCAGCCGACACCACGGAAGCCACCAAATACGCCGACGGGCTTCTCAAGGTCACCGATCAGATCAGCGGCGTCATTGGCGACTGGCAGCGGAGCGTTCGCAACAGCGACGCCCTCGCATTCAGCAACTTTGCCGTCCGCATCAATGGATATCAGGACGCTTTATACGCACTTGCCCCGATCGCCAAAAAGTCCGGTCCGAAGGCTGCGCGCGAATGGGCCGATAAAAATCAGCCTTCTGAAATTCGCACTGTGCTCAGCCAGGACCTGGCGACACTGAGCGAGCACTACAGTGATACGGCGAGCCAGATCTACACGCAGATCGACGAGGGTATCGACCAAACGGCATTGTTGCTGACCGTGCTCGGGGCCATCGCGGTTGTGCTGGCGCTCATCGGGGTGGCAATCATCGCACGCAGCGTCACCAAGCCGATAACTGAAATTACCAGCGTGACCGCAGCTGTCGCGGCGGGCGATTCCGCGATTTCCATTCCATTCAGCGATCGAAGCGACGAGATTGGCGCGCTCGCCCGCTCGATCGGCGTATTCCAGAATGCGATGCGCAACAATGAAGAACTCAATCGCACTGTTCTCAGCAACGCCGATCTGAAGGCGCAACGACAGCAGCAGATGTCGAACGAAATATCGCAGTTCTCCACCGCAGTGGAAAATACGCTGGCTGAACTCGGACGAATTTCTGATGAGATGCTGGCAGCTTCGACCCAACTCGGCGCAGCCGCTGACGATGCATCGAGCAAGACAAAACGAGCCGAGGAGGCCTCATCGGAAGCGTCGTCGAATGTGCGCGATATAGCATCCGCTGCTGACGAACTTTCCGCATCGGTTAACGAGATCGATCGCCAGGTCGCGCAGTCCAACGCCATCGCTACGAAGGCGGTGAACGAAGTCGAAATCCACCAATATGGCGGTCAAGGAATTGGACGAGGCTGCAGCTCGCATCGGAGACGTGGTCAAGCTCATCACCGACATTGCCGAGCAAACCAACCTGCTCGCGCTCAATGCCACCATCGAGGCAGCGCGCGCGGGAGAGGCCGGACGTGGCTTTGCCGTGGTCGCCGGAGAGGTGAAGGCGCTGTCCGGTCAGACCAGCCGCGCGACCGAAGAGATCGGGGCGCAGATCGCCGGCATGCAACGCGCGACGCAGCGTTCGATTGCGGCGATCACCGGCATCGAACATACGATCCGCGAAATTGGCAATATCAGCAGCGCGATTGCCGCTGCCGTGACCCAACAGGGCGCAGCGACGAGCGAGATCGCCCGCGGTGTCGAGATTGCTGCCGAGCGTACGGTGGAGACCGCCAACCAGGTCAACCTCGTAGGTACCGCCACGCAGGATACGCGCGCAAGCGCGGCCGCGGTTAAATCGGTCGCGGATGACCTCGGCGGTGTCGCCAACCGAATCCGGATGCAGGTCGACCAGTTCTTCGAGCGCCTGAGCGCCTGACGACTAGCTGGTTTCGAACGCGGCCGGGATGTGTCGCGGAATTTTGCCCGGCGCCACCAGTATCGCGTCGAAACGGATGTCGCGGATCATTTCATCGGGATTTGCCGCGAGCCATGCTTCGGCAGCGGCCGCGATCCGCCGCCGCTGACGTTCGTTGATTGATTCCGCAGCTTCATCAAGGCTGGCGCGCGCTTTCACCTCCGCAAATACAAGCAGTCTACGACGGCGAGCAATGATGTCGATTTCGCCGCGTGGGCTTCGCCATCGCCGCGCCAGGATGCGGAATCCCTTTGCGAGCAGGAAAGCGGCCGCACGGCTTTCGGCAGAAATGCCGACCCGAAATGCTGCTTGGCGCTCGGGTCGCGGTGTCGGCTTTAAGGGACGCGGTGGCTGATTATTCTGCGTCACGATCCGCATCCTTGGCGAGCGCGAGCGCGCGTTGATAGACCTCGCGCCGCGGATGGCCTGTGGCCGTTGCCACTTCGGCGACCGCCTCCTTGACCGAAACGCGCGCCAACGCGCCTCGCAACAGATCGTCGAGATCGTCCACGTTGGCCTCACTGGCATCAGGTGGCGCGATCACGATCACAAACTCCCCTCGTGTCTCACCGCCTTTGGAATAGTCGAGCGCCAGCGTAGTCAGATCGCCGCGTTTCACCTCCTCATGCAGTTTTGTCAGCTCACGGCAGATTGTGGCCGCGCGCGGGCCCAACGCGCTGGCAAGATCGGTGAGCGCGGCTTCGACGCGCGATCCGCTCTCGAACAAGACCAGAGTTGCGGGGATGTTCGCGAGCGCGGCAATGCGTTTTTGACGCGCGCCGTGTTTGGGCGGCAGAAATCCCTCGAAGAAGAAGCGGTCGGTCGGCAATGCCGCGACCGACAGCGCGGCGAGAACCGCTGAGGGTCCCGGCGAAGCAATCACTGTATGTCCGGCTTCACTCGCCTCGCGCACCAGTTTGTAGCCGGGGTCCGAGATCAAAGGCGTGCCGGCATCCGACACCAGAGCGACCGCCTGGCCTTCGGCTAACCGAGCCAGTAATTTCGGCCGCGCCTGTGCGGCGTTGTGTTCGTGGTACGGCGTAAGCGGAGTTGCGATGCCGTATCGCTCGGTCAGCCTGCGGGTGACACGCGTATCTTCGCAGGCGATGACATCAGCGCCGGCGAGCAGCTCGAGCGCGCGCAAGGTGATGTCGCTCAAGTTGCCAATCGGCGTGGCGATCAGATAAAGGCCGGGCGCGGGTTTGTCCGCGGCAATCGCGGTTCCGAATGGAGCGTAACTAGGGGACCGCTTTTTGCTTTCAGGTGTCATAGGGCGGCACTCTAGACGCCCGCCATTGGCGCGTCATCGGGAACAAATATTTTCGTCTCTTCAGAGCCTTAACTTTTGCGGGACAAAATCGTCGATACCGGTTACGACTGACACACAATTGTCGCGTGGGGAGCGACCATGTGGGGTACGTCGCGTGAGGAGGGGGCATTGATGCACGTGTGGGCTCGCACGCGTTCAGCCCTGTCTATCGCGACAGCCGCAATGCTTCTCGCGGCTTGTACCACCCAGTTCGGGGGCGGGGGCACGATACCTCAGCCGGGCGAGCCGCCGCCAACCGCGCAGGCGAACGATGGTCAAGTTCGCGTCGGGCTCGTACTGCCGCTCACCGCGCCGGGCAATGCCGGCGTCGCGGCGCAGTCAATGAAGAACGCCGCCGAGCTGGCGCTGGCGGAATTCAAGAGCCCGAACATCCAGCTTCTGGTGAAAGACGACGGCGGCACACCGCAAGGCGCCCAGGCAGCCGCCCAGCAAGCGATCAACGAAGGCGCAGAAATCATTATCGGCCCGCTGTTCGCGCAATCGGTCAGTGCCGTCGGTCAGGTTGCGCGCGGACGCAATATTCCCGTGATTGCTTTTTCGACTGACGCAAGCGTGGCTGCGCGCGGCGTCTATCTGTTGAGCTTCCTGCCTGAAACCGACGTGCGGCGAATTGTCGATTTTGCCGTTTCACGGGGCAAGCGATCGTTTGCTGCGCTGTTGCCGGACAACGCTTACGGCACGGTTGTGGAGGCGGCCTTCCAGCAGGAAGTGTCGCGCCGCGGCGGTCGCGTGGTGGCGCTGGAGAAATACCCGCTTGATGCAAACAGAATGGCGGAGGCCGCCCGTCGCGTCAGTCAGGCCGCGAACCAGGCCGACAGCATATTCATTCCCGACGGCGCCGATGCCGTGCCGCAAGTCGTGCAGGCGCTCGCCGCCAGCGGCGTCAATCTTAAACGCGTGCAGCTCCTGGGCACGGGCCTGTGGGACGACCCGCGGATCTTCTCGACCGCGGCGCTCGATGGCGGCTGGTATGCGGCGCCGGAATCCACCGGCTTCCGAAACTTCTCAGGTCGCTATCGCGCACGCTACGGGCAGGACCCGGTGCGTACGGCGACACTTGCATATGACGCGGTGGCGCTGGTTGCAGCCCTGGTGAAGACGCAAGGTCCGCAACGATTCAGCGAACAGGTTCTCACGAACGCTTCGGGCTTTGCGGGGATTGATGGCGTCTTCCGCTTCCGCCCAGAGGGCCCCAACGAACGTGGGCTGGCGGTTTTGCGCGTGGCGCCGGCAGGTGGCCAGGTGATAAGCCCGGCACCGCATTCATTCGCGCCCGGTACCTGAGATCAGGCGGCGAGATCCGCCACCACCGCATCGAGGAGCGGGAAACCGCTCTTCGTGACGCGTAAGCGGCCGTCCTTGGTCGTTTCGACGGCGCCTTCTTCACGCAATATCGAAATACGTTTCGGATCGAGGTCACGGCCGGACAGCGCGCTATAACGCGCGGTATCGATGCCTTCAGCCAATCGCAGGCCCATCAGGAGATATTCGTCGGCCGCTTCGCCTGACGTGAGCTTCTCGTCGACGGTAAAGCCAGTGCCGGTTTCTTCCACCCGCATGAGCCAGGCCTCCGGCCGTTTCTCGGTCGCTGTCGCCACCCGGCGTCCGTCGATTGTGAGACGGCCATGCGCTCCAGGTCCGACGCCTGCGTAGTCGTGGCCGCGCCAGTAAACCAAGTTATGGCGGCATTCCGCCCCGGGCCGTGCGTGGTTGGAAATTTCGTAGGCGGGCAGGCCGCCATCGGAGCAGACCGATTGCGTGAGATCGTAAAGATCGCGCGCCAGATCCTCGTCGGGAACGATCAGTTTGCCAGCCTTGTGCAGGCCGAAGAACGGCGTGTCGGGTTCGATGGTCAATTGATAAAGCGAAAGATGTTCTGCGGCCTCTGCGATGGCGCGCTTGAGTTCCGCCGCCCAGGCATCGAGTGTTTGCCGCGGCCGGGCGTAGATCAGATCGAACGAGTAGCGATCGAAGATCGAGCGGGCGACCGCAACCGCGTCGAGTGCTTCCTGCGCCGTGTGCAGGCGTCCGAGCTCCTTCAGCACGGCATCGTCGAGCGCCTGTACACCCAGCGAAACGCGGTTGACACCGGCGGTGCGATATCCGCGAAACCGCGTCGCTTCTACGCTCGTGGGATTGGCCTCGAGCGTGACTTCGACGTCTGGCGCGACGTTCCAGTGCTTGCCGATACAATCGAGAATCGTTTGCACTGACAAAGGCTGCATCAGCGATGGTGTGCCACCGCCGAAGAATATGCTCGACACAATGCGGCCAGGCACACGCGCGGCGGTGGCCGCGATCTCGGACTCGTAGGCGCGAACGAACCGCGCCTCATCGACGCCACCATGGCGCACGTGGCTGTTGAAATCGCAGTACGGACACTTCGACAGACAGAATGGCCAGTGCACGTAAACGGCAAAGGGCGATGTTAACGACATGTTAAGCATCATAGTTCGCCCGCCGGATTGCAGCCAGCGTAAAGGCGTCGCGAAAAAGAGAGTTGATTAAAATTGTAACGACCGGGAACAAGCTCAAGACAGGCTCAAGGCTTGGATAAACAGGCTTCCGCCAGTTTGACGAACGCTCGCGCACGGTGCGACAGGCCTTTACCTTTCGGCGGGAGCCCGTGTTTTTCGTCCGCATCCATCTCGCCGAATGTCCGGTCGAATCCATCGGGACGAAAAAGCGGATCGTAGCCGAACCCTTTGTCGCCACGCGGCGGCCACACGGCGACACCGTCGACACGGCCCTCGAACTCTTCGACGTGTCCATCCGGCCAGGCGATGCACAGCGCCGCAATGAAATGCGCGCGCCGCTGTTCGGGTGTCTTGGCGCCGCGCTCGACCAGCAGCGTTTGAATACGATTCATGGCGCCGCGAAAATCCTTGTCAGGCCCCGCCCAGCGCGCGGAATGGATACCCGGATCACCGCCGAGCGCATCGATGACCAGTCCGGAATCGTCCGCGAATGCTATTTTGCCACTCGCGCGCGCCGCGGCTTCCGCCTTGATACGTGCATTGGCCGCGAACGTCTTCCCCGTTTCATCTGGTTCGGACAGGCCAAGGTCGCCGGCTGATTGCGTGACAATGCCGAACGGCGCCAGCAATTCGCGCATTTCCTTCAGCTTGCCCGGATTGTGAGTCGCGATCACAGCCGGCCCGGTGAGTTTTCTGCTCACATCACCGCCATTTTTTGCAAGCCCACCAGTTTCTCGATGCCTTTGCGCGCGAGCGCCAGCAGCGTTGTGAACTGGTCTTCGCTAAAGGGAGTTTTTTCAGCGGTCGCCTGGATTTCGACGATATTGCCGGAGCCGGTCATGACGAAATTGGCATCGGTGTCGGCTTCCGAATCTTCGGCATAATCGAGATCGAGCACCGCCGTGCCTTTGCACACGCCGCAGGAGACAGCGGCGATGTGATCGCGCAGCACCTCGGCCTTGATCATGTCGCGCGCCTTCATCCAGCTCAGGCAATCGGCGAGCGCGACCCACGCGCCGGTGATCGAAGCCGTCCGGGTGCCGCCATCGGCCTGGATCACGTCGCAATCAAGCGTGACCTGGCGCTCGCCGAGTGCCGGCAGATCGACGACCGAACGCAGGCTCCGCCCGATCAAGCGCTGAATCTCGACGGTACGGCCGCCTTGTTTGCCGGCGCTCGCCTCGCGTCGCGTTCGTTCCGATGTCGCGCGCGGCAGCATGCCGTACTCGGCGGTGACCCATCCGCGTCCCTGGCCCTTGAGCCAGGGCGGCAAGCGCTCTTCAAGGCTCGCGGTCACCAGGACGTGGGTATCGCCGAATTTCACAAAGCAGGAGCCTTCGGCGTATTTGACCACGCCGCGTTCGAGCGAAACGGCACGTAATTCGTCGACTTGTCGGCGGCTCGGCCGCATCTGTCTGCTCCTTTACGTTCGGGCGCACACCTTAACCATACGCCCGGCTTGAACAAGACCGCACTAATGGTCAATTGTTGGCTGGTACTTGAGGAGTTGGGCCTTGGCCTCCCACGACATACCGATCGGCGCGACACAGGTGAGCCTGGCGGCTCTCAACGAGCGGTCGCGCGAGATCTTCCGGCAGATCGTCGAGAGCTACCTCACGACCGGCGAGCCGGTGGGCTCGCGCAATCTGTCGAGACTGTTGCCGATTTCGCTGTCGCCGGCGTCGGTTCGTAACGTGATGTCGGATTTGGAACAGCTTGGGCTGATCTATGCTCCGCACACCTCGGCCGGGCGGTTGCCGACTGAAATTGGTTTGCGGTTCTTCGTCGATGCATTGATGCAGGTTGGCGATCTGACCGACCAGGACCGACGATCGATTGAGGCCCAGATCGCCGGTTCGCAATCGGCAAAATCGATTGAAGCCGTGCTGACCGAAGCCTCGCAGATGCTGTCGGGCCTGACGCGCTCGGCTGGCGTGGTGCTGACCGCCAAAATCAACGTGCGTCTCAAGCATGTCGAGTTTGTGCGGCTTGAGCCGGAACGCGCATTGGCGGTTCTCGTTGCGGAGGACGGGCAAGTCGAAAACCGCGTGCTGAATGTGCCCGCCGGGCTGCCAACCTCCTCGCTGGTCGAGGCGGCCAATTTTCTCAATTCGCGCATTCGGGGCAAAACGCTCGCGGACTTGCGTGCCGAAATCGAAGGGGCAGTGGTCGAAGGTCAGGCGGAGCTCGATCAGCTCACGCAGAAGGTCATTGCCACGGGCCTCGCCAGCTGGTCGGGCGGTGACACCGAAGACCGCCAGCTCATTGTGCGCGGTCATGCCAATCTTCTGGACGACCTGCATGCGCTCGAAGATCTGGAGCGCGTGCGCTCGCTGTTCGGTGCGTTGGAAACCAAACGTGGTGTGATCGATTTGCTGGGCCGGGCCGAGCGCGCCGAGGGCGTCCGGATCTTCATTGGTTCGGAGAACAAGCTGTTTTCGCTCTCCGGCTCCTCGACCATTGTTGCGCCTTACCGCGACAGCCAAGGCCGCATTGTCGGGGTGATCGGGGTGATCGGGCCTACCAGGCTTAACTACGCCCGCGTCATTCCCATGGTTGACTACACGGCCCGGGTCGTCAGCCGCCTTCTTACGCCTTAAATGCTTGATTTTTAACGCCGGAGCCCTGATATGCGGGGCATCCGGATATTGCTGAGGATGGATTGAGTACGATGACGGACCCGACCGCTCGCCAGGCCGAGACCATGTCTGCAGATGCTGATAACGCCACGGCGCCCGAGGCTGATTCCAAGGTCGATCTCATTCCAAGGTCGATTCCTTGGCGGAAGCCAAGCGCGAAGCCGCGGAGTTCAAGGACAAATTACTGCGCACGCTTGCCGAAATGGAGAACCTGCGCAAACGAACCGAGCGCGAAGTTCTTGATGCGCGCGTGTACGGCATCGCCGGCTTTGCCCGCGACGTATTGGCAGTCGCCGACAATATGCATCGTGCGCTGGCGGCGATCGGACCCGAACTACGTGAGGCCGCCGACGCCAAGGTGAAGGCGCTGATCGAAGGCGTCGAACTCACTGAACGCGAGCTTTTGAAAAGTCTGGAAAAGAACGGCGTGACGAAATTCTCGCCCGAGGGAGAAAAGTTCGATCCCAACGTGCATCAAGCGATGTACGAAGTCCCGACCTCCGAGCTGCCGCCGGGCCAGGTCGCGCAGGTTATCCAGGCTGGCTATATGATCGGAGATCGTGTGCTGCGCCCGGCAATGGTGGCGGTCAGCAAGGCCGCGGCGAAATCAGCGTCTTCCGCAAACGATAATCCGCGGCCCGGCGACCGCTCCAACTAAACACTCACCGCGCCTCGATGCCGTCGCGAACAGCCCGGAAGCGATTGAATGATTGATCCCATTTGTCCGTGGGGCTCACAGCGATCACACGCAAATAGCCGTTGGAGCCGAACCGAAGCCACTGCACCATGGAGACGGAATTGCCGGCGGGCCCTTTACCCAGCGCCCTGATCTCATGGCCCGGTAGACCGCCGATCCGCATCGCCTCGGCTGATTGTAGGGAAAGGTCGCGCACGGGCGCAGACGCCATCAAGTCGCGGGCGAAAAGGGAGCGGTCGGTCGGTTCAGCAGGTCCACCGCGTTCCACGGATATGACCATGAACGGTTGGGGGCCAGTGTTGTCGTTCGCTGTGTCAGCGAGGATGACGCCGCCCGTGGGCGATATCTGCGCAACGCGAAAGCCAGCCAGATCGCCGAGCTTGAAGGGCAGTAACCCGAGCTGCTCCTGAACCGGTGGCGGCCTGAACGTGACACTTGCGAGTGCCTTGCGAATGATCGCATCCGAATAGTCTGAAAGTGCGCTTTCAGGCACTTCTACGTTGATGAGGGCCGTCAGGTTTGGGACGGATCCGCCGACGGCCTGCGCCAGGAGCGACCAGCGACGCACCGCAATGCCATTCTCATGGGCGGTGCCGCTAATCAAAAATCCAATGCCACTTTCAAAGGGGAAACTCTCGCGCTTCGGCTGTTCAAGGTCGCGCTGGACTTTGTTGAATGCTGCGGCTTCGAGCTCCGGGTAGGCGCTCAATGGCAGATCGAGAATTGCGATGGTGGCATTGTGTCCGGTATCCTCGAACCCGGGAAAACGTGCGCTCGGGCTCATACCCACCGGCGGCTCCAGGCCCACCCGCAGGCCAGGCGGGAAGACCGGCTCGGCAATGGCGCCAGGAGCGAAGCTTGCCAGGCTTGCCAAAGCCAAAAGGACGTAAACAAACAGTCGGCGGAGCATGAGCACCACGGCCTTTCAGGGGAAATGGGATGGATGTGCCTACCCGTCCCGGCCCGAGGCGGCAATGCCCCGATAACCATCAGGCCGATGGCAGGCCGCCTCCTCGCGATTTCGTGACCGGCTGTCTTGCGGCCTTAGGGGGCCCTCCTATATGAGCCATAAGCCGTGAAAACGCGGCGAATCGCGTATCCAGGGGGCTGGATCGGGGGTCTGCGGATGAGCCGCTGACATTCCCACTCGGGCGCCAAGCGGCCCGACCGGCCTGCCGCAAATTGAGAGGAAAAACCATGGGCAAGGTCATCGGCATCGACCTCGGCACCACCAATTCGTGCGTCGCCGTCATGGAAGGCAAGACGCCGAAAGTTATCGAGAACGCTGAAGGCATGCGCACGACGCCTTCGATCGTCGCCTTCAGCGACGACGGCGAGCGTCTCGTCGGCCAGCCGGCCAAACGCCAGGCTGTCACCAATCCGGAAAAGACCATTTTCGCGGTCAAGCGGCTGATCGGCCGCCGCTACGACGATCCGATGGTTGAAAAGGACAAGAAGCTCGTCCCCTACAAGATCTCCAAGGCGTCGAATGGCGATGCCTGGGTCGAGGAAGACGGCAAGCAATATTCGCCCTCGCAGATCTCCGCCTTCATCCTGCAGAAGATGAAGGAGACGGCGGAAGCTCATCTCGGGCAGAAGGTCGAACAGGCGGTCATCACCGTTCCGGCCTATTTCAATGACGCACAGCGTCAGGCCACCAAGGACGCCGGCAAGATCGCCGGTCTCGAAGTCCTGCGCATCATCAACGAGCCGACAGCGGCCGCGCTCGCTTACGGCCTCGACAAGCAGAAGACCGGCACCATCGCGGTCTATGACCTTGGCGGCGGCACCTTCGATATCTCGATTCTCGAAATCGGCGATGGCGTGTTCGAAGTGAAGTCCACGAACGGTGACACGTTTTTGGGTGGCGAAGACTTCGATATGCGGCTGGTGAACTACCTCGCCGACGAATTCCAGAAAGAGCAGGGCATCGACCTGCGCAAGGACAAGCTCGCGCTTCAGCGGCTGAAGGAATCGGCTGAAAAGGCAAAGATCGAGCTGTCGTCGACGACGCAGACCGAAATCAATTTGCCGTTTATCACGGCGGATGCTGCAGGTCCGAAGCATCTGACGATGAAGCTCACCCGCGCCAAGTTCGAAGCGCTGGTCGATGACCTCATCCAGAAGACAATTCAGCCCTGCAAGCAAGCCATCAAGGACGCCGGCATCTCGGCTGCGCAGATCAACGAGGTTGTGCTGGTCGGCGGCATGACGCGCATGCCGAAGGTGCAGGAAGTCGTGAAGCAGCTGTTCGGCAAGGAGCCGCACAAGGGCGTCAACCCGGATGAAGTGGTTGCCATCGGCGCCGCCATTCAGGCGGGCGTGCTCGCCGGCGACGTCAAGGATGTGCTGCTGCTCGACGTGACGCCGCTTTCGCTCGGCATCGAGACGCTGGGCGGTGTATTCACGCGCATCATCGACCGCAACACCACCATCCCGACCAAGAAGTCCCAGGTCTTCTCCACCGCCGAGGACAATCAGAACGCGGTGACTATCCGCGTATTCCAGGGTGAGCGCGAGATGGCGGCCGACAACAAAATTCTCGGCCAGTTCGACCTGGTCGGCATTCCGCCGTCGCCGCGTGGCGTGCCGCAGATCGAAGTCACTTTCGACATTGACGCAAACGGTATCGTCAACGTTCAGGCCAAGGACAAGGCCACCGGCAAGGAGCAGCAGATCCGCATCCAGGCCTCGGGCGGCCTGTCCGAAACCGACATCGAGAAGATGGTCAAGGACGCGGAGGCGCACGCCGAAGAGGACAAGAAGCGTAAGGCTGCGGTTGAAGCCAAGAACCACGCCGAGGCGCTGGTGCATTCCACCGAGAAAGCGCTATCCGAGCATGGCTCGAAGGTCGGCGATGCCGAGCGCACCGCGATCGAGAATGCCATCGCCGATCTGAAAGAAGCGCTGAAAGGCGACGATGCAACGGCGATTCAGGCCAAGACCACTACACTCGCGCAGGCGTCGATGAAGCTGGGCGAGGCCATGTACAAGCAGCAACAGGAAGGCGCTCCCGGAGCCCCTGGCGCTCCCGGTGCTGATGGCGATGGTTCAGCCGAGAAGAAGGAAGACGTGGTCGACGCGGAATTTACCGAGGTCGATGACGACAAAAAGAAATCCGCCTGATTGCAGGGCGCAGGCCATGCGCAGGTCATTCGCAAGTGCTGCCACCCCCGGGCCTATGTCCGGGGGTGCATCTTTGCAGGGACCACGGGTGGCCGAATCAAGTACGGCTGTCCCGGCGCGGTGAATTAGGGCGGTACCTGGATGTCCAAGCGCGACTACTACGAGGTCCTGGGCGTTACCCGCACCTGCACTGAGGTCGACCTCAAGGCAGCGTTTCGCAAGCTTGCCATGCAGCACCACCCGGACCGCAATCCGGGCGACAAGGATTGCGAGCACCGCTTCAAGGAAGTCAACGAGGCCTACGACGTGCTCAAGGATGGCGACAAGCGCGCCGCCTATGACCGCTTCGGCCACGCGGCTTTCGAGCATGGCGGCATGGGCGGTGGGGCACATGGCTTCGGCGCTGATTTTGGTTCGACCTTTGCCGATATTTTCGAGGGCATTTTCGGCATGGGATCCGCGCGTGGCCGCGGGACCGGCCGCGAGCGCGGCTCCGACCTGCGCTACAACATGGAAATCACCCTCGACGAGGCGTTCGTGGGCAAGACCGCGCAGATCCGAATTCCAACTTCGGTCACCTGCGAAGCCTGCTCAGGTAGCGGCGCGAAGGCGGGAACCAAACCAAAACAATGCGCAACTTGCGGCGGCGCCGGCAAAATCCGGCATGCCCAGGGCTTTTTCACGCTGGAGCGTACCTGCCCGACCTGTCATGGCCGCGGCCAGGTCATCGACGATCCCTGCAAAGTTTGCGGCGGCGGCGGGCGTGTCACGCGCGAACGCACGCTGTCGGTCAACATCCCGACCGGTGTCGAGGACGGAACCCGCATTCGACTGGCCGGCGAGGGCGAAGCCGGTTTGCGCGGTGGCCCACCCGGTGACCTCTATATTTTTCTGGAAGTCGCCCCGCATGAGTTTTTTCAGCGCGACGGAGCGGATTTACACTGCCGTGTGCCAATCTCCATGGCCAGTGCGGCGCTCGGGGGCGAATTCGAAGTGCCGGCGATCGATGGCAGCAAAGCCAGGGTCAAAGTCCCGGCAGGGACACAGACCGGCCGGCGCTTCCGCCTGGCGGGCAAGGGCATGCCGGTGCTGCGCGCGAAACAAACTGGCGACATGTACGTTCAAGTAGCGGTGGAGACGCCGCAAAACCTCACTAAACGCCAGCGCGAACTGCTGGCCGAGTTCGAAAAGCTGTCATCTGAGGATACTCAGCCCGAATCGGCCGGTTTCTTCAGTCGAGTCAAAGAGTTTCTTGATGGTCTTGGAAGCCGGGGCAGCCAGTCGGGGTAGCCCATCTTGACCCCCTGCCTTGGTCCCTATACCCGTGGATGCTGCGGCGGGGCCCGCCGCGTGTAAGGCGTGACCTCGCAACTATGCAATCACCCTCAATAGCCCGAGTCGAAAAAAAGAGCCTGCGTCTCGACGACGAGATGCAGTTCATCCGTACGTGGATGGAAAAGCCGATCTCGACCGGCGCAGTGATGCCGTCGAGCCGCGCGCTCGCCCGCGCCATGGCGCGCTACGTTGATCCCAATTCGAGCGGTCCTGTTATCGAACTTGGTCCCGGCACCGGTCCGGTTACGGAGGCGTTGGTGCGGCACGGGGTCGACCCGGCGCGGCTGGTCCTTGTCGAATTCAATCCTGATTTCTGCCGGCTGCTGCGCACGCGCTATCCGGCGGCCACTGTCGTACAAGGCGATGCATACCGATTGCGGCGCCTGCTGGAGAGTCACGTGGACGAACCCGCTGCGGCGGTCGTCTCGGGATTACCGCTCGTCACCAAACCGCTACGCACGCGGCTGCGTCTGATTTCGGACGCGATGACGCTGCTCGCGGAGGGCGCGCCATTCGTGCAATTCACTTACGCGATGTTGCCGCCAATTCCGAAAGAGCTGTCCGGAATCCGTGCGGAAGCCTCGGAATTGATTTGGATGAACCTGCCGCCTGCGCGCGTGTGGGTCTATCGCGGCCGCTGATGGTGTGGTGTCGTCGCCCGCGAAAGCGGAGTCGTTGATGCCGATCCCCAAAATCCTCGTTCTGCCCGGTTCGACTCGTACCGGCTCGTACAATGTCAAGCTTGCGGCATTGGCTGCCAAAGAACTGACGCTGCTCGACGTCGATGTCACCCGTATTTCGCTCGCCGACTATCCGCTGCCAATCTATGAGGCAGAACTCGACGTGCGCGCCGGACAGCCGGCAAATGCCCTCAAGCTCAAACAAATGATCATGGCGCATCAGGGTGTGTTCATCGCCAGTCCCGAATATAGCGCATCAGTGACGCCGCTCCTTAAAAACGCAATCGACTGGGTATCGCGTGTGCGCGAACGCGGCGATCCGACCTATGCCGCCTTCAAGGGTCGCGTCTTCGCGATTGCGTCGGCGTCGCCCGGTCGCGCCGGCGGCCTGCGCTCACTGATGGCGCTGCGGCAAATCCTCGAACTTGGGTGCGGGGCTTTGGTGATCCCCGAGCAGGTGGCGATCCAGCGCGCAGAAAGCGCATTCGACGACATGGACAATATTGCTGATGCCAGCACCGCCAATCTGTTTCGCGCCGAGCTCGAGCGTTTGGTAGAAATGTCGCGGTTGATGACGCGAGGAGGCTGACCTTTGTCGTTGGATGCGCGAGAAAGATTGATCGTGGCTCTCGACGTGCCGTCGGTGGCGGCGGCCGAGGCCATGGTGACGCGGCTTGGCGATTCCGTATGGTTCTACAAGATCGGCTATCAGCTTGCATTCGCTGGTGGTCTGCCATTCGCCGCCGGATTGATCGCCGCCGGCAAACAGGTATTTCTCGATCTCAAATTGCACGACATCGGCAACACGGTGGCCAAGGGCGTCGAGAGCGTCGCCCAGCTGGGCGCGACTTTCCTCACGGTGCATGCCTATCCGCAGACCATGAAAGCCGCAGTCGAAGGCAAGCAGAATTCAAGATTGCGCATTCTCGCCGTGACGGTGCTGACCTCGTATGACGATGCCGATCTTGCCGCTGCCGGCTATGAGATGAACGTCAAGGAGCTGGCGGTTGCCCGTGCGGCGCAGGCGCGCGACACCGGGGTGGACGGGCTGGTTTGTTCGGCGGAGGAGGCAGCGGCGTTGCGCGACATCGCCGGACGAGGAATGGTTTTGGTGACACCAGGGATCAGGCCGGCGGGCAGTGCGCAGGGCGATCAAAAACGCATCATGACACCCGCACGCGCGATTGCCGCGGGCGCAGACTATCTGGTGGTCGGCCGTCCGATCGTGGAGGCGCGCGATCCCAAAGCGGCAGCCGATGCGATCGTTGCCGAGATCGAACAAGCGAAAAAATAACAGCGGAGGATATGCAATGCCGAAGGGCTACTGGATTGGCCGGGTCGATGTGAAGAGCGATGAGGGCTACAAGCCCTACGCCATCGGCAATCAGGCCATCTTCAAGAAGTTCGGCGGCCGCTACGTGATCCGAGCGGGCAAGTTCGAGTGCGCGGAAGGCAGCGCGCGCTCGCGAAATGTCGTGATTGAGTTCCCCGACTACGCCGCGGCGCTGGCCTGCTACCATTCGCCCGAATATCAGCAAAACATAAAACTGCGCCTGCCGCATTCAACCGCCGATATCGTTATTATCGAGGGCTATGACGGCCCGCAGCCGTAGTGACGGGCGCGCGCAGGCCCGCTATACCCACTGCCAACGTTCTGGAGTTTGACCCGGAGTTCGACCTTATGGCCGAGATGCGGCTCGTGGTCGCCGGCGCCGGCGGGCGAATGGGCCGCACGCTGGTCAAGGCGATCACTGACAGCAAGGATTTTGCGCTCGCGGGAGCCCTCGAGGACGCGCGTTCGCCGTTGCTCGGCTGGGACGCCGGCGTACTTGCCGGCCTTCCGGAGAATGGCATCAAGCTCACCGGCGACGCCGCGGCGCTGCTTGCAAAGGCCGACGGAATCATCGATTTCACCGCGCCGGTTGCTACCGTCGCTTTTGCCACGCTCGCCGCCAAGACGGGGAAGGTGCATATCGTGGGCACGACGGGCCTGAGTGCGGCCGACGAGGCTAAAATCAAGGACGCGGCCAAGAGCGCGGTTATCGTCAGGTCCGGCAATATGAGCCTTGGCGTCAATTTGCTAGCGGCGCTGGTCAGGCGCGTTGCCAAGACGCTCGACAATTCGTTCGACATCGAAATTCTGGAAATGCATCACAACCAGAAAGTCGACGCGCCGTCCGGCACGGCACTGATGCTCGGTCGTGCAGCGGCGGAAGGCCGTAATATCGACCTCGACAGAAACTCGGTGCGCAGCCGAGACGGCAATACCGGCGCGCGCCATCCCGGCGATATTGGGTTTGCAAATTTACGAGGCGGCAGTGTGGTCGGTGAACACAGCGTGATCTTTGCCGGCCCGGCCGAACGCATTGAGCTCACGCACAAGGCCGAAGACCGCATGATCTTCGCCCGCGGCGCACTACACGCCGCGGCCTGGGCGCGCTCGCAAAAACCGGGGCTTTATTCGATGACGGACGTTCTGGGACTGAAGGATTTCTGAGGGCAGCAATGAACGATCGTCTCCTCGTGCTCGTACGCCACGGCCAGAGCGACTGGAATCTCAAGAACCTTTTTACCGGCTGGCGCGATGTCGATCTCACCGACAAGGGCGTCACCGAAGCGCGCGAGGCTGGCCGTAAATTAAAAGCGCAGGGAATCAAGTTCGATGTCGCCTTCACGTCTGCGCTCAAGCGCGCACAGCGCACACTCGAACTGATGCTCGACGAATTGGGCCAGACTGCGATTCCGGTGATCAAGGATCAGGCGCTCAACGAACGCGACTATGGCGATCTCGTGGGACTCAATAAGGACGAGGCGCGCAAGAAATGGGGCGAGGAGCAGGTTCATATCTGGCGCCGCTCCTACGATATCGCGCCACCAGGCGGCGAATCCCTGCGCGACACCGCCGCGCGCGTTTTGCCGTATTACGTGACGGAAATTTTGCCACGGGTGCTGCGTGGCGAGCATGTGCTGGTCGCGGCGCATGGCAATTCATTGCGCGCGTTGGTTATGGTGCTGGAAAAGTTGTCGCCGGAAGCGATTCTCAAGCGCGAGATCGCAACCGGCGCGCCGATCATCTACCGGCTCAATGCGGATTCAACCGTCGCGTCGCAGGTCGATCTCGCCGCGTGAGCGCGCAAGCCGACATCGCCGTTCTCGATCCTGCCACGGCAATGGCCGCCATCGACGAACTGGCCGGCGTGCTGGAGGATTGTGTTGCGGGCGGCGCATCGGTCAACTTCATGCTGCCCTACAGCCGCGACGACGCTGCGGGGTTCTTCAAGAAGGCGATTGCGTCGGTCGCGCGCGGAGAGACGGTGCTGCTCGCGGCGCGTCTTGACGGCCGCATTGTCGGCACGGTGCAACTCGGCATCGATACCCCGCCGAACCAGCCGCATCGCGGCGAGATCAGAAAGCTGTTGGTGCACCGCGCGGCGCGCAACAAGGGGATCGGCGCCGCGCTGATGGCGCGTGCCGAGGCCATCGCCAAGGAACGTGGGCGAACGCTTCTCGTGCTCGACACCGCAAGCGGCGAGGCGGAGCGCCTCTACACCCGCGGCGGCTGGCAGCGTCTCGGCAGCATTCCGGATTACGCGATGTGGCCCGGCGGCGGCTTCTGCGACACCACAATCTTCTGGAAGAAGCTGTAGCGCTTACGCCGCCGCCATCCCGGCTTCCCAGCCGAGAATCGCGCGCTTGCGGGTGAGGCCCCAGTGGTAGCCAGTGAGTTCGCCACTCTTGCCGATCACGCGATGGCACGGCACAACGAAACAAATCGGATTCTTGCCGACCGCGGCGCCGACGGCACGCGCGGCCTTGGGCGAGCCGGCACGCGCGGCGAGATCGGAATAGGTGGTAAGGTGGCCCATTGGAATGTCGAGCAATTTTTCCCATACGCGCACTTCGAAGTCTGTGCCGATCATCACCACCCGCAGCGGCTGGTCTTTACGCCAGAGCTCCGGGTCGAAGATGCGCCGCGCGGTTGCCGCCGTTGCCGAAAAATCTTCCACGTAATGTGCTCTCGGCCAACGGCTGCGCATGTCTTTGAGCGCCGAGCGCTCTTTGCCCGCATCGGCGAGCGCAAGACCCGCCAGACCGCGTGGCGTCGTCATCACCAGCGCCATGCCGAACGGGCAGGGATGAAACCCGTAGGTGATGGTGAGCCCTTCGCCGCCGGTCTTCCATTCGCCTGGCGACATCGCCTCGTGGGTTACGAATAAATCGTGCAGGCGGCCGGGGCCGGACAGCCCGACCTCATAGGCCGTGTCCAGAACGCTTGCGGAGGCGCGCAGAAGCTCGCGTGCGCTGTTGAGCGTCAATGCTTGCAGGAAGGCCTTCGGCGTCAGCCCGCACCAGCGGCGGAACAGGTGATGCAGGTCGGTGGGGGTCACACCGGCGGCGTCCGCGATGACGTCGATTTCCGGCTGGGCGCGCCAGTTTCCACGGATGTGGGCGATTGCACGCCGGACGATGTCATAGTCCGCCGCCGCGGTTGAAAGCGGTGCGAACTCGGTGAAGCGATCGGTCAATGCCGTTTTTGCCAGTGTCATGTTCATGACCGCTATGTAGGGTGATTGGCGCGACCCAACCACCCGATTCCTGTCTATTCAAACACGGTCCGGGTAGGCCCGCGCCGGGCTTCATTCAGTGCGTTTCCGAGTTCCTTTGCGAAGCTTGCCTTTTCATCAGGGCCCAGAAACGTTGCTATCGACAGTTTCCGGCCACGCGACACCAGAAAAAGCCGGTCGATGCCGAATTCATCAAGTTCTACCTTGTCGAGCCGGACCCAAAGCGGATTAAGCACCCATTCACGTGCGCGTCCCAGATGGCTGACCTTACGAATTTTCAGAGTGGATGACGTCACTGTTACCTGCTCGTACGCCTCGGCGTGGCGATAGTTGAGCCGAAAGGCCCAATACAGCAGCAGCACGTCGAGGCCAAAAAAGCCGAACACGGGCCAGGCTCCGATGACAAGGAAGAGGACACCGGTGACGAAGCTGACGCCGCCGAACAGCAACATCAGAACCAGAAATCCGATGTGCCCGAGCGAACGGTGAGGGGTCAGCGTCGCTGAAAAGATCGTGGGTTCGAGATCGTCGGCGTTGTCCGCGGTCATTGCGCTCAGTATACCAAAATCATGGCGAAAAAATCGACCCGGAAGGCATCGACGAAGGCACGCAAGAATAAACCGCGCAAAGTGCAGCGCGCGAAGGTAAAGCCGGCCCGCAAGCGCGCAGCGGCCGACAGCAAGGCCGCTGCGGGAGCCTTGCCGCAATGGACAACGGCGCAGATCGAGGAAGCGTTCCGGCGGTTCAAGGCTGCCAACCCGGAGCCGAAGACGGAACTGCAACACATCAATCCCTTCACGCTGCTGGTCGCGGTGGTTCTCTCCGCGCAGGCAACGGATGCTGGCGTCAACAAGGCGACACCGGCCCTGTTTGCGCTCGCCGATACGCCGGAAAAAATGGCGGCGCTCGGTGAAGACCGGGTACGCGACCTGATCAAGACCATTGGCCTGTTCCGCAACAAGGCCAAGAACGTCGTCGCGCTGTCGCAAAAACTCATTGCCGAACATGCGGGGCAGGTGCCGCGCTCGCGCGAGGAGTTGGAGGCCTTACCCGGGGTGGGGCGCAAGACCGCGAATGTTGTGCTCAACGTCGCCTTCGGCGAACCGACGATCGCTGTCGATACCCATATATTCCGCGTCGGTAATCGCACCGGACTCGCGACCGGCAAAACGCCGTTCGACGTCGAAATGAAACTGGAGCAGGTGGTTCCTGCACAGTACAAACAGCACGCCCACCATTGGCTTATCCTGCATGGGCGCTACACTTGCATCGCGCGCAGGCCGCTGTGCGAGAAATGTATCATAGCGGACCTATGTCAATGGCCGGGTAAGACGGTTGTATAAAACGATAGCAGTCTGGGAGAGTGCGTATGGACGGCTCCGGGATCGCGAGGACCGCGGATTTCAATCGTCGGGATACCAATGAAATCTTTCGCCGCGCCGGCCTGCCTGCAAATGCCGCTACCACATGGGTCAAAGGCCGCCCGCGCGTAAATGGCGTTCTTAAACGCGATAGTGCCGCAGGAACGAAATTCTGGCGGCACGGCGCCAGTCTTTTGGAAAAATTGCCGAAAAAACCAAAGCGCACGCCCGAGCAACAGCTGGCGGCGGATATTATCCTGTCCGAGTGCCGTCGCGTGCGGGAAGAATATCTGACCCGCCATGCGGAAGCGATCTATCGAAAGCTCACCAAGAATCTTTCAGAATCTCGTCGTGTGGACGAATTGGTATATGCCGCGGCGAAACTGATTCCAGGATTGACACCGAACAAGAAGCAGGTCGATGCCGAAAGCGCATCGATGCAGGGCGAAAAAGATGGCGTGGAGGTCGATCAGGGTATTTTCCTGTCACACGTCTTGAGCAAAGCCGATACGGGCATGCATCTCTGCCACGCGATGTTGCTGCCGAAGAATGAAGCGGTGGAACATGGCGCTGAGTTCATCAAACATGGTGTGGTCGACTTTGGTCCGGCCCGTGTCGAGCGCCAGGGCAAGGCGGCCGTTGTAACCGTGAAAAACCCCCGCTTTCTCAACGCCGAGGACGATGACACGCTCGCTGACACCGAGACCGCGGCCGATATCGCGATCCTCGATCCGATGAGCGAGATCTGTGTTTTACGAGGCGACTTCGTCGATCACCCGAAATACAAAGGCCGCAAGATATTTTCCGCTGGGATCAATCTGACGCACCTCTATCACGGCAAGATTCCCTACCTCTGGTACATCCGCCGCGACATGGGCGTCGTGAACAAGATGTTTCGCGGGTTGGCAACCGGCGGGGCCAGTCCTGATGAAATGTGCGGCGGGACGCGTGAGAAACCGTGGGTCGCGGGTGTCGATGTTTTCGCGATCGGCGGCGGTTGCCAGTATCTGCTGGCCATGGACTATGTGGTAGCCGGGAGCGACGCCTATATGACGTTGCCGGCACGCAAGGAAGGCATCATTCCGGGCGCGGCCAACTTGCGGCTCACGCGTTTTGTCGGTGCGCGCATCGCCCGCCAGGCGATCATGGTCGGACGACGCCTCGACTGCGATAGCCCTGAAGGACGCATGATCTGCGATCTCATCGTACCGCCTGGAGAAATGGAGCAAGCACTTGCGCGCGTGGTCGAAGACTTCACTGGCTCGGGCGTCGTAAGCGCTGCCGGCAACCGACGCGCATTCCGCGTTGGCGAGGAACCACTCGACACCTTTCGCCGGTACATGGCGGTCTATTGTCGCGAACAGGCTTATTGCCATTTCAGCCCGGCGTTGATCGCAAACCTCGAGAAACATTGGAACGCCGCGCAGCGAAAAATCTAGCGCAAGAAAAACTCGTCGGGGGACGTATGCCGCGATTGCAGCTCAAAGGTGTCAATCTCACGCCGCGGCGTGACACTTTCGATGCGATCGAGATCGCCTCGCGCGATGAGATTGCCGCGCTTCAACTCAAACGGCTGAAAACGACGCTTAATCATGCCTACAACAGCGTTGCACATTATAGGAAAAGCTTCGAGAAGGCGGGTGTTCACCCCGATGATCTGAAATCCCTCGACGATCTGCAGAAATTCCCGTTCACGACCAAAGACCATTTGCGCAATCATTATCCGTTCGGGATGTTCGCCATCCCGCGTGAACAGGTGCTGCGCGTGCATGCCTCGTCTGGCACCACCGGCAAAGCGACCGTGGTCGGCTATAGCCGGCGCGATATCGACACCTGGGCCGATGTTATGGCGCGTTCCATGCGTGCAGCGGGCTGCCAATCCGGCATGCTGGTGCAAAACTCCTACGGCTACGGCCTCTTTACT
This sequence comes from uncultured Alphaproteobacteria bacterium, assembly GCA_963697885.1. Classification (GTDB taxonomy): domain Bacteria; phylum Pseudomonadota; class Alphaproteobacteria; order Rhizobiales; family Xanthobacteraceae; genus Pseudolabrys. The sequence continues at coordinate 678,712 of OY969102.1, forward strand.
GGCGGCATGGGCTTTCATTACGGCGCCGAGCGGCTGGGGCTGTCCGTCGTGCCAGTGTCAGGTGGTATGACCGAACGACAGGTACGACTGATCTTGGATTTCAAACCGGACATTATTTTCGTAACGCCCAGCTATTTGTTGGCAATTCTCGATGAGTTCCACGCCCAAGGGGTCGATCCGCGCCAATCCTCGCTCAAGATCGCGATGTGCGGTGCCGAACCCTGGACCAATGCGATGCGCGCCGAGATCGAAGATGCGTTCGATATGCACGCCATCGACAACTATGGGCTTTCCGAAATCATCGGGCCGGGGGTGTCTTGCGAATGTATCGAGAGCAAAGACGGGCCTCACATTTGGGAAGATCATTTCTATCCGGAGGTGATCGACCCTGCGACCGGCAAGGCGTTGCCGGATGGCGAAGTTGGCGAGCTGGTTTTCACGACCTTGACCAAAGAAGCGATGCCGATCGTGCGCTATCGCACCCGAGACCTCTCGCGATTGCTGCCGGGCACGGCGCGCTCGATGCGCAGAATGGAAAAGGTTGCTGGCCGGTCCGATGACATGATGATCGTGCGTGGCGTCAACGTGTTTCCAAGCCAGATTGAGGAGATCATTCTCAAAGACGAGCGGCTGGCGCCCCATTTTGTGATCGAGTTGCGTCGCGCCGAGCGGCTCGACGAGATTACCGTGGTGGTCGAGGCACGAGCAGACGCCGACAGCGGTGTATTTTCGGCCTGCGACCGCGATCTCGCTCACCACATCAAAGAATTAATGGGAGTGACGGCAACTGTTCGCACGGTGAAACCCGGCACCGTGGAGCGTTCCCTCGGCAAGGCCAAGCGGGTGATCGATCTCCGCTCGACAAACTGACGATCATCGAAGCGATTCGACCAGTTGAGGACGAGAGCCAGACAGCTTTTTGTGAATGTGCACCATGAAGGCCATCGCGAAAATGGGCGTCGCCAGATTGACGACGGGAATTGATACGAACACCGCAATGATCATTCCTGCCAGAAAAACATACGCGGCTTTGCTTTTGCGCAGGGCCTTTGCCTCGCGTGGCGGACGAAAGCGCATGGCCGCCAGCTCGAAATATTCCCGGCCGAGTAGGTAGGAATTCGCCAGAAACAAAATGATGACGCCGAGACCTGCAAACAAAATGAACGGCAGCGCGCAGAGATAGACCAACAGCGCCAGTGCGGCGAAACACACACCCTCGATCAACGCACGGAAAAACGGCAGAGCGCGTCCGGGCGGTTCGGCAGGGTAGTACTCGCGCTCGACGGCGTCGGCGACCTCATCGACGAAGAAGCTTCCGACGAAAGCGGTAACGACCGGCATCAAAAACAGCGCCCCGGTGATGATGCCGAGGCTCGCCATGATCGACAGCAGCCAGGCCAGCGCGGACCAAACCGCATGTGGAGCCACGCCTGTCGCCTGTTCAGCCCAGTTGGCGCCGGTTTCCGCCCATGCGGCCAGCAGGCGCTGCATCAGAATGCCGATGATGATGATCAGGATCAGCGCCAGGCCGACAGCCTTGAGCAGGACGTACCGCAAGGCCGGCGTGAACATCTGCGAAAGGGCTTTGATGGCGCCGTCGATCATGCCGGCACAGTTAGTGCCAGCCGCGGCGCGGGGCAAGGCCGGTTATGCGACGGGAGAGAGGTCGTCGTCGGCCGGCACCAGGGCGACGATTTCGTCAGCATCGGGAGCCGGTAGATCCGCCCAGGCCATCGCCTTGTAGTCGAAGCCACGCACGATGGTGGGCTTCACCACCTCAAAATAGGGGGAAATGTCGAAATCGCGTGGCGCGTACAGGGAGGAGTGACGAATTTCCAGAATTTCCTCGCGCGCCGCTTCGCTCTCGAGCCGCGTGATTTTCGGCAGAATCGGATAGCGCACGGTTTCGAACGCCTGCGCAATCAGTGCCGAGCAGATGATTCGCGTCGGATGGCCGGAGCCGAGCGCGATCATGCGGCGACGCCAACGTTGCGGCACCGGCAGCGGAAACAGATAACGCAACAGATCAATGACGTTCTTGAGGTCGTAGTCGAATCCAATACGCTCGGCTGCATAGGCGCAAACCCGCGCGCGGTCCTCGTCGTCGAGCTGGGTCGGACGGCAAATGCGCGTGTGAAAGCGCGCGTATTTCGACAGCGGCGCTGCGACGACGCCTTGCCCGATATTGGCCTCGACCAGCACCAGCGGCTCGCCCTCGACAGTGGCGCGATCGCCTATTGGGCCTACATAAAGTGCGGCGTGCGACCACGTCGACTGCGTGAGATATTTGATGACGCCGGAAATGTGGTTGTTGCCTTCGACCAGCAACACGTCGCCGGTTCGCAGTGTCGCGCGCAAAGATTCGGGATCAGACGGCGTGAATGGCTCATAGCCTTGCACCGGCTTTTCCAGATAGTGCGCTAGAAAGCGCCCAACCCCATCGACCATCCAGCTCATTGACCGGCCCTCGGCGCCAGTTCTTGGCGCACAAGACGTTCCCCGGACGCTGCGAATACTTCGCGCCCTATCCCTTTGCCGTTGAATTTAGTGAGGAGTCATTGCAATTTGGTTCACCGGCTCATCAGGCGCGCGCTGAATTACGGATTGTTAGGCATATAATTTGCGGCGCACGGCGTACTCAGGCATCCTGCCGGCTCGCCCAGCAATAATTTGGATACCATGTCGAGCCTTGATGCCGATGTCCCCGAAAGCCGTGATCGCGTGGTCGAGTGGCAAGGACAGCGCCTGGGCGCTGCTCGAAGCGCGCCGCGCTGGCGACTATGAAATCGTCGGTGCCCTGACCACGGTCACCGAGACCTTCGGCCGTGTCAGCATGCACGGCGTGCGCGAGGAATTGTTGCGGGCGCAGCTCGATGCCGCCGGCTTGCCCGCCATCGTCGTGCATATTCCCTTTCCATGCCCGAATGAGGTCTACGAGCAAAAAATGGCGGCCGCGATGACCGATGCAAAGCAAGCCGGTATTACACACATCGTCTTCGGCGATCTGTTTCTGGAAGACGTGCGCGCCTACCGTGAGCGGCAGCTGGCCGGCACCGGCATCACGCCGGTTTTTCCGTTGTGGGGCAGGCCGACCGCGGCACTTGCGTGCGAAATGATCGAGGCGGGCGTCGAGGCCCGCCTATCAACCGTCGATCTAAGGAAATTGCCGGCCTCGTTCGCCGGCCGCCGCTTCGACAGCGCGTTGCTGGCCGCGCTGCCCGTTGACACCGATCCATGCGGCGAGAATGGCGAATTCCACTCCTTCGTTTCGGCCGGGCCAATGCTCTCGGGCAAGATCACGCTCAAAGTGGGGGAAACCGTCGAGCGCGACGGATTCGCCTATGCGGATTTATTGCCAGCTTGAAACTGTTTGTCGTCACCGGGCTTGTCCCCGTGACCCCGCTTAGGTGGGTAGGCGCTTTGCGTCCCCGATCGGGATGGCCGGGACATAGGCGTTCTAAAGCACGCCGTCCTTCGGACGGCTATGCCCGGCCATGACAGCCTAGAGTTACGCCCTCAACACGCCGCCAGTACGCTTGGTGACTTCGGCGACAACCTTGCTAGAAAGCGCGTCGATCTCGGCATCGGTCATTGTCTTTTCACGCGGCTGGATCGTAACCGCGATGGCAATCGATTTCTTGCCTGGTTCGATCCCCTTGCCTTCGTACACGTCAAAGACGTTCACGTTGCTGATGAGCTTTTTGTCGACGTTCTGCGCGGCGCGCACGATGTCGGCGGCTTTTACCGCGCTATCGACCACAAACGCGAAATCGCGATCAACCGGCTGAAACGGCGACAATTCGAGCAGCGGTTTGGCGCGTGTTGGTTTTGCCTTGGGCTCCGGAATTTTCTCCAGGATGACTTCGAAGGCGACAAGCGGACCTTCGGCCTTTAGTCCCGATATGACGCGCGGGTGCAGCTCGCCAAAGTAACCGAGGATATTTTGCGGGCCGATCTGGATGGTGCCGCTGCGGCCGGGGTGAAACCAGGGGGGGCCGCCGGGCACGACTTGCAAGGCCTGCATCGGCGCACCAGCCGCGGCCAGAACAGCAAATGCATCGGCCTTTGCATCAAATGCGTCGACCGGTTCGGCCTTGCTCGACCAATGACGGCCGATGCCGTCGGGTTTGCCAAGCGCGCGGCGCAGACCGCTGGCCGCCGTGACCTGGTCTTCCGGTTTGTCACCTTTGAAAATCTGCCCGACCTCAAAGAGCGCCGTATCGGGAAAGCCGCGGTCGGCATTGCGCTGTGCCGCCATGATCAAGCCGGCAAGGAGGCTTGGACGCATGTCGGACAATTCGGCGGCGATCGGGTTGGCAAGCGCCAATGCCGCGCTGCCGCCACCGAAAAGCTCGGCCTCTCGTTTCGAAACGAACGACCAGGTGACCGCTTCAACCAGGCCGCGCGCAGCGAGCCCGCGTTTGGCCTTGCGGGTCCGGTTTTGAATTGCGGTGAGCACAGGCTTGCGCGCCAGCGCACCGCGTGGAAATGGCGTCGATGGCACGCGGTCAACACCGACAATGCGCATGATCTCTTCGACGATGTCGGCCCGCCCGTGCACATCCGGCCGCCAGGTGGGCACCGCCACCTTCATGCGCTCGTCCTTGCCGACGGCAAAAAATCCGAGCTTATCCAGAACGCGGCGCGTATCGGCGAGCGGCAACTTCAGGCCAGCCAGCCGCGACAGATCACTCAAAGGGAAGTCGACGACTTTTTCCTTAGGTGTCGGATCGCCGGCAATCACGATCTCCGACGCTTCGCCGCCGCATAAATCGAGCACCATCTGTGTCGCAAGCTCGAGGCCCGGAAGCATGAACGCGGGGTCGACACCGCGTTCGAAACGATAGCGTGCGTCAGAATTGATGCCGAGCTTGCGGCCGGTCTGCGCGATGTTGAGCTCGTCCCACAACGCGGATTCAATCAACACATCGGTCGTTGCCTCCGAGCAGCCGGTTGCTTCACCGCCCATGATGCCGGACAACGACTCGACCGCCTGTTCGTCGGCAATCACGCAAATGGCTTCATCGAGTGTGTAGGTCTTGCCGTCGAGCGCAAGCAGCTGCTCGCCGTTTTTCGCGCGTCGTACCGTCAGACTGCCGTTCACCTTGGCGGCATCAAATACGTGCAACGGCCGGCCGCGATCGAAGGTGATGTAGTTGGTGATGTCGACCAGGGCATTGATCGGCCGTAACCCGATCGCCGTTAGCCTTTTTTGCAGCCAATCGGGCGAAGGACCGTTCTTGACGCCTTTGACAAGACGCAGCCCGAAAGCCGGGCATAGCGACGGCGTTTTTCCGAAATCAAGCGCAACCTTGACCGGGCAGGGGAACGTTCCCTTCACCGGCTTTGGTATTTTGTTCTTGTAGGTACCGATGGAGGCCGCGCCGAGATCGCGCGCTATGCCGGAAACCCCGGTGCAGTCCGGCCGGTTGGGCGTGAGATTGATTTCGATAACAGGATCGCTGACGCCCGCCCATTCCATGTAAGCTTTGCCGACCGGCGCATCGGCGGGCAGGTCGATAATGCCGTCGTGGTCGTCGGAGACTTCGATCTCCGCGCCGGAAATGAGCATGCCCCGGCTCTCGACGTCACGAATTTTGCCGATGCCAAGCGTGATTTTTTTGCCGGGGATATAGGTACCAGGCGGCGCGAATACGGCTTTCATGCCGGTGCGCGCGTTGGGCGCGCCGCAGACAACCTGGATCGGTTTTCCGTCGCCGATATCGACCATGCAGACGCGCAAGCGGTCGGCGTTCGGGTGCTTTTCGGCCGACAGCACTGACGCGACGACCAGCGGCTTAAGCTGCGCCGCCTTGTCCTCAACGTTCTCCACCTCAAGCCCGATCATGGTCAGCTTGTCGACGATCTCGGGCAAAGCCGCGTCGGTGTCGAGATGGTCCTTTAGCCAGGGAAGAGTGAACTTCATGACCTGCCGCTCATGTTGCTCATGTTGCTCATGGGCTCAGGCCTCCGGCCAAGGTCGGGAAATCGAGCGGCCTGAATCCGTAATGTGCAAGCCAGCGAACATCGGCTTCGAAGAACGCCCGCAAATCGTGCATGCCATATTTCAGCATGGCGATACGGTCGATCCCCATGCCCCAGGCAAAGCCCTGGTACTCGTCCGGGTCGAGGCCGCAATTGCGCAGGACATTAGGATGCACCATCCCGCAGCCCAGGATTTCCAGCCAGTCCTCGCCTTCGCCGAAACGAATTTCGCCTTTATCACGCTTGCACTGGATATCGACCTCCAGCGACGGTTCGGTGAACGGAAAGTACGACGGGCGAAAGCGCATCTTTACGCTGTCGACTTCGAAGAAAGCCTTGCAGAATTCCTCGAGAATCCATTTCAAATGGCCGAGGTGCGAACCCTTGTCGATGACCAGACCCTCGACCTGGTGGAACATCGGTGTGTGTGTCTGGTCGGAATCGCTGCGATAGGTACGGCCGGGGCAGATCACGCGGATGGGCGGTTTCTGACTGAGCATGGTGCGCACCTGAACCGGTGAGGTGTGCGTGCGCAGCAACAGGCGCGAGCCATCCGCCTTGGGCGGAAAATAAAACGTATCGTGCATCTCCCGCGCCGGATGGCCTTCCGGGAAATTCAATTTGGTGAAGTTGTAGTCGTCGGTCTCGATGTCCGGACCTTCGGCGACGGCAAAGCCCATATCAGCGAAGATGGCCGTCAGTTCGTCGGTTACCTGGCTGATCGGATGCACGCGCCCGATTTCGGATGGCGCGTCACGCACCGGCAATGTGACGTCGACCATTTCGGTATTAAGTCGCGCATCGAGCGCAGCGGCGCCGAGGGATTCCTTTGCAGCGGAGATGGCGGCCGTCACGCGGTCTTTTAACCCGTTGATCACGGGGCCTTGCATCTTGCGTTCGTCCGGTGTCATGGAGCCAAGCGTTTTCAGCAGCGCGGACACCGAGCCGCTTTTGCCCAGCGCAGATACGCGAAGGGACTCCAGCGCCGCCTCGTCCTTGGCGGAGGCGACGCTTGCAAGAATTTCTTGTTCAAGCTTTGCGATGTCGGACATGTGCTTCCCCCGACCACTAGCCTTCTAGCTGGTCATGGCCGGGCTTGTCCCGGCCATCCCGATCAGGTGGGCAGTGCGCCCCTAAGCGGGATGCGCGGGTCAAGCCCGCGCATGACAACTGAAAGGTCGCGGCGCGACCAGGACTTTACGCCGGCAACGCTGCCTTGGCCTTTTCGACAATTGCCTGAAATGCCGCCGGCTCGTGAATGGCGAGATCGGACAGCACTTTGCGGTCGACCGTGATGCCGGTCTTGGCCAGCCCGGCAATGAATCGGCTGTAGTTGAGGCCGAACGGACGCACCGCGGCGTTCAGACGCTGGATCCACAGGGCGCGGAACGTGCGCTTGCGCCGCTTGCGGTCGCGGAAGGCATATTGATTGGCCTTTTCGACTGCCTGCTTGGCAACGCGAATCGTATTCTTGCGTCGGCCATAATAGCCCTTGGCGGCTTTGTAGACCTTCTTGTGCTTGGCGTGTGATGTGACACCACGTTTGACGCGGGCCATGGGAAATCTCCTTGCAGTTCGTGCGGATTGTCGACGAGGGACAGCCGCCTGCCGGCGGCCAGAAATACCGATCAGCCGTTTGGCAGAAAGTATTTCTTGATGTTGTCGCCGTCGGACTTGAACAGCACGCTGGTGCCGCGATGCTCGCGAATCGTCTTGGTGGTTCGCTTGATCATTCCGTGGCGCTTGCCGGACTGTTGGTATTTCACCTTGCCCTGCGCGGTGATCTTGAAGCGCTTTTTAGCGCCCGATTTGGTCTTCAACTTGGGCATTTGGCTCTCCTCATCGGCGCGTAACGGGACAAGCCCGAACGGCCAAGAAATGCTCCCAAGGCCCGAGGGCCTCAGAGCGGTGCTCGGAATTGAGCGTAAATCGCCGCCACGGCAGCCCTGACTGGCCGGTCGGCGAGAGGCGGCGTTATGGCAGAGGCCGCCGCGCCATGCAACCGCGCGGCCAGCGTGCTTTAACCTCTTGTTTTCGTGGCCGGGGTACTTTATGGCCTCCGCTGGTGCCCCGAGGACCGGCTTTGGCTCGGTCGCTAAAAGGGCGCTCATCATTGAAAATCCGCATGAAATAAGGGGTTCGTCATTATGCGGCATATTATTGCTCATTCAATTCTTGGTCCGATTCTTGGTCCGATTCTTGGTCTTTGTCTGATTCTCCCGACGTCGATTGGCGCACGGGCAGCCGCTGCGCATGATGGCAACTGGAGCGTGTTGATCGTCACGGAGCAGGGCAGCTGCGATCGCGGCTACCGTTACAACGTGAACATCAATAACGGCCACGTCAGTTATCAAGGCGATGCGTCCGTCGACCTCAGCGGTACGGTCGCGCCGAGCGGTCTCGTCAAGGTCAACATCAAGCTTGGCGATAGCGGAGCCAATGGCACCGGCCAATTGTCGGCGCATAGCGGGACCGGTACATGGCACGGCATTGGTTCGAGTGGCACTTGCGCGGGCCACTGGGAAGCCGAACGCCGCTGAAAAAGAAAGCGCCACCCGCAATCTGCGAGCGGCGCGTTTTGACCAGACCACGAATTCGTTGCGGCGTCAGCGCGGCGCCAGCAGCATGACCATCTGGCGACCTTCGAAGCGTGGCTCCGACTCGACCTTCGAGATCTTCTCGGTGTCGTCTTTCACGCGCTGGAGCAGTTTATAGCCAAGCTCCTGGTGCGCCATCTCACGGCCGCGGAAGCGCAGGGTGATCTTGACCTTGTCGCCCTCTTCGAAGAAACGCTGCATCGAGCGCATCTTTACCTGATAGTCGTGGTCGTCGATCATCGGACGGAGCTTGATCTCCTTGATCTCGACGACTTTCTGTTTCTTGCGGGCTTCCGCTGCCTTCTTCTGCGCCTGGAATTTGTATTTGCCGTAATCCAGGATCTTGCAGACGGGCGGCGCCGAGTTGGGGGCGATTTCGACCAGGTCGAGCCCCGCGGCCTGCGCCATCTCTAGCGCGGTTTGGATTGGTGTGGGGCCATGGTTGTGGCCGCTAGCATCGATTAGTTGGACCTCGCGAACGCGGATATCCTCGTTAATGCGCGGGCCGTCCTTCTGAACGGGCAGCGCGGACTTCATCGGACGACGAATGGCTAATGTCTCCTTATGCTGTTGCAACGATCCCTTGGCGCGATCCGGGTGCGCCTCGGGAATAGCGAAAGATTGGTAGAAACGGTGCAGAAGTCAACGCAGTTCCGTCAATATTGTCGCTAGTTGGATCGGAATCCGCGGTCAAAGTGTTCAAATCGCTCTTATTTTGCCTTGCTTTGGCTTTGTGCGGCCAGTGCGGCCCGGGCTCTGCTTTCAGCGAGGCCGGCAATCTCGGCATAGAGGCGCAGGGTCTGCTCCGCAACAATCTCGTCATTGAAATGGCCTAGCACCCAGTCGCGACCACGACGGCCGATGGTTGCGCGGTTCTGTTCCGGCATTGAAAAAAGCCGCAGCAAGGTTGCCGCCAGCGCCGCATCGTCGCCAGCAGGGAAACGAAATCCCGCGACCCGGCTTTCAGGGACCGTCGGTGCAGTGAGCACAACGTCGGGCCCGGCACCAAGGTCAGAAACGATGACCGGCCTTGCCATGGCCTGCGCTTCCAGGATTGCGCGTTGAACGCCCTCCGGCTGTACGGCTGCAGATACCACGACTGAAGCGGCGGCATAGGCCGCGGGCATATCGGACACGGGTGCGGCCATTCGAATCACGTCCATCGTGCCCGTCGTCAGCACCAGGTCCCACAATTCGCCGGTGTAGCGCGTGCGGCCGCGGTCCTCGCCCACGAAGACGCACAAAAAATCCTTCAGGCCCATGTCCTTGAGCCGCCGGACCGCCTTGACCACCACATGATGGCCCTTGCGGCGAAGAATTCGCCCGGTAATCAGGATGACCTTGGTGTCGCGCATGACGCCCCAGGCGGTCCGCATCGCCTCGATTCGCTCGCGCGTGACGCCTTCGGGATTGAAGCGATCAAGATCGACGCCGCATGGCACAACCGCGATCTTATCCCAGGCAGTCCCATAGCGGTCATTGATCAGTTGAGCGATCTGTTCGCTTGACGCAATCACGCGATCGCCGCGAGCCATGATACTGTTGTACCAACGCTTCAGGAAATTCTGCTCGCGGAAACCTTTGTACCAGCTGGTCACAAAAGGAATTCCGCGCACGCGGGCGGCAAAGAAAGCGCTCCATGCTCCGGCGCGGCCCAAGGCGTGAATTACATTGCAGCCGCGTTCGCGCGCGAGTCGGGTAAGCGTGATCGCGCTGCGTAACATTATGATCGGGTTGTTGCTCGATACATCGAGCGGGACGAATTCCCCGCCCGCGGCGGTAACGTCGGCGACGAGACGCCCGGCGCGCGACACAACGGTAACACGATGGCCGGCACCGGAAAGAATGCGCACCAACTCGACAGCGCCGGCATCGGCTGCGCCAACATCGAGCGTCGGTACGGCGATCAACACAGCCATTGACACACGCGCGTTGTTTGCGCGCGTTTGATCGTTGAGATGAATGTCCTGCTCCCCTGCGGGCGCGGGCAAACTCGACATAATTTTTAAAACCTCGAAACTCCGGAGCTTTTCAGGTGTATTTCACCTGTCGCGCACCAATAAAGAGGTATAGACGCCACGAATGGCGGCGGCAACGCTTTCCGCCGAAAATGCAAATTCGGCAAACTGCCGGGCACGCGCGCCCAGTGCCTCGTACGACGTTGCGTCAAGCGTGAGGGCGGCCGTGATCGTGCGGGCAATTTCTCCAGCATTGCCGGGCGCTACCAGCCAGCCGGTACGCAATTCATCGCGCATGCGTGGTGGAGCGAGCACATATTCTGGCAGCATCCCGACCGTTGTTGTCACCACAGGCCGGCCACTTGCTTGTGCCTCGGCAATCACACGGCCCGACAAGGGCGGTTCGATCGCTGGTACGACCACGACATCGGCTACGGCAAACGCAGCCGGCATGTCCGGACATTGGCCAATGAACCGGCAAAGCGTGTCGATGCCGTGCATGCGTGTTTGACGGCGCAACGCACGCACATAGCGCGGTTCGCTTCGATCGTCGCCGGCAAATATGAAAACAATATTGCCGTCGCTCCCGGCGGTCAAAACACGCACCGCATCGATCATGTCGAGTTGCCCATTCCACGGAGCGAGGCGGCCGGGCACCAGCACGACGCGGGTGCCCGGCAACACGCCCCAGGCGCGACGCAACGAATTGCAACGGTCTGCACTGACCGAGGCTGGTCCAAAAGCAGCGACATCAATGGCGCGCGGGATAACGGTGACGCGTTCGGCGGGGAGCTTGTAACGCTCCATCACGGCGCGCGATACGTAGCTTGACGGCGCGATGACACGGTCACCACCTGCAAGCGAACGTCGAAACCAGTCACCGGTCCATGAGCGCGCCGGCACCCGGTCGGGAAACGACGTTACAAGAAAGACAGGCATACGGTCGATGGCAGCGCGCGCGCTCCGTGCACCGGCGGCAGATTGCGCATGCACGATATCGATGCGCTCATCGGCGATCAGGCTTGCCAGCCGGCGTGCGTTTTGGAAAATCCGCAGCGGATTGACCGTATGATGTGTCATTGGCAGCCACTCGCCGCCGAAGGCGCACAGTTTTCCGACCAGCGCGCCTTCATCGCCAGCAACGATCGCGCGGGCGCCCGATTGCAGCAGGATGAGGGCAATATCGACCGCGGCGTTTCCGGCCGGATCATCGTGGAGTGCCGGCACAAGCTGCAGGATGGTTGCGCCGGCGAGCGCGCGCGCGCTTCCAGGGCCACCCGGTATCACGACTGCGTGGCCCTTGCATTTTGGGTAGCGTTGCGGCGACAAGAAACCGCGTCCACCGGATTGTCGACCCGATCCCCCATGAGCGAAGCTCGCCTGACCACCGTCACAATAGGTTCGTCTCCGGCAGAACGGACAATCGCCGTACGCGTGCGCGAGGGCAAGAGCCCGGGTCTATTCTGGCTTGGGGGTTTCAAGTCCGACATGAAAGGCACAAAAGCCGAGGCGCTCGACCGGTGGGCCGAAAGCGCTCGACGTGCCTGTGTGCGGTTCGATTACTCCGGCCACGGCGAATCGGGGGGCGACTTCCAGGAGGGCACCATCGGGCGATGGCTGGAGGAAAGCCTTGGCGTTTACAACCGTTTCGCAGAGGGCCCGCAGATTGTTGTTGGTTCATCGATGGGCGGCTGGCTGGCCTTGCTGATGGCGCGGGCACTGTCCGGCCGCAAGGATGCTCCGCCGCTTGCAGGAATGGTGTTGATCGCCCCGGCGGTGGACTTCACTGAAGAGCTGATGTGGAAACAGTTTTCCGCGGCGGCCAGACAAGAGATCGAGGAGAAAGGCTCCTGGATGCGGCCTTCGGCCTATGGCGAAGTGCCCTATCCAATTACGCGAGGTCTGATCGAGGATGGTCGCAAACATCTGTTGCTGGGCGGTCTGATCGAAACCCGTTGCCCCGTGCATATTTTGCAAGGTGTGCAGGATCCGGACGTACCGTGGCAGCACGCGGTCGAACTGGTCTCGCGCTTCTCGCGCGACGACGTTGTATTGACCTTGATCAAAGATGGCGATCACAGGCTCTCGCGAGCGGAAGACATCGAGCGATTGATCGCGGCGGTGACGGAATTCTGATTTTGGCCCGTCGTCACCGGGCTTGTCCCGGTGACCCCGCTTTGGGACGCACTATGCCCACCTAAGCGGGATGGCCGGGTCAAGCCCGGCCATGACGGCTTGAGAGCGCCTCGTTCCACTCCTCTTTTACCGACGTATCGTCTTCGGTTTGCTTCTTTGCGAGTGCTGCGAACTGCTGGCGCGGCAGCAGCCTCGATAGCGCCCACACCGCAGCGCCGCGCACCAGTGGCGATGCATCGGCGAGCAGATTTTCAGCTGCGGCCGTGAGCGTCACGTCGCCCGAGTTGCCGATCGCAATCAGGACGTTGCGCACGAAACGGTTGCGGCCGGCGCGTTTGACTGCGGTTTTGGAAAACATCGCGCGGAACGCTGCATCGTCGAGACGGACAAGCTCGCTCAATTTCGGCGCGCGCAGCGCCTCGCGCGCAGCGAATTTCGTGTCGCGCCCGATTTGCGCAAATTTGTTCCAGGGGCAAACGGCAAGGCAATCGTCGCAGCCGTAGATGCGATTGCCGATCGCGGCGCGAAACTCGCGCGGGATCGGGCCTTTGTGCTCGATGGTGAGATAGGAAATGCAACGCCGCGCATCGAGATGGTAGGGCGCAGGAAAAGCCTTGGTCGGGCAAATATCGATGCAGGCGCGGCAACCTCCGCAATGGTCTTTGTCCGCGGTGTCATATGGCAGTTCGAGACTCGTAAAGATCGCGCCGAGAAAGAGCCACGAGCCGTATTGGCGCGAGACGAGATTGGTGTGCTTGCCCTGCCAGCCAAGACCGGCCTGCTGGGCGAGCGGCTTTTCCATGACCGCCGCCGTGTCGATGAAAACCTTGACGTCACCGCCGCCATTCTCCACGAGCCAGCGCGCGATCGTTTTCAGCCGCGGTTTGATAATCTCGTGATAGTCCTCGCTGCGGGCATAGACGGAAATCGCGCCGCGGTCGCGCCGCTTGAGGATAGAGAGCGGGTCGTCCTCATCGGGCCCGTAATTGAGCCCGAGCATGACGACGGAGCGAACCTCGCTCCACAGCGCGCGCGGATCACCGCGCCGCTCGGCACTCGTCTCGAGCCAGTCCATCTCGCCATGGGCGCCGTCGGCGAGGAAAGTCTCGAGATGCTTTTTTGCCTCGGTGATGGAATCCGGCGGAGTCACGCCGACGACGCCAAAGCCTTGCGCATGCGCCTGTGCGAGAAGCTCTGCCTTGAGCGCGGCAGGATCGCTCAGAAGTCGAGATCGGCGTAGCTTTTCGACGGCGGCAGGCCGGCCATTGTATCGGCGAGAATCGCCCGGAACGACGGACGCGACTTCACCCGGGCGTACCAGTTCTTTGCCACTTCGTCGTCGTTCCATGGCACTTCGCCTAAATAGTCGGAAGCCGACAGATGTGCGGCCGCGGCAAGATCGGCCAAGCTCAGTCGATCGCCGGCCAGCCAATCGCGCGTCCGGACCAGCCAGCCGATATAGCCGACATGATAGCGGATATTGTGGCGCGCGGCGCGCAGGGCTTCGGTATCCGGCGGCCCGCCGCCCTGGTCTTGCGTCATATGGCGTTTAAAGACCCGCTCGGTCACCAGCGGCCGGCTTACTTCTGTGTAGAATTTGTCATTAAACCAGTGCGCCAACCTGCGCACTTCAGCCCGGTGGCCGGGCCGCTGCGGTAACAACCGATCACCGCCGTTCTCGCCGGTATACGTTTCCTCGATGTATTCGGCGACGACTGCCGCGCCTGGGATTGGTGGTTCACCCTCGGTCACCAGCACCGGCAATTCTCCCGCCGGATTGAGCAGCAGGAACTCCTGTCTTCGTTCCCAGAAACGCTCTTCCACGAGGCGTACACCGATGCCGTACTCCCCGAGAATGAGCCGCACGTAGCGCGAATGCGGGCACAGCGGGTGGTGAAACAATGTCAGCATGGGCACTCAGAATGACGCGGCGACGCCGCTTTCGGCCGGAATCAACTTTCGCACTATAGAAATCTACGGCGATGGCGCAAATCGCCACGAATTTTCGTGTTTTTTCGTTGCCTCCCGGGCGCCTTTGCGCCAAAAGCGCTCGCCCGCATCGTTCCTGGCGGCATGCGCCACAATTCCTCCGGAGAAATTCATGGATTTGGTTGCCATCAAGACGGCCATGCTGGGTCCAGCCGTGGCGCACATCGACCTCATCAAGGCGGCAGCGCTTGGTATCGTTGAGGGCCTGACTGAATATCTTCCGGTATCGTCGACCGGACACTTGCTGCTGATGGAGCATTTGTTCGGCTGGGGCGATGATGCCTTCGGAAAATCATTTGCTGTTCTGATTCAGCTTGGCGCAATTCTCGCGTTGCTGAGCATTTACTTCGGCAGACTCTGGGCTCTTGTCAAAGAAATGTTTACGCAATGGGCGGCGGCGCGTTTCATCATCGGGATCTTGCTCGCCTTTCTGCCGGCCGCGGTTATTGGCGCGCTCGGCTACCACATTATCAAGACGTATCTGTTCGATGTTCGCATCGTGTGTGTGTCGCTCATCGTCGGCGGTTTTATCCTGCTGTGGGTCGACCGCCTGAACTTGCAGGCGCGTTATCACGAGGCAAACGCGTTTTCGCTGCCGATGTATTTTGGCATTGGCGTCATTCAGTGCATTTCAATGATACCCGGCGTGTCGCGCGCGGGCGCGACGATCGTTGGCGCCATGTTGTTCGGCGCTGATCGGCGCTCGGCGGCGGAATTCTCATTCTGGCTGGCCATGCCGACGATGGTGGGCGCCTTCGCCTACGAGGTCTACAAAAGTCGCGGGGAGCTCGCCCTTGGCGGCAATATCACGGTGACCGCGGTCGGCTTCGTCTTCTCGTTCATCTTCGGATGGATCGTCGTGAAGACGTTCCTGCGCTATGTGCAGCGCCACTCCTTCGCGCTCTTCGCATGGTGGCGCATCCTGGTTGGCGGCGCCGGGCTCGTTGCGCTGTATGTATTATAAGTCTTAGGCGACGCGGCTGCGAAATTGTCCCGTCTTTCGGAAGCGCCAGAGATAAGACGGCACAATTGCCTCGATTGGCTCGGGTTCGATACCGAGACCTTGCAGTGTTCGTTTTTCCGTCTTCGCCGCGTCAGAAACGATATTGTCGGCACGTAAAAGCTCGACCTGGTCGGGAGTCAGCAACGGCGTCGGCAGGTACTGCAAAAACATCGCCTGCATTCTGGCAACGAAGAATGGAATTGGCATCAGCAGCCGCTTGCGCTCGATCGTCTTCAGTACAAATTGCATGAGCTCCTTGAACGTCCGCACGTCTGGCCCGCCCAGTTCGTAGATGGTGCCTTGCCGCACGTTGCCGTCGACTGCATCTGCAATTGCAGTCGCGACGTCTCCGACGAAAGCGGGTTGAAAACGCGTAAGGCCGCCACCGATGAGCGGCAAGGCTGGCGACAGGCGTGCAAGTGAGGCAAAGCGATTAAAAAAGTCGTCCTCGGGTCCAAACATAATCGAGGGCCGCATGATGATTGCCGACGGCTGCGCAGACAACACCAGCTGTTCGGCCTTGGCCTTGGAACGCGCGTAGGCGCTGGCCGAGTTCTCATCCGCGCCGATCGCGGACACGTGGATCATGTGCGCGCCATGCGCGTTCGCCGCCAGCGCGACCTGCTCGGCGCCGTAAGCGTGTACAGCATCGAAATGCTGGCGACCGCGTTCGAACAAGACACCGACGAGATTGATAGTTACCTGAGCGTCGCGCGCCGCAGCTTCTACCGAAGGCGCATTGCGAAGGTTGGTCTGCACCGCGTGAATTTGGCCGACACGACCGAGCGGTTGCAGATAGCCGGCGAGCTCGGGGCGGCGCACCGCCACCCGGATGCGGTAATGACGCTTGGCCAAAGCGCGAACCACGTGCCGGCCAAGGAAGCCCGAACCGCCGTAAACGGTGACCAGGGTGTCGTATGGGCTGCGTGCGGTCATGCCGCTCTCGATCTTGTGCGGGCAGGAATGCCTTGAAGGCTCGGCAAATACAGGATCGGCCAAGGCCTGTATAGTGCCCGAAGCCCCTTCATTGACAAGCCGGAAGCGGCTCCGTATCTGGTCCCGACGAGCCCAGGTGGCGGAATTGGTAGACGCACTAGTTTCAGGTACTAGCGGTGAAAGCCGTGGAGGTTCGAAGTCCTCTCCTGGGCACCAACGTTCCGAGCCTGAGAACCTGAATGACCATTCGTCTGCACCGCGGCGACCTCCCCGACCTCAACGCCTACAAGGGCGCGGTGGCGATTGATACCGAAGCCATGGGTCTTGATCCCAACCGAGATCGACTCTGCGTCGTGCAGCTCTCGCCGGGCGATGGCTCGGCGGACGTCGTTCAGATCGGCGCCGGTCAGCATAAGGCGCCAAAAATCGAACGGCTGCTGGCGGACAAGTCGATCCTCAAGATCTTCCATTTCGCCCGCTTCGACATGGGCATCCTGGCGAAGACATTTGGTGTGATGCCCGCGCCGGTCTACTGCACCAAGATCGCCTCCCGCCTCGCGCGCACGTATACCGACAAGCATGGGCTCAAGGATCTGGCGCGTGAGGTGCTCGGCGTTGATCTGTCGAAGCAGCAGCAGTTGTCCGACTGGGGCGCCAATGAGCTCACCGACGCGCAAGTGTCTTACGCGGCGACGGATGTCCTTCATTTGCATGCGTTGAAAGAGAAGCTCGACGTCATGCTCGCACGCGAGGGTCGCGCTGATCTGGCGGCAGCTTGCTTCCATTTCCTGCCGGATCGCGTGCGCCTCGACCTCGCCGGTTGGGCGGCCGAGGATATTTTTTCTCATTCGTCGTAAGCTGTTGTATTCTGGCCGCTATTGGTTAACGACCGTGCGTTTGTTGCCGCGTCGGGGCCATATTCGAGCCGCATGTTGCGTCGGGGGGCGTGAGATGATTTTCGGGATATTCCCAATTTGGAAACGGATGCCAGGCTTGGCATGAGCCGTGTGATTACAGCCAGAACTGACGAGGATCCAACGCACGCCTACTGGACAACCGGCCGCGGCAACTCCGAGCGCGCGTTCAAGGCCGCGCGCCGGCACAGTCGTGTGGTGCGCCTCCTGCGCATTGCCGTTCCCGCGAGCGTCGGTCTGGTTGTTGTTGTTGTTGCGCTGGCGACCTATTTCAACCCGTTGCGCATGCTCGCCAGGCTGCCGATCAATATCGACAACCTAGTGGTGTCCGGTACCAAGGTCACCATGGAACAGCCGCATCTCTCCGGCTTCACAAGCGACGCGCGCGCCTACGAATTGACAGCCGACACTGCGGCGCAAGACATGACAAAGCCGGACATGGTTGAGTTGCGCAATATCCGTGCCAAAGTGGAAATGCAGGACAAGAGCATGATGGAGTTGACCGCAATCAGCGGTCTTTATGATTCCAAAGGCGAGACCCTGAGGCTCGATCGCGACATCAGGCTCAATACGTCTGGTTACCGCGCCCGTCTGAGTGAAGCGATGATCGATATCCGCAAAGGCAATGTCGTGTCCGAACATCCGGTCGAAGTGAAGATGTTGCAGGGTACGCTCAATGCTAATCGGCTTGATATTGTCGATTCCGGTGAGGTCGTCCGCTTCCACGATGGAGTCGTCATGGACATGATGCTCAACCCGCCGGCGCCAAAGACAGATCCGGGAGCGCAATAATTCAGATGCGCCGAATGGTTTTGACTTTGCTCATCGCCGGGATGCTGGGCCTGCAAGGTGCACGCACGGATGCGCAAAGTGCACCGCAGGGTCCTCCGAACGCGCTGCAAGGATTTTCGCAAAATCGCGATCAGCCAGTGCGTATCGAGGCGGCCACGCTGGAAGTGCGCGACAAGCAGAAGCAAGCAACTTTCAGCGGTGACGTGCGCGTTAAACAGGGCGATACGGGGCTGCGCTGCAAATCGCTGGTGGTGTTCTACGAGCAGAACGGTGACGCGACCGACCAGAGCAAAACACTGCAGGCCGCAACTCCCGGTCCGGGCGGTGAACAACGGATCAAGCGGCTTGAAGCCCATGGCGGCGTTGTGGTGACGCAAAAGGAGCAAACCGCCACCGGCGATCTCGGCATTTTCGACATGAAGGCCAATACGGTGACTCTCACAGGAAACCCGGTGGTGATGACGCAAGGCCAGAATGTGTTGCGTGGTGAAAAACTGGTGGTTGATCTCACCAGTGGGGTTTCGCGCGTGGAATCGAACAAAGGCGGCCAAGGCCGCGTGCAGGGCCTTTTCCAGCCGGGCAGCAACGGACTTGAGAAGCCGGGCAGCAATGGGGCCCAAACTCCGCGGCCTGTACCCGCGCGGCCGTTCAATTGATTTGCAAAACGCCCGCCATGAACGTGGCCGCCTGTACGCTCGGGAATCAGCTAATGTCGCGCGCTGTACGAAGACGGATTTACGGGCAGGCAAGTTGATGCGCTGCGAGGTAGGCCGGTGAATATCCTCTCGCTGTTTTGGCGCCGTCAGCCGGCCCGGAGCAGGCGCGTACTGTCGCCAGAGGCGCGCGCGCAACAGGCGGCCGCCATCAATGCGCAACCAACCCAACAGGTGCACGGCGCAGCGCAGAGCCAGATTCCCGCTCGTCCGCGCCGTGACGGCGACGGGCGACCGCCGCAACGTCATGCCTACTTGGCGGCGCACGGCGTTGAAAAAAGCTTCGGCGGCCGCATGGTGGTGAAGGGCGTCACGCTTTATGTGCGGCGCGGCGAGGCGGTCGGCCTGCTCGGTCCAAACGGTGCCGGCAAGACAACGGTGTTCTACATGATCACCGGGTTGATCAATGCCGACCGCGGCCGCATCGAACTCGACGGTTATGACGTCACCGTGCTGCCGATGTACCAACGCGCGCGACTCGGTATCGGCTATCTACCGCAGGAAGCGTCGATCTTTCGCGGATTGAGCGTCGAGGACAACATCCGATCGGTTCTTGAAGTGGTAGAGCCCGATCGTCGCCGGCGTGAGGCTGACCTCAATGCATTGCTCGAAGAATTCAATATTGCTCGATTGCGCAAGACACCGAGCATCGCGCTATCCGGCGGGGAGCGGCGGCGAGTTGAAATTGCGCGCGCGCTGGCGACGCGGCCGAGCTACATGCTGCTCGACGAACCATTCGCCGGCATCGATCCGATTGCCGTCGGCGACATCCAGGCGCTCGTTCGGCACCTGACGAACCGCGGCATCGGCGTCCTGATCACCGACCACAATGTGCGGGAGACCCTGGGCCTCACGGATCGGGCCTACATCATCTATTCCGGCGAGGTGCTTATGGAGGGCCGGGCTGACGATATCGTCAACAATCCGGATGTGCGCCGTCTTTACCTGGGCGAAGAATTCCGCCTTTAGGCGCGCCGGTTAAGGATTAATCCGCACAACATTTGTGCAGTTTCATGCGGCGATATTGCATATCGCTGCCGTCACCGGGCTGCTATAAACAAGCAAGAATCGGACCAGTTTCGCCGGGACGCCAATGGCGCTGTCACAAAGACTGGAGTTTCGCCAGACACAAGCGCTGGTGATGACGCCGCAGCTGATGCAGGCCATCAAGCTGCTGCAGCTCTCCAGTCTTGATTTGGCGGCATACGTGGAAGGCGAACTGGAACGCAATCCGCTGCTCGACCGCGCCGGCGAGGACGAGGCACCCGCGGCGGGCGCAGAGCCGGAGGCACCAGCGGTCGAACGCGACGAGGATTCCGCCAGCACCCCGGATTGGATCGGTGACGACCTCGAGACCAGCCGCAGCTCGATGGAGCAGGGGCTTGGCACTGAGCTCGAGAACGTATTTCCCGACGACGGCGGTGAAAAAACCGCGCCCACCGAGATGCCGCCGCCGGCTTATTCGGAATGGTCTGGCGTCGGCTCGGGCGGTCAGGACAGCGATCACAATCTGGAAGCTTATGCCTCGGCGGAGATCACCCTTGCCGGCCATCTTGCCGAGCAACTGGCGCTGGCAATCTCCAATCCGGCCGGCCGCATGATCGGCCAATACCTGATCGATATGGTCGACGAGGCCGGCTATCTCACCGGCGATCTCGACACGGTCGCCGACAAACTTGGTGCACAGCGTAATGATGTCGAACTGGTGCTCGCGGTTCTGCAAACATTTGAGCCGCTCGGTGTATGCGCGCGCAATCTGACCGAGTGCCTCACCATCCAGCTCAAGGAACGCAACCGTTTCGATCCGGCGATGCAGGCGCTGGTCGGGCACCTTGATCTTCTGGCCAAGCGCGACCTTGGCGCGCTGCGCCGTCTTTGCGGCGTCAATGATGAAGATCTAGCTGACATGATCGGTGAAATACGCAACCTCAATCCAAAACCCGGCCTCGCATTCGGCTCCACGGTAGTGCAGCCGATCGTGCCCGATGTTTATGTGCGCGCGGCATCGGACGGCACCTGGCAGGTTGAGCTCAATTCCGACACGTTGCCAAAAGTGCTCATCAATCAGCGCTACTACACGCAAGTGTCGAAGAGCACGCACAACGACAAGGAAAAGGCCTATATCGCCGACTGTCTGCAAACCGCCACCTGGCTGGTGCGTGCGCTCGATCAACGTGCAAAGACCATTCTGAAAGTATCGAGTGAAATCGTGCGACAGCAGGACGGCTTCTTCACCAAAGGCGTACAACATCTTCGCCCGCTCAATCTCAAGACGGTCGCCGACGCCATTGGCATGCATGAGTCGACTGTCTCGCGCGTCACCGCCAACAAATACATGGCAACCAGTCGCGGTATTTTCGAACTCAAATATTTCTTCACGTCCTCGATCGCGGCGGCTGACGGTGGTGAGGCGCATTCCGCCGAAGCGGTCCGGCATCGCATTCGTCAATTGATCGATGACGAGAGTGCCGAGGACGTTCTGTCTGACGATACGATCGTGGAAAAACTCCGTGATGCGGGAATCGACATTGCACGCCGTACGGTTGCCAAATACCGCGAAGCGATGCGGATCCCGTCCTCGGTGCAACGGCGCCGCGAGAAACAGGCGGCAAGTGCTTGAACGCACCTATTCTAAAGCGTTGACGTCGGGAACATTTCCGAGCTGAAATCTTTAGAGCCGGACGAACTCAAGGGCGCTGCCGTACGCCCCGAGGAGACGATAGGGAGGCGATTGTATGCCTTTGCGCGTTTCGGGACGAAATATCAGTGTCGGCGCGGCGCTACAGCGAAAAATCACCGACCGGGTCGAAGAGGCTGCCTCGAAATATTTTAGAGGTGGCTATTCGGGCCATGCAACGGTTGGCAAAGACGGCTTCGGCTTCCGCACCGAGTGCGTTTTGCATCTCGATTCAGGCGCACTGCTCGAAGCCGAGGGGATGGCCGCGGACGCGTATGACAGCGCGGAACAGGCCGCCATCCGAATTGAAAAGCGGTTGCGCCGATACAAACGCCGGCGCAAGGACCATCAGGCCCGCCGCGGCCGCTAAAATAGGACCAAAAATGCACGAAAAATCGCCAGTCGCAGGCTAAGTCGGGCCATTGACGGCGGGACGGGTCGCTCTTATGGTCCGCCGCCTTCAACACCCCCATTGAAACTTCTCGGCGCTGTCATCCCCGATCATTGGTCATGTCCATGACGCTTACCGATCTCGTCGCGCCGAATGCTGTCATTCCGGCTCTCAAAGTTAACAGCAAGAAACAGGCGATTCAGGAACTTGCGGCACGGGCGGCCGATCTGACCGGCCAAAACGAAAAGGCGATTCTGGAGATCCTGCTTCAGCGCGAGAAACTCGGCTCGACGGCCGTTGGTAACGGTGTGGCGATCCCGCATGGCAAGCTGCCCAAGTTGAGCAGGCTGTTCGGGCTGTTTGCGCGGTTGCCGAAACCGATAGACTTCGAAGCACTCGACAATCAGCCTGTCGATCTGGTTTTTCTGTTGTTGGCGCCGGAAGCTGCCGGTGCTGATCACCTTAAAGCATTGGCGCGCGTTGCGCGGCAGCTACGCGATCCGGAGATCGCGCGCCGCCTGCGCGAGTCGAACGATGCGGACGCGCTCTATGCCGTGCTGGCGATGCCGCCGGCAAGTACCGCTGCGTAATACAAATAAAGGTGTCGTCCCCGCCAACGGGTCCGCGCAAAGCGCGCCCGATGATAAACTCCGGCGGGACCCTTACGCCGTTTCCTATCGAAAAAAACGCGGCCAACATGGCCGCGTTTTTTGTTATTTCGATTGCGGTGATTATGGATCCCCGCCTTCGCGGGGACGCCGCGAATAATCAGTGAACGCTGACCGCCTCGAGCTCCTGACTCCATGCATTCGCTAGCGCCGCCTCACGCGTATCGGTGAGCATGATTGGCGTGCCGTCTGCTGCGTGGAGCGAGAACAGCTTGATGCCAGGCTCGATTTTTGGCGCCTGCGGGAACAGATTGGCGACATCTTCTGAGCGGATCGTCTTGACATAAGCCAGACGACCATCTCCGAGCTGTGCCAGCGCCTCTTGTGTGATCACGGGATGAGTCGTGTTCGGTTCAGTCTGTTTGTCGTTGGTCATGGCCCTCGACTCCTTTCTAAGTAAACGCTTGACGCGGTCGAGTCCTGCTTCACGAGTCCGTCATTCCTGGTCGTTGATCGCGATAGTCTTCACGATCCGTTCCGGCTGCGGCCGGACGAGATCGATCGACAACAAGCCATTCCTGAGGTCAGCGCCCATGACCTCCATGCCGTCGGCCAGCACGAAGGTCCGCTGGAACTGGCGCGCGGCAATGCCGCGGTGGAGGTATTGGCGGGTCTTATCGTCCTGTTGTCGCCCGCGGATCACCAATTGGCTTTCCTCGATGCAAACATCAAGCTGATCACGGGTGAAACCGGCGACGGCAAGCGTGATACGCAGCCGTTCCGGATTTTGCCCGTCGCGCGGCAGCCGCTCGATATTGTAGGGCGGATAGCCATCAGCTCCCTTGGCAACGCGGTCGAGCACGCGCTCGATCTCATCGAAACCCAGAAGGAACGGGCTGGACAGGGACGGAACTCGCGACATTGGTCTCAAAGCCCTCGCTTGAAGCGACTTTGACGGGGCCCCTTTCAGGCACCCCAACCGGGCGGCAACCGCCGTCCGATCGTCCCTAATATGGGCAGGGCGGGTTAAAGGTTCAAGAACAAGGAGAAATCGGCCAAGCGGCGGTTATAGTCGTGTTTCGAGGGGTTTTTCATGAAGATTGCGACCGCAAGGCCATCCCTGACCGTGCGCGCGGTCCGCGCGACGCCGGTCGAAGTTCCACTGAATTTCGTGCTTGGCACCAGCGCCACCGCGATTCGTCGGGCGCCATTGCTCCTGATCGACCTTGAGACAGAGGAAGGGATTACCGGCCGCGCCTACGTGTTCTGCTATCTGCGCGCAGCCGCTCCCGCGATCATGAGCCTGCTCGGCGAGGTTGAGCGAGTAGTGCAGGGCAACAGGGTCGTGCCGGCCGAGCTCTGGGTGATGTTGACGCGCCGCTTCACGCTGATCGGTGTCCAGGGGATCGTGCGCATGGCGATGTCTGGCTTTGACACCGCGTGCTGGGACGCGCTTGCAGTTGCGGCTGGCGTGCCGCTCGCCACATTTCTCGGCGCCGAGCCGCGGCCGATTCCCGCCTACAACAGTTGCGGCCTTGGTTTGACGCCTGATCTCGGCGCGCTGGCGAATGAAGCGGAGAAGCTGCTGGCCGTCGGTTTTCGTTCGGTTAAGTTGCGGCTCGGCTATCCGTCATTGCGCGAGGATATCGCGGCCGTGCACGCCGTGCGCGCGCGTATCGGCGATGGAGTGACTTCTGATGGTCGACTACAACCAGGCCCTCAGCGTGGAGGAGGCGCTGGTGCGAGGACGCGCGCTCGACGAAGAGAAAATTTATTGGCTGGAGGAGCCTATCCGCCACGATGACTATGTCGGCGCCGCCAGGCTGGCGCGCGAACTCGAGGTCCCGATTCAGATCGGTGAGAACTTCTCGTTGCCGACCGCTATGAATGTCGCACTCGATCAAGGGGCGGCAGATTATGTCATGCCCGACCTTGAGCGTATCGGCGGCGTCAGCGGTTGGCGTCAGGCCGCCGCGATCGCAGCGGCTCGCCGTGTGCAAATGTCGTCGCATCTTTTTCCGGAAGTGAGCGCGCATTTGCTTGCGGCAACGCCAACCTGCCATTTCCTTGAATATGTCGACTGGGCGAATGCGCTCGTCGAACATCCGCTCGAGATTACCGAGGGTCACGTGGTCGTTCCGCACCGTCCCGGCAATGGCATGGTTTGGGACAAAAACGCCGTCCAACGCTTTCGAATGGACTGATCTAGCGCAACGGCAGTTTGAACAACTTGATGGCGTTGCTGCGGCCGACTTTTGCGCGGACGACTTCATCGATGTCGGCTTTGTCGATCCATTGCGCGCCTTCACCAACGTCCTCGAACGGCCAATCGACTGAGAACATGACACGGTCGACGCCCATCACCGTCATGGCGTTGACGAGCGCGGGTGTGTCGAAGTTGCCCGAAGTGGTGAGATGGAAATGTTTACGGAAATAGTGCGCCACGCCGTGTTTGGCCGGATATTTATGCGGGGCGTTCATCCAGCCGTTGCGATGGTCGATCCGCCAAAGGTAGATGGGAATGCCTTCGCCGATATGGCCGAGGACCATCTTTAAACCTGGGCAATCGTCGAATAATCCGCTGCCAATCAGCCGTAACGCGTGCACGGCTGTTTCCGCAGCAAAAGCCCAGTTTGGCCCCAACATCCAGTTGTGGCCCTCGTAGAATTTTGTCCAACTTGGCAACGGATTGCGCGGGTGCAGATAGAACGGAACGTCGAGCGCTTCGACGGCACGCCAGAACGGCCGGTATTGCGGCAGATCGTAATAGGTGACGTTGTCAGGCGAGCCGATCTGCGAAAAACCGTTGACCAGCGCGCCGACCATGCCGAGTTCTTTGATACAGCGTGTGAGCTCGGCGACTGCGGCGTCGGGGTCTTGCATCGGCAATGCCGCGAAAGCAGCAAAACGGCTGGGCCGTTTGCGGACTTCACCCGCAAGAACATCATTGGCCTGCCGGGCGACGGCGACTGCTTTCTTGACGTCGTGGATCGCCTGAATCGCGGGCGCGTTCAGCGACAGGATCATCATTTCTATCCCGTGCTTGTCCATTTCACCCAAGCGCGTGTCCTGTATGTCAAGCAGGCGGTGCCCCAGATCTTTCCAGACATGCGCGCCGAACACCTGCGAGTCGCCTAACGTCGCCTCAATGGCGAAATGTTCCTCAAGCGCAATTTTACCTTGCATATCGTTTCCCCTTGTAGGCAGCCATCATGCAATGTGACGACTTCGTTTGTCAGTATTGCAATGTATGACGCATAAAAAAACCGCCCTCGGGGGGCGGTCATCGGGACGCTTGCCAACTGTAGCTCACGAAGCGAGCGAAGGGTGGTGGAGCCAGGCGGGATCGAACCGCCGACCTCCTGCATGCCATGCAGGCGCTCTCCCAGCTGAGCTATGGCCCCAATTCGCGACTACGACTGCCGCCATTCAGAGGCAGCGGGTTCAGGTTTCCTCTTCCTTCTCGATTGACTCGCCGATGATGTCGGTCACGTCGGGCGCGCCTTCTTCCTGCTCTTCGATGAAGGCGGCATCGTCGAGGCTCTCGTCACCAATCTCGACTTCTTCCTCTTCTCCCGCCGCAGCGGCTCCCTCGGCAGCCGGTTTCTTGCCCTGCTGTTCGGCCTCGGCGTCCTCGAGTGAAACGAATTCAGCGTCTGCGGTTTCCGGCTCGACGCTGACGGTCGGCACCACAGGAGCGGGCCGCGCTGCTGCCGGTTCAGGCCGCGACCGCGAGGGCGCAGGCGCAGCGATCGGCACGACTTTGCCGGTGTAGGGTGAAATCACTGGCGTCTTGTTGAGGTCGTAGAATTTACGACCGGTGTCTGGACAGACGCGCTTGGTACCAAGATCGGGTTTCGCCACAGTCGAGGTTCCTCGGGGGACAGGGTCGTTTAAATCGGTGTTTCACTTGGCTAGTTGCAAGGCCCCTGTCAATAGCGCAAGCGCATCGGGTGAAGCCAAAAGCGGCGGCAAAAGCGGCAGGATGACGGCGCGCGCGGCTGCGTGGTAGGACGGCGCAGATTTTAAGGATACCGCCCGGTGAACCCTGCCGAATTGACGCCTTTGACCGCTCGCCAGGGCCGCCCTGTCCAGGGCCGGGCCCGCGTACCGGGCGACAAATCGATCTCCCACCGGGCCCTGATCCTGGGCGCGCTTACTGTCGGCGAAACCACCATCGGCGGCCTGCTGGAAGGCGAAGATGTCCTCCACACTGCCGATGCCATGCGGGCGCTCGGCGCGCGTGTTGAACGCACCGGCGATGGCGCCTGGCGCGTTTATGGCGTTGGCGTCGGGGGTTTTACCCAACCGGGCGGGGCACTTTATTTTGGCAATTCAGGCACCGGCTGCCGGCTGGCAATCGGCGCGGTCGCGGGCGCGCCGGTCACGGCGACCTTTAGTGGCGACGATTCCCTAAGCAGTCGGCCCATGCAGCGCGTGCTCGATCCACTATTGAAAATGGGCGCGCGCGTTTTACAGGTTGCCGATGGGGGGCGCCTACCGCTTACGCTGCAAGGCGCTGCCGATCCAATTCCGATCGTCTATGAACCGCCGGTGCCGTCGGCGCAGCTCAAATCCGCGGTGCTGCTCGCTGGCCTCGCAGCGCCCGGGGAGACGACGGTGATCGAAGCGGAAGCAACGCGCGACCATACCGAACGATTGCTGAAACATTTCGGCGCGAAAATCACCAGCAAACTTCACGGCGAACATGGCCGTCGAATTGTCCTGCAGGGTCAACCGGAGCTTGAACCGGCGAATGTTCTGGTGCCAGCCGATCCATCCTCTGCCGCCTTTCCTCTCGTCGCTGCGCTGATCGTGCCGGGCTCAGAACTTATTCTTGAAGCGGTTATGACAAATCCGCTGCGAACCGGTCTTCTGACGACGTTGCGCGAGATGGGTGCCAATATAGAAGCGCTCGACAAGCGTGACGATGGTGGCGAGGAAGTTGCGGATATGCGCATTCGTGCGTCGGCACTCAAGGGCGTGGAGGTGCCGCCTGAGCGCGCTCCGTCGATGATTGACGAATATCCCATTCTGGCGGTGGCTGCGTCTTTCGCCGAAGGGATCACACGGATGCGTGGCCTGAAGGAACTGCGTGTGAAGGAATCCGACCGTCTCGCTGCGACCGCTGACATGTTGCGTGCCAATGGTGTTGTCGTCGAAATCGAGGGCGACGATCTGATCGTGCAGGGCAAGGGTCGGCCCGCCGGCAACGGCGAAGTGAAGACACATATGGACCATCGCATCGCCATGGCGGCGCTGGTCATGGGTCTCGCCGCGGAAAATCCGGTGCGCATTGACGATAGCGCGTTCATCGCGACAAGCTTTCCGGGCTTCGTCGAGCTGATGCGCTCGATCGGCGCGGATCTGACATGATTATCGCAATTGACGGACCTGCCGCGTCGGGCAAAGGCACGCTCGGCAAGCGGCTCGCCGCTCATTACGGATTGCGCCATCTCGACACCGGGTTGATCTACCGCGCTGTTGCCAAGGCGCTGATTGATAGCGGTCGAAATCCGGCCGATGCGGCTGCGGCCGCGGCCGCCGCGAAATCGCTCGATCCGGCGCGCTTCGATGAAGTCGCGCTCAAGGCCTACAGCATCAGCGAAGCCGCTTCGATTGTGTCTGCCATCCCGGCGGTACGCGCCGCACTGTTGGCGTTCCAGCGCGACTTCGCCGCCAAGCCGCCGGGGGCCGTCCTCGATGGCCGGGATATCGGCACCGTCATTTGCCCCAATGCAGATGTTAAGATTTACGTGACCGCAACACCGGAGGTGCGTGCCCGCCGCCGCGCTGCCGAGTACAAGGCGCAGGGTCGGGATATCGACGAGGCGGCGGTGCTGGCCGACATCCGGAATCGCGATGAACGCGACCAAACACGCGCAATTGCCCCTCTAAAACAGGCGCCGGATGCGCACTTGCTCGATACCACACATTTGGATATAGACGCGGCCATCCGGGCCGCCATCGACATCGTCGAGGCTACCCGAGCGGGCCGAGGGCGTGGCTAACCACCCCTCGTGTTGGAGGACAAAGCCCCGCTCGAGCCTCTGCGTAAAGCGCGCCTGATCGAACCATCGTTCCGAAAGCACGGTATTTAGCGCCGGTCACCGGGATTCCGGGGGCCGCCGTTGGTCTGCGGGACCTTCGGCCCGCGCATTTGGAACGCCATTCAAACCCGCCGGCGCGCCGCATACAGGAGAACTCCATGGCCACTGCTACAGCACCCTCGCGTGAAGACTTCGCCAAGCTGCTCGATGAAACCTTCGGCGGCGGAAACCTGCAGGAAGGTTCCGTCATCAAGGGCAAGGTTGTCGGCATCGAAAAGGAATTCGCCGTCATCGACGTCGGTCTCAAGACCGAAGGACGTGTGGCCCTACGTGAATTCACGGGACCCGGACGGCAGGCCGATCTCAAGGTTGGCGATGATGTCGAGGTCTATCTCGAACGAGTTGAGAACGCGCTCGGTGAAGCGGTGCTATCGCGCGACAAGGCGCGCCGTGAGGAAAGCTGGGGCAAGCTGGAAAAGGCCTTCAATGCTCAGGAGAAGGTCCAGGGTGTCATATTCAATCAGGTCAAAGGTGGATTCACCGTCGATCTCGATGGCGCGGTGGCCTTCCTGCCACGGTCGCAGGTCGATATCCGTCCCATTCGCGATGTGACGCCGCTGATGAATGTGCCGCAGCAGTTCCAGATCCTGAAGATGGATCGCCGCCGCGGCAACATCGTCGTCTCCCGCCGCACGGTGCTGGAAGAGACGCGGGCCGAACAGCGCCAGGAACTGGTGCAGAATCTTGAAGAAGGTCAGGTCATCGACGGGGTCGTGAAGAACATCACCGATTATGGCGCATTCGTCGACCTCGGCGGCATCGACGGCTTGCTGCACGTCACCGATATCGCCTGGCGACGCGTCAATCATCCGACTGAAGTGCTCAATATTGGCCAGCAGGTGAAGGTCAAGATCATCAAGATCAACCACGAGACCCACCGTATCTCGCTCGGCATGAAGCAGCTGCTCGACGATCCGTGGCAGGGCATCGAGGGCAAGTATCCGGTCGGCACGCGTTTCAAGGGACGCGTCACCAACATCACCGACTACGGCGCGTTCGTGGAACTCGAGCCCGGTATCGAGGGCCTGATCCACGTGTCCGAAATGTCGTGGACCAAAAAGAACGTGCATCCGGGCAAGATCGTCTCGACCTCGCAGGAAGTCGAAGTCCAGATTCTCGAAGTCGACCCCGTCAAGCGGCGTATCTCGCTTGGTCTCAAACAGACCATGCGGAACCCATGGGAGGTGTTTGTCGAGAAACATCCGCCAGGTTCCACCGTCGAAGGCGAAGTCAAGAACAAGACCGAGTTCGGCTTGTTCCTTGGCCTCGATGGCGACGTGGACGGCATGGTCCACCTGTCCGATCTCGACTGGAAGCGTCCCGGCGAGCAGGTGATCGAGGAATACAAAAAGGGCGACATGGTCAAGGCACAGGTCCTTGATGTCGACGTTGAGAAGGAGCGCATTTCGCTCGGCGTCAAGCAGCTCGCGGGCGATCCGATGGAATCCGCCGGCGACCTCAAAAAAGGATCGGTGGTCACTTGCGAAGTTACTGAAGTGAAGGAGAGCGGCCTCGACGTCAAAATCGTCGGCACCGATCTCGTTGCGTTCATCAAGCGTGCCGACCTGGCACGCGAGCGCGGCGAGCAGCGTCCTGAACGATTCGCCGTTGGCCAAAAGGTTGACGCGCGCGTCACCCAGTTCGATCGCAAGACCCACAAGGTCGGCGTCTCGATCAAGGCACTGGAGGTCGCCGAGGAGAAGGAAGCGATCGCTCAATACGGCACCGCGGATTCCGGCGCGTCGTTGGGCGATATTCTGGGCGCTGCGCTCAAGCAGCGCGCTGGCGACAAGCCTGAAGCCGAGACAGAAAAGGCCGAAGAATAAGCGGCTTTTTACGCATCTATTACCGGACCCCGGGGCCTTCCCCGGGGTTTCTTTTTGACACGACCTTGCCAAACCTTGGCCGCATGATCGCGCAAAATTTCTTGCCGAGGGGTAGAATTCGCTTACGATTCGATTGAAGGAGCACCCATGTCGCTCGATGCCGATGCCATCGTCGATCGCCGCCGGATGCGGCGTAAGCTCACCTTCTGGCGGGTCAGCGCGCTGGTGATCGCGCTGCTTGCGATCGTGGGCGCGTCATTGCTGTTCGTGCCGGGCAGTCGTCTGATGCCGGCCGGCGCCTATGTCGCCCGCATCAAGATCCAGGGCCTGATCCGTGGCAATCAGGATCGCGTCGAAGCGCTGGCGCGGCTCGGACGATCGCGCGCGCGTGCGGTGATCGTGCATATCGACAGCCCGGGCGGCACCACCGCCGGCTCCGAGCAGCTTTACGACTCGCTGCGTGAATTACAGGGCAAGAAACCGATGGTCGTTGTGGTCGACGGGCTCGCCGCGTCCGGCGCGTATATCGCCGCGCTGTCGTCCGAGCACATCGTGGCGCAGGAGACCTCGCTGGTCGGCTCGATTGGCGTCCTGTTCCAGTACCCGAACTTCACCGATGTGCTCAAAACCATCGGCATCAAGGTCGAAGAGGTGAAATCTTCGCCGCTGAAGGCTGCGCCGAACGGCTTCGAGCCGACCAGCCCGGAAGCGCGGGCGGCCATCGAGGCCATCGTGGTCGACTCCTACGCCTGGTTCAAAGGGCTGGTGAAGGACCGGCGCAAAATGGATGACGGTCAGCTCGCAAAAGTGTCCGATGGCCGGGTTTTCACCGGCCGTCAGGCTGTCGGTCTCAAGCTGATCGACGGCCTCGGCAATGAGAAGACCGCGCTGGCCTGGCTGGAGAAGGAAAAACAGGTTCCGGCCAATACGCCGGTGCGCGATTATTCGTTACAACCTCGGTTCAGCGAGTTTTCCTTCCTGCACGTGGCTGCCTGGACGTTCGAGGCGGTGGGCCTGAGAGCGATGGCGCACCGCATCGAGGAATGGGGTGCAGTGCAAGCGGTCGAGCGACTCAACCTTGACGGTCTCTTGGCGCTTTGGCACCCTCCGTCGACCAATTGATTTCCAGTTGACCGGGCAGGGCGGCGTCAATGATCAAGTCAGAGCTTGTCCAACGTATTGCCTCACAGAACCCCCATCTCTATCAGCGCGACGTCGAGAACATCGTCAACGCCATCCTGGGTGAGATCACGAGCGCAATGGCGAAGGGCGACCGCGTCGAATTGCGCGGCTTCGGCGCCTTCTCGGTCAAGCACCGGCCGGCCCGTACCGGCCGCAACCCGCGCACCGGCGCCCATGTTGCGGTCGACCAGAAGTCCGT
This sequence comes from uncultured Alphaproteobacteria bacterium, assembly GCA_963697885.1. Taxonomy (GTDB): domain Bacteria; phylum Pseudomonadota; class Alphaproteobacteria; order Rhizobiales; family Xanthobacteraceae; genus Pseudolabrys. The sequence continues at coordinate 710,728 of OY969102.1, forward strand.
GCCGTTCTTCAAGACCGGCAAGGAAATGCGCGAGCGCCTGAACAGACCTGGCGCGATCTAGGATCCTGCTGCCCCCGATCATCGAGAGTGCTATGGTTACGGCCGAGTAGGGTCGGGCCACCGATTTTTTGCGAAGAGGCGCCACCTGTGTTCCGCAAAATCGTCTCAGCGCTGATTGTCGTTCCTCTGGCAGCCGTCATCATCGTGTTTGCCGTGGCCAATCGACATTCGGTCACCGTTTCATTTGACCCCTTTTCTTCGACCAGCCCGGCGTACGCGGCGACGTTGCCATTGTTCGTCGTCATCTTCACGGTGCTGATCATCGGCGTGCTGGTCGGCGGCATTGCCGCCTGGATCGGTCAGGCCAAGTGGCGTCGCGCCGCGCGCAGGCGCGATGCCGATGTGCGTGTTCTTCATCAGGAGCTGGAAACAATCCGCCGCCGCTTTGCACCTGAACCGGCGCCGCCCCTGCCGGAGCCTGGCCCCTACACAGTCGTGCCGCCGCCAATTCCTTAACGCAGGTGGCGGTTCTGCTTTGCGGCGCGGTGGAGAAGGCGGTAGAACGCGCCCACGATGCCTCTGACGATCAAAATCTGTGGCCTTATGACCCCGCAAGCGCTTGATGTGGCGCTGGATTCCGGTGCCGACCTGGTGGGCTTTGTGTTTTTTGCCCCAAGTCCTCGCAACCTTGGGCTGGAGCTCGCGCGCACGCTCGGGGAGCGCGTGCGTGGCCGGGCCGGCAAGGTTGCGCTTACGGTCAATGCAAACAACCACACGCTGGGCGGCATCGTCGACGCCCTGAAACCCGACATGCTGCAATTGCACGGCAAAGAGACACCGGAGCGCGTGGGCGTGGTGCGCAGCCGTTTCGGCATGCCGGTGATAAAAGCGCTGCCGATCGCCGAGCGCGCAGACCTTTCGCCCATCCGCGAATATGCGCAGGTGGCCGACCGGCTGATCTTTGATGCGCGGGCGCCGCAGGAGGCGACCCGGCCCGGTGGGCTCGGCAAGCCGTTCGATTGGACGCTGCTCAGCGGTATCGATTCCGGCGTGCCATTTATGCTGTCGGGCGGGCTCGATGCGAAAAATGTGGCGCAGGCGCTGCGCATTACACGTGCGCCAGGCGTCGACGTTTCATCTGGCGTCGAGCGAGCGCCGGGCGAGAAAGATCCCGACATGATCCGTGCGTTCATCCGTGCCGCGCGCGCGGCAGAGGCCGAGATCTTTTCGCCACCTCTCCAGCTTGGAGAGACATCGATCGTGCGTTCGATCAAGTAGGGGCTCTTCGGATGGCTGTGCAGCGGCCCAATTCATTCCGAACCGGCCCCGACGAGCGGGGACATTTCGGCATTTATGGCGGCCGCTTTGTCGCCGAGACGTTGATGCCGCTCATTCTCGAACTCGAGAAAGCCTACGCACAGGCGAAGGGCGATCCCGCCTTCCAGAAGGAAATGGACGGGCACCTCGCGACCTATGTTGGCCGGCCGTCGCCGCTCTATTTCGCCGAACGGCTCACGCAACATGTAAGAAAGACGGCCTCCGGCCTTTCGGCGGGAGGCGCGAAAATCTATTTCAAGCGCGAAGAGCTCAATCACACCGGTGCGCACAAGGTGAACAATGTGCTTGGCCAGATCATGCTGGCCTTGCGCATGGGCAAGACACGCATCATCGCCGAGACCGGCGCCGGCATGCACGGCGTTGCCACCGCAACGCTTTGTGCCAAGTTCGGACTGCCCTGCATTGTCTACATGGGCGCCGTCGACGTCGAGCGGCAGAAGCCAAACGTGCTGCGGATGAAAATTCTTGGCGCCGAGGTGCGTCCGGTCGAGTCCGGCGCACGCACGCTCAAGGATGCCATGAACGAAGCACTGCGCGATTGGGTGACCAATGTCAGCGATACGTTCTACTGCATCGGAACGGTCGCCGGGCCGCATCCTTACCCGGCGATGGTGCGTGACTTTCAGTCGATCATTGGCCGCGAGACCCGCGAGCAGATGCAGACCGCCGAAGGTCGGCTTCCCGATTCACTCATTGCCTGTATCGGCGGTGGCTCCAATGCCATGGGTCTGTTTCATCCATTCCTGGACGAACGTGCGATCGAGATCTACGGCGTTGAAGCGGCAGGCCACGGACTCAAGAGCGGCAAGCACGCGGCTTCGATTGCCGGGGGCAAGCCGGGCGTGCTGCACGGTAACCGCACCTATTTGCTGATGGACGACGACGGCCAGATCGAAGAGGCACATTCGATCTCCGCCGGCCTCGATTATCCCGGCATCGGTCCCGAGCATGCCTGGCTTAACGACATGGGCCGCGTGAAATTTTTATCAGCTACCGATGACGAGGCGGTGGCTGCCTTTCAGTTGTGCAGCAAGCTCGAAGGCATTATTCCGGCATTGGAATCGGCTCATGCTTTGGCAAGAGTCCCGGAAATTGCCGCCGCCAAGCCAAAGGACCATCTGATGGTGGTCAATCTTTCCGGCCGCGGCGACAAGGATCTTGCGTCAGTCGAAGCCTTTCTCGGAAGCAAAGATCGATGAGTACGCGTATCGAACGTCGCTTCGCCGCCCTCAAGCAGGAGGGCCGTGCCGCTCTGGTGACTTTCACCATGGCGGGCGATCCGGATTATGACACGTCGGTTGCGATCGCGAAGGCCTTGCCGAAGGCCGGCGCCGACGTCATCGAGCTCGGCATGCCGTTCACCGATCCGATGGCGGATGGGCCGGCGATTCAGGCCGCCGGGTTGCGTGCGCTTAAGGCCGGCCAGCGCATGACGAAGACATTGGCGCTGGTACGCGAATTTCGCAAAGGCGACGATGAAACGCCGATCGTGCTGATGGGCTACTACAACCCAATTTACATTTACGGCAACGACCGCTTCCTCGTCGATGCCAAGGCCGCCGGGGTCGATGGGCTGATTATTGTCGATCTGCCGCCCGAGGAAGACGACGAGCTCTGCCTGCCGACATTGAAGGCCGGTCTTAATTTCATTCGGCTCGCGACGCCCACCACCGACGACAAGCGTCTGCCGACGGTACTCAAGAATACCTCGGGCTTTGTCTATTACGTCTCCATCACCGGCATTACCGGCGCCGCGGCGCCCGATGCCGGCAAGGTTACTACGGCGGTTGTGCGCATCAAGCGCCACACGCAGCTTCCGGTGGCGGTCGGCTTTGGCGTTCGCACCGCGGAGCAGGCGTGCGCCATCGCCGAAGGTGCCGACGGGGTAGTCGTCGGCTCGGCGCTGGTGGACGCGCTTCGGCAAACCCTCGACAAGAATGGCAAGGCTGGCGCCGGCACCGTGAAGGCGGTGACGGAGCTCGTATCGGCGCTGGCGCAAGGTGTGCGTAGCGCCCGCCGCATGGCGGCGGTATGAACAATTGGCCAGGCCAGCGGTTATAATTTCGCCGAATCGGTCCTATAGAGGCGAGCCATGAACTGGATTTCCAACGTTGTCCGGCCGAAGATTTGCAGCTTCCTGCGCCGCGAGACGCCGGAAAATCTCTGGATCAAGTGCCCGGAGACCGGGCAGCTCGTTTTTTACAAAGACGTCGAGGCCAATCAGTTTGTCATCCCGAGCTCGAACTACCACATGCGTATCAGCGCGCCGCAGCGGCTGAAATCCATGTTCGACGGCGGCGAATTCGAAGATATCGCTTTGCCCGAAGTGCCACTCGATCCGCTCAAATTTCGCGACGAGCGCCGCTACGCCGATCGTCTGAAGGACGCTCGCACCAAGACCGGATTGCAGGACGCAGTAAAGATCGGCATCGGCCGCCTGGAAGGCCAGATGGTCACCATCGCCGTCCAGGATTTCGACTTCATGGGCGGCTCGCTCGGCATGGCTGCAGGCGAGGCGGTGATAACCGGTTTCGAGACCGCCGCGCGGCGGCAAACACCGCTGATCATGTTTGCGGCCTCCGGCGGCGCGCGCATGCAGGAAGGCATTCTCTCGCTCATGCAGCTTCCGCGCACGACCGTGGGCGTGCAAATGTTGCGTGAAGTGCGCAAGCCCTACATCGTTGTCCTGACAAATCCGACCACCGGCGGGGTCACCGCGTCCTACGCCATGCTCGGTGACGTGCAGATCGCAGAGCCAGGCGCATTGATCGGCTTCGCCGGCCCGCGGGTGATTGAGCAGACCATCCGCGAGAAGCTGCCGGAAGGCTTCCAGCGTGCCGAATATCTCGCGGAGCACGGCATGGTCGACATGGTGGTGCACCGGCATAAATTGCGGGCAACACTTGCCGAACTGTGCCGATTGTTGACCAGGGCACCACTCCCGGCCGGGCAGGCGCAATTGCCCGTCCCGGCGCACGCATGAATTTATACTGGTGTCATCATCCGCGAAAGCGGATGATCCAGTAACCCCGGCTCTTGAAAAATCGAAAGGCCAGTGTGTACTGGATGCCCCGCTTTCGCGGAGCATGACAGAAAATAAAATGGCTCCCATCGACTTTATTATTTCGCGGCTGACCTCGCTGCATCCAAAACGCATCGACCTGTCGCTCGATCGCGTGCAGCGGCTGCTCGCCGCACTCGATCATCCGGAAAAGAAATTGCCGCCGGTGATTCATGTTGCCGGTACCAACGGCAAGGGATCGACGATCGCTTTCCTGCGCGCGATTTTGGAGGCTGCAGGCAAGCGCGTGCACACCTACACCTCACCGCATCTAGTGCGTTTCAACGAGCGCTTCCGGATCGGGGCAGCGGGGGAGGGGAAGCTCGTTTCCGACGAAGAACTTGCAGCGGCGCTGGAGGAATGCGAGCGGGCCAACGCGGGTGCGCCCATTACCGTCTTCGAAATTACGACCGCCGCCGGTATGTTGCTGTTCGCAAGCAATCCGGCGGATGTCATCTTGATGGAGGTCGGTCTCGGCGGGCGGCTCGATGCAACGAATGTGATCGATCATCCGCTGGCGACGGTCATCACGCGCATTTCGATAGACCATATCGATTTTCTCGGTGACTCACTCGAGAAAATTGCCGCCGAGAAGGCCGGCATTCTCAAGCGCGGCGCGCCAGCGATCATTGCCGCGCAGGATCGCGATGCATTGGCCGTGATCGAGCGGCAGGCGGCCAAGCTCGGCGCGCCGCTGAAGGTCGCCGGCGAGGACTGGACGGCCACCGAAGAACGCGGAAGGCTGGTCTATCAGGACGAAGCAGGTCTGCTCGATTTACCGGCGCCAAGGCTGTATGGCCGGCATCAATTCGAAAACGCCGGATTAGCTATCGCGGCATTGCGCACAATCAAGCAATTCAAACTTCCCCCCGCGGCTTACGACGCCGGCATCGGCAAGGCCGAGTGGCCAGCGCGCCTTCAGCGGCTTGGACATGGCCAGCTGGTTCAACTTGCGCCCGCAGGTAGCGAACTCTGGCTCGACGGAGGTCACAATCCCGACGGCGGTCGTGCGATTGCGGCTGCGCTCGCCGATCTCGAGGAGCGTGTGTCTCGGCCATTGGTGTTGATCGTCGGAATGTTGGCGACCAAGGACTGCGAGGGGTTCTTACGAAATTTCGCCGGACTGGCCCGCCGCATGATTGCGGTGCCGGTGCCGAGCGCAGAAAAAGGTCTGACGGCGGAAACGGTCGCCGACACGGCGCGCGCGATCGGTCTGTCAGCGACCAGTCGCGACAACCTTGCCGAGGCGCTTGATGCCGCGCGCAAGCTCGATCTCGACCCGCCGCCGCGTATTCTGATCACAGGGTCGCTTTATCTTGCCGGCGAGGCCCTGCGTGAAAATGGTACTTTGCCGACCTGAAATAAAAACGGCCGGCGGAAAGGCCGGCCGCTTTCAAAACACTTTCTGTCGATTATCACACTGCGCCGCTGATCCATTGATGCAGCTTTTGCTTGGGCGCAGCACCGACCTGACGGGAGGCGATCTCGCCGTTCTTGAACATCATCAAGGTCGGGATCGACATAATGCCGTATTTCGCGGCGGTGTTCGGATTTTCGTCGACATTGAGCTTGACGATTTTGACTTTGTCGCCCAATTGACCTGCGATCTCTTCCAGAGCCGGCGCGATCATGCGGCACGGGCCACACCACTCCGCCCAGAAGTCGACGACGACCGGTTCGGCAGATTTCAACACATCCGATTCGAAGCTAGCGTCCGACACTTTGCCGACGGCCATGACCATTACCTCTTGTTCTATTGAGCGGGAGAATCAGCCCCCGAAAAATTGCGAGGGCAGGAAGCTATGAATGCGGTCCGGCAGCGTCAAGGCGCTCTCACGCGGGGGTGATGGCCGCCAAGGCGGCATCGAGCGCTTCGTCAGAAAGCTCCATGAGATCAGGCACTTCCGTCCAGATCAGCGCCGCGCGGATCGGTTTGTTCGGGTATAATTTTTTGAGCACGGCGCGGTAGAGCGCGAGCTGGCGGATGTAGCTTTGAGGCACCTCCTCGATCCGGCTCGGCGGCGGCCGATTGGTTTTGAAATCGCCAATCAGCACAGAGGCTTGCGTCACTGCCAGGCGGTCGACCTGACCGGAAACGCGCCGCTTTTCTCCGTGTATTTCAACCCAGCCAACGATAGGCACCTCGGCCCGGCTGCCGGGTGAGAACAATTCTGAGAACCGGGCATCGGCCAGCAAGAACAAGGCTTGTTCCGCGAACGTCTTGCGTTCGTCGGTGGAGAACTCGGCGCCAGTCCTGCCGAGATAGTCCGCCGCCGCTTTTGCCCGGCGCTCTGACGGAATATCCGGCAGCGATTGCAGCAGGCGGTGCACCAAGGTGCCGCGCAGCAACGCTTGTGCGTTACCGGCGGCGGTAAACGGCCGTGCGTCGTCATCATCCATGACGCTCGACGGCGTGATGGCACGCGGCTGAGAGATGCCGGACGTTGCGTCTGTAGTGAGCCAGGACATTAAAGAAGCAGGCTTGATCGCCGCCGGTAAAATGTTCTCTTGAAGAACTGTCGTCGCTTGCTCTCCCTTGCGATACCGCAACACCTCGCCGCTGCCGTCATCAGCCGGTTCGCTGACGCATTCGTCCGCCATCGCATTTTCGACCAGCTGATACCAGCAGCCTTCGGGTATCTTGCGTGCGCCCTGCGTGCCGCAAATCACCAACCGCTCGGCGGCGCGCGTCATTGCGACATAGAGCAAGCGGCGATACTCGTCGCGCGCATCCTGCTGCGCTAATGCGCGCGCGTCCATCATGGCGTCGACATCATTGGCGCGCGCCGTCGCCCAAACCAGCGCGCCGTTGTCCAGCGTCAGCAGCCGCGGATCGCGCGGCCCGCCCGGCGGCGTGGTGGTGTCGGCGAGAATCACGGTGTTGGCCTCCAGCCCCTTGGCGCCGTGCACGGTCATCACCCGGACCTCGTCGCGCGCCATTTCCATGTCGCGGCGCACTTCGCTTTGGGCGGCGCGCAGCCAGTTGAGGAAGCCTTGCAGCGACGGGGTTTCGCGCGTCTCGTAGTCGAGCGCCAGATTGAGGAATTCGTCGAGCGCATCGTTGGCTTCCGGCCCGAGACGGGCGAGGAATTTGGCGCGGCCTTTGCGTGCGCCGAGTAGGCGGGCGAAGAAACCGAACGGAGTCAGTTGGCGTGCGGCATCGCTGAGCTCATCGAGCATGGTATTGCCCGCAGCAAAAGCCGGATCGCTATTGGCTTTGACCCGCAAACTCGCGCGCAGCGATCCTTTACGATCCCAGGCCAGCGTGAACAACTGCTCCTCGCTGAATCCAAACAATGGACTCTTGAGCACGCTTGCCAGCGCGAGATCGTCGTCAGGCAGCAGCAGCGCGTCTGCCAGCGCCATCAGGTCCATGACCGCGATATGCTCGGTCAGTACCAGCCGGTCGGCGCCGGCCACCGGCACGGCGCTGTCCTTCAGCGCGCGGATGATGGCCTCGAATAGCGGCCCGCGCTGACGCACCAGAACGAGCACGTCGCCCGGCTTCAGGCCACGCGCCATCCAGAGTTTCACCTGACCCGCGATTCGGCGCGCCAACTGGACACGCGGGCTTTCCTCGCTCTCAGTGTCGAACGGCGCGTCCCAGCCTTCGATTTCCTTTTTTTCGGCGGGTTCGATCAGGGGCCACAGTTCAACCAGGCCCGGGGCCGCATTCGGCAGCGACGTATGCGGCGGTACGCCGGCTTCGTCGGTCGTCACGCTGACGAATACCTCGCGCGCGCCGAACACGCGGTCGACCGAACCGAGCACATTTTTGCCCGAGCGGAACGAGTGGTGGAAATGCAGGTATTTCCAGCCCAAATCGGCCGCGTCGAACTGCTTGCCGAATTCGCGTCGCATCTCGTCGAAGGCGCGCGGCGCCGCGCCCTGGAACGAGAAAATTGACTGCTTCTCGTCGCCGACTGCGAACACCGTGCGCCGCACGTTCGGGCGCGCCCCGCCCGGCGTGAATTCCGAGACGATGGTGCGCACGATGCTCCACTGCTTCGGGCTGGTGTCCTGCGCCTCGTCGATCAACACATGGTCGATGCCAAGGTCGAGCTTGTAGAGCACCCAGGCGGCAGACGCGCGGCCGAACAGTTCAATCGTTTTATCGATCAGATCGTCATAATCGAGCAGCGCGCGGCGTTCCTTCTCTCGGGCGTAGCGCGCGATCACGTCGGCGGCGATGGTGACAAGCGCGCGGGTGCGCTCGCGTGCGCGGACGGCGCGCTCGCGTTCCAGCAACTTGCAGACGCGGTCTTGCTCGGCCATCAGGCGCGCCAGCCAGTCGGGGTGGCTGTCGCCGATTTTCTTGGTGACGATATTCTTGCGCGGTTCAAGCTCGGCGGTGCAGAACACCTTGAGATAATTGTCGATGCGCTCGCGGCCCGACGCGGTGCGGGCAGCGTCAAGCATTGCGATATGTTTCTTGTCGTTGGCCGAACCCGAATCGAGAATTTCGATCAGCGCCGGCCATTCGGCCGCCGGGATCAGCGACTGCGCGAAAAAGTCCCGTTCCAGCGATTCGAGCGTATCTTTCAGGTCGATGCCGAAGCTCGCGGATAATTCGGCGATGGCTTTATCGACGCCCCCGGCACGCGCGATCCAGGCTGACAGGCCGTCGCGTTTACGAATGGCATCGCCGATGACTTCCTTGAAGGTCTGATCGGCGGAGACGACGATGGCGGTTGCCAATGCCTTGCCGAGCGAACTCTCCGGCGCGGCGGAGGCTTCCAGCAACACGTCCAGCGTTAATTTATCAAGCAACTGAGTGGTCGAGGCTTCGTCCAGCACGGTGAAGCGCGCCGCGACATTGGCCTCGAACGGAAACTGGTGCAGCAGCCGGGTGCAGAAGGCGTGGATGGTCTGCACCTTCAGCCCACCCGGCGTTTCCAGCGCCGAGGCGAAAAGCCGCCGCGCCCGCGCGCGGTGTCCTGCGTCCGCTTTCTTGCCGGTGCTGAGCCGAATCTTGGCGTCGAGTTTCGCGTCGTCCAGCGTGGTCCATTCCGCCAGCGTGCCGAACACTCGGTTGGCCATATTCGCGGCGGCTGCCTTGGTGAAGGTGATGCAGAGGATCTTCGCCGGATCGACGCCGCGCAGCAGCAGATTGATGACGCGTTGCGCCAGCACATGGGTTTTGCCCGAGCCGGCATTGGCGGCGACGAAAGCCGATACGTCGGGATCGGCGGCGTCGATCTGCACCTTGCTGACATCGGGCGGGATGATGCGAGGGGCGTTCATGGCTCGCCCTCATCGCCGCCGCCGGACAGCGACCATTCCTTGACGCGGGCGAGGTGGTCGTAATCGCCGTAATGCGTGGTCCACATCGGATGGACCAGCGATAAATAAGGCGCCGCCGGGTCCTCGAACTTCGCCGCCAGCTCCTTGAGCCGCGCCAGCGCGTGGTCGGCATGCGTATCGGTCGTCCCGTCCTTGAAGTCGATCTTGTTGGGGTTGCCGGCAGGGTCTCCGCCTTTCAGCGTGACATAGGAAATTTCGGAAACCGAGCCCGCTGCGACGCGCGGGAAACCGCCGCCGCGCAAAATGGCTGCCTCCAGCGTCAATTGCGGCGCCAGCCCGGTGCGCACTTGTTTTTCCGTACGTGCGCTGCCGGTTTTGTAGTCGATGATGGCGTAGCTGCCGTCCTTGCGCTGTTCGATGCGGTCGGCGATGGCCGAGAGCGTGAATTCGCGTTTGCCGATGGCGAATTTCAATTCGCCTTTGATTTCGGCGTTCAGCGTCTGGATCGAGGCGCGGCGCTCGCTGTCCCAGGCCACAAACCATTGCGCGATGCGCTGGAAGCGCGGCCACCAGAACGCCTTTGCTTCCGGATAATCGTTCAGGGGCGCGAAACGCAGTTCGCCGAGCTTGCGCAGTTCCTCAAGCGGGTTGGCGGGCAGGCCGGCGGCGAACTTGGACGTGAAGTCGCCGATGGCGCCATGGATGACGGTGCCGCGGTCGCGCGCGCCGGGCGGCGTGTCGACCGGATCGAACACCGGCAGGCGCAACACATAACGCGCGTAGATCGTATAGGGATCGCGCAACCAGTCTTCGATGGCGGTGACGGAGAGTTGCGACGGCCGCGCCGCCAGCGGCGGCGTCGGCGCCGGGCGCGCGGCGGCTTTCACTTCCGCCGGATGATCGAGCGCGCGAGCCAACGCGAGATAATTGTCGCCGCGCTCGCGCACGTCAGTCCAGCTCGCTCCTGCGAGCGCCGCAATGCGTTGCACGAAACGCGAGGTCACGGTCGGCGCGCCGGCGAGCTTCGCCGCGCGCGCCAGGATGACTTCCTTGGCACCCAGCGCCTGCGCGAAGTCGTGCGCCGACAGGCCGATGCGGCGCTCCGGCGGGTCGAGGCCGAGATCGCGGCGCATGGGTCGCGACAGCCAGGGGTCGCTGCGCGTTTCGGGCGGCCAGGTGCCTTCATTGAGCCCACCCAGCACGACGCGATGGAAGCTCTGCAAACGCGCTTCCAACGGGCCGAAGATGCGCACCTGCACGTCGGCAATTTCCGGGCGGCGCACGACGCGGCCCGCGATGGTGGCGTGAAATAGCTCGGAATAATCGCCTCGGCTGACGGCGAGGCCGCCGGCGGCCTGACTGAGGACGAGGTCTTCAAAAGCCTGAGCTAGCGCCTTTCCGTCGTGGCCGACGAGTGCGTCCGGACTTAGTGCGACGATGACATCGCGATGGCATTGCGCAAGCGTCGCGAGCGAATGATTGCCGGCTTTCAGTGTTTCAAGTGGCGCCAGTCCGGTCGCCAGGCGGGCGATCAAGTCGGCGGCGGCGGCGAGCTCGGTGTTGTCGATCAAATGGCGCGGATCGCTGCGGTGAAGTTGATCGCGATTGGCGCGGAAGGTTTCGAGTGCATGGCAAAGGCTGCCGCTGCCGGGGCGCGGCCGCGGTCCGCGCAGCAGAGGCGTTTTCGAGCGTAGCGATGGCGGCGTTGTGGGCGCCCGCAGACTGGCGCCGGCCGCAACAGCGGATGCTTGAGCAACGCCAGCAACGTCACCGGCTCCAGGCCACCGAGGGCGGCCTGCGCCGCCAGCCGCGCGAACACGCCCGCTTTGGTATCGGCCAGAGAGTCGCCGCCGGAGTTGTCGACAGGGACATGCCAGCGCTCCAGCGCCGCAACGACACGGCGCGCCAGCGCGCGGTCCGGCGTCACCAAAGCGGCATGTTTGTCGGGTGTTTCGACCGCTTCGCGCAACGCCACCGCGATGGCGAGCGCTTCCTCTTCGGCATTCGCGGCTTCGATCATGTCGAGCGAGGCGAGCGCTGGCGCGGCGGCTTTGTCGAAATCCTTGGTGCTGCGGCGCGCCTGCCAACGTTCAGTGGTGGAGGCCGGGCGTAGCGCTTCAGATACCGGTAGCTCGCGGCCGTGCGGTGCGGGTGCACGCAATTGCGCAACATCTTTACGCGTGATGCCGAGCGAAGCGAGCAACGCCTGCATGGCGAATTGCGCATGACCGGCGGCGGGCGCACCATCGTGGGTCTTGTCGTCTTTATCGCCTGCGATCAGCGCCCACGATGCGTCGTCGAGATCCATGTCGAGGCCGGGCAGCACCACGGCGCCGTGCGGCAATTTCGCGACGGTCGAAAGCAGCTTGGCGGTCGACGGCATCGAGCCGGTGGAACCGGCGGCGATGACCGGCGCTTTACTGTTCGCGAGACGCTTGGCTTCGGCCTCGATCAACAGATCGCGGCGCGACGTCGCCTCGATCGCACCCAGCTCCTTAAGCCGCGCGGGCCAGAACTCACGCGCGATCTTGAGAAAGCGCAACGACAATTGCCAATATTCATCGAGGTCGGTTGGCACAAGGCTGTCGAGTTTTTCCCAATCCACCTGCCGCGTGGTCATGTCGTCCATCAGGCGGGCGAGATCGTCGGCGAGCCCTAGCGCGGCCTGCGGCGTGTTGGCGATCAGCGGCGAGCCTTGCGCGCCGCGCACGGCGGGCGAATTCGCCCATTTCAGAATGAGTTCGGCGAGCAGCAGGCGGCGCTCCAGCGGCGCGATCGCTTCCGGCAGAGCCAATGCGGATTTCAGCGAGATCGCCGGTGGCGGCTTGTGCAAACGCGATCTCGTCCTCATCGAGGTCGCCGATGGCGACGATGCGCGGCAGAATGGCGCCGCCGTCCTTCATAGTGTCCAGAAACACGTCGCGCGCCAGCCGGCAGGCACGCCGCGTCGGCAGATAAATAGTGGCGCGGGCCAATTCGAGCGGATCGCTGCTGGCCGGAAAGCCGCGCACCAGTTTGCCGGTGACCACCGCCTCGATCAGCACCTCCAGAAACGGCGCCGAAGCGGGGATATTGAAGACATTGGCGCGAGCGAGAACCATGAACGAATCATACACGCTAATGCGTGCGGGCGATCAACTTGTGCTTGCGCGGATTGCGGCCTCTGCGGCGGCCACGGCCTCCGGAGTTCCGACATGCATCCACAATCCCTCCAGCCGCAGGCCATGCAGCCGTCCGGTCTCGGCCGCACGATCGAAAAGCGCTGTGAGCGAGAATTCACCGGATGGCACGTCGGCAAACAGTGCCGGCGAAAGAATCGCGGCCCCCGCGTACACAAAAGGGGAGACCTTTTGCTCGGGGCGTTTCTGCAAGCGGCCATCCGGCGCCATCGCGAAATCGCCGAGCCCGGCATAGCCGATACTGTCGGCAGTCGGTGCCAGCAACAGCAGTGCGTCCATCGTGTCGGCGTCAAAGGCTTCGGCGAGGCGCGCGAGGTTGGGCTGTACGCTGTCAATCCAGATGGTGTCGGAATTGATATGGAAGAAGGGTGCATGGCCCAACTGGGGCAAAGCCCTCGCCACGCCGCCGCCAGTGCCGAGCAGCAAACCGCGCTCGTCGGAGATCACGATCTGCGGGCGCGTGCGGTAGGCGAGATGTTGCTCGATCTGCTCGGCCATGTAGTGCACGTTGACGACTGCGCGCGCGACACCCGCGTCGGCGAGGCGGTCGAGCACATGGTCGATGAGCGCCTTGCCGGCAACCGGCACCAGTGGCTTCGGGATTTTGTCGGTCAGCGGGCGCATGCGGGTGCCGAGACCGGCGGCAAGAACCATGGCGCGGCGCGGTGTCGATTTGGTCGGCGATGCGCTCATGCGTTCACGTCTTCAGCGGCGGAACATTTGCGCGATACCAGGCGGCGAGCGGCTTGAGCGCCGGATGTGCGAGCGAGCGCTGCAAATAGCCCCATATCCGTGGCAAATGCCGCAAATATTGCGGCTTCCCGTCGCGCCGCTCCAGACGGGCAAAGATGCCGAGGATTTTGGACGCCCGTTGCGCGGCGAGCGTTGCGTAGGCGCGCGCGAAGTTCGGAGCGTCGAATGGAGGATAGGCGGAACGTCGCGCGCGCGTATAGCGCGTGAGCAGTGCGATCTCCAGAGTTTCCGGCACGTCGACGCGGGCGTCCTGCAATAGCGAAGCGACATCATAGGCGGCCGGTCCCATTACCGCGTCTTGGAAGTCGAGCAGGCCAACACGCGCGGTCCCTTCTCGCTCCGGCAACCAAATGAGATTGGGTGAGTGAAAATCCCGCAGGACCCACGTCTGCTCATCCTCGGTTATCGGCAGCAGCGCTTCACGCCAGAGCGTCCGATAGGCGGCGCGCTTGGTATCGGAAATCCTGATTTCGAGCTTGGGCAGATACCAATCGAGCAGCAGATCGACTTCAATGAGAAAGGCATCCATGTCGTAGAGCGGAATTTGGTATTCGACGCCTGGCTCGACCGGGACCACGCCCGGCAACGTTTCGCTATGCAATTCGGCGAGCAGACTGGTTGCCTCTTCATACCGGGGCTCATCGGGCGCCAGCGGGTCGCCTCCAATAACCAACTCATCACCGAGGTCCTCGATGATCAACAATCCCGCATCGCGGTCGGCAGCAAATATCGCCGGCGCGGAGAGCCCCCGCCCGCGCAACGCATGGGCCATAGCGACAAACGGCGTGACGCTTTCGGCCAAATGTGCGACTGCGCTATAGGGCTTGCCATCCCGCACTGGTGGCCCATCTGGCCGCTTCGGCGAATTCATAAAGATATAAGTTGCGCGGTCGCGGGTAAGGCGCTCGTAGCTGCGGGTCGAGGCATCGCCCTGAACGCGGCGGCGTTCGGCCTGACCGAATCCGGAGCCATCGAGGAATTGGCGGATCGCCAAAATGCGCTCGGCACGTGATGCAAAGCTGCCGTAGCCGGTGATGCGCGCGCTGCGCGCGTTCGGTCCTTGCTGCGGCGTCAGGGTCAAGGCAATATCAAGCCGGTCTGCTGGCAGGAGTTCGGCGGCGCGATCCGGCCATTCCAGCAATGTTACTGCGCCGTCAGACGTCTCATCAAAACCAAGCTCCGTGAGTTCGGCTGGCCCCGACAGCCGATAGAGGTCCGTGTGCACCAATGAATAGCGCGGCAGCGCATAGGTCTGCGTCAGCGTGAATGTCGGGCTTGGGACTTCGATCGTGTCGTCGCCTGCGATGTAGCGGATGAACGCACGCGCAAATGTTGTCTTTCCTGCGCCAAGATCGCCAGACAATGTAATCATGTCGCCGGCTTCGATCAGCGCGGCGACATCGCTCACCAACCGGTACGTTGCCGCTTCATTGGCAAGATCTACCGTGAAGCTGTAACTGCCGGAGCTGGTGAAAAACATCGAATCATCCGTTGCGCGGTAGGACCTTATAAGCGGATCGCGCGGTCGCACGCCAGATTCGCATCGGCAAGCCTGCGTCAGTTACCTTTCGCGAGACCGGCCCGCTCGACGATTTCCTTCCACATTGGCACTTCGCGCACCATGCGCGTATGCAGTACGTCGGGTCCCTCGTATTTCACCATGAAGCCCGCGGTCAGCATTTTCTCTTTGGTCTCGGGCTTTTGCAGGATCAGCCGGGTTTCCTCGCTGAGGCGCTTGATGACCTCGGGTGGCGTGCCAACCGGTGCAAGAAACATTTGCGAAGTCTCCACCACTGCATTGGGAATGCCGGCTTCCTGCATGGTCGGGACATCCGGCATGTCGACCCAATGCTCGGCGCCTGTCTGCGCCAGTGCCTTCAGGGTTCCGGAGCGGATATGACTGATCAACCCAGCGATGCTGACCGATGCAATATCGGTCGTACCCGACAGCGCGGCTTGCAGCGACGGTGCGGCACCGTTGAACGGCACATGAGTCATTTCGACATTCGCGCGAAGCTTGAGCAATTCGACCGCGAGCTGCGAAACACTACCCAGACCCGGTGATGCATAAGTCAGCTTGCCCGGATTTGCTTTCGCCTTGGCGATCAGGTCTGCGACGCTGTTTATGCCTGAGGCTGGCCTTGTAATGATCGCGTTAGGCGCCGCGCCGAGATACGCGATCGGTGCGAAATCCTTGATCGGGTCATAGGCGACTTTTGTGACACTCGGATTGATCAGGACCACGCCCGTCACGACGACGAGCGTATAGCCATCCGGTGCTGCGCGTGCGCCTGCAGTCAGGCCAATATTGCCGACGGCGCCGGCCCGGTTTTCAACGATGACGTTCTGCCCAAGCTTTGGGGCGAGCTCCGCCGCCAGCAGCCGCCCAAGCAAGTCGTTAGGCCCGCCGGCCGGAAACGGCACGATGATGGTGATCGTGCGCTCGGGCCAGGCGGCACGCGCCGTACCGAAATTAACAATTGCAGCGGCGGCAATGACGGCGACGAACAGACCGCGCCAGATCGATCGTGTGCCGGATATCGGCCCCTTGTTCATGCGTATCCCCCAGGCGGGACAATAGCCTGCATTTTTTATCTTGATCGAATGGTAGTGGAGAGCCTGCGCACGCGCCAGCACAGCGGGCGCTCAAATAGGCTAGCGACCGCTGCGAGCCTGATCGCGCAAGAATTGCCGGCCAGAATCGGTCACGACCACCTGCGCACCGCATCCAGAAGCTGTTTCGCGTTTCACCAATCCGCGGTCGACGGCGTCTTCCCATACTGTGAGACGCGGGCATGACGTGCGCCAGGCGTCGATGACCTCGGCATAAGAGCGGGGCTCGCGAGAGACCCATTCGACGAGGTCAAACACCAGAGCTTCAGGCGCAATACCGGCAGAAGCGTGCGATTTCGTATCTTGATCGGACAAGCAATAAACTCCAGTGATGCGTCAGGCTTTTACTCGGCAAATGGACTTTTTGGCAAATCGAATTGTTGTGAACATTGGGCGTCAAGCCGCCGTCTGCTTCACTGCCTGCTCGGCCGGAAATACGCAGGTCACCGTAGTGCCCCGGCCCGGTGCGGATTCGATTTCGACCCTGCCACCATGCAACTCGACAAAGGAGCGCACGAGCGACAGTCCGAGACCGGGGCCGCGGTGCTGCGATCCCATGGAATCCGTCTCGAACCATTCGAAAACCTTGTCTTTTGCATCCGGCGGGATGCCGGGCCCGTGGTCAGTGACCGAAAACACAACTGCCTCGGGACGCCGCTCGGCGCTGAGCGTTACGATTTCTCCGGCAGGTGAGAAGCCGACCGCGTTGGAGAGAAGGTTGAACAGGACCTGGCGTAAGCGGCGTTCATCGGCTGTAAAGCTGCCGATATTGGCGGGCGAACGGATGTCGAGGGTGATGTGGCTTTTTACCAGCCGATCCTGCACCCCCTCGGCTGCAGCTTCCATGCTGGCGCGAATGTCGACTTCGCTCAGATTCAACGTCATGGCTCCGGCGTCGATCGTGGCCAGGTCGAGAATGTTGTTAATGAGCGCCAGCAGCGCGTTGGTCGATACGGTGATGTAACCGAGATATTCGGCCTGCTTTTGCGTGAGTGGGCCGAATGTCGGGTCGCTCAGCAAATTTGCAAATCCGATGATATTCGTAAGCGGCGATCGCAACTCATAAGACACGTGATGCACGAAATCGATCTTAATTGAATCGGCGGCCTCCAATGCCTCGTTACGCTCGCGCAATGCTCGCTCGACGTTGATCGTGTCGGTTACGTCTTGGAACGTGACCAGGGTGGCCCCATCGGGCAACGGCATGGTCGCGATATTGATGACGGCACCATCGCGGCGTTCGACGCGCGCGGCGAGAGGCTCGCGGTTATCGATCGCGGTAACAGCGGCGCGCAAATTCCGCCATACCGTATTGTCGTCATGTTGGGCCTGGCACCATGCAGTGACGGCTTCGACATGAGGATGCTGTTCAAGCGCTTCGTGCGATAGTTTCCACATTCGTTGAAAGGCCGGGTTATGCAACCAGACCCGGCCGTCGCTGCCGAAGACCGCCACCGCTTCGGCCAGATGATCGAGCGTCTCACTCTGGACCTTGATGAGCGCATCGTAGCGGCGGTGCATGTCCAGCCGCTCTGTGACGTCGTCGTAAAGGTAGGTAACGCCGCCCTCCGGATTCGGTGTTGTGACGACGCGCAGCGCGCGGCCATCCGGCAAATGCCACATATGCTCTTTTGGTTCGACAGCGCGATAGGCCTCGTACAGCTGCTGTTTCCACAGCCGGAAATCCTGCTCCTCGGGCAGCTTGCGCTTTCCGCGCAGCGTATCGAGCACGGCGGCGTCCGTCGGCGTCTGGTCAAGGAAGCCGGCATCGAGTTCGAACAACGAACGAAACGCCGCGTTATAGAATGTCAGCTTACGGTCGACATTAAATACAGCCACGCCCGTTGCGAGCTGGTCGAGCACGCGCCGGTGCGCCTCATTCATGCGCGCGAGTTCGGCGCGCATGGCTTCGACCTCGGTGCGATCGATCGCAATGCCCGAGCTGCCGGCGCCGGTCGGCGCGTCAACGATCTCGAAGATTCGGCGCATGCCCGCGGCAATCGCCGGCAAACGGCCGACATAGATCTCGCCTGCCGCGAGGGTGCGGGTGAGCTCAGCGCGGGTCGATTGGTCGAGCAATTCCAGTCCGCGCGCTACTGCGTCCGCGGGGTTTTCCGCATCAACCGCACGGGCATAGGCCGAATTAACGAAGATCAAATGCCCGGTGGCATCGCGAGTCCAGACCGGTGCCGGAAGTGAATCGAGCATTGTCCGCAATGTTTCGATGTCGCTCAGCAACTGATCGTGGCGGCCTGCAAGATCCAGCAATTCCTGCTCAATACCGCTGACGTCACGCAAGCGCAGAACGGCGCGGCCTCCGATCGCACGACCTTCCGCCTCGACCGGGTGACCGGCGCGGGTGGTCAGCGTCATGACGAACCCACGGCCTTCGCTGCGCAGAACATCGACTGCCGCTTCCATGCGGTGGGCGGCTGCTGGCTCCAGCCATGTGCCGAATGCAAGGACCCGCTCAGGCACATTGCCGGGCGCGATTATGCCGGCGTCACCCAGAATTTCCGGTTGTTCGGCAGCCGCCGCCCAGGTCACAAGCACCTGCGGCTCCGAGAGCAACAACGCCTTGAGGCGGTCGACCTCGGCCTGCAATGCGGTGGTCTCATCGTGCGAATAGGCTTGCGCGCGGCTCGCGTTGCGGCGCGCCCGCAGTAAAAATAAGCTGGCAAGCAAAACAATTCCGATGAAAGCAAGGACCAGTGTCAGCGCATCGATTTGCTGACCGCGAAGCGATGCGATGCCCCGATGAACGGCGTCGACTGTCGTCGCGCCAAAATGCACGTCGGCGTGAGCCGATGTGCTGGGCACCATGGAAAGATTTGCGGCCACGAAGGCGGCGAGGACTCCATCTCGCCACGGACGAGAACGCAGCCTCTCGTTCGCCGTCCGGATTGTCTCCGGCATTCAGGCTTGCCCCAGGATTGCGGAAGGCGTCCGCCACGCCGATCCGCGAATCGCTGGACTTTACCCCTAACGTGAATCGTGCCGAAAGAGTCCAGACCGTGAACAACTCGCGCACGTGATTGAAAAATAAGGCTCTATTTCAACATTTCGGCGCGTTTGACCATATCGTCGATATTGATGCGGCCAAGTGCGACGGAAAATGTGCGTTCCGTCTCGATCAGCGCGGGGCGCACAACCTCGCTGAGCAATAAAGAGTCGGGCAAGGCGAGGTCTTCAGCGTCATCGGCTGTCACAGCGGCACGCAGGATATCGTCGGCGGTGATGCGGTCGCGTTCGCGGCCGAGTTCGTAACCGCCGTGCGGCCCGCGGATCCCCTTGAGGATACCGTCGCGGACCAGCGCCTGAAGTACCGGCTCAAGATGGCGCGGTGGCAATTGGTGGCGTGCGGCCAATGCCTTGGCCGAGACCGGGCGGCTGTTGGCATGGATGGCAACATCGATCACGGCGGCAATGGCAAGAAGGCCCTTGCGGGGTACCAGCGGCATTTTCGGACCGGTTACAGTGGCAACCAAGCGAGCGGTAATAGGCTACGGTCCTGTGCCCGTCCAGCCGTAATCAAAGCCTCATTTTTTCAGCTTCCGGTAGAACCGAATCCGCCGCTGCCGCGCGGGGTTTCGTCGAGAGATGCAACATCCAATATGTGTGCGCGTACAACCGGAGCGATTATCAATTGGGCGATCCGCATTCCGCGAGTGATCGTCACAGGCTCGGTGCCGAGATTGACGAGCAGCACCTGGATCTCCCCGCGATAGTCGGCGTCGATGGTGCCGGGTGCATTGAGCACGGTGAGCCCGTGACGCGCAGCAAGGCCGGAACGTGGGCGTACCTGGCCTTCATGATTTTCAGGAAGCGCGATGGCTATGCCGGTCGGAACGAGCGCGCGGTCGTGCGGCGCAATCGTCAGTGGCGCAGTGGCCGGTACCGCAGCCTGGAGATCGAGCCCGGCGGCATGAGCGCTCTGATAGGACGGCAGCGGCAAATCACTGCCGTGTGCCAGGCGCGTGACCCGCACCTCGGTCGTGGCCTCGCTCCGCATTCTTTTAAGTTGGAGGTTCGTCGCCATCGCACCACGGTATATTGATTGCGGTGAGAATGGCACCTGGCGGCAGCGGCCACAATCGAGAACCTTTTACGACGAAACGCCTGTGTGTAACTGCCGCCGCTACTTCTTCAGTGAATCGGCAATTCGCTCGACCAGTCGGCCCGCCACCTCGTCCTTGCTTTGCGGCGGCCAGGCTTCGATGCCGGCCGCGCGCACCAGCGTGATCGTGTTGCGGTCGCCGCCCATCACACCCGACTGCGGGGAAACATCATTAGCCAGAATCCAGTCGCAGCCTTTGCTGGCGAGCTTTACCTTGGCATTCGCCGCAACATTCTCGGTTTCGGCAGCAAAGCCGATGACCAGTTGTGGACGCTGGGTCTTCCGCTTTGCGATGGTCGCGAGAATGTCGGGATTTTCCACGAGCGACAGTTCGGGCGTTGGGTTGCCCGCCCGCTTCTTGAGTTTCTGTTCGCCGGCATTTGCTACGCGCCAGTCGGCGACAGCCGCGGCGAAAATCGCAACGTCTGCCGGCAACGCTCGCTCGACGGCCTGCAGCATCTCGCGCGCAGTTTCGACCTTGATCACCTCGACACCTGGTGGGTCGGGCACATTCACGGGCCCGCTCACCAGCGTAACATCCGCACCGGCTGCGGCCGCGGCGGCCGCGATCGCGTGACCTTGCTTGCCGGATGAGCGGTTGGCGATGTAGCGCACCGGATCGATCGGCTCATGCGTCGGGCCAGACGTAATGAGCACCCGTTGACCTCGCAGCGATCTCGTCGTTTCGGTCGATAATAGCTTTTCAACGGCGGCCGCAATTTCCAATGGTTCGGCCATGCGACCCCAGCCGCGCTCGTTTGCCTCCGCCATTTCCCCTTCATTGGGACCGACGAGCGCGGCACCGTCAGCGACAAGCTGTGCCACGTTGCGCTGCGTGGACTTGTTCGCCCACATGCGCGAATTCATTGCCGGCGCCAGAACAATCTTCGCCGTAGTTGCCAATAAAACCGCGGTAGCAAGATCGTCGGCATGACCGCCGGCCATTTTTGCCATGAGGTCGGCGGTGGCTGGAGCGACCACGATCAAATCGGTTTCGCGCGCGAGACGAATGTGCCCGATGTCAAATTCACCTGCCAGATCGAACAGGTCGGTGAAGATGCGCTCGCCGACAAGCGCACTCGCCGACAATGGAGTAACAAATTGCTCGGCGGCTTTTGTCAGGATGCAACGCACAGCGATGCCGCGCTCCCTGAGCCTGCGGATCAGATCGAGCGATTTGTAGGCGGCGATGCCGCCGCCGATGATCAGCAGTACGCGTTTCGTGTCAGTGGCCACGGGAGCGGAGCGTGCGGATCTTGCGGCAGGTCTTTGCCGCGGCGAGGGCGGCGCGATCAGGTCGAGCGCCTCGTGGCCGGTCTCCTCGGCGGCATCCCGCAGGATGGTGCGCACCTCGTCCTCGACCGAGCGGCCGCTGCGCGCCGCACGCAGGCGCAGCAGCTTTTTGAGCCTCTCGTCGAGCTGGCGGACGGTGAGAGAAGCCATGAAATCCTCTTGTTCTGAAACAGGTTAGCAAAGGTTTGATTGCGTTGCAATCAATGCAATCAAACCCCAGTATCAGGCAGTGTTTTGCGCCGCTTGACCGCCGGGTGGGTCTCCTGTATTTAACCAACTAGTTATTTAACTGGATGGTTCAATTCAATGCCGACCGACCGCCTCAGCTCCACCTTCGCGGCTCTCGCCGATCCGACCCGGCGGGCAATTCTCGCGCGCCTCGCCCTCGGGGAGACATCGGTGCTCAAGCTCGCCGAGCCATTCGAGATGAGCCTGCCGGCGGTATCGAAGCATCTCAAGGTGCTGGAGCATGCCGGACTGATCACGCGCACCCGTGATGCGCAGATGCGTCCATGCCGCATTGACGCGCGGGCGCTCAAGGAAGCCGACGACTGGCTCGAGGAATACCGGCGGCTGTGGGAAGAGCGGCTTGATCGCCTCGATAACTACCTGAAGACGCTGCAAGCCACGCAGAAGCAGAGCGGGCGGGAGAAAAAAAATCATGGCCGTAAAAAGTAGCATCGACCTCGAGCGGGATCCGCGCGCGATCGTTGGCATGCGCGTTTTCGACGCGCCACGCGATCTGGTGTTCTCGGCATTCACCGACCCAAAGCATCTGGCGCAGTGGTGGGGCCCTATCGGATTTACGACGACCACAAATTCTTTTGACTTTCGCCCGGGAGGAATCTGGCGTTTCGTGATGCATGGACCGGATGGTCGCGATTACCAGAACCGCGTCACCTATGATGAGATCGTTCCGCCTGAGCGCATTGTCTATCACCATGGTGGCGGAGACGATGTTGAGCCGGTGCAATTCAGGACGACCGTTATTTTCGAAGATCTCGGCAATGGCCAGACACGCCTGACCTGGCACGGAAAATTCCCGACAGCCGAAGCGCGTGCGCGCGTGATCAAAGACTACGGCGCGGACAAGGGCCTGGTGCAAACTATGGCGCGGCTCGATGAATACGTCGCCGCGATGGCATCGGCAGGACGCGCATAAATGTTCGAAGGCTCCAGCCAGCTACGACAAAGCGCGCAACGCGGCGCGCAGGTCATCCGCGCTGCCGCGGGGGATCAACCGCTCGGCTTCCGCGTGGGCCCGTTTCCAAAGCGGAACTGCCTTGCCCAGCAGTCGGCGTCCGGCAGTGGTAATCACCAGCCGCCGGCTGCGGCGATCTTCCTTGTCGATCGAAACCTTCACCAGATCCCGGCGTTCAAGAGGCTTGAGGGCCGCGGTGAGGGTGGTGCGGTCCATGGCGAGCAACGCCGCGACGCTGCCGATACTCGGCGGTTCCGGGCGGTTCAACGACATCAACAGCGAGAACTGCCCATGTGTCAGGTCGAGTGGACGGAATACTTCATCAAACCGGCGCGCCAGCGCACGCGCCGCGCGTTGGACGTGCAGACAAAGGCAGGAGTCGCGCACCAGATGGGTAACCGCAAGGGGAGGCTCGTCGTGACGGGTTGACATGACGCATTATATGTTGATATCAACCTATTTGTCAATGACCGGAACCTGAAGGAGCAAGAGTTATGCAAGTGCAATCGTATCTATTTTTAGACGGCCGGGCCGAAGAGGCGATCGAGTTCTACAAGAAAACGCTCGATGCCAAGGTGACGATGCTGATGCGTTGGAAAGACAGCCCCGATAAATCCATGTGTACGCCGGGCAACGAGAATAAAGTCATGCATTCCTACATGACCATCGGTGAGACCGGTGTGATGCTCTCGGACGGCCGCAACACTGGCAATCCAAAATTCGAGGGCTTTGCACTGTCGATTGCCACCAAGACCGAAGCTGAGGCCGACAAGCTTTTCAACGCGCTCGCCGATGGTGGCAAAGTGACCATGCCGCAGACCAAGACCTTCTTCTCGCCGCGTTTCGGCATGCTCGCCGACAAGTTCGGCGTGAATTGGATGATCCTGGTCGACAAATAGGCGCCGCCGCGCGCTCTCGCGTTCGAAACGGAAACAATGGGACGATTAGGCTATGTCGCTCAAACTCTATTTTCACCCACTCTCGTCCTTCTGCCACAAGGCACTGATCGCTTTGTACGAATGCGGCGTTTCTTTCGAGCCGATCCTGGTCGATTTGTCCGACGATAAATCGAGTGCTGCACTCCGCTCGCTGTGGCCGATGGCAAAATTTCCGGTTCTGCGCGACGAAGCGCGGAACCAAACCGTCGCCGAGGCGACCGTGATCGTCGAATATCTGGGGGCCCATTATCCGGGCGACACGCAATTTGTGCCGGCTGAGACGGATCTCGCCTGGCAAACCAGGATGTGGGACCGCTTTTATGACAACTACGTTCACTTGCAGATGCAGAAGATTGTGGGTGACTGGCTTCGTCCGGCGGGCGCTACCGATCCCTTCGGCGTGGAGCATGCGAAGACGACGCTCCAGCGCGCCTACGGGATGATCGAACATGCCATGGACGGCAAGACCTGGGCGGTCGGCGAAAACTTCAGCCTGGCCGACTGCGCCGCCGCGCCCGCGCTGTTCTACGCAAACACGGCCATGCCTTTCGGACCGGCGCAACCGAATCTACAGGCGTATTTGGACCGCTTGATGTCACGGCCTTCCTATGCGCGAGCGCTCAAGGAAGCGCAGCCTTATTTCGACATGTTCCCGATGAAAATAAAACCTCGGCTGGTCAAGGAGAGACAGTGATGCAAGATCAAGCAACCAAGGCCGCGTCCGCGGACTTCGTGATTTCCCGCGTCTTGAAGGCGCCGCGCGATCTTGTGTGGCAATGCTTCACCGATCCCGAGCGCATGAAGCAGTGGTGGGGCCCCAAGGGTGCCAAGATCGTCAAGTCCGATATGGATTTGCGTGTCGGCGGCACCTACCACTACGGCATGGAAATGCCCGACGGCAAAGTGATGTGGGGCAAATTCATCTATCGCGAAGTCACCCCGCCGCAAAAACTGGTTTTCACCAATTCGTTTTCCGACGAAGCCGGCGGCGTGACGCGTCATCCGATGGCGCCGAGTTGGCCGCTGCAATTGCTCTCGACGTTCACTTTCGAAGATGTACCCGGCGGCAACACCAAATTCACCGTGCGTTGGGCACCGCTCAACCCGACCGAAGAAGAGCGCAAGACCTTCGACGCCGGCCACGCCAGCATGACTGGCGGCTGGAGCGGCACCTTAGATCAGTTCGAGGCCTATCTGGCGAAAGCGGTCTGAGACGTCTGACAAAAACAGAAAAGGAGGAATATCGCATGACATATGTCGATGGAATGATCATTCCGGTGCCGAAAAAGAAACTGGCGGCCTACCGCACCATGTCGAAGAAATTCGGCAAGGTCTGCCGCGAGCACGGCGCACTGGAATACAACGAATTTATCGCCGACGACGTCAAAGTGGGAAAGCGCACATCGTTTCCGCGCAGCGTCAAGCTTAAAACTGGCGAGACCGTGGTCTTCGCGTGGGTCGTCTACAAGTCGCGTGCGGCTCGCAATCGCGCCACGAAAAAGATCATGAAGGACAAGCGGCTTGCGTCCATGATGAATCCGAAATCCATGCCGTTCGACGGCAAGCGCATGATCTTCGGCGGCTTCAAGACATTCATCAGCCTTTAGTAAATCATTGAGAAGGAAAGACAATGGCGATTGCCAAACAAAAACTCACGCCATGCCTGTGGTTCGACACGCAGGCGGAGGATGCCGCGAAATTCTATGTAGGCATCTTCAAGAATTCCCGCATCAACAGCGTCAGCCGCTTTCCCGACACGGGCAAAGAAATTCACGGCAAGGAAGCTGGGTCAGTGATGGTCGTCGAGTTCGAAATTGAAGGCCTGACCTTCACCGCGCTCAACGGCGGACCCCAGTTCACCTTCGACGAAGCTGTGTCGTTCCAGGTGGTGTGCGAGACGCAAGCCGAGGTCGACGATTACTGGAGCAAGCTTACCGCCGATGGCGGCGCCGAAGGCCCGTGCGGATGGCTCAAGGACAAGTTCAAGCTGTCCTGGCAGGTCGTGCCCAGTATCGTACCCAAGCTAATGACAAGCGGCGACGCCGAAGGCGCCAAACGCGTGATGAATGCCTTCATGAAGATGAAGAAGCTTGACATCGCAATGATCCAATCCGCGTACGACGGCAAGTAAGCAGGGGAGACCCCCATGAACACTCAGGAAAAATTCGGCGAAGGAACCGTCGAGATCGTCCGCGTGTTCGACGCGCCGCGCGCACTGGTGTGGCAGGCCTGGACCGATCCGAAAATGCTGGCGCAATGGTTCGGTCCACGCGGATTTAGCAGCCGGGTCCCCGAGTTGGACGTGCGCGTCGGTGGCAGCCTTCGTATTGTCATGCACGGGCCGGACGGCAACGACTATCCGATGAAGGGCACATTCAGCGAGGTCATCGCACCCGAACGGCTCGTGTTCAGCAATATCGCGATCGACAACGAAGGCAAGCACCTGCTCGAAGGCTTAACCACCGTCACGTTCGCGGAGCAGGGCGGCAAAACCACGATGACGTTGCACACGCATGCTGTGGGGCGCGTTCCGATCGCCAAGCAGATGCTGGCCGGAATGGAAGCGGGCTGGACCCAAAGCATCGACAAACTGGAAGAACTTTTGGAGAAGGTGGCGTAGCCGCTTTTACCTGAGCATCCAGACAATCGTGGCCAGTAACAACGCGATCATCCATAACCCCGCCGCGGTCCAGCGATTGCGGCGCGCCTCCGCGGCACCAATGGCCGCCACGGTCTCAGGCGACAGCACCAGCCCGTCACGGGTGATGTCGTCGACCTGATCGAGCAAGGTCCCGGCCCGTGTCAGTAGGCCCGGCACTTCTCCAAGAAAACGGCCGATCTCGCCGGCACCTTCAACGGCATTTTCCAGCCGGCCGACAGGACCGAGGTTGCGCGCAATCCATTCGCGCACGACCGGATCGGCGGTCGTCCACATGTCGAGCTTGGGGTCGAGCGACCGAGCAACGCCTTCCACCACCACCATGGTCTTTTGCAACAGCAGAAGCTCCGGCCGCGTGCGCATATCGAACAAACCGGTGACCTCGAACAGCAACATTAAAAGCTTGGCCATCGAAATGTCTTCGGCCGAGCGATTGTGGATCGGCTCGCCAATGGCGCGGATCGCCTGCGCGAAACTTTCAACCGAATGATGCCGCGGAACGTAACCGGCATCGAAATGCACTTGGGCGGTCCGGTGGTAGTCGCGGGTGATGAAGCCAAGCAGAATTTCGGCGAGGAAGCGTCGTTCCTTCGGACGTAATCGTCCCATAATGCCAAAATCGACCGCGACCAGCCGTGCTTCGTCATCGACGAACAGATTGCCTGGATGCATATCGGCGTGAAAGAAACCGTCGCGCAACGCGTGCCGCAGAAAACTCTGGATCACATTGCGGCCGAGCGCCGCCAGATCAAAGCCTTTCGCCTCCAGCGCACCATGGTCACTCAGGCGAACGCCATCGATCCATTCAAGGGTGAGCACTTCGCGCGCGGTGCGATCCCAGTCGACGGTGGGCACGCGGAAGTCGGCGTCCTCACGGGTATTGTCAGCTATTTCGGAAGCGGCGGCGGCTTCCAGCCGGAAATCCATTTCAATCGCGACCGAACGAGCGAGCGTAGACACCACTTCAATCAGCCGGAGCCTGCGTGCTTCTGCGGAGAAGACTTCCGCCTTGCGCGCCGCAAAGAAGAAAGCGTCCAGATCGGACTTGAACCGGCGTTCTATGCCAGGACGAAGAACTTTGACCGCGACCGGCTTGCGCGCGCCGTCCATGTTGATTTCCGCGCGATGCACTTGCGCAATCGATGCTGCCGCAACCGCCGGACCGAAGCTTGCGTAGACCGAGGACAGCGGTTTGCCGAGGGCGGCGGCGACGGCCGCCTCGGCCTCGCCTTGCGGGAAGGGCGCCATCTTGTCCTGAAGACTTTCCAAATCGCGCGCGATCGTTGTACCGACCACGTCCGGCCGTGTCGCGAGAAACTGGCCGAGCTTTACGTAAGTCGGTCCCAGTTTGCTGAGCGCGGCGGCAAGCCGGCTTTCTCCGCTTTTTGTACTGGGCCGCTCAAGAAGCCGCGCCACGGCGATACCGGCCCTGGCCGGCAAAGGCAGGGGTCGGGTGTCGACCAGCGCAAACACGCCTTCGCGCGCAAACACAAAGCCGGCGCGGGTGAGACGGAGCAGATGGGACGTGGCAGCAATCACAAGCGCCAACCCGAATGTAATGCGACCACGCCGCCGGTCATGGGCGTGAACGATGCCCGACGAAATCCGGCTGCCTCGATCATCTGCGCAAAGGCTTTTGGTTTTGGAAATTTGCGGATCAACTCGACGAGGTATTGATAAGCCTCACGGTCGCCGGTCACCGCTTCGCCGACGCGCGGGATCACCTGGAATGAATAGAGCTCGTAGAGCGCATCAAGGCCGGGAATATCGACCGAAGAAAATTCCAGGCACAGGAAGCGGCCACCAATCTTGAGTACGCGATAGGCTTCGGCGAGTGCACGATCAATGCGCGGCACATTACGAATACCGAAAGCAATGGTGACGCAATCGAAGCTGTGGTCCGGATAGGAGAGGTCTTCGGCGTTTCCTTCCTCAAAGCCGACGACGCCATCGAGCGTGCGCTCGGCGGCGCGCTTGCGGCCGACCTCGAGCATGTCTGCATTGATGTCACAAACGGTCACTCGCGTGCCCGTGCCGCCGGCTTCCACGACGCGGAAGGCGACGTCGCCGGTCCCGCCGGCGAGATCAAGCAGCGCAAAGTTCCGCTCCGAACGTGGCGGGTTCACCGTCGTCACCAGTGCGTCTTTCCAGGCCCGGTGCAAACCGCCCGACATCAGGTCGTTCATCAGGTCATAGCGGCGGGCGACCGAATGGAAGACGTCGTCGACGCGCCGCTGCTTGTCCTCCAGCGGCACGCTGTTATAGCCGAAATGGGTCTGTTCGCTGCCCCGGGCCATCGCCAATAATCCTTTGCGGGCAGGACCATAGCGCGGTGGGCCCGGGGGCGCTATGTGTCAGCGCAGGAGCGGTTAATCATGCCCGAATTGCCTGAGGTTGAGACCGTGCGCCGGGGCCTGGCGCCCGCCATGGAAGGCGCGCGCTTTGCAAAAGTGGAAGTGCGCCGTGGCGATCTACGCTGGCCCTTGCCCAAGGGCTTTGCGCAACGCCTGCACGGCAAGACGGTGGAGGGGCTGGGTCGCCGGGCAAAGTATCTGCTGGCTGATCTTTCATCAGGCGATGTGTTGCTGATGCATCTCGGAATGTCGGGTTCATTCCGCGTTGGCAAGGATGCCGCGCCTGGCAAGTATTATCACGAGCGCTCCAAGAGTACCGCCCACGACCACATTGTCTTTCACATGTCGAACGGTGCGACGGTGACATTCAACGACCCGCGCCGTTTCGGTTCGATGAAACTGGTGCAACGGGCCAAACTCGAGCAGGAGCCGCTGCTGCGCGCGCTCGGCCCGGAACCATTGGGAAATGAATTCGACGCGGCGATGCTGGCCGAAGCTTGCGCCGGCAAGAAGACTTCGCTTAAGGCCGCCTTGAGTGATCAACGTGTCGTTGCCGGCCTTGGCAATATTTATGTATGTGAAGCGCTGTTTCGTGCGCGGTTGTCGCCGAAACGGCCAGCCTCCACGATTGCCGACCGAAACGGCAAGCCGAACGAGCGCGCCGGAAAACTGGTCGAAGCCATCAAGGCTGTACTCAAGGACGCGATCGAGGCGGGTGGCTCATCATTGCGCGACCACCGGCGCGCCGATGGGTCGCTTGGCGATTTCCAGCACAATTTCCAGGTCTATGACCGCGAAGGCCAGCCGTGTCCCAATTGCAAAGGAAAGATCAAACGCATCGTGCAAGTCGGACGCTCGACCTTCTATTGCCCCTCGTGCCAGAAATAGTCCACGCTGCCGCCCGACCGCACAGGGTACAGACATGCGAACGCTTGGCCTCAATGGATTCTTGGCATTCATGCTCGCTGCAGTGCCGAACCCGGCGGGAGCTGCGGGATTTCCCGACCATCCCATCCGGTTCATCGTTCCGCAGGCAGCGGGTAGCGCGACCGATACCGTTGCGCGCGTCCTTGCCGCGGAATTGACCAGGGAATTCGGTCAGCAGGTCATTGTCGATGACCGGCCGGGCGGCGCGCTCACCATCGGCCTCGACCTGGTCGCGAAATCGCCACCCGACGGTTACACGATCGGCATGGGTCCGATCGGTGCGCTGGCGATCACCCGTCACATGGTGGCGAAGCTACCCTATAACATTGAGAAGGATTTCCAGCCGATCGCGCTGGTCGCGCGTGGCCATTTGCTGCTCGCGGTTTCGCCAAAGCTGCCGGTTCACTCGGTGAAGGAGCTGGTTGACTATGCTAGGGAGAACCCGGGAAAGCTCACGAATGCGTCGTCAAGCAACGGCTCGCCAGGGCATGTCGGCGGCGAATTGTTTAAATACATGACAGGAACCGAGATCGTGCACGTGCCCTACCGTGGCGGTGCGCCGGCGATCACCGATCTAATTGCCGGGCATGTCGATGTCATGTTTGAGAGCCTGCAATCGATCGCGCCCTTTGCGCGCGACGGCAAGGTGCGCGCGCTTGGCGTCAGCGGCGCCAACCGTTCGCCGGCGTTTCCCGATCTGCCGACAATTGCCGAGGCCGGGGTACCAGGATATCTGGCGCCGACCTGGACCGGCGTGATCGCACCCGCGGGCGTGCCGCGGCCTATCGTCGACAAGCTCAACGCCGCGATCAACAACGCGCTTAAATCCGAGTCATTCAAGGAAAAATTCGCCAAGATCGGTGACGAACCGGCCGGCGGAACGCCTGAGGACTTCGCTGCGACCATCAACGCCGATTCCGCAAAATGGGGCGAAGTGGTGCGGCGCTCCGGAGCCAGATTAGACTGACCCAGGGATCGAGACATGACCTACCAGAATATCATCGTCGAAACGAAAGGCCGGGTCGGTATCATCCGGCTTAACCGGCCGCAAGCGCTCAACGCGCTCAACAAGGCTTTGATTGACGAGCTCACCAAGGCAATTGAGACATTTGATGCGGATGACAAAATCGGCTGCCTGCTGGTCACCGGCAGCGAAAAGGCCTTTGCCGCGGGTGCCGACATAAAGGAAATGGTGGACAAGCCATTTGTCGAGGCCTACCTCGGCGATTTCGTTTCCAACTGGAACGCCATTGCGCAGGCACGCAAACCGGTCGTTGCCGCGGTCGCCGGCTTTGCGCTTGGCGGCGGCTGCGAACTCGCCATGCAAAGCGACATCGTCATTGCAGCCGACAATGCCAAATTCGGCCAGCCGGAGATCAAGCTCGGCGTCATTCCCGGGATCGGCGGTACCCAGCGGCTCGCCCACGCTGTCGGCAAGGCCAAGGCGATGGACCTGATCCTCACCGGCCGCATGATGGACGCGGCGGAAGCGGAAAAATCCGGCCTCGTCGCCCGCGTGGTGCCGGCGGCAAGCCTCATGGACGAAGCTATGAAAGTTGCCGACGCGATCGCCAACATGTCGTTGCCGTCGGTGCTCGCGGCAAAAGAATCGGTCAATGCAGCGTTTGAATCGTCTTTGGCCGAAGGCATGCGCTTCGAGCGGCAAATCTTCCATTCACTGTTCGCGACGGACGATCAGAAGGAAGGGATGAAGGCCTTTATCGAGAAACGACCGCCGGCCTGGACAAACAAATAGCTATTTGCGCACGCAAATAATTCTGACTACCGCTGCAGTGGCATCGCCGCCCTGCGTGGCAGGCGCGACGTTATGCGCCGCAAGGAAATCACGGATCGCCGGCGCCGTGATGAGCCGCACCGGCGGTGCGCTCGATTCTGTGCTGGCAAGTACGAAATCCCGCATTTGCATCATGCCGAGAAACTGGCCCTGTCCATCGAGGGCAGCAGCGCCGGAAAAACCTGCCATGGGCACCGGTTGCCGCAATTCGATCGCGTTGCCGTCCACCAGCCTCGCCTTGATCTCGGTGAGCTTTTTGCTGCCGTTCTGCTCTTTCGGATCGGGAATGCCGACCAGCGTCAAGTCGCCTTTCCTGGCGGCCTCCGACCCCAGTGCGAGCGGCGAGAGCTTGCGCGGGCCGTAGACGCGCAGCAGCGCCAGGCCCGTCTCCTTGTCGTCGGCAATCCGGTCGGCATCGCCGAGACCGGCTGCGACGATCACCTGGCAACCGGCCGCCAGCTTGCGGTCGGTCACGATATGGCCGCGCACACTTACGACGAGCCCGTTGCCGTATTCCACTGAGTTCGCCATGGCCGCGAATGGTGCGCTGCCTTCGGGAAATGGCGAGAATGCGCTTGCCATCGCAATCGTCACGGGCGCGACGATCGTTTCCATCATCTGGTCAAAGAGGATCGTAAATCCGCGCACCTCGCCATTGCGAAGCTGGGCGCGCACGGAAAACTTCTTCAGGCCCTGCATGCCGCTGATGTAAAAATTATCGTCGCGCAGCACGCTGTATTCGATCTTGCGTGTGGCGGGCTCTTTCTTCTGTTGGTCGAAGAGTGCCGACAATTTGAGATCGGGCTCCTTGATCCGGAATGTTTCCACCTGCACTTCGCCGTGCGCCGACGACCAACGGGTGCCGTGCGCCGCGTCGCGCGCCTGCGGGACTATCTTGACCGGCAGGCCAATGCGCACGCCGGTGGCTGGATCAACAACGACGGTCCAGCCGTATTCGTCCTCGTGCGCCTTTGCGGCAGCCAACAAGTTGGTGCGCTCGGCCGCCGTGAGGACCCCGGTGATCTTGGTCTTGGCGCGTTTCTGGTAATTCTTGATGGCGGTCAAAAACGGATCCTCGCCGCCGAGCGAGCCGGTGTAATCGCCCGACCACGACAACGCCGACTGGATTTTCTGACGGTCGCCTTCGGAGATTCCCACAGCGGCGTCCTGCGCGGGCTCTATCTTGGTTAGCTGGGGGTCAGGCGCCGCTGATTTCGCGGCGACGGTCGCAGGCGCGGCAATGCTCGGCGCCGGCGGCACTGGAGCTGCGGGCTTGGCTACCTTGGCAGCGACCTTGGCGGCAATCTTTTTCGGCGTAACGTGGATCGGTTTCGATTTCTCGGCGGGCTGTGCTGTCCCCGGCATGATGCCAGGCGAATCCTGCGCCAGCGCCGGAACGGCGCCAAGCAAGACAGCAAGCATGATCGTTGGCCCACCTAAACGCATCACGTTAAAGCCCACCCCTTTGTTTTGCGGTCACCTTAGCCGATGACGGCGAGTGCGCAAGGCGGCCCTGGGGATGGCGTAATTGGGGTCAAGCTGCATGTAACATCTTCCTTGCGCATGACCATTCTCCAAAAGCGATTCCCGCTTTTCGAGGTCATGCGCTAGGTTAACCACAATGCTCGATGCTCAAGAACTCGAACGCTATGCCCGCCACATCGTGTTGCGCGAGGTTGGCGGTCCCGGCCAGGCGAAGCTGAAGGCTGCGCGCGTGCTGGTCGTGGGCGCCGGCGGTCTCGGCGCGCCGGTGCTGCTCTACCTGGCTGCGGCCGGCGTCGGCACGCTCGGCGTGGTCGACGACGATGACGTGTCGCTATCAAATCTGCAGCGCCAGGTCATTTTTTCGACGCGCGATATCGGTGAGCCGAAGGTCGCGCGTGCCGGCGAAGCCGTGCAGGGTCTCAATCCGCATGTGAATGTCGAACCGCATCGCGTGCGGTTGACGGAGGCCAACGCGCTCGATCTCATTTCGCGCCACGACATTGTCGCGGATGGATCCGATAACTTTGCGACCCGCTACCTCGTCTCGGACGCCTGTTACTTTGCCAGGAAACCGCTTGTCACCGCAGCGGTCGGCACCTTCGATGGTTCGCTCACTTCAATCCGTGCGCACGAGACGCGCGCCGACGGTACGCGCAATCCGACTTATCGCTGTCTTTTCCCGGAGCCGCCGCCAGCGGGGACTGTGCCTGCGTGCGCCGAAGCCGGTATTCTGGGAGCGCTGCCGGGTGTGCTCGGCTCGCTGATGGCGCTGGAAATCATCCGTGAAATCGTCGGCTTCGGCGAAGGCCTTGTCGGCCGCCTGCTGATGGTGGACGCCCGCTCCATGCGATTCGAGACGCTGAGCTACGCGTGGGACCCGGGCAATCCACTGAGCGGCAACAAGCCGACGATCAGGGACCTCTCACAACATCGAGGGTAGCGCCCGGTCAGGCTGCAAAAGGCCCGCCCATGCGCGGGCCGTCTTCACGTCATAAGGGCCGCCGGCCCTGACTCACAACATCGACGGCAGGACGCGATCCGGCGGCCGATGGCCGTCCATGAAGGTCTTGATGTTGATGATCACCTTCTCGCCCATGTCGATGCGGCCTTCGATCGTCGCCGAGCCGGTATGTGGCAACAGCACGACCTTGCCCGCGCGAGCAAGCTTGACCAGCTTCGGATTGACCGCCGGCTCGTGTTCAAACACGTCGAGGCCTGCACCGGCGATGTCGCCCGACTCGATCAGGCGGGCGAGGGCATTCTCGTCGATCACTTCGCCGCGCGATGTGTTCACGACAAAAGCTTCCGACCGCAACATCTTGAGCCGGCGCGCCGAGAGCAGGTGATAGGTTGCCGGCGTGTGCGGGCAATTGACCGACACGATGTCCATCCGGGCAAGCATCTGGTCGAGGCTTTCCCAATAAGTGGCGTCGAGCTCCTCTTCGGTCTTGGGCGCCACACGACGGCGGTTGTGATAGTGGATCTGCAGGCCAAAGGCGCGCGCGCGGCGCGCGACAGCCTGGCCGATGCGTCCCATGCCGATTATGCCGAGCCGCTTGCCCCAGATCCGATGCCCGAGCATCCAGGTCGGCGACCAGCCGGTCCAGTCCTTGTCCGACGTCAGCACCTGCGAGCTTTCGACCAGGCGGCGCGGCACCGTCAGGATCAGCGCCATGGTCATGTCCGCAGTGTCTTCGGTGAGAACGCCCGGCGTGTTGGTGACTGTAATGCCGCGCTGAACGGCCGTTGCGACGTCGATATTGTCGACGCCATTGCCGAAATTGGCGATCAGCTTGAGCTGCTCACCGGATTTGCTGAGGACCGAGGCATCGATGCGGTCGGTGACGGTGGGCACCAGGACATCGGCGACCTTCGCTGCTTCAGCCAGTTGGCTTTGCGTCATCGGCTTGTCGTCGGGATTGAGCCGGGCGTCGAAAAGTTCCCGCATTCGCAGCTCGACCGAGTCGGGCAGCTTGCGTGTGACAATGACGACCGGTTTCTTGGCTTTCGGCATTTCTCTCAACCGCGGCGATGGCGCCGATATCACCCAAGGGAAGCGCGGATTCAGCCCTCATTAACCGTGCTCGCCCACACTGCGCACGCGCGCGTTGGGGACGAAACTCATTCTTTTTCCTACCAGATGGCAGTGACAACACAAAGCTTCCGGACCGCGCTTTGCAGGGCGGCGCTGGTGGCCGGCTTCATTGCGATGCAGGGGGGCGCGGCCCGGTCTGCCGGCGACGCGGCGACCGGCTCCGTCAGCGGCCTGCCGATTCCGCGATTTGTCAGCCTCAAGTCCGACCGCGTCAATGCCCGTTCCGGTCCCAACAAGGATCAGGAGGTCCGCTGGGTCTATACGCATGTCGGCATGCCAGTGGAGATCACTGCCGAGTTCGAGAACTGGCGGCGCATTCGCGACTGGGAAGGCGCGGAAGGCTGGGTCTATCACACGTTGCTGTCGGGCAGGCGCATGGCCGTCGTGGTGCCCAAATCGAAGGAAGAACTGGTCCCGCTCCACGAAAGCGCGGATGTCGAATCGCCGGTCACGGCACAGCTACAATCGGGTGTGCTGGGTGCGCTGAAATCGTGTAATGGCAGGTGGTGCCAATTCAGCGGCAAAGGTTTCGACGGATATATACAACAGGAGCGCCTATGGGGCGCTTATCCGAACGAGAAGGTGGACTAGCACGTTCGGACGACATCATTCGCGCAATCATTTGCGCATGCGAACGATCCAGCAGTCTCGGTAATTGGGCAATCAGCTCTTGCGGCGCAGCCGCACGACGACGTCGACGCGCGCGATTTCGAAGCCTTCCGGGGGCGTCGGCGTCTTGCCGATCAAAACTTCCGCGCCTGGAATGTCGAGCACCTCATCCTCACCTTCGATGAAGAAGTGATGATGCGCCGTGGCATTGGTGTCGAAATAGGCCTTCGAGCCGTCGACCGCGACCTGCCGCAGCAGGCCGACTTCGGTAAATTGATGAAGGGTGTTGTAGATCGTCGCCAGCGATACCGGCACCTTTGCGCGGCTCGCTTCTTCGTAAAGCATTTCGGCGGTGAGGTGGCGATCGCCCTTGCCGAACAGGATCCATCCCAGCGCCATACGCTGGCGGGTCGGACGCAAGCCGACATGGCGCAGCATTGCCTTGACGTCATGCCACGGACACCCGGTCAGCGCCGAGCGGTCCGAAGCGAGCTCGGTGGCTTTTATCTGCGGCAATGCTGTCTGTCGCGTCGGGGTCATTTTCGGTTACGCCTGAACAGCCAGCTCGCGATGCAAGCCAGCGAAAAACCGTTTCATCTGCAACATATACGAAATTGACCCTGTTGATGCAACCGCCTCGCAACTAAGAGTAACATAGTATTTTCAGGGGTTTTCGGCGGCAAAATCGCGCGCGTCTCGCGCGCTCGCGACCTTTGCCGCTTAGCCTTGGTATGTTACCAACTCAGGCATGGGAATTCAGCCAAGCCCCCTGCCAGGGGACGCAACGCCAATGGACAGCCGGCGGCACAGCTTCGAATACGAAGATCTGCTTGCTTGCGGCCGCGGGGACCTCTTCGGCCCCGGTAATGCGCAATTGCCACTCCCGCCGATGCTGATGTTCGACCGTATTTCCGAAATCAGCGAAGCGGGCGGCGCGCATGGCAAAGGGATGATCCGCGCCGAACTCGATGTAAAGCCGGACCTTTGGTTTTTCCTTTGCCACTTCAAGGGCGACCCGGTGATGCCGGGATGCCTAGGTCTCGATGCGCTGTGGCAGATGGTCGGATTTTTTCTCGG
This sequence comes from uncultured Alphaproteobacteria bacterium, assembly GCA_963697885.1. Lineage (GTDB taxonomy): Bacteria > Pseudomonadota > Alphaproteobacteria > Rhizobiales > Xanthobacteraceae > Pseudolabrys. Next base: position 747,466 of record OY969102.1, read on the forward strand.
CTGGCTTGGCGCTCCGGGCAAGGGCAGGGCGCTTGGGCTGGGCGAACTGAAATTTTCGGGCCAGGTGCTGCCGACCGTCAAGAAAGTTATCTACGGCATCGATGTCAAACGTGTCATGCGCTCGAAACTGGTGCTCGGCGTTGCCGACGGATGGCTCTCGGCGGACGGTAACGTCATTTACCGCGCCAGCGATTTGAAGGTCGGCCTGTTCAAGCAGGACGAGGCTTTGCAGCCGAGCGGAGCTTGAGCCCGGCGGGGGGCCTTGCGAAAATGCTTCAGCCGGCCAATCTGTGACCTGATCAGCAATAAACCGCGGTGAAATTTCAAGGGTATTACGACTATGCGACGTGTCGTCGTCACCGGAATGGGCATCGTCTCATCCATCGGCAATAATACGCAGGAAGTGCTGGCAAGCCTTCGTGAGGCCAAATCCGGTATCGTGCGTGCCGACAAATATGCGGAACTTGGCTTCCGCAGTCAGGTGCACGGTGCCCCGAGTCTCGATCCGGAAGGGGTGGTCGACCGCCGCGCCTTGCGCTTCCTCGGTGGCGGCGCCGCGTGGAATCACGTGGCCATGGAGCAAGCCATCCGCGATTCTGGCGTTGAGGAATCGGATATTTCCAATGTGCGCAGCGGCATCATCATGGGTTCGGGCGGGCCATCCTGCCGCGCACTGATCGAAGCGGCTGATACCGCACGCACGAAAGGCCCGAAGCGCGTTGGTCCGTTCGCGGTTCCAAAAGCGATGTCATCGACGGCCTCAGCGACTCTTGCCACCTGGTTCAAGATCAAAGGCGTGAACTATTCGATCTCCTCGGCTTGCGCGACATCCAATCATTGCATCGGCAACGCTGCCGAGCTCATTCAATGGGGCAAACAGGATCTGATCTTCGCCGGTGGCTGCGAAGAACTGGATTGGTCCCTCTCGGTTCTGTTCGATGCAATGGGGGCAATGTCTTCGAAATATAACGATACCCCTCACAAGGCATCGCGCGCATATGACAAAGACCGCGACGGTTTCGTCATCGCCGGCGGCGCCGGCGTGCTGGTGCTGGAAGAACTCGAACATGCCAAGGCGCGCGGCGCCAAGATTTATGCAGAACTTGCCGGCTACGGCGCCACGTCCGACGGTTACGACATGGTGGCGCCTTCCGGGGAGGGCGCGGTGCGCTGCATGAACATGGCGCTTGAGAACGCTAAAGTGCCGGTCGACTACATCAATCCGCACGCAACCTCGACGCCGATCGGCGACATCAAGGAAATCGAGGCGATCCGCGAGGTGTTCGGTTCGAAGTGCCCACCAATCTCTGCCACCAAGTCGCTCACCGGGCATTCGCTTGGCGCCACCGGCGTGCAGGAGGCGATCTATTCACTGCTGATGATGCAGAGCGGGTTTATTTGCGAGAGCGCCAATATCGAAAATCTCGATCCAGCCTTTGCCGATATGCCGATCGTGCGCGAGCGCCAGGACAACGTGAAGCTCGGTTGTGTGTTGTCAAACTCGTTTGGTTTCGGCGGCACTAATGCGTCGGTTCTATTCAAGCGGCTTGATGCGTAGTCATTAGCGGAAAAAGAAAAGGCCGTCGCCCCGCCGGGCTTGCTTTGCTTGCTTCTCGGGTTGACGGAACAGGAATTGTTATGCCGGGGCTGATGGACGGAAAGCGCGGACTGGTGATGGGGGTCGCCAATGACCATTCGATCGCCTGGGGAATTGCGAAAACGCTGGCGGCACACGGCGCCCAGCTCGCCTTCACCTACCAGGGCGATGCCCTTGCCAAGCGTGTGAAGCCCCTCGCGGAGCAGGCGGGCTCCAAGTTTGTGATGCCTTGCGACGTCGAGGACATTACCTCGGTGGATGCGGTGTTCGATGAGGTCAAGAAAAAATGGGGCGCGTTGGACTTCCTCGTTCATGCGGTGGCTTTCTCCGACAAGAACGAACTGAAGGGTCACTACGCCGACTCGACGCGGGAAAACTTTATTCGCACGATGGTGATCTCCTGCTACGCGTTCACCGAGGCCGCCAAACGCGCGGCAGCGCTAATGCCGAACGGCGGCGCCATGGTAACGCTCACCTACAATGGCGGCCTGCGCGCCATGCCGAACTATAATGTGATGGGTGTTGCGAAAGCGGCACTGGAGGCATCGGTGCGTTATTTGGCGGTGGATTTCGGCCCGCAGAAAATACGCGTCAATGCAATTTCAGCCGGGCCCATCCGCACGCTCGCGGGCGCCGGCATCACCGATGCGCGCTACATGTTCGCCTTTCAGCAGAAATATTCTCCGCTTGGCCGTGGCGTTACGCTGGAGGAACTGGGCGGCGCCGGGCTTTACCTTTTGTCCGATCTGTCGACCGGCGTTACTGGCGAAATTCACTTCGTCGATTCGGGATATAACGTCATTGCCATGCCGCAGCCGGGTACGCTCAAGAGTGCCGGCGGAGCGGTAGAAGGCGGCGACGGCGGCCAATAGCACGGCCCGCTGGCGGTACCGCGCTCAAATAAACCTGGGACCTTGTATTCGCTGCCGTCGGCCATCGGTTGCTCTTGGCGGCTGGTTGTTGAAGCATGGGTGCAAGGGATTCGATTTTAACCGGGATCTTTAATCAAGGGAGATTTGTGGCGATGCAACGGGAATTGGCAGCTGAGTTTGTCGGCACGTTTTCGCTGGTCAGCGCGGTATGCGGCGCCGCGCTATTTTCGGCGCCGTCGGCGGGCTTGGTGGCGGTCGCCTTCGCGGTCGGCCTGTCGGTGATGGCGATGGCGTTCGCTGTCGGCCACATCTCTGGCGGACATTTCAACCCGGCGGTGACGTGCGGACTGGTGGCCGCCGGTCGTTTTCCGAGTGAGCGAGCGCCGGTTTACATCATCGCCCAGTTGCTCGGCGGCGCCGCAGCGGCGGTCGTCTTTTATGTTGTGCTTACCGGGGCGCCGGCAGGCCGGTGGAATTCTTTCACGGCGATTTCGAACCTGTATGGCGGCGCCGGATTCTCGATGGGCGCGGTATTCCTGACCGAAACGGTGATTACCGCGCTGTTCCTGGTGGTCATTGTCGGCGCGACGTCAACACGCGCGCCGGCGGGATTTGCGCCCATCGCGATTGGCCTCTCGCTGACGCTGTTTCACCTGATTGCCATCCCGATTTCGAACGCCTCGCTCAATCCCGCGCGCTCGACGGCGACCGCTCTCTTTGGCGGGTCTCAGGCGATCAACGCGCTTTGGCTGTTCTGGGTAGCGCCGATTTTGGGTGGGGTCATCGGCGGCGCTGGCTGCCGCTGGCTGCTGGATGAAATGCCCAAAAAAAGAGGGCGGCGCTAGGCCGCCCTCTCATCTGTTTCCTGTAAGCGAACGTTACTCGGCGCCGGCGGCTTGCTGGCGGTCGCCGCCTTCCGGCTTTTGCTTGGCTTCGAGGTCTTCGCCGGTGGTCTGATCGACCGCTTTCATGGACAGGCGCACCTTGCCGCGCTCGTCCACGCCGAGCAGCTTCACCTTCACTTTGTCGCCTTCCTTGACCACATCGGTGACTTTGTTGACGCGGTTGGCGGCAAGCTGGCTGATGTGCACGAGGCCGTCCTTCGCGCCGAAGAAGTTGACGAAAGCGCCAAAGTCCATCGTCTTCACTACGGTGCCGTCGTAGATCACGCCGACTTCCGGGTCGGAAGCGATCGACTTGATCCACTTGATAGCCGCCTTGATCGACTCGCCGTCGGCCGAGGCAACCTTCACGGAGCCGTCGTCCTCGATGTTGATCTTGGCGCCGGTCTTCTCGACGATCTCGCGGATCACCTTGCCGCCGGTTCCGATCACTTCGCGGATCTTGTCGGTCGGTATCTTGAACATTTCGATGCGCGGGGCGTGCTCGCCCAGTTCGGCGCGTGCAGCGGTGAGTGCCTTGGCCATCTCGCCGAGAATATGCAGGCGGCCGTCCTTCGCCTGAGCGAGGGCAACCTTCATGATCTCCTCATTGATGCCGGCGATCTTGATATCCATCTGCAGCGACGTGACACCCTGTTCGGTGCCAGCCACCTTGAAATCCATGTCGCCGAGATGATCCTCGTCGCCGAGGATGTCGGACAACACCGCGTAGCGCTTGTCCTCAAGAATGAGGCCCATGGCGATACCGGCGGTCGGCCGCTTGAGCGGCACGCCGGCGTCCATCAGCGCGAGCGAGGAGCCGCATACCGATGCCATCGACGAGGAGCCGTTTGATTCGGTGATCTCCGAGACAACGCGGATGGTGTAGGGGAACTCGGCCGGAGTCGGCAGCATCGGGTGGATCGCGCGCCATGCCAGCTTGCCGTGGCCGATTTCGCGCCGACCCGGCGCGCCCGTGCGGCCGGTCTCGCCCACCGAATAATGCGGGAAATTGTAATGCAGCAGGAACGTTTCCTTGTACGTCCCTTGCAATGCATCGATGAACTGCTCGTCCTCGGCGGTGCCGAGTGTTGCCACGACCAGCGCCTGGGTTTCACCACGGGTGAACAGCGCCGAGCCGTGGGTCCGCGGTAGCACGCCCACTTCGGCGACAATCGGGCGCACCGTGCTGAGGTCGCGACCGTCAATGCGTTTCTTGGTGTCGAGAATATTCCAGCGAACGATCTTGGCTTCGAGCTCCTTGAACACGCCGGCAACTGCGAGCTTGTCGTGTTTCGGCTCGGCGCCTTCCGGGAAGAAATGTGCCATCACCTTTTCTTTTACGGCGGCGACAGCGTTCTGGCGGTCCTGCTTCTTCACGATCGAATAGGCGGCGCGCAGGTCCTTTTCGGCGAGCCCGAGGATTTCCTTTTCCAGCGCCTTGTGATCGGGGGCTGTCAGCTCGCGCGGCTCCTTCGCCGCTTTTTCGGCGAGCTTGATGATCGCTTCGATCACCGGCTGGAAATGCCGGTGGCCAAACATCACCGCGCCAAGCATGATTTCTTCGGAAAGCTCCTTGGCTTCCGATTCCACCATCATGACCGCGTCCTGCGTGCCGGCAATGACGAGGTCGAGCTGGCTCTCCGGCATCTCGTCGAGCGAGGGATTGAGCACATATTCGTTATTGATAAAGCCGACGCGTGCGCCGGCAATTGGTCCCATGAACGGAGCGCCCGACAGCGTGAGCGCAGCAGAGGCCGCGACCATCGCGACGATGTCGGGGTCGTTCTCCATGTCGTGCGACAGCACGGTGATGGTGACCTGCGTATCGCAACGCCAGCCATCGGCGAACAGGGGACGGATCGGACGATCGATCAGGCGCGACGTCAGCGTGTCCTTTTCGGTCGGACCGCGCTCGCGCTTGAAGTAGCCGCCCGGAATGCGTCCGGCCGCGTAATATTTTTCAGTGTAGTTGACGGTGAGCGGAAGGAAATCGATTCCTTCTTTCGGCTGCTTGGCCGCCACGACGGCGGCGAGCACGGTGGTTTCGCCATAAGTGGCGAGCACGGCGCCGTCGGCCTGGCGCGCGACGCGACCTGTCTCGAGGGTTAGCTTGCGCCCACCCCAATCGAGCTCAACGGAATGCTTATCGAACATTGCTTCAGTCTTTCATGGTTTTCGGCGAGCCCCGAAAGCCATGAGCAAGACGGCGAGAAGCTGTCGCACATCACCGCGGTGCGGGGAGCAACAGCGTCTGGCGATCCTGCCATGGCGTTTCGAACCTTGCCTTGCCGCAAGAGGCGATCCTTATCGGCTCTTGCCAAATTGCCGGCCGCGCCTATCGCTGCCGGCGTAGTCGAGCGAACGCGTCACACGCATTCGCTGCACGAAACGCACAGGGCACATGCGCCCTGCGCGGAATAAATCATCGGCGAATGCCGAGCTTCTCGATCAAATTCTTGTAGCTCGCTTCGTTTGTGCGCCGCAGGTAGTCGAGCAGCTGGCGGCGTTGCCCCACCATCTTGAGCAACCCACGGCGGGAGTGATTGTCCTTGACGTGGGCTTTGAAATGCTCGGTGAGATTGTTAATGCGCTCGGACAAGATCGCCACTTGAACTTCCGGCGATCCGGTGTCTCCGGCCTTTTTGGCATACGTCTTTATTACTTCGGCCTTGCGGCCGGCGGTCACCGACATCGGTCATCCTTTCTTACGCTCGGCTCTGCCCATCAGGCCGGCGAGGTTGAACACGCGCTTGGGGACGATTTCGCCACGATCCAGTTCGGCCAAGGCCAGAAGCTGGCCCGATACCGTCACGTAGATTGTGCCGCGGAAATTGGGTGCGTCCCGTCCGCGCAACAAAACGGCCTGGCCTCTTTGAAGCCTTGCCGCATCTGCCCGACTGACAGCCAACGCCGGGATGTCGTCCAGCGCGGTTTCAACGGACATTAGAGCGTCCGCGAGGCTCGCCTCGCCGGACGCGGCTCTATGGCATAGAGCCTCCAATTGTTCCAGCAGAATCATGGTTTCTTCGCCGAACGGCCCCACTGCAGCGCGCCGCAGGGCACTGACATGGCCGAAACAGCCCAAAGTACGGCCGAGATCACGCGCCAAAGAGCGCACGTAGGTCCCTTTGCCACATTCGGCCTCAAGCACCGCATGGTCGGGATCGGGAACGTTAACGAGTTCCAGCCGGCCGATCTCGACCGGCCTCGCAGCGAGTGTCACCTCCTCGCCATCGCGGGCAAGATCGTAGGCACGCTCGCCCTCGATCTTGATCGCCGAATAACGTGGCGGCACCTGCTGGATGGTCCCGGTGAAAGACGGGAGCAGGGCGCGGATTGCTTCCGCTGATGGCCTTTGGTCGCTGCTCGCGATCGCGCGGCCCTCGGCATCGTCGGTGTCGCGCTCCTCGCCCCAGCGCACGGTGAAACGATAGACCTTGCGGCCATCCATGACGAAAGGGACCGTCTTGGTCGCTTCGCCAAGCGCGATCGGCAACGCACCGGAAGCAAGCGGATCGAGCGTGCCGGCGTGGCCTGCGCGTTTGGCACTGAACAGGCGCTTTATGACACTGACCGCATGGGTGGACGTCATGCCAACGGGTTTGTCGAGCACGATCCAGCCATGCACGTCACGCTTGTCGCGCTTCTTTTGCTTTTGCCGCGCACTTTGCGATGCAGCTTGTGGCGTCTCTTCGGCATGAGGACGAATGAGGTCGTCGATCTCGCGTTCGCTCACTTTTCGTCCTCATGGTTCAGATCGCGCTTCACTTCCGGCGAATGCAACAGCTTTTCGATGCGGTCGGCTTCGGCGAACCGTTCGTCGACGCGGAAACGGATATCCGGCGCGAATTTAAGGTTGATGCGGTGCGCTAGTTCGGCACGCAGGAACTTCTTGTGTCGCTCGAATGCGGCGACCACCTCTTCGGCATCGCGGCCGCCGAGCGGCATGACATAAACGGTCGCGAGCCGCAGATCTGCGGTCATGCGCACTTCCGGTACCGTCACGAGATGGCGCTCGATGACCGGATCATGCACCTCACCGCGCGTCAGCATCTCGGCGAGCGCGTGGCGCACCAATTCGCCCACGCGTAACTGCCGTTGTGATCCTCCACCTGGAGATGAGTCGCGATGCTTTTGCCGTGTCATAAGTTTCACGTTCTCAATTCGTCATGCCCGGCCTTGTGCCGGGCATCCACGTCTTCCCTCAGCGAAGGAAGTTAGTCATGGATGGTCGGGACAAGCCCGGCCATGACAGGGAAATGGGTGGCGCGTTCGCAACCTACGCTGTGAGGCTTGGACTCACAGCGAGCGTTGAATCTGCTCCACCCGGTAGCATTCGATCACGTCGCCTTGCCGCATGTCCTGGTAGTTCTCGAAGGCCATGCCGCATTCCATGCCGGCGCCCACCTCGCGCACGTCATCCTTGAAACGCTTGAGTTGGCTGAGCTTGCCCTCGTGGATCACGACGTTGTCGCGGATCAGTCGCACATTGGCGCCGCGTTCGACGGTGCCATCGGTGACCTTGCAGCCAGCAATCTTGCCGACCTTCGAAACATTGAAGATCTCAAGGATCTGTGCATTGCCGAGCATTGTCTCGCGCAACGTCGGGGGCAGCAGGCCCGACATCACCTTCTTAACGTCGTCTACGAGGTCGTAGATGATGTTGTAGTAGCGAATCTCGATGCCGGCGCGTTCGGCCGACTCGCGCGCCTCCTTGTTGGCGCGCACGTTGAAGGCGATGATTGGCACGCCGGAAGCTTCCGCGAGCGTGACGTCGGATTCCGAAATTCCGCCGACGCCGGCATGCAGTACGCGTGCAGCCACTTCGTCAGTACCAAGCTTGTCGAGCGCGCCGATAATCGCTTCCAGCGAGCCTTGCACATCGGCCTTGATGACCAGCGGGAATTCCTTGCGGCCTGAAGTCTTGGCCTGCGCCATCATCTGCTCGAGTGAGCCGCGCATGCCGGTGGCGCGCGCTGCGGTTTTCTCGCGTTTCTGCCGGGCGCGGTAATCAGTGACTTCGCGGGCGCGTGCTTCGTTTTCAACCACTGCGAGGCGGTCGCCGGCGTCCGGCGTGCCGGAGAATCCGAGGACCTCAACCGGCGTTGATGGGCCAGCCGTTTCGATTGGCGTACCGGTGTCGGAGACCAGCGCTCGCACGCGGCCCCATTCAGCGCCGGCTACCACCAGATCGCCAACGCGCAGCGTGCCGCGCTGGATCAGCACGGTGGCGACGGGACCACGGCCACGGTCAAGCTTGGCCTCGATCACAGTGCCTTCCGCGGCGCGATCGGGATCGGCCTTAAGATCAAGGATTTCCGCCTGCAAGCCGAGCATTTCGAGCAGCTTGTCGATGTTCGTCTTCTTGGTGGCGGACACTTCGACGTCGACCACTTCGCCGCCCATCGATTCGACCTGAATCTCGTGCTGCAACAGGTCTGTACGCACGCGATCCGGCTTTGCATCCGGTTTGTCGATCTTGTTGATGGCGACGATGATCGGCACCTTCGCGGCCTTGGCGTGGTGGATCGCCTCGATTGTCTGCGGCATTACACCGTCGTCGGCGGCAACGACCAGCACGACGATGTCGGTAACTTTGGCGCCGCGCGCACGCATGGCGGTGAAGGCGGCGTGACCCGGCGTGTCGATGAATGTGATTTTGGCGCCCGATGGCGCCGTCACCTGATAGGCGCCGATGTGCTGGGTGATACCGCCGGCTTCGCCCGCCGCGACGTCGGAAGATCGAATGGCATCGAGCAGTGACGTCTTGCCGTGATCGACGTGGCCCATCACGGTCACGACGGGCGCACGCGGTGCAAGCTGTGCCGGATCGTCGGCAACGTCGAACAGGCCTTCTTCCACGTCCGCTTCGGCCACGCGACGCACACTGTGGCCCATTTCCTCGGCGATCAGTTGGGCCGTATCGGCGTCGATTACGTCGTTGATCGTCACCATCTGCCCTTGCTTCATCAGCAGACGAATGACGTCGACTGCGCGTTCCGACATGCGGTTGGCGAGGTCCTGGATGGTGATCGCTTCAGGAATCGTCACCTCGCGCACCAATTTTTCCTTCGGCTCGTTGGAGGCGATGCCCTTGAGCCGTTGCGTACGACGACGGAACGAAGCGACGGAGCGCTCCCGTACTTCGTCTGCGCGCAGCGCAGTGACTAGCGTCAGGCGGCCACGCTGCTTTTCGACGCCGACGCGCGGGGCGGGTCGGGGCGCGGCCGGCGCACGCGCCGCGCCGGGCCGACGCGGGCGGGGCGCTTCGTCGTCATCGGCTTCGAGAGCGAGACGGGCCCCAGGCCCGGTCCGTGCAACCTCATCTCCGCCGAAACGCTTTTTGGCGACTTCGCCGGCTTTGCGTTTGGTTTCCTCGTCGTGCTTGCGGCGGTCATCTTCCTCGCGCTTGCGTGCTTCAGCCGCTTCCCGCTCGCTGCGGTCGACCAACTCGCGGCTGGCGCGGCGGCGCACTTCTTCTTCGGCGATCTTGCGCTCTTCGGCCTCGCGCACGCGCGAATCGGCGAGGGCATGCGCACGCGCACTGCGCTCTTCCTCGGTGAGGGTACGCAGCACGACGCCCGACGGCTTCGGCTTTACTTCGGTCTGCGCTGCTGCGGTGCGGGCAGCTGGTGTGGCGGGTGCCTTGCTCGGCGCGGGCTTCTTTGTCTCGACGACAGGCGCCGGTTCGGCCTTGGCTTCGCCCGGCCCTCCAACAGCGCGGCGTTTAACCTTCTCAACCACAACCTGCTTGCTGCGGCCGTGGCTAAAGCTCTGACGTACCACGCCCGTTTCGGTACGCGGCTTCAGCGTCAGCTTGCCAACGCTGAGTTTCTTTTCGCCAGGGTTCTTCGTTTCGCTCATTCCGTACTGTGTCCTTATGCGCCGTCCGTTGGCGCATGCGCGCTAACCGTATCGGGCGAAATTCCGGTCCGAAAGCGCATCAAACGCGCAGCGCGCGCGAGAAAAGTCTTGCTCCCGGACCCGGCAAGCAGGGCAGCATGTACCACATTTGGGCGGTTCAATGCCAAATCCAATTGGACGCCGGTAAATGCGTCGATCACCGCGATTCCGCGCGATTCTCCGGCACTATTGCGGCGCAACGCGGCCGCCAGCTTGCGCTTGCCATCGTCGCCCGCATCGGCGGCGTGGATCAGCGCCAGGATGTCGTTCCCGCCACATGCCACCTCAACCTTGGAAAAACCGGTGGCGACTACGCCGGCCTTGCCCGCCATTGCCAAGGCGTCGAGCGCGGCGCGTTCGATTAGCTGCTCGGTTTGTGCCGCCAGGTCAGGGGCCGCACGGACGTCCCGCTTGAAGCCGCGGGCAAAGATATTGCGTTTCGTTGCATCCTCGATTGCGTCACGGGTTGCGGTGACCCAGATGCCGCGGCCAGGCAGCTTGCGCTTGACGTCGGGTACGGCGTCGCCGGCCGGGCCCACCACGAAGCGGATCATCTCCGCCACCGGTTTGAGCTCGCGGGTCAGGGCGCAAGTACGCACGGTCTCCAGGGCGACACTGGTCGCCCCGCGGTCGAGTTCGCTGTCCTGCGCAATTGCCAGCATCGTCGCTGTCCACGCTCCTTATGCTTGCGCTTCTGATTCTTCTTGCGCGGGCGCTTCGGCAGCCGGCGGCGGCGCAATTTCGGCCTCCGTCACCCAGCCTGCTTTCACGCGCGCTTGCATGATCATGTGTTCGGCGTCTTCACGCGAAATATTGAAGCCGTCGAGGAAGCCGGGCTCGTGTTTAAACTCCCCATCCTTGCGCTCGGTCCAGCCGGTGAGGTCGTCCGTTGCGCAACCGGCGAGATCTTCGACCGTTTTCACGCCATTCTCGCCGAAAGCGACCATCATCTTCGTGGTGACGCCCGGCACGTCCTTGAGCGCATCATCGACGCCGAGTTCGACGCGTTTGGCGTCGAGTTCGGCTTCCTGCTTGTCGAGGTATTCCTTGGCGCGCTCCTGCAACTCGCGCGCGGTATCCTCGTCGAAGCCTTCGATGCCGGCAATTTCCTTTTCGTCGACCATCGCGAGTTCCTCGATTGAGCCAAAGCCTTCCGAAGCGAGCAACTGCCCCACGACCTCGTCGAGATTGAGCGCTTCGACGAAAATCTTCGTACGGTTCTCGAATTCGGCCTGGCGGCGTTCGGATTCTTCCTGTTCCGTCAGAATGTCGATGTCCCAGCCGGTCAGCTGAGAAGCAAGCCGCACATTCTGGCCGCGGCGGCCGATGGCCAGCGACAATTGCTGATCCGGCACCACGACCTCGATGCGTTCCTTGTCCTCGTCGAGCACGACCTTGGCGACTTCCGCCGGCGCAAGCGCATTCACCACGAACGTGGCGATGTCGGGCGACCATGGGATGATGTCGATCTTCTCGCCCTGTAATTCATTCACCACGGCCTGCACGCGCGAACCGCGCATGCCGACGCAGGCGCCGACCGGGTCGACGGACGAATCGCGTGAGATCACTGCAATCTTGGCGCGCGAACCGGGGTCGCGGGCGACCGCCTTGACCTCGACAATGCCGTCATAAATTTCCGGCACTTCCTGTGCGAACAGCTTGGCAGTGAACTGCGGATGTGTGCGCGACAGGAAAATCTGCGGTCCGCGCGGCTCGCGCCGCACGTCGTAGATATAGGCGCGGATGCGGTCGCCGTTGCGGAACACTTCGCGCGGCAGAAGTTCGTCGCGGCGCACGATTGCCTCGCCGCGGCCTAGATCGACAACGACGTTGCCGTATTCGACGCGCTTCACGATACCGTTGACGATATCGCCGATGCGATCCTTGTATTCGGCATATTGCCGGTCGCGCTCGGCCTCGCGCACCTTTTGCACGATCACCTGTTTTGCCGACTGCGCGGCAATGCGGCCATATTCCAGCGGCGGCAAGGGATCGGCAATTGTGTCGCCGACTTGTGCGGCCGGGTGGCGTTTGCGGGCCTCTTCGAGCGTGATTTGATTGGACGGGTTTTCGACGCTCTCCGTCACCAGCATGTGGCGCGTGAGCCGCAGATCGCCGGTTTTCGGCTCGATCTCGGCGTGCACGTCGGTCTCCGCGCCGTAACGCGAACGGGCCGCCTTGGCAATCGCGTCTTCCATTGCGGCGATGACGATGCCGCGGTCGATTGCCTTTTCACGCGCGACTGCGTCGGCAATTTGCAAAAGCTCGAGCCGATTGGCGCTGACAGCCATAGCTCACTCTCCTCCTCTGGCGGCAGACCTTTGTGGCCGGTGCCGTGATTGTCTCTCTACTCGTCGTTCTTCCTTCCGCGCTTCGCGTGCTTCGCGTTTCGCGGCCTTTTCGCGCCGCAAGGCTTGCGCCACCAGGTCGTCGGTGAGCACCAGCTTTGCTTCACTCATCTCTTCGATTGTAAGTAGCACCTCGGCGTCTTCGCCTTCCGCTGCGTCATCGCGGCGAATGCGAGCGGCCTCGCCCTCGGTTCCGGCGATCTCACCGCGGAAACGCTTGCGGCCGTTCACCGGAATTTCCATTTCGATTTTCACCAGGTGGCCGGCAAAACGGTCGAAATCGGATTTGCGGACCAGCGGGCGGTCGATACCGGGCGAAGAAATCTCCAGGCGATAGGCACGATCAATCGGGTCGGCCATGTCGAGCACTGGCGAGAGTGCGCGAGATATCGCCTCGCAATCCTCCACGGTCATGCTGCCGTCCGGCCGCTCGGCCATGATCTGCACCGTGCAGCCTTCGGCGGCGGATACCTTGACCCGTACCAGCCGGTAGCCGAGCTGTTCGATCACTGGTTCGGCAACTGATGCGACACGCGCGGGCAACCCCGGCTCAATGATGAGCCGCGGTTCGGTCGGTGCGGCGCTCGAAGCCGCATTTCTGTGCAACGTGTCGCCTTCGGCCATTCGGTAACAAAAAAGAGCGGGCCCGGAAGGACCCACTCTCAAAACCCGTTCGGTTATGAGGGTGTCTGGTAACGCCGGAAATATAGCGATTTCGCGAGGCCATGCAAGGGTCGATGCGGCATTAACGACTAACCCTTCCTTCAGAATCTGCCCTTAAATTTGCGTAAAACCGCCGGCCCGGCCGATTTCATTGCGTTTTGCAGGTATCGCAGGTTTCGTATGAGCGTTCCCGCCTCGCTGCTTCCCGAATTGGAAGATGTCGTGCTGCACGGCTCGGCCGACAAGCGGGCGGAGACATTGCGCCGCATTACCACCTTGTTCCTCGACTGTGCGCCGAGCTTCAATGCGGAACACATTGCGCTGTTTGATGACGTGATCGGCTGTCTTGTCGTCGAAATCGAAGCCAAGGCGCTCGCCGAACTTGCGCGCCGGGTCGCCCCCATTCCAAACGCGCCACCCGGTGTCGTCAGCGCACTCGCCAAGAACGATAATATCGATGTCGCCGGTCCCGTGCTCAAGCAAGCGCGGCTCGCCGATCCGGATTTGCTGTACATCGCCGAGACAAAGAGCCAGGCGCATCTGCTTGCAATGTCGACGCGTCTTGGGATCAGCGAAGCATTGTCCGACATTCTGGTCGAGCGCGGGGACCAGGAGGTCGCGCGCTCAATTGCGAATAATCGGCACGCGCAGCTATCGGACAATGCATTCAGCAAGCTGGTGAAACGCGCTGAGCAAGATGGCGTGCTGGCCGAAAAAGTCGGCATGCGCACCGACATCCCGCCGCGTTTGTTCCGCCAGCTTCTCGTTCAAGCGAGCGAAGTCGTGCAGAGGCGTCTCCTGTCAAAAGCCAAGCCGGAGACCCAGTCCGAAATCAGGCGTGTCCTTGCGCAGGTGACTGATGAGGTTGCCGCGAAAGCTGCACCGCGCAATTACGCTGCGGCGCTTGCGGCCGTCCGTACACTTCATAAGGAGCGCAAGCTCGGAGAGACCGACATTGCCGAGTTTGCCAAAGCTGGAAAATACGAAGAGACAATTGCCGCTTTGGCCACAATGTGCGCGGTGCCGGTGGAAGTGGTGGACCGCTTGATGAACGGCGAGCGTGCCGATCCGGTTTTGATTCTTGCGCGCGCGATCGGATTTGGCTGGCCGACGGTGAAAGCAATCCTTAATGCCCGTCCCGGCAGCAAGCCGTCGGCTCAGAACTCTCGATGCCGCGCTGGAGAATTTCGATCGACTGACGGCAACCACCGCCCAGCGCGTTGTGCGGTTCTGGCAAGTCCGGCAAGGCACCGGTGAGTAGTCAAACGCGGCGGAATATGAAGTACGCCGGGATGCGTCCCTCGCGCTTGGCCTTCGCCTGGTAGCGCGTGCCTGAAAATTCCGGCCAGGGCAGGCGCCAGTCGTCGGCGCTTTCCGCAGTCCAGATGAAATCCGGCGAACGCAGCACGCGCGCCAAAACATACGCCATATAATCCGGGATGTCGGTCGCGAAGCGAAGCTCGCCGCCCTTCCTCAAGACGCGTGCCAACCGCTTGAGGCTGTCGTCCTGGACAAATCGACGTTTCCAGTGGCGCCGCTTTGGCCAGGGGTCGGGATAGAGCAGGTCGATCCGCGAAATCGCCGCGTCGGGCAGCCACTCGAGCAATTCGCTTGCGTCGCCAAAATAGAGGCGGATGTTCGCCAGCGCGTACTGGTCAATCGCGGCCAAGGCCTTGGCGATGGCGTTGACGAAAGCGTCAGTTCCGATGAAGCCGACATGCGGGCTGGCTTTTGCCCCGGTGATCAAATGCTCGGCGCCGCCGAAACCAATTTCGAGCCGCAGGTCGTCGACCGCCGCTGCAAACAGCGTCCGCAGATCGACGGGGCCTGGCTTGGAGAGGTCGAGCGCCAATCGCGGCAATAAAGTATCGAACAAGGCAGCCTGGCGGGGCTTTAATGGGTGGCCCTTGCGCCGACCGAAAAAGGCGCGCTGCGATCCGTCACTGTCATCACCGGGCCGCCGCGAAGCGGCGTGACCCGGTGATCTCGGTTTATATGGCAATTCCATGCGCCCCTGAGCGGGATCGCCGGGACATAGGCGTTCTAAAAGAACGCCGTTCTCCGAACGGCTATGCCCGGCGATGACAAGTCTAGTATTCGCCGCAAACGAGTGGAACGCCGGGCTATTTCACCGCGCTTCTGATCGCGGCCGCCAGGTCGGTCTTTTCCCAGGAGAAGCCGCCGTCCTTGTCAGGCGCGCGACCGAAATGGCCATAGGCCGCGGTACGACGGTAGATCGGCTTGTTGAGCTTGAGTGTGCGCCGGATATTGGTCGGTGTAAGACGGAACAATTCGGGCAGAATCTTTTCGAGCTTTTTCTCGGCAACCTTGCCGGTGCCGTGAGTGTCGACCAGTACCGACATCGGATCGGCCACCCCGATCGCGTAAGCAACCTGGATGGTGCAGCGCTCGGCAACACCGGCAGCGACCACATTCTTGGCGAGATAGCGCGCGGCGTAGGCAGCCGAACGATCGACCTTGGTCGGATCCTTGCCGGAGAAGGCACCGCCGCCGTGCGGCGCATAGCCACCGTAGGTATCAACGATAATCTTGCGGCCGGTGAGACCGCAGTCGCCGTCCGGTCCGCCGACCACGAAGTTGCCGGTCGGGTTGACCAGGAAGTCGGAAGGCTTCTTCGGCATCCAGCCTTTCGGCAGCGCGGACTCCACCGCGTCGGCGATCAGATCCTTGACCATACCCGGCGTGTACTTCTTGCCGTTGCGGCTCTTTTCATTGTGCTGCGTCGAAACCACTACCTTGGTGCAGCCGACCGGTTTGCCATTGACGTATTGGACCGTCACTTGGCTCTTGGCGTCCGGCTGGAGGTCAAACAGTTGCTTGGAGTGACGCTTGGTGGCGAGAACTTTCAGGATCTTGTGCGCGAAATAAATCGGCGCCGGCATGAACGAATTCTTTTCGTAGACTTCGCTCTCGGTGCAGGCGAAGCCGAACATCATGCCCTGGTCGCCCGCGCCTTCTTCCTCGCCGCCTTTTTTCTTTTTGGCGTTCACGCCCATGGCAATGTCAGGAGACTGGCCATGCAATAGCACTTCGACATCAGCGCCGTGGAACGAGAAACCGTTCTGGTCATAGCCGATGTCCTTGACGACGCCGCGCGCGATCTCGGTGATCAGTTCGCGATCAACCACCGATACGCCATTGATGGTCTTGAAAAGTTGTCCGCGCCCTTCGCCAGCAATCACGATTTTATTGGTGGTGCAGAGCGTCTCGCAGCCAAGTCGCGTGTTGATCTGACTATCGTCGGCGATACCGAGCTTGATGTCTTTTTCGATAAAGGCGTCAAGGATCGCGTCGGAAATCTGGTCCGCGACCTTGTCCGGGTGACCTTCTGAAACCGACTCGCTGGTGAATAGAAAATTGGTGTGAGCCACCGCTGCAACTCCTCCCGTGACGCGGCCGTGCCGCCGCGTCGTGTGATGTCGGGCAGGTTCTTGCAGCGGCGGCGAACGAGGTCAAGATGCGGGCAGCGGTGGGCAGATGCCTCGTTAACGATGGGATTGGACCCTAAATTCAGTCCACACCAGCGATTTGCTCGACCAGATCAACGATCCGGCGACGCAGCTTGCTGCTTTTGATACGCATAAACGCCTTGGTGAGTGACAGCCCATCGGACGTCGCCAGGAAATCGGCCACATAGGCGGGCGAGGGCGCTTCGCTCATGCCGCCGGAATGGCCCAGCGCGTGCGGGGCGCCGTCGAAAAAAAATGAAACCGGAACCTGCAGGATTTGCGCGATCTGCTGCAATCGGCTGGCACCGATGCGGTTGGTGCCTTTCTCGTATTTCTGGACTTGCTGGAAGGTAAGGCTAAGGGCGTCGCCGAGCTTTTCCTGACTCATGCTCAGCATCATCCGCCGCATGCGCACACGTGAACCGACGTGTTTGTCGATCGGATTGGGTGCCTTCTTAGCCATAGATTTCTCCTATGCCCCCACTTCGAGGCGTAGTTGTCACAAGTGAAGGCGCCAATGCAATCCGTGAAGTCTCTGTAATCGGGAAATAAGCGATAGATTTCAGTAGTTTTCGCAGGATGACAATTCGTTCGAAAATGTAAATTACCGCCGCGTAAATCTCGCGGCGCTGATCAACTTTCGTGATATTCTGATAAATGCTTCAATCTATGCGCGTATTCGGCGCCGTCCCACGATCACCAAGCTCAGCAGCAATGTGAGGACGAGAATGTAGTTGCCGTAGCTCAAATAGGGCGTCGGTTCGATTGCGACCGGCAGGCGAGCGTCGAGCACGCCTTCCACGCCCAGCGGTAACGCGCTGACGATCCGGCCGAGCGGATCTATGACCGCCGAAATTCCAGTGTTGGCTGCGCGTACCACGGGCAAGCCTTCTGCGATGGCGAGTACGCGTGCCTGCTGGAAATGCTGGTAGGGACCGGTGCTGATACCGAACCAGCCGTCATTGGTGACGTTGACCAGCCAGCCGGGCCGCTCGCCACCCGGTACCGCAGCGTCGAGGAAGATCGCCTCGTAGCAAATCAGCGGCAACATCTTTGGCGCGCCGGAAACGTCAATGGCACGCCGACGATCGCCCGAAAGAAAGCCACCGACGACCCTGGTGAGTTGCTTCAGGCCGAGGCGTTCTAGGAGGCGCTGGAATGGCAGGTATTCGCCGAAGGGAACCAGGTGAACTTTATCGTAGATTCCGCGGATGGAGCCATCGGGCTCGATCACATAGATCGAATTATAGGCTTGAGAATTGCGCTCATTGGCGTTCGATGCGGCACGTACGGCGCCCGTGATCAATTCTGTTGACGGCTTCAGCAGCGCAGAGATCTGCGCCAGCGCGTCCGGCTCGCGCGTTAAGAAAAACGGAAACGCCGCCTCTGGCCAGATCAAATGCGTTACATCGCGGATACCATTCGATTGCGGCCCGGTCGCGCGATCGGAAAGACGCAAGTAGCGATCCATCACTTGCGCCTTCGCCGAATAATTGAATTTGTCATCCTGCGGCAGATTGGGCTGCATGATGCGTAGCTTGACGCCATTCACGTAGGCGGTGGGATGCGACCAAAGTCTTGTCGCGCCGTAGCCGACGAAACCCGCCAGCACTGCAACGCCGAGAAACAACGGAAGGTATGGATGTCGGGTATCGGCTCTGTCGTCCGCGAGCACCGCCGGCGTGGCGCAGATCGCGACGCAGAGATAAGTCAGAGTCCACACGCCGACGAGCGAAACGCTCTGTGCCAGCACCAAAGGTTCGGTCAACGCATAGCCAAAAGCGTTCCAGGGAAAGCCGCTGAGCAGATGGCCACGCAGCCACTCGGCGATGGTCAGCGTGGCGGCAAGCGCCAAAATCCGTTCGGGTCCGCGCACCCAGATCAGCCGGGCGGCGGCCAGGCCTAAACCGGTGTAAATCGCCAGATAGGCCGGCAACCCGGCAACCGCCACGGGCAAGAGCCAGCCAAACGTCTTTGCGTCGACAAGAAAAGCGTAACCAATCCAGTAAAGGCCGGCGGTGAAATAGCCGAAGCCAAAGCACCAGCCTGCCAAAGCAGCATTTGTTGCTCCGCTCCAGCGGCCGGCAGCCGAGCCATCGACGAGCCAAACGAGCACAGGAAACGTCACAAACAGGATAGGCCAGATATTGAACGGCGCGATCGCCAGCGCCGATGCTGCGCCGGCGGTGAGCGCGATAATCGCGCGACGCCAACCGAATGCGAGAACAACAGCGTGGGCAAATCGTGCGAGCGTCACGGTCGGCGGGCGCCTGTTATGGACCCTGAATTCTTGGGCGTTGTGTCGTCGGTCACTGAGGGGGATGCGGTCTGTCCAGCCAATAGACTCTCACCTTCGCCACGGCGCCGCGGCTCGCGTGGGCGATCGCGACGTTCCTTCAGCCGGGTAATTCGAACACGCTTGACGCGGCGGGGATCGGCGTCGAGCACTTCGAATTCGAACAGGCCGGGACCGGGGACGATTTCACCGCGGACCGGCAAACGCCCCGCGCGCGTCACCAGATAACCTCCGATCGTGTCGACATCATTGGCGGCGTCGCCAACGTCAAAATCGTTGCCAACCACTCCGACGACGTCGTCGATCTTGGCGCGCGCATCCGCGATGAAGGAGCCATCGGGCTGCTGCGCAACCGCGGGCGTCTCGTCCTCGTCGTGTTCGTCGGCAATTTCGCCCACGATCTGCTCGACGATGTCTTCGATGGATGCCAGGCCGTCAGTGCCGCCATATTCATCGACCACTAATGACAGATGAATTCGCGTGGCCTGCATGCGCGCCAGGAGGTCGATCACCCGCATGGATGGCGGTACGAACAGGATTTCGCGCACGATCTTGGTAGCTGACAGAGGCATGCCGAGATTGACAGCTTTCAGATCAAGATCGGCGGGCAGCGGTTTTTTGCGCTTGGCGTTCTTTTCCGGGTCGACCGCCGCGCGCGCGGTCATAAAGGCGATCAGGTCACGGATATGCACCATGCCTACAGGATCATCGAGCGTATCGTCGTAGGCCACGAGCCGCGAATGACTGGCGCCTTCGAATACGCGGACGAGCTCGCCAAGCTTGATGTCCTGCTGGACGGCAATGATGTCGGCACGAGGAACCATGACGTCGCCGACCCGGCGTTCGCGCAAGCCGAGGATGTTCTTGAGCATCCGGCTCTCTTCCGGCGAAAAGCCGGATTCACCGGGGCTCATGGCATCAAGAATGTCCGTGAGGTCCGAGCGCATTGTGCTCGGCTTCCAGCGAAACAGCGTGCGCAGCGCGCGCATGAACCAGTTGTCGCCGCCTTCTTGCACAGGCGGCACCGGCACCGGCAAATTGCGCGGCTCGAAAGGCACGCCGCCGGCTGGACTGGAGCTTGGTGGTTCGCTGTCAGGCATGGCGGTCAGGCGTCGCCAAGATCGCGGGCAATATATGGATCAGGCATGCTCAAGCGCGTCATGATCTTGCTTTCCAGCTCTTCCATCTCTTCGGCCTGCGCATCGGTCTCGTGATCGTAGCCGACGAGGTGAAGAAAACCATGCACTGCGAGATGGGCGAGATGATGCAGGAATTTCCGATTTTCATCGCCGCACTCCCGAACAAGCGTTTCATACGCAATGACGATGTCGCCAAGGAAATGTGAACTTTCACTGCCTGTGTGGCCGGACGCAGGAAACGACAAGACATTGGTAGGCTTATCGATTCCGCGCCAGTCACGATTGAGAGCGGCCATCGCCAAATCGTCCGTCAATACGATACTCACTTCGCCGTCCGCTGTTGAGAGCGCGGAAGCCGCCGCGGAAATCGCATCGCGTACGGTTTGTTCGGCCAATGGCTGCGCTTTCCAGAGCGGCGATTGGATTTGAATGTCGATTTGCGGCGGGGATGCGCGCCGCTCGGGCGTCGGCCTCATCCCTTGCCCTCACGCGCAGCCGTGCCGCGGTCATAGGCCTCGACGATGCGTGCTACCAGTTCATGGCGGATCACATCTTCATGTGTGAATGCGACATGGCCGACGTTCTCGATTCCTGCGAGCAACTTGACCGCTTCTGCCAGTCCGGACGTCTGGCCGTGCGGCAGGTCGACCTGGCTTGGATCGCCCGTGACGATCATGCGGCTGTTCTCGCCCAACCGCGTCAAAAACATCTTCATCTGCATTGACGTTGTGTTCTGCGCTTCGTCGAGGATAACGGCTGCGTTGGACAACGTGCGCCCGCGCATGAAGGCAAGGGGCGCTATTTCGATTTCGCCGGCCTGCAACGCACGCTCGACAATTCGTGCATCCATCAGATCATAAAGCGCGTCATAGATTGGCCGGAGATAAGGATCGACCTTCTCGCGCATATCTCCGGGGAGAAAACCGAGCCGCTCGCCGGCTTCGACCGCGGGCCGCGACAGGATAATACGATCGACTTCCTTGCGTTCGTACATCTGCACCGCCTGCGCGACCGCAAGCCAGGTCTTGCCGGTGCCCGCAGGTCCCGTGCCAAACACAAGCGAGTGGCGTTTGAGCGCGCGAATGTAGGCATCCTGCGCGGCCGTGCGCGCACGCACCGGTCGCTTGCGCAAGTTGATTTCTTCAAAGGCCGGACGCGGAGCCGCCGGGTCATAATCGAACAGCGAGCCTTGCGCGATCGCCTGACGAATGGCGCCCTCGACGTCTCCCTGACTCAAATCGTGGCCACGCTTTAGCTGTTCGTAGAGGCCTTCCAGAACACGGCGTGCTTGCTCGCAAGCGCCACGCGATCCTTCGATGGTGACATGATTTCCGCGCTGTTCCGCGACCACACCGAGCCGGCGTTCGATAAGCGCGAGGTTCTGCCCGTATTGGCCGAATAGCATCGAGGCAAGCTTGTTGTCCTCGAAGGCGAGCACGGTCTGCGTCGTGGCCGTCTCCTCGGAGGCGGCGGCGGGCGGGATCACGGGATCCGTCGTACGCAAGGGTGAATCAAGCTCCTGCTGTGGTGAGAACGGGCGCATGGGCCCTTTCGGCGAGCGTACCGAAAAGACTGTTGCTGCCGATCTCGGTAATCGTCACGCGGTGGATCGAACCAATCAAGCTCACAGGCGCCATGACATGGACCGCATGCAAATATGGGGAGCGGCCGACAAGTTGCCCAGGGAGCCTGCCCGGCTTTTCCAGCAGCACGTCCAGCGTGCGGCCGCTAAATCCCGCGAGAAAACTGCGCTGATCGCGCGTAATTACGGCTTGCAGCCGCTGCAGGCGCTCGGACTTTTGCTCTTCGGTCACCTGACCGTCCATATCGGCGGCGGGCGTACCCGGACGCGGTGAGTAGATGAAAGAATAGGCGCCGGCGAAGCCGACCTCGTCGACGAGTGTGAGCGTGTCGCGGAAATCTGCTTCTGTTTCGCCGGGAAAGCCAACGATGAAGTCGGACGTGAAAGCGAGGTCGGCTCGTCGCGATCGCAGACGCGCAATCACGTCAAGATAGTCGCGGCGCGTATGCTTGCGGTTCATCGCCGCCAGGATGCGGTCTGAGCCCGACTGCACCGGCAAATGCACATACGGCATCACTGCCGGTGTATCGGCGTGTGCCGCGATCAGGTCATCATTCATGTCCCGCGGATGGCTGGTGGTATAGCGAAGTCGCAGGATGCCTGGCACCTGCGCAAGACGATGTAGCAACTTGCCGAGCGATGTCGGTGCGCCATCTTGCCCGACGCCATGATAGGCGTTCACATTTTGCCCGATCAGCGTCACCTCGCGCACGCCGGCGTCGGCCAACCGCGCGACCTCGCTGACGATCTTCTCCACGGGCCGTGAAATCTCAGAGCCACGAGTGTAGGGCACCACGCAGAATGTGCAGAACTTGTCACAACCTTCTTGCACGGTCACGAACGCCGCGATGCCGCGTTTGGCAATTGCATCGCGTCTGGGCGCGGCGAGTACATCGAATTTGTCCTCGACCGGAAATTCCGTATCGATGACTTTTTCGCCGGCTTGAGCGCGCGCGATCATTTCGGGCAGGCGGTGATAATTTTGCGAGCCGACCACCAGATCGACGGCACCGGCACGCCGGATTATCTCTTTGCCTTCTGCCTGCGCGACGCACCCGGCGACAGCAATCAGCATGCTGCGGCCGTCACGCGCGGCGGCCTCCTTCATTTCGCGTATCCGACCAATCTCCGAATAGACCTTCTCGGCTGCTTTTTCACGTATGTGGCAGGTGTTGAGAATGACGAGGTCGGCGTCCTCGGGATTCGCGGTTTCGCTAAAACCGGCTGGCACCAGCGTGTCCGCCATACGATGCGAATCGTAGACGTTCATCTGGCAGCCGAAAGATTTGACGTGGACTTTGCGGGCTTTGCTCATGCGTTTCGGTGCCAAGCGGGTCCAATCTAGCGGTCGCGTCAGGCTTTGTCCCGCCCGACTATAGTGTTGATTTTACAACAAGTTTAAGACGCGGCCAGGCCGCGAGACGGCGGTCTTAGCGGCAATCGCCAAAAAAATAAACGCTGCTCATTCCGCCGCCGCCGTGACCAGGGGGCGGCCGCGCAGCGTTGTCGCCAGAAGGCGGCGTACCGTGGTTTCCAACTGCCTGGTGATGGCCTTGCGGTCAGTAGCGCTGTTCACGGCCACCGGTTCGCCAAAACTGACAACGGCATCGACCGCGCCTCGCTCGATGAATGCCTTGATGTGCGGCATGAAGTCCAGATCGCCATACCAGGCCACGAGCGGTCGGCGCTGGCGTCCCATCGGAATACCGTGTTGACCGGTATACGTGATCGACATCGGCTGGATCAGAATGCCGCCAGAGCCGCCGCGGCTGGCGACTTCTTCGATAGCACCGAGCAGGGCCGAGCGAAACGGCAAGACGCGGTTTCCATCGCTCGACGTTCCTTCTGCGAACAGCACGACCGAGGTTCCGTCAGCAAGGCGTTTGACAATCTGGCTCACGGACTCCGGTGTCTGATGCCGGCGCGTGCGATCGACGAACACTGTACGTTGCAATTCCGCGGTGATGCCGACCAGAGGCCAATCGCGGACTTCGCGCTTGGCCACAAACGCGACCGGAGCAATTGAACCGATCACGAGAATATCGGCCCAGGAAACGTGATTGGACACAAAAAAAACCGCGCGGCTGCGCACCGGCTCACCGTTCACGCGCACGCGAATACGCAATAGCGAGCGGAGCACACGATAATAGTTAGATGCGATGAAACCCCAGCCGGGCAAATTGAGCTTGCCGAGCAACCACTGCATCGAGATCAGCAGTGGCGTCATCGTGAAAAAGAATACCGCGATGATAAGCGCGCGCGCCATCAGGGCTTGGTCTTGTCGCCCAGCGGCACGGCATAGAGCTCGAG
This sequence comes from uncultured Alphaproteobacteria bacterium, assembly GCA_963697885.1. Classification (GTDB taxonomy): domain Bacteria; phylum Pseudomonadota; class Alphaproteobacteria; order Rhizobiales; family Xanthobacteraceae; genus Pseudolabrys. Next base: position 771,530 of record OY969102.1, read on the forward strand.
CCTGTGGTCGACCAGCTTGTAACCGAGCTTGCGCGCGACTTCGGCCTGCAACCGCTCAATCTCCTCGGATTGGAACTCGATGACTTCACCGCTGCGTAGATTGATGAGGTGGTCGTGGTGCGCCTCGGGGCTGGTTTCGTAGCGCGCGCGCCCATCACGGAAATCATGCCGTTCGATGATCCCAGCGTCCTCGAACAGGCGCATCGTCCGGTAAACCGTCGAGATCGAAATACGATCGTCCACTTTGGCACAGCGTCGATAAAGCTCCTCGACGTCGGGGTGGTCGTCGGAATCCGCCAGCACGCGCGCGATCACGCGGCGCTGCTCGGTCATGCGCATGCCCTTGGCCGCGCACAGGGCCTCGATGTTTTTGCGTTCAAGAGTGGATTTGCTTGCGTGGGTCACGGCGTCGTCTCTAGCGACTTTTCGGGCGGAATCCTGCAGCCATTGATATCATATTGAGCGTGTCGGGGATGTGTCCATTGCATCAGTTGAGATCCCGCCGCAGCACAAGTGCGGCCGCGGCCTTGCCGGCTCCTCCCGGATAGTAGTTCGGGCGGCGTGAAACTTCACGAAAACCTGCGCGCTGATAGAGCCGAAGCGCCGGAACATTATGCTCGTCGACTTCCAGAAAGACCGTACGCGCGGTAAGTCCCGCCAGGCGGCGCAGATGAAGGTCAAGCAGCCGCCGCGCGAGTCCCCGGCCACGCTGGCGGCCAGCAACCGCCACTGACAGAATCTCCGCTTCGTCCTCAACCAATCGCGACATGATGAAACCGGCCAACCGCGCGCCTGAAAGGCCGCGGTGCGCAATGACGTGGCGGTCGAGCAACAGGCCTTCAACTTCCTGTTCGCTCCAACCGCGGCTGAAGGATGCCCCGTGCAGAATTGCGATAGCAGAGGCGTCGCGTGGGCCCGCCTCCGATATTGTCGGCTCGCCGTGTGAGAAAAGGCTGCTGATGAAGCCGATCATCGGCGGGCCAGTTGGACGGCGTCTTGCGGATGGGCGTCGGGCGCGCGGAGATAAAGCGGCTTCGGTGGCGTTCCGGTGTCGGTTGCGGCCGCGCCAAGTCGCGCCACCCAATCGATATCAGGCGCGCCGCGCTGATCAATCGAAGTCGGCGCGCGCTCGCCGGCTGGCCAAAGCTTTGCCAGTACAGTGGCCGCGTTGCCGGTGATGCGGGGTGCGCCGGACGTCGACACCCTCAATGCTTCGCGCAAGGGTGTTATCCGCGGCGCAACCAGTGTGCGGCCGCCGGGCCCGAACACTTGCAGATAAACATGATCATGGCGCGCGTCGATCGCCACCACGACAGGCAACGTGTCATCGGCGGCAATCAATGGCGCTGCGAATGCAGCCAGTGTCGAGAGCCCAATGGCGGGCTTGCCAGCCGCGAGTGCTATTCCGCGCGCAGCGGCAATACCGACACGCAAGCCCGTAAAACTCCCGGGTCCGGTGGTAACAGCCACACGGTCGAGTGCGGAAAAGTCGAGGTTGCTGCGCGCGAGTACACGCGCCACCAGCGGCATCAGTGCTTCGGCATGTCCGCGTTGCATTGGAAGCGATTCATGCGCGCATGCGTCGGCGCGCTCGGTGTCCAGCACGGCGACGGAGCAGGCTTCCAGCGCAGTATCAATGGCAAGGACGCGCATGCATCGAGCTTAACATTGTTTTGCGGCGTCATCGCCGGGCTTGTCACCGCAAGTCGGGTTTACCCGACTTGCGGCTCATTTTTTAAACGTGGAAGTCGGGCAGGCCCGACTTTCCAATGCGATTCCGCTTAGCCAGGCGATGTGCCACATGAAACTGGGTGGCCGGGACATAGGCGTGCAAAAGCACGCCGTCCTTCGGACGGCTATGCCCGGCCATGATGAAGAAATCGAGGTTTCGCGTGGTGCCGCGGGCTACATTGGCCGGACTTCAACTACGTCGGGCACGAAATGGCGCAGCAAATTCTGGATACCATGCTTGAGGGTCGCGGTGGACGACGGACAGCCCGAGCACGCGCCTTTCATGTTGAGATAGACAATACCTTCCTTGTAGCCACGGAATGTAATGTCGCCGCCGTCGCCGGCGACCGCCGGGCGGACGCGCGTCTCAATCAGATCCTTGATAGTTGCGACGGTCTCGGCATCCTTGGCGTCGAAAAACTCATCCGCTGCCGAGTCACTGACGCCGCCCGCAACCAGCGGCGCGTCCGACATGAAGTGCTCCATGATTGCGCCTAGGATCGCTGGCTTCATTTGTTGCCAATCACCGTCCGTCTTGGTCACCGCAATGAAATCGGAGCCGAAGAATACGCCGCCGACATTGTCGATATCGAACAGCCGCATTGCGAGCGGAGATTGCGCTGCGGCCTCTCTGCTGGGCATATCAAGCGTGCCGCTTTCGAGCACGGCGCGGCCGGGAAGAAATTTCAGGGTCGCCGGGTTCGGCGTAGCTTCGGTCTGGATGAACATCGCGCTCTCCTTGCCTCATGCGGGTTCAAGGTCCGCACGGCACTGCTACTATAACGCATAGATGGCGATTGCGCGCGGCGCGGTCAACCACCGCAAAACGGCGCAGAACTCACGAACTGGCGTCGATATCCTCGTCGCTCAGATGACCCGGCACGACCGCGACGGGGATCGGAAACGTCCCCGCCGTCTTGGCCAGGTTGGTCACCAGTGGGCCCGGGCCCTCTTTGCCTGTGCCGGCGGCTAGCACCAGGATGCCAATATCGGCGTCTTCGTCGATCAGTTTAATGATTTCCTCGGCGGTATCACCTTCGCGGATCACCCGGTCGGGCGTAACGCGGGCGATTTTTTTCGCGCGCGTGGCGAACTTGTCGAGAGTGGCGTTTGCCGCTTCCTGCGCTTCTGCTTTCATAAGATCGGCAACGCCGAGCCATTGCTGGTTGCGATCGCCCGGCTCAATCACGCGCAGCATTACGATCTGCGATTTGGTGCGTCCGGCACGTTTGGCGGCCCAATAGATCGCGCGGTCGCATTCCTCGGTGTCGTCGATGACCACAAGGTATTTGCGCTTGTGCCCCTTTTCGTAGCTTTGGCGCTTGCTGCTCATGGTCGCCACGCTCCGGTCTGATCATATGCGCGGAAATGCACGCACAAGCAGGCAATGGTGGCATGGCTGCTGCCGATCAGACAAGGCGGGTGTCCCGCGCTGCAAACTAACGGCGCACGAAGCCGACGATATCCTTGACCGCCTTCATGGTTTCGGCGGCAATCGTCTGCGCGCGTTGCGAGCCGTCGGCCAGCACGGAGTCGATATAGACAGGGTCTTGCACCAACTTCTTCATTTCGGAGCCGATGGGTCCGAGCTTGGCGACCGCGAGATCCACAAGCGCGGATTTGAAGGTAGAGAATTGCCCACCGCCAAACTGGCCCAGGACTTCAGTTTTACTCACCCCTTGCAACGCCGCGTATATACCGACCAGGTTGTCGGCCTCGGGGCGCGGCGCCAGACCTTTCTCTTCGCTCGGCAGCGGTTCCGGATCGGTCTTGGCTTTACGAATTTTTTGCGCGATGGCGTCAGCGTCGTCCGTGAGATTGATGCGCGAATAATCCGAAGCTTCCGATTTCGACATTTTTTTCGAGCCGTCGCGCAACGACATCACGCGGGTGGCCGGTCCCTGGATCAAAGGTTCCGGTTGCGGAAAGAAGGCCTCGCCGTATCCATGCGCATGGATAGAAGCCGCGAAGTCGTTGTTGAATTTCTGCGCAATGTCGCGCGACAGCTCAAGATGCTGCTTCTGGTCTTCGCCGACCGGCACGTGCGTTGCGCGATATACAAGAATGTCCGCAGCCATCAGGTTTGGATAAACGTAAAGCCCGACCGATGCATTTTCGCGGTCCTTGCCCGCCTTTTCCTTGAACTGGGTCATTCGGTTGAGCCAGCCGACGCGCGCAACGCAGTTGAACACCCACGCCAGTTCGGCATGCTCGGCGACCTGGCTCTGATTAAAGATGATGTTTTTCTTCGGCTCGATGCCGCAGGCCAGGAATGCGGCCGTCACTTCGCGCGTAGCGCGCGGTAATTCACTCGGGTCCTGCCAGACTGTGATCGCGTGAAGATCGACCACGCAATAAATGCAGTCATAGCGATCCTGCAATGCCACGAACTTGGTAATTGCCCCGAGATAGTTGCCGAGGTGCAGGTTGCCGGTCGGCTGCACGCCGGAAAATACCCGCTCCTTGAACGCCATTGCCTCACTCCCTCAGGCCCGCGGCGGCCACATCGCATGATGGCGTTTGTAGCGCAACCCCAGCCGCGCCCAAGCTTTGGCCCGGCACGTAGGGGCGCGACAATATCAAAGCCGCTGCCGTTCCATTATAGAGGCAGGAGCGTCCGAATCACGGGGGCGAGCGGCGGGTAGGACCAAATGAGCAAAGATGAACTTATTATTCAACTCGTGAAGGTAGCGCTCGGCATTCTGATCGCAGGATACTTTCTCTGGTGGAGTCTCGAGGTGCTGAAGAGACTTCCGCCCCCCCACTAGGACACGCCCTAAAGTCCTATGGGCGATAGGCGAGCGGCCGGGAAACGTGGTCGCACCCTTAGCGTCGCCTCTTTCGCGCGAGCGGATGGGCCTCCGCCCGCGTTGTGCTTCGTCATGGGCGGTACAAGGCGCATGACGGCTGAGCGCGTACATTGCGTCACACTTCTTAATCGATATATTGCCCGCGCTTTCATCGAGGACCCCTTATGACCGCTCCCAGCTACGACGTGCTCGGCATCGGCAACGCCATTGTCGACGTGATCGCCCGTGCCGACGACGATTTTCTGGTGGCGCAGGGCATGCATAAGGGCACCATGGCGCTGATTGACGAAGCGCGCGCGCAAGCAATCTACGCGGCCATGGGGCCGGCGGTGGAAAGCTCGGGCGGCTCGGCGGCCAACACGATTGTTGGCGTCGCCAGTTTTGGCGCGCGCGCCGCCTTTATCGGCAAGGTTAAGGATGATGAGCTCGGGCGCGCCTTCGCCCACGACATCCGCGCCGCCAAAGTCGCCTTCCAGACGCCGCCCGCATCGACAGGGCCCTCCACAGCGCGTTGCTACATCATGGTAACGCCGGACGGCGAGCGCACCATGAATACATATCTTGGCGCCGCGCAGGACTTGACGCCCGGCGACATCGACAAATCGCAAGTGGCAAGTGCCGCGGTCACCTATCTCGAGGGGTATTTGTGGGACCCTCCGCACGCGAAAGAGGCTTTCGTCAAGGCGGCCGGCATTGCGCACAAGGCGGGCCGCCGCGTCGCGCTGACGTTGTCGGATGCCTTTTGTGTCGACCGCTACCGCGCGGAATTTCTCGACCTCATTCGCAAAGGCATTGTCGACATTGTATTTTCCAATGAACGTGAGTTGCACAGCCTCTACGAGACGGCCGACTTTGACAGCGCGTTGAAAGCGTTGCGCGGCGAGGCAAGGCTGGCGGTGGTGACGCGCAGCGAGAAAGGTTGCGTGGTTGTGTCCCGCGAGGCCGTCGAGACGGTGGCGGCGGAGCCCGTTACGCAGGTGGCCGATGTCACCGGTGCCGGTGATCTGTTTGCGGCCGGTTTTCTGGTCGGACTGGCGCGTGGCAAGGATCATCGCACCGCAGCGCGGCTTGGCGCATTGGCGGCCGCGGAAGTCATCCAGCACATCGGCGCAAGGCCGGCTATTTCTCTTAAGGCGCGCGCCGCGGAGTGCGGTCTGGCGGTCTGACCGGCGTTGTCTGGACGGTTGTGAAGAATTGCGTGAGACGCCAGGGCAGTCGCCTGGGCATCTCACGCTGACCGGTCAGCGCCCGGTGCGACGGAAGGGCCGCCGTGCAAGGTCCAGACAATCAAACTGGAACAGCGATGCGCGTGCAGCAAGCGATTGGTAACCAATTGGTAACCGAACATGGTTACCGATTGGTGAACAGCCAATCGAGGACGTGCAGCCATGGCCAAGCGCAAGGCAATCGAGACTTCCGGCAGCGACACGGCGGCGACCCCGGTCGATGCGACCGACAAATCACATGCCGGCACCGAATTGCCGGCAGTCGAGGCTCCGTCGATTTCGCCCGCAACACCGGAAATCACTGTCGACCCTGCCGTCACGGAAGAGCCGGCCGTGTCCGCCACTCCTGTTGAGACAGTGAGCGCGACTGCGGACGAAGCGCCAGCGGCATCATCCACGCTGATACATTTTCCGCGCTTTCATTTCCGTCCACGCCACAAACGTTACGCCCTGCTTGCCGCATCCGTGGCGATCGCAGCGGCCTTCGGTGCCGTCGTCGGCGCTGCTGCAACCGGCGGGTTCGCCAAAGCGCCAGCAGTCGACATTGCGACGATGGAAGAGAACAAGGCGACGCAACAATCCGTCGCGCATCTCAGCAAGGAAATCACAAATCTGAAGGCGAGCCTCGAAGCCGCCAACAAAGCAGCGCACAGCCAGATTGCGAAACTCAGCGATCGCCTGAGCCGGGAGACCGCGGACATCACCGGGTCGATCAGCCCGCCGCAGACGGTCCCACCGGTACCGCAGGCGTCCGCGCCACTACCCGCTCCCCGGCCGCCGCAGGCTGCTGCTAACGAACCGCTTCCGCCGGCCCGCTTTTCGATCGTGCCGGACTGGTCAATCCGCGAGACGCGCGACGGTTACGTTTATGTGCAGGGCCATGGCGACGTCTATCAGGTGGTTCCGGGCGCGCCACTGCCGGGCCTCGGCCCCGTCGAGCAGATCAAACGTCAGGACGGCCGCTGGCTGGTGGTGACCCCAAAGGGCATCATCATATCGATGCGCGACCGCCGCTATTTCGAGCAGTTCTGACCACCAGCACAATGCGGACCACAATCGGCGGCGCCCCTCGGGCGCCGCTCTTCATTTGCGCGTGAGGCCGGTAGCGAGCCCTGTGAAACCGTGCCAGATTTCCCGCCGCTGAACTGGCGCGGGTCATCTCATGCTCAACGGTGCGCTGAAAATCCTGACGGCGGCATCCGTCATCGCATGCGCAGGGCAGGCGAGGGCGCAAGGCGCGGCGCCGACACCCGCAAAACCCGAAATGACGGAAAGCTGCCCAGGCCTGATCGCCACCCGATCACCGCTCGTCCAGCCAGCATCGCTGCGCCTTGCCGCGCTCGAGCACGATCAGTTGCGCATCAGCTATATTGGCCACTCGACCTTCCTGATCGAGAGCCCGCAGCTTGTTCGGATTGCCACAGATTACAACGACTATGTCAGGCCACCGGTGCTGCCGGACATTGCAACGATGAATCATGCGCACTCGACGCACTACACATTGTCGCCGGATCCAGGGATCAAATACGTGCTGCACGGCTGGGCCGACGACGAGAAGCCCGCGCGCGTCGATCTGCAATACAAAGATGTGCGCGTGCGCAATGTCCCGACCAATATCCGGTCGTTCGAGGGCGGCACCGAGCGGCACGGCAATTCAATTTTCATTTTCGAGGTTGCCAATTTATGCGTCGCGCATCTCGGTCATTTGCATCACACATTGACGCAGCAGCAGCTCAACGAAATTGGCCGCGTCGACATCGTGCTCGTGCCGGTGGATGGGTCCTATACGCTTGACCTGGATGGCATGATCGAAGTGTTGCACGCGCTCAAGGCGCCGCTGATGATCCCGATGCACTATTTCAGCGCTTACACGCTTGACCGTTTTTTGCAGCGTGTTCGCCAGGAGTGGGACGTTGAGGTGGCTGAAATACCATCTCTGGTGGTCAGCAAGACAAGTCTCCCGGCAAAACCGAAAGTTCTGGTTCTGCCGGGCCATTAACCGAGGCAGTTAACTGCACTCGTAAGTGGAAATACGTGGGGCTTGCTCCGCGTCAAATTGCAGCCGCTATTGCCAGCTTATCAACACCCCCTGTGGCAGCCAGTTGACCTGGCGGAACCAATGGTTAGTTGTCGCGTTCTTGCAGCGCGTTTTTGAATGAGATTCTGAGGGATTTTCATGGTTCAGACTTGGAGTAATTGGAAGCGATTTCCAGATGCATATAGCGGCGAACATGTTGAAGCGCCCATTGGCCCTGGTGTCTACGAAGTCCGCCATACGATGACCGGCCGGGTTGTTGCCTTCGGGCATTCCGGCAACGTCGCCAATTCGCTGGCGGATCTGAAGCTGAATGACGGTGCCAGCGCGTTCACAAGGCTATTTCGGAGGCAGCCGCTGGTGTCGCGCGTCGCTGATCTCGAATATCGCACGTGCGCGGCGGCCAGCCGCGCCGAAGCAAAAACCGCCGCACAACGTTTGGTGGGCCTGCGCCAGACCGCCTGGCGACGGCGCATGGACATGGGCTGGGCGGCACGCCAACCGAACTAGATCCTGCCTGTTTTATCGCTCATACGGCCGGCCCGGTGCCGGCCGTTTTGCGTTGCGTGCGGGGCCGCCGGCAGCTTTCGGTCGGTCGCGGATTTCGTATACAGTCATCCTTGGGCGTCTATGGGGATGGTTGCCAATGTTGAGTGCGGAACAGAACGATTTCATCACCCGAACCGGAGCCGGCACACCTGCGGGTGGGTTGATGAGGCGCTATTGGCAGCCTGCAGCTTTGGTTGATGAGCTCTCCGGCAACCGTCCGGTGAAACCGGTGCGGCTGTTCGGCGAAGACCTGGTGATCTTCAAGGACGAGCAGGGTCGTTATGGTTTGATCGGCCGCCGCTGCCCGCATCGCGGCACCGATCTGGCCTACGGGAGACTCGAAAACGGCGGGTTGCGTTGCGCCTTTCATGGCTGGCTGTTCGACGTCAACGGCAAATGCCTGGAGACGCCGGCCGAGCCCGAAGACAGCAATCTCTGCTCGCAGATCAAACAGAAATCTTATCCGGTCGTTGAGAAGAGCGGCATCCTGTTTGCCTTTCTCGGGCCCGGCGCGCCGCCGGCGCTACCGCATTTCGACTGCTTCGTTGCGCCCGCAAGCCACACGTTTGCGTTTAAGGGTATGATCGACTGCAATTGGCTGCAATCGCTCGAGGTCGGCATCGATCCCGTGCACACGTCATTTCTGCACCGGTTTTTCCAGGACGAGGATCCGAGCCAGGGTTACGGAAAGCTCTTTCGCGACACCTCGCGCGATTCCGACATGCCGATGTCGCGCATCATGCGCGAGGTGACACGGCCGCGGATCGAAGTTGAGCCGACAGAATTCGGGTTCCGGCTGCTGACGTTGCGTCAGATCAGCGACGCTAGCATGCATGTGCGCGTCACCAACCTGATGTTTCCCAATGCGTTCATCATTCCGATGAGTCGGGAGATGACGATCACGCAATGGCACGTGCCGATCGACGATTCGAAGCACTATTGGTACGCGATCTTCACTTCGTTCGGCGCTCCCGTCGACAAAGACGAAATGCGGCGCCAGCGGCTCGCGCTCTACCAGTTGCCCGATTACATCCCGAACAAAAACAAGAGCAACGACTACGGCTTTGATCCGCACGAGCAGGAACACGAGACCTTTACCGGCATGGGTGCCGACATCAACGTGCACGACCAGTGGGCTTGCGAGTCGATGGGTGCGATCCAGGACCGCACCGAAGAGCACCTCGGCACCTCCGACAAGGCGATCAGCGCCTATCGCAAGCTGCTTCGGCAGGCCATCGAGCAGGCGGGCAAGGGCGAAAAGCCGATCATGGTCCTTGATCCCGCACATGCTGCGAGCATGACAGGTCCGGCGGCAATCGACGGCATTGGTCCCGCCGGCGACTGGCAGGGCTATTGGCAGAAGACCGACGCCGTGAAGCGTAAAGCTGCGAGCTGGGCCAACGGGCATTAAATCGAATGCCCCCGCGTTCGCGTAGATCCGCCAGCTTCGTCGAGCGCCACGGCTTGTGGAACGACGCGCAGGCAAAGGCGGCCGCGCAGGTCGAACGCCGCATCAAAAAAGAAAAACTCGAGGTCGTACGCTTCTCCTTTGCCGACCAGCACGGCGTGCTGCGCGGCAAAACGCTGCTTGCATCGGAAGCCGCAGGCGCGATGCGCAGCGGCGTCAGCATGACCACAACCCTGCTCGCGAAAGACACGGCGCACCGCACCGTCTACCCGGTGTTCACGCCCGGCGGCGGCTTTGCGATGGAGCAGATGCAAGGCGGTGGCGATTTTGTCATGGTCGCCGATCCGACGACGTTCCGCGTTCTGCCCTGGGCGAACAAGACCGGCTGGATGCTTTGCGACATTTATTTCGCGAATGGTCAGCCGGTGCCGTTTTCCACGCGCGCGCGCTGCCGTGACGCGCTCGCTACGCTTGCCAAAGGCGGCTTCGATTTCGTCGCGGGGCTGGAAGTTGAATTTCATCTGTTCAAGCTGACAAATCCGCGTCTGGCCCCTGCCGACGCGACCTGGCCGCCGGAAGCGCCCGACGTCAGCCTGTTGACGCAAGGCCACCAGTATCTCACCGAATCGCGTTACGACATGCTCGATCCGGTGGTGGAGCTGCTCCGCCATGGCATCGAGCAGCTCGGCCTTCCGCTCCGCTCCGTGGAAGTCGAGCTCGGCCCGAGCCAGTGCGAATTCACGTTTCGCCCGCAAGCGGGTCAGGAATGTGCCGATACCATGGTGCTGTTTCGTGCGGCGGTGAAGCAGATCGCGCGCCGCCACGGCTATCTTGCGAGCTTCATGTGCCGGCCGGCATTGCCCAACATGATGTCGAGCGGATGGCACTTGCACCAGTCGCTGATCGAGACCAGGTCGCGACGAAACGCGTTCGCGTTTGATCACCGCGACGTGCTCTCGACGGTCGGCAAATATTATCTCGGCGGCCTGCTCAGCCATGCGCGCGCCGCGGCGGCGTTCACCACGCCGACCATCAACGGCTACAAGCGTTACCGGCCTTATTCGCTCGCTCCCGACCGCGCCATCTGGGCGCGCGATAACCGCGGTGCCATGGTGCGTGTGCTAGGCCAGCCGGGAGACGTCGCGACCCGCCTGGAAAACAGGGTCGGCGAGCCTGCAGCAAACCCCTATCTCTATGTAGCGTCGCAGATCTATTCAGGGCTCGACGGCATCGCCCGCAGGCTCGATCCTGGCCCATCCGCCGATACGCCCTACGAGGCGGTGGCCGCGCTGTTGCCAAAAACTCTCGGCGAGGCCCTGACGGCGCTGCGGGCCGACGAGACTTTCCGCGCCGGTTTTGGCGCGGGCTTTGTCGACTACTACACGCATATCAAGGCAGCCGAACTCGAGCGTTTCCAGAAAGAATCGCGCGAGCAGCCGGAGCCGACGCCTTGGGAGCAGAAAGAATACCTGGATTTATTTTGACGCGTTAATAATCGAGTCGTGGCGCGCGCAGCCGTGCCCGGCTAATGAGGCAGAAGCCCACGGTCCCGGCCATGCCGGCAATCGCGAAGATGAGCTTGATCTTTGCCGGCGCGCCGGCGCCAAACGACGCTGCGTAGTCCGCGATAATCGGATCGCTGGCAATCACGTCGCCCGCGATCCATCCCAGCAAACCGGCGCCTGCCCAAATGATGAGCGGGAAATAATTAAGCATGGCCATGATGATGTTGGCGCCCGCGACAATGGCGGGAATGCTGACCCCCAGTCCGAACACGAGGAGTGCCAGGCTTCCGTCGGCCACGGCGGCTACCGCAATGACGTTGTCGAGGCTCATAACCACGTCGGCAACGGCTACGAGTTTCACGGCGCGCCAGAGACTCTGCGACGTTGAATCTCCGTTTTCGGGGCCCTCGTTGGACGAAAGTAACTTGACCGCAATCCAGAGAAGCGCGGCGCCACCGGCGATCTTGACGTAGGGCAGCAACATGAGTGTCGAGACGATGGTCGCAAAGATCAGACGCAATAAAAGCGCAACTCCCGTACCCAACACCATTCCGGTGAGGCGCTGCTTTTGCGGCAAATTCCGGCAGGCGAGCGCAATGACGATGGCGTTGTCGCCCGAGAGCAGGACGTTGATCCAGATAATTTGAACGACCGATATCCAGAACTGCGGCTGCGCATTGACGCCGATATCGTTCAAGAAATTGATCATTCGCGATCCCTGCGCAGTTCGATTAAGCGACGTTTCCGGTGTGTGGGCGGCCGGGGCGCTTGCGAAGCGCTAATCCATGTCGCGCGCGCCACGCGGGATCGAGCGTTTCTCGCCATGCCGTGTAGAGAATGCTGACGAGTCCGAGCGCGCCGACGACGAGCAGCGACCACTGCAGAACTTCAGAGCGCGCTGCGTCTACACGGAGATGATCGAGCAATGTCAGATAGGGGAGTGCCCAAAGCGCCACGAGTCCGGCCCAGTTGACGAGAACGCAGCTGACGGAGATCCGCGCGGCCGACCGGCTCGTTGGTCCGCCTGCGGGCCCACGGATGCTCCGCCATTTGCGTAAGGGCCGATTGCTCGGGGGTCTTCGCAATCGAACGCTTCCCGCGCGGGCCGGGGAATTCACCGTCAATGGAAGTCTGTTCGGCACGATCCCTGCCCGCTTGCGGCAATTCGGATTGCCGTACCGGAAGCATAGGGTCGCCGAACCCCGCTACAATTCAGGATGAATACCCGGGGCTGTCCACTTGGGTATTTCCCCCTAGGGACTAATATCGGGGGTGCCGTCGCGGGAGAGGGTCTAAAATTGATGACCACCAGAATTCGGGCGGAGCGATTGCGAGCGATGGCATTTCCGCGAGTTTCCGACGCGCATAAATTGATCGTCGGACTTATTTACCTTGCTGCATACGCGGTGCTCGACTGGATCAGCTTCATCGAGCCCTACGCACACCTCGGAATTACGCCCTGGAATCCCGGTACCGGCTTGAGCTTTGTTCTGCTCCTGCTGTTTGGACTCCGGATGATTCCCTTTTTGCTCATCAGTCCTTTGCTGGCCGACTATCTGAATCAGCAGTTCGCCATGCCCTGGCAAGTCGAGATCCTTGCTTCGGCGTTGGTCGGCGGCGGTTATTCCATGGCATTGACTATTTTGTTGCATCCGAAGTTGCGATTTGAACCCACGCTCGACTCGATGCGCGATCTCGTTCTGTTGATGATCGTTGCGGTTGTGAGTGCGGCTTTCGTCGCAATTGGATATGTGAGGCTGACGATCGCTGCGGGATTGCTGCCACCCGCGGACTTCACGGCGGCGACGCTGCGCTATTGGGTTGGTGACGTCATTGGTATTACGGTGATAGCGCCATTTGCGTTATTTGCATTGACGCGCCGACGCATCTTGCCAATGACGACAGAAACGTCGCTCCAGTTTGTTGCAATCGGCATAGCGCTGGCGCTGGTGTTTGGTCTGGCGGAAGAACAACAATTTCAGCTGTTTTATGTGCTCTTTCTGCCGATTGTCTGGCTTGCCGTTCGCACCGGTTCGGAGGGCGTCAGCGTCGGGATTCTGGTCACGCAGCTCGGTCTCATCCTGGGCATTCAACTTTTTCCTGCCGGAACATTCGACGTAACGGCCTTTCAGGCGCTGATGCTCGTCCTGGCAGTGACCGGCCTGGTTGCCGGCGAACTGGTTACAGAACGGCGGCGTACCGAAGCGCAATTGCGATTGCAGCAAGAATCGCATTCGCGTCTGGCACGGCTTGGAAGCATGGGTGAGCTCGCCGCCGCAGTCGCGCATGAGCTCAACCAGCCCCTGATGGCCGCCGGCACTTATACGCGGCTTGTCAACGAAGCGATGAGCGCGGCGCCTGTTGATGTTGTAACGGCTGCCGAAACAGCGAAAAAGGCAGTCGCTCAGGTTGAGCGAGCGGCCGAAGTCGTTCGCCATTTGCGTGCTTTGGTCCGGCTCGATCGCAGCAACCGCGCGCCATGCCGATTCGAGCAGATAGTGGAAGAGGCACTCGAATTGTGCCGGCCGGATCTCGAACGCACGCGCGTGAGCGCCCGAACCGACATTGCCGCAGATCTTCCGCGCATCATGGTCGATCTCCTTCAGGTCGAGCAGGTTCTGATCAATCTTCTGCGCAATGCGATCGAAGCGATCGGAAATATGCGGGGCTCAATTCTGATCGCGGCGAATACATTCGACGCCGAGTTCATTGAAGTCCGTGTCGTTGACACCGGGCCGGGCTTTCCGCCCACGCTCCTTGAAAGTGCATTTCTGCCATTGTCTTCCAGCAAAGCCGAAGGGCTCGGCATTGGGTTGCCGCTGTGCCGGTCGATCGTCGAGGCGCATGGTGGCAAGCTATGGATCGACGATGGCTCGCAGGGCGGCGCCGTCCACTTTACGCTGCCCATCGCAAAGAGGGCCAAGGCATGAGCGCTCTCATTCGTATTGCGGTTATTGACGACGACGAAGCGGTCCTCGACTCATTGCGCCTCTATTTCGCCCAGCAGAACATTGAAACAACCTGCTTTGCATCCGCGCAGGAATTTCTTTCCGCAATCGAGGACGGACAACGATTTGACTGCATTGTTTCGGACGTTCGCATGCCCGGCATGTCGGGCCTGGATCTGGTTCACCGGCTAAAGACCGGAGGTCTGGTCGCGCCGGTTGTCCTGATCACCGGCCATGGCGACGTCGATATGGCTGTCGCCGCCATCAAGGTCGGAGCGTTCGATTTCATTGAAAAGCCATTCGACGAGGCTCGTCTGCTCGCGAGCATCAAAATTGCGATTGAAAAGCATCAGCAGCCTGAAATCGATACGGCCGAACTGGAAAACTTGCGATCCCGCTTCGAGACGCTCTCGACCCGGCAGCGCCAGGTCATGGAGCTTGCCGTGGCCGGGTTGTCGAACAAGGAAATCGCATCACAACTCAAAATCAGCCCGAAGACCGTGGAGAATCACCGCGCTTGGGTGATGGAACGTATCGGCGCGCGTAACATCGCCGATCTCGTGCGCATCGCGATGAAGGTTCAAGGAATGCCACGAAGCTGATCGATCTAATTCAGGGTTCAATCTGATGCCTTATGCGACCACAGCGGACAACGTGAAACTCTATTACGAAGAAGTCGGGCAGGGCACGCCGATCCTGTTCGTGCACGAATTTGCCGGCGACCATCGCAGCTGGGAGCCGCAACTGCGTGAATTCGGCAAGCGGTATCGTTGCATTGCCTATGCCGCACGCGGCTACAAACCGTCAGACGTGCCATCGGATCCTGCGACGTACAGCTACCTGAATGTGATGCGCGATGCCGTCGCGGTGCTTGATCATCTGAAAATCGACAAAGCCCACATCATTGGCCTGTCGATGGGCGGATACACGGCGCTGCAGGTCGCACTCAACCATCCCCGCCGTGTGCGCTCGCTTGTGCTTGCCGGCGCGGGCTCAGGCAGCGAGCGATGGTACACCGAGGGCTTCCACAAACGATCGCGCGACCTCGCCGTGCAATTCGAACGCGAAGGTTCGGCCGCCGTCGCGAAAACTTATGGCCGCAGCCCGAGCCGCATTCCCTTCGAGCTCAAGGATCCGCGCGGTTTCGCCGAGTTTTCAAGACAACTATCCGAGCATGACGCCCAGGGCTCCGCGCACATGTCACGCGGCTTCCAGGGTGCGCGTCCTTCTCTCTATGATTTTGAGAGCGAAATTCGAAAGTTGACGACGCCGGCGCTGATCGTGGTTGGCGACGAGGACGAGCGCTGCATCGAGCCGGGCCTGTTCATGAAGGATGCGATTGCCGCCTCCGGCCTCGTCGTATTTCCGAAGACCGGCCATGCGGTGAATCTCGAAGAGCCGGACCTGTTCAACAAGGTGGTCGGCGATTTTATGGCCCGCGTCGATACCGGCGCCTGGCCGGCCCGCGACCCGCGGACGCGCGCTCCTGGGTCCTCTCGCTAGGGATGGAACTCTATGGCGGCCTTGCTCATTATTGGGGCGGACCTGTCTAGGAGGCGCCAATGCTGAAATGGGCCTTTGTTTTCCTGCTGATTGCGATTGTCGCCGGTATTTTCGGCTTTACCGACGTCGAGGCCGCCTCGGCCACCATCGCACAATGGCTGTTCGGCATCTTCGTGGTGCTGTTCCTGGGTGCGCTGGTTATCGGCCTGAGCATTGGTGCGCGGCTGACGTCCTGAGCATTTTACCTCCGCGGACAATGGCTCAGCGTTTCTGCGGATAGCATCGGTAGCGGATATCCGGGAGGATCGTGTCATGCGTCGCATTGTTTTGGGAATTCTGGGCTTCACGCTACTCGGCGCGCTCGCCGGATCTGCTCAAGCCGCCGATCTTTATCCCGTGCATCGATCTCTGCGTATCTCGCAAGGCGGAGACTACGTCGATCGCGTTGTCGTTTCTGATCCGCGTATCCGCGTTGTCGAGCAGCTTCCTTATTGCGGTGATTGTGATGCGCCTATTGGGCGGAGCTCTTCGCGCACCGTACGGCTGCGCTATGTCGGCAATCCCGTTTGGGAGCGCGGCTGTGCGTTGGGCGGCTGCTACGGCTACTACGACGTGACGCCCAGCTGCTATTGGCGGGATGTTCCCCTGTCCAACGGCCACGGTGGCTGGGTCAGGGGCGTTGCGCAGGTTTGCGACGCGCCATAACGTTCGAGGGCGTCAGACGTCGACGCTGGCCGCCAGTGCATTGTCCTGGATGAATTGCCGTCGCGGCTCGACCAGATCACCCATCAGCTGGTCGAACAGCACATTGGCTTCGTCCACTTCTTTGATGCGCACTTGCAGCAGCGAGCGCGCATTGGTGTCGAGTGTGGTTTCCCAGAGTTGCTCCGGGTTCATTTCGCCGAGGCCCTTGTAGCGTTGCATCGTGACACCTTTGCGTCCGGCACCGGTAATGGCTTCGAACAGGCCGACGGGGCCATGGATAGCCCAGGTCTCATCCTTGCGGCGCAATGAACCGGGCTTCTCGTAGATCTTCTGCAATGAGGCAGCATATTCGTCGAGCTTGCGCGCATCTGCGGAGCCGAGTAGTGCGTGATCGATGATGGCGATGGTTTTCACCCCGCGCAGCGTGCGGGTGAAAGTGAAACCCGCTTCTTCACTGAATTCACCTTCCCAGCCGCGCTCGGTTTCCTCGGAGAGTGCATTGAGGCGTTTGGCGATGTAGGGCGCCGCTGCTTTGGCCTTCTTCGGATCGCCGAAAATATCGGAGCTGAGCACGCCAAGGATGGCCGCCTGTTCAACGACCTGGCGATTATACCGGCTGTGCAGCCCGTTGAGCAGAATACGGACGGACCGCGCCTGTTCGACCAGCTTGCGCAGGTCCTCGCTGGCGCGCTCTTCGCCGGAGGCAAGACGTAGCACCGCTTCCTCGACACCAGTCATAATCAGATAGTCTTCCAGCGCGCGCTCGTCTTTCAAATATTGTTCGGACTTTCCACGCGCGACTTTGTAGAGCGGCGGTTGCGCAATGTAGATATGGCCGCGCTTGATCAGCTCCTCCATCTGGCGGAAGAAAAACGTCAATAGCAACGTGCGGATGTGCGAGCCGTCCACGTCCGCGTCCGTCATGATGATGATCTTGTGGTAGCGCAGCTTATCCGGATTGAACTCGTCACGCCCGATGCCGGTGCCGAGCGCTGTGATCAGCGTGCCGATCTCCTGGCTACCCAGCATCTTGTCGAAGCGCGCACGCTCGACGTTCAAAATCTTGCCGCGCAGTGGCAGCACGGCCTGGAATTCGCGGTTGCGGCCCTGCTTGGCGGAGCCGCCGGCGCTGTCACCCTCGACGATGAACAACTCCGATTTCGCGGGATCGCGCTCCTGGCAGTCGGCAAGCTTGCCGGGGAGTGACGAAACGTCGAGCGCACCCTTGCGGCGGGTCAACTCGCGCGCCTTGCGCGCGGCTTCGCGCGCGGCTGCTGCTTCGACCACCTTGCCGACAATGACCCTGGCTTCCTGCGGATGGATTTCGAACCAATCCTGCAGAGCCTGGTTGATGACGTTTTCGACCACCGGGCGCACTTCCGAGGACACCAGCTTGTCCTTGGTCTGCGAGGAGAACTTCGGATCGGGCACTTTGCAGGACAGCACTGCCGTCAGTCCCTCGCGGCAGTCGTCGCCTGTGAGCGCGACTTTCTCCTTGCGAGATGTGCCGGCGGTCTCGGCGTATTGCGTGATCTGACGGGTGAGTGCGCCGCGGAAGCCGGCGAGATGCGTGCCGCCGTCACGTTGCGGGATGTTGTTGGTAAAGCAGAGTACGCTTTCGTGATAGCCGTCGTTCCACCACAGCGCGCACTCGACCGTGATACCTTCGCGCTCGGCCTTGATCATGACTGGTTTGGGAATAAGCGCGGTCTTGTTGCGATCGAGGAATTTAACGAACGCTTCCACGCCGCCCTCGTATTTCATCTCTTCGCGCTTTTCGACCGCATGACGCTGGTCGGCGAGGATGATGACGACACCGGAATTCAGGAATGCCAGCTCGCGCAAGCGATGCTCGAGCGTGGCAAAGTCAAACTCGACCATCGTGAATGTCTTGGTCGAAGGCATGAAAGTGACTTCCGTGCCGCGTTTGTCTTTCGCGTCACCGGCGGCCTTCAGCGGAGCAACCGCCACGCCGTCGCGGAACTCCATGAAGTACTCTTTGCCGTCGCGCCAGATCGTGAGCTTGAGCCAGCTCGACAATGCGTTGACCACTGACACGCCGACGCCGTGCAGGCCGCCTGAAACCTTGTAGGCGTTCTGGTCGAATTTTCCGCCGGCGTGCAGCTGGGTCATGATGACCTCGGCAGCCGACACGCCTTCGCCTTTGTGAATGTCAGTCGGAATACCGCGGCCGTTGTCCCGCACGGTGCAGGAGCCATCCGGGTTGAGCGTCACCACGACTTCGGTGGCATATCCCGCGAGGGCCTCGTCGATGGCGTTGTCCACCACTTCGTAGACCATGTGGTGAAGACCGGATCCGTCATCGGTATCGCCGATATACATGCCCGGCCGCTTGCGCACGGCATCGAGACCTTTGAGGACCTTGATCGATTCGGCGCCATAGTCGGATGGGTTCTTGCGGGCCGGTTCAGCCATTGGCGGCACCCTCGAATCGAACAGAAAATTGAGTCGGAATGAGCAGTTTGTGTGACATGAAAAATGGGTCCCGTACAGCGCAAAGTCAGTGGGCTTAATATGTTGATCTAGCAACGTTTTTTAAAGACCTATGGGTGTAAAAAGCCCCACTTTTTTCACCCCATTTTTAGTTCGAATCGCCCGCATTTTTGTGCGTCGTAAATGACCGGATTGGCGGCGATCGAAGCCGGCTTTCGCGCGTTGAATCCATCGCTTGCACCTGGTTGCGCCATGGCATTTAAGGCACTGACACTTTCCGCCCGATTTGAATTCACCCAGCATGCACTGGTTCACCCGCCCGCTCGAAGTCCCGCACCGCTTGCGCGCGATTGTCCGCGCGCGGGAATCGAGTGTGATCGTGCTGGCGGTCATCATCGGGGCCATTGCCGGGCTTGCGGTCGCCGCGATGGGCGAGGCGGTTGGCTACATGCATCAGGTTATTTTCGGGCTCGATCCTGGTGAACGGCTGTCGGGCCGTGTTTCGCTCGATCCGCTCCGTGCGTTCATACCACCGTGCCTAGGCGGGCTGCTGTTCGGTCTCGTGACTGCCTACATCACGCGCAGACGTGGCACCGAGGTCGACCCGATCGAGGCCAATGCGCTGCATGGGGGACGCATGTCCATGCGCGGCAGCCTGATCGTTGCAGCACAGACGGTATGGTCGAGCGGCATCGGAGCGTCGGTCGGATTGGAAGCGGGTTATACGCAGCTCGCCAGCGGCATCGCTTCGGCCATCGGGCGTTCGTTTCGGCTGCGGCGCAGCGATATGCGCATCCTGGTCGGCTGCGGGTCGGCGGCTGCGATTGCCGGCGCGTTCGGTGCACCACTCGGGGGTGCTTTTTACGGCTTCGAACTGATTATCGGCAGTTATTCGATCGCTTCGCTCGCACCGGTCGGCATGGCATCTCTTGTCGGCTATTTGACAGCGCAAGTCTTCACGCCCGATCGACTCGGCATCGAGACCGGTGCGGTATCAAATCTCGCGGTCCATGATGTGGTGATCGCGGCCTTTGTCGGCGTGCTCGCGGCCGTGTTCGGTATCGTGCTGATGCGCGGCGTGGCCGCATGCGAATTGTTGTTCACGCGCTTGCGGGTGAAGCCGGCATTGCGCCCGATGTTCGGTGGCGCGGCGGTCGGCCTGCTCGCCATGATCTCGCCGCAGGTCATGTCCTCCGGTCACGGCGCGCTGCATCTGACGGGTATCTTCAGGCTGCCACTTGCTACCATCGCGTTAATCTTCGTGCT
The DNA here is from genome assembly GCA_963697885.1 of uncultured Alphaproteobacteria bacterium. GTDB lineage: Bacteria > Pseudomonadota > Alphaproteobacteria > Rhizobiales > Xanthobacteraceae > Pseudolabrys. Next base: position 791,670 of record OY969102.1, read on the forward strand.
GAAGTCGCTGGCGTCTATGGTCTCGCTCGGCTCCGGTTTCCGCGGTGGCTTGTTTTTCGCCTCGCTCTTGCTGGGCGCCCTTGGCGGACAGTTGTTCGCATTCGGGCTAGGGGCTCTCTTGCCCGGTCTGCATATCGACCCGGATTCCTACGCCATCATCGGCATGTGTGCGCTGTCGGTCTCGGTGATCGGCGGCCCGTTGACCATGACGTTTATCGCGTTGGAAACCACCGGCGATTTGTGGCTCACCACCGCAGTGGTCATCGCGGCGATCATAGCGATGCAGGTGACGCGCGAATTCTTCGGTTATTCATTTGCCACCTGGCGCTTCCATCTGCGCGGCGAAACCATTCGCAGCGCGGCCGATGTCGGCTGGATCCGTGACCTGACCGTGGCGCAAATGATGCGGGCGGATGTGCGAACGACGCCCGTTGATTCGCCGATCCCGACGTTTCGCGAAGCATTTCCGCTTGGCTCGACCACTCAAGTCATCGCCGTGGACGAGGACGGACGCTACGCAGGAATGGTCATCGTGGCCGAAGCCCACGCGGCCGAACTCGGCGCGACGGCTTCGTTGCGCAATATACTGCACCACAGCGACCACATGCTCTTGTCGCAAATGACGGCACAGGAAGCCATTGCGGCCTTTGACCGCTACGAAGCCGAGGCTTTGGCTGTTGTCGATTCGCTGGAGCGTCGTCAAGTCACCGGGCTGCTCAGCGAAGCGCACGCGCTCCGACGATACTCCGACGCGTCCGAGCGTCAGCGGCGCGAGCTGCTCGGGGATGTCTAGTCCGACGGCAGTTCGTGTTTGCTCAGGTCCAGGCGACGCATGTGATGGAACGTCGGTTCGTAGTCGGGAATCGGCGCATTGAACGCCGCGAGGCCAGCCGCCAGAATCTCGATACGATCAAGTTCAGCGCGCGTCTTGTCGAACGCGCGATAAAGCTCGTTTCTGACCTTGGCGACTGCTGCGTCCGTTTCCATCTTCATCGCTATGTGTTCGCGTCAATAGGAGTAAAGCAATGCGCTTGGCGATGGTTCCTATTTTCGAAGAATTGATCGCATTTGAATTAACAAAATGTGAGCGGCTTTAAGGGAACTGTGCCCCAGCGGGTTCCACGTTGCCGCCGCGAACGACGAACACCTGTGCGCGACCGATGATGTCGCCGAAGGCGGCGGGGTCGGCGCCGGTCATCCAGACTTGCGCCGCCAGCGACGTAAGCGCGTCGTAGAGCGCCGCGCGCCGCGCCGGATCGAGATGCGCGATCACCTCGTCGAGCAACAGCAGCGGCGCAAAGCCCGTCATTTGCTTGATCAAGCTCGCATGCGCGAGCACCAGGCGGATCAACAGCGCTTTCTGTTCACCGGTCGAGGCGTCCGCGGCCGGGATATTCTTGCTCGCGTGACTGACGGAAAGATCGGACAAGTGCGGCCCGTCGAGCGTACGCCCGGCAGCGGCATCACGCGCGCGGTTGTCCTTCAGGAGCGCGCGATACCGGTCCTCGATTTCAAGCGCGCTGTGGTCTGGCAGCAGCTGCTCCATCCAGCCTTCCAGCGCGATTTCCGCTTGCGGAAATTCCGGCGCCTCGCCACGCGATGCATGGAGTGCCGCCGCGAGTCGTTTGACGGTTTCCGCGCGTGCCGCAGCGACAGCAACTGCGACCTCGGCGGTTTCGTGTTCGATCGCGTCGAGCCAGTGTGTGTCGCCCGGCGAATTTTCCAACAGACGGTTGCGTGAACGCAAGCTGCGTTCGAGCGCGGCGACGCGGCTCGAGTGCTGCGCGTCGACTGCGAGCACCAACCGATCAAGGAAGCGCCGGCGCTCCGATGCCGGGCCGCTGAACAGCGGATCCATCGCCGGCGTGAGCCAGACCACGCGCAGGTGGTCCGCGAAGGCGGCGGCCGAACCCACGCTTTCGCGGTCGATACGGCATTTGCGGGTGAGGGCGGATTCATCGCCCGCCGGCGGATCAATGCCGGTGCCGAGCGTTGCGAGACCCAGCATGCCTTCGATTTCGGCTGAAATGGCCCAGGCGCCATCGCCTTCCGAAAAGGCGAGCTCCTCCATGGTCGCGCGTCGCAACCCGCGGCCGGGGGCAAGCAGCGAGATCGCCTCGATCAGATTGGTTTTGCCGGCGCCATTGGCGCCGGTGAGGACCACCGGCCCGGCGCGCTCGAGAAGAATCTGCGCGGCGTGATAGCTGCGGAAATTAGTGAACGTCAGACGTCGAATGAAGGCGGCGGCCATTGGTGACCCATACCACCCTCTAGCTTATCGAGAGAAGCTCACACCCGCATCGGCATAAGGACATAGAGCGCGCCTTTGGCGTCCTTGTCCTGGATGAGCGTGGGCGAACCGGGGTCGGCGAGCTTGAGCACGGCAACTTCGCCTTCGATCTGCGCGGCGATGTCGAGCAGATAACGCGAGTTGAATCCGATATCGAGCGGATCGGCGTCGTACTCGACCTCGATCTCTTCGGTGGCGCTCCCGGAATCGGGGTTGGTCACCGATAGCACAAGCCGTCCGCCGGTGATCGAGAGCTTGACCGCACGGCCGCGCTCGCTCGACACCGTTGAGACGCGGTCGACGGCGGCCTCGAAATCCTTTTTGTCGACGACAAGGCTCTTGTCGTTGTTGGCCGGAATGACCCGGGCGTAGTCGGGGAAGGTGCCGTCGATCAGCTTTGAGGTCAGAACGACATTGCCGATGGTAAAGCGGATTTTGCCGGAGGACATTTCAATCCCGACCTCGCCTTCGCCGGTCTCGATCAGGCGTTGCACCTCGCCCACGGTCTTGCGGGGCACGATGATGCCGGGCATTCCGGCGGCGCCTTGCGGCAGCGGCAGTTCGACCTGCGCGAGGCGGTGCCCGTCGGTTGCCACCGCCCGCAATGTGCCGGCCTTGGCGGTGCCCGCGGTGTGCAGATAGATGCCGTTGAGGTAATAGCGCGTCTCCTCGGTCGAGATTGCGAACTGCGTCTTGTCGATCAGCCGCTTGAAATCCGCGGCGGCAACCTTGAATGAATGGCTCATCTCACCGGCGGCGAGATCGGGGAAGTCGCTCTCCGGTAACGTCTGCAGGGTAAAGCGCGAGCGTCCTGCACGCAGCGAAAGCACCGCACGGTCGCCGGATCCCTCGACGATGATCTGTGCGCCCTCAGGCAGCTTGCGCACGATCTCGTAGAACATGTGCGCCGGCACCGTAGTCGAGCCGCCGGGCGACACCTCGGCGGCGATTGAGTCGGTAACCTCGAGATCGAGATCAGTCGCCTTCAGGCTGAGCTTGCCTTTATCGGCCTTGACCAGCACGTTGGCCAGAATTGGAATGGTATTGCGCCGCTCCACCACGCGATGCACGTGGCCCAGCGACTTCAAAAGCTCTGCACGCTCGACTGTCACTTTCATTGGAAAACCCGCTCGGGCGCCTTTGAAACGGATCCTGAAACAAGGCGCAACGACAAGCCGGCGCTCGCGGAATGCGAAGCCGGGGAGCAAAGGTGACGAAAGAGTGCGCCTTGCGCAAGGGCACGCAGCCGGGCCGGCGGTCTTTTCCCGGGGCGTCCACAAGGCAGCCGCAAAGCGAAGGGCCCCGTCCAAGCGTGGAACGGGGCCCCTTTGTTGATCGGTTAGCGCGCGGCGCCTATTCCTGCAATTGCCGTTTGAGGATCTCGATTTCCTCGGCGAGCGCCATGTCATTGCCGACGAGACCTTCGATTTTGCGCACCGCGTGCAGGACGGTGGTGTGGTCGCGGCCGCCGAAGCGCCGGCCGATTTCCGGCAGCGAGCGCAGGGTCAGGGTCTTGGCGAGATACATCGCCACCTGGCGTGGGCGGACGACGTTGGCCGTGCGCCGCGATGACAGCAGATCGGACCGGCTCACGTTGTACTGACGAGCGACCACGCGCTGGATGTCCTCGATCTTGACCCGCTTGGGTTCCTGCGGCCGGATCAGGTCGCGCACCTCGCGCTCGGCCATTTCCAGCGTCACGGCATGTCCGGTGAGCTTGTTATGGGCGAGTAGCCGATTGAGCGCGCCTTCCAGGTCGCGGCCGTTATGGGTGACCGTTTTGGCGATATAGCCAAGCACCGGGAGCGGGACATCAAAGGCCGGATGGTGCGTCCGCGCCGCCATGACCCGGGCCTTGAGGATTTCGAACCGCAATTCCTCGCCGAGCGCGGCCATTTCGACCACCAGGCCGCCCGCCAGCCGTGACCGGACGCGGTCGTCCAGGCTTTCCAGGTCTGAAGGCGGGCGATCAGACGCAATCACAACCTGACGGCCGGCATCGATCAGCGCATTGAGAGTGTGGCAGAACTCGGCCTGGGTCGATTTACCCTGCAAGAACTGCAAATCGTCGATGACCAGGACGCCAATCCCGCGCAATGCTTCTTTGAATGCAAGTGCCGTCTGGGTGCGGAGCGCGGAAACGAAGCCGTACATGAATTTCTCGGCGGTCAAATAGAGCACTTTGCGCTCGCCCGCCGCGTTACCGGCCCAGGTAACTGCCTGCAGCAGGTGTGTTTTGCCGAGACCCACCCCTGAATGGATGTAAAGCGGGTTGAACATTACCGGGTCGCCGCGTTTAGCGCACGCGACCTGTTTGGCTGCGGCCTGGGCCAGCGTGTTGGAACGACCAACGACGAAGGTATCGAAAGTCAGGCGCGGATCGAGCGGTGAGCCACCGAGGGCCTCGTGCACGCTCGGATCTCCGACCGAAAATACACGGCCGTTGCCATGGCCATTCGTATAACGGCCGCCATTGTCAGTCGCGATGTCCGGTTTAGCCTTCGGCAACACGGCCGATTTGAGCACCGCCGAGCGCACGATTAGCTCGACGCGTGTGACTTTGTCTTCCTGCGCTTGCCAGCACGCCAGCACGCGCTCGGCATAGTGCGACTGAATCCAGCTCTTGAGGAAGCGGGTCGGCACGGACAGCCGCACTGCGCCTTCTTCAATCGCTTCCAGGTCCATGCGGGCAAACCAGCTCGAATAGACGTCGTCACCGACCTCTGTGCGCAGGTGCTCCTTGACCCGTGACCAGCTCTCCTGATCCGCGTTCGACATTTTCTTCTGCTCAATCTGATGAATTGGTTGGACGAACTCGGTTGCCCGGCTTGACGGCGTACCGCCAAACGCGCCGGAAACGGGACGCAACAGCACTCACTCGATGATGTCGTCGGGGGTAGAGATTCCGCCGCTGTGATGAAAATTCGGCGGAACGACATCGACAGGACGTCGAGGGGCGTTGCGCCTTCAGTCCGCCGGCGGCGGTGTGGCGCCTCGGGTTCCGATTGTGAAAATGGAGGCTGTACGAGACGTATGGCGATTGGAATGCACAATATAGAAGAGTGGCGCTGATCGACCGGCGATACGGGTAAAAGCGACGTGCAATTCCGCACTGGACGACGCCCATCCAATGCCACTAGCGTTGGTCACCGACCCTGTCCCTGCGCCTGTCATAACATCACCCCTCGAATGACTTGCGGGCTTTCGCCCTGCGGTTTGTTGCTTGCCAGATTTTGGTTTCCCCCCGGTGCCTGCGCTACCGAAAATTTCAATTGCGTCGACATCGAGCCCACTAGACTTGATCTTGTCTTCGATCCCGGGTTGCGTTGGCGTATTCAAGCGGTTGAATTTGACGCGAGCGGCAAACCAAATCCGTTCTCATCCGCGATGAGCGCGACCCGGAACCTTGTTTCTGATCGCGCGCGAAGAATTCCCGCGCGCGTTTTCAAGATACACGAGCAAAGTGCTCTCGCAATGAAATTTACGTCGGCAGCGGTAAGAGAAACCGTTGGGTGTGTTGCTGCGGCAACTACGCTACAGCGACACTTTATCCAACATGTTGGAGTCGCGCGGAATTTCGAGGTTGAATTCGATTGTCGGGGCGGTATGAGAAAGAAAGTATTTTAAAATTTAAGTGCCGCCAAATATGCCTGTCACATATGCATTTTCAGGGTCCTTGCATCGCTTTCCTCTTAAGTCTTTATCGTCGCGAAAAAAAATCTGAGCGAATTTTTGGGTAACCCCCGTTCCGAAAATGCTGCTGGCAACCGCAGTGGCGGGGCTCGCGACGCGATTACACCTAGTATGTCTTGCGCGACCAGACTTCTCTGACGTGGTGATGACGGTTTAACTACAGCCGGGTGCCGGTGAACCACGGTTGCGTGCCCATGGCCCGTTCGGACGACTTTTAGTCGAGTTTGAAGCGGAATGGACTCGTGGCTTGTTAGGCCAGAGTACTTATCTACTTGCCCAGCTTGGCGATGCGGTGGGCGAGACGCGAAACTTTCCGGCTGGCATTGTTCTTGTGCACGATACCGCGCTGCGCAGCGCGCATGATAACCGGCTCAGCCGCCTTGAATGCCGCCATCGCGGTCTTGCGATCGCCGCTTTGGATCGCTTCCTCGACCTTACGCACCGAACTCCGCAGGAGCGTGCGACGCGCTTTGTTCACTTCGGTCCGGCGCGCGATCACGCGCGTGGCTTTGCGGGCGGACTTCGTATTGGCCATCAATCTCTCATCAAAGCTGGCGCTTAGCGCGAAAGTCCGCGAAAGCGACTAGGATTTACAAGACGTTATGCCGGCGAAAGAATTCGCCGCCAAGGCTGTGGCTTATAGTGAGGGCTTGTGCGGGCGTCAACGTCCGCAAACTCCTACCTCAGGCGACACGCTTGGACCGTACGGCATCGTGACCGGCGATCACGGATGCACGATCGCCAGCCGAGAATGGCGCAAGCGGCGGTTTGACCCGTGCCAGGCCTGCATCGGCATGAACATGCGCGAGCAGTGCTTTGACGCCTGGAACCAGAGGTTTGCCGTCAAACAGCTTGCGGATCTTTACCGCCGCATCGAGCGCGGTCGTATCGCCTTCCGCCCAGGCGCGCCCGCAGAGGTCTGCGTTGAGATTGGCAGTCGCCGAGATGCAGCCGGCGAAATCGCCGGAACGTGCCTCAAGCAGGCAGGCTTCCGTCGACGGGAAGACCGCAAAGTCCGGCGACACCGCTGCAGCGGCGCGCGCAAAAGCCATGTCACCGGAGGAGTCCTTTAGACCCACAATGCGGGAGGGGTAGGATTCCAGCAACCGCTCGATCAGCGTGACATGCCAGGGTAGGCCCGACATCGCCGGGAAATGATAAAGATAGAGCGGGATCGGCTTCGACTGCGTCGCCTTCACCAACGTATCGATGTACGCGACCAATCCGTCATCGGGCACGCCCTTGTAGTAGAATGGCGGCAGCACCAGCGCACCGGCAAATCCGAGTTCGGCGGCATGGCGGGTCAAAGCGACCGCGTCCGACATCGCGGCCGCGCCCGTCCCGACCATCAGACGGTGGAGGGGGAGGCCATTCGCCTTGTAGGCGTCCATGACACCTTTGCGCTCGTCGAGGGAGAACGAAGTCGCTTCGCCGGTAGTGCCGAGCACATTGAGACCGTCGCAGCCATTGTCGAGCAGGTAGCGCGCCAGGCTGACGGCACGTTTAAGGTCAGGCGTGCCGTTCTCCTCGATCGGTGTTGCGACGGCGGCGATGACGCCGGAAAGGGTCTTGCTCAACGTTGGCTCCGTTTGGCTGTCGGCAGTGATCTAGCCGCTGACATTGTAGGCGGCAAGCGCTGCCATGTTCACCAGCTGGTTGTCCTTGGCGCCGAGTTGCACGATCTGCACCGGGCGGTCGAGCCCGACCAGCAGCGGCCCGATGACGGTGGCGCCGCCCAGTTCTTGCAGCATTTTGGTCGAGATCGAGGCGGAGTGAAACGCTGGCATAACCAGCACGTTGGCCGGCCCGGAGAGCCGGCAGAACGGGTAGGCAGCCGCCAATTCCGGATTGAGGGCCACGTCGGCTGCCATTTCGCCGTCATATTCGAAATCAACCCGCTTGCTGTCGAGGATCTTCACGGCCTCGATCACCCTTGCCGAACGTTCGCCCTGCGGATGGCCGAAGGTGGAGAAGGCGAGCAGCGCCAGCCGCGGCTCATAGCCGAGCCGGCGCGCGACGCCGGCCGCTTCAACGGCGATATCGGCGATCTCATGCGCCTCCGGCATTTCCGTGACCGCGGTGTCGGCGACCAGTACGGTCCGCCCGCGCGCCACCACAATGGACACGCCGATCACCCGGTGTCCCGGCTTGGGATCGATCACGTGACGGATATCCTCAAGTGCCACCGAAAAATTGCGGGTCACGCCCGTCACCATCGCATCGGCGTCACCGAGCGCGACCATGCAGGCTGCGAAATGGTTGCGATCCTGATTCACCAGCCGCTGGCAGTCGCGCACCAGATAGCCGTGCCGCTGTAATCGCTCGTACAGGAAGTTGATGTAGGCGGCGTTGCGGTTTGAGAGCCGTGCGTTGACGATTTCGATGCCGTCACCGAGCTCGATGCCGCTTTCTTTCGCGGATTGCCGCACGCGGTCTTCGCGTCCGACGAGCAGCGCCGTGCCGAGCCCCTGATGGACAAAGCTCGCCGCAGCGCGGATCACCTGTTCCTCTTCGCCTTCGGCGAACACGACACTCTTGGGGTTGCGGCGCAACCGGTTGAACACCTGCACCAAAGTCCCTGCGATCGGGTCACGCCGCGCGTTCAATTGCTGGCGGTAGGCATCCATGTCGACGATCGGCTTGCGCGCGACGCCGGTGTCCATGGCGGCTTTTGCCACCGCTGGCGGCACGTGCGAGATCAGCCGCGGATCGAACGGCACCGGAATGATGTAGTCGGGTCCGAACTTCGGCCGTGCGCCATATGCGGCCGCAACTTCATCCGGCACGTCCTCGCGGGCGAGATCAGCCAGCGCGCGGGCGGCGGCGATCTTCATCTCCATGTTGATGGCGGAGGCACGCACGTCGAGCGCGCCGCGGAAGATGTAGGGGAAGCCGAGCACGTTGTTGATCTGGTTCGGGTAGTCGGAGCGTCCGGTCGCCATGATGGCGTCATCGCGAATTTCGGCGACTTCCTCCGGCGATATTTCCGCATCGGGATTGGCCATGGCGAAGATGATCGGCTTTGCCGCCATCGACTTCACCATCGCTGGAGTGAAGGCGCCTTTAACCGAGAGCCCGAACGCCACATCGGCGCCTTCGAAAGCCTCCGCGAGTGTCCGCTTGGGCGTCTTGATGGCGTAGGCCGACTTCCACTGGTTCATGCCGTCCTTGCGGCCTTGGTAGATGACGCCTTTGGTATCGCAGAGGATCAGATTCTCCGGCCGGAATCCGATCGCCTTCAGCAATTCCAGGCATGCGATGCCGGCGGCGCCGGCGCCGTTGCAGACGAGCTTGGTCGTGGCGATTTCGCGTCCAGTGAGATCGAGCGCATTCAACAGACCGGCAGCGGCAATGATGGCGGTGCCATGCTGATCGTCGTGGAAAACCGGGATATCGAGCAGCTCGCGCAGCTTCTGCTCAATGATGAAACACTCCGGCGCCTTGATGTCCTCGAGGTTGATGCCGCCCCAGCCGGCGCCGAGATAGCGCACGCAATTGATGAACTGATCGGGGTCCTCGGTAGAAACTTCCAGATCGATCGAGTCGATGTCGGCGAAACGCTTGAACAGGACCGCCTTGCCCTCCATCACGGGCTTTGCCGCCAACGCGCCGCGATTGCCGAGCCCCAGGATCGCCGTACCATTGGTGATAACGGCGACAAAATTACCCTTCACCGTATAGTCGTAGGCCCGGCTCGGATCCTCGGCGATCGCCAGCACGGGAACCGCGACGCCCGGCGAATAAGCGAGCGACAGGTCGCGCTGGGTCGCCATCGGTTTGGTGGCGATGACTTCCAGTTTGCCCGGCCGGCCAACGCTGTGAAATTGCAGGGCTTCCTGGTCGGTAAAGGTCGGCCGGCTCCGGCCGGCGGGGGGCTTGGCGGGCATTACTACTCCATGAACGCGACCGGAATGCCCGGCGGGTGAACGTTAGCGGATGCAACCAACTCAAGGGAAGAGGACGGAACTACACCCAACGGTACTGTTGTATGAAATCAAGGCGCGGGTTAATCGGTGCCTCTCGCGGACGATTGCTATGATCGGCTGGCTATGATTCGTTTTCTGCTTCGCTTTTTTGGCCTGATCTTCCTGGCGGCTGGATTTATCTTGGTGATCTATGACGGCACCAAGTCGATCGCCGGGAACATGGTCTTTTTCACCAGCGTGCGCACGCTCTGGGAGCTGTTCAACGCCGGCAGTCTGGCGAAGCTTCAGCCGATGATCGAGCCTTATGCCGGCGGCTATCTGTGGGATCCGTTGATGGTGGCCATTCTGGCGGCGCCAAGCTGGGGCCTCCTTGGATTTTTCGGTATTCTTTTCCTTGTGCTGGGTCGCAAGAAAAAGCCGCTGATCGGCTACGCGCGGCCCTGAATCTGAATGAACAGCAATGAGTGGCCTCGCGGGCGCGTGAACCGCAGAATCCGCCTGCTTGCCAAGACGTGATCGGTTAGCCGTTTCCGCAGGGCGCCGGCCGACATATATTGCGGTCAGCAATTGCAGGAGGACCAGCATGTTCGGCTTCAAGAAAGTTGCCATGCCCAAGGCTGGCGAGGCTTTGCCGGGCCGCGCGAGCCCGATCAGGACCGCCGCCGCGCATTTCATCAATCATCACGCACTGAAAGGCCCATATCCGGAAGGCTTCGAGAAGGCGATATTTGGCCTCGGATGCTTCTGGGGCGCCGAGCGCAAGTTCTGGGAATTGGGCGATGGAGTCTATGTGACCGCGGTCGGCTATGCCGGCGGCATGACACCCAATCCGACCTACGAGGAGGTCTGCTCGGGCCGTACCGGCCACAACGAGGTGGTGCTGGTGGTCTATGACCCCAAAAAGATTTCCTATGACACGTTGCTCAAGACCTTTTGGGAAAGCCACGATCCGACCCAGGGGATGCGTCAAGGCAATGACGTCGGTACGCAGTATCGTTCCGGCATCTATACCTTCAACGCTGCGCAGCGGCAGGCGGCCGAGGCGTCGAAGGCGATGTACGAGCAGGAGCTCCAGAAGAAACGCTACGGCGTCATCACCACTGAGATCGTCGATGCGCCCGAGTTCTATTTCGCCGAGGACTATCACCAGCAATATCTGGCGAAAAATCCGATGGGCTATTGCGGCCTGGGCGGTACGGGGGTGTCATGTCCAATCGGGATCGGCGCCAAACTCACCCAGGGCGCGCCGGCCTGAGCGACGTTCTTAACCTCTCCCCGCAACTGGGGAGGCAGAGCAACCGCAATTGAGGATTTGTTAACTATATAAAGCCTTAATCGGGCTCGTTTTCCTCCAGGCTTAGTGGACGCCTTGATGCGGGGAGCCCGACTTCTGTTGGCGGTATGCGCCGCGCTGGCGCTTTCGGGCTGCGTGCACGAACAATATGCGCAACAACCAAGCCCGCGCGCGCCGGCGCCGCCAGCGCGTCATCTGTACTCAACATCTCCGGCTTACGCGCAGCAAGCTTACGAAGAGCAACCGCAGCGGACCATGGAGTCGCAACGCGCGCCGGTTGATGATCGCGGTTTGTTCAATTCTTATGCGTCTTATGCGGCGTCACCGGTCTACTCGCCGCCCCCGTCCCCAGCACCGGCCGCGATGGGTGGACCTTATGTTGCCGCGCCTTCCAGTTACGCCTCCGCACCGGCCGCTGTCGTTGTGGCGGCGGCAAGCGAGCGGCCTTATACGCTCGATGCCGGCGACAAACTGCGCATCGTGGTGTTCGGCCAGGACGGCATCACCAACAGTTACACCGTCGATGCCAGCGGCAAGGTCAATCTGCCGTTGATCGGCGCGGTGACGGCGCGCGGCCTCACCAACCAGCAACTCGCGGACGCGATCGCCGCGCGGCTCAAGCAGGGATTTGTGCGCGAGCCGCACGTGAGCGTCGAGGTCGAGACGTACCGGCCGTTTTTTATCCTCGGCGAGGTTACGACGCCGGGACAATATCCGTACGTTGCCAACTTGACCGCGGAAACCGCGATTGCAATTGCAGGCGGTTTTGCACCGCGTGCCTTCAAGACAGCGGTGGAGCTCACGCGCAAGGTCGGCGGGCAGTTGATCCGTAGCCAAGTGCCGCTCGACTATCCCGTGCGCCCCGGCGACACTATCCTCGTCAAGGAGCGGTGGTTTTAGCGACGCCGAAAAAACTTTATTAAATCGTAATGACCGGGCACAGCCGTCCGAAGGACGGCGTGCTTTCGCACGCCTATGACCCGGCCATCTTGCTTATGAGGGCACAAAATTGCCTCTCGAGATCACCGGGTCACGGCGCTTCGCGCCGGCCCGGTGATGACGTCAAGAGACGTCATTTCTTCATATGCTTGGCGAGGAACTCCTGCGTGCGTTTCCACGCGAGGTCGCCGGATTCCTTGCGGTAACTCGCACGCTCGTCGCAGTAGAAGCCGTGCGGCGCATCCGGATAAGTGTAGATCTCCGCCTGCGGTTGCTTCGCCTTGATGCCCGCCACCACGTCCATCGGAATGCCGTCATCCTTTTCGCCGAAATGCATCTGCATCGGGCACTTCGGCTTCTCGTCGGCGAACTTGCCGATCATGCCGCCGTAGAAGGCCACCGCCGCCGAAAATCCCGGAAGGCGGCAAGCGGCGAGGAACGCCGCGGTACCGCCCATACAAAAGCCGACAATGCCGAGCGGGCCGGTGCCTTTGAGATCGCCCTGTGCGGCCGCGACATCGGCCATCATGTGGTCCCAGTTGAGATTGCCGAGATAGCTGCGTGCATGGGCGATTTCGTCCGGCGTATAGCCGCTCTCGAAATTACGCACGAAGCGGTCGAACACCGCCGGGGCAACCGCCACGTAGCCGAGCGCGGCAAGTCGGTCGCACACCGCGCGGATGTGGTGGTTCACGCCGAAGATTTCCTGCACCACCACCATACCGCCTTTCGGCGTGCCGGCCGGATCGGCGCGGTAGGCGCCGAGCGAATGCTTGTCGGTGGTGTTCAAGGTGAACTGCTTACCCAAAGAAACCTCCCATTATTTTTAGGACTAAAACCCGGGCGGGCTTTTAGCACAGGCATGCCGCGTTCGTCACACGGGATAGCAATCGACCGCTCATTCCCGCGCAAGCGGGAATCCAGCTGGGCCATTCAAACTGGATCCCCGCGTTCGCGGGGATGAACGGAATGTTTGACGGCCATTCCCCAAACTACGCAAACGTCTTCGCCAACAGCTCGTACGAATGCTTGCGCGCGGCGTGGTCGAACAACATGCTCGTCACCATGAGCTCGTCGGCCTTGGTGGATTCGATCAGCGGCGTGAGCCGGGCCTTTATCGTGGCCGGTGAGCCGACCGAGAGCCGCGTGCGGTTCTGCGCAATGCGGGTTCGGTCAACCGGCGTGTATTCATAGCTCGCAGCGTCTTCCGGCGATGCGAGGGGCAGATACTCGCCCTTGGCCCGGCGTACGATGTTCAGGTCAACGGTCGCCGCCAACCGCTCGGCCTCTTCATCGGTATCGGCGCAGACCACATGCGTCGCGAGGATCGCGTAGGGCTTGTTGTGCGACGGCGATGGCTTGAAACTGTCGCGATAGAGCCGCATCGCTTCTGCGGCATCAAATGTTGCGAAATGATGTGCGAAGGAAAACGCTGCCCCGATGCGGCCTGCAAGCTGTGCGCTATAATCGGACGAACCCAGCAGATAAATTGGCGGCAGCGGCACATCCGACGGCATTGCACGCACATTTTGGAACGGGTGGCCGGCGGGAAAGGCGCGTGTTTCCAGCAGCATCAATTCGTTGAAGCGTTCGAGGAAATCGTCTTCCTCGCTGATGCCCTGGCGGCGGCGCAGCGCATAGGAGGTCGCCGGATCCGTGCCGGGCGCGCGGCCAAGACCCAGATCGATGCGGCCGGGGAAGAGCGCTTCAAGGACCTTGAAGCGCTCGGCCACCATCAGCGGCGCGTGGTTCGGCAGCATCACGCCGCCCGAGCCGACACGCATGTTTTTGGTGATCGAAGCGATCTGCCCGATCATGATGTCGGGCGCCGAACTTGCGATCGCCGGCAAATTGTGGTGTTCGGCCACCCAATAGCGGGTGAAGCCGAGGCCGTCAGCCAGCCGGGCGAGGTCGAGCGAATTACGTAGCGCCTGCGCGGCCGTAGAGCCGGCAGAAACGGGTGACAGATCGAGGATGGATAACGGGATCATGGCGTAGAACTACACTAACATGTGAGCACCGTCTTTTCGCCCGCATGGCTTGTCGTATGATAGGTGGAAGTTCAGTGGGAGCGTGTCGATGGCCTCTTTGGTCGAATGGAAAGTGCCGCAAGCGGTGCAGCCGCGCGCCGAGGACTATTCCTATGATCTGGAGCGCGCCTTGTCCTCGGTGGTCGGCCTGCATTCCATCGTTCCGCCGGATGCTTTCACAGCCGATACGCTGGGGGTCGAACGCGCCGGCAATGGGGTACTGATCGACGACGGGCTCGTGCTCACGATCGGCTATTTGATCACCGAAGCCGAGACAGTCTGGCTGCATCTCGGCGACGGCCATGTTGTCCAGGGCCATGCGCTCGGTTTCGACTCGGAGACCGGTTTCGGCCTGGTGCAGGCGCTCGGCAAAATGGATCTGCCGGCGCTGACCATCGGATCGTCCAAAACGGCTGAAGTCGGCGAACGTGTCGTCGTCGGCGGGGCCGGCGGCCGCACGCGCTCGCTTGCCGGCCGTATCGCCGCCAAGCAGGAATTCGCCGGCTATTGGGAATATGTCCTCGACGAAGCCATCTTCACCTATCCCGCCCATCCCAACTGGGGCGGCACCGCGCTGATCACAGCGAGCGGGCAATTGGCCGGTATCGGATCGCTCCAGCTCGAGCGCGCGCGCGAGGGCAAGAACGAGCATCTCAACATGGTCGTGCCGATCGATCTGCTAAAGCCGATCCTCGATGACATGCGCAAATTCGGCCGCGTCAACCGGCCGATGCGGCCCTGGCTCGGCGTCTACTCGACCGAGATCGAGGACAGGGTTGTCGTCGTCGGCATTGCGCCCAAGGGGCCGGCGGCGCGTGCCGAGATCAAGACGGGCGATGTGGTGGTGGCGGTCAAGGGCGAGCGCGTGTCGACGCTCGGCGGTTTTTACCGCAAGGTCTGGGCACTCGGGCAGGCGGGCGTCGAAGTGCCGCTCACGCTCTATCGTGAAGGCGTCACCTTTGACGTGCGGGTGAATTCATCCGACCGCGCAAAATTCCTAAAGGGTCCGCGTTTGCACTAAGCAGCGCGTCAGATTTCCTCGATTGCGTCCACGCGATCCGGATAGAACGCCAGATAATTTCTGATCTCGGCCATCGCTGGAAATGGCTGTTCATAGGACCAGACCGCATTCTCCGCGTTGCGGCCACCGGCATGAATCGTGAAATAGCTCGCATCACCTTTGTAGGGACAATGCGTGTGGTGATCGGTTGCCTTGAGCAGGCGCATGTCGGCATCGACGCGCGGAATATAGAAAACCGGCTTGTAACTTGCTTCCTTCAATGTGAGCGCGCGCGTGGTGTCGGCGACGACCTGGCCCGCGAACATGATACGCACGCGTTTGCCGTTAGCCGCGATGGTGATGGGGTGATCCGGGCCCGGAAGCTTCATGGCGCTTGCCTCGTTTGGCTCATGGATAATTGTTTCTAAATGCCGGTGCACCGTCAGGATTTAAGCCTGTAGTTTGGGGCCGCCAGGGCGGATTGCGAAAAGTTGAACGATCGGCTCAACGAAACTGCAGAGACTTCGACCTAGATTGCACGCAATTTTTACGCAACGATTCTCGCAGTTTTCATGGCCAACAAGCAAATCGAGAAGATGATTCAGGGTCTTAATATCCTGGTCGTCGACGACAACGCTTACATGCGCAGGCTCACGCGCACGATGTTGACTAATCTTGGCGCGAAGTCCGTGCTTGAGGCCCCCGACGGCCTTGCCGCGCTTGAGGCCATCCGTACGTCCGATCCCGATGTCATGCTGCTTGACTGGGATATGCCGGTGCTCAACGGCATCGAAGTCTTGCGAATCGTACGCTCACCCGGTGTGTTTCCGCGTCCGAACTTGCCGGTCATCATGATGACCACGCGCGCCCAACGCACCCAGGTGAACGAGGCGCTTGAGGCCGGTGCCAATGAATTCCTGCTCAAGCCGACGTCGCCCAAAGCGCTGAGTGACCGGTTGACCTCGATCGTGTTCAAGCCGCGCCCGATGGTGAAGATGGGCAAACACTATGTGCCGGAGCCACGGCGCATGCCGGCGTCCCTCGAGACGGCGCAGGTCGAACTGGAGTGACGGCGGTCAATTGTCTCAAACGCATCACCGCGCAATCGTCCACGATCTTATGCACATAGCGACAAATATCTTTGCTTAAAACGACAGCCGTCGTTGCTTACTATGCTTTACGCGACAAACATTTGTCCTATGCGCAAAGTCGCGTTGACAAATTTCCTCGTCCATTGCTCGGTCCCGGCGCACTGAATTTTTACCGGGAGCAAGTCAATGATTCTGGAGCGGCGTCGATTTCTTTATCTGGCGGTGAGTGCCGCCGCTTTGCCCGCCTTTGGCGGGACTGCGGTAGCGCAGGCCTATCCGGCGCGCCCGGTGCGCGTGATCGTGCCATTTTCCGCCGGTGGCCCGACCGACGTTTTCGCTCGGATCGTCGCGGGAAATCTCTCGCGCAACCTTGGACAGCAGTTCTACGTCGAGAATCAACCGGGTGCCGGCGGAAATCTCGGCATGGGCGCCGGCGCGCGCGCGGCGCCGGACGGCTACGCGATTACGATCGTCAGCACGAGTTACGTGGTCAATCCGAGTCTCTACGTGAAAGCCCCGTACGACCCGTTCAAGGATTTTGCACCCGTCACATTGGCGGCGGCCACCCCTAACGTTCTGCTGGTTCATCCGTCGATTCCCGCAAACAACGTCAAGGAACTGATCGCCTTTCTTCAAGCCAATAACGGCAAGTACAGCTATGCCCACTCGGGGATCGGCACCACTTCGCATTTGTCCGGTGAAATGTTCAAGCATTCGCAAGGCATCGATCTTGTGTCGGTTCCCTTCAATGGGGCGGCGCCTGCCGTCCAGTCGACCTTGGCAGGTCACACGCCGATCGCCTTCACCGTGCTTACGCCGGCCGTGCCGCAGGTGAAGGAAGGAAAGTTGCGGGCATTGGCGGTGACCACATCAAAGCGTACGCCGGCGCTACCGGATGTGCCGACCATGGCGGAAGCCGGATTGCCCGGTCAGGAGTCCGACACGATATCGGGCGTCCTCGTGCCTACCGGAACGCCGCAAACGATCATCGCCATGCTCTACAGCGAGATCGGTAAAGCGATGGCGGAACCGGACGCCGCCCAGAAACTCGAAACGCTGGGATTTGAGACGATCGCCAGCACGCCGGATGAGTTCTCCGCGCGCATCCGGGCTGACATCCCGAAATGGGCGAAAGTCATTCAGACCGCGAACATCAAAGTGGAATAATAAAGCGACGCGGCTCTGGCGGCGCCTTCAGGCATCCGGAAAGTCATAGAGGCGCGCCGGATTATCGACGAGGATAGCTTGCCGGTTGGCGGGCATCGTCCAGTCCAGGAATACGTCGCGCAGCCGTTTTGCGTCTGGCACGGGCCCTTCGGGGCGCGGATGCGGCCAGTCTGTTCCCCAGACCAGGTTGCGCGGATTGGCGTCGACCAGGGCGTTATGGAATGGTCTTGCCTCAAGGTAGTCCGGCGGTGTTGCACCCAGCCGATACGTGCCCGAAAGCTTCGCCCACAATTTGCCTTCACCGACGCCGCGCAGCAGCGCCTGAAAACCGGCATGCGCGGTGCCGTGGTGATACTCCATGCGGCCCATGTGATCGACCACCACCGGCACCGGCACACGCCTAAGCCGCGACATCAGGTCCGGCAGATCGCGCGCGTCGATCCACAATTGCAGATGCCAACCGAGGTCGGCGATCGCGGGCAGCAGCGGTTCAACCTCGGCGAGGCTCACGCCATTCTGATAGTAAGGCTTGCCGTCGCGCCGGAACTCGTTGGCGCGCAAGCCACGCACGCCAGCAGCGTGCCATTGCTCGAGCGTGGCGACGGAAAGTTCGGCGCCCCCGACTGCGACGGCGCGCAATCGTTTCGGCTCGCACGCGAGCGCGTCAAGCATCGCGCGATTGTCCCGGCCGTAGGCGCTTGGCTGCACCAGCACGCCGCGGTCGAAACCGAGGCGGTCGAGCAGGGCCAGATAGGCTTCGAGCGGGGCATCGTCTGGCGTATAGCTGCGCGGCTCGGCGTAGGGAAAGCGCGCGGCCGGGCCGAACACATGGCAGTGGCAGTCGCAGGCACCCTGCGGCAAGGCGCCGCTCATGTCGGTGTGAGCCCTGCAAGCTTGGCGGCCTCGCGCATGTTCTCGTAGTCGACGCGTATAAACTGAGCGAAGCCGTCCGGCGTCATTTGCTCGGCTGTGGCGATCTCAGAGCCCATGTCGCGCAGTTTGTCGGGCGTGGACCCCGCCGTGAGTCCAGCAACGATCGACTTCTGCAATTGTGCGATGATCGGGGCCGGCGTGCCGGTTGGCGCCAGAATTCCGATGTAGCTTTGCGCCGTGAAATTCTCCACACCGTTCTCGATGAAGGTCCGAATGTCAGGCGCGAACGTGGAGCGTTGCAAGGCAGCGATTGCGACGATGTTGGCCTGCCCACCTCTGTGCAGAGGCAGCGCCGTGGAGAATTCCGTCATCGCCGCCTGGATACTGCCGCCGATCAAGTCGGGCATCAGGGCGCCGCCGCTGCGATAGGGTACGTGCACGATGTCCGCGCCGGTTGCCGCCTTGAAGCGCTCGAGCGTCATGTGAGTAGCACTACCGACGCCGCTGGTGGCGATGGCGATCTGCTGCTTCTTCGAAAGTGCGATCAGTTCTTGCAGCGTCTCGGCCGCCACATTGTTGTTGAGAATAATCACATGCGGCACGTAGCTGGTCAGCGCGACCGGCGCAAAATCCTTGAGCGGATCGTAGCTGAGCTTGGCCTGCACGAAGGGGTTGACCGTGAGCGGTCCATTCGACCCGACGAGCAACGTGTAACCATCGGGTGCTGAGCGTGCCACGGCCTCGGCGCCGATGCTGCCGCCTGCGCCACCGCGGTTGTCGACGACCACCGGTTGGCCGAGCGCGTTCGATATCCGCTCGCCGACGAGGCGGCCAACGATGTCGGCGTTACCGCCCGCTGCAAATGGTACGATCAACCGGATCGGCCGGTCGGGATAGGCGGCAAAAGCCTTGCGCGGCAGTATTGTTGCGGCCGAGCCGAAGCCGAGTGTGGCGATCAGCACGCGGCGCGAGATCAACATGGTGGTCCTCCCGGTAGGTTCCGCAAAGCCCGGCGTTGGTTCGCTGGAATGATCTGGGAAATTTCGGAAAGCGTGAGGTTGCAAACAACTGGCGCGCCCGAGACGATTCGAACGTCCGACCTTTGCCTTCGGAGGGCAACGCTCTATCCAGCTGAGCTACGGGCGCGCGCAAACCTTGAATAGACGAAACGCCCTCGAGCGGCAACGGGCCGGGTTTTCCTCGTGGCCTGTTTTGGCGCGAAGCTTGAGCTTTCTGTGGTTAAGCCCGCGCTATAAGCCGATCGCAGCTATGCGACCATATGAGAATCCCCTACTGCTTGCGGGATTCGCGCATGGTGCGCGCCCAAGGAGCATCGTCAAATGGTAGTAGCCGCTTCATCCAAGCCAAAAGCCGCCAAGCCGGTCACCACCAAGGACCTGGCAGCGGCGCTCTCGGAACAGCATCAGCTGACCAAGAAGCAGGGCCTGGAAATGATGGACGACCTGATTGGCATGATCACCAAGCACCTGAAGAAGGGCGAACGCGTGAAGATCTCCGGGCTCGGCATTCTGCTGGTCCGCAATCGCGCCGCCCGCATGGGCCGCAATCCGATGACCGGCGAAGCGATCAAGATCAAAGCCAGCAAGAAGGTCGCTTTCCGCGCTTCCAAAGATCTGAAGATGGCGATCTGACCACCAGCTGCTTCAATTCGCAAAACCCCGCCAGTTCCTGGCGGGGTTTTTGTTTGGCGCGGCCATCCGCCGCTTAGCGTTTGCGGTCGGCATCGTATTCCGCCGAGCAGAATGGTCCGCCCTGAAACCGGTCGCCGATCGGATCAGAAGGAAGTTTTCCCTGTTCGGCCAGCGCTTGCGCCTGGAAATCCTGCGAGCGAAATTGCGGACGATAACCGAAACGCCGGGCGTTACTGTTGTCCCACCAGCTCGCGTCGTTGTCCGATGCTCCGTAAAAAACCTCGAAGCGGATATCGGGATGCTCAAGCCCGATGCGAACGAGTTGCGCGAGATCTTCCGGCTTGATCCATATCGATAGCCGGCGCTTGTCGAGCGGCATGTCGTTCACATTACCGATGCGGAGGCAGGTCACGCGCAGGCCGTGCTTGTCGGCATAGAGCGCGCCGATGGCTTCGCCGAAGGCCTTGCTGACGCCATAACGACTGTCGGGCCGCAACGTGACGTTCACGCCAATCTTCTGATCGCGCGGATAAAAACCAACCGCATGGTTGGATGAGGCAAACACCACGCGCTTTACTCCGGCGCGACGGGCCGCCTCGAACAGGTTGTAACAGCCGACGATATTGGCTTTGTGGATCGTATCCCACGAACCTTCGACCGAATGGCCCCCGAGATGAACAATGCCGTCGATACCGGCTGTGATCGCTTCGACCTGGCTCAAATCTGCAAGATCGGCGGCGATGAAGTCTTCGTCCGCGGCAAGATTTGCGGGCTTCCGGATATCGCTGACGCGGATGTGCGGATAGACACCTTTGAGCAATGTCCGCAGCCGTGTTCCGATGTCGCCGGCCGCGCCGGTAATCAGGATATGCATTTTTGTTTTCTCGGTTATAGTAGGATCAATATTATAAACATAAAACGGGAGGTCCGCCGACATGAAGAACTTTGCTGCGTTCCTTGCCACTGCACTCCTGACCGTCGCGTATGCGAGCATGCCGGCCGCAGCGCAGCAAAAAACGGTGCTTAAGGCATCGGACGTTCATGCCGCCGGCTATCCGACCGTCGTCGCCGTCGAGAACCTCGGCAAAAAGCTCGAGCAGGCCACCAATGGTCGCGTCAGCGTCCAGATGTATCCGGCGATGCAGCTTGGCGGCGAGAAGGAAGCAATCGAGCAGGCGCAGATCGGCGCCATCGCCTTCGCGCGCGTGAGCGTGGGCGCGCTCGGCCCGGTGGTCGATGATCTCAATGTGTTCAATATGCCCTACGTGTTTCGCAACACGGCGCATATGCAGCAGGTCATCGACGGGCCGATCGGCCAGGAATTACTCGACAAGGTAACCAATAGCGGCAAGGGCCTGATTGGACTGTGCTGGATGGATGCTGGAGCGCGCAATTTCTACAACACGAAGAAGCCGATCAAAACCGTCGCCGATCTCAAGGGCCTCAAGATCCGCGTCATCGGCAATCCGATCTTCGTCGACATGGCCAACGCCATGGGCGGCAACGGCGTCGCCATGGGCTACGACCAGGTCTTCAGTGCTTTGCAGACCGGCGTGGTGGACGGCGCGGAGAACAATCCGCCGAGCTTCGTATTCGACAACCACTACCAGGTCGCCAAATTCTACACGCTCGATGAACATCTGATCGTGCCGGAAATGCTGGTGTTCTCGAAGAAAGCCTGGGACGCGATGTCGAAGGAGGATCAGGCGCTGCTCTTGAAGTTCGCCAAGGAAGCACAGCAGGAAGAACGCAAGCTCTGGGTGGCCTACGAGAATCAGGCCATGGATAAGGCCAAGGCCGCCGGGATTCAGATCATCCAGGTATCCGACGCCGACAAGAAAGCCTTCCAGGACGCGGTCAAACCGGTGTGGGATAAATACGGTCCCAAATACGCCGCGACGGTCAAACGCATCCAGGAAACGAAGTAACGGACGCAACCCATCGCGGAATTGGCGAGATGAACGCGATCGCGGCTTCCTTTCGCAAGGCGATGGATGCGCTCTATTTCGTGTGCGTGCTGATCGCCGGAACGGCGCTGGTGTTGATTTCGGCGGTGATCCCCTGGGGGGTCTACACGCGTTACGTTCTCAACAGCGCAGCGTCGTGGCCTGAACCGACCGCAGTCTTGCTCACGATCTGGCTGACGTTCTTTGGCGCCGCAGCCTGTTACCGGCTGCGCTTTCACATGAACGTGTCGTTCTTCGTGAAGCTGATGCCGGCCTTCTGGCAACGTTTCTTCGATGCGCTCGCCGAAGTCGCCATGATCGCGATGTCCATCTTCATGACCGTGTGGGGCGCAAAGCTCGTCATCGCGACCTGGAATAATTCCATCGCGGACTTTCCGGATTTGTCGGTCGGCGTGACTTATCTGCCGATCCCGCTTGGTGGCGCCGTCCTCTTTCTGTTTGTGGTCGAGCGAATTCTCTGCGGGGCGCCACCGGCGCCCGCAAGTCATCACTGATCAGGCCCGTCAGGAAAACGAATGGACATCGCGGTTCTGCTGCTCACGATGTTCTTCTGTTTTTTCATCGGCGTACCCATCGCCTATTCGCTCGCGCTTGCGGCAATCGCCGGCTGTCTGTGGATCGGCATTCCGCTGGAAGCGGTGATGCTGAAGATCTCAGACGGCGTGAGCAAGGTCGCCATGCTGACGATCCCGTTCTTCGTACTGGCCGGCGCGATCATGGCGGAGGGTGGCATGGCGCGGCGTCTGGTCGCCTTCGCCGACGTGCTGGTGGGATTTACGCGCGTGCGTGGGGGACTATCAGTTGTCAACGTGCTCGCCACCACATTCCTGAGCGGAATTTCCGGTTCGGCGGTAGCCGACACATCCGCAATCGGTTCAGTGATGATCCCGCAAATGGAAAAAAGCGGGTTCCCGCGCGTGTTCGCGACCAATGTGACCATTACCGCATCGGTGCAGGCACTGCTGGTGCCGCCCAGCCACAACGCGGTGATCTATTCGCTTGCGACCGGCGGCACGATTTCAATCATCAGTCTGTTCATGGCCGGTGTGGTACCGGGACTTTTGCTCGGTTTTTCGATCATGGTCCTGTGCCTGGTGATCGCCTATCGCGACGGCCACCCGCGCGGCTCAGCCGTGCCGCTGCGCGACGCCATCAAGATCAGCGTCGACGCCGCCTGGGGCTTGATCACGCTCGTTATTATCCTTGGTGGCATTCTGGGTGGCGTGTTCACGGCTATTGAGGCCGGCGCGGTCGCCTGCGTGTGGGCGTTCCTGGTCACCATGTTCGTCTATCGTGACTACAAGTGGCGTGATTTGCCCGCATTGGTTCATCGGACACTGCGCACGGTGGCAATGGTGATGACGCTGATCGCCTGCGCCTCGAGCGTAGGCTACGTGATGGCACTCACGCAGATGCCGGCGAAGATCACGGCGTTTTTCCTGACCATCTCCGACAACAAATACGTCATCCTGTTTTTGATCAATATATTGCTGCTCGTCCTCGGCACGCTGGTGGACATGGCGCCGTCGATTCTGATCTGCACGCCGATTCTACTGCCGGTGATGATCAATTTCGGGGTCGATCCGGTGCACTTCGGCATGATCATGATGCTCAATCTCGGCATCGGGCTGTGCCACCCGCCAGTGGGTGCGATCTTGTTCGTCGGCTGTGCGGTCGGGAAGGTCACCATAGAAGAGGTCATGCGCAAGATCTGGCCGTTTTACGCCGTCATGTTTGCAGTGCTGATGCTGGTCACTTATGTGCCAGCGCTATCGCTTTGGCTTCCTCACCATTTGCTGAACTGAGGATGTCGGCCTGCGCGGGCTCGGACCTTGCAAGCCGGCCGAGCCGTCAGGTTGCAAGCATCTTGGACAACAGACAATAATGGAATCGCGTCGCAGAACGCGGGTTGCGGCGGGGGACAGCCATGGGCTGGCGATTTCGACTCGACCGCATCATCGCTTTTGTCATTGATGGCATGCAGTGGCTGGCATTGCCGCTGATCCTGTTGCTGTTCTTGCAGTGGCCGCTGCGCGACTTTTTTCGTTCGTATTCGCGTGAAGCGAATGATCTCGGCCAGATCCTATTTGCGCTGTTTGTAGCGGTGAGTGTTACGGCCGCCACTCGTGCCGGCACGCATCTGGCCGCTGATGCCGTTGCGCAACGCTATTCGCCGCGCGTCCGTGACTACATCAGGAAGATCGGTGCGCTCGCCGGGCTCGTTCCCTGGGCAACTTTTATCCTGATCGCGAGTAACTCGATCGTGGTCTCATCGTTGCGGTTAGGGGAATCATTTCCCGATACAGCGAATCCTGGGTACTTCGTGATCAAATTGGCATTGTGGGTGATGGCGCTGACGATCCTTGCACAAGCGCTGCTCGATATCGCGCGTCCATTTCCAAAGGACGATACTTGATGGACTGGAGTGGTTTTGCGCTGCTCCTGCTTGTCGGCGCCGGCATCATCGGCACCGGCCTTCCCGCTGCCGTCGTTCTGATTATCGCGGCATCCATCGGCGCATCACTGGGTCTGATCACCGGCACCATCACGTTCAATGTTCTGGGGGCGCTGCCTGGAAGATTGATCAATCTGTTCGAGAACGACCTGCTGCAAGCCTTGCCGCTTTACGTCACGATGGGCCTGTTGCTCGACCGACTGCCGCTCGCCGACGCGCTCTATCGCGCGAGCAATGCGATGTTGCCGCGCAGCCCGTCGGCGCCGCTCGTCTCTGGCATGGTGCTGGGGTCCCTGCTGGGGCCGATGAACGGTTCGGTGGGCGCCAGCGTCCTGGGCTTGTCGCGCGTGATATCGCCAAGGTTGAACGCCGAGGGCATCCCGGCATCCACCCGCGATGCTGTCGTTGCGGTCGCCAGCACGCTCGGTGTTCTCGTTCCGCCATCACTGGTGCTGATCTTGCTCAGCGATGCAATGCTGTCGGCCCACACGATTGCCGTAACACAGACTGGGCGCACCGACCGCGTTATCAATACGCAGGATGTCTTCCACGCCGCTCTTTTGCCCGCTGGGCTGTTTCTCGTCCTGTGTGTCGCATTGGCCTGGCTGTCAGGCAGGAAAGCGCCGCGGACGCTGAAGGCGGAGCCACTGACGTTCAATGAGGGACTGCTTGCAGGGTTCTCACTGGTTGCGCTTGTACTGCTGCTTGGGGGCGTCGCCACGGGCTATTTCTATGCGGTTGAAGCAGCGGCCATGGGAGGAACCACGTTACTTGTCGCCGGATTGTTCACTGGCCGGCTGAATGGCGGCGCTTTGCGCAGCCTCTTTCACGATGCAATCGCCATTACCGGCGCACTGTTTTCGCTGCTGCTCGCGGCGACCACATTCACGCTCGTCCTGCGACTTCTCGGTACCGACCGCCTGGTGAACAATCTTGTCGGCGCCATTCCCGGTAGCGACGGCGTTGCCGTCGCCGTGGTGCTGGGCGTGATCGGGCTGTGCGCTTTCGTGCTCGACGCGTTCGAGATCATTTTCGTGATCGTGCCGATTGTCATTCCGCCGCTGTTGGTGCGCGTCGCCGATGCGCGTTGGGTTTCGGTGTTGATCCTGCTGACGCTGCAATCAAGCTTCCTGCTACCGCCGTTCGGTTATGCGCTCATGATGGTGCGCGGCGTGGCCAAAAATCCCGCCCCTTTCCGTCCGTTTCTACGTGCGCTTCTTCCGTTTTTGGTGGCGCAATGGTTGCTGCTCTTGTTCGTACTTCTTGTTCCCGGCCTCGTGCATGTCGGAGAGAAGGCCGGAGAAATGACACGCGCGCCGTCGAAGAACCTGTCGGAAGAAGAAATTGACAAGCTATTCAATCGCATGCTGCCGGCATTGCCGGACCCGAGCAACAGGTAGATGGCCTGAATAAAGACGCCGTTCGCCTTGAGTTATTTGATAATATTCCTAAGTCGTCCCGCTCGATTGCCGGCCCGTGCAATGTTGGCGACACCGGTGCGCCAGGGTCTATAATGCACCAGCAAAATTCTAGGAGCAGTTATGTCGCAAACGGCCGAAAAACGCGGTGGCCTGCCAGCCATGCTGAAAGATGCGGCCTTCGTCTGGGAAGACCCGCTCGATCTGGAGGGCGAGCTTACTGAAGATGAGCGCATGGTGCGCAGCACTGCGCGCGGGTTCGCGCAGGACTACCTGATGCCGCGCGTCACCGAAGCCTTCCGCGATGAAAAATACGACGCCAACATGTTGCCCGAAATGGGCAAGCTTGGCCTGCTCGGCCCGACCATTCCGGAAGAATATGGCGGCGCCGGTCTCGGCTATGTGTCTTACGGCCTGATCGCGCGCGAACTCGAACGCGTCGATTCCGGCTACCGCTCGACGATGTCGGTGCAGTCATCGCTGGTGATGTTTCCGATCTATGCCTACGGCACCGAGGCGCAGCGCCGCAAATATCTGCCAAAGCTGGCAACCGGCGAGCTCATCGGGTGCTTTGGCCTGACCGAACCCGACCATGGCTCCGATCCCGGCTCCATGGTCACGCGCGCCGAGAAAGTTGCTGGCGGCTACCGGCTCAATGGCGCCAAGACCTGGATCTCCAATGCTCCGGTCGCGCATGTCGCGGTGGTGTGGGCCAAGCTCGACAACGTCATCCGTGGCTTCCTGGTGGAGCGCGGCACCAAAGGTTTGTCGACACCGAAGATCGAAGGCAAGCTGTCGCTGCGCACGTCCGTCACTGGCGAAATCGTACTGGAAAATTGCGTGGTGCCGGAAGAAAATCTGTTGCCGAACGTAAAAGGGCTCGCCGGTCCCTTCGGCTGTCTCAACAATGCGCGCTTCGGCATCTCCTGGGGCTCCATGGGCGCGGCGGAATTCTGCTGGCACCGCGCCCGCCAGTACGTTCTCGATCGCAAGCAGTTCGGTCGCCCGCTCGCCGCCAATCAGCTCGTGCAGAAGAAACTCGCCGACATGCAGACCGAGATCGCGCTCGGGCTGCAAGGCGCATTGCGGCTCGGACGCATGCTGGAAGCCGGCAAGGCCTCGCCGCCATCGATCTCGCTGATGAAGCGCAACAATTGCGGCAAGGCGCTCGATATTGCGCGTCTCGCGCGCGATATGCACGGCGGCAACGGCATTTCCGAGGAATATCACGTGATGCGGGTGCTATCGAATCTCGAAACGGTCAACACCTATGAGGGCACGCACGACATCCACGCGTTGATCCTCGGCCGCGCGCAGACCGGCATTCAGGCGTTCTTTTGATGAGCTTGTCGTCACCGGGCTTGTCCCGGTGACCCCGCTTAGGAAAGCAATGCTGTACCAAAATAATCGGGATGGCCGGGACAAGCCCGGCCATGACAATTTATGGACATTCTGACCACCGTTTTCCTCGCCGGCACAGGCGTCGTGGCCGGAATCATCGCGGCCATGGTCGGGGGCGCGGCGGTCGTGATTTATCCAGCATTGATCGCAACCGGGGTATCGCCGCAGCTTGCGGCAGTGTGCAATCTCGCATCCATCATGCCGGCGACCATGCTGGCGGCGCTGGCGGACCGGTCGCAATTGCCGCCGTTCGATCGCGCCTTTATCAGCCTCATCGTCGCCTCGATCGTGGGCGCGGGCCTTGGCGCGGCGCTGCTGGTGCTCACACCGGAGCGGTTGTTTGCTCAAATTGTGCCGCTGCTGCTCGGCTTTGCGACGCTGCTGTTTGCCTATTCCGAGCGGATCAGCGCCTGGCTGCGCGCGCGCGCCGAAGGCCGCGGCCATGCCATCGCGTTCAATTTTGCCAGCCTGAAAGTCATACTGCCGGTCTCGTTCTACGGCGGATATTTCGGCGCCGGCGTCGGCATCCTGATGCTCGGCGTGTTTTCGCTCGCAACCGGCGGCGACTATCGTGCCGCCAATGTCACAAAGAATTTCGTCTCCAGCCTCAATGGTCTTGCCGCGACTGTGGTGTTCGCAACGCAAGGCGCCGTATTGTGGCCGCAAACCTTGGCGCTCGCCGCTGGCACGATCGGCGGCGGATTGATCGGCGCCTATGTGGCGCGCATCATCCCGCGCAAGGTTATTCGCGTGCTGATCGTCATTGTTGGCGTAGCGCTGACGGTCGCCTTCGCACGGCGTTACTGGTTTTCGTGATCGCGTTCTGTCGCCGCTAAAGCGGGATCGTGCTGACGCTGTTCGCCAGAGCAGCAACACGCGCCGTCATCGCGCTGTTCGGGTCGGTAAGTGGATCGATGACGGTGAAATGATTGCCGGCAATTTCCTCATACCGGGTCAATGCCATGCGCTGGCGCCAGGCCTCGGCGATTGCCTTGCTCTGGCGCAGGAATTCGCTCGATTCCTGCTCGCCGACAACGGCGTCGAGCGTGCGTCCGGGCGGGACGCTCCAGTAGAGCGGCGACACCCGCCGCGCTTCGAGTTCATCGAGCCGCAAGTCCTGATTTTGCGATACCTGCACCAGGGGCAGGAGATCGAACACGCCGGAAATTGCGTAAGCTGCGGGCACCAGGTCCGCCGGCGCGTCGGAGGCAAAAGCCTTCCAATCCTGCGCGACCATGCAGGCCGCAAGATGCCCGCCGGCGGAATGCCCATAGATGAAAATGCGCTGCCGCCGCTTGCGCCACAGCATCAGGCAGGCGGCTCGTATCTGCACGATGATATCGGCGATCGAGACATGCGGGCACAGATCGTATCCAGCAACGGCAACCGAGATGCCGCGCGCATTCGGGCCGGCCGCCAGCTGGGAAAACATCGAAGGCTCGAGCGAACGCCACCAGCCGCCGTGGATAAACATGGCGAACGGCGCCTTGTCGTCATCCTTGGCCGGAAACAGATCGACGGTCTGGCGCAGCGAGTGGCCATAAGCCATTGCGAGCTTGGGGTTGTGCGCTGCCGTGCGGTAGGCCGCACCGTCGCGCTGCCAGCGGGCGAAAATCTCCGGGTGTTCCGGCACGCGGGCGCGATTGTCGTATTCGACCTCGTAGTCAATGGACATGACGTGTCTCTAACGGCTGCAAAAATGATCCGGCTTTGCGCCGGGCCGAAACAACGTTATCTCTTAGCCATGAAAATAGGCGCTGAGCAAATGCGAATGCCGCACGATACAGTGTCCGGGCATGCCGAAGTCCGGTCAAGATCGCATCGTAAGGTCCGCTTATGGCCTTGATAACGCCTTCGCTCGAATTGCCCGTCGATGGCCGCCAGTCGGAAACCGCGCTGGCGATTGCACGTGGCACCGCGCGACTGCTGCATGCGCACGGACGATGCGTCGTGAGCGAATTGCCGTTGCCGTCGGGCCGCCGCGCCGACCTTGTCGGCCTCGATTCGAGCGGGGAGTTGTGGATTGTCGAGATCAAATCTTCGATCGCCGATTTTCGTGCCGACCAGAAATGGCAGGACTACCGTGCCCATTGTGACCGGTTGTTCTTCGCCACCACGGTCGAGGTGCCGTGCGAGATCTTTCCGCCCGATACCGGGTTGATCGTGGCAGACGCATTTGGCGCGGAATTCAGATGCGAGGCGCCGGAGCACAAATTGCCGGCCGCGACGCGCAAGTCGATGATGCTGCTGTTCGCGCGTGCGGCCGCGATGCGATTGCAATGGCTGGTCGACCCTGCTGGGCCTTATGGGGATGTCGGCTGAGGTTACACCGCGATCAGCGCGGTGCGCGTTTCGCCAGAATTCGCTGCAAGGTCCGGCGATGCATGTTGAGCCGGCGCGCCGTTTCCGAAACGTTGCGGCCGCACATTTCGTAGATGCGCTGAATGTGCTCCCACCGAACGCGATCGGCCGACATCGGATTTGCTGGCGGCTCGATCTTGGTGTTGTCCTGCGCCAGCAATGCCGCGACGACATCGTCGGCATCGACAGGCTTGGCCAGGTAATCGACGGCGCCGAGCTTTATCGCGTTGACCGCGGTGGCAATATTGCCATAGCCGGTGAGGATGATGCCGCGCGCGTCGGGGCGGCGGCGCTTGAGGGCGGAGATCACGTCGAGGCCGTTGCCGTCGCCCAGGCGCATGTCGACTACGGCAAAGGCAGGCGCCGCTTTCTCCACCTGTAGCAGACCGTCGGCAACCGACTCGGCTGTCGTAACGATAAAGCCGCGCTGTTCGAGCGCCTTGGCGAGCCGCTGCGAAAATGAATGGTCGTCTTCGACGATCAGCAAAGATCGTTCGGCGGGAATGTTTTGCTTTGCCGCCGGTTTGGCGGTTTCGGTTGCTAAGGCGTCCACGTTGTCACCTGCGCGGCGAGCCATGGCGCATAGTACTCCGCTCGGCTCATCACCACCCCCCAACAAATAGTGATTACCCGCGTCCGGCTCAAGCCGCCGCGAGGGTTAATGGCCGCTCGAAATCGCTGCGGCTCCAGTTGAGCCGGACGATTGCGCCACGCTCGGGCGCCGGCCGGTTTTGGAACGAAAGTGTCGCGCCGGACCGCTCAAGCAGGGTCTTTGCAATGAAGAATCCGAGGCCTAAACCGGTCGATTCTTCGCTGGTATCATCAGGTTGATGGTGCCGGCTGGTGACATAGGGCTCGCCGATGCGCCCCACGATTTCCGGCGCAATACCGGGTCCGTCGTCGCTGATGGTGACGTCGACAGTCTGATCGTCCCAATTCACGTCGAGCGTGGCCTGGTTGGCCGCGAAATCAACCGCGTTTTCGAGCAGATTTCCAAGCCCATACAGAATGGCCGGATTGCGTGCGCCAACCGGCTCGGCACTGCGGTCGCTCGGCGTGTTGACGGTGATAGCGATACCGAAATTGCGATGCGGGGCCACCACTTCCTCGATCAGCGCCGTCAGCGGCATGCGGTCAAATGGTTCCCCGCCGGCCGACAATTCCGTCAGCTTGGCCAGAATATCGCGGCAGCGCTTGGCCTGTTCACGCAAGAGGCGGACGTCATCGCCATGCGGGGCGCTGGGCGCGATCGCGCGTTCCAGCTCGCGCGCAATGACCGAAATGGTGGAGAGCGGCGTGCCGAGTTCGTGAGCCGCGGCGGCCGCAAGGCCGTCGAGCTGCGACAGATGCTGTTCACGCGCCAGCACCAGCTCGGTCGCGGCCAGCGCGTCGGACAGCTGGCGCGATTCTTCGGTGATCTGCCAGGCGTAGACCCCGATAAATCCGATCGCGAGCAGGATGCAAAGCCAGACGCCCATCAAATAGATCGGCGGCAATTGCAGCGGGTCGTCGCTGTCCCACGGCAGCGGGTAATGCACGAATACCAGGACGGTCGCGCAGCCCACGGCGAACGCGCCGAGCGTGAGCGTGTAACGCGGCGGCAGCGCGGTGGCTGACAGCAGCACCGGCCCGAGGAACATGAAGGCAAACGGATTCTGCAGTCCGCCCGTCAGGAACAGCAGCACCGCCAACTCTCCGATGTCGAAGGCCAGCAGCCACGCTGCCCGGTCAGGCTCGAGCCGCTGTGTCAAATGGAAACGCAGCCGCAATGCCACATTGAGCCAGGCCGCCAGCACTATTGCGGCAAGGCAGGCATAGATCGGCAGCTCGAAATCGAGACCGTAATAGACAGCCAGCACGGCAGTGGTCTGCCCGATGATGGCAAGCCAGCGCAGGCGCACCAGTGTATCGAGGCGCACGTTGCGGCGCGGGTGGTGCTGGGCGAAGGTGGGCGCGGCCATTCGCAGAGCCTAGCGCCATGCGCCGCACGTGCAAAATGCCGGGGCGAGGCGGGGCAAGAAGGCGGGACTTGCACTTCCTGCGGCGGAGCGTCACATCTTTCGCTGAATGAACGCCGAAAGCGCCTCTGCTATTGCTGTCGACGAACTGGTCAAACGCTACAAGGGCGTGGCCGCGGTCGATGGCATTTCATTTCGGCTGGCCCCTGGCTCGATGACCGGCCTGCTCGGCGGCAATGGCGCCGGCAAAACCACCACCATCGCCATGATCATGGGCCTGGTGACACCCACCGCGGGCACGGTCTCTGTGCTGG
Source organism: uncultured Alphaproteobacteria bacterium (assembly GCA_963697885.1). GTDB lineage: Bacteria > Pseudomonadota > Alphaproteobacteria > Rhizobiales > Xanthobacteraceae > Pseudolabrys. Next base: position 823,499 of record OY969102.1, read on the forward strand.
GCGCCGCTATGCCGCGCGATCGCTACCGGGTGCTGCATCGGATGAATTTCGAGAGCCCATATGTCGATATGCCAATGCGGCTCACCGTCCGGCAAAATCTATCGGTGTTTGCCCAGCTATACGCGGTGCCAGACATTGACGAACGCATCGCCAGCCTTGCCGCAGACCTCGAACTGACGGAATTTCTCGACCGGCCGAACGGCAAGCTTTCGGCCGGACAGAAGACACGGGTCTCGCTCGCCAAGGCGCTGCTCAACAAACCCGAAGTGCTGCTGCTCGACGAACCGACCGCATCGCTCGATCCCGACACCGCCGACTGGGTCCGCTCGCGGTTGGAGCGCTATCGCGCCGAACAAGGTGCAACGGTGCTGCTCGCCTCTCACAATATGAGCGAAGTCGAACGCCTGTGCGAGCGCGTCATCATCATGAAGACGGGGCACATCGAGGACGACGACACGCCGGCGCACCTGCTCGCGCGCTACGGCCGTGAAACGCTGGAAGAGGTGTTTCTCGATGTCGCGCGCGGGCGCCGGCACCGCGAGGCCGCGCAATGATCGGCACCGACACCGGCATGAACTTTTCGCGCAATCGGGTCGCCGCCATGGTGCGGCGCTATTGGTATCTGCTGCGCTCGTCGTGGCCGCGCATTCTCGACCTGATCTATTGGCCGGCCGTTCAGATGCTGATGTGGGGCTTCCTGCAGGTCTACATCTCGCAGAACGCGGGATTTTTCGCACGCGCGGGCGGCGTCTTCATCGGATCGGTGCTGCTGTGGGATATCCTGTTTCGCGGGCAGCTCGGGTTTTCGATATCATTTCTTGAGGAAATGTACGCGCGCAACCTCGGCAACATCATGATGTCCCCGTTGCGCCCGGCCGAATTCCTGCTCTCGTTGATGATCATGAGTATCGTACGTCTGTCGATCGGGATGGTCCCGGTGTCGCTGCTCGCTATCGCCTTCTTTGGCTTCAATTTGTGGGCGCTCGGCTTTGCACTCGTGGCCTTTTTCGTCAATCTCATTCTGACGAGCTGGTCGGTCGGAATTTTTGTTGCGGGGCTGCTGCTGCGAAACGGTCTCGGCGCCGAGAGCATGGCCTGGACCATCATGTTCCTGTTCCTGCCGCTGACGTGCGTCTACTACCCGGTCGCGGTGTTGCCGGAGTGGCTCCAGTATTTCGCCTGGGCCTTGCCGCCGACCTATGTGTTTGAAGGCATGCGTGCGCTGGTGATCGACCATGTGTTCCGCGCCGATCTGATGGCGGAGGCGTTTGCGTTCAATATTGTGCTTTTCGCACTTGCATCATTGGCTTTCCTCAAGCTTTTGCAGAGCGCCAGGATGCAGGGCTCGCTCTTACAGACAGGCGAATAGTCAAAAAAGACCTGTTATTATGGGGACTTATCCGCCCCTGCCGCGTTGTAAACGGGACTCGAACACCTTATCGCTATGTTGACGGTATGACAGAAAAACGACAGTCTCCCGCACTGCAGCGAGGGCCGGGGTCTGATTCCATGGCGATAGGTGAATTCGGCGGAGCAGCGACGCTCTCCGACGATGGCGGGTCGCTGTTGGCGACCCCCATGTATTGGTTCTACGAAATGGGGCACGCCGCGCTCAATCCATCGCGCGCCTTTGCCGATGCCGCAAAGCTTTTCTTCAAAAATCCAGCCAACCCGCTCGCGCACACCGCCTACGGCAAGTCCATGGCGGCGACGATGGAATTGTTCGAGCGCTCGACTCGCCGCTATCACCGCCCGGAGTGGGGGATCGATTCAACTACTGTTGGCGCCGAGAAAATTCCAGTCACTATCAAAAGCATATGGCAGCGTCCGTTCTGCCGGCTGTTGCATTTCGAGCGCGCCTTTGCGCGCCCGCCGCGCCGTCCGCAGCCAAAGCTGCTGATCGTGGCGCCGATGTCGGGTCACTATCCAACATTGTTGCGCGGAACGGTGGAAACGTTTCTGCCCAATCACGACGTCTACATTACCGAATGGATTGACGCCCGCATGGTGCCGCTGAGTGAGGGGCGCTTCGATCTCGATACCTACATCGATTACGTCGTATCCATATTGCGCGCGCTCGACGGTGATGTGCACGTGATTGCTGTGTGCCAGCCGTCAGTCCCGGTTATGGCGGCCGTCGCGCTGATGGAAGCCGATAACGACCCCGATGTGCCGCGCTCGATGGTACTGATGGGCGGTCCGATCGACACGCGTATCAACCCCAATGAAGTCAACAAGCTTGCCGAGCGGCGCGGCGTGAACTGGTTTCGCAACCATGTCATCACCAAAGTGCCGTTCCCTCATCCTGGCGTGATGCGCGACGTCTATCCGGGCTTCCTGCAGCTGCACGGGTTCATGAGCATGAACCTCGACCGCCACATCGAAGCGCACCACAATCTGTTCTTGCATCTGGTCAAGGGCGACGGCGAACCTGCGCAGAAGCATCGCGAATTCTACGACGAATATCTCGCGGTCATGGATCTTGCGGCCGAGTTCTATCTGCAGACGGTCGATACCGTGTTCATTCGTCACGCCCTGCCGAAAGGGGAAATGACCCATCGCGGCCGCCCCATCGATCCGGCAGCCATCCGACGCGTCGCCCTTATGACGGTGGAAGGCGAGAACGACGATATTTCGAGTGTCGGTCAGACCGAAGCCGCGCACGCGTTGTGCGTGAACATCCCCGATGAACACAAGGTGCATTATGTGCAGCCTGCGGTCGGGCATTATGGCGTCTTCAACGGCTCGCGGTTCCGCGCCGAGATCGCCCCTCGCATTGCGGATTTCGTGCTGTCGCGCAATGGCAGCCGCAACGCACGCCCTTCATTGAAGGTTGTCGCCCAGTAACGATCTCGCGTCCGTGCGTGCGGTTGTGCCAAACTGCCGGCACGCTCTGATTCTGGGTTGATAATGTCCATACCGCTGCGCGCCTTGCTTTTTCGCCGGACCAGCGAGCCGGCGTCCATCACGGTCGAATTCGACGGTGAGGTTTACCTGGTGCGCGTGCGTCGCCACCGGCAAGCGCGGCGGTACACATTGCGCATTCACGCCGCCACCCGCGAGGTCGTGCTCACCATGCCGCCGCGCGGCAGCGTGAGGCAGGCCAGGGAGTTTGCGCAGAAGCACGGTGCGTGGATCGCGGCCCGGCTGCGCCGTCTACCGGATGGCGCGCCTTTCGTGCACGGCGCCGTCCTCCCGCTGCGCGGGGTCGAGCACCGTATCGACCACCGGCGCGGTGCGCGTGGCACCGTGTGGACCGAGGCGGAAGCTGACGAACACCTGCTTTGTGTCGCCGGGCAAGCGCCGCATCTGCCGCGCCGTGTACAGGACTATCTCAAGCGAGAAGCAAAACGCGATCTCGAGGCGGCAAGCCGGCAGGCTGCGCTAGCGCTCGGCGTCGAGGTCAAGCGGGTATCGGTGCGCGACCAATCAAGCCGCTGGGGGTCTTGCTCGTCCAGTGGTGTCTTGTCTTATTCCTGGCGATTGATCCTGGCACCGCCCTTTGTGCTCGACTATCTCGCCGCACATGAGGTCGCTCATCTGATTGAGATGAATCACTCGCGCCGGTTCTGGCGACTGGTGGAGCGGATCTGCCCCGATATGGGCCGCGCCAAAGCCTGGCTCGACGCGCACGGCGCCGATCTGCACCGATACGGTCTCGATACCCTTTCATAGTAGATCCTCCTGCGGAAGCATCGATCCATGTTGCGCCCCGGCACTTTCGCGCTGACTGCTTTGCTGGCGGCCCTCAGCGCCATTGGTCCGCTCACCACCGATATGTATTTGCCGTCGCTTCCGGACATCGCGCGGCAACTCCACGCGTCAACGGCGCAGGTCCAGTTGACGATTTCCGCCTATCTGATCGGCTTCGCGGTCGGGCAGATTTTTTATGGTCCGGTGTCCGACCGCCATGGACGCAAGCCGGTCTTGATGGCCGCCATGGCGCTCTACTGTGTGGCGAGCCTGGCCTGCGCGCTTTCCACGTCGATCGAAATGCTGATCGTTGCCCGCGCTTTTCAGGCGCTCGGCGGTTCCGGCGGCATCGTGCTCGCTCGCGCGATCGTGCGTGACATTTACGCAGGCGCCCGTGCTGGCCGGGAGTTGTCATTGATCGGCTCGGTGATGGCCCTGGCGCCGGTGCTGGCGCCGATTGCCGGCGGTCTGTTGCAGACCGGTTTTGGTTGGCGGGCTGTGTTTGTCGCACTGGTCGCCGCCGGTTTGTTGGGGGCGGGAATCGTCTGGTTGCTGCTGCCGGAAACACTGAATACGCGCGCTGCCGAGCCGGTTTCGCTAGCGTCCATGGGCCGCTCCTATCGCGTCGTCGCGCGCAATCCGGCTTATCTCGCTTATCTCGGCATCACCTCGGCGAGCTATGCCGGCCTGTTTGCCTGGATTTCTGGCGCGGCCTTCGTGCTGCAAAACCTGTATGGGTTGACGCCGTTCGATTTCGGGGTGGCTTTCGCGATCGGTTCGATCGGCTACATGACCGGTTCGGCACTTGCTGCGCGCATCGTTGTCAGGTTGGGGCTCGACGGCATGCTCGGCATCGGCGGGTGCGCTTGTGCCGCCGGGGGGCTTGGCATGGTGGCGGCGGTCGCATTCGGGCTGACGTCGTCATTATCGTTGGTATTGCCGGTCGCCATTTATCTTGCCGGCCTCGGCATGGTGCTGCCGCAAGGCATCGCCGGCGCCATGACGCCATTTCCGGAGCGTGCCGGTGCCGCGTCGTCGCTGTTCGGGTTCGTGCAGCAAAGCGCGGCGGCCCTGTGTGGCGCGGCGGTTGGCTGGTTTCTGGGCCAAAGCGCGTGGCCACTCGTCCTTGGCGTGGCGGTGATGGGTTGTACGACGCTGGCGCTCTGGCTGATAACGCGCGGAATCCGCAGCCGCTCCGCCAAACACTGAATTCAACGGCGGCCGAACAGATTGTTGAGCAGCCAGCCATCGAGGCCGCCGCTGCCGGTCGTTGCGGAATTATTGGCCGCGACCGGCTGTATCGGAGCCGGTGGCGTCGGTCTCGATTGTCCCCCGAACAGTCCGGAGAACAAACCGCCGCCCGAGGAGCCGGGAAGGCTCGCAACCGGCACGCCTTGATGTGCGCCGCGCATGAAGCGGCTCCAGATTTCCACCGGCAGGCTGCCGCCGGTGACATGTTTGGTCGGCGTGCCGTCGTCATTGCCGAGCCAGACGCCGGTGACGAGGTGCGCCGTGTAGCCGATGAACCAGGCATCGCGGAAATCCTGCGAGGTTCCGGTTTTTCCGGCGGCCGGCCAACCCGGCAAAGTGGCTTTGTGTGCGGTACCGATCGTCAACGTTTCGGCCATCATTGTGTTCATCATCGTGACGTAGCGCGCTTCGATGATGCGGCCGAGTTGCTGCGAGTTGCGGCTGTAGATCACTTTGCCATTGGCGGCGGCAATCTTCTCGATCACGTGCGGAATGAGGGCATAGCCGCCATTGGCAAACGGTGCGAAAGCGCCGACCAGCTCCAGCATCGAGACTTCCGAGGTGCCGAGCGCAATCGACGCGTTGGGCTCGAGTTTCGAGGCAATGCCGAGCCGATAGGCGGTGCGCACAATCGCGAGAGGCGTGACCTCCAGCGTCAGACGTACGGATACGGTGTTGAGCGATAGTGCCAGAGCTTTGGTCAGCGTCACCGGGCCAAAATACTCGTGGCCGTAATTTTCGGGCTGCCAGCCCTTGACATTGATCGGCTTATCCTCGCGCACCGTGTCGGGCGTCAGGCCATGTTCAAGCGCGGTGAGATAGACGAACGGTTTGAACGCGGATCCGGGCTGACGTTTGGCGGCGACCGCGCGGTTGAACTGGCTATCGGCGTAGCTGCGGCCGCCGACCATGGCGCGCACCGCACCGTCCGGTGTCATGGCGACTATTGCGCCTTGCGCAACCCCGTTTTTTTCGCCCTTCTGCGCGAGTTCTTCCTCGAGAGACTTTTCTGCGTTAGCCTGCAGGCTCGCGTCGATCGTGGTATACACCACGATGTCTTCATCGACATGGCCAAGCGCGTCGTTGAGTGCATCCATGACCCAATCGGCCACATAATTCACGGCGCCATTGCTGGCTTGCGCGACGATCCTTGGCGGATGCGACAACGCAATGCGTTCGGTGCCGACATTGATGAACTTAAGCTCCGCCATCATTGCAAGCACGGTCTTGGCGCGCTTTTCGGCGCCATCGAAGTTACGTGTCGGAGCAAGACGCGACGGGGATTTCACCAATCCTGCGAGCAGCGCGGCTTCGGCCAATGTGATTTGTTTTGCGGATTTTCCAAAATATCGCAGCGAGGCCTGTTCGATCCCGTAGGCGCCCGATCCGAAATAAACCCGGTTGAGATACATTTCGAGAATTTGCGTCTTGGAAAACTTGCGTTCGAGCCAGAGCGCCAGAAGGGCTTCCTGAAGCTTGCGTGTGATCGTGCGCTCTTGCGTCAGAAAAAGATTCTTGGCGAGTTGCTGTGTAATTGTGGAGCCGCCTTGGGCGACACCACGATGTAATATGTTGGCGACGGCGGCGCGCCCGATCCCGAACGGATCGATGCCATAGTGCTCGTAGAAGCGCCGGTCCTCGATGGCGACAAACGCCCTCGGCACATAGGCCGGCATTTCCTTCAGGGGCATTGGCGCGCCGGCGAGGTCGCCGCGACGGGCAAGTGCGTGCCCCTGCGCATCGACGATCTGGATCGAGGGTGGACGTTTCGGGATTTCCAGCGACTGAATGGGCGGCAGGTGTGCGCCGACCCAGGCAACGACGCCAGCGCCGCCGATCGCGAGCCACAGGCAGACAACCAGGCTCCAGTAGGCGATCCGGCCGATGATTGCGCGCTTGCTGCGCACGGCGCGTGCCTTGCGTGCGCGCCGCTTGCGGCGCCTTGTGGGCGGACTGCTGTCTGTGGCTGGTCTATTCGCGGCAGGCGCGGGCCGGTCATCGGCGGACACGCGCAGCTCTGGGCCTTTATCAAACGCCGGTTCCCGGCGCGTGCCCGCTTGTCCCCGTTTTGACGCCATCACGCGACCCGTTCCGTGCCGGCGGATACGAAGCGCCGGTCCCCAGGGTCACGCTAAGCGGGGCGATTTAAGGGGCCGTTAAGGTGCAATTTTGCGGAAAATTGGGGCCGTCTGCGGCCCTTTAATTGACGGCCGCTTTTTCGGATTTGCTGCCTTCAGCGGGTGCAAAAAGCGCAACCAAAGCGCGTTTAATCGCCGCCTGACGCGTCGGCGAATTGATTTGCGCACCCATGAGGTCGGTCACGTAGAACACGTCCACGACCCGCTCACCAAATGTTGCAACGTGGGCTGACGCAATATTGAGATTGAGCTTGGATAGTGTCGCGGTCAGCTCATAGAGCAGGCCGGTGCGATCGAGTCCTGTGACTTCGACCATAGTGTACCGGTGGGACCACTGGTTATTGATAGTGACGGCCGGCTCAAGCGCGAATGCGCGAATGCGGCCCTTGGGCGGTGCGCGCTTGGCCACGACGTCAGGTAGCCGCAGTTCGCCACGCAGCGCCTTTTCAATCGAGTCGGCAATGCGGTTGGCGCGCCGGTCCTCGTCTTCGTCGCGCTCGAATTCACGCGACAGCGAAATGGTGTCGAGCGCGCGGCCGTCGGTGGTGGTGTAGATCTGCGCGTCGACAATGTTTGCGCCGGCCATCGCGCATGCACCGGCAATGATCGACAACAGCCAGGGATGATCGGGTGCGAGCAACGTCAACTCGGTGACCGCGCGCTCTGCATCGAACGCGGTCGATGTGGCGAGACGCTTTTCCGCATCCTCGGTGGCACGCACGAAATTGGCGTGCTCGATCTTGTGCGGCAGATCGACCTTGAGCCAATAGGCGGGATAGAGCTTGGCGATATAGGCCTCGAGCCGGTCTTGCGGCCAGCTCTTCATTGCCTGGCGGAACTCATTCTGTGCAATCGCCACGCGCTGCGCACGGTTGACCTCCGAGAAGCCGCCGGTGAGAACTGGCTCGGTCTCGTAATAGAGCGTGCGGATGAGTTGGGCTTTCCAGCCGTTCCACACGCCCGGGCCGACCGCGCGAATATCGGCCGTCGTCAGGATTGTCAGCAATTTGAGTCGCTCCGCCGACTGTACGATCGCGGCGAAATTCTCGATGGTCTTGCGGTCGGACAAGTCGCGCGACTGGGCAACGCTCGACATGACCAGATGATTTTCGATAAGCCAGGCGGCTGTTTCGGTATCGGCCGCTGAAAAACCGAGGCGAGGGCAGAAACGTCTCGCCACGCGTGCGCCGGCGATCGAGTGATCCTCCGGACGGCCTTTGGCGATGTCATGCAGGAACATCGTGACGTAGAGAACGCGCCGATGTTCGGGCAGAATCTTGTGCATCAACTCGCTGGCGAGCGGCGTCTCGTTGTTGCCGCCGCGCTCGATTTCCGTGAGCACGCCGATGCACCGCAACAGATGCTCGTCCACCGTATAATGGTGGTACATATTGAATTGCATCATGGCGACGATCTTGCCGAAGGCCGGCACAAAATGGCCGAGCACGCCGGCCTCGTTCATCCTGCGCAGCACGGTTTCCGGGTCATTCTTTGACGTAAGAATGTCGACGAATAACTCGTTGGCTTCCTCGTTTTCGCGCAATTTTGCGTCGATCAGCTGGAGCGAGCGCGTGATGGCGCGCATGGCATCGGGATGAAATGCGAGATTGTGCTTCTGCGCCAGGTAGAAGATGCGGATCAGGTTGACCGGATCGCGCTTGAAGGCATTGGCCTGGGCGAGGCGAATGCGGTTCTTGTCGACAATGAAATCATCACTTTCGGCAAGCTTGCGGCGCTTTACGGGCCGCAGGCGAGCCATCACCCGACTGAGGACCGGCACGCTCTTGGCGTGACTGTCTTCCAGTTCTGCGCATAGAATCGCCGTGAGATCGCCGACATCCTTGGCGATCAGGAAGTAGTGTTTCATGAAGCGCTCGACATCCTGCAGGCCAGGATGCTCGGTGTAACCAAGCCGCACGGCAATCTCGCGCTGGATATCGAACGACAGACGTTCTTCGGCGCGCCCCATGAGGAAATGCATGTGGCAGCGCACGGCCCAGAGAAAATCCTCGCAGGCGCGAAAGCGCTGATATTCCGGTTTATCGAACACACCGCGTTTGATCAGCTCATCGGGTTCACGCACGCGATAGACATATTTGGCAATCCAGAACAGCGTGTGCAGGTCGCGCAGGCCGCCTTTTCCATCTTTGACATTCGGCTCGACCAGATAGCGCGATTGTCCACTGCGGCGGACGCGGTCTTCGCGCTCGGCAAGTTTGGCAGCCACGAATTCGGCCGCGGTGTTGCGGACCACCTCATCGTCGAAACGGGTCTGCAGCTCGTCGAACAGTTTCTTGTCGCCCATTAGAAAGCGCGCTTCCAGAATGGCCGTGCGGATTGTCATGTCCGCCTTAGCCTGGCGGATGCATTCATCAACCGATCGCGTGGCATGTCCGACTTTTAGTCCGGTGTCCCACAGGCAATAGAGCATTGCCTCCGCGACCGACTCGCCCCAGGCGGTTTGTTTGTAGGGCAGCAAGAACAGGAGATCGATGTCGGAACCGGGTGCCTGCAGTCCTCGACCGTAGCCGCCGGTCGCGACCACCGCCATGCGCTCGGCTTCGGACGGGTTCTGCGACGGGTAAAGTTTGCGGGCGGATTCAAATAGAATTCGAATAATCTGGTCTTCCATCCGGCACAGGCGCTCGGCGCAACGGCGGCCGTGCCGGTCCTTCAACAGCAGTTGCTCGGCCTTCGCACGCCCTTCGGCCAGTGCCAACTTCAGCCGCTGTGCCAGCACCGAACGCAACTCGCGCTCGCCGCCGGTGTGCGTCTTGAGGAGTTGCTCCATTTCGGCGGTGAGGGCACGCGCGTCGATCAGGTCGCCCGAGGAGCGGGCGGGAGTTTCGGACGCCAAACGCGTATTGCTGTCGAGAGCAAGCGAAGCCATGGGCCTAGGGGGATAGCGGAGGCGGGGCTTTAAGTCACGGGCAGACAGAAAGATATTCGGCGGCAGGCAAAAGTGCCTAGAAATTTGGCGGTGTAATGTGGTTCCTTGTCTTGGCTTGGCCCAGCCATGGTGCTTGGGAAAGCCGGTGCGCCCTTAGCAGGGTCGCCGGGACATAAGAGAAGCCGGGAGGAATTCGAAATGCGGATGTTCCAGGTTTGCGTGTGCGGCCAGCCGTTACAGCTTAATGAGCAGCCCACACCGCAACCGAAGGGCAGTGAGGTCCTGCTGAAAGTTCTGGCAGCCGGCGTTTGCCATAGCGATCTACATTTGGCGGATGGATGGTTCGACCTGGGCGGCGGCAAACGGATGAGCTTGGCGGACCGCGGCATGAAACTTCCGGTGACGCTTGGCCACGAAAACGTCGGCGAGGTGGTGGCGGCAGGTCCCGACGCCAAAGGAGTCAAGATTGGCGCACGCGTGCTGGCGCATCCGTGGATCGGCTGCGGAACATGCGGCCCGTGCAAGCGCGGCGAGGAAAATCTCTGCCGCGCTATGCGCAGCCTCGGTGTCTTTTCCAATGGCGGATATGCCGACTACCTGATGGTGCCGCATCCGCGTTATCTGTTCGACATCGGCGACCTGCCGCCGGAGCGCGCAGCGCCGCTCGCCTGCTCAGGTGTCACGACCTATGGCGCGCTGAAAAAGATTCCAACGCTGACGAGCGAGCCGACTGTCATCATCGGCGCCGGCGGCCTTGGGCTTATGTGTCTCGCCTTGCACAAGGCGATGGGCGGCCACAGCGCCATCGTCGTCGACATCGACCCGGCCAAGCGTGACGCCGCGAAGAAGGCTGGCGCCGTCGCAGTGGTTGACGGCGGTGCGGCTGATGCGGCGCAGAAGATAATCGATATGACCAATGGCGGCGCCTGGGGTGTGATCGACCTTGTTGGCTCTTCGCAGAGCGCGCGTGTCGGCTATGACAGCCTGATCAAGGGCGGCAAATACGTCATTGTGGGTCTCTACGGCGGCGACATTACAATCTCATTGCCGCCGATACCGATGCGGGCGCTGACCATTCAGGGCTCCTATGTCGGCAGCCTGCCCGAGATGAAGGAATTGATCGACCTCGTCCGCCGCACCGGCATGCCGCCCGTTCCAGTCGCAACCCGTCCGCTCGCGGATGTAAACGCGGTGATGGACCAGCTTCGTGCCGGTAAGGTGATCGGCCGCATCGTGTTGACGCCGGCGTAAGCTCAATCCGTCACCCTGAGGCGCTCGGCCGAAGGTCGAGCCTCGAAGGGCGACCGCCCCGACATTGCCCGTCATCCTTCGAGGCGCGCAAGCGCGCGCACCTCAGGATGACGGCGAGAGCCATGAAGGAATTACGGAATGGATGCCAACGAACTCCGCGCCATGCAGGCGCCAATCAAGGAGCGCTACAAGATCGACCCGAAGGCCGCATTCATCACGCTCAGGGCCAAGGGCAGCATCGACGACGCCAACATCGCATGCAAGGTGGAAACGGGCCGCGCGCTTGCGATCGCCGGTTTGCACCCGGCGACTGGAGGCTCTGGTCTCGAATTGTGCTCGGGTGACATGCTGCTGGAAGCACTGGTTGCGTGCGCGGGTGTCACGCTCAAGGCGGTATCCACGGCACTCGAAATTCCGCTGAAATCCGCGGCTATCTCGGCAGAAGGTGATCTCGATTTCCGCGGCACGCTCGGCGTCGCCAAAGATGCGGCGGTCGGCTTCGCGCAAATTCGCCTGCGTTTCGAAATCGACACCGATGCAGCCCAGGACAAGCTCGACCAGTTGCTCAAGCTCACCGAACGCTATTGCGTGGTGTACCAGACAATCAAGAGTGGTCCGCCGGTTGAAGTGAGAATGGCGAGGGTTTAGGAGAATGTCATGGCCGGGCATAGCCCGTCGAAGACGGGCGTAAACGCCCTTATGTCCCGGCCATCTCGCTTAGAATGGCAATGACGTGCCAGCCTGATCGGGATCGCCGGGACAAGCCCGGCGATGACTGTGGAACTTCAATGCCCCCCGATCTCTATTTCGCGCTCACGCTCGCTGTGAAGATGGTTATCACCGCCGGCTTCGTCCTGGCGGCGACCGTGACGGCGGAGCGCGTCGGGCCCTTGCTCGGCGGTCTGGTGGCAACGCTGCCGATCGGCGCCGGCCCGGTCTATGTCTTTCTCGCGATTGATCACGACGCGCATTTTATTGCGCAAAGCGCGATTGCAAGCCTTGCCATCAACGCGGTGAACGTCATTTTCGCGATTTGTTATGCGTTACTGGCGCAGACGCGCTCGCGCGCGACTAGTATGGCGTTGGCGTTTCTGGTCTGGTTGATTCTGGCCAGCATCGTGCATTCAATCCAGTGGACCTTTGTTACCGTAGCCGCGGTGAACGTCGTGGTGCTCGGCATGAGCGTTTGGCTGGCACGGCCATTGCGCAATGTGCGCGTCGCGGGTTTTCGCACACGCTGGACGGACTTGGCGCTGCGTGCAGGTCTCGTCGCGCTGCTGGTCGGCGTGGTCGTGACCTTTAGCTTCCAGCTCGGTCCCGGCGGCAGCGGCATTCTTGCAGTATTCCCGGTAGTTCTGATCAGCATCATGTTCATTTTGCATAATCGCGTCGGCGGACCCGCCGCTGCCGCGGTATTGGCCAATGCCGTGCTCGGGCTGGTTGGTTTCGCCTTTGCGTGCACGGTGCTGCACTTTTCCGCTGATTCCTTCGGCTCGGTGATCGGCCTGACACTGGCCCTCGCCACGTCGGTCGTTTGGAGCCTCGCCGTGCTCCTCGCGCGCCGCCACGGCATCGAGGTCTAGCCGATGGCACTCCTTCTGATCAGTCTGTTACTCAAGATCGTCATGACGGCGTCGATTGTTGTCGGCGCTTCGGTCGTGGTCGAGCGCAGCGGACCGTTCATCGGTTCATTGATTGCCGCACTGCCGACCGCCGGCGGGGCGGCGATGATCATTCTCGCCATGGAGCATTCGCCCGCTTTCATTGCGCAAAGCGCAGTGGGTAGCATCGTGGCCAATGCGGTGGTGGCCATTTTTGCGCTCAGTTATGCCGCGCTGGCGCAACGCAGATCGTTGGCGGTCAGCCTGGGGTTTGCCTATCTGGTGTGGTTCGTGTGCGCGGCTCTGACCCGGCTTGTGGATTGGACTGCGTTCAGCGCGGTCTTTCTGAACGTCGTGGTGTTTCCGTTGACGATCCTTGCCGGCACTCGCTTCCGCGCCGAAGGCGCAGCAAAGACGCGTGTCGCGTTCACCAGCGCCGATCTCGCCTGGCGGGCAGGCGTGGTGACGCTCTGCGTCATTGTCGTTACGGCCGCCAGCAACTCGATCGGTTCGTTTGCATCCGGCCTGTTCGCGTTTTTTCCGGTCGCGATGGGATCGTTCTTCATCATTCTGCATCCGCGCATCGGAGGGCCAGCCGCAGCGAGCGTGGCGGCGCATGTACAGGCGCCGTTGATCGGGTTGGGCCTGAGTTTGCTGGCCGTACATTTGCTGGCGGAGCCGCTCGGCGTCTGGTGGTCCTACGCGATCGGCTTGGGCGCCGGCATTGCCTGGAACGCATTGCTGTGGTTGGCGCGCAATTGGCGGCAACGCCGGAGCTAGTTCAGCAATCCTTCTTCCAGCGCCTTGATCTGCAGCGCCAGATAGCGCGAGAAAATCCGGCATTGCGCAAGGCTACCGGCGGTGAACCAGAGCCCGGGCTGTGCGGTTCGCCGCCACATGTTGCGCAGTTCGCCGCCGTCGTCGAAACCCCAGACCGGGCCGATGCGGTCGGCGATGGCGTCGCCGAGATAGCGGCGGACGGTTTCCTGTTGGCTCAAATAACCCGTCGCCATGACCAGCAGGTCGGCCGGCACAAGACGTCCATCGCGCATACGCGCGCCTTCGGCGACGAATGCATCGATATCCGCATATTGGGTGAGGCCGATCTTGCCTGAAACGATGAGGTCGGAGCAGCCGACATTGAAGTAGTAGCCGCCGCCGCGGCGCAGATACATCATCTGGAAACCCGTCTCGTCTTCACCGAAGTGCAGGCGGAAACCGCGTATTTCCAAGCTTTCCAGCAACGCCTTGTCGACCTCGCGGCCCTTGGCGGTGGAAATTTGATAGGAGCGTTGCAGCACCGGATAGGGGAATGACGTCGCCAGCAGATCGCAATCATCGAAGGGAATGCCCTCGGAATAGATCGCGTAAACGCTCTGCGCTTCCTTCAGGCTCACCACATAGGTCTTGCTGCGCTGGATCATGGTGACATCGGCGCCATGGGAATGCAGTTCCTGCGCGACGTCGTGGCCGCTGGTGCCGCTGCCCAGCACCAGCGCTTTGCGGCCTTTCCATTGCTCGGCATTCTTGAAATCGCCGGAATGCACGACCGTCCCGCGGAAGGCGTCATGGCCGGGCACATCGGGTGTGTAAGGAATGCTGCTGACGCCCGTCGCAAAGATGAGATGGCGCGGACGCATGACCCGTTCGGTGCCATCCGAACGGCGCAGCGTGACCGACCATTGCTTGCGTTTGGCGTCATAGCTGCCGCTGACAAGCTCTGTGCCGGTCCAGAAATTCAATTCTAACGCTTCGACGTAAGACTCGAACCAGTTCGCCAGCTTGTCCTTCGGAATATAGACGGGGAAGGTCGGCGGAAACGGCAGATAGGGCAGGTGATTCACGAACACTTCGTTATGCAGCGTCAGCGAATGATAGCGCGTGCGCCAATTGTCGCCGACGCGCGCGTGGCGGTCGACAATCAATGTGTCAACGCCGAGCTGATGAAGTCGCGCGGCGATGGACAGCCCGGCCTGGCCGCCGCCGACAACAATCACGGTAGGATCGTGATCGGCATAAGCGCGCGTCCTGGCAAGCCGGTCGCTCCAGTTTTCGGCGCCGAAATCGCGCATGCTGTCGGGCGGTGCGCGCCTTTTGAATTCGTCTTCGTATCCCCGCAATTCGTGCAGGTTCGTGTTGAGGGTCCAGATGTGCAGCTGCGGTGGCGTGTGCGGATCAGACACCAGACGCACGACGCCGTTGGCAGGACCGAAAGCGGTCTCGAAATCGAACAACACCTCGATCGCTTCGGTGCCGGCGCGCGTCACCCAGCGTGGCGGCGTTCGTTTGGGTGATATGTGGAAATGTCTTGGCTGCGTGCGTGCCAGCGTTTCTCGCAGCGTTGCCGCAATGACCTGTCGGCCGGTCATGGTCTGAATGGTCCAGGTAAAGGCCAGCACATCGCGCCAGAGGCCATCCGCCAGGAAATAGTCCGCAGCCGCTTTAGCGTCTTGCGATTGCAGGGCTGCGCCGAAGCTCTCAAGCCAGCGCTGTGCGTCTGCCGGTGCCGTTGCTTGTTTTCTGTCGGCGACGTTCATCATTCCCGCGCCCGTTTACACGTCCCAAGGTTACTCGTCATGGCCGGGCTTGTCCCGGCCATCTCGATCGGGATGGCACTGCCGTGCCCCACTAAGCGAGATGCCCGCGACAAGCGCGGGCATGACGGCAGCGACAATGTTCCGGTAGCGGATTTCCTAGCCCTTACGCTCTTTCGCGGCCTGTTCTTTCAGGCGGTAAAGCGCTTCCATCGCCTCGCGGGGAGACAGGTCGTCAGGATTGATTGCGGCAATCGCGGCCGCCAGCAGGTCCTCGGTCGGTTGCCGCACACCTTGTGGCGGCTTGGGAACAGCGAACAACGGCAAGTCTTCGAAGCCCTTCGGCGCGGCGCGATCTTCCTGCTCAAGCTTTGCCAGCACGACCTTGGCGCGCTCGATCACGCTGGCCGGCAGGCCGGCGAGCTTGGCGACCTGGATGCCGTAGGAGTGGTCGGCGGCGCCGGCAATCACTTCATGCAAAAACACGACTTCGCCCTGCCACTCCTTCACCCGTACGGTCGCATTGTGCAGCCGGTCGAGCCGAGCGGACAGCGCGGTGAGCTCATGGAAATGCGTTGCAAACAGCGCACGGCATTTATTGACGGCATGCAAATGCTCAACCGTCGCCCAGGCGATCGACAATCCATCGAATGTTGCGGTGCCGCGGCCGATCTCGTCGAGGATCACCAGTGCGCGTTCGCCCGCCTGATTGAGAATGGCGGCGGTTTCCACCATCTCGACCATGAACGTCGAGCGCCCGCGCGCGAGGTCGTCGGCGGCGCCGACGCGCGAAAACAGCCGGTCGACAACGCCAATATGCGCATGCTTCGCAGGCACGTAACTTCCCATCTGCGCCAGGATTGCGATCAGTGCGTTTTGCCGCAGAAAGGTGGACTTGCCGGCCATATTAGGGCCGGTGATCAGCCAGATACGTCCGGCGTCTGTCTCCGGCGGCGGTGAAAGATCGCAATCATTGGCGACGAATGGCGTGCCATCGCGCGACAAAGCCTGCTCGACCACCGGATGGCGACCGCCGTCGATGACAAAGGCATGGCTGTCGTCGACCAGCGGGCGGGCGTAATCGCGCTCCGCGGCAAGATGCGCAAGCGCGTTTGCGACGTCGAGAGAGGCGAGCGCCTCGGCACACTCCTTGATGTTGGCACTCTCCGCCATCACGCCGGCGACAAGGCGTTCGAAAATCTCCAGCTCAAGGCCGAGCGCGCGGTCCGCGGCGCTGGCAATTTTTGCTTCCAGTTCGCCGAGCTCCGTGGTGGTGAAACGGACCTGTCCGGCCAGCGTTTGCCGGTGAATGAAGATTCCGTTGAAAGGCGCCGCCATCAGCTTCTCGCCGTGCTGCGCCGTCACCTCGACGAAATAGCCCAGCACGTTGTTGTGCTTGATTTTGAGAATGCGAATGCCGGTGTCCTCGGCATAGCGCGCCTGCAAGGCGGCGACGACACGACGCGATTTATCGCGCAACGCGCGCGTTTCATCGAGCGATGATTCGTAGCCCTCGCGCACGAATCCGCCGTCACGCTTGAACGCGGGAAGCTCGGTCGCGAGCGCAGCGGACAGTTCCGCGGCGAGCATGCCGTCCGGCTTGCGGCAGGCGCGCATCGCTTCGGCAATATCCGCCGGCGTATCCTTGAGCGCCGCAAGCGCGCGGGCGAGATCGGCGGCGGCGAGCACGCCATCGCGGATGGCGGCAAGATCGCGCGGCCCGCCGCGGCCGACCGAAAGGCGCGATAATGCGCGCGCGAGATCGGGCGCTGCGGCCAGCCGCGAGCGGGTCTCGGCGCGCGAGACGAGATCGCCGGTGAAACTCGCAACCGCATCGAGCCGTCTGGCGATCTGCGCCGGGTCGGTCAGCGGGGCCGCCAGCCGTTGCGCGAGCATTCGCGCGCCGGCGGCGGTCACCGTACGATCAATTGCATCGAGCAGCGAGCCGCGCCGCTCGCCGGTCAGCGTGCGCATCAATTCGAGATTGCCACGGGTCGCTTGGTCGATGGCCATGCTGGCGCCGGCGCTTTCGCGCAACGGTGGCGCCAGCGCTGGCCGCTGTCCGATCTGCGTCCGCTCGACATAAGTGACGCAGGCCGCCGCCGCGGTAAGCTCGAGCCGCGTCAGCGGCCCGAAGGCCTCGCTGGTCGCGACCGCAAAGAAAGTCGCCAGTCGGCGCTCGGCCGTCGCGCCGTCGAACACATCGCGCGTGACCGGCATCACCACCGGCAAGGAGCGCCAGTAGGCCGCCAGATCGGCCTCGCTGAACAGCGCATCGGAGACGATGATCTCGCCGGGCTCGAGCCTTGCGATCTCGGCGGAGAGCGATGCCTGTTCGCATTCGGTGACGCGGAATTCTCCGGTCGAGATATCAATCCAGGCGAGCGCGAAGCGTGCTTCTTCACCGGCGGATGATAGTCGCGCGCGTGCAACGGCCAGCAGGTAATTGTTGCGTCTTGCGTCGAGCAGGCTGTCTTCGGTGAGCGTGCCGGCGGTGACGAGCCGCACAACGTCGCGCCGGACTATGCTCTTGGAGCCGCGTTTGCGCGCCTCGGCCGGATCCTCGAGTTGCTCGCACACTGCGACGCGATGGCCGAGCGCGATCAGCCGGTGCAGGTATTCATCGGCGCGGACGACGGGAACGCCGCAAAGCGGCACATCCTTGCCGAGATATTTGCCGCGCTTGGTGAGCATGATGCCGAGCGCGCGTGACGCAACTTCGGCATCCTCGAAGAACATCTCGTAGAAATCGCCCATCCGGTAGAACAAAAGGCAGTCCGGATTGGCAGCCTTGATCTCAATATATTGCGCCATCGCAGGCGTGACGCGGCTTTCCTCGGCCGGCGGCTCGCTGTCAGGACGGTCGATGGGCTGCGTCAGCGCCATGGGGGCGAGGTTAGCAGATGGGCGCCCGGCTTCTATGCAACACAGGCCTGGTTTGAGGCGTCATGCCCGGCTTTATGCCGGGCATCCACGACTTTCTTTGTGTCCGCAGCGCAGCCGGCCGGAAAAGCCGGGCAACCGGGCGGCTAGGACTTGAATTTCACGCCGGTGATCGCCTCGAGATTGCCGTGCCAGATCTTCTCCTTATCGGCCTTCGGCATGTCGATGCCTTCAATAATGCGCAACGTCTCGCGCGTGTACATCGTGCCCTTTTCGGGGTCGAACGGGCAATCGGACGCGAAGACGATCTTGTCGAGGTCGTAGAAGGCGAACCCCGCATGGGTCGCCGGCTCGCCGCCGAAAACCGCGGTGTCGGCGTAGAACGTATGCTTGAAATAATCGAGCGGACGCTTCTTCAGCCGCTTGAGAATGAGGCTCAGGTCTTCATCCGAGGTACGCGCGCCAAGCTGGTCCCAACCGGGGCCGATGCGGCCTTCCAGCATGGGAACAATACCACCGAAGTGGTGGGTGATGATCTTCAGGTTCGGATATTTGTCCATGATCCCGGAGAACACCAGGCGCGCCATCGCCGCCGCGGTCTCGTAGGACCAGCCGAAAGTCCACCAGATTTCGTATTTTGACTTCTTTTCGGACAGATAGTCGGGGAAATTGGCCGCGCGCGCCGGGTGCATCCACACCGGTTTGCCGCTTTTGTTCATGAAAGCAAAAAACGGTTCGAACGCCGGATCATCGAGCGGCCTGCCGGCAATATTGGTGTAGATTTGTACGCCCAGCGCGCCGTTCTTGAGCGCGCGCTGGGCTTCACGCACGCCGGCGTCGGGTGCAATCAATGCAGCCTGCGCCACCCAGCCGGGAAACTGGTCGGGATATTTCGTGCAGATTTCCGCGAAGCCGTCGTTCACCAGCCTGGTGTATTCCTCGGTCAGCTTTGCGTCGCCCTTGGTCATGACCTCGAGCGGCGGCATCGGATAGGAAATGATCTGCGCATAATCCTTGAAGCTGTCGACGATCCTGCGGCGCACCTCGAGGTCATGGATGCAAGGGATCTCGCGCACCCGCTTGCCGATATCGGCGTGCCCACTTTCCACGATCTTGTTGAAGTATTTTTCCGGGATGAAATGGGTGTAGGCATCGATACGCATGAACTCCTCCGTGTGCTTTCGATTGTTCTTGAGGCAGATGGTCCGGTCAATAAGGCGTAATCACGTTCAGCAGCGCCTGTTTCTTTTCCTTGAGGACGACGTCGCGGGCGCGCGCCAACGCATCGGGCAGGTCGGCGGGCTTTTCCACGCGTTCGGCATGGGCGCCTTGCGCGCGCGCCATTTCCTCGAATGCCGGCGACGGGTCGAGATCGGCGAGCGTACGGCCATCGTTCTCGCCGGCCACACCGTCCTTGAACATCGACATCGTGGCATTGCGGACCGCGCCATAGCGGCTGTTGTTGAACAGGATCGTAAGGATCGGAAGGTTGTGAACGGCGGAGACCCAATGCCCAACCATCGGGTTCGCGAACATGTATGCGCCGTCGCCAAGTGTCGCGACGATGAATTTGTCCGGCGCTGCAAGTTTGGCCCCCAGCGCTGCGCCGAAGCCCCAGCCCAGCCCGCCGGCGGGACCAAGCGCAAACAGCGTGTCGGGCTTGTCGCGCTGGATTTGCGCGGCGCGCAACGAATATTCGTTGAAAATCACCGCATCGGGGCCAACGGCTTCGCCGATACAGCGCGACAGATATTCGGGGGAGATTGTTTGTCCCGGCGTGGAATCCTTCGCAAGCTGTGCGCGTCGCGTGCGCATCCGCTCGGTCAGGCGTGCGCGGCGGGCAGCGATGCGCGCCTCGGCCATCTGCAATCGCGGTCCGAGGGCGTGGTTGAGCGCCGCGAGTGTGTTGACGGTGCCGGCCTGGATTGCGAGATCGCTTGGAAAGGTACGCATCGGATAGCGCACGAAGAACGGCTCTTCGCCGATGTGCACGACATGGCAGCCCGCGGGCGGATTGTGCAGGCTCGGAATCCAGGGCGCGTCGGAGTTGATGGCGATCACAAGGTCGGCGTCGGCCAGCAGCGTGCCCGGCTCAAAGCCAAAATGCATGGAATGGCTTGATGGCAGGCACACCGAACGCGGGTTACTCACGACGACCGGGATTGCCGCGCGCTCGGCCAATTGTCCGAGAACCGCCGGCGCATCGGCCGGTAAAGTCGAGACGATGATCAGCGGCCGCTCGGCGGCCGCGATCCACTCGGCAAGCTGTGCAACCGACCGCGGATCGGGGTGCGGCGCAGCCGCCTGTGGCCGCGGCTTCAGCGGGCCGACCGGCTCGGGCACCGGCGCGGACAACGGCTCGCGCGGCAGGACGAGATAAACAGGGCCACGCGGGCTCGCCATCGCGACTTCGACCGCACGCGACACCATATCGCCGATCTGTCCGGGCATGCGCAGCTCGTAGTCCCACTTCACCAGTTCGCGCACCATGCCGGCCTGATCGAACATTTCCTGCGCCCAGTGAATTGGGCGCGAGCGCGAGCCGAAGGAGCCTTTCTCGGTGATCGGTGTGCGCCCGGCAGCAAGAATGAGCGGAATGCGATCGCGCGAAAGGTTGGTGAGATTGTTGATCGTGTTGGCCGTGCCGACATTGACGTGAACCATCACGGCCTGCGGGTGTCCGGTCATCAGATAGGCGCCATGCGCCATGCCGACCGCAAGGTTTTCATGCGGGATGAGCACGGGCCGCGGGACCTTGGCATTGGTTTTTTTGGCGCGGCTGAAGGCTTCCACGATTGGCGGAAAATCGGTACCGGGATTGGCAAAGAAGTATTCGACGCCATGATCGGCCAATGCGCGCAGGAACGCTTCGGCGGCAATCGTTGGCCGTTGTCCCGTCGGTGTCGCGGCCATTTCGTTTCGCCCCTCGTGGCGTCCGGTTAGCGTCGCAGGGCCGCTCCGGGCGCCTTATTCATGTTTGTGCCGGTCTTTTACTCGACGAGGGCAACGGTGACAACGGAGGCGGGCGCGCCCCAGCCCTGCAATTTATTCCGCGGCCACGCGGAGGGCGGGCTGGCCATCGATGTCAGCGAGGCATTTGGTGAGGCTTTCGCCCTCAGGGTCGACAAGCGCGGCGGTCCGTGCGCTGGCAATGGCGTCGGCCGCACGCTCCGGTGGGATTTGGCCCGCAAGCGCCGGCCGGATGACCCGCAATTCAATGGCGCGATAGTTGGCGACACCGCGTGCGTGGGTATCGCCGTAACCCTTGATCAGGCGTGCGCATTCGGCGATCTCCAGCGCAAGCTCGGCTGAATGCTGTCCTGCCTCGCGGATCAAGCCGAGCCAGCCCTCGATTTGCTGCTGCTCCTGCTTGTACCGATATCCGTATGGGCGCAACGGCCGGAGCTTCGCCAGCATCAGGAAACGCAAATAGCCGCTGACCGAGGTGGAGTTGATTTCCATGCCGAAGTAGACGCGGCCAAGCCAGCCCTTGCGCTCCGCCATTTGAAGAATGCGCCGCGCCAGAAACGGCGGCAGCAGCTGGCTCAATTCCTCGATGCCGGGCTTGAGAAAATCGTGCACCGAATAAGGCTCGTCGTTAACGCGCAATTCCTCTTGCGCAATACGTCGCATTCGCGTTGGCGCAATCTTGGCCTGCGCCACCCGCACCACGTCTTCATACGACATGCGTACGGCAAGATGCCGCGCGACTTCCTTCAACAGCTTGCCTTGTGCGCCGGCAAGCCGATCCGCTTCGACGATTGGCCGCAGGCGGTCGAGATAAAGCCATGCGTAGGCAACGCTCTGATAATGGATGAGCCGCCGGACACCTTCGAGTCCGATGGCCTGTGCAACCGCGGGAAATGTACGTGCAACTTCGTGTTCGACCAACGCCGGCGTGCCCGCGGCATTTTTCTTCCTGTCCGGAATTTTTGCCGATTGCAGGTTGGCGCGCGCCGCTTCGTGGCCGGCGCGAAATCCGCGCAAGTTGCTGTCGACCGATTTTCCGTCTTCGCGAATGGCCGCTTCAAATTGCTCCACCGTCAATGGTAGTCGTCCGCACGCAGCAATGGTGCCGAGCATCACCGCGTTGATGATCGAGCCGCTTTGTTTTGCAAGCGCATCCATGTCGATGAGCAGGGCATCCTTGGCATGCTCCTTGATGATTTTGACAAGCTTGTCTTGATCGAAGCGGCCATCGCCCATCGCGATCTTTTCGTCCATCGCATAGAAGCGGCTGAGCGACCCGATAACATGTGTGCGGTCGGGCGTGACGAAGCCGTTGGCAACTGTGCGGCCGGCTTCCAGCAATTCACTTGCGACCGCCACATCGATATCGCCGACGCCGGGGGTGAGCGCCAGCACGGGGCGTTTGCCACCGAGGTCGGCGGTCTTCACCGGTAATATTTCAATGTAATAAGTGGTGGCGCCGGTGCGCTGGGCAACACCGGGAATCGATGTGCTCTGGACCGGGAAGCCGGCTTGCGCCGCCGCCGTGACGATCCATTGCGTCAGCACGCCTCCGCCTTCGCCGCCGAGAGCGGCAATCAGCATCGTGGTGGGGCGTGGCGATGTCATGCCGGAAGTTTCGCTCCGGCAGGTTCGCCGGCATAACCACCGAGCCAACCGATCACTCTCTGCCGCAGGCGATGGACAAAACGATCACGCCAGGTCGGATTGCGCACGATTTCGGCGCGATAGAACGACGGGCACAGCACCGCGGCATGGGCAACCTCGCCACAGAGCCCGCAGCCGACGCAGCTTTCGACCACGGTCGCCACCGGATCAGTGCGCAGCGGATCGGTTGATGGCTTGACCGTCAAAGACGGGCAACCGGACAGCCGGATGCAGGAATGGTCGCCGGTGCAGATTTCGTCGTCGACGCCGTAGCGCACGCGGGTAACGCGCTCGCCGCGCTTGAGCTTCTCGGCGTCCTCGACGCGAACGCGGCGCTGGCGTGCGAGCTGGCATTCGCCGTCGGCGATAATGACCTTCAGGCCGCGCTCGGCGGTCTTCATTGCCTCTTTCAGCGTCGAGACCATTGTGCTGACGCCGTAGGTCCGCACCTTGCGCAGCCACTGTACGCCCATCGAGCGCAGGGTCTGTTCAATATCCACGCCGGGCGTCGGACCATCGCGGCTGGTCGTGCTCGAGGGAATGTATTGCTGGCCGGTGGCGGAGGCGTAGCCGTTCTGCATGACGATCAGCACGCCGTCGCCTTTGTTAAACAGGTTGGAGGCAACGCCCGTAATCAAGCCATTATGCCAAAAGCCGCCGTCGCCCATGATCGCGATTGGGCGCCGCGCCATGTTGGGTGTCACCGCAGCGGCGCTGGCGAGCGACATGCCATAGCCGAGAATTGAATTGCCGAGCGAGAACGGCGCAAAAGTCGCGAACGAATGGCAGCCAATGTCGGCGCTGATATGAGTCGGGCCCAACTCGCGTTGCATCAGCTTGATCGCCGCGAACACCGGGCGTTCCGGGCAACCGGTACAAAATGCCGGCGGACGCGGGGGCAGGGGCCCCAGCGCCGCCGCAGACTTTGCCTTGTGCGCAAACAGACCGCGCGCTTTTTCAGCGATCGTATCGGCATCGATGCCGTGCGGTTTCGTGCTCTGCAGGAATGCAGCGAGCCCTTCGAGCAACGCGTCGGAGGAATATTCGCCCGCCATGGGTAGCGGCCCCTTGCCGAGCACCTTGGTCTGGATGTCAGCGCGGCGCAATTCGACGTTGATCGCCTGCTCGATGTAGTCGGGATTGCCTTCTTCAACCACGAGCACGGCGCGTTTTGACGCGCAGAACTGGCGGATCTCTTCCGGCACCAGCGGATAGACCACGTTGAGCACAAGTACTGGAACGCGCGAGGCGCCGAAGACATCGGCCAGCCCCATGCGCTCGAGCGCGCGCAGCACGCTGTTGGTAAGTCCGCCCATGACGATGATGCCGATATCGTTCAGATCACCGTCGATCACTTCGTTGAGTTTGTGTTCGCGGATGAATTTGCGTGCCGCCGGCAAGCGCTCCTCGACCTTCAGCTTTTCCTGCGTGAAGATCACCGGCGGGTGTGCGAGGCGCCCATATTCGAAACGTGGCGGGCCCGCGAGCTTGTTGAGGCCCGACACGACGCCCTTGCGGTTGTTCTTGGCAGAAAATTCACCGGTGGCGTGGCAAGCGCGGATGCGCAGCTCCAGCATGACAGGCGCGTGACTCGCCTCCGACAGCTCGAAGCCCTTTTCCACGGTGCGCACGATTGACGGCAGATCCGGGCGCGGGTCGAGCAGCCACATCGAGGATTTCAACGCGTAGGCGTATGAGCGTTCCTGAATGACGCTGGCGCCCTCGCCGTAGTCTTCGCCGAGAATGATCATGGCGCCACCAACCACGCCCGGTGATGCGAGATTGGACAATGCATCGGCCGCGACGTTGGTGCCGACGATCGACTTCCAGGTCACCGCTCCGCGCAGCGGATAGTTGATCGAAGCGCCGAGCATGGCGGCGGCCGACGCTTCATTCGAACAGGTTTCCAGATGAACACCGAGTTCGGCCATGATGTCCTCGGCATCCACCAGAACATCGAGCAGATGCGACACTGGTGCGCCCTGGTAACCGCCGACATAAGAAACGCCGGACTGCAACAGCGCCTTGGTGACCGCGAGGATGCCTTCGCCGTGGAAGGTCTCGCCGTCGCCCAGTTTCAGCGCCTGCACTTCTTTCTTGAAGGACCGTTCCATCGTCAGACCAGATAGTTGGGGCCCAAACTATATACCACGAATGGGCTTACATGTGCGAGGGCAGCCAGAGGGCAATGATCGGGAAGGCAATCAAAATCACGAGCCGGATCAGGTCGGTAACAATGAACGGCAATACCCCCTTGAAAATTGTGGCGAAGCTCACGTCTTTCACCACGCTCTTGATGACGAAGACGTTCATACCGACCGGCGGATGGATCAGCCCGAGTTCCACCGTCATCACGATGATCACGCCAAACCAGATCGGGTTGAAGCCGAGTTGGGTTATCACGGGAAAAATGATGGGCACGGTCAGGATAATCATTGCCATGGCGTCCATCAGGCAGCCGAGTACCAGATACATCAGCATGATCAGCGCCAGCACACCGTAGGAACCGAGCCCGAGGCCGGTGAGGAATTCGGTGACCTTTTGCGGCGTCTGCGTAATGGTGAGGAAATAACCGAAAATCAGCGCGCCGATCAGCACGGTGAACACGGCGGCTGCCGTGCGCGTCGCCTGCAGCAAAGAAGCCAGGATCTTGTCCTTGTCGAGCCGGCCGCTGAACACGCCGATCAGGAACGCACCGCTGGCACCGACACCACCGGCTTCGGTCGGCGTGAAGCGCGGGAGATAGGGCAGGCCGTAAAGTCCGCCGATGACTAAAATAAACAGCAGCACCGGCGCGGCGATGTCTTTGAGCCCGGAAAATCGATGCTGCCAGTCAACACGCGGACCGGCGGGCAAAAAGCCGGGTCGTACCTGGCCGATGACGAAAATGGTACTGAGGTACATTGTCATGGCGAGAATGCCGGGGACGATGCCGGCGATGAATAGCTTGCCAATGTCCTGCTCGGTGATGATGCCGTACACCGCGAGCACAATGGATGGCGGCAGCATGGCGCCGAGCGTGCCGCCGGCTGCGATCACGCCTGTGGCGAAGCTCTGCGGATATCCGAAACGACGCATTTCCGGATAGGCCACAGCGGAAAACGTCGCCGCTGTGGCGACCGACGAGCCGCAGATCGCCGCAAAGCCGGCGCAGGCAACGACCGTGGCGAATCCCAAACCGCCGCGCAAATGCCCGACGAAGCCGTTGGCGGCCCTGAACAGGTCGCGGCTCATGCCGGAATTGGACATGAACATGCCCATCAGCAGGAACATCGGGATAACGCCGAAGGTGTAATCCGTGACCGTACGCATCGTGGTGGCGCCAACCAGCTTGAGCGCCGCGGTGCCGTTGACGAGGTAAGCAAAACCGCTGACACCGACGAGACCCATCGCCATGCCGACCGGCACGCGCAGCAGCATCAGTGCGAACAGTGCAACAAAACCGATGACTGCAACCGCGTCGGTGCTCATGTTGCTGCGCTCATTCGACCGCCTTTATGACAGTTTCCCGCATCGCTTCCGGCTGCATGATCAGCCGATAGGTGCGAATCGCGATCAACAGAACGGCCGAGACGTCGCCTAGCCACGCCAATGCGAAAAATGGCCAGGTCGGGAGCCGGAGGTCGAAGGTGAGGACATTGTCGTAGTAAGTGCCTCGTACCTTGTCGAACAAAGTGTACGTCTGCACGGTCACGACAAAGAGCAGAACAAGCGTGGCGAAGACGTCGATCATTCGCTGATAGCGTGGTCCGACATTCGCCCAGATCAGGTCGACGGTGATATGCGTACCGCGATACGACGTTGCAGCGATGCCCCAGAAGATCAAGATACCAAGCAACATGCGCCCGAAATCGTAGGAATCGGGAATCGAATAGGCGAAGAGATTGCGCAACAGCACCTGAATGAAAATGTTGGCAGCGACGATGCCAACAAAAAATGCTGCCACCCATTCGATCGAATCGATGAAACGATCCATGTAGACGCGTTTCATGCGCGCTCCGCCATCCCCAAATCCTGCCATAAACTAACGGCGGCGAGAATGTCCCGCCGCCGTTGCTGTTCCCCGGATCGTTCGGGTTACATCGCCAGCGCGTTGAACTTCGCGAGCTGGGCCTTGAGCTCCTTCAGGACCGCATCCGGATCGACGCCGGTCTTTTTGACATTGTCGGCCCAGGTTTTTTCCAGCGGCGCGGCTGCCTTGCGCCACTGCGCCAATTGATCCGGCGTCAACTGGTAGACTTCTTGGCCTGGCTCTGCTTTCACCTTGGCAAGTCCCTCATGCTCGAACTTGCCCCAGGGCCCGCCGACCAAACCTGCCTGCTGCGTCGTGCAGTGATCGTCGATCGCCTTCTTCTGGCGCGGCGACATCTCGTCGTAACGGGCCTTGTTGAATACAAACGCAAAGGTGGTCACGTAGAGCGGCGCGTCCATGTGGTACTTAGTGACCTTATCGATTCCGAACAGCACCAGCGAACCCCACGGGAAGCTCACGGCATCGGCGACATGTTTCTCGAGCACGTCGCGAACTTCGGGGGCTGACGCCTGCACGTTGGTTCCGCCAAGCAAGGTCACCCAGGCCGCCATGGTGGCGTGGGCCGGACGAATTTTCATACCTTTGATGTCTTCGGGCACCACGATCTTCTTTGTGGTCGAATGGAACGAGCTCGGGTCGTGGATGAAAGCCAGACAGAACTTGACGTCCTTCATTTCCTTCTCGGCGTATTTGCGATACCAGGCGTCGAGCGCTTCCGAGCCACCCTTGGCGTCCGACATCAGGAACGGCAACTCGCCTGCGGCGATGATCGGAAAGCGGCCGGGTTGGTAACCAGGATTAATGTAAGTGAGGTCGGCGATGCCATCGCGCGCCATATCGTAGTGGTCGAACGCCTTGCCAAGCTGCTGCGCCGGGTAAACTTTATATTTGAGGGTGCCGCCGGAATCTTTTTCGACCGCCGCGCCCCATTCTTCCAATGCTTTCTGCAGAGGGTGTGACGCCGGCACCCAGTGCGACAATTTAAGTTCGAAGGTCTTTTCTTGAGCAAGCGCGCCTGTCGCTCCGCTGATCAGTAAGGCGGCAGCATAGACACATGCGGCGAAACGGAGTTTCATAGGCTCCTCCCTTGGGGTTGGGGTGTTGGTTTAGGCACCAACTTTTTGCGATATTCAGCCGGATGTCCGGCACGTTGTAAAGCGTGTAGTTTGGCATCCAACTAATTCAGATGTGGCGCCTCGCAAAGTGGGGTTGAGAGTGCACGGAGCCAATGGCGCCGGCCGACGCCGGCGCGGCAGGAACGGCGAAGCCTTTGCCGAATCGATCAATTTCGGACCGCTCGCCCATTGGGTCGGTTTCAATCTGCGCATGGCGCAGGAGGCCGCGTTCCAGGCATTCTCTCGCCGCTCGCTGGAAATCGGCGAAAGCCCGGGGCGGTTTGCCACTTTGACGCTGATTGCACGCAATCCCGGTATCAGCCAGACCGAACTCTCGCACGCCAATGGCCGCGACAAGTCCAGCGTCACGCCCGTAGTCGAGGACCTGGTGCGGCGTGGTCTGGTGGAACGCAAGCGCATGGACAGCGATCGACGTACCTATCGCCTGAATGTCACGCCCGCCGGAAAGAAAATTCTGACGACATTGACGCGCTGCGCGCGCCGGCACGAGCGCAATCTCGATCACGTCATCGGCGCGCGTGATCGCAAGCGATTTGTTCAGATCTTGAAAAAGATTGCCGCAGAGATTGAGTAGCGGCCAAGCGTCAATTCGCCACTGTCATTCCGGGGCGCGAGTGTGAACGAGCGAACCCGAAATCCAGATGCTGGCAGTAGGGTTTGTTTCTGAATTCCGGGTCCGCGCTGTTAGCGCCTCCCGGAATGACAACTCGGAAATCACGGCCGCCCGCCTAAGAGTGCCGCTGTCGCCTTTTTGCATCATATTTGTCGCGTTATTCAGTTATTCGCTTTTGTCCAAACGTTCGTCGTAATTGCCCAAGTTTTTCTGCGCCCCTCTCCCTAAGCATTCAAAACGCGCCAAACAGGATGGGGTTGGGTTGATGAACGGCTGCGCCAAGCAGTTGCTGACGGCATTTATCAGCTTGAGCGCTGCGCAGACTGCCCCGGCCGCTGACATGTCGGTGAAGGCACCGGTTTATACACCGGCGATGGCGACACCGCGGAATTGGACCGGATTTTATCTTGGCGGTCACATTGGCGCCGCCTTCGCTTCGACCGACATAGCCGACCCGCTCGGCGTTCCGATCTACGGCGACAACGTACGAAGCCCAGGTTTCATCGGCGGCGGCCAGATCGGCTTCAATTACCAACTGAGT
This sequence comes from uncultured Alphaproteobacteria bacterium, assembly GCA_963697885.1. Taxonomy (GTDB): domain Bacteria; phylum Pseudomonadota; class Alphaproteobacteria; order Rhizobiales; family Xanthobacteraceae; genus Pseudolabrys. The sequence goes on from OY969102.1 coordinate 852,680, forward strand.
TCGATTGTTTTTGGCGTTGAGGCAGATGCGAGTTGGGTTGATTCCGACGGAACCAACACCTGCTTTGCTGTCTCAGGAACCACCGCCAGCAGCAATTGCCGCGTTCGTTCGGACTTGTACGCCACCGTGACCGGCCGCCTCGGCTATGCCGTCGATCGGTCCTTGTTCTTCATCAAAGGCGGCGCGGCCTGGACGCACGAGATGGTCGACATGTTCGTCAATCAGAACAACGCAGGCGTTTTTACCAGCACCAACACGGTTACCACGCCGGGCTGGACCGTCGGTGGCGGCGTCGAATACGCCTTGACGCCTACCTGGTCAGTAAAGCTTGAGTACGATTATCTCAACTTCGGCGGCCAGGACGTCGCGACGCCTTATGTTGCAGGAAATCCGTTCGGCATCGCCCCGATCACCAACATTTCCCAACACATCCACGACGTGAAGCTCGGCTTGAACTACCGGTTCGGGCCGGGCGCAGAAAATTGGCCGGCCGGCCTTGCGGCAATAGCGATGAAGCCGGCGACGATCAACGCGACAGCCGGCTGGCAGATCGAGACGGGCGCGCGGTACATGTACAGCTGGGGCCGATTCCAAAAAGACCAAGGCGTCGGACGCGCAGACGGCAGTACTTTTCCGAACGGCATGGTCAATTCCCGTCTGACCTATGACGATATGCGGACAAATTCCTCTGAGGTGTTCGGCCGCATCGACAGTCCGTGGAATGTTTTCTTGAAGGGATATGCTGGCGTCGGTTTTACCGGACGCGGCAATCACACAGACGAAGACAGTTTTGTCATCAGCAACCCGCCAGGCCCAGCGCCATACTCAAACGCGTTTTCCGACAAGGTCGAGGGCCATCTCAACTATGCGGTCGTCGACCTGGGCTACGACGTCCTGCGGGGACCAAGCTACAAAGTGGGCGCCTTTGTCGGCTATTCATTCCTCGACCAGTTCATCAATCGATTCAACTGCATTCAGATTGCCAATCCGATCGGAAGTTGCGAGGCGCCCAATGAACCGCCAACCCCGCCGAATGTCGTACGCATCCAGGAAATCGACACCTGGCACGCGCTGCGCTTAGGTGTCGCCGCCGAAACGCACTTCGCTGACCGATGGAAACTCGCCGGCGAGGTCGCCTACATCCCCTATCTCCACTTCGACGGCCTCGACAATCATTTCCGCAGCCCGGTCGCACCGTTTCCGGCCTCGTCCAACGGAGGACATGGCGTCCAGACGGAGGTGCAGCTTTCCTATTATCTGACCGACCGCCTCGCCGTTGGTATCGGTGCCCGGTACTGGTCGCTGTGGACGACAAACGGCCAGGTCACCTTTCCCGCACCCACCGAAACGCCGCGATATTATCGCGCTTCCTTCGAGCAGGCCGGCGCCTTCGTGCAGACCTCCTACTCATTTGGCGGTGATGGTACGCGCGCTTATGCGTCCGTCCTCCCGTCCAAGGCTACGCCCGCCGGCATGCACGATGAATGGAGTGGGTTCTATGTCGGCATCGTCGGCGGTGGAGAACGGGGCCGCAGCAAGCACATCAACAACACCGATGACATCACGCCGACTTTCGATGTGAGCGGCGCGCTCGCCGGCGCCAGCGTCGGCTACAATGAACAGTTCGCAGGCCTCTGGCTGTTCGGGCTGGAAGGCGACGTGTCATGGTCAAACGCTAGCGGCAACGCGTTCGACATTCCGCCCTTCAACACGGTGCGGCAAAGCGGCACCAAAGAGCGATGGCTTGGAACAGCGCGCATTCGCCTGGGCGTCACGCCGATCGAACATTGGCTCACGTACATAACCGGTGGCGTTGCGCTAGCCGACATCGAAGCCGACGTCGTCAATCCGGAAGCGACTTACACCGAGCGGCATGCCCGCGGGGGGTGGACCGCTGGCGCCGGCGTCGAATACGCAATTGCCAGGAATTGGTCGGTAAAGCTGGAGTATCTCCATGTCGGGCTGACCGACACGAGTTACTTCACCCCCGCGCCGGCAGTCGCCACCTCAAATCGTGGTGCGGGCGTGCCGCTCGATGAAGACATCGTGCGCGGCGGCGTAAATTACAAATTCAGGTAAATTTCTGATTCAAACAGCCGGACAGCGCAGCGTACTCACGTCCCGAACTTCGCTCGCACCACGTCCGGTACCGGATGCGACTTGAGCCGGCCGTCCGGGTCGCGAATGACCCACACGCGCTTCTCCGAGCATTCCGCACAAACGTCGCCATTGAGGCTGAGCTTGTGCTCGACATCGAAGCTCGAGCGGCCGAGGACAATCTTGCTCTCCACCGTGACATCGTCACCAAAGCGCGTCGGCTTGAGAAACCGCGCATGCGTGCGTACGAGCGGGAAGCCGGCGAATTCCAGGCTCTTGAACATTTGAAACTTGGTAATGCCGAGCGCGGCTTCGAAGAGATGAGCGGTCGAGGCGTCGAAAATTTCGAAATAGCGTGGATAGAAAATAATGCCGGCGGGGTCGCAATCGCCCCATTCAATCCGCACCGTGCGAGTGTTGCTGAATGTTGTCACGATAATCCAATTTCAGCGCGGCGCCAGGCGCAGCGCACCGTCGAGGCGTATGACTTCGCCGTTGAGATAGCCATTGTGAATGCAGTGGAGCACAAGTGCAGCGAACTCGCGCGGCTCGCCTAGCCGTTTGGGAAACGGCACCGAGGCGCCGAGCGAATCCTGCGCTTCCTGGGGCAGCGCGCGCAGCATCGGCGTGCCGAAAATGCCCGGCGCGATAGCGAGCACACGAATACCAAACTGAGCGAATTCGCGCGCCGCCGGCAGTGTCAGAGCGGCAACGCCACCTTTGGATGACGAATAGGCGGCTTGCCCGATCTGTCCTTCAAAGGCCGCCACCGACGCGGTGGAGACAATTACCCCGCGTTCGCCACCCGCGAGCGGTTCGGCTGCCTGCATGGCAGCGGCAACCAGCCGCATCATATTAAATGTGCCGATCAGGTTGACGCGGATGACGCGCTCGTAGTCGGCGAGCGGCATCGGTCCTTCACGGCCAACAATGCGCTTGGCGGGGCCGACACCGGCACAATTGACCAGGATGCGTGCGGGCCCATGTGCGGCGGCGGCTTTCTTCACGGCCGCCTCGCCACTCGCGCTGTCCGCGACGTCGCAGGTGACGGCGACCCCCTTGATTTCGGCCGCAATCTCGGCGGCGGCCTTTTCATTAACGTCGGCGACCGCGACCTTGGCGCCGGCCGCCGCCAGTGCCCGCGCGGTCGCGGCCCCGAGGCCTGACGCGCCGCCAGTGACAATGGCCGCCTGTCCCTTGGTTTCCATCAGTGTTTTCCTTCGACCGCGATAATCCGCGACGATAGCGGCACGGCATAAAGTTCGTCCACCAGCGCGGCGCGGTTCTTCAACACCGCACGCTGGTTGATCGACCCTTTGTCGGTCATCTCGCCTTTGTCCATGGAGGGTGGCTCGGCCATCAGGATCGCGCGTTCGACGCGCATCGATGAGCCGGCGCTAAGCCCGGCAAGTCTGGCGAGCAGATCGGCAAATTTCTTGCGTAAGGCCGTTGCATCGATGATTGCGCCGGGCAACACGTCGGCTGCGAAACCGCCGAGTTTGCGGCAAGCCTCGATGTCAGGAAAGATCAACGCCGCGATGTCATCTTTGTCGGCGGCGGCGAAGACCACGTCGCGAACATAAGGTGCAAAGTGGTCGAGGAAACGTGTGCGCAACGGCCCGACGCTGACCCATGTGCCGGTCGACAACTTGAAGTCTTCGGCAATGCGGCCATCAAACAAGAGGCCTTTGCCAGGGTCATTAGCGTCGACGAATTTCAATGCGTCGCCGATTTTGTAATAGCCCTCTTCGTCGAAGGCCTCGCGCGTCAGTTGATCCTGCCGCCAGTAGCCAGGCGTGATGTGCGGGCCACGCAAACGCGCTTCCAGCTTGCCTTCGTTTGGCACCAGCTTGAGTTCGACGCCGGGCGCCGGCAGGCCGATATTGCCCGGCCGGTCAAAATCCCACGTGCATGCGAGCGCCAGGGGCGAGGTCTCGGTTGAACCGAGCGACGACAGAAAGACAATGCGTTCGCCGGTTGTCTCGATCGCAAGGCGGGTGAGCTCGTCCCAGGTGGGCTGGTTCAGGCCTGCACCGGCATAAAACAGCACCTTCAGGCGGCTGAAGAAATTGCGGCGCAGCGCTTCGTCGGCATGAAAATGCGGGACCAGCGCCTCGTAGCCTTTCGGCACATTGAAATAGATCGTCGGAGCAATCTCGCGCAGATTGCGCGCGGTTTTCGGAACGCCCGGCGGGGTAGGATTGCCGTCATCTATATAGAGTGAGCCGCCATTGACGAGCACCATATTGAAGTTGTGATTGCTGCCGAACGTATGGCTCCAGGGCAACCAGTCGACCACCACCGGCGGCTCATCAGCAACGAAAGCAAAGCCGGACGCGAGCATCGCCTGGTTCGAGCACAACATGCGGTGGGTATTGATGACGGCCTTGGGATTTCCGGTCGAGCCGGAGGTGAACAGAAATTTTGCGATGGCGTCCGGCGTCACTTTCGAGTGCGCGGCTGCAACGCCGGTGGCGTCACTTGCGCCCAGGAAATCGCTGAACATCGTGACCTTCCGGTCACCCAATGGATTGCGCGCGACAACCAGCTCGATTTCATCCGGCACCGTTGCGTAAAGCGCGCGTGCGAATGGCCCGCCGTCATTGGCGAACACAAGGCCGGGCGTGAGCAGCGTGAGGATCGCACGCAACTTTCCGAAGTCGCTCGACATCAGCGAATAGGCCGGAGAAATCGGCGCATAAGGAATGCCGACATACATCGCCGCAAGAGCGAGCAATGCGTGCTCGATGTCGTTGCCGGACAGCACAACCAGCGGCCGCTCGGCCGACAAACCGCGCCGCAACAGTGCCGCGCCAATCCGTTTCACATCGGAAAGGATCTGCGCGTAGGTAAGCTTGCGCCATTCGCCTTGTGCGTCGCGCTGCGCGAGGAATACGCGCTCCGGTGCGAATCTCGCCCAATGCTCTAGCGGCTGGCTCAGTTTGTCGTGATAGCGGCCAAGCGCTTGCGCCGCACGGATGTGGATGACGCCGCCGGCGCGTTGCTCGACGACCGGGTCGAGCGAACCCAACCGCACCGGCCGCAGCGGCGCCTGGCCGGGCATGTCTCGCGCTACGTTCGCCATCGGCTCCTGCACGGTCGTCATCAACTGCGCGTCACCTTCGGCGCGCGTTTTTCAAGAAACTCCTTCAGGCGCGCTTTTGCGTCGGGATCGGCCTGTGCAATCGCCGACATCAGCGCTTCCACCGCGTAGCCGCTTGCCGGATCCATTTCGGCGATGCGCGGCAGCGCCTGCAGGACGGCAAAATTCGTCAGCGGCGCATTGCCGGCGATGCGCTGCGCAAGTTCGAGCCCCTTGGCGAAGCCCTTGCCCGGCTCGACGAGATATGTCGTCAGTCCCATCGCTTGGCCTTCGTCGGCAGAATAGGTGCGACCTGTGAGCATCATATCCATCATGCGTGCAAGGCCGATCAGCCGGGGCAAGCGGACCGAGCCGCCGCCGCCGACATAAATCCCGCGACTGCCTTCCGGCAACGCGTAATAGGCCGAACTTTCGGCAACGCGAATATGCGCCGCCGCGGCAAGCTCAAGGCCGCCGCCGACGACCGCACCATGCAGCACGGCGACCACCGGCACCTTACCGAACTGGATTTTTTCGAACGCGCGATGCCATAGACCGGAATGCGCGATCCCTTGCGTGACGTCGCGTTCGTTCAGTTCAGAGAGATCGAGGCCCGCCGAGAAATGTTCGCCTTCACCCAGCAACAGCACAGAGCCGATCCCGTCCGGCAGCGCGGTGAAGAATTGCTCTAATCCGGTGATGGTCTCGTCGTCGAGCGCATTGCGTTTATGCGGACGGTTGAGCCGTAGAATGGCGACGGCGCCCTCGCGTTCGGCAACGAGCGATGACGGGAGCTTGATTGCGAGCCGCTCTGCCATCATTCGACCTCATAAACATCCAGCCGCACAGCGCGCGGCTCGCGCTGGCCGCGTGCCAAAGCGAGAATTCGATTGAGCCAGTCGACGGAGGCGTCGGCCGTCTCGAAACGCATGACCGTCCGGAAATAATAGAGACGGGGATCCACATTGTCGCCCCGTAATAATTTTTCCAGGACGTCGGGCGGCCCGTGCCGCAAGCCTTCGCTGGTGACCATGATCAGGGCCCCGCCGTCGGTCTCGATGGTGTAGCGAGCCTTGATATCGGCCGCCCCGTCGCTGCGGATAATCTGCCAATCGGCGCCACCCGGCAGAATGCGGCCGGCCAGCTTCGGTCCCCGAACGCTGCCGCCGAGAATGCCGATGACCCGGCGTTCGCCATAGGGCGTCCGGCCCAGACTGGTGATGCCCTCGAGTTCGGCATTTATCGTGAAAATAGGCTGCTTGCTCAGCATCGGTCGCGATCCGTTGGGGCCCCAACTTAATGCGTCCGCCATTTGACCCTGCCGGTGGCCAGCCGTAAATACGGGTTCGCAACCGGGATTTAGTACACACATGGCGCGTATGTCCTCGCTCGCCGAAGCCATCAAATCTGCCGTCCGCGACGGCGATACCGTGGCCTTGGAGGGTTTCACCCATCTCATTCCGCATGCTGCCGGCCACGAGATCATCCGTCAGGGCCGCAAGAACCTGACGTTGATCCGGATGACGCCGGACCTCATCTACGATCAGATGATCGGCATGGGCTGCGTTGCCAAGCTGGTTTTTTCCTGGGGCGGCAATCCCGGGGTCGGCTCGCTGCATCGCCTGCGTGACGCGATCGAGAACGGCTGGCCGCACAAGCTCGAACTTGTGGAACATTCACATGCCGCCATGGCCAACGCCTATGAAGCTGGTGCGGCTGGCCTGCCTTGCGCGATCTTCCGCGGCTATATCGGCGGCGACCTGCCGAAGGTGAATTCCAATATAAAACGTGTGACATGCCCGTTCACTGGCGAGGAGCTTGCCGCTATTCCGGCGCACCGTCCGGACGTGGCGGTCATCCATGCGCAGCGCGCCGACAAGGCCGGCAACGTGATGATCGAGGGCGTGCTCGGCGTACAGAAAGAAGCGGTGCTTGCTTCCAAACGCTCGGTGGTGACCGTTGAAGAGATCGTCGACGAACTTCCCGAGCGCAGCCTCAATGCGGTTGTGCTCCCGCACTGGACGGTCGGCCACGTGGTCGAAGTGCCGGGCGGCGCCTTCCCGTCTTATGCGCAAGGCTATTATCCGCGTAACAACAGCTTCTACAAGGAATGGGATGCAGTCTCGCGCGAGCGCGATTCATTCCATGCCTGGATGAAAGAGAACGTGCTGACGAAGGGTCCCGAGGCATTTGCAAAATACGCGCGCAAGCATCGCGTGGCGGCGGAGTGACATGATGGCCGACTACAAGCCAAATGAGATGATGACAATCGCTGCGGCGCGCGCGCTCAAAAATGACGACGTCTGTTTCGTCGGTATCGGCCAGCCGTCGGCGGCCTGCAATCTCGCGCGCCTCACGCATGCGCCGAATATCACGCTGATCTACGAATCCGGTACGCTCGCAACCAAGCCGAACATCTTGCCGCTGTCGATCGGTGACGGCGAACTTTGCGAAACGGCGATCACCACCGTGTCGGTGCCGGAAATGTTTCGCTACTGGCTGCAAGGCGGCCGCATCAAGGTTGGCTTCCTCGGCGGTGCGCAGATCGACAAATACGCCAATCTCAACACCACCGTCGTTGGCCCCTACGACAAGCCGAAGGTGCGATTGCCCGGCGGCGGCGGCGCGCCTGAGATCGCGACGTCGTGCGGCGAGATCTTCATTATCATGGCGCAAGGCAAGCGCAGCTTTGTCGATAAACTCGATTTCGTGACTTCGATCGGCCATGTGTCCGGCGGCGACAGCCGCGCCAAGCTCGGCGTCAAAACCAAAGGGCCAACCAAGCTCATCACGGATTTGGCTTTGTTTGAACCGGATCCGGAAACGAAGGAAATGACCGTCGTATCCATCCATCCAGGAGTTACGCGCGAGCTAATTCAGGAGAATACCGGCTGGCCGGTGAAATTTGCCGCGAAAGTTGTCGAGACCTCGCCGCCGACGCAACGCGAGCTCGAGGTGCTACGTGAATTGCATGCCCGCACCAACCGCGCGCATGCGGAGGCCGCGTGATGTCGCGTGACGTCTTTCTTTGCGATGCCGTTCGTACGCCGATCGGGCGGTATGGCGGGGCACTTGCCAAGGTGCGAACCGACGATCTTGCCGCGGTACCAATCAAGGCTTTGATGGCGCGCAATCCCAGGATCGACTGGGAGAAGCTCGACGAGGTCTATTACGGCTGCGCCAACCAGGCCGGCGAGGATAATCGTAACGTCGCGCGCATGGCGCTCCTGCTCGCGGGCCTTCCGGTGAGCGTGCCGGGCGTGACGTTGAACAGGCTTTGCGCCTCGGGAATGGAAGCGGTCGGCACGGCCGCCCGCGCGATCCGCGCCGGCGAGATGGAATTCGCCATTGCCGGCGGCGTTGAATCAATGACGCGGGCGCCCTTCGTGCAGGGCAAAGCCCAGGAAGCGTTCACGCGCACGGCTGAAATCTACGATACGACGATCGGGTGGCGCTTCATCAATCCGCTGATGAAGCAGCAATACGGGGTCGATTCGATGCCGGAGACGGGTGAGAACGTGGCGGAGGAATTCCAGGTGAGTCGCGCCGATCAGGACGCTTTTGCGCTGCGCTCGCAGCAGCGCGCCGGCAAGGCCGTGGCATCGGGCTATTTCGCCAAGGAAATCGTTGCGGTCGAGGTGCCCGGCGGCAAGGCCGGTTCGGTCAAGGTCGATAAGGATGAGCACATACGTCCCGACACGACGCTTGACCAACTCGCCAAGCTGAAGACGCCCTTTCGCAATCCGGGCACGGTGACTGCGGGCAATGCCTCGGGTGTCAATGATGGCGCGGCCGCCGTCATTGTCGCTTCGGAGGCAGCAGCAAAAGCGTACGGCCTCACGCCGCGTGCTCGCATTCTCGGGATGGCGTCGGCGGCAGTCCCGCCGCGCATCATGGGTATTGGGCCGGTGCCTGCGACCCAAAAATTGATGGCGCGCCTCCAGCATAAAATCGGCGATTACAATTTGATTGAGATCAACGAAGCTTTCGCTTCGCAGTCGCTAGCGTGCCTGCGGCAGCTGGGGCTTGCCGACGATGCCGGGCACGTTAATCCGCATGGTGGGGCGATCGCGCTTGGTCATCCGCTCGGCATGTCGGGTGCTCGTCTGGTGCTGACGGCGGCGCATGGTCTGGAGGAAAACGGCGGCAAGCTCGGGCTTGCCACGATGTGCGTTGGTGTCGGGCAAGGCGTATCGCTGGCCCTGGAACGGGTCGCATAAAGGGACGAATAAAGGGGCAATAAGGAATGACGCTGGTTTTTCCCAAAGAGAGCTTGGGTGCATTTCCCAAGCACCTCACTCCCGACTACCGCAGCACGGTCAAGCGCTCGCCGTCGAAGCCGCTGATAATCGTGCCGCATACGCTATCCGAGCTTACAGGGCCCGTTTACGGCCATAACGCGGTACAGGAAGGCGATGCCGATCTCACCAAACAACACAAAGGCGAGCCGTTAGGAGAGCGGATCATCGTGCACGGTCACGTGCTTGATGAAGACAAGCGCCCGCTGCCCGATGCGCTGGTGGAAATCTGGCAAGCGAATGCCTGCGGGCGCTACGTCCACAACGTCGACCAGCATCCAGCGCCGCTCGATCCGAATTTTACCGGCGCCGGCCGTGTCGTCACCGACAAGAAGGGTTATTACCGCTTCATCACGGTGAAGCCGGGCGCCTATCCCTGGGGTAATCACCACAATGCGTGGCGGCCAAACCACATCCACTTCTCGGTGTTCGGCCATTCATTCCTGTCGCGGCTGGTCACGCAGATGTATTTCCCGGGAGATCCCCTTTTCCCGTTCGATCCGATATTCAATTCGGTGACCGACGAAAAGGCGCGGCAACGCATGGTTTCGAGTTTCGATCTGGAAAACACCATTCCTGACTGGGCGCTCTGCTTCCGTTTCGACATCGTGCTGCGTGGACGCGAAGCAACACCGCAGGACACGGACAAGCACTAGTGCATGATCCCGAAAAGCAGGCACCCGTTTTCGGACAAGATCATGCGCAAAGGATAATACTGATGTCGGACATCACGCCCTCGCAAACCGTCGGCCCTTTCTTCGCGTACGGCCTCGCACCGCACAGCCGCAGCGACTGGAAGCCGAACGATGCCTACGACTGGAAAGAAACCGTCGGCGCCAATCTGGTCACGCCGGATGCCTCCGGCACGAAAATCCGTATCGAGGGCCGGGTGCTCGATGGCGACGGTATGCCGATCAACGATGCCATGCTCGAAATCTGGCAGGCGGACGGGCAGGGCCGTTACGCCCATCCGCGCGATAGCCAAACGCGGCCGAACACCAAGTTCACGGGCTTCGGCCGCTCTGCAACCGACAAGAATGGCGTCTATAGCTTCGACACCATCAAGCCCGGTTTGGTGCCGGGCCCCAACGGCAAGCCACAGGCGCCGCATATCGTGTTTTGTATCTTTTCGCGCGGTATGCTGCGGCAGATCTATACCCGGCTCTATTTCTCCGACGAGACGGCCAATGACAGCGATCCCATTCTGACGCTGGTGCCGCAGGACCGGCGTGGGACGCTCATTGCCCACAAGGAAATGCGGGGCGACCTGGCTGTCTATCGTTTCAATATCCGCGTCCAGGGTGACGGCGAGACGGTTTTCTTCGACATCTGACCGGCAACGGCTGCCTTTTTCAGACGGCGACCCGCCCCATAGCTGCCCACATAGCTGCGTCTGATAGTGGGATTCATCCCAATCCTCCTGGGCGTCGGCGCAGTAAACACAATTTTTCGAACCGTTTTCCTCTAAATACCAGCAATTTAACGGTGGGCAAGCAGCCCACCCACTGTGCCCACCTTTCCCAACAGGTCATTTATTGTTGACGAAAGCGGGGGGACTTGGTTCGCTTTGGGTCTAACGGCCATCGAGAGCCGGACAGGAAACGCTGCCATGAATGAGCAAATCCTCCAGGAGATCAGTGAATTCTGCCGCGCCCGCGGACTTGCGGAGTTGACGTTCGGCCGCCGCGCCGTCAATGACGGCAAGCTGGCAAGTCGCTTGCGCAACGGCGGCCGCATCACCACCGATACGCTTGAACGCATCCGCGCATTCATGGCGCGCAATTCCGACGGTGAGCCAGCGCGTCGCCGTGTGCTCTTCGAACCGACCCCGCCCGGTGTGTTGCCAGTCGTGAAGCCGGCAGCGCCCCCGGTTGCCTCCGGCCTCGCCAGCGATGACCCGCAGCGCAATTTCCGCTTTTTCGACAACCGTCAGAAATATCTGCTGTTCGTGAACACCTGCTCGGAGAAATGGGAGGTTGCATCGCGCGTTTCGCTTGAGCTCGCCAATATCCATCCGCGTCCGCCGGCTGTGCGCGTGTTCGATGCCGGCGTCGGCGACGGCACTGTGCTGGCGCGTGTCATGCGTTCGATGCACGACCGATTTCCGACGACGCCGTTCTACATCGTCGGCAAGGAGATCAGCCTCGAAGATATCCGCCTCACCCTGCACAAGATGGCGGATCGTTTCGTTGAACATCCGTCTACCGTTCTGGTGCTTACCAATCTCGCCTACGCCGAGGCGCCCTGGCTGGCGGTGAAGTCGTTGAGTGCCGCCACCAGCCTGGTTTGGAAAGAACTGGCGATGGATGGCAGCACCGCCCATAGCTTCGAGAAACAGATCACGGATCTCGAGCCGTTCCTGTCGGAAAACTGGAAGGCGAAGGTCAGCGCGAAAAGCGGCAACCCGATCTATGAGCGCCCGGTGATCCTGGTGATCTATCGCAATGACCACCGCTTCCTGCTCGATCAGATCGTGCCTAAGCCAGGCGGCACCGTTGCCGACTACGACCTCGTGATCGCGTCACAGCCCTATCGTGCGCGCGCGTCACTCGAGTTCAAGGCCAAACGCGTGCTGGCGCCGCTGGCCCGTGCGCTCGGGCCGGGGGGGCGCATGATTGCGATCCATTCTTACGGACATGACCCTGGCATGGAAATTATCGAGAAGGTCTGGCCAAACGACAATCCATTCGTACACAGCCGCCACGATCTGCTCAAGGAGGTGAAGCACGATTTGGGCAATGCGGGGCGCGATCTCAATTTCAACGCCTACGCCGACCAGCGTTCGCTGTTTCGCTACGATATGCACACTCTGCCATCGGAAATCTCGTCATCGATCGGCACGTCGACGCTGCTAGCCGCGTGGAACGCCGCCATCTATGTGGCGCAAGTGGAAGACGACCGCCTTTCCGATGTGAACAGCGACCGACGCTATGTCGACGCGACCCGCGAGGTTCTCCAGAAACATGGCGGGCTGTGGTTTTACGACGAGTCGTTCGTCATCTCGCGCCGGCGCGAATAGGCGTAGGGCCCATGTCAGTTGCGGCACCCGCGTCAGAAGCTTCCGCTCTTGCGCGGCGCTTTTCGCTCGAAACCACGCGGCCAGGCGCCGCGGAAATCGCCGCGCTGGCGGAGATTCTTCCGCGCGGCACGCCGCTCTATCTGACGGCCGTTCCGACGCAAGATGCGGGCGAACTGATCAAGGCGGCCGCCGCCTTGCGCAAATCCGGCATGGAACCCGTCGCTCATATCGCCGCCCGGAGGCTTGCCAGTGCCGACGCGCTGCGAGAATTGCTCGCCGGCCTTCGCGGCGAAGCCGATATGCGTCGACTATTGCTGATCGGCGGCGACATCGACGCGCCCGGCGCATTTTCAGATGCGCTCTCGGTTATACAGCGGGGCGGCCTGCGCGACGCCGGCATTGAAGAAATCGGCATCGGCGCCTATCCAGAAGGTCACCCGCGCATTCCGGCGGGGCGCCTCGAAGCGGCGTTGGACGAAAAGATCGCAGCTGCCACTGCGCAAGGCTTGCGGGTCCACATCATCAGCCAGTTCTCGTTCTCGCCCGAACATATTCTGGACTGGCTCAGGCAATTGCGGGCTTGCGGGATCAGCAAGCCCGTGAAAATCGGGATGGCGGGGCCGACCAGTGTTCCGGCGCTGCTGCGCTACGCCCGGCGTTGCGGCGTTGCGGCCTCGTTGCGCGGGCTGGCCTCCGGTGTTGCCAGCGGGCTGGTCGGCCATGTCGGCCCCGACCGCATTATCGAAGCGCTTTCTGTGGCGAACGACCTGGGCGATGTTGCCCTGCATTATTTTTGCTTCGGCGGAACGCTTGAAACCGCACGCTACGCATGCGAAGCCGCCGCGGGACGGCACGGCGCCGGCCGTGCTATGGCTCGCAGCAACTAAGACCTGTCGGCAAGGACGGGCCACTCGCGGAGGACAATATGCAAAGGACCAAGCCACCATTTCGCGCCGACCATGTCGGCAGCATTCTGCGCCCCGCGCCTGTCAAAGACGCGCGGGCCAAGCGCGAGAAGGGCGAGATCAGTGCGGCGCAACTGAAGGAAATCGAGGATCGCGAGATCATCAAGATCATCCAGAAGCAGGAAGAGGTGGGTCTTAAGGCCATCACCGACGGCGAATTTCGCCGCTCCTGGTGGCATTTTGACTTCTACGGGATGATGGACAATGTCGAGATCTATGAGCTCGACCACGGCATCCAGTTTCAGGGTGTGCAGACCAAGCCGCGGTCGATCAAGGTCACCGGCAAGATCGGTTTTTCCAGCCATCCGATGATCGATCATTTCAAATTCCTCAAGCAGCACACCAAGCAGACGCCGAAGATGTGCATCCCGGCGCCGTCGACCTTCCACTTCCGGCTCGAGCCGAATGCAGTAAGCAAGGCCGCCTATGCCAGCCGAGATGCGATCTTCGATGATCTCGCGATTGCATATCAGAAGGCGATCAAGGCCTTCTACGATGCCGGCTGCCGCTATCTGCAGTTCGACGATACCGCGTGGGCTTATCTCTGCTCGCAGGAAGAGCTGAAGAAAGCGCGCGACCGCGGCCTCGATGTCGACCACCTGCAGGAGACCTACACCAAGTGCATCAACAAGGCGCTGGAAGCCAAACCCGCCGACATGGTGATCACCACCCATGTCTGCCGCGGCAACTTCCGTTCGACATTCATTTCCTCGGGCGGTTATGAGCCGGTGGCCGAGAGTCTGTTGGCCAAATGCCACTACGACGGCTACTTCCTCGAATACGACAGCGACCGCGCCGGCGGCTTCGAACCACTGCGTTTCCTGCCAAAAGGCAACAAGATCGTGGTGCTTGGTCTTGTCACCTCGAAGTCTGGGCGGCTGGAGCCGCGCGACGACGTCAAACGGCGCATCAACGAGGCGACCAAATTCGTCGCCCTCGACCAGCTCTGCCTGTCACCACAATGCGGCTTTGCGTCGACGGAAGAAGGCAACGTTCTGGCGGAAGACGAACAATGGGCCAAGCTGCGCATGATCGTCGAATTGTCGAACGAGGTGTGGGGTAAATGAGCGCGCGGACTACTCCGCCGTTCCGCGCCGATCACGTCGGCAGCCTGCTGCGTCCCGCTGTGCTCAAAGACGCGCGCGCCAAGCACGCCAAAGGCGAGTTGCCCGCCGATGCGTTGAGGGCAGTAGAAGATCGCGAGATCGAAAAAGTCATCAGGAAACAGGAGGAGGTCGGGCTCAGGCTCGCGACCGATGGCGAATTTCGCCGCTCCTGGTGGCATTTCGATTTCTATAAAGGCCTCGACGGCGTCGAAATGTATCAGACAGGCGAGGGCATTCACTTCGCCGGCGTCGATACCAAGGCGGAAAGCGTGCGCGTGGTCGGCAAGGTCGGCTTTTCCAGCCATCCGCATGTCGAGCATTTCAAGTTCCTGAAGGCGCACGTTAAGGTCGCGCCGAAGATGACCATTCCCGCGCCATCAACTTTCCACTTTCGCCAGGGGCGGCAGTCGATCAGCAAACAGATCTATCCGGATCTCGATGCCTATTTCGACGATGTGGCGGTTGCCTACCAAAAGGCGATCCGCGCTTTTTATGCTGCGGGTTGCCGTTACCTGCAGCTCGACGATACCGCATGGTCGATGATCTGCGATCCGAAGCAGCGCGAGGATTCCCGCAAACGCGGAGACGATCCGGATAAGCTGCCGCAGCGCTACACGCGCATGACCAACAATGCGCTGCTGGCAAAGCCCGCGGACATGGTAATCACCATGCATTCCTGCCGCGGCAATTTCCGCTCGACGTTCATTGCGTCCGGCGGCTACGAGTTCGTTGCCGAGGAGTTGTTCGGCAAGGTCAACATCGACGGTTACTTCCTGGAGTTCGATACCGACCGGGCGGGTGGCTTCGAGCCGCTGCGCCATCTCAAGGGCGACAAGCGGGTTGTGCTCGGCCTCGTCACGTCGAAGAGTGGACGACTTGAGGCGAAGGACGACATCAAGCGCCGCATCGATGAAGCAACAAAATACGTGCCGCTCGGGCAGCTATGCCTGTCTCCGCAATGCGGCTTCGCCTCGACCGAAGAAGGCAACGTACTGGCCGAGGAAGAGCAGTGGGCCAAGTTGCGCATGATCGTCGAGTTGGCGGACGAGGTCTGGGGCCGCTAATCTCCGTGGATGTCATTGCGTAAAAGCCCGCCCTTTCGCGCCGATCACGTCGGCAGCCTCCTGCGCACAGGTCCGCTGAAGGACGCACGCGCCAGGCGAGAGAAAGGCGTCATTTCCGCCGACGATCTCAAAGCCGTCGAGGATCGCGAGATCGCCGCGATTATCAAGAAACAGGAAGGCATCGGCCTTCAGGCTGTGACCGACGGCGAATTTCGCCGGGCCTTCTGGAATTACGATTTCCTTGGCGAACTCGATGGCGTGGAAGCCTATCTCGGCGAGCGCAAGATCAAATTCGAGGGTGTCAACCCTAAGCCGATGATGCTGCGCATTACCGGGAAACTTGGCACGTTTTCCGGCCACCCGATGCTCGAGCACTTCAAGTTCGTCAAGGCGCACACGCGGATCGTTCCGAAGATGACGATTCCGTCTCCTTCATCGTTGCATTTCCGCTATGGCCGCGACGCTGTTCCGGAAACAATCTACCCCGACATGAATGACTTCTATCGTGATCTCGGTCAGACCTACCGCAAAGCCGTGCGTGCTTTTGCGGACGCCGGCTGCCGTTATCTCCAGCTCGACGAGGTCAACTTTACCTATCTGTGCGATCCGAAGTTACGCGCGCAGGTCGCCAACCGCGGGGATGATCCCGAACAGCTGCCCTCGATCTATGCTGGCATGATCAATGCCGCGATGTCCGATATTCCGGCCGATATGACGATTGCCATGCACTTGTGCCGCGGCAACTTCCAATCCACGTTCGTGGCCAGCGGCGGTTACGGGCCGGTGGCCGAGATCTTGTTTAATACGATCAACGTGCATGGCTATTTCATGGAATATGACAGCGATCGCGCCGGCGGCTTTGAGCCGCTGCGCTTCGTGCCGAAGGGCAAGACCGTCGTGTTGGGTCTCGTGACTTCGAAATCAGGCCGCCTGGAATCGAAAGACGATATCAAGCGCCGCATCGAACAGGCGTCGAAATTCGTGCCGCTGGAGCAACTTTGTCTCTCGCCGCAATGTGGCTTTGCCTCCACGGAAGAGGGCAATATCCTCGCCGAAGATGAGCAATGGGCGAAACTCAGGATGATTGTCGAAATCGCTGACGAGGTCTGGGGTAAATAGCGAGGCGCAAAACAGGGTGTCATCGCCGGGCTTGTCCCGGCGATCCCGATCAGGAAGACAGTGCGCACCTAAGCGAGATGGCCGGGACAAGCCCGGCCATGACAAGAAAAAGTCTAGGAGGAGGGACATGTCTCAACGTACCAAGCCGCCCTTTCGCGCCGATCATGTCGGCAGCCTGCTGCGCCCGGCTGCCCTGAAGACGGCGCGCGAGCAGCGCGCCAAGGGCGAAATATCTTCTGCGCAATTGAAGGACATCGAAGATCGCGAGATCGAACGCGTCATCAAGAAGCAGGAAGATGTCGGCCTGCAGTCGATTACCGACGGCGAATTCCGGCGCTCATGGTGGCATCTCGATTTTCTCTGGGGTCTTGACGGGATCGAGAAGCACGCGATGGAGGCAGGCATTGCTTTTGCCGCGGTCACCACGCGCAATGAGGGTCTTAAAGTGACCGGCAAGGTCGGCTTTTCCGGCCATCCGATGATCGAACATTTCAAGTTTGTCGCCGCCCACACCAAACGCACGCCAAAAATCACGATCCCTTCGCCGTCGGCGGCCTATGGCCGGCCGATGCGCACGCCGATCGACAAGTCTGTTTATCCAAAGTTGGACGCGTTCTTTGACGACCTCGGACAGGCGTACAAGAAAGCGGTACGCGCCTTCGCCGACGCCGGCTGCCGTTACCTCCAGCTGGACGAAGTCTTCATCGCCATGCTGTGCGATCCGAAATATCGCCAGGCGATGAAAGACCGCGGCGATGACCCGGAGCGGCTTGGCGAGCTTTATGGCGATCTCATCAACGTCGCGATGTCGGACATTCCGTCCGACATGACGATCACCATGCATATGTGCCGTGGAAACTATAAGTCGACCTATATGGGCGTCGGCGGCTACGAAGCCGTGCAGGAGATTCTGTTCAACAAGATCAAGGTGCACGGCTTCTTTATGGAGTACGACAGTGAACGTGCCGGCGGCTTCGAACCGTTGCGAATGTTGCCGAAGGACCGCCAGGCCGTGCTCGGACTGGTTACCACAAAGAGCGGACGGCTTGAACCGAAGGACGAGATCAAGCGCCGCATCGATGAGGCTTCGAAGTTTGTTCCGCTCGATCAGCTCTGCTTGTCGCCGCAATGCGGCTTTGCTTCGACTGAAGAAGGCAATGTCCTGGCCGAGGACGAGCAATGGGCAAAGCTGCGCATGATCGTCGAGCTTGCCGATGATGTGTGGGGACGTTGATGGCGGGAATTGTTAAAGGCAAGACAGCCATCGTAACAGGGGCGGGGCGCGGTATCGGCCGCGGAATCGCCATGCTGCTCGCTAAGGAGGGTGCGTATGTCGTGGTCTGCGATATCGGCGCCAGCCTGCAGGGCGAAGGCGCCGATGCGGGCCCGGCTCAGGATACGGTCGACGCGATCAAAAAAGCCGGTGGTGAGGCGATTGCCTCGACGCTTTCGATTACCGAGCCGAAAAACGCCGAGCTGATCGTCAAATTGGCGCTCGATGCCTTTGGTCGTGTCGACGTGCTGGTGAACAACGCCGGCATCCTGCGCGACGTCATCTTTCACAAAATGAGCTGGTCCGACTGGTCGGACGTCATTGCCGTGCATCTCAACGGCTCGTTCAACATGAGCCGCGCGGTTGCGCCGCTTTTCCGCGAACAAGGCTCCGGTGCCTACGTCCATATGACGTCCACCTCCGGCCTTGTCGGTAATTTCGGCCAGGCCAATTACATGGCGGCCAAGCTGGGAATCATGGGCCTGTCACGCGGTATTGCGCTCGACATGGCGCGATTCAACGTGCGCTCGAATTGCATCGCGCCGTTTGCATTCACGCGCATGATCGAATCGATTCCTGCGCAGTCGGAGCATGACAGGCGCCGCATAGACGCGTTCCAGCGGATGACGCCCGAAAAGATCGCGCCGCTCGCGGTCTATCTCGGTTCGGACGCATCGGCCGGCGTTTCCGGGCAGATCTTCTCGGTCCGCAATAATGAGATCTATTTGTTCAATCAGCCGCGACCGGTGAAGACCATCCATTGCGCCGATGGCTGGACGCCCGAGACACTTGCAGCCGAGGTCAAGACCGCATTCTCGCCTATGTTTACGCCGCTCGAGCGTTCCGAAGACGTATTCCACTGGGACCCGATCTAGCGCGCACTTGTCATGCGCCGGGCGCGGTTGCATAGAATGGACCGATGAAAAAGCGCGGCAGCGAGCATGACGAATTCGCCGACGTTCGCGATGGCGTGCGCGCGCTATGCGCCAAGTTTCCGGGCGAATATTGGCGCGCGCTGGATCGCGACCGTGCCTATCCGACCGAGTTTGTGGCGGCCCTGACCAAAGCGGGGTATCTCGCGGCGCTGATCCCCGAGGACTATGGCGGTAGTGGGCTCAGTCTTGGTGCCGCGGCTGCCATTCTTGAAGAAGTGCACGCCTCCGGCGGCAACGGCGCGGCTTGCCACGCGCAGATGTACACCATGGGTACGATCCTGCGGCATGGCAGTCCGGAACAGAAACAACGCTATCTGCCGCTGATCGCCAGCGGCGAATTGCGCTTGCAGGCTTTTGGCGTCACCGAGCCAACCTCAGGCACCGATACGCTCTCACTGCGCACTGCGGCGCGGCGCGAAGGTAACGATCATTACGTCATCAACGGACAGAAGATCTGGACTTCGCGCGCCGAACATTCCGATCTGATGCTTCTGCTGGCACGCACGACGCCGAAGGAACAGGTCAAGAAGCGCACTGATGGTTTGTCGGTGTTTCTGGTCGATATGCGGCTCGCGCAAGGCTCCAGTATTGCCATCAACCCGATCCGTACCATGATGAATCACGCTACCACGCAGATCTTCTTCGACGATTTGCGCGTGCCCGCGGAGAACCTGATCGGCGAGGAAGGCCAGGGTTTCCGCTACATTCTGGCGGGCATGAATGCCGAGCGCATTCTGATCGCGGCCGAGTGCATCGGCGATGCCAAGTGGTTTATCGGCAAGGCGACGCAGTACGCCAAGGAGCGCGAACTGTTCGGCCGTCCGATTGGCCAAAACCAGGGCGTGCAATTCCCGATCGCGCGCGCTTATGCGCAAATGCGCGCGGCCGAGCTGATGGTGCATGAGGCTGCGCGAAAATACGATGCGGGCGAGGACATCGGGGCCGAAGCCAACATGGCGAAGCTCCTGGCCGCGGATGCATCATGGGCAGCCGCCGATATGTGCGTGCAGACTCACGGCGGTTTCGGTTTTGCCGAGGAATACGACGTCGAGCGTAAATTCCGCGAAACGCGGCTCTATCAGGTCGCGCCGATCTCGACCAACATGATTCTCTCGTACCTGGCCGAACACGTGCTCGGCCTGCCGCGATCGTATTGAGATGGCGCTGCCGCTCGAAGGCCTTCTCGTCGTTTCGGTCGAACAAGCGGTGGCAGCGCCGCAATGCACCTGTCGCCTCGCGGATGCGGGCGCGCGTGTCATTAAGGTCGAACGGCCGGAAGGCGATTTTGCCCGCCGCTATGACGGGCTGGTACACGGCGAGAGCGCCTATTTCGTCTGGCTCAATCGCGGCAAACAGTCGGTGGTGCTTGATCTCGCCAAGCCCGACGACAAGGCCTTGCTTGAAGCCATGCTCGCCAAAGCTGATGTGTTCGTGCAGAACCTGAAACCGGGCGCGCTCGCCAAGCTCGGCTTTCCGTTCGAGCGTTTACGCCGCGATTATCCACGGCTGATCTGCTGCTCGATCTCCGGCTACGGCGAGAGCGGACCCTACGCGCAGCGCAAGGCCTACGACATGCTGATCCAGGCGGAGTCGGGCCTTGCCTCCATCACCGGCGGTCCGGAAGCGCCGGCGCGCGCCGGCGTTTCGGTTGTCGACATTGCTGCCGGCATGAATGCCTATGAGGCGATCCTGGAAGCGCTGCTGACGCGCGGCCGCACCGGTGAGGGCGCCACGATCGCGATCTCGATGTTCGACGCGATGGCGGACTGGATGGCCGTTCCGCTTTTGCAGCACGAAGGCGGCGACACGCCCAAACGCATCGGGCTCGCACACACTTCGATCTCGCCTTATGGGGCGTTCAAGACCCGCGATGACGCCGACGTGTTGATCTCAATCCAGAACGATCGCGAATGGCGCATTCTTGCGGAGCACGTGATGGGCGACAAAGCGCTCGCCGCCGATCCGAATTTCGCCACCAATGTCGAACGCGTGAAACGCCGCGCCGAAACCGACGGCCGCGTCGCGGCGGCCTTTGCTTCAATGGATGTCGATCCGCTGGTGGAAAAACTCGCGCGTTACGATATTGCTTTCGGCCGTATCAATGATTTGAGTTTGCTCGGCCGCCACCCGCATTTGCGACGCGTGACGGTCGACAGTCCGACCGGTCCGGTCCACATGCCGGCGCCGACCGCGATCCACGACGGCGGCATGCGCCGATACGGCGCGGTACCAGCGCTCGGGCAACACACCGAGACAGTGCGCAAGGAATTCGCCGCCAAATAGCCGTCAGTCGATGGCGGCGTGTTCCGGCTTTTCGCCGGGTGTCCGGCGCACCGTGCCGATGATCAGCACCAGCGGAATGACCGCCAGCGTCAGGATCATCAGCAGCTTGAAATCGCTGAGATAGGCAAGCATCGCCGCCTGCTGCGTGACGATCGTGTCGAGCAGGGCTCGGCCGGCATCGGTATGCACATCCAGGTTTGCGGCTACATCCGGCATTTGCAGGGCATCGTTGAACGGCGTCACTTGCTCGGTCAGCCGCGCATGCATTTCCGTGGTCTTGCTGGTAAGGTTGGCGATCACCATGGATATGCCGATCGACGAGCCGATATTGCGGGCCAGCGTGGTGATTGCGGTGGCCCCGGTGCGCAAGTGGCCGGGCAAGGTGGCAAAGGCAACCGTTGAAATAGGCACAAACAGCAAGCCCAGGCCGACGCCCTGAATAATGCTGGTGACGACGATCATTGTTTTGGTCACGTCGAGTGAGAAACCCGTCATATAATAGAGCGTGCCGCCCGCGAGCAGCAGCCCGCACAGGATGAGGTAGCGTGGCTGCACCATCCGCATCAGCCGTGGCGCCGCCATCATGGTGATGAGCGTGCCAATCCCGCGCGAGCCGAGCAAAAAGCCCGCCGTCTGGATCGGATAGCCGAGCAGATTCTGCATGAATGGCGTCACCAGCGCCATGGTGCCGAACAGCACCACGCCGATCACCACCATGAAAATGCAGCCGCTGACGAAATTCCGGTCCTTGAACATCTCGAACCGCACGAACGGCTCTTTCGTCGTCAGCGAATGCGCAAAGAAATAATAAAATCCGGCGACCGAGATGATCGCCTCGATCCAGATTTCGTTGGCGTCGAACCAACCGACTTGTTCGCCGCGGTCGAGCAGCAGTTGCAGGGAGCCGATGCCGACAGCCAGTGCGGCGAAGCCGAACCAATCGAAACGCAGGTGCTCCTGGCGTTTGGTCTCGTCCATAAAGAAGATCATGCCGAGGACGGTGATGACGCCGATCGGCAGGTTGATGAGAAACACCCAGTGCCAGGAGTAATTGTCGGTAAGCCAGGCACCCAAAGTCGGTCCCATGATCGGCCCCAACATGACGCCCACGCCCCAGATCGCCATGGCTTGCCCGCGTTCTTCGGCCGAATAGGCGTCGAGCAGGACCGATTGCGACAGGGGGACCAGCGCAGCGCCGGCCATGCCTTGCAGCAGGCGGAACAGCACCATTTGCTCGATGTTTTGCGCGAGCGCGCACAAGAACGATGCAATCGTGAAGCCACCGACGCAGATGATAAACAGGATCTTCCGGCCGAAGCGATCCGCGAGCCAGCCGATCGGCGCTGTCATGATCGCGGCGGCAACGATGTAAGACGTAAGCACCCAGTTGATCTGGTCGAGCGAGGCTGACAGCGACCCCTGCATGTAAGGCAGGGCAACGTTGGCAATGGTGGTGTCGAGCGCCTGCATGACCGTCGCGGTCATGGTGCAGACCGTGATCAGGATGCGCCGCAGCTTCGGATCCATCGAAGCAAAGTGCGCCGTCATTTTACTTCTTTCGCCTGAGCCGACAGAAATGGCAGCCGGCTATGGCCGGTGTCGATCGCAACATTCACGCTCATGCCGGAGCGCAGAAGTTTCGTGTCTTCGCTCTTGTCGAAGGCAATCCGCACGGGGACGCGTTGTACGACTTTCACCCAGTTCCCGGTCGCATTCTGCGGCGGCAGGATCGAGAACTGCGCGCCGGTCCCCGGGCTCACAGCAATGACAGTGCCGGTGAATGTGTGGTCAGGGAAGCTGTCGACGTCGAGCGTTGCCTTCTGCCCAATCCGCAAATAAGTAAGGTCGGTCTCCTTCGGATTGGCGTCGACCCACGGTGCCTGATCATCGATGATGCTCAGCACGGGCGTGCCGGCGGCAACGAAACGGCCAAGCTGAATATTGTCCACCTGCGTGGCGGTGCCGGACATCGGTGCCCGCACGATCGTATGGTCGAAATCGCGCTGCGCATTGGCGAGCACGGCCTTGGCCTGCGCATACTCCGGGTACTTTTCCAGCGGCAAATTGGGGTCGCCAAGCAGCTGGTTCAGCGTGGTGTCCCGCTGCTGCGCCGCATATTCCGCCTGCAATTGCGCGGTGACGACGGCTGCCAGGGCAGTGTCGAGATCGGCCTGCGAGCCCGCCTGCGAGCTCACCAGTTTGGTTTTGCGCTCAACATCGCGCTGCTTGAGATCGACGTTCTTCTGGGCGAGGTCGGTCAACGTATCCAGTGACTTGAGATTGGTCTTCAATTTGTCGTAGTTGCTGCGCGCGGTATCGAGCTTGGCCTTCGCTTCCTGCAAGGCGAGTGAAAACGGCTCGCGGTCGAGCGAGAAAAGCTCATCGCCGGAATTGACGTGCTGGCCTTCACGGATGGCGACATGGAGGATCTTCCCGGAAATGTCCGGCGTGATAAGAACCTTTTGTGCGCCGACATAGGCATTGTCGGTCGACACATAACGTCCGCCGGAAAGATAAATGCCAATGCCAATCACAAGGGCAAGGGCCGGCAGGGCGATAAGCAGGATCGTGCGCAACCGCTTGCGACCGAACCGTGCGAACAGGCCGGAACCAGCAGGCGATTCCGTCTTGGAGTCCGGTGAGGTTTTGGCTTCGGGCGCCGGAACAATTTTCAATGCTTTTTCACTCATAACTTATCCAGCGGCTGCTTGTGGTTGGTTTGCATTGCGGGCAATGGCCGAGCGCAGGTTGTCTTTGACCATTGTGAGTTCCTTGAGCGTGCGCTCGATCGAGGTTTGCGAGAGCCCCTCAAGAACGGTCTCCATCAAGTCGGCGCCCAGGTCCGCCAGACGATCGAGCAGGGGCTTTGCCGCCGGCTTCAAGTACAACCGGTTGGCGCGCCGGTCGTTCGGATCGGCGCGGCGCTCAATCAAGCCGTTGTCGGCGAGGCGATCGAGCAGGCGCGTCAGCGTGATTGGCTGAAGGTCGAGCATGTCGGCGAGTTCCGACTGCTTGAGACCCTCGCTGCGATCGATGCGGATCAGCACCGCCCATTGCGCGCGGGAGATACCGAACTGGCGCGCGCGCTGATCGGCATAGGTTTTCAGCAACCGGGCTACATCCATGATAGTAAAGGCAAATTCGCGCTTTATGAGCTGTTGGGGCATGGCGGCCTCGTGTTCGGGATAGCGAGATAATAAGCAGGCTTATAATAAGCGCAATATGCTATTTCGACCTAGCTGCCCCGCGTGCAGCGCGCGGATGACGAAGGCCGGGACGTCGGGCAAAGTCGCGGCCGCTTCAATCCACGCAACTCAAGGAACTTCTCATGGAGATCGGCTTCATCGGGCTAGGCAATATGGGGCAGCCGATGGCACGCCGGCTGATCGAGGCCGGCCACAAGCTCATCGTTTATGACACGCGCAACGACGCGGTTGCTCCTCTGGTAGCGCTCGGCGCCAAACTGGCTTCCTCGCCGCAGGACGTCGCCGACCGGGTCGAGACCGTGATGTCCAGCCTGCCGTCGCTACAGATCTCGGAAAAGGTTGCGACCGGCGAGGGCGGCGTGATCCACGGCAAGCGGGTGAAACGCTACGTCGATCTGTCCACCACCGGCGCACGGGTGGCGGCGGAGATATGCGAGACGCTGGCCAAAAAGAACATCGTCCAGATCGATTCGCCGGTGAGTGGTGGCGTCGGCGGCGCCAACAAGGGCACGCTCGCGGTCATGGTGTCCGGACCGCAAGCCGACATCGACGTAGTGAAGGACGCGCTCTCGGTACTCGGCAAGGTGTTCGTGATCGGCCACAAGCCCGGCATGGCGCAGACCATGAAGCTCGCCAATAATTTCCTGTCTGCCACCGCCATGGCGGCGACGTCGGAAGCGGTGGCGATGGGCGTGAAGGCTGGACTCGATCCAGTGGTGATGATCGACGTCATCAATGCCGGTTCCGGCCGCACCACCGCATCGGACGGAAAATTCCCGCAGGCGATCCTACCGCGCACGTTCAATTACGGGTTTACCACTGCGCTGATGCTCAAGGACGTGCGACTCTGCGTCGATGAGGCGAGGGCGCTGGACGTTCCCAACCATGTGATGAGCGCCGTGCTCGATCAATGGGAGCTGACCAATACGGAGTTCGGCGGCGACACCGACTTCACGGCAATCGTCAAAATGATCGAGCGCCGCGCCGGCGTCATTGTGGGCGGGAAGAAATCATGAGCAACGACGTCCACGAGGTCTTTGCCGTCAAATATGCCGAGCACGCGCGCATGCGTTCGGAAAATTACATTTTCGGTGATCCGCATGACGCCATGACCTCGATTGCCTATTACGTCTGGGTTATTAAGGGCCCGCACGGCACTTTCGTGTGCGACACCGGCTTCGATGAGGCCGCCGCCAAGGAACGCGCGCGCAAGATCATTCATCCCGTCGGCGAAGGTCTGCAGGCGCTGGGTGTGCGGCCCGACAAGGTCGATCATGTCATTGCCACGCACATGCATTGGGATCACGCCGGCAACTACGATCTTTTCCCGAACGCGCGCTATCACATCCAGGACACCGAGATGGCCTACGCCACCGGCCGATGCATGTGCCACCAGATGCTGCGCATCCCGTTCAGCGAGCGCGACGTGCACGCCATGGTGAGCAAGGTCTTTGCCTATCGGTGTGAATTCCACGACGGCAATGATGAACTGGCGCCAGGCATTACCGTCCACAAGATCGGCGGCCATTCCAAGGGTCTGCAATGCGTGCGGGTGAAGACGAAGCGCGGCTATGTGGTGGTCGCCTCCGATTGCATCCATCTTTACTCGCACATCGACGAGGGCCGCGTCTTTCCGATCACCTACAGCGTTGGCGATACGCTGGAGGGTTACAAGACAATCCAAAAGCTCGCGAGCTCGCGCCAGCACATCGTGCCGGGGCACGATCCGGAGGTACTGAAGCTTTATCCGGCCGTAAAGTCCGGATTGGAGAACTGGATCGTGCGGCTCGATGTTGAGCCGAAGGCTTGAGCAATCGACGGCACAATCACAACCTCCGCTCATTCCCGCGCAAGCGGGAATCCAGCAACTTGTAAAACCTGGGTCCCCGCTTTCGCGGGGACGAGCGGATTAAGGGTCACACCAAACCCAACTCCGCAAATGCATCCATGTGATGCTCTGCGCTTGCGGTTGCGAAGCAGCAAAAAATCACGCGTGTGATGTTGCGCTGGCTTGCGGCAATTTCGGCAGCAACCGTGCCGACCGCAACGCGCGCCGCGAGATCGGCCGGGAAATGGTAGATGCCGGTCGAAATCGCCGGGAAAGCGATCGATGTCAGTCCAATATCAGCAGCGAGGTCGAGCGCGGTGCGATAGCAGCCTGCCAGCAGCGCTTCCTCGTTCTTTCCGCCTCCGCTCCACACAGGCCCGACCGCATGAATAACGTGCCTGGCCTTGAGCCGGTACCCGCGGGTGATCTTGGCGCTGCCGGTGTCGCAGCCGCCCAGTGTTTTGCACTCGGCCAGCAAGTCCGGCCCGGCCGCGCGATGAATCGCACCGTCGACGCCACCACCACCGAGCAGCGAGCGATTGGCGGCATTCACGATGGCGTCGACGTCCAGTGTCGTAATGTCCGCTACGACGATGTCGAGTTGTGTGTGGCCGATTTCGGCGGTGAGCGAGGACATAAAAAATTATAGCACGGCGGCGCACCCCTCTCCCCAAAAGCGGGGCGAGGTAAGTCACGCCCGCTTCACGCGTTTTCAGCTTCCGGCGCGGCCTCGAAATCGACAGTGGACCGCACACCGATATCGTCGTAGTGCGCGTCCAGAAACCGGCGCGCGGCGCGCCGGCCATTGGCGTGCAGCATTTCGAAAAAGTCATAGTCAGTGCTGAGCCGGCTGGCCGTATCCAGCGTTTGCGCCGCGCCGGTCAGTGCAATGCGATGGATGTTGATACGCCGATATCTTCCTTCGCCGATACCGCGTGGCAGCTTGCCCTCATCGATCAGTTTGCCCACGAACGTTATGCCGCGCAGTTCCGACATCAGCGATGAATTGAATGTGATCTCGTTGATCCGCGCGAGAATCTCGTTTTGCGTCTTGGGCACATTCTTGCGTTCCAACGGGTTGATCTGGACCAGCAGCAGATTTTCGGTCTGCGTGGCGCCGACCAGCGGATAGAGCGCGGGGTTACCCACGTAACCCCCATCCCAATAGGACTCACCGTTGATTTCGACTGCGCGGAAGAGATGCGGCAGACAGGCCGAGGCAACGATCATGTCCGCGGTCATTTCCTCGCGCTTGAACACGTGAAGCTCGCCGGTCCTTACATTGGTCGCCGACACGAACAGTTTCAAATCGGCGCAGGCGCGCACCGCATCAAAATCGACAAATCGTCCAACCAGATCTTTCAGCGGATTGATGTTGAGTGGATTGAAGTCGTAGGGAGACAGGTATCGCGTCAACGCCTGCATCCAGAGGCCCACCGGCGTGTCCTCGATCGGCCAGAATGAAAACAGTCGATCCACGGCGCGCCGCTGAAGGTCGGGCAGATTTCCGGCAACACTCGCCGCCTTCCAGAAATCGGCAAGCCGCTTGCGCGCTTCGTCGGACCCACCGCGCGCGAGACCGTCGGCCAACATAATCGCATTGACCGCGCCGGCTGATGCGCCGGAAATGCCTTCAATCTTCAGCCGACCGTCTTCGAGCAAATGGTCGAGCACACCCCAGGTGAAAGCACCGAGTGCTCCGCCGCCCTGCAACGCCAAATTGATACGCTTGCCCGCACTGGGCTTTTCCGACTTGTCGCCGCCGAAAGCGCGCGCGAGAAATTCAATCATTAAGTCGTTGAACCTTTCCCCGTCACCCTGAGGTGCGAGCGAAGCGAGCCTCGAAGGGTGACGGCCGCCATCCTTCGAGGTTCGGCGCGTTCCGCGCCTCACACCTCAGGATGACGGCGAAACTCACTGCGCCACCCAGCCGCCGTCGATCGAATAGGCCGAGCCGGTGATGGTTGCCGCAGCGTCGCTGCACAGAAAGACCGCGAGCGCGCCAATGCTTTCCGGCTTGGTGAACTGATGCATCGGCTGCTTTTCCGATAGCAGCGCAATTTCCTCCTCGCGCACGCTTTTGCCGGACGCCTTTGCGCGTGCATCGATCTGCTGTTGCACCAGCGGGGTAAGCACCCAGCCCGGGCAGATGGCATTACAGGTCACGCCAGCGTTGGCGCTCTCCATCGCGACCACTTTCGTGAGGCCGACGAGGCCGTGCTTGGCCGAGACATAAGCGACCTTTTGCATGCTGGCGACGAGGCCGTGCGCGGACGCAATATTGATGATGCGGCCCCATTTTCGCTTCTTCATGCCGGGCACGGCGGCGCGAATGGTGTGAAACGATGATGACAAATTAATTGCAATGATCGCGTCCCATTTCTCGATCGGGAAATCTTCGATGTTCGCTACGTGTTGGATGCCGGCGTTATTGACCAACACGTCGAGCGCGCCGAATTCCTTTTCCGTGGTGCGGACCATGTCGGCTATCTCCGCCGGTTTGCTCATGTCCGCCGCCGAATATCGGGCTTTAATACCGAAGTCCTTTTCGAACCCGGCGCGTTCCTTTTCGATCGCCGCCTTGTCACCGAAACCATTGAGCATGACATTGGCGCCGTCCTGCGCGAGAGCCCGGGCAGTCGCGAGGCCGATGCCGGACGTTGAACCCGTGACGAGTGCGGTCTTGCCTTTGAGCATGGAGTCCTCGTGCGATTGAGCGTCGTCGCCCCGGATTTGCGGTGGGAACCTGCCTCTATTCTTATTGCATCGCAATATATATGTTCGTGACTTAGAGATTCGAGTGGTCTGACGTTAGACTTGTGTCGAAAGGCGGAGTGTTCCTTGTCACGAAAGTCACACGCGCATGCGGTCTTTCCGAAGCCCGATCATGACCATGGTCGCTGCGCGAGCGATGCTATCGCTCATGCAGAAACGATTTGCGCTTCGCGCAAGGAGCGGCTGACTCCGATCCGTCGGCGCGTGCTCGAGGCGCTGCTCGCGACCCATTTGCCGCTCGGCGCCTATGAATTGATCGGTCGGTTGGCGGTGCGCGGCGCGCGCCCGGCGCCAATTACTGTCTATCGGGCGCTCGATTTTCTGCGCGAACAGGGTCTCGTTCATCGTATCGAGAGCCGCAACGCCTTCATCGCTTGCGTACACAATCACGAGACAGGTGATCCGGTCGTGTTCCTCATCTGCGAGAAATGCGGCACGGTGGGCGAGGCTGCTTCCGCCGCGGTTGCCGATACCATTAAAAGCGCTTCACGTGCGGCCGGCTTTTCGCCGAAAACACCGGTGATCGAAATCTCCGGTATCTGCGCGCATTGCAAGGCGGCGTGAACTTGAACTCGTCATCACCGGGCCGCGCCGAAGGCGCGAGTCCCGGTGATCTTGCTTAGGATGGCAACGTACCTCCCTAAGCGAGATGGCCGGGACAAGCCCGGCCATGACTTGTTGGTATTGCCGCGATAAAACATCAGCCACTCTCCAGGAATCCTCAATTGTCCTCCACGCCCGCTTACACATCGACCACGCGTCCATTAGATGCGCCCGCGGCGGCAATCGTGGTGGTGTTGTGTTTGTCGTGGGGTTTTAACCAGGTCGCGACCAAGCTCGCGATTCACGACATCCCCCCGCTGATGCAGGCCGCCATACGTTCGGTCGTCGCTGCGCTTTTGATCGCGGGGTGGTGCCGTTTGCGCGGAATTCCCCTGTTCGATCGGGATGGCACGCTGTGGTACGGGATGGCGGCAGGACTTCTGTTCGCCGTTGAGTTCATTCTGATCTATCAGGGCCTCGTCTACACCACCGCAACCCGTGCGGTGTTGTTCATCTACCTCGCGCCCTTCTTCGTCGTGCTTGGCGCGCGCATTGTTCTTCCGGCAGATCACTTCGGAGCGGCGCAATGGCTGGGGCTCGGTCTGTCGTTCGTCGGCATGTTGATTGCCTTTGGCGTACCGACACCGGCGATGGATCCCAGGCAGCTTGTCGGTGACGTGATGATGGTCGGCGCGGCGCTGTTCTGGGCCGCAACCACCCTGATCATCAAGGCCAGCCCGCTCACGCGCGTGTCGGCTGAGAAAGTCATGCTCTACCAACTGGTCGTTTCGGCACCTGTCATGACTGCGGCGGCCTTTGCAATGAACGAGCGGATCACGCAAATGCCGTCGGCGCTGGCAATCGGTTCGCTTATCTATCAGACGGTCTGGGTTGTGAGCGTGACCTTCGTGGTCTGGTTTGCGCTGATTGCGCGCTTTTCGGCGAGCCGGCTCTCGGCCTTTACGTTCCTGACACCGCTGTTCGGCGTTTTGGCGGGACATCTTGTGCTGAATGAGCCGCTGACGGCGGCCTTTGCTGCGGCGGTGGGCCTGGTGGCCGCAGGCCTCGTGCTGGTGAACCGGGCACACTGATGATAGTTTCCCGGTTCGGGATGCTTTCGATTGTGTGTTTGCGCGTATAGGCAAGATGGCGAACCGCAGCGAGATTACAAAAAATAAGGCGCAAGAGGCCGCTGCAATCGAAGAGACGATGCAACGGGCGATGTCCGCCGTTCAGAGCCAGCAGCCGGATTACGCGGCAAAACTGGCGCAGGACATCCTCAGGCAAAATCCGAATCATCCCAATGCACTTCACATCTATGGCTATGCCTTGCTGATGCAGGATCGCGCGAACGAGGCGGTCACGCCGCTTGAAAAGGCCTTTCGATCGCTGCGCGATCCCGCGATCGAAACCCAGCTCGCAATTGCCCTGAGGAAAGCCGGACGTACCGAGGATGCGCTGGTCAGGCTGCAGCGGGCGGCCAAACAAGTGCCGGTGTTTCCGGCCGCGATCCATGAACTTGGTTACTTACTCCACTCGCTCGGCCGTACCGACGAAGCGATCGAGGCGCTCGAGAGCGGGATACAAGCCGCACCCTGGCTGCCGGATTTGCCGATTTTGCTTGGCTGGATCTTTCACGGCAAAAACGACAATGCCAATGCGCGTTCGGCCTTTGCCCGTGCGCTGGCGAGTGCTTCCAATCACCCGGACGCGCATTATGGAATGGGCTTGGTGCTGATGGACGCAGCGGAGTTTTCGGCGGCGGCCGAGCATTTCCGGCAGGCGCTTTCCGGCGATCCGGCCGACCAGCAAGCGCGTCTCTACCTCGGGGCCTGCCTTCTGGAGATGGGAGAGACCGGTGCGGCCACCTGCCTTCGGCTGGTGACGCGCGGCGGTCCAAATTTTTATGGCAAGGCGCTCAAGATTCTGACGAACTCGTCGCGCGGGCGCTTCTGGCTGCAACCGAGCGCCGCCGCGCAATTTTTCAGGGGTGAGCGTAACTAGCGCTTGGGCGAACGGAATTCCCGGCGGTAGTGTCCGGTTTCGGCGTTAATCGCAGTGGCAGTTTCCGACATGCGCTGTGCAGCCTCTTCCGAAAGAACGTCGAACTGCTCGACCATGGTCTCGCGTTTGATCGCAATGCACTGCGCGACGGGTGTGCCTTTTGGAAGCACGCCGGTGAATGCGGGATCATTCCATCGCGCCGGGAAATGCACCAGGCTGTCGACGTAGAGATCGGAATCAACGAGGCCGGTAATAGTCGTAAACGGCAGATCAGGACGGTTGACCGGGTGTGTAACGAAGAGCGAATAGCCGGGCGGAAGTTCGATCGTCCAGAAATTGTTGAACTTGATGATGAAGCGATCGCTGTCGAAAAACGGCGTGCCCTTGACCTGAACGCTGTCGTGATAGTCGATCGGCGAGCGAGTAAGATTTCGTAGATTGCTGACGACCGGAATTTCACTGTCCCAGCTGAATTCGCCGTTTTCGATCTTGATGTCGGCCGCCAGCGGCATGAGGAAACCGTAGGTCATGGCGTCGATGAACGGCGGACATTTCTTGACAGTCATCAGCTCCTTGTTGGAAACCGCGCTGAAGCAATTCTGCGGCAAGGTCTTGAACCAGTCGGGCAGGCCGCGCACGGCCGGTATCGGCCGCGGCAAGATCTGCTCCATCTGCGGCGGGCAACGAAACTTAACCGTCACCTGATTTTCTTCGTCCATCGGCGGGCCTTTGCGCTCTTGCCGAGCAATATTGTTGAATCCGGCCGAAATTCACAAGCAAAGTCACGGGTAAAGTGCGATAAGGCCCGTCTTACGGGCTCTTCCGCATGCGTTGACCGCAACTTATTTGTCTGGCACCCGTTATTGAGGACGACCGATGAGCACCAGCACACAACAAAGGCACAAAACGGCTGCGGTCAATGTCGGCGGCGTTGTCGTTGGCGGCGGCGCGCCGATCGTTGTGCAGTCGATGACCAACACCGACACTGCCGATGTCGAGGGCACCGCGCGCCAGGTGGCCGCGCTGGCCGCTGCGGGCTCGGAGCTTGTGCGAATTACCGTCGACCGCGATGAGGCTGCCGCGGCGGTGCCGCACATCAGGGACCGGCTTGCGCAACTTGGGGTGAACGTGCCGCTGGTCGGCGATTTCCACTATATCGGTCACAAGCTATTGGCCGATCATCCCGGCTGCGCCGAGGCGCTCGGCAAGTACCGCATCAACCCCGGCAATGTCGGCTTCAAGGACAAGCGGGATAGGCAATTCTCGGCCATCATCGAGATGGCGCTCAAATACAATAAGCCGGTGCGCATCGGCGCCAACTGGGGTTCGCTCGACCAGGAATTGCTCACGCGCCTGATGGACGAGAATGCCAAGACGACTCAGCCGCTCGACGCTCGCGAAGTCATGCACGAGGCCATGGTGCAGTCGGCGGTTCTTTCTGCCGCACGCGCCGAGGAGATCGGTCTGGCGAAGGATCGCATCATACTCTCTGCCAAGGTCTCGGCGGTGCAGGACCTGATCGCGGTCTATGGCGAACTCGCGCGGCGCTGCGACTACGCCCTACATCTCGGCCTCACCGAGGCCGGCATGGGCTCCAAAGGCATCGTTGCATCCTCGGCGGCAATGGGCGTGCTGTTGCAGCAAGGCATCGGCGACACGATCCGTATTTCGCTCACGCCGGAGCCAAATGGCGACCGCACGCGCGAAGTTCAGGTGGCGCAGGAGCTGTTGCAGACAATGGGCCTGCGCACCTTCGTTCCGCTGGTTGCGGCCTGTCCTGGCTGCGGACGCACCACGTCGACCACGTTCCAGGAACTGGCCTCCGACATCCAGAGTTTCATCCGCAACTCGATGCCCGAGTGGAAGCGGCGCTATCCGGGCGTCGAAACTTTGAACGTCGCGGTGATGGGCTGCATCGTCAACGGACCCGGCGAGAGCAAACACGCCGACATCGGCATATCACTGCCCGGCACCGGCGAGCAGCCGACCGCTCCGGTGTTCATCGACGGCAAGAAGGCTGCGACCCTGCGTGGGCCGACGCTCAGCGCTGATTTCAAGCAGATGGTGATCGATTACATCGATCGGCGGTTTGGCGGCGTAAGTCGCGATGCGGCGGCGGAATAGCCGAACAGGCTGACTATATCCAGCCGCCTCCGTCCTTGCCGCGATTGGCAACGCTCGCTTCTTCCAGGTCGAGTTCGTATTCGATGCGGCGGCGCGCTTCGTCGGTGATTTTCCCCTCGCGCAGCAGCTGATAGATGAATTCGCGCTCGGCCTCGATCAGCTCAGCCTTGACTTTGGCGGTCCGGCGCATGTGCTCAAGACCTTCCGTGAGGTTCGTGGGCAATATCTGAAAGCGGCTTTGGTTGCGCGTGCGCAAGTGCGCGATCGCATCGCGCGGCAAATCGTGGTCCTTAATGGCTTTTTCCAACCGCTTTTCGACTTGCCGCAACGCCGCGTGGCGGGCACGGAGCTCTGCCCTGATCTCGTCTTTGTGCTCCTTTTTTCCGAGGCGGCTCAACCCGAGCCAGCGCACCACATACGGCAACATCAGGCCTTGGCCGACCAGTGTAATGATGATGACGCCGAAGGTGACAAACAGGATCAGGTCGCGGTGGGGAAACGGCTGCCCGCTGAGAATGGTGAAGGGAATTGCCAGCGCAACGGCGAGCGAATCGACGCCGCGAATTCCCGTGAAGGCTAGAAAAAAGGCTGCCTGCCAGGGCGGCGATGGATCGCGCTTGCGCAAACGTGGACTGAGCCAGCGCGGGAAATAAGTTGCCGGGAAGACCCAGATAAACCGGGCAGCAATCGCAATCAATGTCGTCCATATCGTCGCGTTCAGCAGATCGTGGATCGTAAAGGCGTGCGTTTGTTCGAGCAGCGTGCGCGCCTGCAGGCCGGTGACGAGGAACACCAGGCCTTCGATCAGATAGACAATCAGATCCCAGAAAAAGATTCCCTGTAGCCGCGTTGCAAACGGGATCAGGCGTGGTCCGACCCAACTCACGTAGAGGCCGCAGGCGACGGTGGCGAGGACACCGGAGCCGCCGAGATGCGCGGGCACCCAGAAGGCGAGATAGGGCGTCATGAGAGACAGCGTGATCTCAACGCGTGGTTCGCGCGCCCATTGGCGCAGGCGCAGACTGAGCCACCCGACCGCAAGACCGTAGATGAGTTCGCCGACGACGATCAGCGCAAAAGTGCCGGAAGCCTCACTGAGCGAAAACGTCCCGGTGCTGACCGCAACGACGGCAAAGCGGTACAACACGAGAGCCGTGGCGTCATTGGCGAGCCCTTCGCCTTCAAGCACGACGACAATACGGCGCGGCAATCCCAATTTCCGCGCAATGGCCAGCGGCGCCACAACATCGGGCGGCGAAATGATCGCACCGAGCAGAAATCCCACGGCCCAATCGAAGTTGAGAAAGTAATGTGCGGCCGCTGCGATGGCGCAAGTGGTGAACAGCACGCAGCCGAACGCGAGGAGCGCGATTGGCCTCAGGTTGAAATGGAATTCGCGCCAGCTCATGGCCACGCCGGCCGAATAGATCAGTGGCGGCAGGATCACCAGCAGCACCAGTTCAGGGGCCAGTTCGACTTTCGGCAGCCCGGGAATGAGGGCCGTGCCAATGCCGGCCACCACCAGCAGGATCGACGGCGAAATATTCAGCCGTTTGGCCGCGACCGCGACCGCCGCAAGCACCGCCAGCATGAACAGAACGGTTTGGACGATCCCGGTCATTACGCCACGAACTTACAGGTTCACGTGCATCAGATCAGATTGGAAACAATATTTACGGTCAACGCAAACACGGCAACATTGAAAAAGAACGCCAGCGCCCCGTGTATGGTCACGACGCGGCGGATGATTTTGCTGGTGATCACGACGTCGGAGACCTGCGAGGTCATCGCAATAACGAGCGAAAAATAGAGAAAGTCCCAATAGTCGGGCGGTTGCCGTCCGGGAAACGTGAGGCCGCCGATCGCGTGGTCGCTGCGTTCACCGTAATATTCGTGCGCGTAATGGAGCGCAAAGATCGTGTGCACGAACGCCCAGGACACCAGAATCGTGACCATCGCGATCGCTACTCCGTAGCCGCTGCGAGGCTGTCCGGAAGTTTTGGCAATGCCGAGCTCGGCGATGATCGCGCCCATAATCGCCAGCCCGGAGAGCCCGGTCAGGATCAGCAGAGCAAGCGCGCCTTCGTCGTCCTCGGCAGCACGCCGGCGAATCTCGTCGATGCCGCAGGTGAGCATCAACTGATAAACCAATACGAGATACAGAACGACGCCGATGTCCCAACCGAGCAGCAGCTTGGTTGCCATGCTCCAGTCGGTTATGCCCAGGCCGAGCGTCACCGCCAATCCGACAGCGATGGAAATCAGCAGCCGTGCATGCAAGCGCGCGAGGCGGACCGGCATGACTGGCCGAGCGAGAATTTTTCGGGCCACGGACGGCTCCCTCTAGGTTGTTCGTTCGGCAATGAACCGGGCTGCGGCGCGCAGAGTATCGGCCTTCGCACCGAACGGCGCCAGCGCGGTGTCGGCGTCGGCGACCAGCTCTTTCAGACGCGCGCGCGCGCCGTCGGCGCCAAGCGTGGCGACCAGCGTGGCCTTGCCGGCGGCCGCATCTTTCCCCGCAGCCTTTCCGAGCGTCTTGGTGTCGCCCTCGACATCGAGAAGGTCATCGGCGATCTGGAAGGCCTGACCGATGGCCGTGCCGTAGCGGTCCATGCGGGCATGCGCGTCAGCATTCGCTTGTCCGATAATGGCGCCGGCGCGACAGGCGAAGCGGATCAGCGCACCTGTTTTCATGGCTTGCATGGTGGCTATTTCGGTTTTGCTCAATGCGCGTTTTGTCTCGAAGCGGCCTTCGGCTGCGAGATCGAGCATTTGTCCGCCGGCCATGCCGCCAAGCCCGGCGCCGCGCGCGAGGTCCAGAACGAGCGCGACGCGCACTGACGGATCCGCGTGCACCTCGGCGCGCGCCATGATGTCAAAGGCGAGCGTCAGTAGCGCATCGCCGGCAAGAATTGCGGTCGCTTCATCAAAGGCCTTGTGGACGGTCGGCCGACCGCGTCGCAAATCGTCATTGTCCATGGCCGGGAGATCGTCATGGATCAACGAATAACAGTGGATGCATTCAAGCGCGGCACCTGCCATCAGCGCGCCTGCGGCCGTAGCGCCGAATAGCGCCGCGGTCTCAACCACCAGAAAAGGGCGCAGACGCTTGCCGCCATCGAGGGCCGCGTGACGCATGGCCGCAAGGAGGCGCGGCGGACGCATGATTTCGCCATCGAGCGGCGCGTCAGCCAAGAGCTGACGGAGCAACGTCTCGGTTTCGGCGGCGGCGCGGCCGAGCCGGGCGGAAAAATCGGTCGTATCCTTTTTCATCGGCGCATTGATAGCCGCTGCGCGTGGCTCCGAAAAGTAGGCACCGGCCCGCGATCCGGATCTCGCGCCAGCCAAACCCAGGCAATTCACGGCGCTAATGGGCTAATCTGGGCCCGTGAGCTGGCTGGGCAAAAAATTGGGTCTTTTGGGGTTGCCGCGGGTACTACGCGTCGTCGTCCTCTCTATCCTTTTGGTGTTGCTGCTGCCCTATTTGATCACGCCGCTCTACCGGGTGGTTAACCCTGGCTCGACCGTGATGCTTTGGCGGCACCTGAGTGGAGCGCGCGTTGAACGCCAGTTTGTACCCCTCACACGTATTTCGCCATCGCTGTCGCTTGCGGTGATCATTGCCGAGGATGGCCGTTTTTGCAGCCATCACGGCGTCGATTTCACTGAAATCCGCGAGGCCATTGCCGAAGCCGACGACCTTGACGAGATGCGGGGTGGCTCAACCATCACGCAGCAAGTGGCAAAGAACTTGTTCCTCTGGTCGGGGCGTAGCGTCGTCCGCAAGGCGCTTGAATTTCCCTTGGCGCTCTGGATCGACCTGGTGTTGCCGAAGCGGCGGATTCTGGAAATCTATCTCAACATTGCGGAATTGGGCCCGAATGGCGAATTCGGCGCCGAGGCCGGCGCCGAACGCGCCTTTGGTAAACCGGCCCGGGATCTGTCGCGCTACCAGGCAGCGCTGCTGGCGGCGACATTGCCCAACCCGATCGAACGCAATGCGCGCCAGCCCGGGCCCGGATTGCGCCGTCTGGCCGGGCTTTATGATGCCCGCGCGGCGAGGGCGCCGATGGCGGCTGCCTGCTTACGGCAGGGCCATTAGCCAAACCCACTAGCCTTGACGCAAGCCTTCCTCTATAAGCCCGGCTTCAAACCGACATTGTCGTGCCTTTTCAGGAGTTTCGTTCCATGGCTGTGCCAAAAAGAAAAACCTCGCCGTCGCGCCGCGGCATGCGCCGCTCCGCCGACGCGCTCAAGCGGCCGACTTATGTTGAGGACAAGGACTCGGGCGAACTGCGCCGTCCGCACCACATCGACCTGAAGACCGGCATGTATAGAGGCCGCCAGGTTCTCAAGCCAAAGGCCGAGGCGTAATCCCACGGCCGGGGGCCGGAAGGCAATCTGTGCCATGTTTGTGCTCGGCTTCCCGCTGCTCCTGATCCCGTTCGCGATCTACAACATCATTGCGTTCCTGATGCCGGGCGTGACCTGGACTGGCGTGGTCGCCACCGTCCACATGGTTTCGGGCGCCGACTGGACGATGTCGGCGGGCGACATCCTCATCGCCCTGGCCGTCGTGCTGCTGTGCGGTGAGGTGATGAAATCGACCCGCATCGGCATCCGCACCGTGGTCGATCATTCTCTATCGCTGATCCTGTTTCTCGGCATGTTGGTCGAGTTCATTCTGGTCAAGCAGGCCGCGACCGCGACATTCTTTTTGCTGCTGGTGGTGAGCTTCATCGACGTTCTCGGTGGCTTTGCCGTGACGCTGCGTTCGGCCCAGCGCGACCTGACGGTCGAACGCGTCTCGTCCTGATTGTCGAACATCTCTGGTCTCGCCATGAGCCGTGATTTTCAGCTCCCCGGCCGTTCACCCGTGATCGCCTGCGACGGCATGGCAGCGACCTCGCATCCATTGGCGACCTTGGCCGCGGTCGACACGCTGCGCGCCGGTGGCAGCGCGGCCGATGCGGCGGTGGCGGCCGTCGCCGTGCTGTGCGTGGTCGAGCCGGCAATGACCGGAATCGGTGGCGATTGCTATTGCCTGGTGTCGCAGCCGGGCAAGCCGGTGTGGGGCTATAACGGCTCCGGCCGCGCTGGCGCCAAGGCTTCGTATGAAGCACTGCGCGCCGAGGGCATGACTGAAATCGGCAGTTCGATTCACGCTGTCACAGTGCCGGGCGCGCTCGATGCCTGGGAGGCCATCCTCAAAAGCCACGGCCGCTTCGGGCTGGATCGTGCGCTGCAGCCGGCAATCAAATATGCCGAAGGCGGCTTCCCGATTGCTGCGCGCGTCGCGTGGGATTGGGAGCGGAATGTCGGCAAACTCAAGGCCAACCCCGGCGCCGCAAAACACTATCTGTTCAATGGCGCCGCCCCCAAGGAAGGCGATGTCATCCGTTTCCCCGCGCTTGCGGCGACACTAAAGACCATTGCCGCGAAGGGCGCGCGCGCTTTCTATGAAGGTGAAATCGCTGACGATATGGCGAAGACCCTTTCGACTCGCGGCTCGTTCCTGACCCCGGACGATTTCGCGCGCCACCACGGTGATGTGGTCGAGCCGATTTCGACCAATTACCGAGGCCTGGATGTTCTGGAGATTCCGCCGAACGGGCAGGGGCTCACAGCGTTGGTGATGCTCAACATCCTGGAGAATTTCGATATCAAGACGCTCGATCCGCTCGGACCGGAACGCTTCCATCTGGTGCTGGAGGCCGCGCGGCTCGGTTTTGCGGTGCGCGACACACACATTGCCGACGCTCTGCACATGCGCACGCCGGTCGCCGATCTGCTCGACAAGGGATTTGCCCGGAAACTGGCGTCATTGATCGATATGAACAAGCGCGCCAAGCTGCCGAGCCATCCCGCGCCCGGCAGCAACACCGTCTACCTCACGGTGGTCGATAAAGACCGCATGGCGGTGTCATTCATCAATTCGCTCTATTCGCACTTCGGACTTGGCATCTGCACCGAGAAAACCGGCATCATGCTGACCAATCGCGGGTCATGCTTCACGCTTGAACCGGATCATCCCAATACGTTCGGTCCGGACAAACGTCCGATGCACACCATCATTCCTGCGCTCGCCATGCGCAACGGACGTTGCGACATGAGCTTCGGCGTCATGGGCGCTCATTACCAGCCGATGGGGCACGTACAGATCATCATGAACATGATCGATTTCGGAATGGACGTCCAACAGGCGATCGACGCGCCGCGCTTCTTCTTCGAAGGCGAGAAGACGGATGTCGAGCGCGGCACGCCGGCCGCCACTATCGAAGGCCTGAAGGCTCGTGGGCACGAGGTCGTTACCGCAACGTCGCCGTGGGGCGGCGCGCAAACGATCAAAATCGATTGGGAGCGCGGGGTGCTGATTGCCGGTTCGGAACCGCGAAAGGACGGCTGCGCGCTCGGCTATTAGGAATGGCTGAGCGCCGCGGTGGCCCGGTAGGCGGCCAACACGTCGGTTGGGTCGGCGCGCCGGCGCTCGCGGGTCTGCGGGTGCTGATCTTTCGTTGCAATCAATTGGGCGAGAAAAGCTGCGTTGCGGTACCCCGGCTGAGCGTCTGCAGCGTCGACGCTCGGTGCCAGCGTGACCAGCGCCCGACTGTCGGACGTGTGCACTTCGCCACCGGGCTCGGTCCGATGACCGCCCGATTCATGGGGCCGAGAGGCCGATGGGTTAACTTGACTAAGCTGCATCGCGATACCGTCTCGATTCAGGACAATCAACGGTCGTCTGCCGTCTAATGAGCAAGTGGCGTGCCGCGCCGGTTAACGGCGTCGGGACCCTCAAGAAACCCGCATTCTCAAATTGTTTAACGATTGGCCGTAAGTTCTGAGGCTCATTCGTCGCACCAAGCAACGTCCAGACTCGCCTTGGCGTTCCAAAAAGAGGCGATAGTGACCCGCTTCGATCAATCGCCTCCTTCCCTCGATACCGCGAAAATTCTGCGGTCGGTCGGTGACATTGCCTATGAATGGCAGCTGGATACCGATGTGTTGGTCTGGAGCGAAAATACCGCTGAAGCGCTGGGCGTCGATCCGACGGAAATCTCCAGCGGTCGGGGCTTTGCGCGCCACGTTGACGCCGCGGGCGGGTTAACCCGCGCGGAAATCATCCTGCAGGCGAGCCGACGCGACGCGGGTAAGGGCGTCCCCTATCAAATTCAATATGCGCTCAAGCGTGGCGACGAAAAGATCTGGCTCGAGGATACCGGTCGCTGGTTTGCCGGCGCCGACGGAAAGCCAAAATACGCAAACGGAATTATACGCGCGATCAATGAGCGGCATGAACGCCAACGCTGGCTTGAACAGCGGGCAAAATTTGATCCGCTGACCGGCGAGCTCAACCGCATTTATCTCACGGAAGGTCTCGGCGCCGCACTCGACGAGGCGGTACGGTTTCGGAGCTCGAGCGGATTTATGCTGGTGGCAATCGACCACCTCAGCCATCTCAATGAAGCTTATGGGTTTGATGTTGCCGATGAGGTCATCGCGCAGGTCGGAAAGCGCATTCGGGCCAGGATGCGCGGCAAGGACTCTCTCGGCCGATACTCAGGAAACAAATTCGGCGTCGTTCTGGCCACTTGCACGCCCGATGAATTGTCAACCGCAGCCGAGCGCTTGCTGGCAGGTGTGCGTGACGAGCCGTTCTATACCGCTGCTGGCCCGATGGCAGTGACAATTACGATCGGCGGGGTAACTGCGCCACGTCACGCGCGCACGGTCATCGAGGTCCTGGCGCGCGCGCAGGACGCTTTGCAAGTTGCACGTGCCAAGCGTCACGGTTCCTTCGTTGCCTACGCACCGAATGTAGAGCGCGATGCACTGCGGCGGCAGAGTGTCCGTGCTGCCGACGAGATCGTCGCGGCCCTGAACCAGCGTCGCATCGCGCTGGCCTACGAGCCCGTGGTTGAGGCGCAAAGCCGCAAGGTCGCCTTCTACGAATGCCTGATGCGCATCAATCGCAGCGACGGCAGTATTGCGCAGGCGAGCGAGATTATTCCGGTGGCCGAACGCGTCGGGTTGGTGCGCATGCTTGATTTCCGCGTCATTGAACTGGTGGTCGCCGAATTGGCTAGCGCTCCGAATATGCAGGCAAGCGTCAATGTCTCGCCGAATTCCGCGATCGACCCCCATTGGTGGCAGGGTTTGGGCGCGTTATTGCGGGCCAACAGCGACGCGGCAGGACGCCTGATTGTCGAGATCACCGAAACCGCGGCAATTCATGATCTGGATGACGCTCGAGGTTTTGTCACGCGGGTCAAGGACCTGGGATGCCGCATTGCAATCGACGATTTCGGCGCCGGCTACACCTCTTTCCGTAACTTGCGCAAGCTCGGTGTCGATATCGTGAAAATCGACGGGGCCTTCGTTCCGAATATCGCGAAGTCGAATGACGATCGCGCTTTCGTGCGCACGTTGGTCGATCTATCGCGGCGGCTCGGTCTCAAGAGTGTTGCAGAGTGGGTGCAGGACGAAGAAACCGCTGCATTGCTCGCAGGCTGGGGCTGCGACTACCTGCAAGGTGCCTTGATAGGGCTTGCGACGTCCGAACGCCCGCGGCAAGACAAAGGCGGACGCACCGCGTCGGCATAACCGAACGGGCGGTTATTCCTTGCCGCCGAGTTTATCCAGCCGTTTTTGCATCTCGTCGAGCTGACGCTTGAGCTCGTCCATCTCGCCACCTGAGCCCTGAGGCTTATCGGTCGGCTTTGATTGGCCTCGCGCGAACGGTGCAAACATGGCGAACGTCTTTTCGAACATTTCCATGTTTCGCCGCACCTGGTCCTCAAGCGGCCCGAATCCGCCGACCCCGAAGGCTTGAGCCATCTGCTCGCGGAACTTTCCCTGCTCCTTCGATAGCGAGTCGATGGAAGCTTCCAGAAATCGCGGCACCAGCATTTGCATGCTGTCACCATAGAAACGGATCAGCTGTCGCAAAAAAGCGATCGGCAGCAGGCTCTGCCCTTCCTTGTTTTCCTGCTCGAAGATGATCTGCGCGAGCACCGAGCGCGTAATCTCATCACCGGACTTGGCATCAAAGACGATGAAATCCTCGCCGGTTTTCACCATCGCGGCGAGATCTTCGAGCGTCACGTAGGTACTGGTTCCAGTATTGTAGAGCCGCCGGTTGGCGTATTTCTTGATTGTAACCGGCTCTT
The DNA here is from genome assembly GCA_963697885.1 of uncultured Alphaproteobacteria bacterium. GTDB lineage: Bacteria > Pseudomonadota > Alphaproteobacteria > Rhizobiales > Xanthobacteraceae > Pseudolabrys. Next base: position 895,568 of record OY969102.1, read on the forward strand.
TTTTATCCTCTGCCATGTGGATCACACGTTTCCCCTGCCCAAGTTTCAAGCATAGCCAATTTCCGCTTCTGGGGGCCACCGTTTTGTGGCGGCGCGGCAGAGAGCCGGACGCCGGTGTCGCCCTTGCGGAAACGTCAAAAAAGCGCCAATTCTCGGGGATATCTGAGGACTGCGCGTTATTGACAGACCTGCCGGCCCTGCCGAGGATGCGGCAGTGCCAAAAACCGCGTTGCCCCGCACGCGTCTGACAGGAGTTTCCGATGAAAGACGACATCGTGATCGTGAGCGCCGCCCGTACCCCGGTCGGCGCGTTCAATGGGGCATTTGCGAATTTGCCGGCCCATGAGCTTGGCAGAACTGCAATCAAGGCCGCGCTGGAACGGGCGGGCGTTGAGGGGGCGCGCGTCAGTGAGGTGATCATGGGTCAGATACTGACCGCGGGGCAGGGTCAGAACCCGGCGCGGCAGGCCTCTATTGCGGCGGCAATTCCGGTCGAGACGCCTGCGTGGGGTGTGAACCAGCTATGCGGCTCAGGCTTGCGCGCTGTTGCGCTCGGCTATCAGGCGATCCTGAATGGCGACAGCGAGATCGTTGTCGCCGGCGGTCAGGAGTCGATGAGCATGGCGCCGCACTGCCAGCATCTGCGCGCCGGCGTGAAAATGGGTTCGTTCGAAATGGTCGACACCATGATCAAGGACGGCCTGTGGGACGCTTTCAACGGGTATCATATGGGCACTACGGCCGAAAACGTTGCAAAGCAGTGGCAGATCACGCGTCAGCAACAGGACGAATTCGCGGTCAAGTCGCAGAACAAGGCCGAAGCGGCGATGAAGGCAGGCAAGTTTAAGGACGAGATCACGCCCGTTACCATCAAATCGCGCAAGGGTGACGTGGTGGTGGATACCGACGAACACCCGAAGGCCGGCGTCACGCTTGAATCGTTGTCGAAATTGCGCCCGGCGTTCGACAAGGAAGGCACCGTGACGGCGGGTAGTGCATCAGGCATCAATGATGGCGCTGCCGCGCTGGTGCTGATGAAGGCATCGGAAGCCGCCAAGCTCGGCAAGACACCGCTCGCGCGTATTGTGTCCTGGGCGCAGGCCGGCGTTGATCCGTCGATCATGGGCACCGGTCCAATCCCCGCTTCGCGCGCTGCGCTCAAGAAAGCTGGCTGGAAGAAGGAGGATCTCGACCTGGTGGAGGCCAACGAAGCCTTTGCCGCGCAGGCCTGTGCAGTCAACAAGGACCTCGGTTGGGATACCTCCAAGGTCAACGTCAATGGCGGGGCGATTGCCATCGGCCATCCGATCGGCGCTTCCGGCGCACGCGTGCTGACGACACTGCTCTACGAAATGCAAAAGCGTGATGCCAAGAAGGGCCTCGCCACGTTATGCATTGGCGGTGGCATGGGCATCGCGATGTGCGTTGAGCGCTAGCGTGAATTGTGGCGCAGCGGCGCCGGCGCCTTCGAATTTGATCTGCGTCATCGACGGCTCGTCCCGTCTATGGCGAAATTAGAAAATTCTTGGGAGGGGACGGTACTATGTCGCGTGTTGCGTTGGTTACTGGCGGCACCCGCGGGATTGGAGCGGCAATCGCCAAGGCACTGAAGTCCGGAGGCTATAAAGTCGCCGCCAACTATGGCGGGAATGACGAGGCCGCACAGAAATTCAAGGCGGAAACCGGTATTCCGGTCTTCAAGTGGGACGTCTCATCGTTCGAGGCCTGCGTCGAAGGCATCAAAAAAGTAGAAGCCGAGGTTGGGCCCGTTGATGTGCTGGTCAACAACGCCGGCATTACACGCGATGCGACGCTGCACCGCATGAAGCCGGAACAATGGACCGCGGTCATCAACACGAATCTCAACTCGCTGTTCAATATGTGCCGCAACGTCATCGAAGGCATGCGCGAGCGCAAGTTTGGCCGCATCATCAATATTTCTTCGATCAATGGCCAGAAAGGCCAGCTCGGTCAGACCAATTATTCCGCCGCCAAGGCCGGTGAGCTTGGCTTCACCAAGGCATTGGCGCAGGAAAGCGCGCGCGCCGGCGTGACAGTGAATGCAATCGCGCCGGGCTATATCAATACCGAGATGGTGCAGGCGGTGCCGAAGGATGTATTGGAAAAATCGATCCTGCCGCTCATCCCCATCGGCCGCCTGGGCGAGCCCGAGGAAATTGCGCGGTGTGTTGTGTTTCTCGCATCCGACGATGCAGGGCTATTGACCGGGTCGACGCTCACGGCCAACGGCGGGCAATATTTTGTCTAGGCGACGTGGCTAGATGGCAGGCGGGCGCATGAAGGCTTTTTTGGTCGGAGCGACGGTCATCAGCCTGTCTGTGCCGCTGGTCGCATGGTCTGTGTCAGCGCAAGATTCGCAAGATTTGGATGCGCAGTGCGCCGAGATATTCGACAAAATTGCCTGCAAATGCGCGTTGCAAAATGGCGGGCGCGTGGTTCCGCCGCCGGTCGGCGTCAAGCGTGAGGGATTGAAGCTACGCCCACGCGAAAGTCCTGAGTCGACGCAAACGCTGGACGGGGGACGCGTTGCGTTCCCCAAATATTACCGACGGGAAGGCTTCAAGATTTGCCGGAGCCGTGCGCTCGAAGGCTATTTGACCTGCATGCATCGCAACGGGCGTAAATAGCGCCCAAGCCAATTTCAGATTCAGCGCCGGCGTTTTGTTGTCCGTTTGGGCTGCCGTTTTTTTGGCGTGGCAGCTTTTGATTTCTGCCCGGCCCAGGTGCCTTCGGCCTTATCCAGACGTACGTTCCAATATTCGCAGGCGCGTGCGACCGGCCCCGGCCGCAAGTTGTATTCACCGGCTAGGCGGGTCTCTGCGGCATTGAGTGGCGAGACATAACCAAGGCTATGCGCCTGGATCTGCAGCGCGGCATTGCGCGCGGTATAGATTGTGCGGAATGTAAGCTCTTCCAGAGTCGCGCCGGCGACCGTCGCGCCGTGACGGCGCATCAATACGATCCAGTTGGGTCCAAGCGCGCGTGCGAGCGAGGCGCCCTCTTCAGGCTTGGCCACAATCAGCGTGGTATCGCCGAACTCGTCGCGGGCATCCCAGAACGGTACCTTCTCTCCGAGCGTCGCGCCGAGATGGTAGACCGGCTTGAGTTCCATGCCCGAGATGCAGAATGGCAGAATCGACGGCGCATGGTGGTGGCATACAGCGTTTACATCTGGCCGCGCCAGATAGATGCCGCCGTGAATCACCCGCTCACCATAGAGGCGGACGTCTGTCGGTTTCACGGGCTGTGAATCGAGCGTGAATTCCAGGATGTCATCCGGTTGAACCAGTTCCGGGGCGCGCGACCGCGACATCAGATAGCGTTTTGGATCAGTCGGATGCCGCATGGTGACATGACCGAAGGCGTCAAGCACGCCTTCGTTGGCAATCATGCGGTTGGCGCGAGCGACCAGCCCGCGTGCTTCATCGAGTTTAATCGTCACGGCACGTCCCCTTTCGGCAAAATTTCGTTGTTTTATCGCTTTTGACTGTTCGGCGACCAGTCGGTTGGTGCCAATTCGAAGCCGTCGAAGGAAAATCCGGGCGCAACGGTGCAGCCGGTGAGAGTCCAATCGCCCAGACTTTCCGCGGCCTGCCACGCGCGCGCCGGCACCGTGACCTGAGGGACATCACCAGCAGGGATGTCAGCGCCGAGCCGGATTATCTCTTCCTTGGCGCCGTCGACCAGCGAAAGTTTGAGTGGTGCGCCCGCGTAATAGTGCCAGATTTCAACCGCGTCGATGCGGTGCCAATGCGAGCGCTCACCGTGTGCAAGCAGGAACAGGATGGCCGTTGAGGCCGGACGGCCATCAATCAGCCTGGAGTCACGAAAGGTTTCACGGTAGTGGCCGCCCTCCGGGTGCGGCTTGAGCTCAAGCGCGCGGATCATGGCGGCGGCGCTAAGGGGCTGGCGTAGCGTCATAAAATATATGCTCTCACGTTCCAAAATTGAATTTTGTCGTTTTTGACACCGTGATTGTCGTTTTAAGCAAAGTTGCCGTTGCGTCACGCAGCTAGAACTACCGCCATTCAGATTAGCCTATGGAGATCGCTCATGTCGCTCGCTCGCGTGTCCTTCTTTTATGCCCTGCTCACGGCGTGGTCGCTAACTGTTTCCCCACACGTCTGGGCGCAAACACAGCCCGAATGGCTCAATGCCTTACGCGCGGGCGGTCATGTGATCATCATCCGGCATGGCGCGACCTACATGGACCAGGCCGACACTGACCCGCTCAACATGAACAATGTCGCCAAGCAACGCCAACTGAACGATGCTGGCCGCGCCAAGGCCAAGGAAATGGGCGAGGCCTTTCGCAAGCTGAAAATCCCGGTGGGGCCGGTGGTCACCAGCATGTTCTTCCGCGCGATAGAGACTGGAAAAATTGCATTCGGTGATGCGGCGCCAACCATCGATGTCGCCGAGGGCGGGCTCGTGGTCTCGCCGAACGAGAACAACCGCCGCACCGCGGCGATGCGCAAACTTGCCTCGACGATGCCGCCGGCCGGTACAAATGTCGTAGTGGTGAGCCATAAGCCCAATATTCTTGACGCATTCGGCAAGGATTGGTTCGACGTTCGCGAAGGCGAGGCATCGATCTTCAAGCCCGACGGCCACAGCGGATATAAATTCGTCGTGCGCGTGCCAGCCGATGAATGGAAAAAGCTCGCGGACAGCGCGAGCTGACACGGGTCGCGCCTTAAAACTTGTTCTTGCGCTCGCGGATTTCGGCGAACACTTGGGGTGCCGGCTTGCCGGCCATTCCGATGCCTTGTGCCACGTCGGCGAGATCCGCGCGCAAGAACGGATTTGCCCGTTTCTCGTCGCCGATGGTGACCGGAATGGTCGCTTCGTTTCGCGAAATCTGTTCTTTAACCTCGGCCTCACGCGCGGCAAGCGCCTTGTTGGCTGGCTCTATGGTGCGCGCGAATTTGATGTTGGCCGCCGTGTATTCGTGGCCGCAGTAGATTTCGGTGTCGTCCGGCAGGTCGCGCAGCTTCACCAGCGATCGCCACATCTGTTCCGGCGTACCTTCGATCACGCGCCCACAACCGATGGAGAACAGTGTGTCACCGACGAAGGCCAGTTTGTCGGCGTGAAACCAATAGGAAATGTGGCCGGAGGTGTGACCCGGTGTTTCGATCACATTGCCCGACAATGTCCCGACGGAAACTTTATCCCCTTCGCGCACTGTTTCGTCCACCGCCGGGATTTTCGAAGCTTCCGCGGCCGGAGCCACCACGCGACACTTATATTTCTCTTTCAGTGCCTTGATCCCGTCTGTGTGATCGGCATGGTGGTGGGTCACCAGAATGTCGGTCAGTTTCCAGCCGGTTGCCTTTAAAGCCGCTTCAATCGGCGCTGCCTCGGGTGCGTCGATGGCGGCGGTCGCGCCGCTATCGGGGTCGTGCAGCAGCACCCCATAATTGTCGGATCGGCAGCGAAACAGGCGGATTTCAGCGGGCATAAGGGTCCTCGTCATGGTCTGGAACAGATTAACCGTAACACGGCAGTGAAACATCATGCACGTCCGCAGGTTCCGCACCGTTAGCAGTTTGCAACGCGTTTCATGATAGTTTCGGCTCATGTCGATCGATGTCGTGGACCTGCGCAATTTCTACGGCCAACGGCTGGGAGTTGTGGCGCGTCGCTTCATTGGACGCGGCGTTCGCTCGTTGTGGGGCGACACTGCTGGCCAGCGGGTGCTCGGCATTGGCTACGCAACACCCTATCTCGGCCTGTTCCGCGAGGAGGCGGAGCGATGTCTCGCGCTCATGCCGGCGGGGCAGGGGGTCGTAAAATGGCCGACGACGCGTCCGGCGCTGTCCGCTTTGGTCGACGAGAACGAGCTGCCGCTCGCCGATGCGGCGGTTGATCGCGTGATGCTGGTGCATGCGCTGGAAATGACGAACGATCCAGGCGCTTTGCTGCGCGAAGTGTGGCGGGTGCTGGCGTCCGGGGGGCGATTGCTGGCGGTGGTGCCGAACCGGCGCGGTTTGTGGGCGCGCATGGACACAACCCCATTCGGCCATGGGCGGCCCTATTCGCGGACTCAGATCAATCAGCTCTTACGTGAAACCTGGTTTACGCCGACCGGGTGGAGCGAAGCGCTCTATGTGCCGCCGATCGCGCGTGGATGGTTCCTGCGGACGGCGGTGGCATGGGAGCGCACGGGCGCAACGTTGTCGGCGCCATTTGCCGGCGTACATCTGGTCGAAGCGACCAAGCAAGTCTACCGCGCGATACCGGCACGCCGCGAAAAGCGGCAGTTGGTGCCGGCGCTGGAACCGGCATTGGCGCCGTCGCCGGGCGCCTGATCTCACGTCAGGCTGTCTAGATTGCGGATACGAGTCCGATCAGTCGGGCTGCCGCGGTTCGTCACCGCCTTCATCGGTTTGCGGCGCAGCGGTCTGCGGATTATTGCCGGAAAATTCCGGCCGGTCGGGGCGATAGCCACCACCCCGATGACGCCGGCGCCGGCGATGTCCAAAGCGATCCTGGCCGCGGTCGCCCTGCTCGTGGCCGTTTGGACCGGGGTTTGGTTGCGGCTGTGCACCGCCACCTCCGGTGATGAAAGCCGGCAGGCCGCCCAAGTCCTGTCCGGCGCCTTCCTGACCGCCTTGCGCCGGTTGCTGATAGGGTTGCTGCTGCTGCGGCGGCCGGTTTTGCACTTGCTGATCGCGCGGTGGGAATGGCTGGGCATCGCGCGGTATATAAGGCTGGCCCTGCTGCACCTGCGGCTGGGGTGCATAGCTTGGCTCGTTCTGTCCCATGAAGGGCTGGCCGTCATCCTCGCCGTCATCGTAGTTATCATCGGCAGCGCCTTGTGGTGCGCCACCCTGGCCCTGTTGCGGCTGTTGATTGTTGTAGTAGGGGTTTTGCTGGCGGAACTGCTCCTGCGCGGCGGCGATCAGGCGGAAATAATGTTCTGCGTGCTGATAGTAGTTCTCGGCCGCCACCGGGTCGCCCGAGCTTTGCGCGTCGCGCGCAAGCTGGATGTATTTTTCCGCAATGTGCGAGGCGGTGCCACGGATTTTTACGTCGGGACCGTTCGACTCATATACGCGCGTCAGTGGATTTTGACTTTTGCGGTGGTTATTACCGCCGCGTCCCCGCATGCGCTTCTGACCGTTTCTCATGATGTGCCTGTTCGTCGACCTTTCACATTGACTCGGCATTTGCCGCCGACCGCTCAACCCTGATCGCAAGTCCATACAAATTTCATTGCGCGGCCGGACCTGCACCAGTAATCCGCGCCAATGGTCGAAACGTTGTGTTCTTTATCGCGATAGTCGCAGCAACCCCATAGCCGCGATCCTGTCGCAGCGTTGCCAACCTTTCGTTACGCGCATCGTCCTAGTTTTCGAAAATGATGCGCCCAACCGGTGAAGCGTCCAAACCCGTATCTGACGATTTCGTTTGCCGTATTTTCGAATGCCGGCTTTTCGTCATCCGCCTTTCGCCGCACCACACAGAGGTATTGGTTCCGGGGTTTTTGGCGATGCAACCGTCACGGGTCGATTCCGTGACTGGAAGCTAGTCGTTTCCGGACCATAATCCAAGCGCTTTTTTTCGACGATAGTCGAGCCCTGCGATTTTCATCGGGTGGGAATGCGACCTGTTCATGGCAATAGACCTGCGCCGATCACGCGTGGAATCCCGGCCAAATCCTTACGTGCGGCACCGACGGTTAATCCCGCATTGGTAAATAGCGAACGGACGGCAGTTTCCTGACCTGCACCCAATTCCACAAATAGTCGTCCGCCAGGTGCCAAAAGGCGCCGGGCTTCGGATGCGATGGCGTTGTAGCCGGTAAGCCCATCGTCGCCGCCATCGAGTGCAACTTTTGGATCGTAGTTCCGCACTTCCGGTGCAAGTGACGCGATCTCATCGTGTGCAATGTAGGGTGGGTTGGAAACGACAATATCAAACGGACCCTGCACACCCGTCGCAATATCGCAAACAACGAAGTTGCAGCGGGATTCGAGACCGCATTGCGCGGCATTCGCGCGCGCGGCATTCAGCGCGGCGGCGCAGACGTCGGTGCCGGTACCGATTGCATTTTGCAATTCGTGCAGGAGTGCGAGCAGCAATGCGCCGGAACCGGTGCCGATGTCGAGAATGCGCAGCCTCTCCATGCGTAGACCGCCACGAACGACGAAATCCAGGGCCGCCTCAACGATCGTTTCCGTCTCGGGTCGCGGGACCAGAACGTCAGGCGTAACCTGCAGGGAAAGACCCCAGAATTCTTTCTGTCCCCGGATGCGCGATACCGGCTCGTGTTTTAATCGGCGGGCGGCGAGCGCTGATATGACTGAAATTTCACGTGCCTCGAGAATCCGATCCGATTGTACGATCAACTGGCTGCGGTCGAGATGCAGCGCGAGGCCGATCAACAGCCGTGCATCGACCTGTGCGTCGTCGAGGCCAGCGAGCTTGAACGAATTCGCCAAAAGCTGGGTTGCTTCGGAGACTGAGGCGCCATCCTTCAATCCCGGGATGATTCTCACGTGGCGCCTTCGGCGGCCAGAAGTTCGGCCTGATGTTCGGTCACCAGCGCGTCGATGACCTCGTTCAGCGCCTCGCCTTCCATCACCTGCGGCAGTTTGTGGAGCGTCAGATTGATGCGGTGATCGGTGACGCGGCCCTGCGGGAAGTTATACGTGCGGATGCGTTCGGAACGATCGCCCGAGCCGATCTGTCCGCGCCGCTCGGCGGCGCGCTCCGCGTCAAGCTTGGTGCGCTCCTGATCGTAAAGCTTGGCCCGCAGCATCGTCAGCGCCTTGGCCTTGTTCTTATGTTGCGAGCGTTCTTCTTGCACGAAGACCACAATGCCGCTCGGCATGTGCGTAATGCGGATGGCCGATTCGGTCTTGTTGACGTGCTGACCGCCGGCGCCCTGCGCGCGCATGGTGTCGATCTTCAGATCAGCTTCGTTGATATGGATATCGACGTCTTCGACCTCGGGCAGGACGGCAACGGTGGCCGCGGATGTATGGATACGGCCTGACGCTTCCGTGTCGGGCACGCGCTGCACGCGGTGCACGCCCGACTCGAACTTAAGCTTGGCAAATACGCCGCGGCCTCGAACTTCGGCGACGATTTCCTTGAAGCCACCCTTGGTGCCTTCACTGATCGACAAGATCTCCGTCTTCCAGCCCTGCTTGGCGGAATAGCGCTCGTACATACGGAAGAGGTCGCCAGCAAACAGCGCAGCCTCATCGCCGCCGGTGCCGGCGCGGATTTCAAGGATCGCATTGTGGTCGTCCATCGCGTCCTTTGGCAGCAGGGCCAGGCGGATTTCTTCCGCCAGCTTGTCGCGGCGTGCCTGCAAGTCGTGCCGCTCGGCGTCGGCGAGCTTGCGCATTTCGGAATCGGATCTCGGGTCATCGACAAGCGCGGAAAGGTCGACGATTTCTTTTTCGGCATCGCGATAGGCTTTGATTGTCGCGACAACAGGGCCCAGTTCGGCAAATTCTCGCGACAGCTTGACGTATGCGTCTGTACTCAGGCCGCTGGCGAGCTCGCTTTCCACCAAAGCGTGGCGGGCCAGCAGCGCATCAAGCTTCTGCTGCGGCAGGACAATCAAAGCTGCAGCCCCTCGGCCGCCGCAAAGCTTTCCAGCTTGTCGCGGATGGAGACGCTGCCGATCGGCTGCGCAAGGCAGGGCAGTAGAGCGGCCTCGCCTTTGCGAATATCGAGTTCGAGCAAAAGCGCCTTGACCGGCCCAATTGCAGATGGCGAGAGCGAAAGGGAGCGATAACCGAGGATGGCAAGCACCAGTGCGCCAATCGGCTGCGATGCGAGTTCGCCGCATAGCGCGACAGGCTTGCCGTGTTTCTTTGCCTTGTCGGCAATGTCCTTGAGCGCGCGCAAGACCGGCGCAGACAGCGTATCGAACCGGTCAGACACCCTTGGATTGCCGCGATCGGCGGCATACAGGAATTGCATCAGGTCATTAGAGCCGACCGACAGAAAATCGACGCGTTCGAGCAATTCATCGAGCTGAAACAGGAGCGAAGGCACTTCGACCATGGTGCCGATCTCGACGCGCTCGGGCAATGCGTGTCCGTGCCGCCGCAGATGAGTCAATTCGACTTCGACCAGGGACTTCGCTTTGTCGAATTCTTCCACTACAGCGATCATTGGAAACATCAGCCTCAGGGTGCGTCCGCCGGCGGCGCGCAGCAGCGCGCGTACCTGGCTGCGCAACAAGCCTGGACGGTCGAGGCCGAGCCTGATGGCGCGCCACCCCAGCGCGGGATTTTCCTCTTCGATGTTGCGCATGTAGGGAAGCACTTTGTCGCCACCAATATCGAGCGTGCGGAATGTGACCGGCTTTTTGCCCGCGGCGTCGAGCACCGCCCTGTAAAGGGCGAGTTGCTCGCCGGTGCGAGGCAACGCGTCTGCCACCATGAACTGCAATTCCGTCCGGAAAAGCCCAATACCGGCGGCGCCGGTGTCTTCGATATGCGGCAGGTCGATCATGAGCCCGGCATTGATCATCAGCGCAATTTTTTGGCCGTCCTTGGTGATGCAAGGCCGTTCGCGCAGCGCCCGGTATTGCGCTTGCCGGCGGGCGCGCAACTTGACCCGTTCGCCGTAGGACGCCTGAATGTCCTGCGGCGGACGCATATGGATGTGACCGGTCGAACCGTCGACGATGATGGCATCGCCCGGCTCGACCAGGCCGGTGGCATTTTCAATCTCCCCGACTGTCGGAATGCCGAGTGCACGCGCCACGATCGAAACATGTGAGGTCGGTCCGGCTTCTTCCAGCACCAAGCCGCGCAGTCGCTTGCGGTCATAGTCAAGCAGGGCCGCCGGCCCCATGGAGCGTGCCACGACAATTGCGTTTTCCGGCAATTGCTCCTTGGTCGGCGCGTGATCCTGCCCCATCAGGACGCGCATCAGCCGATTGGCCAAATCGTCAAGATCGTGCAGCCGGTCGCGCAGGTAGTGGTCCGACGCACGCAGCATGCGCGCACGGGTGTCGGATTGAACGCGTTCGACGCTGGCTTCGGCGGTCAAGCCGGTCATCACAGCTTCGCGTATTTTGTGCAGCCAGCCCTGGTCGTATGAAAACATGCGATAGGCCTCGAGCACATCGCGGTGTTCGCCGCCGTCCGCCACATCGCGATGCTCGACCAGCCGATCCAGGTCTTCGCGCAAGGTGGCGATGGCGTCGTCGAGCCGTTTGAGTTCGTGCGGCACGTCGTCCGCGATAACATTGGTAATGACGACGCGCGGCTCGTGCAGCACGACGTGACCGAGGGCGATGCCGTCCGACAGCGAACTGCCGGTGAGATGCATCGCGTGCCGCGCGGCGGGTTCGGCGCCGGGACGGGCGAGCGAGGAGAGCTCGCCGGACGCGATCATCTCCGCGAGCACCATCGCTGTGGTCTGCAGCGCCTCTTCTTCTTCCTCGGTGTAGGTACGCCGGGCGCGGTTCTGCACCACCAGCACGCCAAGAGTATTGCCGGCGCGCAGAATGGGAACACCGAGGAACGAATGGTAGATTTCTTCGCCGGTTTCGGCACGGTAGGAGAAGGCCGGGTGCGCTTGCGCATCCGACAGGTTCATCGGGTCGGCTTCGCTGGCGACGAGGCCTACCAGGCCCTCGTCGGCTTTGAGGACGGTCTGGTGAACCGCTTCGCGTTTGAGGCCTTCGGTGGCGTATAGCTCGAGAGTTCCGTCTACGCGCAGGACGTAGACAGAGCACACCTCCGCCACCATGTTGGCAGCGATCAGCACCACAACCTTGTCGAGGCGATCCTGCGCGCTGACGGGCTCCGCCATCACTTCGCGAAGCCGGCGCAACAGCACGCGCGGACCGCCGAGCGCACCACGCATTATAGAAGTCCTCAAGCCACGGTTTGGGCCGCAGCCTCGTCTACGGCCAAATCATGTACGAATAGCGACCGCCAGATCGTGAGTTTGCGGCCGCTTACGCCTCAGGCTATAGCCAATGGCGTATGCAAGGGGCAAGCCAAAGTGCAAACCGATTGCTGACGGGGTCTTGCGGACGTTCCGGCTAGGCCGGCCGCTTTTGGACGCGGCCGCCCCAGAGCCGCCCCCGCCACCCCAGGACGACGTCAACACGCTGAGGCCAATCCAAATTAGGCCGGCCGCGTCTATCCATAGGGTCTCAGCCACAGAGCATACGTCGGTGTCGATGCATTTGACCGAGATTTGACCCAGAGAGGCTGCGGCAATGAGCGCGAGCCAGCGACACGTGGAGGTTCAAACGACGTACAATCGCAAGCCGCTTTACGCCCTATCCAGTCCGTAAAGCGTATGCAGGGTGCGGACGGCGAGATCGGTCTGGGCGGCCTTGATCAGCACCGAAAACTTAATTTCCGAGGTGGTGATCGCGAGAATATTGATCTTCTGCTGGGATAACGCTTTGAACGCCTGCGCCGCGACCCCCGCATGGCTGCGCATCCCGATGCCGATCACCGAGACCTTGGAAACATCCGTGGCTCCGTCCAGCCGTTCGAAACCGATCGCGCCCTTGGCCTTGTCGAGAGTAACGCGGGCGCGCTCATAGTCAGCCGAAGGCACCGTGAAGGTGAGGTCGGTCGTGGCGCCATCGCCGGACACATTTTGCACGATCATATCCACGTTGATGTTGGCATCGGCGAGCGGCCCGAAGATGGCGGCAGCAACGCCGGGCTTGTCCTGCACCCGGCGGATGGAAATCTGCGCCTCGTCCTTGGAAAAGGCGATGCCGGTGACGACTTGCTGTTCCACGATGTCTCCTTCGTCGCAAATGAGTGTGCCGGAGGGGGGCTTTTTCGGGTCAATGTCCTCGGGCTTGTCGAAACTTGATCGCACGAAGATGCGCACATTGTGCACCATGCCGAGCTCGACCGAACGGACCTGCATGACCTTGGCGCCGAGCGAGGCGAGTTCGAGCATTTCCTCGTAGGCGATCTTGTCCATGCGGTGCGCCTTCGGCACAACGCGCGGGTCGGTGGTGTAGACGCCATCGACATCCGTGTAGATGTCGCAACGATCGGCGCCGATCGCAGCGGCAATGGCAACAGCCGATGTGTCGGAACCACCGCGCCCGAGCGTCGTGATGCGGCCGGTGTCCTTGTGCACGCCCTGAAAGCCGGCGATGACCGCCACCTGCTTGTGCTCCTTGAAGCGCTTGATCAGTTCGGAGCCGTTCACCTCCATGATGCGGGCGGAGGCATGCGCATTGTCGGTCAGGATCGGCAGCTGCCAGCCTTGCCAGGAACGGGCATTGACGCCCATCCCCTCCAGCACGATCGCGAGCAATCCGGCGGTGACCTGCTCGCCGGTTGCGACCACCGCGTCGTATTCGCGGGCGTCGTGCAGCATGGCCGCTTCGCGGCACCAGGTGACCAGCTGGTTGGTCACGCCCGCCATGGCCGAGACCACGACGGCCACATCATAGCCGGCGTCGACCTCGCGCTTGACGTGGCGCGCCACATTGCGGATGCGGTCGAGATCGGCGACCGACGTTCCGCCGAATTTCATTACCAGCCGAGCCATAACTTTATTGAACCTGACGTTCCCGAACGCGCCGAAAGGCGCTAACAAGCGGCCGACGAAAGGGTATTTGGCCTTGCGGCGCCGGCTCCAAAAGGCGCGTATTACATACCGGCGGGTCGGCTCACCTGCAACAATGGCCGGCAACGATTTGACGAGAGTGGTTGAATGGTTACCCGAAAAGCCCGTGTATCCAGCGTTGATGCCGCCGAGGTCGCGCGTTTCTCGCGCCATGCCGCCGATTGGTGGGATGCGCGCGGTCCAATGGCGGCGCTGCACAAGTTCAATCCGGTCAGGCTCGCCTATATCCGTGACCAGGCTGCCGCACGCTTTGATCGTGACCCCAAAAAACTCGACTGCCTCAAGGGTCTGCGCATGCTTGATATCGGCTGCGGGGGCGGCATTCTGTCGGAGCCGCTGGCGCGGTTGGGCGCGCAAATGGTCGGCGCCGATCCGGCCGGGGAAAACATTACCGCCGCGCGTGCCCACGCAGAGGAAGCGGGCGTCGCAGTCGACTACCGTGCCACCACGGCCGAGGATCTGGCGGCTGCGAAGGAGCGCTTCGACGTCGTTTTGGCCATGGAGGTGGTCGAGCACGTGACCGATGTGAGCGCGTTCGTTGCAACCTGTGCCGCGATGGTGAAGCCCGGCGGACTGATGATCGCCGCCACGCTGAACCGCACTCTCAAGAGCTTTGCCCTCGCCATCGTCGGCGCCGAATATGTTCTGCGCTGGTTGCCGCGCGGCACGCATCAATGGGACAAGTTCGTCACGCCGGTCGAACTCGAGGCTGCAATTGAAGACAGCGGCCTGCGCGTCACCGGAGAACGCGGCGTGATCTATAATCCGTTTGCCGACCGCTGGCAGTTATCATCCGATATGGACGTCAATTACATGCTGGTGGCGCAGCGCTCGAAGCACAAAGGAGAGGCCGCATGATCCTCGAACTGGTGGAATTCAATTCGCCGAAAGGCTGGACCCGCCAACAGGTCGCCGAGGAGGCGCGCAACGTCATTCCGAAATGGCGCGCCAACAAGGAATTGCTGCGCAAACATTTTCTGCTCGAGCTTGATGGCAAGACCGGAGCCGGCGTCTACATCTGGCCGACTGTTGAGGCTGCGAAGCGCGCTCATAATGAGGAGTGGCGACAGTCTGTGATCAAGCGTACTGGTGGCGCGCCGACCATTCGCTACTTCGATTTGTTCCTGTTGATCGACAATGAAAAGGGTGCGGTAACTGAATTTCCCGAGACGGCTGAAATCCGCCCCGCTGCCTGAAATTTCGCAATAGCAATACGCAATGCTCTGGGCCGTCTTTACGCTGATCGCCGCGGCTGCACAGACCGCGCGTAACGCTATGCAGCGCGAGCTCACCGCAACGCTCGGCACGGTCGGCGCTACTCATGTGCGCTTCCTGTTCGGCTTTCCGTTCGCGCTGTTGTTCCTGGCCGGCCTGCTCGCGATCACCGGCGATCGTCTGCCGGCGACGCCATTGGCGTTCTGGCCCTGGGTGATCGGCGGCGCGCTCGGGCAGATCGCCGCCACCGCGCTGATGCTGTCCGCGATGGGCGAACGGTCGTTCGTCGTGGCCTACGCCTACATCAAGACCGAGCCGGTGCAGGTCGCTTTGTTCGGTCTGATCTTTCTGGGCGACAAACTCACCGCGCTTGCTGTCACAGCGATTCTCATTGCCACCGTCGGCGTCATCGTGATTTCGCTCAAGCCGGGGGCGGGCAGCACCGGCACCACCCGGTCGACGCTGATTGGGCTCGGTGGCGGCACCATGTTCGCGCTGTCCGCGATCAGCTATCGCGGCGCGATCCTGTCGCTCGGCCTTCCGGATTTCGTGCTGGCGGCGACCTTTACTGTCACAGTCGGGCTGGTGATCCAGGCCGCATTGCTGTCGGCTTATTTGGCACTGCGGGATCCCGGTGTATTACGCGCGATCGCACAAGCTTGGCGGCCGTCGCTGTTCGCCGGCTTCATGGGCGCTTTCGCCTCGGAGTTCTGGTTTCTCGCCTTTGCCATTACCACGGCCGCAAATGTGCGCACTTTGGCGCTGGTCGAAGTCCTGTTTGCGCAGGGCGTAACGCGTTTTGTTTTCAAGCAGCCGACAACCCGGCGCGAGCTCGCAGGTATCGTGCTGGTGGTATTCGGCGTGGCGCTATTGGTGTGGGCGTATTAGGCGCGTGCCCAAAAATCGCAAGATTGGCCGGCACATGCTTTGCATCCGATGGCAGTCATAAAAAGGGCGGCGACTGGATTGGTCACCGCCCGCTCTATGCGGCGTTACTTCAACTGATCGGCAACCTTATCGATCCCAGCCTTGACGCACGCCTCATCCTTTTCGCCGCCCGGTGCTCCTGAAGCACCGGCCGCGCCGATGACCTCGTCACCGACCTTAATCGGCAACGCACCCTGGTTGGCTATGATGTTGGTGAGATGGATCAGGCCGAGCGTTGGGTCGGCCTTCAGGCGATCGACGAGCGCGCCCGAGGGACTGCGGAGCGTGCGCGCGGTGTAAGCCTTGCGCATGCTGTTCTCGATGGTGTGCGGGCCAGTGTTGTCGCCGCGCACCGACACAATGACTTCACCATTGCGGCCGACCACGGTCGCCGACACCGCGTAGCCATTGGCCTTGCAGGTCTCAATAGCGGTTTGCGCGATGGTTATAGCGATGGAAGCGGTCAAGTCCTTATGGGTCAGTAATTGCGCACCCGCTGGCGCGGCCCATGCACAGGCACAAGTCGAGACGATTGTGATGGTTGCGAGACGAAGCCGGGACGATGACATGGCGGTTCTCCCTGATGTCTTTCGCCGTTCCTTTTGTCCGGACGGCATCGGGGAGACTAGCGCGCTTCCGTTCCTACGTCATGATCGGGTTCATGACGCATCCGCACGGCGACGGTAATGGATGCCGGGCGTGCATCGCGCCGTGTTATAGCGACAGAAAAAACGTGCCAGAAGAATTTAATTCCGCTCGTCCGGCAGAAGCGGCAGCGGATGGAATTCGATGCCTTCCTCGGACAAATCCTTGGCTTCCTCTGGTGAAGCGACGCCATAGATCGAGCGGTGTTCAATTTCCCCGTAGTGCATCTTGCGCGCCTCTTCGGGAAATTTGGGGCCGACATTGTCGGCGTTTTTGGTGAGGTGGTCGCGCAGTTCTTTGAGCTTGGAACGAAATTCATGCTCCTGCGGTGAAATCATTGCCACCGGGGCAGGGGATGCGGGAGTGGCGGGCGCATCAACGGAAGGTGGGCGCGCTTGCCCAGCGACACCATGTTTTTTCGCGCTTGCAGACAGCCGCGGCGCCATAATGGCTTTTTCGACTTTGGCCGAGCCGCATTGCGGGCAGTTCACCAGCCCGCGCTTGGCCTGCTTGTCGAAGGCCGTGGAATCCTGGAACCAGCTTTCAAAGTCGTGGCCCTTTTCGCAGATGAGTGCGTAACGGATCATTCCGCGCTCCGCACGGCATGCAAGTGTGTCGGCTCGGCCATCGGCTCGACAAGCTCAAAACGCCGCCCGTGTTGCAGCGAGGGAATTCGCGCGCGCGCCTTGGCCACTTCGGCAAGATCGATCTCGGCCATGATTATCCCAGGCTCGGTGCCGCCTTCCGCAATGATACGCCCCCAAGGGTCAACGACCAGTGAATGGCCGTATGTCTCGCGGCCGTTTTCGTGCTTGCCGCCCTGCGCGGCCGCGAAGACGAAGGAGCCGTTTTCAATGGCGCGGCTACGCATGAGTACGTGCCAGTGGGCTTCGCCTGTTTGCCTGGTGAATGCGGATGGGATTGCAAGCATGGTAGCGCCCGCTTCGGCCAGCGCCCGATAGAGCGCAGGAAACCTCAGGTCATAACAGACCGTCAGCCCGAGTCTGCCCCACGGCAGATCTGCCAACATGGCCAGTTCACCGGGCCGGTAGTTTCGCGACTCGCGATAGCTCTCTCCATCCGCGAGGTCGACATCAAACATATGGATTTTGTCGTAGCGCGCGACAATGTTGCCTTTTGGATCGATCAGGAACGAGCGGTTGGCTGCTCTGTCATTTGAAATCTTGATCGCAAGTGAGCCGACATGGACGTAAATCGCGAGCTTGCGCGCCAGTTCGCGCAAGGTTGCAAGCGAAACATCCGCCTCTTCCTCGACGACGGCCGCAAACAACTGGTCGCGTTTGGCTGCAAGGATATTGGTCATTTCAGGGGTGAGTACGTAGTCAGCGCCGGCTGATTTTGCCTCGCCGATCAAGCGTGCGGCATCATCGATGTTTGCACGGGGGTTAAGCCCCGAACGCATCTGGATCATCGCAGCTTTGAACGTGCCGCCGTTCATGGGGATGCCTTGCCTTCCGCCAATATTGGGTCGAGTTTTCCGGCACGCTCGAGGTTTTGCAGCTCGTCGCAGCCGCCAATATGCACTGCGCCAATGAATATCTGCGGCACGGTCGTGCGCCCATTCGCGCGCTGAATCATCTCTTCACGGCGCTCCCAATCGCGGCCAACGTCGATCTCGCTGAAGTTGACGCCTTTCTTCTTCAGCAAAGCCTTGGCGGCGTGGCAATAGGGACAGTAGCGGGTGGTGTAGATTTCGACGGGCGGCATGCGGCATTCTGGCTGTGTTGGTATCAATTATATGGGGCCGCGGGCGGAAGCTACAACCCGGGCAAAAACCAGCACATCGACATGCGCCGCGCCGGCTCGCAACAACGCGCGGGCGCAGGCATCGACGGTGGCGCCGGATGTAAGCACATCGTCGATCAGCACAAGCCGGCGTCCCACGATCTCAGGCTTGTTTTCGCCCGGCACCCGAAAAACACCCTGGACGTTGTCGGCGCGTTCGGACTTCGACAGGCCGACCTGCTGAGGTGTTGCGCGCACACGTTTAAGCCCGCCATGGACAACGGGGACGCCGCACAAGACCGAGATCGCGCCCGCGAGTGCCGCCGATTGATTGAAGCGGCGCGCCCATAGCCGCCGCCAATGCAGCGGCACCGGAATGAGTGCATTGGCATCGGCCAGCAGTTCGCGGCCGGCGCGCGCCATCCACCGGCCCATCATCGGAGCAAGATCGAGCCGGTCGCTATATTTGAATTGATGCACCAGCGAGCTGGCGACGTCATTATAGCGGACCGCCGCGCGAGCCCGATCATAGGCCGGCGGATTTGCAATCGCCTCCATCGATAGCAGGCCGGCGCCGGGATCGAAGACGAAGGGAATGCCGAGCCGCGCGCAATATGGCGGCTCGATAAGCGACAGTTTGGACCAACATGACGCGCACAGACCGATACCGTCACCAAGCGGCTCTCGGCACGACGGACACAGTGGCGGCAGGGCAAAGTCGAGCGCGAGCCGCAACGCGGATCGCAGCCCGCTACCCATACGCGCGAATGCCGGACGTGCAACATCATCCGGTCTTGCCGAAGTCAGCTCGTTCATGCTGCAACGGTAGCACAGGCACAATTCGGCCTGACAGGATCTCGAGCGCGCAACAGGACAAAGCGATGTCGTCAGGTCCCAAAATCTTCGACCGGCGCCTGCTGCGTGCGCGGCGGCGGCGCGCACGTGCGCTGGGGCCTGCGACGTTCCTGCTCGATCATGCCGCCACCGAACTGGCAGAGCGGCTTTCCGCTGTGCTGCGGCAATTCGATATTGCGGTCGATCTTGGTGCGTCAAGCGATGCGGTGCCGCGTGCGCTGGCCGCGAGCGGAAAAATCAAGACGATTATTGCAGCCAGCATCGACACGGCCGCGATCGACAAATCTTTCCTGCGTGTTGGGACCGATGAAGAGGCGTTGCCGTTTGCCGATGCCTCGCTCGATCTTGTCGTATCGGTACTCAATCTGCAATTCGTCAATGATCTCCCGGGAACGCTGATCCAGATCCGCCGCGCGCTAAAGCCGGATGGATTGTTCATGGCGGCAATGGTCGGCGGTGAGAGTCTCGACGAATTGCGTGCGGCCTTTGCTGATGCCGAAACCGACATCGAAGGCGGTCTGTCGCCGCGCGTCGCGCCCTTCGCGGACGTACGGGAACTTGGGGCGCTGCTGCAACGCGCCGGCTTTGCGCTGCCGGTGGTCGATGCCGAGCGGCTGACGGTCCGCTATAACTCGGCCCTGGCGCTGATGCACGACCTGCGCCGCATGGGCGCGACCAACGTGATGCTCGAACGCCGGCGCATGCCGCTCAAGCGCGCCACGTTACAGCGCATCCAAGCGATCTATGCCGACCGCTTTGCCGACGCGGACGGCCGCTTGCGGGCAGTTTTCGAAATTATCTGGCTGTCAGGCTGGGCACCCCACGAAAGCCAGCAGAAGCCGCTCAAGCCTGGTTCGGCTGCGCAACGCCTGGCCGACGCGCTCGGCACGCGGGAAATACCGACGGGCGAGAAGCCGGAGCGCTGAGCAAGTGGGGATTTGAGCTAAAGCAACGTCATCAGGTGCGACACCAGCGGGATGTCCGCCGGCGGCATTTCATAGTCGCGCAACCGGTTCGGCTTCACCCAGGTAATGCGCTGGCCTTCGGTCGGAGCAATCATTCCGTCCCAGCGCCGGCAAACATACAGCGGCATCAGGAGATGGAAGTCCGGGTAGCTGTGGCTGGCGAATGTGAGCGGCGCGAGACAATCCTCACTGACCGTAATTCCGAGCTCTTCTTTCAGCTCCCGTATCAATGTCTGTTCGGGTCTTTCGCCGTGCTCGATCTTGCCGCCAGGAAATTCCCACAGCCCCGCCATCGACTTGCCCTCGGGCCTTTGCGCGAGCAGCACGCGGCCATCGGCGTCGACGAGAGCGCAGGCGGCAACAAGGACGATTTTGGCGGGCACGGACTTTCAGCCTCGTGAGCTCTTAGGAGCGATAGTCGCCATTGATGGCGACGTATTCCTTGGTCAAGTCGCAGGTGAGAACCCGGTCGCGGCCTTTGCCCATGCCGAGCGCCACGCGCAGGCTGATCTCCGGTTTTTTCATCGCCGCGCTGACGGTCGCTTCGTCATAGTCGGGGTCGCGCGTGCCTTTGTGCGCCACGCGAATGCCTCCGAACCAGATGGAGAGCCGATCGCGGTCGGCCGGCTCGCCGGCTTTGCCGACGGCCATTACAACGCGGCCCCAATTTGCGTCTTCACCGGCAATCGCGGTTTTCACCAGCGGTGAATTGGCGATCGACATGGCAATCCGGCGCGCCGAGGCTTTCGACACCGCGCCTTCAACCACGATCTCGACCAGCTTGCGCGCTCCCTCGCCATCGCGGGCAACCTGTTCGGACAAGTCTGCCAGCACCACATGCAGCGCCTTCTTGAAGCCTTTCAGGCGCGGATCGGCCGCCCGCGCGATTCGCGGGGTACCTGTGGCCTTGCCGGTAGCGAACATCATCAGCGTATCGGAAGTCGAAGTGTCGCCGTCAATCGTCACGGCGTTGAACGTATCGGTGACGCCATCCTTGAGCAGCGCCTGTAACGCTGCCGCGGAAATTGCCGCGTCGGTAAAGACAAATGACAGCATCGTGGCCATGTCTGGCGCAATCATGCCTGCGCCTTTGGCGATCCCGTTGATCGTGACCCTGGCCTGGCCGATTTTCGCGGTGGCGGTTGCTACTTTTGGGAACGTGTCGGTGGTCATGATGGCGCGCGCCGCGCCAAGGAAATCGCCGGCCTGCGCACGCGCGACAAGTCCTTCCATGACGCCGTCGAAGGCTTGCGCTTTCAATGGCTCACCGATCACGCCGGTGGAGGCGAGAAAGACATCCGCCGGTTTGCAGCCAATGGCGCGGGCGGCAATCTGCGCGGTGAATTTGCAGGCGTCACGCCCGCTCTTGCCGGTAAAGGCATTGGCGTTACCGGAATTGACCACGAGCGCGCGCGTTTTGCCCGCCTTGAGGTGCGCGCGGCACCATTCGACCGGTGCCGACGGGCATTTCGAACGCGTGAAAACGCCGGCGACGGTCGTGCCCGGATCGAAAAGCGTGAGCAGGACGTCCGTACGCCCCGCATAGCGAATGCCCGCTGCCGCAGTTGCGAGTTGCACGCCTGCGATCGCCGGCATGTCGGGAACGTGGAGCGGGGCGAGGGGCGAAACTGTGGCACTCATGATGAGACATCAAACGATTTGTTATGGCCGGGCATAGCCGTCGAAGGACGGCGTGCTTTCGCACGCCTATGTCCCGGCGATCCCGATCAATCGGGCACAACAGTGCCTACCTAAGCGAGATGGCCGGCACAAGGCTGGTGCTCGGGCCGGCCGAAGGCCGGACCCGAGTGCCGGCCATGACAATCGCAAAGTGAGCTAGTTTGAACTCTACTTTTTCGCCGGGGCTGGAGCCGGTGTCGCCGCGGCAGGCTTGTCTTCGGTTTTCGCCGGCTTGTCCATGCGCTCAATCTTGGCGTCGGCGCGCAATTTGGTGACCAGCTCGGCCTGCGCCTTGCGAACCACGAAATTCTCGATCTGCGGCTTCACTTCCTCGAACTTCGGGGCCTGTTTCACCCGCTTGTCTTCGACTTTGATCACGTGCCAGCCGAACTGGGTCTTCACCGGCTCGGAGATCTGCCCTTGCTCCAGTTTGAAGGCAGCCTCGGAGAATTCAGGCACCATCTGATCCTTGCTGAAATAGCCGAGGTCGCCACCATTGGCTTTTCCGGACGGGTCTTCGGTCACCTCGCCCGCAACCTTGGAAAAGTCCTCGCCTTTCTTCAGCCGGGCAATCACCGCTTTGATCTTGTCTTCGGCTTCCTTACTGGCCTTCTCGTCCCCCGCAGGCGCACGGAACAGTATGTGCCGGGCATGGACTTCCTTTTCTTCGCCGATCTGTTTGACCGCCTCATCATAGACCTTGTGCATGGCGTCGTCGGTGAGGGCGTCCTTGCCGATCGATTGCAGCAATCCTTCCATGAGCAATTTCTTGCGGGCAAATTCGGACTTACGCTTGAACTCCGGCGTGTCGGCGAGTTTCTTGTCCTCTGCGGCCTTCGACACCAGGATCATGTCGGCGACAAACTGGACCAGATAGTCCTGCTTGGCTTCGGGCGACATCGGCGGGATTTGCCCGGCTTCTTCTTCAGCGACGGTGAGGTCGCTTTGGTGGACTTCGACACCGTTGACCTTGGCCACCAGCGGATCTTTGTCCTGGGCATAAAGCGGAGCGGTCGATACGATCAGCAGCGCCAGGCCGGCTGCGAGTAAACCGCCAGATTTTGGTTGGATCGGATTGCCGGCAGGAGCTGAAATCGTCATGGCGTTATCCTTGGACGTGGAAATGGCCGCCGGTTCGGGCGGCCGATGGCGGGACTATTCGCCCAACAACCGTGGCTTTGCAATGGCCGGGTAGCTCGCAGCAATTAACGTCCACGTGACCGGGCGATCGTTAAACCTCCGTAAGCCTCCGATTGACAACAATCCGACCCCCTCATATCTCTCGCTCAGTATTGGCTATTCACTCATCGCCGGCGCGTTTCGCGCCGAATTTGCCCGAAAAGTGCCGCATTCCGGAGCGCCGGAAGCAAATCCGGCCGCGGCGGCGTGATATAAGCGCCCGGCCCCACCTGAGGAGCGTTCTGTATGATCGGCGCCGTTGCCCGCAAGCTGTTTGGTTCCGCCAATGAGCGGCGGATCCGCAGCTATCTGCCGCGGGTCCGCGAGATCAACGAGCTCGAAAAAGAGCTTGAGGGACTTTCTGACGAGGCGCTGAAAGCACGCACCGCAGAGTTCAAGAAGCAGGTCGCCGAAGGTACCGCGCTCGACGATATTCTAGTACCTGCTTTCGCGACGGTCCGAGAAGCGGCGAAACGGACACTCGGTCAACGTCACTTTGATGTTCAGCTGATCGGCGGCATGATCCTGCACGAAGGCAAGATCGCCGAAATGAAGACCGGTGAAGGCAAAACGCTGGTCGCAACTCTTCCGGTCTATCTCAATGCGATTTCCGGCCGCGGCGTTCACGTGGTCACGGTCAACGATTATCTGGCCAAGCGTGACGCCGAATGGATGGGGCAAATCTATAATTTCCTCGGGCTTTCGGTCGGCGTCATTGTGCACGGGATCGACGACGAGCAGCGCAAGAAAGCCTACGATTGCGACATCACTTACGGCACCAATAACGAACTGGGCTTCGACTATCTACGCGACAATATGAAGTACCGCATGGAGGACATGGTCCAGCGCGGGCACATCTATGCCATCGTCGACGAAGTCGATTCAATTCTGGTCGATGAAGCGCGCACGCCCCTGATCATTTCCGGCCCGCTCGACGACCGCTCCGAATTCTACAACACCATCGACAGCTACATTCCGCTGCTCGACAAGACCGACTACGACGTCGACGAAAAGCAGCGTACGGTGACGCTAACCGAAGCCGGCATGGAAAAACTTGAGCAGCGGCTGCGGGCCGCCGGCGAGCTCAAGGGCGAATCCCTCTACGACGTCGAAAACGTGTCAGTCGTTCACCACGTCAATCAGGCGCTGCGGGCCCACAAGCTGTTCCAGCGTGACAAGGATTACATCGTCCGCAACGGCGAAGTCGTCATCATCGACGAATTCACCGGCCGCATGATGCCCGGGCGCCGTTATTCGGAAGGCCTGCATCAGGCGCTGGAAGCCAAAGAGCATCAGCCGATCCAGCCCGAGAATCAGACGCTCGCCTCGATCACCTTCCAGAATTATTTTCGTATGTACGAAAAGCTAGCCGGCATGACCGGCACGGCGCTCACCGAAGCTGACGAGTTCATGGACATCTACGGCCTTGAAGTGCTCGAGGTACCGACCAACATGCCTCTGGTGCGCCTCGACGACGACGACGAGGTCTATCGCACGGCCAAGGAGAAATACCGCTCGATCATTTCTCTCATTGAAGACTGCAAACTGCGCGGGCAACCGGTGCTGGTCGGCACAACGTCGATAGAAAAGTCAGAGCAGCTCGCCGACATGCTGCGCGAGGCCGGCTGGGAAGCGCACGACTTCTCCGATCCCAACGCCTTTGCCGCGCTTTACTCGGGCGATGACGGCGCCACCAAGACCAAGGTCTTCGCCATCCTCAACGCCCGCTACCATGAGCAGGAGGCCTACATCGTCTCGCAGGCGGGCGTGCCGGGTGCAATCACGATTGCAACCAATATGGCCGGCCGCGGCACCGACATCCAGCTCGGCGGCAATGCCGACATGCGCATCCGCCAGGAGATCACCGACATTGCCGATCCGCGTGAGCGTGAAAAGAGTCCGCGCGCCGATGAAATCCGCAAGCAAGTCGCGCGGCTGAAGGAAAAGGCGCTCGCCGCCGGTGGTCTCTACGTGCTCGGCACCGAGCGGCACGAAAGCCGCCGCATTGACAACCAACTGCGCGGCCGCTCCGGCCGCCAAGGCGATCCCGGCCATTCCAAGTTCTTCCTGTCGCTCGAAGACGATCTCATGCGCATCTTCGGCTCCGACAAGCTCGATGGCATGTTGCGGAAGCTGGGTTTGAAGGAGAACGAGGCGATCGTTCATCCCTGGATCAATAAAGCGCTCGAAAAGGCACAGCAGAAAGTTGAAGCGCGCAACTTCGATATCCGCAAGAATTTGCTGAAGTTCGACAACGTGATGAACGACCAGCGCAAGGTGATTTTCGAGCAGCGGCTCGAGCTCATGCGCGACGAGACGGTAGATGAAACCATCGCCGACATGCGTCATTCGATGATCGAAGATGTGGTCGCCAAGCACGTTCCGGCAAACGCCTATCCTGAGCAGTGGGACGTTACGGGCCTCGAAACCAGTTTGCGCGAAATGCTGACGCTGGAACTGCCGGTTAAAGACTGGGCGAAAGAGGAAGGAATTACCGACGAAGATGTGCGCGAGCGGATCACGCGGCGCGCCGATGAGTGGATGGCGGGGAAGGTGGCCAAGTGGAGCCCCGACGTCATGCGTTATGTCGAAAAATCAATATTGCTGCAAACGCTTGATCACCTCTGGCGCGAACATCTCGTCATGCTCGAGCACTTGCGTCAGGTCATCGGCTTGCGTGGTTATGGCCAACGAGACCCGCTCAATGAATACAAGGCGGAGGCATTCTCGCTGTTCGAGGCGATGGTTGCGCATCTGCGTGAAGCGGTGACGGCACAGCTCATGCGGGTGGAGATTGTGCAGCAGCCACCGGCTGAAGAGGCCGCTGCGCTTCCCTATATGGAAGCGCACAAAGTTGATCCGACGACCGGCGAGGACGAAATGGCGCCTGCCTTGGCGCCGGCGTTGGTCGGTAACGGCAATGGCGCGCAGCCGGAACGCAATGCGAATGACCCGTCGAGCTGGGGCAAGGTCGGCCGTAACGAGCTGTGTCCGTGTGGCTCAGGCAAGAAATTCAAGCATTGCCACGGGAAGTTTGCGTAGCGCCTCCCGAACGGGCGTTATTTGCCGAATTGTTCGCGTGCCAGCTTTCTACGGAAAGCGCGATCGCGCTTGAGATGCCACTCGCGGCTCATGGCGTGACGCCGGCTCGCACACCGTTCTGAATACAGCAGGACCCAATTGCGGCCACGCGTCGAGCGTGCGCCTTTTCCGGCATTGTGCTGCGTCAAGCGGCGCGCGACATCACTGGTCCAGCCGACATAGGTCAGGTGGCGGCTCTTCGTGAGGGCGCCCAGAACATAGACGTAGCTGTCCATGTTTCGTCGGGCCTCGCGGGGCGGGAGGTTCTAGCGGAAACCGTTGAACGTGCCGGCCGGTACGACCGGCTGCGCACCCGACAGCAAGCCGTTGTTGCTCGCCGGCGGCGTTGAATAGGCCGTGCGGATTTCCGGATCCGGAGCGCGTGGCGCCTCGGTCTTGGCTGCTTGCTGTGCGGGCGGTTTCGAGGCCGGACGGCTGATGTTGTCAGGCGCCATCGCGGGCACAGTGTCGCGCTGCTTGGGTGCGGGCGCGGACGATGTCGACGCCGTACGCACCGGCGCCGGTGCTGTCGTCTGCACCGGAGCAGGGTGTTTGGGTTTTGCAGCCAGATCGGTACTGGCGCTACGCACCGGGACCTGTTCTTTGTCGGCCGATGCCGTCACGGTCGACGCTTCAGCCTTCGAGCCGCCGAAAATATTGCCGATCAAGCCGGTAATTGTGGTCGGATGCTCGGTAGCGGGCGCTTCGCCTTGCTTGGGCAGCGGTGCCGGCCGGGGCATCGGCACGCTTGCCATGACCACCGGAGCGCTTTCATGTTGCGGCGCGGCTTCCGGGACCGAAATGGTCGGCGCCGGAGCCGGCTTGTCTGCCGTGCGCGGCAGCGAGCCGGGCGCGGTCGCGACCCGGATCAGGCGGCCTTTGCTGTCGTATCCCTCCTGCGTGCCGAGCTTATCGGCGAACGCCGGGTTCATGCCGCCATCGATACCTTCACGTGACGGAACGGTCGAGACGCCGCTTGCGATGTACTCGGCCATCTTGAATTGTTCCTGGCGCCGCTGCTCAAGCACCGCGTCGGCGACGGTCTTGTCGAGTTGGTAGACGGGGCAAGCGCCCTTCGGATTGAATGAGAGCGGCTTCGTTGAATCGTCAGACGCGGCCGGGTCGAACACATAGCGCTTTTCGCAAACGGCGACCTTTGGTTCCTGATGCGTCGCGTCGAAATGGTCGTAGCCCTCTTTCAACATTTTCCAGAACGCGAAGTTCGGATTGTTGCGATGTTTGGCCATATTCAGCGCGGTCATGTGGAACGGATAGGCCTGCAACTGAAATGACTTCTGCCCGCCGAAGAACGACTCGCGCGCCAACGCGTAGATTTCCTGGATCTGTTCGTCGGTCATCGCGTAGCAGCCGCGCGAAGAGCAGTCGCCGTGGACCATCAACTCGGAACCCGTGTAACCCATCGAACGGTCATAGGCGTTCGGAAAGCCGGTGTTGAAGGCAAGGTAGTAACTCGAATTCGGGTTCATCTGCCCCGGGGTGATCGTATAGAAACCTTCCGGCGCCTGGCGGTCGCCTTCCTTCTTCTTCGGGCCGAGATCGCCCGACCAGCGACAGATCGGGAAGGTCTTGAGCAACGCGTATTCGCCGTTGCGATTTTTCTTCCAGATCTCCAGCTCCGCCTCTTCCTTGAAAATGCGGGCGAGGATCGGAGACTCCTTGTCCATATTTTTCGCCGCGATCTCGGCGAGCGTTTTGTCGGAAATTGGAGCCTGCGAACGCCCGGTTGGCGTGATGCTGTCAGCGTCACAACCGGCAAGGGCAATCGCCGCGGCAATAGCCACAGACGCCAACAAGGCGCGAGCGAAGGGTCGGTTCAAACCTGATACTCCCCGAGGGGGCGGGCCCTCATTGAGTAATCGTTATCCTTAAGATGTGGCATCTGCAAGGCGCTCTGCACCCTCTCAGACTACCGCTAAGCCTATGGTAAAGCAAAAGTAAATCGCCGCGACGTTAACCAGGATTGCGGCCCATTGTGAGAAACTTCTCACGCCGCTGCTTTCGGACCGCCTCGCGATCGAGGCCGCGCAGTTCCAAAAAAGCATGTGCGATGGCCTCACCGGTTGCGGCAATGGCCCCCTGGGGGTCGCGATGCGCGCCACCGGTCGGCTCGGTCACAATGCTGTCGATGATCCCGAAACGCACCATGTCCTGAGCGGTGATCTTCATGCTGGTCGCCGCCTCCTGGGCCTTGGCCGTATCGCGCCACAGGATCGACGCCGCCCCTTCCGGCGAGATCACGCTGTAAATGGCGTGCTCCAGCATCAGGACGCGGTTGGCCGTGGCGACGGCGATCGCGCCGCCGGAGCCGCCTTCGCCGAGAATCACAGCGACATTCGGCACGCCCAACGACAGGCATGCGTCCGTCGATCGGGCAATTGCTTCAGCCTGGCCGCGTTCTTCCGCACCGATGCCGGGGTAGGCGCCAGCAGTGTCCACCAATGTGATAACTGGAATATCGAAACGGTCGGCCATTTCCATTAGCCGAACGGCTTTTCGATATCCTTCTGGGCGCGCCATACCGAAATTGTGCTTGAGCCGGCTTTCGGTGTCGGAGCCCTTTTCTTGACCGATGACGCAGACGCTTTCACCGTGGAAGCGGCCGAAGCCACCGACGATGGCGTCGTCGTCGCCGAATTTGCGGTCGCCGGCGAACGGGATGAAATTGCTGATGAGGCCGGCGATGTAGTCGAGGCAATGTGGTCGCTGTGGATGCCGGGCGACTTGAGTTTTCTGCCATGGCGTGAGCTCCGCGTAGAGCTCCTTCAGCGCGACAGCGGCTTTGACCTCAAGCCGGGAAATTTCCTCACCAACTGCGACCGCAGTGTCGCTCTCGCCCATCGCGCGCAATTCCTCGACCTTGGCTTCCAATTCGGCCACCGGTTTTTCGAAGTCGAGATAGCTGCGCATTTGGTCCGGGCGATGAGTGTTTTTCGGGGCGAACTGACGCGGGCAGGCCCTCTAAGTCAAGCAAAACGGGTTAATTTCGCTTTTACACCGGCCCTTGGCTAGCCATCCGCCAGAGGGTGCAGATCGCGCACCAGTGTTTTCAGGCGTTCTTCCAGCACGTGGGTATAGATCTGCGTGGTCGAAATATCGGCGTGGCCAAGCAGCGTCTGCACAACGCGCAGATCGGCACCGTTGTGCAACAGATGGCTTGCGAAGGCATGGCGCAGGACATGCGGACTTAGGCGCGTCGGTTGAATGCCGCAGGCCTGACCGAGCAACTTGAGTTCGCGTGCAAAATGCTGACGGGTCAGGTGACCTTGTTCGCCAAATGACGGGAATAGCCACTTTGACTGAGCATCGCTGTCGGCGCCTGCGCGCAGTTCGAGATACTCGACCATCACCCGTTTGGCCTGGTTGTTGAGCGGCACAAGTCGTTCCTTGCCGCCTTTGCCGCGCACCACCAGCATTCGTTGGTCGCGCCGCGCGGACGATGCCGGCAGCGCCACCAATTCGGACACACGCAATCCAGTGGCATAGACGACTTCCAGCAAACACAACAGCCGCGCGGCACGCAGGCGCCGAGCCGGTGGCTGGTCCGTGTTCTCGCTGTTCAAGCGCGCCTGTGTGAGGAGCCCATCGACGTCGGCGATGGAAAGAACCTTTGGCAGTGAGCGCGTGCGTTTCGGCCCTTCGAGAACGGCGGCCGGATCGTCGGCGCGCTTACCTTCTGCATAGAGAAATCGGTAGAGCTGACGTACCGCCGATAGACGGCGCGCCAGCGACGACGCCTTGAAGCCTCGTTCGTGTAGGCTAGCAATAAATTTCCGCAGGTCGTCCGTGGTCGCGTTGGCGATGGCGCGTTTTGCTGCACGCAGATGCGCCGACAGGTCATCGAGATCATTGCGGTAGGCGGCAAGCGTGTTCTCGCCGGCGCCGCGCTCGGCGGCGAGCATGTCGAGAAACAATTCGACCAGGACTTCGTCGGATGCTTTTGGCCGGCGGGCCATCGCCTTGCCTGTCTCCGGCGTTAATGGTTCTTGAGAAACTTGTCGGGCGGAACGGTCACGATGATCTCGCGCGGCTGATATTTGACGAACGTGGCAAGCGAGAACACCGCGCCGTAAGCCAGCCCGCCCAGCAGACCGAGAAAGACCAGAAATCTGAATAAACTCGGCATCGATCAAACCTGGCAGTTGTACGCGCACCAGCGCCGGCGATTTCAGGCAAGGTACGACCACGTTCCGGAACCGCTGACAAGACCGGCCCTCGCAGTTGGCCTGATTGCTGGTATATGGAACTGTGGATTCGCTTCGGAACCATAGCATGGTTAGCGGCGCTGTTCAAAAACCCGCGGAAAATGGCCCCGAGTCGGCGATCGTTCGCGCGCTAGCCGGCCGCTCGATTGTGCTCGTTGGCATGATGGGTGCAGGCAAGTCGTCGATCGGGCGAAGACTTGCAGGCCGACTTGGGATCCCATTCATTGATGCCGATACCGAAATCGAAAGCGCCGCGGGCATGACCATTCCGGAAATTTTCGACAAACATGGCGAGCCCTATTTTCGCGCTGGCGAGAAACGCGTGATCGCGCGCCTGCTCGACAACGGTCCTCAGGTGCTGGCAACCGGCGGCGGCGCTGTGATGGACCAGAACACGCGCGACCTTATTCACATCAAAGGCATCTCGGTGTGGCTGAAGGCCGACCTCGACGTACTGCTCAAGCGCACGAAGCGCCGCAATGACCGGCCTCTGGCGGAGAAAATCAAGGATCTGCTTCCGCAGCGCGAGCCGGTCTACTCGTTGTCCGACATTGTGGTGCAATCGCGTGACGAGCCTCATGAGACTATAATCGATGAAATCATGACCAAGCTGCCGAACTGTCTCGGCCTCGATTCTGGCCTCGATCGTGGCCTAGATTCCGGTCCTGGCACCGAGAAGCCGTCATGACTGCGCCCTTGCGACAGGTTGAACCGATACTGGTGCCCGTGGCGCTCGGTGCGCGCGCGTACGAAATCGTCATCGGACGCGGGCTCGTTGCGTCGCTCGGTGAGCGGATCAAGACGCTTCGGTCCGGCGCGCGCGTGGCAATCGTGACCGATGAAACAGTTGCCCATCTTTACTCTGGTGCGGTCGAGGCGGCGCTCAAGTCGGCCGGTATTGAAAGCGCACGAATTGTTGTGCCTGCGGGCGAAGGTTCGAAAAATTACGCGACATTTGAGAAGGTCTGTGAGTCGATCATCGACGCGCGGGTCGAGCGTAACGATCTCATCGTTGCGCTCGGCGGCGGAGTGATTGGAGACCTTGCTGGCTTCGCGGCCTCTTGCGTTCGGCGCGGGCTTGACTTCGTGCAAGTGCCGACCACGCTTCTGGCGCAGGTCGACTCATCGGTCGGCGGGAAAACCGGGATCAATTCGCTTCGGGGCAAAAATCTGATCGGCGCCTTTCATCAACCGGTGTTGGTCGTTGCCGACACCGCCTTGCTCGACACACTGCCCAAGCGCGATTTCCGCGCCGGCTATGCTGAAGTCGCCAAATACGGATTGCTCGGGGATGCGGCGTTCTTCGCGTGGCTCGAAAAGAACTGGCAGGATGTGTTCGCCGGGGGGCAATCCTCAAACTTTGCGCGCGAGCACGCGATTGCGGTCTGCTGCCGCGGCAAAGCCGGCATCGTCGCGCGCGACGAACGCGAGACCGGCGAACGCGCGCTGCTCAATCTTGGCCACACGTTCGGTCACGCGCTGGAAGCCGGCTGCGGCTTCTCGGATCGGTTGCTGCACGGGGAAGCCGTGGCGCTAGGCATGGCATTGGCCTTCGAATTCTCCGCTCAAAAGGGGTTGCTGGCGGCGTCGGAGGCAGCGCGCGCCACTGCGCATCTTGCAGCGGTCGGCCTGCCCACCCATGTTAAGGACGTCCGCGGCGGCGTGCCGTCGGTCGACATGTTGATGGACCTGATTGCTCAAGACAAAAAAGTAAAACGCGGCACGCTGACATTCATCCTGGTGCGTGGCATCGGCCAGGCCTTCATCGAGAATAATGTCAGTGCCGCCGATGTGCGTAGTTTTCTTGACCACAAACTCGCCGGCGCATGACCTCCAAGGTACGAATCGGTTTGCGGACGCGCTGATGCGCCACATTAGGGCCCGATGACCACGAACGACTGGCTTTCCCTTGTCATCGTTCTGATCTGCCTGCTGCTTTCAGCCTTCTTTGCGGGCAGTGAAACGGCGCTGACTGCGTCTTCGCGCGCCAGCATGTCGCGGTTGGAGAAGCACGGAAACCGCCGCGCCGGCATCGTCAACCGCCTGCTGGAACAGCGCGAGCGGCTGCTCGGCGCGCTCCTGTTTGGCAACAACGCGGTCAATATCGCTGCCTCGGCGCTGGCGACGGGCGTGTTGCTGACCTGGTTTGGAAATGCCGGTGTCGTCTATGCCACCGTGGTGATGACGATCATCGTCGTCGTGTTCTCCGAAATCCTGCCAAAAACGGCGGCGTTCAACGCGCCCGACCGCATCGCGCTGGCGGTGTCGCGGCCGATCTATCTATTCGTCAAGTTATTCGGTCCGGTGTTGATGGCCGTTGAGGCGCTGGTGCGATGGTTGCTCAAGCATGTCGGCATGACCGTGGGCGACGATCAGCAAGTGCTGTCGGCACGCGAAGAACTGCGTGGTGCCGTCGACCTGTTGCATCGGGAAGGTGACGTCGAGACGCTCGACCGCGACATGTTCGGCGGTGTGCTCGATCTGCGCGATCTCGCGGTGTCCGATGTGATGATCCATCGCACGAACATGATTACTCTTGATGCCGACAATTCGCCGGAGGACGTCGTTAATGCGGTCATCGCATCTCCGGTGACGCGGTTGCCTTTGTGGCGCGAGAATCCCGAAAATATCGTCGGCATCTTGCATGTGAAGGATTTGCTGCGCGCGTTGCACGCGCTCGATGGTGACGCTGCCAAAGTCGACATTGCTTCATTGCTGACACCGCCCTGGTTCGTGCCCGACACGCGCCCCGTGTCGGAACAGCTCAAGGCATTTCGCCGCCGCAAGACACCATTCGCTCTGGTTGTCGATGAGTACGGCGAAGTTGAGGGGCTGGTGACGTTGGAGGACATTCTGGAGGAGATTGTCGGCGATATCACCGACGAACACGATGTCGCTGTGCCGGGCGTGCGACGTCAGCCCGATGGATCCGTTAACGTCGACGGCGCGGTGCCGATCCGCGACTTGAATCGCGTCATGGACTGGAATTTACCCGACGAGGAGGCGACCACGATTGCAGGCCTTGTCATCCACGAAGCGCGCTCGATACCCGAAGTGGGCCAGAGCTTCACCTTCCACGGGTTTCGCTTCCGCGTGTTGCGACGAGCACGCAACCGCATTACTGCGCTGCGTATCCAGCCGTTGACGCGGACGCAATCGGCACGGTAGGGCCTAACGGTCTTCTTCGCCTGGCGCGGTCGCGTGGATAGCGAGCGCGTGCACACTGCCCGCAAGCTCAGCCGAAAGCAGTTGATTAATCATACGGTGACGTTCGAGCCGGGTCTTTCCTTTGAACGCTTCCGACACGATATAGACACGATAGTGAGTTTGCCCGGCCGGCCGGTGGCCAGCATGGCCTTCATGCTGGTGAGATTCATCAAGCACCTTCAGGCTTTGCGGCGTGAAAGCCTCTGACAACTTTTTTGTGATGATATCGGCGGTCCGCATTCTGCCCCGCTTAGGAGAGGGCGGCGCACCGGTCAATGGCTGAAATCGTACCCGGTACTGAGAACAAGTCTTGAAGCCGTCACCAGCAAAAGCGCATAATGATCGGTCATGAAATTCGACTCACCCATTTTTGATGGCATCCGCGTCAAACCGGAGAAGGATCGCCGGCCCAAAACCGGCGGGCCCGTCTGCGAATGGCACGGCTGCAAGGAGAAGGCGGATCATCGTGCGCCCAAAGGCCGCGGGCGCGAAAACGAGTATTGGCGGTTCTGCCTCGCGCACGTGCGCGCGTACAATCAGTCGTACAACTTCTTCAACGGCATGAATGATGCCGCGGTGATGGCCTATCAGAAGGACGCGCTGACCGGACATCGACCAACCTGGAAGATGGGCACCGGCAAAGCAAAGGTCCGGCCGGACTTGCGCAATTTTGGCAGCCAAGCAGATCCATTCAGTCTATTCGGCGAAGGTGTGAAGGCGGAACAGAAGGCGCGCGCCGAGACCCGGCAGATCCGCAATGTGGAACGCAAGGCGCTCGATACGCTCGGGCTCGATGTGGAGGCCACTCCGCAACAGGTAAAAACGCGTTTCAAGGACCTTGTGAAACGGCATCACCCCGACGCCAATGGCGGCGACCGCTCCACCGAAGACCGGCTGGTAGAGATCATTAAGGCCTACAATTACCTGAAATCGGTCGGTTTTGGCTGACCCGGCCCCGGGGGGTGCCGAACAACCCAGCCCCGCCTTCCGCACAGAGCTGGGCATACCTATCTCATTGAAATAATTGATGGTGCCATTCGGACGCAGCGGGTTTTTCGCTGCCGTGGCCTCTGCTAAGTTGCCGCCGCCATCAGCCGGACCGTACGAGTCGGACCGCAGGAGAGGGCTTCGGCATTCCGAAGCCACGGAGGATCAATGACCGCCGCAGTGCAAGAAGTTGCCGGCAAATCTTACGAAAACTTGCCAGACATGAAAGTGTCGGTCCGGCAGGTGTTTGGTATCGACAGCGATCTGGAAGTGCCGGCCTATTCGAAGGCGGATGAGCACGTGCCCGATGTCGACTCGGACTATCGTTTTGACCGGCCGACCACGCTTGCCATCCTCGCAGGGTTTGCAAAAAACCGCCGCGTGATGGTCACCGGCTACCACGGCACCGGCAAGTCCACTCATATCGAGCAGGTGGCAGCGCGGCTGAACTGGCCCTGCGTGCGCGTCAATCTCGATAGTCACATCAGCCGTATCGACCTGATCGGCAAGGATGCCATCGTCATCAAGGAAGGCCACCAGGTCACCGAGTTCCGCCAGGGCATTTTGCCGTGGGCGTTGCAGAACAACGTCGCGCTCTGCTTCGACGAATACGACGCCGGGCGCCCGGACGTGATGTTCGTGATCCAGCGCGTGCTCGAAGCATCGGGCCGCCTGACGCTGCTCGACCAGAGCAAGGTCATCAAGCCGCACCCGTCATTCCGTTTGTTCGCCACCGCCAACACCGTTGGTCTTGGCGACACGTCGGGCCTTTATCATGGCACGCAGCAGATCAACCAGGGTCAAATGGATCGCTGGTCGATCGTCACAACGCTCAATTATCTGCCGCATGATAATGAGGTCGAGATCGTGCTGGCCAAGGCCAAGCACTATCGCAACGAGCAGGGCCGCGACATCGTCAACAAGATGGTGCGTGTTGCTGACCTGACGCGCAACGCCTTCATGAACGGCGACATCTCGACAGTGATGAGCCCGCGCACGGTGATCACGTGGGCGGAAAATTCTGAAATCTTCAACGATATCGGTTTTGCATTCCGGCTCACCTTCCTCAACAAATGCGATGAGCTGGAGCGGCCGATTGTCGCCGAATTTTATCAGCGCTGCTTTGGTGTCGAACTGCCCGAATCGTCCGTGAACGTGGCGCTGTCATAACTTTACCTCTCCCCGCTTGCGGGGAGAGGTCGGCGAGCGAAGCGAGCCGGGTGAGGGGGCTTCGCCAGTTCTGCCGACATCGCAATTGCCCCTCACCCCGGCCCTCTCGCCGTAAGAACGGGGAGAGGGAGAAGAGCACATGGCCTCCAACATCAAAAGCAAGCCGTCGTCGAAGGAATCGCCGACCGAGCCGTTCAAGCGGGCGGTTACCGGCTGTCTGCGCGCGCTTGCGCGCAAGCCCGAACTGGAAGTGGCTTTCGCCGCGGAACGCCCTGGTCTGATGGGCGGCAAAGTGCGGCTGCCGGAGCCGCCGCGCAAGCTCGGCAAGGCGGAAGCCGCTATCGTGCGCGGCCATGCCGATTCAATTGCATTGCGTCTGGCCTGCCATGATGCCGCCATGCACCGCCGGCTGCAGCCGGCCGGCCAGCAGGCGCGTGCTGTATTCGAAGCGGTGGAGCAAGCGCGTGTCGAGGCGATCGGCGCGCGACGCATGGATGGCGTCGCGCAAAATCTCACGGCTATGCTCGATGAACGTTTCCATCGCGGGAAGTTCGAAGAAATTACCGAACGCGCCGATGCGCCGATCGAGGATGCGCTGGCTTTGATGGTGCGCGAGCGCCTGACCGGCATGGCCCCACCGCCGGCAGCCCGGAAACTGGTTGATCTTTGGCGACCATTGATCGAGGACCGCGCCGGCCGTGATCTCGACCGGCTGGAAAATCTCGTCGAGGACCAGCGCCAGTTCGGTGATGTTGTCCACGATCTGCTCGATGCTCTCGAGATGGGCGAGGACCGCAGCCACGACTCCGATGAGGAAGAGGAGGAGGGCGAGGAAGACCGCCGCAAGCAGGAATCCGGCGAGGAGGGCGAGGCCGCGGATTCCGACGAGATGCAGCGCATGAGCATGGAGGACACCCAGGTGTCGTCCGAGGACATGCCGGATTCCGCCGCTGAAGCGGCCGAGGCACCGACCGCCGATATGGCTGATGATGCCGACATGGGCGATTCCGAAACGCCCGGCGAACCGCAGCGCCCGCGTCATTCCGGAGCCAATGAACCGCGCGGCCCTGACTATCGCGCTTTCACCGCGAAATTTGACGAAACCGTCGCCGCCGAGGATCTGTGCGAGGCCGAAGAACTCGACCGGCTCAGAGGCTACCTCGACAAGCAGCTTTCAAATCTGCAGGGCGTCGTCGCGCGCCTCGCCAATCGGCTCCAGCGGCGGCTGATGGCACAGCAGAACCGGTCCTGGGAATTCGATCTGGAAGAAGGCCAGCTCGACCCGGCGCGTCTTTCACGCATCGTCATCGACCCGCTGCATCCGCTTTCGTTCAAAGCCGAGAAGGACACCGAGTTCCGCGACACCGTGGTTACGCTCTTGCTCGACAATTCCGGTTCGATGCGCGGCCGCCCGATCACTGTTGCTGCGACATGTGCCGACATTCTCGCGCGCACGCTCGAGCGCTGCGGCGTCAAGGTCGAGATTCTGGGCTTCACCACGCGGGCATGGAAAGGCGGGCAATCGCGCGAGCATTGGCTAACGGCCGGCAAGCCCGCCAATCCTGGCCGGCTCAATGATCTGCGCCATATCATCTACAAATCCGCGGACGCGCCCTGGCGGCGCGCGCGCAAAAATCTCGGCCTGATGATGCGCGAAGGTCTCCTGAAAGAAAACATCGACGGCGAAGCGCTCGATTGGGCGCACAAGCGTCTGCTGGCGCGCACCGAGCAGCGCAAAATCTTGATGATGATTTCCGACGGGGCGCCGGTCGACGACTCCACGCTGTCGGTCAATCCGGGCAACTACCTCGAGCGTCATTTGCGCTGGATCATCGAGGAGATCGAAACCCGATCACCGGTGGAGCTGATTGCGATCGGCATTGGTCACGACGTGACGCGCTACTACCGGCGCGCGGTTACTATCGTCGATGCCGAAGAACTCGGCGGCGCAATGACCGAAAAGCTTGCGGAGCTGTTTGAGGAGCATGCGGCTGCCGAGCGGCCAGGCCCGCGCGTACGGAGACGTGTCGCTTGAGTTCTATCCGCTCGTCCCCGCGAAAGCGGGAGCCCAGCGCCAACAAAATGTAGAACAGGGTTCCCGCTTGCGCGGGAACGAACGGGGGAATGAATTGGCGCGAGTAAAATCATTCCTGCTCCGTCGCCGCTGGCTTATCGTTGGCGCGCTCTCGGTGGCGCTGGCCATCGGCACCTTCGCCCTGGCCGACGCATTGTACTATCCCCAGACGCCCACACGCGTGCAGATCGATGCGACCGTCATCACGTCCTTTGACAATCACGATGAGACGCTGACCCGCTTCGGCTCTCTGGAATTTCGCGGCGGGCTCGTGCTCACCTCGCGTCATCCGGCTTTCGGTGGTCTCTCTGCCATCCATGTCGAACCGGACGGCAACCATTTTGTCGCGATTACCGATCGTGGGTCGTGGCTTCGCGGGCGGATCGTCTACCGTGACGGCAAGCCGGCCGCTATCGCCGACGCCGAAATGGCACCGATCCTGGGGCCTGACGGAAAGCCGCTGGCCGCACGCGGCTGGTACGACGCCGAGTCGCTGACCGAACGGGATGGAATGCTCTACATCGGAATCGAGCGGGTCGAGCAGATCGTGCGTTTTGACTATCGTCGTGATGGCTTGCGCGCGCGTGGCCAGCCGATCACGGTGCCCCCTGACTTCAAGACTTTTGCATTCAATAAAAGCCTGGAATGCCTCGCGACCGCGCCACAGGGCTCGCCGCTCGCGACGTCTTTGATTGCGGTAACCGAACGCAGCCTCGATAAGGACGGCAATTTACGTGCGTTCCTGCTTGATGGTGACCAGGTCACGCGCTTTAGCGTGAAGCGTACCGACGATTTTGACGTCAGCGACTGTACAATCCTTCCGCCCGGCGAACTGCTGTTGCTGGAGCGCCGATTTTCGCCGGCGCGCGGCCTCGCGATGCGCATCCGTCGCATTCCGCTTGCCGATATTAAAGCCGATGCGGTTGCCGATGGCCGCTCAATGATCGAGGCCGATCTCGGCTATCAGATCGACAATATGGAGGGCATCGCCGTGCACAATGCTGCGAGCGGCGAAACCATCGTCACCCTTATCTCGGACGACAATTTTTCTGTTATTCAGCGCAACCTGCTGCTGCAGTTTGCGATCATTGGCGAGTGAGCCGTCAGACGGCTGCGGCGTCGCGCTTCTTCACGATCTGGCGCTTGAGATCGAGCACCCGCGGCGCCAGTTCGGCATCCTTGGCCTTGAGGAGGAAAGCATCGAGCCCGCCACGATGATCAACGGTCTTGAGCGCGTTCGCCGATACGCGCAGGCGTATTCTGCGGCCGAGCGTGTCGGAAATAAGCGTCACGTTGCGCAAGTTCGGCAGGAACCGCCGCTTGGTCTTGATGTTGGAGTGGCTTACTTTGTGGCCGACCAGTGGCTTTTTACCGGTCAGGTCGCAACGCCAGGACATGGCTCATTCCTCGAAATAATACCGGTGCCAGCGCGCCGGTTCAGGTCAATCGTCTGGGCTAAGACCGCGGACGTATAGAGAGCGGGGTTAAAGGCGTCAAGCCGAGCAATTGAGCGCAATTTGACCGGATTCGGGGTCGTCCGGCCGGCCTTCGGCGTCGGCGATCACAGATTCGACGAAATCCGCGCCGACGACATGCGCACGCTGCCGGCGGTCCGCGCGTTAGCTTTGCGGCCATCACGTCGCCTGCCGAGGCTGCGTTTTGTGGCCGCGTTGTGTGCCGGATCGCGCTGCGGGTGATAATATCGGCGGCCCGACTGCGGAACATCCGCTGGTGTCGACGCGCGGAAGGATCAGGTCTTGCGTCAAGTCATTCGATGCACGCTGTTAGCGTCAGGCCTGCTCGTCCTGGCCCTGATCGGCACGCTTGCCCAGGCGACGGCGCAGGGGCGGCTGGAAGCGCGCTATACCGCGACAATTGCAGGCATTCCGATTGGCAACGGCACCTGGGCGATCGACGTTGTCGATACGCAATACACGGCAGCCGCAAGCGGTTCGACCAGCGGCCTGTTACGCGCATTCACGGGCGGACAAGGTGACACGACCGCACGCGGTACGCTCAATGGCGGTCGGCCTTTGTCCTCCACCTATGCCGCGACCATCAGTTCTCGAAAAAAATCCGATGTCATCCGGTTCGCGATCGCCAACGGCAATGTGAGGGATTTGCAGGTCGACCCGCCGACGGATGACGATCCCGAGCGTGTGCCGCTCACGGAAGCCCACCAGCATGGTGTTTTCGATCCGATGACGGCTTCGATGGTGCGCGTGCCGGGCAATGGCGAACTGCTGTCGTCCGAAGCGTGCCACCGCACAATGGCCATTTTCGACGGCCGCCTGCGCTACGACATGCAGTTTGCCTTCAAGCGGATGGATAAGGTCAAAGCTACCAAGGGCTATGCCGGTCCGGTGGTCGTTTGCTCGGCCTATTTCACCCCCGTGGCCGGCTACATCCCCTCGCGCGCGGCGATCAAATACCTCGCCAAGCAGCGCGACATGGAAGTGTGGCTTGCACCGATTGCCGGAACACGGGTGCTCGTGCCGTTCCGCGCCCAAGGCCCGACACCGATCGGCCAGGCCGTGCTCGAAGCGTATGAATTCGTCTCGGTGCCGGCCCCGACCCGGGCCTCGGCCAACGGCTTGAAGGTGCAGTGACGGCGCGCTTGACTCTTCGCTCCGGTGCGAATCCATGCCGGTGTTAACGTTTGAAGCGGTAGAAACGCGCTTGAATCGGGCCGCGACTACTCCATCTTGTAGTCGCGCGGTCGGGCCTTGCCAGATGTCGCCGTGAACGAAGCCGTACAGAGCCTGAGTCAGTGATTCGGGCGCGGTTCGTTCCAGACTCGTTCTAATACTTAACCCGGCGCATGCTCGGCGTCGCATTGTGGTACAGAAAAGTCGTGGCCCAGCCTGATTGAGGGCTTTGCCATCAGTTTGGACGCGTAATGGCCATCTCTTTTTCCCCGCAGCCTGCCCGAACATCGCGAACACGCGGCGCCGGGGTCACGGCAGTGCTGGGCCCAACCAATACCGGCAAGACTCATCTCGCCATCGAGCGCATGCTGGCACATTCGTCCGGCGTGATCGGGCTGCCGCTGCGCCTGCTGGCGCGCGAGGTCTACAACAAGGTGGTCGATCGGGCCGGCAAGGACGCGGTCGCCCTGATCACCGGCGAAGAGAAGATCAAGCCGCCGAATCCGCGTTTCTGGGTCTCCACCGTCGAAGCAATGCCGCGCGACCTGGACGTGGCTTTCCTGGCAGTCGACGAGGTCCAGCTCGGCGCCGATTTCGAGCGTGGCCATGTCTTCACGGACCGTATGCTCAATGCCCGCGCCCGCGAGGAAACCCTTGTCCTAGGTGCTGCGACGGTGCGGCCTATGGTCGAGAAGCTGTTGCCTGGCGCGCACGTGATCAGCCGGCCGCGGCTATCAACGCTCACCTATTCGGGCGAGAAAAAGCTTACGCGGCTGCCGCGTCGATCCGCCATCGTCGCATTTTCGGCGGAAGAAGTTTACGCCATCGCCGAATTGATCCGCCGCCAGCGCGGCGGTGCCGCGGTCGTGCTCGGCGCGCTTTCGCCGCGCACGCGTAATGCGCAGGTCGCGCTCTACCAATCGGGGGATGTCGACTATCTGGTGGCCACCGACGCAATCGGTATGGGGCTCAATCTCGATGTCGATCACGTCGCTTTCGCGTCCGACCGGAAATTCGACGGCTACCAGTTCCGCAAACTCAACCCCGCCGAACTCGCCCAGATCGCCGGCCGTGCAGGCCGCGCCACGCGCGACGGCACGTTCGGAACGACGGGACGCTGCGACCCGTTCGAGCCGGAACTTGTGCAGGCGCTCGAAAGCCACAACTTCGAGCCGATCCGGATGTTGCAGTGGCGCAATGCCGATCTCGATTTTGCCTCGATCGGTGCGTTGCAGGCCTCGCTCGCCGCCACGCCGAATGAGCCTGGGCTGACGCGCGCCCCGGTCGGGGAAGATGTTCTCGTTCTCGAACATGCCGCGCGCGACGAAGCGGTGCGGTCGATCGCCGGCAATCGGGCGTCCATCGCGCGTTTGTGGGATGCCTGTCAGGTTCCGGACTATCGCAAAATCGCGCCCGCGACCCATGCCGAATTGGCCGTGACCCTCTATGGATTCCTGATGCGAGAGGGTAACATCCCTACCGATTGGTTCGCTCGTCAGATTTCCCAGGCCGACCGGACCGACGGTGATATCGACACTCTCTCCAACCGGATTGCGCATGTCAGGACCTGGACTTTCGTCGCCAATCGTCCTGATTGGCTTGCCGACCCGGAGTATTGGCAGGGGCTTACACGCGCGATCGAGGACAAGTTATCCGATGCACTGCATGAGCGTTTGGCCGAACGGTTCGTGGATCGCCGCACTAGCGTCTTGATGCGGCGGCTGCGAGAGAACACGATGTTGGAAACGGAAATCGGAAAGACGGGTGAGGTCACGGTCGAGGGTCATGTGATCGGCCGGCTCGATGGATTCATGTTTGCGCCCGATGCGTCTGCCGCAGGTTCGGAAGCGAAGGCGCTTAATGCCGCTGCGCAAAAGGCGCTGGCCGGTGAGATCGAAGCACGCGCCACAAAGCTTTCGCAGGCTTCGAACGATCAGATCGTGTTGGCAACCGATGGGGCATTGCGCTGGACGGGCGATCTGGTCGGCAAACTGACTGCTGGTGACGATACATTGCGTCCGCGCGTGCGCGTCATTGCCGATGAGCAGCTCACCGGCCCGGCGCGTGAACTGGTGCAGACGCGGCTCGATCTTTGGCTCAAGACCCACATTGAAAAACTGCTGGCGCCGCTGTTCTCGCTGACCGCCGCCGAGGACGTCACGGGCATGGCGCGCGGTGTCGCGTTTCAGCTTGTTGAAGCGCTCGGCGTGCTGGAACGGCAAAAGGTGGCCGAGGAGGTCAAGGGCCTCGACCAACCCGCACGCGCTACGCTGCGCAAATACGGCGTGCGCTTCGGCGCCTATCACATCTATCTGCCTGCACTGCTCAAGCCGGCGCCGCGCGCGCTTGCGACCCAATTATGGGCAATCAAGCATGAGAACCCTGACGCCAAGGGTGTCGGTGAGTTGCTGCATCTCGCTGCCAGCGGACGCACTTCGATTCCCGTCGACGCGGAAACGCCGAAGCCGCTTTATCGCACTGCCGGTTATCGGATTTGCGGTGAGCGGGCGGTCCGCGTCGATATCCTGGAGCGGCTTGCCGATCTTATCCGCCCGGCACTGTCGTGGCGCGAGAGCGCACCGGGTCCGAAACCGGATGGTGTATTCGATGGCCGTGGCTTCCTGATCACCGGGGCGATGACCTCGCTCACCGGCGCATCGGGAGAAGATTTCGCGTCGATTCTACGCTCGCTTGGCTATCGCATGGATCGCAAGCCAAAACCCGTCGAGCCGCCCGCATCTGCGGGACCTGAGTCGATAACCGCTCCGGCGGAGGCCGCAGCGGACTCGTCGCCGGCCAGCGATGCAACACCGGCGCCAACAGTCGTCGTACCACCGGAGTCCGCGTCGGTGGACTCCGCATCGGCCGCCGAGTTGCCGTCGCGCTCATTATTGCCCGAGCCGGAATTCGTTGCGCCGGAGACGGCGCCACAGACGCACGAGCCTGCGATCGCGGCAGCGCAAGAGGACGCAAAGTCCGAAGCAGTCTCTGCGAATGCCGGAAGTGACGCCGTTGCCGCAGACGAGCCAGCGACGCAATCCGCAGTGGCAACGGCAGCGTCTGAAGAGCCGGCTTTCGTCGAGGTGTGGCGACCGGCTGGCCGTGCCGACCGGCGACCCCATCGGCCCCGCCGTCCACAACGCCAGCAACAAACTCAAGTCGCGGAATCCGGAGCCGCCGCCTCAGTAACAACCGCGCCGGTGGAAGGTATCGCTGCACCGGCACCGTCGGACGCCGCGCCGGCCGAGCGCGGGCCGCGGCGCCCGCATGACCGGAGCGACCGCCCGGATCGCAAGGAGCAGCCGCAGCAACAGCAGCGTCAGGACCGACGCGAGCGGCAGCAGCGGATGGAGCGCCAAGGTGCAGAACGACATGGCGGGCGCAGCGAACGGCAGGATCGCCCCCGTCGCCGCGACCGGGGAGAATCCGTCGACCGTGCGGACCGCGAGCAATATTACGCCAAGCCGTTCGGCAATCGCTCGGGCGGCCGCGACAACAAACAGCCGGATCCCAATTCGCCGTTCGCCAAGCTTGCTGCGCTCAAGCAGCAGCTAGAACAGAGCAGCAAAGATCCGTCTTGAGCGTCGGCCGCAAGAGTGTCGGCTCCAAGACTCCCGAGCGTAAGAGCCTCGACCGCCAACGCATCGACAAATGGCTCTGGCATGCCCGCATGGTGCGCACCCGTGGGGACGCAGCAGCGCTCGCCACGGCCGGCTTCGTGCGGCTCAATGGCAGGCGCATGACCGCCGCCAGCCACCCGGTGCGAATCGGTGATGTGGTCACACTCGCGCTTGACCGTTCGGTGCGTGTGGTTCGGGTCGAGGGTATCTGCGAAAGGCGGGGCAAGGCGCCCGCCGCCCGCGCGCTCTACCGCGATCTGGGCTGACCCCCTCAGGGGGGCGCGAGAGACAGCCAAGACACGGCCAAGACCTTGACCTTTCGGTCCAAATCC
The DNA here is from genome assembly GCA_963697885.1 of uncultured Alphaproteobacteria bacterium. GTDB lineage: Bacteria > Pseudomonadota > Alphaproteobacteria > Rhizobiales > Xanthobacteraceae > Pseudolabrys. The sequence continues at coordinate 939,742 of OY969102.1, forward strand.
ATCGTTAAGGACACGTTTTACAGTGGCGGGGACGCCGGTTGCGGCTTATCTGTCGTTACGATACGGAGCGTCGGTAAGTGGCCGTGCGGAGCTGGGAATGACCTACGTCGTCGTCGAAAACTGCATTAAATGCAAATACATGGATTGCGTGGAGGTGTGTCCGGTCGACTGCTTCTACGAGGGTGACAACATGCTCGTCATTCACCCCGACGAATGCATCGACTGCGGTGTTTGCGAGCCGGAGTGCCCCGCCGAGGCCATCAAGCCGGATACCGAGTCGGGCCTCGAAAAATGGCTGGAAGTGAACGCCCAATACGCCAAGAGCTGGCCAAATATCACGGTCAAACGGGAGGCTCCCGCCGACGGCAAGGAGTGGGACGGCGTCCCCGAGAAGTTCAAAAAGTTCTTCTCCCCCGACCCCGGGACTGGCGATTGAGCCGGTTCCCAGGGCGCCCAAGGTGCGGCCAAGGGCCGCCAAGGGCCGCCAAGGGCCTTCTTGTCGGAAGCTATTAACCGATTCGGTGAAATTGCAGGGTTTTTACCGCCGAATAGCTGATCTGCGGCGGCATAAGGCTTTGATTCCGCCCAAAAATGTGCTATATATGTAAAAGATGGATAGGAACGACGTTGCCATCGGTGAGCTCCCCCTTCGGGAGCATTATTTTTCGGTGGCTGAGTTCCGGGGTTCCCATACTAGAGGGCGTGCGATCCACGCGTGAGCAGTGGCAGGAAAAACGCGTCATAAATCGAAAAAAGGTTCCGCCGGCATGAGCCGGGGTTCCAAAAAGTCTGCCGAAGCGCGGCGGACCTCCCACGCCTCGCGCGGTGCCGTCCGCGCCGGGGCTCCCGCAGCCAAACTGGCCGGTGCCCGCAAAGGGGCCGGTGAAGGAGTCGTGCCCGGAATGACCAGCAATAAGAAGACTACCCAGCGACAAGGCTTCAAGACCAATGAATTCATCGTCTATCCGGCCCACGGCGTGGGTCAGATCATGGCGATCGAGGAGCAAGAGGTCGCAGGGGCCAAGCTGGAGCTGTTCGTCATCAATTTCGTCAAGGACAAGATGACGTTGCGGGTTCCGACCGCGAAGATCGTATCTGTGGGCATGCGCAAGCTGGCCGAGGCGCCGCTTGTTAAGCGCGCGCTGGAGACGCTGAAGGGCCGCGCGCGCATCAAGCGCACCATGTGGTCCCGCCGCGCCCAGGAATACGAAGCAAAGATCAATTCCGGCGATATCGTCGCCATCGCGGAGGTCGTTCGCGACCTGTACCGGTCGGAATCCCAGCCGGAGCAGTCCTATTCGGAGCGGCAGCTCTACGAGGCAGCGCTTGATCGTCTGTCGCGCGAGATCGCGGCCGTGCAACGCGTGACCGAGACCGAAGCGATCAAGGAGATCGAGGCGGCACTCGCCAAGGGCCCACGCCGCGGTCCCAAACCGGCCGAAGAGGCTGGTTCCGACGACGCGGTCGAGGAAGAGGCCGCGTAACGCTCACGTGGTCCATACGAACAATTCGAAAGCCCGGCGCCTGCGCCGGGCTTTTGCGTTGTGGGCTCTGTGGGCCGCGGGCCGCAGTTGCTCCGGCCACTTCTCTGGCTTATATGCCGGCCAACCACCGCATTCGATGTTTGATGGAGTAATCGATGACCGCCATTCGCGGCTATGTCGCGCCGACGACCGAGACCGATGCGCTCGGCGTGCACTCGCTGGACCAGTTCGTGCTCGCGGTGCCCGATGCGTCGGTCGCGCAGGACTTCTACGGCAATTTCGGCCTCGACGTTCGGCGCGATGGCAACGTGCTCGCGATCAAGACATTTGGTCATGAACACCGCTGGGGCTCGGTGGTCGAAGGCACCAATACCAAAGCGCTCCATCACCTTTCCTTCGGTTGCTATGCCGATGATCTACCGCGGCTGAAGGCGCGCATCGAAGGCGAAGGCGTCAAGCTGATCGATCCGCCGCCTGGCTTTGAGAGCAACGGTTTCTGGTTCCGCAATCTCGAGGGCGTGCTGATCGAAGTGAAGGTCGCGCGCAAGGTTTCTCCGGATCACAAGGCGCAGAGCGAGTGGTCCACGGTCGGCCCCGGCGTTGCCGCCGCGACCATACGTGAGAAGGCCCCACCGGTGCGGCCGCGCCGGCTGTCGCATGTCCTGATATTTACCCGCGACATCGACGCTTCGATCAAATTCTATGAGCGCACGCTCGGTCTGCGGCTTTCAGATCGCGCGTCGGATCTCGTCGCTTTCATGCACGGTATTCACGGCAGCGACCATCATCTGCTGGCCCTGGTGAAATCGAGCGGTCCTGGCTTCCACCATTGCAGCTGGGATACGGCGAGCATCCAGGACATCGGTCTTGGCGCCATGCGCATGCACGACAAAGGCTGGACCAAAGGCTGGGGCCTCGGCCGGCACGTGCTCGGGTCCAACTACTTCCACTACGTCATGGATCCCTGGGGAAGTTTCTCGGAATATTCGTGCGATATCGACTACATCCCGAAGGAAGAGCGCTGGCCTGCGGCCGACCATAAACCCGAGGATTCGTTCTATCTCTGGGGCCCGGATGTGCCGCGTGAATTCACGCTCAATCCTGAGGCAGGCGAGAACTGAGGCGCTATCACGGCGCCAGCTTCACTCCGCAACAATCTTCAACTTGTCGCCCGGTTTGATCCGGTCGGTGGCGGAAAGACCGTTGAGCGCGCGGAAGCGTTCGATTGCGTGACCGCTGGTGGCCATGCGCCGCGCCAATTTTTCGACAGTGTCGCTGGCCGTGGCGGTGACGACTTGCAGATGCATCGGATGGATCTGTTCGCTTTCCTTCAAACTCATGCGGCGGAAACTCGTCACCGAGTCGCGGAATGAGCGTTCGACTTGCGCGTTCATGGTCTTGGCCGCAAATATAAATCGGTAGACGTCGCTGCCGAAACGCACCGCAAACAACCGGAATGACCATTGGTCGCCGGTCGCGGTGGCGGCTGCCGCCGGAAAGCCGTTGATTGAAAACTCCTCAACGCTTGCGGCATCGACATTCGTCATCCATCCCGATTTCAGATAGTCGGGCAATGATTGCTCGGCTGGAACGCTTACGACGTCCAGACGCAAGGCTTCGTTGCCGCCATCCTTGAGGCCGAGAACAGCCTGCGCCGTGTTGTCGAGCGTGAAGCCGGGCGGCGCCACGAAAGTGAAGCCGAGCTTTGGATGAAGAAAATGCCGGCCGCGCGCGAACCCTTCGCTGGGATCTTCGCCATAGATCAATCCGGCGAGACTGCCGAGATATTCGGCACGGTCGCGTTCGCCGGCGCCCGGCCCGCTGAACTGGCGGGCATTGGCGAGGGCGTTTTTGACGCGATCTGGCGTAGCCGGGTGCGACGACAGAAAATCCAGCATGCGGGGATCCGCGCCGCCGTTGGAGGCCTTGAGATCCGCGTTGCGCTGCATGTCGGTCAGGAAGCGTGACGCCCCGAATGGGTCGAAGCCGGCGCGCGCGGATATGCCGACGCCGATGCCGTCGGCCTCGAATTCCTGTGCGCGTGAGAACGCCGCCAGTGTGAGCTTCGATTTGGCGAGCGCCAATGCCCCGACCTGCGGGTCGCTGAGCACGTCGTTGACCACATGGCTGATGATGGCGACCTGCCGGGCCTGCTCCTCGCGGATCGCCGCATGGCGCGCAATGACATGCCCCATTTCGTGCGCAAGCACGGAGGCTAATTCGGCCTTGTCGTTGGCGAGCGCAATCAATCCGCGCGTAATGTAGAGCTTGCCGTTTGGCAGCGCGAACGCATTGATGGCCGGCGAGTTGAGGATCGTGACCTGATATTTGAGATCCGGCCGTTCGGATGCCGCCACCAGGCGAGCGACGGTTTTTTCGACCAGGCTTTGCAGGCGGGCGTTGTCGTAGACTCCGCCGTACGAGGCGAGTATGCGCGCGTGTTCGCGCTGCGCCGCTGGTGTCGGATCGGCCTGCGCGGCGACTTGTGCGACCGGCAGCGAGACGAAGCGGTTGTCGGGTGTGTTGGTGCAGGCGGCCAACAGAATGGCAAGCAGGGCCGCTAATCCGAGCGACCCGTTCGCTGATCTGCCTGTCAGTGCCGCAACCATCCGGCTCTCACTCACAATAGAAACTACTCGACGAGCTCTATCTGTTCGGGCGCGTCGGCCTCGATAACGGGACCATCGCGCTGTTCGATCCAGCCACGCACCCGGACCGGACGACCCTCCAGCTGTTTCGGATCGATGCCGGCGGCGGCAAATTCACGCCGATGGCGTTTGAGAATGGTGACGGTAAAGTCCTTGGTCCAGCGCCGCCCGAAATTCAAATATATAGTGGCGCCGCTTTCACGCACCGACAAGACCTTGCCTTCGACCAGCGCAAATTGTCCCCGCGCAGCCCCAATCCGGGTCGGATTCTCTGGCCGCAAAGGGGCAAAATTGGGGTCGGCCCATAGTCCGCGGCGCGCTTTGCGGGCTGCCTTTTCGGCGTCCAACAACACATCGGCACAGGCTTTATTGCCAATTCTTCCCGAAACCCGCGCGTGGCCTTGCGCGACCATTGCCTGCTGCACGGATCGCTCCGTATTTTCCGTATAAACGAACGCGACCAGCCGGCCATAGCGGTCGGTAGCTGTGCCGAGCTGTTCCAGCCGGACGCTGTGCCCGTCGACAAGTTGTTGAAGCGCATCGCGGCTGTTGCCTGTGACTTCGATCGCGGCCAGGCGCAATTCTCTGCCATCGGCCAGCAGGAGTGTGCGGCCGTCACGCACGCTGGCGACAATAGCCGTGCCGATATCGGTGAGTTTGCAGGGCGCTTGTGCCGTTGCACGACAGGCAAGGAGTGAAAGAAATGCCGCCGCAAGGACCAAGGCAGGGTTGGGTAACGCCAAACGCTTCATGAACTGGACTGCCACTGCGTGCCGGCAGCCCGTCAATAGAGATGGCGGCCACCCGGCGACGCGCTAGAATGACAGCATAAATGTGAACGTCATCATAACCGCTGGGGAAGAAATCAATGCAGAAGCCTCGTCCGTCGCCGAGCCGCCGCGCATTCCTGACCTCGGCCGCCGCTGCCGGCGTCATGGTGGCGACCCGGGCACGTGGTGATGACAGTCACTGGCCTGACCGACCGGTGCGGATCATTGTGCCTTACCCCGCAGGCGGCTCGACCGATGTGCTCACGCGCATTTTAGGCGAACGGCTGAAGGACATATTTAGCCAATCGTTTGTCGTTGAGAACCGTGGTGGCGCCGGCGGCAATATCGGCATTGCAGCGGTCACCGGCAGTCCGCCGGATGGCTATACCATTGGCTCCGCAACCGTAGGACATTTCGCGATCAACCAGTTTCTCTACAGCAAGATGCCTTACGATCCAGAACATGACATGATTCCGGCATCGTTGACCTGGGAACTGCCGAACGTTTTTGTTGTTCCTTCCGACCATGTGCCCGCGAAGACGCTGTCGGAATTCCTGATCTGGGCAAAACAGTCAGGACGCACCAATTTTGGAAGCCCGGGCGTTGGCACCTCGCCGCATCTGTCCGGCGTGATGTTCACCAAACGCACCGGCATCGATGCCGTTCATGTCCCATTCCGCGGCGCGGCGCAGACAATTCCCGCCATGCTTTCCGGCGATGTCACGTTTGCGATCGACAACCTTGCGTCTTATGTGCCGGTGATCCAGTCGGGAAAAATGCGCGCCCTCGCGGTGACATCGGCCCAGCGCTGGCCGACATTGCCGGATGTTCCGACCATGGGCGAAGCAGGCGTCAGCGATTTTGTGGTCACCTCATGGGCTGCCTTTGTGCTGCCTGCGGCAACGCCGCGGCCGATCGTCGACAAGATTTCCGCGGCGCAGCGGCGGATCGCAGGCGAAAAAGAACTCCAGGACCGTTTCCTGGTGGCCGGTGCGCGCGTCCTGTCCAGCACACCGGAAGGCGCCATCGCCTTTGCAGCGAAGGAACGCGCAATGTGGAAAGATGTTGTCGCTGCTTCGGGCGCGAAAGTGGATTAGGGCTGGTGGCGGTGCACCTTTACGGCGCCTGTGCTACATCGCAGTCCGACGGTCCCGTAGCTCAGCAGGATAGAGCAGCGGTTTCCTAAACCGAAGGTCGGAGGTTCGACTCCTCTCGGGACCGCCAAATCACTTTGATCTTGCAAACTTATTACGCCGAAGTGTCAAACCGGACTGCAATGTCCGCCTGCGGGGGTAAAGCGGACATGAGTTGATGCGCTGCACATGTCTGCTTTTGACCCATAGCGGACATGTACGAATCAACAATGACAACATTATTTGCACTATGCTCGCAGCTGACTAGCCCCCGTTTTCAATGAGCGTAAGCAATGAGTCGCGGACGCGCGCGATCACGCTGTCCCACTCACGCGTGTCATTCTGCCGAAATAGACGGGCCGTGGGGTACCAGGGGCTATCGTCCCGATCGAGCAGCCAGCGCCAATCGGGGACATAGCTCAACAAAATCCAGACTGGCTTTCCGAGTGCACCCGCAAGGTGAGCAACACTTGTATCCGCCGAGATGACCAAGTCCAGGTTTGAAATAAGCGCCGCCGTGTCAGCAAAATCTTCAAGCGCGTCGGCAAAATCGACAATGTTGCTGTGATCTTTAAGGATTGCTGCATCGTCGCTGCGCACCTCCTTTTGCAGGCTGACAAACGTGGCTCCAATATCCAAAAGCGGCAATAAAGTTTGTAAACGGAGCGACCGATCTCGATCTCTCCGGTGTCCCGCGTTGCCTGACCAGACAAGCCCGATCCTAAAAGCACGTTTTGGCCCAAGCCGCGCGTTCCAATTCTCCAAAGCTTGTGGTGAAGCAGTTAGGTAGGGCTGATCGCACGGGATCGTCTCAAGTTGCGTTCCAAACGCGAGTGGCAAGCTAAGTAACGAGCAATGGACATCAAAATCAGGCAGTGGATTTCCCTTAGCTATGACTTTTGAAGCGCCGGCAAGGCTGGTCAAAAGCACTTGAAGCGGCGCTTGGACTTCCAAAATGACGTCGGCACCGCAGGCGGCGACGAGTGGCACGTAGCGGCTGAAGTGAATCGTATCTCCGAACCCCTGTTCGCTATGGAGCAAGATCGTCTTTCCGGCGATTGAGCCCTCGCCAAGCCAGAGCGGTTGCGGGAAGTTGGGCTTTGTGAGACCGCTCACAACGCCGTATTCCCAACGCCATTCATACTTCGACCACCCGCGGGCGAAGTCACCGGTCAGAAGCCTTAACAAGGCCTCGTTCCAATGTGCGTCCGCGAAATCCGGCTGCAAGGCAAGTGCGCGATCGTAGGCTGTCTGCGCCTCACCAAATCGCGCCATTTCTGTAAGCGCATTGCCACGATTGGACAACGCTCCGGCGAAATTCGGCCGCGAGGCGAATGCACCGTCGTAGGCTATCAATGCCTCTTCAAATCGCCTCAATGACACCAGTACATTGCCACGACCAGAGAATGCTTCGGAGTAATCGGTCTGTGCAGCGAGAGCGCGATCATAATTCGCCAATGCTTCATCAAACCTTTTCATCTCCGCAAGGGTATTGCCACGATTGGTAAGTATATCCGCGTTGTCCGGCTGCAAAATGAGTGCACGGTCGTAGCTCACCAGCGCTTCATCAAACCTTTTCATCTCCGCAAGGGTATTGCCACGATTGGTAAGTACAGTCGCGTTGTCCGGCTGCAAAATAAGTGCACGGTCGTAGCTCACCAGCGCTTCATCGAACTGTTTCAAGCCTGCGAGGGTGTTGCTACGGTTGATAAGTGCCTTAGTGTGATCTGGACGCAAAGCGAGCGCGCGGTCATAGCTTGTCAACGCATCAATGAGCCGGTTCAACGCGCGTAAGCAATTGCCGCGATTGTATAGTGCCTCAGGATATTGCGGATTGAGCGCGAGGGCGCGGTCGTAGGTTGCCACCGCCTCTTCGAACCGTTTCAATTCCGTTAGAGAATTACCACGGTTGTATAGCGCCTCTGCATAGTCCGGCCGCAAGACGAGCGCGCGATCATAAGTTACTAATGCCAGGTCATGCTTGCCGAGCGCGGATTGAACGACAGCTAATAAATGAACTGCATCAAAAAAATCCGGCTTTGCGGATATTATTTGTCGGCATAATCTTTCTGCCTTAATAAATTTGCCTGCTCTGAACGCCGAAACAGCGCGGTCGAATGTCTCCGCCAGCTTATACGCTCGGTTCCCCATGTTACCGTGAGGCGTGTGCTGTTAGGAAATTGAACAAATTTTCACGGTCTCTGGTCTCGGCAATGTACCGCATCAGGCATCGACGGCGATCGAAACATCTTACCCGGTCAAGACCCTTACCGCGATTGAAATCGGCGACAACGATTTTCGCCACAAGGGCTGGGCGCAATCCGATCAGCATATCACAATATCCGCTATTGGCACTTAGCGGACATGTGTAAGTCGGCCGTGGATGTCCGCTTTCGGGGGTGAAGCGGACATTTTCGGACCGCGCCAATGTCCGCTAATGACCCAGAAGCGTCATTGGGTGGTGTACAATACGGGACGATTCCAGGTTCATGGGAGAAAATGGGTGTCCAGGTCTCAGAGAAGCCGCTTTGCTATCGTGATGAGTATCTCAAAAGCTGCGTCGGCACATTTAATGACGTCCTCCGAAACTGATCCTGTTTCGGATCGGATCCCATGAACGAGAACAGACTCCTGATCGGACTGATTGGCGCGAACATCATGGGATCGCTCACGCCCTCGCTTTTTGCCGATGCTTTTGCAAGCGCGGGCATCAATGGTTTCTATCACTTGATGGATGTCGATCGCTTGCCGGGGCGGCGGCTGGGGCAATTGCTCGATGCCATGAAAATCGCCGGTTTTGCCGGCGCAAACATCACCTTTCCCTTCAAGCAGGACATTCTAACGCTGCTCGATGCGGTGGACCTGCAAGCCGCTCAAGTCGGTGCGATCAATACCGTCGCGATTGCGCCGGATGGCCGAACGACCGGTTATAACTTTGACCGGATTGGCTTTCGCCGCAGCTTTGAAGAAAGCTTCGGGCGCAGCAGTGCCGAAAATGCGACGGTGGTGCAGGTCGGCGCCGGGGGCGCCGGGCGCGCCGTTGCGTTCGCCTTGATGGACCTCGGCGTTGCGACCCTGATCGTTTATGACCTCGATGGCGCGCGCGCAAATGCGCTCAAGGCCGATCTTGCAACGCATTACGGCACCTCACGTTGCCGCGTCACCAGCGAGCTTGAACGTGACATTGCGGGTGCGGACGGCGTCGTCAACGCCACACAGGTCGGGATGCGCGGCTTTCCCGGCAATCCCGTGCCTGTGTCTGCGCTGAAGGCGGCGCACTGGGCAGCTGACGTGATCTATACGCCAATCGAAACCGAGTTTATTCAGGCGGCGGCCGCGAAAGGCGCTCGTGTCATGAGCGGCGGCGGGATGTGCGTTTACCAGGCCGTGGAGGCATTTCGTCTTTTCACCGGCGTTGAGCCCGATCCTGCGCGGCTGCACCGTGCTTTCGCCACGGCGCTCGCTGCGCGCGAAAAGGCTATGGCCAAGGCTTAGCGGCTACGTATATCTCAGATCATATTGCGGAGGGCGCGCACAGCCATGCGATACCCATTCGTGCCCAAGCCGGCAATCACCGCGGTCGCGACTTTGGAGACATAAGAGTGATGATAGTAGGGTTCGCGACGATGGATGTTCGAGATGTGAAGTTCGATGATCGGGCCCGGAAACATCTTGAGCGCGTCAAGAATTGCGATTGACGTGAACGTAAATGCAGCCGGATTGATGATGATGCCGCTGCCTTCATCGATCGCTTCGTGAATCCAGTCGATCATTTGCGCTTCGCTGTTGGTCTGACGGAATTCGATGGCTTGACCTTCTGCTTCAGTCCGGCATGACGCCTCGACTTCGGCCAGAGTTGTTGCCCCGTAGATTTCAGGCTCACGTTTGCCGAGGCGATTGAGGTTGGGTCCGTTGAGGACATAGATGGGTTTGTTCATCGGCAGCTTAGCCCTTGTAGCCCCAGATGCGCGGCAACCAGAGAATTGTTTCGGGGAAAGTCGTGATGGCCGCGAGAACGACAATTGACATCACAATGAACGGCGCGGCTTCACGCACGATTGCGCCCAGCGGCTGCTTGGTCATGTTGGCAAGGACAAACAGGAGCAGGCCGTAGGGCGGGGTGAGCAAGCCGATCATGATGTTGACGACGACGACCACGCCGAAATGCACCAAATCGATACCGAGCGTCTTGGCGGTCGGGATGAAAATCGGCACAACCACCAGCAGGATGGTGCTGCCTTCCAACAAGCACCCGAGGATCAGCAGAATGACATTAACGAGCAGCAGGAAGCCGCCTGCCGCGAGATCGTAGCTTCCCATGAAGCGCGCCAGCGCATTGGGAATGTTCTCGACTGTGACCACGTAATTGAAAACCATGGCCCCGGCGATGAGCATGCCGATCGACGTTGTTGCCTTGCCGCTCGAGAGAATGGCTTCGTAGAGTTGCCTCCAGGTCACCGCGCGATAGAGAACGGTGGATGCGAACAACGCATAAAACGCTGCTGCGGCAGCACCTTCCGTTGGTGTCATGACGCCGCCGTATATGCCGAACAACAGAATGACCGGCAGCATCAGCGCAGGAAACGCCCTGATCGTAATTTTCGGAATGTCCTTCATCGGGATGGGGGCTTCGACCGGATAATTCCGGCGCCGCGCGATGATCGAATTCGTGATCATGAAGCCAAGTCCAAGCATGATGCCCGGAACGAAGCCGCCGAGGAAAAGGTAGCCGATCGATGTATCCGAGATCAGCGCATACAGGACCATCGGGATCGACGGCGGAATGATCGGCCCGATAATGGCGGCGGAGGCGGTAATTGCGCCGGCATATGCGATCGGATAGCGGCCATCCTTGGTCATCATGCCGATGATGATGCGGCCGATGCCAACGGCGTCTGCGATGGCCGATCCGGACATGCCGGCAAAGATCATGTTGGCGACGACGTTGACGTGTCCCAGGCCGCCGCGGAATTGTCCGACCAACACCAGACAGAATTGCAGCAGGCGGTCGGTGAGGCTGCCGATGTTCATGAGATCGGCGGCGAGGATAAAGAGCGGGATCGCGAGCAGGACATAACTGTTGAAAAGCCCGTTCAGGATTTGCTCGGCGGCCGTTCCGAGGTCGAGGCCCGATAACAAGAGATAAAAGATCGAAGCCACGATCATCGAGTGCCCGATCGGCAGGCCGAGGGCGCCGAGCAAAACAATCGCCAGAATACAGAGTGCAAAAGGGCTGATCGGCATGATCAGTCACCGACCTTGGCGGGGTCGGTCAGGGGTGATTTCGCGCCACGAAGCGCCTGATACACCAGCCAGCAATAGCGACCGATGCAGGCGACGGTGAAAATGATGTAGACCGAATACATCACATTGATCGGCACATGCAGGTACGCCGACCGCTCCACCTTCATGAAGCTGACGTATCGATATGCGGCTGGCAGCGAAATGCCATATATAAAAACGAGCGCAATTCCGGTTATGACCGTGAATACGCGCCGCGTACCTTCAGAGATGTTCGAATAAATTATATCGAAGCGGATTTCTTCCGCCTCACCAAGAATGAAAGCTGCACCCCAAAGCACCGTCCACAGCCAGGTCGTGATAATGACCTCTTCAGACCAGCCAATGGGATTGTTCAGGACATAGCGAAAAAAGATCTGAATGATGAAGGTCGCGAACATGACCGACAGCAATGCGACCGTGACATTCTCTGCCCGGCGACGAAGCCATCGGCCCAGCGCGGCGGATTGTTCGAATGTCATGATGTTTCCCCGCCTGCCTGTCTGATTCGGGCGAACCAGTCAGTCGCACCACACGGTGTGCCGGCCGCCATCACGTGAACGACGGCCGGATTTATTTCGGAAGGCGCGTAAGCGCGCGGAATTACTTGACCGCGTTGATCCGCTCCAGCGCGCCCTTCGGCCAGTCATTGCCGTATTTTTCAGCGTACTTCTTCTGCGCAAAGGTCCTGAATGCATCCTGGTCCGGTTCGTAAACTTTTTTCCCTTCTTTCTTGAAGTACGCAATGACATCGGCTTCCTGCGCGATGAACTTCGCAGTGTTGTCGTCCATTGCCTTGTCGGCTGCCGCCTGGAATTTGGCCTGCTGTTCCGGCTTCATCGCGTCCCAAATCTTTGAGCGGATCGACATCACATCGTAACCGATGACGTGACGGGTAAGTATGAATTGGGACGTCACCTCGTCGAATTTCATGAGCTTGCTGTTGACCAGCGGGTTGTCCTGACCATCGACCGTACCGGTCTGCAAGGCCGTATAGAGTTCGGCATAGGCAACGGGTGTTGGATTGGCGCCAAGTGACTCGCCGAGGAACTGCCAGAATTCCCCGGGCGGCATCCGGAGCTTGATGCCCTGCAGGTCTGCCGGGGATTTGATCGGCTTATCGGGTTTCAGGTTCACGTTGCGCGCGCCGAAATACACCGGCGTTATGATCTGGATGCCAAGCTGGTCCTTGGCCATTTTTATGAATTCTTTGCCGACGTCGCTCTTGAATACTTTCTTCATGTGATCGGCGTCGCGGAACAGGTAAGCCGACGTCAGCAATGACCATGCGGGAATTTGTTTCGAGATATCGGCCGGCGCCAAATTGCAAAGGTCGAGATTGTCGCGTTGGAGTGCGACCAGCTCGGCGCCCTGCTTGAACAGGGTGTTGGCCCAATATGGCTCGAGATCGAAGTCGTCCTTGATTGCCGCTGCGAACGCTTTGTATGCATCGGCGCGCGGATCGGTTTCGGTAAACGCGCAGCTGAATTTGAGTTTTTGCCTCGTTTGCCCGTGGGCAATCCCCGACGACGCCAAAGCGAACGCCGAAGCGCCCCCGGCCACCACGGCACGGCGCGTGAACAATGAACCCATCTTGATCCTCCCTGACCGCTTCGTCGCGGAGATGAGGTCGACTTATTGCGTCCCACCAAGGGTGATTTAATAGATAAAAATGGTTTCATCAGATGATCGGCTTTTGATAGGGTGGCAGCAAGAAAATTGAAGTTGTCAGACGAGGGCGTACCCATGACCGGCCGGATTGCGACTGCGGAAACCGCGGGAGAAAAGGCCTACCGCCGGATCAGAAGCGACATCGTTTTCGGCCGTCTTCTGCCGGCGCAGAGACTCAAGCTCGACGGATTGAAAGAGGCTTACGGGGTCAGCATCAGCACGTTGCGTGAGCTGCTTAACCGGTTGACGTCCGAAGGCCTTATTGTCGCGGAAAGTGCGCGCGGCTTTGAGGTTGCTGCTGTGTCCGCGGAGAACCTGAAGGAACTCGCCAATTTGCGACAGCTACTGGAGTGTCACGCGCTCCAGCAATCATTTGCCGCGGGAGACCTCGAGTGGGAGGGCCGGGTCGTTTCGGCGCATCACAAGCTTGCGCTTATGGAAAAACGCATGCTGGCGGGTGATCGCAGCGCGCCGGAAACGTGGAAACGCTACGATTGGGAATTTCATCACGCGTTGTTGTCGGCGTGCGGTTCGAAGGCGCTGCTGGACGCGCATGCGGCTGTGTACGACAAATATTTGCGCTATCAGATGATTGCCGTGGTGTTTCGCGGCGAAATTGCAGCGGATGAGCATCGCCAACTTCTGGACTGTGCACTAAACCGCAATGCGGCGAAGGCGCAGGCAGTTCTCGTCAAGCACATCCAGGATTGCGTGACCTACACCCTTTCCAAGGGCGCTGCCGGATTGCGGCCTCCGGCGGGACCTCAGGTTGCAAAGCGGCGCAAGACGATTGCGGCCTAGTTGAATCGAAGCGCTGCAATACCGATCTCGGGATCGCCACCATTGACGAACTTGGAGTTTCGCGGATCGGCCACCCTAGAGCATTGTTTTGCTTGGATTAGGGATGCCATCTCAAGGCCGTCATCATTAAATGGTTCTTTGCCTTTGCACGCAAATGACCGCTAAGATAGCCGGGCTGGGGGGCGACATGAAAACACGCAGTGCTGTTCTGTTGTCTGTGCGTGGCGGGGCCGCGCTTAGGGCTCAAGCACCGGACCTTAATTTCAGACCCGCAACATCACGACTGGCGAACGTCTACACCGCTCTGATCGCTGTCGCGGTATTCGTGACCGCACTGTCGCTATCGGTACGTCCAGGCTACGCGCAGCAAGGACCCTTTGCTGATTTGTCCGGGTCCTGGGTCGGTGGCGGCAACATCACGCTGCAGGGTGGATCGCACGAGCCGATCCGGTGCCGGGCGAGTTACGACACGCAAGGGACCGGCAACGACCTCAAGCTGTCGCTGCGATGCGCCAGCGATAGTTACAATGTCGATTTTCAAGGCAACGCCCGGAACAATGGCGGTTCGCTGACCGGCAGCTGGTTCGAGGCCACCAATCATGTTGCCGGCCAGTTCTTCGGTAGCGTCAAAGGAAACCGTATCGACGCGCGAATTGAAGGGCAGAGTTTTGCGGCGTTTCTGGACGTGACCACGCACGGCAGCCGGCAATCGGTCTCGCTGCGGTCGCCGGGGAGCCGCGTGACCAATGTGACAATATCTCTCAAACGCCGATAGACCCCGCTAAATCGAAGTCTCGCACCAGACCGGGTCTTACTTACGATGCAGGGTTAAACCCGCGCAGAGCGTCATGGACGCGCGCGATCACGCCTTCCCAGTCATCAACGTTCGCCTGGCGAAAGAGGCGGGCAGTCGGATACCAGGGGCTATCGCCGCGATCGAGCAACCACCGCCAGTCGGGGATATATGTCACCATGATCCAAACCGGCTTTCCCAGTGCGCCGGCAAGATGAGCGACACTGGTATCGACCGAAATGACGAGATCCAGCTGCGATATAAGCTCTGCGGTTTCGGTAAAATCTTCTAGCTCATCACCAACATGGAGAATGTCGCCACGCTCCTTGAGCGCGACTAGATCGTCGGCGCGCACGTCCTTCTGCAAACTCACAAACGCTGCGTCGACATCCAGGAGCCGAAACAGCTGACGCAGGCTGATCGATCGTTCGCTGTCCCTGGTATTCTCCGCGTTGCCCGACCAGGCGAGCCCAATCCGGGGTCGCGTCCTCGGCCCGAGCCGTGTGTGCCAATTCTTCGCGCCCGGCGAGTGCGCCTGAAGGTAGGGCGTGCCGGAGGGGATCGTTTCAAGCCGCGTCCCGAAGGCCAGAGGCAAACTGAGTATCGGAACCTGGACGTCAAAATCCGGCAGCGGATCGCCCCTGGAGATGACGTGTGCTGTGGGTGCAAAATCGGCCAAAAAACCGGCCATGAGTTTCCGAAGCGGGCGTCCAACTTCGAGGATTACGCGGGCGGCACGCTCGGCGACGAGCGGCACGTAGCGGCAGAATTGAATTGCGTCACCGAAACCCTGCTCGCTGTGGACGAGGATGGTCTTGTCCCGGATCACTGCGTCGCCAAGCCAAAGCGGCTGCGGGAAATGGCGTCGCGAGGAAATCACCGAATCCATTCTCAGGCGCCACTCATACTTTTCCCACCCGCGAGCGAAATCACCAGTGAGCAGCCTCAGCAGTGCATCATTGAGATGCGCGTTGGCGTAGTCGGGCTTTAGCGCGATCGCGCGAGCGTAATTCGCTGACGCCTCGTCGAATCGCTTTAGTGTCGTCAAAGTGTGAGCGCGATTAAAATAAATTTCTGCGTTATCAGGCCACACGACGAGCGCGCGATCGTAGCTTGCCAGCGCTTCATCATACCGTTTCAGGCCGTTTAGCACGCTGCCGCGCGTGCTTAGCGCCTGTGCGAGGTTTGGTTGCAAAGCGAGTGCGCGATCGCAACTTTCCAGCGCCTCGCCAAATCGTTTCAAGTGGCGAAGGACACCCGCACGATTGCTGTGCGCCTCGGCGAGATTCGGCAGCAGCGTGAGCGCGAGGTCGTAACTCGCGAGCGCCTCATCAAATCGCTCGAAGTGCTCCAAGGCGATGCCGCGATTATAAAGTGCTTCGGCATGATCCGGCTTCAGGGAGAGTGCACGCTCGAAACTCGCCAGCGCCTCGTCAAACCTTTTCAATTGACACAGCGCGCTGCCGCGGCTGCAAAGTGCCTCGGCGAAGTCCTGGCGCATGGCGATGGCGCAGTCGTAGCTCGCCAGCGCTTCGTCAAACCGCCGCAAACCTTCCAGGGCAACGCCGCGATTGTAGAGCGCATCGGCATAATCGGGCTTCAAGGCGATGGCGCGGTCGTAACTCGCCACTGCCTCGCCATAGCGTCTCAACTTCGTCAGGCACGCGCCGCGATTGGAGAGCGCATCAATATAATTTGGCGTAATCGCCAAAGCCTTGCGGTAGCTTTCCAGGGCTTCTTCGTCGCGGCCAAGTGCCGCGAGCAGAACGCCCCGGTTGTTGTGCGCTTCAGGGAATTTTGTCTTCAGCTTGATCGCCTGATCGAAGCTCTCGACGGCTTCGAACGGACGATTGAGCGCACTGAGTGCGAGACCCTGGTTAAACAGGATCTGTGGCGACGGTGCCTTTGAGCGCATCGCCGCCGCGATGAGCTGAAGCGCTTCGCCGGGCTGGCCCTGGGCGAGCTTGATGACACCCAGATGGTGCAACGCCTCGAACTGGTCGGGCCTGACTGCCAGGATGGCTGAGTAAAGGCGCTCTGCGTCGGCGAGGCGGCCTTGACGATGGAGTTCTACGGCCTGCGCCAGCGTTTGAGGGACATTGAGAGTTTGGACGCTAGATGTTTGCGGCTGCGGCATCTGGGGACCTGGCTAATCAGTAAAAGAATGCCGCTGAGTTGTCCAGATCGAGAGCGCAGCAACTTATCAAGCTATATCGCGCTCTTTTATCCACGCGGCCAACAGTTCCCAAATGACCGCAAGCACAATCGGGCCAAGGAAAAGTCCGGTGATCCCGTAAGCAAGCGTGCCGCCAATCACACCGATCAAAATGACCAGCATCGGAGTCTTCAACCCGCGGCCCATGACGATGGGCCTTAGAATATTGTCGATGAGATTGACCGGTATCATGTAGGCGGTGAACAACAGCGCCGACCCGGTCTCCATCACCGTCCAGCTCCAGATAATGACCGGAACGATAACAATCGTTGGTCCAATCTGGATGATGCCGAGAATTAAGACCGCGAAAGCAATCAAGCTGGCTTGAGGGACACCGGCAGCCATCAAACCGAGACCTGCAAGAAGGGCCTGCAAAACTGAAATGCCAATAACCCCGCGCGATACCGCCCGGATGGTTGCGGCGGCCTGGACGGCAAACTCTTCACCCCGCTCTGGATTAAGCTTGCGCGAGAAACTCTTGACGGCATCCGCGAGTGCCGGCGCCGGCGAAAAGAGGAAGCCGGCGACAACAATGGAAGCAAGAAACTTGATCATACCGATGCCCGTGTCGGCGCCAACGCGAAGCAGGCTGCCGCCCAAAGGCTTGAGTTGAGGCAATATCTTGGCCAGAGCGGCCTTGAAGTTCGTCGATGCAAGGTCCCAAAATTGATAGATCGGATCGCCAATCAGCGGCCACTCCTTCACCGATTGTGAAGGCGGGGGGATTGCCAAACTGGAAAAATCGAGCCGCTCGGAGATGATGCGGAGGCTATCGATCAGTCCCAATGCAAGCCAGGTTGCCGGACCGATGACAATCAGCAAGGTCAAAACCGTAACGACAAAGGCTGCCAATCGACGGCGCCCGCCAAGGAAATGCGACATCCACACGAATACGGGATAGAGCGCGACAGACAGCACCACGCTCCAGATCACGATTGAGATGAAAGGACGGACAAGGATCAGCGTCCAATACAGGAGTAGAGCGAGAGCTCCGAGCCGGATCGCTGTCTCGATAAATGGCCCGGTGAACTGATCGCGACTGGATAGCTTTTCCCGATCTTGTTTCACGGTTTTGCCCCAACTGGTCTTCAAATGGTTGCGACCGCTATCTTATGTGAAATAATGAAAAGACGGGATTCCAAATTCAGCAACGACGCCAATGTCTTCATTTTGCGGTGCGAGGTACATTGATATTGGTCAATGTCGCGTTGACCTCGGATTTCACGCTTGGCGCAAGGATTCGATGAAAATGCTGTCGCAGCACGGAATTGGACTTAAAGCGCTAAATCATGTAAGCAGCGCCTGTTGAAAACCAGGTTTTCGGTTTTGCCTTGCTGCGCCGCCCCGACTTGGGCGCTTATCAAGTCACCCGCCAAAACTCGGACGTTTCGATCGCATGAACACTCGTGCGCATCTCAACTCGAAGCAGCGTGTAACGCAAGGAATGCCATCATGGCTACAGGTACCGTCAAGTTCTTCAATACGCAAAAAGGTTTTGGATTCATCACTCCGAGCGACGGCTCGCGCGACGTGTTCGTGCACATCAGCGCAGTCGAACGCGCTGGCATGAGCACCCTCAATGAGGGCCAGCGTCTCACCTATGAAGTGGTGACGGAGCGCGGCAAGCAGGCGGCATCCAACCTGCAGAATGCCTGATCGGGCATCGAATTATGTAATGCCGGCGCCCGGCCACCGAGCCGGGCGTTTTTGCTCGGTACTGCCATAACCGCTGTTTGTGCGCAGATCGACGCCAACCTGGAAAGGACGGACATGAGCCACAAATATTCCAACGGCCAGAACGTCTATTACGAGCCGCAATTCGGCAACAACGCCTCGCGCGGCACATACAAGATTGTGCGGCAGCTGCCCATCGAAAATGACCGGCGCCTGTCCTACCGGATCAAAAGCACCGCCGAGACTTTCGAGCGGATCGCCGAAGAGCACCAGCTCACCCGCACTGAATGATTTTGCGTCGGTTTATTGGGCAGCCCTTTCGGGAACAAAGCCCAAACTTTCTGTAGAGAATTTCGGCAAGCCCACTATTGTTGCAGGCGCTGTTTTGATGGCGTCGGTGATGCCCGCGCAGGGACTGTCACCAGGTGTCGGGCGGAGCCGGTTTTCATGACGATATCGACGACCTGGAGGCGGATGGCGCTGGTTGCCGCATCCGCTGTCCTGCTGAACGTCCTTCCTGTCGCCGCTGCGGACTATCCCTCCCGCCCCGTCACGCTGGTTGTCGCATTTACGCCCGGCGGACCGAGCGACGTGCTTGCACGTATCGTCGGCAAGAAAATGGAGCAATTGCTCGGTCAGCCGTTCGTGATCGAGAACCGGCCCGGCGCGGGCGGCAACATTGCCGCTGAAGGTGTCGCGCACTCTTCGCCCGATGGGTACACGCTGTTGATGGGCAACAACAGCATTCTGGCCACCAACGAGGCGCTGTACAAACATATCAACTACAGCCCGGGCAAGGACTTCGTCCCGATTACGCTGATCGGCACGCAGGCCAACATTCTTGTCGTCAATCCGGACGTGCCGGCGCATTCGCTGAAAGAACTGATCGCGCTTGCGAAGGCGCAGCCGGGCAAGATCAATTTTGCTTCGTCGGGTTACGGTGCGGCCGCGCATCTCGCCGGCGAATTGTTCAAGTCCGAAGCCAAAATCGATATCGTGCATGTGCCATATAAAGGCGCTGCTCCCGCCTTGCAGGATGTCATCGGCGGTCACGATCAGATGATGTTTGCGACCGCCGCTTCGGTGATCGGACATATCGAAAGCGGTCGGGTTCGCGCCCTTGCGGTGACCACGCTCAAGCGCACAAAAGTGTTGCCCGACCTTCCAACAGTAGATGAGGCCGGCCTCAAGGGCTTCGATGCGAGCACATGGCATGGACTGGTTGCCCCAGCCGGGACGCCGCCGCAGGTGATTGCGGCGCTGCATGATGCGGCGGTCAAGGCGCTGCACGATCCGGGCGTGGAGGCTTCGCTTGGCAAGCTCGGCGTCGACATTGTTGGTGACACGCCGCAAGAATTTCAGGCCTATATCAACATTGAAATCCCGAAATGGACGGCAATCGTGAAAGCCTCGGGCGCCACACTGGATAAATAGCCGATGAACAAGGTTGATAGGCCAAACGGTGCGCTCGCCCGAAATGTGCGGCGGATCGGTCATCTCGATTTGCCCGGGGCGGGGCAGGTCACCATCGCGGGTGACTTTGCTTATGTTGGGCACATCCCCAATAAAGAGAATCTCGGCACCTCGATCGTCGATATCGCCGATCCGAAAAATCCGCGTCTGGTGGCGACGGTGACACTCGACGATCCCGCTTCCCATAGCCACAAGGTGCGCGTTGCTGGCGGCCTGATGGTCGTGAACCATGAGCGCAATCCAACGCCGATCGGGCGGCGTGCTGAACAATTGCCGGCAGTACGGCGCGAGTTGCGGGAGGTTCTCGGACGCGACGCATCTCGTGGCGAACTCGCACAGAAGCTCAATGTCACCGAAGCCGATCTCGCAGCGATTGAGGCTGCGGAAAAGCAGCCATATCGCAACGGAGGCTTTCGCATCTACGATGTGTCCGCTCCGTCGAAGCCGGCGCTGATCCACCATCAATTAACCGGCGGCATTGGCGTGCACCGGTTCGATATGGACGAGCGCTACGCCTACATCTCCACGGAGATGGATGGCTTCGTCGGAAACATCCTGGTCATCTACGATTTGCGCAATCCAAAGAAGCCCGGAGAGGTTTCACGCTGGTGGATGCCCGGACAGCATATCGCCGCCGGTGAAAAACCGACCTGGGCGGGCAAGCGGCATCGGCTGCACCATGCGTTGCGATTCGACAATGAAATGTGGGCAAGCTGCTGGCACGGCGGTTTTCGAATTGTCGACGTGGCCGATTTGAGAAATCCGAAAACAGTGGCTTCGTATAACTATCATCCGCCTTTTCCTGAACCAACACATACGGTGATGCCGGTGCCGGTCAAACTTGGCGGGCGGCGGATCGCCGTTTCCATCGATGAAGAAGACCAGGCGCAGAGCGCCAATGAGGAAGAGGCGCGGCGGGGCAGGCCGCATGCCGGCATGTCAATTTTCGACGCGAGCGACTATTCGGCTGTAAAGCCGCTCTCGCTGTTCGAGGTGAGTGAACTCGACTCGCCATTTGCCCGCACGCCAGGCGCACGCTTTGGCGCTCATCAGTACCACGAGCGTATGGCAGGCACTCTGGTGTTTGCCGTGTGGTTCAGCGCCGGCTTGCGCGTTGTCGATCTGGCCGACCCGTCATCGCCGCGCGAAGTCGGCTTCTTTATTCCCGAGCCCGCAGGCGGAAGACCCGCGCCGCAGAGCAATGACGTGGTGCTGGATCAGCGCGGGTTGATTTACGTTGTCGACCGCCACGTCGGCTTCGACGTGCTTGAGTTCGATGGCGGCCGCGTCGCCTGATGCGTGCCTATTCGCCCGGCCGATAAAACGCCGCAGCATCCGTAGTGAACGCCTTGCGCGATTCCGGGTCGATATAAAGCATGTGCCCGCCGCGATAGAGCTTGAGCTGGACGCGGCCAGGCGGATCAAACGCAGGCATATGGTCGAGAATATAGCGTGTCATCGCGTAGGGCGTGATCATGTCCGCATAGCCATGCGCGACCAGCAAGCGGAACGACGGGCCATAGGCGAGCATCACGCGCAGGTCATCCTCGGCGCTGGCCTGCACGCGGCCGCCTTGCCAATCCCAATGGCCGGTGACGTCGCCGGCAAGCAACGCATAAGTCATCTCGGTCTTGAAGCCGAGCTCATTGCGCGCGTAAGACGCCATGGCTCCGCCGTAGGCGCGCGAAAGTGCATCGAGGATGGGGTCGGGTGCGCGCGACGATCGCCGCTCGGGATAGGGGTCGTCGACGGCAAAGGTCGCGTCATAGCGGCTGACGATCTTGCTATCGCCCGCTCGCAATGTTTTCACATAGGCGTTGGCCGCAAATCCGCGCGCTTGCGTCACTGCGTCGAGCGGCAAGCCGGACAGTTGGGCGACGCGTCCGTAAAATGCACTGGCGGCATCGCCCTTCGGAGTCGGCCCGGCCAGTGTCACGAGATAATCCGTCATCGCAAACTTTTCCGCCGCGGCGAGCGCGTCGGGCGTAAATGCGTGCTTGCGTTCGAGTTCGGCCGCCGCCAGCGATGGCAATTGCAGCGCTGCGTGCAACGCGGAGGTATCGTCGCCGAACGTGAGCCAGCCCTCGAGCAGCGGCGATAGCATGACGATGCCCGCGATCGTGATGCCTTGGTCGGTTTGCAGGACGCGGCCGACTTTGGCGGCACGGAATCCGCCGTAGCTTTCGCCGAACAGATATTTCGGCGAACCGGAACGGTTGTTCTTGGCAACATACAGGGCGATCGCCTTGGCCATGGCGTCGGCGTCACTGCGCACATTCCAGAAATGTTTTGCGTCATCGCCCTTGATCGCGCGGCTCCAGCCGGTGCCGATCGGGTCGATCAGCACCAGATCCGTAAAGGCTAGCCAGGTGTCGGGGTTGTCGCGCAAGCTCGCGCGCGCGGCGTCGTGACTGTCCGCGCCGAAATCGAGAATGCGCGGGCCAACCAGGCCGAGATGGAGAAATGCCGACGCTGCGCCGGGCCCGCCATTGAACACAAACGTTAGCGGGCGGTTGGGCGCGGCGTTCTTTGCGATATAGGCGGTGTAGAAAACCGACGCGCTTTGATCGCCGGATTGGTCATAAAATGCGAGCGTTCCGGCGGTCGCCGTATAGGCGAGCTTGCCGCGCGACGTATCGATCGCATGTTCGGTCACGGCATCCGGCGGCAGCAGCCGCAAGATGCCTTTGCCGGCTTCCTGCCGCTCAGTGGCGCTTGGCTGCGCGCGCTCTTTGGGAGCGTTCTGGGGAGCGTCTTGCGCGCTGGCGGCGCTGAGTGCGCCGGCGAGCACGATCGCCAGCGCGATGCGGGGGAGGGTGGATACTATCATCGGCACGCGTGGCTCCAGTGACAGGCGTGCCCCAGCGCCAATAGTCCGGCCAGCCCGGCCGGAAGAATAATCTAACGCCTGCCGCGGAAATTGGGCCGGCGCTGTTGTGGAGACGGAGCCGGTGCGTCGCCCTTGTGGCGGAAACTGATGCGTCCGCGCTGCAAGTCATAGGGCGACATCTCTACGATCACGCGATCACCGACGCCGGTACGGATACGGAACTTCCGCATCTTGCCGGCGGTGTAGGCCAATACCTCATGCTCGTTATCGAGTTTCACCCGGAAATTGCCGTCCGGGAGAACCTCGGTCACCGTACCGTCGAACTCCAGCAGTTCTTCCTTCGCCATCCAGTCCTCTCCCAGTCGTCTACTTTGCTAGGCGCATGATCTTGTCCGAAAACCGGTTTCCGCTTTTCGGGACGATGCGCTAGCGCGGCGCGCGATGGCCGGCGTTGCGGCGCGGCTCGTTCGTGCGCTGCATAAATGTAACATTTCCGATGTTGTTTGGCTCCCCCGCCGTGGCGGTCTGCTGCTGCGCAGCGTGACTGTTCTGGCTTGGGCGGCCCTGATGACCATTACCGCCGCTATGGGAGCGGTGGCCATTTTTGCCCGGGCGACCGTGGCCGTTTCCATGACCGCCACCATGACCGCCGCCATGACCACGCTGGCGATTGCCGCGATTTGGCCGGCCACCATGGCGCGCTTCCGCCTGTTGCGGTGCCGCATGGCCCGTTGAATGTGCTACCGGCTTGCCGGTGCGGCGGTCGGTCGAGGGGATCGTCATGCGGATGAGCCGCTCGATGTCACGCAGATAGGCGCGCTCTTCGTGATCGCAGAACGAGATGGCGACGCCATCGGCGCCGGCACGCGCGGTGCGGCCGATGCGGTGGACATAGCTCTCCGGAATGTTTGGCAGGTCGTAGTTGACGACATGGCTCACGCCGTCGACATCGATACCACGGGCGGCAATGTCCGTTGCAATCAGCGTCCGCAGCTTGCCGTTGCGAAAGGCCGCGAGCACGCGCTCGCGCTGATTCTGCGACTTGTTGCCATGGATTGCCTCGGCGGTATGACCGGCCTTTTGCAATCCGCGAACGACTTTGTCCGCGCCGTGCTTGGTGCGAGTGAACACCAGGACGCGATCGGTCTTTTCGGTCTTGAGGACCTCGACCAGCAACGACGCTTTCGAGGCCTTGTCGGTGAGGATGACGCGTTGTTCGATGCGTTCAACCGTCGTGGCTTGCGGCGTGACTGCGACGCGGGCCGGATCACGCAACATCGCGTCGGCGAGCCGGGTGATTTCCTGCGGCATGGTGGCCGAGAAGAACAGCGTCTGCCGTGCCTTTGGGAGCATCGCGACGATCTTCTTGATGTCGTGAATAAAGCCCATGTCGAGCATGCGATCGGCTTCGTCCAGGACCAGCACTTCGATCTGGTCGAGACGCAGCGCGCGTTGATTAATCAGATCGAGCAAGCGGCCGGGCGTTGCCACGAGGACTTCAGCACCGCGAGCGAGTGCGCGCATCTGCCGGTTGATCGGTACACCGCCGATGGCGAGTTCGATCGCAAGCGGCCGAATGTGCCTGCCATAAGTGCGGAAACTGTCGGCGATCTGGCTGGACAATTCGCGTGTCGGCGAAAGCACCAGCACGCGGCAGGATTTCTGCGCGGGACGCTGACGCTTGTTGAACAGGTGATTGAGGATCGGCAGCGCGAAGGCCGCGGTCTTGCCGGTTCCGGTCTGCGCAATACCAACGGCATCGCGGCCCTGAAGGGCTATCGGAATGGTCTGATCCTGGATCGGAGTGGGAGTGACGTACTTCTCTTCCGCGAGGGCGCGAAGGATCGGCGCTGCGAGGCCGAAATCGTTAAATGAAGTCAAAGAGTCTCTTTCTTATACGGCGAAACGGCCGTACTGCCTTTGCAGCCGGCGGGATCGCGGGGTTCTTAAAGACATCCCGCGTGGCCAGGGTTGTCGGCTCGTTGGAGAAACGGAGGAGGCGGGGCGAAATTCGTTTTAAAGAGTTTCGTGCACGCAGCCCGCAAACCCGAGACCGGGTCTTTCATCCGTTGGCGATCATATGACAGCCTGCGATGTTCTTTTCAAGGCGTCGCTGCTCCTTATTCCGCCAAATGATGAATAAAGTGGTTTATCTCAGCAGTTTTGTCGTCATGGCCGGGCATAGCCGTCCCAAGGACGGCGTGCTTTGCACGCCTATGTCCCGGCCATCCCGCTCGGGGTGGCACTGACTTGCCCTTCTAATCGGGGCCACCGGGACAAGCCCGGTGGCGACGGGTGGGTCTGATGGACAAGCCGAGGAAGATCGGGGAATGTCGGCCCCCAAAACGCTCGTTCTGGGCCAAATAGCCACTCCGGAGCCGTTGAAATGCCGTTTACCAGAGCCTCCGAGGCTCTTTCCCGCTTTACCGTCCTCGATCTCACGCGCGTCCGCTCGGGTCCGACCTGCGTTCGCCAGCTCGCCGATTGGGGCGCCAATGTCATCAAGATCGAGGCGCCGCCGCATCTGTCGGAAGGCGAGGGGCCGGGCGGTCCGCGCGAAGGCTCCGATTTCCAGAATCTTCAGCGCAACAAGCGCGGCATGACGCTCGACCTGAAGTCGCCGCAGGGTCTCGCGGCGTTCAAGCGGCTGGTCGAAAAGGCCGATGTCGTGGTCGAGAATTTCCGGCCGGACGTGAAGGATCGCCTCGGCATCGATTACGAGTTCCTGCGCAAGGTGAACAAGCGCATCGTCCTCGCCAGCATTTCCGGCTTCGGCCAGGATGGCCCATATGCGAAGCGGCCGGGGTTCGACCAGATCGCGCAAGGCATGGGCGGGCTGATGTCGGTCACTGGTGCGCCGGGCGGCGGCCCGATGCGGGTTGGAATTCCGATCGCGGACCTCACCGCCGGGCTGTTCTGCGCGCTCGGCATCATGACGGCGCTGCTCGAGCGCGAGGTATCCGGCGAAGGCCAATGGGTGAACACGTCGCTCTTGCAGGCGCAGATTTTCATGCTCGACTTCCAGGCGGCGCGCTTCCTCACCGAGGGACAGGTGGCCAAGCAGGCCGGCAACAATCACCCGACCTCGATCCCGACCGGCGTGTTCAAGACCAAAGACGGATATTTGAATATTGCCGTCACAGGAACGGTGATCTGGGAGCGCTTCTGCAACGCGGTGGATCATCCGGAGTGGATCGCGTCGCCGGATTACAAAAATGGCAAGTTGCGTTTGCAGAATCGCGACGCGCTCAATGCGGAAATCGACAAAGCCACGGCGACGAAATCAAGCGCGGAATGGGTCGCGATCTTCAACAAAGTCGGCGTGCCATGCGGGCCGATCTATTCGATCGATCAGGTGTTCGCCGATCCGCAGGTCAAGCATCTCGGCTTGGCGCAGGAGTCCGCGCGCTCCGACGGCAGCCGGCTCGGCCTGGTCGGACAGCCGTTCAAGCTCTCGCGCACGCCGAGCAAGATTGCGACACGGCCGCCGGACCTGAGTGAGCACACCGACGAGATTCTCAAGGAATTCGGCTTCGCCGATAAAGACATCGCCGAGCTGCGCGCCGCAAAGGCTGTTTAAGGAGTGAATGGAATGTCGCAGACCGACAAGATGCTGTCGCGCAAGGAAGGCAAGGTTGGTTATCTGACCTTCAACAATCCTGAGCGTCACAATGCTGTCTCGCTCGAAATGTGGGAGGCAGCCTCGGGTTTCCTGGAGGATTTCAAGAACGACAATAACATCCGCGTGGTCGTTGTCACCGGCGCCGGCGGCAAGGCTTTTATTTCAGGCGCCGATATTTCCAAATTCGAAAAAGAGCGCTCAACGCAGGAAGGCGTCGATCGCTACAACGCAGCGGTCGATCTTGCCAACAATGCTTTCTACACATTTCCCAAGCCGACCATCGCGATGATCCGCGGCTATTGCATCGGCGGCGGGGTCGGGCTGGCGTTGTGCTGCGACATGCGCATCTGCACCGACGGTTCGAAATTTGCCGTCCCGGCCGCCAAATTGGGTCTCGGCTATCGCTACGACGGCCTGAAAAAGCTCGTCGATCTGGTCGGGCCATCCTTCGCCAAGGAAATCTTCTTCACGGCGCGGCAATTCACGGCGACCGAGGCGCAGGTGATGGGCCTGGTCAACCGCGTGCTGCCCGATGCGGAACTCGAGAGCTACGTCAAGGATTACGCCGAGACCATCGCGGCCAATGCGCCGCTGACGGTCGACTCGGTGAAATATATCGTCGGCCAGGCGGTTGCGGACGAAAGCAAGCGAAACCTGAAAAAGTGCGACGAACTGGTGCAGGCCTGCTTTGCCAGCAACGATTATAAAGAAGGCCGCAAAGCCTTCATGGAGAAGCGCAAGCCGGTATTTACCGGCTCGTAAGCGGCTGCGCCGTGACGGCGAAAGACTCGCGTCGGCGGCGGAGATATAAAAAGAGTCGATAAGTACAGCCGCGGCAAGTGGCGGGTTTATGGGAGGAAGCGCGTGGCGTCAGTGGAGTTGCGGGGTCTGACCAAGCGATATGGCAGCGTTGCGGTCGTCGACGACATATCGCTCACGATCGAGCACGGTCATCTGGTCTGCCTGTTGGGGCCGTCTGGTTGCGGCAAGACGACCACGCTGCGGTTGATTGCGGGATTTATCGAGCCGAGCGCCGGCGAAATCCGCGTCGGCGACAAACTTGTGTCCTCTCCGGACAACACCGTGCCGCCCGAGCGGCGCAACATGTCCATGATTTTCCAGAGCTATGCCCTGTGGCCGCACATGACCGTGGCCGAGAACATCATCTATGGTTTGAAATTGCGGAAACTGGATCGCGCCACCATCGGCAAGAAACTCGATGCCATTCTGGCGACGACCAAGCTGGCGCCGCTGGCGCAGCGTTATCCCGGCGAATTGTCGGGCGGCCAGCAGCAGCGTGTCGCGCTCGCGCGGGCGCTGATCGTGGAGCCGGAAACGCTTTTGCTCGACGAACCGTTGTCAAATCTCGATGCCAACTTGCGCGAGGAAATGCGGTTCGAGATTCGTCGCCTGCACGACGAATACCGTTACACCACGGTCTATGTGACGCACGACCAGTCGGAGGCAATGACCACCGCCGATCTGATCGCGGTGATGAATGCCGGCAGGATCGAGCAGGCCGGCTCGCCCGAAGATATCTATGACCGGCCCCGTTCAGAATTCGTCGCGCGCTTTATCGGCTCAAGCAACGTCATCAAAGGCAAGGGCGTGGATGCCTCCCGCGTCGACTTTGCCGGCGCTGTCCTGCGTTGTGTCGGAGAGAAGGTTGTCGCCAGTGCCGCGACACCGGTGTCCATCCGTCCGCACGATATCGTCATTTCCGCCGCCCAGCGGCAGGGTGAAAACGTCGTGCCGGCGACGGTGGTCAGGCAGGTCTTTCTCGGCGGCACCCGGGACTATATGGTCGAGGCCAAGGACGGCACGCAATTGCGCGTGCTCACCGCCGCCGGCGAAAATATTCCGGAAGGCAGCACGGTTTGGCTGCATCTGCCGCCGGAGCGCTGCCGGGCATTGAGCGGCTCATAAAACGATCGCGGGGCGCAACAACAAGGTGAAGGTATGGAGGATACGTCAATGAAGAACAGAAAAATGTCACGTCGCGATGTGCTGATCGGGTCAAGCGCGCTCGCCGCGGGGGCGGCGTTTTCGACCAAGGTCCTGTCGGCTGCGCCGCCGGCCACCGCTATTACGCCGGCCCTCATCGAGGCGGCGAAAAAGGAAGGCAAGGTCGTCTGGTACACATCTGTCGATCTGCCACTCGCCGAAAAGATCGCCAAATCGTTCGAAGCCAAATTCCCGGGTGTCGCGGCGCGGGTCGAGCGCTCGGGAGCGGAACGGGTATTTCAGCGCATCGGCCAGGAATATGGCAGCAACATCCACGCCTGCGATGTCGTCAATTCGTCGGACGCCGCGCATTCGATCGTCTGGAAGAAGAACGGCATGTTGGAAGCCTTCGTGCCCGAAGACGTCGCCAAATTCTATCCGGCCGAGCACAAGGATCCGGACGGCCAATTCGCAAGCTTCCGCGTATGGGTCTCGATCATCGCCTACAACACCAATCTGGTGAAAAAGGAAGAAGCGCCGAAAAGTTTTGCCGATCTGCTCGACCCGAAATGGAAGGGCAAGATCGTCAAGGCGCATCCCGGCTACAGCGGGACGATCATGACCGCGACCTACCAGATGCAGCGCGATCTCGGCTGGAGCTTCTTTGAAAAACTTGCCGCGCAGAACATCATGCAGGTCCAGTCGTCGGCTGACCCGCCGAAGCGCCTGGCGCTCGGCGAGCGGGCGGTGATGGCCGACGGCAACGAATACAACATTTTCCAGATCGCCGAGAAGGATGGACCGGTCGCGCCGGTTTATG
Source organism: uncultured Alphaproteobacteria bacterium (assembly GCA_963697885.1). Taxonomy (GTDB): domain Bacteria; phylum Pseudomonadota; class Alphaproteobacteria; order Rhizobiales; family Xanthobacteraceae; genus Pseudolabrys. Next base: position 968,900 of record OY969102.1, read on the forward strand.
CCACCGAAGGGTCGCCGCTGATCGTGGGTCCGACCGGCATGTTCAAGGCGGCGCCGAATCCGAACGCCGCCAAGCTGTTTACGGCCTACAGCTTCACGCCTGAGTGCCAGCAGCTGATCATCGACGTCGGAGGCTTGCGTTCGATGCATCCGCAAACCAAGGAAAAGCCCGGGCGTACGCCCTTCAAGGACATCAAGGTCATGAAGGACGATCCCGCCGCGGTCGAAAAAATGAGCGACGAGATCAAGCAGCACTACGTGAAGATATTCCACGTCTGATCCACGCGTCACGACATCCGGGCGCGGCGGCCTGATCTGCCGCGCCCGCAACGAAATCCGGTGCCCATGACTATCGCCTTGCCTGCACACGCGGAACGCCGTTTCGGCTTCGATCTCACGAAGCCTGTGCTTTATTCGTTTGCTGCGATTTTGTGCGTGCTGATCATTCTTCCGATCTCATGGCTGCTGCTCTACAGCCTGACCGACGCCAATGGCTCGTTCACGCTCGCCAATTTCTACCGGCTGTTCACCGAGTCCTCGTTTGTCGATCCGCTGATCACCACCTTCATCCTGGCGACGTCATCGGCCATCATTTGCTGCGCGGTGGCGGCCCCGATGGGATGGCTGGTGGCGCGCACCGATCTTCCGTTCAGCGGCTTGATCCGGGCATTGGTGACAGCCTCGTTCGTGACGCCGCCATTCCTCGGCGCAATCGCGTGGGAATTGCTGGCGGCGCCCAACAGCGGGCTGCTGAACAAGCTGGCGCGCGACTGGTTCGGCATGGCGCCTGATGAGCACCTGTTCAACATCTACACCTTGACCGGCATTATCTTCGTGATCTCCTGCTACACGTTTCCCTACGTGTTTGTGCTGGTCGCCAATTCGCTCGATCGCACGCCGGGCGAACTTGAGGATGCATCGTCGATTCTGGGTGGGGGGCGTTGGTACACCGCGCGGCGCGTCACAATTCCGCTGGTGCTCCCCGCATTGCTCGCGGGCGCGCTGGTCGCCTTCCTGCAGGCCATGACGCTGTTCGGTTCACCGGCGATCCTCGCGCTGCCGGCCGGTTTCCATACGATGACCACCAAGATCTGGAGCCTGTTCCAGTTTCCCCCCAAGCCCGAATTGGCCGCCGCCGCCGCGCTCCCACTCCTTGTGCTGACCGTCATCCTGCTGCGGGCCGAGAACATGATTCTTGGCCGCCGCGGCTATTCGGTGGTCGGCGGAAAATACGGCGCGCCGCGGCTGATCCCGCTGCACCGCTGGCGCTGGCCGGCATTTGTGCTCTGTCTGGTGGTGCTGCTTAACCCGGTGTTCTTGCCTTATGCCGCGCTTTTCAACGCGGCTTTCTCGCCGGTCGCCAGCACGTTCCTGACGATTCATAATTTTACGCTGCAGAACATCAACTTCGTTCTGTTTGAATTGTCGGCAGCCTCGCTCGCGCTCAAGAACACCGTGATCCTCGGCACCGCCACCGCCACCATCGGCACCGCGATCGCGGTGGCGATCGCGTATGTCACGGCGCGTCAGATGGTCGCCGGCTGGCGCGTTCTGGGCTTTCTGGCCACCGCGCCGATCGCCATTCCCGGCATCGTCCTCGGCGTTGGCCTGTTCCTGAGCTATACGCGGCCGCCTTTCGTGCTCTACGGCACGTTGTGGATCCTGCTGATCGCCTTCGTTACCATCGCGCTGCCGTCGGCCTACCAGCAGATGCAGGCGGCGTTCCGCACCATTCATCCCGAGCTGGAAGACGCCAGCCGTATTCTCGGCGCGACGCGGCTGCGTTCGTTGTGGCAGATCACCGCGCCGCTGCTGCGCACGGGTGTGATCGCGACCTGGTGTTTCGTTTTCGTCGGCGTGATGCGCGAATTGTCGGCGGCGATCATCCTCTTTACTTCGGAAACCAAGGTGGTCTCGGTGCTGATCTACGATCTCAACGAAAGCGGCGATCTCGGTGCAATTTCTGTGATTGGCCTCGGCATGTTGCTGATCACTTTTGCGGTGGTGATCGCCGTCAATCGAATTCCCGGCTTTGGCAACGTGCGCTTCCGTACCTGATGTCCAAGACAGAAAAACTTCCCGCCACCGCGGTTGCCGAGGTTCTTGCCGGGCACATCGCCGCGCTGCGCGCCGACAAACTGCCGACGGCGGTACGGCGCAAATGCGAAGACCTGCTGATTGATGTGGCAGGCCTTTGCGTCACCGCGCGCAACGAGGATTATATCAAGAGCGCGCTCGCCGGCTGCGATGACGAAGGTCCTTGCACCGCGATCGGTCATAAACGCACATTCACGGCTGCGAGCGCCGCCTTCATCAACGGCACGGCGGCGCACGGCGAGGATTTCGACGACACGTTCGAAGGCGGACCTGTTCACGCCGGCGCGGTGATTGTGCCGGCGGTGCTCGCCGCCTGCGAGCGGCACAAACCGGACGGCCAGGCCGCGTTGCTCGGCATTGCCGTCGGCACCGAAGTCATGTGCCGGTTGAGTACCGTTGTCCCGAAGGCGGTGCACAAGGCGGGGTTCCATCCCACCGCAATATTCGGTGTGATGGGGGCAGCGGCCGGTGTCGGCGCGGCGCTTGGTTTGAATGCAAAGCAGATTGTCGCCGCGCTCGGCATTGCCGCAAGTTTTGCCGGCGGCATCATTGAATACCTGGCCGAAGGCACCTGGACCAAGCGGCTGCACCCGGGCTGGGCCGCGCAATCGGGCATCCGTGCTGCGCTATTGGCGCGTGGCGGTTTCACCGGGCCACGCACGGTCTTCGAAGGCGTGCACGGCCTGTTCCACGGCTTCGCGCACACCACCGAGGGCAATTACGCTGCGCTCACCGGCGATTTCGGAACGCGTTGGGTGACGGAGACGCTGGCGTTCAAGCCTTACCCGTGCGGGACGATGGCGCATCCTTACATCGACTGCGCCAAGCGTCTTGCCGCTCGCGGCATCAAACCAGAGGACGTCAAGGAACTGATCTGCGAAGTGGCGGAAGGCACTGTGCATCGCCTGTGGGAGCCGCTGGCCGACAAGCAGCGGCCGCCCAACGGCTATGCCGCGAAATTCGCAACACCCTTCATTCTCGCCACCGGATTTGTGCGCGGCGGCGTCGGGCTTGACGCTTTCACCGAAGCGGCCGTGCGCGACAAGGACGTTCTCGCGCTCGCCGCGAAGGTGCGATACGTCATCGATCCGAAAAATCCCTATCCCAACAATTTCACCGGCCACATTAGGGCCGTGCTCAATGATGGCCGTGTCGTCGAGGAACGGCAGCCGCACTTCCGGGGCGGCGCCCAGGAACCGCTGACGCGCGCCGACATCGAAGAGAAATTTGCGCTCAGTGTCCGCTACGGCGGCTGGGATGACAAACACGCGACGTCGGCACTCGCGCTGCTGGCAAAGTTATATGATGGCAAGATCGACCTTGCATCGTTACGGGGATAGACAGTGCCTATGGCTGACAACAGGGAATTGGCGGGAAAAGTTGCCATCGTCACCGGCGCCGGGCGCAATATCGGCCGCGCGATTGCGCTGAATCTCGCGCAGGCCGGCGCGTCTGTGGTGGTGAACGTGCGCGCGAACCAGGCGGAAGCCGATAGTGTCGTGCGTGAAATCGAAGCGGCCGGTGGCAAGGCGGCGAGCGTGCTCGGCGACATCGCCGATGAAAAAACCGCAGCGGCGCTTGCCGATACCGCGCTCAAGCGCTTCGGCCGCATCGACATCCTGGTGAACAACGCCGCGCTGCGCCGCGAGAAACCGATCGACGAAATGAGTTTCGCCGAATGGCGCGAGGTCATGGGCGTCATATTGGATGGCACTTTTCGCTGCGTGCATGCTTGCCTGCCGGCGATGAAAAAAAATGGCGGCAGCATCATCAATATGGGCGGCATGAGCGCCCATATCGGTTCAAAAGGCCGCGCGCATGTCATGACCGCAAAATCGGCGTTGGTCGGCTTTTCGCGTGCCTTGGCGCACGACCTGGCGGCTCACAAGATCACCGCAAATTGCGTGGTGCCGGGCGCCATCGACACGACACGGCCGGCCACCTCGCAGAATCCCGCCCATCATCTCACGCACGGCACCATCACGGGCGAGCGCGGCAAGCCTGAGGATGTGGCGGCCATGGTCCGTTTTCTGTGCGGTCCCGGTGGCCGCTACGTCACCGGCCAGACCATCCACGTCAGCGGCGGCGCCTATCTCGGGTCCTAGCGCTGAGCGCCGCGGGCAGGGTGGCTGCTTGCGCTTGAAAGTGCTAATCCACGCCCAAGATCGTTCCAAGATCGTCCCAAGATCGTCCCACGGTCGTTCCGGGTAACAATGAGGTTCCTATGTATTCCGAGCTGGCTCTCTACATCGACGGCAAATGGCTCAACGGCGAAGGCCGCAAGGGGGAGGATGTCATCAATCCGGCGACCGGGAAAACCCTGGCGCATCTGCCGCATGCCAGCAAAGCCGATCTCGATGCCGCGCTTGCCGCTGCCGAAAAGGGCTTCGCGGTGTGGAAGGCGACCTCGGCCTATGACCGCGCCAAGATCCTGCGCAAGGCGGCCGATCTTCTGCGCGAACGCCATGAGCACGTTTCCAAGGTGATGACGCAGGAGCAGGGCAAGGTCTATCCCGAGGCACGCGTGGAAGTTCTCACCAGTGCCGACATCATCGACTGGTATGCCGAGGAAGGGCGCCGCGCCTATGGCCGCGTTGTTCCGGGCCGCCAGAAAGGCGTTCGCCAGATCGTGCTGCAAGAGCCGATTGGTGTCGTTGCGGCCTTCACCCCGTGGAATTTCCCGACGCTGACGCCGGTACGCAAGATTGCCGGCGCGCTCGCGGCCGGCTGCTCGATCATCATCAAGGCTTCGGAAGAAACCCCAGGCGGCTGCGTCGAGCTGGTCAAATGTTTCGCCGATGCCGGCGTGCCGGCGGGCGTGCTTAATCTCGTGTTCGGAGTGCCGGCCGATGTGTCGGAACATCTCATTCCCGCCAAGGCCGTAAAGAAGATTTCATTCACCGGGTCGATTCCTGTCGGCAAGCATCTCGCCGGCCTCGCCGCCAAAGGCATGAAGAAAGCCACCATGGAGCTTGGTGGTCATTCGCCGGTGGTGGTGTTTGCTGATGCCGATCCCGAAAAGGCCGCAGATACGATTGCCGCCTTCAAATATCGCAATGCCGGACAGGTCTGCATTTCGCCGACGCGCTTCTATGTGCAGGAGTCGTCCTACAGCAAGTTCGTCGCGCGCTTCACCGAATACGCCAAGGGCATCAAGATGGGCGACGGAATGGAGAAGGGCATCACGATGGGCCCGCTCGCCAATCCGCGCCGGCTCGACGCGATGGAATCCTTCGTCAACGACGCCAAGCAACGTGGCGGCAAGATCGCGACCGGCGGCTCGCGCCATGGCAATCAGGGCTTCTTCTTCCAGCCGACGGTCATTACCGATGTTCCGGACGACGCCAAGATCATGACCGAGGAACCGTTCGGGCCGGTTGCGCCGATCGTCCCGTTCAAGACCTTTGACGAAGTGGTCGAGCGCGCCAACTCGCTGCCTTTCGGGCTGGCCGCCTATGCGTTCACCGCGTCCGGCGCGACCGCAACCGCGATCGGCGATGCGATGCAGTCGGGCATGGTCGGCGTCAACAGCGTCGCGATCTCGACGCCGGAAACGCCGTTCGGCGGCATCAAGGAGTCGGGCTACGGTTCGGAAGGCGGCATGGAAGGCTTGCAGGCCTATCTGAACACGAAGTTCATCTCGCAGTCGTAATCGCACTACAAACTGAAACGCGAATGGCCGGGGTAATCCCCGGCCATTTTTTGTGATGCCGCTTGCTCTCTTTCCCTCTCCCACAAGGGGAGAGGGGAAGTGTGGGCGCCTCCCGATCAGAATTCTATTTGCTCTGCTGCGCCTTCTGACACGCCTCCCACACCTTCGCGGGTGTGGCCGGCATTTCCATGTGGTCGGCGGCGCCATTCGGAATCGCGTTGGAAATCGCATTCATCACGGCAGCGATCGCGGCCGTGGTGCCAGCCTCGCCGGTGCCCTTCACGCCGAGCGGGTTCGTTGTGGCCGGCGAAGGACGCAACGCCTCGCGCAATTCGACCGGCATGGTGTGCGCATGCGGCATGCCGTAATCCATGAACGAGCCGCTCACCAGTTGTCCGCTGCCTGAATCATAGACCGCGTTTTCCACCAGCGCCTGGCCGAGTCCCTGCGCCAGCGAGCCGTGCACCTGGCCTTCGACAATCGTCGTGTCGAGCGGATTGCCGCAGTCGTCCACCGCCGTGTAGGTGACGAGATCGACATGGCCGGTGTCGGGATCGATCTCCACCTCGGCAATGTGACAGCCATTGGGGAACGTCAGCGGCGTATCGGCCTTGTCCTTGGTGTCGAGGCTTTCGCCCAATTCCTTGGCCCGCCGTGCGGTGTCGAACAGGGAAATCTTGCGGTCGGTGCCGACCACTTCGAATTCACCGTTACGGTACTGGATATCCTGTTCGGACGCCTCCAGCAGCGATGATGCGACTTTCTTGCCTTTGGCCAGCATCACGTCGGCCGTGTGAATGATGGCATTGCCGGCGCACATCGCCGAACGCGAGCCCACCGAGGCGTTGCCGGTTAGGCCCAATGCAGTGTCGCCGTGCCGGTGCTCGATCTTGCCGGCGTCGATGCCGAGCTTGTTCGCGAGCAGGCGGCCGAACACGGTGGCGTGGCTCTGTCCGGTCGACTGCACATTGCAGCCGAGGATCAGCTTCTCGCCGTCGGGAAACGCGACCGAGGCCTGTTCCATGGGCGTGGCGCCGGAATGCTCCAGCATGCAGGAGATGCCGATGCCGCGGAGTTTCTTGCGGCGCGCCGCTTCGCGTTTGCGCTTGCCGAAATTGGCGTAGTCGGACATTTCCAGCGCCTGTTCGACGATGCCGGGGAAATCACCGCTGTCATAGGTGTTGCCGATTGCGGTCTTGTGCGGCATCGCCGATGGCGGAATGAGATTCTTCTTGCGCAGCCGCAACGGGTCGATGCCTGTGACACGCGCGGCCTCCTCGACTACGCGCTCAAGCGCGTAGTTCGCCTCCGGCCGTCCGGCGCCGCGGTATGGCGCGATCGGCACCCGGTTGCTGAAATAGCAGGCGACCGACGCATAGACCTTGGGGATACGGTACATGCCGGGAAAGCAGCGCGCGAAATTGTTGGTGTTGATGTTGACGCCGGCATTGGCGACGTAGGCGCCCTGATTGCATAAGTGACGCACGCGCAAGGCGAGAAATTTGCCCTTCTCGTCGAGTGCCAGCTCGGCCTCGGTGACGGCGTCGCGTGCCTGCGCGTCGCTGATGAAAGCCTCGGAACGCGTCGACTGCCAGTGCACCGGCCGGCCGACTTTGCGCGCCGCCACCAGCAGCGCGACATATTCAGGATAGACCGTCGTCTTCATTCCGAAACCGCCGCCGACATCGTCGGTGATGACGCGCAGTTTTTCATTCGGCACGCCCATGATAGAGGCCGCCTGACCGCGCAAGCTGTCGGCGCTCTGCGAACAGGCGCGTAGTGTGTAGCTTTCGCTCGCCGGGTCATATTGGCCAGTGGCGCCGCGCGTCTCGAGCGAGGCCACCACCATGCGCTGGTTGACGACGCGCACCCGCGCCACGTGCGGCGCACTTTTGATGATCTGGGCGACGTCACGCTCGTTCTCTTCGCTCGGCACCGTGCCAGGCCAGTCGACGCAGAGATTGCCGGGCGCATCAGGAAATAATTGCGTTGCGGCCTTCATGGCCGACTCGAGGTCGACCACCGGCGTCAGCTCTTCGTACGCGACCTGCACCAGGTCGGCGGCGTCCTGCGCCGCGGCCTGGCTATCCGCCACCACCATCGCAACCAGGTCGCCGACATGCATCGCCGTCTCGGCAAGCGCAGGGCGGAACGGCATCGCCATCTTGGCGCCACCGCGACCTACCACCGGCGGATGGCGTGCGATGCTGCCGATGCCGGCCGCCTTGATGTCCTGCGCGGTGAGCGCCGCCAACACGCCTTTGCCTCTGAGCGCCTCGTCGGCATCGACCGAAAGCACGCGCGCGTGCGCATGCGGCGAGCGCACGAAGGCGGCATAGGCCGTATTGGGAAGACGCGGGTCGTCCATGAAACGGCCGGCGCCGCGCACCAGGGCGTCGTCTTCGACGCGTGGCGTGTGTCTGGTGCGTGCGGGGCTGGCTGTCATGCGGGATCCGGAAATTCGCTTGCGAGGCTCCGTTTATAGCCGAATGAACAGGCTACGACAGGGGCTTGCGTCCACGCGCGGGCTGCGGCACTCAGGCGCTCCTTGCCGCGCGCCAAGTGGCATCTTTGCGGCGTCTTTCGGGTGGTGAAATGAGCAACGAGCGTACGATCGATACCCATACCCATATTTTGACCCAGGAAACCGCCGCGCTGCTCACCAAGGCCGGGGTCAAAGTCACCATCACACCTGACAACAGCGAGAACGCCGCGCTCGACGTGGCCGGCGTGGTGTACCGCCCGTTCCCGACCGGCGGCTTCGACATCGCGCGTCGCCTGAAAGATATGGATGCAGCCGGCGTCGACGTGCACGTGCTCTCCGCCACGCCGCAGACTTACCTCTACAACCAGGAACCCGCGTTCGGCGCCACGCTCGCCGCCATTCAGAACGACCAGATAGCAAAACACATTGCTGCCCATCCCGGCCGTTTCATGGGCATTGCCACGCTGCCGCTGCAGGATCCCAAGCGCGCGGCCGATGAACTGCGGCGCGCGATGACCAAGCTCGGGCTCAAGGGCTCGATGTTTGCCTCCAACATCATGGGCAAGAATCTCGATGATCCGAGTTTCGAGCCGGTGTGGGCGACTGCCGAAGAGCTTGGCGCCTTCATGTTCGTGCACCCCAACAACGTCGCCGGCGCCGATCGCCTCAAGTCATATTATCTGCAAAACCTGATCGGCAATCCGCTCGACACCACGATCGCCGCCGCCTGTCTCTATTTCGGCGGCGTGCTCGACCGTCATCCGAAGCTGACTGTCATGCTCGCACATGGCGGCGGTTTCACGCCCTATCAGGCGGCGCGCTGGGAGCATGGCTGGGCCGTGCGGCCTGAGCCCAAGAAGAACATTGCCAAGCAGCCGCAGAACATCGCCAAGCGCTTCTATTACGATACCATCCTGCATTCGGCGCCGGTGCTGGAATTCATGATCGGGCATGTTGGCGCGGATCGTGTCATGCTGGGCAGCGACTATCCTTACGACATGGCCATGATGGATTGCGTGAAACACGTGCGCGGGCTGAAGATTTCGGACGCCGACAAGACGACAATTCTTGCAACGCGCGCGGAAAAGCTGCTGACGGGAAAATCATGAACGTCCAGGCCGCCAAAGTCGCACGTATTCCGACGGCCGCCGTCACCGGTCTGATTGTTGATGCGATGATGAAGGCCGGTGTTGCCAAAGACGACGCCGGCAGGATTGCCGAGCTGATGCTCGAAGCCGATCTGATCGGCGCTGATGCGCACGGCGTGTTTCGCCTGATGCAATATGTCCAGCGGCTCAAGCTCGGCTCCACCAATCCGCGCCCGAACATCGTGGTGAAACGCAGCGCGCCGGCAACCGCGCTGGTCGACGGCGACAATGGCATGGGCCATCTGGTCGTCGCGCGTGCGGCGGAGACCGCGATCGAGCTTGCACGGGAATGCGGCGTGGCCTGGGTCGGTTGCCGCATGTCGGGTCACGCCGGTGCTGCGGGCGTCTATGCCGCGCTGCCGCTGAAGGCCGACATGGTCGGCATTTACTCCGCTGTGGCGAACGCCAACCATATGCCGCTTGCGGGCGGCGCCGAGCCGCTGCTCGGAACCAATCCACTGGCGATCGCAATCCCCGCCGGCAAGGAGCCCCCGGTGGTGCTCGATATCGCGACCTCAATCGTGTCTTACGGCACGATCAAGAACCACCGCTTGCAGAATAAGCCGTTGCAAGGCGACTGGATGATCGATCCGAAAACCGGCGAGGCGATTATCGATCCGCACAAGAGCGCGGAGGCGCTGCTGTTGCCGATGGCCGGCTACAAGGGCGCGGGGCTGGCGCTGACACTCGGTCTGCTGGCTGGCACACTCAATGGTGCGCTATTTGGTCGCGACTGTGTCGATTTCAACGCCGAGCCGGACAAGGTGACCAATACCGGGCAGTTCGTGCTGGCGCTCGATCCCAGCCGCTTCCAGCCGATCGATCAGTTCAAGGCCGAGGTCGACCGGCATATCGGCGAGCTGCGCAACACAAAATCTCTTCCCGGTCAGTCGGTTCGGTTGCCTGGTGAGCAACGCGCGCAGCGCCGCGCTGATCGTCTGCGCAATGGAATACCGCTCGCCCCCGAATTGTTGACGCAACTCGACAAACTCGCGGCTGAGCTGGCGATCAAGCCGCTGCGCGAGCGCAATTGATCGGGCAGGCCGGCATCACATAACGGCCTCATTTGTCGTGCCCAAGGGAACAAATCGGATAAATCTCCGTTCATTCCGCGTCTCGCCTCAGTTGGGTGCGATGCCGTCCTTGGGGCTTTGGCAAAAAGCATTTGCCGAATCAAACCGATGAAGCTGGTTGAAAAGAAAATATTTGTGGCGTGGGTGAAAAGGACATTGGCCCATGTCGGAATTATTCTGTCGTGCAGCGCTGTGCTGTCCGCAATTCCGATGCACAGTGTCTCGAGCGAAAACTCTTTTGATCGCATTCAGGCCGGTGAGTGGGTCGTCGCGTCGATGTACTGGGAAGACAAGTTGGTCTCGACCGGCAAGAGCTTCAACCCGATCGGATGGCATGCGGCACACAAGACATTGCCGATCGGGACATTGATCCGCGTATCCAACCCGAAGAATCATCGTTCGATTAATGTGACGATCAATGACCGCGGTCCGTTTGCGCCCAATCGAGATCTCGATCTCAGTCTCGGCGCCGGCACGTTGTTGGGACTGCAGGGCCTGGGCACCGTCTATATGGAAGTCCTCTCGATCCCGCCGATCAATAATATGCGGCGGCCGGTCGTGGAAAGCCTTTTCGCCGTCAATGACGCGAACGCCAACTGTGTCGGCGTGTCCGCCTGCTAGGCGTGGCGGGGCGTCCGGCGGGCTTTCAGAACGACGATCGCACCGTCAAAGGCCCGTCAAATGCGGCAAAACAGCGTTAACGGCCCATTAACCTAATTAGGTAAACGGCGTTTAACGAATGCTACCAATTTGTTAACTTTTCACCGTGTTAGGGGCGGGACCAGAGGTTGCGCTAATTGCGGCCCTTGAGTTGCGGCCATAGCTCGCAGATCGGCCTGTGGCGTGAACGCAAAGTCCCGCCCAAACGCATCCAGTCCTGTCTCGGCACGGCGACCTGCGAAGGGCAAAGCGCAGGTGCGCGGTGTTGTTGTGTGGATGAAGGAGTGGCTCGGTGACGGCAGGAACCTTGCTCAGCGGTCAGCTGCAGGGCGACCGGATCGAACTTAGTGCCGGCGGATCGTGGACGGCCGAGTATGCCGGTGCGATCGAGCCGCAGGTTATTGCCGCCACGCACGGAATTAATGCGCGCAGCATCGCGATCAATCTCGCACGCATTGAATATCTCGACACTTACGGCGCGTGGTTGATCGAGCGCGCGTTGCGCAGCTGGATCAGCCAGGGGCGCGATGCCCGTCTGATCGGATTGCGTGAGGATTACCGAGGCCTGTTCGAAAAAGTTCACGCGGGGACACAGAAACTGGCGCCGCCGCCGCCACGCCCCAACAGCATCATGGCCACCCTGGAAAGCGTCGGCATTACCATGTCGACGGTCGGTGCCGATCTGATGCTGTTTGCGCAAATGCTCGGCTCGACAATGGTCGCGCTCGGACGCGTTTTGCTGCGGCCGGCAAGTTTTCGTTTTACGTCGATGGTTTTCCAGCTCGAGCGCGTCTGCTGGCGCGCGGTGCCGATCATCCTGCTGATTACCGTTTTGATCGGCGCCATTCTCGCGCAGCAGGGCATTTTCCATTTCCGCAAATTCGGTGCCGACATTTACGTGATCGACATGGTCGGCGTGCTGGTGCTGCGCGAAGTGGGCGTGCTGATCGTCTGCATTATGGTCGCAGGCCGGTCGGGCAGCTCTTACACCGCCGAGCTTGGCGCCATGCGCATGCGCGAGGAGGTCGACGCACTGCGCACGATGGGCTTTGACCCGATCGAGGTTCTGATCCTCCCGCGCATCATCGCGCTCGTGATCGCAGTGCCGATTCTGACTTTTCTCGGATCAATGGCAGCGCTTTACGGCGGCGGCCTGGTGTCATGGCTTTATGGCGGTATCCAGCCCGAAGTCTTTTTGACGCGGCTGCGCGAAGCGATTTCGATGAACACGTTCGAAGTCGGCCTCATCAAGGCGCCCTTCATGGCGCTGGTGATCGGCGTCGTCGCCTGCGTCGAAGGTTTGCAGGTGCAGGGCAGCGCGGAGTCGCTCGGCGAGCAGACCACTAGCTCCGTGGTCAAATCGATTTTCCTGGTCATTGTGCTTGACGGCGTTTTCGCCATGTTCTTCGCGTCGATCGGGATGTGACATGGCAAAAGACCCGCAGCCCCCTGTCATCGAAGTGCGCGACCTGGTCGTCGAACTGAAGGGCAACCGGATCCTCAACGGCGTCACGCTGGATGTTTATCGCGGCGAAATCCTGGGCTTCGTGGGTGCCTCGGGCGCGGGGAAGTCCGTCCTTACGCGTACGATCCTCGGTCTGCTGCCGAAATTGCAGGGTCGCATCGATGTCTTCGGCGTCAATCTTGATGACGCCGGGGAGACGCAGCGCCAGGAGATCGAGCGGCGCTGGGGAATCCTTTTTCAGCAAGGTGCGCTGTTTTCTTCGCTCACGGTCGGTGAAAACATCGAATTCCCGATCCGCGAATATCTCGATATTTCGGGCAGTCTCATGACCGAAATCGCCATCACCAAGCTCGAGATGGTCGGCCTCAAGCCGGACGTCTACCGCAAGTTTCCGTCGGAGCTGTCCGGCGGTATGATCAAACGCGTCGCGCTCGCGCGCGCGCTGGCGCTCGATCCCGAGATTCTCTTTCTCGACGAACCGACCTCGGGGCTCGACCCCATCAGCGCCGGCGATTTCGATCAGCTGATTCTGACCTTGCAACGGACGACGTCGATGGCGGTCTTCATGGTGACGCACGACCTCGACAGCCTGCATACGATTTGCGACCGAATTGCCGTTCTCGGTGATGGCAAGATCATTGAAGCAGGAAACATGGATACGATGCTGGCGTCACGGCACCCGTGGATGCAAGCTTATTTCCACGGCGTGCGTGCGCGAACGGGCTTGCACGCGGCGGCCCGGAACTGATGGAGTAGAGTGATGGAACGAAAAGCGCACTACGCACTGATCGGATTGTTCACGTTCGCCGTGGTCGCGGGCGCGTTTGGCTTCATTTTCTGGCTCCATCACTCCTCGGGCAAGAAACAGGCGGTTGCCTACCGCATAATCTTCGACAGTTCGGTTTCCGGGCTGCAGGTGGGCGGCAATGTGCTGTTCAACGGCATTCGCGTCGGCGAGGTCACCAATCTGCGGCTCGATCCCGACAAGCCTTCTCAGGTCATCGCCCTGCTGGCGGTCAACAAGGCGACGCCGATCCGCTCCGACACCAAAGTGGGTCTTGAGTTTCAGGGGTTGACCGGCGTCGCTGCCGTCTCGCTCAAGGGTGTGTCCGCGACCACGCCATTGATCGAGCGCGAAGAGGGCGAGCCGCCAACCTTGAAAGCCGATCCCAGCGCGAGTCAGGACATGATGCAGGCCGCGCGCGACGTGCTGAACAAGGCCGAAGAGGTGATCACCGCCAATCAGGAAGCGTTGCATCAGGCGATCGCGGATATCGCCACGTTCAGCGCTTCGCTCGCGCGCAACTCCGACAACGTCGATTCGATCATGAACAACACCAATGCCGCCATGAGCAATGCCAAGGAAGCAACGGCATCGGCGCGTACGCTGATCGAAAACCTCGACAAGCGCACGGATGAAATCACGATCGGCGTCAACAGGATGACGGCGACCGCGACGCGGCAGATCGACAGCGCCGGCAAGGCGATCACGGACCTTGCGCACAATCCGCAACGCTTTCTGTTCGGTGGTAGTGGCGCCGCCGCTCCGGCCGCGACACCGGCGCCGGCTCGCAGGCCGCAGTAGAGCGGATCAGGCTGCCGCGCGCACTTCGTCCGGATCGAGCGGCAGTTTCACCGGCTGTTTGCGTTTGGCCGAGAGATCGAGCGCCTTGGTCAGCATCAGGTTGCGATGCGCTTCTTCCACCGTTGCAGCCGCGGTCGGTAGCCCGAGCGCGACGCGGTTGAGCCAGGAATCCGTCTCTTCAGCCATGGGGCCGCGCAATTCACCGAGCGCCATGTCGCCGGGCGGATAGCTGCCCATGAAATCGACCAGCCGCGTGGCGTCGGGATTGTAGCCTTCCGATTGTGCCTTCGACACTGCCAGCACAATGTCGCGGTGGGTATCGTCGATGGTGAGCACGCCGGTGGTGCCGACAATGCCGACTTCGAGCGAATAGACGGCGGCCGGCCAGGTCACCGGCAGCGCCCACGACATATTGAGGTGATAGATGGTGCCGTCGGAGAAATTGATCATGCCGGCGGTGCCGTCGATGCCCTTGTACAACGGGCCCAGAACCTTATCGACCGAGCGCGCGTAGCATTCGACCGCCGTCTTGCCCTCCAGGCACCACATGCAGATGTCGAGCGCATGCGTTCCCGAGATCACCATCGGTGAAATCGTCGATGGATCGTCCGTGCGCTTGTAGTTGTCGATCGCCACCAGGCGATTCATGAAAGCGCGCGACGTCACCATGGTCACGTCACCGAGCGCGCCGGTCCGGCATTTTTCCTTGGCCGCCAGCCAGCGGCGGCGGAAGCGCTGCGTATAGCCGACGACGGCATCGAGTTTTGCCGCCTTGATGGCCTTCAGGACGCGTTCCGATTCCGCAAGATTGGTCGCAAGCGGTTTCTCGATCAGCATCGGGATGCCGCGCTCGACGGCGGCCATGATCGGGTCGACGTGCAGGTGCTCGTCAGTGCAGATGATGGCCGCGGTGACCTCCGGCCGCTTGAGCAATTCGACGTGGCTTTGCGTGACGAAGTCGGCGCTGATTTTCGGACCGACTTCGCCGGCACGGTTCGGATTTTTCTCGGCGAGGCCGATCCATTCGACCGCTGGATGGCGCGCCGCAACCTCGCCGCGGAACAGCCCGACGCGGCCGCCGCCGATGATCGCAAGTCCGACGCCCTTGGCGGATTTTCTCATGACGTCGCTCCCGCTGGGTTTATCCCGGCCCGGTTTCGCTCCTTGAGCTCTGCTATGCCCGAAATGGTCTCGTTGGTGAGCGGCAGATCGACCGGCTCATTGCGGTCGGCGGACAGGTCGGCGGCGCTGTAGGTTTCCATCACGCGGCGCGCGCTTTCCGGCGTCACCATCACCGGCGTGTTGCGGATGCAGGCCTCCAGGAAGTGAATGGTTTCCGGCCCCATGCCGCCGGCGAAGACATTGTCGACCCATTCGCCCGGCATGGTCGACATCGGAAATTCCTGGCCGCGTTTTTCGGTGTTGAGCCAGTTGTCGCGCTGGGTGTCATCGAGGAACAGCGAACCGTCGGTGCCGGTAATCTCGATCCAGGTCGCGCAATAGTTGGGATAGCTCGGCGGCAGGTTCCAGCCGCCGCCGATCATCACCGCCACGCCGTTGTCCATAGTGACGGTGGTGAACATCACGTCGTGCGAGCCGTTGATCGGCTGCATGTAGCCGTAGGCGCCCTGCGAATAGACGCGCACGGGTTTCGCCGGCTCCAGCAACCAGAGTACGAAATCAAGATCATGCGTCGACTCCATGACGACGGGCGACAGCCGTACGCGGCTGGCGATCTTCTTGCCCAGGCTGCGCGATAGATGCCGGCTCACCAGCACAGAGACGACCTTGCCAAGCGTGCCATCCACGATCTTCTTCTTGGCGTAGGCGATTTTTGGATTGAAGCGCTGCGAGTAGCCGATAGTGAATTTCAGGTTGTTGCGCTTGGCGAGCTGGATCAGCTCGTCGGCTTCCCACAACTCCAGCGCGATCGGCTTCTCCAGCATCACGTTCTTGCCGGATCTCAGGCAGTCGCGACAGATCGGATAGTGGTTCGATTCCGGCGTGGTCGAGATGTAGACCACCGAGATATTGTTGTTCTTGATGATGTCGTTGTAATCGAGCGTGGCCGTCGCCGGCTTATAGAGCGCCTTCACCTCGGCGAGGCGGTCGGGCTTGATTTCGCACAGATGCAATTTGTCGACCAGCGCCGTGCGCGCAAGCGTCTCCGCGCGCGTTCCGCCAACCCATCCGACGCCGATCACCGCAGCTTCAACCGTTTTCACCGAGCATATCCTTCAGGTTCTTGTGATGCCCGCGGCCGATCGGCCGCGCGGGCGGCACCCTAGCTCACGGCGGAAATGACTGGAAGGGCAGGGGTTTTCAGCCCGTCAAAGCGGCTTTGCCGACGCCAAACACCTGCGCTGCAAATTGTGGGTAGACCTCGGCCAGTTGCGGGGCGACCACCTCGCGCATGAGCTTGAGCGTCTCGGGCGAGGGCGCCGGTGTCTCCGCTATCGTGGGCGGCATGTCGAAACCAAAGCCGGTGTTTTCCGCGACCTCTTCGGCCGTATGCCCGGGATGCACGCTCGCAAGCGTGAAGCGGCCATTGGCGAAGCTGAACAGGCAGCGGTTCGTCACCAGCGCGATCGGGCCGCCCGGACGATAGACATTTCCCTCATTCGCGCCCGGCGCGCTGATGAAGTCGACCTTCGGCACCAGCGTGCGGCGTGAATGCTCGGTGCGGAACAGGATGACCTTCGGCACGACATAGTAGAGATACGACGAGCCGAATGAGCCGGGGAACCGCACCTTCGGATGGCGGTAGTCGCCGGTGCTCACCAAGTTGACGTTGCCCTGGCCGTCGATTTGTCCGCCGGAGAGAAAAAATACGTCGATGCGGCCCTGACCCGCGCAATCGAACAATTCGCGCGCGCCGTCGGTGAAGAAATTGTGCTTCGGGCTTTGCAATAGCGACACATAAGGTTTCCCGTGCCCGCGCTCGCGCGCCAGCAGCGCGGCGGTTGCCGGGATCGGCGAAGCATTGCCGACCGCGACATGGCGCACCTCGCCAATCAGGCGCGCGATCACATCCGCCAGCAGTTCCTCGTCACGGAATGAGGATTTCACGTCAACCTCCCAGCTGTCATCGCCGGGCTGGCCCCGGCGATCTCGCTTAGGAGAGAACTGTGCCTTCCGAATCGGGATGCCCGGCACATAGGCGAGCAAAGCGACGCCGTTCTTCGAACGGCTATGGCCGGGCATGACGAGGCAGAACTATGCGGCCCGTTTTTCATAGACATATTTGTTCAGGTAATCCGAAAAGCCTTCGGGTGTCGCGGCCATGCGGGCATAGTCCGCCAGATGCTCCGCGTCCGCGGCATAGTGATCGGGCAGCCCGAGCGGCCAGGCGCCGCGTTCGGCCACCGCGATGCTCTCGACATAGAAGCCCGGCAAGGTGCCCGCGGCGAGCACGGGGTCGTCGAGCAAATTGCCGTCGTGAATTTTCTCGACGGTCGCAATTGTCAGTTTAGCCGCATGGGCCATGGTGGCGAGCTCACGCTGGCGTCCGATCCAGACATTGCCAAAGCGGTCCGCCATCGGTGCATGGATCAGCGCGACGTCAGGCTTGATCGCGGGCAACAGCACGATTGGGTCGTCATTGCCGAACGGACTATCGACCACTTTCCAGTCGCTGCGATATTTCAGGACATCGGAACCGATTAGCCCGCGCAGCGGCATGAATGGCACGCCTTTTTCGGCGGCCTGCAGTGCCGCGTGCAGTGCCGGGCAGGTGGCGTCTTTCATTTCAATCGCGCCCGTGGTCACCGCTGCGTTGAAACGCGGCGCCGGCCCGAACTCGCCGAGACTGACGGCGCTGGTTTCGAGCGTCGCGACGCAGCCGGCGCCGATGAGCAGATCGGCTTGCAGGCTCGAGGTTGGCAGTGCCACAAGATGCAGCCGTTTCACGCCACGTTTGATCAGGGCGCGCGTCGCCGCCATCGGCACGCCGGACACTTCGCGTGGCACAACCAGCATGCAGCCGTCGCCAATCGGCGCGATCGCATCGGCTATCGATTTCGCCAGCTGAAACACTGTCACCTGCCAATTGTACGGTATCGCTGCCGCCGCTGTTTTTCCCATTGTTGCCCTTGCAACGTCCACTCAATTTTGCGACGTGGTTTCGGTGAAAAACAGCCTCCAGGACAAACTTCGCGCCCGGCGCTTCGTGATAACCGCGGAAGTGACACCGCCGGTGACGGTGGACCGCAATGATTTGTTGGCCAAAGCGCTGCCGCTGAAGGGTCTCGCCGATGCGGTCAACATCACCGACGGCGCCGGAGCGCGCCCGCATCTCGGCGCCGTGACGTCTGCGAGCATATTGGTCGAGCAGGGGATCGAGCCGATCCTGCAGCTCACCTGCCGGGACCGCAATCGCATTGCCTTGCAGAGCGATCTGATGAGTGCGGCTGCATCCGGCATACGTAACCTGCTGATGCTGCGCGGCGACGATCCCAGCGCCGGCGATCAGCCCGATGCGAAGGCGGTGTTTGATCTCGACCCGCGCGCATTGCTGGAAACCGCGCGCCGCATGCGCGACACCGGCGAGTTACCGACGGGCCGCAAGTTCTCCGGCCGCGCCGACTTCTTCCTGGGGAGTGCCGACAATCCAATTGATCCGCAGCCGGGGTGGAAGCCCACAAGTCTCGAAGCCAAGGCCGCTGCCGGCGCGCAATTCGTGCAGACGCAGTTCTGCATGGATGCCGGTGTGGTCCGCCGTTACATGGCGCGGCTCGCCGAACATGGTCTTGCGGATAAATTGTCCTTCCTGATCGGCATTGTTCCGCTACGCTCGGCCAAATCGGCGCGTTGGATCAAGGAGAAGTTGTTCGGCGCCGTGATTCCCGACACGATCATCGATCGCATGGAGCACGCCGCCGATCCGGCGGTGGAGGGTCGTCGCATTTGCATCGACGTCGTTCGGGAGCTGGCGGAGATTCCGCACGTCGCCGGCGTCCACATCATGGCGCCCGGAAACGACGCCGCGGTGCCCGACGTCATCAAGGCGGCGCGCGAGAGCGTAAAGCGTCTGGCAACAGCTTAATGTCAGTCGTGACCGGGCATAGCCGTCCGAAGGACGGCGTGCTTTTGCACGCCTATATCCCGGCCATCTCGTTTAGGAAGGTGCTGCCCTCCTAAGCGAGGTCACCGGGACAAGTTTACAGCCGGGCCGGCCGAAGGCCGGACCCGGTTGCCCGGTGACGACGCATTTTATCAGCTCAAGGCCGACTTCACCCGCTCCGGTGAGAACGGCACGCGACGAATGCGCACGCCGGTCGCGTCGAAGATGGCGTTGGCGATCGCCGCCGCTACCGGACGGATCGATGGCTCGCCGGCCCCGGTTGGTGCGATCTCCGGATGGTTGATCAGCACGACATTCACTTCGCCGGGCGTCTCGGTGATGTCGAGGATTGGATAAGTCAGCCAATCCACGCTGGTCACGGCCTTGCGGTCAAAGGTGACTTCTTCCCACAAGGTGCGGCTGACGCCCTGGACAATGTTGCCTTCGATGCATTTCACCAGCCCGTCGGGGTTGATGATCTGCCCGCAGTCGTGCGCCACCGTGAACTTGCGTGCCCAGATTTTTCCCGTTGAGCGATCGATGTCGACTTCGGCGACAACCGCGACGCGCGTGCCGTTTCGTTGCGAATAGGCGAGACCGCGCCCGGACACTTTATTCCCGGTCTGGTCGCGCCGCGGCGAGGGCCGCGACTGCCATCCGGATTTTTCGGCAACCGCCTTGAGCAGGGCGATGTCGCGTGGATCCTTGACATGTCGCAGCCGGAATTCGATCGGATCGGTATCCAGCGCTGCAGCCACTTCGTCGATGAACGATTCACTGGCGAAATGGATCTGCGGTCCGACTGGATCGCGCAGATGCGACGTGCGCAACGGCGACGAGCGGTCGAGCAACGGCGGGATCGTTTCCCAGCCGGCCCGCTTGTTCTCGAAGGCGTAGGATTCGGCGGGAATGCCGAAGCCATCGCCCGATTTGAGGTTGCCGCCGCGCGCCTGGCCGGCCAACGTATCGAATGGCTTGCTGCCATTGGTGTCGACGTCGACGCGCGAGAACGCCTTGGTCATGAACTCGTAGGCGGTGACCTTGCCGGAGGCGTCGATTGCCGCGCGCACTTTGTGCACTGAGGCGGGACCTTTCGGATCCCAGCCGGTGCCCTGGTCGCGCATGTATTGCACGCGTACGGGTTTGCCGACCGCTTGCGCCATCACGGCCGCATCCATGGCGGCGTCATCGGCGTCATTGCGGCCGTAGGAGCCGGGTCCGGCCTTCCAGATGACACGGACGCTTTCGACCGGTACGCCGAGGATCGACGCCAGGCCCTGTTGCTGAAAGTGCGACTTTTGCGTGCCTGACCAGCAGGTGACCTGTCCGTCCTTGATCTCGACCAGAGCGCAGGCGGGACCCATGCTCGCGTGCGACTGGAACGGCCATTCGTACTCTGCTTCGATCACCTTCGCGGCGTTCTTGAACGCTTCGTCGACATTGCCGTTTTCTTTTTCGATTTCGCGCTTGCGTACGCTGGCCTTGCGGATGTGATCGTAAAGCGCGGCCTGATCCGGGAACGGCGGCGGTGTATCCGACCATTCCACTTTCAGTTTTTGCGCTGCCTGGATGGCATCCCATTCCTTATCGGCGACCACGCCGAGAAAGCCCTTGTCCCACACCACTTTGGCGCCGGGGATGTCCTTGATCGAGCTCTCGTCCACCTTCACCGGCACACTGCCTGCCACCGCGGGACGGATCATGCGCCCGTGCACCATGCCGGGCACCTTCACGTCGGTGACGAAGTCCTCCTGGGCGAAGACCTTTGGCGCTACGTCTTCGCGCTTGATCGGCTGGCCGACGATTTTGTGCTCGCTCGGTTTTTTCGGCTGTGCCTTGCCGGGCGCATAGAGCGGGTTGCCGTATTTCTTGTTCCAGTCGAGCTGGACGTTGAAATATTTTCCGCCGATCAACTGCGCATAGGACGCGCGCTTCGATTTGTCGTCGCTGGCACTCACCGTGCCGTCTGTAACGACGAGCTTTTCGGCCGGAACGGATAGCTGGGTTGCCGCCATCTCGACCAGCACACGGCGCGCTTCCGCCGCAGCAAAGCGCATCTGCTTGCCGCCATCCTGGATACCGGTGGAGCCGGAAGCGCCGCCCTGATTCACAGTCAGGGCGGTGTCGGCCATGATGACCTTGACGCTTTTGAACGGAACATCGAGTTCTTCGGCCACGATCTGACCAATGGCGACATGCAGGCCGTGCCCCATGTCCATCTTGCCGAAGAAAGCGGAGACAGTGCCGTCGGCGTTCACGGCGATGTACGAAGACAATTGGTCGGGCGTCAGCGGCGGCTTGGCGCCTTGCGCGTGAGCTTTGCCGATCGACAGAACGGTCTCCAACGATATGGCTGCGCCGACCGAGACGACCAGGGCGCCACCACCGAGCAGGACCGAACGGCGGGTGAATGACGAGGTTTTTTCAAATTTTGTCATGGTGCCCTCCCTCAACCGATCATTTCGGCGGCACGCTTGACCGCTTTGAGAATGCTGATGTGCGTGCCGCAACGGCACTTGAGGCCGGAGAGTGCGTCCTTGATTTCGGCCTCCGTCGGTTTCTTCTTGTCGCGGAGGAAAGCGGCAGCCGTCATGAGCCAGCCGTTGATGCAGTAGCCGCATTGCGGCACCTGCTCCTCGACATAGGCGGTCTGCAGTGGATGTGGTTTTTCAGGTGTCCCAAGGCCCGCGAGCGTCGTGATCTTGGCATCGCCGACAGACGATATTGTGGTGATGCATGAGCGGGTCGGCTGGCCATCGAGATGCACGGTGCAGGCGCCGCACTGCGCAAGCCCGCAACCGAAATGTGGGTTGTTGAGACCAAGATCGTCGCGCAGCGCGTAGAGCAACGGCATGTCCGGATCGGCGTTAATAGTGTGGGACGTACCGTTGACCGTAAGGGTAAAGCGTTGGGTCATAGCGTTCAGCTCCCTGAACATATTGCAGGGGCGGGGGCTTGCGGCCGCCCATCCCATTGCGGATGCGTCTTTTTGCGACGCTTGCGGCACAAAGGTTAGTCCCGCACACTGGTCTTGGGAACTCCCGTAGCGATAAAATAGATGTTACGCCCACGGGAATAGTGGCCCGGTGCAGAGGCCACAAGGAACCTGGGTTCAGGGAGGAACTCGCCATGCGCATGACCGCGTCCGAGAGGGTCGCACTCAGCACAATTATCGTCGCTACAGCCTTTGCGGTTCTGTCCGCCTCTGCGCTCGCGCAGGAAAAAGTCTGGAAGCATGGCCTGATCAACGCCAAGGGCGACGCTGGTATTTTCCTGATGGTATCGACGCGCGACTTCGCGAAAAAACAGGGTCTCAAAGTCGAGGTGTCACAGTTCAAGGACGATCAACTCGCGCTCAAGGCGCTGATTGCCGGCGAACTCGACAGCTTCGAGGGTGGTCCGCAGGGTGTCTTTGCCGCCGACGCCAAGGGAGGCGATGTAAAATTACTGGGCTGTCACTGGGTCGTGGTTCCGCACGGGATCTATGCCAGTGACAAGATCACCAAAGTTGAGGACCTCAGGGGCAAGCAGATTGCGGTGTCTGCGCCGAATTCCATGCCGGACATGCTGGCACGCTCGGCGCTGGCAAAATACGGCGTTGCCGATACCGAGGTGAAGCTTGCCGCAGTCGGCAGTGACAACGACCGCTACCACGCGTTGATCGCCGAAGTCGTCGATGCCGCGGTTGTATCGAACGAATATCAACCGGTGGTGCCCAAAAATATCCACCTGTTGGTCGCTGGCCGCGACGCGGTGCCGAACTTTCTACGGGTGTGCATCGTGTCGAGTGCGAAGAAACTTGCCGAGCGGGGTGACGATGCCGTGAAGTTTCTCGCCGCCGAGATGAGCGCCTTGCGTTTTGCACTCTCTCACCGCGAGGAAACCATTGCCCTTACCCGCGAGTTGACCAACGCCAAAGCTGACGATCCGCGCCCTGGTTTCGTGTATGATGACGCTGTCGAACATCACGCCGTGGATCCGACGCTGCCGTTGCCGGTGGAGAAGATTCAATGGATTCAGGAGCAGATGGTAAAAGCCGGCAAGTTGAAGGCGCCACTGGATCTTAAGGTCGTAACAGCGCCGGAATATCGTGAGAAGGCGCTCAACGTTATCGGCCACTGAAGATGATATAACCGGTCATTCCGGGCTCGCTCCCTAAGCTCGCGCCCTGGAATGGCGATTTTCGCAAACGGAGTTTGAATGGGTGAGGTCACTTTCCTCGACGTATCCAAGCGCTTCACGTTGCGCGTGGACGACGAGGTTCATCACGTGCAGGCGCTCGACCGTGTCAGCTTCAGCGTCAAGGATGGCGAGATCGTTGCGCTGATCGGGCCATCCGGCTGCGGCAAAACGACGGCGTTGCGCGTTGCCATGGGTCTCGACCCCTCGACCAGCGGCCGCGTGACAGTGGACGGGCGCGAGGTCCACGGCTGCGGCCACGACCGCGGCATGGTTTTCCAGCATGCCGAACTGCTGCCATGGCTTTCTGCGTTGCAGAATGTGATGTTCGGTCTGGAAATGAAGGGCATGCGCGGGACAGCGCTGCGTGAGACGGCGGAAAAATATTTGCAACTGGTGGGCTTGCAGGATTCGCAGAATCGGCGCCCGCATCAACTCTCCGGTGGCATGAAGCAGCGTGTCGGCATCGCACGCGCGCTTGCGATCGATCCCAAGGTTCTGCTGATGGATGAGCCGTTTGGGGCGTTGGATGCGCAGACGCGCGAGTCGTTGCAGGCCGAATTGCTCGATATCCAGGCTCGCACCGGCAAGACTGTTATCTTCGTCACCCATGATCTCGATGAGGCCGTGCTGATTGCCGATCGCATCATCGTTATGAAAAACGGCCGCGTACACGAAATCATGGACGTGCCGCTCAAACGCCCGCGTCCCGATCTCGGGATTGTGCGCGGTACGCCGGAATTCGCCGAGACGCGCTACAAGGTCTGGCGCGCAATCCACGATGGCGCCACGGCTCACTGATGGTCGATATCGCAAACAAACACGACAAGGCCGCTGCGCGGCCGGAAGCAGTGCCTGCCGAGCGCAAACCCTGGCCGCGCTGGGTGATCACGGTTGCCTCGATCGCGGTCATGCTGATCCTGTGGGAAATCTTCGGCCGTCGCGTCAATCCGGTGTTCGGATCCTACCCATCGGCGATCGCGGTGGCGTTCTGGGAACTGGCGGTCTCCGGCCAATTGTGGTCGGCGCTCTTTGAATCCCTGCGGCCATTTTTGCTGGGCTATGCACTGGCGATCGTGTTTGGCGTGCCGCTTGGCCTGCTGGTGGGCGGCTTTCGTGTGGCGGAAGCAGCCTTGGGAATCTACGTCACCGCCGGCTACGCCATGCCGCTGGTTGCGCTGGTGCCGCTGCTGATCCTGTGGCTTGGCCTCGGTTTCGCGGTCAAAGTCGCGGTCGTTTTCCTGATGGCGCTGTTCCCGATCACCATCAACACCTGGCTCGGCGTCGTTGCCGTGCCCAAGACGCTGATTGAGGTCGGAAAATCGTTTGTGGCGCCGGACCTGGTAATCCTGCGCCGCATCGTGCTGCCCGCAACGCTGCCCTACATCATGGCCGGTGTGCGCCTGGCCGTCGGCCGCGCCGTGGTGGCGATGGTGATCGCGGAATTCTTCACCACGATTTCCGGCCTTGGCGCGGTGATCATCAACTCCGCAAACAACTTCGACACCGCCACCATGTTCGTGCCGATCATCATTCTGATGTTGATGGCGGTCGGCCTGAATTGGCTGATCGGATGGGTCGAGCGCACCGTCGCGCCGTGGCAGGCGGAAATCGCGGGAAGAGATCGGGAGTAGAGCGCTGCAATCTCGCTTCCCCTCTCCCACAAGGGGAGAGGGAAAGAGAGCGTGCGTTAGACCAGATTTT
Source organism: uncultured Alphaproteobacteria bacterium (assembly GCA_963697885.1). Taxonomy (GTDB): domain Bacteria; phylum Pseudomonadota; class Alphaproteobacteria; order Rhizobiales; family Xanthobacteraceae; genus Pseudolabrys. The sequence continues at coordinate 994,009 of OY969102.1, forward strand.
TCATCGCCTTCAGCAAATCGCGTACCTGCTGCTCCGAAATATTGCGCGTGATGAACACGACGCGGCTTGTGCGGTTTCCGTCGGGCCATGATTCAAGTTCAACCGGCGGATGGGCAAGGTGTTGCACGAACTGCACCAGTACCGGCCCTTCGCAACCGTCGATGTCGAGAAACCCCTTCACCCGCAGCAGATCCGGCCCGCGGAGAGTCATCAACGTGTCCATGGTACGCGCGAATACCGGCCACGGCATCGGCGTACTCTCGGTCAGCACGAAGCTGCCGATTCCGTCGGCATGCGCGGCGTCGGCAACGAAGGGATTGCGCTGATCGGCGGCCGGTTCGGTGAGACGGGTAGGATCAAGCACGCCATTGACCGCTTCCAGAATCTCGGCGCCTGGATTGAGTTCGCGCAAGCGCGTGGTGAGCACGGCGCCGGCGCCTTCGCCGGCAATGTCGGTCTTGGTGACAACCAGACGGTCGGCGAGCATCGCCTGCTTGCGCGCCTCGGCCGACCAGGACAGCGTGTCGAGTCCGTGCTCCGCGTCAACTACCGTCACGACGGCCTCGACATGGAAGACGCTGCCAAGGGCCCGGTCGGTCGCGAAAGTCTGCAGGATGGGCGAGGGATCTGCGAGCCCGCTGGTTTCGATCACGATGCGGCGGAAGTCCGGCAATTCGCCGCGTTCGCGCTCGATCACCATGCGGCGCAACGCCTGTTGCAGATCGGTGCGGGTGATGCAGCACAGGCAGCCATTGCCCAGCAGCACGGTCTCGTCGGCGCTCGATCGCACCAGCGCGTCGTCGATGCCGGTGGCGCCGAATTCGTTGATCACCACCGCGGTGCCTTTGCCTTCCGGCGTTGCCAGGAAGCGCTTGAGCACTGTCGTTTTACCGGCGCCGAGAAAACCGGTGATCACCGAGACGGGCAGGCGCGCGCCGCGTTCGCGCTTGAGCCTGCGGCCGAAGCGCCCTGCAGCGGGGGAGGGAAAGAGCTCGTTCAGAAATCCATCTCCAGCGTGTACAGCCCGCCAGTGTGGCGGTCGACGGTGTACACGATCTGCCGCTCGTCCACGAACACATCGTTGAGCTGCACGGCGCCGACCGGCGTGCCTTTCGGCGGCGGCGGTACGAAGGTGCCGACCTCCTTCGGCTGAAAGGGATTGGAAATATCGTAGGCGCGCAGCCCGCCATTGAAGAAAGTGCCGAGCACGATCTGGTCCGACTGCCAGGACGTCGGCAAGACGACGTTCTCGTGAATATTGTGCGCGCCGAAGCGTCCGCCGCGATCTTTGTAGGCGTCCACCGGCGGCAGCGGGCAGGTCGCGATCGACACCGGATGCGTTTCGTCCCGCATGTCCAGAATCCAGATCAATTTCGGCCAGTCCTTGCCGGCGTTCTCGGTCGACTCGTCGGTTACCAGCATGAGGTTACGATCGAACAGCGGCACCGCCGTGTGCATGAAGCCGGTATAGGGCGGCGAATTGGTCCAGTGCGAGATGACCTTCGGGTTAGCCTTGTCCTTGATGTCCATCACGAACATGCCGCCGTCGATGTAGCAGAGGTAGAGCCGGTCCGGCCGCTGCGGATAAACGTTGGTGTTGTGCGCGCGATATCCTTTGTCGAGCGGGTGGCGTGGCGGCGGCGCGACATTGTCGGTCGCGCTCGTGCCGGGCATCCACCAGCGGCCGATTTCCTTCGGTTTCGACGGATCGCGCACGTCGATGCAGCGATAGAACTGGTCGTCGTTCGGGTTGCTTGGCTTGAAGTCAGGCGAGCCGGAGGCCATGTGCACGTATTCGCCGTCGCAGAACCATAGCTGATGCACGCCGCGCGAGGTCGGCCCTGAGCAATCGAAAAACGAGATCGAACGCGGCTTCTCCGGTACGGAGATGTCGAACAGTTCGAGACCGGCCGGCTGCTGTCCGGTCTTCTGCGTCTGATAGGCCACCGCCATGATGTCGCCGGCTGTCTCCAGCGAATTCGACCGCATGTGCGGCTTTGGCAAGTCGGTCTGCACCACCACCTTCGGATTGCGTGGATCGGACACGTCGACGCCGGTGAAATTCTTCGGCGCGCTTTCGTGCGCGAGCCACATGATTCGGCGCCCGTCCTTGGCGATCTGCACTGACATGCCTTCGCCCATGCCGCCAAAGCCGCCGAGATCGTTCTGCGCGAGCAGTTTGAAATTCCAGGTGACGGGCTCTCCAGATTGCGTAAGCGGATTGGCGGACATTCAGAACACTCCGTGATTTAGGGTCTTCCCAAGACTAAGGCCGGCGCGCGGCGCCGGCCCCGGTCGCAATTTTGTGAATCGTCAGGCCATGGCCTTCTTCAGAAAATCAGTACGCAAAGCCTTATTCCAGTCGGGCATCGCCTTGATCTTGTTTTCCTTCAGCAGGACTTCCGATTGCTGCTGCATATAGGGAACGATGTCTGCCGGCCAGCCGGGCTGCACTTCCACTCGCGCCAAAGCTTTGGCGAATGTGTCTTTTGCCATGGCGTAGCCTTTTGAGGTGTAAAACGAATAGATCACGTCGGCCACTTTGTCCGGCTGGGTCTTGAAGTCCTTCGCCACTTCGAGCCAGGCCTTGAGATAGGCGACAATGGTGTCGGGACTCTTGTCGACGAAGTCCGGCGTTGCCGCCATGAACACCGGCAGTTTGTCGAAGTTGGAGTAATCCACCAGCGTGTTGGCCAGGCCATCGGCCTCCGCGATCGCGTTATAGGGCTCGATATTGACCATGGCGTCGACGGTCTTGGCGGCCATCGCGGCCACCATGTTATTCACATCCATGCGGATTTCCTGGTAGTCGCCTTTCTTGAGTCCGGCCTTGGTGGCGATCTGGTCGACGAAAATATTGCCAGTGGACGAACCGCTCTGGTTGGCGACTTTCAATCCCTTGAGTTGCTCCAACTTGGTGATGCCGAGATCCTTGCGCGCCATCACGCGCGCGGTCTTGCCGACGTATTCGATCATGACGATGCCCACGAGCCCGCCTTTGTCGTGGCCGAGCGCGAGCGAAGGACCGGCATAGGTACCCATGTCGACCTGGCGCGCCACCATCTGCTGCATGGTGAGGTTGCCGGATGGCACGGCGAACTCTTCGAATTTGATGCCGTGCTTCTCCAACAGGCCGGAGCGCATCAGATAGTAAGTCGGCATGCCCCACATGTTGGTCTGGTAGCCCTGGCGCACGGTATCAAGCGCGGCAGCGGGTCTTGCACCCAGGCCCGCCACCAGCACGCCGGCGCCGGTTGTTGCCAGATACTGCCGGCGGGTCATTCCCTTGCCCTTGCTTGCAATGGTCATCGGTGATCCTCCCTATGATTTGGCTTTGCCGTTGGCGCTTGTTGTCGGGGTCTCGGCGCCGACATCATTCCCGAGATAGCCCAGCAGCTCCTTCTGGCATTCGACGAATTCCACGCTTAACGGGTCGCGCGGGCGCGGCAGATCGATTTTGACGATCTTCTTCACGGTGCCGGGATGCGCGCTCATCACCACCACACGGTCGGCGAGATAGACCGCTTCCGCCACATTATGCGTCACGTAAATCACCGTCTTGCGGGTTTCCCGCCACACGTCGGCGAGCAGCCGCTGCATGTCGTCGCGGGTCATTGCGTCAAGCGCCGCGAACGGTTCGTCCATCAGCAGGACCGATGGATTGTACGCCAGCGCGCGCGCTATTGCGACCCGCTGTTGCATGCCGCCTGACAGATGGTGCGGATATGAGCTGGTGAATTTCTCGAGCTTGACCAGGCGCAACTGCTCACGCGCGATTTTATCGCGTTCGTCCTTGGGCAAGCCCTTCATCTCCAGCCCAAAGGAAACATTGCCGAGCGCGGTTCGCCATGGGAAGAGCTGGGCGAAATCCTGGAAGACGACGCCGCGGTCCATGCCGTGCCCCGTCACCGGTTTGCCGCCAATGCGGATCTCGCCCGCGGCCGGCGACAGGAAACCGGCGATGATATTCAACAACGTGGATTTGCCGCAGCCGGACGGGCCGACAATGCACACAAACTCGGACGCATCGATATTGATGCTGACGTCCCTGACGCCGGGAACCTTGCCGCCAGGCGTATCGTAGACGAGCGAGACGTCTCGAATCTCAATAGGAACCATATTCCGTCACCAATATCCTGATCCGCTCATTCCCGCGAAAGCGGGAATCCAGCAGGCGCCTGCGATATCGCCCGGGGTCCCCGCTTGCGCGGGGACGAGCGGAGTACTGCGGTGGTCCGAAGCTTTTTGCATGCTCTAGCCTTTGGCGAGGCGCACCATGCCCCAGCGCTGCACGGTCGCGCGCTCGATCGAGCCGAACACCAGGCGCTCGAAGGCGTAACCAATCGCGCCGATGACGGCGAGGGAAGCCATCATGATGTCGGCGTTGAGAAATTCCTTGGCGTCGAAGATCACCCAGCCGAGCCCCCAGTCGGAGGCCGCGATCATCTCGGCGCCGACGACGGCGATCCAGGCACGCAAAAATGACTGCCGCATGCCGGTGATGATGAAAGGTGACGCGCCCGGGATGATTACTTTCCAGAACAGAGAATTCTCGTCGGCGCCCATGGCGCCGGCCGCTCGCAGCCAAAGCGGATTGACGGAGCGCACGCCTGACCAGGTATTGAACACCATCGGGAACGTTGCGGCATAGAACACGATCAGGATTGTCGTGAGATTGCCGATACCGAACCAGAGCATGAACAGCGGCACCAGGGCGAAGGAGGGAATTGGCATCAGCGCGCTGACCAGCGGCAAGCAGAAACTCTCGATTGCGCGAAAGCGCGCCATCAGGATTCCAAGCGGGATGCCCACGACCACCGCAAGGCTGAAACCGAACATCACCCGGTACATCGTGAAAGCGGCGTGCTCGATGATGCTGCCATCGGCGATCATTGCGAACAGTGTTTTCGCGATGGCCGGAATTGTCGGCAGCAAGGCCGGCGCGAAATAACCACTGCGTGCCAGCGCCTCGTAGAGGGCCGCGGCGATGGCAAGCGTGATCGCGGCGCGGATGAACGAACGGTTGCGTTGTCCGTTTTCGGTCATGCGGTGACCATTCCCCAGCGCACGACGGTGTAGTCTTCGATTTTCTGGAACACGAATTTCTCAAGCCCGAGACCGATGAGTGCAATGACGGCGATGCCGGCCAGCATGGCATCCGTGTTGAGGAATTCCCGCGCGCCGAAGATCAGCCAGCCGAGACCCCAGGGCACGGCGGCGAGCATCTCGACCGCAACAAGGATACGCCAGGCTTGCGCCAGGCCGAGCCGGAGCCCGGTGAGAATGTAAGGCAAGGCGCCTGGAAGGATGACGTGGCTGAACAGCCGGCGGTCGTCCGCGCCCATGGATTGTGCCGAGCGCACCCAGATCTCCTTCACCGCCTTCACGCCGGTCCAGCTGTTGAAGATGATCGGGAAGGCCGATACGAACCCGACCAGCAGAACGGCCGAAATGTTGCCAAGGCCGAACCAGAGCAGGAACAAGGGTGCATAAGCGAGGCCGGGGATCGGCGCACAAATGCTCACCAGCGGAAGAAAAATATCCTCGGCGCGGCGCGACCGCCCCATCAGCACGCCGATGGTCACGCCGAAAAGTGCGGCTAAGGCAAAGCCGCTCAGCAGTCGGATGACGGTCTCGATGGCGTGGTGCGGGAGAATCCCCGTGACGGTGAGATGCACAAAGGAAGCCGCTACCTCCTCTAAAGTCGGAAACAGACGACGCGGGAACACGCCGGCCCACGCGACAATTTCCCAAATCGTCCCGACGACGACGAACGGGAAAATGTTGCGTGCAATCAGGCGCAGGCGTTCGCTGGTTTGCGAGCGGGCCGCGGCGCCTGTCACGCCGATCGTGGTGACGGCATCCTGCATCGGAGCCTGTATTCCTCCCGCGAACTGGGCCAATTCGGTTTGAGCGCGGATCCCTGGGCGGCCTTGTGACCGGCCTTGCTGGAAGGATAATGCGCTTTGAACGCCCACCACAAGCATGCGCCCGTTCGGATTCTCGCCCGGTAAGTCGCCTCTGGCGCAATTGCGGCAGACCAGCTAAAGCCCCGCCACGCACGCCTGGACGGCGACAAGTTTCAACGGGAGAGTTTCGTGATGTCGAAGACTGCACAGAAGATCGGCTGGATCGGGGCGGGCCGCATGGGAACGCCCATGGCCGAGCGCCTGCTCAAGGCCGGCCATGATGTGACCATCTGGAACCGAACCCGCGCCAAGGCCGAACCGCTCGCCGCCAAGGGTGGCAAGCTGGTCGACAAGCCGGTCGAACTTGCCGATTGCGATGTGGTGTTCGCGATCGTTTCCACCGGCAAGGACGTCGAAGAGGTTGTCTTCGGTAAGGACGGTCTGCTCAGTGGTGCGAAAAAGCCGAAGATGCTGGTCGATTGCTCGTCGATCTCGGTCGAGGAATCGGCCGCCATCCGCAAACGTCTGAGCGAAAAAGGCGTGAGCTTCCTGGCGGCGCCTGTATCGGGCAATGCCAAGGTGATCAAGGCCGGCAAGCTGTCATCGGTGGTGTCGGGTCCGGAAGCCGATGCCAAGATCGCGATGCCGCTGATCGAGGTCTTCGCGCCGCAAGGTGTTTCTTATGTCGGCGATGGCGAACTCGCGCGCATCTGCAAGATCGCGCACAACGTCATGCTCGGCGTGGTGATCGAGAACCTGATCGAGATTACGCTGCTCGCCAACAAAATGGGTGTGCCGCGTCATGCCTTCCTCGCTTTCATGAACAACGGCGTGATGGGCTCTATGTTCACGCGCTACAAGACGCCGGCGCTGGTCAATCTCGACTGGACCACGACCTTCACGCCGGAATTGCTGCGCAAGGATCTCGATCTCGGCCTCGAACTCGGTCGCGAATGGGACGTGCCGATGCCGGTCACCGCCGCCACGCGCGAAGTGCTGCAAACCCACTTCGGCGCCGCCACGTTGCAGAAAAATCCGGAAGAATATTTGCAGAAGGACTTTGCCGCGCTGGCCGAAACGATGGCGCTCGCCGCCGGCATGAAGCTGACGCCGGAAAACAAGAACGTGTCGACCGGGCTGGAGTAAGCCGATTCAAACAACGCAAATAAAAAAAGGGCCCTTGCGGGGATCACACATCGGCTTGCGCGATGTGTGCATTAAAAAAAAGGGCCCCTTGCGGGGATCACACATCGCGCTTGCGCGATGTGTGCATTAAAAAAAAGGGCCCCTTGCGGGGCCCGTGTGCATAAGGTGGAGGATTCACGCCGCCGTCTAAGCCTATAGGGAGGAAAACGGCGGCTGCGCACGGTTTCAGTGAACCGGGCCGGGGCATCGACTACAAGTAAAATGCCCGTAAACTTCATAGTGGATATGCGTCAAACGCATGCGGCATCCTCCAGCGTGCGACCCTGCGAGTGCTGAACGGGAGTTCGCAATGGCCTTCAAACTTTACAACGCGCCGCAATCGACCTGCAGCCAACGTGTCCGCTTTGTTCTCAACGCCAAAAAGCTTCTCTTCGACGAAGTCAAACTCAATCTGCTTGAGGGCGACCAGCTCAAGCCCGATTACCTCAAGCTCAATCCCAACGGCGTCGTGCCTACACTCGATCATGACGGCGCCATTGTCATCGATTCCACGGTGATCACCGAATATCTCGACGAAGTTGCGCCAGCGGGCAGCTTTACGCCCGAGGATCCTGTCATCCGCGCCCGCATGCGCGCGCTGATGCATTTCGTCGACGAAATGCCGGCCGCCGCCGTGCGGGTTCCGACCTTCAATCTCGCATTCCTGCCGAGCTTCCAGAAAATGAGCCGCGATGCCTTCGTCGCCATGGCGGAATCAAAGCCGATCCGCCGCGAATTCATGCTCACCATGGGGCAAACCGGTTTTCCGAAACCGGAAATGGATGCCGCGCTCGCCCGCCTGCGCCGTGCCTATGAGCGCATGGATGCAGAGATCAAGAATAGCGGCGGCCCCTGGCTCCTTGGCAAGGACATCACCCTTGCCGACGTGGCGGCGATGCCGGCCCTCATTCGTATGGATGACCTCGGCATGCCGGACTGGCTGGATCTGCCGCGCGTTGTCACGTGGTTCGACAACATCCGCGCGCATCCCGCGTTCAAGCCGACCTATTACCCTGGGTCATTATTGAGCGAACGCTTTCCGCATCTGAAGGAAAGGGCTTCGGCCTGACGCGCGAGGGGCGGCAATGGCAGTGCAGGCGCGACACGTCCGGCCCGGCGACGGCAAGACATACCAGCTCGGCCGCATCACGCTAACGTTCAAGGCCGGTGCCGCCGAAACCGGCGGGGCCTATACATTGTGCGAGGCGATTGAGCCGCCGGGCTCGGCCGCAAGCCTGCATCGGCACCCGACCTACGATGAAATGCATATCATCTGCGAAGGCCGCTACGAGTGCCGGCTGGCAGAGGCCACGCTCATGCTCGGCCCCGGCGAAATGATGTTTGCGCCGCGCGGCACGCCGCACAGCATCACGAGCATCGGGCCGGAAATGGGCCGCGAACTCATCATCTCGTCGCCGGGGGGTGTCTTCGATGCGTTCATCGAAGAGGTGACCGGCGCAATGACGGCGGCGACACACGGGGGCCCGTCAGCGGATTTCAAAGCGATCGCAGGCAAATACGGAATTGAATTCCTGGAATAGGTGAAACGCTCGGTTCGGCCGCCTTGTAGTTTCGCCCAAAAGCCGTATCTCCAGTGCACGGCGTTGTCGCCGACTGCGCCGCGATTTGTCATTGCAACGCGGAGCTTTGTCATGAATCCCATCACCTCGCTTGTCACCATTATTTTCGCTGCCATTGGTGTGCTGCTGTTTACTGCAGGTCTTCAGGCCGCCGGCATTGGTTTCGGCATCCTCGCGGTGCTCACCGCGTTTTCACTCAAGATGGCGAACAACTGGGAACGCTTCGTGATCCTGCGCGCGGGCAAACTATCGAGCGTGAAGGGACCGGGGCTGTTCGCGATCATCCCCGTCATCGACAGCGTGACTGCCGTCATCGACGAGCGCATCCAGACCACCCAGTTCAATGCCGAGCAGGCGCTGACCCGCGACACGGTACCGGTCAACGTCGACGCCGTGATCTTCTGGCATGTGCATGACGCGCAACGCGCTGCGCTCAACATCACCGACTACCGTTCGGCCATCGATCGGGTGGCGCAGACCTCGTTGCGCGAAATGATAGGCGCGTCGCATCTGTCGGCGCTTCTGGCCGAGCGCAAGGCCGCGGACGAAGTGCTACGTACCGAAATCGCCGGCAAGACCGCCGATTGGGGCATCTCGGTCAATTCGGTCGAAATTCGTGACGTCGCCATCCCTGTTGCCTTGCAGGACGCCATGTCGCGCCAGGCGCAGGCCGAGCGCGAGAAGGAAGCACGCGTGATCCTCGGGAGCGCGGAGGCCGCGATCGCGGCCAAATTCGTCGAGGCGGCGCGGACCTATGCCGGCGAGCCGGCGGCGCTGCACCTGCGCGCCATGAACATCATCTACGAAACTACCAAGGAACGCGGCGCGACCATTTTGATCCCGACCTCGATGGTCGATTCCATGAGCGTCGCGCTGCCGGCGGCGATGGCGAAAGCAGGTGCTTTAGGCGGGAAGGCCTAACCACCCGTCCGTTCATCCCCGCGAAAGCGGGGTGCGAAGCACGCCGTCCTTCGGACGGCTATGCGCGGGATTGAGCGGAGAATAATTTCGCGACGCGAACTTAATACCTGCTCGCGATCGGTAGTTCTTCCGCCGGGAACAGCGAGATTAAGCGGCAGCCTTTGTCGGTGACGACGACCTCTTCCTCGATGCGAGCGGCGGAGAAGCCGTCGGTGGCAGGGCAATAGGTCTCGATCGCGAACACCATGCCCTCCTTGATCTCAGTCGGATGATCCATCGACACGACACGCGAGATGATCGGCCGTTCGTGCAAGTTCAGGCCGAGGCCATGCGCAAACTGCAGGCCGAAGGCCGACATTTCATCGGGGAAGCCGAATTCATTGGCCTTGGGAAATACTTCGCAAATATGCGCAGTGCTGGCGCCAGGTTTAATGCGCGCAATCGCGTTGTCGAGCCACTCGCGGGCCTTCCGGTACGCGTCGTGCTGAGCCGGCGTCGCGCGCACGACGTTGAAGGTGCGATAATAGCAAGTGCGATAGCCCATGAAGGATTGAAGAATGTCGAAGAACGCCTGGTCGCCGGGGCGGATCATGCGGTCGGTGAAGTTGTGTGGATGCGGATTGCAGCGTTCGCCGGAAATGGCGTTGACCGCTTCCACGTCGTCCGACCCGTGCGTGTAAAGGAACTTGTTGACCTCGGCGACGATGTCGTTTTCGCGGACGCCCGGCCGCAGCATTTCGTTGACGACGTCGTAGGCGCCGTCGACCATCGCGGCAGCGCGGTTGAGCAGCGCGATCTCGTCGATTGATTTAACTTCGCGCGCGCTAAGCATGATCTGTTGGCCGTCCTTTATCTTCAGGCCAGCCTTCTCGAGTTCGAACATCATGGGTGGTTCGATGATGTCGACGCCGATCGGCATCTTGGCGACGCCGGCGGATTTGAGGATTGAAGCCATTTCCTCGGCGTGGCGTTTCATCAGCCCGAAAGCAGGATCGACCGTGCCGCGCAAACCGACGAGGCCGGCCTTGCAGTTTTCCGGTTTGAGCCAGGGCGAATAAAGTTTGTGGTGAACCGCAGCCGAGCCGAAGTCCCACAGGATCGGGTCACCGCCGCGCGTAAGCAGGACCCAGCGCGAGAGCTTATCGCGCGCCCATTCGCCGATTTTGGTCGAGGTGACGTAGCGGATGTTATTGTCGTCGAACAGCAGGAGCGCGCCAAGGTCGGAGGCCTCAAGCGCGGCCTGCGCGCGGCCGAGGCGATAGCGGTGCAAGCGGCGGTAGTCGACACGCTCCTCGAAATCAACGGCCATGGTGCCGAGCACCGGCAAGTGCCGGCCCCAGTTGTAGCGCGGGTTGATGTCTTCGGCCGTGATCTTCACCGGCTCGCGCGTTCTCTCGTCCATGGTCGTCTCCTTACGCGGTATTGATTTCCGGCTTTATAGCCGGCGAGGTCGCCGCATTATAGGCCTTGTCGACGGCGCTGTCGGCAAAAACGCGTCCGCCTTGTTGTCGTCGGGCGCCCTCTTTGGCTTTGATCCGATACCGACAATAGTCCTATTAAGGCCGCACGTGGCGCCCGCGTCTTCCACCGTCCCTCTTGCAAAAACATGGCCGTCACCGATGATGGAACGGCAAAACGACGGTCGTTGGGGCCGTCTTTTGCCAGGGGGGTATCATGAAAAAGCTCGCTTTTCTGCTTGTCGCTGCGGTGGTCGCCGTTTCACCGGTCATTGCCACCGCGAAGGAGAAGAAATCCAAACAGACGGCTGAAGCCGAGGATATTGCCAGGCAGCATGACAACACTGCACGCGCCCTCAGGGATTCGCTGCCGCTGTTTCTGCCGAGCTGGTCGCTGCCGGTTTATTTCACCATGAACAAAGACGACCACGACAAGAACGAGAAGAAAAAGAAACACAAAGCCGCGACAGTGGCACAGTGAACAGTCCGACCCCGGGCTTGCCCGGGTTCGAATCGTCTCCTTGCGTGGATAAAGCGCGTCAGTTCGCTTCGACGTGCGCGTCCTTGATGACGCCGCCCCAGACCTCGGTTTCTTTCTTGATGAAGGCGGCGGCTTCTGCCGGCGACCCGCTGGCGGCACGCAGGTTGATCTTTGCAAAGTGATCCTGCGCTTGCGGGCTTTGCAGCACTTCGTTGATGGCTTTGTTGAGCTTGGCAACGACTGCCGCCGGCGTCTTCGGCGGCGCCGCAAGCGCGTTCCAGGTGCCGGACTCGAAACCCTTCACGCCTGCTTCATCGAGTGTCGGAATATCGGGCAAGGTGGGAATACGCTTGTCGGTGGCAACCGCGAGAATGCGTGCCTTTCCAGCTTCGTGCAGCTTGATCGCCGAGGCCAGTTCCATGAAAATAAAATCGACGTGGCTGGCGATGATGTCATTGAGCGCGGGCGCTGTGCCCTTGTACGGCACGTGCACAAGCGTGGTGCCGGTGACTCGCTCGAATAGCGCTGCTGTCAGGTGTGAAGTCGTGCCGATCCCTTGCGAGGCATAGTTGATCTTGCCTGGATTGGCCTTCAGATATTCGACGAATTCTTTCGCCGTCTTTGCCGGGAAATCAGGACGCACCAGCAGAACGTTTGCGATCGACGTCATGATCGCGACCGGCACGAATTGGGCCGGATCGAAATTCAGCTTCTTGTAAAGCAGCGGGTTGACGGTCAGCGGCGCCGGCTGCGCGGCGAGCAACGTGTATCCGTCCGGGTCGGACGTGAATACATATTCGGCGCCGATATTGCCGGCCGCGCCCGCGCGGTTCTCCACCACCACCGGTTGGCCGAGTTTCTGGTGCAGTCCTTCGGCGACGATGCGCGTCACCGTATCAACGCCGCCACCGGCCGGGACGCAGACGACGATCTTGATCGCCCTGTTGGGGAACGTGGCCGCGGCATCCTGTGCCGAAGCGCCCGCTGTCAGAAGCAGCGTCAATGAAGTCAACGCCAGAAGTATGCGCACTTTAATTCCTCCCTTCAGTCTTTATCCGGCTTATGCGACGTGGGCCAGCTTTTGCGCCGGCAGTTTGAGGTTAAACAGCTTCATCGCATTGCCGCCGAGAATGTTGCGCTTCGCCTGTTCGCCCAGGAACGGCAGATCATAGATGGTCGAAGGCAGATCGAAATCCCAGTGCGGGTAGTCGGATGAGTAGAGCAACTGGTTTTCAGCGTTGATCATACGGAAAGTTTGCTCGAGCGCCGCCATGTCGGTCATTTCCATCGGCTGCGAGGAGAAATACATGTCGCGCATATAGTCACTCGGCTTTTTCTTCAGGGCCGGTGCTTCCGACGAACGCATCATATATTCGTTGTCGAAGCGCTGCATCATGAACGGCACCCAGGCGAGTCCGCTTTCCACCCACAGTACCTTCAGCTTGGGGAAGCGCTCCGGCAGACCATTGGTGATCCAGTTGGCGAGATGCACCATGTTGTAGAAGACGAAACCGAGGGCGTGCACCGAGATGAAGCGGTTCATCATGCCTACGGTCTGATCATTCCAGTTGTAGCCGGCGTGAAACGCGAGCGGCAGGCCCATCTCTTCCATCAGCGCATAGGTTTTCATGTAGGAGTTGTGGTGCACCGGCCGATAGCGCGCCGACGTCACCATGAATCCGACCACGCCTTTGGCCTGGCCGAATTCCTGCACCATTTTGAACGCGGCATCCGCGTCATTGAACGGCAGATAGAGCATCGAGCGGATGCGCGGCTCGTGCGCGAGCACCCGCTCGGTCAGCCAGCGGTTATAGGCGCGCGCCAGCGCCACTTCGACCTCGACCTGCGGGTGCAGCCCGAGCTGGAGCATCGGCGTCGGAAACATCACGGCAACGTCAATGCCGATAGCATCCATCCAGCGACGCGTCAGCGCGATGTCGCGGTGCACGCCGGGCTCGGTTTTTTCCATACCGCGCACCGCGTAGCGCATGACGCGGCCGCCCATGTCCTGGTAGCCGACACCGGCGGGCAGCATGCCGACGCTTTTGGCGTTGGCCTGCCGCGCGCTGCGCGCGAGCTGCTGCAGTACCGGGTCATCCATATATTCGAGGATCTCGTCAATCGATTCACTTTCGTAGTGATGCGAGTCGACATCCACGATCGGAAAATTCTTGTAGCCGCGTTCGGTGGCTTGCTGCGCGGCGTGCGCAAGCAGCTTGCTGGTGTCGAATTCCTCGACCTCCATGCGGCGGAAATCGGACAGGGGAAGGTCCATGGTGCCTGTTATTCCTCTTCCGCTCGTCCCCGCGAAAGCGGGGACCCAGGAGCGACCATTACAAGGCTTTCCATCTTGGTTCTGGATTCCCGCTTACGCGGGAACGAGCGGAGCATGGGTTGGGCGAGCTCTCTCATCTCAACGTCCCGACCACGCCTGCCACATGCCGAGCTCGAACACTTGCAGGTTCACCGCCTTGAGCATCGCGGTCACCGTCACCATCACATCGGTCGCGGTGGCGGCGTCCGGCGCAAAGGCGGGCAGGGCGCCGTCATATTCCGCCGCCCGTTCGGCGTAGAGCCGCACCGCGTTTGCCAGCATGTCCTGAATCTCCGCGTTGCTCGCGCGCGCAATCGTTTCAGTTTGCGACGACATAAATGTCCTCCCCGCGCTTGAGCACTTCGAATTTTTTCAGTTTCAGGCTCCGGTCGGCGGCGCATTCGCCGGTCTTGAGATCGTATTCATAGCCGTGCCAGGGGCACACGAAATGAATTTCCTGGCCTGAAAACTTCTGGCCGAGCCAGGTGCGATCGGAACCGAGTACGTCCTCCACCTTGTGCATCATGATGCCCTCGCAGGCTGGCCCGCCCTGATGCACGCACAGGTTCTCGTAGGCGTAGAACCTGCCCTGCCAATGGAACACGCCGATCTCGCGCCCGCCGTGGGCGACGATTCGGCGCTCGCCGTCGGGAAACTGGGCAGCTTTGGCAACGAAAACCTCCGGCATCTCGTGCGGCTCCGCCCGATGAAAGACTGAAAATAAAGTATGGCATCGAACCGTCACCGACGGCAACGAAACGGGCTTCGCCGAAATCGAATGCAGGGTTGCGCCCATGCGCATTGCATCCACGCAGGCCTTCGCACAGGGTCTGCGGGGCGAAAATACAGGTGCCAACGTGGTCTCTGCGCTTATTCTCACAGCCGGGGCTTTCCTACTGGCCGGATTCGTCAAGGGCGTGATCGGCCTCGGCCTGCCGACCGTGTCGATCGGCCTGCTCGGCCTGCTGATGACGCCAGCGCAGGCGGCGGCGATCCTGGTCGTGCCGTCGTTGGTGACGAACGTCTGGCAGGCCGCCGTCGGCGGCGATGTGATGACGCTGGCGCGGCGGCTATGGCCGATGCTCGCGGGCATTTGCGCCGGCACGTTCGTCGGCGCTGTGCTGCTTCCGCATGATGATGGCGGCCGGGCAACGGTCTGGCTGGGGCTGGCGCTGGTGGTTTACGCCGCGCTCGGCCTGGTCAAGGTGCACTTCTCCGTACCGCAGCGTGCTGAACTCTGGCTCGGCCTGCTGATGGGCGCCGCGACTGGCGCAATCACGGTGGCGACCGGCATTTTCGTGATGCCGGGCACGCCTTACGTGCAATCGATGAAGTTCGACCGCGACAAGATGGTGCAAGCGCTCGGCCTGTCGTTCACGGTCTCTACCGTCACGCTCGCACTTGCGCTCGCCTATGCCGGGCAGGTGAACACGTCGCTGGCCTGGCCTTCGCTGGTGGCGCTTGCGGCGGCACTGGTCGGGATGTGGCTCGGGCAGCTGGTGCGCGGAAAAGTGCGCGAAGAGACCTTCCGGTTGTGCTTTTTCATCGGACTTCTTCTGCTCGGCGCGCATCTGGCGCTGCGCGGCCTCTTGTGATCGATTAAGCTGCGCAGCGAAAAGCCACCGGGACCTTTGCAATGAAAATCGTCGATCTCTCCCACGTCATGAATGTGCATACGCCCGGTTGGGTCGGCTATGCCGGCAACAAGATGTACTACGCGCAAAATCTGCAAACCGTGCGGATTGTCGCGCAACGCATCGATACCGCGCTGCATGTCGGTACGCATTTCGATGGCGCCATGCACGCCACCGACAACCGCAAAGGTGACATGGCGCATCTGCCGCTCGACTACCTGTGCAATCGCGGCGTCGTGGTCGACATTTCAAAGCATATGCATGACTGGGCGGTGATCACGCCGCAGATGATCGAAAGCGCCGGTGCCGACATCCGTGAGGGCGACATTCTCATTTTGCATACCGGCTGGCACAAACACTACGAAGGACAGCCGCAGCAGGATCTCGTGCGATATTTCTGCTATCACCCCGGCCCCAATCTCGACACGCTGCACTGGATGTTCAAGAAAAAAATCAAATGGTGGGGTATGGATTGCGGCTCCTGCGACCACTCCATGAATACGTCGATCCGCTACATGCGCCCCGATCTCGCCGACGAATTCACAAAAAAGCACGGCAAGACACCGGCGGAATTCTTCGGCACCTTCGAATACACCCACAAGAAATCCGGCCGTAAGGTTTCGGCCGACGTTTTTCCATTTCATAACTGGGCGTTCCAGGAAGGCCTGTTGCACGCAGAAAATCTTGGCGGCGACATCGATCTGATGCTCGGCAAGCGCTGCATTATCGGCGCGTTTCCGTGGCGCTATGAAGGCCTCGAAGGCTGCCCGTGCCGAATCGTGTGTTTCCTCGATGCGGGCGAAAACGTCGAAGCCATCGGCGACGCGGCCAAGGCGATTTTGGGCAGCTGAGACCTTACGCGCGAGTGCCACACCCACCGTTCATTCCCGCGCAAGCGGGAACCCAGTCGGCTAGTGGGATGACTTGGATGTTTTTCTGGGTCCCCGCTTGCGCGGGAACGAACGGGTGTCGGACGACGCGCGGGCCAGCCGTGCATCCGGCGTGTTTGTCTGAAGCGTCGACTGAATTGCCTCGCGCAGCAGCGCGTATTTCTTCTTCGGCCAATGCGCGACATGGATATCGGCGAGCAATTTTGCCGACTTGCCGAACACGATGATGCGGTCGCCGACGCTGATCGCCTCTTCGAGTTGATGGGTAATCAGGATCGCGGTTGAACCGCATTCGCGTGCCAATGCGAGAAAGGTTTCGCGCAGCTCCGCCGCCGTCACCTCATCGAGGTGCCCGAAGGCCTCGTCCGCCAGCAGGATGTCCGGCTGCACCGAGAAAGCGCGGGCGATTGCCACGCGCTGGCGCATGCCGCCTGATAATTCGTGCGGATAGGCATTGGTGAACTGCCCCAGACCAAGCCGCTTGAGCCAGGTGAGGGCGCGCTCGCGCTGATCGTCTTCGGACAGACCGATCAGCTCGAGCGGCAGTTTGGCGTTGTCCAGCGCCGAGCGCCACGGCAGCAGGCGGTCCTGCTGGAATACGGTCGCGATCCGGCCGCGGAAATGATCGAAATCGGTATAGGGACTCTTGTCGCCGATACGGATCGAGCCTTCGCTTGGTGTTTCAAGACCTATCATCAGGTCGAAGAAAGTGGATTTGCCGCAGCCCGTTTGGCCGACAATCGCCACGACTTCTTTTGGCGCAATGGAAAGATCGAGTCGATCAATCGCGACGACGGATTGCCCGGTGGTGGTCTGCCGGAACACCTTGCGCAGGCCACGCACCTCGATCGGCGGCGGACCGTTTTTTGCGTTCGCCTTCATGGCCGCCATCGCAATAGCCGCGCTTCGACCCGTGCCACCATGGCTTCCAGCAGAAACAGCAATGCCACCAGCACAATTGTCCAGGCGAATACGTCGGCGACCGAGAACAATTCCTGCGCTACCGACAGCTGATGGCCGATGCCGGTCACGGCGCCGACCAGTTCGGCGATCGTCACGACGCGAATGGCGAGGCTGATATTCACTTTCCAGCTGGTGAAGATGGTTGGAATGATTGCCGGCAGCATCAGCTTGATGAAATATTGCAAAGTCGTCGGCCGGAACGACTGCATCATATGACGCAACTCGCGCGGCACGCTGCGCATGGCGTCGAGCGTATCAACCAGAAATACCGGGCCGCAAACGACGACCAGCACGAAGCCGATGCGGAATTCGACCCCCGGAAACCACAGCACCGCGAACAGAATCCACGACACCACGGGCACCGCCATCAGGATGCGGATCATCGGGTGCAGATACTTTTCCAGCGCTTCAGAGCGGTACATTGCCATCGCCAGCGCCAGACCCAGCACGAACGAGGCAATCAGCGCACCGATAACACGCGCCAGCGTGACCGCGATATCGGCGGGTGTGACGGTGGCGATGCTTTTGGCGATCCGCAGTAGACTCGGGATTGCGAACGGCGGAATCCCCAGATAGGGCGCCAGATGCGACAGCGCCTCCCAGCAGACCGCAAAGACGAGGAGGGAAACGAAGGTCTGTCGCGGGAAGACTAGGCTCGGAACAGACCCGCTGATTTCCTCATGGCGCATAGATGATCTTCGCGTCCGGCATCTTTTCGTAGAACCCGGCCTTCACCGCGCGTTCCATCATATCGGTGATGGATTTTTTTGTCGCCGGCTCCCAGGCGGGCTTGATGATCATTTGCAGGCGCTTGCTTTCAAGCGCGGCAGTGAGAATGCCCGGTGGCAGCTTCAATGTCTCGTTGGCGATCTTGTCGGCTTCTGCGGTATTCGACGACATGAACGCGGCGACGTCCTGGAGTGCTGCGATCAGCATCTTCGGCGCGTTGGGATTTTTCGCGATCGCATCGGCGCGCATCGCGGTGACGATTTCCCAGCCGTCGGTGCCGGTGATTTCTTTCCAGCCGGTCGCGCCGTTGAAAATCACTTTCCACGTAGGATTTTGCTTGGCGATGATGCTGGCCAGCGGCTCGATCACGAGTGCTGCGTCGACACGGTCGGCCTCGAGCTGCGCGCGGGCCACGGCGAAATTGGCATTGACGACGGTGATGTCCTTGCCGAGGTCGATGCCCTTGGCGGCGAGATACATCTTGGTGACCTGGAATTGCGAGCCGCCCATATCGACGGCGAGTTGCTTGCCCTTGAGATCGGTCAGCGATTTGATGGCGTCGTTCTTGGTGAAAATGACGAGATCGGCGAGCGTGAAGCCGGTCCCAATGATGCGCACCGGCACGCCCTCCTGATAGAGCTTCTGCAAAATCGTCGGGCCGCCGATCAGCACGTCGGTCTCGCCGGTGGCAAAGCCCGCGTAAAACGCCGAAATTGAGGGATAGGCGTGGGCGTCCAGTTCGAAGCCGTGCTTGGCGTCGATGCCCTTGGCCTTCATGATGTTCCACACCAGCGGATTGAAAACCGGTAGCGTCAGGCTGGAGACCTTGATCACCGGCTTTTGCTGCGCCTGCGCGGGTTGCGACACCATTCCGGCGATGACACACGCAATGCCAGCGGCGAGCGCGGCAAGGCCGCGGCGAGACAAATTGAACATGGACTATTCCCCCTCGTGGCCGTTCAAGCCGTGATCTTGCGCGTCACTTGGCCTGAACGCGAGCGCGACTTTACTCCGCTTTCGTTTGTGTGCAAATAATTGTCCCGAGTAACCGGAGGGCGTGATGCCGCATATCACCGCGCGGGACGGGACGCGGCTTTATTATGAAGAAGCCGGAAGCGGCACACCGGTCATCTTTGTGCATGAATATGCCGGCGATTACCGCAGCTGGGAGATGCAGATGCGGTTCTTCTCGCGCGCGCATCGCTGCATCACCTATAGCCAGCGCGGGTATCCACCGTCCGACGTTCCTACGGATGCCGCGAAGTACAGCCAGGACATAGCGCGTGATGACGTGCTCGCGCTGTTGGAGGCGCTCAAGATCGAGAAGGCCCACGTTGTCGGCCACTCCATGGGCGCCTATACCGCATTGCATGTCGGCATCAATGCACCAACGCGCTGTATTTCTGTCGTCGCGGCCGGTTGCGGCTGGGGCTCGAGCCCGGACGCCAAAAAACGCGAGGAGATGAAGGCGCTCGCCGCCGAAGTCGGTAAGATGTTCATGAAGGAAGGCATTGCGGCGGCGGCCGCGAAATATGCCGACGCGCCGATGCGCCAGGCGCAGAAGAACAAGGACCCGCGCGGCTACGCCGAATTCGCGCGCATGCTCGCCGACCATTCCGCCGAAGGCCACGCGCACACCATGCTCAATCTTCAGCTCAAGCGGCCGACGCTGTGGGAGATGGAAGCAGCGCTGAAGAAATTTTCGGTGCCACTGCTGATCATTGTCGGCGACGAGGACGAACCCTGCATCGACGGCAGCGTGTTTCTCAAGCGGACGGCGCCGACCGCGGGTCTGCTGATGATTCCGCGATCGGGTCACAACGTCCCGATCGAAGAGCCGGCGATGTTCAATGCGGCGCTGGCGGACTTGTTTGCTGCATCGGAAGCCGGGCGCTGGATGGCGCATAAGCCGTCCACGGGCTGAGCGTGACCATGGAACATGTTGGCAAATTTGGTTCCTGGAGTGAGCTCTACGTCATGCTCGGCTCGTCGTCGGCTGCCCTCATCGGCCTTCTTTTTGTCGCGTCGACGCTGCATGTGCGCGAGATCGTGCGTGTCGAGATGTTCAAGGTCCGCGTTCAAAATACCATGCTGGTCATGGTGGGGACGCTGATTCAGGCTACCGCGATCCTCACACCGCAGCCCATACGCCTGCTCGGCATAGAACTATTGATTCTCAACTTATGGGGACTGTGGTTTCCGTTGAGCCTTCTCTACAAGTCCGCTCGAATGAGCGCGGCCGAGCGTGGCGGATTCTCGTTCTATCGCGGCGCCTTTTTTACGGCCGGTTATCTGTTCGGCATTGTCGGCACGATCGCGCTCATTTGGGGCGCCGATTGGGGCATGTATCTCGTGACCGCCTCCTACGTGTTCAGTCTTGTCGCCGGCATTTGGAACGCTTGGATGATGATGCTCGGCATCGGGCGGGATGAAAGAAAACACACGCGTTAGAACGCAAGGGAGTACCGCGATGGACCTCAAACTCAAGGGCAAGACCGCGCTGGTCACCGGCGGCAGCGAAGGCATCGGCAAAGGAATCGCCCTGATGCTGGCCAAAGAGGGGGTCGACGTCGCGATCTGCGCGCGCCGCAAGGAACCGCTCGAGGCGACGGCGAAAGACATCGCCAAGGAGACGGGACGCAAAATCGTCGCCATCGCGGCCGACCTTCGCCAGGACACTGACGCCAAAAATTTCATCGAGCAGGCGCACAAGGCGCTCGGCCGTGTCGACATCATGGTCAACAATGCCGGCTCGGCAGCCGGCGGCGTGATCGAACATCTCACCGAAGACGACTGGGAGAAGGGCCTTCAGCTTAAATTCATGGGCTATGTGCGCTGTCTGCGCTACGTGCTGCCGATCATGGTCAAGCAGGGCGGCGGCCGGGTGGTGAACCTGATCGGCAATGACGGCGTAAAGCCGTCCTACTGGGAAATCTGTCCGGGCGCCGCCAATGCGGCGGGGCAGAACCTGACGCTTTCGCTGGCGGGCCAATACGGCAAGAACAACATCAGTTTTGTCGCGGTCAATCCGGGCCCGGTGCGCACCGAGCGCTGGGCGGGATTGGTCGATGCCATGGCGCGCGACATGAAAATTCCGCGCGAACAGGCCGACAAACTGGCGCCGGCCTCGATCCCGATGGGGCGGATTGCCGAGGTCGACGAAGTCGCCTCGCTGGTTGTGATGCTGGCCTCGCCGTTGATGGAGATGGTCAACGGAACGATGATCGAGATCGACGGTGGCCAGGACAAGCCGCTGATGGACCGTTTTCGCGATAAACCGGGCGGTTAGCTTGACAAGCTTGGCCGCGCAGTCGGACTATTTGCATACAAATAAGTTTGCCGGACACAGCTACGCAGGAGCTTCGTTATGTTGACCAAGCGTCACGTGTTCTCCACCGCATTTGCTCTCATTCTCGCAACAGGTTTGTCGCCGGCCTCGGCCCAGCAGACCATCAAGATCGGCGAGCTCAACAGCTACAAGTCGCAGTCCGCTTTCCTCGACCCCTACAAGAAGGGCTGGGAAATGGCGATAGAGGAGATCAACGCCAAAGGTGGCGTGCTCGGCAAGAAGCTGGAAGTCGTCTCACGCGATGATGGCGCCAACCCCGGGGAAGCGGTCCGCGTCGCGGAAGAACTCGTGACCCGCGAGGGTGTCGCGATGATCACCGGCACATTCCTTTCCAATATCGGCCTCGCGGTCACCAACTTCGCCGGTCAGAAAAAGGTGTTCTTTCTGGCCGCCGAGCCATTGACGGACAAGGTCACCTGGCAGAACGGCAATAAATATACATTCCGCCTGCGCGCCTCGACCTACATGCAGGTCGCCATGCTGATGCCGGCCGCAACCGCCGCGAAAAAGAAGAAGTGGGCGCTGGTCTATCCGAACTTCGAATACGGCCAGTCGGCCGTCGAGAACTTCAAGGCCCTGATGAAGAAGGCGCAGCCTGATGTCGAGTTTGTCACCGAGCAGGCCACGCCGCTGGGCAAGATCGATGCCGGCGCAGTGGCGCAGGCGATTGATGATGCCAAGCCGGATGCAATCTTCAATGTGCTATTCGGCGGCGACCTCGCCAAATTTGTGCGCGAGGGCAACACCCGCGGCGTGTTCAAGAATCGCACCGTCGTGAGCCTGCTCTCGGGCGAACCGGAATATCTCGATCCGCTGAAAGACGAGGCGCCGGTCGGCTGGACGGTCACCGGTTATCCCTGGGACAAGATCAAGACCAAGGAACATGAGGCTTTCGTCGACGCCTACAAGAAAAAGTATAACGACTATCCGCGGCTCGGCTCGATCGTCGGTTACGTGACGATGAAGTCGGTAGCGGCGGGCATCGCCAAGGCAAAGTCGACGGACACCGAGAAACTGGTTGAGGCCTTCAGGAATCTCAAGGTCGACAGTCCGTTCGGGCCGTTCGTGTATCGCGCCAGCGACCACCAGGCCACGATGGGCGCCTATGTCGGCAAGATCGCACTGGAGAACGGCAAAGGCACGATGGCTGACTTTAAATATGTCGATGGCGCAACCGTTCTGCCGGGCGATGCCGAGGTCAAGAAGCTGCGTCCGGCCGAGTCGAATTGACGTGAGCGTCGCCCCGAACTCGCTTCCCTCTCCCCTTGTGGGAGAGGGTACCCGAGCGAAGGCGAAGCCGAGCGAGGGTGGGTGAGGGGTGATAGCCTCACGATAGTTCTAACCACTCACCCGGCTCGCGCTCGCTATCGCTCCGCGCGAGCCACCCTCTCCCACAAGGGGAGAGGGGAAGAGAGATGGCTCTGCGGACGAAATGACTTTCAACGCTTTTTTATTCCAGGCGCTTAACGGGCTCTCGACCGCCTCCGGCCTGTTTTTTATCGCGGTTGGGTTGTCGCTGATTTTCGGCGTGTCCCGCATCATCAATATCGCGCACGGGTCCCTGTATATGTTGGGGACATATATTGCCTACACATTCGCAACACGGATCGGCGGCCCACTGGGCTTTTGGGGCGGCATTGTCGCGACCGCGATTGTCGTCGGCCTGATCGGCGCGCTCATCGAGATCCTGCTCCTGCGCAGAATCTATCGCGCGCCGGAACTGTTCCAGTTGCTCGCCACATTTGCGCTCGTCCTCGTCATCAATGACGTGGCGCTCTGGCTGTGGGGTCCGGAAGATCTGCTCGGTCCGCGCGCGCCCGGTCTGAGGAATTCGATCGAAGTGCTTGGCCGCCAATTGCCCAGCTACGACCTGTTCCTGATCGTGATCGGTCCCGTGGTCTTGCTGGTACTGCACTTTGCGCTGGCGCGGACACGTTTCGGGCGGCTGGTACGGGCGGCGACACAGGACCGGGAAATGGTCGGTGCTCTCGGCGTCAACCAGGCGGTGCTGTTCACGAGCGTGTTCGCGCTCGGCGCGGCGCTCGCCGGGCTCGGCGGTGCGCTGCAGGTTGCGCGCGAGCCGGCCAACCTCGCCACCGATCTGATCGCGATCGGCGATGCCTTCGTGGTGGTCGTTGTCGGCGGCATGGGCTCGATCACCGGCGCATACCTCGCCGCCGTCATCATCGCGGAAGTCAAAGCAATCTGTATCGGCATCGGCGTGGTCGACTTCGGTTTTTTCACCGTGAATTTTTCGAAGCTCACGCTGGTCGCCGAATTCCTGGTCATGGCGGTGGTGCTGATCGCACGGCCTTACGGCTTGCTTGGCCGTCCGCAGGCGCAGGTGCGTTCGATCGCCGAGCCGGAGTATCCAATCCGGCCTGCAACGCCAGCACTCAAGATGCTCGGGGCCGCCGTGGTTGTGCTGCTGGTGTGCCTGCCGCTGCTGGCACAAGCCTCGCCCTATCTGCTCATTCTCGGCATCGACGTGCTGATCGCGGTGATTTTCGCGACGTCGCTGCATTTCATCATGGGGCCTGGCGGCATGCATTCGTTCGGCCATGCCGCCTATTTTGGCCTTGGCGCCTATGGCGCGGCGTTGCTGGTGAAATGGCTCGGCGTTCCGATGGGGCTGGCGTTGATTGCTGCGCCCCTCGTTGCTTTTGCGGGCGCACTGTTGTTCGGCTGGTTCGCCGTGCGATTGTCCGGTGTCTATCTCGCGATGCTGACGCTGGCCTTCGCGCAAATCGTCTGGGCTCTCGTGTTTCAATGGGAGACGCTGACCGGCGGCTCCAACGGTGTGATCGGGGTGTGGCCGCCGCCGCCGTTCGACCGAGCCTGGGTCTACTTCCTGCTCACGCTGGCGCTTGCCGTTATCGCAGTGTTGTTGCTGCGGCGCTTTCTGTTCGCGCCCTTCGGTTACGCGATGCGTGCGGGCCGCGATTCCCCATTGCGGGCCGAGGCGATCGGCATCGACGTCAAGCGCGTGCACTGGCTCGGTTTTGCGGTCGCAGGCTGCGTCTGCGGCATTGCCGGCGGTCTTTTCGCCTTTGCCAAAGGCTCTATTTCGCCTGAAACGATCCATGTCAGCCGCTCGATCGATGGCCTGGTGATGGTGCTGCTCGGGGGCATCCAGACACTGACCGGGCCTATCGTCGGTGCGTCGGTGTACGCCACATTACAAGACACCGTCATGCGGCAGACCGAATATTGGCGCGCGTTGCTCGGCATCATCATCTTGCTGCTTGTTCTGGCTTTCCCGCAGGGCATCGTCGGCGCCTTCTCGACGCTATGGCGGCGCATGGAGAAGAAGCCGTGAGCGTGCTTGCCATCCGTTCGCTGTCCAAGGCATTCGGCGGCGTGCGCGCCGTCAACGAAGTGAGCTTTGATGTGGGGAGGGGTGAATTCCTCGCCATGATCGGGCCGAACGGCGCCGGCAAATCAACCTGCTTCAACATGATCAACGGCCAGCTGTCGCCGGATTCCGGGGAGATTCTTTTTGAGGGCCGCGACATTGCCGGGCGCGAGCCACGTGAGGTCTGGCGACTCGGCGTCGGCCGCACCTTCCAGGTCGCCGCCACATTCGGCTCGATGACGGTTGCCGAAAATGTGCAGATGGCGCTGATCTCGTATGCGCATGAGACCTACAATCTTTGGCGCCCGGCGGGGGATCTGCACCGCGATCGCGCGCTCGAACTTCTAGCGCAGGTCGGCATGCGCGACGCCGCCGATCGTCCCAGCCGCGAACTTGCCTATGGCGACGTCAAGCGTATCGAATTGGCGGTTGCGCTCGCCAACGAGCCGCGCTTGTTGCTGATGGACGAGCCGACCGCAGGGATGGCGCCGCGTGAGCGCAACGAATTGATTGCGCTGGTGAAGCGGCTGGTGGTGGATCGGGGAATCTCGGTCCTGTTCACGGAACACTCGATGGACGTGGTGTTCGCCTATGCCGACCGGATCATCGTTCTGGCGCGTGGGCGCGTGATCGCCGATGGCGACGCTGCGGCTATTCGCGATCATGCCCAGGTGCGCGAGGTCTATTTCGGCTCCGGCAAGACTTTTGCGGGTGCCACGCCATGAGCGAGCGCATGCTGGCAGTTGAAGGATTGAGTGCGTGGTACGGCGCCGCGCGCATCCTCTACGATCTCAATCTCGAGGTTGGGCGCGGCGAGGTCGTTGCGCTGATGGGGCGCAATGGCGCCGGTAAGTCCACCACCATGAAGGCAATCATGGGTCTCGTTGATGAGCGTCAAGGCGCCGTGCGCTTTAACGGCGAGGACATCTCCGGACGAAGACCATTTGAAATTGCGCGTCGCGGCCTGGGATTTACGCCAGAGGACCGGCGGATCTTTGTCGATCTCACCGTGATGGAAAATCTCGACATTGGCCAGCAGCCGCCGCGCCGCTTCACCGACGGGACCGCTGCTCCGTCCTGGACGCCCGAGCAATTGTTCACGTTGTTTCCGAACCTTGCCGAGATGCAGGACCGGCTCGGTGGCCGCATGAGCGGTGGCGAGCAGCAGATGCTGACGGTCGCGCGCACGCTCATGGGCAATCCGCTGCTGGTGCTGCTCGACGAGCCCTCGGAGGGCGTGGCACCGCTGATCGTCGAGCAAATGGCGCACACCATCCTGGCCCTGAAAAAACAGGGCCTTTCCATCCTGCTCTCGGAACAGAACATCTTTTTTGCACGGCTGGTGGCGGACCGCGTTTACGTGCTCGAAAAGGGGCAGATTCACTGGCAGGGGTCGGTCGCCGAACTCGACACCAACCTTGAGGTGCAAAGGACTTATCTGACAGTGTAAGATGAGCGACGGAACCGAACCATGAAGACGATGCGACCGGAAAAACTGAAAGTCATTGCGGCGCCCGCCGATCCTGCCGAGCACGGGCGTTACGTGCTCGACGACCAGGCCGGCTTCCTGATGCGCGTCGCTATGCAACGTCACACGTCGATTTTCACATCACGCATGGTCGAGGGACTGACGCAGACCCAATTTGCCGCGCTCGCCAAACTTTATGAAGTCGGCCCGTGCTCGCAAAATCATCTTGGCCGGCTGATCTATCTCGATGCAGCAACCATCAAGGGCGTGGTCGATCGGTTGCATGTGCGCGGCTTCCTCACCGCGCTCAACGATCCAAAGGACCGCCGCCGCCGTGCTGTCACATTGACGGAACGCGGGAGGCAGGCCACGGAAGCCGCAATGAAGGTAGCGGCAGAGATCACAGCGGCCACGCTGACGCCGCTGACCACAGAAGAGCAGCGGCTGGTAGCAAAATTGCTGCGCAAGTTGAGCTGAGCAGATTGGCGCCGCCGCTCACCAGAGGCCTTTCAGCCGTCCGCCATCGAGATTGAGCGACACACCCGTGATGTAGCTTGCTCGTTCGGAGCAAAGGAACACGGTGGCGTTTGCGAGCTCTTCCGGCCTGCCCATGCGGCCAAGCGAGTTTTTCTTCGCAGCGACCTTGCGTGCTTCCGCCTCTGTCGTGACGCCGAATTCCTTTTTCATGCCCTCGGTGTTGCGCACCCACAGATCGGTCGCCACCCAGCCCGGGCAGATGGCATTGACCAGGATGTTATCCTCGCCAAACTCGGTCGACAGCGATTTCGTGAGGTTGAGAAGCGCGCTGTTGGTCATGCCGCTGCCGAACATGTAGGGATCGGGTTCCTTGCCGGCGCCGCCGATCGTGTTGACGATGCGGCCCCATTTCTGCGCCTTCATCATCGGGTAGACGGCGCGGATCGCGCGCATGAATCCGAACAGCTTGGTTTCGAGCTGCGTCTTCATGTCATTGTCGTCAAACGCGGCAAAGCGGCCGGAATACATCTGACCCGCATTGTTGATGAGGATGTCGACGCCGCCGAGCTTTTGCTTTGCGGCCTCGACCATTTTCGCGATGTCGGATTCTTTCGTCATATCGGCAACGACGGCGTGTACTTCGCCACCGGTGCGCTTGGCTAAATCCTCGCGCGCTTTGTCGAGTTTCTGCTGATTACGCCCGGTAATCAGCACGCGCGCGCCCTCTTCGAGGAATTGCCGCGCGGTCTCGAAACCGATGCCGCTCGAGCCACCGGTAACGATTGCGCGGCGGCCCTTGATTCCCAAATCCATCTCACTCTCCCGTTGACGCTTTCAGGCGCAGCATAGAGTATCGCTCGCGGCAGCAATGCAACAAGAAAACGAGGAACGCAATGCAGCTCGGCCTCCGCGGCAAGGTTGCTGTGATCACCGGCGCCTCGCGCGGGATCGGCAAGGCCGTAGCGCAGGCGCTCGTGGAGGAGGGATGCGCGGTTGCAATTTGCAGTCGCAACGCAGCCCAACTTGACGCCGCGGTAGCCGAATTATCGAAAAAGGGCCGGGTCATCGGCGTGCCCACCGACGTGACCGATGAAAGGGCGGTGAAACATTTCATCGATGCGGTGCTCAAGGAGTTCGGCCGCATCGACATTCTGGTCAATAATGCGGGCACGCATCTGCGCGGCACGGTCGAGAGCACCACGCTTGACATTCTCGAGCGCCAGCTGCGCGACAAGGTCTTTGGCTTCTTTTCGATGATAAAGGCTGTTCTGCCCACAATGAAAGCGCAGCGCGATGGCCGCATCGTCAATATCGTGGGGCAGGCTGCGCGTCATCCGCATCCGGACCGTTTTCCGTCCGGGGTCACCAACGCCGCGCTGATGGCCATGAGCAAGTCTGTGGCCGACTCCGTCGCGCGCGACAATATCCGCGTCAATGCGGTTTGCCCGCAATACATCGAATCCGAGCTGCTGACCTCGCTGATCCAGAAAGAGATGCGCGAGCGCGGCGTCGATCGCGCAACGGCAGCAGCAGGTTTCACGCGCGCCAACCCGCTCGGCCGGACCGGCCGTCCCGACGAAGTTGCCGATCTCGTGGCGTTTCTCGTCTCTGATTGCGCTGGCTTCGTTGCCGGCAGCGCGGTGAGCGTCGACGGCGGTTATCACCGCTACGTTTTCGGGTGAAATTGACATGCAGCTAGGGTTGACGGGAAAAGTTGCGCTTATCACCGGCGGCACCAGCGGGATCGGGCTTGCGATCGCGCAGACGCTTGCGACGGAAGGCTGCCGTGTTGCAATTTGCGGACGCGACAGAGCGAAGCTCGACAAGGCCGTGGCCGCGATCAAGTCGCCGGACGCAAAAGGCTTCATTGCCGATGTTTGCAAGCCGGACGATGTCGCTACGCTCGTCGACGACGTCAACAAGGCGTTCGGCGGCATCGATATCGTAGTCAGCAATGCCGGCACACATCTGCCTGGCCGCCTCGATGAAGTCGCTGGTGATGCGCTTCAGCGTCATTTCCAGACAAAAGTATTCGGCGCATGGGAACTGGCGCGCCGCGTCGTGCCGGTGATGAAGGCGCGCGGCGGCGGACGGTTCATTGTGATCATCGGTCAGGCCGGCAAGGTGCCGCAGGCGAATGGCATCGCGTCAACGGTGATCAACGCGGCGCAACATGCCTTCGTAAAATCGCTGTCCGATGATCTGGCGCCGCACGGCATTCTCGTGAACGCAGTCTGCCCGAGCCGCATCAAAAGCCCGCTCACGCATGCGCTGGGGACGTTGCACAACGAAGTCTATTTCGGCCGAAGCCTCGAACAGCAGGAAACCAAGTGGGGCGCCGAAGTGCCGCTTGGCCATTGGGGCACGCCGGAGGACATCGCCAACGCAGTGGCCTTTCTCGCATCGGAGCGCGCGGGCTTCATCGTCGGTGCCAATATCGACGTCGACGGCGGCCATCAACGGTCGATCTTCTAGCGGAGCGCGGCCATGATCGACCTGCGGCACGTCTCCAAGACTTTCCGGAAACGGGACGAAACAGTCGAGGCCGTGCGCGATATCAATCTGACGATTGCGCAAAAGGAAATCGTCGCGATCATCGGACCGAGCGGTTGCGGCAAGTCGACATTGCTCAACATGATCGCCGGCCTTTATACGCCGTCAAGCGGATCGATCGTCTACAAGGGCGCGCGTGTGTCGGATGTGAACACTGACGCCGGCTACATGACGCAAAAGGACAACCTGCTGCCCTGGCGCACGGTGCGCGACAACGTGGCATTCCCGCTCGAGCTTGCCGGCGTCGAGAAGTCCGCGCGCGCCGACCGCGCTGATCAGGTGATCATGCACGTCGGCCTCGACGGCTTTGCGCATCGCTACCCGCATGAGCTGTCCGGCGGCATGCGCAAGCGCGCTTGCCTCGCGCGCATGCTGATCTACGGCGCGGAAACAGCGCTGCTCGATGAGCCCTTCGCGGCGCTCGACGCGCAATTGAAACTCGCGATGCACGACCTTCTGCTCAAGCTTGCGGCCGAAACCGGACAGACCATTGTGCTGGTCACGCACGATCTGATGGAAGCGGTGACGCTGGCCGATCGGGTCCTGGTCTGCACGCGCCGGCCGGCCACGCTGGCGCTCGAGCAACGCATCGAACTCAAGCGCCCGCGCGATGTGCTCAACGTGCGTTTCACCAGTGAATTCAAGGAGCACTACGACGCGCTGTGGGAGCGCCTGCGGGTTGAATATCAGGAGGAGCGGGTATGACCGCGCCTGACGCAGAAGTCCCCGCCGTGAGCGAGCCGGCAGGCCTGCGTGCGCTCGGCAGCGGGTTCATGGTGACCTGCCAGGTTGTGCTGGGGCTCGTCCTGTTGTTGCTATGGCAGGGCGCGTCGGGCCGCCTGGTCGACAGTTTTTTCATTTCTAATCCGCTCGATGTCGGAAGGCGGCTGATTGGCTGGATCGCCGATGGCTCGCTGTTCCTGCACATCTGGGCGACGGTCTATGCCACACTCATGGGCTTCGTCGCCGGCGCGGTCATCGGGGTTGTGCTTGGGATCTGGCTCGGCGTTTCGCCGTTCACGAGCCGCCTGCTCAATCCCTATCTGAACGCACTCAATGCACTGCCCAAGGTCGCGCTGGCGCCGCTGTTCGTGCTGTGGTTTGGCCTCGGCATTGAATCCAAGATCGCGCTGGCCGCCGTGCTCGTACTGTTCCTGGTCTTCCTCAATACTTATGCCGGGGTGCGGGAGGTCGATCAGGACCTGATCGACGGGGCCCGGTTGATGAAGGCGACTCGCGTGCAGGTCATCACCAAGGTCATCATTCCCTCGGCGATGTCGTGGGTTTTCGCAGGGCTGAAAATCTCGGTGCCCTACGCGTTGATCGGCGCCGTGCTCGGTGAAATGATCGCGGCCAACCGCGGACTCGGCTATCTCGTGCAGTTTTCGGGCTCGCAATTCGACACCGCGGGCGTCTTTGCCGTACTGATCGTGATCGCACTACTTGCCGTTGCACTTAATTTCCTGGTCGAAATCGTGCAGCATCGCATGCAGCAATGGCGGGTCATCGGCCGTTGAAACAAAGAACAATCGGGGAGGGCGCGCTATGAAATCACTGAGAATGACAGCGGTTGCTGTAACCTTGCTGCTGGCAGGCGCCGCCTCGGCTGAAACGGTCAAAATCACCAATATCGGCCACGGCTATTACTCCGGCGCGCTTTACGTCGCCGTCCAGGAAAAGCTGTTCCAGAAATACGGTCTCGAGCCTGAAGTGTCCTATGTGCAGGGCGGGCCGCTCGCTCTGCAATCCGTCCTGACCAAGCAGGCCGACGTGGGAATCCTGTCGTATGAACACGTCCTCTCGGTCGCGGTGCAGGGCAAGCGCGTCGTCTCGTTCTTCAACATCGCCAATCGCCCGGTCAACAATGTGATCGCGAGCGACAAGCTGATGGCCGGATCGGAAAAACTCAGCGTCGCCGACAAGATCAAGAAGCTGAAGGGCCAGCGCGTAGCGATGCCCTCGGCCAATGGCTCCGGCGAGAAAATGCTCGGCGTGCTGGCGAAGAAATACGGGCTCACGCTGCCGGGCGACATTTCAACGGCCTATCTCGGCGCCGAGGCGCCGTCTTACGTCGCCGCCTTCCAGAAGGATCTCATCGACGCAGCTCTTCCGTTCGAACCAGCGGGCGTGCTGGTGCAGCAGTCGGGCAAGGGCAAGATCTATCTCAACATGATGAATGGCGAAATTCCTGAATTTCGCGACATCCTGTTCATGACGCTGGCGACTCATCCCGACATCATGAAAGAAAGACCGGAGATGCTTCGCAAGGTTGCGCAGGTATTCACCGAGGCGCAGAAAATCCTCAAGGATGATCCCAAGCGCGGCATGGCAATCATGGGCAAGGAATATCCGAGCATGACGCCGGAGACCAATGCCGAGGCCTACAAGACGGTGAGCCAGATCTGGACGCGCGACGGCCATATCAACGAGGCGCAGGCGCGCGCGACCTTCGCCTATCTCCAGCCCAAGGGGCCGGCGGATGTGGATTTTCCCTCGACCTTCACCAACGATTTTCTGCCGAAAAAATAATGCCTATCGGGAGGTGCCGGTGTTCAGTGTCGGCGATGCAACGATCACACGGGTCGAGGAAACCAATCTCCCGAGCTATCCGCTGCGGGACATCTTTCCGGATTTCACCGATGCCCACATGGCCGAACACAACTCCTGGCTGGCGCCGCACCACTATGAGGCCGAGACCGGGAAAATCAGGCTCTCCGTTCATAGCTGGCTGCTGCAGATTGGCGGCAAGAAAATCCTGATCGACTCCTGCTGCGGCAACAACAAGGCCAAGCCCGGCCGGCCGTTCTGGCACATGCTCAATCTGCCGTATCTCGAACGGCTCGCGGCCGCCGGCGCACGGCCGGAGGAAATCGATATGGTGATGTGCACGCATTTGCACCACGACCATGTCGGCTGGAACACGCAGCAGAAGGACGGCAAATGGGTGCCGACCTTCCCCAATGCGCGATACGTCTTTTCAAAGCCAGACGTGGACTACTTCTCGAAGATTGATGCGGATCCGAAAGAAGGGCCGGCCGAGCTCGGCACGTTCCGCGAATGCGTTGTCCCGATCCTTGAATATGGCAAAGCGGATCTCGTGAGCGGCGGCCCGTATCGGCTCAATGACTTCATCGAGATCGACTCGGCGCCCGGACATTCGCCCGGTCACGTGTTCTTCAAGCTCGAAAGCAAGGGCAAGCGCGCGGCCTTTATCGGCGATGTCTGGCATCATCTGCTCCAGGTGTATTATCCCGACTGGAATTTCCCGAAAAATTCCGACGCGGGGCAGGCGCGCGTCAGCCGCCGCAAAGTGCTCGACTACTGCGCCTCAAGCGGTGCGCTGGTTTTCCCGGGCCATGTCGGCTTGCCCTTTGCGGGCCGGGTCGAGGCGACACAAAAGGGATTCCGCCCGCACTTCGCGCCCTGAAGCGCGCCTAGGGGCAGATAAATCCGGTTCCGCTTGGACTTTTGAAGCAGCCGACCGAAGCCGGCAAAACGTGTTTGGGAATCCACAGTACGACTTCAGGGAAATAAATGCAGAACGCGATGGTGGCGAAGAAGACGACATAAATCGGCAAGGCCGCCCGCAACGCCTGCGAGAATCGCACGCCGACGAATTTCGATGCCATCAGCAATACGAGCCCGTAGGGCGGCGTGATCAGGCCGAAGGCAAGCGTTGCGATCAAGACCACGCCCATGTGGACCGGATTGATGTGGCCGGCATTGGTGAGCGCGTTGACCAGCGGCATGAAGATGATGATGGTCGGCACCGGTTCGATGAAATCGCCGACGATCGTGAAAAGCAGCACCATCATCAGCATGATGAGGTGGGGGTCGGAGCCGGCGATACCGATGATCCAGTCGGAAATCACGATCGCGCCGCGCAAATAAGCAAGCAAGTAGCCGAAGGCGTTGGCGGCGCCGATTGTAATCAACGGCAGCGAGAAGATCAGCCCGGCGAGGCAGAAGTCATACGGCAGGTTCCAGATGTGCCTGGGATTCAGCGAGGGAATGACGACAAAAATAATCCAGACTGCCGCCACAACGCCGGCTTCGGTCGGCGTGAACCAGCCGGTCAAAATGCCCCCGAGCAGGATGACGGGAATCATCAGCGGCAAGGCCGCGTCGCCGAAAGCGCGGGCGACCATGCCGAACGAGGCGCGCGGCCGCCTGAAACCGACCGGCCCGAAGAAATAGCAATAGGCCATCAATCCGAAGCCGATCATCAGGCCGGGCATGAAGCCGGCCATGAACAGGCCGGCGATTGATACATTTCCGGTCGCGCCGTAGACGACGGCGGTAATGCTTGGCGGCACCAGCGCAGCAATGGTCGATGCGGCGGCAATGATGGCGGCGATGAAAGGGCCCTCATAGCCTTCCTTTTTCATCGGACCGGCAAGCGCGCGGCTCATCACGGCAACGTCAGCCGTGGTTGAGCCTGACATTTCGGAAAAGAACATGCTGAACACGGTGACGACCTGCGACAGACCGCCGCGCACGTGACCGACCAGAGCCATCGACAAATTGGCGATGCGCACGACCACATTGGCCGAACTCATCAACTCGCCCACAAGAAGAAAGAACGGAATTGCGAGCAGCGCCTCATTGTCGACGCCGTCAAAAACCTTCTGGATGATGGAGGCGAACGAAACGTCCGCCAGCGTGGCGCCGACAAAAACACCGCCCAGCAGGGCAAAGGGCACGGGCACGCCGAGGTAACCGAACGTCAGGAAGCATGCGGACATCAGCGCCAGGATGAGCGATGCGTTCACGGTGGCGCCTCCGGTCTGGAGGCGCCAAATGCCGCCGAATGCTCCGGCTCTTGCGGTTCGGGGTGATCGAAGCCGTTACGGCAGCCATTGACGATCTGTTCGATCGTGAACAGCGCAATCAGAATGCCGCTTATTGGAATCGCTGCGTACAGGGAGGCGATTGGCGTATTCGACGGCAGCCGGAAACTGCCGAAGCCGCGCAGGTAGTTGAGATAGCCGTAGTAGATCATGCAGCCCGCAACGGCGAGAACGATCATGCGGATGATCAGTTCGGCAACGAGCCGCGCCCTGCCTTGCATCGATTCTGCAACTGCCGTGAGATAGAGATGGTCATTGCGGCGGGTCGCGGTCGCTGCACCGATGAAGATCGCGTAAATGAAAAAAGTTGACGTGACCTCCTGCAACCAGAGCCAGGGCCGGCCGATTGTCCGTGTCACGATGTCGGCGCAGACCGACAGCGAAAAGGCGAACAGCAACAGACCGCCGATGATCATCAGGATGATCTCGAGGCCGTCGAGCGCCTTCCATTTCAGGTGACGCTGGCGCTGCAAGAGCAGTTTGTCGGCAATACCCATTGCGCCCATCCGCTACGTTGAAGAGGCCGGCACCGCCGGCCTCTCCGATGTCCCGTTCTGGGCGATCTTACTGGACTGACTTGATCAGCGTTTTGATCTTGTCGGCGTGCGGGCCGAGTTCCTTTGCCAGCTTGTCCAGCATCGGGTCGGAAATCTTTTTGAAACCCGATTTGTCGACGTCCGTCACGATCTTGATGCCGATAGCCTTGAGTTTGCCCGCCGCGGCGTCCTCGAGCTCGAAGGCCTTTTTCGGCTCCTGGGTGGAGACATCGCGTCCTGCTTCGAGCACCCACTTCTTCTGATCGGCGCTCAGGCTCTGCCACAGCTTGTCGCTGATCCAGAGAATGGCGTTGTTGGCTTCGTGTTGCGTCATTGAGAGCACGGGAGCCGGTTCGTAGTGCTTGTTGATCAGGTAGACGTTGACCGAGTTCTCGCCCACGTCGACGACACCGGTCTGCAGCGAGGTGTAGACGCTGCCGAACGGCATGTGCACGGTCTGGGCGCCGTAGGCGTTGAAGGTTGCATCCTCTGTGGCGGTCGCCTGGACGCGGATCTTCAGGCCTTTGATGTCCTCGATCTTATGGATTTCCTTTTTGCTGTACATGTTGCGCAGGCCCTGCGTGCCGAGGCCAATCACATGGATGCCCTGCACAGTCTGGTCGATCATGTCGCGGATCGCTTCGAAAACTTTCGGGTCGCCAAGTGCCTTGACCATGTGGCTTTCATCGCGGAACAGGAAATGCAGCGACATGACGCCAGCCTGTGGCGAGATCGTCGCAGTGTTCGCTGATGAGACGATGGCAAAGTCGAGGTCGCCCGATTTGACCAACTGGAGAAGCTGCGGCTCCTGACCGAGCTGGGCGCCGGGATATTGGTCGACCAGCATCTTGCCGCCGCTCAATTGCTTGAGCTTGGCCGAAAAGATGTCATAGGCGACGCTGTAGCCCGAGTTGAGCTGCTGGTCGTGGGCGAAGCGGTAATGCTTTTCCTGGGCGTTCGCGCTGAATGAGAAGGCCAGCGCACCGGCAGCAATGGCCAGTCCCCACCTGCTGATGATCGTCATTGTTCCTACCCCAATATTTTTTGT
The DNA here is from genome assembly GCA_963697885.1 of uncultured Alphaproteobacteria bacterium. Lineage (GTDB taxonomy): Bacteria > Pseudomonadota > Alphaproteobacteria > Rhizobiales > Xanthobacteraceae > Pseudolabrys. The sequence goes on from OY969102.1 coordinate 1,029,708, forward strand.
TTCTCGCGGCCCTCAGGGGACCGAAGGGAATTGTAGTCGAGGCCTATGACGGCGGATAGACAATCTGCGGCGAGGCGGACGGCAGGAAGGGGCGGTTTTCGGCAATTTTCAGTACTGGCCGGGTTTTTTCCGCAGGATGGCCTTGAGCCGCTGCGGGGTGATTGGAAGCTCCGTCACGGCTCCCGGCCGCTGCAGCGCGTCATCGATTGCCGAGGCAATCACGGCGCCCACAGGGTTTGCCCCGCCTTCGCCGGCGCCCTTGAGACCGAGCGGATTGAGCGGGCTGGGCGCGTCTTCCGCCACGAGAATGGAAATGTCCGGCACCTCGCGGGCTGTCGGCATCAGATAATCGGCGAAAGTAACTGAAAGCGGCTCGCCGTTTTCGTCGTATCGGAACTCTTCCAGCAGCGCACCGCCGATTCCCTGCGCCAGGCCGCCGGCGATCTGGCCTTCCACCAGCTTCGGGTTCACCGCCTTGCCGATGTCGTAGGCGATGACATAGCGCTCGACTGCAACGTTGCCGGTGTCGGTATCAATGCGCACGGCCGCGACATGCACCCCGTAGGGATAGACCATATGGGTGGATTCGAACGTGTCTTCGGCGCTCAATCCGCCGGGGAGCGTGCGCGCAAGCTCGGCGAGCGGCATTGACGGGCCGGGGCCGCTGGCGCGGACAATCTCTCCGTTCACGATGTCGAGCGTCTCCGCGCCGGTCTGCATCAGTTCGGCAGCCGCTCGCAGAGCCTGCACCCGTAATTTCGTGGCTGCGAGCCGCGTGGCCTCGCCGCACATGACCGTGACGCGTGACGCGAACGCGCCCATACCGCGTGCAATACGGTCAGTCTGGCCGTGAATCACGCGGATGGTGGTGTAGTCGACGCCAAGCGCATCGGCGCAGATCTGCGCGACCACCGTTTCGACACCCTGACCGATCGAGGCAACGCCGGTGATGACGTCCACGCCTCCGTCCGGCTTGACCTCGACGCGAACCGTATCGAAGGGCCCTAGCCCGCTCTTCTCGACGAACATCGCAACGCCGGCGCCGACCATTTCGCCGTTCTTGCGGCGCGCGCTGAGCTGCTTCCGAAGATCGGCCCAGCCCGCTGCCTTCAATGCCTTGTCGAGCAGCAGCGCATAGTCGCCGGAATCGTAGACGATCTGCGTGCCGAGCGTGTCGAGCCCGAGCCGGTAGGGCATCGCATCTTTGCCGATCAGGTTGCGCCGCCGTATCTCGACAGTGTCGACGCCGACTTTGGTCGCGATTGCATCGAGCAGGCGCTCGCGCACGAATGTGGATTCATAGCGACCCGGAGCGCGATAGGTGCCGCAGGGCGTCTTGTTGGTGAGGCGAATGTGGCCAATGGCCCGATAGGCCGGCACGCGATAAGGCCCGGGCAACATCGCGGCGGCAAGGTCGGGCACGGTCGCTGCGTGCGTACGCATATAGGCGCCGTTGTCGTGGAAAAATTCATCATCGATGCCGAGGATGTGGCCTTGTGCATCAATGGCAGCGCGCACGCGATGATGCTGGTCGCGTGAATGGTTGGCGGCGATCAGGTGCTCGCGGCGATCTTCGATCCATTTGACCGGGCGCTTGAACTTCAGCGCGGCAGCACAGGCGAGGACATCTTCAGGATAGATTTCACCGCGAATGCCGAAGCCGCCACCGACATGGCCTTCGAAAAGCTGAACGGAATCTTTCGGGCGTCCGAGCATCTGCGCGATCGCATCGCGATTCCAGTGCGGCACCTTGGCGGCGCCGTGCAATTCCAGACTATCGCGTTCCGCATCGTAACGGGCGATGGCGCCGCGCGTTTCCATCGGGACGCCCGAATGACGGCCGATCGAAAGCTCAAGCGCAACAACGGCGTGGGCGTTGCGGAAGGCGGCGTCGACATCGCCATAGGCCTTTTGCAGAAGTCCCGCTTCGGTTGACAGCTCACCCGCATAGACGGCTGGTCGCCCGGCCGCGCGCATGGTTGCGGGCAGAGGTTCAATCGAAAGTTCGATCAGCTCGGCTGCGTCTTCCGCGATATAGGCATCGTCCGCAAAGACCACCGCGACGGGTTCGCCGACATAGCGCACGACGTCCTTTGCAAGAACCGGCTGACGGTAGGGTTCGAGGGTTTTGAGGCCGGTCAGCCGAAACGGGATCGGCGGGATTTGCGCGACATCGGCATGTGTCCATGCGGCGTGCACGCCGGGCAGTGCAAGAGCTGCGCGGGCATCAATCGATTTGATTGTGCCGTGCGCAACCGGCGAACGCACCACGCGCATGTGCCATTGATTGGGGAATGAAATATCGGCCGCGAAGCGTCCCTGGCCGGTGAGGAGAGGGCGATCCTCAAGGCGCGGAACCGAACGGCCGACGTATTTTAATTTTTTCTCAGCCATCGGTTCGTCATCCTGAGGTGGCGTCGCGTAGCGACGCCCTCGAAGGATGACCGGCAGTGGCCGTCGCCCATCGAGGCTCGCGGAGTCTACCATCGGGCCGCGCTTCGCGCGGACCCGTTGGCTCGCGCCTCAGGGTGACGGAGCAAAGCATGCACTTGTTCACTTTCTTCGCATTTCTTTGGCTGCCGCGCGCACGGCCTTGATAATGTTTTGATAGCCGGTGCAGCGGCAGAGATTCGATGAGAGCACGTCGATCAGGTCTTCATCGCTGATGTCAGGCTCGCGTTCCAGCACGCCGACGGCCAGCATCAGGAAGCCTGGCGTGCAAAAACCGCATTGCAGGCCGTGGTGATCCATGAAGGCCTGCTGCATCGGATGCAGCCGGTCGCCATCGGCCAGCCCTTCGACGGTCCGGATTGTTTTGCGGTCGGCCTGTACGGCAAACATCAGGCAAGAGCGTACAGGCTCGCCGTCGACAATCACCGTGCAGGCGCCACAGATGCCGTGCTCGCACCCGATGTGGGTGCCCGTTTGCCCGCAATCCTCTCGGATCGCATCAGCCAATGTGCGCCGCGGCTCGACGCCGATCGCGTGATCGCGGCCGTTGATGGTGAGCGTGATGGCGGTCTTTTCGCTCATGCGGCCTTCTCCGCCTTGCGCAAAGCGGCGCGAATGCGCTGTGGCGTCGCCGGTATCTCGTCGATTTCCACGCCGAAGGGCGAGAGCGCATCGTTGATCGCATTCACTACTGCCGCCGGCGCGCCGATGCAGCCGCCTTCGCCCAGGCCCTTGGCCTTCGTGATCGAGTTTACGCTTGGCGTCTCGATGTGATGCAGTTCGATTTCGGGAATCTCGTGCGCCGTGGGCGGCAGGTAATCCGCTAGCGTCGCGGTGAGAATGCCGCCGTTGTCGTCGTAGACGATTTCCTCGAGCAGCGCGTTACCGATGCCCTGGGCGATGCCGCCATGGACCTGGCCGTCGGCAATCATCGGATTGATGATGCGGCCGGCATCCTCCGCCACCACGAATTTATCGACCTTTACGTGGCCCGTCTCCACGTCGACCTCGACGATGGCGATATGGCAGGCATTGGAGAATGTGCCAGGCGGATCGTAGTGGCCGATTTCGGTCAGGCCCGGGTCGATCTCGCCCTTAAAACGGTGCGTTTGCGTGTAGGCCTCGCGCGCGAGTTTTGCGATTGCGATCGTGCGGTCGGTGCCGGCGACTTTCGCCAGGCCGTCCGCGAGCACGATGTCGTCAGGCGCCGCCTCTAAAAGATGGCTGGCGATCTTGATCAGCTTGGCGCGCACTTTTCGTGACGCAATCAGGGTCGCGCCGCCTGAAATCACCAATGAACGGCTGGCGAACGTTCCCCAGCCATAGGGCGCGCGGTCAGTGTCGCCGTGCACCACTTTGATCATTTCGGGGGTAACCCCGATCTCGTCGGCAATGATCTGGGCGAGCGTGGTGCGTAGCCCCTGGCCGTGCGGCGAGGCGCCGATGCGCGCCTCAACGAAACCTGACGGATCAACCGTCACGATTACCGTTTCCCAACCGGGCGTGATCTCCATGCCCCGTGCGGCAAAGGCCGGGCTGCCGTATCCGGTGCGTTCGGAAAAAGTTGCAATGCCAATCCCGAGATGACGGCCTTTGGCGCGCGCTTCTTTTTGACGCTTGCGGAACGCCGGCATGTCGACCGCTTTCACCGCCATTTCCAGCGTCTCTTTATATGTGGCCTCGTCATATTCGAGGCCCATGGCGGATTTGTACGGGAATTTGTCGATCAGGTTGCGGCGCCGAATGTCGACCGGATCGAGCGCGAACGCGCGCGCGGCTTTGTCCATCAGCCGTTCGAGCGTGAAGGTGATCACCGGCCGGGATACGCCGCGATACGGGGCCATTGTGCAGGTGTTGGTGAGGACGCCGCGTGCCAGGCACTGATACTGCTGCACATCGTAGGGGCCTGGCATTTCGGCCATCGCCATCAGCGGTTCGACGCCGCAGGTGGTGGGAAAGCACGAGTAAGCGCCGACGTTGGAGATGATGTCAGCTCTGAGGGCGAGCAGTTTGGCATTGGCGTCGAAGGCCCCTTCGAGCGCGATGTATTGATCGCGCGAATGAAAGCCGGCGATCAGGTTTTCGCGCCGGTCTTCGGTCCACGCCACCGAACTTTTGAGTTTGAGCGCCAGCCACACCAGCACGACATATTCGCCGGCGAGCGACATCTTTTGCCCGAAGCCGCCGCCGACGTCGGGTGCGATCACGCGCAGATCGGATTCCGGAAAGCCGAGCACGTCGCAAATGGCCGTTCGCGTGAGATGCGGCATCTGCGTCGTGCAGGTGAGAGTCACGCGCCCGGTCGATGCATCATACGTGGCGTGACCACCACGCGCCTCCATAGGTGTTGCATTCTGGCGGTGCGAGCGCGCGTCGACCTTGACCACCTCATGCGCGTTTTTCCAGACCGTGTCGAACTCCGGCGTCTTCATCTTGCCTTCGAGAATGACATTGCCGGGTGCTTCAGTGTGGATCTGCGGCGCGTCTGCCGCAAGCGCCATGCGCGCATCGGTCACCGGATCCGTTTCATCGATTGACAGTTCGATCTGCTCGGCGATGTCCTCGGCCGCTTCCTTGCTTGCGGCCACGACGGCGGCGACAGGTTCCCCCGTGAAGCGAACGACACCATCGGCCAATGCCGATTGGCTAACCGGCTTGTAGTTGAACTTGTGCAGCATCGGCGTGATTTTCTTCACGCCTTTGAGGTCGGCGGCCGTGATCACCATTGTACCTTTGGGCGCGCTGATGCTCGCGATCGTTCCGGCGGCGACCGGGCTGCGCACGAACCGCACCCAATGCGTGGCGGGCAGATCGGCGGTGAAACGCCCCTGGCCTGAAATCAGCGCCGGGTCTTCCAACCGCCGGATGGCGCGACCGACCCATGTCATGCCGGAGCCCTTGGTGCCGTGCGCGCTCATGCGGATGCATGCTCAAGCGCGCGCCGGACCACGGCGCGGACAAGATCACACCGGTATTCGGCATTGGTTTGATGGTCCTCGAGCGGCTCGATCGCCTCGGCCGCCGCTTCCGCTGCCGTTCGGAACGTCTTGTCACTTGGCGCCTGGCCATTCAGCGCGGCCTCGGCTTCCGCGATGCGCCGCGGCGAAGCTTCCGCGCCGCCGATACCGACTCGTGCGTCAGTGATCTTGCCGCTCTGTAATCGATAGGTGACCAGGGCTGCACTCATTGCGAAGTCGCCGGCGCGGCGGCTGAATTCGTTGAATCCGAATTTGGTGTCGTCGGCGAGCAACGGCAGGCGCACTTCGGCGAGCAATTCATCTTCGGTCAGGGCCGTCGACATGATCCCTGCGAAAAAATCCTTTGCAGCAATCTGGCGCTCGCCGCGCGCGCTGCTCTTGGCAATCACGGTGGCGCCGAGCGTCGCCGCGACCAGGCACCATTCCGACGCAGGGTCGGCATGGGCAAGGCTGCCGCAAAACGTGCCGCGCATGCGGATCGGGTAGTGCGCGATATGGCGCGCAACCACGCTGAGCAACTGGCCGAGCGGATTGTCGACCACGGATTTGTGAAATGCCGCATGGCGAACGCGCGCGCCAATGGAGAGGGTCTTTCCATCGCTGCTGATCTTGTCGAGCCCGGCCACCTCATTGATGTCGACGAGGTGCGCCGGCTTCGCCAGGCGAAACGCCATGATCGGGACGAGGCTTTGTCCGCCTGCCAGGACGCGGCCGTCTTGCGGCGCGACGTCGGCCAGAATTCTTAACGCCTCGTCGAGCGTCTTCGGCACGTGGCGGATGAAGGGCGCGGGCTTCATGCGGCAGATGTTCCGGCAGCCAAGACCCAATTAACGGCCTAATTATTTGTACGCAAACGATAAAGAGCGCCTAGGGATTGTCAAACGCGGTCCGCTCCGTGAGTGGCGTTCATACTGAATTACCACCGGGCTTTCATTGAACGGGCCGCATTCGTATCCTATTTGTCGAATATCAAGGGCTGCGAAGGGGTCGGGGATGCCGATATCACGCTTGATCGCAACTGCCTGTCTTGCCGGCGCCGTGCTGGCGAGCGCACCGGTGCTGGCCGAAGACGGCAAGCGCCCGGACAAGGTTTCATTCTATTTCGCGGCCCATGAGGACGACTGGCAGCTGTTCATGAACCCGTCCGCGTTTCAGGACGTTATGGGCGGCGCGACCAAGACCGTCTTCGTGCATCTGACGGCTGGCGATGCCGGTCTCGGCATCGGGCTGGGTGGCCGCAAGTATCCCTTCTATCTCGCGCGCGAGAATGGCGCGGAGGCAGCGATCCGCTTTATGGCTGACGCGGACGCTGAGCCTGGCCAACGTTCGGCGGCGCCGATGTCGTTCAACGGTCATGACATCTATCGTGTCAGCTATCGCAACACCGTCAGCTATTTTCTACGCGTGCCGGACGGTCATTGGTCAGGCGACGGCTACTACGAGACCGGATTTGAATCGCTCAGACGCCTGTCGAGCGGCGAGAATAGCGTTTTGCGGGCGATCGACGGTTCAGCGACCTATCACGGTTGGAGCGACTTGGTCGCCACGCTGAAGGCGATCATCGCTTATGAGCGTGGCCATGCTGCGCTCATCCAGCTCAACGTTGCGGAAACCGATACACGCATCAACTCGAAGGATCACTCCGATCATTTGATGACGGCGAAGGCTGCGCTCGAGGCCGCGAAGGATCTTTCCTGCGTGCGCCGGGTCTATTACGTCGATTATGCCAGTTCGCGCCTTCCTCAGAATCTCGACGCACGGCAGCGCGATATGGAAAGCTCGGTGTTTGCGGTGACACTGGCCGGTGTGCAGGCGCTCGACCACAGCACTGCATGGCATCACTATGACCAGTCATTCGTTGGGCGGAACTATTTCCGCGTCCAGGATCCGGCCGGGCGGTGCGACTCCGCGGTAACGGCCATGGCGGCAACACGGCACTAGCGTTTTACTTCGCTGTTGTGTCTTGTTTCCGTGCTATTGACGTAGGTCAAGATTCCGTCACGTCGACCGGCCGGTTTTTCGCAACCATTTGCACGCTGGCCCGTTTTCGTCCGGTCAGTCCGTCCACAGCCGCAACCGGCGCCCGATGCGATATGCAGAAGTGCCGCTCGCCGTTCAAGCCGGCCGCGTCGTATCGGTCGATGCGCTGCGCGGGTTCAATATATTCTGGATCCTTGGCGCCGACGGCGCGATCTGGGTTCTCGACCGGATGCTGCACGACAAAGGGCCAGAGCTGAGCTCAATTGGCAGTTTCCTCAAAACCCAAATGAGTCACGCGCCATGGGAAGGCTTTCGTTTCTACGATTTCATATTCCCATTGTTCATTTTCGTGACCGGCGTTTCGATTGTTCTTGCCTTGCCTCGGCTGGTCGAGCGTAACGGCAAGGCCAGGACGCATCTACACGTGCTGCGGCGAGCCCTGCTGCTTTATGCGCTGGGGGTGATCTTTTACGGAGGCGTTGCCCAGCACTGGAGCGACATCCGTTATGTCGGCGTGCTGCAGCGTATCGCCATCTGTTATTTGTTCGCGTCACTCCTGTTTATGAATCTCGGCAAACGCGGGCTTGTCGTGGCGCTGGTTGCGCTGCTTGGCGGCTACTGGGCCTTGATGACATTCGTTCCAGTGCCCGGCATCGGTGCCGGTTCATTCGGCCCCGACACCAATCTCGCGAACTGGGTCGACGCAAATTATCTGCCGGGACGGTTGTGGGACAAAACACGCGATCCGGAAGGCCTTTTGAGCACGTTGCCTGCGATCGGCACTTGCCTTTTCGGCGTCCTGGCGGGCCTCTTGCTGAAGGACGACCGGCTGACGCCGACGCAGCGATCGTTGTGGTTGATCGGCGGCGGGATCGTGATGGTTGCAGCGGGCTATCTGTGGGCCCTCCAATTTCCGGTCATCAAGGCGATCTGGACATCGTCGTTCGCGCTGGTCGTCAGCGGTTACGGCGCGGTCTTGCTGGGGCTCATGCACCAGGTGATCGACGTTTGGGGGTGGAAGGCCTGGGCGACCGTCTTTGTATGGATCGGTGCCAATGCCATCGCGCTCTATTTCATTAATGGAATCGTTGGCTTCGAGCCATTTGCATTGCGTTTCGTGGGCGGCGATATGTCGCCCTTGCTGGATCGTGCGATGACACCCGGGGCGGGCCTTTTCGTCGCGCATCTGCTGGGGCTGGCCCTTGCGGTCGCGCTCGCCGGTTATTTGTATCGCCGCAAGATATTCCTGCGCATCTGAGCGGTTAGAGGCCGAATTGAACCATTTGCCGGGACCCGGCGACCAAAGGCTATCGGGGAAACGATTTCGACTTCAGGAGAACGTCATGTCCCGCAAGCTCATTCTCAGCCTCGCCGCCATTGCCACGCTCGCAACAGCGGCAATCTCGTCCGGTCCAGCCTTTGCCCATAACGGCGGCGGACATAACGGCGGCCACAATGGTGGCAACGGCCATCACATTGGCTTCAACCATTGGCACCACAACTTCCACTTCCGCTACGCGCACGACCGGCTTTATGTGCGCCCCGTCAGCTACGCGGTACGCTCGGTCGAACCGGGCCCCTGTACCTGCCTGACCAAGAACTACACGCCGGAAGGCACGGTGGTGTTCCAGGATCTGTGCACCAAGGAAATGGCGAGTGCGCCGGTTGAGGGCAGTCCGGCTCAGGCTCAGGCCGAGCCAGAGTCAAACAACTTCGCCGGCCGCTCCTATCAGGATTACCTGAAGGCCAACCCGCAGGGCGCCGAGCCGAAGAAAAACTGAGGCCACGCTCGGCAACGTAAAGAACGGCCACCGCGCGCACACTCGCCGGTGGCCTTTCGCGTCAAGTCCTGCCGCGATGTTGACGCTTGTATGAAGTCTGCGCGACGCGTTCGATGCGTCGCTGGGCCATCGACAAGATGGTTTACGCAACCTCTTGCAGGAAGGATTCGATCTTTGTGCGGAGAACCGCGGCGGACGCATCCACGGTTTCCGATGCTTCCAGGACGGTGCGCGCCGAACTGAGGGTCTCAGCGACGACGGCTGCGACGCTCCTGAGATCAGAAAGCGCAGCTTCGGTGCCATTCGCGGCGCTGGTGACGTTGAGTGATATGTCTCTCGTTGCGATATTCTGCTGTTCAAGAGAGTTCGAAATGGCCGACGTAAACTGATCGATTTTGTTCATGTTCTCTGAATTACGCCGGATAGCCGCTATTGCCGCGCTCGTGGAGTTTTGAACGGCCAGGATCTGGGCGCCGATTTTTTTTGTTGCATCGGCAGTCTGGATTGCAAGTGACTTTACTTCCGAAGCAACAACGGAAAAACCGCGGCCCGCTTCGCCGGCTCGTGCGGCTTCAATCGTTGCATTGAGCGCGAGAAGATTTGTCTGGCCAGCGATACGATTGATCAGTTCAACAATTTCACCAATCTCCTGGGCAGCGCGTCCAAGACCGGCAATTTCGTCATTCGTGGTCTGGGCCTCTTCCGTCGCCAGGCGGACGAGCTCTGTCGTCTGGCTGACACGTTCAACGGCTTCGACCAGAGTATTGGCGAGTTCGCTCGCTGCTGCGGTCGCCGTGTTTACGTTCGATGACGCGCTGTCAGCCGCGGTCACCGCACCTGCGGCCTTTTTTGAGGTTTCGTCGGACGATCTTGACAGCGAAACCGCGGTTGATTTCATGAGGGTCGCGCTTTTCCACATGCTTTCCAACGCAGACTCGACGTCACTCCGAAATAATTTGATGGCCGTATCAACTTTTGCGCGATGCTGTTCCTGTTCGGCCAGGGACGCGCGCTCCAACTCCGCTTTGCGGCGGTCGGTTATATCTTCGTGCGTTGAGACCCTCCCGCCGCTCGCGAGCGACTGGCTTGAAACGCTGATGGCGCGACCGTCGACCGTCTCGACGATCTTGTTCACCGATGTGCCTTCAGCGACTTCCCTCATCGTTTTTGCGATGTAAGCCTCCGGGTCGCCGGCGAACAGACCATTTTTGAAGTACTGCCGAATGAGGTCGGGTATCGTGCATCCCAGCCGCAACTGGCCCGGTTCAAATCGATACATTTGTTTATAGCGCTCGTTGCAAACCCGGAGACAGCCTTCTGCATCGAACAGGCACAGACCCTGCGGCATGTTGTTCACCGCGGTCACGAGAAATTCTTTGCTTTCATCGAGTCGGCGATCGACAAACGCGCTCAGCAGACTGAGACCGAGCACCGCAAGCGCAACGCTTGCCACCGCGACGGCGAGATATCCGGGCGGGATCGCGAGCGTATCAAATGCGCGCGTAGGATCCGGTACGATTAACACTGCGCCCATTGCCGTAAAATGATGCGAGACGATCGCGAGCGTCAGCAGGATTGATGCGATCACCATGCCGCGCCGATCGGGGATGCGGATCGCAGTTATAAGGGCGGCCATCCCGAGCAGAATTCCCATGGCGATCGACGCGACCACCAGATCGAGCGACCAGGTCACATGGCCCGGAACCTCCAAGGCCGACATTCCGACATAGTGCATGCAGGCGACGCCGCCGCCGACAAGGCCGCCGCCGGCAGCCGCTCCCGACGCGCGCGGAGCGTACACGGCAATGGCCAGGCCGCTGCCGGTAATGATCGCTGCTGCTGCCAAAGAAAGGACGGTGAGCGCGACGTTGTACGAAACCGGGATCCCCGGCTCGTAAGCGAGCATGGCAATGAAGTGTGTTGCCCAGATGCCACAACCGGTGGCTGCGCCGGCGGCAACGATCCACGTGATCCGCATGCGGCCGACGGTGGCCGACGCCCGCCTGAACAAGCTGATCGCAGTCGCGCTCGCTACAAAGCAAACGACTGCCGCCACAACGACGAGGCGCCAATCGTGTTCGGTCGTCAGGCAATTGAAGACTTGAAACATCCCCGCGCGCCCCGAATAAGAATGTAATAGCGACGGTACTGGTCGTGAATTTCGTTAAAGTTAATAAATTGCACAATTTCCCCGGGTGATCGGCTTTTCCCGCGCCAATCTGCGTCGAAAATTCAAACGTGGGTTGTGGTCGGTGTCTATTCCCGCAATCGCTGAAACTGCGCCGCTTAGGTTCCGACCTTCAATTCCGATACGAGGGCCCGCAGCGCGGCGACGGTGGAGGGGGCAACGCTTTTGCCGGTCCGCGGATTGTCCGACGGAATGTTCTCGATCGTCATGGTGAAACGCGCGGTGTCGGCATCAACTGTGATGGTGTGAGTATTCCTGGTGACGCCGGGATCTGCCCAGATCTCGAGCTGGGTGCGATCGGGCCCGATACCGGCGAGACTCAATGCCGCCGCGACATTGACGTTGGTGGGAAATCCGCGGGCGCCCTCGCGCGCGCTGCCATCAAACACCTTCAACGGCGCATCGAGGCCACTCACCGAAATCCCATGGTCACGCAAATAGGGCGCGCCCTCGAGTCCGGCGGGCGGCTTGCGGGTCACCATCTTGACCGAATGGATTGTTCCCTCGGCCGCCGCACGAACAGCGTCGAGGCCAATCAGCGCGCCGGTCGGCACCAGGATGCGCCCGCCATTTTTTTTGGCGCGTTCAATCAGGTCACCATGCTCGAGCAATTGCGCCACCGAGAGCGGCATGAAGATACGGCCTTTGTCGATGGCGCTGATGGCAACCTCGCGGAACAGCGCCGGCGGCAGGCATTCGACAACGATGTCGCAATGATCGGCGAGCTCGGTGGCCTTGCGCACCGGAATGCTGTCGCCAACCTGTGGCAAAGCGCGCCGCGCTTTATCGACGTCGCGCACGGCAACGGCGACGAGCTTCAGGCCAGGAACGCCGGCGATCAGGCGTTTGGCTACGTCGAGGCCGACGGCTCCGAGCCCGGCAATTCCGACGTTCAATGGTGGTCTGGCCGTCATTTCTTGCGGCCGGTAAAATTGGGTTTGCGTTTTTCCATGAAGGCACGCACGCCCTCGGCATAGTCGGGCGTCAGATGGGCGTTGCGCTGTAAATCGCGTTCGAGATCAAGCTGCGCGTCGAGGGTGTTGTTTGCCGACGCATTGAGGGCGCGCTTGATCAGCGCCAAGCCTTGCGTGGGAGCCTGCGCAAAGTGCTCGCAAATGCGCGTCGCCTCATGCATCAGGATCTCGTCATCGACCGCGCGCCAGATCAGTCCCCAGCTTGCCGCTTTCTCCGCAGTCAGATCCTGCGCGAGCAGGGACAGGCCACGCGCGCGGGCGTCGCCGACCAGCCGCGGCAGGAACCATGTCCCGCCAGAATCAGGAACGAGGCCGATGCGGGCGAACGATTGAACGAAATTCGCCTTGAGGCTGGCGATCACGATGTCGCAGGCGAGCGCGATATTGGCGCCGGCGCCGGCGGCAACTCCGTTAACCGTTGCAATCACCGGAAAAGGCAGGTCCCGGATTTTTCGAACGAGGGGATTGTAGTGCTGCTCCAGCGAATTGCGCGGCACCGGTGTTTCGCCTGGCTTCAACAGGCGGTCACTCAGGTCCTGGCCGGCGCAGAAGGCGCGGCCGGCACCGGTGAGCATCAGTGCGCGGCAGCTGTCATCGGCTTCCGCGTCCTCGATCGCCTTGCGCAATGCTTCGTGCATCGCATCGTTGAAGGCGTTGAGCTTATCGGGCCGATTCAATGTGACGACGCGGTATCCGGCGTGCTTGTCGACGAGAATGGGGGATTGCGCCGTCATGACTTGCCGAGGAATTTGTCGAGGGCGCCAATTTCTTTCTTGTCATCGTCTTCGGCAATGCGCTCGTAGAATCGGGCCGCCGCCGACAGCATCTCGTGTTCGGCATGGTCGGCACCGACGAAGCTTGCGATCTCATCGAGTTCCGCTACCCAGCGGTAGGCTTTCGAATACATGCTGGGAACCTGGTTCGAGAGATAGCGCAGCAAATCAGGACGGCTTTCGGCGAGTTCGGCCCTCAGCGCTTCGGCCGAGCCGCCGCGTGTTGCCGCGAGCATCATGCCGGCGCCGAGCGCGGTGAAGCCTTTGGTGATTCCGGCATAGGACATTTTCAATGCGGAAGCCGCCGTGAGCGGCCCTTCGAGCACGCGCACGATCAGCCCATAGTCATTGAGTTTGGCAAGATCCGTGGCGGCGGGCCCGGATGCATAAATTCGTGTGTTGGTACTGCCGGGCTTTGGTGGCGGGCCGATGATGCCGGCGCCGATAAAAAGGCAACCGGTCGCCGCGATCACGCCCGCGATTTTCAGCATCGTCGGCGGGCTGACTGCGTTGCATTCGACGTAAACCGGTTTCTTGTTGGCGGCCGTCAATACAGGAGCAAGGCGCTGCGCCAGCGCCAGGGCGTCGCCGGGCGGCACGATCGACATCAGGAAATCGGCTTCCGCCAGCGCGCGTTCTTCGACCGGCTGCATGCCAGCCTCGTGGGCGCGTTTGGCGCTCTGCTCGCTGCGTCCTGCGAGCGAGGTCAGCACCGGGACCTTGTTTTCGGTCAGGCGGCCGGCGACGCCGGAGCCCATATTGCCCGGTGCAATGATGGCGACTGTCGGCGTCATGAGCCTGTCACTCCGCCGTCGAGATTGATGCTCTGACCGGTGACAAAGGTGGACGCCTCCGAGGCCAGAAACAGTACGGCGCCGACCAGATCTTCCGGCACTTCCGCGCGCGGTACGCATTGCATGGCGATAATCCGTTCCTTTTGCTGTGGCGTCACCGTCTTGCGCTCGATTTCCGTAAAAGTCGCGCCCGGCAATATGGCATTCACGGTGATATTGTCGGCTCCAAGTTCGCGCGCCATCGACAAACTCATGCCCGATAGCGCCGCCTTGGTTGCGATGTAGTGCAGATAATTCGGCCGGCCAAGGCGTACGGCGCCGGACGCGACATTGATAATGCGGCCCCATTTCGCGCGGCGCATTGCGGGCAGTACCGCACGGGCGCAGAGGAACGGTCCGGTGAGATTGACGCGCAACACGCGCTCCCATTCCTCCAGTGGAATCTGGTCGAACGGGCGCATTTCCAGCGTGGAGAAGATGCCGGCATTGTTAATCAGCACATCGATGCGGCCGTATTCGTCCTCAACCAGTTCGGCCATTTCCTTGATGGAGGCCTCGTCGGCGACATCGGTGGTCACCGCCAGCGCCTTGCCGCCGGCCTTCATGATTTCCTCTGACACCGCCGCGGCCTTTTTCGCATTGAGTTCAGCGATGACTGTGCGTGCACCGGTCGCGGCAAAAGCCTTGGCGAAGACGCGGCCGATGCCTTGTCCGGCACCGGTGACAATGACGACGCGGTCCTTAAGGCCTGGAAAGATGACATTCTGCAAGTCGGCGGTCATGCCGCGCCTCGTTCCAGTTGCGGCAGTTGTTCAAGCGCCGCGCGCGCATCCCACGGTGTCCACCATTTTTTCAGGCCAAGATCGTCTGCGATGACGCTGGCGCTGATATAGCCCGCGCCGCCGGAAATGGCGCCGCCGGGGTGGCCGGCGGACCCGGCACTGTAGAGGTTCGGGATCGGCGAGCGGTAGCCGAAGTGGTTGTACATCACCTGCTCGGCGTTAAAGGCGCCCATGAAAATGTCGCCGCCACGCATATTGATCATTTCCTGTACGTATTCGCGTCCGGTGTAGACGTAGCGCCCGAGAATGTTCTTGCTCGTCATGTTCGGGCAGTAGCGCGCAAAACATTCGATGATCTTGTCGGAGAACTCCTCCTTGAAGCTGTCATAGCTCTTGCCGCCGAGATCGGGCTCAAGCGGCATCACGTGCCAGCAATACGTCGTGTGCTTGCCAGGCGGCGCCTGTGTCGGATCCAGCAGGCTCAGGGGACCTGAGCCAAACTGCACGAGCTTCGGCACGCGCCCGGCTTGTACGTCTTGATGCGCGGAGAACAGGTCCTCCATGGTCTCCGCACCGATGCTCCATTTCATCGCACGGTTGATGTTGGGGTCGAATTTTTCCGCCGCAAAGCGCGGGCTTTCATTGAGCGCGAGATGCAGGCCGAACAGGCTCCAGGCGGTGTACTGGAAGGCATCGAGCTTTTTCAGGAATGCCGCCGGCAACTGCGCGCGTCCGACAAGGCTCTCAAATGTCTGGTGTACGTCGAGCGTGGAGGCAACGAACTGCCTGGCGCGCACAGTTCGTCCGTCGGTGAGTTCGATACCGGTAGCGCGGCCATTTTCGATGACGATGCGGTCGATGTTGACCTGCGGCTGGAATGTCCCGCCGGCGGCAATAAATGCCTCCATCAATCCGCGCGCCAGGTTGAACGAGCCGCCTTGGCAGAGCTGGTAGCCGCTTTCCAGATCGAAGGCGCGAATCACCGAACCCATCGGCGAAGTTTTCGACATCGTGTCGACCAGCCAGGTACCGAACAGCGACACCTTGAACAGGAACAGCAGGCGCACATGCTCGTTCTCGAATAATTCGCGCACGACATCGAGCGGCTGCCGGTTCGACACATCGAGGAATTCACGTCCCAGCGCTGTGCGCGACAGAAATGCTTCGCGCTCCGCCTGGGCCAATGGCTCGGCGTAGCGCTCGGGCAGGAAAATCTCGCGCGTGATCTTTTCGGCTTTGCGGTTCCAGTCGCGGAAGGTCTGCGCATCTTTCCTGGAAAAGCGCGCAATATTGGCGACCGACTCTTCGAGATCGCGTCCGAGCACCAGCGCGGTGCCGTCGCGATGCGCCTGACCGAATTCGTAGCGCGGCGTGATGTAGGTGACGCGCTCGTCCAGATTCAAATCCTTGAACCAGGGCGTCTCGCTGATGTGGAAGTGATTGATGGAATGCAGGTTGTGATAGAAGCCCGGCAGCGTTACTTCACGCGTACAGAGGCCGCCGCCATATGTGAGCCGCCGATCCACCAGGAGGATGTCGAGGCCGGCGCGGGCGAGATATGTGCCAAGGATCAGCCCGTGATGCCCGGCGCCGATGATGATCCCGTCATAGGTTTTTTCGAGCGATTTCGACAAAGGTAGAACGTCCTATTGGTCGGCCGGCGGTCAGGACCGGCAACGCTAGACTGCCGGGGCCCCGGAGCGCCGGTCAATGGCCGCCGCCGCATGGCCGGCGAGCCTGAAATACGTCAATCATGAGCCAGGTTCATTGGCCGAAATATAGTTCGCGCGCGCGCCAATGGACCTTTTGGCGTGTCTGCCGCTACATTAGACTATCGCAAGGAATAGGGCCGAATGGCCCTCGGGGAGGATGTCCATATGCGTAAAACACTCTTAGCCGCGAGCGCCGCTCTGCTGCTCGCCGCGGGCCCGGCCATGGCCCAGCAAAAATCCATCAAGATCGGTTTCGTCAGCACGTTCAGCGGTCCGGTCGCCGTGATCGGCGAGGACATGCGCAATTCATTCGAGCTCGCGCTCGATCACATGGGCCGCAAGATGGGCGGGCTGCCGGTCGAAGTCATCTACGAAGATGACGGCTTCAAGCCGGAAGTCGGCAAGCAGAAGACCGAAAAGCTGATCGAGTCCGACAAGGTCGATTTCATCGCCGGCTATATCTGGTCAAACGTGCTGCTCGCGTCGCTCAAGCCGGTCGTCGATTCGAAAACTTTCCTCGTGATCGCGAATGCCGGCCCGTCCCAGATTGCGGGCGAACTCTGCTCGCCGACCGTGTTCTCGACGTCATGGCAGAACGACCAGACGCCGCAGGCGATGGGCCTCTACATGAACCAGAAGGGCGTGAAGACGGTGTTCCTGATCGGCCCGAATTATGCGGCCGGCAAAGACATGCTCGCGGGCGTTGCCTCCACCTTCAAGGGCAAGGTGATCGGTCAGGAGCTCACGACCTGGCCTGCGCAACTCGACTTCTCGGCTGAACTTGCCAAGGCGAAGGCGGCCAATCCGGACGCGATCTTCGTGTTCTACCCCGGCAAGGCTGGCGTACAATTCCTGGCGCAATATGCGCAAGCCGGCCTCAAAGGTAAAATTCCGCTCTACACCGCGTTTACGATCGACGAGCTCTCGCTGCCGCTCCAGAAGGAGCTGGCGCTGGGCGTGCCCGGTGCGCAGGAATGGGTGAACGACCTTCCGAACGAGGCGAACAAGAAATTCGTCGCCGACTACATCAAGAAGTATCCCGGCAAGAAGCCCTCGTTCTACGGCGCGCAGTCCTACGATGCCGCCAACCTGATTGCCTCGGCGGTGAACGCCACCAAGGGCAACCTGTCCGACAAGACGGCCGTCCAGAAGGCGATGGAGAAAGCCAGCTTCAAATCGGTGCGCGGCAATTTCAAGTTCGGCAACAACCATGTCCCGATCCAGAACTTCTACCTTCAGGATGTGGTCAAGGACGCCAAAGGCGACTTTGTGCTGAAGACCGCCGCCACCATCGTCAAGGACGACCAGGATCGCTTCCACGACAAATGTCCGATGAAGTGATCGGCCTGTAGTTCGCGACGGCGGCGGCGCTCGCGCGCTGCCGCCGATTGCTTGTGGGGGTTTCACAGGATTTCACGATCGGCGCGCCATGACGCTGTTTATCGAGCAATGCCTGAACGGGTTGCAATTCGGCCTGCTGCTGTTCCTGCTGGCGGCGGGGCTGACGCTCGTTTTCGGCATTATGGACCTCGTCAATCTCGCGCACGGCTCGCTCTACATGATCGGTGCCTATTTTGCGGCGACGTTCGTGGCCTGGACCGACAACTTCATCTTTGGTGTGATCCTGGCGCTTGGCGCCACCTTGCTGGTCGGAATGGTGGTGGAAGTGGTCGCGATGCGCAGGCTCTATGGGCGCGATCATCTCGACCACGTGCTTGGCACTTTTGGCCTGATCCTGTTTTTCGATGAACTGGTGCGGCTGATCTGGGGTCCGGAAGGGCTGACGCTGCCGCTTCCATCATGGCTCAACACGTCGGTGCAGATTCTTCCCGGCGTGGACTACTCCGCCTACAAGCTGTCGATCATCGTGGTGACGCTTGCCGTTGCCATATTTCTTTACGTGCTGGTGATGCGCACCCGCATCGGCATGCTGATCCGCGCCGGGGCCAGCAATCGCGAAATGGTCGGCGCGCTCGGCGTCAACATCAAGCTGCTCTACACGCTGGTTTTTGGCCTGGGCGCGGCACTTGCGGGCCTTGCCGGCCTGATGCAGGCGCCCATTCTCACCGTGCAGATCGGCATGGGTGAGAACATCCTCATTCTCGCCTTCGTCATCACCGTGATCGGCGGCATCGGTTCGATCCGCGGCGCGTTGGTGGCGGCGATTTTCGTGGGCTTCATCGATACGCTCGGGCGCGCCTTCTTCCCTGATTTGCTGCGCATGGTGTTAAGCAAGGAAGCGGCGGCCACCGCCGCGCCGGCGCTGTCGTCGATGCTGATTTATCTGCTGATGGCGATCGTGCTGGTGGTGAAGCCGGAAGGCCTGTTTTCGGCGAGCGGCAAATGACCGGCTGGCTCTCCGTTCGCAACCTTGCAATTGTTGCGCTGCTGCTCGCTTTGCTGCTGCTGCCGGTCTATGTCGAACTGGGCGGCAGCCGCTTCCTGCTGACATTGTTCACCCGCATTCTGATCCTGGCGCTGGCGGCGGTGAGCCTCAATCTTATTCTCGGCTACGGCGGAATGATGAGCTTCGGCCACGCCGCTTATCTCGGCATTGGCGGGTATGCGGTCGGCATGCTGGCGCATGAGGGCGTGTTGAGCGGCTTCGTGCAATGGCCGGTGGCGCTGCTCGCGAGCGCGCTGTTTGCGCTGGTGATCGGTGCGCTCAGCCTGCGTACGCGCGGCGTCTATTTCATCATGATTACGTTAGCCTTTGCGCAGATGGCCTACTACGTCGTCGCGGGGCTGGCGCGCTATGGCGGCGATGACGGGCTTACGATCTACAAGCGCAGCCAGTTTGTAGCGCCAATCGATCTCTCCAACAAAGCGCAGTTCTATTATATCTGCCTCGCGTTGCTCACTGGGTCGATCTATCTGGTCTCGCGCATCGTCAATTCTCGGTTCGGCCTGACCATCCAGGGCGCGCGCTCGAACGATATGCGCATGCGCGCCATCGGCTTTCCGACCTACCGCTACAAGCTCGTTTGCTTCGTCATCGCCGGGACAATGTGCGGACTTGCCGGTGCGCTGCTCGCCAACCACACCGACTTCGTCAGCCCAGCGATGATGTATTGGACGCGCTCGGGCGATCTCATCATCATGGTCGTGCTGGGTGGCATGGGTTCGGCTTTCGGCCCGCTGTTCGGCGCCGTGGCTTTGCTGGTGCTGGAAGAGGTGCTCTCAGGCATAACCGAATATTGGCAGATCATCCTCGGACCGCTGCTGCTGCTGGTCGTGCTGTTTGCGCGCGGCGGCATCGACGGCCTGCTCGCGAAGGTGCGCCATAGGGTGAGTCATGGCTGATCTGCTGAGGGTGGACAATCTCGCCAAACGCTTCGGTGGCATCGTTGCCACCGACGATCTCAATTTCGGTGTTGCCGAAGGCGAGTTGCATGCGGTGATCGGCCCGAATGGCGCCGGAAAAACCACGTTGATCGCTCAGCTGAGCGGCCAGCTATCGCCCGATTCCGGCCGTATCCATTTTGCCGGCAGCGATATCACTGCAATACCGATGTATGCCCGCAGCGCCCGTGGGCTGGCGCGCTCCTTTCAGATCACTTCATTGTTTCTCGATTTAAGCGTGCTCGATAATGTCGCGCTGGCCGTGCAGGCTCACGCCGGCCATTCGTTCCATTTCTGGCGCGATGCGCGCCGCGAAGCAGAATTGCGCGATCCCGCGCGCGCGGCGCTGGCCCGAGTCGGCCTGAGCGCGCGCGCCGATCTGCCGGCCTCCGCACTCAGTCACGGCGAGCATCGGCAGCTTGAGCTTGCGATGGCGCTCGCATCCAGTCCGCGCATGCTGCTGCTCGATGAACCGATGGCTGGCCTCGGGCCCGAGGAATCGGCGCGCATGGTGACGATGCTGCGCGAGCTGAAGAAGGAACTGACAATCCTGTTGGTCGAGCACGACATGGAAGCGGTGTTCGCGCTCGCCGACCGTATTACGGTGCTGGTCTATGGCCGCGTGATTGCGACCGGAAAGCCCGAAGACATTCGCAGCAACGCGCAGGTGCGCGACGCCTATCTCGGCGAGCAGGAGGTTGCGAATGGCTGAGTCGGTGCTTGCGCTTGAAGGCGTCGAAACCTGCTACGGCCTCAGCCAGGTGCTGTTTGGCGTTTCGCTGGCCATCGCGCCCGGCGAAATGGTGACGTTGATGGGCCGCAACGGCATGGGCAAAACCACCACCGTGCGTTCAATCATGGGTCTGACGGCGGCGCGGGCCGGCACGATCCGCTTCCTGCAAGAGGAAATTCGTGGCCTGCCGTCATACAAGGTGGCGCAGCGCGGCATTGGCCTCGTGCCAGAGGGCCGGCAGATCTTCCCGAACCTGACGGTGCGTGAGAACCTGCTGGCGACGGCGGTCAAGCGCGACGGTGACGATTGGACGCTGGCGAGAGTCTACGCCTTGTTTCCGCGGCTGGCCGAGCGAGACCGCAGCATGGGCAATCAGCTGTCCGGTGGCGAACAGCAGATGCTGGCGATCGGTCGCGCACTGATGACCAATCCGCGCCTGCTGATTCTCGATGAGGCGACCGAGGGTCTCGCGCCTTTGATCCGCGCCGAGATCTGGCATTGCCTGGCCAGCCTGAAGCAATCCGGATTGTCGATTCTGGTCATCGACAAGAACGTTGGCGCGCTGATGAAAGTCGCCGACCGGCATTTCCTGATCGAGCGCGGACGGGTGGTGTGGAAGGGCTCTTCGCAGGAACTCGCCGCCGCACCTGACGTGCAGCACCGGTATTTGGGGGTGTGAGATACGCCTATCCAAAACGGCGTAAGAGATTCAGACCGCCGAGAGGCGGTCTTTCTGTTTTGCAGAGCACTGTGGATATCCGCAATGTCCGGTCTTCGAACGCGGACATGGAGCCTGCCGAATCCGAATTAACGCGCTCAGTAATTAGTGGTTTGAGCCTTTGCCGGCTGTTCTCGGTCGACAGTTGCGCCACGCGGACGATTGAACACGCTGGTGCACGCGGGACTGAGTTGCTGTTTGTTTGCAATAAGGCACTGGGCTACACGATCCGCGTCGGGGATTGCGTTCTGGCAAAGCCGAAATGCATCCGGCGTACATGCATCGGCATCCTGTTGCGTATAGGCGATTGCAGGGAGCGGAGCCATGATCGCGACCATCAAAACGATAGCGTTGAATTTGCCCATAGCATTCGCTCCAATTTTCGTTCAAAGGGACAATAGGTGGGATGATAAAATGTTCCCTGCGCGAACGGACGCAAAGGCTTTTTGAGGTAAAAGAGACATTAAGCGGATGGCGGGAAATTTACGTGCGAGGAGGAAAGGTCCACAGCAGGAGGCAAAGCGGGCATCGCTTTTGATGATTGGCCGGACTGGTTCGAACCATGTCCGCTGTCAGGGCTAAAGCGGACATCGCAAATCTTACGGACAAGACGCCGTTACGACAGAAATACCGATTTTGGTTCTATTCAGCCGGCTGGAGCGGTGGCGGGCGGCGGCGGATGAAGGTGAAGGTCGCGCCGCCAAGCTTGCGGTGCAGCCGGTCGAGCAGCAGATAGATCACCGGCGTCGTGTAGAGCGTGAGCACCTGTGACACCAGAAGACCGCCGATAATGGTGATGCCAAGCGGCCGTCGCAGTTCCGAGCCAGGGCCGATGGCAATCACCAGCGGCACCGCGCCCAGCATGGCGGCCAGCGTCGTCATCAGGATCGGCCGGAATCGCGCAAGACAGGCCTCGTGAATTGCCTGCTGCGGCGACAGGCCCAGCCGCCGTTCGCCGTCGAGGGCGAAGTCCACCATCATGATTCCGTTCTTCTTCACGATGCCGATCAGAAGGATGATGCCGATGAAGGCGATCACCGACAGGTCGGTGCCGGAGATCTCAAGCGCGAGCAGGGCGCCGAGGCCGGCCGACGGCAGTGTCGAGATGATCGTCAGCGGATGCGCGAGACTCTCATACAGCACGCCCAGTACGATATAGACCGCGATCAACGCGGCCAGCAGCAGCAGCGGTTGCGCACCGACCGCTTGTTTGAACGCCTGCACATCGCCGGAGAAGTCGGCATGGATGATGTCGGGAATGTGCATTTCGGCGACGGCACGTTCGAGCGTCGCGGTTGCATCGTCAATCGTTGTATTGGGAGCCAGATTGTAGGTGATGGTCACGGAGGGGAATTGGCCCTGGTGGTTGACGACCAGCGGCGCAATGCCCCGTTCGACGGTTGTTACAGCCGAGAGCGGCACTTGCGCGTCACCATTTCCGGGGACGTAGACACGGCTCAGGTCGGTCGGGTCGCGCTGATAATCCCGGCCAACTTCCAGGATGACGCGATACTGGTTGCGCGGGCCATAGACGGTCGAAATCTGCCGCTGTGAAAATGCGTTGTTGAGCGCATTGTCGATGTCCTGCACGCGCACACCGAAACGCGAGGCAGCCGCCCGATCGATGGTGATGTTGGCTTGCAAGCCGCCCTGCTCACGGTCGGTGGTCACGTCCACGATGCCAGGCAGCTGCTTGACGCGATCAACGACGCGCGGCACCCATTTTTGCAGCTCGTCGATGTCGGCGCTCCACAACGTGAATTGATACTGTGAATCGCTCTGGCGGGCGCCGACGCGCAAATCCTGCGCCGGCACCATGAAGACGCGGATGCCGGGAATCTGATTGAGCTTGTTGCGCAGGCGGTTCACCACCTGTTGCGTGGAAACGTTTCCGCGCTGGTTGAGCGGCTTGAGGCTGATGAACAGGCGCCCGCGATTGACCGAGGCGTTGAACGCCGAGGCACCGACCGAGGACCCTAATCCCGCCACCGCAGGATCTGCGAGGACAATGTCCATCGCCTTACGCTGCAATTGCTCCATCGCCTCGAAGGAAATATCGGTCGAGGCCTCGGTCCCACCGAAGATCAGCCCGGTATCGTCCTGCGGGAAGTAACCTTTGGGCACCTTGATATAGAGCCCGACCGTCAGGGCGATGGTGGCGGCGAACACGATCAGCATCAGCGCTCGGTGCGCGAGCGCGAAGGTGAGCGTGCGGTCATAAAAACGTATCAGGCGCGACAGCACGCCCTCCACACGGCGGTCGAGCCAGGTGGCGTCGTGGCTCGGCGGCTGACGCACGAAATAGGCGCAGATCATCGGCGTCACCGATAACGACACCACGGTCGATATCGCGATGGCAAAGGCGAGCGTCACCGAGAACTCGCGGAACAGGCGCCCGACAATGCCGCCCATGAACAGCAGCGGGATAAAGGCGGCGATCAGCGACACCGAAATCGATACCACAGTGAAGCCAATTTGCCGCGCACCCTGCAAGGTCGCGCGCAAGGGCGAGGCGCCTTTCTCCAGATAGCGAAACGCGTTTTCGATCATGACGATCGCGTCGTCGACGACGAAGCCGACGCTCACTGCAAGCGCCATGAGTGAAAGGTTGTCGATCGAGAATCCCGCGGCCCACATCGCGGCACAGGTGCCGGACAATGCGAGCGGGACTGTCACGCCGGCGGCGGCGGTCGGCGCCAGGCGGCGCAGAAACAGAAATACCACCATCATCACCAGGACGATGGTGGCTGTGAGAGTGAGTTGCATGTCGTGCACGCTGGCGCGAATGGTTTGCGTACGGTCAGTCAACACTGAAATGTCGAGTCCCGCAGGGACCCACTGCCGAAGTTCAGGCAGCAGCGCGTAAATGCGATCGACCGTGTCAATGACGTTGGCGTCGCCCTGCTTGGTCACGATGAGGAGGACCGAAGGGTCTTTGTTGAACCAGCCGGCTGCCCGGGTGTTGCGTACACTTGGCCGGATGGTGGCAATGTCGGAAAGGCGGATGACAGTGCCGTTCACCGTTTTCACAACCAGCGGACCGTAATCTTTGGCGGTGCGCAGCTGGTCGTTGATGCCGATGGTGACGCCACGTTTGTCGCCATCGAAGGTGCCGATGGGCCCGGCGGCATTGGCATTGGATATTGCCGTGCGCACATCCTCCATGGCCAATCCCATGGATGACAGCCGCGCCGGATCGACGCGCACGCGGACTGCGGGCTGTTCGGAGCCGGCCACCGTGACATCGGCGACGCCGCTCACCTGCGAGAGCCGCTGCGCGATGATACTGTCGGCGGCGTCATAGATTTCGCTCGGCTGCATGGTCTTGGACGTCAGCGCCAGGATCAGGATCGGCGCGGCCGCGGGATTGGCCTTGCGGAACGTCGGCAGCGTCGGCAGGTCGGTCGGCAGGTCGCTGAGCGCAGCGTTGAGCGCGGCCTGCACGTCCCGCGCAGCGCCCTCGATGCTGCGCGAGAGATCGAACTGAACAGTGATCCGGGAACTGCCGAGCGAGGTCACCGAGGTGAGTTCAGTGACGCCTGAGATTTCGCCGAGCCGACGCTCGATCGGAGCGGCCACAGTCGCCGCCATGATGTTGGGGTCGGCGCCCGGGCGCGTGACGGACACATTGATGGTGGGAAATTCGACGCTCGGCAGGCTTGCGACCGGCAGGAAGGTGTAGGCCACCGCGCCAACCAAGAAGAGTCCTATTGCCATCAGCGTTGTGCCGATCGGCCGGCGGATGAATGGTGACGAGAAATTCACGGCCGGCCCCGCGCGGGACGCGCAGCTCGGGGTGGCGCCGCCGGTGGAGCTGGTGCAAGACGTGCGCGCAGGCGCTCCATGTACAGGTAGATCACCGGCGTGGTGTAAAGCGTCAGCAACTGCGACAGCAGCAGGCCGCCGACAATGGTGATGCCGAGCGGATTGCGCAGCTCCGATCCGGTGCCACCCTCGAGCGCCAGTGGCAGCGCGCCAAACAGGGCAGCCAATGTCGTCATCATGATCGGGCGGAAGCGCAAAAGGGCCGCCTGCATGATGGATTCCTCAGGCGAGAGGCCCTGATGCCGCTCAGCCTCGATCGCGAAGTCGATCATCAAAATCGCGTTTTTCTTCACAATGCCCATCAGCAGCACGATGCCGATCAGGGCGATCACCGAAAGGTCGTAGCCGAACAGCATCAAAGCCAGCAGCGCGCCGACGCCGGCCGAGGGCAGGGTGGACAGAATCGTGAGCGGATGGATGAAGCTTTCATACAGCACACCGAGCACGATGTAGATCGCGATGGCCGCGGCGAGAATCAGCCACGGCTCGCCGGCCAGCGATTTAGCGAATTCGGCAGCATCACCGGAATAGCTGCCCGTCACCGATGACGGCATACCGATTTGCTGCTCAACCGACTGAATGGCCGCGACTGCGTCGGACAGCGCGTAGCCCGGCGCCAGATCGAAGCTGATCGTAACGGACGGAAACTGCTCCTGGTGCGCGATCGCGAGCGGTGCCGATGTCGGAACGAACCGCGCAAACGCGGCCAGCGGCACCTGATTGCTGCTGGTCACGGCGTTGGGTGTAGCGGTTGTGTTGGTATTGGTGTTGCCGGTTGCGGTATTGGCGACAGTGGCAGCAGTCCCATTCGAGGTGCTGGCGCCGGTGACATAGAGTTTCGACAGCGAGTTGGGGTCCTGCTGATAGCGCGGCTGCGCTTCCAGAATCACCCGGTATTGATTGGCCTGGCCATAAATGGTGGAAATCTGCCTCTGCCCGAAGGCGTCATTGAGCGTATCGGTCACGCTTTGCATCGAGACGCCCAGCCGTCCCGCCTGCTCGCGATCGACGTCGACTTGCACGCGCGGGCCGCCCTCTTGCGCCTCCGAAGCGACCTCGCGGAAGGCTGGGTTGCCGCGCAACTGGCGCGCCAGTTTGTCGGCCCATTCGACTACTTCGCCGCGGTCGGTGGCCACCAGCGTGTACTGATACTGCGCGCGGCTCACGCGCGTGGAAATCTGGATGTCCTGTGTCGCCTGGAAATAGACGGTCATGCCGGGGACGCCGGCGACCGCCTGTTTGAGCCGCGCCACGATAGTATCGACCCGGTCGCTGCGCTCGTCTCGCGGCTTGAGCGTGATGGCAAGCCGCCCGGCATTGGGCGTTGCGTTGATCGGGCTGACGCCGATGACCGATACAACGCTCGTGACGTCTGGATCGCCGCGGATCGTGTCCTCCACCTGGCGTTGGAGGCGCTGCATTTCGGTAAATGAGATGTCGGTCGCGCCTTCCGTCACCGCCGTGATCAGGCCGGTATCCTGCAACGGCAGGAAACCTTTCGGTATGATGATGTAGAGGAAGATCGTAGCGGCGAATGTTGCAAGCGTGACGATCAGGGTTTCGCGCTGCCGAAGCAGAACCCATTCGAGGCTTCGCCGGTACGCCTCGATTGTGCGTTCGGTCAGTTCGTGGAAGCGGGTGGTGAAAGCATTCTCCATGCTGCTGCCGTGCCGGAGCAGGCGCGAGCACATCATCGGCGTCAGCGTCAGCGAGACGATAGCGGAAGCCACGACGGCAATGGTGAGGGTGAGCGCGAATTCGCGGAACATGCGGCCCACCAGGCCGGTCATGAACAACAGTGGAATGAACACCGCGATCAAGGACAGCGTCAGCGAAATCACCGTGAAGCTGATTTCGCGCGCGCCGCGCAGGGCGGCATCCAGCGCGTTTTCCCCATTTTCCATGTGGCGGACGATGTTTTCGATCATGACGATCGCGTCGTCGACCACGAAGCCGGTACCGATGGTCAGCGCCATCAGCGACAGGTTGTCGAGCGAAAAGCCGCAGAACCACATCACGCCGAAGGTTGCGATCAGCGACAGCGGCAGCGCCACGCCGGCAATGATGGTGGCGCGGATGGTGCGCAGGAACACCAGAACGACCAGCACCACCAGCGCGATGCTGAGTACCAAAGTGAACTGGACGTCGTGAATCGAAGCGCGGATGGTGGTCGTACGATCGTTGACGATGGTGAGGGTCGCGCCCGCCGGCATTGCCCGTCGCAGACGCGGCAATTCCGCAAGCACACGCTGCACGGTCTCGATCACATTGGCGCCAGGCTGCCGTTGCACGTCGATGACGATCGAGGGCTGGCCGCGATACCAGGCACCGACCTTGGTATTCTCCAGTCCATCGATTACGTCGGCGACATCGCTGGTCTTGACCGGAGCGCCGTTGCGAAACGCCAGCACCATGTCCTTGTAGACGTCGACGGTCGTGATCTGGTCATTGGCCGAGATGGTGTAGGACTGATGCGCGCCGTCGAGGGAGCCTTTCGGTCCTGCGACATTGGCGCCGACAATAGCCGTGCGCATGTCGTCCAGCGCGATGCCGTAGGAGGCAAGCCGCGACAGATCAGCCTGAATGCGGATTGCCGGCCTGATGCCGCCTTGCACCGAAACATGGCCGACGCCCGTGACCTCCGAGAGCCGCGGCGCCATGATGGTGTCCGCCATGTCGCTGAGCGCGCGCAGATCAATGGTCTGCGATGTGATAGCGAGCGTAATGATCGGCGAGTCGGCCGGGTTCACCTTGGAATAGAGCGGGGGATAGGGAAGGTTGCGCGGCAGCGTGGAGCCCGCGGCATTGATTGCCGACTGCACGTCCTGCGATGCGGCATCGATATC
This sequence comes from uncultured Alphaproteobacteria bacterium, assembly GCA_963697885.1. Classification (GTDB taxonomy): domain Bacteria; phylum Pseudomonadota; class Alphaproteobacteria; order Rhizobiales; family Xanthobacteraceae; genus Pseudolabrys. Next base: position 1,057,585 of record OY969102.1, read on the forward strand.
CCGGTTCAGGTCGAACTGAAGAGTGACCTGGCTGATGCCGAACGAACTCGATGAGGTCATCGTCTGGAGCGATGGAATCTGGCCGAATTGCCGCTCCAGCGGTGCCGTCACCAGCGCGGCGATCGTGTCGGGATTGGCGCCCGGCAACTGGGTCGTGACCTGGATGGTGGGAAAATCAACCTGCGGCAGCGCGGATATCGGCAGCCACCAGTAGCCGAGAAATCCACCCAACATCACCGCGACGCCGAGCAGGGAAGTCGCGATCGGTCGATGAATAAATGGCGACGATACGCTCATTGCTGTGGGTTCGGCCTCGTACCATTGCCGCCCCGCTGCCGTTGCTGTCCGTCGCGCGCTCGTCCACCTTGCGGCTGTGCCGCTGGCGCGTTGGCGCCGCCAACCGACACTTTGCTGTTATCGGTCAGACGGACGAAACCGGTTGTGACCACGCGCTCGTTCGCCTCGACGCCGCTCTTCACGACCGTCTGCGTTTCATCCTGCTTCTGCACGACGATCGGTCGCAGCGACGCGGTATTGTCATCCTTGACCACATAAACAAAGGCGCCGTTCGGCCCGCGCTGTACCGCGCTGGTCGGGATCACGAGCACCTGACTAAGCGTGTCGATCAGCAGACGAATATTGACGAACTGGCCGGGCCAGAGTTGTAGATCCGTGTTGGGAAATTCGGCCTTCAGCTTCACGGTTCCCGTGGTCTGGTCGACTTGATTGTCCACCACCCTGAGTGTGCCGTGGTCGATGACCGCGTCATTGTCCGAGCGTTGTGCATCAACAGTCAGCGGCCCCTTGGCGAAGGCGGCATTCACCTGGGACAGATCCTGTTGCGGCAGATTGAAGAACACCGAGATCGGCCGAAGCTGGGTGAGCACCACAATTGCGGAGGTGGTATCGGCGGCGCGCACCAGGTTGCCCTCGTCCACCATGCGAATTCCGGTGCGGCCATCGAGCGGCGCTGTGATGGTGGTGTAGCTGAGCATCGCCTGCGCGTTGTCGATTGCGGCCTGGTCGGCTTCCACCAATGCAGAGTTCTGTGCCACCAGCGCGCGTTGCGTGTCGGCCTGCTGTTTGTTGATGGCATTCGTCGCGGCAAGTCTTTCGTAACGCTCGAGATCGATCTTCGAGTTGGCGAGTTGCGCCTCGTCCTGCGCCTTTTTGGCCACGGCCTGGTCGAGTTGCGCCTTGTAGATGACGGGGTCGATCCGGGCCAGGACGTCGCCTTTCTTGACGTCGTCGCCTTCCTTGAAATTGACGTTGAGCAGCTTGCCGTCCACCTGCGGGCGAACGGTCACGGTGTTGAGCGCCTTGATCGTGCCGACGGCGTCGAGATAGACCGGCACGTCTGCGCGCGTCACAGCGGAGACGAGGACCGGTACAGGCCCTTCGGTGCCGAAGCGGTTGGCGCGCCGCTGCTGTCCGACGGGGGCGCCAAAGACGTAATAAAGTGCAGCGACGACTGCGATCAGGATAATGCCGGTCGCGAGCATGCGGCGTTTGCTGCCACCTGCTTTTGCGAGAAGCTGTTTGGAAAATTCACCGTGCATTGGCGGCTTCTACGGGTTTGGGCAGCCAGCCACCCCCGAGCGCCTGATAGAGGCTGACGATTGCTTGCACGTGGGCGAGGCGCGCCTGCACCAATGCATCCTGGGCCACATAGAGAGTTCTGCTGGGTTTGCAACACGGTCACAAGGTCGACCGTGCCTTCGCGCAGGCGTTGCTCCGATATGTCGAAGGCGCGCTGTGAACTCGTCACCACGTCGCGCTGAAGTTTTTCGCGCTCGGCAGTTTTGCGAATATCGTCGAGCGCATTCTCGACATCGGCAAAGCCCGAAATCACCGCCTTGCGATAGTTCTGCAGAAGCTCGTCCTGCTTGCCCTTTTGCAGGTCGAGATTGCCAAGCAGTTTTCCGCCCTCGAAAATAGGCTGAGTGAGGCCGGACGTTAGCGTGAAAAACATCGATTCCGGCCGCAGCAAGGTTCGCAGGATCGCGCTCTGATAACCGCCTTCGCCGGTGAGCGTGATGCTCGGCAGCAATTGCGCGCGAGCATTCTCGACATTGGCGTTGGCGGCGGCGAGATTGGCTTCCGCCTCGCGGATGTCCGGACGCTGCGTCAACAACTCGGACGGCAGCCCCGGGGTGACGCGTGGGTAGGCGATACTGCGCAAGCTGCCGCCGCGAACGCTTACACTCTCCGGGGATCGCCCCATCAGCAGCGCGAGCGTGACCTTGTTTTGCCGTAGCGTCTGTTCGAGCGGCGGAATGGCGGCGCGCTGATTGTTCACCAGGCTTTCCTGCTGCGCGGTGTCGAGTGCCGAGGCGGTGCCCGCCTGAAGCCGCTGCTGGATCAAGTTGAGCACACGGGCGGCGCTCTCAAGATTCTGGCGCGCCACACGCAGGCGATCCTGGGCGGCCAGCACCTGGAAATAGGCGTTGGCGGCAGACACGACCGTCGTCAGGCCGACCACTTCGCGGTCGAAGCGGCTGGCGACCGCTAGCTGCTCCTGCGCGCGCAGCGCGGAGCGGTTCTTGCCCCAGAAATCGATCTCGTAACTCGCGGTGAGTGAAGTGGAGAGCAGGTCGCGTTCGGAGCCGCCGAGCGAGCCGGTGGTACTACCGACCGATGTCGCCTGCGATGTCCTGATGCGCGACGCGCTGCCGTTGAGGTCGACGACCGGCAGAAGCGCAGCGCCGGTGATCCGGGCATTTGCGTCGGCCTGCACGATGCGGGCGATTGCCGCCGCAATGTCGAGATTGCCTTCGCGCGCGGCTTCAATGATCTCGGTCAGTTCACGCGAGCGAAAGGCGCGCCACCAGTCGAGTGGCGGCACCGCGGCTTCTGCTGCGACAGGATTGCGCGGGCCATAGTTGTAACCCTGCGGAATATCGAGCCCCGGCTCCGGCGGCTCTCCGGTCAGCAGGCAGCCCCCGACGGGCAGTGTGAGACATAGGCCCTGAAGCATGGTCCAAAACGGGCGCCCCCACGTATTCGTTCCCGCCTCCTTCGTCATCCCGCCCCGATGCATTCCAATGGCTTTCAAAATCCGGCCAAAAACGACTCAGACGGGAAATAATACTACTGTTTGGCCGTCACGGCCTTGCGTCCCGGGGGCCAATTGGCCAGCGCCTGGCGCCCGGCCGGAGAGATTTTCGCGGCAATATTAGCGAATATGCCCTGGACCGTCTGGTCATAAGCCAGCCGGGCCGCCCGCGTCTGGGCGGTCGCTGCGCGCATGGCCTCGACGTCAAAAGGCTCCTGCCGCAGCACGTCATGAATATGCTGGCGCGCGGCATGATATTTTGCCTGCGTATCGTCGATGGCGGCGTGATTTTCACTGATTTGGCCGCGCAGGAGATCGGCGTCGGCCCGGGGGAGGGTCGCCGCCAATCGCTCGACGCGGACGAATATATTGGGGTCCCAATAGGACGGCTCCGGTGCACGGATCGCCATGGCGACCGCGACACCGACGAAGAACAGGTTGAGCGCGAGCGAGCCGAGCAGCAGCCAGCGCGGCGAGCCGGGCGTCACGGACGGAACGGCATGGGCGACACTCATGGCCTTGCTCCCGTGAATGCATCAGGCTCGAACGTGATCGCGCCGATGCCGCCGCCGCCGATATAGGCGGGCGGCGCACCGGGATTATCGAACTGCCGGTCAAGCCCGGCGATGCCGACGAAGAATCCAAGCACCGCGCAACAGGCCAGCGCCGCCATACGCGGCCAAGCCGGCGCGAATTGCCAGTCGAGCAGAACGCCGGGCAGGCGCCAGAACGGCTGTTTCTGACGCGGGAGCGGCCCGCTCAACCGTTTGAGCACGCGGTCGACGGCGGCCTCGTCGGCCGGCAGGGTCTGACGCTTCAGCGCGGTTTTGAGGAAAGTTTCGAACTGTTCGTTGGTCATTTCACTCATCCTTGTCGATCAGGTCGCCAAGTGCCCGGCGCAGATTCTGTTTGCCGCGCACCAGCAAGGTTTCGACCGCTGACACCGACGTTCCGAGAGTTTCGGCCACCTGCGCATTGCTCATGCCTTCGCGGTAAGTGAGCATGATCGCGTCGCGCTGGCGGGCCGGAAGTTTGCCGATCGCCGCCGTGACCATACTCTGGCGCTCGTCGGCTTCCGCCCTCTCCGTGACTCCGGGCGTTGGGTCGATGATGTCTCCGGCCGCTTCCAGGTCGACCCAGGGCGCACGCCGTTTGCGGTCGAGACACAGGTTGACGACGATACGCGTGAGCCAGGTCCGGAATTGCGCCAGAGGCTGCCAACGTGGCGCGTGCGTCCAGACGCGCAAGAACGCCTCTTGCGCAACGTCTTCGGATTCTGCTGCGTTGCCGAGGATACGCCGGGCAAGCCCGAGCATGGCCGGCAAATGACGGCGCGAAAGCAGCTGGAACGCCCGTTCGTCGCCACGGGCGACCCGGGCCATGAGCGCCTCGTCGCTGTCATCCATCGCAAGGAGGTAGCTACCATAGGAATCGCCGGTCCGTTCCAGTTCTCGACCTATCCAAAGAACGGGCGAGGCGGGCGAACCCTGTGCTGAAGGTTGTATCGGTAAATAGGTAGCCAGCCGCCAAAGGCTTGGCTTAACTCATTAAATCAACGTTGATTTACGACGCGGCGCTGACCCGCGCGTTCGAGGCCTTTGACCAGCCGGTACAGGGCTTTGCCGAACCTTGTCGACGAATTCCATGGGCGGAAAGGCAAAGGTGCCGCCCAGGGCTCGCACGACCGCCATGCATTCAAGGACTGTCGCCATGGGCTTAGCTACCGTTGTGGCGCTACGTCGGCGAGCGCGAAGCCGGCGATGCGTTTGTAGTTCTCCGACAGCGCGCGCAATTCGTCCTGAGTGATGTATTTGTCGAGATTATCGAACGGTTTGTCGCCGACCAGTTCCTCGACCTTGATATTGATGAAATCAGGCGGGTGTTCGCGGTTGGTCCGCACGACCTTGGCGGCGGGGCCGGCGCGGGCAGCCTCGTATTCCTTGAGCGCGGCGCGCGGATCGGGATTTTTCGCCAGCAGGTCGGCCAAAGTGCGCGCATCAATTGCCGCCTGCGCCGCTCCGTTGGATCCTCTTGGATACATCGGATGGGCGGCGTCGCCCGCGAGGGTAATGAGGCCATACGTCCATGTGTCGATGGGATCCTTGTCGACCATCGGATATTCCAGGATCTGGTCGGCATCCCGGATCAACTGCGCTACATCGAGCCAATCGAACCGCCAGCTTTCATAAAGCGGGAAGAAGTCGGCGAGGCTGCCCGGCTTGTTCCAGTCATTCTGTGCGAACGTTTCCCGCTTGATCTCCGCCATCCAGTTGATGAGCTGGCGGCCTTCGCCGTCGATCGCATCGATGATCGGATAGATCACGATCTTGCCGGTGAGGATCGACCCCACGCGCATATATGTGCGGCCGTCGAGGATCGGCTTGCGGCGCGTGATTCCGCGCCAGGTATTGATGCCGGCGAACGCGACTTTGTCGTCGGGGTAGTACTGCTTGCGGATCGCCGAATTGATACCCTCGCAGTCCACGACGACGTCTGCACGAACGCTGTCCCGCGCGCCGCCGGCGCCGGACTTGAAATGCACGGTGGCGCCGCGTTCGTCCTGTTCCACGCCGGTGCATTCATGGTCGGTGCGGATGGCGTCCGCCCCCAGTCGGTCACGCACCGCCTTGTACAGGATCATGTGCAGGCGGCCGCGGTGAATGCAGACCTCCGGATACTGGTAGCCAGCCAGTTTGCCGCGCGACTCCTTGTAGATGAGTTGCCCGAAGCGGTTGTAGAAACGGCTTTCGCGATTTTCGATGCCGGCATTGAGCAATTCGTCGCCGAGGCCGAGCGTGCTGAATTCACGCATGGCATGCGGCAGCAACGTGATGCCGACGCCGAGCTCCTTGATCTCCGGCGCGCGCTCGTAAACGCGGCAGGCAATGCCGCGCTCCTTGAGATTGAGGGCGAGCGACAGTCCGCAGATGCCGCCGCCGATAATCGCTACATCCATTCCGCCCCGCCTGTTGTCTCGCCGCCTTACAGCGGCTTGATCTCGACCTTGCGGAATTTGATCGCTCCGGCGCCATGTTGCAATGCGATCGGACCTTCGTCGAACATGCCGTTGCGCAGCTTCGCCGTGGTCTGGCCGTTGAGCACGACGGTGATGTCACGGCCGTTGGCGGTGACCTCGTAGGTGTTCCATTTGCCGGCCGCCTTCGGCATCGGGTTGACCTCGACGTAGCGGGTAATCGCGCCGGTGCCGTAGCTCGGATCGGGACGCTGGTCGAAAATATTGGCTTCGTAACAAGTCCGATCGGTGATTTTCTTGGGATCGAGGCAACGGAAGTAAATTCCGCTATTGGCGTCGTCGCTCGACCAGAATTCAACGCGCACGATGAAGTTCTTGTACAACTTGTTGGTCACCAGATAGCCGGCCTCCTTGCCCTCCATCTTGTCGACGATCAACACGCCGTCGGCGATATGCCAGTTCGATTGGCCGACCGGGCTCCAGCCATCCATGCTCTTGCCGTCGAAAAGCGTGGTCCAGCCGGCCTCCTGGGCCGCCGCCTTTGGTGTGAGCGAGCCGGCAGTAAAGTTCAGGACGATGAGTCCGAGTGCGAAGTGAATGGCGCGGCCTTTTAACATTCGCATGGTGTTTCCCCGCTTATTGATTTATTGCGATCGAGCCCGCCAAGGCCCGCAGGAATGGACGAAATCAGTCCATTCCTGTCAACATAGTCCAATCAGGACGGAATCCGCCGTCATCAGGGAGGTACAATTCATCATGGACAAGGCACTCTACGACAAGGGCATGGCGATGCGCCGCAAGGTGTTGGGCGATGAGTATGTCGACCGCGCGGTCGCCAACACCGACGATTTCAATCGTAAATTCCAGGATCTGCTCAATGAATTCTGTTGGGGTGCCGTCTGGAGTGACGACGACCTCAAGCCACGCGACCGCAGCCTGCTCAATCTTGGCATGATCGCCTGTCTCGGCCGCATGCACGAATTCGAGGCCCATTTCCGTGGCGCATTGCGCAATGGGCTCACCCACAAAGAACTGGCGGCCGTCCTGCGGCAGGTTGCCATCTATTGCGGGTTCCCCGCCGCGGTCGATGCCCACCGGGTGGCCAAGCAGGTTCTGGCCGCCGAAGCCAAAAAAAGCTGAGCCAACGGGGAAAAATCACGTTAACGAGATAGCCCTATTCTTGTCTTGAATGTGCCTTCATCCCGGGGCAATCAGAACGCGGTTTGGCGGCGATTCCGCCGGCCGCCCAGGGTGGACGATGATCCGACTTTCAGCTGCTTTTCTGCTGACGCTGCCGGTTGCGGCGGTGATGACCGCTGCGCCGGCTGCGGCGCAGTACAATCTGCCGCCGCCGGGAGTCTATGAGGAGCGGTTGCCCCCGGTCATGGGCGCCAATGATGACGAAGACGACGCGCTGCCGCCGCCGGGCCGCGGCCGTTTTCAGCGCCGGGGTGCCGACCGGGTCCTTCCTTACCCGGATGACGAACCAGCGCTTCCGCCGCCGACGGGGCTGTTCGGCACACCCGACCGGCGTCCTGCGGCAGGCTACGGTCATCAACTCGAAGCGCAGCAGCCGCCACCGGCTGTCGCGCCGCCGCGCGTCACCAATGATCCGGACGCGATGCGTCCGCCGGCGGCCGTAGGCGCAGCGCCCAATGCGGCACCTCAACCGGGTCAAGCCGCTGGCACGAGCGTCATGTCGTTGCCGCCCGAGGATCAGCCGGAAATCGGCAAACCCAAGGAGCTGCCGCCGAACCTCAAGAAGCAGCTGGTGGATTATCCCACCAAGGAACCGGCCGGAACGCTCGTCATCGATACGCCTAACACCTACCTCTATCTGGTGCTCGGTGGCGGCAAGGCATTGCGTTACGGCATCGGCGTCGGCCGCGATGGCTTCACCTGGACGGGCACCGAGCGCATTTCCAGGATGAAAGATTGGCCGGACTGGTTCCCGCCATCGGAAATGATCGACCGTCAGCCGTATCTGCCACGCATGATGGCGGGCGGCCCGGGCAATCCGCTCGGCGCGCGCGCTCTCTATCTCGGCCACACGCTGTATCGCATCCACGGCACCAACCAGCCATCGACTATCGGCTCGTTCGTGTCGTCCGGCTGCATCCGCCTTCTGAACGAGGATATCGAGGATCTCTACAGCCGCGTGCAAGTCGGCACGCGCGTTGTGGTGTTGCCTGGCAAGGCGCCTGATCACGTTGCCAATACCGCTGCGCAGCCGACCGCGAATGGGCTGCCGCCTGCAGGCGTTCCGACGAATATCGCCCCTGCCAATCAGGCTGGCGGCAGTTCCGCCGCGATCTCGTCCGCGCCACTGCCGCCGGTGCGCTAAATCCGCTCGAGGCCCAACTGAGCCCCAATCGAGCCCCTTGGCCCACCGCTAGCCGCTGAACTAACATCGCTGACAGCTCAGTCCGGGACGCCTCGAATCGGGGGCCTCGACAGTCAGCGGAGGCGGAAATGGCGCGTGTGTTACCTCAATCCCGATTAGATCGACGCAAGTTTCTCGCAGGCGTGGCCGTCGCTGGCGCAGCGGTTGCGCCACTCGCGGCCGATCCCGCCGGCGCTGCGACCACGACCGCATCGCCGGAACCCCGTCCGTCTGCCCTGCGGCCGACTGCAAAAATTGCCGCCGCGGAGACCGGCACGCCGCAGGCGGCGGTGCAGGCGGAAGGCACGCCGAACTCCGACTTCATGGTCGATGTCATCAAGTCGCTCGACATCGACTACATACCGTGTAACCCCGCCGAGAGTTTTCGCGGCGTGCATGAATCAGTGATCAACTACGGCGGCAACAAGAAGCCGGAAATTCTCACGTGCACGCATGAGGAATCATCCGTCGCTTTGGCGCACGGCTATTTCAAGATTGCCGGCAAGCCGCTGTTGGTGCTGTGCCACGGCACGGTCGGTCTCCAGCACGCCGCGATGGCGATCTACAATGCCTGGTGCGACCGCGTCCCGGTCATTGTGATCGGTGGCACTGATCTCGATGCCGCCAAACGGGCTCCGGGTGTGCCGACGTTCCATTCGGCGCAGGACATCAACGCACTCGTCCGCGATTTCACCAAATGGGACGACCAGCCAGTGTCGTTGCCACACTTCGCGCAGTCGTTCGTGCGTGCGTACAAACTGGCGATGACGCCGCCGCACGAGCCGGTGATGCTCGCGCTTGATTCCGGATTGCAGGAGGAAACGCTTCGTGATCGCTCGAAGCTGGTGATTCCGCGCTACGTCCCCACGGCGCCGCCGCAAGGCGACATGAACGCGGTGCGCGAGGCCGCGCGCTTGCTTGCTGCGGCCGAACGCCCGGTGATCATCGCCGACAAATACGCGCGCACGGCGGATGGCGTGGGTTTGCTCGTTCAACTCGCCGAGGCCCTTCAGGCGCCGGTCATCGATCAAAAAGGCCGGATGAACTTCCCAAATACGCATCACCTGTCCCAGACCGGTCGTGCCCAGGCCCTGATCAAGGATGCCGACGTGATCCTCGGGCTCGAACTGTCCGACTATTGGGGCACGGTGAATGGGTACGTCGACAATGGCGATAATGACGGCGCGGGGCTGCAGGAATTGCACATCAAAGCGAATGCCAAGCTCATCAGCATCAGCTCGATCGTGCTCAACACCAAGTCGAACTATCAGGATTTTCAGCGCTTCCAGGTCGTGGACATTGAAATGGCCGGCGATGCGCAGGCAACCCTGCCGGCCCTGATCGAGGCGGTGAAACAGGCATTGCCGGCAAATCGCGCCGCCAACGTTGAGGCGCGCGGTGCGGCGATGAAGAAAGCCTGGGACGAATTGCGCGAGCGAACCCGGCAGGCGGCGTCCTACGCCTGGGATGCGAGCCCGATCAGCACTGCGCGCATGACGATGGAAGTCTACGCGCAGATCAAGGATCTCGACTGGTCATCGGTCGGCGGCGACCGGCAGCTTTCGTCCTGGCCAAGCCGGCTTTGGCCGATGAACAAACACTATCACCACATCGGCGGGCCCGGTGGTTATGGTATTGGCTACAACGCGGCGGCGTCCGTCGGCGCTGCGTTGGCCAATCGCGCGCATGGCCGCTTCTCGGTCAATTTCCAGCCTGACGGCGACATGATGTTCGGGCCCGGCGTTTTGTGGACCGCGGCGAAATACCAAATTCCGCTGCTGACCGTCATGCACAACAATCGCGGCTATCATCAGGAAGTCATGCACGTGCAGCGCATGTCGAACCGGCGCAACCGCGTTGCCAGTCTCGGCAAGGATATCGGTCCGCTCGGGACGCGCCTTGAAAATCCGAACATCGACTACGCCAAGCTCGCGAGCTCGATGGGCATGTGGTCGGCCGGCCCGATCACCGATGCCAGCGAACTGGCTCCGGCGTTCAAAAAAGCAGTCGACGTGGTCAAGTCCGGTGAGCCGGCGCTGGTCGATGTCGTGACGCAGCCGCGATGAAGGGCAATCTCATGCGCTTTTGTGTTTCATTGGCCGCGATGCTGGCTGCGGCGATCCTTGCAAACGGCTCCGCGCTGGCGGCATCCCCGGACAATGGCAAGACCGTCTTTATCCAGAAGGGCTGCTGGCAATGTCACGGCACGGTGGGCCAGGGCTCGATCGCGACCAGCGGCGGCAAGCACCTTGCGCCCGATCCGCTGCCCTGGGAGGCGTTTTCCGGCTTCGTGCGTTCGAGCAATCGATCGATGCCGCCGTTCAGCGAAAAGATTCTTTCGGACGGCGATCTTGCGGACGTCTACGCTTATTTGCAGTCGATCCCAAAGCCGTCTGCAGTAAATAGCATTCCGCTCCTCAATCAGTAACGGCAAAATTTTCTAGTCGCGGTCTTTTCCTTGCGCATTGACGCGAGCGAGTCGCGTGACCGCCTCGATGATGGCGCCGGGATCGGCCTGACCCTTTCCGGCAATGTCATGAGCGCTGCCATGCGCGACTGAAGAAAATAGAATCGGCGAGCCGATCGAAAGGCCGGCGGTGCGATTGAACGCCTGCAGCTTGGCGGCGATGTGGCCCTGGTCGTGCAGCATCACGATGAATGCATCGCAACCTTTCTTGCGGAACATGGTGTCGGCGCCGAACGGTCCGGATGCCTCGATTCCGTCTTTCACCGCGCGTGCGATGGCTGGTGCGATGATCTCGATCTCTTCCGAGCCGAAGAGTCCATCCTCACCGGCATGCGGATTGAGTCCGCTGACGAATATTTTCGGCCGCGCAATGCCGAGCTTCTTAAGCGATGTGTCGGTGACGCGGATCACGCGCTCGACCCGCTCTGGCGTGATCAACGCCACGGCCTCGCGCACGCTCACGTGCAAGGTCGCATGCACAATGCGTGACTGGTCGAAGCAGATCATCAGATAGACATCGTTGACCGGCGTGCCGGTCTCGCGTGCGACAAAGGATGGATAACCGTCGAAGGCAATGCCCGCCGCCGCGATCGAACGTTCCGTCTGCGGCGCCGCCACCACCGCCTCGACCTCGCTGTTGAGCGCGGCCTTGATCGCGCGGCTTGCACTCGCGAGCGAAGCCCGGCCGTAGGCGGCATCGACCGTCCCGATCCTGACCGGCGCGTTGTTACCGTCGCGTGCGTCGAGCAGATTGACCGCGCCGTTTGACCAGTCGGAATCGGCGGCCTTTTGCACGACGTGAAGATTGGGTGACAGGCCGGCGGCGCGGGCATGCAGTTCAAGTGCTGCGGGGTCGCCAACCAGCAAGGGGCGGCAAAGACCGCGCACCCGCGTATCGAGTGCGGCCTTGAGTGCGATTTCCGGGCCGATCCCGGCGGGGTCGCCCGTTGCAATGGCGATGCGCGGCAGAGGCATGGCACTTGGCTTCCGTAACCGGCGCGGCTGCTTATAATGGCTGCCGACGACTGCAAAAAGCATAGCAAAAGCCTGAGGAAACGTCGCCATGATGTCGCGTGAACAGAATGATCAGCTAAGCCGCGTCGGTCCCGGAACATTGATGGGCAAGTTGCTTCGGCGCTATTGGGCCCCCTTCCTGCTGGTTTCCGAGATTCCGGAGCCCGATTGCCCGCCGGTGCGCGTGAAGCTGATGGGCGAAAATCTGGTCTGCTTTCGCGACAGCAAGGGACATATCGGCCTGATCGATGAGTTCTGCGCCCATCGCGGCGTCTCGCTCTGGTTCGGGCAGAATGAGGAATGCGGGCTGCGCTGCCCCTATCACGGCTGGAAATACGACGTGACCGGCCAATGCGTCGATCTGCCGTCGGAGCCGGAGGAATCGGGCTTCCGCAAGAACATCAAGTTGAAGTCCTATCCATGCATCGAAAAGGCCGGGATCGTGTGGGCCTATCTGGGCCCGCCCGCGCTGCAGCCGCCGCCGCCGGCGCTCGAATGGACCGACGTCGAGCCGCCGCAGCGTTTCGTTTCCAAGCGTCTGCAGGAATGCAACTTCATGCAGGCGATGGAAGGCGGCATCGATTCCAGTCACGTGTCGTGGCTGCACGGCAGCGAGCTCAACAATGATCCGCTGTTCAAGGGCTCGAAGGGCAACGTCTACAACGAGCAGGACCGTATGCCGCTGTTCGAGGTCGAGGAATTTCCGGGCGGGCTGTTGATCGGTGCGCGCCGCAATGCCGAGGCCGGAAAATATTATTGGCGCATCACGCCGTGGATCATGCCCTGGTACTCGATCATCCCGCCGCGTGCCGGCCATCCGCTCGGTGCGCACGCCTGGGTACCGATTGACGACGAGACCTGCTGGGCGTGGAGCATCAACTATCATCCCAAGCGCGCGCTGACGAAATCGGAAATCTCGGCGATGCAGGATGGCGAGGGCATTCATGTCAAATACGTGCCGGGCACGTTCATTCCCCTCGCCAACAAAGCGAACAACTATTTGATGGATCGCGAGTCACAACGCCACGGCCATTCGTCGACCGGCGTCGATGGCATCGCAATGCAGGATGCGTCCATTCAGGAAAGCATGGGGCCGATCCAGGATCGTACCAAAGAGCACCTGTGTGCGACCGACAGCGGCATCGTCATGACCCGCAAGATATTGCTGCGCGCGGCAAAGGCGGCCGCCGAGGGCGGCGCGGTGCCGGCGACCGAGCCGGAGGCGCAACGCGTGCGTTCGGCCTCGATCGAGCTCGACAAGGACGTTTCGTTTACGCAAGGCGCCGAGCGCGGGCTCTATGCGGCACTCGGCACGGATCCGATGTCGGTGTAGGGCATTGAGCCAAACTCCGCTCGTTCCCGCGCAAGCGGGAATCCAGAGCCACGATCGCAATTTCGGAGAAATACGCCCTGGGTCCCCGCTTTCGCGAGGACGAGCGGAGAATAGTTATTCCGCTGCGGTCTTGGCCGGCTTTCCGATAGCCGCGTTGACGCGCGGCATGACTTCTTCGGCCATCAATTGCATCGAGCGCTTGGCGAGTGCTGGCTCGACCCAGTCCATGCCGGCATAAACGACCTCGCCGAAATCGCCGGTTTCCTCGCGCAGCTTGAGGATGGCATCGGTCACCTTGCTGACGCTGCCGAATGTCACGCAGTGGCGCATGACGTAATCGAGCGTGATCTCGCTGTCGGGCTGCTCCTTGTGGCTCTTGAACACATAGAGCCGGTTGCCCCGCTTCATCTTCGCGACCATCTGTTCGAAGTAAAATCGATAAGGGCTGTTGGCATCGTCGTGGCCGTAGCGCGCCGCGGTCTTGTCATCGTCGGCGACGAAAATCGTGCGTGCCACGCGCCAGTCGGCGATATTGGCCTTGGCTCCCGCTTCCGCCTTGCCCTTGGCGTAGTTGGCCCAGTGCGACTTGAGATGGTTCGACAGCAGGAAGTTTGCCGACAGCGGGTGAAAGTCGCGCTTGCCCATCAGCACCACGCCGGGAGAAAACGGCGCGACGACCGTGCCGACGATTTCAGGCCGCGGTTTCTGGAAAGGTTTTGCCAGAACGCCGACACCGAGCTCGAGCGCGGCGGTGCGTGCAAAAGTAACCTTGAAGCGATTGTCGGGGAAATCGATGTCATAAGGCGGATCGCGCTCCCAGACGGCGAGAATGACGTCAATCGCCTCGGCGAAAATCTTGTTGCGGTCGAGATCGAGAATACCGATCGCCTCAGAATCCGATGTGAGCGCGCCGGCGCTGATGCCCATCACGAACCGGCCTTGCGACAGATGATCGAACATCGCGGCGTTCACTGCGACCACGACCGGATGCATCTGCGCCAGATTGGTGGTGCCGGTCGCGAGCTTGATGGTCTTGGTGTCGTGAATCAGGGTCGCCTGGAACATCATGCTGTTGGTGATGTTTTCGCAGGTATCGGTCAGGTGCTCGCCGACGAAGGCATCATAGAAGCCGAGCTTGTCGGCAAGAATGATGGCCTCGCGGTCCTCGCGCAGCGTCTGCGACCAGTCCCGGCCGATCGGATGCACGGGCATGGTGAAGTAGCCCAACCGCATTGAACGTCTCCGCTTGATACTTCTTGGTCAGGCAAGCTAACCGACCCGGCGCCCCGATGCAGCAAATCTTCCGTCACGCTCACGCAACGAAGTCCTTGTTTTCATGATATTAAACTTGGTCTCGGGGCCACGCTGGGTGCGCGGACGCCCGCCGCCGCCGATGTTTCCACAGGCGCGTTTTTGCGGATTTCGCAACCGCAGGCCTTGCGACTAGGTTGCCCTCGTTAGCCGCTTACCGGCCACCGAGGTCTGCCCATGATGCGCTGGTTCCATGCCTTGATGCCGAAGGAGGAGCGCTTTTTCGACCTGTTTGCCCGTCATTCGGAGGCCGTCCTCGCCGGTGGCGAGGCCTTGCGCGCGATGCTGGAGGGCGGCGAGGCGATCCAGCGCAACTACCAGATCGTCATGGACCGTGAGCATGACGCCGACGACCTCACCCGCGAGGTGCTGATCGCGGTGCGCCGCAGTTTCATCACGCCGTTCGACCGCGGCAATATCCGCGATCTGATCACATCGATGGACAACTCCATCGACCAGATGCAGAAAACTGCAAAAGGTGTGATGCTGTTCGACGTCACCGACTTCACGCCGCAGATGAAGGAAATGGCCGACGTTATCGTGAAATGCGCACAGTTGCAGAAAGAGGCCGTGCCGCTGCTGAAGGAGATCAGCTCGGAGGCTGCGCACATCAGTGACCTGACCGCACAAATCTCGGCGCTCGAAGGTCGCGCCGACGAATTGCACGACATCGGCCTCAAGACGCTTTATCAGGCTAACGCCAAGACCAATCCAATGGCGTTCTTTGTCGGCAACGAAGTCTACGATCATCTGGAAAAAGTCGTTGACCGTTTCGATGACGTGGCCAACGTCATGCACGGCATCGTCATTGAGCACGTCTAGAATTTTCAAGGCCGAACGACGATGGACGCTGCCGCCCTTGCTTTTCCGTTTCTGATTGGGCTGATCGCGGTCGCTCTCGCATTCGACTTCCTCAATGGCATGAACGATGCGGCCAATTCAATTGCCACCATCGTGTCCACGCGCGTGCTGCGCCCGCAATATGCGGTCGCCTGGGCTGCCTTCTTCAATTTCGTCGCGTTTCTTTTTTTCGGTCTACATGTTGCCGAAACGGTCGGCCGCGGTATCGTCGAAGCGGACGTGGTCAACGCGCATGTGATTTTCGGCGCGCTCGCCGGCGCGATTGTCTGGCAAATCGTCACGCAGCGCCTCGGCATTCCGTCGTCGAGTTCACATGCCTTGATCGGCGGGTTGGTCGGCGCCGGCATCGCGAAGGCGGGTATCCATGCGGTGGTGTGGTCCGGAGTAGGCAAGACCGCTGCCGCTATTTTTCTGTCACCCGGCCTGGGCCTTTTGCTTGCTTTGCTGTTGATGTTGATTGTGTCGTGGGTATTTGCGCGATCGGCTCCGCACGCGACCGACACTATTTTCCGTCGTGTGCAATTTATTTCGGCATCGTGTTACGCGCTTGGCCACGGCGGTAATGACGCGCAGAAGACAATGGGCATCATTGCGGTGCTGCTCTATTCGCAAGGGGCGCTCGGAAAGGAGTTCTACGTTCCGTTCTGGGTGGTCATTGCGTGCCAGATCGCGATGGCGGCGGGAACGCTTGGCGGCGGTTGGCGTATTGTGAAGACCATGGGTTCCAAGATCACGCGGTTGACCCCCACCCAGGGCGTCTGCGCGGAGACCGCCGGATCTGTGATGCTGTTTGCGGCCACCAGTCTCGGCATTCCGGTGTCAACAACGCATACAATAACGGGCTCGATTATCGGCGTTGGAGCAGCCAAAAGAGTTTCGGCGGTGCGCTGGGTGGTGGCGCAGGAAATTGTCACCGCCTGGATCATTACGATCCCTGCGTCCGGTCTGCTGGCCGCGCTGTTTTATTGGCTAAGTGGGCTTCTCAGCTAATCATGCCGCGACGCGTGCGAGAAAGCCTTCAACTTCCTTGCGGAGCTCGGTTGCGGCAGCTTCCACCGCTTGCGAGGCCGTGAGAACGCTTTCAGCGGATTCACGCGTCTGCGCTGCGGCCCCTGACACATCGCCCAACACCGAAACCACCACCTTCGCTCCGTCAGAGGCGCTAGCGACGTTCTGCGAGATTTCGCCGGTGGCGGCACTTTGTTCTTCGACGGCGGCGGAGACGGCGGTCGCACAACTGTCGATTTCCTGCATGCGGCCGGAAATACGGCCGATGGCCGACACTGCGCTGGTCGTCGCGGCCTGCACGGCCATGATCAGCCTCGAAATATCTTCAGTCGCTTTGGCGGTCTGCACGGCCAATGACTTGACCTCGGACGCAACGACCGCAAAACCTTTGCCTGCCTCGCCGGCGCGCGCGGCTTCGATGGTGGCGTTGAGCGCCAGCAGGTTGGTCTGCCCGGCGATCGCCCTGATCAGTTTGATGACATCGCCAATTTTCTGCGCGGCCTGCGCCAGCGCGGTGATCTGGTGGTTGGTGCCCTGCGCTTCGCCCACCGCAGCCCGCACGATCTCGGTTGTCCTGGCGAGCTGCCGGCCGATTTCATTGATCGAGCCGGACAATTCGTCGGCGGCGACGGCGGCGGTTTCCACGTTTGTCGAGGCCTCATTTGAGGCCGACACCGCGCCATCGGCGCTCTTCGAGGTCTGTGCGGAATTGCCAAACAACGTGGTGGCGGTCGAGTGCATCGTCTTGGCGCCTTCAGCCACGGTCTTGAGGTGATCCTCGACGCGCTTGCGGAAGGACGCGATGGCCTGCTCGATGATCGTGCGCCGCTGCTGTTGTTCCTGCATCGAGATACGTTCACGTTCGGCGTCGCGCCGCTCGGTGACGTCCTCGTGCGTTGCCACCCAGCCGCCGTCGGACATCGGCCGGTTGATGACGGAGATTGTCCGCCCGTCTTTTGATTTGACTTCATTGCTGGTCGTGGTTCCCGCGGCCATGGTGCTGACCAAGGCGCGCCGGTATTCGACCGGGTCGCGCGAAAAGCTGCCGTTGCGAATGCGGTATTCGAGCAAGCTCTGCAGGCTACAGCCGGGTTTTACGATATCGGCTGATAACTGGTACATCTCCATGTAGCGTTGGTTACAGACGACCAGGCGCTCATTACCGTCGAACATGCACAAGCCCTGTGACATATTATTGATCGCGATGCGCATGCGCTGATTGTCCGTCCGCAGCTTGCGGGCGAGCAGGGCCGTCGTGATCGCCATTGCCGCCAGGGCGGCCAATGCTGCGAAGAAAAAGGAAACGACAGACTCGGGAGCGGACGCAAACCAGGCTCCGATCGGCAAGGCATAATGGAAAATCGCGAAGCTGACGGCAAAACTCGTGCTGCCGGTCAGAACGACCGTACGCCAGTCCCGCGCGCCTGCGTGTGCGGAGGTAAGTTCGCCCATTTTCGCGTCCAGGTAGGGCCGCACGCTATTCCCCAACCCGTTTTTTTGCAGTTAATTGCTGGGCATGAAGGGTTAAGCGAAAGTTAACGGGCACTGGAGGGCGAGGAATGGCCAAGTTGCGTGCGGCGGAGTGCCGTGAATTCATCAAGGCGGTCGTCGAAAAAGCCGATGTGATGGGCGTGCCGGTATCGATCGCGGTGGTCGGTCCCGAGGGTCACATCATAGCGGTCGAACGCATGGACAACGCCGGCTTCATCACGCCGGAGACGGCCATCGCCAAGGCCTTTACCGTCGCTGCGTTCCGCTCGATGAGCCCGCGTTTTCCCGACGGTCTCGTCATCCAGCAATGGTTCAAGGAACGCAATCCGCAGTTGCTGGTCAGTCTGGCGGCCATGACGAATGGTCGAATTGCAGCCAGCGGCGGCGCCGCGCCTGTGTTCAAGGGTGACGAGATGATCGGAGCCTATGGCATTTCCGGCGGCACCTCCCAACAGGATGAGGAAATGGCGATCCACGCACGCGCCCAAATCGGGTGGGCGCATGTGCCCGAACACGATACGACCGATCCGGAGGTGAAGGCGCATATCAATGCGCTTTATGCCAAAGCCGGCATCACTGGCCACAAGCTTTAAGATTTTGACCGGAGCACCGCATGACGCAATCGACCGCTGCCCGCGATAATGCCTGGTCGGGACGTATCGAGGACGACGCGCTCTTGCGCGGACAAGGCCGTTTCGGTGACGATTTCAAGCCAGAGAGCGCACTCGCGGCCTTTTTCGTGCGTTCGCCGCACGCCTTCGCGAAGATCGTGCGTATCGACACATCCGATGCGAAGAAGGCGAAAGGCGTGGCTGCGGTGTTCACCGCGGCCGATCTTGCATCGGCGCACTACCACTCGATCTCGCATCCCGTTCCGATCCCTGGTCGCGAAGGCAAGAAAGCGATCGGGCCGCATCGGCCGGCGCTGGCCGAGGGCCGCGTGATGCATATGGGCGAGCCGGTCGCGATGGTGATTGCCGTTAACGCGGCAGCGGCGCAGGACGCGGCCGAGAAAGTCGCCGTCGACTACGAGCCGCTGACGCCGGTGACCAACATGCGCGACGCGATTGCGCAGGGTGCGCCGCAGCTCTGGCCAGATGCACCGGGAAATATCGGGTTCGACTGGACAGCGCCGGCCGATCCAGGCGGCAAGAAGCAAATCGCCCTGGACCGGGCCTTCAAGGATGCCGCGCATGTGGCGCGTGTCGAACTGATCAACCAGCGCCTGGTGGTGGCCGCGATCGAGCCGCGCACTGCGAGCGCGAGCTACGACACCGCCAGCAACCGCTACACGCTGCGCTGCGCGACCCAGGGTGTCGGCGGCATGCGTATGCATCTTGCCGAGTCCCTGGGCATCAAGCCGGAAGAGCTGCGCGTGCTCACCGACGATGTCGGTGGCGGTTTCGGCATGAAGGCCGCGACCTATCCGGAATATGTCGCGCTGTTGCACGGCGCCCGCGCGCTCGGCAAGCCGATCCATTGGGTGTCAACCCGCTCAGAAGCCTTCGTGACCGACAATCAGGGCCGCGATTCATCGTGGACCGTTGAGCTTGCGCTCAACAAACGCGGCCGCTTCCTGGCCTTGCGGGTGAATGGTCTCGGAAATACCGGTGCCTATTTCACCGGCATCGCGCATTTCATCGTCACCACGCATGTCTCAGGCTGCCTGCCAACGGTCTACGACATTCCGATCGCGCAGGTGAACTCGCGTTGCGTGTTCACGAACACGGTGCCGACCGGGCCATATCGTGGCGCCGGCCGTCCGGAAGCGAGCTACCTGCTCGAGCGCGTCATCGATGCTGCCGCCGACCTGACCGGCATCGACGCCGCAGAGTTGCGCCGGCGCAATCTGATTCATCCTGAAAAAATGCCATTCACGACTGCGTTCGGCAACACTTACGACAGCGGCGATTTCCCGGCCGCTTTCGAGCGTGCGCTCAAGCTCGCCGATTACGAAGGTTTCAATGCGCGCAGGAAAGCCTCGAAAAAGGCCGGCAAACTGCGCGGCATCGGCATCGGCTGCTATCTTGAGATCGCCGGTGCATTTCCGGAGGAGGGTGCGCGCGTCAGCTTTCCCGGCGGCGGCAAGGTCAACGTCAGCATTGGTTCGGGCGCCAGCGGACAAGCGCATCAGACCGTGTTCGGCAAGCTGGCGGCCCGCCGGCTCGGCATCGATGCTTCGGCGGTCACTTTGCTCACCGGCGATTCCGATCGCGACGTGCCGGGCTTCGGCGCAGTCGCGTCGCGCTCGGCCATGATGTGTGGCAGCGCCATCGCGCAGACCATCGACAAAGTGCTGGAGAAGGGCAAACGCGTTGCCGCGATGCTGCTGCAGGCGGCAGAGGGCGATGTGGTCTATGATCGCGGCAAATTCAGCGTGAAGAACCGCGAGGTCTCGCTGTTCGAAGTGGCCGAGCGCGCCGGCGAACTCAAACGCCAGGGCGTGATCCCGGAAAGCCTCGACACCCTGGACAAGGTCAAATTACCGCCGTCATTCCCGAACGGCTGTCATGTCGCCGAGGTCGAGATCAATCCCGCGACCGGCGCGACCGAGATCGTCAAATACGTCGCGGTCGGGGATTGTGGCGAGGTACTCGACGACACCGTCGTTGAAGCGCAGATCCACGGGGGTGTGGCGCAGGGCATCGGCCAGGCGCTGACCGAGGACACGATCTACGATACCGGTGGCCAACTCATCTCCGGTACCTTCATGGACTACGCCTTGCCGCGCGCCGACACCGTGCCGCCGATGACGGTCGAGCATCACCCGGTCGCTTGCCGCACGAATCCGATCGGTGCGAAAGGCACCGGCGAGGCCGGCACAACCGCCGCACCGCCGGCGGTGATGAATGCCATTCTTGACGCATTGCCTGAGGGCGCGCAGCTCGACATGCCGGCGACGCCGGAACGCGTCTGGCAGGCGCTCCAGCGCGCCAAGTAGCCTCCGTACTCGCGGCAAAGAAAAAAACCCGCCAACCGAAGTTGGCGGGCAAGGGGAGGAATGCGAAGGAGTTGTGGGACCCTCCGCGCAGTCAATCTGCATGAAATTCGGCAGGCCGGACGTGAGCCGGCTCACATTCGTCGGCAAAAGGTCTTGCTAGTTTCCGCTCGAAAGAATCAAAGGGGACGTGAGCATACGACAGGTGAGGGGTTGCCTGAGTAAAGCAGGAGTGCCTCCATGTTTGCTCTCATACTGGAAAGTTCCAAGCTCGTAATGATGTTCGTGCTCATCGGCACGATCATTGTACTCTCGCGCTTTGGCGAACAGCCGGCAAAAGCGCACGTCAGAGGGCGAAGGCCGCGCGCTACTGCGCCACGTCGATCTTCACCGAGCTGGTGATCGTCTGCCAGTGCTTCATTTCGCCGTCGAGCCAGACTTTGGCGTCGGCGAGTGATTTGTTCGGCACGACGTTGAAGTTCTGCTTGTTGAGCTTTTCGATCGCTTCCGGCGACTTCAACGCCTTGCTCACGGCCGCAAACAGCGCTTCCAGGACCGGCTTTGGCGTTGCCGCCGGGGCAAAGAGTCCGTTCCATGCCACGGTGCCCACGTCGGCGTATCCGATTTCCTTCATGGTCGGGATGTCGGGATATTCCTTGAGCCGCGTGTGATTGACCACCGCCAGTGCGCGAAACTTGCCCGCCTGCACTTGTCCGGCGGTCGAGGCGACGTTGAGGAAGGATGCCTGTACATCGCCACGCAACATGTCCTGGATCACACCGGAAGCCCCGTTTTTGTTCGGCAATCCGACCAGATCGAGCTCGCCCGCACGTTTCGCGAAATAAGCCATGTCGTAGTGCGGGTAGGAGCCGATGCCGACGGTGCCGTACCGGACCTTGCCGGGATTGTTTTTCGCGTACGCGATGAGCTCGGAGGCCGATTTCACCGGGAAATCATCTGCCGTCGTCACGAGCAGAAAGGCCGGTACGTCGACCAGATTGCTCACCGCCACGACGCTCTTGGCGTAATCGAGATTCATCTTCTTGGCGTAGATGATCGGGGTGATCGCATTGGTGGAGACGTTGCCGATCATCAGCGTGTAGCCGTCAGGCGCCGCCTTCACCATTTCGTCAATGGCCAGCATGCCGAATGCGCCGGGCTTGTTGAGTACCACGAAGGGCTGTCCGGTGATTTTCTGGAATTCGTCGCCGACAATGCGCGCGGCAATGTCGGTGGCGCCGCCGGGCGCATAGGGCACAATCACCTTGACGGCCCGGCTCGGATACTTGTCCTGCGCGGCGGCCGCGCCCGTGCTCAGGACAAGCGCGGCAAGCGCCATGGTCAATAAACGTTTCATGCGGACCTCCCCCAAGGATGCGCGCGCGCCGGAAATTCTTGGGCGTTTCCGTTGCGCGATCGTTCAAGTCGCTTTGGTGCCGTGCAGACTGTGCGAGGCGTCTTTGACAGTAAAGAACACGACGTCGCCATCTGCCGTTGCCTTGCCGGCATGCACTGTATTGGCCGGAATGTAGACGACCGAGCCTGGCGTCACGTCGATTTCCTTTCCATCGATGCTGGCGTGGAAGGTTCCTTCCAGCACATAAATCCATTGTTCGTTCGGATGCGAGTGCGCTTCGGCGCCGGTGCCAGCTTTCATGCGCATCAAGCCGACGATCATGCGATCGCCCTCGACGCATGGCCCATGCGCTGTCGAATAAGCAGGCCCGCCCATGATCTTCTGGACGGTACCGAGGTCGAAAACATATTCACCCGGTGCAGCGCGCTTGGCGCCCGGTGTGCGTGCGGCCGGCTCGTTTGGCATGACATTCTCCCGCAGCGGCTGATATTGCGAGATGTTAGTTGACGCTGCGCAGCCGCGCCAGTAGATGCGGGACCTTCATCGGGTTGTTTTGCGAGGCCGCCCCTATCACCATTCGGCCACGGTCATTGCATTAAGCTCTTGCCTGTTCATGATTCGGGGAACAATTGCCGATGATGCCGTCCCGCCTTGCCGCAATCCTGCTGACACTGGCTATGGTCGGCGGTTGCGCCGAAACTTACGTGCCGAAGGCGGAACCGAGCTTCTATCGCAATCTCGCGCAGCCGGGCGCCGAACTCGATGCGGCTGCCGCGGCGTCGATGATCTCGGGCTATCGGGCGAATAATGGGCTTCCGGCTGTTACGCTCGATGCGGAATTGATGCGGCTTGCGCAGGCGCAGGCCGAGGTCATGGCCAAGCGCGACAAGCTCGATCACGGCGCCGGCAAACCATTCGTGCAAAGGCTGAAGACGTCAGGTTATGACGCGAGGACAGCCGCCGAGAATATCAGCGCCGGCTATCATACGCTGGCTGAGGCGTTTTCAGGCTGGCGCGATTCAAGTCCGCATCGCGCCAACATGCTGCTGGCAGGCGCCACCCGCATGGGAATTGCCGCGGTCTACACGCCGGCCTCGAAATACAAGGTCTATTGGTCGCTGATCCTGGCCGAGCCGGACGAAAAGAAAAGCTAGGGCGGCCGCGTCCCCTGTCTGCCCGGCGACGGGCAGGAATGTTCTTTGCATCATATTAAACTCAGCCTCGTGGCGCGATTGCCGCCGGCTTGCGCCTTTGCCCCGAATCAAAGCAACGCATACCGTCCGGTGCAAATGGACTGATTCGCTCCATTTCGTTGCGTCTTCCATCCGTCCCCGTGTCCCGCTACGGCAACGTGAGCAGAGGAAAAGATGCAATCGCCTTATCTCGTTGAAAACAGGCACATGGCGGTCAAGCGATGCAAGCATGGCCTGTTCATGTACAACCGCAACGACGCGTTTGTCGGGCGTGGCCTCGACCTCTATGGCGAATGGTGTGATTTCGAAATCCAGTTGATGCGGCAATTCGTCGAGCTTGGCGACATTGTCATCGACGCCGGCGCCAATATCGGTACGCACACCGTCGCATTCGCCAATCTGGTCGGGCCGGGCGGGGTCGTTCATGCCTTTGAGCCGCAGCGCCGGAATTTCCTGATGCTTGCCGGCAACGTCGCGCTCAATGGGCACGACAATGTTTTCTGCCATCAAAAAGCGGTCGGCGACTCGAACGGAGAGATCAGCCTGCCGCCATTGCCGCCACCCGACGTCACCTTCAACTACAGCGCTGTATCGCTCGTGAAAGGATTGCCGACCGGCGAGAGCGTGCCGCTGGTGACGCTCGATTCGCTTAACTTGCCGAAATGCCGCCTGCTCAAGATCGACACCGAAGGCATGGAGGAGCAGGTGCTGGCGGGCGCGAAATCGCTGATCGAGCGCTGCCGCCCGTTTCTGTACGTTGAGAACAATGAGGCTGGAGCGTCAAAAAAATTGAGCCAGATTCTCAATTCGCTCGGCTACACCGCGTGGTGGTCGATTTTTCCGTACTACGACGCGCGCAATTTCTATTCGAACATGGAAAACGTCTGGCCGAACTTCGTGCCGTCGTCCAACATGCTGTGCGCGCCCAAGGAACTGAATCTCAATCTGCCCGGTTACATGCCGTTCCTCGGCGAGGCCGATGATTGGAAAGCCTGCGTTCAACGGATGACCACCCCGGCAGAGCAGAAAACAGCCACCGGACTGGACCCGGCATGATCCGCTGACTAGTTTTGCGGCCATGCCGGTGCTCCCTCGCGTCAAGGACTATGACTCCCTTTATCGCCAGTTTCGCTGGCCGGTGCCGGCCCGCTACAATATCGGCGTCGATGTCTGCGACCGCTGGGCCCAAAAAGAGCCGGATCGCCTGGCCATTTTGCATGTTCTGCCTGACGGACGCGACGAACAAATCACCTATGGCTGGCTGCGCGACACCTCCAACCGGCTGGCCAATGTGTTGCGGGCGCACGGGATCGTGCGCGGCGATCGGGTTGCGATCCTGCTGCCTCAGTCGCCCGAAGTGGCGGCCAGCCACATCGGTATCTACAAGCTTGGCGGGGTGGCGCTGCCGCTGGCGGTCCTGTTCGGCACCGACGCGCTGACGTACCGGCTGCAGAATTCCGGCGCTGCCGCGCTGATCACCAACGCACGCGGCGTCGAGCGCATCGCCGAAATCAGAAAAGATCTGCCCGATCTCAAGCTGGTGCTTTCGCTGGACGGCGCCGGCCAGGGCGCACTCGGCTTTGCCGATGCCTTGGCGCGCGCATCGTCCGATTTCACGCCGGTCGATACATCGGCCGACGATCCCGCGATGATGGTCTACACGTCCGGCACGACCGGACAGCCCAAGGGCGCATTGCACGGCCATCGCGTCCTGATTGGCCATCTACCCGGCGTCGAGACGCATCACGATTTCATGCCGCAGCCAGGCGACCGCATCTGGACGCCCGCCGACTGGGCATGGGCGGGCGGCCTGCTCAATGTTCTGTTACCGGGCCTGCATTACGGCGTACCGGTCGTTGCGCGCCGGTTCGAGAAATTCGATCCGGAGGAAGCCTTTGCGCTGATGGCGCGCGCGCAGATCCGCAATGCTTTTATCCCGCCAACTGCGCTCCGTATGTTGCGAGCGGCGCCCAATCCGAAAGGCCGGCACGCAATTAACATGCGCTCGATCGGTTCGGGCGGAGAGTCGCTTGGGGCAGAAACCTACGAGTGGGGAAAATCCGCGTTCGGCCTCGTCATCAACGAATTCTACGGCCAGACCGAATGCAATATCGTGCTCGCGGCCTGCGGCGCGCTCGGCGTGTCCAAGCCCGGCGCCATCGGCAAGCCGGTCGCCGGCCATACGGTGGCGGTCATCGACGCCGAAGGACGCCCGCTGAAAGCCGGGGAGACCGGGCAAATCGCGGTCAAGCGGCCTGACCCCGTGATGTTTCTCGAATATTGGGGCAAGCCCGACGCCACGCGCGACAAGTTCATCGGCGACTGGATGACCACGGGCGACCAGGGTGTGGTGGATGAGGAAGGTTATTTCAGTTTCGTGGGGCGCGACGACGACGTCATTACATCATCGGGCTTTCGAATCGGGCCGGGAGAGATCGAGGATTGCCTTATCGGACATCCGGCGGTGGCGCTTGCCGCTGCCGTCGGCAAGCCGGATGCGTTGCGCACGGAGATCGTGAAAGCATTCATCGTATTGAAGAAAGGCTACGCCGCATCCGATGCGCTTGCGTCCGAAATCCAGGGCTTCGTCAAGACGCGGCTGTCGGCGCACGAATACCCGCGCGAAGTCGCCTTTATCGATGACATGCCGATGACGACAACAGGCAAGGTCATCCGGCGCCTGTTGCGGGAGCGCGTGTGACTTAGCCCGGCCGACCGCCGCCGAGAATGAAAAGGTGGAAGCCCAGCCGCTGTTTTGCCACGCGATAGAACATGATGGATTCGGCAACCAGGGCGGTCGATGTCGCAATCGCCGCACCTTCGATCCCCATCCGCGGAATAAGAATGATGCAGAGCGTCAGATTGATGGCAAAGGCAGTTGCGTAAACGGCCGCGCATTGCTTGCGTTCGCCCAACATGTTGAGCAATCGCTCGGCCGGCCCCACGGCCGCGCGTGCCAGCATGCCGATCGCCAGAATGAACATCACGCTATAGCCCGTTTCGAAACCGGCGCCGAACAGCGACAGCAGCGGGCGTCCGAGCGCCAGGATCGCGGCGCAAGCAATGAGCGAGGGCCAGAATGTCCAGCGGATGGTTTCGCTGAAGAATGCCGCAAGACGCTGCCGGTCGCCGGACACGTGATATTCAGTGAATTTGTGGGTCGTGGCACCGGCAATTGCGAAGTAAACGAAGGCTACGATCGCGAGCAATCGTGCGCCCGCATAGTAGACCGCGACGTCGTGCGGCGAGCCAAAATGCTCGAGCGCGATGATGTCGACATAGGTCAGCAGCAGGTAGAAGCCTTCCACCACAAAAATCGGTAACGAGGTGGCAAACCAGATTTTTGGCTCGTAGATCTTCGGACCGGCCGGCACTTTCTCCTTGAGGCGGCGATTGAGCAGCGCCAATTGAACCATGGTCACGGCCCAGGTTGTGACGACGGCGACGATCATCGCCGTCACGGCGCTGGTCGGCGCGCCAACGAGCCAGATCGAGCCCATGAGCACGGTGATGGCGAGCTGCCGCCAGATGTAGAACGGCATCAAAGCGAGATTGGGCCAGTCATAGGACTGCGCGATGCCGGCTTGTACCTGCACCAATCCGTAAATCGGGATCGTCACGCAGGCGAGATAAAGCGGGATGACCACGAAGTGATCGAGCCAGGGTGCGAGCAATGTCACACCGAGCGCACCCGCGGCGCCGATGGCCGTGGCGATGGCGAAAGCGAGCCAGCGTGAACCTGCCAGAAAGCCGCGCAACCGGTCGAAGCTCTTGATCTCGATATATTCCGGAATGAAACGCCGCGCGGCGGATGACAGGCCGACGTCGGAGAGCGCGCCGATCATCAGCACCCAGGTCCAGACATAGATGTAGATGCCGAATTCGAAACTGCCCATCCAGCGCGCCAGCAAGACCTGCGAACCAAGTGCGAGTAGCGCGCTGCCGACGCGCACGAGAAAAACCTTTCCGGCAACGAGTTGGGCAATACGGCTGTCGCTGGGATCGGCGAGAATGGCTTTGAGGCGCGCGACGATGCGCGCAGCCGCTGAAGGCGGCGCGGCAGTCACATGTTCGGAATCGGCCAACGTCACGGGTTCACTCCGCGGCGCCTGCGGCCGGGGTGTGAGCGACGGCAAGGCCATCGTGTTCCACTAGCAAGGAACCGTTAACATTCGGTTGGATGACGCGGTTTGCGCCGCTATTTCAGGCCGTTTCCAGCCTGGCGACGTCAGCCAAAATGCCTTCGACCACTTCGCGATCCGCGGGTGCGAGTGCGCCCTGCGGCGGCAGCGGATCGCCCACGGCATAGCCCTGAATCTGCAATCCGGCCTTGATGCAGGCGGCAAGATTGAAGCGCGCGAAGGCTTCGTTGATGCGCCAGAGGTCGCGCTGCAGCTTCATGGCCTCCGGCCATTTTCCAGCGCGGCAGAGATCGTAAAGCCGCACGCTCTGGCGCGGCACGATGCAGGCAGGGCCAGCCATCCAGCCAACCCCGCCGATCAGCATCACGGCGGCCGGAATGTGCGCAGAGGCAGAGAACACTTTAATGCGCGGCGCGCGGTTCATGATCGACAGCAACCGCCCGGTATTGGTCGATGCATCCTTGATGTACTGGATGCGCGGATGCTCCGCGAGACGGGCGATCACGTCCAGCGAAAGATCGCTGCGCTGGAAATTGGGGTTGGTGTAAAGCACGACGGGAATGTCGACGGCGTCGGCGATGGCGCGAAAGTAGGATTCGATCTGTGCGTCCTTGAGCGGGAAGTATGCTTCCAGAATAGCGAGAATGCCGTCGGCGCCGAGCTTTTGATAGGCCTTGGCCTGCTCAACCGCGTCTGCCGTGGCGGTCGACGCCACGCCGGCAATCACCGGCACGCGTTTGCCCGCGGCCTCGATTGTCGCCTGCACGACGGCTTCGCGCTGCGTGCGATTGAGATAGGCGAATTCACCAGTCGAGCCGAGCGGCGTCAGCCCATGCACGCCGGCCTTGATCAGGTCGGAGGCGAGCTTTCCCAACACATCGGTCAGGATGCGTCCGCTCGTATCGATGGGGGAGACGAGGTAGGGGAAGACGCCGCGGAAATCCGGCATGGCGGTCAAAACACCCACAGCGCTTCGGGCGGGAATTCGACATAGTGCTCGCCCGGTTCAAGCGGCGCCGAGGCGTAGGCGCGCACCGTCAGGGACTCGCGCGCAAACACGAGCTCCCAGCGCTCGCCGAGATACATCGGCGCCTTGAGCTCCATTTTGAGTTTGTTGGGGCCGGCGCTTGACGCGCAGTGCACGCGCTCGATGCGGATGATGCCGGTGACCTTGGCGCCAATTGCCGCCTTGGTGCGGGATTGTCCGGTCAGGCGCTCGCCGAACAATTCGATGATCGCGCGCCCGCCGCTGTTGTCGACCAGCTTGCCATCGAGCCGGTTGTTACTGCCCATGAATTCCGCGGCAAATAGCGTGGCGGGATCGTTGTAGAGCGTGGTCGGCGAGCCTTCTTGAGCAATGACACCGGCGTCGAGCAAGACGACCCGGTCGGCGATCGCCATCGCTTCGACCTGGTCGTGCGTGACGTGGATAGCTGACAACCCAAGCGTGACGATCAGCGTGCGCAGCCAGGCGCGCGCTTCCTCGCGCAGCTTGGCATCGAGGTTCGACAGTGGCTCGTCGAGCAGGATGACCGGCGGCTCGTAGACCAGCGCGCGCGCAATGGCGACGCGCTGTTGCTGGCCGCCGGAAAGCTGATGCGGATAACGCGCGGCGAGCTGACCAAGCCCGATCTGCGACAGCGTCTTCTCGACCCGCGTCTTGATCTCGGCGGCCGGTACCTTACGCAGCTTCAGGCCATAGGCGACGTTGTCGAACACGGTCCGGTGGGGCCACAGGGCGTAGGATTGAAACACCAGGCCGAGGCCGCGTTGCTCGGCCGGCAATTCGATGCCGCGCGCGGCGTCGAAAAACACATTGTCGCCGATCGCAATTGAGCCGCTATGCGGCGTTTCCAGCCCGGCGATGGCGCGGAGCAGCGTGGTCTTGCCGCTGCCGGAGGGCCCGAGCAGCGCCACGACTTCGCCGGCCGGCACCGCGAGCGAGACGCCCTTGAGGATTTCATTGTCGCCGAGCCGCAGCGCGACGTCCTTGACGATGAGTTCAGCCATGCAGGCGCACTCCCAGCCGGACCGCGACGGCAAGGCCGACGCCGATCATGACCACATTAACAACCGATAGAGCCGACACCAGATCGATGGCGCCGGTGCCCCAGAGCGACACCAGAAGCGAGCCGATCACCTCGGTGCCGGGACCCAGCAGATAGATGCCGGTGGAATATTCGCGCACGAAAATCAGGAAAATCAGAAGCCAGCTTGCCAGCATGCCGTATTTGATCAATGGCACGGTGACGTCGCGCTTCACACGCAGATCGTTGGCGCCGGCGGTGCGGGCGGCTTCCTCAAGTTCAGGCGCGACCTGCAACAGCGTGCCGGACACGAGCCGCATGCCATAGGCGAGCCATACGATCGTATAAGCGAGCCAGATCGACACCATCGTGGATTTGAGCGGCGACAGGAACGGCACGAACAGGAACACCCATAACAGCGCGAGTCCGGCCACGAGACCGGGCATGGCGCGCGGCACCATCACCATATAGTCGACCAGCCGCGTCCAGCCTGAATTCCAGCGATGCACCGACAGCGCAATCGCGGTGTAGCAGACGACGGCGATGGCACCGCCGATCACGCCAATGCCAAGCGTGTTGAGGATGCCGCGAATGACGTTCGGGTAATCGGTGAGTTCACGATAGTGATCGAGCGTGAGCACATCGAGCAGCTTCACACCTTCGCCCCATGTGACGACGAACGAGCGCAGCGTGATGCCGAACAGCGGCACCACTACCGTAATGAAAAGCCAGAAGATGATCGCCGCGAACGCAAACCAGCGCCAGCCGTGCAGGCGCAGCGGTTGCGTTTTCAGGCCCTTGCCACGCACCGAAACATAGCGTTGCGCCTGGCGCAGCAGCAGGCGTTGCATGAACACCAGCGGCGCGGTGACCGCGATGATGACCACCACGACCACCGCCATCAGTTGATACGACGGCACGCCGAGTTTATTGGTGAGCTTGTAGAGATAAGTGGAGAGCACCAGCACGTCCTGCGGGTCGCCGAGGACGAGCGGCAGGCCGAACAATTCGAAGCCCAGAAAAAACACCAGCACGCCGGCAAACAAAATCGCCGGAAGAATCATCGGCAAACTGACATTGATCGCGACGCGGAACGGGTTGGCGCCGGACACGCGCGCGGCCTCCTCCAGATCGGTGCTCAGGCCGCGCAAGGACGCGGCGCTGTAGAGATAGACATGGGGAACATGGGTGAGGCCCGCGATCGCGATCAGCGACGGCAGTGAATAGAGGTTCCACGGCACGAAGCCGAGCACGTCCTTGGCGAGCGTCGAGAAAATGCCGACCGGACCGACGGCCACCACGTAGCCAAATGCGATCACCACCGCTGAAACGAAGATCGGAATAAGGATGAGCGGTTCGAGATATTTCCGCCCCGGCACGTCGGTGCGCACCATCAGGAACGCAAGCAGGGCGCCGAGCGGGACTGCAATCGCCGCCATGCCGCCGGCAATCGCGATCGTGGTCCAGAATGCCTGCCAGAAATCCGGATCAGCGAAGACGAACGTATAGGCGAGGAATCCGAACCGCGCCGTATGATCGAAAAACGGCGCGGTGAGAAAGCTCTGGTACACAACGAGCGACAGCGGCGCCACCACGGCAAGCGCGGTGACGCCGAGGACGAGCAAACGGTACGCGACTATGGGCATTCGCCCCTCTGGCTCCGGCCTATCTCCGTCATCCTGAGGCGCCAGCGATGCGAGCCTCGAAGGATGATTGGCCGTCGCCCTTCGAGGGCCACCTTCGGTGGCCACCTCAGGGTGACGATCCTTACTGTCCCTTTTTCGCCTGCTGCCACTTCGACAGGAAGGCGAGCCGCTTGGTCTGATCGAGATTCTCCAGCAATGTCTGGTCGATCGGCACCGGGCGGGCCTTGTCGCCGATCAATTGCGTGACGCGCTTGATGGTCGCTTCACCTTCGACATCGGACCGCAGCGAATAAAGATCGGCTTTGTTGGCGATGATCTCCTGGCCACGCTTCGACAAGATGTAATCGAGGAACAGTTTGGCGGCATTCGGGTTCTTCGCCTTCTTGGAGATAAAGGCGACGCGCGAGGTGACCATGGTGTAGTCCTTCGGCAGGACAATGCCGAGATTCGGATCCTTCTTGGAGCGGCTGAGCGCGTAGGAACCGAAGATGCCGTAGGCGATCAGGTGTTCGCCCGAGGTGACGCGCTCCATCATGGCGCCGGCACTGGTGTAGAGCTTGGCCTGTGCCTTCCCCATGGCCTTGAACAGATCCCATGCCTGCGGGAAATCCTTAATGTCCTCGTTGCAAAACAGATAGCCGACGCCGGACCGTTCCGGATCGTAAGCCGTGATCTTGCCCTTGTAGAAATCGGTCTTGGCGTTGAGCAGCTTCAACAGATCAGTGTGATCCTTCGGCACGTCGGCTTCCGGCACCAGCCGCTTGTTGTAGACGAAAGCGATCGGCTCATAAGTCGTGCCGTAGGCTGAATCTTTCCACACGGCCCATTTCGGCAGCGCCTTGGATTCCGGCGAGGCGTAGGTCTCGGCCTGTCCGTCGGCAACGAGCTTCACCTGCAGGTCCATTGCGGAGGACCACAGCACGTCGGCGGTGCCATTGTTGGCGGCGGCCTCGGCGATGAAGCGGTTATAGAGCTCGGTGGAGTTGAGGTCGGAGTATTCGACCTTGATGCCGGGATAGAGCGTCTCGAAATCCTTGACCAAGGGATTGGACGAGGCCGCGTCGGTGGTCGAATAGATCACCACCTTGCCTTCTTTCTTGGCGGCTTCAACGGTCTTTGCGTAATCAGCCGGATAGCCCTGCGGGACCTGGGCTTGCGCGCCAGCGCCGAAAATCAAGGCGGTTGAGATAAAAGCGGCGGATACGACGTGTCGCATGACAACTCCCTCGTGACAATTTCTCGGCGCCTGTGCCCCGCAGTAGCCGTTCGAGGCGATGCTACTCCAGGCCTTCAGGGCGCGCCTAGTGGCGGACGCAAGCAAAAACCCCGCCGCTGGAGCGGCGGGGGTTCGTTGCTTCGCGCTCGTCAATGCGCCAGCGGATCGGGCCGCACCTGGATGTGCACGGCGCGCGGACTCGAGCCCTTGCCGGTTTCCATCAGCCAAGGCGTGCGATCGCCGTTGGTGCTCCACAAGCCACGGCCTTTCCAGCCGGCGTTCGGGTCGTCGATGCGGCCGTCGAGGCCCTTGGCATAAAAACCCATCGGGTAGGGGATGCGCAGCGAGACCATCTTGCCGTCTTTCAGCGCAACGAATCCATCGCTGAGGTTGGCGGTCGAGATCGGAACGTTCTCGCCCAGCCCCAGCGTGTTGTGCTGATCGACCCAGGTGTAATAGCTCGCTTCCGCACTGGTATCCGGGAAGCCGTCAAAGCCGGGTCCGGGATATTTGTAGAAAGACCAGCCTTCCGGACAATGATTGCCGGTTGCCGTCGGTCCGTTGAGCGGGCCTTTGCACTTGCGGCGATCGAAGCTCATCAGATGGCCGCTTGAGCCCGATCCCCACAGCACGCCATTGCCGTCGATGTCGCCGCCACGGATGCCGAAGCCCGGCTTCGGGATGTAATAGACTTCCGACAGCTTAGTTTTTGGATCAAAGCGCAGGAATCCGGGCGGCCCCGCGAACGTGCCGATGGCGTACCAGATCGAGCCGTCTTTCGGGTTGGGCATGACCGAGTAGGGTCCCGAACCAGCAGTGATACGGCGATCTTTCGCCGGGTCTGCCGGTGCGGTCGGGTCCACGAACTCATCGAGTTTGCCGTTACCGTTTGTATCGAGCACCCACGGCGCCCAGCCCTGCGCCTTTTCCGCGTCGCCGGTTTCCTCGAACACCTTGGTGTTGACCCAGCCTGCCACCTGACCGGTGCCGCTGAACCACAGCGTGTTGTCGGCGTCGTAGCCGAACTGCGGGTGATGGGTGGCAAAGCAGGTGTCGACGAACGTGTACTTCATCGTCTTGGGATCAAGCATGGCGGCCTGCCGCTGCGATTTTTCGAGCGGGAAGACCTTGGCGTATTGGTTCTCGGAGCCTTTCTTGCAGTAGGTCGGGTTGTCCTGCGCACGCACGCTCGCGGCCAGCCACACGCGTCCTTTGTCGTCGAACATGGAGTTGTGATTGTTGGCGCGTGTGTCCCACACGGCGCGGCTACCCCAGTAAGGCGAGTCCGCCATCGGCTTGATGGCGCCGGCGTGGCCGGGTCCGAGCGATAACGGCATGTCGGCATCACGCACCGGCATCTTGAAGAAAGACACTGTGTTGGTTTTGGGATCGAGGATCGGCATGTTGTCGGTCGAATATTCCGGCGAGCCGTACAACGGGCCGTTGGCATTGACCGTCGGATGCCGCCGGTCGGACGAAATCAGATCGTGCAGATATTTGTCCGGCGTGGACCATTCCCACGACGTTATCACCACGTTGCGTTCAATGCCTTGCGGCCGCGGTGGCTCCATTTTGGGCACTTCGCCCTTGGCAATGCGATCGGTCCACTCGCCGAAATATTTATACGGCACGCTGGCCCACTGGCCTGCCAGCCGGTTCGTCATTTGCTCCCCCGATTGGCCCGACTGCGTGCGGCGCATCCAGGCTTCCTCACCGGAATTGAAGTGACCGAGGGTGGCCGGGATGGTGCGGGTCGATTCCTGTCCGAGCTGGTGGCAGCCGATGCAGTCAACATTGTTCATCTGCCGGAGCCAGTCGTTCTGCGTGAGTTTCTCCGGAATAGTACCCTTGCCGCCGAACTCGCTCGCCGGAGGGATCTTCATCAGAGTGTACCAGTAGATCGCCGGGTAATAGTGCGCCGCCGCCGCTGCATTCGGCGCGGGCACGGCCGTGAGATCGAGAGTGACTCCCGGTTTCGCGCGCATTTTGGGCGAGTCGACAAGCCCGTAGCCGCGCACCCAGACGGTGTAGTCAGCTGTTGGCAGATCCGGAATGAGATAGCGCCCCTGATCATCGGTGACGACGATCCTCGCGAACTTCGTGGGCAGTTCGGTCGTCTCGGCAATCACCCAGACGCCGGCTTCAGGACCTTTGGCGCTGGTGACAGTGCCGCCGATCTCGTTTGAGCCGACACTCAATCCTTGTTGGGCGTGGAGTGGTGCGGCAATTGTGATTACGAGCAGGACAAAGCTGGCAACAATCGAAAAGCGCCGAAGCGCATCGGCAAAATACAACACGAGTCGCCTCCCTTGCTTTCAACCAGCCTTGATGGCCGGCTCATTATTGGAAGCAAGTCTAGCAAAGGAGGTGGGCAGCGTCCCGCCGATTTTGCATCAGCCGCTGAAACCACCGTCATCGAGGAACTTCTGTTCCTCCGGCGTCGTGGAACGGCCGAGCACGGCGTTGCGGTGCGGGAAGCGGCCAAAGCGGCGGATGATATCGGCGTGAATTTCAGCCCATTTCAGGCCATCGGCATCGCCGGTCGCCTTGTAAAAGGCGATACCCCGTTCCTGGTCGGCGAGATACTCGGAGTGCTCGAAAGGAAGATAAAAAAAGCCGCGTAATTCCGCCGATACCTGGCTGTCGAAGCCGCGCACGATCGCGCCCGCGGCAACCGCGCGCGCCAATGGATCGGTCGCAAAGGTGCGCGCATCGCCGCGAAACATATTGCGCGGAAACTGGTCGAGCAAAATGAGCAGCGCCAGCGCGTCTTGTGCGCTGTGTTCCCAGCCGGAGAGCTTGCCGGCGGCTGCGGCTTCATAGGTGTCGAAAAACCGCTCGCGGATCTGGTCGTCGAAGGCGGCGTCCTTGGTAAACCAGCGGTCCGGTCCGGCATCGCGCCAGAATGATACGACGTCGGCTGCGCTTGCGAGCATCGGCATCGCGCCTCAATTGACCGGCGTGGAAGCGTCTTCGTCGCGCAAGGCACGCCGCAGGATCTTCCCGACGTTTGTCTTCGGCAACTCGTCGCGGAATTCAATCTGCTTTGGAACCTTGTAGCTCGCAAGGCGCGTGACCAAAAACGCACGCAGCTCGGCGGCCGTGAGGTCGGGGTTCTTCCTGACGGCGTACAACTTAACTGCTTCGCCGGAATGCTTGTCCGGTATGCCGATCACGGCGCATTCGAGCAGGCCGCCCTGGCTCATGGCAACTTCCTCGACCTCGTTCGGGAATACCTTGAAGCCTGAAACGGTAATCATGTCCTTCTTGCGGTCCACAATGCGGACCCGGCCCTGAATATCCATGACGCCGATATCGCCGGTGCGGAAGTAGCCGTCCGCGGTCATTGCCTGCGCTGTCTCCTCAGGGCGGCGCCAGTAGCCCAACATGACTTGCGGCCCGCGCGCGCAGATTTCACCTTGTTCGCCATTCTGCAATTCGTGGCCGTCATCGTCGCGAATGGAAATATCCGTCGAGGGCAAAGGCAGGCCGATGGTGCCGGTCCACTCGGTGATATCGCCGCGATTGCAGGTGAGCACAGGCGAGGTTTCCGACAATCCGTAGCCTTCGATGATGGGTTTGCCGGTGGCTTTCACCCAGGCGTCGGCTACCGGCTTCTGGACCGCCATGCCGCCGCCAATCGCGCACTTGAACATGCTCCAGTCAATCTTGCCGAAGTCCGGACTATTGAGCAGCGCATTGTAGAGCGTGTTCACCGCCGGAAAAATGTTCACCTTGTAGTGGCTGAGCTCCTTGATGAGGCCGCGGATGTCACGCGGGTTTGGAATCAAAAGGCACATTCCTCCGGTACGCACACCCAGCAGGAAACACGCGGTCAGTGCGAAGATATGATAGAGCGGCAGCGCGGTGACGATAATCAGCCGGTCGATCTTGGGCGGCAGGTCGACCAGCGGCTGGTTCCACGCTTCCACCTGCAACATGTTGGCGACCAGATTGCGGTGGGCGAGCATTGCGCCTTTGGCGAGGCCGGTGGTGCCGCCGGTATATTGCAGGAATGCAATGTCATCGGGCCCGACCGCAGCGGGCGTAAAATCGGACCGACGTCCGGCTGCCAGCGCATCGTTGAACTTGGTGGCGGAGGGGATTGCGTAAGGCGGCACTAGCTTCTTGATATGGCGGACCACGGCGTTGACTACCGTACCCTTCAATGTGCCCAGCATGTCCCCCAGGCTTGCGACCACCACGTGTTTGACAGGCGTATTCGGCAGAGCCTGTTGCAGCACCGACGCGAAATTCTCCAGGACAAAAATCGCTTCGGCACCGGCATCGGTGAGCTGGAATTCCAGCTCGCGTGGTTTGTAGAGCGGGTTGACGTTCACCACCGTGCAGCCGGCGCGCAGAATGGCCGCAATCGCCACCGGGTATTGCAGGACATTCGGCATCATGATGGCGACGCGCGCACCGCGCTTCAGTCCCCGGTTTTGCAGCCAGCCGGCAAGTGCATGCGAAGCTTCATCAAGTTCTCGATAGCTCAAGGCCTTGCCCATGCAGACGCAGGCCTCGCGTGCCGCATAGGTCTTGAAGCCTTCCTCGAGCATGGCCACCAGCGAAGGGTAGCGCGACGTGTCGATCTCCGCAGGAACGCCCGGCGGATAATGCCGAAGCCAAAGCCGTTCCATGACGCTTCCCCCGCGCCGGGCGTTTTTCGTCAGACCGCCGGCTGTCGATTCGACATCAGCATGATTTCAACCAGCTTTGCATGCAAGGCCGGTCACAGCGCCGCGAAACGCTAGCGTCCTCCGAACGGAATAAGCGGATTATCGGTCAGGGCGGCGCGATCCGGTCGATCGGGGGCGGCGACCCCCAAAAAGGCCTCGAATAGTTCGCGCACGGCACGTTCAGGAAGGTCACGGGTGATGAAAACAAGGCGGGTGCGATGGTCGTCATCCGGCCAGCATTCGAGCCGAACCGTCGGATGAAATACGTGTTGTACGCCGTGCACGACAACCGGCGTGTCCGGCATCTCGGCGAGTTTTACGATGCCTTTGACGCGTAGAAGCTTGGCGCCATGCGTCGCGCGCAATAGCTCGAGAAACATTTCCAGCGTTCCGGCCGGAATCGCGTCGTCCGTCGTGAGAACGAATGAGCCGATATGTTCGTCGTGCCGGTTGACGTCATGGTGATGATGGTGGTGATCGCTGGCATAGGCTTCGGCAGCGAGCCATTTCTTGACGTCGGGAATCTTCTTGTCGGGATTGTAGAGGCCGCCGCCAAGCAGCCGGTCGGCGGTCGCTTCGCCCTTGGCGGCATCAAGGATCGGCGCCGCGGGGTTGAGCGCGCGCAGCCGGGCGACGATTGTATCGCGCTGCCCGCTGTCGGCGAGATCGGTCTTGGTCAGGACAATGCGATCAGCCACGGCAGCCTGCTTCACGGCCTCGGTATGGGCATCGAGCGTCGCCGCACCGTTGATCGCATCCACCACCGTGACCACGCCATCGAGCCGATAG
This sequence comes from uncultured Alphaproteobacteria bacterium, assembly GCA_963697885.1. Lineage (GTDB taxonomy): Bacteria > Pseudomonadota > Alphaproteobacteria > Rhizobiales > Xanthobacteraceae > Pseudolabrys. The sequence goes on from OY969102.1 coordinate 1,095,469, forward strand.
CGCAGCAGCAGATAGGGATGGGACATCGCGGTGTGCAGCACCGGTGCGGGATCCGCCAGGCCGGTGGTTTCCAGCAGCACGCGCCGGAACGTGCAGCGCCGGTTGTCGAGATCGCGCAGTAATGTTTCGAGAGCATCGACCAGGTCGCCGCGCATGGTGCAGCAGAGACATCCAGACTGCAGCAGCACCATATTGTCGCCGATATATTCGACGAGCAGGTGATCGAGCGATACCTCGCCGAACTCGTTGATGATGACGGCGGTATCCGCGAGCGCGGGATCTTTCAGCAGGCGGTTGAGCAAGGTGGTCTTGCCGGCGCCGAGAAAACCGGTGAGCACGGTCAGCGGGATAGGCGTCGGCGGGGTCTTTCGATCCCCGCGTGGCGCAGGCTCGCTCATTGCGTCGCCGAGCTGACTTTCGGTTTGGGGTGCTTCGCCGCCGGCTTGGTGGTCTTGTCGGTTTTGGCCGTCTTTGCGGCGTCGTCGGTCTTGGCCGTCTTTTCAGCGCCTTCGGTCTTGGCGGCAACCTTCTTTTTCTTTTTAGGCGCCGCGCTGGCGGTCTGCACCGCGTCCGGATGGTCGGCCGGTCCGGTGAAAACCACGATCGGAGGCGTCGTCTCGACCGGAGGCCCGAGCACGAATTTGCCGTTTGCCGGCTTCAAGCTGGACAGCAGGAGCGCCTGCGAACCGCCGGACTCGCCGCTGGCCGTCGTTGCCGCATCTTCCGGCTCTTCCTCGTTCTCTTCGGACGGTGGCTTGCGCCGGTGGCCGCCGCACATCTCGTCGCGCAGATTGGGTGGCTGCGCATCGATCGGCGCCAGCGCATCGACCGTGCCGAGCGAGGGCGTGAGCCAGGACAGGCCGCCGCTGTTGAAGCCGCGCTCAAGCAACTGCGCGGCCTTCTGCGCGCGCACGGCGCCGGACCATGCGCCGAGCACGATCGCGATTAACCGGCGGCCGTTGCGCGTCGCGGACGCAACAACGTTGTAGCCGGACGCGCAAATGAATCCCGTCTTCATGCCGTCGGCGCCCGGATAGCGATCGATGAGCGAGTTGTAATTGCGCATCACGCGGTTGCCGTAGCGGATCGACGAGATGTGCCAGTAACTGTCGTATTCCGGAAATTCGAGGATAAGCGCGCGCGCCAGAATTCCCAGGTCGCGCGCCGAGGTGACGTGGTTTTCCGCCGGAAGCCCATTCGGGTTGACGAAGTTGCTCTGCGACATGCCGAGGCGCCGCGCATTGGCGTTCATCAGGTCGGCAAACCCGGAAATCGAGCCGCCGACGCCTTCGGCGATTGCGACCGCCATGTCGTTGGCGGATTTGACCATCAGCATCTTCAGCGCGTTGTCGACGGTCAACGTGGTGCCGGCGTTGAACCCCATCTTGGTGGGCTGCTGCGCTGCCGCGTTGCGCGAAACGGTCAGCAATGTATTGAGCGAGATCCGGCCTTCCTTGATGGTGCGCAAGGTCGTGTATGCGGTCATTAATTTCGTGACCGAGGCGGGGTACCACGGATAGGTGGCGTTTTCCGCGTGCAGCACTTTGCCGGTGGCGGCTTCGATCAGCAGTTGTGCTTCCGCTTGCGCCTGGCTTGCACCGACAAGCGACAAGGCGCTGACAACAAGGCCAAAGGCCATTGCGCTAAAGGTGCGGCTCGAAGCGATAATCATTGTCTGCGGTTCGGGGTCCTAAGGCTTCAAGACCGGGGAAGTTCCATGGCCGGCGCTGCTAGGCTATCTAAGCTTTCGATGCTAGGCAAAGCGGCTGAGCCGCCGCTGAATACTTATGGTGACTCGCAAGCTCAATCGCTGATGAAAGCGACCAAAATTCGGCAAAGGAGGCATTAATGACGGCCTGCATTGTCGGGTGGGCCCATACCCCCTTCGGAAAGCTCAATGATGAGACCGTCGAAAGCCTGATCGTGCGGGTGGCCGGCGATGCGCTGGCCGACGCCGGGATCGGCCCGAAGGACGTCGACGAGATCGTCCTCGGCCATTTCAACGCGGGCTTTTCGGCCCAGGATTTTACGGCGTCGCTGGTGCTGCAAGCCGCGCCCGAGCTTCGCTTCAAGCGCGCAACACGCGTGGAAAATGCCTGCGCCACCGGCTCTGCCGCCGTGCATCAGGGAATCAAGGCGATCGACGCGCGCGCGGCACGCATCGTGCTCGTGGTCGGCGCCGAGCAAATGACGACGACGCCCGCGCCGGAGATCGGGCGCAATTTGCTGAAAGCATCTTATGTGCGCGAGGAGGCCGAGATTGACGGCGGCTTTGCCGGCATCTTCGGAAAAATCGCCGGGCACTATTTCCAGAAATGGGGCGACCAGTCCGATGCGCTGGCCATGATCGCCGCCAAGAACCACAAGAACGGTGTCGGCAATCCTTACGCGCAGATGCGCAAGGATCTCGGCTATGATTTCTGCCGCACCGAGAGCGAGAAAAATCCGTTCGTGGCCGGCCCGCTCAAGCGCACCGATTGTTCGCTTGTGTCGGATGGTGCTGCCGCGGTCGTGCTCGCCGATGTCGAGACTGCGCTCAAGCTCAAGAAGGCGGTCACGTTCCGCGCCGTCGAACATGTGCAGGACTTCCTGCCGATGTCGAAGCGCGACATTTTAAAATTCGAGGGTTGTGCCGAAGCCTGGCGGCGCGCGCTGGCGAAGGCAGGCCTGAAGCTCGACGATCTGTCGTTTGTGGAGACGCACGACTGCTTTACCATTGCGGAGCTGATCGAATACGAAGCCATGGGTTTAACCCCGGAGGGCCAGGGTGCGCGGGCCATTCTGGAAGGTTGGACACAGAAAGACGGCAAGCTGCCGGTCAATCCGTCGGGCGGACTGAAGGCGAAAGGACACCCGATCGGCGCGACCGGCGTGTCGATGCACGCGCTCTGCGCGATGCAGCTCACCGGCGCCGCCGGCGACCTGCAGGTGAGGAACGCCCGTCTTGGCGGGATCTTCAATATGGGCGGAACGTCGGTCGCAAACTACGTGAGTATCCTCGAGCGCATCAAGTAACGGTTTCCTGACTCAATTATATTTGCGGGCCGCCGCCCCCGGCAGGAACGACGAATCGAAGACATCGTCCAGCTTCGGTTTCGCCTTGAACTTGTAAGTGAGCGCGATTTGGTCCAGCGCGCGGGCAAAACGATCGCTGTCAATGCCGCCATAGCCATCCGCCTTGACCTCCGGCGTAACGATATTCTCGCGGATCGCCATGTTCAGCCGTTCGAGCTCGACGTTTTTCCCGAGTTGTCCGTTTCGCTTGATGACCGAGTTGATCGCGGCAGCAGGCTGCTTCACCGTGTCCTTCAGCCCTTTGACGAAGGCGCGCAGGAAACCCTGCACGGCGTCGGGATGTTCGGCGGCGAATTTTGTATTGACCAGGATGGCGTTGCCATAAAGCGCGACCCCGTAATCCGCCATCAGCAGGACCACGATATCGTCGACCGGAACACCTTTGTCCTTGAGATTAACATACGACGTGAACGAGTAGCCGGTGATCGCATCCACCTGGCCCGCCGCCAGCATCGGCTCGCGCACAGGAAAACTCACGTTTTCGATTGCGACCTTGGAGACGTCGATGTTGTTGGCCTGCGCAAAAATCGGCCATTGCGCGTAGGCGCCGCCGGCCGAGGGTGCGCCGAGCGTTTTTCCTTCCAGATCTTTCGGACTGCCGATGCCGCGGCTCTTGCGGCCGATGACCGCATAGGGCGGACGATTGTAGAGCATGAACACGGCTTTGACCGGCGTGGCAGGCTTCGCGTCGCGGAATTTGATCAACGTGTTGATGTCGCCAAAACCCATGTCATATTCGCCCGACGCGACGCGCTCGATCGGCTGGACCGAGCCGAGCGCGGGGTCGATCGTGACGTTGAGGCCTTCTGCGGTGTAGTAGCCTTTGTCGAGCGGCACCAGGAACGGTGCCGATGGCCCCTCCAATTTGAAATCGAGTGTGAAGCGGATGGGCGTTTCGGCGGCAGCCTGCGTTGCGATCGTCGCAGCGAACAGCAGCGCAAGCCATAGCGACCTGGTCGCATGGTGCGCACTCATCGCAAGGCGCGTTTCTTGACGCGTTTGTTGGCGCGTTTGGTGGCTCGTTTTTCGACGGCCCGCGCATACTGTGGTGCGGAACTCGGCCATGACCAAGCAAAGAACATGAGGCTGCAAAGGGCAAGCGCGGGCTGATCCGCGCGCGATCAATTACGCGGTATGACTAATGGCATCGCTTGCGACACCGAGCATCGTCATTCTCAATCAGCGAGAATCGGACATCTTGGATGAACGTTTAGGATAGACTTGCGCATCGGTACGGAGGTTCAACGCGATGCCACCGGCCAACATCGAAGCTCCAGCGCGCGACATTCCGCCGCTGCGTGCGCCCTACGCGCCGCCGGATGAGGCGATCGCGGCCGCGCTGCTGGAATCGGCCGGCCGTCCGCGCGATGCCGAAGCGCGCATCGACACACGCGCAAGACGTTTGGTCGAGGCGATTCGCGCGCGCACGGGCATGCTCGGCGGTGTCGAGGATTTCCTGCACGCTTATGCCCTTTCCACCAAGGAGGGTCTCGCGCTGATGGTGCTGGCCGAAGCGCTGTTGCGCGTGCCCGATGCCGAAACGGCCGACCGCTTGATCGAGGACAAGCTGCAAGCCGGTGACTGGGCGCATCACGATGCGCGCTCGGCGGGGCTCCTGGTCTCCGCCTCGGCATGGACGCTCGGTCTGACCGCCCGCGTCATTCATCCCGGCGAAACACCGGAAGGCATCGTTGAATCGCTGATCAGGCGCCTGGGTTTGCCAGCCGTCCGCGCCGCCACGCGGCAGGCCATGCGATTGCTTGGATCGCATTTCGTGCTTGGGCAGACGATTGAAGAGGCGTTGACGCGCGCCGGCTCGCATCGCGAATTTCTCTATTCTTTCGACATGCTGGGTGAAGCCGCCCGCACCGGTGACGATGCCGGACGCTATTTCGAGGCCTATGCCACTGCCATCGATGCAATCGGCAAAAGCGCGGGCAACGACGCATTGCCGAAACGGCCCGGGATTTCGGTGAAGCTGTCGGCGCTACATCCGCGCTACGAGGCGCTGTCGCGCGGCCGCGTCCTCACGGAGCTGGCGCCGAAATTGCTGGTCCTGGCGCGGCTGGCGAAATCGCACGCATTGAATTTCACCGTCGATGCCGAGGAGGCGGATCGCCTCGAGTTGTCGCTTGATGTGATCGCCGCCGTGGTGCGCGACCCGTCGCTGCGCGATTGGGATGGCTTTGGCCTTGCCGTGCAAACCTATCAGAAGCGTGCCGGCGCGGTGATCGACTGGGTCGCGGAAACGGCAAAGGCGCTCGATCGCCGCCTGATGGTCCGTCTGGTGAAAGGCGCTTACTGGGACACCGAGATCAAGCGCGCGCAGGAGAGGGGGCTCGCCGACTATCCGGTGTTTACGCGCAAGGCGATGACCGACCTTTGTTATCTCGACTGCGTGCGCAAATTGCTGGCGGCGCGGCCGCGTCTCTACCCGCAATTTGCCACCCATAACGCGCTCACGGTTGCCTGCGTAATAGAGGATGCCGCCGGCACCGGCGGCTTCGAGTTTCAGCGCCTGCACGGCATGGGTGAGGCCCTGTACGAGTCGCTGCTTGCCGAACTGCCGGACTTGATCTGTCGCGTTTACGCACCGGTTGGCGGCTACGCTGATTTACTCGCCTATCTCGTGCGGCGCCTGCTGGAGAATGGCGCCAATTCATCGTTCGTATCCGTTGCGGCCGACCCCGCGGTGCCAATCGAATCCGTTCTGCGGCGTCCGCAAAGCTGGATCGCCGACGCTTCGCATGCGCGCCACTCGCATATTCCGCTGCCGCGCGACCTGTTTGCTCCGACGCGACGCAATTCGGCCGGTCTTGAATTCGGCGACCGCGCCGCGGTCGAAGTCTTGCTCGCTGAAATCCGCGCCGCGCCGCAAAGCGTACGCGCGGGCCCGCTGATCGATGGCGTCTCCGTTGCAGGGCGGGAACGCGCGCTGACGTCACCGATCGATGGCCGATCAATAGGCGCGGTGCAGGAGGGCGACGAGGCGATCGTGTCCGCCACGCTTGCTGCGGCTGTGGTCGCATTTCCGGCGTGGAATGAAAGGCCGATCGTGGATCGCGCAACGGCGCTTGAACGCGCCGGGGATCTCATCGAGCAGAACCGTGGTCGGTTGATCGCGCTGTTGCAGGTCGAAGGTGGGAAAACGCTCGACGACTGCATCTCGGAGGTTCGTGAGGCGGCGGATTATTGCCGGTACTACGCCGGCGAGGCTCGCCGTACGCTGGTGCCGCAGCTGCTGCCCGGCCCCACCGGCGAAAGCAATGAGCTGCGATACCGCGGGCGTGGCGTCTTCGTTTGCATCAGCCCCTGGAATTTCCCGCTGGCGATTTTCACCGGCCAGATCGCGAGCGCGCTCGCAGCCGGCAATTGCGTCGTGGCAAAGCCTGCCGAGCAAACGCCGCTTATTGCCTATGAGATTGTGAAACTGATGCATTCCGCGGGCGTGCCGTCGGCTGCCCTGCATCTGGTGCCAGGCGACGGAAAAATCGGCGCCATGCTGGTCGCCGACCGCCGCGTGTCCGGCGTCGTTTTCACCGGGTCGACGGACGTTGGCCGCGCCATCAACCGAGCGCTGGCGGCAAAAGATGGACCGATCCCGCCGCTGATTGCCGAAACCGGCGGCATCAATGCCATGATCGTCGATGCCACGGCCTTGCCCGAGCAGGTCACTGATGACGTCATTACATCGGCATTCCGCTCCGCCGGCCAGCGGTGCTCGGCGCTGCGGCTCTTATGTGTTCAGGACGATGTATCCGAACGAATATTGGACATGATTGCGGGCGCCGCCCGCGAACTCAAACTGGGTGATCCACGCGATCCGGCAACGCATGTCGGACCGGTGATCGACTCCGACGCCAAAGACAGACTGGATCGCTGGATTGCCGCGATGGAGACCCGCGGCGCCTTGCTGTTTCGGCTGCAGGCGGCCCCGCCGGCCGGTGGCATATATGTCGCGCCGGTGATCGTTGAACTCGATAGCGCGCGCGAGCTTAAGGAAGAAGTGTTCGGTCCGGTGCTGCACGTGGTGCGCTGGCGTGCCGGCGAACTCGATGCGCTGCTCGACGACATCGCCGCCAATGGCACGGCGCTCACGCTCGGCATCCATTCGCGCATCGGAGCAGTCGTTGCGCGTATCGCGGCGCGTCTGCCGCACGGCAATGTCTACGTGAACCGCAATATGATTGGCGCGGTCGTTGGCTCGCAACCGTTTGGCGGCAGCGCCCTGTCCGGGACCGGGCCGAAGGCCGGCGGCCCGCATTATCTGAATCATTTCACGCGCGAGCAGGTGGTGACCATCAATACCGCAGCCTCAGGCGGCAACGCCACGTTGCTGTCCGAGGACGAGTAGAGGCTGTCACAAAGCGTAAGGGGGGCTCACTAAGTAGTTCTAGATAATCATCTTTTCGACCCGAAGGCCGGCGCCGGCATTGAACCTAATGTCGCCATTAAACGTCTGATAACGGTGGCACGCATTTACCGTGACACATGCGCGCGTCGCCACAGGCGTTAACCGGTTTGGCGCGCGGATCGGATATTGTGGATTGCATGACTGATTCGGTCGCCCGTCTTTATGAAGCTGTGATTGCGGCTCGTGGTTCCGACCCGGCCAAATCACGGACCGCGCGGCTATTGCGCGCGGGGCGCGCCAAGATGGCCAAGAAGCTCGCCGAAGAGGCGGTCGAGGTCGTCATCGACGCCATGCACGGCCAGCCCGAGGCTGTCGTGCGCGAAAGCGCCGATCTGCTTTACAACCTCGTGGTGCTTTGGGTGCATGCCGGCGTGCACCCGGACCAGGTCTGGTCGGAAATGCGCCGCCGCGAGCTGATGTTCGGCATCGCCGAAAAAGTGCCGAAAGATCTGGTGCGCGCCGCCGCGCGGCGTAAAGTGGTGGCACTGGAGCCCCGGCGCATTCGCAAACGCCGCTGATCCGTCACAATTCTCCTTACGAGTCCCGGGATGACTGCTGAGGCTGCCGAGCCGCGTTCCTTGCTGCGCCGTCTTTATGACTGGTGCCTTGCGGCTGCGCATAAGCCACACGCATTGTGGACGATGGGCGCAGTCTCTTTTGCCGAAAGCTCCTTTTTCCCTGTGCCGCCGGACGTCTTGCTCATTCCGATGGCGCTGGCGCGGCCGGAACGGGCCTATGTGATGGCGGCGTGGTGCACCGTCACGTCTGTGGCCGGTGGCCTGCTCGGCTACACCATCGGGGCGGTGCTCTACGATTCGGTCGGCGCCTGGCTGATTCACCTCTATGGCTATGGTGACAAAGTTGAGGCTTTCCGCGAGGCCTATGCGCAATGGGGCGCCTGGATCATTCTTTTGAAGGGCCTGACGCCCATTCCGTTCAAGGTTGTGACCATTACGTCCGGCTTTGCAGGTTATAATCTCGGGCTGTTCCTGCTTTTTTCGGTGATCACGCGCGGTGCGCGTTTTTTCCTGCTGGCATTTCTGCTGCACCGCTACGGCGAGCAGGCGCGTCATATTATTGAAAAGCGGCTCGGGCTATGGGTTCTGCTCGGCGCTGCTGTTATCGTCATTGGTATCGTAGCGGCGCTATACTTGATTTGAGGAAAAGGCGTCCTCAATTTCGCCACCAGTAGGCCGTAAACGGCGCTGGTGGTGTGAGGGAATAGTCTGCCGCGAATGGCAGATCGGACGCCAAGCTTTGGCGGGCCATGGGCATCAGACAGGCTTTGATCTTTCGCAGGGAAAAGACCGTGCCGCCGCGGGCGCTGGCGTGTGTCTTTGTGTGTGTTTTGGCGGCTGCCGTGATTTTGACGTCCGCCTTGGCGGTGGCACAGGACACGGCTGCTCCATCGCAGAATTCCAATGACGGCGGCGGCTTTCTGGCGGCGGTCAGCCGCTGGTTCAAGGATCAGAGCGCGAGTGTCAATTCATCGTTCGAGAGCGCACGCAAGAAGGTCGAAGGCATGGGCCGCGACGCCGGCGATGCGGCCAAGACGACGGTTGAAGGCGCCAAGGACGCAGCCGGCGCCGTCGCGCGCTTTCCGGTGGCGCGTGCCGTCAGTGGCCATGAGAAATGCCAGCTCGCCCCGAATGGCGCCCCCGATTGTGTCGCGGCTGCCAGCACGATGTGCAAGGCAAAAGGTTTCGAGTCCGGCAAAAGTCTCGACATGACGACAGCCGAGGTCTGCCCGCCCAAGGTTTATATGTCGGGTCGCTCGACCGGACCGGAGTGCAGCACCGAAACCTTCGTTTCACGCGCCTTCTGCCAATAGCGGGAAAGCGCGAGCGCACTTGTGCGGCCGCTGTGGCTGTGTTTCCGTTTCGTCATGAACCTGCACGCAAAACTGCTCGAACGCGAGGCGGCCGGGCGGCCAGTCACGGTCGGTCTGATCGGCGCCGGCAAGTTCGGCACAATGTTTCTTGCGCAAGCACGGTTGACGAGCGGCATGCATGTCGTTGGCGTCGCCGATCTTGATGTGGCCCGCGCGCGCAGTCAGCTCAAGACTGCCGGCTGGCCGGATGAAGTTTATGCGGTCGGTTCGCTTGCCGACGCGCACAAGAAGCGAACGACGCTTGTTACCGACAGTGCGGAGGCGTTGATCGCCGATCCACGGATTGAAGTGATCGTGGAAGCGACGGGCGTTCCGGGCGCCGGCATTCGTCACGCGCTGATGGCGGCCGCCAATGGCAAGCACATCGTGATGGTGAACGTCGAGGCCGACGCAGTTGCCGGACCGCTGCTGGCGCGGCGCGCCAAGGCCGCGGGTGTCGTTTATTCGCTCGCCTGGGGCGATCAGCCCGCGCTGATATGCGAACACGTCGATTGGGCGCGCGCGGCGGGATTCAAGGTGATTTGTGCCGGCAAGGGAACGCGTTATGAGCCGCACTACCACAAGTCCAACCCGGATAATGTCTGGGACATCCTCGATAAATATCTGAACATTTCCGACCGCAAGTCGATCAACCCAAAGATGTTCAATTCATTCGTTGATGGCACGAAATCCGGCATCGAGATGACCGCCGTTTGCAATGCGACAGGTTTGGCGCCGCAGACGGACGGCCTTGGATTTCCACCGGCAACACGGTTTGAACTTGCCGACATCTGCAAGCCGAAGAGCGACGGCGGCACTTTGGAAAAAGCGGGCGTTACCGAGGTGACGTCCTCCGTTTATCGCGACGGCCGCGATGTCCCGCATCACCTGGCGCTCGGCACCTATGTGGTGTTCGAAGGTGATACCGATTACGCGCGCCGCTGCTTCAAGGAATACGCCATGTTGCCGGACAAGACCGGCAAATTTGCCGCGCTTTACCGGCCGATCCACATGATCGGGCTGGAGCTCGGCATTTCGGTTGCGAGCTGCGCGCTCCGCAATGAACCGACCGGCGCGCCGACAGGTTTTCGCTCCGACGTCGTGGCAACCGCCAAGCGCGATCTCAAGGCCGGCGAAATGCTGGACGGTGAGGGCGGTTTCTGCGTATGGGGCAAACAAACGCCGGCTGAGTTTTCGCTGCAACACGAGTTGCTGCCGCTTGGTCTCGCGCACAACGTCAAGCTCAAAAATAACATTCGCGAGGGCAGCGCGCTGAAATGGTCCGATGTCGCTTACGACCCCAACGATTCAGCCGTGAAAGTACGGCGTGAGATGGAAGCGGCCTTCGGCCGGCGTAATGTCGGCGCCGAGCCAGTGTTATAGAATGCAGCACCGATAAAAACGCGTTGGGAGAATGCTTTGATGAAATACATACTCGCCGCCGCGGCAGCGTTCCTTCTCGCAGCGTCGCCACAAACCGCGCGTGCGGACGACATCAAGCTGACTATCATGGCGTTCGTGGGTATCCAGAATTTGCCGCTGTTCGCCGCGCAGTCGCAGGGTTTCTTCGCCAAACACGGACTTTCGGTTGATGTGAAGATTGCGCCGAGCTCGGAAGTATTGCGGCAAGGCCTCGCCGACGGCAAATGGCAGATTGCGCATACCGCCTTTGACAATGCAGTCGCCATGGCCGACGTCGCTAAAGTCGACGTCGTCGGCCTGATCGGCGGCGACAGGAGCTTCAATCGTTTGATTGTGCAGCCGGAGATCAAAGCGATCAGCGATTTGCGCGGCAAGACCATCGTGGTGGATGCGGTGGATACCGCCTATGCCTTCCAGTTCTATGAGATCCTCGCGCAGAACGGATTGAACAAAGGCGACTACACGGTGAAATCGGTGGGCGCGACTTTTAAGCGGCTGGCAGAAATGCAACAGGACAAGACCGCGGCTGCTGCGATCATCAATGCACCGTTTTCGCTTCTCGGCGTGAAGTCGGGCTTGAAAGACATGGGGCCGGTGATGAGTATGATCGGGCCATACCAGGCGACCGCCGGATTTTCATTGCGTGCCTGGGCCAAAGCCAACCCCGATACAGTGGTGAAATATCTGCAGGCCTACATCGAAGGACTGCGCTGGGGGCTCGATCCGAAAAACAAAGACGCCGCCACGGCGCTGCTTGCAGAGCGGCTTAAATTGACGCCGGAGATTGCCGCCGAATGTTATGCGCTGATTACCGACCCGGCGAATGGGCTCGCCAGGGATGGCAAGTTCGACATGGCCGGCTTCAAGAACGTCCTCAAGCTGCGTGCCAAGTTTGAAGGCGGTGACGCGAAGCTGCCGGGGGAATATCTCGACTTGTCGTACTACGAGAAAGCGATGGCCGGGCTCTGACCGTCGCTAGCCCAGTTCGATATCGCCGTTGACTTTGTGATTGAGGCCAACCTTGCCGATGGTAAGCACCATCTGTGCCTGAACGGTTTCGTTGCCTTTCAGCCGGCCGTCCGCAACCGCCGCACGGATTGCTTTTTCAATCTCCTGCTGCGAGGTCACGCCCACGACCTTGAGGAATTTTCGTAACGACATATTGAGGGCTTCTTCGTTCATCTTGGGACTCCTTGAAATGAGGCATTTGGCTCGATTTTACCGCGCGGCTTGCGCTTGTACCATGCGGCCTATTTTGATGGGCGCACATCCCGCCTTTTTGTTTGGCGGCACAGAAACTTGACGCTATAGCTAGGCCCCCAAAAGCCGGTGTGGCGGAATTGGCAGACGCGCACGACTCAAAATCGTGTTCCCAAAAGGAGTGTCGGTTCGACCCCGACCACCGGCACCACGCAATTCTGCCCAAGCGGCAATCGCGCAAACAATGAATGACTATGTAACCCTGCTTCGCCGTGACCCGCCGCTCTCGGCGGCGGCGATTGTGACCGTCGTCGGCGCGCTGACGATCTGCGGGTTCTTTTTCTTTCAATACGTGCTCGGCTATCCGCCTTGCCCGCTGTGCTTCGAGCAGCGTAATGCCTTTTACATCAGCGTCCCGCTCGCGGCGCTGCTCTGGCTCGGCGCCGGACATGGGGCTTCGAGCAAGGTCATGATCGCGGGTTTTGCGGTCATCGTCGCCGCCATGCTCTGGAACACGGGGCTATCCACCTATCACGCCGGTGTCGAATGGAAGTTCTGGCCGGGCCCGACGGATTGTTCGGGGCCCATCAACAATCTGGGTTCGACCGGCAATCTGCTGAAATCGCTGCAGGACATCAAAATCGTGCGCTGCGACGAGGCCGCCTGGCGTTTCCTCGGGATTTCGCTTGCCGGCTATGATGTGCTGGTATCGTTATTTCTCGCGGCGGTTGCCGCCTGGGGCTTCAAGACGTCCCTCGCGCGCCGCCCATCATCAGACTAAAATCCAATCCGGGAGTGGCCTTGGCTGGCCGCCCAAGAACCGCGGGAACATGACAGCATGGAAGTTCTGATTATCGGCGCCGGCATCGGCGGATTAACTCTCGGCCTGATGCTGCATCGCGCTGGCATCGCGTGTCGCATCTTCGAGGCGGCGCCCGAGCTCAAGGCGGTCGGTGTCGGCATCAATATGCTGCCGCATGCATCGCGCGAACTATGCGCGCTTGGGCTGGAGGATGCGCTCGCGAAAGTGGCGGTGACCACCCGCGAGTATTGTTTCTACAATCGCTTCGGTCAGTTCATCTACAGCGAACCGGCCGGGCGATTTGCCGGCTATGACGTGCCGCAATTCTCCATTCATCGCGGCGATCTGCAAATGGTTCTGCTCGATGCTTTCATTGCGCGCGCCGGCAAGGACAAAGTTATCCTCGGCCACAAGTGTACGCGTGTCGACTATGACGGGCCCGAGGCCGTTGCCTATTTCGAGGACGTCAACGGCAAGCCGCTGCCACCGGTCAAGGGCAGCGTCGTGATCAGCGCCGAAGGCATCCATTCGGTGCTGCGCAAGCAACTTTATCCGAACGAGGGCCCGCCGAAATATTCCGGTATCAACATGTGGCGCGGCGTCACGCGCTGGAAACCCTTCCTGTCCGGCGCCAGCATGATCCGTGTCGGCTGGCATCATCCGGCAAAACTTCTCATCTATCCGATTCGCAACAATGTCGACGCCGACGGCCGTCAGCTCGTGAATTGGGTTTGCGATATCGAGACGCCGCAATACAAGGAGCGCGACTGGAACCGGCGCGGCAAACTCGAAGACTTCCTGCCCGCCATGGCCGACTGGCATTTTGATTGGCTCGACGTGCCGGACTTTATCCGCGCATCCGACCAGATTCTGGAATATCCGATGGTCGACCAAGACCCGCTGCCGCGCTGGAGTTTCGGCCGCCTGACGCTTCTGGGGGATGCCGCGCACCCGATGTATCCGCGCGGCGCTAATGGTGGAGCGCAAGCCATTCTCGATGCGCGCGCGTTGGCGGATGCCCTCAAGGCCAACCCCGACCCGGTTGAGGCACTCAAAGCTTACGAAGCCAAGCGTCTGCCGGCGACCAGTGAAGTGGTGCTGGCAAACCGCAGTGCGCCACCCGATGCGATCCTGCACGAGGTTTTTCGCCGCACCGGCGACAAGCCGTTCAAGGATATTAATGACGTCATCAGCCGCGAAGAGCTCATGGCATTGTCGGAGAGCTACAAGCGCGTTGCCGGCTATGACAAGGAACGGCTGAAAACGCCGGCGTAAGGCAGTTAAAAACAAATCGACCACGAAATGTGAAGGCGCGCGTACATCCGGCGTCGCCTACTCAATTTCGTGGCCGCTCGATGATAGAGCCTTGCGGCTCGATATCATCACTGGAACGCATATAGGGATTGGTCGTTCCAACACAAGGGCACGGGAAATCGATGGCTCGACCGGCCGGCTATACTTCCACCGCGAAAACGCTGCATTGGCTCATCGTGGTGCTGCTGCTTGCGCAATTCATCTTTGCCTGGACCATGCCGCATATCGGACGCAATACGCCGGTGACGACGCTGATCAGCCTGCATTTCACGTTCGGCATCGTTATCCTTGTTATTGCAATCGTGCGCTTGGCCTGGCGGGCCACTCACGCCGAACCCACGCCGCTCGATGGCGTGCCGCCCTGGCAGGCGCAGAGTGCGCGCGTTCTGCATTGGCTTCTTTATCTCTTGCTGTTCGTGCTTCCGATCCTCGGCTGGATCAACGCGTCCTGGCGCGGCATGCCGATCGTCATGTTCGGCGCGGAGCTGCCGAAGCTGGTCGGCGCGCGCGCCCCCGGCTGGGGCTGGACCGGCGACGTGCACAACCTGCTTGCTTACTACGTGATGCTGACGTTGATCGGCCTGCATGTTGCCGCGGGCCTCTATCACTATTTCATCCGCCGTGACGGCATCCTGCAGCGGATGCTGCCGGGCGGCTGAGCATCAAGGCTTCACCATCACCTTTTTCTTCCAGCCATCCCAGGTGCGCGCCAGCCCGTGGCCTTCGCGCTCCTCGATTTTGCGCGCTTCTTCCGGGTCCATGTAGGTGATCGGCGTTCCCATGCTCATGGCCTGAGCCTGAAGGGTCGCATTGAGCGCAAGGAATATCGTGCGCCCCACCACGCGCGGCAACGACGGCCCCACAATAACCGCGCCATGACCGCGCATCAGAGCGGCGGGATGATCGCCAAGCACATCGGCGAGGTTATGGCCGAGCGTCGGATTGCGGATCAACATATCGGTCATGCCGCCGCGCTCGCGGATTTCGAAGACCGGAATTCCGAAACTGATGAAGGCCGAGCGGTGATACAGGGGCTTGAGCGGCACATTGGTGACGCCGAAGGGTATCAGCGAGGGCGCGTGCGTATGCACGATAGCGATCACATCGGGGCGCTGCTTGTAAATCTCGCCGTGAATGTAGCGTTCGGTGAACAAAGCCGACATCGGCAGACCGTGCGTATCGACCGGCCGGCTATCGAGATCGAATTCAATGATGTCATTAGCCGTCACGAGTTCGGCCGACATTCCGCGCGCCATGAGGTAGCGGTTGGGATCGCGATTGTGCCGGACGGAAACATGTCCCCAGCCGTCGAGCAGTCCATGGTCGGCGAGAATGCGATTGGCCGCGACCAGATCTTCGATGAGCTGCGGATCGGGCGCTCCCGCCGACACCGGCGCTGTTTGCGCGGCGGCTGCGGTGACGATGCACAGGGCGCTGAGTGCGCACAAAATTGCCCGTGCGCTGCGCCGAACGTGCAGCCTGCTGATCATGGCGAACTCCAATGCGGAATTGACGTGATGCCTTATGGCTCGAGCTCGGTATCCCAATAGAGATAGTCGAGCCAGCTTTCGTGCAGATAGTTGGGCGGGAACAGTCGTCCATTACGGTGCAGATGATGCACCGTCGGCTGGAACGGCATTTGCGATGGCCACATCCTGGCTTCGTTCGGCGTGAGGTTGCCTTTGCGCAGATTGCAGGGCGAGCAGGCTGCGACCACGTTATCCCAAGTGGTGTGCCCGCCGCGCGAACGCGGCAGTATATGATCGAAGGTGAGGTCGTCGCGATCACCGCAATATTGGCAGGAGAAGCGGTCGCGCAGGAAAACGTTGAATCGTGTGAAAGCCGGGTGGGTCGATGGCTTCACGAAGGTCTTGAGCGAGACGACGCTCGGCAGCTTCATCTCAAAGGACGGGCTGTGCACCGCGCGGTCGTAATTGGCGACAATGTTCACGCGTTCAAGGAAAACCGCCTTGATCGCGTCCTGCCAGGACCACAGCGACAGCGGGTAATAGCTCAACGGCCGAAAGTCAGCGTTGAGCACCAGGGCCGGAAATCCAGCGGGCGAAACGTGCACGTTCAAGCGACGCTCCTCGACCTCCTTGGAACGCTGCCGCCACGCAGCTAACACGCCTAGTAATAGGGCAGCGTGACGGGATTGTGAAGCCGGGACGGGGAGTTACCCGCAGGGCCGCTATTTGCGCGCTGCAAAGCATCGGGCCAGGAATTCTCCGCCCTGACGCAGGCCTTCCTGATCGATGCCGTGGCCGACACCCGGCGAGATGTGCCATTCCACAGGCACTTCCAGCGCTGCGAGACCTTGGGCGGAATGGTTCACCGCCTGGACTGGAATCAACTGATCCGCGTCGCCATGAATGAGCAGCACCGGAGGCCTTGATTTGATCTCGGCCGCAAAGGTCTCCGACATGGCATCTCCCGGCATGATCAACATGCCGGAATAGCCGACGATTGCTGCGGGCGGCACGGCGCGGCGCAGGCCGACGTGCAGCGCCATCATGGTGCCTTGGGAAAATCCGACCAGCGCGAGCGCGGAGGGCGGCAAATTATGGCGCTTAAGTTCGGCATCGAGAAAGGCGTTGAGGCCGGGCGCCGCGGCATTGACCCCGTTCCAGCGTTCGTCGGGGTTGCGAAACGTCAGCGGAAACCATTCGCGCCCGGTTGGCGCCTGCCCGCAGGGCCGCGGCGCGTGCGGCGATACGAAAGCAGCGTGCGGCAGCAATCCCTGCCAGGCGCGGCCGATATCGATCAGGTCGTTACCGTCGGCGCCGTAGCCGTGCAGGAAAACAACCAGCTGGCGCGCGGGTCCCGAGCGCGGCTCAAGCCGCGGGCCGTCGAGTTCAGCCATTCTTTTTTTTCCTTTTCGTCGTTTTCTTGCCGGCCGTTTTTTTCGGCCGGCTATTTGGCTGAACCGGCACCACGTTGCGTTTCTTCACCGCGTGATAATGGGCCCAGAGCAGATGGGCCGCTACGCCGCGCCAGGGCCGCCAGGCCTCGGCCATTTTCGTGAGGGCCTTCGCATCGGGCCGCTTGCGCAGTCCAAACGCGATACGGGCCGACTCCTGAACCGCAAGATCGCCCGACGGAAATGCATCGGCGTGACCAAGACAGAACAGGAGATAGATGTCGGCGGTCCAGGGTCCAACGCCATGCAGGGCGGTCAGCGTTGCGTGCGCCAGGTCGGCGTCCATGTTGCCGACTGTGGCGAGGTCGATACGGCCCTTGGCAACGGCTTTGCCGATTTCCTTGATTGACTTGATCTTGGCGGCAGACAGGCCGAGCCGTCTGAGCTTGTCGGTGCGCGCGGCCCGTACGGCGTCGTGATGAAACGGATCGAAGGCGGCAAATAACCGGTCGCGGATTGTCGCGGCTGCCGCGGTTGAAAGCTGCTGGCCGCATACGATGGCGCACAGGCCGGCATAGCCGGCCTCGCGCCGGCGCAAGCTAAAGGCCCCGGCTTTCTGAGCAACCGGCACGAGCCGCGGATCGGCAAGGACCAGCCGGGCAAGTCCGGCCTGCAGATCAGCCTCGGTATGAAGGAAGTAGGTCATGGTCAGTTGCTGTCATGCCCCGCGAAGGCGGGGCATCCAGTAATCCGTGATATCGATTGGACTCGCAAGCGCTTCGGAGTACTGGATCGTCCGCCTTCGCGGACGATGACGATCGAGGAAGTATGCCGCCACCCGTTTTCCGCTTCGCGCCATCGCCGAACGGTTATCTGCATCTCGGCCATGCTTTGTCTGCACTGCTCAATGCCGACATGGCGCGCGCGACGGGAGGGCGGCTGCTGTTGCGCATCGAGGATATCGATGCGGCCCGCTGCCGTCCGGAATACGAGACGGCGATCGGTGAAGACCTGGCGTGGCTCGGCCTCTCCTGGGAAACGCCCGTGCAGCGGCAATCGGAACACTACGAAGTCTACCGTGTCGCGCTTGGCCGCCTCGAAGCGATGGGTCTGGTCTATCCGAGCTTCGAAAGCCGCGCCGACATCGCGCGGCTGGTCGCGGCGAAGGAGGCGGTTGCGCCATGGCCATGCGATCCCGATGGTGCGCCGCTCTATCCGGGCGACGCGAAGAGCATGTCAGTGTTGGACCGGAAGCGGCGCATTGATGCGGGCGAGCCTTATGCCTTGCGGCTCGATATGGCTGCGGCGATGGCGCGCGCCGGCAAACTTACCTGGGCTGAAACAGGAGCCGGACCAAACGGCGAGACGGGCGTCATCGCCGCCGATCCCACCACGTGGGGCGACGTGATCCTGGCGCGGAAGGAAACGCCGACCAGTTATCATCTTGCGGTGGTTGTCGACGACGCCGCGCAGGACGTCAGTGATGTGGTGCGTGGGCGTGACCTGTTTCATGCGACTGCCGTGCACCGGTTGCTCCAGGCGCTGCTCGGCCTGCCGCAGCCGCGCTATCATCATCATCGTCTCGTTCTCGACGCCGACGGCAGCAAGCTGTCGAAATCCAGCCAATCCACGGGCTTGCGCGAGTTGCGCGCGCGCGGTGCGTCGCCGGCCGAGATCCGCCGTCTGGCCGGGCTCGATTGAGCGCGACTTCCGTGGCATTGTCGGCCCCGGGGTAAGGATATGGCGAAGCGCAGACGCAAGAGCAAAGTCGTCAGGCGGCGGCGAGCGTCTTCGCGCGCAAGCGCCGCCAATCCGCGCGCCATCGAGGCTGCCCTCGCTGGCATCGCACACGATATTCGCACGCCCCTGACCGGGATCGTTGCGCTGGCTGAGTTGCTTGCTACGTCGGATTTGGGTGCGCGTGAGCGTGAATGGGCAAATGCGGTCAAAAGCGGCGCCGACCATCTGGCGGCGCTTGCCACCCTGATTGTCGACGCGGCCAAGGCCGACGCCAAAGGCCTTGTGCTGCGGAGCGAACCGTTTTCGCCGCGCGCGCTGGCTGAGATGGTCGGCGTTGCGCTGACCGCCCGCGCCGGCAATAAGGCCATCAAGGCCGAGATAAAGATCGCGCCGGACCTTCCTGCATCGGTGTCTGCCGATGCCTTGCGACTGCGCGCCGCGCTGGAAAATCTCGCTGATAACGCGGTGAAATTCACCCACGAGGGAACGGTGACGTTCACTGTTTCCGCCGAGGCGGCGCCGCGCGAGCGCGTACGATTGATATTTACCTTTGCCGATAGCGGCATCGGACTGAGCGCAAGCGACCTCAAGCACCTTTTTCGCCCGTTTGCGCAAGCCAGCGTTGAGATTGCCAAACGTTATGGTGGGGCTGGTCTTGGCCTGTCCTTTGTTAAGCGGATAGCGAAGGTGATGGGGGGCGACCTGACAGTGACCAGCAATCCTGGTCACGGGTCGATTTTCCGGTTCACGATATTGGCCGAGCCTATGGACGCGCCTGCCGCCAATCGCGTGGATCCGCGGCCTGCGTCGACACGTTCACTGTCGATTCTCTGTGCTGAGGACAATCCTTACGGCCGGGTTGTCATGAACACGATTCTGCGCGAGCTCGGCCACCACGTCGATTTTGTCGAGACCGGGGAGGCGGTTGTGGCGGCGGTCGCGCGCGGCGGCTACGACGCCGTGCTGATGGATGTCATGCTCAGCGGTCTCAACGGCATCGAGGCAACGCAGCGCATTCGCGCGCTTCCAGGCAGTGCGGGCAAGATGCCAGTCATCGGGATTTCGGGCCGAAGCGAGCGCAGTGACGAACAAGCGGCACGCGCTGCCGGCATGAATGTCTATCTTGCAAAGCCCGTCAGTCCGGGAAAGCTCGCGCAGGTGTTGGCGAGTCTTGTTGCGTAGCTCAAACGTTGCTTGCGCCCTTGGCGCGTTCGACGATGCGCACCACATCCGACATGATGCGATTCAATTCGAAATCCTTGGGCGTATAAACCGCCGCGACTCCGGCCTTTTCGAGCTCAGCGGCATCCTCGGGCGGAATAATCCCCCCGACCACGAGCGGCACGTCGAGCCCGGCCTGTTTCATGCGGCCCACGATGTCCTCGACCAACGGTAAATGACTGCCCGAGAGCACCGAGAGGCCGATCACGTGAGCCTTCTGTTTGCGCGCGGCGTCGACGATCTCTTCGGGCGTCAGGCGGATGCCTTCGTAGACAACCTGCATGCCCGCGTCGCGCGCGCGCACGGCGATTTGCTCGGCGCCATTGGAATGGCCGTCGAGGCCGGGTTTGCCGACCAGGAAGGTGAGGCGGCGGCCGAGCTTGCGCGACACGCGGTCGACGTCGGCACGAATGTCGTCGAGGCCGATGACATCGTTACGCATGGCCCGGCCGACGCCGGTGGGCGCGCGGTATTCGCCGAAGGCCTCGCGCAGCGTCCAACCCCATTCGCCGGTCGTCACGCCGGCTTTGGCGCACTGGATCGACGCCGGCATGATGTTCGCGTTGCCGGTGGCTGCGCGTTTGAGTTCGGCAAGCGCCGCCTGCACGGCCTTGTTGTCGCGCTGCGCGCGCCAGGTCTTCAGTTTTTCGATCTGCCCGCGTTCGGCATCTTCTGACACCGTGAGGATGGCGTCGGCGGCGTCGGCCAATGGCGAAGGTTCGCTCTCGAGATATTTGTTGACGCCGACGACGATCTGATCGCCGCGCTCGATCGCTTCCAGCCGCGCCGTGTTTGATTCGACAAGTTGCTGCTTCAAGTAGCCGGTATCGACCGCGGCGACCGCGCCGCCCATGTCGTCGATGCGCTTGAGCTCTTCCATGGCCTGCTGCTTGAGCTCGTCGACCTTGCGCGAAATCTCGCCCGAACCGTCGAAAATATCGCCGTAGTCGAGCAAGTCGGTTTCGTAAGCGAGAATCTGCTGCATGCGCAACGACCATTGCTGGTCCCAAGGGCGGGGCAGGCCGAGCGCTTCGTTCCAGGCCGGCAACTGCACGGCGCGGGCGCGCGCGTTCTTGGACAAGGTCACCGCCAGCATCTCGATCAAGATGCGCGCGACGTTGTTTTCAGGCTGCGGCTCGGTGAGGCCGAGCGAGTTCACCTGTACGCCATAGCGGAAGAGCCGCTGCTTGGCATCGGTAATTCCGTAGCGCTCACGTGTAATTTCGTCCCAGAGTTCGGTGAAGGCGCGCATCTTGCAGAGTTCGGTGACGAAACGCATCCCGGCGTTCACGAAAAAGGAAATGCGCCCGACCACGTCGCCGAATTTATCCGGTGGCACCTCGCCCGAAGCCTTTACGGTATCGAGCACCGCAATTGCGGTAGCGAGCGCGAAGGCGAGTTCCTGTACCGGCGTCGCGCCGGCTTCCTGCAAATGATAGGAGCAGACATTGATCGGATTCCATTTCGGAATCTCTCTGGTCGTGAACAGGATCACGTCCTTGATCAGCCGCATCGACGGCGCCGGTGGGAACACGTAGGTGCCGCGCGACAGGTATTCCTTGATGATGTCGTTCTGGATGGTGCCCTGCAGCGATGCGCGCGGTGCGTCCTGCTCGTCGGCGACCGCGATGTACAGCGCCATCAGCCACGCCGCGGTGGCGTTGATGGTCATCGACGTGTTCATCGTATCGAGCGGAATGCTGTCGAACAGCGCGCGCATGTCGCCGAGATGGCAAATCGGCACGCCGACCTTGCCGACCTCGCCCTTCGCTAACACGTGGTCGGAATCGTAGCCGGTCTGTGTCGGCAGATCGAAGGCGACCGAGAGCCCGGTTTGCCCCTTGGCGAGGTTCTTGCGGTAAAGCGCGTTGGAATCCGCGGCCGTCGAATGGCCGGCATAGGTGCGGAAGATCCACGGCTTGTCGCGTTGAGGTTTGTCGCGCATCGGTTGCCTGACGCCCGGAGTGTGGCCCACCGTTTGCTGCAATGCAACATCCAACGGTCCGCCGGGTTTTTATTGCACCCGACGGCCGTTATTGATGCCCGTTTCAGCCGATGTGGAGCGCTTTTAAGCCCGCTTCACCAGGCCGATGATGAAGAGCAAGACCACGGCGCCAACGGTGGCGTTGATAATCGCGGCGATAATGCCGCCGCCGATGGAGACGTTCAAAATCCCGAGCAGCCAGGTGCCGATAAAGGCACCAACGATGCCAACGATAATGTTGCCGATCAGGCCAAAACCCATGCCTTTAACGATCATGCCGGCCAGCCAGCCCGCAACCGCGCCGATGATGAGCAGAATGATGAGGCTTTGAATATCCATGACGCCCTCCCTGACCGCAGCCCGCCCCGACGGTGGGCCGTCGATGGAGCGATTGAATACCAAAGCCGTGGCTGCGTCGACTGCCGTGCGCGGTGATTAGTTTTTGCGCGCCGGTGGTTTGGTGCGTCGCACATGCACCACGGCAATGTCGTCGGCGTAGGTTCGCTGCCAATCCGGCAGACGGTCGAGCATTGCGACGGCTGGCGTTGAGGGCGCGAGCAGAGTCGCGCCGATATGATACTCGTCGAGCAACCGCAAGAAGTCCGGAAGGTTCTGCAGGCTCAGCGCGCGATCATGGCGCAACATATAGGCCTCGCCGTAAAGTTCAGCCCGGCCGTCGATGAAAGGCGAAATTCCGACAAAGTCGAGATAGCCGCCGAAATTATAGTCATTGAGAATCGTGCCAGCCTTGGCGACATCGATCGAATGCACCGCGCTCGCCGGCGTATTCTTGATAGATGGAAATACATCCGTGCGCATCGATGCGAGGCCGGTGATGGCGATCAACAGCGCCATCGCAGCTGCCTGCGGCCATAGGCCGAGACGTGCAACCTCGGCCGTCCGGTTGGCCGCGAGCGCCGCAAATTGTCCGGCAAGCGGCCGCGCCAGAAAGACCGGCGCGAGCAAACCGAGAAGATCGGCGTGACGCACTTGCGACAGGCCCAGATGCAGGACTCCGAATACCATCACGATGCGCAATAGTGGCAACGTGACGCCGCGATAAAGGGCGAAGCCAAATCCGGCGAGCATCAGGAGTTCGAAGGTGCCGATGTGGCTGAAATCCTGTGGCCGCCATTCGGTGACCGTCGTCAGGGCCGCACCCAGCGCCACGGTGCGGAACGTGACGAGTATCATCTCGGGGCCGTAAGGATTGATGCAAGCCGCCGCCAGCGCGAGCACGCCGAACAATGCCCAGTGACGCGCGAGCTTCATTCGTTTCGCCGGCGTCGCGCGCCAGATCGCATCGCATGCGATGGGCGCGACCATTGCAAGGCCGAACGTGAAGCTGCCATGCAAATTGGCCCACAGCGTCATCAGCGGGATAAGAAGCAGAGGCGGGGCGCTGCGCGTGTCGACGGCGCGGATCAGCGTCGTGATCCAAGCCACCATGATCGGCAGTGCGAGAATATGTGGCCGCGCCAGGATATGCGGCGCGGTCAACAGAAATGCGATGAGCACCGCCGCCAGCGTTGCGGTCGGTTGCCATTCACGCAGCAGAAATCGGGTCAGCAGCCCGATCGCGATGGATACCGCGGCCGCCGACAGCACGACGACGGCGGTCCAGCCGCCAATCGCATAAGCAGCCGCGAACGTAACCTGCGACAGCCACTCGAACGCGACCCAATGCGTTCCACGCAGCGTTGCCGAAAACGGATCGGTGGTCGGCACTGTATGATGTTCGAGGATCCAGCGGCCGAGCGCGACATGCGAATAGGTGTCGGGGTCGGCGAGCAGGCGCGGGCCGAGCGCGATCAGCAGCACATACACGCCGGCGGCGACGAGCCACGGCATGGTGGCTTGTATGTCCACGATCCGTCCGGTCCGGCGAATAATCTGTTCGGACATGCTGTGCTCGGGGTGAGTCCCGGGCACGCTAGGCGGCGCGGATTGCAAAAACCTTAAGGATCGTGCGGTGGGTTTCAGCGTGGCGCCGGCATGCGACACGCTAAGGTGCTGGCACACCATGATTATCCAGCCCGCTAAAGGTAATATTGCGATGCAACATAATATGCGCCAGACTGTTATCAGGGCAGGGAGAACGTCGATGCCGGCTGTCGCGAAGGTGAGGAGTGTTGCTCCGCTCAAGGATCTTTACGCGATCGGAGAAATTCCACCGCTCGGTCACGTGCCCGAGAAGATGCACGCCTGGGTGATCCGCAAGGAGCGCCATGGGCCGCCCGACCAATCATTCCAGCTCGAAGTGGTGCCAACCTGGACGATCGGCGACGATGAAGTGCTCGTCTACGTGATGGCGGGTGGCGTCAACTACAACGGTGTCTGGGCCGGGCTCGGCATTCCGATCTCGCCGCTCGACGGTCACAAGCATCCATTCCATATCGCCGGCTCCGACGCATCGGGCGTGGTCTGGGCGATCGGCGCGAAAGTGAAGCGCTGGAAGGTCGGCGACGAAGTCATCGTCCATTGCAATCAGGATGACGGCGACGACGAGGACTGCAACGGCGGCGATCCGCTGCTGTCGCCGTCGCAACGCATCTGGGGCTACGAGACGCCCGACGGCTCGTTCGCGCAATTCTGCCGCGTGCAGTCGCGCCAGCTGATGCACAAGCCGAGCCATCTCTCGTGGGAAGAATTGGCCTGCTACACGCTCACGCTGGCGACGGCCTACCGCATGCTGTTCGGCCATTCGCCGCATACGCTCAAGCCTGGCGACAATGTGCTGGTGTGGGGTGCGTCCGGCGGGCTCGGCGTTTTCGGCGTGCAGCTTGTTGCTGCTTCGGGCGCCAACGCGATCGCGGTCGTGTCCGACGAATCGAAGGCCGAATACGTTCTCAATCTTGGCGCCAAGGGCGTGATCAACCGCAAGGACTTCAAGTGCTGGGGTCAGATGCCGGCGGTGAACACGCCCGAGTACAATGAGTGGACCAAGGAAGCGCGCCGTTTCGGCAAGGCGATCTGGGACATCACCGGCAAGCGCGACGTCGATATCGTGTTCGAGCATCCCGGCGAGCAGACATTCCCGGTCTCCTGTCTGGTCGTCAAGCGCGGCGGCATGGTCGTGTTCTGCGCGGGCACCACGGGATACAATATCACGTTCGATGCGCGTTACGTCTGGATGCGGCAGAAGCGCATTCAGGGTTCGCACTTCGCACACCTCAAGCAGGCCTCGCAGGCCAACCGCTTTGTGCTCGAGCAGCGCATCGATCCCTGCATGAGCGAAGTGTTCGCGTGGGACAACATCCCGCTCGCGCACATGAAGATGTGGAAGAACCAGCATCCGCCCGGCAACATGGCGGTCATCGTGAATGCGCCGCGCCTGGGATTGAAGACGTTCGAGGACGCACAGGAAGCGTCGGCCAGCTAGTCTTTCTTACTCTTTTTTGCCGCGGCTTTGCGCGATCAATGAATTCAATTCGCCGCCGTAGATGAAAATCGACGCGCACACGTAGAGAAACACCAGCGCGACCATGGCCGATGCCAGGCCCGCATACATCGACACATAGGCGAAGGCGTATTCGGCGAGATAGCGCCCGAAGAAGGCGCCGCTGAGCAGCCACAACGCCAAAGTGGCGACGATCCCCGGCGCGATCTGGCCGAACGAACGGCGGCCGGCTGGCAGCCAGAGGTGCACGATCATCAATGAGACCACCAGCACCACGGCCGCGACCGCGTAACGCGCAAACGTGATGAGATCGCCGAAGGGCTCCAGCGCCGGTACATATTGCACGAGCTTGGCAAGGATCAGCGGCGCCAGCACCACGAGAAATGAAAATGCCAGGATCGCCACCGCGCCGACCAGCACGTAGACGATCGATTCGATCCGCAGCAGCCACCAGGGTCGCGGCTCCTTCATGTCGTAGGCGCGGTTAAGCCCGATCCGCAGGCTCTCGACACCGCTGGACGCGAAATAAAGCGCGAACAGGACGCCGAACGTCAGAATGTCGCCGCGGGTGGACGTCAATACGCCCGAAATATCGAGAGCGATGGGAGCGGCCACCGCCTTCGGCCAGGCTTCCAGCAGGATGTGCGCGGCTTCGTCGGCGAGTTCTTTCGACCCGAAAAAGAAGCCGGCCAGCGCCGTGACCACGATCAGAAACGGAAACAGGGCCATCAGCGTGGAGAGCGCAATATGGCTCGCGATCGCCCATCCATCGTCGGCGATGAAGTGGCGAAAAGCTCCGTCTGCGATTCGCAGTGATTGCTTGAGGAAGCCCAATGGACGCTCCCGTTGGCGGGAACCTTTCAAATCATCCATTGCGGGAAGCTTTGCAAGACCGTTCTTGCCCTCTTTCCGCGCTGTAAAAAAGGGGAACTACGCTGCTTGCACGTTGCTGAGAAACTGGCGGACCTGGGCTTCCAGCCCCTCGGCCTCATGCGCGACCGAGTCCGCGAGATCCTTGACGCCGGACGCCGTGACGCGGGCATCGGCCGTCACGCCGGCCACGCGGCTCATCGCATCGGCGCCGACGCGTGCCTCACCCGAGGCGCGGCTGACGCCTTCCGCGATCGAGGCCACGGCCGAGTTCTGCTGATCGACAGTTGCCGCAACTGTCGTGGCGATCGACGCCATGTCGCGAATGATGGCGTCGACCTGCTCGATCGCCTGCGAGGCGTCCGCTGCCGCTGACTGGATCGCGCCGATTTGCTCGGCGATCTCCTCGGTTGCCTTGGCGGTCTGGCCGGCGAGCGATTTGACCTCGGCCGCAACAACGGCGAACCCCTTGCCGGATTCCCCGGCCCGCGCCGCTTCGATGGTGGCGTTGAGGGCGAGGAGGTTGGTCTGCCCGGCAATCGCCTGGATCAGGCCGACAACTTCGCCGATGCGGGTCGCGGCACTGCCAAGCTCCTTCATCGTCGTAACGGTGCGCTGCGCTTCCGAAACGGCGCGGCCCGCGACGTCAGTCGATTTTGCGGCTTGCGAAGCAATCTCGCCGATTGAAGCCGCCAGTTCCTCGACCGAGCTTGCCGCCGCGGTGACGTTTTCCGATGCGGCGGACACGCGGCTCTTGGCGGTGTCGGCTTCCGAGGAGACCGTGTCGGCCGCTTTGTTGAGGTCGGTAGAGCTCTTTTCCAGCTTCATCGACGCCGTGCGCAAAGTGCTCAGCGCGCTTTCCACAGAATGCTCGAATTGCATAATCGTATCGGCGATCACGTCGCTGCGTTGCTCGCGCGCGCGGCTCGCCTCGGTCTGTGTCTGCGCCAGGCGTTCGCGCTCGATCATATTGTCGCGGAATACGATTACGGTGCGCGCCATCTCGCCGATTTCATCGCGCGCGTGCGTCGCCGGGATACGCGCGGTGGTATCGCCGTCGGCGAGCCGTTTCATGACGGTGGCGAGGCCGTTCAGCGGCCGCGTGATGCTGCGGCCGATCAGCCAGCTGAAACCAAGACCGAGCGCGACCATGGCAATGCCCACCATGATGATGCCGCTGCGTGTCCTGGCTTGCGATTTCTCCAGGCGCCGCGCGGCATCGTCGGCGGTATCGCGCGCAAACTGGATGATTTCATCCGCGCGCGGCAACATGTGCTGGCTGTCGATATCGATGATCGCCCGTATGGGGCGGACCCGACCATAGCCTTCGACCCAATCCTGGAACGTATCGGCGTAGGCTTTCACTTGCCGTTCGAGCGATGACTTCATTTGAGGCGTGCCATCGATGTTGCCAAAGGTGTCGGTGAATTTCTTGTAGCCCCGCTCGAATTGCTGGCGTGCGACTTCGTCTTGGTCGACCCGATAGTCGGCCTCGTAATGACGCATGAAGAGCAGCGTCATCATTAAACTCGTGGCGTCGTCCTTCGCCAGCCACGACATGTTCTCGTTGACGATGCGCTCGACGGCGTTGCCCGAGTTGCGCAGATTGCCGCGCAACCCCGACGCATCATCGAAGCCGAGGATCTTCTGTTCGCGCACCAGGTCGTCGAAGTTCTTGCGCAGCGCTGTCACGTCGTTGCGCATGCTGACGATATTTTCGGCGCGCGTCCGATCAATTGCTGTCGAAATGTTGTCGAGCGCTTTCAGGGCGAGCCCGTGCGACTCGTCGAAACTGATGACCAGATTGTTGTTGGGGCTGACGCTGAAATCCTTGACGACAAGGCGCATCGCCGCGACCGCGCTCTTGAAATCGCGGCTGGCGTCCGCCAGTGCGGTGGATTGCGTGACGGTTGTGAACGCGCGGCCGACGTCGCCTTCCCCGGACGTATATGTGAGCCCGTTGGCGACAAATCCGGCGACCGGAATCAGCGCCAGAATGACAATGCGGGTGCGCACCGAAAATGTGGTGAGCATCCGGGCCAGCCAATTAAACGGCAGGGATAAGTCGATGGAGCGCATGCAGCGGGTTCGGAGATCTCGGCAGCGGTCTGCTCAGAGGTACCTTCGTAATGAAAGCCGGAAATAGTTAATTATTATAGCAATTTGCGCCGAATTGGCCGGTTGGCCCGCGGGAAAAGCCCCTCCGACTTTGCTTTTGTGCAGTGCACGCGTACTGTCGATGACGTCGGCGTTGCCGACCGAGGAATTCATGCCAACCGCCGCTTCCCGTACCGCCATCGCGGACCCCGAACTGGTCGAGCTCGCCCGCGGGGCCAGCGCGGCGCTTGACGCTTTGCTGGCGGATGCGACGGCCAAAGTGCGGGAGCGCGTCGTCGTGGAAGGCCACATGGTTGGCCGCCTGTTCGACCGCGAGCAGCGCGCGACCCATGGGCTCGCCTGGTTTGCCACCTATGTCGAGGCGGTGCGGCAACTCGCGGCCTACGCGGCGCGCATGGCCGGCGACGGCACGCTCGGCGAGATCGAGGACCTCCTGATTCGCATCGGGCTCGGCGAATATCTCGCCCAGATTGTCGGCGGTATCCCGATGAGCCAGGGCGAAGTGGTGCGGCCGTCCGACCTCGGCCTGTCGCCCGCGCAGGTGGCTGCCCGCATCAGCCCCGTCGTCGAAAGCCTTATCGCTGGCGGCAACACCGCCGAACGGCGCGCCCGGCTGATCGAATTGATCCGCGCTGGTCACGGCGCCACCGTCGGCACCTGCGGCCTCGATGAGACGCTGGAATCAATTCGCGAGGAAATGCGCAAGTTCGCCGACAGCGAGGTGATCGGTCACGCGCAAGGCTGGCATCGCACCAACAGCTACATTCCGCTCGAGATCATCACGCAGATGTCCGAGCTCGGCGTGTTCGGCCTGACCATTCCCGAAGAGTTCGGCGGACTGGGTCTCGGCAAGGAATTGATGTGCGTGGTGTCGGAAGAGCTTTCGCGCGGCTACATCGGCGTCGGCTCGCTCGGTACGCGTTCGGAAATCGCCGCCGAATTGATTCTGGGCAGCGGCACGTCCGAACAGAAACAAAAATGGCTGCCGAAGATTGCTTCGGGCGAAGTGCTGCCAACGGCCGTCTTCACGGAGCCGAATACCGGCTCCGATCTTGCTTCGATCAAGACGCGCGCCGTGCGCGACGGCAATGTCTACAAGGTCTACGGCAACAAGACGTGGATCACGCATCCGGTGCGCGCCGACCTGATGACGCTGCTGGTGCGCACAAATCCAAAAGAGGCCGGCCATCGCGGCCTGTCGATGCTGCTCGCCGAAAAGCCGCGCGGCGACGACAAGAATCCGTTCCCCGCCGAGGGAATGAGCGGCACCGAAATCGAGGTGCTCGGCTATCGCGGCATGAAGGAATACGAGATCGCCTTCGACGGCTTCGAAGTCAAAGCGGAAAACCTGCTGGGAGGCGTCGAAGGGCTCGGTTTCAAGCAGCTGATGCAGACTTTTGAATCCGCGCGCATCCAGACCGCCGCGCGCGCAGTTGGTGTCGCGCAGTCCGCGATGGAGCAGGCGCTCGACTATGCGCAAAACCGCGTTCAGTTCGGCGGGCCGATCGTCGGCTTTCCGCGTGTGGCCGATAAGATCGCCATGATGGCGGTGGAAATCATGATCGCGCGGCAGCTGACATATTTCGCCGCGCGCGAAAAAGATTCAGGTCGCCGCTGCGACCTGGAAGCCGGCATGGCCAAGCTGCTGGCGGCGCGGGTTGCCTGGGCCGCCGCCGACAATGCCGTGCAGGTGCATGGCGGCAACGGCTTCGCGCTCGAATTTCCAGTTTCGCGCATCCTGTGCGACGCTCGCATCCTCAATATTTTTGAAGGCGCTGCCGAAATCCAGGCGCAGGTCATTGCTCGCCGCTTGCTCGACGGCACCAACTGACAAAATCGCCCGGTCCGGCAACGAAACCAGCACCTCGCGGGTTTGATTCAGAACAATACGCCACCGCCGCATCTGTTTTAGACTGGTAGAAATTTGAGGAGACAATCAATGTCCGCACTTTTGATTAAACATGGCGAATGGATCGTGGTCTGCGATGGCGCCAAGGCGCTGGTCCTGGAAAATACCGGCGATGTGAAATTTCCCAATCTGAAGACCGTGCAGGTTTTCGAGCAGAAGGACTTGCCGACGCATCTGCTCGGCACCGACGCGCCGGGCCGCAGCCACAGTTCGGTGGGCAATGGACGCAGCGCCGTCGAGCAAACCGACTGGCATGACCAGAGCGAACAGCTCTTTCTCACCCATCTGGCTCAGCGGCTCGACGCCGACGTTGCAGCCGGCAAGACGAAATCGCTGATCGTCGTCGCGCCGCCGCGCGCGCTCGGCATGATCCGCCACGCCTATTCGCATGCCCTGCGCGGGGCGATCCGCGCCGAGATCGATAAGGACCTGGTCAAGCACCCGGTGCACGATATCGAAAAGCACCTGACCGCCTAGGGCACCCGACCGCGCCCAATTGTGGCTGGCCCGCCGCTGCGGCGATGCTATGGTCGCCGCGATTCCCGTTATCGAAGGCTGGCTGATGACACTGATGAGCGGTCAAAACAGGCGTGGCGGCGCTGTTGTCTTCATAGCTGCCGCCATGCTGGCGGCGACGATTGCCGCCGGCCGGGCGCAGAATCCCCCGCAAGGCGCATCGCCCGCGCCGGCGACCGTAACACCGCCGGCCGACACCATGGCCGTGCCCGGTTTCTGGGATCCGCGGCGGCGGCCGGAGCGGCCGGACCTTTCGCGCATTAACATTGTCCGCTTCCTCACCGAAACCGATTATCCGCCGTTCAACTATGCCGGGCCCGATGGCGCGCCCACCGGCTTCAATGTCGATCTGGCGCGGATGATCTGCGAGGAGCTCAAGGTTGCCTGCACGGTGCAGATGCGCCGCTTCGACACGCTGATCAGCGCACTCAACACCAACAATGGCGACGCCATTATTGCCTCGATTGCGGCGACGCCCGACATGCGCACGCGTCTCGATTTCAGCGATCCCTACTACCGGACGCCGGCGCGGTTCGTTGCGCGACGCGACAGCAACATCGATGATGTGCGGCCCGAAGCGCTTGAAAAGAAAAAAATCGCCGTGGTCACCGGCACCGCGCATGAGGCCTATCTCAAAACATTGTTCACTGAGGCAGAGCTGCGTCCTTATGCGGACGCCGATGCAGCACGCTTCGCATTGAAGCGCGGCGATGTCGATCTCCTGTTCGGCGACGGCGTGTCGCTCGCGTTCTGGCTCAACGGCACGGACTCGGCAAACTGCTGTGCATTCCGCGGCGGCCCCTATCTCGAAAGCCGGTTCTTTGGCGAAGGCGTCGGCATCGCGGTCCGGCGCGGCAACGACCTGCTGCGGCAGGCGTTCAACTGGGCGCTGTTCCGGCTGTGGGAGAAGGGCCGCTTCACCGACCTGTGGCTGCGCTATTTCCCGGTGAGCCCCTTTTGAACTGCTAATTTGACGTGGCCGTGCGGCATTTCTAGTGTCCGCGGCCCGGAGATCATGATGTCCGCCAACGATACCGCTGCGTCCTTGCGAGAAGTCGCCGAGCAATCGAATGCCTGGCCATTCGAGGAAGCGCGCAAGATCGTTACGCGGCTCAAGAAACATCCCAAGGATGAGGTGATCTTCGAGACCGGCTACGGGCCGTCCGGATTGCCGCATATCGGCACGTTCGGCGAGGTCGCCCGCACCACCATGGTGCGCCACGCCTTCCGCGTTCTCACCGATGACAAGGTCAAGACGCGATTAATCGCCTTTTCGGATGATATGGATGGGTTGCGGAAAGTGCCCGACAATGTCCCCAACAAGGACATGCTGGAGCAGCACCTCGGCAAGCCGCTCACCAAGGTGCCGGATCCGTTCGGAACGCATGCGAGCTTCGGCGAGCACAACAATGCGCGCCTGCGCAGCTTCCTCGACCACTTCGGTTTCGAATACGAATTCCTGTCCTCGACCGAATGCTACAAGTCGGGACGCTTCGATGCAGCGCTGCTCAAGGTACTGGCGCAATTCGACGAGGTGATGGGCATCATGCTGCCGTCGCTGCGCGAGGAGCGGGCGGCAACATATTCGCCGTTTTTGCCGATCGACCTGCGGACCGGTGTGGTGTTGCAGGTTCCGATTTTGGCGCATGACGCCAGGCGCGGCACGATCACGTATGAAGAGCCCGACACCGGCGAACGTTTCACCGTTCCTGTCACCGGCGGCCGCTGCAAGCTGCAATGGAAACCGGACTGGGCCATGCGCTGGGTCGCGCTCGGCGTCGATTACGAAATGGCCGGCAAGGACCTCATCGACTCGGTCAAGCTGTCGGGCGAGATCTGCCGTGCGCTCGGCGGCATACCGCCGGAAGGTTTCAACTACGAGCTGTTCCTCGACGAGAAGGGGCAGAAGATTTCCAAGTCGAAGGGCAACGGCCTGACCATCGAGGAATGGCTGCGCTACGCCAGCCCGGAAAGTCTTTCGCTTTTCATGTATCGCGAGCCGAAAGCGGCCAAGCGGCTTTATTTCGATGTCATCCCGCGCACGGTCGACGAGTACTACCAGTTTCTTGGCGGCTACGAGCGGCAGGACCAGCGCCAACAGCTGTCAAATCCGGTCTGGCACATTCATTCGGGCAATCCGCCCACGATCGAGATGCCGGTCTCATTCAATTTGTTGCTGACGCTGGTGTCGTCATCGAACGCGGAGAATGCCGAAACATTGTGGGGCTTCATCGGCCGCTATCGCCCGGGCGTAACGCCGGCGACGCATCCCAAGCTCAATGACCTCGTGCAATATGCCATCCATTATTATCGCGACTTCGTCCTGACAGAAAAAAAATTCCGCGAGCCGACCGCCGGCGAGCGCGCCGCCCTGACCGATCTGCGCGATGCGCTGTCGCAATTGCCGCCCGATGCCAAGGCCGAGGACATCCAGAACGTGGTCTACGAGGTCGGCCGCCGCGAGCCATTTCTGGACCAGAAGAAAAAAGCCAAGGACGGCAAGCCGGGCGTCTCGCTCGACTGGTTCAACATGCTCTACCAGGTGCTGCTGGGTCAGGAGAAAGGGCCGCGCTTCGGTTCGTTCGCGGCGGTCTATGGCCTGCAGAACACCGTCGACATGATCGACGGGGCGCTCGCGCGCAGCGCGTGAAGACGTCCTAGACGAACGTCTCCACTTTACCCTTCAGGTCCATGAGCCCCATCTCGACCGCAAGCTTGGGCTGGCGCTCGCCGACCTGTTTGCGAAATTCCATAAGCGCGGCCTTGTGCGTCTCGGTCTCGATGCGCGGGTTGGCGACTTTCTCCTCGCCATAGGCGATCTTCGCGGCCCCGCAATCGCGATGGTTCATCGCGATCACCCGGTTGACCTGGTGCAATTCGATCGTGGCGGCGAGATTGTCCCAGAACGTTTTTTCCCAATCCTTGAACGCAGGTGCCACCACGCCGATGGCGGCGCCGGCAAAGGTGAACTGGCTGTATTGGCCGACCAAATGCCGCCGCTCCATGTATCGGATCGTCGGCTCGGGAAAGCGCGGGTCGATGCAGTTCAGTAGCATCGCCTCGTATTTTCCTTTTGCCGCAAAGGCCAGCGACGGGAAGGTTGCCACCAGTCCGGCGCCGGCTGTCAGATGAAGGAAGCGCCGTCGATTGAAGCGCCTGTCGAGCATGTCTGCGCAACATGTGCAGGAATGGGTCAATGAGGCCATGGTGTTGCTCCTTTTGCTGTTCTCCTGACTGTGACAGTTTCTTGTCGAACGAACGGGCGGCCAACGGCCGCGAAACGTCTACTGGCTGGCCCAGACGATGCGCGCGACCCACACGACGTCGGACATCGCCAGGGTGCGGTCGCGGTGTTCGGCGTTGAGCGATTTGAGCTCGATGGATTTCGCGGTCTTGCGCTTGAGCTCCTTGACCATCACTTCGCCGTCCTTGGTCTTTACGACCACGCGGTCGCCTTTGCGCACGGTTGCGCCCGGCGAAACGACGATGACATCGCCGGCGCGGTAGGCCGGCCGCATCGAATCTCCGGAAATTTCCAGCGCGTAGGCATGTTCGTCGGAAACAGCCGGGAAGGCGATCTCTTCCCAACCTTTGCCGACCGGGAAACCGCCATCGTCGAAAAAGCCGCCGGCACCGGCCTGGGCGAAACCGATGAGCGGCACGTTATGCATGGTCGACTTGCCGCCGTCGGAAATCAAAGTAACGAACGTATCGAATTTGGTGTTCGTCGCCTGCAGTGCCTTGGCGACCGATTCCGTTGACGGCCAACGCGGCCGGCCTTCCGGCGTGACGCGCTTGGATTTGTTGAAGGTGGTCGGGTCGAGGCCGGCCTTCTTGGCAAGGCCGGACGGCGTGAGCTTGGCGCGTGCGGCCAGGCGGTCAAGGGCCGTCCAGATCTGGTTATGGGTCAGCATTGCCATGAAATAGGCCCATCTGCGATTGTGGTTCGCGGATAGGAATTATAGCCTTGAGTCGCCCCCCTTCCGCAATAGTTTCCTGTGATCGCGCCTTGAATAAACCTCAGCCGGCCCGATAGGGTCGATTCTCGCTCAAGTTCGGAGGCCGCCTGGTGATCGGTCTTTTCGACCGCCTGTCTCGTCCGCTGCTGCGGGCGCTCGATCCGGAAGATGCGCACGCGCTGGCGATCAAGGCGCTACGCTTCATGCCGGTGGTCAAGGGCGCGGCCGATGCCGACGAGCTTGCGGTGCGCGCATTCGGGCTCAGGTTCCCCAATCCGGTCGGCCTGGCGGCCGGTTTCGACAAAAACGCGCAGGTGCCGGACGCCTTGCTGCGTCTCGGTTTCGGATTCGTCGAGGTCGGCACCATTACACCGCGGGCGCAAAGTGGTAACCCGCAGCCGCGTCTGTTTCGTCTTGAGTCAGACGAGGCTGTCATCAACCGGCTCGGCTTCAACAATGACGGCGCGGCCGTGGTGCATATGCGGCTCGCTCGCCGCCGCAACGCCGCCGGTATTGTCGGCGTCAATATCGGGGCCAATCGCGAACTCGACCGATCGCACGGAAGATTACGCGCGGCTGATCGAGACCTTTGCCGGCGTCGCCAGCTATTTCACGGTCAACGTGTCGTCGCCCAACACGCCGGGCCTGCGCGACTTGCAGCAGGCAACCGCGCTTGACGACTTGCTCGGGCGCGTCCTTGAGGCGCGCGAACGGATCCGTGCGCGCGCGGGGCTCGTTCCGGTGCTGCTCAAGATCGCGCCCGATCTGACGCTGCCCGATCTCGACGATGTTGTTGGTGTTGCGCGTAAGCGCCGCGTCGATGGCATGATCGTCGGCAATACCACGATCTCGCGGCCGGGCTCGTTGCGTGACCGCGAGCGAGCTCGCGAGCAGGGCGGTCTATCAGGGCGGCCGATGTTCAAGCTTGCGACCCGCATGTTGGCGGAAACCTTCGTGCGCGCCGAAGGCGCGTTCCCGTTGATCGGCGTCGGCGGCATCGACTCCGGTGCCACTGCGATCGCCAAGATCAAGGCCGGCGCCACTCTGGTGCAGCTCTACACCGGACTGGTCTATCGCGGCATCGGCGCCGTGAATGAAATCAAGGCGGATCTTACGGCAGCGCTCAAGCGCGGCCATCGCAATTCGCTTGTTTCAATGGTGGGCACCGATGCCGCCGCGATCACGGCGGAAAGCTGGCCCGGCTGAAAATACGGTCATCGCCGGGCTTGTCCCCGGCGATCCCGATAAATTTGGCACCGCGTTGCCTTCCTAAGCGAGATGGCCGGCACATAGGCGTGCGAAAGCACGCCGTCCTTCGGACGGCTATGCCTGGCCATAACGAAAAGAAAGTTCGTCTGGGTTATTTTCCGCGCGGCGCGTTGAACAATCGCATCAGGATCCAGACCGGGATCACGATCACCGCGCCGAGCAGGAAATACCGCCACAGCCAGCGGAACGCATCGAAGCCGAGATTCCAGAGGCTGCGAATCAGCCGTTCGATGCTGTGCACGATATCGAAGGGGTCGAGCCCCAGCGCCGAGAGGACCACGCCGATCAGGATCGACAATAGAATGAGGCGGCCCAGAACCGCCATCGGCGAGCCGCCGAAAACCTTGGTCACCGTTTCATTGCTCATAGTCCTACGCGTCCTCCTGCGGCGGCGATGCTAGCACGCGCGCGCCGGTGACAGATATGCCCTAAAATCGCGGTCGCCAAGCTACTCTCAAGATCGTGCCAGGAATTGCCAGTACCGGGAATTTGGAGCTTGCAGCTGCAGCCGATCCATCTGTCGTCGGGCAATCTGATCGCCGACCGCCGCTTTGAGTGGGCGCGCGACTGCGAGGCCAAAGGCGACCTGGCCGGCGCCGCCGATCTGCTGGTGCAGGCGCTGGAGCTTGCGCCGGATTATGCGCCGGCCTGGTTTGTGCTCGGCGAGCTGCGCGAAAAACTGGGCGACCGCGCCGGTGCTGTGGCGGCTTTTGCGCAGGCGAGGGTGGCCGACCCGCAGGATCGTCACGGCGCCGCGCTGCATCTCGTGCGGCTCGGCGCCGAACCGGCGGGCGCGATGCCGGAAAGTTACGTGCGCACGCTGTTCGATGGCTATGCCGCGGCGTTCGACCAGGCGTTGACCGAGGGGCTGAGCTACCGCGCGCCCGCGCTTCTGTTTGGCGCGGTTGCGGCTGCGCAGACCGGGCGGCGCATGAAATTCGGTTCGGTGCTCGATCTCGGCTGCGGCACCGGGCTTGCCGCTTTGCCGTTCCGTCCGGTCAGCGACTGGATGGTCGGCATCGATCTTTCTCCGGCGATGCTGGCGCAGGCGCGCGCCAAAGGTCTCTACGACCGGCTGGTGGAGGGCGAGGTGCTGCGGTTTCTCGCCGACGAAGCGGCGCTCAAGGCGCGCTATCATCTCATCCTCGCCGGCGATGTGTTCGTCTATCTCGACGATCTTGCGCCGGTTCTGCGCGCCGCGGCGCAGGTTCTGGCGCCGTCCGCTATGCTGGCGTTTAGTGTCGAGGCCCATGACGGGGACGGCGTCGTGCTGCGCGACACCTTGCGTTACGCCCACGGCGAAGCGCATGTGCAAGTCGCGTTGGTTGCGGCCGGTCTCAAGCCCGTAAGCCTCGATTTTGCCTCGACGCGCACCGAAAAAGGCGCTCCAGTCCCCGGGCTGATCGTCGTTGCCGCAAACTGACAGTCAATGGAACCTGCCCGCAATCTCTTCGACGCCCCGCCGCACTTGCCGGATATTTTTGCGCGCTGGTTCGCACAGCGCGGCTGGCAGCCGCGCGCACACCAGCTCGCATTGCTGGAAAAGGCGAAAGCCGGGCGCTCGGCGCTGCTGATCGCACCGACCGGCGGCGGCAAGACGCTGGCCGGGTTTCTCCCGACGCTTGTCGAACTAAGCGAGCGCGGCCTGCGGTCTCGCAATCTACAGTCGACCGGGCGGGCGCTGACGCGCTCGCAAGGGCTCCACACGCTTTACATTTCGCCCCTGAAGGCGCTCGCCGTCGACATCGCGCGCAATCTCGAAATTCCGGTGCAGGAAATGGGCCTGCCGGTGCGGCTCGAAACGCGCACCGGCGACACGCCGGCGTCCAAACGGCAGCGCCAGCGCCGCGACCCGCCCGACATTCTGCTCACCACGCCCGAGCAGCTTGCGTTGCTGCTGGCGAGCGCCGATGCGCCTTATTTGTTCGGCACACTCAAGCGCGTAGTGCTCGATGAATTGCACTCGCTGGTCACCTCCAAGCGCGGCGACTTGCTCTCGCTCGGATTGGCGCGGCTGTTTGCGCTGGCGCCGCAGCTCACGACCGTCGGGCTGTCCGCCACTGTTGCCGAGCCGGACGAACTCAGCCGTTTCCTGATGCCGCAGCCGCTGCATGGTCAGGTGCATGCCGATGTTGTGATCGCGCAAGCCGGAGCGCAGCCGCGTGTCACGATGCTGGACACCGCGGAACATTTGCCCTGGGCCGGACACTCGGCGCGCCACGCGCTCGGCGAAATCTATGCACTCATCAAGTCGCACAAGACGACCCTGATCTTCGTGAACACGCGCAGCCAGGCGGAATTCCTGTTTCAGGAGCTGTGGCGTACCAATGACGACAATCTCCCCATTGCCTTGCATCACGGCTCGCTCGATGTGGCGCAGCGACGGCGCGTGGAAGACGCCATGGTGGCTGGAAAGTTGCGCGCAGTCGTGTGCACGTCGTCACTCGATCTTGGTGTCGACTGGGGCGACGTCGACCTTGTGATCAATGTCGGCGCGCCGAAAGGCTCATCGCGGCTGATGCAGCGGATCGGCCGCTCCAATCACCGGCTCGACGAGCCATCCGAAGCGGTGCTGGTGCCGGCCAATCGCTTCGAGGTGCTGGAGTGCCGCGCGGCGATCGATGCGGTCGCTGAAAATGCGCAGGATACGCCGCCATTACGCACCGGTGCGCTCGACGTGCTGGCGCAACATATCCTCGGCCGTGCTGTCGGTGCGCCATTTCTGGCCGACGAGCTTTTTGCCGAGGTGCGGAGCGCGGCGCCGTATGCCGGCCTCGCGCGCGCCGACTTCGATGCGGCGGTCGATTTCGTGGCGACCGGCGGCTACGCGCTCAAGGCCTATGAGCGCTTCGCCAAGATAAGACAGGGTAAAGATGGCCGCTGGCGCGTCACGCATCCGCGTGTGGCGCAGCGCTACCGCATGAATGTCGGCACCATCGTGGAGGCCGACATGATCAAGGTGCGGCTGGTGCGCTCGCGCCGCAGCGGCGCCGTGGTTCCGCGCGGCGGGCGCATCCTCGGCGAGGTCGAGGAATATTTCATCGAGACGTTGGCGGTGGGCGACACGTTCGTGTTTGCCGGCGAGATTCTCAAATACGAGGCGCTGGTCGAAAACGAAGCCTATGTGTCGCGTTCGAATGCCACCGATCCGAAGGTGCCGGCCTATGAAGGCGGAAAGTTTCCGCTGTCGACGTATCTGGCCGCGCGCGTGCGCGCGATCCTTGCAATGCCCGAGGCCTGGCGTGCCTTGCCGGAGCAGGTGCGCGAATGGCTGGAGATCCAGCAATGGCGCTCGCTGTTGCCGCGCGCCGGCGATCTACTGGTCGAGACCTTCCCGCGTGCCGCCAAATATTATCTGGTCTGTTATCCGTTCGAAGGCCGGCTCGCGCACCAGACGCTGGGGATGCTGCTCACGCGCCGCCTGGAACGTGCGCGCCTGCGGCCGCTCGGATTCGTCGCTAACGAATATGCGCTCGCCGTCTGGGGTCTTGGCGATGCCGGTTTGCACATTGCGCGCGGCGAACTGTCCCTCGCCAAGCTGTTCGACGAGGACATGCTGGGCGACGATCTGGAGGCATGGCTGGCTGAATCGGCGCTGATGAAGCGTACCTTCCGCAGTTGCGCGATCATTGCGGGCTTGATCGAGAAACGGTTTCCCGGTGAGGAGAAATCGCGCCGCCAGCTCACGATTTCCACCGATCTCGTCTACGACGTGCTGCGCAAGCATCAGGCCGACCACATTCTCTTGCGCGCGGCGCGCGCCGATGCCGCCACCGGCCTGCTCGACATCAAGCGGCTTGGCGAAATGCTCTCGCGCATCAGGGGCCGAATCGTCCATAAAGCGCTCGACCACGTCTCGCCGCTCTCGGTTCCGGTGTTGCTGGAGATCGGGCGTGAGACGGTTTATGGCGAGGCTTCGGATAGTTTGCTGGCCGAAGCCGCGGATGAGTTGATCAAGGAGGCGATGACGTGAGCAATCTTCCCGCTCATTCCCGCGCAAGCGGGAATCCAGAAGAAGTTGGGTCCCCGCTTGCGCGGGGACGAGCGGAATATTGTGTCGCCATTGCCGGCGTGAACCTGGCCGCTAATCCCGATGGCGCGCTCTACTGGCCGGAGCAGGGGCTGCTGGCGGTTTCCGATTTACATCTCGAAAAGGGCTCAAGCTTTGCGGCGCGCGGCGTGCTGCTGCCACCTTACGACACCGCCGCGACACTGGCGCGGCTCGCGCGCCTTGTTGCGCATTATGCTCCGCGCTGCGTGGTTGCCCTTGGTGACAGTTTCCATGACGGCGGCGGCCCGGCGCGGCTTGCCGATGATGACCGTGACGCCTTGCGCATCATGCAGCGCGGCCGCGCATGGATCTGGATCACCGGCAATCACGATCCCGAGCCAGCCACCGGC
Organism: uncultured Alphaproteobacteria bacterium; assembly: GCA_963697885.1. Taxonomy (GTDB): domain Bacteria; phylum Pseudomonadota; class Alphaproteobacteria; order Rhizobiales; family Xanthobacteraceae; genus Pseudolabrys. Next base: position 1,135,813 of record OY969102.1, read on the forward strand.
ATTGGCGGCACATTTACCGATTCACTGGCATTGGGTGCATTGACGTTCCGGCACTTGCCGAGCGGCGAGGCCGGCGAAGTCAGCGGCCACCTGCATCCGGTCGCGCGCATTTCTCATCGTGGCCGCACGGTGAGCCGCCGTTGTTTTGCGGCGGACAAGATGCGCATGGTAATGCCGGCCTTCGGTGCATTTACCGGCGGGCTCAACGTGCGCAATGCCGCGTTTTGCGATTTGTTCGGCACGCTTAAATTCAGCGCGCACCTTCTGGGCGAAGGCCGTCTCTATTCATTCAGCGCCAAACGCTGTCTGGCGGACTAGGTCCGCACGGGGACGACTTGCAAAAAGCGTTCAGCGCGCTGGGCTTCGGGTCGCGCTTGCGCCTGCTGCAACCCGGCGTCGCCACGCCGATCGCCCCGCTGCACTAGTCGCGCGCGAACACCAGGCTGGCAAACCAGCCGATCAGCAGCGCCATCGCGGCGGTCGCCAGACCATAAAACAGGCCGTAGTCGCGCGCGGCATCGGCGACATATTGCTCAAAACCGGTCTTGATCACTTCCAGCGCCGAATTGGTGCGCGCAACCAGGATGCCGCCGGCGAACAATTGGACGTCGATCGCGTAGTTGCCGGTCGACACGGCCGCAGGCATTGGAATCGCGGCGCGAAACACCGTGGGCGTGAGGAATGTCACGGCGGTGCCGGATTCGCGATAGAGCCCCTGCTGGATTTGCAGCCGCACGAAGGCACTCCGGAATGGATCATCGCGGACAGTGTCGGCGAGGTCGATGCCAATGCGCTGCGGCAGTAGAAAATTATCGAGGCCAATCTGCAGCCGCCGCAATGTGTCCTCATTGGCGATTTCGGTGACCGGACGATTGCTCAGCACGGCGAGATAGGTCGGCACGCTGACGAATTCGCGCGAGTTGACATTGACCCAGATGCCGGCCATGCGTTGCTTGCGGCGCGTGCGCAGCGTCTGGCGCGGCCCCGACACCGTGACGACGAGATCATAAGGCGGGTGCAGCGGCGCCGTGGCGGGGTCGGGTTCAATCGTGCCGAACAGCACCAGCTCCTCGCCGACGAAGTTCGACGTGACGGCGACCCGATGATTCGACAGCGACACCACAAGCCGCTCGGCGCTCGCCGGCCCGGTGGCGGCGGCCACCACAATAAACATCAGGGTGAGCGCGACGCGACGCATCAGTCGGGCCTCACGTAGCGAAGCGAGTAAAGATCGTCGGGCTGCACGACCAGTTCGTACGCAAAGCGGCAGCCGACTGCAAAGACCAACAGACCGAGCAGTAGACGCAGCCGTTCGCCACGCATCTTCTGTCCCATGCGCGCGCCAAACTGTGCGCCGATCACGCCGCCGACCATCAGGATCAGCGCTAACACGGCATCGACCAGATGGTTGGTGGCCGCGTGCATCACCGTTGCGGAGGCCATCGTGACCAGCGTCAGCACCATCGAGGTGCCAATGACGGTCGCGGTCGGCACCCGCAGAAAATAGATCAGCATCGGCACCAGCAAGAAGCCGCCGCCGATGCCCATGATCGCGCCGACAAAACCGATAATGAATCCGATCGCCCAGACCGGGATGGCCGAGACGTAGATCTTCGAGCGTTTGAAACGGAGCTTGAACGGCAGGCCATGCAGCCACGTGTGGCTGCCCGGCCGCCGCAGCGTGGCAAGCTGTCCGTGCCGGGTGCGCAATTCCGCACGCAGGCTCTCGTAGATCATCATGCCACCGACGGCGGTGAGCAGCGTCACGTAAGAAAGTCCGATCATCAGGTCGAGCTGGTCGAGCGCGCGCATTTCGGTAAACAGCCAGACACCGGTGGCTGTGCCGACGATGCCGGCGCTCAACAGCATCATGGCGAGCGCGACATCGATCGCGCGCCGGCGCCAGTAGCTGATTGCGCCGGAGAACGAAGACGCTGCAATGTGGCTGGCGACGGTCGCCACCGCCACGGCAGGCGAGATGCCGATAAAGATCAGCAGCGGCGTCATCAGGAAGCCGCCACCGATACCGAACATTCCGGAGATGTAGCCGACCGCAAGCCCCATCGCGAGTACGAGAAAGACGTTCACTGGCAAGTCGGCGATGGGGAGGTAAATCTGCAAGCGCTGCGTCCGAGGTTTTGACCGGTGCTCCGGCCGTTCATGCCGTGCACCGGAGCCGCTTCAAAGAAGTAAACACCATGACGCGCCGGAACGTCAGCGGTGTCGATCTTTATGACAACCTCGAGACGAACGGAATCAAGGCTCGGGTCAACTTTAGCGGATGAATGGGTCGGTGATCACGTTTAGATGCACTGGGGCCGCCGCAGTTCACAGCTTCCCCGAGTTGAACGCGCCGATCGGAAGCGGGGCGCCAGCCCGCGGCTTCTCCGCCGAGGACGGCGTGCGATCCCAGCCACCCGACGGTTCGGGGATCGCGATGGCTTCGGCCGGCTGGGCCTGGGCCGTATAGCTTTTGAGGGCTTGCTGGATACCCGCCAGCGTCTGCGCATCCAGCTGCGTCGCGAGCTCGTCGCGTTTGCGGCCCGCGTCCTTGTCGCCCTGGGCGGCCGCCAGCGCGAACCATTTGTAGGATTCGGCGATGTTGCGATCCATGCCGATGCCGCGCGCGGCCAACACGCCAAGATTGTACTGGCTGTCGGCAACGCCATACTCGGCGGCCTTGCGGAACCATTGTGCGGCGCTGACATAGTCCGGCTTGCCTTCAATGCCTTCGGCATAGAGCACCGCGAGATTGTGCATCGCCTTGGCGTGCCCCTTGCCGGCCGCGGCCACGTAAAGCTTGCGGGCGGACTCCAGGTCCTTTTTCACGCCCTGGCCCTTTTCGAGCATGCTGGCATAACGGAACTGCGCCGGGGTCAGGCCCTTGCTCGCCGCCAGCTCGTACCAATGCGCCGCTTCCTCGAGATTGGCGGGCACGCCGCGGCCCTCGGAGAAGCGCATGGCTATCTCGTAGGCGGCGCCGGCATCGCCGCTCAGTGCCGCCGTGCGCAGGCGCGGCCCGGCAATAGCGGCCGGCAGGCGGTCGGTGGTCGGCTGTGTCGCGGGTTGCGGCGGCCGATTGCCGGCCGGAGCGCGCGCGATTGAACCCGTCACATCGGCCTTCGGCTCAGGCGGCGCGTTCGGCAGCGGCGCGCTCAAGGCCGGCATTGCGTTCACCGGCGGCGCATTTCGCGCCGGCTGATTGATGTTCAGCCCCGGCTGGATCGTAGTCATTGCCGGAGCGGGGGCTGGTTTGGCAGGCGACAGGCCTGGCAGCGTCGGCGGCGCCAGCAAGGAGGCCGTGATATCCGCGCTGGACGTCGCCGGGGCGGTGGCCCGATCCTGATCAGATGCCGGTTGACTGTCGGCGAGCGCCGGCGATGTCACGGTGTCTGCGTCGGCGGTGGTTTCCGGCTCGTCGCCGGTCGGCGTATTGGCGTCGAAATCCTGGGTGAGCTTGGCGCTGTCCGAATCGAAAAATCCGAAGTTGAAAATGTTTCCGGCGAACTGAATCGAGCCGATCACGATGGCGACGATACTCGCGGCGAGGAACAGTGATTTGACCCGCCTCATCATCTTGGAGCGCACCGACTTGCCATTGTCTTTGGAGGCATCGGCGCGCGGTGACCGCGTCTTCGGATCCTGTCCGGCCGCCTGAGCTGCGCGGCGAGCGGCGGCGATGTAGCTCGATTTGCCGCCGGTGGTCGCTGCGGCGGGCCGCACGCTGCCGAAGCCTGCTTCCGAGGCGACGATGCGCGCGCCCGGATTCATTGTCGCGCGCGGCGGTCCCGACCCGGGTTCGAGCGGTTGGTCCGGTAGAGTGTCTGTGATGACGGGTGCGACGTTCGCCGCCGGCTGACGATTGATGACGGGGGCCGGTGCGGGCGGCGCCTCCGCGGCAACGGGCGCCGGCTCAGCCACGCTCATCGCGGCCGCCTCTTCTGGAACATCGGACACGGGTTGCGGCACGATCTCGGGCTCGGCGGCGAACATGGCGATCCCGAGGTTCGCGGCGGGCTGCGTCAGCTCGAGGATGTTGTTTTCGGGAACGGCCGATGCCCTGCGATCGCTGCGAATGTCCTTCTCAATCTCGGTCAGGCGCTCGACCACATGGCCGAGCGTGCCGTGCACCGCCTCGACTGTGCTTTGCGTGCGCGCAACGTCCTGCTTGAGCATGTCAATGCCGGAGGTGTCTTCCACCCGCAAGGCCGAGGACTGCTTGTTGGCGCGCAGTTCCTCGATATGCACGAGCAAATCGGTCAAGCCACGCTCGACAGCTTCCAGATGGCCAAGCCGGGCATCCGAAGCGTCCAGCCGCTGCACCAGCTTGACGATGCGGTCCTCGAGATGCCCAAACGCGACAGGTTCGCTGTGCGCCCGCTGCATCTGTTCAATCTTGTCCGACATCGACCGGATCAGCGCCTCAAGACGCCCGGGGACGCCGTCGTCCGTCTGCGTGCGTTGCGCGAGCGCACGGCTGATCTCGTCGATGCGCTGCTCAAGATTATTGATTGCCGCACCGGTGCCGCTGGCGGCGAGTTGATCGACCTTCGCGCCCAGCGACTGCACGTGAGCGGCGAGGCTGTTCACTGTCTCGTTCGATGCGACATGTGCCGCCAGTTCGCGCAAGGTGGTGATCGAGCGCTCAAGCTGCATCATCGTCGCGGGATCTCGCTGGGCAACGATGAGATCGATCTTGTGGGCGAGCGCATTGATGGCGTCGGTGTAGCCGACGAGATTTTCCGCCGGCGTCAAATCCCTCAAAGCGTCGCGTACGTTGGCGAGGCCGCGTTCGATACCCTCGAGCGCGCCGCTGTTGATTCCGGCCTGCCGGCCTTCCGCGATGCGCTGATTGAGGTCCTGGATTTGTCTTTCAATGGCTTCGAGGGCGCGGCGCGGCATCGCCTCGTTGAGCGTGCGCCCGATGGCGCCAAGTTCGGCGCGTAGCGCATTGATCGCTTCCTCAACGCCCGGACGCCGCAAAGTCTCAATCTGGTTGGTGATCCGGCGCAATTCGTTTTCGAGGCCGGAGAGGTCCTGCGTCGGCATCGGGACAGGAGCTGGTGCGGCTGCTGGCGCCGCCTCGCCGTTGAGTGCCCGCCGGCGCGCACTGATTTCGGCAACCGCGCGATCGAGACCGGGCGGCACCGGCGTATTCGGCGCAGCCGGCATTACAGCCGGGCTAGTCGCGGCAAATTGGTCAAACCTTTGCTCGAGGCGGGAGATCAGCTCGGCAACCTGGTCAGCGTCGTCACGGTTGCGTTTAGGCGCGTAAGCCGCCGGTCCGCGGCGCGTCACCTGATCGATGCGGCGCGCGAGATTGTCCAGCCGCAGATGCACTTGCGAATTATTTTGGGAATTGTGATCAGCGGGGACGCCGTCGTTGCCGCGCGCAAACGCGTTGGCGTTTTGTCCGGCGGCGTGTTGCAGGATGACGGCGTTGAGCCATTCATTCACCGGCAGGCCTGCGCGGCGGGCGGCCTCGCGCGCGGTGTCACGGGCATCCGGCCGGATATCTTTGACGCTCCACGGGAAGCCAAATTTCATGCTCACACCCACGTCCGAGGTGGAGACGCAAAGAGTCAGTCGACTCTCGGAGAACCAGCGCGCGTTAACAGCGGGTGGATACGGGGCTCGGTCCTTCGTCCACACACCGACTTTTTGCCGGTTGCGGTAAACAAGCCGTTAACGTTTTGCCGATGCCCCGATGTTTCGCGCAAATTCGTGCGCGCGCAGGTTTCGGGCAACAGAATATCCCCGTCGGCCGGTTGTAATTATTTCAAGGCGGACTACCTGAATGCCGCCACCCCTGCAGGTTGCAGGCCTAAAACATACCCGATTCGGGATAGTGGGAGTTGAGTTGGCGGCCATGGCGAGCGAGGGTCGTACGCACACTCACGACGGTATCGATTTACCTGCTGGCAAGACGGGTTCCGCAGGCGAGCCAGACGTGTGCGATGGACTCACAATCGGGGAGCTAGCCCGCGAGACGGGCGTGACGCTCCGGGCGCTGCGATTTTATCAAAGCAAGGGCTTGCTCGGGCAGCACGGTGGCGGTGCCACAAAGGCCTTCAGCCAGGTCGACCGTGACCGCCTTGCACTCATCCTCCAGGGCAAGCGGCTCGGCTTTACATTGAGCGAGATCCGCGAATTGCTCGCGGTGCCGGTGAACCGGTGCGCGAAGGTTCTGCCGATCGGTCGCCGCAAATGTATCGATCAGATCAATTTGCTCGAGCGCCAGCGCCGCGACATTGAGCTGGCGATCGCCGAATTGCGTCAGATCTACACCGAAATGCTCACGGGTTCCGGCACCTCCGGCCGCTCCCGCCTGCCCGGAACGCGCTGATACCAACGTTTCCATGGCCCTTAACGCGGGTGTAAACCCGCTTCGTCATAATGTGAACCGAAGTGGCCGCCAGGTCGCCTCGGCCTGGCCCGCAGCGACCTTGGCCGGCCGCACTATCGGGGAAGCGGAAATCCTTCGCTTCATATTCTGTTAACACCTCGCGGCGCTTTGCCGGGGAGAGAACCATGCCGACATATAAGGCGCCTGTGGACGATGCGTTGTTCCTGCTCAACGACGTCTTCCATCTCGACCACTACGGTAATCTGCCGGGCTTCTCCGATGCGTCCCCCGATGTGGTGGAAGCGGTGCTGCGCGAGGCGGCCAAGTTCAGTGAAGAAGTGCTGACGCCGCTCAATCGCGTCGGCGACAAGGAAGGCTGCAAGCGCGCCGCTGACGGCAGTGTGACGACGCCGACCGGATTTAAGGATGCCTACAGGCAAATCGTCGAGGGCGGCTGGATCGGAATTTCAGTGCCGTCTGAATTCGGCGGGCAGGGCCTGCCGGCGACCATGACCATCGTGGTCAATGAATTTCTCTGCTCCGCGAACATGGCCTTCGCGATGTACCCAGGTCTCACGCAGGGCGCCATCGCGGCCATGCTTGTGCATGCGTCCGACGAGCTCAAGAAAAAATATCTGCCGAAGATGGTCGAAGGCGTGTGGACCGGCACCATGAATCTCACCGAGCCGCACTGCGGCACCGATCTCGGGCTGCTGCGCTCGAAGGCGGTCAAGCAGGCGGACGGCAGTTACAAGATTTCCGGCACCAAGATCTTCATTTCGGCCGGCGAACACGATCTGTCGCAGAACATCATTCATCTGGTGCTTGCGCGCATCGAAGGTGCGCCCGCGGGCACCAAAGGCATATCACTGTTCGTGGTACCGAAATTCATGGTGAAGGATGACGGGTCGCTCGGCGCGCGCAACGCCGTCACTTGCGGCTCGATCGAAGAGAAGATGGGCATCCACGGCAACTCGACCTGCGTCATGAACTATGACGGTGCCACCGGCTGGCTGGTCGGCGCAGAGAACCGCGGGCTCAACGCCATGTTCACGATGATGAACGAAGCGCGCCTTGGCGTCGGCGTACAGGGGCTCGCGCAATCGGAAGTCGCCTATCAGAACGCGGCGATCTACGCGAAAGAGCGTCTGCAGGGCCGTGCGATTTCGGGCACCAAATATCCCGACAAGCCGGCCGATCCGATCATCGTGCATCCCGATGTGCGCCGCACGCTGCTCAGCATCCGCGCCTTCAACGAAGCCGCGCGTGCGCTGGTGTTGTGGACCGCGCTCAAGAGCGACATCGCGCATCGTTCGGAAGATGAAAAGGAACGCCAGAGCGCCGACGATCACATGGGCCTGCTCACGCCGGTCATCAAAGGTGTGCTCACCGATGGCGGCTTCGCCAATGCGGTGATGGCGCAGCAGATGTTCGGCGGCCACGGCTACATCGCCGAACACGGCATGGAGCAATTCGTGCGTGATGCCCGCATTGCGCAGATTTACGAAGGTGCCAACGGCATCCAGGCGCTCGATCTGGTCGGCCGCAAGCTCGGCAAGGACGGCGGCCGCGCCCTCATGGCCTTCTTCAATGAGGTGCAGGCCTATCTCAAGGAACGCGTCAACAACGACGCGATGAATGTCTATCTCAAGCCGATGGGCGCGTCGCTGGCGCACCTCCAGCAGGCGTCAATGTGGTTCATGCAGAACGCCATGACCAAGCCCGACAATGCCGGGGCGGGCTCATATGACTACATGCATCTCTTTGGCCTCGTGGCGCTCGGCTACATGTGGTGCCGGATTGCCGAAGCTGCGATCGCCAAGAATGCCAATGGCTCGGCCGAGCGCATGAATGCAAAGCTAGTCACCGCACGCTTTTTCATGGAGCGCATGTTGCCGGAGACGGCGACGCGGCTTGCCCGCATCCAGGCGGGTGCGGCCTCGACCATGGAATTGCCGGACGACGCGTTCTAGTCCACTTAACCGTTCGTCCCTGCTTTCGCGGGGACGAACGGATTTTAGTGAGCACGAACTTGCTTTAGGCCGCCGCGAGTTTGCCGCTGCTGCGCGACCGTTGCAGCAGCCAGGTCATGATCGACACGTTCACCAGATTAAAGCCGAGGCCATTGAGGAACGCGGCCCGGTAGGAACCGGTGAGGTCGAAGATCCATCCCGACATCCAGCCGCCCAGCGCCATGCCAAGGAGTGTCGCCATCAGGACGAGACCGAGGCGCGTGCCGGCCTCGCGCGGCGAAAAATATTCGCGCACGATGATGGCGTAGCTCGGCACGATGCCGCCCTGGAAAAGGCCAAACAGCGCCGAGATCACGTAAAGCGAAACCAGGCCGTCGAACCACAGATAGAGAAACAGAGCGGTACCTTGCAGCACCGAGCCAAGCAGCAGCGTGCGCACGCCGCCGATGCGGTCGGCGATGAAGCCCGAGGCAATTCGGCTGATGATGCCGAAGCCGAGCATCATCGAGAGCATCTCGGCGCCACGCGCGACGCCGTAACCGAGGTCGCCGCAATAGGCGACGATATGGACTTGCGGCATCGCCATCGCCACGCAGCAGGCCACGCCGGCGATGCTCAGCAGGATCTGCAGTGTCAGCGGCGAGAATGGCGCCTCGGCCTGACGCCGGCCGCGGCCGCGCCGGAGGCGTCGCTGTGGTGGTCCTCGATGCGCCGGCGCAGCAGGAGAACCAGCGGCAGCGTAGCAACAAGGCAGAACAGGCCAATGCCGGTATGGGTTGCGCGCCAGCCGTCGGCGGCAATGAAATGCTGCACCACCGGCGGCCAGATCGTGCCGGCGAAATAATTCCCGGAGGCCGCGATTGCGACCGCGATGCCGCGGCGGCGGACGAACCAGTGCGAGATATCGGCCATCACCGGGCCGAACGTCGCCGAGCTGCCCAGCCCGATCAGCGCATGTGCGAGGGCGACCTGCCACAGGCTCGACGACATTCCGGTCGCCAGATAGCCGGCCGATGACGCCAGCGTTCCGATGGCCAGCGGGACCGCAATGCCGAAGCGGTCGGCGAGCCGGCCCATCAGGATGCCACCGCCCGCAAAACCGATCATCACCATGGTGAAGGGCAGGGAGGCGTCGGCGCGGCTGACGCCGAAATCGGTCTGGATCACGGGCAAAGCCACCATGATCGACCACATGCCGACGCCGCCGATGGTGGACAGCACCACGGCCACGGTGAGGCGCAGCCACGCGGCTGCGGAATCGGTCGGCGATCCGTCCTGGCCGACGGCCCGTTGCAACGAAGTCATGGTGATGACAAACCCGGCTGTTAAGCGGCCCCGCTCCTAGCATTCCGTGGGGGCCGCGGCCACCCACGTTTGAGTGAGGGCCTCGCCGCCGGGTCCGCCCGGCTCTATGGTGCTGCTCAGAAGCGATTCGCCCGATGGACGCACTCAATCTCCCGCGCCCGGCCTGGATGAGCGAAGACCTTGTCCTGCTCGAAGAGCAGGCGCGGCGCTTCATCGCCGACGAGTTCGTTCCCCATCTCGACCGCTGGCACGAAGCAGGCATGTACGATCGCGATGTCTGGACCAAGGCCGGCGCGGCGGGTTTGCTTTGCGCCGCGATGCCGGAGGAATATGGCGGGGCGGGCGGAAGCTTTGCGCATGAGGCGGTGATCAATCGCGAATTCTCGCTGGCCGGGTTCGATACCTTCGGTGCGCCGCTTCATTCCGGCATTGTTGCGCCCTACATTTTGCATTACGGGACCGAAGACCAGAAGAAGCGCTGGCTGCCGAAACTCGCAACCGGCGAGATGGTCGGCGCCATCGCAATGACCGAGCCTGGCACGGGGTCCGATCTGCAAGGTGTGCGCGCCTCAGCAAAGAAATCCGGCAACGGATACGTTCTCAACGGTTCCAAGACCTTCATCACCAACGGCCAGCACGCCAATCTGATCGTCGTCGTCGCCAAGACCGATCCGAAAGCGGGCGCCAAGGGCGTCTCGCTGTTCGTGGTCGAGGCCGACGATGCGCAAGGTTTCCGTCGCGGGCGCAAGCTCAAGAAGCTCGGCATGGATTCCGCCGACACCTCGGAGCTGTTCTTCGAGGATGTGCAGCTGCCGGCGTCGAGCTTGCTCGGCACCGAAGAAGGGCAGGGCTTCTACCAGCTGATGAAGGAATTGCCGCAAGAGCGGCTGATCGTGGCCGTGCACGCGGTGGCGATGATGGAGCGGGCGCTTGCGCTCACCGTCGACTATGTCAAGCAGCGCAAGGCTTTCGGCAAGGCCATTATCGAGTTTCAGAATACCCAGTTCGAACTCGCCGAATGCAAGACCGACACGACCATCGCCAAGGTGTTTCTCGATCACTGCATCGGGCAACACGTCAAAGGCGAACTCGACACCATCACCGCTTCGATGGCGAAATACCGGCTCACCGATACGCAAGGCAAAGTGATCGACCGCTGCCTGCAATTGTTCGGCGGCTATGGCTATATGGACGAATATCCGATCTCGCGGATGTATCGCGATGCGCGCGTTCTGCGTATCTATGCGGGCACCAACGAGATCATGAAGCTGTTGATCGCGAGGAGTTTATGATTGTCATAGCCGGGCAACCGGGACCGGCCGCTGGCCGGCCCGGCTGTAAACTTGTCCCGGCCATCCCGAACAGGTGGGCAGTGCCTCGCTAAGCGGGATGCCCGGGACAAGCCCAGGCATGACAGTGGAGAGGCTGGAGAAGAACAATGGCCGACGCATTTATCTACGACGCAGTCCGCACACCGCGCGGGCGTGGCAAGGCGGACGGATCGCTGCATGAGGTCACCGCGCTCAATCTCGCGGCCCAGACACTCGCCGCGGTGCGCGACCGCAACAAGCTCGACACCACGCTGATCGATGACGTGGTGCTCGGCTGCGTCGACCCGGTTGGCGAAGCCGGCGGCGATATCGCGCGGGCAGCTGCGCTCGTGGCCGGGTTCGGCGATGAGGTGCCAGGCGTGCAGATCAATCGCTTTTGTGCATCGGGCCTCGACGCGGTGAATTTCGCGGCCGCGCAGGTCATGTCCGGCCAGCACGAGATGACGATCGGCGGTGGTGCCGAATCCATGAGCCGGATCGGCATCGGCGCTTCCGGTGGTGCCTGGCCGGTCGATCCATCGATCGCGGTGACGACTTATTTTCTGCCGCAAGGTATTTCCGCCGACCTGATCGCGACGAAATTCGGTTTTTCACGCGACGACGTCGATGCCTATGCGGTCGAAAGCCAGAAGCGCGCGGCCAAGGCCTGGGACGAGGGACGATTCAAGAATTCCGTTGTGCCGGTGAAGGACGTCAACGGCCTCACCATCTTGGCCAAGGACGAGCACATGCGCCCGGCGACGACGATGCAAACGCTCGCTGCCTTGCAGCCCTCTTTCGTGCAGATGGGCGACATGGCGGGCTTCGACGCGGTGGCGGTGCAACGCTATCCGGAAGTCGAGGCGGTCAACCACGTCCATACGCCCGGCAATTCCTCGGGCATCGTCGACGGCGCCGCCGCGGTGCTGATCGGCAGCAAGGCGGCGGGCAAGGCCGCGGGCCTCAAGCCACGGGCGCGCATCCGACAGTTCGCCAATATCGGCTCCGAGCCCTCGATCATGCTGACCGGGCCCATTCCGGTCAGCGAAAAAGTTCTGAAAAAAGCCGGTATGACCAAGCAAGATATCGACCTGTGGGAGCTCAACGAGGCCTTCGCCTCGGTGGTGCTGCGCTACATGCAGGCGCTCAACATTTCGCACGACAAGATGAACGTGAATGGCGGGGCCATTGCCATGGGTCATCCGCTCGGCGCAACCGGCGCCATGATCCTCGGCACCGTGCTCGACGAGCTCGAACGCCGCAACAAGGAAACCGCGCTGATCACGCTCTGCATCGGTCTTGGCATGGGCACGGCGACGATTATCGAACGCGTATAGGTGAGACTGGCAATGCCGAAAATCGACATCGGAAAAATCGCAATTGATACCTCGACGGGTTATCCGTCGCCGTTCAACAAGGCGGTGGAGGGACGCAGCCGCAAGCGGCTTGCCCGCGCGGCCGGCCTCACACATTTCGGCGTCAATATCTGCACGCTCAAGCCGGGTGCGGCGTCATCGCAGCGCCACTGGCACGAGGGCGAGGACGAGCTCGTATATGTGCTCGAAGGCGAAGTGGTGTTGCGCGAGGATGGCGGCGAGACCGTGCTCAAGCCGGGCGATGCGGCCGCCTGGAAGGCCGGTGTGGCGAACGGGCACTGCCTGATCAATCGCTCGGATCGCGACACAGTCTTCATCGAGGTCGGCACGCGCGCGCCATCCGAGCGCGCGCATTATTCCGAGATCGACATGATGGTCGTGCGTGACGAAAAAGGTGCCCGCTACACCAAGAAGAACGGCGAGCCTTACCCTAAATAGGAGCCATCTGCATGGCGAACTTTAAACTCGACGTCGACGCCGACGGCATCGCGCTGGTCACCTGGGACATGGCCGACCGTTCGATGAACGTCATCACGATGGGCGTCATCGAGGAGCTCGGCGCGGTTGTCGAGAAAGTCGCGGGCGATGCCGCCATCAAGGGCGCGGTCATCACCTCTGGCAAGGACGCCTTCTGCGGCGGCGCTGATCTCACAATGCTCGAGCGCATGGGTGCGATGTTCGCCAACATGGTCCGTACGCAAGGCGAAGAGGCGGCCGCGGCTTTCGTGTTCGAGGAAAGCCGCAAGCTGTCGCTGCTTTACCGGCGCATCGAAACCTGCGGCAAGCCGTGGGTGTGCGCGCTCAACGGCACCGCCATGGGCGGCGGCTTCGAACTCGCGCTCGCATGCCACCACCGCATCGCGGCCGACGAACCCCGGACGCGGCTCGGCCTGCCCGAGATCAAGATCGGATTGTTTCCCGGCGCCGGCGGCACCCAGCGCGTCGCGCGCATGATCCTGCCTGCCGACGCGCTGCAATTTCTGCTCAAGGGCGACCAGCTCAAGGTCGACCGCGCCAAAACAATGAAGCTGATCGACAACGTCGTGCCGGCAGCCGAACTTATCAAGGCGGCAAAGGACTGGATCAAGTCCGGCGGCAAGGGTGTTGCGCCCTGGGATGTGCAGGGTTTTCGCCTGCCGGGCGGGCCGGTCTATTCCAAAGCGGGCATGATGACGTTCCCCGCCGCCAACGCGATCTACCGGCGCGAGACATATGACAATTATCCGGCGGCGCGCGCCATTCTCCAGGTGGTCTACGAAGGCCTGCAACTGCCGTTCGACACCGCGCTGCGCGTGGAGTTGCGGTGGTTCGCCAAGATTTTGCGCTCCCCGGAAGCGTCGGCGATGATCCGCTCGCTGTTCGTGTCGATGCAGGATCTCAACAAGGGCGCGCGGCGCCCGCCGAATGAGCCGCCGACAACCTTGAAAAAAATCGGCGTGGTCGGAGCCGGCTTCATGGGGGCCGGTATCGCGCAGGTCAGCGCCGCTGCCGGGTTGCAGGTGGTGTTGATCGATCGCGATCAGGAAACCGCCGACAAAGGCAAGGCCGCCCTGCACAAGGCGCTCAGCGACCGCGTGATGAAGGGCCGCATGAAAGGCGCCGAGCGCGATGAACTGCTCAGCCGCATTACGCCGACGCCCGATTACGCAGCGCTGAAGGACTGCGACCTCGTCATCGAGGCGGTCTATGAGGACCGCAAGATCAAGTCCGACGTCATTGCAAAAATCCAGGCGGTGATCGGCGACACTGCGATTTTTGCCTCCAACACCTCGACGCTGCCGATCAGTTCGCTTGCCTCCGAATTCAAGGATCCGGCGCGCTTCATCGGCATTCACTTTTTCTCGCCGGTCGACCGCATGATGCTGGTCGAGATCATTCTCGGCAAGCAAACCGGCAACAAGGCGCTCGCTGCATCGCTCGACTACGTGCGCGCCATCCGGAAGACTCCTATTGTTGTGAACGACTCGCGCGGCTTCTACACCTCGCGTGTGGTCGGCACCTATATCCGCGAAGGCCATCTGATGCTGACGGAAGGTGTCCCAGCGGCGATGATCGAGAATGTCGGCCGCATCGCGGGCATGCCGGTCGGCCCGCTTTCGCTCAATGACGAAGTGGCGGTCGATCTCGCCTGGAAAATCCTCAAGGCCACCGAAGCCGATCTCGGCGCCAAGGCGATCGATCCGCGGCAAAAGGAACTGCTGCAGGAAATGGTCGAGAAGCGCGGCCGTTTCGGCCGCAAGAACGGCAAAGGGTTTTATGATTATCCGGCGAACGGACCGAAGAAATTGTGGCCCGGCCTCGTCGATTTACAGCCTAAGAAACTGCTCGCCCCGGAAAAGATCGACGTCGAGGAGCTCAAGCTGCGCCTGCTCGGCATCCAGGCGCTCGAAACGTCGCGCTGCTTCGAGGAAAAAGTGCTCACCGACGTGCGCGAGGCCGATGTTGGCTCCATCCTCGGTTTCGGTTTTGCGCCGTTCTCCGGCGGCACGCTGTCGTGGATCGACATGATGGGGACGAAGAAGTTCGTCGCGCTTTGCCGCAAGCTTGAGAAGAAATACGGACAGCGCTTTGCGCCCAACAAGCTGCTGCTCGATCTCGCCGAGCACGACGAGGGTTTCTACCAGCGCTTCGCGCCGGCGAAGAAGAAAGAAGCGGCGTAATTCCCTCGCCCCGTTCTCGCTTTCCCTCTCCCTTTGTGGGAGAGGGTGCCCGAGCGGAGGCGTAGCCGAGCGAGGGCGGGTGAGGGGTTGTACCTCACGAGAAGCACAGACCCCTCACCCGGCTCGCCTTCGCTATCGCTCCGGCTCGTCACCCTCTCCCACAAGGGGAGAGGGGAAGTGAGTTTGCGTTGCGGCCGTGCCAGACTTTGTGGCGTCGACAATTGAGTGTTCCATGCCTCCCGAACCCCGCTCCCTTTTCCGGTGGCGCGAAATTCCCGGCAGCGTCTGGTCGCTCGGGCTGGTGTCGCTGTTCATGGATCTCTCCTCCGAGATGATCCACGCATTGCTACCGCTTTATCTGGTGACCGTGCTCGGTGCTTCGACGCTCACCGTCGGCTTCATCGAAGGCATTGCTGAAGCCACCGCCTCGATCACCAAAATCTTTTCGGGCGCGCTCAGCGATTATCTGGGCAAACGCAAGCTGCTGGCCGCGCTTGGCTATGGCCTGGCCGCTTTCACCAAGCCGGTGTTTCCGCTGGCGTCCGGCATCGCCTGGCTGACCGCGGCGCGCTTTGTCGACCGGATCGGCAAGGGCATCCGTGGCGCGCCGCGCGACGCACTCATCGCCGATCTCACCCCGGCCGATTTGCGCGGCACCGCCTTCGGCCTGCGGCAGTCGCTCGATACTGTGGGTGCGGTGCTTGGCCCGCTCGCGGCGATCGTCTTCATGGCGTTGTTCGCCGATAATTTTACCACCGTGTTCTGGATCGCCGTCGTGCCAGCTTTCGTCTCGCTGGCCATCATCGTTTTTGCGGTGCGCGAACCGGAACGGGCGCCGGGCGCACGCGCCATGCGCTCGCCCTTCTCGCGCATCGAGCTCGCGCGGCTCGATGTCCGCTACTGGATGGTGGTCGGCGTGTCGGCGATCTTCACGCTGGCGCGCTTCAGCGAGGCTTTTCTCCTGCTGCGCGCGCGGTCGGTCGGCATGGATGTCGCCATTGTGCCGGTCGTGATGGTGGTGATGAACGTCGTCTACACCGCCTCGGCGTGGCCGGCCGGTGCGCTGTCGGACAACCTCGGCCGCTTGGGCATTCTCGTCGTCGGGTTCGGGCTGCTGATTTTTGCCGATCTCGTGCTGGCGTTCGGCAATAGCGTATCGACGGTGATGATCGGCGTTGCGCTTTGGGGCCTGCATATGGGCCTGACACAAGGGCTGCTGTCGGCGCTGGTCGCCGACACAGCGCCTGTGGAATTGCGCGGCACCGCCTTCGGCATGTTCAATCTGGCAAGCGGTGTTGCGTTACTGGCGGCCAGCATTATTGCCGGCGCGCTCTGGGACATGGTCGGGCCGCGCGGGACATTTTTAGCCGGCGCGCTGATCACCGCAATTGCGCTGGCGGCGCTGCCGTTGGTGCATCGGAGGGCGGGAAGGCGTTGAATTTCCCGTTCTTCCCCGCGAAAGCGGGGACCCAGACTTTGCTAACCGCTAACTTTCATTCGCTCACACCACCACCGTCAGCTTCTTCGCAGCGCGTGTGACGCCGGTGTAGAGCCAGCGCTCACGGCTGTCCGGGAACGCAAAGCTCTCGTCGAACAACACGACGTCGTCCCACTGCGAGCCTTGCGCTTTGTGCACGGTGAGCACGTAACCGTAATCGAATTCGTCATAGGGCTTGCGCCGCTGCCAATCGATCTGCTCGATGCCGCCGGTGAAGCATTCCGGGCGCACCGACACCTTCACGCCGCGCGTCGCCGTTTCGTCGTCGGGCAACAGCCGCATCGTCATGATGCCGGTCTTGCGCGCGCCGCGGTCCTTCACCGACCAGAGGCCACCGTTGAACAGGCCCTTCTTGCGGTTGTTGCGCAGGCACACGAGCTTATCGCCGGCCGATGGCATGTCATCCTCGAAGCCGCGGCGCTCGCGCATGCGCTTGTTGTACGACCGGCGCGTGGCATTGCGCCCGACCAGCACCTGATCGGCGTCGAGCACGCGCTCCGGATCGAGATCGGCTTTGCGGATGACCTCGGTCTCGCCATAGCGGCCGGGCTCGAGATATTCGCCGGCGCGGATGTTCATCGACAGCCGCACGATCGGATCGTCCTGCGCCTGGCGGTGCACCTCTGTGAGCATTACGTCCGGCTCGGCCTCGGTGAAAAATCCGCCACCCTGGATCGGCGGCAGTTGCGCGGGATCGCCGAGCACCAGTAGCGGGACGCCGAAGGAGAGCAGGTCACGGCCAAGCTCGGCGTCGACCATCGAGCATTCGTCGATGATGATCAGTTCGGCCTTGGAAGCGGGCGCCTCGTCCCACAGATCGAAGCTCGGCAGTTCCTCGCCGCTCTCGCGCGCGCGGTAAATCAGGCTGTGGATCGTCGAGGCGCCATGGCAGCCCTTACCGCGCATCACGGAGGCGGCCTTGCCGGTGAAGGCGGCGAACTTCACGTCGCCATCGACATCATCGGCGATGTGCGTGGCCAGCGTGGTCTTGCCGGTGCCGGCATAGCCGAACAGGCGGAACACCTGCGGCGTGCCGTTGGTCCCGGGTTTGGATTGGAGCCAGGCGGCGACGACGCTGAGGGCCTGGTCCTGGTGGGGTGTGAACTGCGGCATGGGGCACGAATCAATAGAGCAAGCCTGCGGCAACACAAAGAACAAAATATGAACAATTCTGTTGACTTTATTCCTAAGGTATGTTTTCCTATGTTTATCCCGCCTCGTTACCGAGGGGTGTCTGATCAGCGTCTCCAGACGCGGGGCGGGGAGCGGTGGCCGGGAATGGGGCGTCGGAGATGCGGCGCGCACTTCCCACCCGGCGGTCCAAGCCGCGCATGATCCCGGCGTGCCAGCCGCACGCCGAGACCCCGCTGACGGCTGGCAAGCCGGCGGGCGGTCAGAAGCATCGCTGGCTGAGGTGCCAGGGTCTCCACGGTGGAGCGTTACACGGAACGGACAACGGGCCGGTGTGACGAACGGGTCGACCACCGGGGACGGCGCGGAGCAAACCTTACAAACACCGCGCGCGGGACGCCTTTGGTTCTGGCGGACTTGCGGTACTAAACAGGACTTCGACAAGCCTCGATGTCGCGAGGCGTCGAGGCCCGTGGGTCCGAGCACGCTTGTTTGCGCACACTGCGTAAACTTGTGTGCGCCCGGACCCCTGGCGTCCCGCGCGCCCTCGGTTCTTTTCCGGGCGACGCGCACGATGAAATGCAGGCGGCTCCCGGCGCCTGTCCAAAAATCCGGGCGATGACGCTTGCCTGTTTGAACGGCTGTTTGAAAAGTGAATCGGTTGGGTGGAAAACGCACACTCCACCCTCCGCGCGTCATCACCGGGCTTGTCCCGGTGATCCCGCTCGAGAAGGCAAGGCGATGCCCCGCCAAACGGGATGGCCGGGACAAGCCAGGCCATGACGGCGGATAGGACAGGCGGCGCGAACCGGGTCATAGCAAGGCGACGCCGTTCTTCGAACGGCTATGCCCGGCAATGACAACGGATGCCCCGCAAATTCGCATGGGCCGTCTCACATTGCCCTTTGCCGGTTCCCATGTTTAAGGTCGCGACCTTTTTTGCCCGGACGGCTGCATGGCTCGTGACCAGATCGACATGACCCCGATCGAGACCCGCGACGAACTCGTCGCCTGGCTCGAAGCGGGCTGCAAGCCGAAGGCGCAGTTCCGCGTCGGCACCGAGCACGAGAAGTTCGCCTTCACGGTCGACGACCACCGGCCGGTGCCCTATGCGGGCAAACGCAGCATCCGGTCGCTGCTCAACGGCATGCGTGATCTGCTCGGCTGGGAACCGATCATGGAGGGCGACAACATCATCGGCATGTTCGACGTCACCGGCGGCGGCGCGATCTCGCTCGAGCCGGGCGGACAGTTCGAACTGTCGGGCGCGCCGCTCGACAATGTGCATCAAACGGCGGCCGAGCTGATGGCGCACCTGGCGCAGGTGCGCGAAGTCGCGAAGCCGCTCGGCATCGGCTTTCTCGGTATTGGCATGACGCCGAACTGGACGCGCGCCGACATGCCGAAGATGCCGAAGGGCCGCTACAAGATCATGACGGCCTACATGCCGAAGGTCGGATCGCTCGGCCTCGACATGATGTATCGCACGTGCACGGTGCAGGCCAACCTCGACTTTTCGTCGGAAGCCGACATGGTGAAGAAGCTGCGGGTGTCGCTGGCGCTGCAACCGGTGGCGACTGCATTATTCGCCAACTCGCCGTTCACCGAGGGCAAGCCGAACGGCTTTCTCTCGTTTCGCTCCGAAATCTGGCGCGACACCGATAACCAGCGGTCCGGCATGCTGCCCTGGGCTTTCGAGGACGGCATGGGCTTCGAGCGTTATGTCGACTACGCCATGGGCGTGCCGATGTATTTCATCAAGCGCGGTGACAAATATATCGATGTATCCGGCAAATCGTTCCGCGATTTCTTCGGCGGCAAGCTGGCAGAATTGCCGGGCGAGCGGCCGACCATTTCCGACTGGGCCAATCATCTGAGCACGATCTTCCCCGAAGTGCGGCTCAAGCGTTATCTCGAGATGCGCGGCGCCGACGGGGGCCCGTGGCGGCGTTTGCCGTCGCTGACGGCTTACTGGACCGGGCTGCTCTATGACGATGATGCGCTCAATGCCTGCTGGGACATGGTGAAGGCCTGGACCGCGGAGGAGCGGCAGAAGCTGCGCGACGACGTCCCGAAGCTCGGCTTCAAGGCGGAAATCCGCAAAAGTAATCTTTTCACTCTGGCCCAGGAAACGCTGCGGCTGTCCTCAAAAGGGCTCGCGCGCCGCAAGCGGCTGGACCGCAATGGCCGCGACGAGACACGCTATCTGCGGCCACTGGAAGAGTCGATCGCGCGCGGCATCACGCCGGCGGAAGAACTGCTGGAAAAATTCCACGGCGAGTGGAACGACTCGGTTGAGCCGCTCTTCGAGGAATATGCCTACTAGCTATTCGGCCGCCTGTGCTGCTTCCGACAGGTTGTCGAGCGAGGAGACGATGTGTTCCGCCAGCGCATCGGCGAGCGCTGAGCTTTCATGCGCGTTGCGCACCAGCCCGATGCGGCAGCTCGGCAAATCCGGAAAACCGTCGGAGGCGGAGAGCACGCGCATGCCGGGACGCAGACCCGATTCCGGCAACACCGAGACCGCCAGGCCCGCGAGCACGGCCGCCGCGACCGCGCCGGCGTTCGAACTTGAGTAGAGTACGCGGAAGGGACGGCCAACCGATTCCATCCGGTCGATGGCGATGCGCCGCCACGAACAGCTCGGGCGTCCGAGCGCGAGCGGAATGCGCTCTTCCAGGTGTGTCGAATGCCGGTTCGACGTCACCCATAGCAAGCGCTCGCGCCGGAACGTCTCCGACGCGCGCTTGTTTTCGCAATTGGTGACAATGGCGAGATCGATCTCGTTGGCGTCGATGCGCTCGAGCAGGTTAACCGAGGGTTCGCACAGCACCGACAGCTCGACGGCCGGATAACTGTGCGAGAAGCGCGCCATGATTTCGGGGAGATAGCGGTCGGCATAATCGTCCGGCACGCCGAGCCGCACGCGGCCCGAAAGTTCGGCGTCGGAAAATGCCGCCAGCGTTTCGACGTTGAGCTTGACGATGCGGCGCGCGTAATCGAGCAGGCGCTGGCCATCTTCGGTGAGCTTCGAGGCGCGCCCGTCGCGTGAAAAGATCGGCCGTTCCAGCCGCTCCTCCAGCCGCTTCATCTGCATCGAGACGGCGGACTGCGTCTTGTTCACGACCTCGGCGGCCTTGGTGAAACTGCCGGTCTCGGAGATGGCGATGAAGGTGCGCAACTGATCGATGTCGAGCATGGCGGTCATGGGCGTCGGTCCCTGGGATGCCGGCCTTTCGGAGCCGGGGAGGCCATATCAGTATCTCTGATCGATCAGATTAAAAACATTCGTTTCACTAATCAATCCCCGCAGTGCAATATATCCTCACTTCCAGAGGAATCGGGTGGGGATTTCGGGTGGTTCTGGGCCGCGCCGCAAGCGATTTTGGCGCGGTAAGCGAAGAGAATGGAGACTGTTATGAGCGCCAATTTCCCTGTTTTGCCCCTCGGCGGCAGCGCCCTGTTGCGGGTTTTTGCCTCGGTGCTGGCCCTGGTCACCCATTGGTTGAAAGAGGTTTTGCGGGCGCGCCGCCACCGCCGCCAGGCCAATGTGCTGGCCGGCCTCGACCGCCGGATGCTCGCCGATATCGGCATCACCCGTACCGATGTGCGTGATGCTTTTTCGGAGCCCTTTTGGGACGACCCGACCGCACTGCTGCGCGAACGCGCGCTTGAGCGCCGCCTCAGCCACTTGGTCAGGCGCGCCGAATTCAGCGGGCGACGGTCCAACGGGCGGTCCTTGAGCGAACGGTCGCGGACTTCTGATGCCCTGACGAATCAAGCAAACGGCCGATCCCTCTCATCGGCCGCTCGATCCGACACCCGCGAATTCCCCTCTCGCGGCCGGATCCAGCGCCCGCCGGCCCCTCCGGCGGGCGCTCAATTTTCGCCCGAAAAATCTCTTCAGCGTTCTGAACGATTCCCTGTGATCGGCTGCACATTGGCCGACCGCTGCGTTAGCATGCGTGCGGGCGAAGCTTCACCAACTCCCGGATTTCGAGCGGGCGCGCATGCTGTTTCCGATCAGGTCCTGGATGGCGCTTGCGGTGTCCGTTT
Organism: uncultured Alphaproteobacteria bacterium; assembly: GCA_963697885.1. Taxonomy (GTDB): domain Bacteria; phylum Pseudomonadota; class Alphaproteobacteria; order Rhizobiales; family Xanthobacteraceae; genus Pseudolabrys. The sequence goes on from OY969102.1 coordinate 1,157,468, forward strand.
TTGCGCTGGCCAATCCGGCGCAGGCCCAGAACGGTTATGATCGTCGTGGTGGCGACTATCTCAGGTTTGAAATTCGCAGCGGGGATCCGGCGGACTGTGCGATGCGCTGCGAGCAGGACTCGCGCTGCCACGCCTGGAGCTTTTCCTATCCAAGAACAGAAAATGCGATTGCGGCCTGCTGGCTGAAGAACCGCGTGGCGCCGCGCGTCGAGGACAAATGCTGTGTCACCGGCGTTCGTGGCGCAGGTGTCGTCGAGCCGCGCAAGGGACCGCTCGAATATTCCATCGACCGCCTTGGCGGCGACTATCGCAATTTTGACATTCCGCCGGATCCTGCCGGCGCGCCCTGCATGGCGGCGTGCGCGGCGGAGAATAAATGCCGTGCGTGGACTTATGTGCGGCCGGGCTACATTTCGCCGACAGCGCGCTGTTATCTCAAGGACAAGATCACGCGGCCGCGGCAAAAGCCGTGCTGCATCTCCGGTGTCGTGCGCTAGCTGCGCTCAGTGAACGCCGGTAAAAAACCGCGACAGCCGCAAACCGGACGGCCATTCCGTGAGCGGCTTGCGTTTTACGGCGAGATCCCACGAACCGACAACGGCATCAACGCGGCCGACAAGATCTTCGATCGGCAGCAGTCCGACGCCGCCAGCGCGCACGGGCACGCGGCTGTCGGCTGAATTATCGCGGTTGTCGCCCATCACGAATAATTGGTCCGGCGGAACGACGACGTCAGGCGTGTCGTCGAGTTCGCCGCGATCGACCAGTTTAAAGATGGGGTGCTCGCGTCCGCCCGGCAGCGTCTCGATGAAACGCGCGGCCGCGACGACGCTGCCATCTTCCGCCTCGGATTCGCCGACGCCCGCTGGACGAATGCCGACAGGCGTCCCGTTGATGGATACGCGCCCGTTGCGCAGGCCGATGCGATCGCCAGGCAACCCGATCACGCGTTTGACCCAGACCTGCGATCGGTCGCCGGGCCAGCGAAAAACCACAACATCACCGCGCTTGGGCACTGCGGACAAGACACGCGACGTCTGCAGCGGGACGAGGAATGACGGCAGCGACGCGCCGCTGTAGCCGTAGGGAAATTTTGTCGCCAGCAATTCGTCGCCGATCAGCAGCGTCGGCTCCATCGAGCCGGACGGCACATAAAACGGTTCAGCAATAGCTGTCTTTGCTGCCAGCACAATCAGCGCGATGACGGCGATATCGACGATGCTCTTGATCCAGCCGCGCAAATTTTCCCGCACGTCAATTTACTCCGTCAAAATTACGCCGTGCCACCGACTGTGATCTTGTCCATGCGCAACGTCGGCTGACCGACACCGACAGGCACACCCTGGCCGTTCTTGCCGCAGGTGCCAATTCCGGGATCGAGCGCGAAGTCGTTGCCGATCATGCTGATGCGATGCAGGTCCGTTGGGCCATTGCCGATCAGCATGGCGCCTTTCACCGGTGCGCCGACTTTGCCGTTCTCGATCTTGTAGGCCTCGGTGCACTGGAAAACGTATTTGCCGGACGTGATGTCGACCTGGCCGCCGCCGAAGCTCACGGCATAAAGACCGTTTTTTACCGAGGCGATGATTTCTTTCGGGTCGTGTTTTCCGGCCAGCATGTAGGTGTTGGTCATGCGCGGCATCGGGACGTGGGCATGTGACTCGCGCCGTCCATTGCCGGTCGGCTTCATATTCATCAGGCGCGCGTTCTGGCGGTCCTGCATGTAGCCGACGAGAATGCCGTCCTCGATCAGCACGGTGCGATTGGTCGGTGTGCCTTCGTCGTCGATCGACAATGAGCCGCGCCGTGCCTGCATGGTGCCGTCGTCGACGACGGTCACTCCCTTGGCTGCAACCTGCTTGCCCATCAGGCCGGCGAACGCAGAGGTTTTCTTGCGATTGAAATCGCCCTCGAGGCCATGGCCGACGGCTTCGTGCAACATCACGCCTGGCCAGCCAGAGCCGAGCACGACGTCCATTTCACCAGCCGGTGCGGGCACGGCCTCAAGATTCACCAGCGCCTGGCGGATGGCCTCGTCGACCGCACCTTGCCAGGCGTCCGGCGCGATGAAGCGCTGAAAACCTTCGCGGCCGCCAAAGCCGTAGCTGCCGGTTTCCTGCCGATCGCCTTCTCCGGCGACAACGGCAACGTTGACGCGCACCAACGGACGGATGTCGCGATAAATTTCACCGTCCGCGCGCAGGATTTCCACCACTTGCCAGCTCGCGGCAACGCTGGCGGTGACCTGCCGCACGCGTTGATCCTTACCGCGCGCATAGGCATCGATCGATTCCAGCAGTTTCACCTTCGCATCGAATGCCGGTGTTCCAAGCGGATTGTCGTCGCCATAAAGTTTGCGGTTGGTGCGGCCCGGCGCGTCGGCGTAGGTGCCGCTGTGGCCATCGTTGACGGCGCGCACCGCTTCGGCTGCGCGTGCCAATGCTCCTTCCGAGAGATCGGAGGCGTGCGCATAGCCAACCGCTTCGGCCTTGACCGCGCGCAGGCCAAAACCTTGCGCGGTGTCATAGGTCGCTTGCTTGAGGCGGCCATTGTCGAAGGTGAGTGCCTCGGCCTGGCGATATTCCAGGAACAGTTCGCCATCGTCAGCGCCGTCCAGGCCCTGACCAATCAATTGGCGCACTTTTCCCCGGTCGAGCCCGGCGCGGTCGATCAAAGAAGAAATAGCTGGGTCCATAAAAGATGCTCCGGACGGTCCTGAACCCATCAGATAAGGCGACTATGGCGATTTGGCGAGGGCCGATTATCGCTGATTGGACGGGACCGTCTTAACGCCCGCAAACTCTTCGGTTAGGTTTGCATGAATCCAGAGGACAGCCGGGGTTTGGTGCAAGTTATGAGACGATTTGGAAGTTTGCTGGCCGGATTGTGTTGTGCCGCCGTGTTGCTGATTACGGGCCCCGCGGTTGCCGAAACCGTCAAGATCGTCGTGCCGTTCGCGGCCGGTGGTCCAGTCGATCAACTGGCGCGAATTCTCGCTTCCGAATTGGGCGCCAAGCTCGACGCCACAGTGATCGTCGAAAATCGCGGCGGTGCTGGCGGTGCGATTGCTTCCGAAATGGTCGCGCGGGCAACTCCCGACGGCAATACGATGTTGCTGGCGAGCCTGGGATCGCAGGTGCTCAGCCCGCTGCTTAAACCGCCGACGACATACGATCCGATCAAAGCGTTTGAGCCGGTCATGCTGGTCGGCCTGGTGCCGTCGCTGCTTGTGATCAGCCCGAAACTCGATGTGTCGACGCTGAAGGATCTCATTGCAAAGGCGAAGGAGCAGAAACTCGTCTACGGATCGGCGGGGCCGGGGACAACGATGAACATTGCCGTCGAGATGTTCAATTCCGCGGCGGGAATAAAGATCGCGCATGTGCCTTATCGCGGCGCTGCGCCGGCGATCAATGATCTCCTCGGTGGTCATGTCGACACAATCAATGCGGATTTGCCGGTGTTGCTGCCGCTGGTGAAGGCGGGTTCGGTGAAGCCGCTTGCGCTTTTTGCCACCGAACGGTCGCCCTTGTTGCCGGATTTGCCGACGACGGCGGAGCTCGGCTTGCCGAGCGTGACCATGGAAAACTGGTATGGCGTCTTCTTGCCGGCGGGAACGCCGCCGCTGGCACGTGAGAAACTCGAGAAGGCGCTGTTTGCCGTCGTCGAAATCCCTTCGGTGAAGGAGCGGTTTGCCGCCAACGGCATGCACGGCACGCTTGGAAGCAAGGCCTTCGAGGCGCGGCTGGCGAAGGAGTTCGCCGACTGGCCCGATACGATCAAGAAGTTGGGCATCACGGCCGAATAGACGCTTGGCCAGAGGCTCAGTGCGTCTGCGGCTCCTGGTGCGTCAGCGCTTGGGCAGCAGATCCGGCACCGGCGCGCCGGACGTGATCTTGGCCTGTCGTGTTATTTCATTGGCCGCGATGCGTTGCGCGCGCTCAAGGACATCAGCAGCGCGTCCGCGCGGGATGAAACAGACACCCACTTCGTCCGCCAAAACAAGATCGCCCGGATTGACCGCGATACCGCAAATCGATACCGGCTGGTTGATCGCCACAGTTTCGATGCGCCACTTCCCGGTGATCGGGCTCACGCTTCGCGACCAGATCGCGTAGCCTATCTCTCGCGAATGATCGATGTCACGCACGGCACCGTCGACAATGGCGCCGAGTTCGCCTTGCCGCCGGCCGATGCTGGCCGAAATGCTTCCCATGTTCGAAACCTGATCGACCCCTTGCAGAACCAGGATGTCGCCAGGCTCCGCGAGATTATGCGCCTCGATCTCCGCCAGCATCGAGACGCCAGCTTTGACGGCGTCGGTTACTGCTATTTTCGCAACGACGTTGTGCACGGTGAGCGCGCGGCCGACAATCCGCGCCTTCGGATCCGTTGGGCGAAGCAAGGCGGCCGGCACAACGCCAACGATTCCGAGTTCGTCCATGGCATCGGACGACATGCCGGTGAGATCGGGCAATGCGCGGAAACCGTCGAGAATGGTGGACGGGAATACGGGCAGCTCCATCATGCCGATGGCGCCGGCGCGGAGTTTGCCCAGGGGTTTTTTCATTGGCAGTCGCGCTAGGGCAGCTTGTCGTAGCCTTCGCCAAATCCGGCCAGACTCATCGGGAAGCCGATGCCTTCCTCCGGAGTCTGGAAGATAATGAACGTCGCCGTCTTGCTCGTGCGCAATTTCTTGAGCAGTTCATCATCCATGACGACTTCGGCGATGCAGCCATTCGGCAGGCAACGGACAAATCCCGCACGCCCGATGTCGGCCTGGTCGATCTTCAGGCCGAGGCCCGACGGCAACAGGACGCCTAGCGGGGCGACCACGCGCATCAACCGGCTTTTCTGATCGGCGGTCTTGAGGACGATCACGGTCAGGCCGACATTGGCGCGGTCTTCCGCCGTCACACTCTGGATCAGCGCGCATTGCTCGGCCTTGGCGCCGGGTGGCGTGTCGCAGCGGATCTGCCAATCTTTATGCACAGACTTTACGGCGCCCTGCGCGAGTGCGCGGTTGACTGGTGTAACCGCCAGCGCCGCAACCAGCGCTGCCAGCGCTAGCCAGGTCGTGCCGCTAAAAGTGAGCCTGCGTTGCTCGAAAATTCCCATCGTTCGATCCCTTGGCACCGGGTCACCGCAGCGTTTGCATGGCCGGCAGGCTGGCGAATCGCCGTTCCCCCGGCATTTTAGGCGTCTTCGTTGACTCATGCCCGGTCGGGCCTTGTCAAGCAAGGCATGGCTGGGAGGGTCCCTTGGCTCGGGCTGCCGCCAAAAGGCGACGGCGGAGGCGTTTTTGGGTACGCCGTTTGTCGCATGGTGCAGACTATGAGGTGCATTGCGGCAAGGCTGGAATTATGGTTTGAGAGGCCGGGATTTTCCCCCGTCCCGCCGCACCGCCCAAGCTGCCACGCCCGTGGCAAATGCCGTGCTCAGCGGGGCCGCGCCGAACATCATGCCAGTGGTGGGCGGCAAAAGGGGCCTGGGCAAGGCCGTTTTTCTCGTCGAAGGAGCGCATTGGACAATGCTGGTGCTCAAGCGGTTGATCGCATTCATCGTCACGAGCGTGGCGGTATTGGGGACAGGCGCGGCGCTTGCCGCGACGGGCCAGCCTGAACCGTGGCAGCTCGGTATGCAGCAGGGCGCTACGCCGGTGATGGACGACATCATCTGGTTCCACAATTTCCTGGTCTGGGCGATTACTGCCATCACCCTGTTCGTGCTGGTGCTGCTGATCATCGTGGTGGTGAAGTTCAATGCGCGCAGCAATCCGACGCCGTCACGCACGACCCACAACACGACCATCGAAGTGATCTGGACAGTCGTTCCGGTTCTCATCCTGGTGACGATCGCGGTGCCATCGTTCCGTCTGCTCTTCTATCAACTCAACGCACCGAAAGCAGATGTCACGGTGAAAGCGACCGGCAAGCAATGGTTCTGGAGCTACAGCTATCCGGACAGCAAATTCGAATTCGACTCTCTGATGGTGCAGGACAAGGATCTCAAGCCTGGTCAACCGCGCTTGCTTGCGGTCGACAACGAGATGGTCGTGCCGGTGAACAAGGTCGTGCACGTCCTCACCACTGGCGCGGACGTCATCCACTCATTTGCGGTCCCTGCGTTCGGCATCAAGATTGACGCGATCCCGGGCCGTATCAACGAGACGTGGTTCAAAGCGGAACGCGAAGGCATCTATTACGGTCAGTGTTCCGAGCTCTGTGGCAAGGATCACGCTTTCATGCCGATCATGGTGCGTGTGGTGAGCGACAAGGACTACACAGCGTGGATCGAGCAGGCAAAAAAGAAATACGCGACCGACGACAGCCATCCCACTGCAGTGGCTGCGGCGGACGGCGCGAACTGACGCATACGCGGGCGACAATGACGAGGTCGAAGGACAATAACGATGGCTAGCAACACGGCTGCTGCACACGGCGCACACGAGGCCCACGAGCACCATCCGACCGGATGGCGCCGTTTCGTGTATTCGACCAATCACAAGGACATCGGAACGATGTACCTTGTGTTCGCGCTGGTCGCCGGCGTGGTTGGCGGGCTCCTTTCGATCGGGATCCGGCTCGAGTTGCAGAACCCTGGCATCCAGATCTTTCCGACGCCGCACGAATTCAACGTTTTTGTCACGGCGCACGGCCTGATCATGATCTTCTTCATGGTGATGCCGGCGATGATCGGCGGCTTCGGCAACTGGTTCGTGCCGCTGATGATCGGCGCGCCCGACATGGCCTTCCCGCGCATGAACAACATCTCGTTCTGGCTGTTGCCGGCCTCGTTTGCGCTGCTGATCACGTCGATGTTCGTCGAAGGCGAGCCGGGCTCCAACGGCATCGGTGCCGGTTGGACCCTCTATGCGCCGCTGTCGACCAGCGGCCATCCGGGGCCCGCGGTCGATTTCGGCATCCTGGCGCTGCATCTGGCCGGTGCATCGTCGATCCTCGGCGCCATCAACTTCATCACGACGATCTTCAACATGCGCGCGCCCGGCATGACTTTGCACAAGATGCCGCTGTTCGTGTGGTCGATCCTGGTAACGGTTTTCCTGCTGCTGCTCGCGCTGCCCGTGCTGGCCGGCGCCATCACGATGCTGCTGACCGACCGCAATTTCGGGACGACATTCTTCTCCGGTGACAATGGCGGCGACCCGATCCTGTACCAGCATCTGTTCTGGTTCTTCGGTCATCCGGAAGTTTACATCCTGATCCTGCCCGGCTTCGGCATGATCAGCCAGATCGTCGCTACTTTCAGCCGCAAACCGGTGTTCGGTTATCTCGGCATGGCTTACGCGATGGTCGCGATCGGCGGCATCGGCTTCGTGGTGTGGGCGCATCACATGTACACGGTCGGCATGTCGACCGGCGCGCAGGCCTACTTCATTGCCGCTACCATGGTGATTGCGGTGCCGACCGGCGTGAAGATCTTTTCCTGGATCGCAACGATGTGGGGCGGCTCGATCGAGTTCCGTACGCCGATGCTATGGGCGATGGGATTCATCTTCCTGTTCACGCTCGGCGGCGTGACCGGTGTGGTCCTCGCCAATGCCGGCGTGGACCGCGTGCTGCAGGACACTTATTACGTGGTGGCGCATTTCCACTACGTGCTCTCACTCGGTGCAGTCTTCGCCATCTTCGGCGGCTGGTACTACTGGTTCCCGAAGATGAGCGGCTACATGTACAACGAGACGATCGGCAAGCTGCACTTCTGGGTGACCTTCATTGGCGTGAACCTCGTGTTCTTCCCGCAGCACTTCCTCGGCCTTGCCGGGATGCCGCGCCGCTACGTCGATTATCCGGATGCGTTCCATGGCTGGAACATGGTCTCGTCATACGGCTCGTACATCTCGGGCTTTGGCGCGGTCATCTTTTTCATCGGCGTCATCGAGGCGTTCGTGAAAAAGAGAGTCGCCGGCAATAATCCGTGGGGCGCGGGTGCGACGACGCTGGAATGGACGCTGTCATCGCCGCCGCCGTTCCATCAATTCGAAACGTTGCCGCGAATCAAATAGGGCGGAAAGCCGCACAACCCATGTCGCTCGTCAGCGAAGGCGCAAACATCCGCGGTCGTCTCGCCGCTGATTCCGGCATCGCTGAGCCAAGCCTGGCAAGCGTGGGCGATTACATTGCCCTGATGAAGCCGCGTGTGATGTCGCTCGTGGTGTTCACGGCTTTGGTCGGGCTTGCGGTTGCGCCGGGTTCGCTGCATCCGGTCACCGGTTTCACGGCGCTGCTCTGCATTGCGGTCGGTGCGGGCGCGGCCGGCGCGCTCAACATGTGGTACGACGCCGATATCGATGCGGTGATGACGCGCACCGCGCGCCGTCCTGTGCCAATGGGTCGCGTGCGCGCGGGTGAGGCGCTCGCCTTCGGACTGACCCTCGGTTCTTTTGCTGTGGTCGTGCTCGGTCTGCTGGTGAACTGGGTTGCCGCTGCGCTGCTTGCCTTCACGATCTTCTTTTACATCGTCGTGTATACAGTCTGGCTCAAGCGCTCGACCCCGCAGAATATCGTCATCGGCGGAGCGGCTGGCGCCTTCCCGCCGATGATCGGCTGGGCGGCTACGACGGGCTCGCTGTCTCTCGAGCCTGTGCTGCTGTTTCTCATCATCTTCGTCTGGACGCCGCCGCATTTCTGGGCGCTGGCGCTTTACCGCGCGGACGACTACGCCCGCGCCGGCATCCCGATGTTGCCCGTGGTCGTAGGCGACGTCAGCACGCGACGGCAGATTCTGCTCTATACTTTGATCCTCGTGCCGCTCGGCGTCACGCCTTGGCTGTTCGGTTACACCGGCGCGCTCTACGGAGCGACCGCGATCGGCGCCGGTGCGATCATGATCGTGCTGGGCCTGCAGGTTCTGCGTGAGCGGCCTCCCGTTGAAAGCGCCAGCCGCAAGCTTTTTGCATTTTCAATTCTGTACCTGTTTCTGCTGTTCGCAGTTCTGTTGGTGGAACGCGGTTGGGGCGGGCTGATCGCCCGGTTGGCGGCGTGAGTGTCGGGATCGCCATGACCAAGCAACCTGAAGACGACGGCATCGTACTCACCGAGGCCCAGAAGCGCGCACGGCGCTCGCGCTCGATTGCCATCGCGCTGGCGCTCGCGGCGCTGGTCGTGCTGTTCTACGTCATGACGTTGGTGAAAGGACCAGGCGTTCTGGTCCGGCCGATCTGAGCGACACGCAATGACCGCACCGATCAATCATCGCGAAAAGACGCCGCTGCGACGGGACGTGATGGTCGCCGCCTGCTGCGGCGCGCTTGTCGCCAGCATGGTTGGTGCGGCCTATGCCGCAGTTCCGTTCTACACCTGGTTCTGTAAGACCACTGGCTTCGGCGGCACGACCCAGGTTGCGGAGAGGGCGCCCGATCACGTCCTCGGGCGCACCCTCACGATCCGTTTCGACTCAAATGTTACGCCTGGTCTGCCTTGGAAATTCCAGCCCGAGCAGAACGAAATCCAGGTGCGCATCGGCGAAGTGGCAACGGTGCACTACAAGGTCGTCAACGAAGCGGCGCGCGAGATCGCTGGGCAAGCGTCCTACAATGTCTCACCGCCGACCATCGGCGCCTACTTCGACAAGATCAACTGCTTCTGCTTTACGGAGCAGCGGCTGAAGGCAGGCGAAACGCGCGAGATGACGGTGGTGTTTTATGTCGATCCGTCGATCGTGAAAGATCACGAGCAGGACGACCTCAACACCATCACACTGTCCTATACCTTCTACCGGCTGCGCGAGCCGGAGCGACCGGTCGCCGAGGCGCCGGAAAAGAATTCGAGCAAGCTCTAGTGCCCATGATTCCGAAAAGTGGAGACCGGTTTTCGGATCAGATCATGGGCCAACTTTAAACGGAGACGAAAACGATGGCTGACGCTCACGCCAAGCACCACGACTATCACCTGGTCGATCCGAGCCCATGGCCGGCGGTCGGCGCGGTGTCCGCCTTTGTTATGGCAGTCGGCGCGATCAGCTGGATGCATCATATGTATGCCGCGGCGCCACTGGTATTCGGCGTCGGCGTTCTCGGCGTGCTTTACACGTTCGTTGCCTGGTGGCGCGACGTCATCCGCGAAGCCCAATTCGAGGGCTTTCACACCCGCGTTGTGCAGATTTCACACCGTTACGGGATGATCCTGTTTATCGCTTCCGAAGTGATGTTCTTCGTTGCCTGGTTCTGGGCCTATTTCAATACCGCCCTGTTTCCGGGAGACCTGCATGATGTAGGGCGTATCGCCGCGACCGGCGGTGTGTGGCCGCCGAAAGGGATCGAAACGTTCGATCCGTGGCACCTGCCGCTGCTCAACACGCTGATCCTGCTCACGTCGGGCACAACGGTGACCTGGGCGCACCATGCGCTGCTGGAAGACGACAGGCAGGGGCTGAAGTGGGGCCTGATCCTCACCATTCTGCTGGGCCTCACTTTCACCTGCGTACAGGCCTACGAATATTCGCACGCGGCTTTCCACTTCAGCGGAAATATCTACGGCGCCACCTTCTTCATGGCGACAGGCTTTCATGGCGCGCATGTGATCATCGGCTCGATTTTCCTGATCGTCTGCCTGGTGCGTGCTCTGGCCGGCCACTTCACCCCGAAGCAGCACCTCGGCTTTGAGTTTGCCGCCTGGTATTGGCACTTCGTCGACGTGGTATGGCTGTTTCTGTTCGCCTGCATATATGTCTGGGGTTCTGGCGTGCCGCACCCCGAGTGATCAATGTACGTGGTTCATTGAAAGAGGGCGGCGTCACTGCGCCGCCCTTTTTTCATTGTAAGATGTATTCATGACTGACTTTCCGAACAACCTGCCGATTGGCCGCGGCTTGCGCGGCCGCTGCCCGCGCTGTGGCGAGGGCCGCCTGTTTCAGGGCTTCCTGTCGCTGCGGCCGGCGTGCGAGCGCTGCGGCCTGAGTTACAGCTTCGCCGATGCCGGCGATGGCCCCGCCGTATTCGTGATCCTGATTGGCGGCGGGATTGTCGTATTTGCGGCGCTGATTACTGAAGTGATGTATCAGCCGCCATACTGGCTGCATGCCGCGCTATGGCTGCCATTGATCCTGATCGTGACGCTCATTCCATTACGATTGATCAAAGGTCTGTTGATTGCGCTGCAGTACCATCACAAGGCCGCGGAAGGCCGTCTTGAACACCGGGGCGAAGTGTGAGCAAAGCGCCACGCAAGCGCCGCTCGACCGTACTTGACGCGACAATGTTCGCGCTTGTCGGGATTGTCATCCTCTGCGGCCTCGGTGTCTGGCAGCTTGACCGCAAGGTCTGGAAAGAAGATCTGATTGCGAGATTGAACGCGCGGCTTTCGCGCGCGCCACAAGATTTGCCGCCGCGTTCGAGTTGGCCGCAACTCCATCAAGATGGCGAGGAATTTCGCCGTGTAGTTTTCCCGGCGGAATTTCTCGACGGCGAGGAGGCACTTGTCTACACGGCCGGCTCGCCCTTGCGTCCCGATGTGAAGGGACCAGGTTACTGGGTCTTTGCCCCGGCGCGCCTTGCCGGCGGCAGCATCGTCCTCGTCAATCGCGGTTTTGTGCCACCCGAGCACAAGGATCCGGTGCAGCGCGGCGAGGGGACGCCGCACGGTATTGTCGATGTCGTCGGTGTTATGCGCTGGCCTGAGGCGCGAGGAGCGTTCACGCCGGCTGACGACCCGAAAAAAAATATCTGGTTTCTGCGTGATTCAAAATCGATCGCCGACTTCAAGAAATGGGCGACCGCGGCGCCGTTCTATATTGATCAGGAAGAGCCGGTGCCGGCCGCCGGCTGGCCAAAACCAGGCAAGCTCGAAGTGCGGTTGCCGGACGACCATCTGCAATATGCCATTACATGGTTTGGCCTCGCACTGGCGCTTGCCGGCGTTTATATCGTCTGGCTCGCACGCCGCCTCGTCGGCAGGCACTGAGCGTTTCTTGTGAAAGCGGACGCCCGAGGCTACTGTGCGGCCCGCAAGGCGACCGCTCTCGAACGATAAAGCAAAGCATAATCAATGCGTTACGTCTCCACTCGGGGCGAGGCTCCCTCGCTCGACTTTGTCGAGGTGATGCTCGCGGGTCTTGCCCGCGACGGAGGACTCTATGTGCCGGAGACATGGCCCTCGCTGAGCCGCGCGACGATCGAAGCCTTTGCCGGAAAGCCGTACGCCGAAGTAGCAGTCGAGGTTATTCGCCCCTTTCTCGGTGACGGAATTTCTGAGGCTGATCTCGCGCGCATGGCGCGCGAAGCCTACGGCACTTTCCGTCATCCGGCCGTTGCGCCACTCACGCAGTTGAACCCTAGTCTGTTTGTGCTTGAGCTCTTTCATGGGCCGACGCTCGCCTTCAAGGATTTGGCGATGCAACTGCTGGCGCGGCTCATGGATCACGTGCTGCAGCAGCGTGGGGAACGGACGACAATCGTTGTTGCGACGTCAGGCGACACTGGCGGTGCCGCTATCGAGGCCTTTCGTGGTCGCGCGCAAGTGGACGTCGTGGTGCTGTTCCCGCAAGGCCGCATCTCGGACGTGCAGCGACGGATGATGACGACGGTGCGCGATGCCAACGTTCATGCAGTCGCTGTCGAAGGAACGTTTGACGATTGTCAGGCCCTGGTGAAGGCGATGTTCAATCATCACGTCTTCCGTGATCGAGTACGTCTGTCTGGTGTCAATTCCATCAACTGGGCGCGCATCGTGGCGCAAGCGGTCTATTATTTTACGGCGGCCGTGGCACTTGGTTCGCCGCGTCAGAAAATCGCATTCACCGTGCCGACAGGAAATTTTGGCGACGTGTATGCGGGCTACGTCGCTTCACGCATGGGGCTGCCGATCGATCGCCTGGTGGTCGCGACCAATGTCAACGACATTCTTGTCCGTACATTCGCCACTGGCACCTATGAGATCCGGGACGTGGTCGCAACGTCGTCACCCTCGATGGACATCCAGATTTCTTCGAATTTCGAACGTTTGTTATTCGATGCTTATGGCCGTGACGCCAAATCCGTACGCGCGCTGATGGGATCGCTCGCGCAATCGCGCCGCTTCGCGATCTCGGCGCGCGCCCTGCAGGAGATGCGGGCGTTGTTCACTGCTGATCGCGCCGATGAGCAGGAAGCTGCTGCCGAGATTCGTGCCTGGATGCGTGAAGCCGATTATTGCATCGATCCCCATACAGCGGTTGCCCTGGCAGTGGCCGAAAAGGAAACACGTGATCCCGCCGTGCCGATGGTGGTGCTGTCGACGGCACATCCGGCGAAGTTTCCTGACGCGGTCAAGGCTGCCTGTGGAATTGTGCCGGCGCTGCCGGAGTGGCTGGCCGATCTGCCAGAACGGGACGAGCGTGTTACCGTGCTGCCGGCGGACCAGGCAGCAGTGGAGAAATTTGTAGTGTCGGCCTCGCGGGCCGCGCGTGAAGGAGCAGCGGCATGAGCGTTGAAGTCACTCGTCTTCCCTCCGGCCTGTCGGTTGTCACCGATCGAATGCCGCATCTGGAGACCGCATCGCTTGGGGTCTGGATCGGCTCGGGGAGTCGCAACGAAAATCCTGACGAACACGGCATTTCTCATCTGCTTGAACATATGGCGTTCAAGGGGACCAAGCGCCGTACCGCGCGCCAGATCGCGGAAGCCATTGAAGCGGTGGGTGGCGATCTCAATGCTGCGACGAGCGTGGAATCGACTGGCTATTTTGCGCGGGTCCTCAAAGCTGACGTTCCGTTGGCGCTCGATGTCCTGTCCGACATTCTGTCTGACCCGACCTTTGATGCAGAAGAATTGCGGCGTGAGCAAAATGTCATCGTGCAGGAGATCGGCGCCACCGAGGATGCGCCCGACGATCTCGTGTTCGACCGGCTGCAGGAAACAGCGTTTCCCAAGCAACCAGTGGGCCGTTCCATCCTGGGAACGCCGGATTCAGTCCGTTCGTTCGATGCACCGCGCCTGCGCGCTTACCTGTCGCGCAACTATCGCGGCCCTGGCATGGTCGTGGCCGCTGCCGGGGCGATCGATCACCGCGCCATTCTCGACGATGTCGAGAAACGTTTCGCCAGCTTTGCGGGTCCCGCGGCACCAGCCCCGGAACCAGCGCAGTTCCGCGGCGGCACCCGGGTAGAAACACGCGACCTCGAGCAAGTACATATTGCAATGGCGCTGCAGGGCGTGCCGGTGGGCGATGAACAGCTCTACAGCCTGCAGGTCTTCACAAGCGTGCTTGGCGGCGGCATGTCATCGCGTCTATTCCAGGAGGTGCGCGAGAAGCGCGGGCTTTGCTACACCATCCAGGCGTTCCATATGCCTTATTCCGATACAGGATTGTTCGGGCTTTACGCGGGCACGGATGAATCCGACGCGCCTGAGCTGATGCGCGTTGTGATCGATCAGATCGGCAATGCGACCGAAACGCTCAACGATAGCGAAGTGAACCGGGCGAAGGCTCAAATGAAGGCAGGGCTGTTAATGGCATTGGAAAGCTCCGAGGCGCGGGTCGGCCAGCTGGCGCGGCAGATGCTCGCTTATGGGCGCCCGATCCCGCTCGAAGAAATCGTCGCGAAGGTTGATGCGGTCACGGTCGAAAGCGCGCGCGCCGCCGGTCGGGCTGTGATCGGACGCGCAAGGCCCGCGATCGCCGCGCTGGGGCCGGGAAGCGGCCTTGCCAGCACCGCCGCGATCGCTGAAAGTCTGGTTCGGCGCGCGGCCTGACCCCGCGGGCGCTCGGCTAATATAGTCCATGGCGTTCTTTCGGACCGTCAGCTTCAACGAAACGATGCCGGGTATCACCGGCTCTGGCGTCACGCTGCGTGCGCCACACAGCGGCGATTACGCCGAATGGTCGACGTTGCGCGAAAGCAGCCGTGCGTTTCTGGTTCCTTGGGAACCAACCTGGCCGGCCGACGATCTCACGCGCAGCGCCTTTCGCCGGCGGTTGAAGAGATATGCGGAAGATCAGCGCAGTGATGCCGCATATGCTTTCCTGATCTTTCGCATTGACGACAACGCGATGGTCGGCGGCCTTACGCTTGCCAACATTCGGCGCGGCGTGGCGCAAGCCGGAAGCATCGGATACTGGATTGGCGCGCCCTTTGCGAAAAAAGGCTATATGACCGCGGCGGTCCGCGCCCTAATTCCATATAGTTTCACCGTGTTGCGGCTTCATCGGCTCGAAGCGGCTTGCATCCCGAATAATGCCGCATCGATCCGTCTGTTGGAAAAGACAGGCTTCAAGCGCGAGGGCTATGCCCGTGGCTATCTGTGCATCAACGGCGTCTGGCAGGATCATTTGCTCTATGGACGCATCAAGGACGACATCGATTGAACGTCTGCCTTTGGGTTGCCACGCTTGACTTGCTATAACGAGTACGCGGGGGCAAGCGGCTCTGAGAAACGCGAGAAAAGAAAATGGCTGGGGTGCGAAACGGCTTAAAGATGCGGGCAGGGTGGGGACCCGTGACCATGTTGGGGTGCACACTGCTCCTTGCCGGATGCGGTTCCACCAATCTGTTCAGTACGTCTGCCCTGGATCTTTTCAGTACATCGTCGAAAGCGACCACCGGTAATGCCGCGGCCGGCGACGAATCCGCCACGGACGTTGAATGTCCGACGGTCGATGTGCGGACTGGGGCGGCGACGCTCATGATCGGTAGCAAGCCGGGTGAGGGCGAGCCGTCTGCGCTTGACCTGCGATATCAAGCCACGATCGTTCGCACCGCCCGCGAGTGCCGAGTAAGTGCCGGCGTTATGACCATGAAAGTCGGAATCGAGGGACGCGTCATCACTGGCCCAGCGGGCGGCCCCGGCACGGTCAATATTCCGCTGCGCATTGCGGTGGTTCAAGAGGGCATCAATCCGAAAGCGATCGTCTCGAAATTCACGCGCATTGAAGTTGGTATTGCAGGTGAGGTGGATCGCGTTCCGTTTACTCACGTCGATCCTGACGTATCATTTCCGATGCCGACGCGCGCTGCGGACATCGACTCTTATGTGGTCTATGTCGGGTTCGATCCTGTTAGCGCGCAGCAGGAAAAGAAAAAGCCTGCGCCCAAATCGAAACCAAAGCCGAAATCGGCTGTGAATCCACGTCAAAGCTGAATGAAGTCTACCAACCGCGCAGATCGATGATCGCGCTCTTGAGCGCGCGCAGATCCGAGATCACGGAATGAGCGCCGGCCGAGCGCAGAACAGCGTCGAGCTGACTGCCGGCATGGCTGCCACCGACAAAACCGATCACTGTCATTCCGGCGGCTACACCGGCGGCGACGCCGACTGCCGAATCCTCGACTACGATGCACTCGCCCGGGCTCACTTTGAGTTTGCCGGCAACGTGCAGGAACAGGTCGGGCGCCGGCTTTCCCTCGCGCACATCGCTCGCCGAAAACAGATTTGGTTCGAAGAAGCGGATCAGCCCCGTGCTCTCGAGGCTGACACGAATGCGTTCGTGAGAAGATGAGGAGGCCACGCATTTCGGCCCGCGCAGCCACGACAATGCGTACTCAGCGTGAGGGGTCGCGCGCAGCTCCCTGCGAAACCGGCGCAAGATGACGCTGGCGACAGCGTCGGCAAAATTCGCCGGCAATTTACGGCGGGCAGCGATCTCCACCTCGGCGAACATGTCGGCGGGACGGCGGCCGGTGAAATAGCGCGCGACAACCTCCGGCGAGAGCGGGAAGCCGGCGCGCATGAATTCCTGCGACACAATGGCAGTCGCCAACGGCTCACTGTCGACCAGTACGCCGTTGCAATCGAAGATGACCACGGGGCCCCCCAATTCTTCAGCCGGCAATGTCCGGCCACGTCACGCACTGCTGACGAATCAGTCAGTCGGAGAATAGGGGTGGGGCCGGAACACGCAATGATGGCTGTCCAGAGCTAAGCGCTTTTGCACATAGTCAAAATGTATACTGGGGAAAACTCGTCCGGGCGTCGGCAATGCCCTGATCATGGCACGCTGGATGCCGCGCAACTGACGATTGTAGAAAAGCAGTCAATCCGCGAGCTAGTTCAGCTTCTTGCGGACGTCCTCAATGCCTTTGGCGATCAGTTCGCCTGCGAGCTTGCCTTGCGTTTCCGCCGTAAGGATCTTCTCGGCGGCAGCGACGGCGGCCTCAGCGGCGGCGCTACGCACGTCGGCGGCGGCTTGCGCTTCGGCCTGGGCGATCTTGGTTTCGGCCATCTTGGTGCGGCGGGCGACAAAATCTTCAATCTTTGCCTTGGCCTCGGTTGCCATCCGCTCAGCTTCGGCCTTGGCGCCAGCAATGATATCCTGTGCCTCGCCTTCGGCGGCCTGCCGTTTGCGCTGATATTCGGCCAGCAGCTGGGCTGCCTCATCCCTCAAGCGACGTGCTTCGTCGAGTTCGGCCTTGATACGCGCAGCGCGGTCGTCCAGCGACTTTCCGAGCATGCGGTGCACGCCGAGATAGCCGAGCAAGCCCAGGAAGGCGATAAAAGCCAACGCCACCCAGGTTTCGGCTTCTTGCAACAATTCGTGCACGAACGTCTCCGTTACCGCTTGAGTGCGTCGCCGACCGCGTCGGACACAGCTTTATCGGTTGGCGCACTGCCGATCAGTCGCTCAACGATGGCGCGCGCGGCCTCTTCCGCTATCCCGCGAACATTGCTCATCGCGGCCTGCTTGGTGGCAGCGATGGTCTTTTCCGCGTCCGCCAGTTTGATGTTGAGCTGATCCTCGAGGGCCCTGCGACGGGTATCCGCTTCTGCAGCCTGCCGGTCGCGCGTTTCATTGGCGATCGCTTGCGCGCGTCCGCGCGCGTCCGCTAACGCCTTTTCGTAGGCGGCGGCTGCCTCGTCGGATTTGGTCTTCAGCGCGCCGGCCTCGGCGATGTCATCCTCGATGTGCTTTCGCCGGCCCTCAATAATTGCGCCAACGCGCGGTAGCGCCAGCTTCGCCATCAGCACATAGAGCAGCACGAAGGCGATCGCGAGCCAGATCAGCTGGGACGCGAATGTCTGCGACTGGAATGGCGGAAAGGCGCCATGCCCGCCCTCGGTGTGCGCGGTGCTCGTGGTGTGTGCCGGCTCGGCCATCATCAGCTCCGGTGTGCGCGCCCTAACTTAGAGCGCGAACAATAGCAGCAGCGCGATCAGCAGCGAGAAGATGCCGAGCGCTTCAGTGATGGCGAACCCGAAGATCAGGTTGCCGAATTGGCCCTGCGCGGCAGACGGATTGCGCAGTGCGGCTGCCAGATAATTGCCGAAAATGATGCCAACGCCGACACCGGCGCCGCCCATTCCAATGCAGGCGATGCCCGCACCGATATATTTTGCTGCCACTGGATCCATAACAAAGCTCCTTCTGGTTCTAATTTTCCGTTGGGGCCGTTAGTGGCCCGGGTGAATCGCATCATTAAGATAGATGCATGTGAGAATGGCGAAGACGTAGGCCTGCAGGAACGCAACCAGCGTCTCCAGCGCAAAAAGAATGACGATCATCAGGAAAGGAAGCACGCCGCCGATCCAGCCGACAACGCCGAGCCCGGCGCCGAGCAGAATAATGAAGCTGGCGAAAACCTGCAGCGTTATGTGGCCTGCCAGCATGTTGGCGAACAGACGGACGCTGTGTGAGATCGGCCGCGACACGAACGAGAGGATCTCGATCGCGATAATCAGCGGCAGAATGTAGATCGGCACGCCCTTCGGCACGAACAAATTGAAGAAGTGAAATCCATGCCGCAGAAGGCCGTAAATCAGCACGGTAAAGAACACCGTGAGCGAAAGCGCTGCGGTAACGATAATGTGGCTGGTGACCGTAAAGGAGTAGGGAATCAAGCCAATCATGTTGAGCGTCAGCACAAACATGAAAATCGAAAACACGAAGGGGAAAAACTTCATGCCCTCGGAGCCCGCAGTACTTCGCACGGTCGTAGCCACGAATTCATAGGCGATCTCGGCAGTCGATTGCAGCCGCGAGGGGATAAGGCCGCGGCTCGCCGTTGCGCCGATCAAAAAGAAAGTGAGACCCAGCACGGCAGCCAGCATGAAGGCGGCCGAATTGGTGAAAACGATCTCGGTGCCGCCAATCTTTGCGACCGGAAACAGGCTCTGAATCTGGAATTGCTCGATAGGGTCGACGGCCATGATCGCTATTCGTTCAGATTTCTTTCACGCACGACACCAGCCGCGCGCATCACGTTGAGTACCCCGGCGGCGAAGCCGAGCAGCAAAAACACGATGAGCCCCCACGGTGAGATGCCAAGCCAGCGGTCGAGCAGCCAGCCGATCATCGCACCAACGAGTACGCCCGCAACCAGCTCTGTCGAAAGCCGGAAACCGCGGGCGAACGCCGAAGCATCAGCGGTCGAACGAGGACCGGAGCCGTTTTCGGATGGTCGGTTCGCAGTTGCGAGCCGTTCGCCGAGCCGCTGGAGCCTCGCGGAGAGAGCAGCCTCGTCGTCCGGCGGTTCTTTGCCTTCGCCTTTGCCGCGCGTGCCGTCAGCCATGCTTTCGACTCGCGTGGACTTCAGGTTTCGCGTGTCCCGCCGCCCTAAAAGCCGCGCGGACCATACTTATGGGGTTTCTGCGAGTCAAGGAACCGTCCCTGCGGCATAAGTGTTTGATAGTAGGGAACAAACCTGAGATTTTTTGCTCCCAAGCGGAGGGCTTCGGCATGCGCTGCAGCACGAATTTTGCGAGGCAACGGAGCGCCGGTTCTGTGTGCGACGATCCGATGTTAGGTTCGCGCGTTCCAAGCGTTGCGCTCAAGGAAAACGTCATGCGCGTCTCGATGCTTGCCCTGGCCATGAGTCTTGCGTGTGTCTCCGACCCGGCACCAGCGCAAACCGTCATTGACGTTGAGGGACAGAAGGCGACGTCGCCGCCGGCACCTGAACGGGCCAAGCCCCAACCTCCCAGTGAAATTCCCGATCTGTCGCTGGAAAATCCGCCGGCCGTTCCGCCAGGCCGTTTCACCTTCAGCCGCGTCAATAATGGATTCCTGCGGCTCGATAACGATAGCGGACAAGTTGCCTATTGCAGCACTCAGGGGCGCGGGTGGGCATGCCAGGCCGCGTCGGAAAACCGTCCAGCACTGGAAAGCCAGCTCGCCGACCTGCAAGACGACGTGGCGGCGTTGAAGAAATTGGAAACGGAGATTGCCGCGCTGCAGGACGGCGTTGCGGCGGTGAAAAAACTGCAAACCGAGATTGCTCGCTTGCGCGATGAGGTGTCGTCTCTGAAGAGGGAGGTTGTCGCTCTGAAGGAGCCATTACCTCCGCGTCCGCCCGCGGATCTTGCGCCGCCGGCTGACAAGGGTAGCGATGTCACAATCAAGCTGCCGACACGAGAGGATATGGCGCGCGCCAGTGCGTATATCCAGGATACATGGCGTCGTTTTGTCGACATGATCAACACCGTGCAGAAGGACATGATGCGCAAGGGTTGAGCGGCCCTGTTCGTCAGCCTGTGTCCATGCCGAATCGAATGTCCGCAATCGTTGAAGTCGCGCCGCAGCTGATTGCCACGGCAACGTTACGCGTCGAAACATCCGGCGTCGGGTTCACCGATATCACCGAAAATGCAGCGAGCTTCGTCAAGCAGATCGGCGCCATCGATGGCGCCTTGTTGGTGTATCTGCGTCACACCTCAGCTTCGTTGACTATCCAGGAAAATGCAGATTCAGACGTGCAATCAGATCTGACAGCGGCTCTCGATCGGCTGGCTCCGGAGAACGCGTCCTGGATTCATGATGCGGAAGGTCCCGATGACATGCCGGCGCATGTGAAAGCGATGCTCAACGGTGTATCGCTACATGTACCCGTGATGGGCACCAAGCTGGCGCTCGGCGCCTGGCAGGGAATCTATCTTGTCGAGCACCGACGCCGGCCACACAGCCGAGAAGCGGTTTTCCAGTTCGTCGGGAGTAGAAAATGACCGCTTTCTCCTGCCAACGTGCGTGACGTCGTCGCGGTCCCGAGAGGCAGCGTATCGGCACGTTGCTATATAGCTGAAAACAATAGTATTTTGTTCGCTGTCCCACGGCCTATTGATGCCTGCCGAGACAGCGGCGCATGATGGTGCTGGCTTCGATCGAGGCGCCAATACTATGTCTGTCCGTGGCCCGTGGCCGCTCGAAAGGTAGTTGTTGTTGACTGAAACCGTGCAGTACCGGCTGGTCATCGCCGATGATCATCCTCTGTTTCGTGGCGCCTTGCGCGAGGCCGTGGGAGGATTGCTCGAGCGAGTGGATATCGCTGAAGCGGGCACCTTTGATGAACTCGTCGGCCTGCTCGATCGAGGCAGCGACGTCGATCTGGTTTTACTTGACCTTACAATGCCAGGCGCGCGCGGCTTTTCGGGGCTGATGTATATGCGCGCCCAATATCCAAGTGTGCCGGTGATCGTGGTTTCGGCCAATGATGATCCGGCAGTCATACGCCGTTGCATGGAGTTTGGCGCCTCGGGGTTCATTCCGAAAACACTCGGCGTCGATGCCATGCGCGCGGCGATATCGCGGATCCTGGGCGGTGGCGTATGGACGCCACCTGATGTCGATCTTGCAACCGGGTCTGATGCCGAAGCAGCCGAGCTCATGGCGCGCATGGCGACACTGACGCCGCAGCAGGTGCGTGTGCTGATGATGCTGTCGGAAGGGCTGCTTAATAAGCAGATTGCCTACCAGCTCGGTGTCTCCGAAGCGACGGTGAAGGCGCACGTGTCGGCAATTCTGCAAAAACTCGGCGTTGAAAGTCGAACGCAGGCCGTGATCGCCGCAGCAAAGATCGAAGCCGGCCAATGGCCGCAGAACGTTGGCGCCGAAAACTAGCTGTTTTTATTATTCCGCAGCCACTCGCAGCACGCGCCATTGTGCAAGCAGCGCGCGAAGCGCCGCAGGCTTGATCGGCTTGTGCAAGACTTGCACGCTCGCCTCACGCGCCTGCTCCCGCACGGCCGGTGAGCGGTCTGCAGTAATCAGAATCGCAGGCAAATCGCCGTAGTGGCGGCGTAAAGCAACAATGGCCTCAATGCCGTTGCCGTCATCGAGATGGTAGTCAACCAGAAGCCCGTTTGGCATGGTCGCACTTTCGGAGATCGCAGCCAGCGCGAACGCAAGGTCCGGCGCCTTGATCACATCGCATCCCCACCCGCGCAGCAATGTTTCCATACCGTCGAGAACCGATGGCTCGTTGTCGACGCAAAGCGCGGTTATGCCGGCGAGCTGGCTGGGGTCTACACGAGCGCTCTCACGAGCCAGCACCTCGATAGGTGCCTCGTTTGATAGCGGCACTGTGACCGTAAAATGCGATCCCCGTCCGCTTTCCGACTCAAGTCCGATCGAGCAGTCAAGCACACGCGCCACGCGCTCGACGATTGAAAGGCCGAGCCCCAGTCCGCGCGCGATTTTAGCACCCTGATCGAGGCGATGAAATTCGATGAAAATATCGCGCCATTTGGATTGTGGAATGCCGACGCCGGTGTCGTAAACGTCGATACGCAAGCTGGCGCCCTGCCGCCGGCAGCCGACCAGGACACGGCCTTTAGGCGTGTATTTGATAGCGTTGGAGACGAGGTTCTGGATCAATCGGCGCAACAAGCGCCGGTCGGATCGCACCACCATGGTACATGGCACAATGATGAGATCGATGCCCTTTGAAGTCGCGAGTGGAGCAAATTCAAGTTCAATCTGACGCATCAATTCGTTGATGCGGAAACTGGCAAATTCCGGCCGCAGTGCGCCGGTGTCGAGCCGCGACATGTCGAGCAATGCGCCCAATATTTCCTCGACCGCTTCGAGCGAGGCATCAATATTGTCGACCAGGCGCCGGTCGTCTTGCCCCCTGCGCTCGGTAAGGCTGGTGACGTAGAGCCGCGCCGCATTGAGCGGTTGCAAGATGTCGTGACTGGCCGCCGCAAGAAACTTTGTTTTGGAGATATTGGCGGCTTCAGCTTCGCCCTTGGCGTGGGCGAGCGCTGCGTTGAGGCGGGTCAATTCCTCGGTTCGCTCTCGAACACGCCGCTCCAATGTCTCATTCGACCGTTCGAGGGCCTCCGCCGCCTCGACGCTGGCGGTAATGTCGGTGAACGTGGTGACAATACCGCCGTCCGGCATGCGGTTGGCGCGGACCTCGATCACCACTCCTTGCGCGGATCGGGCCAGGAACGGCACGTAACCGGAAATGTACCGCTCCAGCTGGGCCTTTACGAACTCTTCGGTTCCGTCGACGGCGTCTCCGCCACGCCCGCTGTTGTAGCGCACGATGTCCGCGAGCCCGACACCGACCCGGATCAAGCTCGGCGGCAGGTCGAGAATTTCACCGAACTGCCGGTTCCAGCAGATCAGTTGAAGTTCCTTGTCGAATACCGCAATTCCCTGACGCACATGATCGAGCGCGGTCTGCAGGATTTCACGATTGTACTGGATCGCCGTGTTGGCATCGTCGAGTAATTTCAGCGCTGCCTTGGTCGACACGGTGCGCTTGCGTAACAGGAGCGAGAGCACCAGCCGTGAAGACGCGCCCCCGATCGCGGACGCGAGAATGTGCTCGGCATGCCGCACCAGCCGAAAATCCGCCTCGTCCTTGGGTTCAAGGCTGATGCGTTGAGCGCCGGCAAAGGTATCGAAAGCCGAGCGCGTGCGATCCTCTCCAAGATAACGGGCAACTGTGGTTGTCAGCTCTTCCACCGTGATCGAAGAACGCCAGAGCCGGAAGCTGGGCGAAATCGGCGTGAGATCGGAAGGCACGAATGTATTCGCCTGTATCCGCTCGATCGGCGAGGGCGCGCGGCGAAAGGAGAAGCCGATGTAACATGCGATGTTGATCAAGAGGCTCCAAGCCACGCCATGAACAAGCGGCGGAAGATCGAGACCGAACAAATGCTGCGGACGCAACATGCTCAGGCCGGCCGGTCCGTCGGTGAGAATTCGTTCGCCGATCACGCCAATGTCGGAAAGTGTCGGAAGCAGCAGGGTATAGGCCCAGACAAGAAAACCGGCCGTCATACCGGCAATGGCGCCAGCCGCCGTGGCGCGTCGCCACAGCAAGCCTCCGAAGAAGGCCGGCGCCAGTTGCGCGATCGCGGCGAACGAGAGCAACCCGATCGAGGCGAGCTGCGCTTCCCCGGCCGAGCGATAGTAGACATAGGCGAGCAACAGGATCGCAAAAATCGAAATCCGGCGCACCGTCAACAGGAGCGAGCCGACATTTTCGCGCCCGTTGATCAAAGCCTCCCGCCGCTGAAGGACAAGCGGCATGATCAAGTCGTTCGATACCATGATTGAGAGGGCGACCGATTCAACGATCACCATGGCCGTGGCGGCGGACAGGCCGCCGACGAAAGCGACGATGGTGAAGATATTGGAGCCGCTTTGCAGTGGCAGCGCCAGCACAAACATGTCGCTGTCCACGCTACCCTTCGGAAATGTCAGCAGGCCGGCGAGTGCAATCGGAACCACGAACAGATTTATCAGCACCAGATAGACAGGATATAGCCAGACTGCGCGCTTGATTTCGCTTTCGTTATTGTTTTCGACAACGGCCACGTGGAACTGCCGCGGCAACATAATAAATGCCACGAACGATAACAGCGTCATTGCCACGAGCGTATCGATGCGCGGTTCCCGGCTGAAGATTGCGGCCGTGGTCGGCCGTTGCATCGCCTCGTTGAACAGCGCCACGGGGCCATCGAACATCCAGAAGGTGACGAAAATGCCAACGGCGAGAAACGCCACCAATTTGACGATCGATTCTGCGGCGACGGCCAGCATCAGGCCATCCTGGTGCTCGGTCGCATCGATGTGGCGGGTACCGAACAACACAGCGAATGTTGCCATCGAAAGCGCCACGAAAAGCGCAATGTCACCGAGCAGCGGCCGGGTGACGTCGGTTGCGGGAGTGATGTGGGCAAGGATGGTTTCGAGCGACGATGAAACTGCTTTGAGCTGCAGTGCGATATACGGAATGGTGCCAACTATCGCGATCAGCGCGACAGTCGCCGCAACAGCCTGGCTCTTGCCGTAGCGCGCGGCGATAAAGTCGGCGATTGAAGTTATGTTGTGCGTCTTCGCAAGCCGCACGACGCGTATCAGCAGCGGACTGCACAGGCCGATCAAAAGGGCGGGACCAATATAAATCGTGAGGAAGTCAAAACCGGTGCGCGAAGCGAAACCGACCGAACCAAAGAAGGTCCATGATGTGCAATAGATCGCCAGTGACAACGGATAGATTAGCAGCCGCGTGCGCCCTTCGCGGCCAAGGCCGCGAGTGCGATCACCGTAGCTCGCCACCAGGAAAAGCAACCCGATGTACGCAAGCGCGGCAACGATGACCACCCAACCTTGCAGCATGTACTCTCCAGATCGGGACGATTTCCGATTGGTACTTTAACGGGTTACTTCGTCTCAAAATACCTGGCGCTGGTGCGGCAGGCTCAAGTCAGCGCGGCAAATTGGCCGCGTGCTTGTTCAAAACTACGTGCTGCCTCACCGACGTACCATTTTGCCATCCAATCATACCATAAACAATTGTACCGCCTACATTTTTTAACTCGATCCCATCCATGTGTAGTGCACAATATCTGCCGACGATGGATGATGGATTGCGTAACTCCGAGGCGGCAACCGATGGCTTTGCAGGATTTACCGATAGACGAGCTGTTCGTCGTTGACGACGACGTCACGATACGAGACGCGCTCTCGATCGTTTTTACGCTGGCTGGCTACCGCGTCACCGGATTTGCCGACACCGAAACCTTTCTTGCGGCCGCACGCAATCACACGCCTGCATGCATATTGCTCGATCTGCATCTGCCCGATAAATCCGGCGTGGCGGCGCTCAAAGAACTCAATGCACAAAATTACCCCGCGCCAATATTCATCGTTACCGGCGATGGCGACGTCGGCTGTGCCGTGGAGGCGGTGAAGAGCGGTGCATTCGACTATCTCGTCAAACCATTCGATGCCCGCTCGATTGTTATACGCGTGGCCGGCGCGATCTCCGCCTTCAGGAAAAGCGGTGCCCACAGTAACGGAGGAAACGGCTGGCGGCCCGGATTTCCTGGCCAGGCATTGCTAACGCCACGGGAACGCGAAGTGCTGGCTCAGATCGCAGCCGGTGCCTCTAACAAAGAGGCCGGCCGCAGGCTTGGCATCAGCCCGCGCACCATCGAGGTGCATCGTGCCCGCATCATGGAGAAAATCGGCGCCCGCAATGCCGCCGATCTCGTCCGCATTGTGCTTGGTAGCGGCATTGGCCCCGCGACGGCGCCGTCCCCCAGCCTGGTTGCGTGACGATTTCGGATCGCCGACCCTTTGACATATTTGACGTGACGGCCCGCGCGCGGCATTGATCGCGCCCAACGAGCCGGATCGCGGGTGCGCCTGGCTCAGCGAGAGCCTTGGGCATTGTCCGCGCCGTCAGCCGATAGCCGTATAACGATCCTGCGCCATCTCGGCGAAACGCTTGCTATTGCGCTCGCGGGCGGGGCCGCGCTGGGACTGGTCGGCGTGCCCGCGGGCTGGCTGTCGGGCTCAATTCTGGCTGTTGCAGGTGCATCGCTGGCCGGCCGGCCAATGCTCATTCCAACGTTGATGATGCGCGCGATTTTCGTGCTGATCGGCATATCGCTCGGCGCGGTCGTCACGCCGGAAACGCTGCACGGCATGGCGACCTATCCACTCAGCATCGCGGTCCTGCT
Source organism: uncultured Alphaproteobacteria bacterium (assembly GCA_963697885.1). Lineage (GTDB taxonomy): Bacteria > Pseudomonadota > Alphaproteobacteria > Rhizobiales > Xanthobacteraceae > Pseudolabrys. Next base: position 1,184,097 of record OY969102.1, read on the forward strand.
GGTGGCAATGGCCGTCATTTCAATTGCTGGAGCCGGGTATCTGCAGCTCGTGCACGGCTGGGGCAAAGTCGACGCATATCTGGCAGCAGCTCCGGGCGGAATGTCTCAGGTGCTGGCGCTCGGTGCCGAACTCGGTGCTGATCTGCGCGCAATCGCAATTGTGCAGAGCATTCGCGTGGTCGTCATTGCCGTCGGCCTGCCGGCTGGATTGTCGCTGCTTGGCCTGGTTGGACATGCTGCGCCGAGGGCGGCCGTAACGCTCAATCTGGCCACGTTCGACGAACTGGCGATCCTGGTTGTGGCCTCCACCATCGCTGCATTGATTGCCTATCGGGTTCGCTTCCCCGGCGGTCTGTTGTTCGGCGCAATGCTCACCTCGGCCGTGCTGCATGGCAGCGGGCTGATTCATGCGGTCATGCCGTGGTGGGTTGCGAACACAGCGATGGTTGCCATGGGCGCGGTCACCGGATCGCGATTTGCAAATATGCCTCTGCGCTTGTTGATGAACTTTGTTGTTGCCGCTTTCGGTTCGTTCGCGGTGGCCGTGGCGATTGCCGCTGTTTTCGCAGTCCTTTTGATTAGCCTGTTGTCGTTGCGTGTTGCCGAGGTCATGATCGCCTTCGCGCCCGGCTCGGTCGATGCAATGATGCTGCTGGCCCTGGCGCTCAACCTTGATCCTGTTTACGTCGGCGCGCATCATCTCACGCGCATTTTTTTCGTATCGCTCACCATGCCGTTGATGGCGCGACGCAGCGCGCGTGCTTTGAAGTCAGCGGAGGAGCCGAGCATGCGGCCCTTGAAGCGGCCGCCATATCAGGATTGATTTCGCCGGGAGCGCGGCTTATTCCGCCGCCGCAGCTTGCCGGCGTTGCGGCAGGTTAAGCCGCTCCCACACATCCACCAGCGCTTCGGCAAGCGCGTCGATCAGTACGTCGTCGTGGTAGGGCGAAGGTGTAATGCGTAGACGTTCCATTCCGCGCGGCACAGTTGGATAGTTGATTGGCTGGATGTAGATGCCATGCTCGGACAGCAGCAAATCGCTGGCCGCCTTGCATTTCTCGGCGTCGCCAATCAGCACAGGCACGATATGCGTCGTGCTTGGCATCACCGGGAGTCCGGCGGCATTGAGCACCGCCTTTACACGGGCAGCGCGGTCCTGATGGCGGTCGCGTTCCCAGCTTGACGTTTTCAGATGGCGGATGGCAGTGGTGGCCGCGGCACATATTGCGGGCGGCAACGCAGTCGTGAAGATGAACCCAGGAGCGTAAGAACGAACCGCGTCGACAAGTTCTTCACCGGCTGCAATGTAACCGCCGAGGCAACCAAAGGCCTTGGCCAACGTGCCCTCGATCACATCGACACGCGCCATCGCGTTGTCTCGTTCACAGATACCGCCGCCGCGCGGCCCATACATGCCGACTGCGTGCACTTCGTCGCAATAGGTCATGGCGCCGTAACGCTCGGCAAGATCACAGATCGCGTGCACCGGTGCGACATCGCCGTCCATGGAGTAGAGGCTCTCGAATACGATCAGCTTGGGCCGCGCCGGGTCGGCAGCCTTCAATAATTTCTCGAGATGGACGATGTCATTGTGTTGCCAGATCTGCTTCTCCGAGCCGGACTGGCGTATGCCCTCGATCATCGAATTGTGGTTGAGGGCGTCGGACAGGATGAGACAGTTCGGCAGAAGCTTGGCGATCGTCGCGATTCCAGTCTCGTTTGAAACATAGCCCGAGGTGAACACGAGCGCTGCCGGCTTGCCATGCAGGTCCGCGAGTTCGCGCTCGAGTTCGACCAATGGATGATTGGTACCCGCGATATTGCGCGTGCCGCCGGCACCGGTGCCCATGCGTGCAGCGGCTTCGACCATGGCGCCGATGACTTTCGGATGCTGTGCCATGCCAAGGTAGTCGTTCGAGCACCAGATCACGACATCGCGCTGACCGTGCGGGGAATGCCAAACGGCATGGGGGAAGCGACCGGCAATGCGCTCAAGGTCGGCGAACACCCGATAGCGCCGCTCGTCGCGCAACCTGTTCAGGGCAGACGAAAAAAGGCCCTTGTAGTCCATGCTGTTGTCTTTCCCGCCCCGCGCGGTGATGTTTTAGAAGGGTTCCAGGGTATTTGTCGAGGCGAGTTTTGTCACATCCCAAAACCGCGCATTGACCGCCGTCAAATGCGCATAGCTGGGCGGAAAGCGGCAAGGTCAATGTACCCATGCATGCCTGCGAGCAGCAGGGCGCCGACGTGCATTTGCAGTACGAATTCTTTGGCCAGAATAAGTTTAGCCAGCTCATCCATTGAGACGAGCTTGAGCTCGATGCCGGCCTCGATGGCAGGCTGTTTCGGGCGTGGTCCGGTCTCGACAAAGAATGAATGGATTTGGTTCGATAGCCGCGCCGTGCAGGGCGCGAAACTGCCGAGCGCGTGCACTTTTAGTGCAGGAAAGCCGGTTTCTTCCAGCAGTTCCCTGCGACAACAGTCCGCCGGCTGCTCGTCTTGATCCAACATGCCAGCCGGTAGTTCCCACGTGAAGGTCTCAAGCGCCGGCCGATATTGCCGCACGATGGGGATCGTCCCATCCGGCGTCCGCGCGACGATGGCCACGTAGTCCGTTTGGCTGACAGCGTGATAGATGTCGGGCTTCGCGCCGGGGTTGAACTCGACTGTGCGCTCGACGATTTCGACCCATGGCGACACTCGCGTCGCGCGACGGCTCAGGATCTTCGGCCAATCCCCGTTCATTGCCATTTCATTGTCCCGTGTCAGGCCGCGTGCTTACGGCGCACGCTTGCCGCCGGCTGCCGCAAATAAGTGGTGGCGAACGCGTAAATATACCAACGCAAGTAATCCGGAAGCCATTTTAGCACCTGGAAGCGGCTTGCACCGCGCGTCCGCTCGAACCATTGCGCCGGCACTTCGCCAATGCGCCAAGCAAGCCGGTGGCACTTCACGAGCAGTTCGATGCTGTAGCAGAAGCCGCGCTCTGACTCGATTTCGATCTCGTCCAATACGCGGCGCGAGAAAAGACGAAAGCCGCTGCTCGCGTCATGGGTCGGCAGGCGCGCGACATGGTAGAGCGTAAAACCTGCGGCGCGGACCAGAACAGCCTTGAGCCATGGGCATCCAACCATGCTTCCGCCAGGCATGAATCGGCTGGCACAAACGATATCGCATCCCTTGGTGGCTTCCGCGACCATTGAGTCGATAATCCCGGCGTTGAAGTCGTCGTCCGCCGGAAATACGAGAATGAACGGAGCGGTGCTCGTCGAAAATCCGGTCAGTACCGCGCCATGCGCGCCGCGGCCGCGGTTACGCACAAATTCGATGGCGAGGCTGTCGAAGCTCTCGCGATTATTCCTGATCGCCGGCAGCGTGTTGTCGTCTTCGCGGTCGTAGCAGATCAAAATTCGGTTTGGCGTTTTGACGTCGCGCGCAAGCGCGCGCAGTGTCGGCACGATATTGGCGCCCTCGTTGTAAACCGGGATAATGATCTCCAGCCGCGGCGTTGCGTTGTTCATTGGACGATATCGTTGCCATTGAACATGGTCATGGCCGGCCGGATGAATCCAACTTTTCTCCGCTTGTGAGCACAAAGGGGCGGAACGGCTTTAAAATCACCAGATTGAACAGGACGTTGTCGATGAAATTGTAAATCGGCAGCAGCACACGCGTGCGTCGCGAAGCAACATAGCGATAGGCGAGCCCGGCCAGAAAATCCGACTGAACGCTGAAATCCTTCGTCGCGGAAAATATCCGCCACCTTTCGCGCCAAAATCGGCCGCTCGTTTTCTGTCACGCCCACCGAGCTGTAAAATGGCGAGGAGCGATCGCGATAAAGCCACATGAACGGATTCATGCGGTTGGGATCGAAGGCAACAAACCGGCCGCCAGGCTTGAGCACGCGTTGGACTTCAGCCGCCAGTCGCCTCGGATCGGGAAAATGGTGCACCAGCCCGCTCAACAGCACGCCATCGAGGCTTGCGGTTTCGAACGGGAGATTTTCGGCGTCACCTTCGATGAGTTCGAGGCCTGGATACTTACGGCGTCCCAGCGCGACCAGTTTTGAACTGATGTCGAGACCAATGCTTTGATAGCCTGCACGCCGCAACAATTCTGTAAACACCCCCGAACCGCAGCCGAGATCGGCAACGCGCGCGCCGGCCGGCAAGCCGCTCAATCGTTTGAAGGCTGCGATCAGGCGATCGTTGGCTTGCGGGGTGAAGACATCATATTCATCGCTGTCGGCATGGGCGTCGAAGAAAGCGACTTCCTTGCCTTTGTCCTGCGCGGCGGTTCCATTCATCGCAATGATCGCCTACAGCACCCGCGGCACCGGCAGCGGCGTGATTAGCTGGCCGCGAAACCCTTTGGCCTTGAGCTTGGGCGCCAATTCGTCGGCGATGTGCCAGGAGAAAATGACCGCGCAGTTGGGCTGGTCGGAATACAATTTTGCTTCGTCGACCACGGGAATCTGTGTGCCCGGCATGCATTTGCCGATCTTCAGCGAACCGGCGATCTCGCAGACATAGTCGATCAAGCCCTCATCCAGGCCGACATAGTTTACGAGTGTGCTCGCGCGAGACGGCGCGCTGATGCCGGCGACGCGCGCGCCTTTTTCCTTGAGGTCGCGCAGCATTGCGAGCAAACGAAGCTTGGAGAGGATGACGTCGTGCCGGAAGGTCGCCAATCGTTTGGCCATGGCTTCGCCGCGCGGTTCGGCAGCCAGCATCCGTCTGACTCCGTCCTGTACGGTGTGGGCGCCGTGGCGCGCGGCGTAAACCCGGATCGAGCCGCCATGGCTCGGGATCGGCCGCGCATGAAACACCTCGAGGCCGTGCATCTCGAAAAGATGCTTCAGGCTGGTCAGCGAGTAGTAGCGCAGATGCTCGTGATAGATGGTGTCGTATTGCAGGGTCTCGAGCAGGGGAATGAGATAGTGCGACTCGGTTACGAATACGCCGTCGTCCTTCAACATCTCGACGACGCCGTCGACGATGGCGTGGACGTCCTCGATATGCGCGAAACAATTTGCGGCCGTGACCATACTGGCCGGGCCGTACTCGCGTTTGACTTCGCGCGCCACCTCGGTCCCGAAATAGCGCTTGATCGTGGGAATTCCGCGCTGGTTGGCGAGATCACCGACGTCGGTCGGTTCGATGCCAAGCACGCGCTGGCCACCCTTCTGGAAATTCGAAAGCAGCGTGCCGTCGTTCGAGCCGATATCGACGACGAGGTCCTGATCGCCGAGGCCGAGCATTGCCGCGCTCTCGCGCTGCAGGTCGGCGAAATTGTCGCGCAGCAATTTGGTCGTGCCGCTGGTGTAGGGATATTCCGGCGGGAAGATAATGACCGGATCGACCGCGAGGCCAAGCTGGACCAGCTCGCAATTGCGGCAATGCAGCAGCGTGGTCGGAAACCATGGAAGCTGGCGCGGGACCTGTCCGACCGGCACCATCTGGTTGACCGGCGGCATATAGCCAAGCGAAAGCACGTAATCGAGCGGCGCGTGGCCGCAAACCTGACAGCTTTCAATCGGAACGCTTCCGCCGGTGCCGGCAGCGCGCGCAACTTTGGTGGGACGCAAGGCTCGTGATCTCCTTCAGCTTGGCGCGAGCTGCACGTTGCGCCAGTACCAGTCGAGCGTTGGCTTCAGGCCGTCGCCCAGCGTGACGCGAGGCTTATAGCCCAGCTTGCCCAGTTTCGAAATGTCGGGACAGCGGCGCGCCGTGCCGCCGGGCGCAGGCTTGCCGGCCACCAGGTCGATCGTACGTCCGGCTTGCGCTGCCACGCGTTGCGCAAGGTCCGCGATGCTGACTTCTTCCGTGGTGCCGACGTGATAGATCCCGAGATGCTCGCCTTTTTCACGCATCACCAGGACGCCGGCGACGAGGTCGTCGATGAAGCAGAAGCTGCGCGTTTCCTGCCCGCTTCCCTGGATTTCGAACCCGATTGTTCCGGACGGCTGTTTCTTTGCTGCGGCGTCGAGCCTTAAGGCGAGCTGGGGTATCACGTGCTCCCATCCCATGTCCGGTCCGTAGACATTGTGCGGGCGGAAGATGAGCACGCGCTCGAAATATTTGCGGCCGAAATTGACGGCCATCAGTTCGCTGATCAGCTTGCCGCCGCCATAGGAATAGCGCGGGTTTAGCGGGTCAGGGATGGTGAGGGGCGCGGTCTCGTCGGTCGGAATTTTTGGCGGCGTTTGATAGACCTCGGAGCTCGAGGCAAGAATCAGGTTGCCGACATTATTTTGGCGGCAGGCATCGATCACATTGATCATTCCGCGCACGCCGACGTCGAGCACCAGGTCGGGCTGGCTATAGAAGAATTCCGTGCCGTTGATGAAGGCGAGATGATGCACCTCGTCCATCCCTTGTACAGCTTTGGCGACTGCGGTGGCGTTGCGAATATCGCCGGCGATGAACTCGATGTCCTTGGTAACGTCGCTGAGCCGGCGCGGACTTCCGCGTGAGTTGTCGTCGAGCACGCGCACATGATGGCCGGCGCGGACCAGCGCTTTCACAAGTCCGGAACCGATGAAGCCGCTGCCGCCGGTGACCAGAATACGGCTCACGCGCGAGCCTCCTTTTGAACGTCCGCCTGCGTGACGTCGATCCAGGCGCCGGTCTGATGCGATCGCCGTGCTGCATCGATCAGCATTTGCACACGGTGGCCTTCGGCAAAGCCGGGCGTGGCCGGGATTCCGCTCTCGATTGCATCAAGGAAGATCCTGGCCAGCCGTGACACCGGCGCAATGCGGCCGTCCGGATATTTCGCGTCAACCGGATCCTCGACCGGAATGCGCTCAAACGCCGACGGTCTCCTGGCATGAAACAATTCGAAGCCGCGCATGTAGTCGGCGCCCGGATTGTGCAGCACGAGCGTTCCGTCCTCGCCGAACAATTCGATACGGTGTCCGATGCCGAGATAGGACGCGCAGCTCATCGACAGGCTCGCCAGTGGCCCTTTCGCGAATTGCAGCGCCATCGCGACGGTCGTTTCAAGCTCGCGGTCATCCGGCAAGCCGGCTACGCGCGCCGAAAGTCCGTTGATTGGGCCGCAGAACCACTCGAGATAGTGAAAGCAATGTGAAATGAAATTTCCTAGTACGCCCCCGCCGTCATCGCCCAAGGTCTTCCAGCTCCGCATGCGCAGCTGGATGGCGCGGCTCTCCACGTGCCAGTGCACGGCAACATGGCGGAGCACTCCTATCGCGTTGGCGTCGAGCATCGACTTGGCGCGCTGCCAGCTCATGATCTGATGGAAGTTAAAGTCGATCATTGTCGGTTTGCGGCTCAACGCGGCCTGCTTCAGCATTGCGCTTGCATTGGCGAGATCGCCCGCCATCGGCTTTTCGGCGAATACCGGCTTGCCCAGCTCCAGCGCACGGATCGCGATCTTTGCCTGCAGGCTTGGCAGCGTGGCAATGGCGACCGCCTGCACGTCTTTGTCTTCGACCAGAGCACGCCAGTCGCCGTAACCTTTGGCAATGCCTTCGGCCTTGGCCAATTCAGCCGTGCGCGCGGCATTGCTGCCGGCAAGTGCAATCACCTCGCAGCGGGGGTCGGCACGGAATGCGGGCAACTGGACGGTGCGTCCATAATTGCTGCCGACGATGCCTACACGGATCACGGTCTGAAGGCCTCAGCAAAGGGGGATTTTGTCAGGCGCGGCATGGATTTGAGCCAAATCGACATGCTACGCAAGGGCGAATTGGCGCCGGGCCGGAACGACATCGATGACCGCACCGCACGAGGACGTTCCCGGCTCCGGGTGGCGAAAGCTGGCTGCGCTGGTGCTGTGCATTGGCGCAATCGGTCTGCCGATCAGCATTATTTCCGACTACGCGCTATTGGTGATCCTGGCCGTTGTCATTTTCAGCGGTGACATGCGCACCAGTGGCCGCGCCTGGTCGGCCGGCGCTGCGATAGCGGCGCTTGCCGTACTGGGGCAGGCGCTGTTGTCGCCGCCGCGCATTGAGGAAGGGCACAATGTCTTTTTGCCGGGCGCGGCGCTGGAACGCGGCCTGCCCCGAGACGTCTATGATCATTTGGCGGCCGCGTTCGATGCGCAATATCCGCCTGGCAAACGGTGCAAACCGGAAGAATTCGGCTGCTGGCAAAACAACGGCTTTCCTGATTCCACCTACTCGTTTTCTGCCGACGGAATTTGGCGTGCGCCGGCGTACTCACGCGCGGTGCGCGCGCTCGATTTCTCCAACCCGATCTGGCAGCACCTCGGGTTTGCGAATGAACTCCGCTACAACTGGACCGGCGATAGCGACGTGCGCCGCGCGCAACGCGACCGGCGCTTCTGGATGGGTTGGGATCGCTGGCATTTCACAATGCCATGGTTTGAGGTCATCAGTCTGCCGGCGGCCTATGTCGGAGGCGAGCTGTGCTGGCGCGGCGAGGTGATGTGGGAAGGCGAAAACCGGAATTTTGCGCCGCTCGCCGGAGACAATTGCCGAACCATCACCGGTGCTGACGTTGGCAAACGCATTGTCGGTGTCGGCATCAAGCCGGGTACGCTCGCGATGCAGTTGACGCCGCCGTGGAGCGTGCGCCTGAAAAATTTTGCACGCGGGATTTTGCTGTTGGCGACGGCGGTTGCGTTGATCGGCGTTCTGGTCCGGGTGAGGACTGGGCGACTGCTGTTTCCGCTTGTCATTGTCGGCCTGTCCGCGCTGGTCATCGCGGTGGATGACGGAACCTTTCTCGGTGGCCTCCGGCCATTCGATGGCGGCGACGACGGCCTCTTTTACGATGGCGTCGGACGCATGATTTTGCAGAAATTGATGACCGGCGATTTTTTTGGCGCGCTGGAAGGCGGCGAAAAGGTTTTTTACTACGGCGGCCCCGGACTGCGATATTTCCGGGCGCTCGAACATATCGTCTTCGGTGAGAGCTATCTCGGCTATCTCTCGCTGGTTCTTTTATTTCCCTTTCTTGCCTACGCCTTGTTCCGCCGCTTCTTGCCCGAGCGTTGGTCGCTGGCGCTGATCTTCATTTTCGTCGTGATTCCCATCGGCACCCTGTTTGGCACCAGCTTCGTGCAGTACGAACAATGGGCATCCCGCGGCTTTGCGGATCCGGCCGCGTACATCCTGTTTGTCGCCGGCATCGTGTTGATCGTCCCTTCGCGCTCAGATGTGGATCGATATTTTTGCCGCGCTTTTTTTGGCGCGCTGTTGTTGGCGCTTGGAATTTTCATGAAACCGGTCGTCGCGCCGGCCGCGGCCATTTTGCTTGGCGGCGCCGGCGTCGCAGCACTTTATCTGCGGCAATGGGCGCGGTTTGCCGGCCTGTGTATTGGATTTGTCCCGGTATTTTCCATGGCGGCGCACAATTGGGTGTTTGGCCATGTCTTTGTGCTGTTCAGCGCCAACGCCGAGCATTCAGCCGTGCTCGTGATGCCTCCGGCATCCTATGCCGCGGCCGCGCACGAACTCGCGACACTGGAGTTGACCGGTGAGCACGTCAGGCTTCTCCTTCTTCAGATTGCGCAATGGCTGAGCGGGCCGGCGGAATCCTATGTTACGATCCCGCTGAATGCCGCGGGGGTCGCCGTCCTCATCACCGTCGTTGTCCGTGGACGCCAATTCGATCCATGGCTGCGCCTGATCGGGGCCGCAGCGCTCGCGCAACACATTGTGGCTCTGTTCTATACAGCCGCCGTTGCCCGCTATCACTTCCTCACCTGGTTCCTCACCATGCTGGTGGGCACGGTCTGGTTTCATCAGGTCGGAATAGACTGGTCTAAAAGGCGTTTTCCAGCCCTTTCGCAGCAATTCGCCGTGCATCCATGGTCCCGACGGCTTGCATCCGGTCTCGCGTGGCTGCAAAAAGCATCGGCATGAGCAAAAAACCCACCGGTATCGCCAACGGCCTGACCAACTATGGCGACCGTGATTTCTCCCTCTACCTGCGGCGCTCGTTCGCGCGGTCGATGGGCTATTCCCAGGAGATGCTGGCCAAGCCTGTGGTCGGCATCGCCTATACGCCATCGGGCTTCAATAACTGTCATCGCCATTTCCCCGAATTGCTGGACGCGGTGAAGCGCGGCGTCCTGGCGGCAGGCGCTCTGCCGATTGAATTTCCCACGATTTCACTCGGCGAGGTGTTTCTCAATCCGACCAGCTTGAAATTCCGCAATCTGATGGCGATGGACACGGAAGAAATGGTGCGCGCGCAGCCAATGGACTCGGTGGTCCTGATGGGCGGCTGCGACAAGACGGTGCCGGCGCAGCTCATGGGCGCGGTATCGGCCGGCAAGCCTTCGATCATGCTGGTGGCCGGCCCCATGATGACCGGTCGCCATCGCGGCGAACGGCTGGGCGCCTGCACCGACTGCCGGCGCTTCTGGGCGCAATATCGGGCCGGCAAGATCGACGACGAGGAAATCTCCGAGGTGGAAGGCAAGCTCGCCACCACCGCCGGCACCTGCGCGGTGATGGGAACGGCTTCAACGATGGCCTGCATCGCGGAAGCCCTCGGCATGATCCTGCCGGGGACTGCGGCAATTCCCGCTGTGCATGCCGACCGGCTGCGCGCGGCGGAAGCTACCGGCGCGGCCGCGGTCAAGTTGATCGGTTCGAATCTGACGCCCGATCGCATTGTGAACCAGAAGTCGGTCGAGAACGCGATGCGTGTCCTGCTGGCGATTGGAGGGTCGACCAACGCGATCATTCATCTCACTGCGATTGCCGGCCGCGCGGGAATTCCGGTGTCGCTGCAACGCCTCAATGAGTTGTCCGATACGACGCCGGTGCTGGTGAACCTGAAACCGGTCGGCAACGGCTACATGGAAGACTTCTTCGCTGCCGGCGGGGTTGGCGCACTGCTGCGTGAACTCAAGGATCTGCTGCACCTCGATTGCGTGACTGTGACAGGTGAGACGCTCGAAGAGCGGCTGTCGCACGACAATGATGACTGGATCGACCGCACGATTATCGCGGAACGCAAGAAGCCCCTCGAGCCGCAGGGCGGCCTGGTGGCGCTGTTCGGAAATCTCGCGCCCGAAGGCGCGATCCTCAAGCGCTCGGCGGCCGATTCCAGCCTGTTCGAGCATGAGGGGCGGGCCGTCGTCTTCTCGTCACTCGAGGATCTTGCGGCCCGCGTCGACGATCCGAAGCTCGATGTCGATGCCAAGGATATTCTGGTGCTGCAAAATGCCGGACCGCATTCGACCTCGGCGATGCCGGAAGCGGGTTACCTGCCGATCCCGAAGAAACTTGCGACCCAGGGCATCAAGGACATGGTGCGTGTGTCCGATGCGCGCATGAGCGGAACCGCGTTCGGTACGATCGTATTGCACGTGACGCCGGACAGCGCGTCCGGTGGCCCGCTCGCACTGGTGCGGACGGGTGATCGGATCCGTCTTTCGGTCAAGCAGCGGCGTATCGATCTTGTCGTCGACGACGCCGAGCTGAAGCGGCGGGCGGCGGCGTCCAAGCCGTCCGAGCAGCCGCCCACGCGCGGCTACGCGCGGCTTTATGCCCAGGAAATTCTTGGCGCCGATCAGGGCTGCGATTTTTCGTTTTTGAAACCGCGCTGATCTTCGTTCGTTGCAACATCAATCAGATGCAGCGCGTGCCTGTTTACGCGCGCGTAGTGTTAACGCCGGTTAACCATCACCGGCGCTGAAATTTAACAAGGTCAAAGAATTGATCCGCCAGAATTGCGAAAACACTAGTGGCCGCGCGCCAATGCGCCGCAAACGCTCTTGCTGCGGGATCGATGTTTCGCGCTCTGAAAAATTTCAACTCATATAGAAACTGGCGAAATTATTTTTTCGTCGGCGTGCTGACCATTGCTGCCGCGCTGGCGATGGCGGAAGCCATCTATGTCTTCGCGGTTCCGCCAGGGACAATTCTTATCGCTTTCATCGCGGCTGCCGGCGTCCTCGGCGTGTGCCTGGTCGCGTCGATGTCGGCCCGTATCCGGCAGAAGCTGAGCGAACAAAATCTGCAACTCGACGTCGCGCTCAATAATATGAACCAGGGCCTGTGCATGTTCGATGCACAGAATTTGCTGCTCGTCTGGAATGAGCGCTATCGCGATATGTATAACATTAATCCGCGCCACATTTGGTGGGGATGTACGATCCGCGATCTGCTCGATGCGCGCATTGCAGCCGGGACTTTCCCGCTTGATCCGGCGCGTTACGAACAGGAGCTGCGCGCTGCCCTGAGGGAACGAAAGGCTTTCACCCTCAACATTGAGTTGAAGGATGGCCGCATCATCGCGGTCGTCAATCAGCCGATGAAAGACGGCGGCTGGGTCGCAACGCATGAGGACATCACTGAGCGCAAACGGGCGGAACGCGAGCTTGAGCGTACGCGCTCATTCCTCCACACGATCATCGAGCACGTGCCGTCCCCGATCATCGTGAAAAACATCCCGGATTTGCGCTACCTGCTGATCAACCGCGCGGCGGAGAAATATCTGGGTGTCGACCGCTCCGTCATGCTGGGCAAGACCGCCGGCGATGTCATGCCTCAAGCCAGTGCGGAAAAGATCGACGCCGAAGATCAGAAGCTGATCGAATCGGGGGAAGTCGCTTTCGTCGGCGAACACGCCGTGGCCACGCCGGCCAATGGCACACGCATTGTCACGGCAACGCGGTTGCCCGTGAAGACCGCCGATGGGGAACCGCAATACCTCATCAGCGTGATCAACGACCTCACCGAGCGGAAACACGACGAGCAGCGCATTGAGCATATGGCTCGCCACGATCCGTTGACGGACCTGCCCAACCGCACAGCATTCAATGATTGCATTGCCTCGACGATCGGTCTGGCCGCCGGATCACGTGAAAGCTTTGCCCTGCTGTGTATGGACCTGGATCGGTTCAAGGCCGTGAACGATGTGTTCGGACACGCGGTCGGCGATGCCTTGCTGCGTGAAGTGGGGCGCCGTCTCGCGGGGGTATCTCATGGCGCTTTCCTGGCGCGGCTTGGCGGCGACGAATTCGCCGTTATCACGCCAACCGGTATGCAACCGGCGGCGGTCGAGACGCTGGCCGAGCGGCTTTCTGCTGCGCTTGATTCCGATATTGACATCAACGGCAACACCTTGCGCGTCGGGGCAACGATCGGCATTGGCATTTATCCGCAGGACGGCAGTGACGCTGCGACCCTCATTGCAAACGCCGATGCCGCGTTATTTCGGGCGAAAGCTGAATTGCGCGGATCAATCCGATTCTTTGAAATGTCGATGGACAAACAGCTGCGCGAGCGACGCGCGCTTCAGCAGGATTTGCGCTCGGCCAGCGCGCACGACGAACTGGCGCTCCACTATCAGCCGCAGGCGCATATTAACGGCGACGTCACCGGCTTCGAAGCATTGGTGCGTTGGCATCATCCGCGCCACGGACTGGTGCCGCCCGACACTTTTATCCCGCTCGCCGAAGAAAGCGGGCTCATTGTGCCGATGGGCGAATGGATCCTGCGGACGGCGTGCGGTGAGGCAGCGTCGTGGCCGCGGCCGCTGCATATCGCGATCAATCTGTCGCCGGTCCAGTTCCAGCATGGTGACTTACCGCGTCTGGTCCATCAGATTCTGCTGGAGACCGGTCTTGCGCCATGGCGTCTCGAGCTTGAGATCACGGAGGGCGTCCTGATTGGCGACTTCACGCGCGCGGTGGCGGTGCTGCGCCGCCTGAAAGGTCTCGGCGTACGCATTGCAATGGACGATTTCGGCACCGGCTATTCATCGCTGTCTTATTTGCAATCCTTCCCGTTCGACAAGATCAAGATCGACCAGTCCTTTGTTGCCAATCTTGGCCACAGCCAGCAGGCGGCAACCATCATCCGCGCGGTGATCGCGCTCGGACGCGGGCTCAATTTGCCGGTGGTGGCGGAAGGCGTCGAGACCGAGGAGCAACGGCAGTTTCTCGCGAGCGAAAACTGCAACGAGATTCAGGGCTACATCGTGGGCCGGCCGCAGCCGATCGACGAATATGCCGAGGTTGTGGGTCGCGGGCGCGTTTCGCGCCGGCCGCGACGCAAGCCGCTGGCCGCTGCGGGCTGATCAGGCCGCTGAATCCATTTTCACGAAAGAGTGGTGCTGCCGGAGTGGATTGAACACTCGACCTCCCCCTTACCAAGGGGGTGCTCTACCACTGAGCTACGGCAGCATGAAAATGCGCAACGGAAAATGGCGCGGCGCGAACGCGGCGGAAACTGCCATACGACCCTCGGTGGCGCAAGGCAATCGAGCGGCTTGCGAAACAACATGACGGACGGATAAATGCCCGCATGACGCGCCCCGGCAAGGACCAGGACAAGACCAGGAAACCGCCCAAACCGGCTGGCCGCGAGGCTCGTCTGGCGGCGGCACTCCGTGAAAACCTGCGCCGGCGCAAAGCGCAGGAGCGCGGGCGGGATATGCCGGCCGAGACCCGTACGTCGGCCAAGGCGCCCGATGGCGGGCGGGCTCGCTGAGGGAACCGGACTTTCGCCGCAATTCCGCGCCGAAGGTGCTAGGCTTCCGGTGTGAGGCATTGTTAATTGCGGTCGCGGGCCAACACGTTTGGCGCAAAGACCGGTCAAAGTGATTGGTAGCGGGCGGGGCGGGCATGGATCGGATACGCATAGTCGGCGGGCAGCGCCTGAATGGCACCATCCCGATTTCAGGCGCGAAGAACGCAACTCTGCCGCTCATGATCGCCAGCCTGCTGACCGAGGACACGTTGATCCTCGAAAACGTGCCGCGGCTGGTCGATGTCATCCAGCTCCAGCGCATCCTCGGCAATCACGGCGTCGATGTGATGATCGCCGGCAAACGCGCGGGCGATGATTTCAACAACGGCCGTACCATCCATATCTCGGCCAAGCACATTGTCGATACCACCGCGCCTTACGAGCTCGTTTCCAAGATGCGCGCGAGCTTCTGGGTAGTGGCGCCGCTTGTTGCGCGCATGGGCGAAGCCAAGGTGTCCATGCCGGGCGGCTGTGCGATCGGCACGCGGCCGGTCGATTTGCTGATCATGGCGCTCGAGAAACTCGGCGTGGAGATCGAGATCGAAGGCGGCTATGTCATCGCGCGCGCCAGGAAAGGCCTGCGCGGCGGCGAAATCGTTTTTCCGAAGGTCACGGTCGGCGGTACTCACACGGCCTTGATGGCCGCAGCACTCGCCACCGGCACCACGGTCATCGAAAATGCCGCGCAGGAGCCCGAAGTCGGCGATGTCGCGGACTGTCTCAACAAGATGGGCGCAAAGATCAGCGGCGCGGGCACCTCGCGCATTGTCGTCGAGGGTGTTTCCAGATTGCACGGCGCGCGCCACGCGGTTCTGCCCGACCGGATCGAGACCGGGACCTACGCGATGGCGGTGGCGATGACCGGTGGCGACGTGCTGCTGCAGAACGCGCGCCCCGAGCTGCTGCAGGCCGCGCTCGACGTGCTGGCGCGAACGGGGGTTACGGTCACCCCGACCAATGAGGGAATTCGTATTGCCCGCAATGGCGCAGGACTTGAGCCGGTAGATGTGAGCACCGCGCCGTTCCCTGGCTTTCCCACCGACCTGCAGGCGCAATTCATGGCTTTGATGACGCGCGCCAAGGGCACCTCGCGCATTACCGAGACCATTTTCGAAAATCGTTTCATGCACGTGCAGGAATTGGCGCGGCTCGGCGCACACATTCATCTCAATGGCGAGACCGCGACCATTGAGGGCGTCGATCGTCTGCAGGGCGCGCCGGTGATGGCGACCGATTTGCGGGCTTCCGTCTCATTGGTGATTGCCGCTCTCGCCGCCGAGGGCGAGACCATGGTCAACCGCGTCTACCACCTTGATCGCGGCTTCGAGCGGCTCGAGGAGAAACTCTCCCGCTGCGGCGCGGCGATCGAACGGATCAGCGCCTAGACGAAACTGTTTTGCTCGGCCACGATCCTCCCGCCAGAAGGAGTATACTGCTGTGGCTGACACTAAAGTCATGAGTGCGGGCGCCGTGAAATCGATGGTCGCCGCGCTGGGCACCGAGTTCGAACGCGACACCGGCAACAAGCTCGATCTGAACTTCGGTACGGCCGGATCGCTGCGCGATCGGATCAAGGGCGGGGAGGTGGCCGACCTGGTGATCCTGTCGGAATCCGCCATCGCCGAGTTGGGAAATCTCGGGCTTGTTGTGCCTGATAGCCGCGTCGATCTCGGCCGGACGGTCACGGGTGTCGTGGTCCGCGAAGGCGCGCCCATTCCGGACATTTCCACGCCCGAGGCCTTCAAGCGCGCTTTGCTCAATGCGCGCACCGTCGCTTACACGGATCCAAAGGCCGGCGGCTCGGGCGGCATCATGTTCGCCGCGTTGTTGCAGAAGCTCGGTATTGCCGACGAGATCAACAAGAAGGCAGTCCTCGGAAAGGGCGGCCACGATGTGGCGGTATCGATCGCCGAAGGCAGGGCCGAATTTGGAACCACATTCATCAGCGAAGTCTTGCCGGTGAAGGGCGCCAAGGTGATCGGCCCGCTGCCGGGCGAACTGTACAGCGCCAATACTTATTCAGCGGCCATTCACGCGCGCGCGCAGGATCGCGCCCGCGCGTCTATCTTCCTGCGCAAGCTGACAGATCCGGCGACCCGTCCGCGCTGGACGACAGCGGGCCTGGAGCCCGCGTTTCCTGACCGTTGACCATCTTGCGCCGTCTGACAGGCTTGCCTAACTACGCCGGGAGGGGAGCGCGAACGCCAATGGACCCGCCATGGACCCGCTGAAATTTGTGGTTCTCGACGAAGAGGATCTCGAGGTCGCTTCGGCCCATCTGCAGGACGCGGTGGTCAAGATCTCGGATATCCTGTGGCGCCCGCTGGAAAAACGCGTCGTCATCGCACTCAATCGGTTCGACTGGGAGAGCGCGCAAGGCAGTTCCCATGGCGCCGAACCGCAATACCAGCGGCGGCGGGCGGCCTTGCGCTTCGAGCGCGTGCTGTCCTGCAAGTGCCGGCAGGTTGACCCGGTCCGCAAGGACGCGGTCCTCAATCTTCTGGCAGTTGAATTCTCAGAAACCGAAGCGCCGTCCGGCGCGGTCATGCTGACTTTTTCAGGTGGGGCATCGGTGCGGCTTGAGGTCGAATGCCTTGAAGCTGAACTAGCAGACCTTGGCCCGTCATGGACAGCGACGTCGTGTCCTGCTCACGCTGACGTCGATGGCGCCGGCGCGAAATCCAGCCGCGCCTGAATTGGCACCGGCGGTCAAGCGACAACATTAGAAATATCGGTTTAGAACGGGCCTCAGGCGTGCCCCCGCTTGATATTTGGGAACTCTGGTGACGTAGTGGCGCCGCTTCTCAAACAGGGTTAGGGGTGCAGTTATGCGCAAGATCCTCATTCTCACTGGCCTGCTGACAGGTATGGCGCTGTTCAGCGGCACGCCAGCCAAGGCCGACCTTGGCTGCGGGTGCGTCAAGCTCGGCTCGCCCATGGTCTGCTCGGCGACGGTCGTGGACTGCAACACAAAGGTTGGCGGCATCTGCCTGGCACCGTGCGACTACCAGCCGCCGAAAAAGGCCAGGATGCACAAGAAGAAAAAGAAAGACGCATAAACCGGCACTATCGGCCTGCGTCAGGGCTCCGCCTCGCGGCGGGGCCTTTTGTTTTCGGGTGCCGCGTGAGGGTTGACGCCAAGGCGCGCATCACCCATTGACCTGTCAATCCGGCTGCATGCCGGCGGGATCAGGCCATGCCCATTCGCTTGGACAGTCAGAGTGCGGAGTTTCCTGAGCGTTTTCGCAGCCTTCTCGCGACCAAACGCGAGGCGGCGCAGGACGTCGAGCAGGCCGTGCGCGGCATCGTCGCGGATGTGGCGGCGCGCGGCGACCGCGCATTGTTCGAGTTAACCGCTAAATTCGACCGCATTGATCTCGTCAAGATCGGCTTGCGCGTCGCGGCCTCCGACATCGAAGCGGCGGAAAAGGCCTGCCAGGGCGCAGCTCTGGACGCGCTCAAGCTCGCGCGCGAGCGCATCGAGAGTTATCACCGCCGCCAGAAGCCCGTTGATGAACGCTTCACCGACCCGCTCGGGGTCGAGATGGGTGCGAAATGGACCGCGATCGAGGCAGTCGGTCTTTACGTGCCGGGTGGCACCGCGGCCTATCCGTCATCCGTCCTGATGAATGCGGTGCCGGCCAAGGTTGCCGGCGTTCCGAGGCTGGCGATGGTGGTTCCGGCGCCGGACGGCAAACTCAATCCGCTGGTATTGGCGGCCGCGAAACTTGCTGGTGTCGACGAGATCTATCGCATTGGCGGCGCGCAAGCCGTGGCCGCGTTGGCCTACGGCACTGAATCAATCGCGCCGGTCGCCAAGATTGTCGGACCGGGCAATGCCTATGTGGCGGCCGCGAAGCGCCTGGTGTTCGGCAAGGTTGGAATCGATATGATTGCCGGGCCGTCCGAAGTTCTCGTACTGGCGGACAAGACCGGCAATGCCGACTGGATCGCGGCCGACCTGTTGGCGCAGGCCGAGCATGATGTCAGCGCGCAGTCGATCCTGATCACCGACGATTCCGCGCTTGCCGCGCAAGTCGAGAAAGCTGTCGATGTCCAGCTTAAATCACTGTCGCGCGCCGATGTGGCCGGCGCGTCGTGGCGCAATTTCGGTGCGATTATCGTCGTGCCCAGGCTGGCGGAGGCGGTTGCGCTGGTCGACCAGCTCGCGCCCGAGCACCTGGAAATTGTCGCCGCCGATGCCGAGGCGCTTCTTGCCCGTATCCGCAACGCCGGCGCAATCTTCATCGGCGCACACACGCCGGAGGCGATCGGCGATTATGTTGCCGGCTCCAACCACGTATTGCCGACCGCGCGGTCTGCGCGCTTTTCCTCGGGGCTTGGCGTTCTTGATTTCATGAAGCGCACCTCGCTGCTCAAATGCGGGCCAGAGCAGTTGCGCGCTCTTGGGCCTGCCGCGATCGCGCTCGGCGAGGCGGAAGGCCTGGGCGCCCATGCGCACTCCGTGGCCATTCGTCTCAATCAAAAATGAGCGCAGCAAAATCAACGCCTGCTGGCATGAAGCGGCGCCTCGTCGGGGTCGTTCTCGACGAAGAATCAATCGGCCGGTCGAATCCGGACGTTGAACATGAGCGTCAGGTCGCCATCTACGATCTGCTCGAACAAAATTCATTTGCGCCGGTTGGCCATGACGATGGACCGTTCACGCTTCATCTGAGCATCAATGGCAACCGGCTGGTGTTCGACATCCGGCGCGAAGACGGTACGCCGGTTGTCGCGCACCTGTTCTCGCTGACGCCGCTGCGGCGGATCGTGAAGGACTACTACATGATCTGCGACAGCTATTATCAGGCCATCCGCACCGCCACGCCGGACAAGATCGAAGCCATCGATATGGGGCGGCGCGCCATCCACAATGACGGCTCTGATATTCTGATGGAGCGGCTCAAGGGAAAAGTGGTCCTCGACCTCGACACCGCGCGCCGGCTGTTCACGCTGCTCTGCGTCCTGCACTGGAAGGGGTAGGGGATGCTGCGCCCCAAACTCCGTTCGTTCCCGCGCATGAGCCGTGCGAAGGACCGCATGCTTCACACGCCTATGCGGGAACCCAGAGTCACAACTGCATGCATTCGATTTAAAAACTGGGTCCCCGCTTTGGCGGGGACGAACGGGGAATAAATTGGCTGCCGAGCCTTCTTCGCGGCCTCACGCGGTGCTGTTTGCCTGCGGGCAGAATGCGGTGCGCTCGCCGATGGCGGCGGGGTTGCTCCAGCAGATGCTCGGAACGGCGGTCTATGTCGGCTCTGCCGGGGTCCAGAAGGGCGATCTCGATCCCTTTGCGGTTGCCGCTATGGAAGAAATCGGCATCGACATCTCCCGCCACAAGCCGACGACATTTGAAGAGCTGGACGATCTCGAAGGGCTCAATTTCGATTTGATCGTGACGCTGTCGCCGCCCGCGCATCACAAGGCCCTTGAAATAACGCGTAACCTGGCTGCGGAAGTTGAGTATTGGCCGACGTCCGATCCGACCGCGGCCGAAGGCAACCGTGAGCAGCGGCTCAGCGCCTATCGCGAGGTGCGGGACCAGTTGGTGGCGCGCATCCGCGAGCGTTTCGGACGCCCGGGCAGCGGCAATGAATGAGGCCCGCCGCTGGCTCGGGTTGTGAAAACGGGCCTATTCCGCTAGTTTCCGCGCCCATTCTCAGTGTCCCTTAAATCATCGCCATCACGCGCACATAATGATCGGCCGTCCCAAATTCGTGCTCGCTTCCGGTTCGCCGCGGCGGCTTGCGTTGGTCAACCAGGCCGGCATCGAGCCGGATGCGCTCAAGCCGGCTGATCTCGATGAAACACCACGGCGCGGCGAGATTCCGCGCGCTTATGCAACGCGGCTGGCGCATGCCAAGGCTGCTACGGCGCTGGAAAATGTAAAGCTCGATGATGAATTGCGCGGCGCCTATGTGCTGGCCGCTGACACCGTGGTGGCGGTCGGACGCCGCATTCTCCCGAAGGCGCAGCTGCTGGACGAGGCTGCGCAATGCCTGCGGTTGCTGTCGGGCCGCAATCACCGCGTTTACACCGCTATCTGCCTGGTCACACCGAAAGAAACATTCCGCCAGCGCCTCGTGGAAACGCGCGTGCGCTTCAAGCGGCTGACCGAAGAAGACATCGAGGCCTATCTGGCGTCAGGCGAGTGGCGCGGCAAGGCTGGCGGCTATGCGGCACAGGGCATTGCCGGCACTTTCATCGTCAAGATCGTCGGCTCCTACACCAATGTCGTGGGATTGCCGCTTTATGAAGTCATGACGCTGCTAGGCGGCGAAGGCTATCCCGTTCGCTTTGGCTGGCTTAACGCGATCTAGCGCAAAGCGCTCGCGCGCTCGTACAATAACGTCGGGTCCTGCTCACCATGAACGAAATCAATCGCAAGATCTCGCCCGGTCAAGGCTGCCCGATCTGCGGCAGGCCGGTGGAAACGGCCTTCAAGCCTTTTTGCTCCAAGCGTTGCGCCGATATCGATCTCAACCGCTGGCTTTCCGGCGTCTATGCCGTTCCGGCAAAGGAGGATGAGGACGAGGACGGCGAACGGCCGCCCGACGGCGAGGCCGGTGAAACATGAGTGCGGACCCCGGCCGTTGGCCGGATCAACTGTTCGACACGCTCAAGCGCGGCGGCATCCAGCAGATCGGGTACGTGCCCGATGCCGGGCATTCGCGCCTGATCGAGCGTTGCCGCGCCGACGGTGAGATTCGCGACGTCGTGCTCACCACTGAGGAAGAAGGCGTCGCTCTGGCCGCGGGCGCCTGGCTCGGCGGCGAGCGTGCCGCGCTGCTCATGCAATCAAGCGGCGTCGGCAATTGCATCAACATGCTATCGCTGTCGCGCGCCTGCCGTTTTCCGCTGCTGATGTTCATCACGATGCGCGGCGAGTGGGAGGAGTTCAATCCCTGGCAAGTGCCGATGGGCTCGATCGTCGAGCCGGTGCTCAAATTGTGCGAGGCGGACGTTTACCGCGTGCAAACGCCGGACGAGGTTGCGGGCACGGCCGAGCGCGCGCTGCAGCATGCCTTTGGCGATGAACGCATCGCCGCTGTCATTCTGTCGCAGCAGCTGATCGGCAAGAAAGTGTGGACCAAATGAAACTTGAGCGCCGCGCCGCCATGGCCACGCTGCTCGCCGATCGCGGCGATGACCTGCTGGTTGTCCCCGGCCTCGGCTCGACGGCGTGGGATGCTGCCGCTGCCGGTGACAATGATCGCAACTTCTATCTGTGGGGCGCCATGGGTGGCGCCGCCATGATCGGTCTGGGGCTCGCGTTGGCGCAACCCGATCGACGTGTTGCTGTGATCACGGGCGATGGTGAAATGCTGATGGGGCTGGGCGCACTGGCCACAATCGGCATCCAGAAGCCGCGCAATCTTGCGGTCATCGTTTTCGACAATGGCGTCTATGGCGAGACCGGGATGCAGCCGAGCCATACCCAGAGCGGCGTCGACCTCATCAGCGTTGCGGGAGCCTGCGGCATCGGCACCTGTCTCGACGTAAGGGACGAGGCCGCTTTGGCCGATCTTGCCCGGCGCCTGAAAGGTCTCAATGAGATGCTCTTCGCCCGCGTGCAGATTGCCGCCGACGAACCGCCGCGCGTCCTTCCGCTGCGCGACGGCGTTGCGCTGAAGAACCGGTTTCGCGCCGCTATTGGCCTTGATCCATGATTCAAGAGGCTGAGGGCGGCGTTCTGGACAGTGTGGAGCAGGGCCTTTATAACGCCCGCGCTTCACTGATTGGTCCCTTCAGGGCCAATCCGGCGCCCAGGTAGCTCAGTTGGTAGAGCATGCGATTGAAAATCGCAGTGTCGGTGGTTCGATTCCGCCCCTGGGCACCACTTTATTTTCGCAGATAGTCGCGAGCGTCTGAAACAGACGCGGCCGATGTCGGATTGAAGGCGCGGTCGCAAACCGGCCGCGGCGCCTGTTCACTAACTTCATTCGCCCGCTAAATTTGAACGCCATGATCAACTCACCTTCCATTTATGACTTCGGTGTCGATCGGAAACTCAGGATCGGCGTGCTTTGTCTTGAGGTCAGCGGGCATCTCAATCCGATGTTTGCCATTTGCCGAGCGTTGCAAGCACGCGGGCATCGCCTGACGATGGTCGGATCTATCGATGGCGAGGATCGGGTGCGGGCGGCCGGATTGGATTATCAGTCTCTGGATTCGCCCGAATTGCCGCCGGGCACCGTGGCCCTTCACCAGCAAAAGCTATCGACGCTCTCAGGTTGGAAAGCCACGCTGTACTCGAGTCAAGGCGTGGCGGCGTACACCCGAATTTTGTTGCGTGACGTGCCGCTAATCTTGGAAGAGCTCAAGTTGGACGGCTTGCTGGTCGACCAATACATCCTCGCCGGTCAGACCATTGCGGAGCGGGTCGGCGTACCGATGGTCAACTTTTGTGGCGCCATGATGTTGAACGTGGACGCCTACGTCCCGTCGTTTTTTTTCGGCTGGCAATATCGGCGCGACGCGGTCGGATGGGTGCGAAACCGGTTCGGTCGTTGGGTGATGGAGCGGATGTTCCAATCGATGATGGGCGAGATTAACCGCTATCGCCGGCTGTGGAATCTGACGCCGCATCGCGACATTCACGAGGCCTTCTCGCCGCTGGCGCAGCTTGTCCCGGTCCCTGCCGAATTTGACTTCCCGCGCGAAAGCCTGCCGCAGCATCTGCATTATGTCGGACCGTTACTATCCGCTGCCGGCCGGTCACCGGCCGATTTCGATTTCAGTCGGCTCGACGGTCGACCGTTGGTTTTTGCCTCGTTTGGAACGCTTCAAAACGAAATCCGGCCATTGTTCGAGAAACTGGCAGCCGCTGCGGCGCAGCTACCGGTCCAGCTGATATTGAGCATGGGCGGTGGCAGCCTGCACTTTGATCGGCTTGTTGGCGACCCGCTGGTTGTTCCCTTTGCACCGCAGTTGGAGCTGTTGCAACGAGCACGGCTGACAGTCACCCACGGTGGGCTGAATACGGTGATGGAATTGTTGTGCTGGGGCGTCCCCTTGGTGGCGGTTCCGATCGCGAACGATCAACCCGGTATTGCCGCTCGCGTCCAATGGCATGGGCTCGGCGAAAATGTGAGGTTGTCGAACATCACCGCCGAGGCTTTGCGGACAGCGATGCACAAAGTGCTAGTCGATGCTCATTATCGCGAAAATGCGTTGAAGATGCGATCGGCAATCGAACGCGCGGGCGGCCTGCCGTTAGCCGTCAAGTTGATCGAACAAGCCATCAGCACGCGATTGCCTGTACCGAGTGGCTAGGTACAGTAGTGACCCATAGCGGACCTGGGACGTTCAGGTCTCTTTTGCCGGGACCGGCGGCGAGATAATTGTTTTGAACAACGAGTTCGCTCTGTCGGGTCCAGGTCTTTCTTGTCGTTTCGCCATTGACCGCGTGAGCTCACACTGAACACTTCGCGTCACAGTTTTGTCCGCCCGGTTTTCGTGCTTTTCTGCTCAACAATCACTGTCCGTGACACTTGATCTGTATCCCTACGCTCCGGCCTAGAGCTTAGCAGCCCACGCGCCCAGAGCTTGGCGCACCTTATCCGCGGAGGTGACAAGTTTTTCGTGCAATCCGTCTTGCGGCCTGTTCTTCACGGGCTCGTTCGTCTTTATTGCTGATTTTTCGGCCATGGTTCATACCCGAGCCGCACACTCGGCGTTGTTGTCAGGTTGATAGGGGACATGTCGCGAGATACGCGGCACGCTGCGTATCAAACACCCCAAAGGCTATTACGTTCCCCAGCTGTGTTCTGAACTTAAGCCTCAACAACGCGTTGGATTGCGGGCTCGTGACTGGTAGTCGAAAGCCACACGACTGAAAGTCATCGGTCCAAAAGGTCGCCTCGCGGCGACCTTTTCCTTTTGTGTTGTGCGGACGAGGATGGCAGCCCTTGTTTTGCGTACAAATCAACTCGCTGTTGTGCGCTATTGGCCCTTAGCGCCCGCTAGCGATGCAAGCATGAATAAGTGCGGACGAGCTCACGGCTTGGGGCCGGGATCATGCGGTCGGCCTTGCTGTTTGCGGTGGCGGTCTCGCACGACAGCCAGAAGTACGCGTTCGCCGGATCAACGACGAGCCGGTTAGGCGCAAAGTTGCCGACAATCACCGAGAGGTATTGCGTCGTCGAAAACCAGGACAGGCGATTGAGATCGGCATCGATACGGCCGGACGAGACGAAATGCGGATCGCCGAGCGACGGGTCGGCTGCCGCCCCGGTGGCCAGCGTCTTCACGGCTGCCTTGTAGTCCGTCCAGGCCGAGACGAATTGTCCGGTTTCGACGGCGTAGACCAGCGTCACGATTATAAATGCGCCGGCGAATGCTTCGGCGCTGAGTTCATCAGCCAGTGCCGTTATCGCGCGTGGCAGGCCGGGCAAATCCAGAGCCAGCCCGTCGGCACGCAGTGCGTAGCATGCCGCCAATAGGCCGAGCGCGGGCGTGATGATCACCAGCATGGTGCGCATGTAGTATCGGTGGTCTGCAAGGATCGCCTGGTCAAACCCGAACCAGTAAATGGCGAGGATCGCAGTCACGATCGCGGCCGCCCAGAGATGAGTTTTGCCAGGCACAAGCCGCGACAGGATGATGAAGGCAAGGGCATAACCGGCCAGCGACGCGCACAGCAAAAAGACAATATTGACTTCGAAGGTTTGCGGATCGAAGAAGTGCAGCGCCGCCGCAACGAAGACACCCGCAAAATAGTTGCCGGGCGGCAGCAGCACTTTGACTTCCACCCAAACCATCAGTACCGCGATCATTGCGCCCGCCGCGCGCCGGAACGAGGCGTCGCGTGTGCCGCGCAGCGCGGTCGTGGCAACGATCGCCAGCGCCAGCACCAGCGCGCCCTCATGCGTCAAAGCCAGCGCCAGCAGCAGCAAAAACACAAAAGCCGTTCCGAGGATGCCGCGCCGCGCATAGTGTGCGACGGCCAGTGTCGGCCAGAAAAGCGCGTGCGCCACCCACATTTCGGTCGGGAATCCGAATACGAGCGGGCAGAGCAGAGCTGTCGAGAAACAGCCATAGGTAAAAATGATGCGGCTTTTCGAGCGGTCTGCCGAAAAGGCCGCGAGCAGGCCGACCAATGGCGCGACGTAAAACAGGAATCCGTAGGCCTCGACACCGTCCCAGGGATTTCCGGTCGCGCCGGCAAACAGTTCTGCCGGCCATAGCGTGAGGAGAAAGACCGTCAGCCGACCGGAAATATTGTGCCAGTGGAACGCCCAGACGTCCTGCGCTGCGACCGCATAGGAAAACATCGCGCCGTCGCCATAGAGCTGCAGGTCATATTCCAGCGCCACAACGACAAAAGCGAGCGACCAGCTGAGGCCTATGACGACCACGAGCGCGCGAAGGACATCGGCGCCGGATCGCGCGGCGCCCCAGGGCAGGACAACTGCGTTTTCTCTAACCG
This sequence comes from uncultured Alphaproteobacteria bacterium, assembly GCA_963697885.1. Lineage (GTDB taxonomy): Bacteria > Pseudomonadota > Alphaproteobacteria > Rhizobiales > Xanthobacteraceae > Pseudolabrys. Next base: position 1,210,022 of record OY969102.1, read on the forward strand.
TGCTCACGGCGCTGACGATCCAGAAGTTGCTTGAAAACGCTGCCGGCGTTGTTCGCGATCTGCGTGAGGAGGTGCTCGCCGAATTCCGCGGAAGCTTCCTTCGGGTCGCCAATAACGCCCATTTCGGCGATCTGCTTCTCGTTCGTCGTCCACGGCCAGGTCACGGCCTGGTCGAGGATGACCGTGCGCACGGTATCAGCATCCAGATTAATTTTTTGTGAGATCAGATCGCGACGAACTAGGTGCGGCGCAATCGCCAGCATCATCGAGGTCTCGTTTTTCCCGCCATGGATTTCCGCTATGGCGGCGGCGTTGCCCGCCTCCGCCCAGATGGCGGGGTGCAAAATGCAGACATTCAGACCGAAGTCGGCGCGCAGGTCCTGCGCCAGCGCTTCCAGAATTCCACGGTTGCCGCCGTGGCCATTGATGATCGCGAGATTGCGGGTCGGCAGCCCGCGCGCGATCTCGCGGCCAAGGTCACGCACCAGAGCGGTCATGCCCTTAATCGACAGTGACAAAGTCCCCGGCGCCCATTCATGCTCACGTGCGAGACTCACCGTGAGCGTCGGCATTTGCCACAGATCGTAAGTTTTGACCCAACGGCCAATGATGCGGCGGGTGAATTCTTCCGCCAGCACGGCATCGGTGTTGAGCGGCAAATGCGGGCCGTGCTGTTCGATCGAACCGACCGGCAAGCAAAGAATCGACGTCGCGCGCAGACGCTTCGGAACGTCCTGAAATGTGAGTTCGCCGATCAACCGGCTTGGCACATTATCGGCCATGGCCGTTTCCATCCCCACCTGCGTTTATACTGCCGCATTTGAGTGCGGCATTTTAGTGTGGCGCTTGGTGCACCACTTAAGTGCGTCACTTGAAACGAAGATACCAGCACCACCGAATGTTGCCAGTCCTGGCCGAACTGGTTCGGTCAGGAAGGGTCGCTGAGCGATGCCAGAAGATGATCAAGCCGGTGCCCGGCGCGCTCTGCCTTGGCCGTCATGTAGCGACGGTTATCGGCATTGATCGGCGCCTCGAGCGGCATCCGGCTGACGATATCAATCCCGGCTTTGGCAAGACCCTCGAGCTTGGCCGGGTTGTTGGTCAGCAGCACGATGCGGGTGCAGTTGAGCATCTGAAGCATGCGGGCTGCAATGCCGTAATCGCGCTCGTCATCATCGAAACCAAGCGTGGTGTTGGCATCCACCGTATCGAAGCCGTGGTCCTGCAGCTGGTATGTACGCATCTTGTTGGCCAGGCCGAGGCCGCGGCCTTCCTGCGCCAGGTAAAGAATAACACCGCCCCCAAGTTTTTCGACGCATGTGAGCGCAAGACGAAGCTGATCGCCGCAGTCGCAGCGCCGCGAGCCAAAGACATCGCCGGTCAGGCAGGCCGAATGCAGCCGCACGGGGACAGGTTTGGTAAAATCGGGCTTGCCGACAATAATCGCGACCGAACTGTCGCCGATCGCATCGTGGAAAACGACAAAGCGTGTGCGCGTGCCGGAATTGAGCGGCACCGATGCTTCGCTCGCAATGGTCAGCGAGTGGATTGCGTCGTTGGCAAAGCGCGCTACTCCGGCGCCCTCCACCGTGATGATGGGCGACGCGGACGAAATTGCCTCGGGGGCGACATTGGCGGCGAGCACCGCCGGCAACCCCTGTGCCAGTTTGACGAGCTGGATTGCCGCAGCTTCCCCGCGCCCGGCTGGAACGGCTTCCGGCACACGATCGCTTGTCGCGTCGGTTACGAATGAAAGGATTGTCTTCGCGTCGTCGGCCGCGGAAATAAGGAGTGCCATTGGTTCATCGGCATGAATGCCGAGCGCAAACGCACGCCGCGCGGTGATGATGAGCCGCGGAACGGATGGCGCACACAACGCTCTGAATTCGGCCAGCCGCTGCCGGTCGAGACCTTCGACGGGCAGGGCGAAGATCGTTTCGCCGGTGCCTTTGATGACGACAGGCCGCCGGCTCTGGAATTCGGCGAGTCCGCGACTGACGCTGGTATGTCCTCGAGTGCCGAATAGCGCTGAGCTAACGCTCGTCCCCACCGCAATCATTACAAAACACCCTGCTTCTTATTGGCTGCAATAACAAACACCGTACATCGTCTTCTAGTCCGCGGTCGTAAATAGACGGGATTTATGCCAGCTTGATGGCAACCGCTAAGCTTCAACGCGCGGATCGTGCATTTGGTCGAGTTGTGTCATTAAAAAACTTCGTCCCACCTGACGGCGGTAACCATAGCAACCGAGGGTCTGCCGACCCCTGGGCGGACTTTAGCAATATTTTCCGCTCTGGGGACCAGCCTTTGCCGCAGTCTTTGCCTCAGCCCTTGTCGCAGTCTTGGAGCGCTATATTTGGCCCACTGCGACAGGGCTCCGTGGACGATCTCGTGGTGGTCGGCCAGATCGGCCAGTCCCTGGATGGCCGCATCGCGACCGAATCCGGGCACTCAAAATACATCAACGGCCCGGCGGGCCTTGCCCACCTGCATCGGCTGCGGGCTCTGGTAGACGGTATCGTTATAGGCGTCGGCACCGCCATCACCGACGATCCGCAACTCACCGTGCGGCGTGTGTCGGGACCGCATCCGGCGCGCGTGGTCATCGATCCCAAAGGCAGGCTGGGCCGCGAAGCCAAGGTATTTGCTTCCGATGGTACGCGCCGCTTGCTGATCGTTGCGCAAGGGACACGGTGCACGCCGCCACCTGGCGTTGAAACAATTACCTTGCCGGCAAGTGACGGGCAGATCGCGCCGGCGGCGATCCTTGCCGCTCTGGCCGGCCACGGCCTTCGCCGAATCCTGATTGAAGGCGGCGCGGTGACGGTATCGCGATTTCTCGCCGCCGGGTGTCTCGATCGACTGCATGTAATGGTGGCGCCCGTTATTCTTGGTGCCGGGCACGCCAGTTTCACTTTGCCGCCGGTCGAGCGCGCCGACCAGGCGATGCGTATGCCCATGCACGTCCATCAGATCGAAGACGAAGTGCTGTACGACTGCGATTTGTCAGGTCAGCGTGTGCCGGTCGGCGCTGCAAAGACGTCGACATGACCGACGCGGAGGGATGAACGTCCGGCCGCGACGGTGTCGCGGCGCCGTGTCAGCCAGGCCGCGGTATCCGAGAGCGAGAGTGCATCAATCTCGCGGGCGGCATGCGCCCAGCCCGCGAGGATTTCATTTTGCATTTCTTGGTCCTGCGGACCCACGACCCAATCGGATCGGCCGTGCTTCACGGAATAACCGAGCGATTTAAAACGCGCGATCGCGGCGTCCGCCCCCGCCGGTCCCAGCGCTGGGCCGAAGCCTTTGTCCGTGCACTGGTGCGCATTGACGGCGGCAATGACAGTCGCATCGAGAGGATCGCGCGGGGCGAGATCGATGCTGCCCTCGTAGCTTAACGCCGCATAAAACGGGATCACGCGCGCGGCAATTTCCACCGCCAGCCGCTCCAGCCACGCCTCGGAGACCAGATCGAGCAGCGCGGAGGTGGTGACGAGATCGACCGGCCCGTCGAGTGCCGCTTCGAGGTCGCGACTGAGATCGAGTGGAATCCCGATGATGACCACATCGTTGGAATGCTCTGTTGCCGTCGCGCGCGCCAGCAGGCTGAGATCATTGTCAACGAGATTCCAATTTTGCCGATGTGGAAGCCGCGCGCTCAATGCGCGCAACGTCGATCCCGTGCCGCAGGCAAGATCGACGATGCGCGCCGATGGATATGTCGCGAGCGAAGCGGCGACCGCATCGAGAATTGACGGGTTGCGCGCGCGGACATCGAACGGCTCGCGTAGCCTCAGCCAGTCGGCTGAAAAGCCCGTCATGTCACGGCCTCCAGCGCGTGCGCGAATAATTTTGCAGACTCCGGCCAGGTCGGGAGCTGCGCCGCCGCACGCCGTGCAGCATCTGCAAATTGGCGCCGCTCATCCGTGCTGCCGATCAAGCGGCGCAGCGCGGACGCAAACGCAGATGCATCCTCTGGTGCGACGAGCAGGCCAGCATTCGCTGGTACTGTGCCGGGAATGGCGCCCGCATTTGTTCCGACAACCGGCACGCCGTGCGCAATCGCTTCGGCGTAGGCCATGCCATAGCCTTCAAAGCGAGAGGCGAGGGCGAAGATATCGGTCTCCGCATATAATTCGCCAAGCCGCTGTTCGGAGACGGCGCCGAGAACGGTCACGCGGTTGCCGAGCCCATAAAGCTCAATATCGGCCTTCAATTGCGCTGCCGCTTTTGGATTTCGTGTGCAATCGCCGGCAATTGTCAGGCTCCATTGCAAATCGGGCAGGGTCGCAAGCGCGGCGACCAAGACGTCATATCCTTTGCGCGGCACGACAGCGCCGACCGACAGCAGGCGAACCTTATCGCCTGTATGGCGCGGTGCCGGTGGCACCGGATCGGAACCTGGCCGCACGACGGTTATGCGCTCCACTGGAACGGCGTAGTGGGATGACAGCTGTTCTGCCGTTGCTGCACTGGTCACCACAACATGCCGCGCCGCGGATAGCGCCGCTTGTTCGCTGGCGCGCAAGCTTTCGGCTTGCGGTTTGCTGATCCCGGATTCGACCGCGAGTGGGTGGTGCACCAACGCGAGCAGACGATCGAGCATCCCCGCCGTTTCAGGCAAAACACCGAGAGCCAGCCCGTCGACGACCAAGACCCGATCGGTGGGAATCGCGAGCAAGCGTTCGTGGGCGGTCTTGCGTGTCGTATCGCTTGGAAAGGGAAAACCCGCGCCAAGATCGACGATATCGATCTGCCAGCCCAGTTTGGCGAGTTCGGCAATCATCCGCCGGTCATAGGCATAGCCTCCGGTCGGGGTTGAAAGATCGCCCGGAACCGCGAAGGCAGACCGCTTCACCACAAATCCGCCTCGTACCAGGCGCGTGCAATATGCGATTCCGAAAGCGTGACGCGGATCGATTTGAGTTCACGCGCGGCGCGGCCGAGTTCGCCGGCGCGCGCGGCCGCCGCCAGGCGGTCGAAAATGTGCTTGGTGAGGAATTCGGTTGTCGTGTTGGTACCCTTGAGCTCCGTCAGATCATCGAGATTGCGATAATTGAGCGGCGCCAGGGTGGCCTTGAGCGCTTCGTGCGCGCGACCAATATCGACGACTATGCCATTGGCGTCGAGCTTTTCCGCGATGAATGCGGCATCAATCACGAATGTCGCGCCGTGCAGCGCCTGTGCCGGGCCAAAAATATCGCCGCGAAAGGAATGGGCAATCATGATGTGGTCACGAACTTCGACTGCGAACACGGGAATCCCCTCAATAGGCAATGAGCTGGCAAAGGGTGCCGCTCTTCGGGTCGAGAATGGAAGCAAGTTTTTTTGGCAAGTCGTCGAACGCGACAGCGGGCGCCAGCAAGGCGTCGAGGCGGGCGTCGCCGAGCAATGCGACTGCGGCGGCGAGCCGCCGCGCGTGCGTCCATCGCGGCCGATGCGACGGCGCAATCTGTCCGACCTGGCTCGATATCAGTCGAAGGCGGCGGCTGTGGAACGCGCCACCGAGTGAAGCCGTCACCGACATGTCGCCGTACCAGCTCATTTCGAGGACCGTCGCCTCCTCGCCCGCGAGCGCGATTGCAGAGGCAAGTCCAGCCGCACTTCCGCTCGTGTGAAACACAATATCGCAGTCGCCCTTCGCCGCCTCCGGCTTCGCAAAGCGAACATCGAGCTTCTGCGCTAATTCCCCGCGCGCCGGGTTGATGTCGACGAGCGTGACATCGGTGCCGGGGATATTGCCACAAAGAAACGCAACCAGCGCGCCGACCGTGCCGGCGCCAACGACGGCCACACGATCGGCAGGGCCGACGCCTGCATCCCAGACGGCGTTGAGTGCGGTCTCCATGTTCGCTGCCAGCACCGCGCGTTGCGGTGGGATGTTGTCGGGGACAACGACGGCGAGCTTGGCGGAGATATTGAACAGGCTCTGATGCGGATGAAGCGCAAAGACGTTGCGCCCGCGCAGGTCTTGCGGACCGTCCTCGATTTCACCGACCGTCGCGTAGCCGTATTTCACCGGGAACGGAAAATTTCCACCCATCAGGGGTGCGCGCATGCGCTGATGCTCGCTCTCCGGCACGCGCCCGGCGAACACCAGCGCTTCGGTCCCCCGGCTGAGCGCGCCGAAGTGCGCGCGCACCCGCGCCTCGCCTTGGCCGACCGGCGCAAGCGTTTCCTGTCGTATTTCGGCCTGACCGGGCGCGATATACCAGAGTGCCTGCGCAAGCTTGTCTGTCCGGCTGGTAACCACTGTGTCTCACTGCCCGGATTGGACTATTGGAGCCGTTTCACGTGTTATATTACCAAACTTGCACGGTCCGCCGGGGATTAGAAGTCGTAATCGCGTGTTAAAGCGCCTTCCATCGCAACCTATGCAAATCGCCCTTGCCGGGAATTCGATGACCGGCCGGCGCGCGCTGTTTTGTACGTTATTTGCCGCCACGATGGTCGGGTCTTTGCTGCTTGCCGGCATGGCGCTGTCACCGGGTGGCATTGGTGCCGTCGATATTGTGCTGCTTGTTTTCTTTGCGATGACTTTGCCGTGGATGGTGGCAGGGTTCTGGAACGCGATGATCGGATTTTTGATCATGCGTTTTTCGGACGATCCGATTGCGGCAGTTGTGCCGATCACCGGTCAGCTGCGAGGGGACGAGCCGCTCACAGCGTCGACTGCGATCCTGCTCTGCATCCGCAACGAATTGCCCGATCGCATGATCCGCAATCTCGAACCGATGCTGGCCGGCCTCGCGGCTTCCGGATTCGGCGGTCGCTTTCATCTCTACGTGCTGAGCGACACCAGCGACTCGGATATTGCGGCGAGGGAAGAGGCGCGCTTCGATCTTTTGGTCAATCGCTGGCGCGGCCGTCTCGCGGTCACGTATCGGCGACGCGACATCAACACGGGTTACAAGGCCGGAAACATCCGCGGATTTTGCGAGCGGTGGGGCGCGCAGCACGAATTTGCCGTGACGCTCGATGCCGACAGCTTCATGACCGCGGATGCCGTCCTTCGCCTGATCCGCATCATGCAGGCTGATCAAAAGCTCGGAATTCTGCAGGGCTTGGTTGTCGGTCTTCCGTCCACGAGTGCCTTCGCGCGCATCTTTCAATTCGGCATGCGGCTCGGGATGCGTTCCTACACCATCGGTAGCGCCTGGTGGCAAGGCGATTGCGGGCCCTATTGGGGTCACAACGCGGCGATCCGGCTTAAGCCGTTCATCGCGCATTGCGCGCTGCCTGTTGTGTCGAAGAGCGGGTCCGACGACCGACACATCCTCAGTCATGACCAGATCGAGGCGGCGCTCATGCGCGCTGCCGGTTATGACGTGCGCGTGCTGCCCGAAGAAGATCTGGGCTGGGAGGAAAACCCGCCGACCTTGATCGAATTTATTCGCCGCGATTTGCGCTGGTGCCAGGGCAATATGCAGTATTGGCAGTTTCTCGTCATGCCCGGTCTCAAATGGGTGAGCCGCTATCAACTTGCGTTGGCGATTTTGATGTTCATCGGATCGCCGGCCTGGATCGGCATGTTGGTCGTGGCGACGCTTTCGCTCGCGTTCATGGAAACGCCGGGCCAATACATTCGTGCCGATGCCGGCATTGCACTATTCATTTGTGTCCTGGTGATGTGGTTCTCGCCGAAGCTCGCAAGTGCCATCGATATTCTGTCGCGGCCTGCGCTTCGTCGTGACTTTGGTGGAACCGCATGCTTCCTGACCAATTACGCGATCGAGACCATCTACTCGATTCTGTTGTGCCCGATCCTGTGGTTTGGCCACACGGTGTTCCTCACCGGACTGTTGTTCGGCCGCGAGATAGGATGGATCGGTCAAACCCGCGACGATCACGCGGTGCCATTCACACTTGCGTTGCGCAATCTCTGGCCGCACACGTTGCTTGGTGTTGTCACGCTCGGTGCTTTGGCGCTGACACATCCCGGCGCGATACCGTATGCGTTGTTTCTGGCGGGCGGCCCCGCCTTGGCGATCCCGTTCGCGATCGTTACCGCATGGCCATGGCTGGGGACTCTGTCGGCGCGAATCGGCCTTGGGCGATTGCCCGAAGAAATGGCGCCGCCGGCCGCGTTGCACGCCTTGATGCTGCCTGCGATCGAGACAGCAAAGCCGTTTCCACGGCCCGGCACGGTTTGACGTGGTGTTCGACATTTTTCGGACCGCACGCAGCGTCATCCGCTCTCTGCGTATCTACTATGGCGATCGTTCGCGGGCCCCGGTCATGGATCGACTCTATGGCCAATTCGTCCAGCGCGGCGATCTGGTATTTGACGTCGGCGCGCATGTCGGTGATCGCGTTGCCTCCTTTCGCCGCCTGGGAGCTCGCGTCATTGCAGTCGAACCGCAGCCGGCCTTCGCCAGGTTGCTCGGCTTGATCTATGGCCGCAGCCGCGACGTCGTGATCGAGCCGGTGGCGGTCGGTCGCGAGACCGGATCTACGCGCATCATGATCAATCCTGACAATCCGACCGTTTCAACCGCCTCGCAGGATTTTATCAGTGCGGCACACAATGCTCCGGGATGGGAAACACAGCGCTGGACCCGATCGCTGGTCGTGCCGGTGACAACGCTGGACGCGCTGATCGTGCGGCACGGCGTTCCATCTTTCATCAAGATCGATGTCGAGGGGTTTGAGGCGGAGGCGTTGCAGGGGCTATCGCAACCCGTGAAGGCGCTGTCATTCGAGTTTACCACCATCCAGCGCGCCATTGCGCTGGCCTGCGTCAACCGGTGCGTCTCCCTGGGATTGTCGCGATTTAATGCCGCGCTCGGCGAAAGCCAGTCGTTTGTTCACGACGGCTGGATCGACAGTGCGGACATTGCCCGATGGTTGACCGGGCTGCCGCACGAGGCGAATTCCGGGGATATCTATGCCGCCGCGTGACGGTGTCCACGAGTCGCCCTGGTTCTCGCGCCTCGCGGTCCTCGCGCTGATCCTGGCCGGCTACGGATTGACGCTGCTGGTCTTCTATCCGGGCGTCATGACCTATGACGGAAAATACGTCTACGAAGACATTGCCAGGACCGTGTGGGGCGATTGGCAGTCGCCGGCGATGACCGCGCTGTGGCGGCTCATCAATCCGGTCGCGCCGGGTCCCGCCAGCATGTTTTTGCTGATCGCCACAACGTACTGGCTCGCGTTTGGACTGCTGGCGATAGCATTCATGCGGCGTGCGATTTTGCTCGCGTTGTTGCTGCCGCTGCTGGCGCTGACACCACCGGCATTCGTATTCGCGGGTATCATATGGCGGGACGTATTGTTTTCGGTCATCTGGCTGCTGGCCGGTTCTATCGCTTTTGTTGCAGTTGAGCGTGCCGCCGTCGCGCGGGTGTCTCTTCAAGCGCTTGCGCTTGCGTTGTGTGGCTTTGGTGTCCTGCTGCGTCCAAATGCCCTGATCGCGGCGCCGCTGCTCGCCGCCTACATCCTTTGGCCTACAGAATTCAGCTGGAAGCGAACGGCGATCGTGTATCTGCCGGCCATGGCGGCGTTTTTTGGGCTGGTGCAAGTTGTCTACTACGGCGCGCTCGGGGCCGTCCGCCAACATCCGCAGCAATCGATCATGGTTTTCGATCTCGGCGGCATCAGTCATTTTTCCCGGCAGAACCAGTTTCCCGTGCGCTGGAACGAGGCCGAGACCGAACTACTCTTGAACGTTTGCTACAAGCCGACCGAGTGGGACATTTATTGGACCCGCACGCCATGCCAATTCGTGATGCAAAAGCTGGAAAAGGAAGAAAAATTGTTCGGCACACCGGCCGTGACCGACGCCTGGATCAGCGCCATCGTGCACCATCCGGTTGCCTATCTTGAGCACCGCACGGCATTTATGTGGAATTTTCTTGCCGGCTCGAATCTCACAATGTGGCTCATTGATATCGATGACCCGACGAAGATTCCGTTCCCGGACCGCCCGGCCTTTGTCGCCGTAAAAAATATTCACGATGCGCTCAAGCCGACGCCGTTATTTCGCGCCGGCTCCTGGCTGCTCATCTGTATTGCGGCGTGCGCGTTTGGCTGGCGCAAGCGCGCTCGGCCCGAAGGGGCCTATATCATCGGTGTTTGCGGCTCGGCCGCGGTCTATGTCCTGACTTTCTATGCTGTCGGCGTGGCCTCCGACTTCCGCTACGGCTATTGGGCCGTGCTTGCCAGTCTGACGGGCGGAGTTGTTGCGGCCGCCAGCGCGATCAGGCGTCGATCGGCAAAAACTGCGCCTTCGTGAGCTGCGTGAAGCGGCCGCCCAGCCGGTGCAATTCTTCGAATGTGCCCGACTCGACGATCCGGCCATTGTCGAACACCAGGATGTGCGTCGCCTTGCGGATGGTCGCGAGGCGGTGTGCGATGACAAACGTGGTGCGGTTTTTCATGACTTCGTCGAGTGCGGTCAACACGCGCTGTTCGGTCGCCGCATCAAGTGCGCTGGTTGCTTCGTCGAGAATGAGGATTGGCGGATCCTTGAGCAGCGCGCGCGCAATCGACAGGCGTTGACGCTCGCCGCCGGACAGCGACCGGCCGCGTTCGCCGACATCGGCATCGAAGCCATCAGGATTGCGGTCAATGAAATCGAGCGCCTGCGCGCGCGCGGCGGCGGCGCGGATCTGTTCGTGGCTGGCGTCGGGCTTGCCGACGCGCAGGTTTTCCGCGATCGATCGGTTGAACAGCAATGCTTCCTGAAAAACGACGCCGATATTGCGGCGCAGGGCGCCGAGCTGCATGTCGCGCACATCCTTGCCGTCGATTCTGATGCAGCCCGACTGCGGATCGAAACCGCGATGCAGCAGCATGAGCGCGGTCGACTTGCCGGCACCTGTTGCGCCGACCAGCGCGACCGTCTGGCCCGGTTCCACGGTGAAGGTCAGCCCTGATACGGCCGGGCGTACGCCATCATAAGCAAAAGAGACGTTGTCGAACTCGACGCGGCCGGCGAAGCGGCCGGGATCGATCGCGCCGGGCTTGTCGTGCATCGCCGGCACGGTGTCGAGCACCCGAAAGAATTCACGTAGCTGGGCTGCATCGAGCGACATGCGATTGGCGAAGCTGACCGCCTGTTCGAGCCGCGTGATCACCATGCCGGCCAGCGCCATGAAGGTGACGATTTCGCCGATCGTGATCAGGCCGCGCTGAAACAACCATGTGCCAAGCGCGATAATGGAGAGGACCGCCAGCGTCGTCGATGCGCGCGTGAGGACAGTCACCACCGCCCACCAAGACAGCACCGGAAATTGCGCCGCCAGCAATTGTTCGCTCACCGACTGAAGCGCGCGAACCTCCGATTCGACGCGTGCGAAGCTCTGCACCAGCGCGATGTTACCGAGCGCGTCCGACGCGCGCTCGGCAAGGTCCGAGTGATGGGCCTGCACGGTGTTTTGCAGGGTTTCGGTCTTGCGCAAAACCAGGGCAGTGAACACGGCAAACAGCACACAGAGGACGATCAGCAGAACGGCGAGCCGCCAATTGAGCGTCAGCGCCAGGGGCACCAGGATGACCAGCGACACGAACGACGCGAGATGTTCGCGGAAGAAACCGAGCCAGAATCCCCAGAGCGTGTCGGTGCCCTGCAACATGATTTTCATCAGACGGCCGGAATGAACTTCGCCGTGATAGGCGAGCGGCAATTGCAGGACGTGTTCGAAATAGCTGGTCAGGACCGCCAGACGCCGGCGGTGCGCCAGCCGATCGGCAAACAGGGCGACCGTCGTTGCACAGAAGATCGTAAAGAGGCCGAAGCACACCCAGGCAAGAAGCAGCAGCCACAGGTGTGCCCAGTCCGCCGTCGCCGGATTGGCCTGCGCGCCGGCCAGCACATTGATGACGCGCCCGAACAGCACCGGCTCGGCGAACAGCGCCATGGCCAAAGTGACGTTTGCGATCGCCAGGAACCAGCCGACGCGGCGGTCGGGCCCAAGCTGATCGAGGACGCGCCCGTAAAGGCGGACAAAACTCATAGCGCCATTGTAGCGGCTTGGAGCGCTATTTGCTCTCTGCCGGGGGGGCCGGCGGTGCGGCGGCCGGCGGTTCGGCAGCGGGCGGCGGCGCTGCGGCCGGCGGCGGGGCTGGAGGCGCCGGTGGCGCGGTCCAGGCTTTGTATTCTGCGTCCTTGACGCTCGGCAGTTTCTTCAAAAACGCAACCACCGACCAGATCTCATCATCTTTGGCGCCGGCGAGGGCGAAGCTCGGCATCCCGGTCATGTTGATGCCGTTCTTGACCACCCAGAACAGTTGCGCTGGCGTGCGATGATCGACGACGTCCTTAAGGTCCGGCGGATCCGGGCGCAGGCCTTCCGAAAACTTGGCCCAATTGACGCCGGGCGCGCCGTGGCAGTTGGCGCAGCCCAGGGCGCTGTAGGCCTTTGCGCCCATTTGTACGCTGGCGGGGTCACTAACGCTGGCGGGCGGGATGTCGGTTGCGTAACGGTTGATCGACGCCGAGCGAACCTGGATCAAGGCCCATTTGACGATGGCTGGCTCTTCGGCGGTTCCGGCGACGCTATAGTAGCCGCCAAAGAAGAAGACCGCTGCACCGACACCAACGATAATCGCAAGCGCGCCAACAAGAGTCAGAATACGCATGAAAGACCCCAATATTTCAAAACACGTGAACTATACCGCTAAAGGATACACCGGATGCGGGCATTTATTGCGTGAAATTTTCGTGAGCGACCCCTCCGCGGGGGCCGGAAAAAATTCTCCGCTGCCGCCATGGCACTGCTAAAATCGAACGAAGTCCGGCCGGGAGGCATGTTTTGACACGTGAAAACGCGACGTTGGCCAACTTCAAGTCCGGCCGTTTCGGCGCCCGCAAAATTGCCGTTCTCGTGCCTTGCTACAATGAAGTAAAGTCCGTCGGCAAAGTTGTCGGCGATTTCCGTACCGCGTTGCCGACAGCCGCAATTATCGTCTACGACAACAATTCGACCGACAATACAGCGCGCGTGGCCCGCGCGGCCGGCGCCGAGGTCGTCCACGAAGCGCGTCAGGGAAAAGGCTTTGTTGTGCGCCGCATGTTCGCCGATGTGGACGCGGACATTTATGTGCTGGTCGACGGCGATGCGACTTACGATGCGCCGAGTGTCAGGCGGATGATCAGGCAACTGCTCGAGAAGCAGCTCGACATGGTCGTGGGCGCGCGTGTCGATCGTGACGAAGGGGCCTATCGCGCCGGACACCGCGCCGGCAATAGGCTGCTGAGCGGGTTTGTGGCGCGCATGTTCGATTCCAAGCTCAACGACATGCTGTCGGGCTATCGCGTGTTGTCGCGGCGTTTCGTCAAGTCGTTCCCGGTGCTGTCGGGCGGATTTGAGATCGAGACCGAACTCACCGTGCACGCTCTTGTGCTGGGGCTGGCCGTGGAGGAGGTCGATACGCCGTATTACGCGCGGCCTAAGGGCTCCCTGTCCAAGCTCAACACGTGGCGCGACGGCCTTCGCATCTTTCGCACCATCGGCAACCTGTATCGCGCCGAACACCCGCTGCCGTTTTTTACCAGCATTGGTCTGGTGCTGGCGTTGATCTCGGTCGGTCTCGCAATTCCGATCGTCACCACATTTCTTGAAACCGGTCTGGTGCCGCGGCTGCCGACCGCTGTTCTGACGACTGGCCTCATGCTGCTCGCATTTTTGTCCGCCGCTGTCGGCCTCATCCTAGACACTGTGACGCGCGGCCGGCGTGAATTGAAACTGCTGGCCTATCTGTCGCACGGTTTGCCGGCGGCGGAATCGGTGAAAACCCAAACGCGCAATGATCCCAAATATAAGGCTGTCTCCAGCCTGAAGCGCGCACGGAAACGTTCGCGCTTTTAGGTGAGGCCCAGCGCCCGCCCGCGACTCCTGTCGGCGTCTTGCCATGACGGTTTGATTGCAGTTTTATGACGGCAGGCCATGCCGCGGCGCCTGCCTGGAATCGCAGCTGGGGCAACGCCGTCCGGTAGGTCATGTTGTCCGCGTCCGCTCTCCTCAACCGCATCGCGCCGGGCGTGGCAAGCTCGCGCGGCGATACGGCAAAGCTGTACATCGTCGCATTCTTGCATGTAGCCGCACTGGCGATCATGGCGGCCACCGAAGTCGATTTGGTCGCGAAGGCGGCGTTCCTGCTGGCCTGGCTCATTCTCAACTTTATTGCGCTCGCATTGACGCGCCGCCCGATGGTGGCGGCGATTATTTCGCTCGAATTTATTGTCGGGCTCGTCCTGTTGTCGCAATTCAAGCACGACAAGCTTTGGATGACCGTCGACTTCGTCGACCTCATGATTATCGACCAGGATACGTCGGCATTCTTGCTGACGGCGATTCCGTCCTTGCGATTGCCGATCTTTATCGGCGTGCTTGCAACCGCTTTTCTGTTGATGGCGGCCTGGCGGCTCGACCCTTTTCGCCTGCGTCTATGGGCAAGCGCCGGTGGTGGCTTGCTGTGCATGGGTGCGCTGGTTTGGCTGTCGCTATCGTTTCCGACCAATTTGTATGAGGATTTCTTCAGCCAAAATTATGTTTCTAAATTTGCCCGTACGGGGGTCGAGGCAGTCCATGAGTTCGTCTCGCACGGATATCTGGAAGCAGATTCGAATGTGATCGAACATCTCAAAGTGCCCGCGGCAACGGCCTGCGACGCCCAGCGCAAGCTCCCGCATATCATCCTGCTGCACGATGAATCGAGCTTCGATATTACCGCTGCACCGGGAATGAAGGTGCCACCCGGTTATCTCCGTCACTTCCAGTCTTTCGATGGAAAGTCGCGCAAATTGGTCGTCGAGGGTGCGGGCGGGCCAAGCTGGTTCACCGAATACAATGTTCTCACGGGCCTCTCGGCCCGCTCGTACGGACGTTTTGCAACTTCGGTGACGCGGATTGCCGGCGGCCGCGTCGCGCGCGGCCTGCCGCATTCCTTGACCCGTTGCGGCTACAAGAGTTTCAGCCTTTATCCGTTCTACGGCGCTTTTCTTGGTTCGCGGGCCTTCCAGACGACGACCGGCATCGAGCGCTACCTGGATATGCAGGACCTCGGCACGCGCAGTTTCGAAGCTGACAGTTTTTACTTCGATCAGGCCACGAAAATCATTGCCCGCGAGGGCGGCAGCCGCCCGCTTTTCCTTTACGTGTACAACGTGGCCAATCATTTTCCGTGGGATACGCGCCTGCGGCCCGAGCTCACGCCCGCCTGGCACGATCTCGGCAATGCTCCGAATGTCGATGAATACATTCGCCGCCAGGGAATGACCGCGGTCGACTACCGCGCGCTGCTCGACCGGTTGGCGCGGGAATTTCCGGCCGAGTCGTTCCTGGTCGTGCGCTATGGCGATCACCAGCCCGAATTCGCGCGTCACGTGATCGATCCGTCGCTTGGCGGGGAGGAGCTTGCGCGCCATCTGGAAGCGTCGGATCCGCGCTATTTCACCACCTACTATGCGATCGATGCGGTGAATTTCACGCCGGCTGATTTATCCTCGGCGCTCGACAAGCTCGACGCACCATATTTGCCGTTGGTCGTGCAGGAGGCGGCCGGCGTGCCGCTCGGCCCGACTTTCTCCGAACAGAAGAAAATGCTGGAACGCTGCCGGGGTGTCTTTTACGGCTGCGCCGGCGGCACCGAGGTACGCCGGTTCAATCGGCTGCTGATCGAAGCCGGCCTGATTCACGGGCTATAGCTGCTCGCACCCTACTGCGGTGCCTTCGGCACAAAGCCTGAAGCGCGGCACTGTGCTTCATCAACTTGCGCCGCCGTCAACTTTGCCGCCACTGCATCGCGAATTCGGGTGTGCCGCTCACCGGCTATCGGACGGGTAGTGTGTCGCGGTAAGCCTTGAGGAGGACCTCGATATAGACCTTGCGGAGATTATCGTCCGGAAGCTGACGTCGGGCTTGCTCAAACGCGAACTCGGTTTGTGCGTTGTAAGCACTTGTCAGGGTCATTGCTGATTTAAATAGAGCGGACAGAGCGGACGAATTATCGCTAAATTCGGTCAGAAAATGGCTTGAGGTCGTTTCGCATTCCGCCGTGTACTTGGGGTTGGCGTAGGCATCAGCGTATATCGAGCACGCGATCAAAGCCTTTTGAAAGGCAGCGCGTCCTTTCGCAGACAACGCCAGCACTTCTGATTGAGCCCTTTGGCCGAAAGCCGACCATATTTTTTCAAAAATCTCATCCTGCGGGCTAGCGGCAACACAGATTTGGATCAAGACGAGCAGCAATCCTGCGCCGGCAAGCGTGCTTTTAATTTTAAACGTCATGGCGGCGTTCCGCGCGCGCACGAAGTCGACGTCAGCGCGGTGTTATCGTTCAGCGTCTGGGCGGCCGCTTTGCCGGCTCCAGTGTAGCCTGGGCACGTGCCGGCTCTGCGCCGCCAGGCGGCGCCAATGCCAGGACACTTGATTTGCGATCTTTCAGCAGCGTTACCTCGCGGCCCTCGATGGAATGTAATGTCCACCCCTGGTGACTTTCGTTCACCCGCAGCCGGACGGTGTTTTCTGTCGACTGTTCGACGAAGACCGCGATTGCGCTATCGCCGCCGGCCACTGTGCCCACCAGTATCAACGGCGGCTGTTCCGGCTCGGGCGGCTTGGCCGGCTCTACCCGCTTCGCAATGACCGGCGCGGCAGGCAGCGGAGGGGGTCGACGGGATGGCGAAAAAATTGGACGATCACGCGTCATCGACAACTTCGAGAGCGGGACCGGCAAAACAGCGCGGCCGACGGAAATGTTTGCGTCAGGTGACACCTGCGCTGGATGCGACGTGGTTTGCTTGATTTGGGTTGCGGAAGTATCCCCAGTCTCATCGGCCTGCTCCGCGCCCGCCGGCAAGACAGACAACATTGCCGTGGTTGCGACGGTGAATGCGGTTAAGACAAGGGTCCGATTTGTGAGGCGCCAAATCATTTTGCACCTTGCCACTGCCCGGAAACCAAAATCGAAACGCGCATTTTTCCTCTCAATGCGCCCGTTCCGGTCTCCGGCGCCTGAGCGACCAGCTGGTCGACGAACAGAAAAGGCATTCCCGCCTCCAGATCGTAAAGCAGCTGCTGCAACGAGGGTTGATCTATCTCACAGTCTACTGAAACTTTGACAAACCCGTCCTTTGATTGTGCGCCTTGTAAATCGACTTGGGAAGATAAAATGTTGCCACCAAAACGTGTGACCGCTCCAGCAACGCGCTGCAGCAGCGTTGCTCCGGCGACCGTCACCGTGGGGCCTTCAAGGACAGGCGAGCCCGTCACAAAAGATACACCGTTGGCGTTTTTAGTGCGGGAAGGTGAGGGATTGCGGCCTTCCAGCTGGCTTAGAATATCGCCGGTTGCTGCCACCGCCTGCTGGCGTTCCAGGACATCAGAGACGTAAACCAGCGTCATCAGCAAAAATACGATCACCACCGCCACGTAACAAATTGCAGCCCCGAGCGGAAAGCGCGCCAGATACTTTTCGAGGAAATTCATTGCTTTCATGAGCCAGCCGTAAATACCGGGTTGATGCGGGCTTCGATATGGAATTGCTCTTTCATCGCCCCCGCTGATCGGGTGGTTGGCGCAAAAAAAGTGGCACGGGCGAAGTGCGGTGACTGCTCGATTAACCGGATAAGCGATGGCGCATCGCTCGTGATACCGACAATCTGCAGCTTTTCCCCGTCGATCCGAAGCTCGGTGACGTAGGTGTCATCTGGCAGCAGGGCAGACAGTGCTTCCAGCACGAAGACGCTCGACGGCGTTGTTTGCTTGCGCTTTTCAAGCGACTGCAGACCCGATCCTTCGAAGAAACTTCGCATCGCCGCCTTGCGTGCCGAAATCTTGCGCAACAGCTCCTGTCGTTCGGTGCTCAGATTATCCGCTGTGATGGCGGAAACGCCGATTGCGGTCACTGCTGAGAGGCCGCTCAGCAGAAAAATAGCCACCAAAATCAAGCGAATACGCCTGACATCGATCGCGCTGCGCATGCGCTGTTCATGAAATTTTATGGAGGACGGCTTTGCGTCTGAGGTCAATTGGACCGTCGTCATGGCAATCGACGCAGCGTTAAAACTTGCGATCGCCTGCAAATAAGGCGCGACCATCGCTCGCGCTGTTGCCGCGATCATCAGATGGATTCGATCGTTGGGCGCATCAATCGGCGGTGTCCAACTGTAGACGGCCTCATTCGCTGTCCACGGTGTAAGACGATCGATCTGCGAACGTACAATGCCTTCGAGGTATTCGAGGGCACGTTTGGGCAACTCGAGCGGGCGAAACAGGAATCGGGAAGGTCGCAAAATCAGTTCGATCCGGCTGCCGCGCAAGGCCGTCGCCCAATTGGGCGGCAAGATCTCAACCATGGATCCGCCGACGAAGCGAACGCGATGGTCGGGTAAATTCACGTTCTTGCCGTTACCCAGTTCGTGAAGTGTAAATGTATCGTGCTCTTCTTCGATGAATTGCACGTGGCGTTGTGATCGCAGCCGGTCGAATATCGAATTGACGGTTTCCGCGACGGAATCGATCCAGCGCGAAAACCCCTCGATGATCTGACGCAAGAGTTTCATCGCAGTCTCGTCGCTAATCGAGGTTGATCTGAATCAGCACTAACGTCGCTACGCCACGACAATACGTGAAAGGGTTCATCAGCAGTATTTAAAAGGATAACGGCTTCCGATCGCGTTAGCCAGCCGTTGTCGAATGCGATGCTGGTCTGCACGCGAAAGGCGTTGCTCCCGTCGGCCGTCGCGCCAGGCTGATCCGGACCCAGCAGTCGAGAAAGAGTGTCTTTGTCTGCCGTGGCTGTTTCACGTTGGGCGAGAAAAGACCTCAATCGAATGGGGGTCATGCCGGGGAGCGCCGCGATCAACTCCGGAGGCGCATCGAAGACGTTAATTTCTGGCCGACCGCTATAGACCGTCACATAGGGCATGGCGCGCCCAACGAGCGCAGCTGGCAGGCCCTGCACGAGCCAAAGTTCGCTTGCATGCGCAAATGGTGCTCCACGCGGCAGATAAGTCAGCCCCGCGGCGCGATAGACGGAGGCCTCATCGGCCTGTGGCGGCTTGGGAGTTGTACGCCAGCCGATCACGCGATCGGCGTAGCGATCCGCGTCCTCATCGGACGCGCCGAGAGCCTCAAAAAAACCTGTCAGAAGAATTTTCGGAGCTGCGTTGAGATCGATCCGCGCGGTTTCCGAGGAAAAATCCACCACGACCTTGGCTCGTCCCAGCCGAAAACCGAATCGTCCACGGGTCGGGCGTAAGTCATCTTTTGGAACGGTCAATCGGTATGCGGTTAGCTCAAGGCTCGCCGAAAGCAGCGCTTCAGCTTGCAGCCCGTCATCCGTCACTGCAACCGCTAAGGCGGAATTGTTGATATAGATCGAATAAATTGATGCCAGCGTTGCGAGCGCGATCAGTATCCAAAGAACCGCAACAATGATGAAACCATCACGTCCCGAGGACCTAGGTGAGCGGTTTGGCTCGTGCGCTGCCATCGACATCAGGTGCGCTCTTTGGTGGGGCCTGCCTGGCCCGGATTGTTGCTCGGTCGGCTGTTGTCGTCCGCCGGCAGGTCAATGCAGTCGTCCTTGCTTTTCCCGCTGGCGCAGGCTGCCGGCATGTCGACGTGAACCAATGCGGTGGTTGAAACCGATAATGTTTGCCCCGACGCTGCGTCGCGAACCGTTAGGCGGACGGCCGCTGGCAATTCGCTGGCATTTTGCCAAGTGCGCTTCCAAATTCCGTCACGCCCGGCATAAGCGAACGAAATCCGGTAAGGCGAGCGGAGAAGGACAACGGGATTGGAAAAATCAGGTTGTTCGACGGCCACTGTATTCGGCACGAACGGTGCAAATGGCTTCGTTGATCTGACCAGAGTTTTTCCGTTCCTGTCATTAAGTTCCGCAATGCGCACAATTTCGAGTCCGGGACGGATATTGGGCCCGACCGCCGACCGCACGAGCGTGACAGAAAATTCGGTTCCGTCGAAGATGGGAGCTTTGCTGTCGCGGTTCGGCGAAATGAATTCTGATGCGCCGATGTCAGCAACGAGCCGATTGAGTACGATGCTCACAAGTTCACTGCGTTGGGCGCGCGCAATGCCACGGTTCCAATTCGGCAGCCATTGCGATGTGATCGACGCAAGCGCGGTCAGTATCACGCCCATCAAGGCAGTCGCCACCAGTGCTTCGAGGAGCGTGAAGCCGGAAACCGCGGCGTGTCGCTTGCGACCAAGTCGGATCATGCCGTGCCACATCACTGGCGCTTTCGCTGCAGACGGACCGTTTCAAGTGTCATAGCGGCACCGGAAGGCGATTGGACGCGGATCGATATGGTCTCCGGGATCCACGGCGAATCGGTCGTCGCTGCGTCGGCGCCAGCGACGTATGGTGCAACGCCCATGCGCCAACGATTGCCATAAAGGTCACCGACGGCTTCTCCGGGCTTAAGCTGAGTGCGCGACGGCAGGCTCGCGGCCAGCGTCCGTGCCGCTTCCACAAGGGCGACATGTTGTTCGAGCGAACGCACGCCGCGCGTCGTTACCCCGGTGAGCGCGCCGATCGCGGTCAGCGAGATTGCGACAACCGCAATCGCGACCAGCACTTCGATGATCGTAAAACCCGCAGCCCTGGCGCGGATTTCAGAGGGCGCTATGCGACACAATTTCAATTCCTCCGGTCAGCCAATTCACACGAATCTCGTAGCCGGCGCCGGGGCGAGACAGCATGATAGTGCCGCCGCACGACGCTCCAGTTGGAAAGAAGCTGATGGTGGAAAACGCAGGGCGTTCATTGCAGCGATTGGGCAATATGGCGTCGAAGACAACGTCATCAGGAACGCGCAGGATTTGCCCGGTCGAGCCAGAGCGGAGCGAACGCGCACCCGCATCGATTTGCGTCGCGATCTGAACGCGGTGCCGAATTGCTGCGGTTCTATCCGCCTTGAGCAAGGACGCCGTTTCGACAGCATACGCCTCGAGGCGCGGGCGCGAAGTGTCGCGCGGAATATTCGGCAGCAGAACAGCAGCCAGCATCGCAATGATCGCAAGAATGCAGACCATTTCGAGCAGGGTAAACCCGTCTTCCCGGTTCGAACTGCTAGTCATTGTTTGCCGAGGTAATATCCGCTGCTGTTCCTGTCCCGCCTTCCTGCCCGTCGGCCCCGTACGACATAATTTCATATTTGCTGCGCTCGGCCGGCGACCGATAGACATAGGGCTTGCCCCAAGGATCGTTCGGTAGGCTGCCGCCTTTGAGATATGGTCCATTCCAACCCGCCATGGCGCTGGTAGGCTTCACCAGCGTGTTCAGCCCTTCGGCGGACGAAGGATACCGTCCTGTATCGAGATAGAGCAGATCGAGCGCGCTCGAAAAGCTCTGCATCTGGATCTTCGCGGCCTTGACCTTCGACTCGGTCAAATAATTGAGCACGCGCGGTCCGACCAGCGACATGATGAGAGCAATGATCGTGATCACGACCAATATTTCCACGAGCGTAAATCCGTGCTCGTGGCGCCTGCGCGAACGGCTTTGCCTGGTCTTGCGCTGAGATGTTTCTGTGTGTGCCATAACGAACCTACCTTATCTTCATCATTCGACGATTTGACTGATGGATAGGAGAGCGGTCATGATCGATACGATCAGACCGCCGACGACGATGCTGATGCTGATAATCGCCAGTGGGCCAATGACCGCGACCACCCGGTCAAGACTGCGTTGCAATTTGGCTTCATAGAATTCGGCAATGCGTCCAGCCAATACAGGCAATTGCCCGGTTTCCTCGCCGATGCGGAGCATACGGATCGCCATAGTAGGCAAAATGGCAGAGGCCGCGAGCGCATCTGAAAGTTTGCCGCCATGGCGGACGCGATCGGCAGCCGCCAGCCATATTGAAACGCCTCCGGTGACAGACATGATGTCAACCAGGATCCGTAGCGTCGCCGTAAGCGTCACGTCGCTGGCCAAAAGGATATTCAGATTGCGGCAGAACAGCGCGGTGCGATAGAAATTGAACACTGAGGATATGCCTGGCACCCGCGACAATTTGGAGATGATCGCAGCGCGAACGCGGGGCCGGCGAAGCGCCAGCCAGCAACTAACAATCAGGATCGTTAGCACGACAGCAATTTCGAGCCCGTGGCCGCGCACGAAGTCGGAAAGTCCGAGAAACGTGTTGATCATAGAATCTGTTTTCGCGCCGAAGTCGCGCAGCACCGAAGAAAATTGCGGCAATACAAACAAGATGAAAAACATCAGCACGCATGACGCCGCAATCAGAATGAATGCGGGGTAGTGCAAAGCGTCCATGACCTTTCGGCGCAGTCCTTCCGCCCGCATTCGTTCATTGGCGAGCATCTCGAGGATGTAGGTGAGCTTGCCCGAGGTCTCGCCAGCCTGCGCCAGGGCTACATAAATCGGAGGGAAATAGGCGGGATGCTGGGCGATCGCCTCGGCAAAACTTTCGCCGGCCAGAACGCCCGCGCGAATTTTATTTACGATCGGGCGCAATCGTCCGATATCGCTGTCGTCGGCGAGCAACTCGAGGCCATTGTCAAGGCGAGCGCCTGCCTTGAGAAGCAGCGCAAGGTCGCGGGTGAAAATAGTGACGTCTTCCGCGCGCGGCCGGTTGAAGAATCCGATCGAGAGGCGCGGAACGGCAGCCGTGCCTTCCTCGGCGATCGTTTCGATCGGAACGAGACCAAGATATTCGATGCGATGGGCGACTTCCGCAGCAGTCGGAGCGAAAATCGATCCGTTGACGAGCTCGCCGCCCTGGGTCATCGCAAGATAGCGAAAATTCCGCATTGCGTTACCGTATTGTTGTGACACGAAGAATTTCGGCGGGAGAGGTCACTCCCGCTCGGCACTTGGCCACACCGTCTTCGACCATTGTGGTCATTCCGGCCTGCATCGCGGCTTTGTCTATCGATACAGAGTCGGTTTGAACGTTGATAAGGTGCCGCACCTCCTCCGTTACCTGGAGGACCTCGAATACCCCGACTCGGCCGCGATAGCCGGTGCCCCCGCATCGCTCGCATTTACCCGGCTCGAAAATGGTTTCGCCAGCCTTCAAGCCGACCGCACTATAGCGCGGGTCGGCGGCAAGATCGGTTCGTGACAGCTTTCGTTGTGTCTTGCACCGATCGCACAACTGCCGCACGAGGCGCTGGGCGATAACGGCACGCAGCGTCGATTTTAGCAGAAACCCTTCAACCCCGAGGTCAAGCAGGCGTGGAACCGCTGCCGCCGCGGTTTCGGTGTGCAACGTGGTCAGGACGAGGTGACCTGTTAATGCCGCGTGAATTGCGATCTGCGCGGTTTCCTGGTCACGAATTTCGCCGACCATGATGACGTCGGGATCCTGACGAACGAAAGCGCGCAGGGCCATCGGCAAATGTCAGGCCGATGGCGGGCTTTGCCTGTGATTGATTGATGCCCTGAAGTTCGTATTCGACAGGGTCTTCGATGGTGAGAATTTTGCGCGTTGGTTCGTTCAGAACCGAGAGCATCGTAGCGAGGGTTGTCGTCTTGCCGCTGCCAGTCGGACCGGTGACGACGATCATGCCATGCGGAAGCGCCAACAACCTCCGCAACGCGGCTTCGTCAGCGGACGAAAAACCGAGCTTTTCGATCGCAAGTAAGCCGGTCTCCTTCGGCAATAATCGGATTACGGCCGACTCACCGTGTTGCGTCGGCATGATGGCGACCCGGAGGTCGAGGTCGGACCGCGCCACCCGGACGCGCGCCGCGCCGTCCTGGGGCAGGCGGCGTTCTGCGATATTGAGGCCGGCCATGATCTTGACGCGGGAAATGATCGCTTGCGGCAAGGCGGCCGCAGCTACCGGTACGTTGCGCAGCAAGCCATCGACCCGCATGCGCACGACCAGTCCGGTTCTAAAGGGCTCGATGTGAATGTCGCTGGCGCGCAGCTCTACCGCTTTTTCGAGCATGTCATTGACAGCACGCACAACCGGCGCGCCACTGGCAAGATCGCGAAGGCTCTCGATGTCGTCTTCACGCGCCGCTGCGGTTTCGCCGGCTCCCGGCGCAGAAACATCTTCGTCGACGAGGCGTTGATTGAGGATAGTCTCAATATCCTCGAACGATGCGATGCTGATATTCACTTCGTTGCCGAGAACGATTGCCGCAGCGCGGACGGCAGCGGAATCGCTTGGGTCGGCGACCGCGAGCATCATCGCCTTGTCCGGTGTCTGATAGGGAAAAACCGTCATTTCGCGCAGGAAACGTGGGGCGAATTGTTTTACCAGCGACGGCGCAGCCAGCAGAGCCGGCAAGCTTACCCGTGGTAGTTTAAAAAACTCCGCTACCTGGTCCGCGAAATCATTGGCCGAAAGCTCGGATAATTCCCATATCTTGCGGAACGTCCGTTCATCGCGTTCTTGCGTCTGCAGGTTGAGCGAATTCGCTTCGCCCGCAAGATGGTTCTTGCCGCGAAGGTAGTTCGCGAACTCACTCGCTGGGTCAAACGCCATGATGCAGTTGATACGTTTCCGGCCCTACTTTTTGTTTTGATATTACACCGGCATGGCGGCCGGTTGCTATGCTTCTTCCGGTTCCATTCCCGTTCAGGCTCCGGGAAGATTTTATGGCCTGTTTATGTAGCGAAAAAATATGACACCGGCGCGAAGCCAAGAAAACAGGCGTGTATGTGGCTGTGATCGGCTAAACGGATGAGGCAGCCATTTACCGATAGGGGAAATTGTCGCAGTCTTTGCTGTTTCAACCCGAACGTATCGCGACAACAACAGTGAAATTGGGGAGGGTACCATGAAGAAATTTTGGCCTGCCGTCGCTTTGCTTGGCATGCTGTCGGCAACAACCGTTTACGCATGGGACCGGGGTGACGTCGATATCTTGGCAGTCTTGCCGGATGTGACCCCAGGTGTCCCGAGCAGCGTCGAAGGACTGACCGTCGGCCCGGACGATAATATCTACGCGACAAGTTTTGGCTTCAATGCGTCCGGCGCGATCAGTGGTAACTCCGTGCTTTACGTTATCAAACCGAACGGCAACCTGGTTCGGAAGGTGGCTATTGCCAATTCCAGCCCTCATACGCTCGGCTTGGCCTTCAATCCGCTCAACGGATTTCTTCTGGTCCTTGATTTTGGAGCGGGGAAGGTCCTGCATGTCGATCCAGTAACGGGCACTTCGTCAGTCTTCATCGCTCCAATCGCAAATTCGGGTCTCAATGCATTGACCTTTGACAAGCAGGGGAATGTCTACATATCGGACTCCTTCAACGGCGTTATCTGGAAAACGGGTCCCCTCGGCGGCGTGCCGACGGCCTGGAACAGTGACCCGTTGCTTCAACCCGGTACCGGCCTCACGCCGCCTTTCGGCGCCAATGGTGTTGAGTTCAATAATGCCGGCACTGTTTTGTTTGTTGCAAACACCGCCACCCATCAGATCATCCAGATCCCGGTGAACTCGAATGGGACCGCGGGTGCCGCTTCGATCTTCATCACGGGAATTAATGCACCTGACGGGATTGCGATCGATCGCAAGGACAATCTCTGGGTCTGCGCCAATCAAGAAGACGACATCATCGTCGTCGACAAAACTGGCAAGGTGATCGCCAAGTTGGGAGATTTTAACGGGATAAATGACGACGGAATCGTACGTGGTCTGCTTTTCCCGGCAAGCCCAGCCTTCAGTAAAGATGGCAAGACGCTCTACGTGTCGAACCTGACCTTGTTCCTGCCTTACGCAGGCGCCAACGCAGCTGTGGATTCAGCTTGGACGCTCAAGGTCAAGCACTACACAGTTTCCAAGATGCGCGCTGTAATCCCGTCACATGGAGACGGGCGGGATGGTGATGGACGGGATTAAGTAGGCTCAAAAAAGAACTGACATCTGGGTATTATAAAGCTAGGGGCCCGCGCCAATCTCTATGAACGCCTTCCAATCTCTGCCGCGCGGGCCCACCAGCTCCCTCACCACAAGATGATCGCCTGGGTTCATAGTGCCCACGTCAACTTCCTTGTTCGGAAAGATGACGATGACCCGGTTTTTTATGTAGACGGCCACCTGCTGTTTCGTATCTGCGGCCTTCGTCGCGAATGCCTTGATCTGTTGGAAAAATGGTTCGCGGCGCCAGGCGGCGGGGTCGCTCGGGTCGACATGGATCGCGACGAGGTTGCCTTCATGGCGCACAAACATCTTGCATTTATTCGGGCGCCACTCAGGGCCAAGCGCAGGCGAAGTGAGCCAGGCGCAAATAAAATCGCGACACTCCTTTGGCCGCGTTTCATAGATCGTGCAGCCGCCGCGACCGGGCGCACAGTGAGTGCACCAAATTCCAACCGGCTTGTTGAATGCTTCAATCCTTGGAAGCTTGCAGCATAGCGAGCATTCGCCGCAATTTCGCCCCGGCAAAAGTGGAGCAGGATGTCCTGCATCGCTTGGCATCAGTCTCATTGCCTCGCGTTCGTCGGATTGAGCCCGCCCAACTTGTGAACAAGACCCTCGGAAAGAATACCGCCTGCAGATTGCTACCGCGATCGAAATTGGCTGTCTGAATAAACCCGATCCGCGGTTCTTGGGTCAACAGCGTCATCACGGCTCATGAACGCGATGCGGCAATAGTCCGCCAAGGGAGCCGACTATTCTCGGCGGTCTGCTGGAACCCATTGCCTGCACAAAAATGCCGAAAGGCCGGGGCAATTGCCCCGGCCTCCTGGTCCGCAAATCAGCCCTGAACCGCTGCCAACTTCACAGTCGTCATTGGCCGCGACCTGTCACAAGCGTTGTGACTTTAATGCCGGCCATGGTCATGATCGTCACGATCACGGCGATCGCGATCGTTGTCGCCATCATGGTCATGATCGTCGTCGTCGACTTTGTGTTGATAAACTGCGACGCATCCATTCATGGACCCGCAAATCCCCTGGCCAACGGTCGTCGTATCGCCACCGGCACCAACCACCGATACAGGCGCAACTTGCGGAACGAAAATGCGATTGCGCTTGGAATCAGCCGCAACAGAGTGCGAGTTGGCTGACTGGGGAATGGCTTCGATCAGCACGCTGGTTGCATCGACGACGCCGAGTTCAGCCCCACCAGGCATTTTGCTGGCGCCCAGATAGTAGCGATTGTCACCGCTATTGAACCAGACTTCATCCGAGCCGGTGATGCCGCCGATGTTGGCATAATATTTTGTCGTCGCATTGATAACCAACGTGGTGGTGTCGCTTGGGTTGTTGCCCGGCGTGCAACCCAACAGGATATTGTCGTTCGGTCCAACTGTGGCACCATTGGGCCCGCAGGCGTTGAGCGGAACGACTCCGGTGTTGGTGGCCGAATTGAAGGCGCCTTGCGTTGCATTTGGCGTCGAGAGAGCGAATGGATCAGTCACGAGCAGGCCGCCATGGCAGGTGATTGCTCCTGCAAGCTGCCCATAGTTACATCCGGACGGGTTATTGGCGATGATCGGGATCGATGTGTAGAAGCGCTTTGTAGTCGGATCCCAGGCTGGCTGCTCGAGCGACAGACCGAAGCCGGACGGAACAATCGTCGGGTCGACCGTGATTTTGGTGATTATGCTGACACTGCTTGAGGAATTGTCGCCATTCGCGTTGAAAAGCGTGGCAAACGGCGGATCCTCAGCGTTGTTGGCGCCAAGCAGCAATTTGCCATCCGCCGTCAACGCCATTTCATCGAGCCGCGTTGATCCGCCGGTGCTGACTGTTTGCTTGATAGCGCTTGCCGGCGGCGCATTGAGATCAATCACCTTGAGCGTGCTATTGCCGTCTCCGGCGTAGAGCCAGCGGCCATGGGATGTCACACCGTCCGGCCCGGAGTGGTTATTGTCGACAGCAGTGTGGGCGGCGTTGAGAACGACGCCGACAAAGCCCCCGATGGTCCGTTTCCACGTGAGGTTATGGGTGTCGATGACGTCAATCCCCGAGTTCGAACGATCGGCGAAATACATTTCCGCGCGGTCAGGATTAACCCAACTGATGTCGAACGACCGGAGCGGATTGCCAGGGATTTGAACGGCCCCGATGCATTTTGTTTGCGTCGTTGTCGGCGCTCCCGGGCCCGCACATGCTGCGTTTGCGCTGGTTGTCGCAAACGACATCGCCGCCAGTAGAACCGGCCCAATCGAGCTATACAGATGGGTACGCAACTTGACTTTTGCGGACATAGAAAACCTCCCTAACGGAAACGGAGCTGTTAAAAAAACGCTGCTCCTTGCGTCGCCACAAAAGAAACCTAACAGCCGATATGTGCTCGCTTCGTAAAGGTTCTATAAAATTGCCCCGCTCATCCTCTTCATTCGCAGGTCGGCTAAGGCCGACAGAAAACACGCCGGTGCCACGCCGATGTTGAGTGCGAAGAAAATATGACGGAGCTGCTGGGTGAGGTGTCCTGTTCCGCTTGGGAAAAAGACATTCGATATACGTCTCAACTGGAATATGCGATATGATGGCTTGGGGAAGCGGATATATCGAATAGATTCAAGCAAGTATGTAGCTCGACTTGCGTTTCGAGTGCAGTAAGCTCGAGTGACTAGGGGTGGTATCAGGGGTTATGTCATCGTCGGTAAACCGACCGCTTCGCGGCGGACTTTGGGTAGTGCTCGTGGCCCTGGGTGTTGCATTCCTTGCGGCGTGCGGGCCGATCCCTTTGGACGAGCAACACCGTCCTGACGTAATGGATAATATCCGCAACCAGGATTTACTCCCGCGGTTTCCGCAGGGTTCCGGTCAGAACGGCCAAAACTCTGCCCCGAACGGCAAATCCCAAATTTACACCGGCGAGGCGATATCCCCCATCGAGGGGACGCAGACGCAGCTGCAGCCGACATCGGACGGGCAGGGTTACGAACTCAATTTTGAAAACGCTCCGATTGGGTCAGTCGCAAAAACCGTACTCGGTGACATCCTTAAGACCGGATACACCATCGATCCGCGCGTGCAAGGCACCATAAGCCTTACGTCGGGGAGAGCCGTACCAAAGTCAGATCTGCTTTTCGTGTTTGAAAATGCATTGCGCTTGACCGGCGTGGCGCTGGTCCGGGATGCCATGGGGTATCGCCTTATTCCCATCAGCGACGCTGTGGCCGCCGGCAATCTGGATTCCACTGCGGCGCGCGCGGAGCCGGGCTATGGAATTTCGGTCGTACCGCTGCAATATGTTTCCGCGTCAACGCTGATCAGGCTGTTCGACAGCTTCGCCACTAAACCTGGCACAGTTCGCGTCGATACCTCACGCAATATCCTGCTTATTCAAGGCACCGGACCGGAGCGCCGCGCCGCTATTGAGACGGCGCTGAGCTTCGATGTCGACTGGATGCGCGGTCAATCGGTCGGAATTTTCCCCGTTCAGAACAGCAATCCGGAACCGGTCATCGCCGAGTTGGAGAAAATCCTCGATTCCAAAGAGGGCGGATTTAGCCAGGATATCGTCAAATTCCAGGTGATAGCCCGCAGAAACGCAATTCTGGCCGTCACCAGTAAACCAGCCATGCTGCGCACGGTTGAGCGATGGATAAAGCGACTCGACGCTGCTGACGCGACGCGCAACGGCGTGCACGTCTATCGAGTCAAATATGGCGAGGCGCGCCAGCTCGCGCGGGTGCTCAGCGACGTTTTTGGCGGCGGTTCAACGAGCTCCGTTGACACGCCGGCGAGCCAGGTTGCACCGGGAAGCGGCCTGGCGAAGACCACTTCGAACGCCGATCGTCTGCCGGGCCTTTCTCCCGCAACTTCGCAATCGACGACTGGCGGTTCAATGGCTGGCGGCTCCGGTAGAGCAGATACGCGTTTCGGTGGCGGGCCAAGCACTTTGGGAGGGACGGCCGCGAGTGCTGCCGGCGGCGTTGCAAGTACTGTCGATGCACGCGGTACCGGCTCTGGCGGGCAACCTGCCGTGGAGGGCGTCAAAATCACCGCCGATGTTTCCACCAATTCGCTGTTGGTTTACGCAAGCGCAGAAAATTATCGCATTGTCGAACAAACGATCCGGCAACTCGACCAGCCGCAAGCGCAAGTCGGGATTGACGCAACCATCGCAGAGGTCACTCTCAACGATAACCTCAGCTATGGGGTTCAGTTTTATATTCAGAGCAAAAATCTTGGTATGGCGCCGGATAGGGGCTCGGCCCTCAACACTCCGACGTCGCCACCGAGCGCGGCACCCACGGTTCTCAATGGCGTAGCTAACGCGTTTCTCAATCGTGCATTTCCCGGCTTCAATTTCCTGATCGGCCCAGAAGCCCAGCCGAACATGATTCTCGACGCCTTGCATGCGGTGACTGATGTCAAAATATTGTCAAATCCGTCGCTCGTGGTCATCGATAACCAGGTGGCGACGCTTCTTGTTGGCGACGAAATCCCGGTTTCGACCGGCACCGGCAATGTGCTCAATTCAGCGACCGGAACAAACAATACGATTATCAATTCGATTGATTATCGTAGCACCGGAATTATTCTGCGTGTCATCCCGCGCGTGAGCCCAAACGGCAATGTCCGCCTCGATATTGAGCAGGAAATCAGCCAGGCCACGAATGCGACCGCAAATACGCTGACGCCGACCGTATCGCAACGCAAGGTCAAGAGTTCGGTGGCGGTTGCGAACGGCCAGACCGTGTTGTTGGCCGGCCTGATTCAGGAGCACACCGAGCTCGATCGCGGCGGAATTCCGGTGCTTGATCAGATTCCAAAAATAGGCGATTTGTTCTCACATCAGAACAAGACGACGACGCGTACCGAACTCATAATCTTCATTCGACCGCAAGTCATTCGCGATGCCGTTGATGCTCACTATGTCGCCGAAGAGTTTCGGACCAAGTTGCGCGGTACGATTGAGTTGGCACCGTATAACGTTCCACGTGTGCCGCTAATTCGGTAATTTCCGCGGGAGTTGCGACAGATCGGCCGATATAGCCAAGACACATGCGGCTGAATGAGACGGGGATCGAATATGTTGGCGCGTTGGTCCACTCTGGTTTCCCGGACACTGACGACGACCCGAACGTTTGAAGAGATCACGATTCTCATTGCGTGGGCAGCGTGCGTTGCCGCGAGCTTGATCTTGCTCCCCAACGCGCAAGGAGCAATCGGCGGCGGATTGGCGGTCCTCATGATCGCAATTGCGATTGTTGACGCCCGGCGTTTCATCATTCCGGACGAATTGACGGCGGCCGCACTGGCGTTGGGGTTCCTGCATGCGGCGATGCAGGGAACTGATTTGATGATGGAAGCGCTTGCCGGCGCGGCGCTACGCGGTGCTGTCCTGGCGTTTGCATTCTTGGGCCTGCGAGCCTTGTACAGGCACATTCGTGGGCGTGAGGGTATTGGACTGGGCGACGTAAAGCTCGCCGGCGTTGCCGGTGTGTGGCTTGATTGGTCGATGGCCCCGATTGCGATCGAAATTGCCGCGTTGGCGGCCCTCGCAGCCTACGCCGCGAGACTTTTATTGAAGGGCCGGTCTGTCCGCTCGACGAGCCGGCTGCCGTTTGGGCTCTTCTTTGCGCCTGCAATTTGGATTGGATGGCTGTTGCAGTCGACGATTTTCTAATTCCTGTCGCGTCTTCCTTGCAATAAATTCGCCGGGATGCGGGAATTGGGTTTGTTGGAGGAACGCGCGGACGAGCGGATTGCCCGCGCTAAGCTACGCACGGACTTCGGGTTAGGTAGTGTTGGAGAGGGGAGATAAAAATGGAGAAGGCTGCAAAGCTTTTTACCGCCGCGTTGGCACTCTGCCTTTTGGCCGCTCCATGCGCGAACAGTGCCGCCCTTTCGGAGGGACAGACGAAGAACGGTCGCGGCTATGGTGTCGCCTCGATGAGGACCGCCAAACTGTCGGCCGTGCAGAGGAGAGCCAGGGCGGACGCCTTGTTGGGGTTCAGATATGAACATGGCCTGGGCGTCCCGCAGTCCTTTGATGTGGCGGTGGATTTGTACGTACGCGCCGCGGAGCAGGGGGACCCGACCGGGCAATATTTGCTGGGCGTGACGTACGACAAAGGCCGCGGGGTCTGGCAAGACGAGGTGCTCGCACACAAATGGTTGAATTTGGCGGCGGCTCATGCGCCGCCGCGCAATCGCGAACAATATTTGAGACTTCGCGATGCCGTCGCTTCCAAGATGACCCCCGCTCAAATTTACGCAGCCCAAAAGCTGGCCGTTGAATGGACGCCCAAGCCCCCGCAATGGTAGGGGCGGTCGCTGCAAGCGTCGGCATTCCTGTTAAACCCGAGCCGCACCACCGAAAAATCTCGAACCGGTTGTGCTGCGCGAAGGCGCTCGCTGCTTTGTGGCCCGGCTTCGTCTGGCATCATCGAATACAGCAAAGCCTTCGGTGCCGTTAGTTGGACCTTGGGCGACGAAAAGCCAATTTTATTTATGTGGTCTTTACGCAGGGCAATCAGCAGCGGGGATGCCGTGCTGCAATAAATTCCCCGCGAGAATTCGCGTGAGCGAATGGGCCAATCCCACAAAAACTTCGACAGCTGAACATGGGACGCTGTGATGGGAGCGGCTGGTCTGTATTTCGATCGTCCGCTGATGATTTAACTATACAGCCGCGTAGTTCAGTTGCAGGATTAGCTTTGTAGCAACACTACAACGCGGGGGCGTCAAATGTGCAGACTGTGCGATGCAGGTTTTCGACAAAACCATTTCGGCTCGCGGCGGAATTTTCTGAAAGGCGCGGCAGCGACGGGAGCGGTCGCTGCAGGTCTCAATTTATTCAAGCCACGCCCAGCCGCGGCGGACGACGATAGACTCTTCGATGGCAGCGGCGGGCCAGGCCGTCGTTACGTCATTCGCGGCGGTTCCGTGATGTCAATGGATCCGAGTGTCGGCGACTTCGCGCAGGCCGACGTCCTCGTGGAGGGCAAGAAGATCCTTGCCGTCGGACCAAATCTGCATGCCGGCGGCGCCGGAGAGATTGATGCGCGCGGCCGTATTGTAATGCCTGGCTTCATCGATACGCACCACCACCAGTTCGAGACGGCGCTGCGCAGCTTCCTGGCTGACGGAGTGCTGATCAATGACGGGTCCGGTTCACCGAGTGGAAGCACAACTTACTTCGAATTCATTCTGCTGAAGTTCGCTCCGGTGTACCGGCCACAGGACGTCTACATCAACGAGCTGTTTGCTGGGCTCAGCCAGCTCGACGACGGCGTCACCACGGTGCACGACGTCTCGCAGATCCATCACTCGCCCCAGCATTCGGACGCCGCGATCAAGGCGTTGTTTGACACCGGGCGGCGCGCCGCCTTTGGCTACTTCGAAAGCGCGGGTGCCAATATTCTCGGCACCAATCCCGGCAACAAATATCCAACCGATGCGCCCCGCATCAAGACCCAGTGGTTCTCATCGAGCGACCAGCTTGTCCATATGATTATGGGCGGCGAGGTCTATCTTGGGGATCCGTCGACCGACCTGTCCTGGACGATCGGACGGCAGCTCGACCTGCAGATTGCGGCGCACATCCTCTCGCCGTTTGGCATTCGCCCGATTTTCGACAAGCTCACCACGACACCGGGAACCGGCGGCAACGGCCACATCGGGATTGGACCGGACAACCTGTTCATTCACATGACCGGGATGGCCGATGCCGCCTGGCAGAAGGTCAAGGATGTCGGCGCGCAGGTCTCGATCGCTTTCCCGATCGAAATGAACATGCGGCACGGCACTCCGCCGATCATCAAGATGCAAAGCCTGGGCATGGAGCCGTCGCTGTCCGTGGACGTCGAATGCACGATGACTGCGGATTTCTTCACTCAGATGCGTGTTGCCATGAACATGCAGCGTGCAGTGGTGAACGAGATGATCCTCGAACAGGGAAATTTCTATCCACCCAATCAGTGGCCGACTCCGGCGGCTGGCACGCCGCCATTGCTGACCACCCGTGACGTGCTTCGCTACGCCACCATGAACGGCGCGAAAGCGCTGCGACTCGACAAAAAGGTCGGCTCGCTCACGCCGGGCAAGGAAGCCGACATCATCATCCTCGACGCCACCGCGATCAACGTGGCGCCGCTTAACCAGGTGCCCGGCGCGGTTGTCTCTTTGATGGATCGCACCAACGTCGAAACCGTGATCGTCGCGGGCAAAGTACGCAAATGGAAGGGGCGGCTGCTCGACGTCGATCTCCCGCGCCTGCGCCAACAGCTCGAGGCCTCGCGCGACTTTATCTTCTCCAAGGCTGGCGTTCCGCAGAACTTGTTCAGCAGCCAGTAGGGCGCGACTGAAATCCAGAAGGCCAAGGGGCGGCGCAAGCCGCCCCTTTTCCGTTGGTGACGGCAACTGCGCGTGCCTATTTTTAAAATCTCATAAATAATTCGCGATCAAGGCGAAGACGTCAGGTTGTCGCTTAAAGCATATTTGTAGCCGTCGGGCCGGTACTCGAAGATAGCAAGGCAAGCGGAAACGCGCGCGGGATTGGGCGCGTTACGGCACGCCAAACTTGTTTGTCTACCTGTCAAAATCAGATGGGTACAAGTTTGCGCGTCATGCACCCGTTACATCATTGTTACACGGCGAACCTACGGTCGCACCCGTCGCCATTCATCGGCGACTTGGCCTCGCAATATCCCGCGAGGTCGATTTCCATTCCCACCATTCTCGTGTCTCGGGGAGCGATCACAATGAAGCACAGTCTTAAATTCAGCTGTCTTGCCGCGACTTTCCTGGTTGCGACAGCCGGTGCCATGGCGGATGACCGTGACGATGGTCACGCTCACACCGCCACGCCGATCAAACATCTCGTCGTGATATTCCAGGAAAATGTCTCATACGACCACTATTTTGGTACCTATCCCTATGCGTTGAATCTTCCGGGCGAAACCCAGTTCCATGCGTCCACGCTCACACCGAAGAATAACAATCTGCTGACGCCGCTTGATACGAACAATCATTTTGCTCCGATCGCCGGGCTCGACCTTATCAATAACAATCCGAACGGGCCGACCGGTAGTGGCGCTGCTCAAAACGGTGCCGGCGCCTCCAACCCATTCCGCCTTTCGCCCGCGCAAGCGCTGACGTCGGATCAGGGACATAACGAGAGCCCCGAAGAAAGCGCCTACGACAACGGCAAAATGGATCTGTTTCCAAAGTTTGTTGGAACGGCGGCGCCGCCACCGGGCGGCCTGGCGAATCCCAAGGGACTGGTGATGGGCTATTTCGATGGCAACACCGTCACCGCCTTGTGGAATTACGCGCAGTATTTCTCGCTGAACGACAATAACTATACGACGCAGTTCGGCCCATCGACTCCGGGCGCCATCAATCTGATCTCGGGGCAGACCAGCGGTGTCGATGCGACAATCAACGTGCTTGGTCCAACGGGCAATTTGCTCCACGCGACCCACGAAGCATTCAGCGATGCGGCCCACACGCCGAGCGCAATCACTGAAATCGGCGACGGCGATCCACTGCTCGACGTTTGCTCCAATGGGGCAATCGATCAAGTCACCATGCATGGCAAGAACATCGGTGACCTGCTCAATGCCAGGGGAATTACCTGGGGCTCGTTCATGGGCGGGTTCGACCTGAGTGTCGTCAATGCCAATGGCACGACCGGTTGCGCGCGCCTCACCAATCCGACGATCGCGATCACTCCGGCCGGAACGCCGCTATCGCCGTCGACCGACTACATCCCGCACCACGCGTGGTTCCAGTACTACGCGTCGACGCGCAACCCCACTCACGCGCGCCCGAGTTCCGTGGCGGCGATCGGTCACAGCCTGATCCCGCACACGCATACACCGGATCCCGCGAACCATCAGTATGACATCAACGATTTCTTCGCGGCGCTGAAGGCCGGCAATCTGCCGTCCGTGAGCTTCCTGAAGGCGCCCGCCTTCCAGGATGGTCATGCAGGCTATTCGGATCCGATCGACGAGCAACATTTCCTCGTCCACGTGATCAATACGCTGCAAAAGAGCCCGGAATGGTCGGAAACAGCGGTGGTTGTCCTCTATGACGATTCGGACGGCTGGTATGACCATCAGATGCCGCCTGTCGTAAATCCGTCGTTCAACCCCGCGGTTGATACGCTCAATGGCACCGGTATCTGTAATCATGGCGTGCAGCAGGGAAGGGCGACCCCGGCTTCGCCACTCAACGGTGCGTTCGGTCAGCCCGCCTGGGGCCGCTGCGGCTACGGCACCCGCATGCCATTGCTGGTGGTTTCGCCATTCGCGAAAAATAATCACGTCGATCACACGTTGACCGACCAGAGTTCAGTGCTGCGATTTGTCGAAGACAACTGGCTCAGCGGT
The DNA here is from genome assembly GCA_963697885.1 of uncultured Alphaproteobacteria bacterium. Classification (GTDB taxonomy): domain Bacteria; phylum Pseudomonadota; class Alphaproteobacteria; order Rhizobiales; family Xanthobacteraceae; genus Pseudolabrys. The sequence goes on from OY969102.1 coordinate 1,246,230, forward strand.
GAGCGCATCCAGCCAGGCGGATCGATGGATACGATCGCAGGCCCTCTCGACAACATGTTCGACTTCCACAAACGGGACGAGCAGCCGCGCAAGCTGTTTCTCGATGAGGCGACCGGCGCAATCGTCAAGGTTGTCGCGTCGCATGACGACGATGACCACGACCATGATCACGATCGCGATGACCGGCACTGAGCGATCGAATTGATACGGCCGGTTCCACCCGCATCGCGTTCACGGTGCGGGTGGACCAAAGCTGGCGACGTATGGGGAATTTCCGCGCCACGCGGCCGGGGCTCGTGCTTGCGGTAACTAGCGCCGGAACAATTTCTAGCGCCTAACTACAAATGACTAGCTACTAACTACAAATGATTAGAGCATTTTATGCGGACTGAAAGTTTTGCGGCTCGGCGCAGTCGTAGAATTTTTTCACGTTCCCGAACCTGATTTCTAGATTGTTGTACTGCCGGAGCCGTCGAACGCCGAGATCGCGGAATGGTTCCGGGTCGGATGCAAAAATTTCAAGTTCGACTTTTTCGAGTGAAGCTCACACAATAGTTTTTGTGGCTGCTTTGCATTCTTTGGGCGGAGGGTGCGCTTTGTCTGTGTATCGATTTTATATTTTTGAAAAAGAAGGGCACATCATCACGCAGCCACCAACAGTCTACGAATTGCCGAATGACGCTGCGGCTTTACAGAAAGCCAAAAAAATTGTTGACGACCGAGTCATCGAGGTTTGGCGATACACGAGCAAAATCGGTCGCCTCAATCCCCGTCGCACGCGCAAAATTATTGGCGGTGTCGGCGCGGAAACTCAAGCTTAGATCACGGCGCACTTTCCGCCGCGGGAATCTCGCGTACCGCCCCAACTGGCAATGGGGAGCCGCCCTTTGCACGTTTTGATGAGACTGAGTTTATTCAAAAAAACATGAACAAAAATGAGCTGCCAAATTAGCAGCCTCAGATTTTTCAGTAGCCGTGATACCGCGTGCAGCCTCCATCCGGGGTCATCCGATCAGGCGGGCAACCGGTCGGCGTGCTGAAGCGGCGCCCCCAGTGATAGCCGCCGCCGTAGTCTGGATCGGGGCCATAGCCGAAGCCGTAACCGGGGCCGTAACCAGGACCGTAAGCAAAACCGTGTTCCGGGCCGTAATCGTAAACATAGCCGAAACCGTAACCGGGGCCATAGGCGGGACCGTATCCGTAACCGGTCTCCCAACATTGACGCCGCTCGCAGCCATAAGGTCCGCAGCGCCGTACCAGACTGCAAACATAGGCAACGTCTTCAGCCCGGGCTGCTTTATCGATCACAGCTCTAAGTTCGACCGGAACGCGCGCCATCATCGCCTGCGCGTTCGGCATCACTAAAAACCCCGTCAGCGCGCCGCCGAGAACAACGCTAGTCAAAACAAGCCTACGCATATTGCTCTCCTCTTTTAGATTGACGCTACGCTGATCCTCGCGGGCTGAATAGCGCGGGAATGGAGATTTTATTACCGTCGGATCGACCCGCTGGGTCGGGGCCCATTGCTGCGCGCTGGATGCTTCACGTTTAATGTCCGGTATTGTCACTTAGCGGGCAATCCAGCGAGCGGTCTTTACGATTTGTCTATACCAACTGCCGGAATCGCCTCTTTCAGTTGGTGAGACAAAGCCGCTACGATGGCGTCTGGCGCTGACCGGGGGGCAAGCGGTGCGGGGGCTTTTCGTCGGACTTATCAGTGGGGCAGCAGCGTCCTTACTGCTAACGCGTCAGAATTTGCGGGTGACCGCAGAATCGCTTTTTCCCGCCGTCGCCGCCGCACTTGCGGTTGGCATTTTTATTGCCGACACCGTAACCGAGCTGGAAATTGCATTTCCTGCTTTCTACACAGCAGTTGTGCTGATGGCGGTGCGGTTTTGCGAAAAACGCGGGGTTATATTGGTGGGCCTCGGATGCATCGGATTGACTCTGCTCAGCGATTTTTTGACTTGGGATGCTACGCCAACCGAGGCGGGAGTGATCAATACCGCGATTAGTTTAGTCGCCATCGCCTCGACGACCTACCTCGCGCTAAAAATCGCATCGGAAAAGGAAGCGGCTTACCAGGTTCGATCGCAACTTGCGCATGTTGCCCGCGTCACAACGCTCGGCGAAATGGCCGCGTCAATTGCGCACGAGGTCAATCAGCCGCTCGCAGCCGTGACCATCAATGGCAATGCCTGTCTGCACTGGCTCGATACTCATCCGCCCAACCTCGATGAGGCCAAAAAAGCCGTCACTCGACTCGTCAAAGATGCCGATCGGGCGAGTGACATTATTGTGCGGGTTCGCAATCTCACAAAAAGCAGTTCACCGGAACCGGAATGGCTGGTCGTAAATGACGTCATATCTTCGACCGTTGCATTGGTTGAACGAGACATCCAGCAGAATCAGGTCTCGCTCCGAATGCAACTGTCCGAAAATATCCCGCGCGTTGAGGGCGACCGCGTTCAATTACAGCAGGTCGTCCTCAATTTGATTCTCAATGCGATCGAAGCCATGAACGCGGTTGCGGCCGGCACGCGAAGGCTCAGCGTACGCACGGCAAAATGCGATGAGGGCGTGCTTATTTCAGTTCAGGATACCGGCGTTGGTTTTGCGGCCAAAGACATCGACCGTATCTTCAACGCTTTCTACACAACCAAAAGCGGCGGCATGGGGATGGGTCTTGCAATCAGCCGTTCCATCGTGGAGTCTCATGGCGGGCGGATATGGGCAGCACAGAATGGACCGTGCGGTGCGGATATTCAGTTCATCTTACCGACAGCAACGGAAACGGATTCGTGAGCAGGCTGGTGCGTCGTAGCTGACGGTGGGCAGTCCAATCGACTCCGGCGATTGTCGACGGGGGTCGTAGAGGGGGAGACGGTGAGCAAGCCTGTGGTGTTTGTCATCGATGATGACGCTTCCATCAGGGAAGCGTTGGAGGGGCTCATCCGCTCCATTCAATTCGATGTGCAGACTTTTGGCACACCTGAAGAGTTTCTGAAATTCAAGCGGCCGGACGCTCCCGCGTGCATCATTCTGGATGTCAGACTTCCGGGTCTTAATGGCCTCGATTTCCATCGCGCTTTGGTGAAATCAGGTGGCGGCCTTCCTGTTGTTTTTATCACCGGCCACGGTGATGTTCCCATGTCGGTTCGTGCCATCAAGGCCGGTGCGATCGAATTTCTGACCAAGCCGTTTCGCCACCAGGACTTGATCGATGCAATTCACCTGGGAATCGAGCGCGACCGGGCACGAAGGCAGGCGGCCAAAGTATTTTCGGATCTGCAGGCGCGCTTCGCTTTGCTGACGGGACGCGAGCGTGAGGTCATGCTGGAGGTTGTGAGCGGCCGCCCGAACAAGCTGATCGCTGCAGGACTGAAACTCAGTGAGTTCACCGTGAAGGTCCACCGCAGTCATGTCATGCACAAAATGAAAGCGCGGTCGTTGGTTGATCTGGTGCGGATGGCTGACAAAATCCAGGGGCGTGATGCGGCGGTTTAGGTAATTGCCACCGGGTACGACAGCTGCACCGAACTTCATTTTCATTTCTCGGACACGAGCCTTGCTCACGCGCTAGGCGTCAGCGTGATCGAAGAATCATGAGGCCGCTCACCGTTCGTTGGCACGTGAGATAGTTCATAAGGCGTAGACGACCGACACCTCAGTGGAATCGCGCTTGCCGCGCAAACGGGCAACAATTGCTCAATTAAAAGAAGCGATATCGGGGCAGGGGATCACCATGGGCAAGTCAGCGCCGCGCATGCGGCTGTTTGCGGGCGTTTCGCTTTCTACTTTAGCAGTGGTTCTGGGCGTGGGCGGTTCTGCCAGAGCCGAATCGAATGATGCAGAGATCAAAGCGCTCCGCGCTCAGGTCGAACAGTTGACGCGCACAGTCGACAAGCTCATGGCGGTGCAGGCAGAAAGCTCGGCCGACGCCAAAGCCGCAAAGAAGCAGGCGAGCCAAGCGGAAGCGAACGCGGCTCAAGCCAAGGCAAACGCGGCTCAGGCCAAGGCAAATGCGGCTGATGCTCAGGCAAAATCGACCACTATGCCGGTGAAGTCCGTATGGGAAGTCGACGATTGCAGCGGCCACAGATTCCTCGAACACAAGTCGGGAAAAGATCTTACGTTTTATACGCACTGCGGAGAGATTACGCTCTACGGCCAATTAGATGTCTCGCTCGACGGCGCGACGAAGAATGCCAAGTCGGGTCCAGTCATCCAAAATCCACCAAACCAACTTGGCAATAACGGTGATACGCCGGTCGGAAACTTCGGCTGGATGCCCGACATCTCGACCAACATCTCTTACTTGGGCGTGCGCGGCTTCCAACGTCTCCCGACGCATGACTTCAATTTCGTCTACCAGTTCGAAGCCGGCGTCGACATTTCAGTGACGCCCGGCACCAGGCAAACCAACAGCAACCTGAGCAACTCAGTCAACGGCGCCTTATTCAGCCGAAACAGCTATATCGGACTGGCATCATCGCAATGGGGTGCCATCAAGATCGGCAAGACCGATGCGCCGTACAAGAACTCGACGGCGGCGTTTAATCCGTTCGTCGGCACGTGGGGCGATTACGCGGTCATCATGGGCAACTCGGGCGGCGACAACCGCGTTGAGTTCGGTACGCGGCTCAGCCATTCAATCTGGTACGAATCGCCGATATTCGGCGGCTTACAGTTCAATGTGCTGTTCTCACCGGGCCAGAATCGGGCCACCGACAGCAGCAATCTCCCTTCGGGCGAATCCGATTGCGCCGGCGGCAACGATCCGACCAGCGGCGGAAATCCGCTCCTAAACTGCAGCGACGGCGCGTTCAGCAATGCGGTGAGCACCAATCTTAGCTATACGAACGGTCCGCTCTACATGACCGCCGCGGCTGAATGGCACCAGAAGGTCAATCGTTCGAGCGACATTGCGGGCGCTTATGTCGGCGGACCAGGTTTCGATCCTACTCAAGGTCCAAACTGCTCGGCGATCACTAACCCGCTTGGCCAGCAACTATGCTTTCAGGATACTGCGAACGAGTGGGCCGCCAAGTACGGGATCATGTATACCTTCCCGACCAAGACCACGATTGGCGGCATCGTAGAATACTTGCATCGCGACGTCCCGGCAGACCTAGCCTTCCAGAACGAGCGTCAACGATGGGGTACTTGGCTGGTTGTGAGCCAGGAACTGTCGCCCATTGACAGTTTGCATTTCGGCTGGGCTCATGCGTTCAAGTCGCCCGGCAATCCGGGGCAGCACAACGACACGACCGGAGTTCTCAATGACGGTCTCAGTACCGCTTACGGTGGTCCAAACCAAAACCAGTCAGACATGGTAACCGCGGAATGGAAGCACAAGTTCTCGGAGAACTTGATCTGGTACAGCATTGCAGCAGCAACGTTCAACGGACCTGACGCCCATTACGATCTTGGCGCTGGCGGACGATCGGTGACCACCGACTGCCACGATGCCGTTAACACGACGGGTGGCATCACTTCCGGCCCGCATTGCTGGACGGGCACGACACTGGTCGGAGTTTCAACTGGGTTACAGTGGAAGTTCTGAGGTCAATCTGAATCTCCAAGAATTTAGCGTCGCAGTTTCCAACTGATGCATTGAGGCCGCCTAGCTTGGCGGCCTCTTCATTTCAATTGGCAAAGCGTGCGTTTGAGTGCGGTCGGATTTAAGTTTGATTGATGCGCAGTTTATGTCGGGCGCGACACATTTTACGTTAGCCTCCCACCAGCATTGGATAAAATTACTGCAGCGATCAAAAGCGAGCGTCGGCATGCAGGCGTTTATGGATTGGCTGGTCGCTGATTTTTATGTTTACGGCACGCCCATTCAACATTGGGCGGTTGTAGTGGGAGTCATGCTGGCATTCATTCCCTTCGTCATTTTGCGAGATGGCCATTAGCGCTTCAAGCGACTCATAACAACAATTCGTCGCCCGTGCGTCGATGTACTCGGTAGCGGAGCTCGAACAAAAATATAACAAAGTGCCAAAAGTCGTAAAACTCTTGATCGTTGCGACATCATGGGTGTCGCTATCGGCGCTCGTTGTGTTTATCGCGTGGGCTACGCAATTGAACCCCTTGATCACCGCGCCTGCTGTTTTGAGCGCAGTCTATGTCGCGTATGCAGTTATTTATTGGACAATGCCCGAAGTTGCAGAGCGTTTGTATTTGTGCCTAAAAAATTGGGAGGACAATTGATACTTACGGGGAGCCTAAAAGCGAACTGCGTTTTGCGTTCCAATGCCCCGCTTGCCGGCATTCAACCGAAAAAAGTTAGGCACTAGTAATTTTAGCCGATAACACCAGGCCGCCATTGATTATTTTACAGCTCGTTTATGTGAGCAGTCGTATCCATAGGACTCAGTGGGAGATGCCGTGAGCGAGGTCTGCTTTTGGCATTTAGCGGGCGTCTGCTTGGCATTCACGGCTGTCCGCAGTTTATGTGCGCAGCAAAACGCTACTGCTTATCAAACCCGCACCGCTTTGCGGTAACTTTGCTTTCCCAGCAACCAGTGGACATGCATTGGGTGAGATAGTCTTTGCAAGCATCCGTGCATTTCGGTGCGTTGTTATAAGTCTTCTCGCAGTAGGCATAACAAACCTTTTGACGTTCCGTACACGTTGCGGCGAACGCGGGTCCACTCGCAGTGAAAATATAGAAAGCTCCCATAAGTCCGATCGTATGAACGTGGCGTCGCATTTCAGTCCTCCAGCGATATTTCTAATTAGCGGTTAAAATTCAGGCAAGTAACCACCAACTTGATCCTAGTCCTACGCCAAGTGAAATGTCCGCATCTGCAACTTAACAAACAGTCGAAATGCTCCGATCAATATGCGCTTTTGGGGACAAAGGCGAAGTCACGCTTGCTGGTCTTGATGTCCGCTTTTGACCCAAAGCGGATGTAACACAGACACTCATTCAGCGAGTGACCGCTAAGTCATCGAAATCCCGCCCAGACCTCATTTGGATAATGGCTATCCATCCCGGTGACCTGCGTCACCCCGCCTGCCCGAGCAAACAGGGTAGTGGCGGGTTGGCGGCGCTCCAAAATTCTCGCTAAATCCAAAGTTGAATTGTCGATGTGTTTGGTCCGACAGCCGGCTAGACCTGTTCGGCATTGAGATAGGCGAGCCGTGCACCACAAAAGGCGCACACCAGCCCAAGGCCCAACGCAGCCAGGCCCGCGATCACATCGACGGTGCCGCCAAGACTGCCGGTCTTGCTCATAATGCCTCCGGCGGTGGCGGCCACGAACACCAGTGCGATCAGGAAACGCTGGGCCAGCCGGTAGACCAATTCGCGCTCACGCGCGGCGGCGATCAAATAGGCGGCAGAAGCCCAGCCTCCGACGAAACCAGCGCCCGCCGTTGCCCACCAGGCCATGGCTGAGACAAATTGCTGTTTATTGCCGGCGGCGCCATCCCGCAGCACCGCGTCGAGTCCGAGGCCAAATACTGTCAGTAGGATATGTATCACCAGCGCTGCGAACACGCCGACGGCGATGGCTGCGGCATAGTGCAGTCGGCGGAGGGCGTCGGTATCCATCGCGGTCGTCCGAAACAGGCTGCGGCGGGGTTGGCCGCTAACGCACCATACCCGATCGCAGTGTCGCGCGTGAACTGTGAATTTTAGTGGTTGGCTATCGCCGTTCAACCGCCCTTAGATGCGGGCTCACACTTTGCGCGGAGGCCGCGCCGGTCTCCCGGTCGACGATGAAACGAGGCCGTGATTTCGCTTCGAAATAAATTTTACCGACATATTCGCCGATCACCGCAATAGCGAATGTCTGAAACGAAGCGATGAGCAGGAACAGCAACATCACCGATGTCCAGCCTTGCACCGTCTGACCCGCCAGCCAGGTGCCAAAGACCCAGAGGCTCATGCCCATGAAGACAACGAACAATATGATGCCCATCAGGGCAATCATTCGGATCGGCCGCACCGACAACGACGTGATCCCGTTGATGGCAAGTGCGGCCATTTTTCCGAGCGTGTATTTGGTCTCGCCATGCAGCCGCGGAAGCCGGTCGAACTTGACTGTTGCGGTCCTGAAGCCGAGCTGAACCACAAGCCCGCGAAGGAATATGTGTGTTTCGCCATAGAGCGAGAGCGCACGCAGTGCTCGATCGCCCATCAGGCGGAAGTCGGCGTGGTGCGGAATGATATCGGCGCCAAGCCAATTGAGCGTGCGATAGTAGAGATCGGCAGTGCCGCGCTTAAACCAGCTGTCCGTCGTTCGTCCATCGCGGACTGCGAAAACAATCTCGGCGCCGTTGCTGAAGTGTTCGATCATCCTTGCGACAACGGATATATCGTCCTGCAAATCAGCATCGAGGGAGATGACCGCGTCGGCCTTGCCGATCTGACCGAGCAGACCTGCCAGGAGCGCATTTTGGTGTCCGACATTGCGCGAAAGTTTGAGACCGTGAATGCGTTTCGCGTTCGCTTGCGCCGCGGTTTCGATCAAACTCCAGGTGCGGTCGGTGCTGCCATCATCGACAAGGACGACATAGCTTTTCGGTGAGACGGCCTTGGATTTTTCCAGACTGTCGAGATCGGCGAGGAGACGCGCGAGCGTGTGCTGAAGGCCTGCCTGCTCGTTGTAGCAGGGGATGACAAACGCGACGGTGGGTGGTTTGACGGCGTTCATGTTCGTATATCAGTTGCTGGCGTCTGCACTCTGTTTTCTACCCGCTCATTGGCGTCGGCGACCCACAACGGCGGTTCCAGAGCTGTTGAACCGAGGCCGCACGATCACGTTGGCCTGAAGTATGCCCGCGCAACGTTTACAAAGGTTTTATCGGCGTAAATACAGGCGCTTAGGGCCTGAAATCGGGCCGTTCCGCATTCCGGTTCACAGGGATTGATTGTATAGTCGTGGCGTCCTAATCCTCAGCGGGACGAGAGTTAGAACGATAAAAATGGGTGGAGGAAACTTTGCGGTCCGAACGTGGTCCGGTCGCGCAGCTTGTCCGTAGTCTTGTGCGCAAGCGCGACTTTTATGCTGGCGGGCTGGTCATACTGTTTGGCCTTGTGATGGCATTGAAAGGCCCGAGCTATCGGCTCGGCACTTTGATGCATATGGGGCCAGGCTTTCTGCCAACGGCGCTCGGCGTCATTTTGATTTTTCTCGGGCTTCTGATTGCGGGAACCGCAATGGTGACGCCGGAGAGCGATGATGAGCGTATCCTGCCTGAACATCCCGAATGGCTCGGCTGGGCCTGTATTCTCGCCGGCCCATTGTGCTTCATCTTGTTCGGCAGCTTGTTCGGCCTAATCCCCGGCATCTTTTTTTGCGTCTTTGTTTCCTCGCTTGGTGACCGCACGGCGACGCTAAAAAATTCAATCGTGTTGGCGGCGCTGGTGACTATTTTCGGCGTTGGGTTGTTTTCATATCTGCTGCAGGTGCCGATGCCGCTGCTGACGTGGAGAGGCCTGTGATTGCAACCGCACTGACCGATCTCTGGTACGGCTTTGGCGTCGCGCTGCAGCCCCATAACTTGATGTGGTGCTTTATTGGCGTACTCGTCGGCAACATGGTCGGCGTGTTGCCCGGCATGGGCCCGTTGGCGACCATTTCGATCCTGCTGCCGCTCACATTCGGCATTAAACCGGTAGGCGCGATCCTGATGCTCGCCGGCGTGATGTATGGCGCGCAGTACGGCGGCGCGATCTGTTCAATTCTGCTCAATCTGCCATGTCATCCACCGCACGCGGTCACGTGTCTCGACGGCTTTCCCATGACCAAGCAGGGCAGGGGCGGCGTGGCGCTCGGCCTGACCGTGATGGCGTCATTCGTTGGCGCCTCCTGGGGCATTACGGAAATGATTTTTTTGTCACCGATTCTGGTGCGCGTTGCGCTGGAATTCGGTCCAGCCGAAATCTGTTCGCTGATGCTGTTGGGTCTGTTGGCGGGCTCGACGCTCGCGCGCGGCTCGCCGATCAAGGGCGTAGCCATGACCGTTCTCGGGCTGATGCTCGGCATCGTCGGCACCGATCTCGAGACTGGCGCCGAACGCTACACGTTCGGAATGACTCATCTTGACGACGGCATCGAACTGGTTGCGCTTGCGCTGGGTCTGTTTGGCATCGCTGAGTTCATGAACAGCGTCAACCAGGTGTCGCAGATCAATACGGCCTATACGAATGTCCGCCTGCGTGACATGCGTCCGAGCAAAGCCGAAATAAAGCAGGCGATCGCGCCGATGTTTCGCGGCACCCTGGTCGGCAGCCTGTGCGCGCTGATACCGGGCACGGGTCCAACCATTGCATCGTTCGTCGCCTATGCGACGGAAAAGAAGATCTCGAAACATCCTGAGAAGTTCGGCACCGGGCTGATCGAAGGCGTGATTGCGCCTGAGGCCTCGACTCATTCGTCGGTGCAGGGCGATTTCATCCCGACCATGAGCCTCGGTATTCCGGGTGACGCCGTAATGGCGCTGTTGCTCGGTGCGTTGATGATCCAGGGCATCGTGCCCGGCCCGCAGCTGATCAAGGAGCATCCGGATATCTTCTGGGGCCTCGTCGCCAGCTTCTGGATCGGCAATATCATGCTCGTTCTGTTGAACGTGCCGCTGATCGGGATCTGGGTGAAGCTGTTGACGATCCCGTACAAGTATCTTTACCCGAGCGCGCTGTTCTTCGTCAGCATCGGTGTCTATGCCGCCAACAACGACATGTTCCAGGTCGGCGAAACGGTGGTAATCGGGATATTGGGCTATGTGCTGCTGCGGCTTGGCTTCCATCCGGCGCCAATCCTGCTTGGCTTCGTGCTCGGACCGCGCTTTGAGGAGAACTTCCGCCGCGCCATGTTGATTTCTCGCGGTGACATCGCGGTGTTCGTGGAGCGGCCTATCAGCGCTGTATTCATTTTCCTGTGCGTCTTGCTGATCGGATTGCAGATTTATGTCCGCCTGCGCGGTCCCAAAGCGCCGATCGAGATACCAAGTGTGCTGGAAGGCGCCGAATAGCGGCCTAAATCCCTGCCAATTCGCGCATGATGCGGCAAAGCCGGGCTTGGCCCTCAAAGCCGATGCCCGGCCGGTCTGAGAGCGATATTTTGCCGTTTTCGATGCGCGCATCATCGGCAAAGCCGCCGAAATCGCCGAACACGCCGGGATAGGATTCAGCCCCACCGAGACCAAAGCCCGCAGCAATTGCGAGCGACATCTGGTTTCCGCCGTGCGGAAACATGCAGGCGCGCGGCCAGCCATGACGCGCCAGCATTTCGAGCGTGCGGGCGTATTGCACAATGCCATAGGCCTGCGGCGGATCGATCTGGATGACGTCATTGCGTTCGGGCCGCAGGCCACCGAAACGGACGAGGTTCTCGACGTCCTGCGTCGAAAACAAATTCTCGCCGGTCGAAAGTGGCGGACGGTATGCTCCGGCGATCTCCGCCAGCAACGCAAAATCGAGCGGATCGCACGGCTCTTCGAACCAGCGCAAAGCGAACGGTTCAAGGCCGCGCGCATAGGCAAGCGCGGCGACACGATCGAATTTCGAGTTGGCATCGACCGCGAGCAATGCGCCCGTCGGCAATAACGATTTGACCGCTTCAACACGGGCGAGATCGTCCGCCAGGGGCATCCCGCCGACCTTCATCTTCACCATTGTGTAGCCGGCGTCGAGATGGCGGCGCATCTCGTCCTGCAGATCCCTGACGGTCTTTCCAGGTGCGTACCAACCACCACCAACATAGCAGAACACCTTGCCCGCCAACTTGCCGCCGTTGAAGCGTTTGGCCAGCACGGCGTGCAGCGGCTGTTCCGCGATTTTTGCGATAGCGTCCCAGATCGCAACCTCGATGGTGCCGATACCGACGGAACGCTCGCTATGTCCGCCCGATTTCTCGTTCTGCATCATGATGGCGAGAATTTTGTCCGGCGCGAAATTGCCGGCATCATCGAGCAAAGAGTCGGGGCGAGCCTTGAGGATGCGTGGAATGAAACGCGCCCGCATCTGCGCGCCGCAGGCATAACGGCCGGTGGAATTGAACGCAAAGCCACACACCGGCTTGCCGGCGCGCACGACGTCGGTGATGACGGCGACCACCGATGTCGTCATCTCGGAGAAATCGATGCTCGAATTGGCGAGCGTCGAGTTGAGCGGAACCGCAGTCTCGCGGATATCGACAATGCGCATTTTACGCGGGCCGGTGGCGGCTCACTGGATCTGCGGGATCTTTGCGTCCTTGATCACTTTGGCCCACTTTTCGACTTCCCCCTTGATATAGGCGGTAAATTCCGCCTGCGAGCCGCCATCCGGCTCGAAGCCGAGCGGCGCCATCTTCGCCTTCATGTCAGGGTTCGTGACAATCGTCGCAATTTCCTTGTGCAGCAGGTCGACAATCTCCTTGGGCGTTCCTTTCGGCGCGAAAACGCCTTGCATGGTTTCCGATTCCTGCCCGGTGATCCCGGCTTCGGCCAAGGTTGGCACATCGGGCAATGCCGTGGAACGCTTCTTGGTGGTCACCGCAAGTGCGCGCAGCTTGCCGGTCAGGACGAGCTGCGTCGTCGGCGTCATCGCGACGAACGACGCCGGCACTTCGTTGGCTAGCACTGCCTGTGCGGCCGGGCTGCCTCCTTTGTAAGGTGCAATGGCGAAATCGAGCTGGTACGTGACCTTGAACAGATCGCTGGCAAGATCCGGAGTGGTGCCGAGTCCGGGCGAAGCAAACGTGAATTTGTTCGGGTTGGCTTTGATAACCTCGATCAATTCTTTCGCCGTCTTGGCCTCAACCGACGGGTGAACGATCAGGATATTCGGCGTGATCGCGGCGAGGATGATCGGGACGAAATCCTTGTAGGGGTCATAGGGACAATTTTTATACAGACTCGGGTTGACCACATAACTCGAGGACGCGATCAGGATCGTGTAACCATCTGCAGCCGAGCGCGCGACATTGACGGTGCCAATGTTGCCGCCGGCCCCACCGATGTTCTCGATATAGAACTGCTGACCCAGTTTTTCCGAAAGTTTTTGGGCAACTAGCCGCGCCATCACGTCGGTCGGGCCGCCGGCTGCGAACGGCACAACAATCTTGACCGGATGGTCAGGATAACCTGCGGCCTCGGCCGGCTGCGTACCGACCATGGCCACCAACAGTGCTGCGGCAATTGCCAGGCTTTTTATGCTTACGGGCATGTGTCCCTCCCAGTTTTTTGCCATCGTAACATTGCGCCGGAGGAGCGCCAGTAGGGCTTGCATCGTCCGCCCGCACAGGCTGTATTCCCGCGGCCTCCGCCTTTCCCTTTCGTCAGAGGAAATTCAATGTCGGCTCGAAAGATCACCCGTCAGGACATGCGCGACGCTGCCGAGAAGTACAAGAATTGGGGCAAATGGGGTCCCAACGACGAGGTCGGCACGCTCAACTACACAACGCCGGAGGACATCATTGCGGCGACGCGCCTCGTCAAGAAGGGCAAGGTCATTTCGCTCGCGCTCAATTTCGATCACACCGGCCCGCAAGGCGCGAAAAGCAAGTACCCGGCGATGGGGCGGACCAACCCGATACACAGCATGCTTCGCACCGGTACGGACGCCTATTCCGGTGTGCTCGACAAACGTGGCATTCGTGCCGCCGATGACATGGTGACCATGCCGCTCCAGTGCGGCACGCAATGGGACGGCCTCGGTCACGTGTTTTATGAGAACTATATGTGGAACGGTTACGATTGCCGCGAAGTCACATCCGCCGGGGCGCAGAAATGCGGAATCGAAAAGACCAAGAACAGGATGGTGGGGCGCGGCGTATTTCTCGATGTCGCGCGCTACAAAGGCGTCCTGTCGCTCGATGATGGCTACGGCATAACCAACGATGATCTTTACAAGACAGCCAAAAAGCAGAAAGTCGAGATCAAGCGCGGTGACTACATTATCGTGCGCACCGGCATGATGGAGCGCTGCCAAAAAGCGGGAAGCTGGGACGGCTATCCGGGCGGCGACGCGCCGGGCTTTTCATTCGAGACGCTCGATTTCGTCAAGGATACACAGCTCGCTGCGCTTGCCAGTGACACCTGGGGCTGTGAGGTTCGTCCGAACGAGAGCGAAGAGGGCATCAATCAGCCTTGGCACTGGATCACAATCCCCATCATGGGCATGACGATGGGCGAGATTTTCGATCTGAAGGAGCTCGCTGACGATTGCGAGCAGGACAAGGTGTATGAATTCCTGTTTGTCGCGCCGGCGATACCTATCACGGGAGCGGTGGGCTCGCCGGTCAATCCGCTGGCAATCAAATAGCGTCGGGTCCGGGAGCGTGGTCATGGCAAAACAATATCCTGTCACTCACACCGAAGCGGAATGGCGGAAGCTGCTTACGACGGAGCAATATGCAATCATGCGTGAGCACGGCACCGAGATGCCGGGTAGTTGTGCGCTGTTGAATGAAAAGCGCGCCGGCACCTTTCGGTGCGCGGCCTGCGACCAGCCTTTGTTCGTTGCCAAAATGAAGTTCGAAAGCGGAACTGGCTGGCCGAGCTTCAATGATCCGTTACCCGGTGCGGTCGAAGGCGAGACGGACAGCAGCCATGGCATGGTCCGCGATGAGGTGCATTGCAGCCGTTGCGGTAGTCATCTCGGGCATGTGTTCGACGATGGTCCGCCACCGACACATCTGCGCTATTGCATCAACGGCGTCGCGCTAAAATTCGAACCCGCGTGAGTACAGCATGGTAACAGTCGGACATAACGCCAAACGCATAGGCGCGGAAGTCCTTGCGGACATGTTGGCGGGCTATGGCGTCACACATGTTTTCATGGTTCCGGCTGTCCTGCGGCGCACCTTCGCCGAAATGGAGCGGCGCACGAAAATTGCGCGCGTGCATTGCCACGGCGAGAAATCCGCCGCTTACATGGCCGACGGTTATGCGCGAGCGTCGGGAAAGCCCGGCATCTGCATGGCGCAGGTTATCGGCGCGCTCAATCTCGCCGCCGGCCTGCGCGATGCACACCTGGCGCATTCACCGGTTATTGCCATCACCGGTGGACGCGACCCAAAGACCAAATTTCGAAAAGTCTACCAGGAAATTGACGACGTGCCGGCGTTCGAGCCGGTGACAAAAATGAACGTCACCATCGACGACGTGGCGCGCATTCCGGACATGGTGCGGCAAGCGTTTCGTGTCGCCACCACCGGCGCGCCAGGTCCTGTGCATCTGCAGTTTCGCGGCAATGAAGGGCAGGTGGACCTCGAAGAGGCCGAGATGGAAGCGCTGGTGGAGACACAATTCGCCAGCGTGCCGCCATTCCGGCCCGAGCCGGAAAGTGCGCACGTCAAGGCCGCGCTTGATCTGCTGCAGAAGGCCGAGCGGCCGATCATCGTCGCTGGTGGCGGCGCACGCGCATCGGGGGCAGGTCGCGAACTGGTCGCGCTCGCCGAAGCGCTGCAGATCCCAGTCGCCACGTCGCTCAATGGCAAGGACATCATTCCCGGCACCCACCCGCTGTCCGTTGGTGTCGTGGGCAGCTATTCGCGCGAAAGCGCAAACCGGGCAGTCAATCGCGCCGATCTCGTTTGTTTCCTCGGTACAGAGACCGGCGGCATGACCACGCATTTCTGGGCGGTCCCAAAAATTGGCACGCCGGCAATCCAGATCGACATCGAGGCGGAGTCGCTTGGCCGAAACTATCCGTTGCAGGCTAGTGTCCTGGGCGATGCCAAAAGCGTGCTGGTGCGCATGCTGGGCCAGATCGACAAATCGAGCGCGGGCAAGCGCGAGCCCTGGATCAAGGAAATTTCCGCGTTGCGTGGCGACTGGTACGCCAAATACAAGCCCATGCTTGAATCGGACAGCGTGCCGATCCATCCGGCGCGCATCTGCGGTGAACTCACGCAACACGTGCCTGATGACGCCATTGTGGTGGTCGATACCGGCCATGCCGGCATGTGGATGGGCGGCATGTACGATTTGCGGAAGCCAACCCAGAGTTATATGCGCAGCGCCGGCCATCTTGGCTGGGCATTTCCCGCCGGCATTGGCGCCAAGGCGGCGTGTCCGGAACGACCGGTGGTCGTTTTTACCGGCGACGCCGGCTTCTGGTACCACATTGCCGAGGTTGAGACGGCGGTGCGCTGGGGCATCAACTCAGTCACTGTCGTGAACAACAACGGCGGCGGCAATCAGTCAAAACGAGGCTTCGACCGCGCCTATGGCGGTGAGCAGACCGCGCAGGCGCGTGAGCTGTGGACCTACAATCCAATGAACTTTGCCAAGCTCGCCGAGGACATGGGCGCGCTCGGCATCCGGGTGGAACGACCGGCCGATATCGCGCCCGCGCTGCAGCAGGCGCTTGCCGCCAAGCGACCGGCGGTGATCGATGTAGCGACCGACATCGAGGCGTTGGCCCCGACTGCGGTCGCCTAGCAACGACTATTTCAGTGGCGGGCCGACGTAGCGGAATTTCTGCGCGCGCTTACCGGTGTCGACTTCAGTCGTGTAGACGTTGCCTTTGCTGTCCACCGCGAGATTATGCACCCAGTGGAATTCGCCGGCATTGCGGCCGTTTTGCCCAAACGCGCCGACGACCTCGCCGGTCTCGCGCAACAGCGTGCGCACCTCGTTGTTGACGCCGTCGGCATTCATCAGGAACGTCTGCTTGGCGTCTGGCCAGAAATCGAGATCCCACATCGAGCCCTGTCCGGGCGTTTCCTTCGCCACAAAAAATTCCTTCACAAAAGTTCCATCCTTACGGAAGACCTGGATGCGGTCGTTTGAACGGTCGCAGATGTAAACAAATCCGTCCTTCGCGATCTTCACGCAATGAACCGGATTGGAAAACTGCTGTGGTGGTGTGGAGGCGGGATTATATGGTGCCTCCTTGGCATCGCTCGGTGGTTTGCCATAGGCACCCCAGTGCCGCTTGTACGCGCCGGTATCGGCATCAAACACGATGACGCGGTGATTGCCGTAACCGTCGGCGATGAATACTTCATTGGTTTCGGGATCGACTTCAGTGTCCGCCGGGCGGCCGAGCCGGGTAGTGTCGGCGCTGCCGGTCTGCGGCCCCAGTTTGCCGATCTGCAACACGAACTTTCCATCTTGGGTGAATTTCAGTACGTGGCCGTCATTGTTGCCATTGCCGCCGACCCAGACGAAACCCTTGTAGTCGATATTGATGCCGTGTTCGTTTTCGAACCAATCGTATCCTTGTCCCGGTCCGCCCCAGGCCTTGAGAAGATTGCCTTCCTGGTCGAATTCCAGCACCGGCGGCGCCGGTTTGCAGCATTTGCTGCGCGGCGGGTTGAAGCTGGCGGCCTTCTCATCATCGGTGAGTGAGCGCGGACGCTGGATGACCCAGATATGGTCCTGCGCGTCGACCGCGACGCCAGCGGCCTGACCCATGATCCAGTTGTTCGGCAGCGTTTTCGGCCAAGATGGGTCGACCTGAAATTTCGGAAAGTCGTCGGCGAAGGCCGGCGCGGCCGACAGCGCGCACGCGAAAACCATTGAAACTATTTTCATGAGTCTCTCCCCGGCGCCGGTGAAACCAGACACCGGCAGTTCGCCAATGCTCCAATTTCAGCCAACCGCAATCAAGGGGTGAGTCGTGCAGTGCGGGAGACTTAGCTCTCGTCGATTTCGCGCAGAATTTCTGCGCTGTGCTCGCCAAGGCGCGGCGAGGGGCGTTCGGATGCCGCGCGCCAGCCGTCCATCACGATTGGGGTGCGCACGCCGGGAATGGTGCCGCTCTTTGCGGCGCTGCTCGGCAGATCAAGCCTCATGCCGCGGTGTTTGACCTGCGCATCATTGAACACCTGCTCGAGATTGTTGATCGGGCCCGCCGGGACTCCTTGAGCCTCCAGCCTCCCGAGCAGATCGTCGCGCTTCATTTGTTTTGTCAGGGCTGTCAGTTTTCCGACCAGCTCGTTGCGATGTTTCAGCCGCCCGACATTGTCTTTGTAAGCGGGGTTTTGTGCGAGCTCGGGCGCGCCGAGCACGTTGCAGAACTTGACGTACTGGTTGTCGTTGCCAGTCGCGACAATCACGTGGCCATCGGCGACCGGAAATTCCTGGTAGGGCACGATATTGGGATGCGAATTGCCGATGCGCTTGGGGAGTTCGTTCGACACCAGATAGTTGAGCGCTTGATTGGCCAAAACACCGACGGTTGAATCCACCAGTGCAGTGTCGACGTAACAGCCTTTCCCGGTTTTTTCGCGCTGCGCGACCGCTGCCAGGATGCCGATTACTGAATAGCAGCCGGTGAAGATGTCGGAGATCGCTACGCCGACGCGGGTAGGGGGGCCTTCCGCCATGCCGGTGAGATCCATCATGCCGCCCATGCCCTGCGCCATCAAATCGTAACCGGCGCGCTTGGCGTATGGTCCGTCCTGACCGAAGCCGGTCACCGAGCAATAGATCAGCCGCGGACACTCATCCTTGAGGCTTTTGTAGTCGAGGCCAAATTTCGCCAAGCCACCAACCTTGAAGTTCTCAATCAGAATGTCCGAGCGCGCCGCAAGTTTGCGCACGATGCGTTTGCCGTCATCGCTTTCGAAGTCCATCTCAATCGAGCGTTTGCCGCGGTTGGCAGAATGGAAATAGGCGGAACCGATATGCTTGCCGTCGGTGCCTTCCACAAACGGGGGTCCCCAGCCACGGGTATCGTCGCCAGTCCCCTTGCGTTCGACCTTGATGACGTCGGCGCCAAGGTCGGCCAGCATCTGCCCGGCCCAGGGCCCGGCGAGGATGCGGGCAAGTTCTAGGACGCGGAGGCCCGCCAATGGTTTCGGCATGTGTAGAAACTCCCGGCAGATCACGGAATGAATAATGGTGCCGGGGGTTATAGGGTCATCACTGGGCGCTGGCCATAGCACGAATTGTCTTTTAGTCGCATGCGGTTATAGGCAAATTGAACAATGGGCCTATGGCGCTAGGCCGCACCGGCGGTTAATCTGAAATCGGGTGCGACGAGGGGATTTTGGATATTGTTCGAAATCAACCAAACGCAGCGGCATTCCCGCTGCCAAAAAAGACCCCACGGAGGAACACACGATGAGGAAAATCTCGACATTATTCGCCACGGCGGCAGCGGTAATCGCGCTGTCGGCGTCGGCGCACGCGCAGATGACGATGAAAGCGTCGCATCAATTTCCGGGCGGCAAAGGTGACGTCCGCGATGACATGGTGCAAATGATCGCGAAGGACGTGAAGGATGCCAATGTTGGTATCGACATTCAGGTCTATCCGGGCGCCTCATTGTTCAAGCCGAACGACCAGTGGAACGCTATGGTCAACGGCCAACTCGATATCACGCTATTCCCGCTCGACTATGCCAGCGGCAAGGTGCCAGTCTTCAGCGCGACCTTGATGCCTGGTTTGATTCGTAGTCAGGAACGCGCCAAGCGCATCAACAATTCTCAATTCATGACGGACATGCGTGCGGAGATTGAGAAGCGCGGCGTCATCGTCTTGTCCGATGCCTGGTTTGCGGGCGGCATTGCTGCCAAAGATGGCTGCGTCGTTCGCCCGAGCGATTTAAAAGGCCGCAAGTTCCGCGCAGCCGGTCCGACTTTTGCCGGTATGTGGGAAAACGCTGGCGCCAGCATTGTCAGCCCGCCCTCGAACGAAATCTACAACGCGTTCCAGAGCGGTGTGGTGAACGCCACCGACACGAGTCTCGGCACCTTCCAGTCCATGCGTTTGTACGAGGTGACCGACTGTCTCACGGCCCCGGGAGACAACGCGCTGTGGTTCATGTACGAGCCGGTGCTGATGTCGAAGAAGAGCTTCGACAAGCTCGACAAGAAGCAACAGGACGCTGTGATCGCGGCCGGCAAGAAGGCGCAAGCCTACTATGAAGGCAAGGCCGACGCGGTGAACAAGGAAGCGATCAAGGCGTTTGAGGATCACAAGGTGAAGGTTGTGACGCTGAGCGATGCCGACTACCAGGCTTGGCTCGACGTTGCGAAGAAGAGTTCCTATGCGGAATTTTCTAAAAACGTTCCCAATGGTCAGAAGCTGATCGACGAGGCGCTCTCGGTGAAATAGTAGCAATGGCGGCCGGTGGGCATCTCGCTCACCGGTCTGCTTTTTAGAGCGCAGTTGCGTCGCGTATGGTCCGGACTTTCGAACAAATTGGAAAAGACAGGCCCATGGACACTTACATTCGGGCTGTAAATTTTCTGTCGCGCATTTCAGGCGTGACGGCAGCCTTGCTCATTGCACTCGCGGTGCTGGTGATCTGCGACATCGTGGTCGAGCGCTTCATTTTGGGTCTGACAACGATCTGGCAGATCGATGTGGTAACCTACAGCATCGTCGGCGCAACCTTTGTGGGCAGTTCCTACGTCTTGATGACGCGTGGACACGTCAACGTTGACATCTTGCCGCTGCATCTTGGCCCGCGCGCTCGCTATTGGCTTGCATTGATCACTGGTCTTCTGGCGCTCGCATTTTGCATTGTCATTTTCGTCCTCTGCACGGCCTACTGGTATGAGGCTTATTCGGAACGCTGGCTTTCCAACACGGTGTGGCGGGCGCGGCTCTGGATTCCATATCTCTCGCTGCCGATCGGTCTCGGCCTTCTCATCCTTCAATACGTTGCGGATTTGCTCTGTCTGGTGACAGGGCGCGCGCCGCCATTCGGTATCAAGGACCAGCAGGCCGCCGAGGATATTGCCCGCGCGCAGGCGGAAGAAGCACTGCGAGGCGCGCCATGAGTCCGACCATGCAAGGAGCGCTCGTCCTTGTCGTCACGCTGTTTATGCTGGTATCCGGGATCCCGGTCGCCTTCGGGCTCGGCGTGGTGGCGATTTCTTTTCTGGTGTTCTTCCAGGGCTTCGATGCCCTGCATGTCGTTGCCGAGACCTTCTGGTCCGGCCTCGACGATTTCACGCTCGTTGCAATTCCAATGTTCGTGATGATGGGGGCGGCGATCGGTTCTTCCCCGGCAGGCAAGGACCTTTATGAGGCGCTTGATCGCTGGCTCTATCGTTTGCCAGGCGGCCTTGTCATTTCGAACCTCGGTGCCTGTGCCATTTTCGCCGCGCTAACCGGGTCGTCGCCGGCCTGCTGCGCGGCCATCGGCAAAATGGGCATTCCGGAAATGCGCCGTCGCGGCTATCCGGATGACGTTGCCACCGGTTCAATCTGCGCCGGCGGCACGCTCGGCATCCTGATCCCGCCGTCGATCACCTTCATCCTCTATGGTATCGCTACGGAGACTTCGATCGGCCGTCTGTTCATTGCCGGCGTTCTGCCGGGATTGATGCTGACCGGCCTGTTTATGCTGTGGACTGTGTTCATCATCTGGAAACGCGGTTTCCGGTCGCATGCAATCGACTTCCGCTATTCGTGGAAGGAAAAATTCCAGTCGATCCCGAAGATCGCGCCATTCTTATTCATCATCGGCGGCGTCATGTATGCGCTCTATGGTGGCGTCGCGACACCCTCGGAGGCGGCGGGCGTCGGCGCCGCACTGTGCCTGTTCCTGGCGATCCTGATTTATCGCCTTTGGAAGATCGAACAAATCTGGCTGATCCTGCGCGACACCATGCGGGAATTGGTGATGATCCTGACCATCATCGCCACCGCTGTACTGTTTGGCTACATGCTCACGTCGCTCTATCTCACCCAGACACTGGCGCAGGCGATCGCCGACCTGCACGCCAACAAGTGGATGTTGATGTTCCTCATCAACATCTTCCTTCTGGTCTGCGGGTTCTTCATCCCACCGGCGGCGATCATCCTGATGACCAGCCCGATCCTATTGCCCATTATTACGGCAGCTGGTTTCGATCCGGTCTGGTTTGGCGTGATCCTGACCATCAACATGGAAATCGGGCTGATCCACCCGCCGGTGGGCCTCAATATCTACATCGTCAGTGCCATTGCCCCAGACGTGCCGCTGGCGCAAGTCATGTGGGGGACGTTGCCGTATGTCCTTTGTATGATGCTGGCGATCGTCATCTTGTGCATCTTTCCTGAAATTGCCACATGGTTGCCTAATCATATGATGGGCGTTGCCATAGGGCCTAAATGAACACCTCGTTTTTCGGCGAGCTTTTGCAGACGATTTCCGATCGCGGCCGTGCCTTGCTTGCGCGCGACCGCCGCGGCGAGGCGTCCGCCCACTCGGAAAGCCTCGTCGAACTGTGCGAGGATCTGCTGTCGGGGCGTGGCGAAGCCTCGGGTGTAGCGCTCGCGCGCGAAATTCTCGCTCGCTATACGACGCTCACCATCGGCCCTCGTATCGCTTTCTTCGAAGCGTTGGCGCAACGCTTTGGTGCCGATCCGGCTCGCATGGAGCGGACAATTGCCGCCTGGCGCGCAGGGCCATCAGACACGACCGCAGCCGAAGTCCACGCGGCGTCTGAGCCGCGCCGGCAGGAGCTGTTCCGCAGGCTCAACCTTGCACCGGGTGGAACCGCGGCGCTGGTTCGCATGCGCGAGCAGCTCATGGATTCGCTCGATCACCGTGAAGACCTGCGCGCCGTCGATGAAGATTTCGTCCATTTGTTCTCGTCCTGGTTCAATCGCGGCTTCCTGGTGCTGCGCCGGATTGACTGGTCGACACCAGCGATCGTTCTGGAAAAGATCATCCGCTACGAGGCGGTGCACGAAATCCACGACTGGCAAGACCTGCGTCGGCGCGTCGACTCGCCGGACCGGCGTTGTTACGCGTTCTTTCATCCGGCGCTGGTCGATGAGCCCCTCATTTTCGTCGAAGTCGCTTTGACGCGGGACATTCCAGCTGCGATTGCGCCCATCCTCGACAAAGAGCGCGAGGTGATGGAACCCGAAAAGGCCCGCGCGGCAACGTTTTATTCGATTTCGAATTGCCAGCGCGGCCTCGCTGGCGTTTCGTTCGGCAGCTTCCTGATCAAGCAGGTGGTCGAGGAAGTCAGTCGCGAGATGCCCAAGCTCTCGATCTTCGTAACGCTGTCGCCGGTGCCAAATTTTGCCGACTGGCTCAAGCGGGAGCGCGCGGAGGAGAGGTCCGCGGCACTCAACGAAGCTGACAAAGCAGCGCTCGAAACGCTCGATCAACCTGCATGGTGGACCAACGAGGAGAGGGCTGCGCAGCTGCAGGACACGGTCATGCGCGCGGCCGCCTGGTATTACCTTCGAGCGCGCAACCAGCGTGGCCTTCCGGTCGACGCGGTGGCGCGCTTCCATCTGGGTAATGGCGCTCGTCTCGAGCGTATCAATTGGCTCGGAGATACGTCAGAGCGGGCAATCGCACAGGCCTGCGGTCTAATGGTGAATTATCAATACGATCTCGACGACATCGAGAAGAACCACGAAGCTTATGCTGAGGGCCCGACCGTGGTCGCCTCTGGCTCCGTACAGCGGCTCTTGCGCCCACCGCTCGAGTTGGTGCCGATCGCGGGCTAGGATTTTCCGTAGACCGGTACGATGGCGCCGCGCGTAACGCGATTGTCAGGCGAGGCGAGGAAGAGGATTGTCGCCGCAACCTCTTCGACTTTCGGCCAAGCATCGAAATTTGCCTTTGGCATGGCCTTGCGATTGGCGGGAGTGTCCATGATCGATGGCGCGACCGCGTTCACTAATATTCCCTCCTTGGCAACTTCCTCGGCGAGCGCCACCGTGAGCGCGGCGACGCCGGCCTTTGAGACGGTGTAGGCGGTCATGCCGGCGCCGGCTCGCCATTCCAATGCCGGCCGCGCCGCGACATTGACGATACGTCCGCCGCCGGCGGCCAGCATGGATTTCGCGGCTGCCCGGCAGCACAGGAAGCAAGATGCAAGATTGCTGTCGATCTGTGCCATGAGCGCCTTCTTGTCGGTCTCGATAACTTTGCCGGAGGCAAAGCCGCCGGCAATGTGGATTGAAGCCCACGGCTTTAGATCCGCATAGACTTTGGCGACCTGTGAATCGTCGGCAAGATCGGTGACCGCGATCAGTGTCACGTTCGGATCACCACGGCTGGGAAAACTTTTCGCCTCTGCCTCGTGCACATAGGGAACGGTGCAGGTCGCGCCGGCGGCGAGCAGCCTGGCGACAACTGCCGACCCCAACGCGCCGGTGCCACCCGTCACCACCACCTGCTTGCCGGAATATTCCATAGGTCAGCCTCGCCCACGCTTCACGCGCGTCGGCAGCACCTGGAATTCAACCCAGTTGGCGACCTCGCTGACGCGTAATTTTTTCTCGAGCACATTCTTGCTCACGCCGTGCCGCCAGGCCAGCCGCTTGCAGGCGGGATCGCTGTCAAGCGTATCCAGGTCGTGCGCAAAGGTTTTGATATCCGATTCATCCGCAAAAAAACCTTCCTCGATCAGGCGCGTGCCAATGCGCCTGACGATCGCCGCGACCTCGCGCAGTGGATATTCCGGATGATATTGTACAGCCCATGCGACCGAGCCATTGGTGCGGATTTCGGCGCTCTGCACGTCCGATACCGCATTGGTCGCAAGCACCGTGGTGCCGGGCGCGAGCGCTTCAACCTCGTCGAGATGCACGGTTGGCGCATTGAATACGTCGAGCTTGCCCGCATACATGGGATGTTTCCGCCCGGCCTCGGTGAGGCGAATGCCGCGGCCAAAGCCGATTTCACGGCCTTTCGGGTTCTTCCGGACACTGCCGCCGGCCGCCGCGGTGATCACCTGGAGTCCCCAGCAGGAACCGAACAGGGGCGTTCCGGTCTTGAGCGCCGCGCGCACCAATTCGATCTGCCGCATTACTTCGGGGCCTGCATTGTAAACATGCAAGCTCGAGCCGGTGATGGTGATGCCGTCATAGCCCTCCAGCGAGGCGCCCTCGGGCAATAGCGCGGCCGGATCGCCCGGATAGCAGATGTCCACCTCGGCACCAGGAAGCAGCTCGCGCAGGAGGTCGGAGTAACCCTTGCTGGCCGCAGTGCCGCCGACCGCCATGTGATCCGCCAAGGTCTGCGGTGAATTGCCTTCAATGACGAGCAGGCGGGGCGAGGGCATCGGTGCTGGTTTCAGGTTCCCTGGGGAGGCTGGGATACGAACAAAAAGGATCTGTTTATTCGATATGGCTGTGCCGCGGCCATTTTGCAATCGCAGCGAATATTTTTGCCCAAACGCGGGGTTAACAGCTTCTTGTTCTTGAGTGCGTTCCATAAGCCGCTCATTCTTCGCGACGAAAGCGAATCAGCACGCAATGGCCGACTTCGATCTCGCCATCATCGGCGGCGGCATAAACGGGGCGGGCCTTGCCCGGGATGCCGCCGGCCGCGGCATCAGCGTTCTTCTTGTCGAGATGAACGACCTTGGGTCGGGTACTTCTTCCGCCTCCAGCAAGATGATCCATGGCGGTTTGCGCTATCTCGAGCACGGGGCGTTCCGTCTCGTGCGTGAGGCCTTGAACGAGCGTGAAGTGCTTCTGCGGATGGCGCCGCACGTGGTGCGCCCCATGCGCTTCATGCTCCCGCCGCTGCCGGGATTACGCTCTCCTCTTTTGTTACGTTTCGGTCTCTTACTGTATGACTGGCTTGGCGCGCGCAAATTGCTACCGGCTTCTCGAACCGTTGACCTTACTCACCACGTTGTGGGTCAACCGCTGAAGCGGGAATTCCGGTATGGTTTCGAATATTCCGACTGCCAGGTCGACGATTCGCGGCTGGTGGCGCTTACGGTGCTCGATGCGGCCGAACATGGGGCCGTCATTCGCACGCGCACGCGATGCACGCGCGCGGAACGTCGCGACGAATGGGAACTCGTGCTCAATGCGCGCGGCCGCCGTGACGTGAAGACCGCGCGCGTTCTCGTCAACGCAGCAGGTCCGTGGATCGGCGACGTGGCTGACACCATTATCAGGCAACCGCTGGCGCGGCCGGTACGGCTGATCAAAGGCAGCCATATCGTTGTACGCCGTCAATTCCAGCACGACGACGGCTATCTCTTTGAAGCCCCCGATCGGCGCGTCGTATTCGCCTTGCCGTTTGCAGAAGATTTCACGCTGATTGGCACCACCGACCTGAACTTCGTTGGTGATCTGAACTCGCCGGCGCCCAATCCGGACGAAATTATTTATCTGTGCGACGCAGTGAATCATTATATCAGAAAAAATATTACGCCTGATGAGCTGGTGTGGTCGTTCTCCGGCGTACGCGCGCTCTACGATGATGGCGCCGATAAGCCGGAAGATGTCACGCGCGATTACGAACTTGTTCTCGACCAGCGCGATGGCCAAGCGCCCCTGCTCACAGTCTATGGCGGCAAGATCACCACGCACCGTAAGTTGGCAGAGGCCGCGATGGCGCGGATCGGTCACTTCTTCGAGGCGATGCCGCCGTGGACCGCGACGTCAAGGCTTCCGGGCGGCGAGTTTCCAGCCGAAGGGTTTGATGCTCTCGTCGGTGAGTTGATCGAGCGATGGCCGTTCTTGTCCGGACCGCATGCGCGGCGGCTGGCGCGCGCCTATGGCCGGCGGGTCGAGCGGTTCCTCAAGGATACGCAGAGCATGGATGACCTGGGCCCGTGTTTTGCGGGCGATCTGACCGGAGCAGAAGTACGCTACTTGGTGGAAAATGAATGGGCGCAAAGCGCCGACGATGTGCTCTGGCGACGCAGCAAACTCGGACTAAAGGCGACGCCCGAGGAGTGCGGGACACTGGAGCGTTTCATCGCGTCGTTGGGTGTGCCGAGCTGAGGACATAAAGTGTCAACCGCTCTCATTGCTATCGACCAAGGGACAACGTCAACGCGGGCGATTGCGTTCGACGGCGCGCTGCGGCCACTCGCGACCGCCCAGCAGGAGTTGTGCCAGATCTATCCGGCGCCCGGCGAAGTCGAGCACGACCCGGAAGAAATCTGGGCAGCCGTCGTCTCAACGGTTCGTGCCGTGATGGCACAGGCCCACATTGCGGCGAAAGATGTCGCCGGCATTGGAATCACCAACCAGCGTGAAACCACGGTCATTTGGGATCGCGACTCCGGGAAACCCATTCACAATGCCATTGTCTGGCAAGATCGGCGCACCGCGGATTTTTGTGAAGCGCTTCACCGTTCCGGTCACGAAGGTGAAATTGCCCGCAAGACTGGATTGCTGCTCGACCCGTACTTCTCGGCCAGCAAGATCGCCTGGCTGCTCAAGCATGTGGACGGGACGAAAAAAGCTGCCGAGGCGGGCAGGCTGCGCTTCGGTACGATCGATAGTTTCCTTCTCTGGAGGCTTACCGGGGGCAAGGCGCATCTGACGGATGCGACCAATGCCGCGCGTACCCTTTTATTCGATATCGAAAAGGGCGCGTGGGATGAAGATCTATGTCGGCTGTTCGGCGTACCAACGGGGTTGCTTCCCGATATACGCGATTGTGCGGCCTCATTTGGCGAGACACTTCCAGACCTGTTCGGCGCGCCCATCCGCATTTTGGGCATGGCCGGCGATCAACAGGCCGCCACTGTCGGGCAGGCCTGCTTTAAGCCAGGCATGGTGAAATCCACCTATGGGACAGGCTGTTTCGCGCTGCTGAATACGGGCACGGAGCGGATTGTCTCACGCCACCGCTTGCTCACCACCATTGCCTACCAGCTTGAAGG
This sequence comes from uncultured Alphaproteobacteria bacterium, assembly GCA_963697885.1. Taxonomy (GTDB): domain Bacteria; phylum Pseudomonadota; class Alphaproteobacteria; order Rhizobiales; family Xanthobacteraceae; genus Pseudolabrys. Next base: position 1,273,728 of record OY969102.1, read on the forward strand.
GAAACGCTGTTATGCGCTGGAAGGCGCGATTTTCGTCGCCGGCGCCGCTGTGCAATGGCTGCGTGACGGACTGAAAATTATTGCAAAAGCGTCGGATGTTGGCGAACTGGCGGCGCAGGCCGATCCGGTCGAGCAGGTCTACCTGGTGCCGGCGTTCGTTGGTCTTGGCGCGCCCTATTGGGACGCGCAGGCGCGCGGCGCAATCTTCGGTTTGACGCGTAATTCGGGGGCGGCCGAGCTTGCCCGTGCGGTGCTCGAAGCGGTCGGTTACCAGACCCGCGACCTGCTCGATGCCATGCGCGCCGACTGGCCTGCGTCGAAACATTCGATGACGGTTCTGCGTGTCGATGGTGGAATGGCCGCCAGCGATCCTACGATGCAGTTTCTCGCCGATATGCTTGCGAGCCCTGTCGATCGCCCCCCGATCATGGAAACAACGTCATTAGGTGCAGCCTATCTGGCCGGACGGGCCGCGGGCGTCTGCCCTGATCTCGACGGTTTTGCCGCACGATGGCGGCTCGATCGTCGCTTCGAACCGCGCATGGATCCAGATGTGCGGGAACGCAAATACGCTGGCTGGAGAGACGCAGTGCATCACACGCTGACAAATCCGCTATCGCCGGGCCAGGCGGTTTAGTGTCCTGGGTTGAGCGGACTCTTGCGCCCCGCTAGCGTGCGCGCCACGACACGGGGAATAGATGGCCGACGACGGGGAAGTGGCGGAAATAGGGACGGCCGGCGGACCGCCGCCACTGGTCCGCTTCGAAGCGGTCAGCAAACGCTTTGGTCCGATTGTTGCGGTTGACGCGCTCACCCTCGAGATTGCGCAGGGCGAGTTCTTCGCGCTGCTTGGCCCGTCCGGCTGTGGCAAGACCACGCTGTTGCGAATGTTGGCCGGGTTTGAAACGCCGAGCGACGGCCGGATATTGCTCGACGGCGAGGACACCGTAGCGGTGCCGCCTCACCAGCGGCCGGTCAACATGATGTTTCAGAGCTATGCGTTGTTTCCGCATCTTACGGTTGAAGGCAATATCGCCTTCGGGCTGCGCCAGGAGGGCGTGAGCCCGGCCGACATTGCCGAACGTGTTAGCGAGATGCTCGCACTGACACGTCTGCAAGGGTTTGGTGGCCGGCGGATCGATCAACTCTCGGGCGGGCAACGCCAGCGGGTAGCGCTCGCGCGCTCACTGATCAAGCGTCCGCGAGTGCTTCTGCTCGATGAGCCGTTGGCTGCCCTCGACAAGAAACTGCGCGCCGAAACCCAATTCGAGCTGATGGAATTGCAGCGGAAACTCGGCACCACCTTCGTCATCGTCACTCACGATCAGGAGGAGGCGATGATCGTCGCCGATCGGATCGCCGTGATGAATCGTGGCCAGCTGGTGCAGGTGGCAGCGCCGGCGGAAATCTACGAACGGCCCAATTCGCGTTGGGTGGCCGATTTCATCGGCGAAGTGACATTGATCGAAGGCCGCGTAGCAGCCGATGCAAAAATCGGTACTGCGCTCGGTCAGCTGCGCATCGTGAATGCCGGTGCGGCCAAGACGGGTGATACGGCCTGGTTGGCGCTACGACCGGAGAAGATCAGCATGAGCGCGGTGCGGCCGAATGGAGATTTCAACGCAGTAGCCGGCACCGTGTCCGAGATCGGCTATCGCGGCGACGTGTCGATTTACAAGATACGGCTCGCGGATCGCTCGCTTATGAAAGCCGCGCTTGCCAACGTGAGTCCGCGCGATACGGCGCGTTTCGCGGTGGACGATCTGGTCTGGCTGTCGTGGCAGCCCGATGCCGGTGTTCTGCTGACGGGATAGGCAATGGCGTCACGCACCGAAAAACGAAGCTGGCATGCGCGCGTGGTCGTACTGCTGCCCTATCTATGGCTCGCCCTGTTTTTCCTTGCGCCATTTATGATCGTGCTCAAGATCAGCCTGTCGCAAGCCGCGTTGGCCCAACCGCCATATCTGCCGGTATTCGACCTGGCGGCAGGCTGGACGGGATTGAAAGAATTTGCCGCGCAGCTTTCTGGCGATTCATTCAAGCTGCTCGCCGCAGACTCCATTTATTTGCTGTCCTATTTCAAGAGTCTGGAAATTGCTGCGGTCTCGACAGCTATCCTGGTCTTGATTGGTTATCCGGTTGCCTATGGCATCGCGCGTGCGCCGCGCGCATGGCAGCCACTCCTTGTGATGGCGGTCATATTGCCGTTCTGGACGTCGTTTCTGATCCGCGTCTACGCCTGGATCAATATTTTGCAACGCGACGGGCTGCTCAACGTAGTTTTGTCGCGTCTGCACGTTATTGACGCACCGATCACCTGGCTATCGACTGACACTGCGATTTATATCGGCGTAGTCTATTCTTATTTGCCGTTTATGGTGCTGCCGCTCTACGCCACGCTGGAAAGAATGGACGAAAGCTTGCTTGAGGCAGCCGCCGATCTCGGCTGTCCGCGTTGGAAAGCTTTCTGGCTCGTGACTTTTCCGTTGTCTTTACCGGGCCTCGCTGCCGGGGCGCTGCTCTGCTTTATCCCCATCGTCGGCGAATTCGTTATCCCGGATCTGCTTGGTGGTTCAGAGACGCTTATGATCGGGCAGACGCTGTGGACTGAATTCTTTTCCAACCGTGACTGGCCGGTCGCCTCCGCAATCGCAATTGCATTGTTGCTGCTGCTGCTGGTTCCGATCCTGTTCTACGAACGTTTGCAGCAGCGGTCATTGGAAGGCGACCGGTAATGCAGCGCGGCGCTTCACCATTTAATATTGCCTCGGTCGCGCTCGGCCTGGCTTTTCTTTACTTGCCTATCATTATCCTTGTGATCTTTTCATTCAACGCGTCCCGGCTCGTGACGCTCTGGGGCGGATGGTCGCTCACATGGTACCGCGAGCTACTGCACGATGACGCCGTGTTGGAGGCGGCCTGGATCAGCCTGCGCGTTGCGTCATTGTCGGCAACCGCAGCCACAATTCTCGGCACGTTGGCCGCCGTGGCCCTTGCCCGCATGGGGCGGTTCCGTGGGCGCCTGTTGTTTTCGGGCATGATTTACGCGCCCCTGGTGATGCCGGAGGTGATCACCGGATTGTCGCTGCTGCTGCTGTTCGTCGCGTTCAACGCTGATCGTGGGTTCTGGACGATTGTCATTGCGCACACCACGTTGACCATGTGTTTCGTCACGGTGATTGTGCAGTCCCGGCTGGCGGACTTCGATCGCAGCCTGGAAGAGGCGGCCATGGATCTCGGCTGTCCGCCATTCAAGACCTTTCTGACCATCACACTGCCGCTGATTGCGCCGGCAATCGCCGCGGGCTGGATGTTGGCCTTTTCACTGTCGCTCGACGATCTGGTGATTGCGAGTTTCACGACCGGGCCAGGCGCCACGACTTTGCCGATCCGGATTTATTCGGAAGTGCGAATGGGCGTTAAGCCGGAGATCAATGCGGTGTGCACGATCATGATCGCGGTTGTCGCGCTCGGTACAATCGCGGCCTCGTTGATCGCAAAGCGCGGTGCTGCCCAGCGTGACCGAGCGGCGTTGGGTGCGCAGGTTTGATTTTTGCCGAATAAGACCCTAGTCGCTGCTGCTCTTGCCGGGTGGCCGGAACAAAAAGGCCAGGAACCAGACCGGTACAATCACCACCGAGCCGAGCAGGACATTCGGCCACGCCCACGCGAAGCCCTGCCTTGCATACTCCTCGAGCCGTTCGGTTGAGAGACCAAACGCATGCATCAACTGGTCGGCCGTAATGCCGAAATGCGCGAGGATGGTCCCCACCACCAGTGAGGCGACGGCGACTTTAACCAGGGTTCGAAAGAGGGGATTCAGCATCCACAGCCTGTACGCGCCAGCTTCCGGCGGGTGATTCGTCTTGCGGGCGATAATAAAGGAATGATGGTCCGGCGGCACGTGCGCGAGGGCGCTGCGTGGGAGTTCTGGCCGGTTACTGGGGCTTTTCGGACGTTGCGGCCGGCGTCGTCGATTGGTCGTTCGACGGAATAGCGCCGGATGGTGGCGTTCCACCTGTCAACCGCTCGATCGCGGAGCGAACCGGGTCGCGATCGCGACGCTCCCGTATGGCATTGAGCAACGGTGCGGCAGCGCCTGAGCGCCGGATCAGCGCCTCGGGATCAGGCAGCATGATCGGATCGTCCCATGAGCCCTGTACGATGAATGGCAGTTCGAATGGGGCGGCGCCAGGCTTAGGTGGGGTAACCAGCGATGCGGTGCCCTTGAGATCAAGTTCGCGTGCCGGAATCGAAGCCGAGCCTGCGAGCCCCAATTTGACCGTCGCGCCCTCGATCTTCACGTCCTCGACGGTGACCGTGCCATCCGCGATCTTCAGGGCGACCGTAATTTTGTCATAGGGCGTGCGCCCGCTCCGGAATTCCCCGCCACCGGACAGCGGTCGGCGTTCGAGGCGGCGCAGCAACTGCTCGACGTTCAGGCCGGCGAGCGCGCCATCTGTGCCGACCAGGCCGGCTGTGCCGTTCAGCGTGTGCGTCACCGCGAGCACGCTGTCGCCGGTGCCTTCGACCGCGAGCGAAATATTGCCCTTGCCTTCGAGTCGCCGCAGCCCGAACAATTGACCGAGGCAGCTTTCAAGATCGACGTCGGTGAATTGCAATTGCGATTTGACGTCGACACCTTGTTCGAAATTGGCAAGCGCCAGCGATCCTTTGATCACGCCGCCATAGGCTTGCGCTTCACCCACCGTGATCACCAGGTGACTGTTGCGCAGGTTGGCAGCGATGGCCGTCCGGCCAAGTTTGGCATTGGATACCACGACATTGGCCGCCGAGAGCCGCAAGTCGAGGTCGATACCTGCCAAACCGTCAAGCGTGATACGTCCGTTGTTCCATGCGCGCTCGTTGGTCGTGAGCAAGCGGACCGTGGAAATATAGGGCGTCAAATCGAGTGTGTCGGCGGCAAGCGTGCCTTGCAGGGTCTGTCGTCCATCGGCCGCGAAAGTGAGGACGCCTTCGACGCTGTTGCCATCTAGCTCGGCGTTGACGCTGGACAGGCTTATCGTTCCTCCGACCACATTGGTCCGCGCCTTTATCGAAAAATGGCCGAACCCGCCGCCGGGGAGCGGCCTCTGTCCGGCCCAGGCCAACGTGTTCCGCAGGGACGCCGCGTCAGCTGCGAGCGTGCCTTCGATCTTGAGAGTGGGCTTGAGACTGATTGCTCCTTCGAATGCGGCCTTACCGGGTGAGCCGGAGAGGCGCAATTTCAATCCGCTTCGGCTGCCAGCGAGCGCTGCCGGGAAATCAGCAAGCGCCAAGCTCGCGTCCATCGGCGAGTCGTGCCAGATGAAATGTCCGGTGGCTCCGAAGCTCTTCGAAATTGAGGGCCACGCCAGCGAAAACTCTACCCCATATAATGTTTCGGCAAGCTTACGCGCTTCATCGCGAATAACGACGGTGCCACCGTCGATCCGCATCTCGGAAAAGGCGGCGAGGCGTTGCGTTGCGCTCTGGCTGCGCGTCAGCGCCTCGATCAGACCGGACCAGTTGGATTGGCCGTTCGGCTGCAATTCGATGGCAATGTTCGGGTGGTCCAACGAGACGTCTGCGATTTCGACTCGCCCAATCAGCAGTGGAAAAAACCGTAGCCGCGCGGTCAAGCGTTCGGCAGTAAGGGCTGGCTGGCCGGCATCGCCAAGAACCACGTCGGCGAAGCTGACGCTGCCGGTCGGAAACAGCGAGACACTCGCTTTACCCCGCAAGACCGGCTCGAGACCTGTGACCGCACGGATTTCTCCGACCACCTGTTGGCGCACCGCGTCGGCCGAAATCAGGTACCCAGCGGTCGTGAGCACGACCAGCCCGCCCGCGATTACGGCGAGCAAGACAATTCCCAGGCGTTTTAGGCCGGTCGCGGCTGTCAAAGGGGGTGTTCCGGTAGTTTCAGCGTCAACGCCGACGGACTATAGCATCGGCCTCGCTGCTGCCATACCTGAACGGGCTATGTGACCCTTTCATGGCTGGCTTGCCGCCGTTTAAGCCTACCGCTGGAACGATCCGCCTTGGCGGACATCGGCAATTTCCGCGATCATTTTCTTTATAATGGCCTGTCCGAACGAACTGAAGTCCTTGGCCTCTAACACGAAGCTGCCAGGCCCACCGGTGACATTGTCTCGATAGTATTTGGCCAGGCCTCCAGGCGGATTGGTGTGCTCAGGATTCCAGGGTAGCGGCGTGTCACTGAGGATGACCAGCCCGTTGATCGTGATGCCAAGCGCCAACGCTTCATCCCGCGCCTGCCCGATATCACGGCCGGCATTGTTGGTACCGTCTCCGGAAACGTCAATCGTGCGACGCTCGGCGCTAAACGGTGCCCGTGCGAGCTGTGCAACGGCCGCATCGATACCACCGCTGATGGAGGTGCGATCGGCGAAAGAGCGCGGCGATTCCAACAGCCGGTCGCCAAATGTCTGCGCGGCTTTCGGCCCGTCAACGAACATCCAGTCAATCACGACCTTCTGGTTGCCAAGTCCCGACCATTCGAGAAACAGCACGCCAATGCGGCCATTCCGGCCGGCACGGATTGCGTCGAGGACGCGGGGATTGGCAAGCGCTGCGGCGTAACCTTCGCGCTGCAACTGGAACTTCTGGCTATCGACGCTCCGTGATACGTCGGCCGCCAGAACGAGGAGCAGGTCAACAGGTTCTGCCGCTCTGGCGCGCAAGGCAGGCGCGCCAAATGAGAACGCCATTACGACAATCGCGCAGCGGAACCAAGGGCTCATCCAATGAGCCTATCCGATTTCGGAATTACTGCGCCAGCACCCGTGTGATCGGAAATGCCAATTCAACCAGCGTGCCGTCGTCAACATGACTGGTTATGCGGAAGCGGGCGTGATTGGCTTCAGCCAGTGCCTTGGTGATCGGCAGGCCGAGCCCCGTCCCGCTCGAACCCCAACGGGCCGCGGTCGCAACTTGACGGAATGGTTCGAGCGCAGTTTGCAACTCCTTTTCGCTCATCCCGGCGCCAGTATCGCGCACGCGCAGCACTACTTCCTGGTCATCGGTCAAGGCCGTCGAGATAATGACCTGACCGCCAGCGCCCGTGAATTTGATCGAGTTCGACAGTAAATTTAGGGCGATCTGACGTATCGATCGCGTGTCAGCAACAATCTGCGGCAGATTTGCAGGCAGCGACGTGCGAATGATCACTCGCTCACGATTTGCCTGCTCTTGCATGATAGCAACGCACTGTTGCACAAGGTCGTTGAGATTGACGCTCACGAATGTGAGCTCGAGCTTGCCCGCCTCGATTTTCGATAGGTCGAGCAGGTCGTTGACCAGCGAGATCAGGTGGCCGCCCGAGGAGTGAATGTCCTTGAGATACTGCCGATAGCGCTCATTGCCGATGGCGCCGAAGCGTTCGTCCATCATTACTTCGGAGAAGCCGATGATGGCATTAAGCGGCGTGCGAATTTCATGGCTGATCTTGGCGAGAAACTCTGACTTGGCGGTAGACGCCTGCTCGGCCGCCCGCTTCGCCCCGACCAATTCTTCTTCGCTCCGTTTCCAGGCTGTAATATCGCGCAGCACCGCGCAGAGCTTCTCACCGTCCTCGATGCTGCCCATCGTCATATACAACGGAACAAGCCCGCCTTGGCGGACCCGTCCGATCACTTCGTAGCCAGCGTCGAGCATGCCCGCCGCTGCACCTCGCGCGAGCCGGTCGAGGTGTTCGAGTACGGCGCGTCGGCTTTCCGGCACCAGCAGTTCGCCGACCGAAAGTTCGGAGAACTGTTTTGTTTCGTAACCGAACAATGCCTCGGCACTACGGTTTGCCGAAAGCACGCGGCCGGAGCGATCGAGCACCAGCACGCCATCGGTGGCCGTATCGAGGATCGCCCGGAGCTCTTCGTTTTCGCGACGCAATGAAATATCTGCCGGCGTGATATCACCCCCGGCCTGGGTGTTAATCACCAGAACCAGCGCGTTTTCTTCGTTCCAGACTGCGCCGAACAGGCGGCCCTCAACCGGCTTTTGCTTGCCATTGACAGTCGCGATGGTGAGCGTCTTGGCGCCGTTTTTTGCGTCTTTCGATGGCGGCGCGCTCTTTGCGTCGATGAATAGACTATCGAGGCCGCCAGCCTCGCCGAGCGCTTCCAGTGACGGGTACCCGGTCCATTCGAGGAATGCCCGGTTTGCGTAGATCAGTGTGTTCAGGCGATAGACCAAAATGCCGACAGGTAAGCGATCGAGTATCGGTCTGCTTTCCTGCGCATCGCGGCCAGTTTTTGGCGCGCGCGGCAGCTCGACAGGCGCGGGAGGTGCGCCAGCGCCATAATTTTCAGGAGCCGCTGTTTCGGTCCTGGTGGAAGGCCTTTTGAGGCGTTCGCTGAGTTCGCGCGCGAGTTCCTGAAACGCGCTGCGTTCACGCGCATTCAGCGCCGGTTTCTCCAGGGGTGGTGGCGGTGGTGCGGACGGGAACGGCAGGACCTTGGATTCAGGCTCGGAGACAATTGACGGTGGCTCGGTTCTCGCCACGCGGCGGTTGCGAATGTCCGTCAGCCTCTCGGCATCGCGGCAGATGCCGAAACCGCGAAAACCCTTGAATTGCCGGTCACGGTCGAACACCGGAAGGCCTGACATTTCGGCCGCAATGCGCTCATCGGTTTGATCTGCCGGCCAGGACACAACAATTCCGCTGAAGGTTTCCTGGGCGGCGAGTGCATTCGCAAATTTTGCTTCCGCATCGAGATTCAAGACTTGGGCGATCTCGCGCCAGCCGCGGTTAAGTGCGGCGGCTGTTTTAGGGCCGAGCAGATCGGCAAAGCCCTGGCTCGCCAGCACGAAGCGCCCGTGCGCATCGGTTTCCCACACAAACCGAAAAGGAAGCTGCGGTGAAGTTGGTCCGGCTCGCGCCGGATTGGGTGCTTTCGGCGACTCGGGTTCCTGTACGGCAGCGTTCGCGACAAGTTGCGGCGTATCGAAGATGACGAGCAGCACAAATGTAGCGCCGGCACCGAGCTTGAGGACGTTCACATGCCCGGCCGGTGTCGCGCCCTCGGCGACGCCGTTGAGGCTCGCTTCGCGTGCGAGTTTCTCTGCGCCGAAGGCGATGAGGTCGAGCTTGTCGCCAAGCTGCTCTCGTGCGGCAGGCTGGGCAACAATCAACTCGCCATCGGCGGTGAAAATTGCTGCGGGCGCGGCGCTATCTTCGAGCAGACGGCGCGCGCGCTCGGGCAGCGCGATATCTTTGGCCGTGCGTTCGGTCGATACGATAAGCACGGCAGTCCGGTTTTCCGTTAGCGCCATGCGCGAACACAGGCAGATCAGAGTTCCACCGATGCTAGCGCCAAAGCCACGAAGGCGTTCGAGCCGCGGAGCGCCGCCTTGCGGCAGCGTGGCAGCGAGACGTTTGATTTGCGAAGCCGCTACGTGCTGTGAGTCGAATTGCCGCGCGCCCATTGCGGTCGGCGAAGCCGCGTCGAAGATTGCAGCACCGGTCGGGTTTGCCCAAAGAATGCGATCGGCATCCGCGCTCCAGAGCCAGACGGGCGCCGGATTGAGCGCGTGCGCAGCAAGCTGCGGCTCGCGCAAATAATTGAAATACAGGTCGGATTCCGTCATCGCGGTGTCGCACAAATTACGGCTAATGAAACCTTAATAGGGCTGCCAGCCTGCGCCGTCCACGACTTGCCGGAGGTATCCGGGAGCAAGCCGCAATAACCTTAATGCCGCCGAGTTCCATCACTGGCGCGTGCAACGTATCGCCCTAGAGAGGGTTAACACTAGCGACGGACATGCAGGAGGGATTCATGGCACGACAAGATGGCACTGGTTTCGAGATCCCCGCCGACATGCGCGCGTTGGCGGAAAAGAGCGTCGAACAGGCGAAACAGGCTTTTGATATTTTCATTTCAGCGGCCCAGCACGCGGTGAACACCGCTGAAACCCACGCAGTCAATGCGCAGGCTGGCGCCAAAGAGATGGGCGAGCTTGCGATTGGCTTTGCGGAGCGCAACATCGCGTCCTCGTTCGTCTTCGCCCAGAAACTGCTTCAGGCGAAGGACCCCAAGGATGTCGTGGCGCTGCATTCGGACTACGTGAACAGCCAGATTGCGACGCTCACCGACCAGGCCAAGGAATTGAGCAAACGCGCGGCCAAGATGGGTAGCCAAGACACCCAGCACTGAGGGCCGTGATCCGCGTTCGGGGGCGTTGATATGCTGGAACCTTTTGGCCCGGCGTCGGGTAGGTATGCTTTTATTGTGCGATGCAATATTTTTTATTGCAACGCATCAAAAACTGGATTACAAGTATTTTATTCAGTCCACCGCGCGACGAGAGAAATTTGCGCCCGGTGGGCATTGCGACAGCGCGGGCCGGATTGTCGAGGGTGACGGCCCTGACGCGAGTAGCGCCCTCCCAAGTCAAGGATGACTGTCATGCCTGAAACCACTTCGAGTGCGGCTGCCACGCCGAAAACGAAACCGAAGCCAGTCGCCGTCAACGCGCCTGCTTTTGACATGCCGAAGTTTGAAATGCCCAAGTTTGAAGTGCCCAAATTCGAGGTGCCGACCGCATTTCGAGAGTTTGCGGAAAAAGGCATCGCGCAGGCCAAGGATAATTACGACAAGGTCAAGAGCGCGGCCGAGCAGGCCACCGATGTGCTTGAGGACACCTATTCTACCGCGTCCAAAGGCTGCGCGAGCTACGGCCTCAAGATGATCGAGACCACGCGCGCAAACAGCGATGCCGCCTTCGACCTGATGTCCGAGTTGATGAACGCCAAGTCTTATTCGGAGGTGGTCGAGCTCTCGAGCGCCTATATGCGCAAGCAGTTCGACACCATGATCGCCCAAGCCAAGGAGCTCTCCGAACACGCGCAAAAGGTAGCTACCGAAACGGCCGAGCCGATCAAGGAAAGCATCAGCAGCACCTTCAACAAGGCGGCCTGACGCGTTCGCAATAAATCGACCTGCTTGGGGAGCAGGCTGGCCAAAGCCCGGACCGCAAAGTCCGGGCTTTGTCTATACCGGCGTGTCGCTTGCCCGTGCCCCGCTTGCCAAAAACGCGGGCGGCACCTAGGTTCCGCCCGCTTGGACCGCGCCTCAGAAGAAGCCGGTCACGCATGCAGGCGTAGCTCAGTTGGTTAGAGCGCTGGTCTGTGGAACCAGAGGTCGGTGGTTCAAGTCCACCCGCCTGTACCATCTTGCCAATGCCCACTGTCGAAACAAAACGCCGGCGAAAATTTTCGCCGGCGTTTGTTGCTGACTGCAAACGTCAGGTTTAACGTGCGGTGTAGCGACCGTTCCCGTTTCCACGCGGAGTGGTCGGGACATTGCGCGGTGGATAGGGACGCGGGCCGCCCTGCTGGCCACCGAACATCCAATCGAAGAAATTCGATCCGCCACCGTAGCTGTAGCCACCACTGTTGCCGCCATACATTCCCGCCGGCATACGTACCGGCTTGGATGAGGTATTCGGCGCGCGCTCGACCGCGATGTCAGCGACCTTGCGCTCGCTGCCCTTGAGGATCGCGATCATCTTCGCGTCACGGCCGTACACATCGTCACGGAGTTGTAGCTTGCCCGCATCATCCACGAAGGCGGTCTGATACGTCAGATGCACCGGGATGAACTTCGGGAAGTTGATATTGATTTCGCTGCCACCAAACATGCTCTCCAGACGGGCTTCGGTGTAGTGCTCCTTCGGCAGCACGAGCGAAAGCAGCTTTTCGCCATAGGTGAGCGGATTCTGCACACGCATGCAGCCGTGGCTGTAGGCACGTTTGTCGCGCGCGAACAGGTACTTGTCCGGCGTATCGTGCTGGTACACGAGGAACTTGTTGGGGAAATTGAAGCGGATGCGGCCGAGCGCGTTGCCGGCACCCGGCGGCTGCGAGATGTGGATGGTGCCATCCGCATCTTGCGTCAGTTTCAAGCCGATACGGTCAAGCGCCTGCGGATCTTCCTGCAGAGCCGGTAGATATTCTTTCTCGATAATCGACGGCGGTACGTTCCAGGTCGGATTGACGGTGATGAACTTCATCTCCGCGCTGACCAACGGCGTTGCTTTGTCGGGCTTACCGACGACGATCTTGGTTTTCCAATAGACCTTGCCGTCGTTGTAAAGCGACAAGGAGTAGTCAGGTATGTTGACGACCACGTGCGGATTGCCCAGTTCACGTGGCAACCAGCGCCAGCGCTCCATATTAACAATGATCGTATCGGCCGGATTGGCCGTCGAATGGTGTGCTTCCTTCTGCTCGCCATTCAGCGCGCGCACCGTATTGGACCCCAGATTTCCGTCGACGCCGATGTCGCTTTCCGTCTGGAACGTCTTTACCGCGTCACGTACCGCGTCGTCGTAAAGCGGATTGTCCTTGTCACCGGCAACATCGAGCCGCTTGCGCAATGCGGCGACGCGCGCGTCCTTCATGCCGGGACGCAGGATCTTGCCCTCGGCGACATGCACGCGCGGCTGCGCTGGCTTGTCCTCGGCCTTGCTGTCGGCGATTTTTCCGCTGCGCAACTCGGCGAGCTTCGCCCGGAGCGCCTTGAATTCCGGCTGTGGCGGATTGAAGCCATCAAGGACCTTGCCCGCGTCGCTGCCGTCGGCGAGTTTCGCGAGAACGTCGGCCGGATCCGGCGCGCTCAGATCGAATTGAATGTCGGCGCTGACGCGCGTGAAATGGATGCGGCCGATCTGCGCTTGACGTGCGAAGGTGAGCGCAGAGGCGGTGAGCTTCAGCTCGGCCTCAGCCAGCGCATCAGCATTCGAGGCCGATTTGAAATCGGGGGCCGGATAGTCGCCCGGGTCAAGACCGACGGCGTCGGCCTGGGCCAGGTACGCGATCACTGAGTTCGCGCGCTCATTTGCCGCGTTATTGCTCACCCAGAGTGGCGCGTAATTATGCGACCCATAATAGGCCTCGATGCCGGCACGGTCAGCCTTTCGGTTGACGAGACGCTCGAATTGTTTGCTCGAGATCAGTTCGCGGATCTTGTCGCCAATCCCGCCATCGGCGGTGGTGACCGGCGCTGCTGACGATTTGGCCGGTTCGGCGGCGGGAGCGGCGGCGTCCTGCTTGGGCGCTACGGGAGCAACCTGGGGAGCGGCCGGGGCAGGCGCGGCCGTAAAGTCCTTAGCCGTCGGGGGCGGAGGGAGCGTCGTGTCTGGGACCGGTACCGCGGCGACAACCCGCGCATCGCTTTGCTGCGCCAGGCCGGCATGGCTGGACAGGGCCAGCACCAGCGCGAGCGCGGTCGAGGCCAGCAGGCGGTCAAATCGAGCAGTTTTCACCACGTATCTCCCAAAGCTGTGAGGGGGCGGCGCGGCCCCCTTATATGTCCAAGCCATTGTAACTGATAGTGCATAGCCAGTTACGTATTTCCCAATAATCCACCCAGAAGACCTGTGGACTGTGGCTATTTTGCACGGCGGACCAGAAAGAGCCGTTCGCGCCGATTTTAGCTTGTCGCGCTGTCGTCGGGTTATCAAAGCGTAGGGCAACAACAGGCCAAGCTGGGGGTTCCTAGGCGGTTTTCACCGATATTTCCTATGACTTTTGCGTGAGGCAGTTCCACACGGCTCAAAAATACATGTCTGACACGACAATAAAGCGACGCCCGTTGGACCGAGGTCGTCGTATCCCCTTGCAGCGTTTTCGGCCTGCGCGTTAGAGTTGAGAGTAAGGCGCTACAAAAAAGACCGCTGCTGGAAAGGAAACGTCATGGCCTGGACTACCCCAATCCTCATCGAGATTTGCATTGGTCTCGAGATCAACGGCTATCTGCCGGCCGAGTTCTAATTCGCTGCCCCTTACTGACCGACCCCGTTAGATGGGGCGCCTCACCGCCATCATTCTTGGTTCGGCGGCGGGCGGTGCGTTTCCGCAATGGAATTGCCGCTGTGCGGTCTGCAAACTGGCCTGGGCCGGCGACTCGCGGGTTAAACCACGCACACAGACCTGCATTGCGGTTTCCGCGAACGATGGGCGCTGGACTCTGATCAATGCTTCACCCGACTTGCCCACACAAATTCGCGTAACGCCTGCACTACAGCCCAAAAGCAGTTTGCGCGGCAGCCCAATCGACGCCGTTGTGCTCACCGGTGCTGAAATCGATCAGACCGCCGGGCTTTTGTCGCTGCGCGAAAGCACTCCGTTCGCGCTCTACGCAACACCGGCAAGCCATGCGGCGGTCGCCGCCAATGCCATGTTCGGCGCAATGAGTTCGATGACGCGGCGTGCTGTTAGCCCGGGCGCACGTTTTACGTTGGCAGGCGGCATAGAAGCGACTCTCTTCATGGTGCCCGGAAAATTGCCGCTTTATCTCGAGGGGGATACCCCCGAGCTCGATACCGAGACCGCCGCTAACGTGGGAATCGAGTTGGTCCGCGAAAATGCGCGCATTATATTCGTGCCTGGCGCTGCGGCAGTGACCGATTCAATGCGCGAGCGATTTGCACGCGCTGACGTCGTTCTGTTCGACGGAACGTTGTTCTCCGACGATGAGATGATCCGTACCGGAACCGGTCAAAAAACCGGTCGCCGCATGGGTCATATGCCGATTGACGGCAACGACGGTTCCTTGCGCGCTCTCGACGGGCTAACGACGCGACGTATTTTCGTTCATATCAACAATACCAATCCGATACTGATTGATGGTTCAGCGGAACGGAGCAAGGTTGAGGCTGCCGGCTGGCATGTCGGTGAAGATGCTATGGAGATCGCGCTGTGAAGTTGCTTTCGGCGGACGAGCTGGAAGGCGCACTGCGAGACGTTGGCGCCAGGCGGTATCACCGCTTGCATCCGTTTCATGGCCTGCTGCATGGCGGAAAATGCACGAAAGGTCAGGTGCAGGCCTGGGCGCTCAATCGCTATTTCTACCAGGCTATGATTCCGATCAAGGATGCGAGCTTGATTGCGCGCTGCGAGGATTCCGCGGTGCGTCGCGAATGGCGTTCTCGTCTTGTCGATCACGACGGCGAACGCGACGGTGATGGGGGGATAGCACGCTGGCTTAAGCTCACTGATGGGCTGGACCTCGAACGCGAGTACGTCACGTCATTGCGCGGATTGTTGCCGGGTACGCGCTACGCCGTGGAAGCTTATGTCCGCTTCGTGCGCGAGAAAACGTTGCTCGAAGCAGTCGCGTCGTCGCTCACCGAAATGTTTTCATCCGGAATCATCAGTGAGCGTATGGCGGGGATGCTGGCGAATTACAATTTTGTCACGCGCGAAACGCTCAGCTATTTTGATAAGCGACCGCCGCAGGCCCAGCGCGACGCCGATTTCGCGCTCAACTATGTCAAGCAAAATGCTCGGACTCCCGAGCAGCAGCAAGCAGTTCTGGCGGCGCTCGAATTCAAATGCGACGTGCTGTGGGCTATGCTGGATGCGCTCTATTACGCTTATGTGATGCCCAAGCAGGTTCCGCCAGGCGCTTTTGTGCCGAAGGACTAGCGCATGATCCCGAAAAGTGGGAACCGGTTTTCGGAAAAGATCATGCGCGGAGCTAGATGATGGACCAGCCGGTAACACAAATCTCGGACACGGCGCGTCCACGGTTGCGACGTGGCGTGCGGTTGACGCAGAATGATGCGCAGGGCGGGTGGGTGCTGCTCGCGCCGGAACGCGTGTTTAAGGCGGATGCAATCACGGCCGAGATCCTGAAACGCTGCACCGGCGACTCCACTCTTGATGCGATCGTCGACGATCTTGCCAGTACATTTTCCGCGCCGCGTGAGCGTGTCCATACCGATGTGGTAAAGCTGCTGGGCTCTCTCGCGGACAAGAAATTGTTGGAGCTTTAGCATGGCTGCGTTGGACCCGCTGCCTGCGCCGCTCGGTCTGCTTGCTGAGTTGACGCACCGTTGCCCTCTCGGCTGTCCCTACTGCTCTAATCCGCTGACGCTTGACCGGCGTGACGACGAACTCGATGCAGCGACCTGGTCACGCGTGTTTCGCGAGGCATCGGCGCTTGGCGTATTACAGGTCCACCTTTCGGGCGGCGAGCCGGCAGCCCGGCGCGATCTGACCGAAATTGTCATTGGCGCGCGTGAGGCGGGCCTCTACAGCAATCTGATTACATCGGCGATCGGGTTGACGGCACGAACTCTCGCTACCCTTGCCGACGCCGGCCTCGACCATGTGCAGATTTCCGTTCAGGACAGCGAAAAGTCATCCGCCGATCATATCGCCGGGTACAAGGGGGCTTCGGTCCGCAAACGTGCGCTCGCGACCGAGGTCGTGAAGCTGGGTCTGCCGCTTACGATCAACATGGTGGTTCATCGCGCCAACATTGGCCGCATCGAGCCGATGGTAGAGCTGGCATTGTCGCTCGGAGCCAGCCGCGTGGAAATCGCCCACGTGCAGTATTACGGTTGGGCACTAAAAAATCGCGCCGCGCTCATGCCGACACGCGAGCAGGTCGATGGAGCGGTGCGTCAGGTTGAAATGTTACGCGGCAAGCATCTGGGCAGGATCGTTATCGACGCCGTGGTACCGGACTACTACGCGCGTTTTCCGAAGCCTTGCGTCGGTGGATGGGGGCGCCGCTCGCTCAATGTCACACCAGCGGGCAGGGTGCTTCCGTGCCATGCGGCCGAGATCATTCCCGGCCTCGAATTCTGGAATGTACGTGATCATGCGCTCGCTGATATCTGGCGCGTCTCGCCGGCATTTTCAGAGTTCCGTGGCATCGACTGGATGGAGGAGCCCTGTCGTTCCTGCGACCGCCGCGAACAGGATTTCGGCGGCTGTCGGTGTCAGGCATTCCTAATCACTGGCAATGCGCGCACGGCGGATCCGGTTTGCCACCTCTCGCCGCATCACAATCTTATCGAACAGCTGACGGCAGCGCATGAAGACACTGCCTACAGCTACCGAAGTTCCTGATCACGCCGAATTTGCAACTCTCCGGTTGCAACTCCAAAGCGAGTGGGGGAAACTTGTCTCATAAGGGGGCGCGCTCCGGGGCCGTTCTCGATTGCGACCGCGTGAGTTAAGCGCCTCCCAATGAGGGAGGAGTCCAATGATCCCGTGTGTCGCGGCTCAGCGATCTATTCTGCTCGCCGGCACTGTCGCCGGTGTTCTGTTCGCCTTACCAGCGTTCACCCAGCAACCACCGGCCTCCGCTCCTCCCGCCGCCGCATCAGCTGCGGCTCCTGCGCTGCCGCCTGGCTCGCCGTTGATTGGCCGGCCGGATGGCAACGAAGCCGCCGGCAAACTTGCGCCCGTGGCGCCACCACCAATTCCGGCCGCGGCCGACAAGCTTCCAACGGCACAGCTCAAGCTGCCGCCGGGTTTCAACATTGAAGTCTATGCCAGCGGCATCGCCAACACGCGCTCACTGCGCGTCGGTGATAAGGGCACGGTGTTTGTTGGCACGCGTTTCGGCAACAAGGTGACGGCCGTTGTCAAGAAGGACGGCAAGACAGAGTTCAAGACGGTTGCGGAAGGGCTCTACCGTCCAAACGGTCTCGCTTATCACAACGGCACGCTTTACATCGCCGAGCTGTCGCAGATCTCCAAGATCGACAACATCGAGGGCAAGCTCGACAAACCGCAGAAGCCCACGGTGATCTATTCCGACCTGCCGAAGGACGAGGCGCACGGCTGGAAGTTCATAGCCATCGGACCTGATGAGAAGCTTTATCTGGAGGTAGGCCAACCGGGCAACAACGTGTTGCACAGTCCCGCGCATGGCCAAATTCGCCGTATCAATCTTGACGGTACCGGCGCTGAAGTTGTCGCCAGGGGCGTGCGTCACTCCGTTGGCTTCGATTGGAATCCGGTGAACAAGCAGCTCTACTTCTCCGACAACGGCCGCGATTGGCTATCGGAGGACGTGCCGCAGGATGAGCTCAACCGCGTCACCAAGGTCGGCGAGCATTTTGGTGCGCCCTATTGTTATCAAGGCGATCTGCCGGATCCGGAATTCGGCTGGGGACACAAGTGCAGCGAGTTCACCCCGCCGGTCGCATTGACCGGTCCGCACTCAGCGGGTCTCGGCATGCGTTTCTACACCGGCAATATGTTTCCGGCAAAGTACAAGAACGCAATCTTCCTCGCCCGCCATGGGTCGTGGAATCGGACCAATAAGTTCGGTGGCGATATTGTGGTCTACTACCTCAATAAAGATGGCACGGTGAAATCGTCCGAGCCGTTTATCACCGGCTTCCTGGTCGACAACAAATATATCGGCCGCCCCGTCGACGTGGAGTTCATGAAGGATGGATCGATGCTGATCTCCGACGACTGGAATGGGGCGATCTATCGCATCACTTACGGCAAGGCGCGCACCGCCAGCCAGTAAAACAAAGATACGGCCGGGGACTGCGGCCCTCGGCCAACTTTTATTCAGGCTGACAATCATGCAGACCGTCGATTTTGTGCGGCGTTTCGCGGTTATGGCGTTTCTGGTTTGCGTAGCCAGCCAGCCGTTGTTCGGTGAAACCATCGCCGAGCGGGCAAAGCCGTGTCTCGCCTGTCACGGCGAAACCGGCCAGTCGGAAACCCCTCAAATCCCTTCACTCGGGGGACAGCCTGCGCCGTTCCTGTTGATCCAGCTTTATTTGTTCCGTGAAAACCAGCGCGCGTCCCCGTTCAAAAAAGACGATCACATGATTCAGGTTATGTCCGAAATGACCAAAGGCTTTACCGACGATGACCTGCGGAATTTCTCTGACTTCATCGCAAAACTGCCAGCCCCCAAAGCGCCGACGGACGTCGGCGCTGCCGCGCGCATCCAACGGGCCTCCGCGCTAATCACACAGAACCGATGCAACAGTTGCCATAATCTGGATTTAACCGGACGCGAAAACATCCCCCACATCGCAAACCAGCGGGAGGACTATCTCGCGCGGACGCTACGGGAATACAAAACGAATGTGCGGCACGGTTACGATGGCGTCATGGCCGAGGTGCTGGCGCCGGTGAGCGACGAACAGATTGCTGACATCGCCTACTACATTGCCCGATTTCGCTAATCACAATTCATTGATTGCGATGCGCGAAAAAACCGGGCCCCGTGGGGGCCCGGTTTCAGTGATTGCCGGCGTGGGGGCCGGCAACATCTTCCAGAGGGGAACATGCTGCACACCGGAGATTCTGGGAGGATATGCATCCGGCGTCACAGCGAGGTCGAAGTATGCGAAGCGCATGCGACTCGGGCAACGCCAATAGCCGCATGACTGCCATGCACATCCGTAGCGTGTGGGGCGCTGGCGGGCCGCAAGCCCACATATCAAGTCGTGAATGTTTTTATTTGTTTCAGCGATAGGGAAAATCAGAAATGCCAGCGCTGTGCGTTGGCCACCAGAAAATCGCGGAAGACCTGAATGCGCGCGACCGACTTGAGTTCTTCCGGGTAGACGAAATACGCATCGAGCGCGAGTGTGTCGGCTTCGCCAAATAGCTGCACTAGGCCGCCGTTTTCCTCCACCAGATAATCCGGTAGCACAGCGACGCCCAATCCACGCTGGCACGCGCGCAATACACCAAGCACGTTATTCACCGTCAGATGCGGTGCGCGCGGACCTTGCCCGTCGCGGCTGATCTCCAGCAGCCAGCGCCGGTTTTGTAAGTGCGCTGGCACCACGCCGCCGCCGAGCAGGATAATCCGGTGCTTGTCGAGTTCCTCATGCGCGCGTGGCGTGCCGAACCGCTTGAGATAATCGGGCGAAGCGTAAGCATGGAAGTGAACCGAAAATAGCTTGCGCTGGATCAGGTCGGGTTGGGTCGGCTGGCGCAACCGGATTGCGACATCGGCCTCGCGCATCGCGAGGTCAAGCTCTTCGTCAGTCGTGATGAGCGTGATGTGAATGTCGGGATACAGATCAAGAAATTCGCCGAGCCGTGGGGTCAGCCAATGCACGCCGATGCCGGGCGTCGTCGACACTTTGAGCTCGCCATTCGGTCGTTCGCGGCTGTCGGTGAGCTTTGTGCGGGCGGCCTCTAGCTTCATGAAGACTTCGTGGGCGGTGCGGTAAAGCAATTCGCCCTGCTCGGTCAGTATCAAACCGCGCGCGTGACGGTGGAAAAGAGAAACCGAAAGCTCGGATTCCAGCGCCGAAACCTGCCGCGACACCGCCGACTGCGACAGCCCCAGCCGCTCGCCGGCATGCGTGAACGATCCGGCTTCGGCCGCGGCGTGAAACACCTTTAGCTTGTCCCAGTCCATCGATGTGTTTGTCCCGGCCATGGCCTATTCTGCCGCCGCGCGGTCATGCTCATGCGCAGCGAGGAATTTCTCCGCTTCGAGCGCCGCCATGCAGCCTTGTCCGGCTGCGGTGACGGCCTGGCGGTAGATATCGTCGGTAACGTCGCCGGCGGCGAATACGCCGGGCACCGAAGTCGCAGTCGAATGACCGGCAGTCACGATGTAGCCGGACGACTTCATCTGAAGTTGCCCGCTGAATAATTCCGACGCCGGCGAATGACCGATGGCAATGAAGACGCCATCCACACGGCGTTCGCTCACCGCGCCGGTTTTGATATTCTTGAGCCGCACGCCACTCACTTTCAGGGGGTTGTCGCCGCCGACGACGTCGTCCAGCGCGCTGTCCCAGACCACCTCAATCTTGGGGTGCTTGAACAAACGGTCCTGCAGGATCTTCTCAGCCCGGAACGCATCGCGCCGATGCACGACCGTGACCTTGGAGGCAAAATTCGTCAGGAACAGCGCCTCCTCGACCGCGGTATTGCCGCCGCCGATCACGACGACTTCCTTGTTGCGATAGAAAAACCCATCACAGGTCGCGCATGCCGACACGCCATAGCCCTTGAACTTCTGCTCCGAGGGCAGATCGAGCCAGCGCGCCTGCGCGCCGGTGGCGATTATCAAGGCGTCGGCGAGATAAATGTCGCCGGAATCGCATGTCAGGCGAAACGGCCGCTGCGACAACGCGACCTTGCTGACATGGTCGGTGACGATACGAGTGCCGACGTGGGTCGCCTGCGCTTGCATTTGCTCCATCAGCCAAGGGCCTTGGATGACATCGGCGAAGCCCGGGTAATTTTCGACGTCGGTGGTAATCGTGAGCTGGCCGCCCGGCTGGATGCCCTGGATCATGATCGGTTCCAGCATCGCGCGCGCGGCATAGATCGCGGCCGTGTAGCCTGCCGGCCCCGAACCGATGATGATGACCTTGGCGTGGGTGGTCTTTGCCATGTTGTACGCCCCCCTGGACGGGCGCTATTTGGCGCGTTTCGCGCGGGTGGCCGGACCTTGGCCGGCTCTTTTGCCCTGCCCGATGTATGGCTTTCGGCTGAGCTATGCAAGATACGCAACCCCCGATTCACAGAGTTGGCGGACTGGCTCAATCACGATCGCAAGAGCGCGCAATATTCTTTCGCGAAATATTATTTCGCGTTATGACTATTCGCGCCAATGACCCCCAGAGGTGCCTTCCGTGCCCGCGCGCCTTGATGCCATCGACCGCAAAATCCTCAGAGAACTTCAGGACGACGGCCGCATCACCAATGTGGAATTGGCGAGCCGCGTGGGAATTTCCGCACCGCCGTGCCTGCGCCGGGTCCGGGCGCTGGAGGAGGCCGGCTACATTAAGGGTTATCGCGCGCTGCTCGACGAGAAGAAGCTCGGCTACGAGGTGACGGTATTCGCGATGGTGCACCTGGCGAGCCAAGCGGAAGCGGATCTCGTGGGGTTCGAGGAATTCGTGCGCTCGCAACCTTTGGTGCGCGAATGCTGGATGCTCTCCGGTGAAATTGACTTCGTACTCAAATGCGTCGCGCCGGATCTCAAAACCTTCCAGGCCTTCGTCGAGAAACTCACCGCCGCACCCAACGTGCGCAATGTGAAGACATCGCTCACGCTGCGCAATTCAAAAGACGCGGCCATGGTGCCGATGGAATAGGTGGCCGGCCTTGTGCCGGCCATCGCGCTTAGGAGGGCAATGCCGTGCACACCTAAGCGAGATCACCGGGACAAGCCCGGTGATGACGGCTGCGCGCCGCAGCCGTCAGGCTGCCCGCACACGATTGAAGAACGTCGCCACTTTCGTTTCCAGATCCTGCGCGCGG
Source organism: uncultured Alphaproteobacteria bacterium (assembly GCA_963697885.1). Classification (GTDB taxonomy): domain Bacteria; phylum Pseudomonadota; class Alphaproteobacteria; order Rhizobiales; family Xanthobacteraceae; genus Pseudolabrys. The sequence goes on from OY969102.1 coordinate 1,295,740, forward strand.
GCGGACACTCGTGCGGTCAAATCGGCGATGTCGCTGAAAGCCTGTGTGCTGCGGCCGGCGGCTTGTTCGACTGACAGAATCTCGGCCGACGCGCTCGCGGTATGATCCGCCGCCGTCTGGATGCTGACCGCGATATCGCTCGTGGTCATGCTTTGCTCTTCGACTGCCGAGGCGATGCTGGTTGCGGCGATTGTCAATTGGTCGATCGAGCGCGCAATTGAGGAAATCTCATCGACCGATTTTCGGGTGGCGTCCTGGATGCTGGCGACCTGCTGCGATATTTCTTCGGTCGCGCGCGAGGTTTGATTGGCCAACGCCTTTACTTCGGACGCGACCACCGCAAATCCCTTGCCGGCTTCGCCGGCGCGCGCCGCTTCGATGGTGGCGTTGAGCGCGAGCAAATTGGTTTGGGACGCAATTGTCGAGATGATGCTGACGATCGAGCCGATACGTTCGGCGGTGTTATTCAGCGACAGGATTGCCTGCTGCGCGCGCTGCGTATCACCGACGGCCGCCCTGGCCATATCCAGGCCGCGCGTCGCTTCCTGACCAATATGCTGAATCGATCCGGATAGTTCTTCGGTTGACTGGCTTGTAATCATCACGCGCTGCGTGGTTTCCGATGCCGCCTTTGACGCCACGGCCATGCGGTTGAGCGTGTCGTCAGCAACTTCGCGCATGGTCGAGCATGTTGACGTCAGTGATGTGGAGGCATCGGTAATGGCTTTGAGCACGTCGCCGATGGCGCTGCCGAAATCGGCAATGGCTTCGTCGATCGTCGTCCGCCGCAATTGTGCGGCCTTCGATGCCGCTTCCCGGTGCAGCGTCATTGCGTTTGCAACGTCGAATGCGATCGCCTGCGACAGAAGCTTGGTGCTTTCGGCGAGTTTGCCGGGTGCAAAGCGGTGTTTGCGGGCAAGCGCGTCGATCGCCGCCCGCAGAACGTAGTTTCCCGCGGTGCTGCGCAGGCGGGCGTCAAACCCGAGCGAGGCTTCCTGCTCAACTGTTTTCCGGCACGACTCAAAATAGGGGGCGCCGAGGTCCCCGTTGAGCAGCGCTTCCAGGTGTGACAGCTCGAGCTGCTTGATCAAAACGCGGTGCTGTCTTGTTATTGCGGCGACGTTCGGCAGGTTTCCCGCCGCATCGAGGATAGCGTCCACCGCGTTCTCAATATGCGGCGCAATCGTCGGCCATATTCCCTTGATGGCGCGGCGCGAATCTGCGTCCAGCCCGTAAAGCGCATACCGTGCTTCAACCCCATGGATGACTTCACTTGGCGACATATCCGCGATCCAAGAGGCAGACTAAAACGGGTGCTGATCGAACATATTACAGATTGGTTGTGCCAATCTTAACGATGAAGAAACCATTCGGTAACGCGACGACTGCGGTCCCTCAGCTGTCATCACCGGGCTTGTCGCGGTGATCCCGCTTAGGTGCGCACAGCGTTGCCACATGAATTGGGATGGCCGGGACATAGGCGTGCGAAGCACGCCGTTCTTCGGACGGCTATGCCCGCCCCATGACGGCGCGCTATGCGCGCGCCTACTTCCAGTCGACTTTCTTGATCTCGTAGCCCTTGGCGCCGCCGGGGGCGTTGACCTCGACGACCGCGCCCTTGGACTTGCCGATCAGCGCCTTGGCGAGCGGCGAGGTTATCGAGATACGGCCCTTCTTGGCATCGGCCTCGGGTTCGCCGACGATCTGCCACACTTTCTTTTCGTCGGTGTCCTCGTCGACCAGTGTCACTGTTGCACCGAAGGTGATGGTGTCGCCGGACAGCTTCGACACGTCGATCACGTCGGCGCGCGCCAGCTTGTCTTCCAGCTCCGCGATGCGGCCCTCGTTGAGCGACTGCTGCTCCTTGGCGGCGTGATATTCAGCATTCTCCGACAGGTCGCCGTGCGTGCGCGCTTCAGTGATCTGCTGGATGATGCGGGGCCGCTCGACCTGCTGGCAATGCTTGAGCTCGGTCTCGAGCGCCGTGTAGCCGGCGGCCGTCATTGGAATCTTTTCCATCGTCTCATCTCCTCCCGGCGGGCGCCCGAAACAACCAGAACGACCTTCAGCGCCACCAAGAACCTTTCACCGTCAAAGTTCCGTCCAATCGAACTCGTAATACAACTCCGGCCACGGTCGCCCGCGAAACCGGAGTCATGTAGACGAGGGCCGGTAAAAAAAACCCGTCGCGGCCAGCCTCACCTGATGCCGCGACCATTAATTTTCCGGCGTCACTCGTGCCGTCACTCGGGTCTGGTTGGCCAACTATGGCCTTCAGCCCCGACCGCCGAAGTAGCTCTGCAGGGTGTGAACCTCAAGGTCGCCCTCAAGATAGGCTTTGATGCCCTGCGCCGCAGCGACAGCCCCTGAAAGAGTGGTGTAGTACGGCACTTTATGCAAGAGGGCCGCATGGCGCAGGGAACGGCTGTCGGCCAGGGCCGCAGTCCCCTCGGTGGTATTGAAAACAAGCTGAACACCGCCGTTTTTGATGGCATCCACGATGTGGGGGCGGCCTTCCAGGACCTTGTTGATCTTGGCCGTCTCGACCCCTTGTTCCGCGAGGTAACGCTGGGTTCCCGATGTCGCGATGGTCTTGAAACCAAGGGAGGCCAGGAGTTTGACGGCCGGCAAGATGCGCGACTTGTCGGCATCCCGCACCGAGACGAACACGGTTCCGCTGCGCGGCAGGTTGGTGCCGCCGCCAATCTGGCTCTTGGCGAAGGCGATCTCGAACGAGCCGTCGATCCCCATGACCTCGCCGGTTGATTTCATCTCTGGTCCGAGCACAGTGTCGACGCCGGGGAACCGCGCAAAGGGGAACACGGCTTCCTTTACCGCCCTGTGTTTGAGATGGAACGGTTTGAGGTCGAAGCTTTTGAGCGTCTCGCCGGCCATGATGCGCGCGGCAATCTTGGCGACCGGCAGCCCGATAACCTTGGCGACAAAAGGCACGGTGCGTGAGGCACGCGGGTTGACCTCCAGCACATAAATGTCGCCGTCCTTGATGGCATATTGCACGTTCATCAGACCGCCGACATTGAGGGCCAGCGCCAGCGCGCGGGTCTGCCGCTCGAGTTCCGTGAGTGTCTTCTTGTCGAGCGAATGCGGCGGCAGCGCGCAAGCCGAGTCGCCGGAATGAATGCCGGCTTCTTCGATGTGCTCCATGATCCCGGCAATGAAGGTGTCCTTGCCGTCGGCAAGACAATCGACATCGACCTCGGTGGCATCGGACAAATAGCGGTCGATCAGCAACGGGCTTTTTTTCGAAACCACCAGTTCGCTCGGCCTGTCGAGATCCGATGACAGACGCGTCAGATAACGATCGAGCTGGGCCGTGTCGCGCACGATCTCCATGGCGCGGCCGCCGAGGACGTAAGATGGGCGGATCACCACCGGGTAGCCGATCTCTTCGGCGATCGCGCGCGCCGCGTTTGGGGACGTCGCTATCCCATTCTGCGGCTGGCGCAGCTTGAGCCTGTCGAGCAGCTTCTTGAAGCGGTCGCGGTCTTCCGCGAGGTCGATCATATCGGGCGAGGTGCCGAGGATCGGGATCTTGGCCTTTTCCAGAGCCTCGGCAAGCTTCAAGGGAGTCTGGCCGCCGAACTGAACGATCACGCCGTGCAGCGTGCCGTTGCTGCGTTCGGTGTCGATGATCTCCAGTACGTCTTCCGGCGTCAACGGCTCGAAATAAAGCCGGTCGGACGTGTCGTAATCAGTCGACACCGTTTCCGGATTGCAATTGATCATGATGGTTTCAAAGCCCGCTTCTTTCAGCGCGAAGCAGGCATGGCAGCAGCAATAATCGAATTCGATGCCCTGGCCGATGCGGTTCGGCCCGCCACCGAGAATGATGACCTTCTTCTTGTCGGAGGGCGCGGCTTCGTCCGCGACCTTTCCGGCGAATGGTGTCTCGTAGGTCGAATACATATAAGCCGTCGGTGAAGCGAATTCGGCAGCGCAGGTGTCGATGCGCTTGAAGACCGGTCGCACGTCCAGCTTGCGGCGTTTGGCCATGACCGTCTCGGCCTCGTTGCCCGTCAGCTTGCCGAGCCGCTTGTCGGAAAAGCCCATGGCCTTAAGCCTGCGGAACGGGCCAGCGGTGGTCGGCAAGCCCTTGGCCTTGATTTCGGCTTCCATATCGACCAGTTCGCGCATCTGGTTCAGGAACCAGGGATCGATGCGGCAGGCATTGTGAATGAGCTCATCGGTCGCTCCGAGCCGCATGGCCTGCGCAATCTTCAGCAGGCGGTCCGGCGTCGGCGAGCCAAGCGCGGCGCGGATCGCCGCCTTGTTGTCGGCGTCGTCGATGCCTTTCGCGGCATCGAATCCCTCGATGGTGATTTCATCGAGGCCGGTGAGGCCGGTCTCCAGCGAGCGCAGTGCTTTTTGCAGGCTTTCCTGAAAGGTGCGCCCGATGGCCATGGCTTCGCCCACTGACTTCATCGATGTAGTGAGCACCGGCGAGGCTCCCGGGAATTTCTCGAAGGCGAAGCGCGGAATCTTGGTGACGACGTAATCGATTGTCGGCTCGAACGAGGCGGGCGTTGCGCCGCCGGTAATGTCGTTGGCTATTTCATCGAGCGTGTAGCCGACCGCGAGCTTGGCCGCGACTTTCGCAATGGGGAAGCCGGTCGCTTTCGAGGCCAGCGCCGACGAGCGCGACACGCGCGGGTTCATTTCGATCACCACCAGTCGGCCGTCGGCGGGATTGATGGCGAACTGCACATTCGAGCCGCCGGTCTCCACGCCGATCTCGCGCAGAACCGCGATCGAGGCGTCGCGTAGGATCTGGTATTCCTTGTCGGTGAGCGTGAGCGCCGGCGCGATGGTGATCGAGTCGCCGGTATGTACACCCATCGGATCGACGTTTTCGATGGAGCAGATGATGATGCAGTTATCTTTTTTGTCGCGCACCACCTCCATCTCGAACTCTTTCCAGCCGAGCACCGATTCCTCGATCAGCACCTCGTTGGTCGGAGAGGCGTCGATGCCTCCCTCAACGATGTCGAGGAACTCCGCCTTGTTGTAGGCGATGCCGCCGCCAGTGCCGCCGAGCGTGAAAGACGGACGGATGATCGCAGGCAGGCCGATGTCTTCGAGCGCCTCCAGCGCCTGCGGCAATGTCTTGATCTGGTGCGAGCGCGGCGTCGGCAGGCCGATTTTGGTCATCGCCTCGCGGAAGAGCTCGCGGTCTTCGGCCTTATCGATCGCCTCGGCGGTGGCGCCGATCATCTTGACGTTGAATTTTTCCAGCGTGCCCATCTTGCGCAGCGACAGCGCGCAATTGAGCGCGGTCTGTCCGCCCATGGTCGGAAGCAGCGCGTCCGGGCGTTCCTTCTCGATGATCTTAGCGACGATCTCCGGCGTGATCGGTTCGATGTAGGTCGCGTCGGCGAGATCCGGATCGGTCATGATCGTCGCCGGATTGGAGTTCACCAGAATGATCCGGTACCCCTCTTCCTTCAGCGCTTTGCAGGCTTGCGTGCCGGAATAGTCGAATTCGCAGGCCTGGCCGATGACGATCGGGCCGGCGCCGATGATCAGGATCGATTTGATGTCGGTGCGTTTAGGCATCGGCTCCCGAAAAATCGGCACAAAAAAAGGGCGCGCCTATGCGCGTCCTCGGGGCTGGCGCAGAGGCACAGCCCCGCGCGCGAGGGGTGCTTAGACCAGAATCGGCGAGCAGGGAAGGGCAATCGGACTTCTTCCAACAGGCTCCGAGTGGGCTTGTCCCCAGCTCGCAGGCCGCGGCAATTCAATCGGCGCTTTCGCTGAAATGCTCCGGGAGGGCGATGTTGTCGCCGGCCGCGGTGCGCCCTATTATAAAGTTGCGGCTTTGGCCGTGGGGGTGCGACCTATTAAAATGTTGCGGCTTTTGGCCGGGTGTATGCACGCAAGTGGCGCGTTACGCCACGCGGCGGTGCAATAGCCTGCGTCATCCGCGGCAACCCTTTCGCATTTTGCCCCCAAAAATCGTCGTTCGTGCTCGGACCAAATTGTTCGAGCGCGCAAAGCGCTACAGCGTTGCCGCGCTTGCGGGGCGCCTTCCAACCGACGTTTAAGGAGCATTCACACCAGGCAACAAGGACCAGGACCATGTTTGACGCAAACCGACGCGCTTTTCTCGGAGCACTCGCATTTGGCGCCGGCGGCCTTGCCGCCACCCGTTCCTTCGCAAATGATGGACATGCCGTTGGCTACGACGTCGCCCCGGCTTCGAACTTCATGCAAACGGTGCCGCGCAAGAGCGGCGATCCGCTCAAGTTCACATTCCCGCTCGACAGTGGACCGATCAAGGCGACCTCTGGCGGCTGGGCGCGCGACTTTAACAGCGCGCGTTTCCCGCTCGCGAGCGATATCGCGGGGGCGCATTTGTTCCTCAATCCAGGCGGTGCACGAGAGATGCATTGGCACAATTCGGCTGAGTGGGCCTACATCCTGGGCGGCCATTGCCAGGTGACGGTGGTCGACCCCAAAGGCGAAACGGAAGTCGCCAATTACGGACCGGGTGACCTCTGGTTCTTTCCCAAGGGCCACGCCCATGCCATCCAGACCATCGGCAGCGAGCCGTGTCATGCCGTGCTGGCTTTCGACGACGGGCTTTATTCCGATCACGGCACCTTCGGCGTCAGCGATTGGATGAGCCGCTGCGATTCAAAAATGCTCGAACAGGCGTTCGGCGTGTCGGCCGAATTCGTTGCCGGCATTCCAAAAGCTGAAACCTATATCAATCAGGGCGCCGTGATCGCGCTCGATAGCCCGCAGGCGCGTAACGTCAAGGTTCTCCCTCCATCGCGTAGCCATCGCTATTCGTTGATGAAGCAAAAACCGCGCGAAAGCTCGTCGGGCGGTTCCTTGTACGTGGCGTCGGCGGCCGAATATCCAGTATCGTCGACAATGACTGGATGGTTCCTCCGGTTGAAACAAGGCGCGCTGCATGAGCCGCATTGGCATCCGAACGCCAGCGAACTCCACTATGTCGTGAAGGGACAGGTGCGCATGACAATGTTCGGCGCCGACAAGCGCCTGGCGGTCGCTGACGTCGGTCCCGGCGAATGCGCCTATGTACCGCAAAGCTGTGGCCACACCGTGCAGAACATCGGGAGCGAACCGGCAGAAGTGGTTGGCGTGCTCAACAGCGGCGTCTATTCGGAAAGTTCGCTATCGGCATGGCTTGGCAACGCGCCGCGCCATCTGCTCGCCAATAATTTTGGCCTGCCGGACGCAGGTGTCGCGAAATTCCGTAACGAGCACTCGCCGATTAAAGCCACGCTCTGAACCTTCGCGGTGGAAGCGGTCTTCGCAGCCGTGGAGAATTTCTCCACGGCTGCGTGCTTACGGTGGACGGAAAACCGCCCGCTGGCGCTGAAAATTGGAGGCCCGGCCTGGAATCGAACCAGGCTGGAAGACCTTGCATGGCTTCTGCGTCGCCACTCCGCCACCGGGCCGTTTGCAGCAATACGGCCTCGTCCTTGCCGTACGGTGTACGGCCACCGCCGTCGTGTGGCGCGGTTAATGCGGGGTTATTCAGGCTGTCATGCCCGGCCTTGTGCCGGGCATCCCGCTTAGGGACGCAGTGCCATGCTAAGCGAGATGGCCGGGATAAACCCGGCCATGACGGTCTCAGGATCTTTGTCCATCGACGCGACAAAGAAACGTCATGCGCTGCTGATTGTGGCCGATATTGTGACCGGCACGCTGAGGCGCGTAGCCCGCGCGCTTGAGTTTCTCCAGCATGTCTGTTTCTCCGTAGTGCGACAGCCCAACCGTCTTCTTCAGCCGCAAATAATCGGACACGAAAATCCGTATCAACCCGAAGGCCGCCGCCCAGAAGAATCCGTTCGCTGCACCGAAGCGCAGCAATGCAAGCGCCGCCGCCGGTGCAGCAAGATGCGGCGGCACAATATCGCCGAGGACAAACAGTCCGCCTGGCCTGAGCAGAGAGTGGAATATTGCGAGCAGCCGGTCGAGTTCGGCCGCACTCAGATATTGCGCAACCGAATGCATGACGATGAGATCGAGCGAGCCCTTGGGCAGCGCCGCGGCTTGCTCCGCGGAGATGACGGTGATTTTCGGATGACCGGCGTAACGTTGTGTGAGTGACGCGCGCACGTTGGGCGCGGCCTCGACGAGGATCAGTTTGGCGCAGGCCGCGGCGACCAGATCGGCCGAGGTTGCTTCGCCGCAGCCATAGTCGAGCGCATGCGCGGTCGGTGAGGGCACGAGCTTGCGGATGTCCTCGGCAATGGTGCGGTAATGCACCTCGCGGTGACGCGCATTCACATAGATCACCGAATGCTTGAAATCGTAGAAGTCGATCCAGTTGCTCATGCAATTTGACACTAACCTGTCATCACCGGGCTTGTCCCGGTGATCCCGTTTAGGAAGGCATGGTGCCTGTCTAAGCGAGATGGCCGGGACATAGGCGTGCGAAAGCACGGCGTCCTTCGGACGGTTATGCCCGGCCATGACGATGCAGTGCGCTAGCGCCGCCAGAGCAATGGCAACGGTCCGTTTTTTCCGATGACCGGGTCACTTGTCGGCACAGGCACCTTGGAGATCGTATTGAGCGCCTTGTCGCGTTCTGCCGGGTTACCGCCGCGGCAGAGGTTATAGGTGCCCTCGGGTGGATAGGCGCCGATGACCAGAAGATCGTCGCTGGCTGAAAGTCTCTGATGCCCTGTGCCCGCCGGCAGCACGACCACATCACCTGCCACAAGGTCAAAAACCTCGCCGTGAGGTCCGCCGAGCTGCACTTTGACGCGGCCCTGTGCGATGCCGAGTGCTTCGTGAATCATCGAATGGTAGTGCACGAACGGATAAATGCCGTCGCGCCATTGGCCATGGCCCCAGCCATTGGCCCTGAAAAGGTCCTCGATTTCGGCAGCGGGGGCGATGCTTTTGCCCAGATCGACGGCGTTCTTGTACACGAGCGCCGGCAGCGCCGGATTGTTCGGCACCTTGCCGTCGTCGTTGAATATGAAGGTCAGGGGCCTGCTGGGCGTCATGTCAATGCAACAGATATCGGCGGATGTGGTTCGCTTGGCGCCTTATCCGTTCGTCCCCGCGAAAGCGGGGACCCAGAGTCTAGAGAGCTGGATTCCCGCTTTCGCGGGAACGAACGGAGGGGTCGGCCACAACCCTTACGAGTCGCACTCTAGGCGATCTTGCGCTTTGCCTGCCGCATCATCTCGACGAAGCGCGTGAAGAGATAATGACTGTCGCGCGGGCCGGGCGAAGCCTCGGGATGGTACTGCACCGAGAACACCGGCTTGTCCTTGAGCGCGATGCCGCAATTGGAGCCGTCGAACAGCGATACATGCGTTTGCTCGACGTTCTTCGGCAGCGTCTCTTTGTCGACGGCGAAGCCATGGTTCATCGAGGTGATCTCGACCTTGCCGGTGGTGAGATCTTTCACCGGATGATTGGCGCCGTGGTGCCCCTGATGCATTTTCATCGTCTTGCCGCCGACCGCGATGCCGAGCATCTGATGGCCGAGGCAGATTCCGAAGGTGGGCGTGCCTGTGTCGATCAGTTTCTTGATCACCGGCACGGCGTATTCGCCGGTCGCCGCCGGGTCGCCCGGACCGTTCGAGAGGAAGACGCCGTCCGGCTTGAGCGCCAGGATGTCGTCGGCCGATGTCTTGGCCGGCACCACGGTGATCTTGCAGCCGGAGCCCGCGAGCAGGCGCAGGATGTTGCGCTTGATGCCATAGTCGACCGCGACCACATGGAATTGCGGATTGGTCTGGCGGCCGAAGCCGGTCTCCCAACCCCACGGTGTCTCGTCCCACGTAAAGCGTTGTCCGCTTGTCACCATCGGCACCAGATCCATGCCGACGAGACCGGGCCACTCCTTGGCTTCTTTCTTGAGGGCGGCGAGATCGAACTTTCCGTTCCGGGCGTGCGCAATCACTGCGTTCGGCATGCCGTTGGTGCGGATCAGCGTGGTCAGCGCGCGGGTGTCGATTCCGCACAGACCGATAATGCCGCGCGCCTTGAGCCAGTCGTTGAGGTTCTTGGTGGCGCGATAGTTCGACGACGCCGTGATCGTGCTTTGCAGAATGACACCGCGCGCACCCGGCGTGGCCGCCATGTTGACGGCCTCGATGTCTTCTTCGTTGGTGCCCACATTGCCGATATGCGGGAAGGTGAAGGTAATGAGCTGCCCGGCATAGGACGGGTCGGTGAGGATTTCCTCATAGCCCGTCATGGCGGTGTTGAAGCAGACCTCGCCCACCGCGTGTCCGGTAGCGCCCAGTCCGAAGCCTTCCAGAACGGTCCCGTCAGCCAATACCAAAAGCGCCGTTGGCTTGGGCTCAGCCCAAGATTCGCCAGAAGTCCCGGCGGGGGCGGCTTTCGTCTGGGTCATGGCGTCTTACTTGCGTATTATAGTGCGAGAGGCAAGGGGCCGCCGGGGGCTGCCCCCAAGCCTTTAAAATGCTCACGAAAGGGGTTCCCGTGCTGCGCGATGACATTAACAAGGCTCTGACCGAGGCGATGAAGGCCAAGAACGAGCGGGCGGTTTCAACGCTGCGCATGGTCAACTCCACGCTCAAGAATGCCGATATCGAGGCGCGCGGCTCCGGCAAGCCGGCACTGACCGACGCCGACGTGCTGCCGTTGCTGCAGAAGATGATCAAGCAGCGGCAGGAATCGGTCGAGCTCTATCAGAAGGGCGGCCGCGCTGATCTCGTGAAGCAGGAGCAGGAGGAGATCGCCATCATCTCCGGTTATCTGCCAAAGCAGATGTCGGACGCCGAAATGACGGCAGCGATCGAATCGGCCGTGAAGGAGACCGGCGCCGCCGGCATGAAGGACATGGGCAAGGTCATCGGCGTGCTGCGCGGCAAATATGCCGGTCAGATGGATATGGCCAAGGCGAGCGGGATGGTGAAGGCCAAGCTCGCGGGATGAGTTTGTGCGATGATTGAAACGCACGAAATAGACCTGCGCCCCGCGGTTGCAGCCGATTTCGATTTTGCCCGCGGTCTCCATCACGCCGGCATGCGGTGGCTCGGAGAGCGGCTGCACGGCCGCTGGGATGATGCCGCTCAGGATGCGCGGTTCGAACAGAAATTTGTGCTCCGAGAAGTGCGCATCGTCGTCGCCGGCGGCGATGATGCCGGCTATTTGCAGACCGCTGTCGACGGCGGCGACGTTGTGATAAAAGAACTCCACATCGATGCAGCGTTCCAGAACCGCGGCATTGGAACGAAAGTTTTGCGTATGCTGCTTGCCGAAGCCCGCCGAAAGACAATGCCACTGGCGGTCACGGTCGTTGCATTCAATCCGGCCCTTGCATTCTATCAGCGCGCCGGCTTCCGGATTGTTTCGGAACAGGATCAAAGATTCCGTCTGCGTCACGAAAACCAATAACGATTGCCTGCGAGGGAGAGCGTCCGTGAGATCATTATTGTTCGCAACCTGCTGCGTCATTGCCACTGCGCTGCCCGCGAAATCCGATGACTACCCAAGTCGCCCGATCCACGTGCTCACCACCTCGAGCGCCGGCGGCATCAGCGACATCTTCATGCGCGTGCTCGGCGAGGAACTGCACAAGAGCCTCGGCCAGCCGCTGATCATCGAGAACCGTCCCGGCGGCGCCGGCAATATCGGTGCGCACGCCTGTCAGGACGCGCAGCCGGACGGTTACACGATCTGCATCATCAATGCCGATCCGATGATCTACAACCAGTATCTCTTCAAGAGCCTTCCGTTCGATCCGGAAAAGCTCACGCCGATCATCAACCTGTTCCACCTGATCCAGGTGCTGGTGATCAATTCCGATCTCAAGGCCAAGACGGTGGACGAGCTGGTCGCCGTATCGAAGGCGAAACCCGGCACGCTCTCTTATCTCACCGCCTCGATCCCCTGCGTCGTCTACATGGACAGTCTCAAGACACGAAAAGGGCGCCGACTGGGTGCGCGTGCCGTTCAAGGGTGGCGGCGAGGCGACCAACGCCATTCTCGGCGGTTCGACGCCGATCGGCCTGATCGGTCTCGGCAACGTGATTTCGCAGATCAGTGCGGGCAAGATGACGGCGCTGGCGCTGGTCAACAACATCCGCACGCCGCTGTTGCCGAATGTGCCGACGCTCGACGATCTCGGCTACAAGGGCGCGGCATCGCAGACCTGGTACGGATTGTTTGCGCCGGCCGGCATGCCGAAGCCGGTCATCGACAAGATCGCGGCCGAGGTGACACGGTCGTCAGCGATCCCGGCTTCCGCGACAAATACATCATCAGCCGCGGCCAGGTGCCGGCGATCAACACGCCGGCAGCAGTTCGCGGCCGAGATCAAGGCCGACCGCGCCGCGGCGAAGGATGTCGTGAAGGCATCGGGGCTGGAGCCGCAGTAGGCATGGCCGGGCATTTCGGCCATCTCGCTTAGGAGGCACGCCTTCCCGCTTAAGCGGGATGCCGGGACAAGCCCGGCGATGACGTATTGGCGGCCCGACCATGACAGCCCGGCGATGACGGGCGGTGAATGGTCCAAATGTCATTTCGATGACATAAACGACCAAACAGGCCCAGCCTGATTGCGCTCCGCTCGAATACCGTCCTACAATACCTCTATTGAGTTTGCGAGCACGACCTGCGGGGGGCGACCGTGGTGAGACGCTACGCGCTTGTTTGCGCGCAATTTTACTTTGTCTTTTGTGCCTCTCTGCAGCCGCGTTTGCGCAGAACACGCTTCCTGTATTGCCGACGGGCGATGCGGCGGTCGCGGGATTTTCCGGGACGGTGATCGTCGGCTGCGCCACCTGAAGCGCGCCGCCTCGACAAGACCTATTATCAATCTCGACGGCCCCGCGTTGCGGGTGATCGGCCTCGACCGGCTCGGTGCTCCCGCGCAAGGCCAGCTCGTCGCGGCCAGGAAAACGTTCACGGCAGCAGCGCGGCAGATCGGCCAGGTCTTTTCGGTCGCGTTCGACGATGCGAGCCCGCCGAACATCTACGCCGCGGCCACCTCCGCCTACGGTCTGCCCATCGTCGTTCCCGATGCCGACGGCGACGGATTGCCCGATCGCTCGCGCCGCGGCGCGCCGAATGCAGCCTTCATGCCCGGATTATTCGGACCGCCCGATCGCAGCCGGTGGGCCGGGCTCGATCTGGAAAATTGACGGGAAGACCGGTGCTGTAACGCTGTTCGCCAATGTCACGCTCGCCGGCGCGCCCAATTCCGGGCCGGCGCTCGGCGGGTCTGGCGTTCGATCCGGAGTCGCACCAGCTCTTTGTGGCGGATCGCGACACCGGCATGATCCATCGCTTCACGCTCGACGGCGTCGAGCGCGGACGTTTCGATCACGGCACGCAAGCGTTGCCCGCGGCGGGGTCTGCCGCCGGTGCCGTTCGACCCGCGCAAGCGGATCGATCTGCAAAATCCGGCGTTCGACAGCACCAATCCCGCGACCTGGGGTTATGCGCCGCCGGCGCGTCGCGTTTTCGGCCTGGCGGTCAATCAAGGCCGTCTCTACTACGCGGTCGCCGCCGGCTCGCGCATCTGGTCGGTCGCGCTGTTGCCCGATGGTTCGATTCGGCTCCGATGCGCGCGTGCGAACTAACGGTGCCGCGTGGCGCGCAGGCCGGATCTGAAATCTCCGAAATTCTTTTTGACAATTCTGGCGACATGCTGGTCGCCGAACGCGGCGCGCCGACCGGCGCCTATGACTACGATGCGCTGGCCGAGCCGGGCGAGAGCCGCGTGTTGCGCTTCCGGCCGACGACGCCCGACGATCCACCCAGCGAGGATTTCTGGTTTCCGGTTCCGAAGGAATACGCAATCGGCTTCCCGCCGAATTTTCATAACGGCAATGGCGGCATCGCCATCGGCTACGGCTACGACGCGGCCGGCAATATCAATCGCGCGGTTTGTAGTGGCGCGCTTTGGACGTCCGGCGAACGATTGCGCATGACACCGGATCCGGCCATTGCCCGCCTGTTGCAGCCTGGCGGCCCGCTGGCGGTGCACGGCTTGCAGGGCAACGCAACCGCGATGGTCCAGCCGCTCAATGTGCCGCCGTTCAATTCCTACTTCGCCGACTACTATGACATCGGCGAGCGTCCGGCCTGGACAGGCCATCTCGGCGGCGTGGCGATCTGGCGCATCTGCCCGCACGCACAGATCGAGCCCGTGTTCTGGGAAACGTTGATTGAAGCGGCAGTCGAGTGCCCGGCCGGTTACGGCAACGTTCGCGGTCAATGCGTGCCGGTGTCTTGCCCGCCGGAGCAGATGACGCCCGACGGCAAATGCGGGCAGCCGATGTGCAAGCCGGTGTATCGGCCCCACGCGATCGGAATTCCGTGCTGTCCGGACGGACAGGTCGCCGTCAATGGCCGCTGCACGAACCCGAAGGGGCCCGACCTCTCGATCGATAAGAAGATTATCAGTTGCACCGACAATGGCGTGTGCAAATTCCGGATTACCGTCACCAACAACGGGCCAGGGGACTACACCGGTCCGATTGTCGTGGGCGAAGACTTTAGTTCCGGCGCCATCACCAGCAATCAGCTCATCTCGCCTGCGGGCGGCAACTTGAGTTGTGGGCCCCTGCCGACGTCCGGCCTTCCTCCGAGCGTGCAGCAGCTGATACCGCCTGGCGACCATGTACACGGGTGCATACTTCCCAATGCGACGCTGCATCCTGGTGACACGGTCGTCATTGAAGTCGGCGGAAAGGTCACCCCGACTTTGCATCCTGGCAAACCAAAAAACTGCACGGCTGTGCTCGGCTTTCCGTTGAACGAGCCGAACTACGCCAACAATACGAAGTGCGTCGATATCCCGCCACCGAAGCCGAAATATCATATCGTCAAGACTGGCGATAAGAGCTGTTTCGTTTATCCGGCCGATTCGCCGCTCGGTACCGCATTGGGTGGAGTCCCGGCCTATTTTTGCAGGTTTACTGTCACGGTGTGGAACGACGGGACGGTGCCGTTAAGCGGAGTGTGCTTTCACCGACCTCCCCACGCCTCCTGGACGGATCGGCGCTCTCGAGACACCCGACGGCAGCCCGAGTTGGAGTTGCGTCCTTCCACCAGATGGCTCGTCCGCGAGGTGCACCCGGGCGCCCGGCTACGATATCCCAGCGGGGCAAAGTGCCGTGTTGGAGGTCGGCGTTGTGTTGCCGATCTCAAGCGTCACGAACAACGTGGTTGAAAATTGCGCTATGCCGGGCTCGGCGCCGACCAATCTCGTTCGCCCTGGCAGTCTCGGGAATCCTGGGCAGCAACTGCCTGACGCGTTGCAGCGACAGTCGAACCCGGGACAGCCAGCCGCAAATGCCGGGCAATCCGGAACTCGGCATTGGCGGGTCGGCCGGCGGGGTTCTGAGCGGTCAATTGTCGGTGCCGTGCAAGCAGATACCGGCGGGAGTAGTGGCCGCTTGCCCGGACGGCAGTCAGCGCAACAGTGACGGCAAATGTCCGACACCGACCACGACGTCCTGTCCATTCCCGACGTTCGCCAGCAATGGGACGTGTTGCACACGCGAGGCCATCGCTGCGGGAAAGTGCGGCAACATCGTCACCGACTGTCCCGAAGGCGCACGTAGAGGCCTCAACGGCCAATGCTTCTTTGTCGACCCGGGTTGCCAGGGTCCGAATTGTCCGCAACCTGTGCTGCCGACTTGCATCGGCAAAGATTGCCCGACGCCGACGACGACAACCTGTCCGATCGCCCAGGTTTCTGTAAACGGGCAATGCTGCAACATTCGAGAGTACGAGACCGGTAAATGCGGCGGCACGACCACGGACTGCCCCGCAGGCACGAGGAGAGGCCTCAACGGCCAATGCTTCTTTGTCGATCCGGGTTGCCAGGGTCCGAATTGCGGGCCCGTAACCACCGGCTGCCCCTTAGGCGCGCCGCGTAAAGCTGACGGAACATGCTGCACCGGCCGCGACTACCAGGTCGGCGGCGCTTGCGGCGGCTCGGCGGATCTTTGCCCGAATGGCAAGCCGAAGAAGGACGGTCAATGTCCGCAACTTTGTCCCGACGGCAGTACGCCGAGGGAGCATTCGCATATTCCGTGTCCGACCAAAACGGACGAAAAGAAAAAGCCGAGGCACACGACGCCACGCAAGCCGCGCAAACCCGATTCTGATAACACGGAGAAAGCGTCGCCATCGCTACCGTTGCAAATCCAGATCGGTCCCGGGATTCCCGAGTGGTGGCCGTCCGGGCGGAAAACCTGGGAGCGGACCGACCAAGGGCGGTGGTGGCAACTGCGGCGGAAAATGTGGCTGATTTAATGCGTTCGCCTGCGGAGGCTCTGGAGGCTCTGATGCGAATTCCTGCTCTTTGCAGTCTGGTGATTGCAGCGGTGCTCGTGTTTGCCGCGCCGGCCACAGCAGCGGGCCCGCCCTGGTGCGCGCTTATCGCAACGGCAGCACCAATTGCGGTTTCTACACGTACCAGCAATGCATGGAGACGGTTGCCGGCATGGCGGCTTTTGTAACCGCAACTACATCGATGGCCCGCCCGACAAGCCCGCTGCAGGTAAGGAACGCAAGGAGCGCGAGGCCGAGCCGAAAGCCAAACGCAAGGACAAGGAAGAAGTCAAAGAACGCGTGGCGCCGGCGCCGAAGCCTGTGCCGCCACCCGCCGCCGCGCAACCGGCGCCAGCCATAGTCCCGCCGCCGCCTCCGCCGGTCGCCGTGCAGCCGGCGCCCGCGCAGCAGTTAATGACCAACTTCCAGACGGCGCGTGCACTCATTCTGTCGGGAAAGTACGAAGCCGGCATCGCGGCGATGAAAACGCTCGGCTATGACGACCACCCGGATGTCGCGGACTCGATCGGATTTGCCAATGCCAAGCTCGGAAATCTGGCCGAAGCTCGCATGTGGTACAGCAAGGCGCTCGCCGCCGATCCCAATCATCTGCGCAGTTGGAGCGACTTCTCGGCGCACTCTATCTGGTGCAGGGCGATGTCGCGAACGCGCGCGGCGACCTCGAGCACATCAAGGCGATCTGCGGCGGCACCACATGCCGTGAGTATCAGGAGCTCGACGGCCTGATCGCAGCCAAAGGCCGCTAGCGGCGCGACACGCCGCCGAAATCCTCCAGTACGTGCACCAGTGCTTCCGGTTCGACTTTCACGCTGCCGGCGAACGGGTGATCGATCACGATCACCGTCAAAAGGGCGGAAAAGACCAGGGCCGCGAGCGCGCCCGTCATCAGCGCTTGCGCGCGCAGGTTCGGCGTGCCGAAGAAGAAGGTAAAACCCACGGTTACTACCGCGCCGCCGAAGAGTACGAACCAGAGAATCGCCGGCACATTGCCATCGGCGGTGACGAAACGCGCGCGCCGCGCTGCGCTGATCTCATCGAGCTGGCGTAATATCTCCGTCATCAGGACAGTGTCCGGCCCGGCGCCGGTACGGCCATTGAGCAGCGTCACATAGATATTGCTGAGCGCGCTGGTGACGCCTGGATCGAGCGTGCCCCGCTCCATGGCCGGCCAGTCCTTGCCGATCGCGGCGCTGAGATAGGCATTCAGGGCCCCGCGCAACGCGCTGCGGCGCTCGGCGCTCAATCCATCCGACAGGCGGTAGATAGTCGCGGCCGCGCCCGCTTCCTTGGCGACAACATTTTCGGAATCGTTGAACTTTTCCCACACGACGATGATCGCGAAGGCGAGCAGCACCGCGTAGAGGACGCCGACGGTCGCGAACTTGAATCCGGCAACTTCATTGTTGGTGCGCAACCGTTCGAACCGGACAAAACGCCGGACAACGAATGGCCCAACCATGGCGATGGCGGTCGGCAAAGCGACGATGAGGAGGGCGGAAAGCCACAGCGGCAGCGTAGTGAGGGTGAGCATGGGCGACTCGTATTATGCTTCGGTGGTAACTAGACGATGGCGTCGTAAAGATCGCGCCACGTTGGATTGTTGGCTGCAATTATGCGGGTTTTCCAGGCACGAGGCCAATGTTTGATGTTCTTTTCTCGCTGGGTTGCGGCGTGCGCAGAGTCGAAAATTTCGAAATGAACAAGTTTATTGATTGCATACTTCGCCGTGTGGCGCGCAACGCGAGCATTCCGATGCTCATGGACCCGCCGGATGAGGTTGTTTGTCACGCCGACATACAATGCACCGCCGGGACGGCTGGCGAGAATGTAGACGTAGTACTGTTTCACCAAAAGAATTCCGGAGCGTGCCGCCTTTTCCGCTGTCATCACCGGGCTTGTCCCGGTGATCTCGATCAGGCGGGCACTGCCTTCCTAAGCGAGATGGCCGGGACAAGCCCGGCCATGACCCGCTGTGCGAAAGCCCGGTGATGACAGTGGAGAAAGCCCGATCAGGATGATGTTAGGTTAGGCCCAAACGCGTCAATCCGCTGACCGGATGATGATTATGCGTAACCTTACCGTCGGACGTCCTTCCGGACGGCTATGCCTGGCCATGACGCGCGGTGGAAGGCGCTACCCGACCTCGAGCAAGATATCCGTCAGCCGGTCGGGCTCGTCGATCATCACGTCGTGGCCGCACGGCACCTCGTAGGTCCGCCAGTTCGGGTTGGCCTTTGCGCGGGCATGGGCTTTTTCAAATGAAACGTTCGGATAGCCTGACGCGCGGATGTAGGTCTTTTTCGGTACGCGGTCGCGCGCGCCCGTGAGCTTGATCTTTTCGCTCATGGTGCCGATTGGCTGCGGCCCTGCCAGGGAATCCACCCAAGCGCGGTCGTTCTCGTTGACGCAGAACGCTGCGGCGTTGCGCACCGGTATGGTGGTATCGCCGCGCTCCAGCGCTGCCTGGATAATCTCCTGCACCGCCGGCTGCACCAGATCGAGCGTCGCATCGCCGTTGTCGGGAATGAAGGCGTCGAGAAAGACGATCGAACGGATGGCGTCCGGCACGGCTTCCGCCACGCCGGAAATGACGCAGCCGCCATAGGAATGCCCGACCAGGACGAAATCGGTGAGCCGTTCGTATTTGATGAGGCCGAGCACATCGGCCACGTGCAGCGAAAGATTGACGCCCGGGTGCAGCAGGTGTGCCCGTTCGCCCAGGCCGGTGAGGGTGGGGGTGAACACACGATGCCCGTGCGCCCTGAGCTGGTCGGCCACGCGCACCCAGGCCCAGCCGCCATGCCAGGCGCCATGGACGAGGATGAAGGTTTTGGAGGTCATGATGTCTCCGGGAGTGATGTGACGGCACCACCTCTCACCCGTCATGCCCGGACTTGACCCGGGCATCCATGATGAGGTGCAGCACGGTCAGCTTTGCGGCCTTGCTCTTCGAAATGCCTCATGGATTGCCGGGTCAAGCCCGGCAATGACAATTGAGAGGCTTTTGCCACAAGGTGCGAGATCACGGGGGTTTTCCCACCCTGTGGAAAACTAGGATAGGGCCAGAAAGAACAGCTGGCCGCGCGGGTTTCGGGCTTCGCCTCGGAAAGTCTCAATTTGGCGGCTTATGATAGGCGCGCACCGAGTTGGCCCAAAAACCATGCGCTTCACGCCCCAGTTCCTCGACGAGCTGAAAGCCCGGCTTCCGGTCTCGGAAGTCGTCGGCCGGCGCGTCAAGCTCATTCGCGCGGGCCGCGAGTTCAAGGGCCTGTCGCCGTTCAACAAGGAAAAGACGCCGTCGTTTTTTGTGAATGACCAGAAACAGGCCTGGTTTGATTTCTCTTCCGGCAAGAACGGCAGCATTTTCGATTTCGTCATGGAGAGCGAAGGCGTCAGCTTCCCCGAAGCGGTGGAGCGCCTGGCGCAGATGGCGGGCGTGGCGCTGCCGACGGTCTCGCGCGAGGACGAGCAGCGCGATGCGCGGCGAAAAACGCTGCACGACGTGATGGAGCTCGCCGCGAAGTTCTTCCAGGATACGCTCGCCTCGCGCACCGGCGCCAAAGGGCGCGGCTATCTCGCCGACCGCGGGCTGGATGCGGCGACGCAGCTGAAGTTCCGGCTCGGCTACGCAACGGGCGAGCGCTTCGCGCTGAAAGAACATCTCGGCTCGCACGGCATTCCGGCCGAGGACATGGTCGAGGCGGGGCTGTTGGTGTCCGGCGACGACATTCCCGTGCCGTTCGATCGATTCCGCGACCGCGTGATGTTCCCGATCACCGATCTGCGCGGGCGCGTGATCGCTTTCGGCGGCCGCGCGCTCGAAAAAGATGCCCCCGCGAAATATCTCAATTCGCCGGAGACGCCGCTCTTCCACAAGGGCGCGACGCTCTACAACATCGCGGCGGCGCGCCAGGCCGCACACGATGGCGCGCCCATCATCGCGGTCGAAGGCTATGTCGACGTGATCGCCATGGTGACCGCGGGCTTTCC
Organism: uncultured Alphaproteobacteria bacterium; assembly: GCA_963697885.1. Lineage (GTDB taxonomy): Bacteria > Pseudomonadota > Alphaproteobacteria > Rhizobiales > Xanthobacteraceae > Pseudolabrys. Next base: position 1,316,023 of record OY969102.1, read on the forward strand.
GGCCACTGTCGCGCCGCTCGGCACGGCATTGACCGAAGACCAGCTCGGGCTGCTCTGGAAAATGGCGGACGAGCCGGTGCTCTGTTTCGACGGCGACAATGCCGGCTTGCGCGCGGCTTATCGCGCGGTCGATCTCGCGATGCCGCGCTTGAAACCGGGAAAGAGTTTGAAGTTCGCGCTGCTGCCGCAGGGGCAGGACCCTGATGATCTGGCGCGCTCGGGCGGACGTGAGGCTGTTGTCGATGTCATCGACGCAGCAAAGCCGCTCGGCGCCATGTTGTGGGCGCGCGAAACCGAAGGGCATACGTTCGACACGCCGGAGCGGCGCGCCGCACTGGAAGCGCGCATCAATGAGGTCACCTCGGGGATCGGCGACGAAGCCGTGCGGCGCTATTACCGCCAGGATTTCGGCGCGCGGCTGTCGCAATTCTTCGCGCCCGCGCAGGGCCAACCGCGCGAAGCGCGTTTTCGTGGCGAATGGCGCGAGCAGCGTTCCGGCGGCAACTGGCGCGACCCCCGCGCGGGTGGCAGCTGGCGCGAGCGCAATGGCGGCGATTGGCAGCGCCGCGACGCGCCGCGCACGGCGGGCCGGGCCATGCCCTATGTGGTGGTGAGCCAGCAGATGGCGTCGAGCCCGGTGCACCGGGGCAATCGCTCGACGGTGTCGCGCCGCGAGGCGCTCATCTTGCAGGCCGCGCTCAACCATCCCTGGCTCCTGCACGACCATCTGGAGGAATTCGCCTCGCTCGAGTTCCGTCACCCCGACGCCGAGAAGATCAAAGGCGCGCTGATTGATACCGCGGCGCATGCTCCAGCCCTCGATGCCGCGGCGCTCAAGGCGGAACTCGCCGCCCGCAACCTCACCGAGGTGGTGGCCCGCATTGCGCTGTCGATCACCACCCCCTCGGTCTGGGGGGCGCAGCCGGAGGCCGCCCCGGACGATGTTTTGGTGACCTGGTCGCAGCTTGTCGCCTTGCATCGGCAGTGGCATTCACTAACTAAGGAGCTCAAGGACGCCGAGCAGGCGCTGGGCCAGGACGCGAGCGAAGCCAACTATTTGCGGTTGCGCGACGTCAAAAGCCGCCTGGAGCGGGTCGAAGGAACCGAGGCCTTGATTGAGGGCTTTGGAGCCTCTTCCGGTCGAGGCGTTCGTAGCTTATGAGTCCCGCCGCCTGCGGCGCATGATCCCGAAAAGTGGGTACCGGTTTTCGGGCAAGATCATGCGCAAAAAGGGGTGGCAGGGCGGTTTACCGGGCCGGCAATGGAGCCGATTGGAATAAAGGGTCGATTCCAGCGGTATTCTTTTAGGTTAATCGGAGCTTAAGCGGGTTCCGACGACACTTGGTGACCTGATTCGTGGGCGGCGCCTGTTGCGGGCGCGGCCCTTTTTGGCCGTCCGCCACAGGCGACGTGCCAGGAGAGACGGAATGGCGAGCAAGGCAAAAGCGGCTCAGGCGAAGGAAAAAGAACCGGCTGCGGAGAAGGAAGAAGGCGCGCCGGAGTCCCCGCTGCCGCTTCTCGATCTGTCCGATGCCGGCGTCAAGAAAATGATCAAGGCCGCCAAGAAGCGCGGCTACGTCACCATCGACCAGATCAACGAAGTGATGCCTTCGGGCGAAGTGTCCTCCGACCAGATCGAGGACATCTACGCGATGCTCAACGAGATGGGCATCAACGTTGTCGAGACCGAAGAGGCCGACGGCGAAGAAGGCGAGAAGGCCGCCGACGAGGACGATGACGACGACGACACCGGCACGGAAGTCGTCGAGGCGAAATCGAAGTCGCTCGCCACCGCCGAAAAGAAAGAACCGTCCGAGCGCACCGACGATCCCGTGCGCATGTATCTGCGCGAAATGGGCTCGGTCGAGCTGCTCTCGCGCGAGGGCGAAATCGCCATTGCGAAACGCATCGAGGCCGGCCGCGAGGCGATGATCGCGGGCCTTTGCGAAAGTCCGCTCACCTTCCAGGCCATCATCATCTGGCGCGACGAGCTTAACGAGGGAAAAGTCTTCCTCCGCGACATCATCGATCTTGAAGCGACATACGCCGGCCCGGATGCGCAGAAGATGCAGCCGCCGGTGATCGGCCCGGACGGCAAGCCGATCATTCCCGCGGTCGGCACGCCCGTTCCCGGCGCGCCGCACCTGCAGGTCGTGCAGACGCCGGCGCCGCCGGCAGCACCTCCGGCCGCCACGCCGTTCAAGGCGCCGGGCGCCGAGGGCGACGAAGAGCCGAAGGATCCGGCCGAGTCTGCGGCCGAGAGCGATTACGACGAAGACGACATGGAGAATTCCCTGTCGCTCGCCGCGATCGAGGCCGAGCTCAAGCCGAAGGTGGTCGAGACCTTCGACACCATCGCGGATTCGTTCAAGCGTCTGCGCCGCCTGCAGGAGCAGGACATCGAATTCCGCCTGAAGAATTCATCGCTCTCGCCCGCGCAGGAACGCAAGTACAAGAAGCTCAAGGAAGAGATCATCTCCGAGGTGAAGTCGCTGCGACTCAACCAGGCGCGCATCGACTCGCTCGTCGAGCAGCTCTACGACATCAACAAGCGCCTCGTGTCGAACGAAGGCCGGCTGATGCGGCTCGCCGAAAGCTACGGCGTCATCCGCGAGGACTTCCTCAAGCAATATATGGGCGGCGAACTCGACCCGCGCTGGCTCAACCGCGTCTCGAAACTGTCGGCCAAAGGCTGGAAGAATTTCGTCGCCAAGGAAAAGGATCGCATCAAGGAGATCCGTTCGCTGGTGCATGACCTTGCGGCGCAGACCGGCGTCGAGATCGCCGAGTTCCGCAAGATCGTGCACATGGTGCAGAAGGGCGAGCGCGAGGCGCGCCAGGCCAAGAAGGAAATGGTGGAGGCCAACCTCCGCCTCGTCATTTCCATCGCCAAGAAATACACCAACCGCGGTCTGCAATTCCTCGATCTGATCCAGGAAGGCAATATCGGCCTGATGAAGGCGGTCGATAAGTTCGAATACCGCCGCGGCTACAAGTTCTCGACCTACGCCACCTGGTGGATCCGGCAGGCCATCACCCGCTCGATCGCCGACCAGGCCCGCACCATCCGTATCCCGGTGCACATGATCGAGACGATCAACAAGATCGTGCGCACCTCGCGCCAGATGCTCAACGAGATCGGCCGTGAGCCGACCCCGGAAGAGCTCGCCGAGAAACTGGGCATGCCGCTCGAAAAGGTGCGCAAGGTCCTCAAGATCGCCAAGGAGCCGCTCTCGCTCGAAACGCCCATCGGCGACGAGGAGGATTCGCATCTCGGCGATTTCATCGAGGACAAGAACGCGATTTTGCCGATTGACGCGGCGATCCAGTCGAATCTGCGCGAGACCACCACGCGCGTGCTCGCCTCGCTGACGCCGCGCGAGGAGCGCGTGCTGCGCATGCGCTTCGGCATCGGCATGAACACCGACCACACGCTGGAAGAAGTCGGACAGCAGTTCTCGGTCACCCGCGAGCGTATTCGCCAGATCGAGGCGAAGGCGCTGCGCAAGCTGAAGCATCCGAGCCGGAGCCGCAAATTACGGTCGTTCCTGGATAACTGAATTTAGAATTTATCCCATCAATAAAAACGGCGGGCCTCGTGCCCGCCGTTTTTATTTATCGTCTGCACGCTGACAGAGAGGCGGATCAATTTCCCTTCTCAGCCTGGGCCACGGTCACCGGCTGGTCGCGCCAGAGCTCCGGAAACAACTTCTTCAAATTCTCCACCTTCGGCGCGTCGTTGATGGCGATATAGGGCTGGTAGGGGTGATGGATCGCGTAGTCCTGATGATAGGCCTCGGCCGCAAAGAAGGCCAACTTCATCGTGTCTGTTTTCGTGACGATCGCGTGTTTGAACGCATGCGCGGCGTCGAGCTGCGCGATGTAGTCCTTCGCGGCCTTCGCCTGCGCCTCGCTCTGCGGGAAAATTTCCGAGCGATATTGCGTGCCGCTGTCCGGCCCCTGGCGGTTGAGCTGCGTCGGGTCGTGCGCGACCGAGAAATAGACCTGCAGGATCTTGCCGTAGGACACTTGGCGCGGGTCGAACGTCACCTTCACGGCTTCGGCATGGCCGGTGCGGCCCGAGCTGACGGTTTCATAAAGCGCGTCCTTCTGCGTGCCGCCGGCATAGCCGGACACGGCATTGGTGACGCCTTTGACGTGCTGGTAGACGGCCTGGATGCCCCAGAAGCATCCGCCCGCGAGCACGGCAGTTTCAAGCCCTGCGCCTTGTGCGGGTTGTTCCGCAGCAGGCGGCGGAATGGTGACGGCAGGTTCAGCCAGTGCGGCGAGCGGCGCAAACGCAAAAACGGCGGCGAAGAGGAGGGCGGCGCGATGTTTCATCGTGAATCTCCCGGACCAACTTTCATCTGCATATACGGACGAAAGCGCCCGGCGGCATCACACAAAGTTACACGTCTGCGTGAGAGGGACGTCATTGAGGATGCGGCTGCGGCGTTTGACTTGCTCCCCGTCGTCCCCGCGATAGCGGGGACCCTGTCTTTTCGTATAGTGCTGGATTCCCGCTTACGCGGGAACGAACGGGAGAGGGGTAATCCTCACCATTCCGATCGCCCCCGCTGAAAGCGGATTGGGCACTCACTCCACGCCGCTGATGATGCGGATGTCGCGCACGGCGCCGTCGCCGAGCGCGCGCAGCGCTTCCTGGTAGCCCGCGCTGTCGTGGCCGGCGACGGCCTTTTCCAGGCTAGGGAATTCGGAGACGACGACACGTTCCTTCAGGCCGGACTCAAAGGTGACGTCGGGCGTGCCGCGGCAGATATAGCGCACGCCGAAAGGTGCGAGCGCGAGCGGGGCGAGCTTGGAATAGGCGGCAAGCTTGGCGGGGTCCTTGATCTCGCGATAGGTCGTGATCCAATAAGCCTTTGGCATATGGTCGCCCCTCTGATGCGTTTCTTATAAGGCGCGATCCTAGCGCTTTCGGGCATGCGTGCGTAAGGCATCCTAATCACGAGGCTGTCATCGCATGGCTTATCCGATAGCGTCATTCCGGGACGCGCGAAGCCGAAATCCAGATGCAGGGAAAGTAGGGTGGGCTAAGGCGCGGAACGCGCCGAGCCCACCACGGGATTTGAACAAGTGGCGGCGCTCACGGTGGGCTCGCTTCGCTTAGCCCATCCTATGGTACTGGATTCCCGCTTGCGCGGGAATGAGCGGACGTGGTGGGGTGGGCGCATGATCATACGCATCCTCACAGCCCTGTTTCTCACACTGTTCATCGCCATCCCCGCCCGCGCGGCGCAATGCGGCGGTGATTTCAACGCTTTCCTGTCCGCCATGGCGCGCGACGCGCAGGCCGCGGGCGTCTCGCGCAGCGTCATCGACCAGGCTTTCGCCGGCGTCACGCTCGATCAGAACGTGCTCGCTTTCGACCGCCGCCAGCGCGGCATGTTTCACAGCAAGAGCTTCGAGGAATATGCCGCAACGCGTGTGATCCCGCCGCGCATCAAGCGCGCCAAGGGGCTGATGGTGAAGAACGCCCAGTTGCTGGCGCGCATCGAGCAGCAATTCGGCGTGCCGAAAGAACTGATCGTGGCGATCTGGACGCTGGAAACCGATAACGGCACCGGCGACATGGGCAAGCTGCCGGTTGTGCGCACGCTGGCGACGCTCGCACATGATTGCCGGCGCACCGAGCTGTTCCAGAACGAGCTCATCTCGGCGCTGAAGATTCTCCAGCGCGGCGACTTGCCGTTGCGCGATCTCATCGGCGCCTACGCCGGCGAGATCGGGCAGACGCAATTTCTGCCGTCGTCCTACATCAAGTATGGCGTCGACTATGACGGCAATGGCCATGTCGATCTTCGGCACAGCGTGCCGGATGTGCTCGCCTCCACCGCCAACCTGTTAAAGACGAACGGCTGGAAAGCCGGCGCGCCTTTCGGCGAGGGCACGGAAAATTTTCAGGTGATGCGCGAGTGGAACAGGTCCGAGGTCTATCGCAAGACCATGGTGCTGTTCAGCGAGAGGCTGCGGGAGTAGGGGCGGCCGCCGCTGCGTTTCCTTCTGTCATCGCCGGGTTTGTCCCTCAACGTCATGGCCGGGCATAGCCGTCCAAAGGACGGCGTGCTTTCGTACGCCTATGTCCCGGCCATCTCGCTCAGGAAGGCACGTCTGTGCCCCATGAATCGCGATCGCCGGGACAAGCCCGGCGATGACGCTTACGCGTCACTTCCCGATATTGATCAGCTGGACGCGGCGATTTTCGGCGGCCTCGGGATTGGCGGGGTTGAGCAATTGCTCCTCGCCAAGGCCGACAGCCTCGATCCGCGTCGGCGAAATTCCGAAGGGATCGATCAGAGCGGCGCGAATGGCGTCGGCGCGTTCCTGGCTGAGCTTGAGGTTGTATTCGCGGCTTCCCTTGGCATCGGTATTTCCCACGATCAGGAAGCGATACCCTTGCAAGTAGGGATGATAGAGCGCGTCAGCCATCAACCCGACAGCGCGAAACGAATCCGGGCGAATGCGCGCGGAGTTGAAATCGAACTGGATGGCGATGGTAAATTGAGCAAGCTGATCGAGTTGGCTGAACAACGGCGCGCGGTTCACGCGGTTGGTGCGACTCGGATCGGCGAGCGACTGGCTGACAAGCTGGCGCAATTGCGCGGCGCTAATGGGTGTCGAAGGCGATTCCACGCCCTGCAGACTGCTCACGAGTTGGCCGGAGCTCAGGTTGACCTTTCCGGATCCTGATGATGAGCCGAGCTCGACTTCATAGCCGGCGTCGGCAACGGCCTGCTGGCAAGCCGCGCTGATGTTCTGCTTCGTCTTGTAGAAGCACTCCATGAGGTTTCCGTCGCCCTGCTGGATGCCAGAGCATCTGCGTTTGATGTCCACATCGCACACGCGTGGCACGGCGGCGCGAGCGGCCGCTCTCTTCACGAGAAGGCTGCTCAGCGCGGCGATCGATCCAGTGCAGCCTGGAGACACGCTGGCCCGATTTCGCTGCAAGCATTGACGGATGCGGCCGCCACCGAGCGGTTCATTTTTGCAGAATTTCGCAATATCGGAGCTGCAACTTGTGCCGAGTCGACCGAGCGCATCGGCGTAACCGATTGTTTGCGCAGGTGCTGTTCCGGCCGAACCGGCGAGAAAGAACAAAGCGAGCGTGGAGCCAAGGGCAATCGTCGTACGCTGCAACATGAGAATATCCCCCACGGGTTGCGGCCATGATAGGATGTTCACGCCACTGTCGCCACATAAAGATAGTCGCTACACTGGTGGTATCGATCTAGATCAACGTCCGGGGCGCGTTTGCCAGCAGTCTGGGCGATTGTTTTCAGGTACGGCTGGGGGGATTGAACATGAGCATGAGTGTGCGCGGACGTTCGACGAGAAATCTGGTCAGCTTAACCGCAGCGTTTCTGACTTTCTTCGCCGTGGCGGCTGCCTCCGCGCAGACGCAGGTGCCGTCCAACAGCCGCCTGAAAGCGGTGGCCAGCGCCAAGACAATCAAGCTTGCCTACCGCACCGACGCCCGGCCATTTTCCTTTGTCAACGAAAAGAATGAACCGGTGGGTTTCAGCATCGACCTTTGCAAATTGGTCGTGCAATCGATGCAGGCGCAACTCGGAATACCGAATATCAAGATCGAGTGGGTGCCGGTGACCGTCCAGACCCGCTTTACAGCAGTCGCCAGCGGCAAGGCCGATATGGAATGCGGCTCCAGCACAGTGACGCTCGGCCGCATGAAGGATGTCGATTTTTCGAGTTTCATCTTCGTCGAAAGCACCGGCATCATTGTCGCGAAAGCCGCCAATATTGCCAAATTCTCCGACATGGCGGGCAAGAAAATCGCCGTGGCGTCCGGGACGACGAATGAGAAAGCCATTGTCGAACAGATCAAACTTCAGAAGGTCGATGCAACGGTCGTTCCGGTCAAAGACGGCAGCGAAGCGATCGCCGCGCTTGAGTCCGGCAAAGCCGATGCCTTTGCCAGCGACAAGCTCTTGCTGGTTGGCGCCAATCTGAAGGACCCGCAAGCCTACACAATGCTTCCGGAAGACCTGTCCGTCGAACCTTATGCGATCGTCGTGCCGCGCGGCGATTGGGCATTCCGGCTGGCCGTCAACACCGGGCTCTCACAGGTCTTCCGCACCGGGACAGTCGTTGTGGTTTTCAACGGTTGGTTCAGCCAAATCGGCCTGCAAATGAATCCGGTTCTCCGAATCATGTACGGGCTGGGATCGCTGTCCGACTGAGCGGGCGCCGCCGCCCAGCCTTTGACCAGCCGTTGATCAGCCAGTGATCAACCTTGCGGCTTGAACTTGATGATCTTCCAGCCGAGCTTGGTGATTTCGGCCTGTGCCATCGGCGTCACCACGCCGGTCGTTGCAAGCACCGGAACCGCTCCTGGTTTTAACCTGTAAATCTCTGCGGTGGCGGCGGTGAATGTGCGGGACTGCACGTCGGTCCAGACCACGTCATCAAATGTGAAGGCCGCGACAATGTTGCCGTTGCGCAAGATGTTGATCGGCTGGCCCGCCACCGAGATGAAGGACGCAACGCCGCCAACGTTTTTGCTGTGCGCCGCCAGGATTTGCGCGCGGCGCCGGAAATAGAAGGCGTAGTTGCGTGTACCGGCGCCGGCCGCCTTTTCGACGAAGATGTTGGTGTCCGCCGCGCCGAGCTCCCTCAGCGCGCGCGCCATGATGAGCAGGTCGGCCGGCGTGTAGTTCCGGTTCTCCAGCAGGAGGTCGATGTTCCGCTCCTCGACTTCGAGCGCGGTCAAAATCCCGCGCACTTCGGCGATCAGTTGCGCCGCCGTCTTGTCACGCAAGGTGTCCTTGGCGCTGCTTACGGTCGCGACCGACGACACCGCGATGCCGATGCCGCCGGGCACGAACGAGAGGCCGGCCTTGATCGGCAGGCCGCCGCTCGCCATGGCGCCGGCCATTTGCTTGAGCCGTTGCGCCAACGGCGGGAAATCGGTGTAGGGATCGACGTCCAGCTCCACCGCCAGTTCGCGCTGCGTGTCGCTGATGCCGAGCAGGCTCTCCATGAGCGGGTCGCGGTCGGCGCGGTTGTTGGACAATCCTGCGCCGACGCGGTCGAACATGTTGCCGATACCGCTCAGCGACCGCTCAACGGTGTCGGCCGGCTTGGTGATAAGATCCGCGCCGAACTTGAACGGGCCGAGTGCGGCCTGGCCAAAGGCCTTTCCGAAGGCATCGGACTGCGACATTTTCTCGAGCGCAGCGACGGCGTTGAGCTCGTGCAGGCGCAGCTTGGCGAACTCGATGCCATCGAAGGAATATTCACCGTATTTCGTATCGACATCGAAGATGCGCATGACACCGTCGCTGCGCACGATCGGCTTCACCTTGTAGTTCTCGCCCACTGCAGTGGCGCCGAGAAATTTTTCGACGGGCTCGGGCTTGGGCAGTTCAAGCGCAACCGTCGTCGACGACAGGGCCATGACGCCAAGCGGCGCGGCAACGAACAGGGGGATGATGCGCGCGCGCCAGGTGTTCCGCGCCGCAAGATACAAAGATTGGCCCACAGATTGGCACACGGGGTGACGCACAGGTTGTGCGGCCGCCGCCGCGCATGTGATGAGTTCGCCCCGCATCGTCAGTCCCCCGAATTCCCAATTCCCGCGCAAATCCTAGCACTTTTCAGGCGTCCCGCGACTGGCAATTTACCGGCATGCGGCATCAGGGCAGCACTTAGGATAATGTGGTTAAGTGCGGCGTTCAGCGTCAGGGAGAGCAGTGCGATGGTCGCGACGGACAAGGTCTTCGCAGGTTCGATCCCCGAACTCTACGACCGGTTGATGGTTCCCCTCATCTTTGAGCCTTATGCCGTCGACCTTGCAAAGCGCGTGGTCGCAGCGGGCCCACGGGACGTGCTGGAAACGGCGGCGGGAACCGGCGTCCTGACGCGCGCCCTGGCATTGAAGTTGCCGGCGGGAGCGCATATCACAGCGACCGATCTCAATCAGCCGATGCTCGATTATGCCAAGGCACGGCAGTCCGGTGATAAAAGGATCGGCTGGAAGCAGGCCGACGCCCTGGCATTGCCCTTTGAGGATCACAGCTTCGATGTCGTGGCCTGCGAATTCGGCGCGATGTTTTTTCCTGACAAGATTCAGGGCTACAAGGAAGCGCGCCGGGTCCTCAAACCTGGCGGCCGTCTGTTGTTTAACGTCTGGGACAAGATTTCCGAAAACGATTTCGCCGATACCGTCACGGATGCGGTGGCGGAACTTTTTCCGGACGATCCCCCGCGTTTTCTGGCGCGTACGCCGCATGGCTATCATGACGGCAAGCAAATTCGCGCGGAGCTGGCGGAGGCCGGTTTTACCGCTGTTACAATCGACGCGGTGGACGCCCGCAGCAAGGCGGCATCGCCGCGCGACCCCGCGGTCGCGTATTGCCAAGGAACGCCGTTGCGGAATGAAATCGAGGCGCGCGGCGCATCGCGCCTCGAGGAAGCAACCGACCACGCCGCGGAAGCCATGGCGCAGAAATACGGGAAAGGGGCCGTCGACGGCCGTATTCGCGCGTTTGTGATCTCCGCCGCGCGTTAATGAGTTGACGCCGACCCCGCTCAAGTCCAATCGAGCCGCGAAGAGTCAGGAATTCGCGACCGATGTTGTCAATCCATTCCAGCGCCACGACCGTCAAGCGCAGATATCTCGCGCTAGCCTATGGCGTGGTGTGTCACGGGCTGTTTGCGCTCGCAGTCTCGGTGATGATCTACGAAATGGCCTTCGGCCTGAGCCGGTCATGGGGCGCTTCTTGGGGCGTTCTGCTCGGACCCTGGCGCTGGATCGGCAATGGTCTGCTTCTGCTGCAATTCCCGCTCGCGCATTCGTTTCTGCTGAGCGGCCGCGGGCGCGCGCTGCTGCGTGTTCTGGCGCCTCCCGGGCTGGGCAACGACCTTTCGACCACCAGTTACGTGATCGTCGCTTCTTTGCAGATTCTTCTGCTGTTCGGACTCTGGTCGCCGAGCGGAATCATCTGGTGGCAGGCCGAAGGCTGGATGCTGGCGGTGATGATCGTGCTTTACACGGCCGGCTGGTCGCTGCTGCTCAAGTCGATGTTCGACGCTGGCATCACGCTCCAGACCGGAGCGCTGGGGTGGTGGGCTGTCTATCGCAACACCAGGCCTGCCTATCCCCCAATGCCGACGCGCGGGCTTTTTCGTGTCTGCCGTCAGCCGATTTACGTGTCGTTCGCGATCACGCTCTGGACGGTGCCGGTCTGGACGCCGGATCAACTGGTGCTCGCGATTGTGCTGTCGGCCTACTGCCTGACCGGGCCTCTGCTGAAAGAGGCGCGCTTCACGCGGCTGTTCGGCAGCGAATTCGAGGCCTATCGCGGGCGTCATCCGTACTGGCTTCCTTTCCCGCGGCCGGCGAGCCCACTTTCTGGTCCAGGCAATTCTTCACTTTACGACAGAGATGCCGAGCATTGGTGGGACGGATCGCAGCGGTGGCTGCGCGCGCTGCAAAATCTCGTGCCGGCGCGCTTTGCCTTTTTTGACCGGCTGACGTCGTGGGGCGGGCAGACAGTTCTCGACCTCGGCTGTGGCGGCGGGTTCATGTCCGAAGCGCTCGCTGGGCGCGGAGCAAAGGTTATCGGCGTTGATGTGTCACGCGGCGCCATCGCCATCGCCAAACGCCACGCCGCCAGCGAGGGCCTGCCAATCCGCTATCTTGTGGCGTCGGGTGAAGACCTGCCGCTGCCGGATGCCAGCGTCGATTGCGTGGTCTGCGTCGACGTTCTTGAACATGTACGCTGCCTCGACCAGGTTCTCGACGAAGTCCGCCGCGTGTTGCGGCCCGGCGGCGTCTTTGTCTTCGACACCATCAACCGCACATGGCTTGCCCGTTTCGTGATTGTGTTCTGCGGCGAACGTATTTTTCGGCTGCTGCCGCGCGGCACGCACGACCCGGCGGGGTTTATCAAGCCGGCCGACCTCGACGCAAAGCTTGCCGCGCGCGGTTTTGCCGATCGCGTGTTCGAGGGACTCGGGCCGCGCGGCATCAATAACCGGTTTGACATTACCTTCGGGTCGCTCCCGGGCAAGCAGATCATGTATATGGGCTTTGCACGCCTGCCGCGCGCTCAATCCACGCTTGCTGGCGAGGCCCGACGGCTCTAAGATTTCTTGGCCGGAAAGCGTGCAAGTGTGATCAGAGTGCGATGAAAGTGAAACGATCTGGCGCGTGTTTCATTGTGGGTATCGGCCTGTTGGCGATGAGCATCGCCACATCCCCGTCGTCCGTGCCCGCACAATCGGCCGATCTGGTGCTGTGCGACCGCATTGCCGCCGACCCCGCCGATCCCGACAAGCCGGCCGACGTCAAAGGCGCGCCCGCGATCGCGCCGTCCGATATCGCGACCGCCATCAAATTCTGCAAAACCGCATCGGCGTCATCGCGGCGGGCGCTCTACGAGCTCGGCCGCGCCTACGCCGCCAACCGCCAGATGCCGGAAGCGCTCGCCGCCTATCGCAAGGCCGCCGATAAAGGCAGCACTTCGGCGATGGTGGAGCTCGGCGTGTTGCTCGGGACCGGAACGGGTGTTGCAAAGGACGATGCGCAGGCGCGCAAGCTGTTCGAGCGCGCTGCCGAAGCCGGCAATGCGCGCGGCGTCAGCAACCTTGCCGCACTCGGTGGTGGGGCAGCTTCAGATCCCGTCAAGGCGCGCGCCTTGCTGACGAAAGCGGCGGAAACGAATTCGCCGGAAGCACAATATCAACTTGGATTGATGCTGGCTGAAGGCACTGGCGGCCCGAAGGATGACGTCGGCGCCCGATCGCTGTTTGAAAAAGCAGCCGAGCAAGGCCATCCCGCAGCGCTCGAGCGCTTGGGCGAATTTGCAAAAAGCGGGCGCGGTGGTCCGCAAGATACCGCAGCCGCCAAGACCTATTACGAAAAAGCCGCCGCGCTCGGTAATGAAGACGCCAAGGCCGCGCTGAAGCGCGCGGAATGTCCTTACGTTATCAAGGACAAGAACGGGAAATTCGTCACCAATCTTTGCTTCTAGCGGGTGACAGGCGGGCGGCCACAAGACGCTAGGCCGCGTGATTGATTTCCGGATCGCTGCAAACGCTGCTGAAATCGATCTGCGCAGCGGGTATTGGCTTGTAGAACAGATAGCCCTGCACGGATGTGACGCCCGCCATCCGCAGAAGCCGAAACTGGTCTGCCGTTTCGACGCCCTCGGCCGTGGTGCTGATGTCGAGCCCGCGCGCCAGCGTCAGCGTGGCCGAGATGATGATCGCGCAATCGGCGCGCTTGGTCAGATTCTGCGTAAATGATTTGTCGATCTTGATCTTGTCGAAGGGGAACATTGTCAGGTGGCTCAGCGATGAGTAGCCGGTCCCGAAATCGTCGAGCGCGATCGACACGCCCAGGTTCTTGAGCTGACGCAGGACCGTCAGGCTGTCGGTGGCGGATTCGATAAGAGCTGTTTCCGTGACTTCAAGCTCAAGGCGCTCGGGCGGCAATCCGGATTGCGCCAGCGCACAGATGACGACATCGACCAGGTCGCGCTTGCGCAGTTGCACCGGCGATAGGTTGACCGATACGCGAACATGGGACGGCCATTTGACCGCTTCCGCGCAGGCAGTTTGCAGGACCCATTCGCCGATCTGGGTAATCAACCCGGATTCCTCGGCCAGCGGGATGAATTTGTCGGGAGAAATCATGCCTTTGGTCGGGTTGTTCCAGCGCACCAGGGCTTCGGCGCCGCTGATTTTCCGGGTCTTGGAATCGATGATCGGTTGATAATAGAGTTCGAACTGGTCCTGCTGGATGGCACGGCGCAATTCCGTCTCGAGCTCATGGCGCACGCTCGCGGCCGCGCTCATTTCCGGATCGAAGAAACAGAAACAGTTTCGTCCCGACGACTTTGCGCGATAGAGCGCCATATCCGCCATCTTCAGAAGACTATCGGGCTTCGCGGCATGTTCCGGCGCCAGCGCAATCCCGATGCTGGTCGCGATGTTCACTTCGTTGCCTTCAATATTGAACGGCTGCGCGATCAGGTCGATCACGCGATTGGCAAGCTTGACGGCAGCTTCGCGCTGGTTGCCTTCGCCGATCTGGATAATCGCGAATTCGTCGCCACCGAGACGCGCAAGGACGTCGGTCTCGCGCAGTGTGCCCTTGAGGCGCGCGGCCGTTTCGCGCAGCAGCGCGTCGCCGGCCGGATGACCAAGTGTGTCGTTGACGTATTTAAAGCGGTCGAGGTCGAGCAAGAGCACCGTGAATTGCTGGCCCCAGCGGCGCTGGCGCGCGCCGGCGTCCTCGATCTTTTCAACCGCGGCGGCGCGGTTGGCGAGGCCGGTGAGGGCGTCGTGGTGCGCCATGAAGGCAATACGCTGCTCGGACCGTTTTCGCTCGGTGATATCCTCGATGACGAGCGCGAGGTATTTTGGCTCGCCTTGCTTGTCGCGGATGACGATGCGGCTGGTCGCCAGAACGCGCGTGCCGCGTGCCGGTATTTCCACTTCATATTCGGCCGAGGTCACGCCGCTGTTAAGCTCAACAGCCTGGCGATCCGCCTCGTCGAACAGCGCTGCGTCATGCGAGGTGTAAATGTCCAGCGCATGCTTGCCGATCAATGCGGCGTGCGGCATGCCGACCATGGCCTCGAATTGCCGGTTCACAAGGGCGAATTTGAAGGTCTTGGCGTCCTTGACGACGACGGCAACGGGGATGTTCTCGATGATGGAGTCGAGAAAACTTTTCGTTTCGTCCAGTTCCTGCGCTGCAAGGCGTTGCTCGGTGATGTCTTCGTGCGTTGAGATCCAGCCGCCACCCTCCATGGGCCGATGAATGACGGCGACGAAGCGTCCGTCGGTGAGCTTGCTGATCCCCTGGTTACGCTTGTTCGCCACGATTTCGTCGATCCATTCATCGACGCCCTTAGTGTAATCCTCCCGCCCGGTGCCCTGCGCGGCGCGATACGCGAGAATCTCGCGCAGGGTCGTACCGGGTTTCGTCTGTACTTCGGTCAGACGGTATATTTCGGCGTACTGCTTGTTGCAGACGATCAGCCGCTGCGCCGCGTCGTACATCGACAGGCCTTGCGACATGTTTTCCACGGCGGCATTGAAACGCACGTTTTGGGATGCCAGATCCTGCTGCCGTTTCAGCTCGGCTTCGGCAAGCGCGCGGCTCTTATCCGAATCAATGATCTGGGCCCGCGCGGCATTGAGACGATCCTGCTGTTTCCAGGATCGGGCGATCAGATAGGCGGCAACGATAGTGAGGAGAATCATCGCTGCCGCGATTGCGCTCATCATGAGAGCAGTTGCACGCCAGGCCGCAAATGCGGCGTCTTCGCTTTTCGTGACGATCACGGCGAGTGGAAAATCGGTAAGCTTGTATGCGGCGGCAATTCGCGCCTGATGATCGACCGGGCTCACGGAGCGTGAGAGGGCGGATCTTGCGGTTTCCAGTTTTTTGAGACTGGCAACCGGGTGGACGGTTCCGATTGTCCCCGCCCTCGGAAATCTGGCCAGCAGTGTGCCGTCGGTCCGCATTAATGCCGCCGCATAGCCGCCGCCGAGCGACGTTTTCTCGAAGAGGTCTTCGAAATAGTTCAGGCGTATCGAGCCGAAGACGGCACCCAAAAAATCACCCGACGGCGTCAATACGGGACGGGCGAGAACCATGGTCAACGTGCCGCTGCTGACGCCCTGCAGCGGTTCGCTGACAAAGGACTTTGTCTGCGGGTTTTTTTTGATGGCCTGAAAATATTCGCGCTGCGAGAGATCGATCGCGTCACTGGGCCAGCCGCGCGAGTGGCTGATCCTGATTCCTCTGGCGTCGAGGACGCCGAGCGTGGCGATTTGCGGCAATCCGGACATCTTTTCGTTGAGGAAAAGATAGAGCGACTGGCCGGCCAGTTTTTTTAGGTCATGATCCGCCGGCACATCGGCGCGGACTTTATCGGCGACGCTGGCCAACACCAGGTCAATGGATTGGATTGTGCGTTCCGCCAGTTCCGACAGCGTCAGACTTTGCCGCAGGACGTCGCCCTGCGCGTCTTCCAAGGTATCGCGATACAATTCTGTCAGGATGATCGCGTTGGCGCCGGCAATGGCTGCAACGGTGAGAGCCGTGCCCAGAATCAGCCCGCGAAAGCGACTCGGCGACAATTTCTTATTCGCAGATGGCAGTTGCATTCGCAGACCGGGACGCAAATGGAGATGTACAGGCTGTACACGGAAAACCATGACGATTCGTGTATGGCCCGCACGCAAAGCCGGATATTGCGCCACGGATCAGCCGATATCGCGCGCTCCGGAAAACGCGGTTAAGCAATCATTATGTATCGTGTCGGGAATGGCCGACGCGAATGCCGGCAAGCTTAACAACTGGTTTTGCGCCCAGCGCGGGGCCGCCTCATCCCCAAAGTTCGTTGTAGTTGTGGAACTGCGGAAGGATCGGATCCGAACGCGTCGGCTCCATCAGTGGAAGTAGGCGTTTCAATGCAGCGTTGATCGGACCGGAGGTGTGGCGCACGTAGAGGTCGATCGGGTAAAGCGACTGGCGCAGATGCCATTTCGGATCGTAGTTGAGGCTGCCGCTGTAAAAACGTTTGTAGCCGTTCGCGATCGCCCACTCGATGATGTCGTGGAAGACGCGATAGTAGAGATTAAGATCGAACGCGACCGCGTAGTCGAAGCCGACATATTCATGGCAGATGTTGTCGGCCTGGATTGTACACAGGCCGAAGGCGATGATGTGTAAGTCCTGACGCCAAACGAAAAACCGGACCTTGTCGGGCATGCGTTTGCCGATCTCGATCAGAAATTCCTTCGTCAGCTTCTCGAATTGCATCGGTGAGCGCTCGTACACCTTTTCGTAAAGCGGATAGATGTCATCCACGATCGCTGCGGCGTCAGTTTCGACGGTCATCGTGATCGGCGGCTGCGCGCGTTCGGCTGCGCGTAGCTTGCGCCGGATTTTCCCGCGCGTCGCCGGGCTGAGATTGCGCGACAGATAGTCGTCGAAATCCTTGTATTCGATATTGAGTGTGGTCATTGGCATGCTGGGTACGCGCGCGAACCCATAGTCGCGCAGGCATTCCAGCGGTGCGCGATATCGGACCGGAAATTCCTTGAGGACGACCAGCGCGCATTTCAGTCGGCGCGCCAACGTTGTCAGGGACTGACCGAGCAATTGGCCGATCAAGTCTGCGGATAATTCACCGCCGTCAAGATGTCCTTCGCCGGCGGCGCATCCGACCATCAGCGTACGTGCGCGCAGGAAACGGGGCCACAGCCGGCGGATGCCGCCGACCAACCCTTGCGCAAAACCTCCGGTGCCGGCGAGGAGATCCTGGTCGACGACAATGTAAGGCTGGACGGCGCGAATGGCGCCGCCGCTCTCGATGGCGAAGTAGCCGTAGGTGAATTCACCCTTCAGCGTGTCTTCGATCAGTTCGTAGTATCGATGGTCCTTGCGTTCGCCGGCAAATGCCGTTCGCCAATGCGCCGAGGCGTCGATCTCGCTGCGCGTGGCAATCCCGATTGTTGCATGCAAGTCCGCGGACGAAATCGCGCCGTTGCTGTCAGTCCGCTGGTCCATCGTTGCACCTCGGCCGGGCAGGCGTGCCCATTGTCACGCGACGGCGAGGTCGGACGAAAAATCGTTGTAGTAGGGAAATCCCATACCGATGCCGAGCTGCCGGCGCCCCAATCGCAGGGCGCGCCGGGCAATGTAGGCATCGCTCGCGACGCGAACGAGATCGGGAAATTGGCCGGGTTGTTGCCGGAGCGAGCGCAACACGGCGGAAACGTCCGGGGTGCCATCGAGACGCAGGCCCAAGGTCGCCGCGGGTGGCAGCGTCCGGTGGGCGGGATCGATGACGACGCGGCAGGCTGCGAAGGGAATGTGATGCTCGGCCGCGATCTTCGCCGCAATATGCGATTCCATATCGACGGCGGCGGCGCCGGTCTCCTGATGGAGATCGTGCTTTTCGACGGCCGTTACGACGACGGCATCTGCGCCGGTGACCTCGGCATGAACGGCGCCCGGAAGGATTTCGAGCAGCCTTTGGGCCCAGGGCCGATCGGTCGCGATGAGATCGTCACCGCTGCGGACGCCGGAGGCGACAACCCAGTCGCCTGGCGCCAAATGGGGCGCGAGGCCCCCTGCAATGCCGAAACTGATGATGCCAGAAACGCCCCGCGCAATGGCCTCGCGCAGGCCGTTGGCGAGCTCCAGGCTGTGATTACAGAGCACGGATACGCCTGGGCCACGCGCAATGCGGGCCTCCAGCGCCAAACAGGTTACGGCAACGACCCCAGCGTGCCTCGACATCCGTCCCCCTTCCAGACCCCAATCTTCCTCACAGCGCTGAAAGGGTCAATGCCATCGGCGTGTTACTCTGTGCCGCATTGCACAGAATCCTGATATGGAACCAGCCTTCTGTCGCGCCAGCATGACATGCCCACCTCGTGGCAGTACCATTGCCCGTATCCTTGCGTAAAACCGCTGTCGCGCAGCGGTATCTGGAGACAGGAATGAGCCTTGACGTCGAGCGCCTCTTTGCCGAGCGGGAGGCGGAACGCTACGCCCTGCATACACGCTATCTGAACGAGCAGATGGTGCGCGTGCTCAAGACCATTGGTTTCGACCAGGCGTACCGGCGTGGGCAGGGCCAATATCTCTACGACCGCGACAACCGGCAATATCTCGACCTGCTTAGCGGTTGGGGTGTGTTTGCGCTCGGCCGCAACCATCCCGTCGTCCGTGACACCCTCAAGACGGTCCTCGACAGCGACTTTCCGAACCTTGTCCAGATGGACGTGTCGGCGCTGGCCGGCGTGCTGGCCGAGCGCCTCCTGCGCTACGTCCCACACCTTGAGAAAGTGTTTTTCGCCAATTCCGGGGCGGAGACGGTGGAGGCGTCGCTCAAGTTTGCCCGCGCCGCCACCGGCCGCGACGGCATCGTCTATTGCAGCCACGCCTATCACGGGCTGACCTATGGCGCGTTGTCGCTCAATGGCGATGAGATTTTCCGCAAGGGCTTCGGTTCGCTGGTGCCCGGCTGCATGGACGTGCCGTTCAACGATCTCGCCGCACTGGAACGGGCTTTGTCCGGCAAAAAGATCGCGGCCTTCATCGTCGAGCCGATCCAGGGCAAGGGCGTCACCATGCCCGAGGATGATTACTTACGTTCCGCTCTCGATCTCTGCCGAAAATACGGCACTTTGTTCATTGCCGATGAAATCCAGACCGGGTTGGGACGAACCGGGCGCTTCCTTGCCTGCGAACACTGGGGCATCGAGCCCGACATCGTGCTGCTGTCCAAGTCGCTGTCCGGTGGCCACGTGCCGGTCGGCGCGGTGCTGACCCGCAAATGGATTTTCGACAAGGTCTTCGACCGGATGGATCGTGCCGTCGTGCACGGCTCGACATTTGCGAAAAACGACATGGCGATGGCGGCCGGCCTCGCCACCCTCGAGGTGCTTGAGTCCGAAAAGCTGATGCAAAATGCGGAACGCATCGGCGGGCGTTTGCTTGCCACGTTCAGCGGAATGATCGGACGGCACGAACTGGTCAAGGCGGTGCGCGGAAAGGGCCTGATGATCGGCATCGAATTCGGTTCGCCGCGCTCGCTGACGCTGAAGGCGTCATGGAATTTGCTCGAGACCGCCAACAGCGGGTTGTTCTGCCAGCTGATCGTGATCCCGCTGCTGAAGGATCACAGGATCCTCACGCAAGTCGCGGGGCACGGCAATCATACGATCAAGTTGCTGCCGCCCTTCATCATCACGGATGCGGACTGCGACTGGATCGAGAAATCCTTTGAAGCGGTCATCACGGACGCGCACCGCGTTCCAGGCGCCATCTGGTCGCTCGGAAAGACGCTGATCGAGAATGCCGCGAAGGCGCGCGCGAGCGGGTGAGGGCGCTGGCCGTGATTGCGGCCGACCGAGGGACACGGCCGGCCGCTGACGGTTTGGTGTGGCGTTCCAGACGTTACTTCGACCCGGCGCCCTCCTTCAGCTTGGCGAAAATCTCATCGAGGTTGAAGCTCGCTGCCTTCTGCCGCTGCGGATAGTCCCTGAACGTTGCCAGGAACTGGCCCACATAATCCTGGGCCGGGACACCCAGGAAGGCGTGGTCAAGAATCCAGTCGTAATAGGTGTTTGAGGTGGTGTCCGCGCGTTCGTATGGATCCGTCCGCAGGTTGAACATTTTCGGGAACCGCAAGTTGGTGAATGGATTGGCCCAAACAAGTAAGGTTCCCGGCGCCCGCTGCTCCATAAACACAATTTTCCAGTTGTCGTAGCGAAGCGCGACCAATTGCTGGTCGTCGTTGATGTAAAAGAACGAATCGCGCGGGCTCTTGTCGACCTGCCCCGTGAGATAGGGCACGAGGTTATCGCCATCGAGGTGGACCTTGTAGGTTATGTCGCCGACTTTGTAGCCCTTGAGCAATTTGTCCTTCACCTGCGTATCGCCGCCGATGGCGGCCATCGTTGGTAGCAGGTCGTAGTGAGCGACGATGTCGTTGGACACCTGCGCGGGTTTGATCTTGCCGGGCCAGCGGAACATGGCCGGCACCCGGTAGGCTCCTTCCCAGTTCGTGTTCTTCTCGCTGCGGAACGGCGTCATTGCGCCATCCGGCCAGGTGTTCATGTGCGGACCGTTGTCGGTCGAATACATGACGAAGGTGTTGTTCGCGATGCCCAGATCGTCCAGCACCTTAAGGACCGTGCCGACATTCTTGTCGTGATCGATCATGGTGTCGTGATACGGGCTCTGCCACCGTCCTGACTGACCGATGCTCGCCGCTTTGGTGTGCGTGCGCAGGTGCATGTGGGTGAAATTGACCCAGACGAATACCGGCTTGCCGGCTGCGTTTTGACGTTTGATGAATTCGGCGGCGCGATCCGCGATGTCATCGTCGATCGTCAGCATGCGCTCCTTGGTGAGCGGGCCAGTGTCCTTGCAGACTTGCTTGCCGACCTTGCCGAAACGCGGATCGACTGTTGCGTCGTCCGTGCTCGAGGCCTTGCAGTCCAGCACGCCGCGCGGCCCATATTTCGCTCGAAAGGCCGGGTCTTTCGGGTAGTCCGGCAATTCTGGTTCTTCTTCGGCGTTCAGGTGATAAAGATTGCCGTAGAATTCGTCGAAGCCGTGCACGGTGGGCAGGAACTCGTTGCGGTCGCCGAGATGATTCTTGCCGAATTGGCCAGTCGCATAGCCGAGCGGCTTGAGCATTTCGGCAATCGTTGGATCTTCCTTCTGAAGCCCGAGCGTGGCGCCCGGCAAACCGACCTTGGTCATGCCGGTGCGTAAGCCGGACTGGCCGGTGATGAACGAGGCGCGGCCGGCGGTGCAGCTCTGCTCGCCATAATAGTCGGTGAACATCACCCCCTCATTCGCGATGCGGTCGATGTTGGGTGTCTTGAACCCCATCAGGCCGCGCGAGTAGGCGCTGATGTCGGACTGGCCGATGTCGTCGCCCCAGATGATGACGATGTTGGGTTTCTGCTGTGCGGACACGGGCGCGATGGTGACAATGACAGTCGCGAGCAGTGTCAGAAGAGCAATCCAAATGGTTCTGATCGCACTCATCCTCTCACTCCTTGTGCATATTCAGTTTTTATTTGGCTCGGCTCCCGTGCTGGACCGATCCTGTGCGACGGTGACCGGTGGCGGATTCCACAGGCCGGTGAGCGCCTCCGATTTCGGCGCATAGAGACGCATCGTGAGATTGAACGGGCCGTTCGGCGCCGGCAGCCAGTTGCTCTCGCGGTCGCTACCGGGGCTTTCGTTCTGGAAGTAGAGCGTCAGCGAGCCGTCGGCGTCGCGCTTGAACGGCATCCAGCTGCTCACTGCGAAGCGGTTGAGCGAGTTCGCAACCTGGAAGCCTTCGAGGTCGTAGAGCGTGATCGACCAGAACGCGCTTACAGGCGGCGTCTCGTCTTTGGCGAAGTGGATGGCATATTTATTTGCGCCATCGAGCGGCTTGCCGCTTTGGTCAGCAAGATTGAGCGGATAGATCGCGTCTTCGGGCAGGTTTGCGCCAAGGCCCAACTGCGCAACCATGGCGCGTTTGAGATAGTAATTACCGTACACGCCCATCGTGTCGGTGTTCATCGACCAATTGTTCACGACGCGGGCCAGAGTCGGCGTTTTCCATGCCATCAGCTTCTGGGCCGCCGTCGGCGCATCGCCGATTGCCTTTTGCGTCACCGCATCGAGTTTGGTGCTGTCAAAACTCTTGCCGGGCTCGATACCAATTCGTTTCATGCGCGCGATAATCGGCTGATCGGTGGCGTGCGGCGGATGCAGCTTGAGCAGGTCAGCTGCATAAGCGAAAAATTTTGGGCCCTGCATCGTGTCGACCTGCGTCTTTGGCGGAGTTTTGACGTCGACGCTCGGGTCGATGCTCGCCTTCACTGCGACGGGCGGCTTGCCCCAGTCCGAGAGTGGCGTGATCTTGTAACCCTTCTGAACGGCGTGAACCGCGTCATAGTCGGCGGGGCCGTCTGTCTTGGTACGGCCGATAATCCAGACATAGGGCGTTGGAGCACTGATACGCGTGAAACCCGCCGGCACATTTCCATTCCATTTGGGCGGCACGAGAACAAAATTTCCAGCCTTCGTGCCGGTCGTGCGCCAACCGGGAGAGGCAAAAACGTCGGTCCACATGTCAAGCATAGGAAGGAGATAGTAGCGGCCGCCGGTGTCGGGCACCGAGATGACCATGGGCTCGCGAGTGAGATCGATCCAGCCGCTCGAATACAGCGTATCGAAATTCGGTCGCACGACCGCTTTCATGTCGGCGGTGGGGAAGGCGGGAATATTGTCGAAAGCATTCATCGGGCCGCCGATGCCCTTGCCGGGTTCGCTGTTGATGAGCTGCTTGCGTGTCACATCCATGCTGATGAGCGGATAGAAGTAGAGATAAGCTTCGACAGCGATGCTGTGAGCCTCTGCTTCCGTGATTGCAGGCGCACTATTTTGTGCGCGTGCCAGCGGGGCTGTCGCCAGAGAGACGACAAGACCGAGCAACAGGACGATTGCAGTCCGTTTCATGACGTATTCCTTTCACGAATGCTGATCGGGAATCCGATGTGGCTGGTCGTGCCGCCAAAGGTCGTGCGATGGATGGGGGCCGCTTCAGGGCGATGCCAACCCGGTCCCATACGGAACGTGCCGCCGGGAATTCGGATCATGTCTTGAGTGCGCGCGTCGGTTTGTGGGTCGGGCAGGCCTGTTACGGATTGCTCAACAACCGACACAACAATTTCTCCCGTTTAGGCAGGGAAGTAGCCGCCGAAAGATGTTGCGATGGATGTCGGCCGTCATCAATTGACGAAGCCGTGATGCCTGAAATGACACGTAAGGTTCGCTGACCAATACCGGTCAAAAACAACACATATTTTCGATCAATCGCCTCGAATACAAAATGCCAGCACCAATCCAAAGGCTGGCCCCGGCACATTCTCAATGCCCGCAACGGCTGCTACGCTGAGCAAGCGCCGGACCAAAGAGCGCACAAAACGGGGGGAGAGCCATGAAGAAGCTCATTGTTGCGGTGGCATTGACGACATTTGCCGGCATTGCGTGCGTGCAGGCGCAAACGTATCCATCGCGCCAAATCACCCTCGTGGTTCCGTTCCCGCCGGGCGGATCGACCGACGTTGCTGCCCGCATCATGGCAGAGCGCATGCGGGCACCGCTCGGGCAGGCTGTCATTGTCGAAAACATCGGTGGCGCCGGCGGCAGCATTGCAGTCGGCCGCGTTGCACGTGCTGCACCGGATGGTTACACGATCGACATCGGCCAGTGGGACACCCACGTCGGCAGCATCATTTACAAGCTGGACTACGACCTGCAAAAGGATTTCGAGCCGATCGGCCTTGTGTCGGTCAATCCGCAGCTCATGGTCGCCAAGAAAGATCTTCCGGCCGACAATTTGAAGGACCTGGTTGCCTGGATGAAGGCCAATCCCGGCAAGATCAACTTCGTAAACCAGAATGCGGCAGCCAACGTGACCGGCGTCCTCTTCGAGAAGCTGACCAACCAGAAAGTCCAGTTCATTCCCTATCGCGGCGCCGGGCCGGCCATGACGGATCTGGTGTCCGGCCAGGTCGACCTGCTGATAGTCCAGGGCGCGGTCGCACTGCCACAGATCCGCGGCGGAAAGATCAAGGCGATCGCCAATTTGTCACCGCAGCGTTCAGCGTCGATGCCGGATATTCCGACATCGGACGAAACCGGCGTGCCGGGTCTCTATATGTCGGGATGGTTCGGCTTCTGGGCACCCAAGGGTACGCCGAAAGATATAGTTGCAAAGCTCAATGCCGCGATGGTGGAAGCGCTCGCCGACCCGGCTGTGAAGGCGCGGTTCACCGAACTTGGGCTGGATGTCGCTCCGCGCGAGCACCAGACGCCGGAGGGATTGGCCAAATTCCAGCAGGCCGAGATCGACAAATGGTGGCCGATCATCAAGGAGGCCGGCATCAGCGCGCAGGCGCAGTAAAGCGACTGCAGTGGAAACGGCCGGCCATCATCCGCTGGAAGTCATGAGCGGACATTAAGATCACCAATGGCTGATTGAACTCGGCTAGTTCGCCACGACGACGCGGCTCTCCAGAGGAGTATGGTCGTAAAGATAGATCACATCGTCATTGACGAGCCGGATACAGCCCTCGGGGAGACGCTGGCCAGTCGCAGTCGTCGCGTCGAATCCGTGAATACGAGAATCGTTATCAAGGTAGAGCACGCGGGCACCGAGTTTGTTTTTCGTCGGGTCAAGCGTGGCATCGCTTGATTTTCCCTGCAATTCTTCCTTTCGTACAATGTGATAGAGCCCAGCCAGAGCGGCACATTGGGTGCCAACGCCAATGCTGTAGCGCAACGCGGACACACTCGGCCGGACGACGTAGAGAAAGGTCTGCGTTTTATCGACGATGATCGTCCCCACCGGCTGGTTCGTCCGGTAGTAGACCAGCTGCCGCAGACGGACATAGCTTGCCTTCGCATCCGGAGGTTCGGCAGCAACCACAGCGCCACTTCGTTGGCTTGGGATGCGATGCGCGCTGGATAGAATGCTTGGCCAGTAGGAGTAGATCGCAGCACCGGCGATGAGAACAAGTATGGCGCCGAACGCGCCGGCGATAATGGGCAATCGCCTTCTCGGATCCTTAAGTGGCGGTCTGTCCCGGTATTCTTCGCCGGGGGCCTCATAGACCTGACGCACCGGTCTCGGCCGAGGCGGCGCGGTCGGGCGCACCACCTCTCTTTCGACACGTTGGATCGCGGCTTCGAGCGCCGCACTTTCAGCTTTCAGGTCCGTGTGCGCCAATGTCGGGTCGATTGTGCGAAGCTTTTCGACCAGGGTCTTGCGCGCGCGATCATAGAGGGCGTGGCGCTGATCCTTGCTATTGGGACCAAGCGTCGAGACCGCGCGAACTAACAACGTATAATAATCAACCATCGAATTACGCTACCCTGGGCTACATGACCCGATTGCGGCTTACCCTTCGGCACAAGGCGAAATTCGTAATGTGATGAGCTTAGCGCCACATTGACTTGCCGGTTAAATCACGATTGCGTTTCAGTCAGCGGATTGGTGGTGCGTAGAGGATACCGCCTTTGCTCCACAGCTGGTTGATCCCGCGTGGGATTCCCAGTGCGGAGCCGACACCGACAGTCCGCTCGTAAACTTCGCCATAATTGCCGACGAGCCTGATGACGCGGGCCGCCCAATCCGTAGTAAGCCCCAACTTCTCGCCGTAATGACCTTCGGTACCGAGCAGACGTTTAACGTCGGGCTTTTCCGATTTTAACGCCTCGTCGATACTCTGCGACGTCACGCCGAGCTCTTCAGCGTTGACCATGGCGAATTGCACCCACTTTACGATGTTAAACCACTGCAAATCGTCCTGGCGTACCACCGGGCCAAGCGGTTCCTTGGAGATGACGTCCGGCAGAATGACGTGCTCATCGGGCTTCGAAAGCAAAAGCCTGATGGCAAAGAGCTGCGACACGTCTGCAGTGAACACGTTGCACGTCCCGGAATCGTACCCTTTAATTGCAGCGTCCGCGGAAGGAGAAGCGAGCACTTCGTATTTCATTTTGTTGGCCCGGAAATAGTCGACGAGATTGAGCTCTGTCGTCGTTCCGGTCTGCACGCATACTTTTGCACCATCGAGGTCGAGCGCAGTTTCCTTGTTCATGGACCTACGAACGAGAAATCCCTGGCCGTCGTAATAATTTGTGGCTGTAAAGCTAAGTCCAAGCTCGATTTCGCGCGACATCGTCCATGTGGTGTTGCGCGAGAGCACATCAATGCTGCCAGATTGAAGCGCCTCGAATCGACGACTGCTTTCGAGCGGCGTGTAGTTGACCTTGCTTGCATCGTTAAAGATTGCTGCCGCAATCGCGCGGCACAGATCGACATCAAAGCCGCTCCAATTGCCGTCTTTGTCACGAGCCGAGAATCCATAGAGGCCTTCGCTCACGCCGCAGTTGAGCGCCCCGCGGTCCTTGACCGTCTTGAGGATTTCCGTATTCGCCGCGGTGGCAAGGCGCGCGGCTACGAGCGACAGCAGAACCACCAGAACAGTTGTAACCGGTCTCCATCTATTCATTCGCATTTTTCTTCTCGTTCCTTGCAATCATGGCCCTGCTCAGCCGGCGATGCGGAATTGTAGCGAATCAAGCGGCCTCATTGAAAGGGCTCTCCGAGTGCGGGATCGGCAAGAGGCCTACTTACACTCCGAAAATTTTGCTGTAGCGCGCCTTGATCTCTTCGCTCTGTGCCAGCACAAGTTTGGGATCAGCCTGCAGCAGCTTGAAACTCGACAGCGGCGCGCGCCCTGGCTTCTCCTTGGCCAGTGCGTGGAATGAGCGGTGTGCGAACACGTCGATGAATATCTGCTGCGCCTCTACGCTGAACAGAAAACTTTGAAACAGGCGGGCGGCATTTGGATTAGGCGCGTTGCGGAAAATACCTGATGGCACCGGAATAACCGGCGAGCCCTCAGCCGGATGTACGACTTCGACCGGTTGCTTGTTCAATTTCGCAACTTCCAGGCTGTAGTCGTTGCCGTCGGCCATCACCGCACGTTCGCCGATGGCAATTTTCTTCGGAGGGTCGGCGGCCGACTGCAGCTGCATGACTTTCTGCTGCGCCAGTTTTTCCAGAAATGGCCACCCCAGTTCGCGAACCCACAGATAGGTATTGGTCAGGATTGCGCCGCTGTAACCAGGATGGCCCTTGACGATCTTGCCCTGCCATTTCGGATCGAGCAGATCGGCGTAGCTCTTGGGCGCGTCTTCGGGCTTTACCAGATTGGTGTTGTAGCCGATGACTTCGAGCCATGCGCAAAGAGTTGCATGCATCCCGTTCGGATCGACCTGGTCGCGCGGGAAATGCCTGGCCATGTCCTCGGTCACGTAGGGTTCAACCCAATTTTTGTCGGTCCAGTCGATGAAATGCGATGGATCCGTGCTGCACACGACGTCGACGGCATAGATACGGCTCGACTGTTCCTGTGCGATGCGCTGGAACACGCGCTCGGCACCCGATCGCTCGACCCGGATTACAATCCCGGCATATTTCGCCTCGAAGGCGCGGGCGAGACGCTCCGAGGTGTTGAGTTCGAGCGCCGTATAGAAAGAGGCTTTGCCTTCCTTGCGCGCGGCCTCGATCAGCGCCGGCGTCACCGCGCTCGGCGGGGGCGCCGCGGCTTTGAGCGGCTGCGCAAATAGCGCCACTGCGCCGAATGCTGTGCCGGTCTTGAGCACAGTGCGGCGCGTCACATGCTTGTGGTTCATGCCGTCCCTCCCTGGTGCTGCCCGCCTCTGACGGGCAGGTCGGACGACAAGTCTATACCCGCGATGCAACCGCGGGCATCAGAGAAAGCAAGACGGCCAGGTGCAAGAACCTGGCCTTTTCCTCGCTGACCAACGGTCATCAGGCCTCGTGGCACAGGCCACAGGTGGGCTCACTTTTGTTGCCGGGCCCTGATCCGGTCGAATTCGGACAGCGCGTGGGCAAATTTGTCGTTGAACAGCCACATCGCATTGAGAATTTCGCGATAGGTTGCCGAGTTTCTGGCCCGGTCAGCCCGTCCGAAGGTGAAGATACTGTTGTTTCGTAGGTATCCCATGATCCTCGGGTCAGAAATTTTATAGCCGGTCAAATCGCCTGATTTGAGAGCGGCCCTGGTCGGACTTGGAATGATCTGGATGAGTTCGAAGAACTTCATCTGATCGATCGGATCGGGCAGCGTTTTCACAATCACCGGTATTTGCTGGAAAAGATCTGCGTGCGCGCCCGCAAGCGCGTCTCTCACGGCGATCCAGTGATTGATCCGATGATCGAGATTGCCGATCCTTGCCTCTTCCTTGTCGTCGCGTGCGTTTATGGCGGGATCAAAAGCAGCGATCGCCTTTTTGATTGCCGCCCACTTCTGCCGACCGCTCCGGTCTTCAGATGGGCCGGTTTGGAAGCTTCCTTTGTACGTATTCGACCGCGCGTTCCCTACATTTTGCTTGCCGTTTGTCTCGGCAAAGAAAAGCCCGAGGCTGATACGGCCTGCCGCATCGGCATTTGCGGCATCGAGGCCCTTGGCCCGCGCAACAGCGGTACCCAAATCAACAACGTCCTTGAATGGCGTGTCAGATTTTTGTGCGTTGGCGGGCGGCGCTTCCAGGATGTCGAAGAGACTCCTGTATTCATCGATCAGCGGTTCACTGTCGGCGTCAAAGTAGGCCGGGGGAATCCCGAATTTGTTGGGTCTGCCGATCCTGGATGGAAGCGCATCGGTGAGATCTTTGTATGCGCTCATCATGTTGATGCGGGCAAGGTAGAGCTCTTGTCCTGGCAAGTTCGGCAGCGGCTGTTTCGCATTAAGCTGCGCCCGCCTCTGGCCCAGGACCGCCCTGAAATCGTTGACCGCCTTATTGTAGGTCTCGAGCGCTTCCGATTGTGATTTTGTGAGCGCGCCGGGCTGAGCTTGTGCAATTGACACGATCGTGCCCATGCCATTGATGAGCGGCGTGAAAAAGAACGCAAACGCCATCAGCGTCATTCGAAAACTCAAGCGCTTACCTCCCGTGGAAGCCGGTCCAAAAGACCTCCATTCCTGCGATTCGGCGTGGGAGAAGCATAACAGGTTGCTGAAGCCGCTGGCGAAGCGGCTTCAGCAAAGTATGATCCGTTAAGCAAATGTCGAGAGTGCTGACGCTGCTTGCGTCACCAATTGCGATTGCAGCCGGATCAATTGCTCAATGAGATTGCTATTGCTCGATCCGTCAGACGTACCGTCCGTCGACCCGCCCGTCGAGCTGCCGTTCGACCCGTTGCTGCCCTGAGCGGCCGCCGGTGTCGTCATGCTGACGGTGGTGCCGTCGGCATATGTAATCGTCGTCGTGCTCGATCCATCCGCATTGCTGGCGGTTTGACTGGTAGCGCCGGTAATGTCGGTTGAATTGAGGAGCGACGACAGTGGGTCCTGTTGCGAACCACTGCCTTGTGCCGAGTCGCCGCTATCGACGTGGTGGTGATGGTGGCCGTGGCCACGAGCCTTGGCGAGTTCGCTCTGGCTTACGCTGCCGTCGTCGTTGGCATCGAGCTTGCCGAAGAGAGCGTCGGCGCTTTGCGTATCGACACCAGCGGTGCCAAGCGCCTGCTCGAATTCCGATTTGCTGATCTGGCCGTCACCATCCGTATCGAGTTGTGAGAACAGGTCGGAGGGAGATTGCCCCACCACGCCGGTGGCCGATTGGCCTTGAAATGAAATAAGGGCGGCCAATGTGCCGGCGTCGAACGATGACGTGCCGAGCCCTGATCCTACAGGTGGCGCGGCAGATTGTGATTGGCTGGAGCTATCGGCCCCAACCGGCGTTTGCTCCAGGGAAAGCAGTGGGTCGGTATTTGTCGCCCCCACGCCGCTGGAGCCGGCTTGCAACAACTGTTGCAGGTAGGAAAGCGCATTGGAGGATGCGCTTATGGACATGGACATGACTCAACACTCCTCAACGCGCCGCTTGTCGCGGCGGTCGTCGCACCCGGCACGAGCAACGCAAAAAACGCGCCACGAGGGCGCAGACGCAAAAAACATGCGTCAGCTCTGCACTTAGGCGGAGTAGGACATTGCGCGGGCTGTGTGCGGATGGCCGTGCACCGGGCAAATTTTGCCGGGCCGACGCAGCAGAAATGTTCGCCGTGCCATTTGCTGGCACGACGGCAATCCAGGTGTTGGAAGAGGTGGCTAGTTCACCAGCTTCTTGAGCGGGTATTGTTCGCTCGCGTAGAGCGACTGAATGTCCTGGTGGTTGAGGCGCTGGTCCTCAATCTCGATGCACGCGCCAAGCAACAATGGCTCCGGGAGCTCCTCGACCGCAAAACGAATGGCATCGGCTGCCGTTTCGAAACGGCGATAACCGACCTTCCTGGTGCTCTTGCGATTGCGCCCGGGATACAACTCTGCCGGTGCATTATAGTCGAATTTTTGCACGCTACTCTCCCGATCATCCGCCGATGCGAATGCTTTGAGACATCATTGTTATATGTGGGGTTCCAAAGCCCCGATTAACAGGGTGGGATAGCGGTTTCTTTCGCGCGGCCTGCTACTTCTTCTTTGCGCCCGTGCGAACAATGGTCTTGATCGATAGCGGCGCGCGGCCGGATTTTTCGGCGATCTCGCGGTCCTGTTCGATGATGAAGCCGCGCGCGGGCTCGTCCTTCTCCAGCCCGCCGAGCAGTTCAGCCGGCACGCGCCGGTTGGAACGCTGCGAGCCGTCCTCATAGACGACGTCGAAGAACACGAATTCGCCCTTGGGATTGGTGCCCGGTTTTTTCGGCATGGGAGGAGTCCTAGCACAAAAGGAAACGCCAGCGCTTGCGCGCTGGCGTCTTCGTCAAAGGAAAACTTAGACGGCTTGCAGATTGGCGGCAGCGGACTTGCCGCTGCGCGGATCGGCCTGCACATCGAACGAAAGCTTCTGGCCTTCGTTGAGATTATGCATGCCGGCGCGCTCGACTGCCGAGATGTGAACGAACACATCGGGGCCGCCGCCGTCCTGCACGATAAAGCCGAAGCCCTTTTGGGCGTTGAAGAACTTAACGGTACCTGTGGCCATAGTGGCCTCCTTAAAAAAACGCGCAAAGGCGTTTATGCCCCATGCAAACCATTCGCATGGGCCTCATATCCGGATTTTGCGTGTTCCTGGGAAAAGGCTGTTAGGCCGAAACTGCAAGGGCAGGCTCAATCTCGAATGCGCCTGTATATAGGGTTTCGCCGCCTTTATTGCAATCGGCGTCAGTTGCCCATCAATCGCCTTTGGGGCGGTAAGGATAAGAGCCTCGAAACGCACTGTGGCGTGCGTCATTCGTTAACAAAAGCTTGCGACTTTGCGGCGGCGATGTGGCGCGCGTCCGATGCGCTGGCTGAATTGCCGTTTGCGCAGCCAAAGCGTGCCCAATTCAGAATCAGTTGCATGCGAATGCGACATGAGCACGACGCTTTGTATGAGTCGCGCGCATGGAGCCCATGTTGCATCGCGTCTGGTGGTATTTGCGAACTGCGACTATGTTCGCTTCAACAATAAGAAGAAACGGGAAACGTCTCTGGAGTCGTCAAACCCAATCAAGGGAGATGCTCCATGACTTTCGCCCCGTCCACTGTCGCCTCGCGCGACTTCGCTGTCTCCGAAACTCCTGAAAAGGCCCGGCTCGGATTTTTCCGCTGGTTCTTCGACGCCATGATGCATTCGCGTCAACGCCAGGCCGATCGCGAGATCGCGCGTTATCTCAACAACGGCAAATTCACTGACGAGTCCGAGCGCGAAATCGAGCGCCGGTTTTTATCGACGTCCTCCCACTTCTGAACTGCAAGGAGACCAAGATAAATGACTACGCTTCCAATCCGCGCGCCGGTAGTACCTTCGCTGTCCGGGCTCACGCGCGTGATTACATTCGTCACAATGTTGATTGATGTGTTTGCCGCTGCGCAGCGCGATGCCTCGGCGGCGCATAAAAAATATCCGTTTGCCGAGTGGTGAGGGCGATCAGGCCCCTTCGACCACGCGCATGTCGCGCTCGACATTGCCGGTGCCGAGCGCCTTGAGCGCCTCCTTGTAGGCAGCTGTGTCGTGGCAGGCGATAGCCTTGTCGAGGCTGTCGAACTCAACCAGCACCACCCGCTCGTTCATTCCCGCCTCGTAGGTTTTTGCTGGCTTGTTGCGGATCAGGAAACGGCCGCCGGCCAACTCGATTGCCGGCATGGCAAGCTTGGCATAGGCCTGCCAAGCCTCCGGATTTTTAACGGAACGATAGGTCACCACCCAATAAGCCTTCGGCATGTCGCGCTCCCTCGTGTCATCTGTTGGTTTAGCCAGGAAACATTCGGACACATTAGGGCGCAATCGCGCGCCGCAACAAGGCCCGTGCCTCGTCGCTGCCGTCGAGCGGTCGAAGCATGCGCCGCGTTACTTTCCAGCCGTCTTTGCCGCGTCTGAGTTCCCACCGGTTGGCGCCGACACGATGAATACGGAAACCGGTTGAGGTGCCGTGTCCGGACAATTCGCGGGGCGTGGCCTGACGGTCCGGCGTGATGATTTGCAGATAGGACGTTGCCACCGCGGTGTCGCCTTCGATCTCCACGCGTGGCAGGCCGGCGAAATGGCAGAGGCCGCCGGCGATGGCCGCCTGGTGTTCCGGTGTTTTCACGATCGCTGCGATGGCCTCGTTGCCTGTCGCGCCTTTGCCCCCTCCAAGGTCGACTGCGCCATCGGCTGCAAACGCGTCACGGTAGTAGCCGTCGGTCCCGGTGTCGGCGGCCGGCGGGTGACTCGCGATCAGATGATAGATGGCGAGCCTGTCTTCGACTGCGCGCAGGCGGTCTTCAAGCGAGTTGAGCGTACTCATGCGGATTTCCCCCTCGTGCGGAATGTCGTGAAGACGACTCTGTGGGCGACTTGGTGTGAATCAATGTGTTTTTGACGAAGGACTTTGTCATCCCCAGCCATCTTATGGCGCGAATAGCGGTAAATTAGAACCGCATGGATCAAATCGTGATGGAACTAATGGGGATTAGCAGAGTTGCGGTCACAAAGTTGCCTGAGTTTCTCGTGAAAAGCCCACTTCCCCCACCGCCCCGCAATGATTCATCACTGGAGCCGCCATGTTTCGCACTCTCAGCATCACAACGATTCTGGTTACGCTCGCTCTCGCGACGTCGCCGGCGTCCGCGCAGAAGCAGCGTCTCGCGAGTCTCGATGCCAACGGCAATCTTGATTCTATGATTGCTCGTCATGCCGCCGCAAATAATCTGCCGGAGGATCTGGTGCGGCGGATCATCAAGCGAGAGAGCGGTGGGAATCCGCGTGTCGTCAGCGCAGGCAACTACGGCCTCATGCAGATCAAGCTCCCGACGGCACGAGCCATGGGATACAACGGCACCGCGGCCGGCTTGCTCGACGCCGACACCAACATGACCTACGCGGTGAAATACCTCGCCGGCGCCTATCACGCCGCCAACGGAAATAGCAACCAGGCCGTGCATTACTATGCTGCCGGGTACTATTACGCAGCCAAGCGCAAAGGAATGGCGATGCCCGGAAGTGATCAGGCGCTCAACGCATTTGCCTCAGAGCCAGCGGCGAACATTAAGTTCAGCTCGGATCAAAAACTGCGCGGCGCGATGTCCCATGGCGAAAGTGTTGCGTCGTCATCGAGCCTCTATAGTGGTCGGCTCGATTACCACTGATCCCCTCGCGGCGGCCTAGCTTCGGATATTAGATTCGAGAACCGACAGCCCCGGCTAATAGGCGGCTCGGGGAACTGGGTAAACATAAGGAGCGGGCGCTTGAGCCGCCTGTGGCGCGCTATACATGGGCTGTTGGTATTGCTGCCCATTGTATGTTGGCTGGTATTGTTGCCCGCCGAATAAGTAATCAAACAGCGTAGGTTGACGCGATAGCCCGGTGTTCGCCGCTACCCGATGGCGAACCCGATGGGCTGCGCGATGCCGATTTTCGCGCAACGTTTTCGTCGACTTCGGGTTTTTTGGCCGCCGGCGAAGCCTGGTCCAAAGAAGTCACGGGCAACTCGGTTGACGACGGCTCGCCAATTTCGATTGGAATGCTGACGCCGGGCGTCGCGTTCGCCGGTCCGGTTTCTTCCGGTTCGGCGTCGGGTCGTTCGCTGGGCAAACCCGAAACCTTGGCTGCTTCAGGTGGGTCGTCGTTGCGGACAGGCGAATCTGGTAGATCGCGCAGCCGGCTCAGTTCGCTTGCGCGCTTGAGAGCGGCGAGAATAAGAAATTGTCGTACTTCCGGGTGACGATCGCGATCAACCAGTGCCCCCCGGGCCGGCGCGATTGCAGCGGTCAGGGACGTACGCGATCCGTCCGGCGGGCTAAGCGCCAGGACCAAGATCACGATGGCGAGAATTACGCCGCCAACTGGAATTATGCGGAGAATCGGCAGCATCAGCCGTAAATAACTGAGTCGGCGTCAATACCAAAGCCCTGCTTGCACACCGTTAGTTCGACAACCGGCGGCGTGCGGCTTTTTTATCACGGGCCTCTGTCACATATCGGTCATAAGGGGCCGTGACAGCCCCTGTCACGGTTGCTAGGAAGCGGTTCCAATAATGTTGCTGAGGAAGCGTCATGATGAAGAAGCCGAATTGCCCGATCATTGCAATCGAGGAACACTATTGGGATCCGGAACTTTCCAAGCATTTCACCGGACCTGAGGCCGGCCGAGGCAATGAAACGGACGAGCGGCTTTTCGATCTTGGCAGTCTGCGTCTCAAAGAAATGGACGAGGCCGGCGTAGACATCCAGGTGCTGTCACATGGTGCCCCATCAACCCAAAAGCTTGGGGCGGACATCGCGGCTGAGCTGACCCGCCAAGTCAACGACCGCCTCGCCAAAGTATGCACCGCCAACCCTAAGCGCTTTGCTGCTTTCGCTTCGCTCCCGACTGCGGATCCAAAGGCAGCGGCTGACGAACTCGAGCGCGCGGTCACGAAGCTTGGCTTCAAGGGTGCGATGTTGCACGGAATGTCGAACGGGGAGTTTCTCGACCTCAAGAAATTCTGGCCAATTTATGAACGGGCCGAAAAGCTCGATGTGCCGATCTATTTTCATCCGTCGCTGCCGCACCCGAAGGTGACGGAGATTTATTACCAGGACTACGCCAAAGATTTCCCGCTCGTCGTCCGGCCGGCCTGGGGGTACACGGTGGAGACAGCGACACAGGCAATCCGCCTGGTGCTGTCCGGTGTTTTCGACGCGTACCCAAATCTAAAAATCATTCTCGGTCATTTCGGCGAAACGCTGCCGTTCCTGCTTTGGCGCATCGATTCCTCGCTCAAGCGGCCGGGCCAAAAGGCGATGAGTTTCCGCGATATATTCTGCAAGAACTTCTATGTGACGACGAGCGGCTTCTTCTCCGATCCGGCGTTGATTTGCTGCATGCTTGAGATGGGTGTCGATCACATTCTGTTCGCGGTTGACTGGCCGTTCGTGATGAACCCGCCGGCCGTTGAGTGGATGAAAAACGTATCCATCTCTGACTCGGACAAGGTCAAGATATTGAGTGGCAATGCCAAGCGGCTGTTGAAGATGTAATCAGCCGACCGGGTGGCGCCGATAGTAATCGGCATCATCCGCCGACTGCCTCCAGTCTTTATTGCCGCGCCAGTCGTGGTGGTGAGCGCGCATGTCGACGCCATAACGCACACGGAAAAGCAATGTGCGGTCAGGCCCATTTTCGTACTCATGCACTTCACCCGGAGGATGGACCACGAATGCGCCCGGTATAACCGCGATGGTTGCTGATGGCGTTCGCATGGTCCCGCCGCCGGAGTGGCAGAAGTAGATTTCAGTGGCTTGTGGATGGCAGTGATAGGGGCTGATCTGCCCTGGCTCCCAGCAGGCTACGGTAACGTCGCCGTCCGCGACCCTGCCCAGGATTTTCTCGACGTGGTGCTTGGCGTCCCACTGCTGCTCTTGATCGAGGCTGAAAGAATGCATGTCGATAGGCTTCCGGTGAAATGGGATTGATAATCTAGCGCAAACTGTCGTCTTGCAGGAGAGGGCGGCGTTGCGTATCGCCTATACACGTTGATAGAAAGATCGCGCCGGGCCCGTAGCTCAACTGGTTAGAGCCGACCGCTCATAACGGTCTGGTTGGAGGTTCGAGTCCTCCCGGGCCCACCAGCTTTTTAAGCGATTTGGCTCGCCGTCGAACGCAACTCGCCGGGTCGGTAAGCTGACAGCCACTCGTCGCTGGATCGTTCGTTCAGCGCCAGTGTGTTTGCGAACCTGCTGATCAATCCCCGAAGCGTAAGCATTGTGATTTCTTCCTTGCGCTGTTACGCGCAAAGGTGGGTCCGCGAGTGATGCCCAGTTTTGATTTGCGTCAATTGCGCGATACGGACGCGATAGAGAGTGACTCTATGATGATAGAGAGCCTTAATTTGTGATACAGGCCAGACATCATCAGCGTCTGGCCGGTGGTCTCCAACCGCAAAAGATAGCCCATGGACTGCTTTACACCGGTGCAGGTCACTGGGGCTCGTGTTGCACTCGAGCCATTGGGCTTGCGTCATCTCGACGATCTGGCGATCGCTGGCGCGGATGCGGCGATCTGGCGTTGGTTGCCGTCCGCGCATCATCAGCCCGGCACGATGTGTGCATTCATCGACTCCGCAATGATGGCCCATCAAAATCGAACGGCGCTTCCGTTTGCTACTGTCGACCTCGCTTCGCAGAAGGCGGTGGGCTCAACGCGCTACCATCATATCGTGCCCGAGCACCGCAGAATGGAGATCGGCGTCACCTGGATCGGAACGGCGCACCAGCGTTCGCACGTCAATACCGAGGCCAAGCTTCTTCAGCTTTGGTACGCAATCGAGGTTTTGCAGTATCGCCGTATCGAGTTCAAAGCAGACGTCGACAATGTGAAGTCACGCGCCGCAATCGCGCGGCTAGGCGCAACGGAAGAAGGCGTTTTCCGAAAGCACATGCTTTATGGCGATGGCCGCAACCGTGACAATGTCTACTTTTCCATCATTGACGACGATTGGCCGACCGTGCGCGCGCGTCTGGAAAGCAGACTAGGCTACCGAGTCACACCGACTTACGGCGAGGTCGCACCGCGCTAATCAGGATGCGACCGGGCTCGCCGTGCGCCTCCAGTTCGGCATGATGTTTTCCTGGCGCTGCCACCGCTCGCATGAGCCGATGGTGTTGACCAAAAGCATCGAAACAGTCATCGGGCCGACGCCACCTGGAACCGGAGTGATAAACGATGCCTTGGCGGCCACCCCGTCGAAGTCGACGTCTCCGACAAGTCTGCCGTCAGGGAGGCGATTGATGCCGACGTCGATAACGACCGCGCCCGTGCGCACCATCTGCGGCAGGATCAGATTGGGTTGCCCTGCAGCGACAACAAGAATATCCGCCAATATCGTGAACTGAGCGAGATCCTTGGTCTTCGCATGGCAAATGCAGACGGTCGCCTCATGCTGCATCAGCATCAACGCCATGGGCTTGCCGACGATATTGCTGGCACCGACGACCACAACATTCTTGCCCTCCAACTCGATATTTTCGTGCTGAAGCAGTTTCAAGACGCCGTAGGGCGTGCAGGGCGGAAATACCGTGCCGCCCGATACGAGTCCGCCCACATTGTAGAGGTGGAAGCCGTCGACATCTTTTTCGGCCGAAATGGTGTGCAGGATCCGGGAAATATCGAAGGTCGGCGGCAGTGGAAGCTGCACGAGAATGCCGTGAACCTGGCCGCTCTGGTTGAGTTCTTCGATCTTGTCGACCACGGACTGCGGGTTGACGTCGACCGGATAATCGTACCGGAAGGACCGGATGCCGACGTCTGCGCAGGCCTTGATCTTGTTGCGGACATAGACCTGCGAGGCTGGGTTCGTGCCTACAACAATGACCGCGAGGCCGGGCGGCGTTCCGCTAGTGGCAACAATGCGCTGCACGCGTTCGCGGCACTCCGCGCGAATGCTGGCTGCTACCGCTTTTCCGTCAATGATCTTTGCAGGCATTCTCGTGTCTTTCGCGCCGGGCTGTTTCAACGTTTCTAGTTCTTGCTAACCCGCTTCGAATAAGCCTCGATGAAGTCGGCCGCCGCCTTGCTGCCCCTGGCAAAGGACTTCATTGCCTCTTCGTGTAACAGGCTGAGCGCCTGCATTTTAATGGCGTTAGCTTCGTCGCTCTCGGTAATGTTCTCGACCTGGCGTGGCCGCGGCAGATTGACCTCGATCACCGCGCGCACCTGTGTCGGGATGTTGGTCATGATCAGGATTCGATCGGCCAGATAGATGGCCTCATCGATGTCGGTCGTCACGAAGAAGGTCGTGCGGCGGAATTCGTCATACAGGTTCGCGTAATATTCCTGCATCAAACGTTTGGTCATGGCATCGAGGCCGCGGAATGGTTCGTCGAGGATCATCACGTTCGGGCGGTTGATCATTGAACGCGCCAATTCGGCGCGTCTTTGCATGCCACCCGAGAGTTGCGAGGGATATTTCTTGCGAAAGGCGGAAAGGCCGACCTTCTGCAGCAGCGCCTCCGCGAAGTCGCGCATTTCGGGGGTGTTTTCCCCGCGCGCACGCGGGCCGTACATGATGTTGTCGTAGGTCGTCATCCAGGGGAAAAGCGCGGTTTCCTGGAAGACAACGAGCCGATCTACCCCGGGTCCGGTCACCGGCTTGTTGTCGACCGTAATGGTGCCGCTGCTCGGGCGTTCGAACCCGGCGACCAGCCGGATCAACGTGCTCTTGCCGCAGCCGGAGGGGCCAATCATGACGGTCAGTTTGCCGCGTTCCATCGTAAAGGAGCAGTTGTGGACGACCTCCTTGGCGAAGGCCTCCGCGCCATACGATTTGCTCACGTTCTGAACGACAACCTGGCTACCGAGCGTGGCTGGCGTGGTGGTGCGTGGGGATGTGGACATCTGAGCGGTCAGCGTATCCTGGATTGTCATTGCTGATGAACCTTATCCTTCCGCCAGCCAAGGGGTCATCCACTCACCGATCTTGCGCAGGATGGCACTCGATATGTAACCGGCAATGCCGATACTGATCATGCCGGCGACGATCTGCGTGTAGGAGCCACCGACATAGGAATTCCAAATAAAGAAGCCGAGCCCGCCGCCGGCGGCGCCGCCCATCGAGCCGGCGCTGCCGCCACCGGAGATCATTTCCGCTGCCACCACCACGGCCCAGGTGATGCCGATGCCGACCGTCGCGCCAACGACGATGGAGGGCAGCACGCCGGGCAGAATGATGCGACGAAAGACATCGAAGGTCGACGAACCCATCGAGCGCGCCGCCTGGAAATAGCGAACATCGATCGATTGCGCACCGCCAATAACGTTGATCACGATTGTGAAGAACGCGCCCAGGAATGTGACGAAGGCGATCGACATTTCTTGCGTCGGCCAGAAAATGATGGCGGCTGGAACCCAGGCGAGCGGCGGAATTGGCCGCAAGACCTCGAACACCGGGAAACTGATGCCATAGAACGTGCGGCTGACCGCCATCGCGAGCCCCAGCGGGATTCCGACCAGCATTGCGGCGAAGAATCCTTCGAGCACGCGCGCGGTGCTGAGGTAGGCGCTATGCCAGAAGCTTGGTTCCAAAACGAGCCGGTGCATCTCCTTGAGAACGGCGGAGGGCGGCGGAATTTGGCCGACCCAGGGAAAGGCAAAGCCGAACATTGCCTCCGACCGCGAACCGATTTCCCAAAGGACCAGAAAGATGGCGACGGCAACGATGCCGCGCCAGAAGTCTTCTCCGGTGATGAAAGCGGCGGCCTTGAGCGGCCACTTGGCCAAACCGGTCATGATTAGCGCTCCTTCTCGCCGGCGGCGAAGGCTTTCGTGGCCTCCTCGTGCACTGCTGCAGCGGTTTCATCCATGAACTCGCGGAAACGTTTGGTCGTAAGCACGCTGTAGTCGCGCGGGTGCGGGATATCGATGTCGAGGATTTTTTTCGGCTTGCACGGGCGCGTCGTCATGATCACGACGCGATGGCCGAGGAAGATCGCCTCCTCGAGATCGTGGGTGATAAAGAAGATCGTGACGCGATTCTTGTAGAAGATTTCAAGCAACGCCTCGTGCATCACCGATTTTGTCAGCGAGTCGAGGGCACGGTACGGTTCGTCGAGCAGCAGAATCTTCGGATCGGTCATCAGCGCGCGCACAATCTCAACCCGGCGGCGCACACCCGATGAGATCTCACCCGGAAAATTGTTTTCAATGCCGCGCAAACCAGCATCCGACATCATCGCGCGCGCCTTTTCGTAAGCCTCCTTGCGTGACATGACGCCCTGCATCATCGGACCAAATGCGACATTCTCGATGTTCGTTTTCCACGGGAAGAGCGCGCCATTCTGGAATACGACGATGCGGTCGGGCCCGGGTTCGGCCTTGAGTTTGCCCGGACCGCAAAGCATTTCATCGTCAAGATAAATGCTGCCGGACGACAGGCTATGAAAGCCCGCAATTGCGTTGAGCAGCGTGGTCTTGCCGCAACCGGAGGGGCCGACCACAACAGTGATCTCGCCAGCCGGTACGTCGAACGTACAGTGATCGACGGCGAGAACGCCTGCGTCCTGGCTGCCATACATCTTCACGGCATCGACGATGCGCACGCCGCCCTTGCGACCGCCCTGCGGAGAGACGCCGGGAGTCGACATGGGTACTCTCCCGGGGATGGGCTGAACGTTCACCGATCGCCTCCCAAAGCAAGTTCACGCGTGCGCCATTGCATCATGTAGTCGCCGAGAAGACGGATTGCGGCGCTGGTCACATATCCAACGATGCCGAGCGTGATCATGCCGATAATAATCGTCGGGTATCGCACCATCGTGTACGACGTGTTGATGACGTAGCCGAGGCCGTATTGGCCAGACACCATCTCGCCGGCGACCAGCGAAAACCAGGCGACGCCGACCGAAATCTGCAGGCCGGTAAAAATGTAGGGCAGTGCGCCCGGCACGACGATGTGACGGAACACCTGCCAGCGTTTGGCTCCGAGGCAGCTCGCGGCACGAACATATGAAACGTCGATAGATTCAACACCGAGCATGGTGTTGAGCGCAGTCGCGTAAAATGACGCAAGGAAGGTCAGGAAGATCACCGGTGTCTCGGATCCGTGAAACATCACGATGGCGAGCGGCACCCAGGCGAGCGGGGGCACAGGCCGAAGCAGTTCGAACACCGGGAAGACGTATTGCTTGAAGCGAATCGACCAACCAAGAAACAGGCCAAGCGGGACGCCGATCGCTGTGGCGAGGAAGAAAGCGATCGCGATACGACGGGTACTCACCCAGATATGGAGGTAATATTCCTCCACGAAGATCGAGAGCCCGTAAGTGGGATTCTTGCTGAGCCATTCCGAGACAACGGTGGTTAGTCCGGGCATCTCCGCGAAACGAGGCAGCTTCCAAACCTCGACGGACAAGTACCAAAAGCCAAGAAACAGCGCGAAGCCGATTAACATCAGGTATGGCCGCGGGCTTTGCAGCCAAAGCACCGCGCGATGCATCGTCAATGCCAGAGTTGAGACGTGGCCGTCTGCGTTCCCTACGGCCGAAGCGATCCCGCCGGGATGGGACATTTCTGTTTCGCTCATCGCGTGATTGTTTTGTTTCACTT
Source organism: uncultured Alphaproteobacteria bacterium (assembly GCA_963697885.1). GTDB lineage: Bacteria > Pseudomonadota > Alphaproteobacteria > Rhizobiales > Xanthobacteraceae > Pseudolabrys. The sequence continues at coordinate 1,357,694 of OY969102.1, forward strand.
GATTAGAAATGCGCCGTTACCGCGCCGCGCCCTGTTGGACGCGGCGCAGGTATCTGTTGTCAGTTTCCCGCGTAGGCCGTGTCCGGCTGCGCCTTCACTTGGCCGACCGGCGCCTTCAGTCCGCGCGCCTTGAGGATATCGGCCGTGAATTGCGGCTGCACCGCCTCCGGCCGGATGCCCGTCGGGATGCTCTTGATCTCGACCAGGAAGGCTGAAGCCTTCTGGATGAGATCGAGCGCTTCCGGCGTGAAGCCGTAGGCGAGGTTGATGCGAACGTCGGTGCCGCCCTCCGCTTTCGGCGTTGAGCCGAAGGCTGAGGCCCACAGCGACTTCTGCTGGAAGCCGGTGGTCTGACCGAGAGCCATTTTGGCGATGTCCATCGCGTTCTTCGCGTCAGCGAAGAACAACTCGGCGTCGAGCTCGGCTTCGAGCCAGGCCTTGACGATGTCGGGCCGCTGTTCGATCAGCGCTTGCGGCATCACCATGAAGCCGCCGTCGAGCTCGTTGACGGAGGCGCCGCTGGCGACCTTGCGGGCGAGGCCTTCCTGGATCAGGCGGGATGCGGTCGGCTCCCAGATCACCGCGGCATCCAGCTTCTTGGCACGAAAGCCGCTGGTGATGACCTCGATGCTCTGGTTGAGGTATTCCGACGGCTTGATGCTCTTTTCCTTGAACACGGCTTGAGCGAACCGGTCGGTACAACTTCCTTTCGGCACCGCAACAGTCTTGCCATCCAGCCACTTCAACGCTTCCTCAGACGATTTGAATTGCGGTGCATCGGTGCGCGTGAGGAAGACGTTGCATTGATCGTAGCCAAGGCCGAGTACCGAGACGATACGCACGTCACGCACGTCGGGATGGCTGGTCGACACGATTCCCGGCATGTCGCCGACGTAACCGACGTCGACCTTTCCAGCGAGCATGCCGTTGACGATGATCGCGCCTTGCAAGCCGACCTGGAAACTGACGTTCGATCCTTTCGGGAGATATTTCTCGTAGAACTTTTTGTCGCGCATGATCACGCCGGACCACGACTCGGTGTAGTACGGCTGATAGCCGATCACGAGTTCGACAGGGTCACCCGGCTTGCCGTAGTCTTTCACTGCGGCGGCATTCGAAGGCGTTGTGAAAGCACCTACCGCGAAAGCAGACAAAGCAATCAGAGCGCCGAATACCTGAGATTTGACGCGGACCCCCGCGCCGAGCCGATAAAACATCGCAGCCTCCCTCTGTTTATATTGCTTCTGTTGATTCCGGATCGGAAACTCTTCTGGTTTCCTTGATCCACTATTCATCGCTTTGTTCTTGAACTCCCGGCTGGACTTAGCATTTATCGTTTAGTTGTAGTGTCGCCGATTGCTCGCCATTCGTAAGTGGAAGAACAGCATCCAGCATGAGCTATTTGCTAGAAAATCGTTCTTCCTAATCTCGCAATAGAGGCCCGCTATATCGGGCATCCGTCAGGCTAGCGCGGCGGCGCGGCGCCGCCCATATACGATAAGGCCCCATTTAGGGGTATTTGCCCGTCCACCAAGCGTTAGCCATCGCACAATCTATCGTAAGATAAAGAGGTTCGATTTCCGAATGCTGGCGATGGCGCCCATCGAACTGGTATTGTGACTTAAACAGGCAGACTGGCGGCCAAAATGGCTCGCCGTCGTTTTTCCAGGAGCCGACCCGTGGCAGCTAAAAACCATCGTCAATGGACTTCGGAACCGACGTTGAAGCAGAACGAGTGGGTCGACAGTCGTATTTATTCGGATCCCCAGATCTTCGAAGAGGAACTCGAGAAGATCTTCAAAAAGACCTGGATTCCGGTGTGCCACGAATCCGAACTGCCGAATGCTTATGATTTTCGCACGATTTCCATCGCACGCGAGCCGGTTATCGTCTGCCGCGGCCCGGACAATGAGGTGCGCGCGTTTTTGAACGTGTGTCCGCACCGCGGCATGATCATCGAGCGGCGTCCGTCCGGCAGCTTTCTCGAAGGCCAGCCCTCCGGCAATCCAAAGCGCATGACCTGCATGTTCCACGCATGGCAGTACGACATGCGCGGCAATTGCGTTTACATCAGCCGCGAGAAAGAAGGTTTCCAGGATCGTCTATGCAAGGAAGACGTCGGCCTGCGTCGCTTGCGGTGTGAAGTGAAATTCGGCGGCTTTGTCTGGGTCAATCTCGATGACAACCCGCGTGTGTCGCTCGAGGATTGGGCAGCGCCCGCATTTACCTGCCTGCGCAAGACGCTCGATGCAGAGCCGCTCGAGGTTTTCCACTATCACAAGGCGATCGTGAACGCGAACTACAAGCTTTGGCACGACACCAATTGTGAATTTTACCACGACTTCATGCACTACCATAACCGCGTGACCGGTTTTAACGACGCTTACTTCGCGCGCAAAAACGAGGCATTCGATCACGGCCATGTGGTGGTGGGTACTTTCGAAGTTAATTACGAGAAGTATGAAGGCTTCGACAGCCGCGCGGCGCTTTCGTTCCCGCATCTGCCGCCAAACCAGTGGTACATGATCGACATGTTCCCTGGCATGAACTTCAACCTGCGCGGCTCGGCCCTGCGTTGCGACATCGTCACTCCGCTCGGCCCCGATAAAGTGATGATCGAATTCCGCGGCCTCGGCCTCAAGAGTGATACCGCCGAAGAGCGCCAGACCCGCATCAATCATCACAATTCTATCTGGGGTCCATTCGGGCGCAACTTGCATGAGGATCTCATCGGCGTGCAGGGACAAGGAACGACTATGCTTCCCGGCTCGGAACCGCGCCACATTCTGCACGGCCGGCACGAGGGACAGACCATCCACGACGAGAACGGCATGCGGCACTACTACGAAGAATGGGGCCGCTGGATGAACCGGACGCCGAGCAATCCTGAGCAGCCGTTCAAGGACGTGATCTCGGTTGCTGCGGAATAAGAAAGCCAGGCCGGGCGCGGTTCGAGAGCGGCCGGCAACTGGTCTGCAAGTCTAGTGAGGAAAAATAGTGGACGCGCATTCTCTCGTACGTGAGACGATCTATCGCTCGACGATCTTGCTCGATTCGCAGAACTGGATGGGTTGGCTGGAACATTGCGATCCGCAGTTCCAGTATGCGATCCGCTCGTGGAGTCCCGAGATCAACAGGGACATGACCTATCTCGAGCTTGACCGCAAAGGGCTTGAGAGCATGGTTAAGCTGCTGCCCAAGCACAACACCGATCACTCGCCGCTGACGCGACATACGTCGGTTTATACTGTCGACGTCAACGGTGGCGAGACGGCAAAAGCGGTGAGTTCGGTCATCGTCTATCAGAATATGCTCGACGGCATTAACTCGCACATCGATGCGGGCGAAAGCCGGCTGTTCCTGGTGGGCAAGTATCTCGACACGTTCAAGCTCGAGAACAACAAGGCGGCATTCCTTAGTCGCGAAGTTCGCATCGAAAACCGCAGGCTGGACAAGGGGTCGCACTGGCCCATTTAAATGGTGCGCCGGCGCAAAACTAAAGAAGCAAAAAATGGCGTGGAAGCGCATCTGCGAAGCAGACGAGGTTGCAGAAAATACCGTCAAGAAATTTGACGTCGATGGCATTGCTGTTCTGCTCGTGAATTACGGCGCCGGCTATCGCGCCATTCCACCGATCTGCCCACATATGGAAGAGCCGCTGGCGGAGTCCGGCGTGGTGGTGCGGTGTGTTTTGACATGCACCAAGCATCTGTGGGCCTGGGACCTCAAGACGCTTGAGATGAAGGGCGAAACCGAAAGGCCGCTTAAGACCTATGAGGTCAAGCAGGAAAATGGTGCGATCCTCGCGAATATCGAGGACGAATTGACCTACGAATTCGAGGATGCCGCGTCGGACGACGACGATTTCTTCAAGTGAGGCCGTGATCGCGCGATGAAAATAACGGTCGAAAGCAAGCTGGGCACGTGCGCCTTTGATTGCGGCGGAAAGGAAACGTTGCTTTACGCCGGCCTCCGGCGGGGCCTCAATCTCCCGTATGAATGTGCGACGGGAACATGCGGCACTTGCCGCGCGCGCGTGATGAGCGGGAATGTCGAGGTGCGCTGGAAGGACGCGCCCGGCGGGAAGAAGCTAAAGCCCGACAAAGGCGACGTGCTGATGTGCCAGACTCGGGCGCTTTCAGACTGCGTTTTGCGCGTGCCGTCCGAGATCGCCGTTTGCGTTGAAAAGCCGCCCAGTCCGCGGCGCGGTGTTATCCGTGACATTCGCAAATTGACCGACGACGTCGCTCATTTCGAACTGCATTTATCCGAGCCGATGAACTTCGAGGCCGGACAATTTGTCGTGCTGGAGACGGGCGATCTGACTGGCGGGCGCGCCTATTCAATGGTCAATTTTGACGAGGCGGCAGGCAAGCTCGCGCTGGTATTGAAGCGCAAGCCGGGCGGACGATTCAGCGATTGGTTGTTTACGCGCGACGCGGGGGAGGCCCGCGTTGAGGTGTTCGGACCGCTTGGGCGCGCTGTATTCCGTCCTGACGAAGACAAAAACATTCTCTGCATTGCTGGTGGATCGGGTATTGCAGGGATGATGGCGATTCTCGAACACGCTGTCCGCGTCGATCATTTTCGCGACCACAAGGGAAATGTCTTTTTCGGTGTTCGGACCCTGGCAGATACGTTTTACCTTGATGACCTTGCGCGTTATGTCGCTGGCTCGCACGGCAATCTCGAAATTACGATCGCGCTCTCGGATCAATCCGTAGATGCGCCCGCTCACGCGGATTATCCGTCCCTGAAGCTGGCCAACGGCATGGTGCACGAGGTCGCCGCACGTGCCATGGACGGTCGTTGTGACAACACGATGACCTATGTTGCGGGACCGCCGGTCATGGTCGATGCTGCCATTCGAGCGTTGATCGTCGGTGGCGTGCCGATTTCGGATATTCGATATGACAAGTTCGGTTGAATTGGCTGCCGGTCAGACCCTTCCTGTTTGGCCGGCATCCCAGCCGGACAGGGAAATGTTCGCCAAGGCGCGCAATCAAACGCTCAATCTCGCTCAATGGCTGGCGCGCATCGCCAACAGTTATGTTGCGGGCGACCGTCCCGAAGACCGCGTCTTGCTCAGTTTTTCCCACGGGGTCTTTGTCACCAAGACCTTCGATCGCGAGTTTGCACTTGAGTTGCGCTTGCCCAGTCTCGAATTGCAGTTCCAGGAACGCGGCAAGCCAATGCCGCATCTCCTCAATCCTGAAGAGCATTCTCCCGCCGAAACGGAAGCCTGGATTCTTGTCGAGCTTCTGCATCGCGGCATCGACCGTGAGAAATTTTCCAAATCGCTGCCTTACGCGACCGATAATCTCATGAGCGGCGATGCCGAGGACTACTCGCCGGAGGCCTGTGCGGGAGGGCTTGAGCTTTTGAATGCGTGGTTTTGTGCTGCTGCGTCGGTGTTGTCGCCCGATGGCCGGGTCGCATGCCGGCCGGAATCCCTGATGTTGATGGCGGCGATGGACACAGCCGGGTTTTCACCGGGCGATGCCCAGCACGACGAGCCATATTTCTTTGCCGAAACTGGCAGCCACCGCCGGTATCTTACTGCGTCACAACTGGTGAATGAGAAAAATCCGGTTGCGGCTGCTGCGAAATTTATTGGGCGTGCGCCTACGGTCAGGCGCGCTTGAGTTTTTTCGCGGAAGACGTGGTCGTTTCGGTCTCGGGCTGATCCCCGGCAAGACGCTCGCGCAGCTTGCCCGATTTGTTGAGTTCCTTGACGATCGAAACGAAAGCGTTTGCCATGGGCAGCACGATCTCGCCTTCCGCCCAGAACAGCCCGACCTCCTGGCTGACCACCGGGTCGACTAGCGCCAACGCGCGCGTTCCCTGGTGCAGGCCGGGGGCGTAGCCAAAATGCGACGGGATGATCGTGCACAGTTCTGTGAACTGCACCTGGAACATCAGGTGCAGGATCGACTCGAACTCCACGTGAGCTTCCGGCGAACAATTGACGCTCTTGAACACCCGGTCGACGAAGCGCCGTTCGTGCATGGACGGGCGCAGCATCGCCAGCGGCAACTGCGCGGCTTCTCGCCACGTAATCGTTTTGCGATTTTGAAACTCGGGACGGTCCGGGACCAGCAGGCTCATTTGCTCGGTGTAGATCGGCAGGGTGTTCTTGCGCCCGAGGTCGGCTTTGTCGAGGTAGGTCAGCGCAACGTCGAGTGCGAAGTTGTTGAGGCCAAGTTTCATCGCCTCATTGCCGATGAACTGTACGTCGACGCGCACGCTCGGGTATTTGTCGCGGAAAGTCTGCAGCACCGACGGCAGCACGGGCGACATCGACGGCATCGCGCCCAGGCGAAGGTTGCCGGTCAGATCGTTCTTCATGATCGCAACTTCTTTACGCATGGCGTCGCAGTAGGCGAGGACGCCGCGCGACCAGATCGCGACCCGCTCGCCCTCGGCCGTCAGCCCGTGAAAGCGCTGGCCGCGTCCGCGCAAAAAAATCGGCACGCCAAGTTCGAGTTCGAGTTGCTTGATTCCGCTCGACAGTGAAGGCTGGGTGACATTGCAACGTTGGGCGGCACGGCCGAAATGGCGCTCTTCGGCAACTGCGACCAGATAGCGAAACTGGCGAATGAACATCGTAGTGACCCAGCAATAATAGAGCGCGCTAAGATGATAACAGCCGCAACCCAAATAGACGATACCTAAGAACATCTAGATCAAGATTGAGCGTATCTTATGTGCAGTGCGGCAAGAATTAATGCGACGATTGGCTAAATCTCATCGCGCGGGGCTTGGTCGGGGCAATCAATGGAACTGGTAGGGATTGCTGCACTCGGGCTCGTATCAGGGCTGATGATCGGATGCATCGGCATCGGCGGGGTCATCCTTGTGCCCGCACTGGTTTTTCTGGGTGGAATTCCGATCAAGATTGGAATTCCGGCGGCGATGCTTGCCTATGTTCTCTCTGGCCTGGTTGCGAGCTTCGTTTTTGCACGCAACAAATCAATTCATTGGGGCATGGCTGCGTGGCTATGCGCGGGCGCCACGCCGACTGCATTCGCCGGCGCCTGGGCGGTCAGCGTGGTGAATGCGCGAGTACTCGAGGTCACGCTGGGATTGCTGACGTTCCTGTCCGGTATCAACGCATTGCGGACGCGGCACGCCGTCCATGAATCGCAGAACGTGTCGACTGCAACTTTGGTGGGTGTGGGTGCCGGAACAGGATTTCTATCGTCGTTGAGCGGCACGGGTGGCCCTCTGGTGTTGGTGCCGATCCTCATCGCGCTGAAATTGCCGGTACTCATGGCCATCGGGCTGAGCCAGGCGATCCAGTTACCGGTGGCAATCGCAGCAACGATTGGCAACGTTCTTTACGGCGAACTTGATCTCAAACTCGCCGGAATATTGGCAGCATCGCTAACCGTCGGTTCCTGGTATGGCGCAAAACTGGCACACAGCCTCCCGCGCGAACGGCTGCGTCACATCGTGTCGATCGCTCTTGTCGTTATTGGCCTTTATATCCTTGGAAACGTGGTGTTGAGGGCAATTCGGTGATGCGCGGCGATGGCGTTTGAGCGCGCTCGGCTCAAGAATGATTTTGGCGACCCCGCCGGCGAGGCGCGCGCCTGCCGCGAGGCAAGTGCCATATTTGATTTCTCATTTCTGGAGTGTGTGCGCCTGGACGGGCCCGGCGCTCGCGCGGTGGTCGAGGCCCATGTCAGGCGTCCTCTGGATAGCCTTGCGCAGGGCGCGATCGCCTATGCGGTGCGGACCGACGCCTCTGCGGCGGCCGTTGCAGACCTGACTGTGTGGCGCACTGGCGCCGATGCGTACGAGGTCATGAGCGGACGACGTGAGGACATAACTGCGCTTTTGGGGTGCGCTTCGACGCAGGTCGAGGTCATGAATGTCGGAGAAAGCCGCGCTGTCTTTGCAGTCCAGGGGCCGAACACGCTCGGTGTTCTGCGCCATCTCGGGAAGGTCAATTTGTTCGCAAACCTGTCGTACTTTCATTTTGCGCGCGCTGAGCTTGCCGGCACCGTCTGCACCGTCGGACGACTGGGCTACACAGGTGAAGCTGGCTGCGAAATTATCCTGCCGCGTACCGCCGCGCCGCGCCTCTGGAACGAACTGTCCCGACACGCAAGACCCGCTGGATTCATGGCTGCGGACATGTTGAGGATCGAAGCTGGTTTCGTGCTGTTCGACAATGAATTTCGATTGCCTGTTTCGCCCGCTGAGGCGGGGCTTGCCCAATTCCACATGGAGCAATACACCAGCAAAATTCCGCTCAAGCTTGTATCATTTCGTGCCGAAACCGATCACCTGTCATTGCCATGGGTCGCGAAAAATGAGCTCGAGCGTCCCACTCAGCCAGGGGTGATCGCAGTCACCTCCGCGTGCCGCAGTATTGCAGCGAGTGGGGTGCTGGGGCTTGGCTTTGTGGCGGCATCGACCGTCGAAGAAGCAATCTTGCGGGATCCGTCGGGCCAATTTCGTAATATCCGGCGGACACAGCTGCCGTTCTACGACACTTCAAAGCGCCGCCCACGCCTGCCTTGGCGCTAGTTTAATCCCTCATAGCTCACGGCGAATATACGATAGTCCCCGCGTATTTGACTACCTATGCCCCAAAGCGCCCCATGACTGCCCATAAAACGCAGAACGGGGCAGGGTGGTTCTCAGGCACTTTAACGACCCATCTGATCTTTCGTTCAGGAGAGGAACACGTCATGGCCGACGCGCCGGCGAGAAAAAAAGTTACCATCCCATCGCTGATGGCGAAGATGCGAAAAGGCGAGCCGATTACGCAGCTCGCCGCCTATGACTATCGCACCGCAGTGATCGCCGACCGCCTCGGCATGGACATCCTTTGCGTTTCCGACACCGGCGGCATGATCTTGTTTGGCCACAAGAGTACGGTCAGCGTCAGTTTCGACGAAGTCATGATGATGTCGAAAGCGATCGACCGCGGCTCGAAGTTTGGCCTGCGCATGGTGGACATGCCGTACTGGAGTTTCCACGTGTCGAAGGAGCAGGCGGTCGAGAATGCCGGCCGCTTCGTCCACGAGGCCAACGCAGAAGTGATGAAATGCGAAGGCAACAGGCACCATGCCCCGAACATCGAGGCGATCGTCCGCGCCGGCATTCCGGTGCAGGGACATATCGGCATTACACCGATGCGCATGCCGCAACTCGGCGGGTTCGTCGCGCAGGGCAAGACGGCCAAGCGCGCGAAGGACATGGTCGACGACGCCAAGGCGATGGTCGATGCAGGCTGCTTCTCGATTTTGTGCGAAGTGACGACCTCCGAGGTTGCCGAATATCTGGCGCAGACCTTGCCGGTGCCGGTGATCAGCCTAGGCGCCGGCAACTGTGCGCATGGTGTGCACATCATCTCATCTGATCTCTTCCATCTGTGGGAAGAGCATGTGCCGCGGCATTCACGCATCTACACTGATCTGATTCCGATCATGGAAGACGTGATTTCGCGTTATATGAAGGACGTGGTGTCACGCTCCTATCCAGGCGAAAAAGAGACGGTCTTTATGCCGCCGGAAGAAGCGTTGACGTTCGCACAAGAGATGAAGTGGGACCGCAAAATTGATGAATTGCGCTCGGACAAAAAGAAATCAGCGTGAGACTTTGCGCTGACTGACGCGCCCTCTGGCAAGACATCGGCGAGCGGTAGTTCATCATTCAGATATGATCGGACTGCCGCGTGCTCCGACCTGTCTACGGATTGCCCCCCTAGCCATAGACATTTCGCCTTTTTACCGATGCAAAAAGCCGCCTCGCCTCGCCCTGCGAAATACGCTACGAGTTGACCGAGAGGCCTGATTTGCAAATCCAATGACACTAGAGCAGCTGCGCATCTTTGTTGCGGTCGCCGAACGAGAGCATGTGACCCGCGCTGCCGTTGATCTGAATTTGACCCAATCAGCTACCAGCGCGGCCATCGCTGCTCTTGAGGCACGTTACGCCATCAAACTATTCAACCGGATAGGACGACGGATCGAGTTAACTCAGGCGGGCCGACTGTTTCTCGTTGAAGCGCGAGCAGTTCTTGCACGCGCTGTTACCGCGGAAACCGTGCTCGACGATATCGCTGGCCTCAAACGCGGTTCGTTGAGGCTCGCCGCTAGCCAGACCGTTGGCAACTACTGGTTACCGCCATTGATGCATCGTTATCGCGCCAGCTATCCAGGCATTGCTCTCGCTCTCACCATCGGCAACACCGAGACGGTGGCCGATACTGTGCGCGAAGGTGTTGCTGATCTCGGATTTGTCGAAGGGCCGGTCGAAGATCAGGCACTATCCGTCACACCGGTGGCCGAGGACGAAATGGTACTCGTCGTCAGTCCAAACTTACCCCGATCGAACGGGCTCGCCCTGTCAAAGGCGGATCTCAAAGCCATGCGGTGGGTTTTTCGTGAGCCAGGATCTGCGACACGCGCCCTCTTCGAAAAAGCAATGGCGAAAGCCGGACTGCGTGTTTCGGATATCGATATGGTGCTTGAATTGCCATCAAACGAGGCCGTTCGTGCCGCTGTCGAAGACGGCGCCGGGGCTGCCGTATTGTCAAAGCTGGTTGTCGCGGCCTCGATCGAAGCCGGTTCTCTGATAGACCTCAATTTCAGTTTGCCGAAGCGCCAGTTCTTTGCATTGCATCATCGGGAGCGGTCGATAACGCAAGCTGAACGCGAGCTATTCAAGCTTGTTGATGCGGTCTCTAAGCCGCCGGGCCGACGCAGTACCAATTCGACCGGGAGACGGCTTTAGGTTCTAATCGATCCAGTCGATTAAAATAACTAGTATAATTCATTAGTCTGATTGGTAAGCGGAGGGCTACCATCAAGCAAATTCAAGGGATTGCGATGCGGGCCCGCCGGCGTTCCCCCGATTTGAGGACTTTACCCATGCAATTCCAGCGCGCGATCTCCTTCTTGTGGAGGCATTGCCGAGCGTTTTTGCCGGCCAGCAAAAGATATCGCCCGGAGCTGCACTACATGCGGGGACCCGGACCGAAGTCCCTCAAACGGCATTCGTCGTCTGCCGATCGCGAGCTTCGTACCTGATTTCATCCCGGGGGCACCATGTTCACGAGCAATCCGTTTGCCGAACTCTCGGCACAGGTATCGCCTGTCATCATGCAAACTTACGTGATTGCTATGGCCGTTCTGGTTGTGGCCGGCACGTTGTTCGACATTATTCATAAAAAGAGCGCCAGGTACTTCTTCGATAACTGGCGCGATTTAAAGGCCAGCGCCAAGAAGCAGGTTGGCGCCGGAGGCATGGTAGCGGTTGCGGTGCAGACCGCGGTTGTCGATGTCCTGGCTTCGGGGGAATTTTGCAACGCGCGGCGCAGGATCGCCCATCTGCTCGGCATGTACGGCTTTGTGATCTACGTCGTGGCCACCGCGATCATGGTCTTCGCCTATCCGACGCCCACCGCACCCGCGCCCAACGCGGTGGTCACGCTCTGGTACATCGGCGCTCTGATGGTCTGTCTCGGCGGCTACTGGTTCTGGTTCTTTATCCGCGTCGACGTGGCCGCGGAGGGAAATTCGCCGTTCCGTTTGGTGCGCGCTGACTTGTTCATCGTCACGCTCGTCCTGAGCACGACCTTCGGTCTGATTTGGGCTTGGCTGCAGCCAACGGGCAACCCCGTGTGGACCACCGTGTTCCTGGCGCTCTATCTCATCGCCACGACGGTGCTGTTCGCATCTGTCCCGTGGTCGAAGTTTTCGCACATGTTCTTCAAGCCGGCCGCGGCTTTCGAGAAAAGAGCATCCAAGGCCAATGGCTCAGCCCAGAACTTGCCGACGCTGACCCGTGACGATCCCGAACAACAGAAACGACATTCCATGGAGCTGTTGCAAAAAGCTCCGATGCAAATGGGACTTGGCATCAAGCGCGAAGCGCCACGCCACTATTAGAAAACAGCTCGCAAGTTCTACTGGAACAGCTAGGGAGCCGACCAATGCCAACCTTCGTCTATATGACAAGGTGCGACGGATGCGGACACTGCGTCGACATCTGTCCCTCGGACATTATGCACATCGATCCGACTTATCGTCGCGCTTACAACATCGAGCCGAGCATGTGCTGGGAGTGCTACTCCTGCGTCAAGGCTTGTCCGCAGGATGCGATCGACGTGCGCGGATATGCCGACTTCGCCCCGCTCGGTCACAGCGTTCGCGTCAAACGCGACGAAGAGAAAGGTACGATCGCCTGGAAGATCAAATACCGGAACGGCACGGAAAAGAATTTCCTGTCGCCCATCACGACCAAGCCCTGGGGAACGGCGATCCCGAAGCTCGCCGACGTTCCCGCTCCCAGCCAGGACATGCGCGACAGCCAGCTGCTTTACAATGAGCCAAAGTGGATCCGCATGGACGACGGCGCCTTGCACACCCTTGAGGCAGCCGGTCTCAAGCTGAAGAAAGGCGTGTATTACTGATGGCCTACAAAACGATCGTCGAAGACAACATCGACATCCTGGTCGTCGGCGCAGGCCTCGGCGGCAGCGGTGCCGCGTGGGAGGCCAGGTTTTGGGGTCAGAACAAAAAGATCGTCATTGCCGAGAAGGCGAATATCGATCGCTCCGGCGCGGTCGCCCAGGGTCTGTACGCCATCAACTGCTACATGGGCACCCGGTGGGGCGAAAACAAACCGGAGGACCATGTCCGCTACGCTCGTATCGATCTGATGGGACTGGTGCGCGAAGACCTGCTGTTCGATATGGCGCGTCATGTCGACTCCACGGTGCACCAGTTCGAAGAGTGGGGCCTTCCCATCATGAAGGACCCGAAAACCGGACGCTATCTGCGTGAGGGACGATGGCAGATCATGATTCATGGCGAGTCCTACAAGCCCATTGTGGCCGAGGCCGCCAAGAAATCCGCGGACAAAGTGTTCAATCGGATCTGCGTCACCCACCTGCTGATGGATGACAGCAAGGAGAACCGGGTCGCCGGTGCCGTCGGCTTCAATGTGCGCACCGGCAATTATCACGTGTTCAAGTCCAAGGCCGTGATCTGCGGTGCGGGCGGGGCTTCCAATATCTTCAAGCCGCGTTCGGTGGGCGAAGGGTCCGGCCGTACTTGGTATGCGCCCTGGTCGTCCGCGTCCGCCTATGGGCTCATGATCGATGCCGGCGCCAAGATGACGCAGATGGAAAATCGCATCGTGCTGGCGCGTTTCAAGGACGGCTACGGCCCGGTCGGCGCTTATTTCCTGCACCTGAAGACCTATACGCAAAATTGCTTGGGCGAGGAGTATGAATCCAAGTGGTTCCCTGACCTTCAGAAGATGGTCGGAAAGGAATATCTGGATCCGGAAGTTTCGCACTTGACCCACAGGCCGATCCCGACCTGTCTGCGCAACCATTGCATCATCAGTGAAGTGAATGCAGGCCGCGGCCCGATTCACATGGTGACCATGAAGGCCTTCCAGGATCCTCATCTGGAAGAAGTCGGCTGGGAGAACTTTCTCGGCATGACCATCGGCCAGGCGGTCCTCTGGGCTTCGACCGACGTGGACCCCAAGAACGAGAACCCCGAACTGACCACATCCGAGCCCTACGTCATGGGCTCGCATGCGACCTGCTCGGGCGCCTGGTGCTCGGGCCCCGAGGACGTTTCTCCGCCCGAGTATTTCTGGGGCTACAACCGTATGACGACGATAGAAGGTCTGTTTGGCGCCGGTGACGCGGTCGGCGGCACGCCGCACGCCTTCTCATCTGGCTCGTTCACCGAGGGCCGTCTCGCCGCGAAGGCTGCCTGCAAATATATCGACGACGGCAAGGGTGAAGGCATCGTCGTATCCGACGAGCAGATCAACCGCCGCAAGAAAGAAATCTACAAACCGATGGAGCACTACAAGATCTACCGAAACGAGATCGTGGCCGGCGATGTCAACCCGCACTATATCAACCCGAAGCAGGGCCTGGATCGTCTGCAGAAGCTCATGGACGAATATTGCGGCGGAGTGACGGTCAGCTATATGACCAACGAGAAGCTCCTGAATATCGCGCTCAAGAAGCTCAAGGTCATGGAGGAAGATCTCGAGAGTCTGGCCGCGAAGGATATTCACGAGTTGCTGCGCGCGTGGGAGCTGAAGCACCGGCATCGCGCCGCTGAGTGCGTTACGCAGCACACGCTGTTCCGCAAGGAGACTCGCTGGCCGGGCTACTACTACCGCGGCGATGCCATGAAAGTGGACGACGCAAACTGGCACGTGCTGACGGTTTCGCGCCGCGATCCGCAAACCGGTGAATACACCATGGAGAAGGCGCCTTGTTATCACCTGGTTGGTGACGGCGAGTAGCTCTTAAAGTTACAGAAAGCTGCGCGTGAACATTGTGGAAAAAACTGATGAGGAGATACAGGCCATAGCCGACCCGTTGTGGCGCGACCTTGTGAAAAATTCAAACGAAGGCAAGTACGGTGAGTTCGTCCAGAATTTTTCCAGCGACCTGGCGCGCGCGATGAATCAAGTTGAGGCTGGCCACCAGTTCGCAAACAGCGAACTGGCCAGAAACCTATCCGGGCATTTCGACTATCTCGGCATTATCCGCAGGGGCGAACACGTAACGGTGCTTTACCGGCAACGGAGCAGCAAGAAAGCGGGCGAATGGCTTGGTAGACTTGTCCTCGGGTATGAAGATGAAAAGGTCAGGATCTTCGGTGCGTCTATCTTCTGACTAGTGGATTCGACATGAGTGAAACCATTCAGGAGGGCAAGTTTGTCGGGCTGACCTACAAGGTGACCGACATGAAATCGGGCGATGTCCTCACCATGGTCGAATTCCCGTTGGGCTATGTTCACGGACACAATGAAATTCTCGCCCCTTCCGTCCATATGGAACTGGAGGGCAAGTCCGCCGGCGACGTCATCGATGTACCGATCGACGGCAATCAGATTTTCGGCCCCAGAGACGAGTCGCTGGTTTTTACCGATAACATCGACAACGTTCCCGAGGAGTATCGGCAGCTTGGCACCTCCATCCTCATGGAAAACGACAGGGGCCAGACCCGCAGCTTTCTCGTGACACGGATCGATGACAAGACACTGACCGTCGACGGTAACAATCCGCTTTGCGGCAGAGAGGTCGTCTTTTCGCTCAAGATATTGACCGTGCGCGATGCGACCGACGAAGAGGCAAGGGCGGGCGGGGCGATCATCGCCGATCCGGATATCGACCCGTTACTCATGCGACCTGTTTGAATGCATCGGCCAATTTCTGCTTCTGTGACCTGCACTTGCAATCCCGGCTTCATGGCAAAAGGTGACTTATGAGCGAAACAAAACCCACCACCCCCACCAAAGTCCCTGACGGACATGCGCGCTTTCTAACGACGCGTCAGAAACCGGCAAACGAGAAGGGGTTTGTTGGTTTCGAAACCGTCTGGGAACAGTTCCAGAAGGAAGCCGAATACAAGACCCCAAAGAAGCCGTAGGCTGCCATGTCGAAGCTCGTCCCGCCGCACGGCTCCGAATCCGTGAAGCCGCTCTTGCTGCCGGAGGCGGAGCGGGCCGAGGAGCGCAAGCGCGCCGGGACGCTGAAAAAAATTCCGCTGGATTCGCGCGCAGTCTCCGACGTGTTCATGCTGGCCATGGGCGCCTACACGCCGCTTGACGGCTTTATGGGGCACGATGACTGGCGCGGTTCGTGTTTGGACATGAAGCTGGCGAGCGGTCTCTTCTGGCCGATCCCCATCACGCTTCCCGTCAGCAAAGACCTCGCCGACAGCGTCCATGCTGAAGAGGAGGTCACGCTCATCGACGCGGATACCGGCGACGTACTCGCTGTTATGGAGGTTCGCGATAAGTATTCGATCGACAAGAAATTCGAGGCCGAGCACGTCTACCGCACCACCGATCCGAAACATCCGGGCGTGGCGAAGGTCCTGGAGCAGGGCGCTGTTAACCTGTCAGGCCGCGTCACGGTGCTGAGCGAGGGCGAATATCCCGCCAGATATCCCGAACTCTATATCCGCCCCGCCCAGTCGCGGGCCATGTTTCTCGAGCGCGGTTGGTCGAATGTCGCGGCCTTCCAGACCCGCAATCCCATGCATCGCAGCCACGAATACCTGGTGAAGATCGCGGTTGAGGTGATGGACGGCGTTTTCATCCATCAGGTACTGGGCAAATTGAAAGCGGGCGACATTCCGGCCGATGTCCGAACGCGCGCGATCCAGGCGATGATCGACAATTACTTCCGTCCGGGCACGGTCATCCAGGCGGGCTATCCGATCGAGATGCGTTACGCCGGCCCGCGCGAAGCGCTACTGCACGCTTTGATCCGCCAGAACTTCGGCTGCTCGCATCTGATCGTCGGGCGCGACCATGCCGGCGTCGGCAGTTACTACGGCCCCTTTGATGCCCATCACATCTTCGATCAACTTTGGCCGGGCGCGCTGCTGACCAAGCCGTTGAAGATCGACGTCACGTTCTATTGCCGGAAGTGCTACGGCATGGCGACGGCGAAAACCTGTCCGCACGATCCGAAGGAGCACATTTCGATTTCCGGCACGCAGCAGCGGGAGATGCTCTCGACCGACGCGGACATACCGCCCGAGTTCAGCCGGCCCGAGGTAGTTGCGATCCTCAGAAAATATTACGCGGGCCTGAAATCAGCGGGCTAGTGTCGGGCATCATGATTATCGCGCAAATCTCCGACACCCACATAGCGTTGGATACGCCCGACGCCGACCAGAGAATACGCGATTTCGAACGCACGATTGCGGACATCAACGCGCTCGATCCGGCGCCGGACGTGATCATTCACTCCGGTGATATAGTGCATAACGGCCGGCAAGACGAATACGCCGAGGCCGTGCGTATCTTGGCTAAGGCGAGAGCGCCAGTTTATGTCATCCCTGGTAACAAGGATGACCGGGCAAATTTGCGCGCGGCTTTTTCTCCGCGCGGCTATCTCAAGCCGGGTTCCGGCTTCATCGAATATTCGGTTGAGGACTATCCGGTCAGGTTGATCGCGGTCGACACCCTGAACACGCAGAGCAACAAAGGAGACTTTTGCCCCGAACGGGCGAAACATCTGGTCGATCTGATCGGTGCGGAAACCAAAAAGCCGATTGCGGTTTTTGCGCACCATCCGCCGTTCGAAGTTCTAGTGGGGCCCAATCCCCTCAATTTCGAGACGCCCGAGATCATGGCGAGACTGCGCGAAACCTTGCAGTACTGCGAGCGGATTGCCGCCGTTTTCAGTGGCCATGTGCACCGTCCGGCGGAAGGTCATGTCGGCAACATTCCGGCGATTGTGGTGCCGTGCATCGCAACGACTTTGCGCAGAGGCGAGTATCCGGCCCACATGAAGCAGTGTCCGGTCTATTACATCCACGGCTTCGACGCTGATGGGAGCTTTACCACCGCAGCGCGGATTGTCGGAGTAAGGTTGCCGGCCGCATCGGCGCAGAACGCCCCGGCATCGCCAACCGCGGTCGTGTGAAGGCGACCACACGCGCATTCTCCGCTTGATTGAATTTTGCGGCGACGCGCGTTTTGCAGCGCAAACTATGTCGAATTTTCCGCCAAATTAGGCCCCGTCGATAACATCATAGAGGTAACAAGAGAGATTTATTGCTACCTTCGGCTAAGGTCGGAGAATAATAATAATTCCCGCGGGCGCTCTCGATGGATTGCGCTCCGTGCGGTTGCCAGGGAGGCGACGATGGAACGGCCGGAATCCGTTATCTATGACGAAAAGGCGCGGCGCATGGTCGAGGAAATGACCATGGCCGAGGCGCGGCACATTGCCGACCGCAAGGCGCAAGCAGAAGAATGCGATTGTAAAGACGGGATGTTCCCGCGCGACGGCTTGACCGATCGCCGTAAATTTCTGTTTGCGGCCGGCTCTGTGGCGGGCGCCGCTATCGGCTCAACGATGGCGCAGGCCGCCGAGCAAGCGCCACCGGGCGCCGTGCATTTCAGCGTTCCTGATGACTCCACCAAGGAGCAGGGGCGCCCCGTCGCGGCTGATGGCGGCTATGGTTCCCGCTCGCAGTTCGAGACGGAAGTGCGTTGGCGCTTTCCGACTGCGAACGAGAACACCTCCTGGAGTATGACGCCGCTCGACAAGTCGCTCGGAAATCTCACGCCGTCAGGGTTGCATTTTGAGCGTCACCACGGCGGCATTCCGACGATCGATCCGGCCAAGCACTCGCTGATAATGCACGGCATGGTCGACACGCCGAAGAAATTCACGATGGCGGACATCAAGCGGCTGCCGTCGGTGACACGCAAACATTTTATCGAATGCTCAGGCAATGGCTTGACCGAGTGGAACAAGCCGACGCTGAAAACCGTACAGGGCACGCATGGTCTGCTCAGCACATCGGAATGGACGGGCGTTCAGTTTGCGACTTTCGCGCGTGAAGTCGGTTTGAAGGAAGGCTCGACCTGGGTGTTGGCGGAAGGCGCCGATGCTGCGGTGATGACGCGCAGCATACCGATGGAAAAAATGCTGAAGGACGCGCTCATCGTTTATGGGCAAAACGGCGAAGCCCTGCGGCCCGAGCAAGGTTATCCGCTGCGGCTGCTGCTGCCAGGTTACGAGGGCAACACACACATCAAATGGTTGCGCCGCCTTGATGTCAGCGACAAGCCCTACATGACACGCGAAGAGACGTCGAAGTACACGGATCTGCTCGCCGACGGCAAAGCACGCCAGTTCAGCATGGATATGGAAGCAAAGTCGGTGATCACCTTCCCGTCCGGCGACATGAAGCTGCCGGGGCCTGGCTTTTACAACGTCACCGGTCTGGCGTGGACTGGCCGTGGGCGCGTGCAGCAGGTCGACGTCTCTGTCGACGGCGGCAAGATCTGGTATCCCGCACAATTGCAATCGATGCCGGAGCAGATTTGCACAGTGCGGTTTAGTTTCCCGTGGATTTGGGATGGTAAAGCCGCGGTCCTCCAAAGCCGCTGCACCGACGAAACCGGATATGTGCAGCCAACTTTGCAACAACTGATCGCGATCCGCGGCTCGAACGGGCCGTTCGGATCAATCTATCACTTGAATGCCATTCAGAGCTGGGGTGTCAGCGAAACCGGGGATGTCACCAATGTTCACGCCTAACACCAAACGGGCTGGCGCGAGCGTTTTCTTCGTTGCCGTCCTGTCCACCGCCGCGATCGCACAAAGTGCGCCGCCGCATTACGGCTTCGGCACCAAAGTCGATTCTGCCGAGCTCGCAAAGTATTTTTCTATTCCGGCCGATGGCAGCGGACTTCCGCCGGGCAGCGGCACCGCAGCAGTCGGTGCCAAGGTCTATGCAGATACCTGCGTGGCTTGTCACGGCGATAAATTGCAGGGCAATCCGGAAAAGGGAATCGGCGGGGACCGGCTCCTCGGTGGCCGTGGTTCGCTTCCCACGAAGACCCCGATTAAAACGGTCGAAAGCTATTGGCCATATGCGACGACATTGTTCGACTACGTCAAGCGGGCAATGCCATTCAATGCGCCTGGCTCGCTCAAGGACGATGACGTCTACGCGGTGGTCGCCTACATTCTGTCCGAGGCCAAAATCATCAAGCCGACCGATACGATGAACGCGCAAACGCTACCGAAAGTTGCGATGCCGAATAAAGACGGCTTCATACCCGACAGCCGGCCCGAGCTTTCGCTCTACCGCTGACGGACGAACAGCCGTTCGCAGGCAGGTACTTAGCGGGCGTTCGATTGCCTTCGGTTGGGCTTGTCAGTCGCCACTGAGATGGCCGCGATGAGTTTGGTGGTTCGAGTTCTCCGGCGCGCGCAGTCTAGTCTGAAATATGCGGCTTTTCATGCAGGACAAAATTCAGGAGAGCCTTTTGGACCTTTAGGTGGCCGTTGTATTCGATCAAGCCTAATTTTCGAAACTTGTTCATGAATACATTGACGCGCGAGCGCGTTGTCCCGATCAATTCAGCGAGCGTCTCCTGGTTCACTTTGACCGGGATCGGCTCTGGACCGCCGTCGTTGCCGTAATTGGCTAACAGCAAAAGGGCGCGTGCGAGCCGCATCTCGCTGGAATTGAACAATTGGTCGACAAGATCCGCTTCGACTTTTGCGGTCCGCGTCAAAAGGTGGGCAAGAAAATAATCGGCAAACTCCGGCTCGCTGTGCAGGAGCCGCACAATGGTCGTCTTCTCCAGGCGCACAATTTCGCACTCCGTCATTGCGCGCGCTGAAGCCAGGCGAAACGGAATCCCGGTCATGGCTCCCTCGCCACAAAATTCATCCGGCCCCCGTATCCCGACAACCGCTTCCTTCCCGCGCTCGGAAACGACTGTGACTTTAACCTTGCCGTGATGGATGTAGAAAATGGAATCCGAGGGATCTCCCTGCGCATAGAGAATTTGATCCGCGCGATATTTGCATAAAGGCGGTGCGACGGATTGCCGGGCAAATAATTGCACGACGTCCATGGGTCGCTCTCAAGAACTAAGCAAGCAAGTTGGCATTGTATTTTCGCGCGCCGGTTGGTGCAAGAGAGAACCTGCGACTGTGCGTTGCACAACGAAAATTAGGCCGAGGTGCGCCCCCTGAAATTAATAGTGGCGCGGCAGCAGCTTATCTCGATTGCAAACGTGGGTGATTGCAGTGACTAGCACTGAGGCTAGCCATTCGTGCCAATGGTGATTGGCGCAGTGCGGCATGAGTTGAGCAAAATGCAATGTGGCCTTCCTCAAGCGTGGCGCGCGCATCCTGCGCGCCACAGCCGGACCGAACGGCCATGGCGTGAAACAACAAAAGAGATTTAGGGGCCGGCAGCGTATTCAGCCGCTAATATGTACGTTCTCGTCTGATTGCATTTGGCACAAACGAACGTACGCCGTTCCATTCGAGCATTGATCGTGTGTGGCACAATAGCCGCGAGGATCATGTCGGTGCCGCACTTAGGGCAGTTCGTTGCTTGGTCTAGGTTGCTGGGCTGAAGCATGAGATTCAATCCCGCCTCAATCGGCTAACGGGAGGCTGCCAATCCGATGGCAGCCCGCTTGCAGTTTGTACTGCGACAATCGGTACTGCCCGCAAAGCGCTCAGACGCGCACTTCGATGTCCCCTTGAACTAACGTGCCAGTCTGGTCGCCATCGAGCCGATGGGCGGAATATCGCGCTGCGCGCATACGGTCGAGCACAAATAGTCGGATGGCCGAGGAGAGATTACCATGCTGGCGGGCGAGGTCGATTGCCGCGACCACTTTCGACAAAGTCCGCTGCTCGCCCTGCGCAATCTCTTTCAGGCAGCGCCAAAATGGATCCTCTAGACTGACGCTGGTCTTGTGGCCATCGATGACGATGGACCGCTTAACAATTTGCGACTTCATGAGCTGTTCCTTTTGTAAGGGCCTGCACTCAGTTCGCTGGTCGTGTCTCTGTGCCCATCACCGTCGGTTGGGTGCTGGCCAAATGAACGCTGAAAGGAATTGCGCGAGCGTTTCGCAAGTGACCTTGTTCAGGTCACTTCGCTTTCTGCCCCATCCTGGGTACGGGTGTTTTCGTGCGTCGCTAATTTTGCAAACGTTTCGCGCAACGAATGATTCGTTTTTACCTTCAACGTCAGCGGTGCGCTGTTCCAAATTGCACAGTGTCAAAATACACGCGGTAGTATTGTGATGGGTGCGGTGTCTAGGTACGTCGGCGACGGACCCACGAAACTATTGTCGGCGAAAAATCGCAAAGGCACGAGTGCAAAAGGCCTTATTTTCTCGGGCCATAGAGCGACACGGCTGGTCGTTTGATGTTTAGACAATCCAATTTAATTGTTTATAGACGATAACGAGGATTATCGAATATTGACGCGCGCTTTGAATTGCTGCGGCCATGATAGCGAACTCGTCGCGCTCGTCTTCTGTACCGGCTGCCGAGGGTCGAGCGGCATCGGGAATGAGCGCAAAGCCATCGGCCGTGTCGGAAGGCGGCTATTATGTCGCCGGAACACCCTTCCGACCGGATGCCTGGTTGTCGACGACTTCACCTCGGTTCGATCTAGGGCGGATGTCCGCTTTGGGTCACTAATCGGCGTTTTGACAAGTCCCTGCAATTATTTTGCGGCTTTCAAAATCACCATTTAACTCGGTGGCGTTTTTTTCATCGATGATTGATAATTGTCATATGGAATTGCGGCATCTACGGTATTTTGTGGCGGTTGCGGAAAAGCTGCATTTCTCGCGCGCAGCTGAGCATCTCAATATTTCGACGCCAACGCTCAGTCACCAAATTCAGGCACTGGAGACGATGCTCGGCGCACAACTTCTGTCGCGCAAGAAGAAAAGTGCCGTATCGCTTACGCAAACTGGCAGGCGATTTCTTGAAGAAGCGCGCGCGACATTAAGGCAAGCAGAGAATGCCGAGCTTGTCGGAAAACAAGCGGCCCGCGGCGACATTGGTTCAATAGCTTTGGGTTATATATTGTCGGCAAGCTGTATTGGTTTGCTGCCGGAACTGATCGAGGCATTCCAAAAAGGAAATCCGGGTGTTTCTTTACAGATAAAACGCATGGAAACTTTCCCCCAATTGAAAGCGATAGTTGAGGGAGACCTCGATATTGGCTTCATCAGGGCGCCGCAGCGATATCCGGCCGAACTTACGGGGTTTGTCGTTGATCGCCATTCTTATTTCGTTGCAATTCCGGAAGGGCATCCGTTGGCCAGACGCAAGCAAATCACGCCGAGCATCCTTGCTAAGGAACGATTTGTGTCCGGTCCTCTTGAAATGGATGTTGGTTTTTGGGGAAACTTGGGTGCTATATCGAAGCCGGGTCAATCGCTTCACATTGCCGAAAGAACGTCAGACATTTTTTCGCTTCTGACCCTCGTTGCGGCTGGTGTCGGGCTTGGAATTATCTCGGCTCCCATGCAGAACGTCGTAATACCTGGAGTTGTATGTCGGAAAATTACCGGAGCGCTGCAGGAAGCTGAGATTGCAGTGGTTTACCGAAAGAGCGAAAGTGCTCCGGCTGTGAAATCATTCATACAGCGGCTCCGAACAAAGGTTCGCGCGCGCATCTGACGTTAACAGGTCGCATTGATGACATCGCAGTCGAGCTCTGGAGACGATCGCCGTGCATGATGCAGGCGTGCGCCTTCCGCTTCTCCTTCAGCCAATTCCCCTTCGCGGGATCTATGCGCGCAACCGCATAGTCGTTTCCCCGATGTGCCAATATGAATCGAGAAACGGGGGGCCTACCGATTGGCACCTGGTGACTCTCGGGAAATATGCCATCGGCGGTGCAGGCATTGTGTTTACGGAAGAGACCGCGGTGGAGGATCGCGGTCGCAAAACTTACGAATGCGCCGGGATCTATTCCGATGACCACATTCCGTCCTATCGGAGAATTACCGATTTCATTCGCAGCCAGGGCGCGATTCCGGGCATTCAATTGGGGCACGCGGGGCGGCGTGCATCCAGCGATGCGCCGTGGAACGATTTCAAGCCGCTTGATGAGAGCGATGCGGCGCGTGGATTAGCGCCGTGGGTCGGCGTGTCGTCGAGCGCTATCCCGGCCTCTCGCGCCGGTTCAACAGTGCCAATCGCAATGTCAGCGGGGGATATCCAGGATATGATCGGAGTGTGGCGCGATGCCGCTCTTCGTAGTGTCGATGCGGGATTCGATATTTGTGAGATCCATGGCGCGCATGGGTACCTGATACACCAGTTCCTCAGTCCCCTCGCGAACCGCCGTAACGATGCCTACGGCGGCGATTTGAAAGGCCGCATGCGGTTTGCCCTCGAAATTACAGAGGCAGTGCGTGCGGTATGGCCACAAGATCGGCCGCTGTTTTTCCGTTGCTCGGCGACGGATGGTCCGGAAGGACGCTGGTCGATGGACGACACAATTGTGCTTGCACGCGAACTGTCGCATCGCGGCGTTGACGTCATAACCTGTTCGTCTGGGGGAATAGGCGGCCCAATCAATACAGAAATCGTGCCGCGAGTGCCGGGTTATCACGTTCCTTATGCAGAGCGTGTGCGAAGGGAGGCGGGCGTCAAATCTGTCGCTGTCGGTCTGATCACCCAGGCGCGGCATGCGGAGCAGATTCTTGGTGCCGGCCAGGCGGATTTGGTCGCGCTCGCAAGAGAGCTTCTCTTTGATCCGCATTGGCCCCTTCATGCCGCGAAAGAACTTGGAATTGAGAATTATCTCGACATTCTTCCGCGCGGTCTTTCCTGGTGGCTAAAACGACGCGAAATCGTTCGCCGAATGAAACCAAATTGAAGCATGAGCTCCCAAAGAGCCGGTTAGTGTCTGCAACGGAGAAAGTCATGTGGCGCCGCGGAGTGGGAGCCCTTCTTACGATTGTCGGATTGGTCGTTCACCAAGCTGCATGGGCACAGTATCCAACAAAACCGGTCCATATTGTCGTTCCATATCCCGCAGGCGGTGCGGTCGATGCCTTCGCGCGCATTTTATCCCAGCGTCTTTCCGACTCGTGGAGCCAACAAGTGGTCGTGGACAACCGGCCTGGCGCAAGCACGATGATTGGGGCTGAACAGGTCGCGAAGGCGCCGGCGGATGGTTATACGCTTCTGCTGACCGCAGAGCTCACCTTGGTCACGGTCCCGCATCTGCATGAAAAAATCCCCTACGATCCACTCAAGGATTTTGCACCAATCACCGCGCTTGTTTCGGCAACTCAGGCGCTGGTCGTCAATCCCTCACTGCCCGTGAAAACTGTCAGGGATCTTGTGGCGCTCGCTAAATCCAAGCCGGGCGAACTGACATATGGATCGTTCGGCATCGGGTCGACAGGTCATCTCAATATGGAGCTTCTTCAGACAGCGACTGGCGTGCGCTTTAGCCACATTCCCTACAATGGTGCCGGCCCTGCGATGACCGATGTCATTGGTGGCCACATCGGTTTTATGTTCGCCGCTTTGAGTATCGTCCAAGGCAATGTGAAAGCAGGCAAACTGCGTATGATCGGTGTTGGAAGCAGCCATCGCAGCAGTGAATTCCCCGAAGTGCCGACGATTTCCGAGTCCGGTGCGCCGGGGTTCGAAGCAAAGTCCTGGTTTGGCCTGGTGGCTCCGGCCGGCACGCCGCCGGATATCATCAAAAAGATCAATCAGGATGTGACAAAGGTCATTACTGATAAGAACTTCACTAAGGAGTATCTCGCTGCGCAGGGGTTGGAGCCGATCCTCGGCACACCCGAACAGTTTGCTGCGTTTATTCGATCCGAGACGATCAAGTGGGGCAAGGTCGTCAAAGACGCAAAAATCGTGGTCACGAAGTAGCGTCCGTCGAGGAGCAACGAGTTACGGGCGGGCTTTTGCCTTCAGCCTTTGATCGAGACGGTTCAAGTCGACGATCATGCGCTCATGCGTCCCGTCGCCGATCGGTTCAATTTCATCGCGCGCGCTCACTTTAAACTCAATGCGGCGGCCATCGACTTTGGTAACCTCGGCTTCGGCCGTAATCCGGTGCCCGGCGGGGGTCGCCGCAATATGGCGGACATTGACAAGTGTGCCGACCGCGCTTTCTCTGGGGCCGAGATAGTCCCGCACCGCGTTGAGCGCGGCGTTTTCCATCGCAGTCACCATCATAGGTGTAGCAAACACGTGCGGTAGGGCCGCGTCCTTGAACTGATTGGCGAGGTGCGCCGGCGTCACCGTGAGCGAGTACGTCCCTTTGGCTCCGACTGGAATCTGGCGCATCGCATTATTCCTTCATGCGGGGGACATGGTTGATCGCCGGCGCAAGGATAACCAGCAGCATCCCGCACAACCCAATTGGTATGAAAGCAAAACTGGCGATGCCGCTCACATCCCACGCCATACCGCTAACGATGGGCACTATAACCGCACAACTGTAGCTAATGGTGAACATTGCGGCAGTCACGCGATGGACATCGTCGGGCGGGCTCAGGAGCGGCGGTAATGCCAACACCAGGATCAAAATTGCCGCGGCGGCGAAGCCTTGCAATGTGGCTGCCGCGACGATCCAGGGTCCGGAACCAAATACGATGCCCGCCGCCGCCATTACTTGAAGCCCGCCGCAAACGACGTAAGGCCACACTTTCCCTTC
This sequence comes from uncultured Alphaproteobacteria bacterium, assembly GCA_963697885.1. Classification (GTDB taxonomy): domain Bacteria; phylum Pseudomonadota; class Alphaproteobacteria; order Rhizobiales; family Xanthobacteraceae; genus Pseudolabrys. Next base: position 1,383,706 of record OY969102.1, read on the forward strand.
AAGTCGACTCGCAAAGGCGAGCAAAAGGAACGAGGCCGGCAATTGTCCGACATTCAATCCTGACAAAGCAGCGCCGATCCATTCCCCTTGTCCATTACTGCGCAAGTAGTCGGGTATGAAGGCGTTGGTCGCAAAATACGTGGCGTTCACTGTGCCAAGCATGATGCCAAGCCGCCAAATCAGGCTGTTGCGCCAATTTGGCCACCAGCGCAGCCGTGTGGCTGTTCCATTTGCAAGGGCTTGCTTTGGCGCAAGCGCCATCACCAGAACGGCAATAATGGCAACCGGCACGCTCCAGATCACAAAGCCCCATTGCCAATACCCGCCGGCGAGAGGCAGGACCAAAGTGAGCATCAATGCGACTGGCAGGATTTCTCCAATGAGCAGTCCATTGGTGTAAACCGCAGTCGCAAATCCAATTCGGTGTGGCAGCCACGCGCGCACCGCCGGCGGCATGCTGACCTGCATGATCGCTACGCCTGCACCCATTGCGACGGTCATGGCATATAGCCAATTCACGTCCGGCAACGCGCCGCGCAATGCGCCACCGATTGCAGTGAGGCCAAGACCGACAACCAATGCGGCGCGGGTGCCAAGCCGTGCAATCAAAAGCGACCCCGGGACGGCCGCAAAAGCAAACAGCATTGAAGGCAGGCCGGTTAGTACGCCGATCTGGGTTGCGCTTAGATGCAATTCGTCGTGGATAATTGGAATGACAGGCGGCACCGCCAAAATTGTCAGCCGCAGGGCAATCCCGACAAGCCAAAGTAACAGCAAATACGTCAGAAAACGTGCCTGTGACGTGTCCCCAATCGAACTATTCATAATGAGCGGCGCTCTTTCCGGTCGCGCTGGACAGCGATTTCTCGGCGCACCAAATCCGTGAGAGAGTTCGACGCGAAAATCAAATTTAATTCCGCGAATGTTAAATGCTTGCGCTGTGCCGACGTCCGCATCCTTATCGCCAATCAGGAAGCTGGCATCGCGATCGATTGGCCATTCGCTCGCGGCTTGTTCCAGCATACCGGGGGCGGGCTTGCGACATCGACAGTGGATTGCCAGCGGCTTGATGGTTCCTTCAGGATGATGCGGACAAAAATAAAATGCATCGACATGTGCCCCATGCGATGCAAGCTGTTTCTGCATGTGCGCATGGAAGGCTTTCACTGCGTCTTCGCTGTAGTATCCGCGCGCAACGCCGGACTGGTTCGTCACAACAAAAACGTAGTAACCGGCTTCGTTCAGGAGCCGCACCGCCTCTGGAGCGCCATGGATCCATTCAAGCTGCTCCGGTCGATAGGCATAGCCGTGGTCGAGGTTGAGAACGCCATCACGATCGAGAAATGCCGCCGGCCGGCATGCGTCAGATCTCTTTTTCTTTCCGGCACTGTGGTGTTTTTGGTCGGACATGGGCTTTACGGCTTCGCATGGTGAATTTGCTGGTGCAAGCACCCGGTTTGGTTTCGAGTGGGTAGGGCGCCCGCCTCATTTCCACTTGTTTCGATTTGGCAGGTCGTAAGACCGGAGATTTCGCATGCGGGAAAACAAATGAAAAGCCGCCAAAAATCGAAATAAGCTGAGAAATTGGACTGACATCACCATATCCTTTTCTGACGTGATAAAAGACATATAGAATCAATTGGGTGCCCGATGCATCTGCAGCAGCGAATACTGGTGACCGGCGGAGCGGGTTTTCTTGGCTCGCATCTTTGCGAACGGCTTCTGGCGCAAGGTGGGGATGTGCTTTGCGTCGATAATTTTTTTACCGGCGCCCGAAAAAATATCGAGCATTTGCTCGATCACAAGCATTTCGAATTGACGCGTCATGATGTGACATTTCCGCTCTATGTTGAGGTTGATGAAATCTACAACCTCGCTTGCCCGGCGTCGCCAATCCACTATCAGCGGGACCCGGTGCAAACGACGAAGACCAGCGTGCATGGCGCGATCAACGTCCTCGGCTTGGCGAAGCGCGTGAAGGCCAAGATCCTCCAGGCTTCGACGTCGGAGGTCTATGGTGATCCGAATGTGCATCCTCAGCCCGAGGACTATTGGGGTCACGTCAACCCGGTGGGGCCACGCTCATGCTACGATGAAGGCAAACGCTGCGCAGAGACTTTATTTTTCGATTACTGGCGTCAGCACAAATTGCGCATCAAGGTGGCGCGAATTTTCAATACCTATGGTCCGCGCATGCATCCAAACGATGGGCGTGTGGTATCGAATTTCATAGTTCAGGCTTTGCTGGGCCAGGATCTTACGGTGTACGGCGACGGTACGCAGACGCGATCGTTCTGTTATGTGGACGATCTTATCGACGGTCTTGTGCGTTTGATGGCAACAAAAGACCAGGTCACCGGTCCAATCAACATTGGAAATCCGACCGAGTTTTCGATGCTCGAGTTGGCCAGCACCATCATCGAGATGACCGGCTCCCGTTCGCGCGTCGTGCATCGCCCGTTACCCGAGAATGATCCGAGGCAGAGGCGCCCGGACATTTCGCGCGCACAGGAATTTTTGTCGTGGTCGCCGCGTACGCAGCTTAAAGAGGGGTTGACCCGAACAATTGCGTATTTTGAAAAGCTGTTGAGCGAAAATGACGTGCGAGCAGTTCTGACCGCCGACAAAAGCCTTTGAGAGATTAGTCCCGCTCCGTCTGGCGCTGCGGCGGGTCGCGACGGCAGCCCTTGCTACGCGGTGGCTGCGATTGCGCCGCCAAATTGGCTGTTGCCCGGTCGCTAGAATTTGCTACCTAAGCATTTGAAATAAGGTCCAATTAGCCCGTTTGACCGGCTGGCAGAGGCTGCGCACGCGATTTGCTATTATAATTGCGTATTCCGGCGTGAAGGGGACTTCGTGAACATCGCATCCACCAAAACGGCGCGGTCCGGTCCGACCAGCGCGAAAACGGCTGATCTCACGGTTATCGGCGGTGCCGGTCATGTCGGCATACCGCTTGTGCTCGCGTTCACCGAGGCTGGCCTGACGGTCAACGTCAATGACCGCAATGAAGCGGCGCTGGCGACGCTGAAGTCCGGAAAATTGCCGTTCATCGAGCATGGTGCGGCACCGCTCTTAGTCAAAGCGCTCGCAGACAACAAGCTGGTGTTAACTTCTTCGCCTGGCGAGATTGGCCGTACCGGCCCGGTGATCATTACCATCGGCACTCCGGTCGATGAATTTCTCAATCCTGTGCCGAGCGAAGTACAGCGCTGCATTGACAGCCTGCTGCCGCATGTCGCGGACGATCAATTGCTGATTTTGCGTTCCACTGTCTACCCGGGAACGACAGACTGGCTGCACGACTACCTCAAACGGCTCGGCCGAAAAAATAAGGTCGCGTTTTGTCCAGAGCGTGTCGTGCAAGGCTACGGCGTCAAGGAATTGCGTGAGATGCCGCAGATCATTAGCGGTACAACTGCTGACGCCGAGCAGGAAGCAAGCAGCCTTTTTCAAAAAATCGCGCCCGAACTCGTCATCGTCAAGCCTATCGAAGCCGAGTTTGCCAAGCTCTTCAACAATGCCTACCGTTACATAGAATTCGCGGCGACCAACCAGTTTTACATGATCGCGAAATCGGCCGGTGCGGACTATCAGGCCGTCATGCGTGCGATGAAGCAAAATTATCCACGCGCAAAAAGCTTCCCAGGACCGGGCTTTTCGGCGGGGCCCTGTCTTCTCAAGGACACGATGCAACTTGCTGCATTCGCAAGAAATCAATTTGGGCTTGGCCATGCGGCGATGCAGGTGAATGAGGGTCTGGTACTGCAGTTGGCCGACGATCTGCGGCATGCCTATGACATTGCGGGGATGACAGTCGGCCTGTTGGGGATGGCCTTCAAGGCCGAAATCGACGATACGCGCGCCTCGCTAAGCTACAAGCTCAAGCACGTGATGGAGATGTGCGCACGGGAGGTTCTCACCACTGATCCCTTTGTAACCACAGACCCCGACATTCTTCCGCTCGACCAGGTGATTGCGCGTAGCGATATCCTGATTTTGTGCACGCCGCACGCGGCTTATGCGAATGTCGACCTCAAAGGCAAACCAGTGGTGGATGTCTGGGGCTTTCTCAAGAACGCAAACGTCGTGTACTAGACATGACAACACGCCGCGACATTTCCGTCATCCTTCGCAATGAGAGAGCTGGCTTCCTTGTGACGCTCGTGAAGTTCAACCAGGCAAGTGGCGCGATCGTGAAATGATACGGTCACTCAAACTGACGCCGCGTCAGATCCTGATTGTTCTGCATGATCTTGTTGCCACTGCGGCGGCGGTCGTTCTCACGTTCTTTATGCGCTTCGAGGGTGCCGCGCTGTATGAGCGGCTGCATGGTCTCGAGAAATTCCTCCCGGTTTTCTTGGTCTATGCGGCGTTGGTCTATTTCATCATCGGCTTGCATCGCAATAAGTGGCGTTTCACCTCGGTTCCGGATCTCTTCAATCTGTTTCGCGCCTCTACCGCGCTCGCCATTTCGCTGCTCGCGGTCGACTATGTTCTGTTGGCTCCGAATATTTACGGCACATTCTTCTTCGGCAAGACTACCATCTTGCTGTATTGGTTTTTGCAGATGTTTTTTCTGGGTGGCTTGCGGGTCGCCTACCGCTATTTTCACTATGCGCGAACTCTTCAGCGCGTAAAAATAGCGGACGCCGCATCGGTATTGGTTCTCGGTCGGGCTGCCGACGCCGAGGTCTTGCTGCGTTCGATTGAAAGCGGCGCCGTAAAAAAGATCTGGCCGGTTGGAATTCTTTCGCCATCAGTCGCCGATCGGGGGCAGTCGATTCGTGGCATCCCCGTTCTGGGGGATATCGACGATCTGGAGCGCGTCGTTTCGGATCTGGAAAGCCGCGGAAATCGCGTGACAAGGCTTGTGCTTGCGCCCTCCGCGCTCGCTCCGGAAGCCCGGCCGGAAGCAATTTTGATGCGAGCGCGCCGCTTGGGCCTGACCATGAGTCAGATGCCGTCGCTGGATGCGGGCGGGCCGGCAGTGCAATTGACTCCCGTGGCGGTCGAAGATCTTCTGCTGCGGCCCAGCGTCAGAATTGATTACCGGCGCCTCGAAGAATTCGTGAGTGGAAAAGCAATTGTCGTCACTGGTGGCGGGGGCTCGATTGGTTCGGAAATCTGCGACCGGATCGTCACGTTCGGCGCGTCTCGCCTGCTGGTGATCGAGCATTCCGAACCGGCGTTACACGCAGTTTTGGAATCGCTCAGAAGCAAGCACAGCGAGGCGGATATCTCCGGCCGCATTGCTGATGTTCGTGATCGGCAACGGGTTATGAGTTTGGTCGCTCATTTTAGGCCAGATATTGTCTTCCATGCCGCCGCACTCAAGCACGTGCCCTTGCTGGAAAAGGATTGGGACGAAGGCATCAAGACTAATGTGTTCGGCTCCATCAATGTTGCCGACGCTGCCGCCGCCAGCGGCGCGAGCGCCATGGTCATGATCTCAACCGACAAGGCGATTGAGCCGGTATCAGTTCTGGGAGCGACCAAGCGTTTGGCGGAAATGTATTGCCAGGCGCTCGACGACGAATTTGCGCACCATCATGCCACCGGCCGGCAGGCGATGCGATTGATCTCGGTGCGGTTTGGAAACGTGCTCGCGTCCAATGGTTCAGTGGTTCCGAAATTCAAGGCGCAGATCGAAGCGGGTGGTCCGATCACTGTTACCCATCCGGATATGGTCCGTTACTTCATGACCATTCGCGAAGCGTGTGATCTGGTCGTCACGGCTGCCAGCCATGCGTTCGAACGGGTAAATGGAGACGTGTCGGTCTATGTGCTCAATATGGGCCAACCGGTAAAGATCGTTGATCTTGCCGAGCGAATTATCCGGCTCAGCGGACTGGAGCCGGGCCGCGACATCAAGATTGAATTCACGGGTATTCGTCCCGGCGAGCGGCTCCATGAAATCTTGTTTGCGCGGGAGGAAGAGACCGCCGATATCGGAATTCCCGGTATTGTCGCCGCCAAGCCGGTTCGGCCGTCGCTCGAGGCTATCCGGGCATGGGTTGCGACATTGGAACAAGGTGTGGTGCGCGGGGAACGAGCGGCAATCTATAATGTGTTGCGGGACGCTGTGCCTGAGTTTCGCGGTGAGGCTGCGTGAAGGAATTTTGAAAGTGGATCTTGCTGCATTCTTTAGAGCAGAATTTGCCGAACACCATGACGTCGCCCGTCGATCTGAGGCGGCGTTGCCTAGCGCTTTCGCCGAACTGGTTCACGCATGCGTCAAGTCCATTCGTGGCGGCGGCAAACTTATGTTCTTTGGCAATGGCGGGAGCGCAGCAGATGCTCAGCATCTCGCGACAGAGCTGACCATTCGCTACAAGACCACCCGCGTACCGATTGCGGCAATTGCATTGACGACTGACACTTCGGCTCTTACCGCGGCCGGCAACGATTTGGGCTTTGACAACATCTTTGCCCGTCAGATCGAGGCGTTGGGTCGCGCCGGCGACATTGCCATCGCAATCTCGACATCCGGAAAAAGTGCCAACGTGATTTCGGCGTTGAAGCAGGCGAGGGCCATGGGGCTAGTCACCGCGGCTTTGGGGGGTAAGGGCGGCAATATGGCTGGCCTTGCCGATCACCTGCTGGCCGTTCCCTCCGAAACGGTCGCCCGTATCCAGGAAATGCACATAACACTGGGCCAAATGCTTTGTGGTGCACTGGAAATTGAGCTGGGGCTGGCCTCCGCTCCGCGTTAAGGCCAAAAGGGGCCTATTATAAAGGCTAATCTTATTTTACATTGTGAAAATTGCGTTCCTTATTCTGAAACTCCTTGACTCGATCCCGTCGACTGATTTTCCCTGCACCGAGGGAGAAACAAACCGATGAATGCCACCATTCTGCCGGGGCCCGGCACCAAGGCCCGGCCTCCAAGTCCGCGCGGCGGCGACCGACACAATATTCAATCAGTCGACCGTGCGCTGTTCCTGTTGGAAACCATCGCCGAGGCCGGGGGCGAGGCGACGCTCACCGAACTTGCCAACCGCACCAATCTCAATATCTCCACCTGCCATCATCTGCTCGCGACGCTGATCCAGCGCGGCTTTGCCGCCAAAGTGCCAGGACGTCGGCTTTACGCGCTTGGCGCTCGCATTATCTATCTCGGGCATGCTTGCCTGCAGGTCGACTTGCCGCGCCGCGCCCAGCCTTATCTGGAAGCCATAAACCACGCGACCGGCGAAACCGTGCACCTCGCTGCCCTGCAGGGGGACAATGTTGTGACGTTAGCGGTGCGCGAAGCACGCCATGCTGTCCGCGTCGACACCGGCCGTATTGGCAAGCTCGAAGCGCCACACGCCACGTCTGTCGGTAAAGCAATTCTCGCCTGGCTGCCTGAAGACGAAATTCGCCGAATTGTTTCCGGCGGCATGAAGCGATACACTGAGAAAACCGTCACCGAGTTTCCCGCGCTCCTTGAGTCGCTACGCATCGTACGCCGCAATGGCTACGCGATCGATCGCGAGGAGTTTCTTCCCGGCGTGATCTGCGTTGGCGCGGCCATTCGTGATCAGGCCGGCACCGTGATCGGTGCGATCAGCGCCTCGACCCCGGCGATGCGTGCGAGTGAAGAGCACGTCGCGCTCATGCGTGACGAGATAACGGCCGCGACACGTGGATTGTCCGCCGAATTCGGCGAGCCGGCCGCGCAAGCCGGATCGAGCCAAGCGGTCGCAAGCTGAATCTGCGCGCCGGAAAAGAAAATTTTCTTTGGAGGATCTGATGTACGCACCGCAGGGCGTGAAAACCAATCACAATGAGTTTCCGATCCCGGATGCTCAGCGCGCCTGGGTCCTCGGTGATCCGGGCCAACTCAGTATCACCAACAAGCCGGTGCCGGTGCCGAAAAAAGCGGAAGTCCTAGTCCGCATCGACGCGGTGGCAATATGCGCCACCGACCTCGAGATCATCTATCACGGCCCGCCGGCCTCAATTCAGGGCGGTCTGCCGTTCAACAAGGGCTTTACTCCGGGTCACGAATATATGGGCACGGTGGTTGCGCTTGGGCCCGGTGTGGACGAATACAAGATCGGCACACGTGTGGCGGTCGAGATCCATGCCGGCTGCGGACAGTGCAAGCGTTGCCGCGAGGGCATGTACACGTCGTGCCACAACTACGGGCTCAATTACGGGGACGTCGACAAAGGCCACCGCGCCAATGGGTTCACCACCGATGGCGGCTTCTGTGAATACCAGGTCAATCACGTCAACACGCTTGTAGCGATCCCGGACGAGATGACGGACGAAGAGGGTACGCTCGTCGTCACGGCCGGCACGGCGATGTATGCGCTGACCGAGCTTGGCGGCCTCGTCGCCGGTGAAAGCGTATGCGTCACCGGCCCGGGCCCGATCGGTCTGATGGCGGTGGCGGTCGCAAAGGCGCTCGGTGCCCAGCCGGTGATCCTCACGGGCACGCGCGATAACCGCCTGGAAATCGGCAAGCAGCTCGGCGCCGACGCGGTGATCAACATCCGTAAAACGCCCGACGTGGTGGCGGAAGTGAAAAAGCTCAATGGCGGCAAGGGCGTCGACTATGTGGTCGAATGCTCGGCGGCCACAAGCGCGGTCAACGACGCGGTGCGCATGGTCAACCGAGGCGGGCGCGTTTGTCTCGCGGCGTTTGCGCATGAGGAAGTGCCGGTCGATGTCGCGCACATCGTACGCAACAACATCTATGTTTACGGCATTCGCGGTGAAGGAAAGAGCGCGACCCACCGCGCTGAAGCTTTCATGAAGCAGAAACGGTTCGATGCCACCAAAATCCATACCCACACTTTCCCGCTTGACGATCTGCCGACGGCAATCCGCTACGCCAAGGATCGGGTCGAGGACGCCATCAAGGTGGTGGTGAAGGCGAAGATGAACACCGCGCACAAAGTAGCGGCGGAGTGACGCTTAGTTCCTTCCGACGGTGAGGGAAGGGATTCCGGGGAACGCGATGCTGACCTGCGACGATTACATCACGCCGGGCTCGCTTCGCGAGGCATTTGCCGCGATGGAGGCGCATCGCGGGCGCTACCGCGTCGTTGCCGGGGCGACCGATACACTTCCCTGGGCGCGCGAGGGGCGCGCCGGGAATGTGCATATCCCGGCGTTGATCGACGTCACGAAAATCCCGGAGCTGCGTGAATTATCTGTGGCCGACGCGCGGGTAAGGCTTGGCGCGGCCACTCCAATCCAGCGCTTCCTCGACGATCCTTCACTTGTCCAAGCCTTACCGGCCATGCCGCGGTGTGCGGTGTGGTTTGCCGACGATCAAATTCGTGCGCAGGCGACCATTGGCGGCAATATCGTCAATGCCTCTCCGGCGGCCGACGCGACACCCTGCCTGATCGCACATGACGCCGAGCTCGAATTGGCCAAGAGTGTCGACGGCAAGATTACGCGCCGCTGTGTGCGGCTCGAGCAATTTGTGACCGGACCAAATCGGACTGCACTCGAAGACGGGGAGCTTCTGGTCGCGGTCGAATGCAATGACCTGTCGGGATATGGCGGGAGCTTTGAAAAGGTCGGTCACCGCCGTTCGTTGGTGATCTCACTCGTATGCCTAGCAGCGCTGCTCAAGCTCGATCCACAGGGGCGAACAATCGAGGACGTGCGGCTGGCCATCGCCGGTATCGGGCCAAAGCCGGTGCGGCTCGGAGAGGTCGAAAAGTTCCTTTGCGGTGGGCCAGTCAACGCGGAGCGACTAGAGCTAGCGGCCGATATGCCGGTATCGCTGGTCGCGTCACGAACGCGGCAGGAGTACCGACGCGAAGTTGTTCGCGGATTTGTGCTTAGGGGCTTGATCAATGCTGCCCTTCGCGCCGGGGCAGATTTGCCGGCCATCGCGCCCGAACTGGAGGCGGCTTATGCCTGACCTTCAGTTCACCGCCACGATCAACGGCCGCAAAGTCGCGCGCAGTGCCAAGCCGCATCAGCGGTTGCTCGACTTTATTCGCGACGATCTCAACCTGACCGGCAACAAGGAAGGTTGCGGCGCCGGCGAATGCGGCACCTGTTCGGTGTTCGTCGATGGGGTGCTGATGAAATCTTGCCTGCTGCCGGTTGCCAAGGCGCAAGGTACGACCATTGAAACCGTCGAGGCGCTGGCGACGACCGGCGAATTAAGCGTGTTGCAGAAGGCTTTCCACAAGGCCGGTGCCAGTCAATGCGGATACTGTATCCCGGGCATGGTCATGGCTGCGACCGCTGCGTTGCGAGCAAATCCATTTGCCGGCCGCGAAGAAATCAAGGAGCGGCTCGGCGGTAATATCTGTCGATGCACCGGCTATCAGAAGATTTTCGACGCCGTCGAACTGGCGCGTGACGTTCAGAATGGCAGTCTGCCGGCGACTGCGTTGATGGAAACTGAAACCGAGGATGCGGTCATCGGCAAGGCCGTACGACGCATCGATGCACCGAGCAAGGTGTCGGGCCGGCTCCGATATGCCGCCGATATGACCATGCCCGGCATGCTGCATGTGCAAGTGCTGCGCTCGCCGCATGCCCACGCGCGGATTGTGTCGATCGATACCTCGGCCGCGGAGGTGATGGAAGGGGTCGAAGGCGTCATCACCTGCGCCGACGTTCCGGGCGTGGATGGCTTCGGTGTGTTCGTCAATGACCAGCCGATCATGGCGCGCAGCAAGGTGCGGTATGTCGGTGAAGCTGTTGCAGCTGTAGCAGCGGAAGATCCGCTTGCTGCTGCGCGCGCGGTCGCCGCGATCAAAATTATCTACGAGATTCTGCCGGCGGTATTCGATCCGGATGATGCCCTGCGCCCCGGCGCGCCCGCACTGCACGATTACGCCCCTGACAATATTACGAAACACATACCAATCCGCGTCGGCGACGTGGAAAAAGGATTTGCCGAGTCCGATATCCTTGTCGAAGAGACCTATTCCACGCAGGCGATCGAGCATGCGTACCTCGAACCTGAGGCCGGCTTGGCCTATGTCGATCACGATGGTGTGGTGACGGTCGTTTCCCCCGACCAGAACATCACCCATCACCGCCACATGCTGGCACGGATCATCGCCAAGCCGATATCCAAAGTGCGCTTCATCATGAGCGCGGTTGGTGGCGGCTTTGGCGGCAAGGAAGACATGATCTACCAGGGCATGCTTGCGCTGCTGGCGATGAAAACGCAGCGGCCGGTGCGATTGGTGTTCACGCGCGAAGAATCGATCATTTCCACCGCCAAGCGCCATCCGTCGCGCACGCTGTTGCGTATAGGTCTGACGAGCGATGGCCGTATTCGCGCCCTGGCAATGAAGATGATCTGCGACGGCGGTGCCTATGGGCTCTCAACCGAGGGTGTCATGCGCAAGGCTGCGATCCTGGCAGCTGGCCCTTACGTTATTCCGAATGTCCGTGTGGATACCTACGGCATCTACACTAACAATACGCCGTCCGGTGCGTTCCGCTCGTTCGGTGCGCTGCAGACCGCTTTCGCGACCGAATCCCATCTCGATATTTGTGCTGAGCGGCTTGGTCTCGACCCGTTTCATATCCGTCGCATCAATGCCATGTGTGATGGCGCGGTCACGCATACAAAGGCCAAACTCGGTTCGGTCAGCCTCACGCGAGCGCTTGATGCGCTTGAAAAAGCGTCTGGCTGGGATGCCGGTGCGCCGGTTTCGCGTGGCGGGACGCGCCGAGATCTCAATCGCCCTGATATCCGACCGCCCTGCGCCCTCGGGGCGCGTTTTGCGCAAGACGAGAAACAAGAGGCGGCCGAATAATGGCGAGAAAACGCGGACGAGGCATGGCTGCCTGCTGGTACGGCATCGCGCGGACCGCGGTGATCGATCGCGCAGCCGCCTGGGCCGAGATCGATGACGGCGGCAGTGCCAAGATCGTCACCGGTGTGACTGAAATTGGTGAAGGCATTCTCACGGTGCTCGCGCAAATCGCCGCCCACGAGATGGGTGTAAAGCCCGAGCACGTCGTCATAGGCGACAATGACACCGCGCGCGCCCCGGAGGCGTCGCACGCCGGCGCCAGCCGCCAGACCTACATGATCGGAAACGCCGTTGCGCTCGCTTCTCGCGAGGCGCGCAAGCAATTGGTCGAGGTCATGGCGGAGGTTTGGGACGTTGACGCAGACGTCATTCGTACCGGCAATGGTGAAATATGGGCCGAGAATACAAATCACCGCATTACAATGGGTGAGGCGGTGCACACATCGAAGAGTCGTGGCGTGGTGCCGGTCGGTTCGGCGAGTTTCGGCACCGATACCACGGGCCTTGATCCGGTCGACGGGTCGGGCCGGCCCTGGCAGGCGTATGTTTTCGGGGCCCAGGTCGCCGAGGTCGAGGTCGATACGGTTACTGGCGAGGTGCAGGTTCTCGGCATTTGGGCCGCGCACGACGTCGGTCGCGCAGTGAACCCGCAAGGCGTCGAGGGCCAGATCGAAGGCGGCGTCGTGCAGGCGCTCGGCCAAGCATTGATGGAAGACTACAAGCTGGATAGCGGGCACACGAGCACGTCCGGTTTCGCCAAATACATTTTGCCGACCTCGCTCGATGTGCCCCGCGTCAATTCAATCATCATTGAGGATCCCGACCCGATCGGACCGCTCGGCGTCAAAGGCGTTGGCGAGCCCGCCATGGTGCCGACGATCCCGGCCATCATGAATGCGATTTACGATGCGGTTGGGGTGCGTATCACCGCGCTGCCCGCAACGCCGGAAAAAGTGCTAATGGCGATCCGGGATAAGAGAAGGCAAGAGACCGAGAGAGCGGCACAAGCCGCCGAATAAGTACGCGCAGGCGAATGGGCGGCAAATCGAACTGGGAGGATGCGATGAAGAAAATGTTTTCTGTTGTGGTCGCGCTGGCTGCGTTGACCGCAACCGCCCAAGCGCAGAGTTATCCTACTCGTCCGATCACCATGGTCGTTCCTTATCCCGCGGGCGGCCCGAGCGACGTGGTTGCGCGTATTATGGCCGACGGCATGAGCAAGGCGCTCGGCCAGAACATCATCATCGAAAATGTCGGAGGCGCCGGCGGTACCATTGGCACTGCGCGCGCAGCTGCCGCCGAGCACGACGGCTATACTTTGCTCGCCGCCAGCATGGGTTCGCACGTGTCGGCCCCGGCGCTCTACGCCAATTTGAAATACGATTCGACCAAGGATTTTGCGCCAATTGGCCTGACTTCGAACGCACCGGCGGTCGTTGTTGCGCGTAAGGATTTTCCGGCCAAGGACTTCAAGGAGTTTGTCGCCTATCTGAAGAAAAACGCCGACAACGTGAAGCAGGCGCACGGCGGTGTCGGTTCGTCTTCCCACATGGCGTGCCTGCTGTTCACAGCCGAGCTGGGTCTGAAGCCCAATCTGGTCGCCTATCGCGGCACCGGGCCAGCGCTCAATGACGTTATCGGCGGCCACGTCGACTTCTTCTGCGAACAGGTCGTCAGCGTCCAGGGCGCGATCAAGGGTGGCACTGTCAAAGCCTACGTCGTGTCCGGTAACAGCCGCTCTCCGGCCGTTCCTGACGTTCCTTCGGCCAAGGACGTCGGCGCAAATGAGTACCAGATCAATATCTGGAGTGCGATTTTCGCTCCGAAAGACACGCCCCAACCTATCGTCGACAAGCTCAACGACGCGCTGAACAAAACGCTCGATGATCCGGCAGTGGCCAAGCGCCTCCTCGAACTCGGCGGCACGGTACCGGCCAAGGCGGATCGTGGGCCGGCGCACCTTGCCAGCCAGCTCAAGGCCGATATTGCACGCTGGAATCCAATCCTGAAGGCGGCGGCGGAGAAGACCAACTGATGCTCACGCGCAGCGACAGCGAAAGCGCGATACGCGAGCGCGCCCGTGCCGTCGCCAAGGCCGGCGGTATCGAACAGGCGCTCGCCAAGGGGCTGCCGAAACTGGTCACGTGCACACTGTCGGAAGCTCTGGTGCTTGGCCTGCACAAGCAGGGCGTGCGGAAATACTTCGCGACTTTCGGCCACGGCTCGACCGATCTCGGCAATGTGCTGCGCATTTACGAGGAGGAGGGCGCGACCCGCACCATCAACTGCCGCAACGAGGTGGAGATGGCGCACGCCGCGACCGCGCTGCGTTGGCAATATGGCGAAATCTCCGCGGTGGTGACGTCGATCGGCCCCGGCGCAATGCAGGCCTTTGCCGGTTCGCTGGCCGCCGCGTCGAACGGCGTCGGCGTCTATCACATCTACGGCGACGAGACGACGTTCGGCGAAGGCTACAACATGCAGCAGGTGCCGAAGGAAGAGCAGGGCCTGTTCGGCCGCATGACGGCGATCATGGGCCAGTCCTACATGTTGCATACGCCGGAGGGGATCCGCGACGCGTTGCGCCGTGGCACGCTATGCGTGAACCATCCTTATCGCGCCGGGCCTTTCTATCTCTTGCTGCCGCTCAATACCCAGCCCGCGAAATTGACGGTCAATCTCGCCGCGTTGCCGACCAAACCTGAGCTGCCGAAACTCGCACCCGCGGGCGATAAGGAGATCGAACAGGCGGCCGCGATGATCGCCAAAGCGAACAAGGTCGCGATCAAGGCAGGCGGCGGGACGCGCGGCCACGATGGAGCGATGAGCCGGCTGGCAGAAGCTGCAGGCGCGGCCGTGGTTCTCTCGCCTGGTTCAACCGGTGTGCTGCCCGATGCACACGCCCAGAACATGCATGTCGGAGGCTCCAAAGGCTCGATCAGCGGAAATTACGCAATGGGGACAGCCGAGCTTCTCATTGTCATCGGATCGCGTGCTGTCTGTCAGGCCGACTGCTCCGGCATCGGCTATAAGAACGCGCAGGCGGTGATCAACATCAATGGCGATCTCGCTGACCTCACGCACTACAACAAGACACTCGGCTTGCCGGGCGACATTACGGCGGTGGCGGAGCGCCTTGCAGAAAAATTGGAAAAATCTGGAGCGGCCAGGAACAAGAGCGAATGGCTCAAAGCATGCGCCGCCAAGAAGGCTGAATGGAGCGCCTACAAACGCAAGCGCTTTGAGTGTGCGCCGTTGCGCGACGAGGTTTGGCAAAAGCCGGTATTGGCCCAGCCGGCCGCCATTAAAGTTGTCGTTGATTTTGCCAAGGAGACCGGCGCGGCCAAATTTTTCGATGCCGGAGATGTGCAGGCCAATGGCTTCCAGATCGTCGAAGACGATCGCAGCGGCGATACATTCACCGAAACCGGTGCGTCCTATATGGGATTTGCCGCCAGCGCATTGCTCGGGTCAGCGCTCGCCGATCGACCGCGGTATGGCATTGCCTTCTGCGGCGATGGTTCCTTCATGATGAATCCGCAGATCCTGATCGATGCCGTCGAGCATGGCGTGCGCGGCATGATCGTGATCTTTGACAATCGTCGCATGGCCGCAATCACGGGTTTGCAAATTGCGCAATACGAGCAGGAATTTCGCACCAATGATCGGGTAACCGTTGATTACGTGCAGCTGGCTTCTGCTGTGTCGGGGGTTCTTGCCGTGAGCGGCGGCGAAAGTGCCGCTGAATTGCGGGCGTCTCTCAAGAAAGCACACGCCCATAACGGTCTTTCAGTCGTTCATGTGCCCGTCTATTGTGGGCCTGATGAAATGGGTGGCCTCGGCGCCTGGGGCGAGTGGAACGTCGGCAACTGGTGCGAGGACGTGCAAGCCGCCTGGATCAAGCAAGACTTGTGACAGTTCGCGGCGTCTGATCCGGGGGTAAAGTTCCGGTCTTGCGCCTGAGGAACGAATGTTCCGCTAGACTGTTATTCCGGCGAACGGGTCCGGCCAACGTGAAAGCCGGCGACCCATTTGTTTGGGGTTATCAATGGAAAAACCGAAGCGCCATATCGAGGACGAGCGTCAGCGGATCGAGCGCGACGAAGACAACGTCGTCGTTAATTCCGACGAAAGCTTTCCGGCCAGCGATCCGCCGAGTTGGACGCCCGTCCAGGGCGTTGGATCGGCCGAAACCAAGAGAAAAAAACCAACGGCTGATGGCTGACGCCGTCTAGAATTTCATATTCAAAAGCCTCTCGGCATTTCCGCAAAAGAGCTTGCGCTCGTCTGCGGGTGCCAGTCCGAGCTTTTTGACCGTCTCGATGGTTGGTGCGATCGGTCCGAGCGGCGTATCGGTAGCGAAGACGACCTGATTGGCGCCAAAAAATTCAAAACCGCAGCGCGTCGCGTGCACGCCCCCGCCGAACATAGCGGTGTCGGCAAAGAAGTCATGCAAATAGTCCATGTGCGGTCGCTTCAGCGACGGTAGAATTTTTGAATAATCTTCGTCCGAGGTGCGCTGGCCCAGCACCTTGAGGCCTGGTCCGACGCGGCCGTCGTAGTAGGGGATCATGCCGCCGAGATGGTGGGTGATGATCTTGAGTTTGGGATAGCGGTCGAGCAGCCCCGCGAACACCATGCGCACTATGGCCACCGAAGTTTCATAGGGCCAATGGAAGCACCACCACATCTCGAAACGAGATTTCTTTTCGGCCGGATAATCAGGCATTGCAGCTGTTCCAACCGGGTGCAGCCAGATCGGAAGATCAAGCTCCGCCATGCAGGCGAAGATCGGCTCGAATTTTGGATTGTCGAGCGGCTCACCGGCGACGTTTGTGTAGATCAACACGCCGCGCGCGCCGAGGTTCTTAATCGCGCGGCGTGCCTCCGCCACCGAGCCATCGACATCTGTCAGGCATAGCGCGGCAGCAAATCCCGGGAAACGTTCCGGATGTTTGCGGCATAGCTCACCCATTGCATCATTGGCGATGCGGGCGAGCTGCAGACCTTCGGCTGGACCGGCAATGTCCTCGATTGCCGGATTCGGCAGAGAGATGATCTGCCGGTAATCGCCGAACTCGTCCATCTCTCTGAAACGCGCATCAAGGTCGAACAGCTTGGTGACGCCGCGCAGGCGTTTGCCGATATTTTCGAGCTTGGGCGCAACCCGGGTCATTTCCTGGAAGAAGCGGTCCGGGAAGATGTGGCAGTAGATATCGATAATAGGGCTCACGGTTTTCCTCCCGTTTCTTCTTTAAGAATCAGCCGCCGTTGCAACGGCAAGGCCTGCCAGCCGAAGCGCTCGGCGACCAATCCCCAGAGGCCTTTCGGCGCCCACAACATGACCACTATGGCGACCGCGCCCATCATCAACAAGTAGATGCTGCCGAGGTCAGCCAGCGTCTGGCGCATGACGAAGAAGACGATTGTCCCGATGATCGGACCCTCAACACGACCGATGCCACCGATGACGGTGATAAAAATAACGAAGGCAGTCCAGTCATTGACGCTGAATGCCGTGTCCGGCGAGATCCGCAACTTCTGCAGGAAAATCAATGCTCCGATCATCGCGGTGCCGAAAGCGGTCAGTACATAGACAATGAGTCTGATGCGCCCGACATCAATGCCATTGCTCTGCGCCGCCAATTCGTTGTCGCGGATGGCGGTAAGGGCGAGCCCGTGTCGCGAGCGCAGCAAAACGACGATGGCTGCAAGCACAACTACGGTGAGGCCGAGTGCCAGCCAGTAAATCTCGAATTCGCGCATCTGGCGCGTTGGCGCCATGGCGATTACCGCGGCAGCGGGCAGGCTGATGCCTGAGCCGCCACCCAGCACCGAAATTTGCGAGGCAAGCAAGCGAAACACTTCCGCCACCACCCAGGTGCCGATAGCGAAATAAGCGCCACGCAGACGAAAAATCAGTGTCGCGACCGGGACGGCGATCAGCGCGCCGATCGGGCCTGCGATCAAAATGGCTGCGATCGGGTGCACGTCCGTGAGGATGACCAGTGCGAACAGCAAATAGCCGCCGAGACCAACGAAAGCTTGCTGCCCGACGGACACCAACCCGGCGTATCCGGCGAGCAGATTCCACAAGCTTGCCAGGGCGACGAAAGTGAACAATTCCGCGAGCAGTCGCAGCGTTTGTCGGTCCCCCCAGACGGGCGCAAATGCCAAAACAGCGAACGTCACGGCGAGGAGTGCGACGCCAATGTGGCTCGATCGCGTGGCGTGTTCAACGCGATTCATCCCGACACCTTCGGAAACAGGCCTTGCGGACGCAACGCCAGGATCAATAGGAATACGATATGCCCGGCGAGCAACTGCCAGCCAGGATCAATCTGGGCGCCTATTGCCTGTGAAACACCAAGAATTATTCCGCCGACCAAGGTACCCCACATGCTGCCCAGTCCGCCTATGATCACGGCTTCGAAGCCGAAGATCAGTCGCGCTGGTCCAATGGCAGGATCGAAATTGGCCCGCACCGCCAGGAACACCCCGGCAATGGCAACGATGGCAAGGGAGAGCGCCATGGCCATGGCGAAGACGTGGCGCGTGTCGAGCCCCATCAGCTGCGCCACGGTCTGATCATCTGACGTTGCACGGAATGCACGGCCAAGCGCGGTGCGGTAAAACAGAATTTGCAGACCTGCGACGACGATCACCGCGACGATGAACTGGATGAATGGCAGAGCTCCGATCCAGACGCCTTGCACCAGTTGGACAGTATGGATCTCTAACGCGCCAGCCTGAAGTTTGCGGCTATCGGCAGTGAACAGCTCCAACAAGCCGTTTTGAATGATGACGGACAGGCCAAAGGTCACCAGCAGGGGCGGAAGCAGGTCGTCACCGAGCGTGCGGTTGAGAAGTGCACGCTGCAGCGCGTAGCCGATGAGGGCCATAACCGGGACGACCAGCAGGAGCGAGGTGAGCGGATCGACGCCGAACGTTTGTGTTACCAGCAACGATACATACGCGGCGAGCACGATCAGGTCGCCATGCGCGATATTCACCAGCCGCATAACGCCGAAAATGAGTGATAAGCCGGCAGCGAACATGGCGTAAAGGCCGCCAATCAGCACGCCCTGCAGGATGACATTGACCCACTGCATCGACGTCACACCCCGAAATAAGCGGCCGAGATACGCTCACGCGTGAACGTGTGTGCCGCGCCTTGCAGGGCGACGCGGCCTTCCTGAAGACAATAGACATGACTTGCGGCTTTGAGTGCCTGCACAATGTCCTGCTCGACGATGATCAGTGACAGCCCCTCACCGACAATGGCCGGCAGCCGCGAGTAGATGTCACGCACGATAATGGGTGCGAGACCAAGGCTGATCTCGTCGCAAAGCAGCAATCGCGGATTCGACATTAGCGCGCGGCTGATCGCCGCCATTTGTTGCTGGCCGCCTGAAAGGGCAGTCGCGGAGATGTGACGGCGCTCGGCGAGCACCGGGAACAAGTCGTAGATGCGTGCGAGCGTCCACGGCCCAGAGCGCCGCGACTGGCCACCGATCAGCAGGTTTTCCTCGACCGTGAGTGAAGGGAACAGACGGCGGCCTTCCGGCACCAACGCGATCCCGCGTTTGACCGCCTGAAAGGCTGCGGCCCGCGTGATTGGCAGGCCATCGAGCAGGATCTCGCCATGACGGGGGTGCATCATCCCGACGATGCTTTTCAGCAGCGTGCTTTTGCCCGCGCCATTGGCGCCGATCACAGCGATGACCTGGCCAACCTCGACGCGCAGGGACACGCCGAACAAGGCCTGGAAGTCGCCGTAGAAAGCGTCGACGGCGCGGACATCGAGCAGGAGATCAGACATCGGCGGCGATCCCCATATAGATTTCCGCCACCTGGGGGCTCTTGATCACCGACTGCGGATCGCCGCCGGCGATGAATTTGCCGCCGTGCAGCACCAGTAAACGATCGATCGTGGCAAGCAAGGCATGGACCACGTGCTCGATCCAGATGATCGAAACGCCACCGGCGCGCACGTCTTTGATGAGTGCGACAAGCGTGCCGCATTCATGCTCGGTCAGCCCCCCAGCGACTTCGTCGAGCAGCAGCACGCGCGGCTTCGTCGCAAGTGCGCGCGCGAGTTCAAGCCGCTTGCGATCGAGCAAGGTCAAACCACCAGCGCGTTTGTTGGCTTTTTCGGTCAGCCCGCAATGCGCGAGAAGGTCGGCGCAACGTTCATAGACGGCTCTTTCGCGCTCGCCGGCACCAAAGGCGGCTGCGACGACAACGTTCTCGAAAACGGTCATGCCAGAAAACGGCTGAGGGATCTGGAACGACCGGGCGATGCCCTTGCGGCAACGGCGTT
Source organism: uncultured Alphaproteobacteria bacterium (assembly GCA_963697885.1). Lineage (GTDB taxonomy): Bacteria > Pseudomonadota > Alphaproteobacteria > Rhizobiales > Xanthobacteraceae > Pseudolabrys. The sequence continues at coordinate 1,403,770 of OY969102.1, forward strand.
CTGGCCGCACGTGCGTAATGTCTTCGCCGGCAAGCAGCACGCGACCCGCATCGGGGACCAGTGTGCCCGTGGCAATTCCGAACAGGCTGGTCTTGCCGGCGCCGTTCGGCCCGATAATGCCGAGTGCCTCGCCCTCGTTCAGCGCGAGGTCGATGCCATCGGCGACGACCACTGCGCCGAAGCGTTTCGAGATTTTCTCCAGCGCGAGGATCGGAGCCACTTTAAACTCTCACACGCATCAGCGTTTCACCGTCATCCTGAGGTGCGAGCAAAGCGAGCCTCGAAGGATGATCGGCCAGGTTCTACAAGATTTTGGCCGTTGCCCTTCGAGGGCCGCGCTGCGCGCGGCCGCCTCAGGGTGACGGGTCGAGTTCAGCGTTGGCCGCTCAGCTCAGAGGCTGCAACTTGCCTCCGACCGGGATATTCGGCGCCGTCTTGTTCTCGGCGATGACCAGATCGAACTTGCCGTTCTTTCGCTGCCATTGTCCGGCAACGAGGGCCGTTTTGGTAACATTCTTGACCGGCGCGCCCGTCCACTGAATCGGCCCGACGATCGATTGATAGTTGGTCGCCACAATCGACTCGAGAATCGACTTCGGGTCGCTCAGGTTTTTGGCGCGCTTGAGTACATCGAGCGCCACTTCGAACAGCGCATGCTGAAAGCCGATTGGCTGCGTCCAGGGCCTGTTGGTCGCTTTGGTATAAGCGTCGGTGAGCTGCTGGCAGCTCTGGCCGGTGAGACCAGATTTGAAAGGGTGATTGGGTGTCCACCAGATTTCGCTGGTCAGCCCGTTGCCGCGTTCGCCCAGTGAGTCGATCACGGAAGGAAATAGTAGCGCCTTGCCGATGGTGACGATCTTCGGCTTGAAGCCCTGCTGCGCTGCCTGCGACCAGAAGGTTGCGAAGTCAGGCGGGATCATGTTGCCGGTAACGATCTCGGCACCTGCCGCCTTGAATGCGGATATCTGCGAGGTGAAGTCGTTGTTCATGAGCTGATAGCGGCCGGGGTCCAGCAATTTGTAGCCGGCGCCGGTCAAAGCCGGCGGTAGACCGAGCTTGGGGTCGCCCCAGGCATTGCCGTCGGCGTCATTGGGGAAAAGCCCGCCGACTACCTTGTTTGTCGGCAGCGTGTCCCACAACGCCAGGAACGAGGCGATCACATCCTCCAGGCCCCAGAAGAAATGATAGGTCCAGGTAAATCCTTTTTTCGGGTCGCCCTTGCGGCCAAAGAAATAAGGCTGCCACGGGCAGTTTGTGGTGATGCAGGGCACTTCGTTGACCTCGGCCTGGTCGGACACCGGATTGGTGGTGTCCGGCGTTGCTGAGCCGACGATCAGGTTGACCTTGTCGCCGAGGATCAGCTCGGACGCGACTTCCGCGGCGCGGCTGCCACTCGACTGGCTATCCTTCGAGATGATCTCGACTTTGTACGTCTTGCTTCCGTTGGAAAGACCTTGGCTCAAGATGCCGCGCACTTGTTCCAGGATAAAATTATCGGCTTCACCGAAGCCGGCGAGCGTGCCGGTCTTCGGGCTGACGTGGCCAATTTTGATGACCTGAGACTGCGCTTCCGCCGGCAGCGCACGGAGAACGGCGGGAGCTGCAATTGCGCCGAGCCCGGATTTGACGAGCGTGCGGCGCGAGATTGTCGAACGGTCGATCATGGTCTCCTCCCTTGTCGCGCCGGTCAGGTGTCCTGGGCGCGCGCGTTTTTGAGATGCTGCAATACTTTCGAGCGTAATGCCGCTTGTTGTTTGGGGCTCCACTTGCGGAAGCCTTCCCCCGATTTGAAGCCGAGCTTTCCGTCCTTCACCAGTTTTTCGAGATAGGGAGAAGCGTGAGGCCGGCTGTCGATATCCGGCAGCACGGTCCTGTGAATCGCCAGTGTCAAATCGGTGCCGACCATGTCGGCGTTCTCCAACGGGCCGAGTACCGCAAGCCTGCGGCCGAACGCGGCCTTGATCACAGTGTCCACAGTCTCGGCATCGCAAATGCCTTGTTCAACCAAAGCGACCGCCTCGCGCCATAATGCGTGCTGCAGCCGGTTGCCGATGAAGCCGGCCACGTCCTTCTTCACATGCGCGGGCTTTTTGCCGGCGGCGGCGTGCAGCTTCATGGTGAAGTCGACGGCCTGCGGCGTGGTCCATTGTGTCTCGATCACTTCGACCAGCGGAACGAGATATGGCGGATTCCACCAATGGGTGCCGAGTGCGCGTTCGCGCTTCTGCAAGCCCTGCATGATCGACGTAATCGGAATGACGGACGTATTGCTGGCGAGGATGGTGTCCGCCCTCACGTGCTTTTCGATCTCACCAAACAATTTTTGCTTGAGCGGCAGGTCTTCCAGCACGGCCTCGACGACATAGTCCGCATCGTGCACGGCATCGCCAATGTCGGCGATCGGCGTCACTCGCTCGACGGCACTCTGGTCGTCGCCGAGGTCTTTCAGATTGGTGAGGATGCGTGCTTTCGCGGTGTCGAGACTGGCTTGTGTTGAGTTATAGATCGTCACGTCATGGCCAGCGAGCGCGAACACCTGGGCGATGCCGTGGCCCATCAGGCCGGCGCCAATCACCGCGATGCGCGCTTTTGCCATGGTCACCCCGCCGTATAGCCACCGTCGGCGTAAAGGATGTGACCGGTGTAGAAGTCGGATGCCTTCGAGGCCAAGAACAAGAGCGGTCCCGCCAAGTCTTCCGGCTCACCGAGACGTCCCTTCGGCACGCGGGCAAGGAAACCTTTGCGCACGGTCTGCGCACGTTCGGTGTCTTCGTACATCCAGGCCGTCAGCGGTGAGCGGAAAACAGTCGGCCCCAACGCATTGACCGTGATCCCGGTCTCGCCCCATTCGCAGCCGAGCGCCTTGGTGATGCCGTCGACCGCCGACTTCGACGCGCAATAGGCGCTGTAACCGGCAGGGTGGCCCAGCAATCCTCGCGCAGACGATGTAAGGATCACCTTGCCGCCGGGTTTGCCTTCTTGGCCTTGCTTGAGCATTTGCTTGCCGGCCGCGCGCGCCATCAGCCACGACTGATTGACGTTGGCATCCATCACGTCGAGAAAGTCCTCAACTTTCTGGTCGACGATCTTCGATACTTTGTTGAGGCCGGAGGCGACCACCAGGATGTCAACACGGCCAAATTTGGCGACCGCAGCGTTGACGATCTTTTCGCAGTTTTCCTCCGAACTCGGACGCAACGCGACGATCTCGGCCTTGCCACCGAGCCTCTCGCATTCGGCAGCAACTTTCTTCAGCTCATCGAGCTTGCTCGCCGCCAGCACCACATTTGCGCCGGCGCCGGCAAATGTCTTTGCGGCCAATGCGCCGAAGGCACCCGACGCGCCCGTGATAATGGCTGTCTTGCCCTTGATATCGAACAGGCCGAGGGGATTTTTCAGGAAGGCTTCGGACATCGGACGCTCCTCACAACTTTTCTCTTTGTCATGGCCGGGCAACCGGGACCGGCCGCCGACCGGACCCGGTTGCCCGGCAATAACAAGAAACTATTTTGGCGGCATCGCTACCGCGACCACGATGCTGCAAACCTCATTGCCGCGGTTGATGATCTCGCGCGTTTCATTCGGTTCGATCACGCACGAGTCGTTGGCCTTGAGCACCGTCTCCTTGCCGTTGACAATCACGGTCAATTCGCCGCGCAGCACGAAATAGACCTTCTCGGGCGGCGAGGCGTCGGGACCTGCACCGCCGCCAGGAAGAAAGTGTGAGTAGCCGAACACAAGGCCCTTGGTGCCGCCGGCCTCGGCACCGAACATGCGCAGCGAAGTGTAGTTGCGGTGATTGGGCGCCTCATACGGTTTGGCGTCCGTAAAACGTTTGACGTGCATTAGAATTTACTCCCCTTCTCGATACGAAATTTCTGCTTGGGGTCGAGGATGGCGACCAGGCGCACGATGCAGCCGTCACCGCGGTCCCAGTTCCAGGGGAAATAAGCGAAAGTGACGCGTTTTCCGGTGACCTTGTCGATGTCGCCGCCGACATTCTCGATGCCCATGATGCCGTTCTTGAACAAGATTCGGTGCACCGGCTCCCATTCCGGAAAGTCGTCCTTCCAGTCGCGCCCGCCGGACCACTCGCGATATTCCTCGGCCAGGTGCGGGTGCAGCGGGCCGTTGCGCTGCGGGCCGATCGCGGTGGCGAGCGGATGGTCGTTGGCCTGCGTGTCGTGGCCGACCACCTTGACCTTTTTCTTCACGAACCATTCCCCCGCGGACGGCACAAAACCGGGCGCGCGGCAAAAGTAGTCCTCGCTGTCTTCGTAGAACTTGTGCCAGCCGGTATTGATGATCACTACGTCGCGCGGGCGCACAATTTTCCCGCAGGCCTTTTCGAGATCATCACCGGTGATCGGCTCCCATTTGTTCTTCGGGATCGACACCACGATACCGGAGCCAAAGAAATGCGGCAGCGGCACTTCGTCGATGAAGGGTGTTCCCTGGATCACATGCGCCGGCGCATCGATATGCGTAGTGTTGTGCATCGACGTGGTGATGCGCTGCGACAGCACGCCCGATTTCGCCATGTAGTGGATGCGCTCGATCTTGACGTCCTCGAAGTAAGGCCAGTTCGGGGACTGATAGCCGAAGCGATGGGACAGATTGTAGAACTCCAATCCCATGCTGTTCTTGAGATTTTCCTCGAACATCACGCCGCGAATTCGTTTGGCCACGGCATCCTCCCTCTGTGTTTATTCGTTAGCGGTTTGCGATGAACTTGCCGCCGTCAGGCGGCGGCGGAATTCATATGGCTCTCCAGTGCATTTTTGGTGGCGATCAGGCGCTCCGCAATCAGGGCCTGCCGGTTGGCGAAGCGCTGGCTGGGAACCGGCACAGAAATAGCAACCGCGTTACCAAGCGGATCGTGGAGGGCGACGCCGACGGCACAGACGCCAAGCGTGTGTTCTTCACGATCGTATGCAACGCCGTTCCGGCGCGCCGGTTTGAGATCGGCGAGCAATGCATCCAGACGTGTGAGCGTCTTCGGCGTGCGTGGCTCGTAAGTCCGGCCGATCAGCGCTTCCACCGCGGAATCAGCCAGTTGTGCCAGATAGGCCTTGCCGTTGGCCGTGCAATAAAGCGGGAACGTATCGCCGACCGCGGATACCGCGCGCAGGCGCTGCGAACCTATGACCTGATCGATAAAGACCAGATGATCTTTCTTGACGGTCGAGAGGTCGACGGTTTCATGAAGCTCTTCCGAAAGCCGTTCCAGAAATGGCCGCGCCTGCGAAATGAAGTCGCTACGCACCGACGCCGCCAGCCGCAAAATTGTCGGCCCCAGCCGCACGCGCCCGTTCGGCGTTGCGGCGATCACCAGCTTTTCGGTTTCGAGAGCGGCAACGATGCGCTGAACGGTTGAGCGCGCCAGGTTCACGCGCTGGGCGATCTGGCCGAGGCTCAGGCCCGCATTTTCGTCCTCGAGCGCGCGCAGAATGGTGGCCGCACGCGCGATCACCTGCACCTGGCTTTTGTCGTTGGTGACGAGACGATTCATCACGCACTCCGCCCACCCGGAACCGGCGGTCTTTTGCCGCCTTGCATCGTGGTACACGTTAGCCCAAAATCCGATACAGCTGGAAGAGAAAAATTAGGCCGCCGCCATGGCCTGTGTTGAGGGGATGCAATGGTCAAGAAAATCGCGCTGGAAGAGCACTTTCTGGATCCCGCCACCGAGCCCTACTGGCGTCCCACCATGGTCGACGTCGCGCCGGCCAAGACGGCGCAGCTTTACGCAAGCCTGACCGATTTCGGCGAGCAGCGGCTGGCGATGATGGACAAGACCGGCATCGCGCGAATGGTCCTGGCGATCGCTGGACCCGGCGTGCAGGCCGAGCGCGACCCCGCAACCGCCGTGCGCGCCGCGCGCGCCTCGAACGATTTCCTGGCCAAGGAGGTACAGAAGCGTCCGGACCGCTATTCCGGCTTTGCGCATCTGGCCATGCAGGATGCGAAGGCCGCCGCTGACGAACTCGAGCGCTGCGTGCGCGAGCTCAAGTTCTGCGGCGCCATGATCAACGGCCACACCAACGGCAAATATCTTGACGACCGGTCCTACGATCCGTTCTGGGAGCGCGCCGCGGCGCTCGGCACCGTGATCTATCTGCACCCGGCCGATCCGGTGGCGCCATTGTCTGCACTCGCCGGCTACAACGTGCTGGCGCGGCCGATGTGGGGCTGGGGCGTGGAGACCGGCTCGCACGCGCTGCGCATTATCTGCGGCGGTGTCTTCCACCGTTATCCGAAAGCGAAGCTCGTGCTCGGCCATCTCGGCGAGACATTGCCGTTCCAGCTCTGGCGCTTCGACAGCCGCTCGGCGCCGTACGGCTGGAACCTGCCGAAGCCGCCATCGCAATATCTCAAGGACAACGTCTGGGTGACGACCTCGGGCATGTACGATCTGCCGCCGGTGCGTTGCTCGCTCGATGCGCTCGGGCGCGACCGCGTCATGTTCTCGGCCGACTTCCCGTTCGACTGGCCCGGCTGCGAATTCCTCGACACGGTGCCGCTCGACGAAGGCTTGCGCGCGGATATCGCGTACAACAACGCGGCGAAGCTGTTGGGCCTCTAGGTCGTCATGCGCGGGCATAGCCGTCCGAAGGACGGCGTGCTTTCGCACGCCTATATCCAGCGCATCCCGCTTAGTTGGGCAATGTCGTACCATCCCAAGCGAGATGGCCGGGACAAGCCCGGCCATGACGCCTGCCGCGTCACTTTGCGTCGATCACCCGCACCGGCTTGCCGTCGAGAAAGGCGCGGATATCCTCAACGACGTCGGGGAAGTACTTCCGGTAGTTCTGCTCGCTCACATACCCGAGGTGCGGCGTGATGACGACATTGTCCATCTTGCGGAAGGGATGATCGAGCGGCAGTGGCTCGACGTCGAACACGTCGAGGCCAGCACCGGCAATCGTCTTGCTCTGCAAAGCCGCGATCAGCGCCTTTTCGTCGACGATCGGGCCGCGCGAGGTATTGATCAGATAGGACGTCTTCTTCATCGATCCGAGTTCTTTTGCACCGACCAGGCCGCGCGAGCGGTCGCTCAGTACGACATGGATGGTGATGAAATCGGCGATGCGGAACAGATCCTCCCTGGAAACAAGCTCGGCGCCGCCGGCTTGCGCCTTTTCCGCCGTGAGGTTCTGGCTCCAGGCGATGGTCTTCATGCCGAAAGCCTTGCCGACGGTCGCAGAGCGCTGGCCGAGTTTGCCGAGGCCGAGGATGCCAAGCGTCTGACCTTCGAGGTCGCGGCCGACCGTCACCTGCCAGGGCGCGCCGGCCTTGAGCCGGGCGTTTTCGAAGCCGATGCGGCGGGTGAGTTCCAACATCAGTCCGAAAGCAATGCCGGTGGTCGGGCTGCCGCTGGCACCGGTGCCGCAGACGGTGACGCCGCGCTCGGCGCAGGCTTTGACGTCGAACGAGTTATTGCGGGCGCCGGTGGTGATCAAAAGCTTCAGGTCGGGAAGGGCCTCGATCACCTTGCGCGGGAAGGGCGTGCGCTCGCGCATGCCGACCACGATCGCGAAGCCCTGAAGGGCCTTGATGGCCTCATCCTGGTTGGCAAACGGCTTGTTGAAGACCTTGATCTCGACGTCCTTGGTGACGGCCGACCAATCGGCGAATTGTAGCGCCACATTTTGATAGTCGTCGAGAATAGCCGCCCGAACCATGCGCCCGCACTCCTTCGATCCGCCGGGTAGATCCCGGGCGGCGCCAATTTAGGGCGGGCAAACCGAAAAGATAGGGGGGTGTCAGACCGGCGGCTGGCCGTGCAAGTCGCCGTATTTGGCGTGCCAGGCCGGGCCGGGGCCGCGCATGTAGTGCAATTCGGGGCGGTAGGGGCGGGTCACGTCGCGGCTCAGTTCGCGCCATAAAGCGCCGAAGAAGTTGCCGATCAGCGTGAATGGGCGGGGTAGCAAGGCAAAAGCGGAACCGGAAATAGCCAATATCGCTCGACCCATCGCGCAACTCCCACACCGACCAGGCGGGCCGGGTCGGCCCGCATATCCCTTGGTCGCCCCGTCCGGCGCCAAGGTTCATGGAGGGTGATCATGGCGGTGAAGCGGTTAAAAACAGGTACCTGAAAGGTATACTGGCGGCATTTCTCCGATCAGCCTTTCCAGACGTTTACTGCGATCGCAGACCCGGACGCGGGGGCAGCGCGCTTGCTCTTTGCGGTTCCCGCCGTTACATCAGCCACGCATTTCCCGACAAAAAGTCCGCTCGCGTGGGGTTTCGCGCAAGGATTCCGGTCGAAAGCCAAAGGGCTTTGAACGTCAAAAGGATTTCGTCAGTCAATGAACGGTCGCCAATTCATCTATCACATGCAGGGTCTGACCAAGACCTATCCGCCGTCCAAGAAGGTGCTGGATGACATCCATCTGTCCTTCTACCCGGATGCAAAGATCGGCGTGCTCGGCGTCAACGGCTCCGGCAAATCCACGTTGCTGCGCATCATGGCTGGCATCGACAAGGATTTCACCGGCGAGGGCTGGGTCGCCGAAGGCGCGCGTGTCGGCTATCTTGAGCAGGAGCCGCAGCTCGATCCGAAGAAGACCGTGCGCGAGAACGTAATGGAGGGTGTCGCCGCCAAGAAGGCGCTGCTCGACCGCTACAACGAGATCGCTTCCAATTATTCGGACGAGACCGCCGACGAGATGGCCAAGCTCCAGGACCAGATCGACTCCAAGAACCTCTGGGACCTCGACAGCCAGGTCGACTTGGCCATGGACGCGCTGCGCTGCCCGACCGACGACGCCGATGTGACCAAGCTTTCCGGCGGCGAACGCCGCCGCGTTGCCCTGTGCCGGCTGTTGCTCGACCAGCCCGAATTGCTGCTACTCGACGAGCCGACCAATCATCTTGATGCGGAGAGTGTGAACTGGCTGGAAGGCCACCTGCGCAATTATCCGGGCGCCATCCTGATCGTGACCCACGACCGCTACTTCCTCGACAATGTCACCGGCTGGATTCTCGAGCTCGATCACGGCCGCGGCATTCCTTACGAGGGGAATTACACGTCGTGGTTATCGCAAAAGCAGAAAAGGCTGGAGCAGGAGAGCCGCGAGGACGAGGCGCGTCAGCGCACGCTTGCGCGTGAGAGCGAGTGGATCCAGTCGTCGCCGAAAGCGCGGCAGGCCAAATCGAAGGCCCGCTATCAGCGCTACGAGGAGTTGCTCAAGATCGCCAATGCCAAGCAGAACACGGTCGCGCAGATCACCATTCCGGTGGCAGAGCGGCTCGGTCAGAACGTCGTTGATTTCGACCATTTGACCAAGGGGTTCGGCGACAATCTGCTGATTGACGATCTCACCTTCAAATTGCCGCCCGGCGGCATTGTCGGCGTGATCGGCCCGAACGGCGCCGGCAAGACCACGCTGTTCCGCATGATCACCGGCCAGGAAAAATCCGACAAAGGCACAATCAAGATCGGCGAGTTGGTGCATCTCGGTTATGTCGATCAGTCGCGCGACAGTCTCGACGGCAAGAAAACGGTCTGGGAGGAAATCTCCAACGGGCAGGACATCATTCTGCTCGGTAAGAAGGAAGTGAACTCACGCGCTTATTGCGCCTCATTCAACTTCAAGGGCGCCGACCAGCAAAAGAAAGTCGGCACGCTCTCCGGCGGCGAGCGCAACCGCGTTCATCTCGCCAAGATGCTGCGCTCCGGCGCCAACCTGCTGCTGCTTGACGAACCGACCAACGACCTCGACGTCGATACGTTGCGCGCGCTGGAAGAGGCGCTGGAGGATTTCGCCGGCTGCGCAGTTATCATCAGCCACGATCGCTGGTTCCTCGACCGCATTGCCACGCATATTCTGGCGTTCGAGGGCGACAGCCACCTGGAATGGTTCGAGGGCAACTTCCAGGATTACGAAGCTGACAAGATGCGGCGTCTGGGGCAGGACAGCATCATCCCGCACCGGCTGAAATATAAGAAGTTTGCGCGCTAGGCGGCTCTGGCCCCGAGGCTCGTGGGGTGGCTCGTGGGGTGGCTCGTGGGGTGGCTCGTGGGGTGGCTCGTGGGCGGCCGAGCCTTTATCCTCTGCCGGTATTGTCGCAGGGATATGCCATGAACAAGCCACTTCGCACGCCGGGAAAGCCCTTCCGTCTCGAAGAAGCGACGATCGACGAACTGCAGGCGGCGATCAAGGCGGGCGAGGCGACCTGCGTCGGTATCGTGCGGCACTACCTTGCACGCGTGCGCGCCTTCAACGGAACCTCCAATCTGTTGGTCACGAAAGACGGCGCAGCGATTTCTGACGCCAAAGGCGCGATACGTGGCGGCGCGCCGCTGCGTTTTCCCACCGAAACCGTGACAGCGTCGGCGTTGCTGCCCGATCTCGACAAATACAAAGGCCCGCCGCTCGAATTCGGCCGCATGGAGGCGACCGCATCCGATCCGGATGTCGCGCAGCAGTTCGGCATGACCGTCGGCAAGCGGGATGCCGGCCAGGTGAATGCGCTGGCGACCCTCAACATTCGCGGTGAGCGTTCCGTCACCTGCCTCGGTGATTATGACCGACACCCGTCGCTCGGTCCGCTGCCGAAAGGAGCGCCGCCGGTCTGCGAATATTTTCGTCATTTGCCCGACGCGCTTGAGCGCGCGGCCGAGCTTGACGCCCAATACGGCCGCAATCCCGATCTCGAAAAAATGCCGATGTACGGTGTCGTGTTCTCGTTCAAGGATCCGTTCGATACCAGGGATATGCGTTCGACCGGCGGCGGCGATGCGCGCTACGACATCGATTTTCCAGCGCGCGACCATCTGCTCGTCGAGCAACTCCGCAATAAGGGCGCAATCATTTTCGCAAAGGCTGTAAATACCGAATACAACGGCCGGCCGGACGATCCGGGCGGCAGCCACAGGCCCGAAAAGGTGTTGCCGTCGACCCTTGGTTATCAGCGCAGCACCTGGGGCGGCAATCCGTCGAACCCTTACGATACCACGCGCGCCGCCTCACTCGGCTCAAGCTCCGGCTCTGGTGTCTCGGTCTCGACCAACATGGTGATGTGCAGTCTGGGCGAGGAAACGCGCGCCTCTTGCCGCGGCCCGGCCAACCACAACGCAGTGGCGCTGATCTTGCCGCACAAGGCCTTGCTCGGTTTCGATGGCGGCGCCATCGGTGCGGATATTTATGTCGACCGTTCCGGCATTCTTGCGCGCACCATTGGTGACTGTGCGAAGGTGCTCGATGCGTTGAAGGACCCGGTCGAGGGTTACTACGACCCGCGCGATCCGTTCACCGCGGTGCCGCGTTCGTCCGTTTTGGGCACGCAATATGCCAGCCACGCGCAGGCGTCCGGCGCCGTGGGCTCGTTGAAAGGCATACGCATTGGCGTCATCCGCGAATCGATGGTTGCGCGTCCGGGCCTGATCACGGAAGTGCCGATCGTGACCGCGGCGGCCGCGGAGATCAAGACGGTGCTTGGCGGCAAGCTCGGCGCGACGCTGGTCGAGTCGTCCGATCCTCTGTGGAAACAAGACGCCGATATCGAGCAGATGAAGGTGGACCACCGGACTGCGCTGGCGCGGCTGGTACCGGTGTTCATGCCCGACATTCTTTATCGCCTGACGCCGGACGGGCAGCCGGTATTCAAGGAGTTCGCGGCCGCCATCGTCCCGACCGAGTTCGAGCCGGGAAAAATCTTCGGCAGCGGCATAATGAAGCCGATCGACTATATGCTGGAGCTTTCAGAAGGCCGCATCGCGCCGCCGTCGAACCTCGATCTCGGCACCGTGCAGCATCAGGCGCCGCAAATGGCGTTCCGCTTCCATATCAACCAGTATTTGTCGCGCCGTGCCGCCGATTGGAAGGCGAAGGGATTCAGTGAATCGCTGAGCGATTTTACCGCGCTCAATGCGCGCTCGAAATTCTGGGGCGACGATCAGCGCGCAAGTTTCCTGAATTGGGATGACGTCACCGACATGCGCAATCCGTCCGGCGAACGGCAAAGCGTCAACGAGCGCATCATGCTGCGCGAGCTGCTGCGCCGTGCCGACATGATGGTAATGCTGGAAAACCATCTCGATGTGCTGGTGCGGCTGCACACGCCGTGGCCGCCGGGCAAGATTGGCGGCGCCGGGCAGGGCCTGCGCAACAATTTGACGCTGGAGTCGCTCAGTGGCCCGAATGCCGGCCTTACCGAAGTGCTGATCCCCGCGGGTTTTGTGACAACGGCCTACGACCCGATTTACCAGCTTAGTCCCGACGGCATGCGCTACCTGCACGTTCCCTCCAATGAACCGACCAGGCTTGCCGAGCCGGGCCTGCCGTTTTCGCTGGTGTTCCGCGCCGAGCCGGGCATGGAAGATGTCCTGCTGCATGTGGCCTCGGGCTATGAAGCAGCGTCAAAACGCCGTATCCCGCCGCCCGCCTTCGGTCCGCTGCCGGTGGAACAGAGCGTCCACTCGGACTAGCGTGCTGGCATGATTCGACGCGGCACCATCGCTGTAGCGTGGCTACTCCTTGTGACATTCTCCGCGGGCGCCGCCGACTTCGCTTTTCACCAATGGCTGCAGACGCAGTGGCCTGCGGCCCAGGAACTCGGCGTCTCGCGCGCCACCTTCGACGCGGCCACGCGCGGCCTGGAACCCGATCTGTCGCTGCCCGATCTTGTCATTCCCGGAAAGCCCGAACAGCAGCCGCAGCAGCCGGAATTCGTGCAGACTCCGGGGCAATATCTGCGCGAAGCCACATTCGACCGGCTGGCGACGCGCGGCAAGCAACTCGCCGTGCAATATCGCGACGTACTCGCGCGCATCGAGAAGGAGATTGGCGTGCCCGGCAATGTCGTGCTCGCGATCTGGGCGCGTGAGACCGACTATGGCGGATATCAGCTGCCGCTCGACGCAATCCGCACGCTCGCGACACAGGGTTACACCGGCAAGCGCAAGGAGTTTTTCCAGAACGAATTCGTGCATGCGCTGAAGATGCTGCAGGACGGCGTGCCGCGCGCCGACATGCGTTCGTCCTGGGGCGGGGCGCTCGGTTTGACTCAATTCCTGCCCTCGGAGTTCTACAAATACGCAGTCGACTTCGACGGCGATGGCCGCCCCGACATCTGGCATTCTGTGCCGGACGCGCTGGCCTCGGCCGCCCGGCAACTTGCCGGCAAGGGCTGGCGGCGTGGTGAGCCCTGGGCGATCGAGGTGCGCGCTCCGGCCCACACCGATTGCAGCATCGGCGTTCCCGACATGACAATGCCGGTCGGCGAATGGCTCAAACGCGGATTTGTGCCCGCTTATGATCGCGAGCTTTCGGCCGCCGAGCTCGCGGTCCCGGCCTCACTGTTGCAGCCGGAGGGCAGCTATGGTCCCTCGTTCCTCGCGCCGAAGAATTATTTCGTGCTCAAGGACTATAATTTTTCGGATCTCTACGTGCTGTTCGTCGGTCACCTGAGTGACCGCATTGCCGGCGGCAAGCCGTTCGAGACGCCGTGGAGCAAGAACGCGCAGCTCAAGACCACCGAAGTCGAGACGATGCAGAAACAACTGACTGCACTCGGGCTCTACAAGGACAAGATCGACGGCAAAGCGGGCATGCTGACGCGCGCCGCACTTGGCGCATATCAAAAGAAGAGCGGATTGAAGGTCGACTGCTGGCCGACAGCGGCCGTGCTTGAGCACATGCGGCGGTAGAGTTCAGTTTTGCCGCGGTCACCTAAAATCCGTTCGTCCCCGCGAAAGCGGGGACCTAGGACAATGATGTCTAGCCAAAAGCTGGGTCCCCGCTTTCGCGGGGACGAACGGGGGAGAGTTCTAATCGCAGACCTGCACGCGGCGCATGCGATAGGCGTAGCCATCCCACACCTGCTGGCGCTCGGTATGGCAGACGGGACCGTCGACGTAAGCTGGCGGTTCGGCGTAGCCCGGGGGCGGCGCCGCGTAGACCGGCGCGGGCTCGACATATCTCGGTCCGCTATTGGCAATCGCCGAGCCGATGATGGCGCCGGCGGCAAGCCCGCCGACCACGCCGGCGGCAACACCGCAGCCGCCGCAATTCGCTTGTGCTGAAGACGGCAACGCCGCGGCCAAGGTAACGGCCGCGGCGAGCGCAACAATGGTATTTTTCATGGGCGTCCTCTCGAGCCGATTTGTTCGGCGCGATCATCCACCCAAAGTCGTTACGCGACCTTTAAGGGCAGACGAAGCGCGGCTTGCTCCAGCCGACGAAGTTTCCGTAGCCGTCACGCAATGGCCGGCGAGCCCAGTAACCGCCCGGGCAGGCGGCCGGATAGGGGGCGCCATAGCCCTCATAAACCACATAGCCCGGCGCCGGGCCGTAGTAGCCTGGTCCGCTGTTAGCAATCGCGCCACCAATGATCGCGCCGCCGATGACGCCGGCTGCGATACCGGCACCGACGCCGCAACCATAACAGCGGGCGTCAGCCGTGGTCGGCGCACTCATGGTACCGATCGCCAGCGTGGCGGCCGTCGCGAGCGCGAAAACGGTCTTCTTCATGGGGTATTTCCTCCAGGATCGAGGTCGGACAAGGCCGACCGCTAGCGGTGAAGTTTTAGCCAAACTGTCCCCGTGCCGGGATAGAGACGGTTCCAATATGTCGGAAATTTGTTGAGCGCCGGCCCGCTCCTCTTTTCCGAGAAGGCCCGGACGTTGCCGAATCCGGGCCTTTTTCTCACTTTATTACGCGACTTACATTATTTGGCTAGCTCTTAGTCACAGACCCGCACACGCCTGAATTGCCAGCCCCAGCCGTCCCACACGCGCTGGCGGGTCCAGTAGCAGCCGCCGGCGTAATAGGCGGGCGCCGGTCCATAGTAATAACCGGGGCCGTAGCCGTAATAGGGACCGTGGACAGCCGCGCCGATGATGGCACCGGCGGCGAGACCGCCGATGATACCGGCGGCAAGCGCGCCGCCACGGGCTTCGGCAGGCTGCGGACTTGCGATGGCCGCGATCCCAAGGGTCGCGACGGCCGCGAGAGCAGTCAGGGTTTTGGTCTTGTTGAACATGGCTCACCTTCCTCTGGTTCGCTGAGATCGTAGGCATTCAACGACCGGCATCTTCGCTTCCTGCGTTCTTGTGCTCAGCAACAACAATCATCGTGGAGGTCAGGTTCCTGTTTTTCGCGTGAACAGCAGATGAATACGCCGGCCGAGAGCCTCGTTTGCCGCATTAAATTTTCGCAAGACTTGCGGCGAGACCGGGGCAACGCGTCAATTCTGGCGACAGCCCGGCGTTTACTATGACAGGCGCCCGAAGACGCGTTGCAAGATCGTTGCTTCGCGTCTGCGCGCCGCCGGATGTCCGACCAGCTTGGTCACGCGGATGCGCGAGGCGGTAGCGCGGCGCAGCCGCGACTTGTTGCCGCGCGCTTTTGCAGAGCTGCGCCGTGATTTCGACTTTGCTGCGTGGCGGCGCGTCCTGCGTCGTTGTTTATTCTGACGCAGCGCCTGGCGACCGACATTGCGGAGAAATAACTTTTCCAGCGGGTAGCTCAGCCTGCGCACCGCGGCACGCAGCGGCAGCCATTCGACCGCCATGATGTCTTTCATCACGTCGCGGCTTGGGTTGACGGCTGCCCGCATGTGCCAAAACTGCACGATCTTTGGCCGCCCGCGCGCACGGTACGTAATGGCGCCGAGGAATTCGCGCACGCGGACCTGATGGCCGGTTTCTTCGACGACCTCGCGGCGTGCGCCTGCGAGCGCGCTTTCATTCATCTTGAGTTTGCCGCGCGGGAGCACCCAGTGTTCGTCTTTCGCGCGTTGCACAACGGCAATCAGCGGTCGCGCGCCATTGCGCACGACGATGCCGCCTGCCGCATGAATGGTCTTGCTCGGCATATCTACCCGCCCGTAGCCGACTCGTTTAGCAAAATTGCAGCACCGCTTGCAGAGAAATACGCGTATCCAGCAAGTGCCTGTGGGCAACTGGCCGACGGTTACAGGCAGTTTGTCACATTACTGTCGTCAGCGCTTCGGCCCACCGGCCCGTGCTCGGCGTTCAATTGAATTTAAGCCTGGCTTCTTTCGCGATCTTCAGGTTGAGCGCGATTTCGCGCCGGATCATGGCGTCCATCTCGTCTGGCGTCAGCGGCGCCGGCTCGACGCCCTGGACGGTGAGTTTCTGCTGGACCTCCGGAAGCGCCAGCGCCTTGGTCGCTTCCGCATGGAGGCGTTCGACGATTGGCCGTGGGGTTTTCGCAGGCACCAGCATCCCGTTCCAGTAGTTGAAGTCCGAATCCTTGTAGCCCGCTTCGAGTGTCGTCGTGACCTCGGGCAGGGCAGGCGAACGTTTGGCCGAACTGACGGCGAGCGGCACCAATTGTTTGTTCTGGATGAACGGCAAGCCCGACGAAATTCCGATGAAAATGAAATCGACGCGGCCCGTCATGACCTCGGTGAGTGCCTCGGGTCCGCCTCGGAACGGTACGTGCGTGACCTGCAGGCCGGCGCTGACGATGAAACGCTCTGCCGCCCAGTGGGTGGCGCTGCCGACGCCAGCGGAGGCGAAGTTCATGCCACCTGACTTTGCTTTGGCGACAAGCTCCTGCACGGTCTTGATGCCCTTTGATGGCGCAACCAGCAGCACGTTCGGCACGCTGCCGAAACTGGCGACAGCGGCGAAATCGTTCGCCGCATCGTAGGGCAAGTTTGGATAGGCGGCGGGCGCTCCGGAATGGGCGGCGGCGTTGATCAGCAATGTGTAGCCATCAGGTTCGGCCTTTGCGACCGCGGCTGAGCCAAGGCTGCCTCCGGCGCCGCCGCGGTTTTCCACCACGATCGTCTGACCGAGCTGGCGCGAGAGCGGATCGAGTACAATACGGCCGAGGATGTCGATGGTGCTGCCGGCCGAGAAAGGCACAATGGCGCGGATCGTTTTTGCCGCCGGCCATGCCGTCTCCGCTAGACCTGCACGCGCAAACGCTGGCGCGGCCAGCGCGCTGGCGGAGAGCTGCAGAAAGCGGCGACGATTATGTTTGGTCATGGTCTGATCCCTCCGGTTCGCGCATTCTGTCGGACGCGGCGCGTTGGCGGCAATGATGCCACGCCTTCCGTCAGCGGGAAGGGCCCCAAAAGAAAATAATTATTCGGCAGGATGAAAATGCGGACGGACGCTTCAAGGATGAGGCGCCGCTAACAAGACTATTGCCTAGGTCCTGCCGCCGTGTCCTAGTTTTGCGGGACCACGATTGGAGAATGCCAATGCCGACATTTGCCTGGGATCACATCCATCTCCGCACGCCCGATCCGGAAGCGACCGCCCAATGGTTCGAGCGCATGTTCGGGGCCGAGGTGATCCGCTCGACCCAACAGGGCAAGCCGCGTATCGATATCAAGCTTGGCGGCGCGATGATCTTCACGGCCCAGGTTACTTCGGGCGACGGCGTTAATCCCGCGCCATCGACCCCCTATCAAGGGCTTGATCACTTCGGTCTGGCTGTCTCCGGCATTGATGCCATTGCCGCCGATCTCAAGAAAAAGGGCGTGGAGTTTACCAAGGAGCCGCACTCGCCGCGGCCTGGCATCAAGATCTGTTTCCTGCGCGGACCGCAGGGAATTTCCATCGAGTTGCTTGACCGCGATCCGAAATACACCTGACGCGGCGCCGCGTAAGAAAGTGGGAACGTCATGAAAATTATTCGCATTGCGGCCGCCCTCGCATTTGTGCTGGCGGTGGCGCCGGCCGGCGCGCAGCAGAAAAGCTTGCGCGAACAGATCGTGGGAAGCTGGAATTTCGTCGTCGCCGAAGTGGTGGCGGCCGATGGCAAGAAGTCTTTTCCGTTCGGGGAGACGCCGACGGGCATTCTGATCTTCACCGCCGGCGGCCAGTTCGCGCAAATCCATGTTGCCAGCGATCTACCGAAACTTGCCAGCAACAATCGCTTGACCGGCACTCCGGAGGAATACGCAACGATCATGCGGCGAAGCATTTCGCTGTTCGGCACCTATAGCGTGGACGAAGAAAAAAAGACGGTGACCTATCACATAGTGTCGAGTACGTATCCGAACTTTGCCGGCGAGGCGCAGGAGCGCACCATCGACAAACTGACCGCCGAAGAATTCGTCAATACGAATCCGAATGTGGCCGGCGGGCGCGGCCGTGCGACCAATATCTACAAAAGAGCGATGTAAGGACGGAACCGGGCGTGGATATCGCTCGGGAGTTGCAACCTTTCCGCCTTGCGCTTGTTTGTCCGGGGACAATCGGGCACGGCGGGGTTGCCATGGCCATGGGCCCTCGCCTTTAATGCGCGCCGGGCGTCAGCAGTGAGCGGAGCAATTGGTATGCGTGCGTGCGGACTGGCAGTTGTCGCGACGATCATTGTGACCACGGCCATTGTGACGACAGCTGTTGCCGATGACGCCCGGTTCGAACGTAGCCTTGAAATGCTGGCACCCGCCGAACGGCTGGAGCAACTCTGCGATTTCACCGCGATGACTCGCATCCGCAGCGAAAATAAGGAATTCCGCCCCGACCGCGCTGTCGCGAATGCAATGGCGGAGTCGCTCGCAAAAGGCGACACGCTTGAGGTGACCGGTGGCGCCTTCCGCAGCAAAAAGAAATGGTACGCTCTGGCATACCGTTGCACGGCGACGCCTGATCATCTCAAGATCGTCGCGTTCAATTACACGATCGGCGAAGAAATTCCCGAATCCAAATGGGCGTCGTTCGGTCTTTGGCAGCAGTGAGCGCAAGCGCGCGTTGGCGCCGCGCTATTGATGCTGCACCAGGACCTTGGTCCCGACTGGCACACGCGAATAAAGATCCGTCACGTCGTCATTCACCAGCCTGAAGCAGCCCGATGAGACCGCTTGTCCAATGGTCTCCGGCGCGTTGGTGCCATGAATACGATAGACGGTGGCGCCGAGATTCATGGCGCGCGCGCCGAGCGGATTGCCCGGACCGCCGGCCATCCAGCGCGGCAGATAAGGCTGGCGTTCGATCATCTCCGGCGGTGGCACCCAATCCGGCCATTCGCGCTTGAGAGTGATCTTCTGTATGCCGCCCCACTGGAATCCGTCGCGGCCGACGCCGATGCCGTAACGCATCGCCACGCCGTTGCCCATGATCAGATAGAGGTAGCGATCGTGGGTATTGACGATGATCGTGCCCGGCGGCTGCTCGGTGCGGTAGTAGACCGATTGACGGCGCAATTCCGACGGCAGGTCGGCATCGCGCCCCGTGTGGTCAACGCCCGGGTCGACATCCTTCATGGTGGGCTCAAACGAAGGCAACAGGCCTTGCGCGGAAACACACGTGAAGGGCGCCACCAGAAACGCGAGCGCGAAAATCCGCAGCCAGAACATTTCCAATCCCCCGAATGAGTCGTGCCTATAGCTTATCTTTAATGTTGGTTTGTGGTCGGTCGGAACCGCGTGCGGTCTCGGTATGCCAGCGGCCTTTTTCATCCTCATATTCGATGGTTTCCGTGTGACCGGGAACCCTTTGCTCTTCAGCGGCAGCCTGCGCGGCTGAGAGCGCGTCGGCATGCGTTGGAAACGGCTCCGAAAACACGCCGTCGACTTTGTAGGCCCAGCCGCCGTCGTGCTCGACAATCTCGTAGGTGACTTCCGCCATGGGCGTTCCCCGCGAACTCACAAAGGTGTCCCGATAACGTATCGCTTTCCGGGCCGGTTGCGCCAGTCACATGGTAAGGAGGGATTCGGGCGGGAAAAGGCCAAGGATTACCACCACTGTAAATGCGTCCTGCCAGCGGAAATTCAATGCCGGCGGGCATCAGAAATCGAAATCCAGCCCAAACCGCCGCTTAAATGCCTGACGGTCCTGGGGCAGGGCGGTCCGCAAAATGGCCCGCGCGGAATAGTTGCCCCGCATCCTGCCTGCATCCATATACATCCAGTCGACGATGTCGCGGCGCATGAAGGTGATTGTGTCGCCCATCCTCAGTCCCTCGACCGTGCGCGGCATGTTGCCGATCTGGCCGATGAACCGCGCGCCGACATGGGCAAACGGGTGAATCCAGAAAAACTCCGGGCCGCCGTCGCCGAGCAGGGCGATCTTGACTGCGAAACCCTTCATTTCGGGCGCCGGGCGCCTCGCCAAAGCCAGGAATCCGGGCAGGGAATCGCGCGCGCTTCGTATTGCCGCGGCCATGACGGCATCGTTGAGCGCGAGATAGACGAGTTCATCGCGCTCGGCCTTCTGCACCACCGACCGGCCGTCGGGCAGCTGCGTTCCGGCCGCGCGGGCGGCGTCGAGGATAAGCGCAAAGCCTTTGGCCGTCCGGCCCGAGGGATGTCGAGACGACATGACCGCCGCCTTTCCGACGCCGGCGCGTCGCGCGCCAGTCGTTACGGATTGGTCGTGGCGGAAAGCGGGAAGGTTCAAGGCCTGGAGGGCCGCTTTTGGCTGGGGTCGGGGCCTGTATCGCTCGCTCAAGGCTTCCACAGGCTGTGAAACTGCATCGCAACGACCTTTTCGTAAGGCACGTCCCCGGTCATGAGCCCAAGTCCGCGGGCAAATTGATTCATGCCGGCCACAAAAGATTGCGAGATCGAGGCGTCGTAATACGGCAAATCGCGACGGATCAGCTCGACGATCAGCTCGGCTTGTTCCGGTGGGAATAGTTTGCGGCCGACCTCGGCTGCGCGCGCGACATCTTTCTTCAGCGCGTTTTGCGTTTTGACCATGGCGCGTACCGCGGCCGCTGCCACCTCGGGTGATTTTTCAATCAGGCGGTCGGTGGTTGCGATCGACGCCATCGTGTATTCGAAGCAGCCTTTCGGTCCGTCGCCGCGTCGGACGTCGAGCACGACGTCGCCGACGCCGCGGCGGACCGCAACTTCCGCGCCCATGCCGTTCGCCCAGAAGCCGTCGATCTTGCGTTCTTCCAGAGCCTTCGCCGCGGTCAGGCCGAAATTGACGCCGGCGCCGGAAGCGCCCGGCACCGGCGCAATCGTCACGCCGTCTCGCGCCAGATCGATGCCGGCTGCGATCAACAGGCTGCGCAGGCCCATGTCCACCCAGGGCGCGGCGCCGATGTTCTTGCCCTTGACCGCGCCAATGTCGCCGCGCCGGGCGGCAAAATCTTTGTGCATGACCAGAAACCAGTACATGCCCTGCGCCTGCGCGCAGATCAGCTTGACGCCATCCCATTGCGGAAACGCAGCGAGCGCGGAATGGGCCGACCCGCCTACGAAATCCACAGTGCCGTCGCGCAATGCAATATAGGCTTTATCGACCGGAAAGATCATCTCCAGCGTGACGTCCAGCCCCTCGTCGCGAAAGAAGCCGAGCTCGATGGCGGCCTCGGCCGGAAAATAGGAATTCGAGATCATGTCGGGCACGGCGAGCTTCATTTTAGTGGCTCATACCGGCGTCAGCGTGATCGCCGCGGCGCGCTTCTGGCTTGCGAGCATCGATGTGCGCAGCAGGAATTGTCGGGCGCGCGGCGGGTCCGCAGCGATCTCGCGCAGTTCGCTGAGATTGCGCCGCCGCGTGTCCGGATCGCGCGCTTCCAGGCGCTTTTTGTTGGCGATCGATTGCTCCTGCACGAACTCAACCGCAATGGTGCGGCGCTGGCGGCTGTAAAGATCGAGCAACTCGCCGGGCGCATCCTTGAGCATGACCTGCGCGAGCTTGTCCGCCAGGTTGGCGGCGTCCTGAATGCCGCCGTTGAGGCCCATGCCGCCGATCGGGTTGTTGACGTGTGCGGCATCGCCGGCCAGCAGCACCCGTCCTTTGCGGAATGTCTCCGCCACGCGCTGATGCGTCACGTAAAGATTACGGTGCACGATGTCGTAAGGCCGCGCTGATGGAAAAAACGACTGAATGCGCGCCTGCACGCCGGCATCGCTCATGATGTCGTTTTCGGATTGCTCTGGACTGACCGGAAACACCGTGCGCCACAGGCCGGGCGGGCCATCGGCGGATACCTTGAAACAATTGCACCAGGCGCCCGGGTCGGCGAAATAGCTGCGGTAGCAATATCCGCGCTCGGCCTCGAAATCATAGGGCGTCGTCAGCACGATGAATTGCTCGGGCCAGGTGAAGCCATCGAAAGCAATTCCGCACTGCTTGCGAACGATGCTGCGGCCGCCATCGGCGCCGATGAGATAGCTGCCGCTATGGGATTTGTTGCCGTCCGGGCCGCGCACATCGACCGCGACCGACCCGTCGGTGGGGGAGACGTCGACGATTTCATGACCGTACAGCACTTCGACGTTCGGCAATTTTCGCAAGCGATCGAGAATGAGACGCGCGGTCTTGAACTGCTCGCATTGGACAACATAAGGGTAACGCGTGTCGTCCTTGAGCAAGGCGTGGTCGAATTGCGCCACCAGCTCGCCGCTTGGCCGATCCCAGAACTGGAAGATTGGCGCCACCAGCCCGACCCGTGCCATGTCGGCAGCGAGCCCATCCTCCGCAAGCAATTCAAGCGTCGCCGGATGGGTGGTCGCGGCCCGTGGATCGGCTTGCGGCTCGGCGTTATTGTCGAACAGTCGCACGCGCAAACCATGCCGTCCGAGCAACCAGGCGCACAGCAATCCGACTGGTCCGCCGCCGGCAATGAGAACCCGGTCGCCGTCGCTTTTCATACCTGGTTGCTCACTCGCAGCGCCGACACAAGGAATGTGGCTCAGCCTTCATTCCTAGCGTATGGTGAATTGGTTTCGAGATGTAGCCTATTTTCAGGAGACCGACATGCGCAACCGGGTGAGCTTGGCCTTCGCCATCGCATGTGCCGCTCTTGCCTGCGCGACGGTCAGCCGCGCCGATGAGTGGCCAAGCAGGCCCATCCGCGCGATCATCCCGTTGAGCCCGGGAAGTGCGGCCGACATCATCCCAAGAATTGTTTTCGAGCAAGTGTCGGCCCAACTCGGACAGCCAATCATTGTCGAAAACCGCCCGGGCGCAAGCGGTACAATCGGCGCGCGCGCGGTCGCCGGGGCAGATCCCGACGGCTACACGCTGCTCGCCCATTCTTCCGCCCATATCATCGCGCCCTCCACCGTCGCCAACCTGCCATATGACCCGATCAAGGATTTTGCCGCGGTCGCGCCGCTCGGAAATTTGCCCAATGTTCTGGTCATCGCGCCGTCCAAAAACATCAAAACCGTGCAGGAGCTGGTCGCCGAAGGAAAGAAACGGCCGATCACATTCGGATCGATCGGTGTCGGCAGCCCGATCCATATGGCCATGGAGCGCTTTCGCCTGAGCGCCGGATTCGACGCGCAGGCGATCCCCTTCAAAGGGGCGCCCGAGGCGTTGCTCGAGGTGATGACCGGCCGCGTCGATGTCTACTACTCGCCGGTTCTTGCCGCGTTGCCGTTCATCAAAGAGGGCAAGGTTCTGCCGCTGGCGGTCAGCAGCCCGACCCGTTCGGCCACCCTTCCGGACGTTCCGACGACACTCGAATCCGGCTACCAGAATTCGGCCTACCGGTTCTGGATTGGCGTGTTCGCGCCCGCCAGGACGCCGCCCAAAATCGTCAACAGGTTGAACGCGGAAATCCAGAAGGCGCTGCAACTGCCTTCCGTGCGCGCGCGGCTGGCCGATCTCGGCGTGCAGCCCATGGCGATGAATGCCGGAGAGTTCGACAAGTTCGTCAAGGAAGAGCTCTCGATCAATGCGGAACTGGCCAAAGCGGCGGGAATTTCAGCCCACTGATGTTGCGGGCTTGGATTCTGCAGGCTGGGACTTCCGGTTGGCCGGGTGAGTTGTTATCCTTGGCACTGGCGGCCGTGACCTCAACGAGATGAAGGACACCACTCCGATGCCCCAGGAAAAACTCCAGGAAAAAGCTCAGGAAAAACCTCTTGTCCGCATTGCTCCCAACAACCCGGTCTTCGATCTGCCGGTGATCGTTGGCATCGAGGAGAAATTGTTCGATAAAGCCGGGCTCAACGTCCGCTTTACCGGGACCTATGCGGACCGCGAAAAGGACAGCGTGGAATTTCCGGTGATGGCGCGGATGAAGGAACAGATGTTCGATTGCGGCTCAGCCGACAGTTATAATGTCTGCGAATGGGCCAGCATCGACCGGCTGGAGAAAGGCAAGCGCGGCGGCAATATCGCGGCGCTGCGCGCCTCGGTGGCGGCGCAGGCGATCATCACTTTCGACGAAACGCTGCAGGTGCCGCGCGACCTCGCCGACATCCCGGTCGTGGTGCAGGAGCTGACCGGCTCGCATTACACGACGCTGCAGATGCTTGAAAGCGCCGTCGGCGCCGAACACGTCAACATCGCGCGGGGTGGCCTGCCGCAGAAGCGCTACGAGGGACTCAAGAACGGAACCTTCCGTGTGGTGACGGTGATGGAGCCGTTCATCAGCCTCGGCCTCAAGGATGGCGCGCATGTCATTGCAGCGGCATTCTATCGGGGCGGCGAAGTGATCGCCGCCGACCTCAGCGCCGAGCAACGCAAGGCTTATTACGACGCCGAGAACATGGCGGTCGATCTTATCAACGCCGACTTCTACAAATACGCCCACCATGTGGCGGCACACACCAAAGGCGCATTGAAGCCGAACGAACTGCTCAGGGCCTTTGTGCGTTACAAGCACGTCGACTACTACGACTCGACGCTGTTCGGCCGGACCTATGACTGGATGAAGGCGCGCGGCCTCACCGAAGGCCAGAGCGAGCATTCCAGGTTGGTCGTTAGCTGATCATTGCAAACAGAAAGACCGCCTCGCGGCGGTCTTTCCGGATTTGATCGGCAATTCTGTTCGGGCGGCTACGCTGCTGCCCCGTCCTTCCGCTTTCTGCGCCACTTGGAAAAGAACAATCCTCCCCCAAGAACACCGCCAAACAACGGCAACGCTCCAGGAAGCGGCGTTGTCTGGTTGCCGCCACCGGAAGCGAGCGCCTGAAAGCTGATTGTCGGCGTGATCGCCCAGTCCTCGGCGTCATTCAGGATTATGTCCAATGTACCGAGGATCGAGCCTTGCTGGAAATTGACCGCGAGAGTGTCGTGGCCGCCAGTCGAACTGGCCGAATGGTGTGACCAGGTGACGCAATCGCTGTCACCGGAGCCGCTCGCCAGCGCGCACGGGGACAGCGGCGAACCGCCGTATTTGGCCTGATACAATCCGGTGTCGGTCAGTGTGCTGCCGCCGAGCACCGTGATGTTGGAGAAACTGAACGCAACGCCGACGGTTCCGCTCGCTGTGTAGTAGAAGAGTGGGTGTGACGTCGTTCCTTCGTTCGGTCCCTTCACGCAGGTGGAGCCGCAGCTGCCGGCCGGCGTGACGGTGATGAAATTCACGGGCGTTGTCGCAGGCCCACCGATCGTGAGCGTTTCCGTGAAGTCCCTGACGCCGGATACCCAGGTTCCCAGCCTGTCCGTTATGCTGGGTGAATTCCCGGCGATCGGCGTATACGAAACTGTATAACTACCGGTGATTGTGATGGTGGTGGCGTGTGCAGTTCCCGCAGCTGAGAAGAGCGACACGAATACAGCAGCGAGGCCTGCTGCGCACGCGGATGCACAGCGAACCTGTCTTTTCGATTTCATGGAAAGTTTATCCCCGCGCCACGGGCGTAAAATTTCACAGGTGCCTGTGGTGGTCAAGGTAAGTCTGTACCGGTCCCCTGCCATTTTCACGCATTAAGTAAATGCGGCGCAGGAGCGCCCTCATCTGTAGTTGTCAATTATCGTAGCGCAACCGATTTCAAGTTGGCCGGCCCGGTGCCCGCTTGGGTCATGAGCGGGCGTGATGACAGGTCCACACGATGTCCGCTTAACTTTCGAAAGTGGTCATTGAACTCTGACGGTGGTTTGGAACGCTTTCGTCGTTCTGCGAATTATCCAATTGGATTCGCTGATGACTGACGACAGGAATTTTCGGCCCGCGGAATTCCGATTTCTGCGGCCGGGTGGGCTGCCGTTGTTCATCGCGTATTCGGGTTCATCACAAGGAGAGGCACAGATGAAAGCGAAAGTTTTGTTGGCGACAGCAGTTGTTCTCACCTTCGCCGCGCCCGCAATGGCCGACGAATATTATGTTGTTCGCGGTCCCGATCGTCACTGCACCGTGACGACGACGAGGCCGACAGAGCAGACCACCATTACGCAGATCGGCCCGCTCGCATTTGAGTCGCGCGAGAAGGCGCAAGACCGTATCAAGACCACAAAGGTCTGCACCGACGACACCACGACCGGTACGTCCGTCCATATCGACAAGGACTAAGCCAGATAAAACGAAAGGGGCGGAGCTGTTTGCTCCGCCCCGCCGTCGTCACCAATGGCGGCGCCAATACCGGTGACGCCCGTAGTATGGCCGCGGCGCGTAGGCGTAGCCGTAGTAGCCACCGTAGTAGTTAGGCTGCCACCAGCAGCGGCCATAGGGGCCGCATACCCAACGTACTTGCTCGATTTTCGTTGCAGAGTCGTTCGCCACCGGTGCAATCGGCATCGCCGTGGCTGCAGTCGTCGCAAGGCCGCCGCTGATTGCGGCGACCGCAAACAAGACCTTCATTGTCGTCATGGGCATCCTCCATCGATGCGCCCTTAACGCGCGATCCTGCTGGAGGTTTCCGGCGAGAGTTGGTCGATTGGCTTAACTTCCGTTCAGACTGGAACCGCGACACGTGAACGTGACCATTTTGCGTTGCGGAAGATGTTTGGCAGAGGACAAAGCAACCCGATAAAACGGGTGAAGCCCGACTTGTCCTTTACGCAATCAGCGCCGCTAAAGCATCCGCGACATCGAGCGACATGACCGCGATCTGAGAACTCAGAAATGCGTTTCCTTGTGTCGTGGTCAGGCTGTCGATTTCGTCGGTCGTCAGTCCGCCAATCGCGTCCGTGCTCAGTCCGGGTATGCCGCTCGTGCTCGACAAGGCACTGAAGTTGGTCGTCGTCATGCCGGCGATTTGCGCACTGGTGAAGCCGCCGGCCTGCGCCGTCGTGAGCGCCGCGATTTCATTCGTGGTCAGGCTGTTGACCCCGGCCACCGTCAGCGCACCGACTTCCGCCGCGCTCAGCCCGCCGATTTGTGTCGACGTCAGGTTCGTGACGGTGGTGGTGCTAAGCCCGACGATCTGCACGGGCAACAGCTTCGCGGCGTCCAATGCATTGAGATTGCCCAACGACAGGTTATTGAGTTGCGTCCAGTAAAGCCCTTGCACCTGCGCGGTGGTCAGCGCCGTGACCTGCGTGGTGGTCAGGTTGTTGAGCACCGTGGTGCTGAGCGTACTGATCTGGGTCCCGGTCAGTGCGCCGGCCTGCGTGGTCGACAGGTTCTGGAGCTCGGTCGTGGTCAGCTGGGCAATCTGGCTGGCGTCAAGCGCCGCGATCTCGGCGGCCGGCAGCGCCGCCACCTGCGTAGCCGTCAGGTTGCCAATGGCCGTCGTGCTCAGCCCTGCCGCCTGATCGGTATCGAGACTGGCAACGTCAAGCACATTCAGGTGGTCGGTCGACAGCGCGTTGATCTGGCCTGCGGTCAGGCCCTGCACCTGTGTGGGGCTCAGCGCCACCACTTGCGTGGTGGTCAGGTTGTTGAGCACCGCCGTGCTGAGCGTGCCGATCTGGGCCGCGGTCAGTGCACTAGCCTGTGTTGTCGACAGGTTCTGCAACTCGGTCGATGACAATGCACCAATTTCAGTGGCGTTGAGCGCGCTCACCTGCGTCGAGGTCAGCTCGCTGATCTGCGTGTCTGTGAAAGCCTGGATCTGCGCCTCGATCAGGCCGCCCATGGTCGTCGAGGAGAGCGCCTGGACCTGCGTCACCACCAGATATTGCAGGTCGGTCGACGTCAGCGCGTTGACCTGAGCCGCAGTCAAGACCGCCACCTGGGTCGTGGCCAATGCCGCAATACTGGTGGTTTTCAGACTGCTGAAGGTTGTCGTCGAAAGGCCGGCGATCTTTGCAGCGCTGATAAAAGGAATAACAGACATCGAGCCAACCCATTCCGACTGACGGTCGCGGTCCTGCTGCGGGCCGAATGTACGAATGTCGAGATGCATCAAGCATCGCACTGATGCATTGATTGATTCTGACGATTGCCGGGTTTGGATTTTAGTAGTTAAGGCGTTCGAAACATTCCGTTCAATTCGAACGCGCGGATTAGGGATTTGTTTATGAACGGCGGCGAAACGGTCCTAGTTGCCGCCGGCAAAGACGATCCGCCGCAGCAATTCCACGATGACAGTCAACATCAGCAAGGCGCCGGCCGTAAAAAGTGCAAACTGCGCCCGTCGCATGCCGGCTTCGCTGCCATGGATGCCGCCCAGCAGTGCGACGATACCAAGCGGACATAAAGTGAAAGTCGTGGCGCCCGCGACAATGAGGTTGAGCCCGCCACCGTCCTGCCACAGCGGGACCAGGCTGACAGCCCAGAGGCCCAGCATGATCAGGCCGGCGAGCGCGAAACGAGCACGGTGCCTCAGCGTGGCGGTGACGGGCGCCGGATTCTGCATGTGGGCTCTTTAAATTCCGCGCCGGTGCTTTAGCAAGGAAAATGCGAGGCCGCCTGTGCAAGGCGATTTCTATTAGGTGCAGTTTTAGATATTCGGCAAACCGTTGTTCAAGCCGCGAATGCCAGAGTGACGTCAGAACCCTCTGGAGGCACGACCATGATCTTTAGGCACGTTTTTACGGTTGCCGTCATTTTGCTTCTCCCCAATCTCGCTGGAGCCGCGCCAGGTCTTCTGAAAGGAGCGTGTGGGGATGACATGAAAGCGCTTTGCGGGTCCATACAGCCAGGCGGAGGCCGCCTTCGTGACTGCATGAGGGAGCACCGCGCACAGCTTTCAAATGCCTGCAAGCTCGCCATTGCCGACCGCATGCTTGAGCGCACTGCAAACAAGGCGGCCAACGGTCCGGCTCCCGACCATCAACGGCCGTAAAAGGCCTATCGCGGGCGGTCTCGTCCAGGCTGGCGGCAAACGCCGATCGGAACGCGTTAAATTCCGCGCTGACGTTTAAGCTTGTCGATGTATTGCTCGACTTCGGGCGGCAGGGAGTTCAGTCCGTGCTGACCCGCCATCGACAGCACCGGCCGCCACTGCGATCCCTTCAGGAAATTCGGTTCGCGCCCTGGCGGAATGATGCGGTCGAAAATGATCACCAGCAGCACCGCGAGTAGCGCGACGCGCAGCGCGCCGAGTACGGCGCCGGCGGCCCGATCGGGAATGCTGATATTGGGGCCGATCATTTCGCTGACCCCAAACCGCAGCAGCGCGCTGAGCACGATGCCGGCAACGATGAAAATCGCGACCAGCACCAGCCAGTTCTGTATGGCGGGCGCCTTGAACATGCTGCTGAAAAAGGGCGTCACCCGTGGTGCTGCGACCACCGCGACGCCCATCGCTCCGATATAGCCGAAAATTGTCGCCAGGCTGCGCAGGAGGCCGGTCATGAAACCCATCACGACCGCGAGGAACAGGCAGATATAAATGGCGAGATCGAAGGGATTGGTCGAGATGAAGTCCATTGCGATTTATCCGAACCGCACTACGCTTTGTGCGTTTGATGACTCGAGGGAGACCGTACATGGCGTTTGCAGTCACAAGCAACAGCTTCAAGGACGGGGACTATCTGCCGAAGGTTTTTATCCTGTCGGCCGATTTTGGCTTCGGGTGTGCCGGCGGAAATAAGTCGCCGCATCTCAAGTGGATGGGTGCGCCGGCGGGCACGAAAAGTTTCGCCATCACCTTATCCGCCTAGTTTCGTGGGGACGAGCGAAAGACGCGCTGTTCACCTTGCTCCGCTCATTCCCGCGTAAGCGGGAACCCAGTTTTCTATCCTGTCTTTAGGATGTCGCGACGTCGGCCCAAAGGTCTCGCCAGCTCGGATTTTTCCGTTCGATCAGCGCAAGTTTCCAGGCCCTGTTCCATTTTTTAAGCCAACGCTCTCGCACGTATGCCAACTCTCGTGACTTGTGCAACTCGTACCGAACGAGCGTCTTTACGGCATATCGTTGCGTGAATCCGCGAATGAGATCATTGCGGTGCTGCCAAGTGCGTTTTACGAGATCGTCGGTCATACCAATGTAGAGTGTCCCGTTCCGCTCGCTCGCAAGAATATAAACACAGAATGCCATACCTTGCGGCCTTGGATCCCCGCTTACGCGGGGATGAGCGGAAGAGGGGTAGTGCGAACAATCAATTTACTCCGCTCAATCACGCGAAAGCCGGAGTCCAACTTACTGGGCCTCCCATTTCGCGGAGATGAGCTGAGGAATTCCGCAAAATGGATATCCTGACGGCTCGCGTGAATCTTGGTATGGAACGCAATCGCATGGGCCTTGAGTGACATCCGCGTTAGACTGTAGCGAACAGACCGGGTGACGGGATGACGGGATGAAGCGCGTGCTTGCCGTTTCGCTGCTGATGCTGGCGGGCGCCACTTCGGTCACTTGGACCACTTGTTTCGCTTGGGCTGCCGAGACAGAGACCTTCAACTACACCTGCAAGAACGGAAATTTCACCGTCACCGCGCCGCTCGACAACGCGGGCCGCTGGAGCAAGACGGAACCCGTCATCCTGCAGATTGCCGGCGAGCCGCCGCAGACGCTCACCGCCGATCCCGACGCGCCCGAGGCGAACAGCTACCGCAACAAGGACTACGAATTCTATTCTCTGAAGACGTTCACTACGCTGACCCACAAGAGCCACGGCGTAACGGTGAGATTCTATAACGGATGCCGCGTGGCGGATGCCGGCTAATTTTCGCTTGGTAGGCTTCGGTCGGAAAACCTGCGGATGCCAGCGGCCAGGATGGCGGCGGCGCCGAGCCAGACCATGACAGCAACAATGCCGAACACGACGCGGCCGAAGGTTTCATTGGTGGCGGTTTTGACGAACCAGAACGTGCCGGAGAAATGCCGCTCGCCGGGGCCGAATGCGATCCAGCTCATGATCGCCCCGAAGCAGGCAAAGATCGCAAAGCTCATCATGTATTGCACAGCGCCCATCCAGCGCGGCGCGCTGGCGGGCAGGTCGCCGGCCGCGTCGGCGTGACCGAGCGTCTGGACCATGATCGCGATCGAGGCGAGGAAAAACGCCAGGCCGACGCAGATCGTCAGCCACTGTGGGCCATGCATCTTGGCGTGCACGCTGGGGATGGGCAGCAGGTCCGCGCCGAGCACCATGAAATATGCGCCCGTCGCCGCGGCGACGGCGGCCCAGTAGTAGTTGCTTCGGGTCGATGCGGGCGTTGGCCCGGGCACTGGCTCGGTCATGACGAAGCCTTGCGGTCGGGAACAATAATACCGCCGGCGGACTTGCCATTTGATTAAGTGCACCGCGTACTCCGGAAAGCTCAGATTATTCAAATGTCAAAGAGCCAGGCTGATTGGCGTTACGTACTTCCGCTCGTCCCCGCGAAAGCGGGGACCCAGCGCTGGATCCCCGCTTTCGCGGGGATGAGCGGGGGCGGTGCAGCCTCTTTCAATTCACGGGCATGACGATTGCCGGCAGAGCGTGATAGAGAACTGTCATGGCACGGGGACCCATCCGCGACAGCCGCAGCGAGGCCGAGAAGGCCTTCAAGGCGGCCACCACCAAACCGGTCGAGCAGCCGGCGTCGAAACCGCCGTCGCTGCCCGGCGCCAAGGAAATGGTGTCGTTGCGCATCGATCGCGACGTGCTCGATTTTTTTCAGGAAGAAGGCCCCGCCTGGCAGGACCGCATCAATGATGCGTTGCGGAAGGCGGCGGGGAAATAAAGTACGCGTAACGCAACATGCAACAGAACCATAAGGGAGAAGATAATGCGATTTTTGTCGGGATGCCGTGCAGCACTGATCGGGTTGATCGCTATCGTGGGCAGTGTCGGGCTGACGTCCGCCGCTTATGCCGATAGCGGCTCCGTCAGCATCCGGATTTTCAAGGCGGGCTTCGTGATCGGCGGCTCGGCCGGCAGTGGCGTGCTGCGTTTCCATGGCCGCACCTATCCGCTGTCGGTCGGTGGCCTGAGCTATGGCTTCACCTTCGGCGCCTCGGAAACGCGTTTCCACGGCACCGTCAGCAATATCCGCCGCCCGTCCGATATCTCGGGCGTCTATGGTCAGGCCGGTGCCGGCGCTGCCGTCATACGCGGCGCACAGGCGGTCGTGCTGACCAATCAGAACGGCGCGGTCCTCACCTTGGCAGGTGGTCAGACCGGCCTCATCGTCAGCGCCGACCTCAGCGGTCTGGCACTGTCGCTGAGATAGGTGCGAATTTAAAATGCCGATGCCGGGACGTCCCGGCATCGGCACTTTTGTGCAGCAATTCACGAATTCCCCGCCACCTTCAAAATATCGATCAGCTTGCGGTCGCGCCAGCGTTGCAGGTCCGCGATGGTGCGTGAGCCCGCTTCCTCGGCGACGCCGTCGATGATCATCTTCTGAACATCCGGCGTCAGCCGCGTCTCCCCGAGATCGTCCATCCAGCTCTGCATCGCCGGGCCGATATGCGACATGAAATGCGGCATGCCGCCTTCGCCGCCGGCCAGGTGAAATATCAACGACGGCCCCATCAGCGCCCAGCGCAGGCCGGGACCATAGGCAATCGCGGCGTCGGCATCCGAAACCGACACCACGCCTTCGGCCACAAGGTGAACAACCTCGCGCCAGAGCGCGGCCTGCAACCGGTTGGCGACGTGGCCCGCTACTTCCTTCTTGATGTGGATCGGCTTCTTGCCGGCCGAGAGATAGAAGTCCATCGCCTTGACGATCGCTTCCGCCGAGGTCTTCGGGCCGCCCACCACCTCGACCAGCGGAATGAGATGCGGCGGATTGAACGGATGACCGATCACGCAGCGGTCGGGGTGTTTGCATTTCGTGCTCACGCGGCTGATGAGCAGCCCCGATGAGCTGGTGGCGATGACCGTTTCCGGCGGCGCACCGGCATCGATCGCGGCGAACAGCTCGATCTTGATGTCCTCGCGCTCCGGTCCGCTTTCCTGCACGAAGTCCGCGCCCTTGGCGGCGTCCGCCGGACTTGCGAAGAACGCGATGCGCGTGCGGTCGGCGCCGGGCTGCACGGCGCCCAGTTTCTCCAGCGTCGGCCAGGCATTGTCGATGAAGCGGCGCGCGAAGGCTTCGCCATTGGGCGAGGGGTCGTAGGCCGAGACCTCGAAGCCGCGCGCGAGAAAACACGCCGCCCAGCTCGCGCCGATGGTGCCTGCGCCGATGACCGATACGCGTTTTGGCATAATGACCTCGCTGCTTGAATGCAGCTCAGTCTACCAGATTGGGGTCGCGCGCCAGCAAATTACCCCGCCGTCACGCCCTTCGCATTGAACACGCTCACAGCCTCGGGCGTCTTGAGATAGTCGAGGAAGGCCTTGGCGGCGGCCGCGTCCTTGCTGTCGGCGGCGACAGCGCCGACGAACACCAGCTCCTGCTGCAAGTCGCCGGGGAAGGGGCCCGCGAGCTCAACGCCGGGGGCGATGAGCACGTTGGTCAGGAACACGCCGAGCTCGGCGTCGCCTTTGGCGACGGCCTGCGGGATCGCGCCCGTGCTGGTCTGCACCTTGATCTTGGCCTTTACCGCGTCGGCAATGCCGAGGCGGTCGAACACCTTCAGCACGTAAGCGCCGGCCGCGCTTTCCGGCAGCGTCGCGATGGATTGCGCCTTGAGCAGTGTCTGCTTGAGCGCGTCCGGCGTACTCACATCGGGCTTTGGGGCGCCGGCGCGAAACGCGACGCCGTAGCCGACGCGCGCGATATTGGCCGGCGCGCCGGCGAATTTCGCGCGCGCCGCGGCGTCCTTGAACACGTCGGCCGGGACGACCCCAAGGTCGAACGGCTCGGCCGTTGCGACCTTGATCAGGTTGGGCGTGGAGTCGAAGTGGATCGTCAGTTTGTGGCCGCTGGCGGCTTCGAATTTCGGCCCGAGTTCTTTCAGCGCGCCGGTCATCGAACCGCCGGCCAGCACTTTCAGCTCGGCGGCGTTGACGGGTGACAGCATGAGCACTCCCAAAATTGCGGCGGCGGTGAGCGAAGAGATTTTCATAAATCCTCCGAATTTTTTAAGTCGTTATGGCTCTTTACTCCGCTCATTCCCGCGCACGCGGGAATCCAGTTTAAAAAGATAAGAACTGGATCCCCGCTTTCGCGGGGACGAGCGGACTACTATTACTAAAGCCGCCTTATCTTCTCAGTCTGGCCTTGCGCCCGACTGTTTGACAATAGGCGCCCAGTGCTTGACGTCGTCGCGCACGAAGGCTGCGAACTCGGCCGCGCTGCCGGCGGCGGGCGCGGCGCCTTCCTTCTCGAGCTGCTCGCGCATCCTCGGATCGTTGAGCGCGGCGACAATCGCGCTGTTGAGCTTGGCGGTGATGTCCGGCGGCAATTTTGCCGGGCCGAACACGCCGAACCACGCGGTCGATTCAAAACCTTTCACGATCTCGCCGATCGCCGGTAGATCGGGGAATGACGGCTGCCGCTGCGCGCTGGTCACGCCATAGGCACGCAACTTGCCGGCGCGCACCTGCGCCGTTCCGGTGACAAGGCTGATGAACATCATATCCACCTGGCCGCCGAGCACATCGGTGAGCGCCGGCGCCGTGCCCTTGTAGGGCACGTTGAGAATGCGCAGATTCGCCATCATCTTGAACTGGTCGCCGGCCAGATGCAGCGACGAGCCGATGCCGCCGATCGCCATGCTCAATTTATCCGGCTTGGCTTTGGCGAGCGCGATCAACTCGTTGAGGTTTTGCGCCGGCAGTTTCGGATTGCCGACCAGCAGGCTCGGCACGGTCGCGATCTTGCTGATCGGCGTAAAACCAGTGACGGGATCGAACGGCAGATTCGGATAAAGCGTGGCGTTGATGGTGTGGCTGGTGAAGCTCACCAGCAGCGTGTAGCCGTCCGGTGCCGCTTTCGCGACGGTGTCCGCCGCGAGGTTGCCGCCGGCGCCGGGGCGGTTTTCGACCAGCACCGGCTGCCCGAGCGATTTCGAGAGCGGCTGCGCAATCGCGCGCGCCATCGTGTCAGTGGTGCCACCGGCAGACGCGCCGACCAGAAGCTTGATCGGCCGCGACGGATAGTCGGCGGCTTGCGCGGTTGCGAGCCCGGCGAGCAATAGCCCGAGACCGAGAAGGGCAGTTGCCGGCTTTTTGGTCCGCAACTGACCCATCCAAACTCTCCCTGCCAAGCCCTACTTTTTCGGACACTCACGGTAGCCGAACTTGTCGACTATGTCGCTGCCCGAGATGGTGTGGAATGCCAGCGGGTCGACGAAGTGATGGGCGACCAGATAGTCGCGCAGGCGGGTGTTGTAGTGGCTCCGCGTATGCGCGGTCCAATGCTCGCTGATGTTGCGCTGGCGGTCATGTGAGGCGTGAAAAAGGAGCTTCGCGCTACGTTCGACGCACACGTTCCTGATCCCGAGAAACTTGGTGCAGGCCGATTGGCAATGGCCTTCGATCCGGAGTTGTTCAGCCGGCCCGGTTGTATTCGGCGATCCTGGAATCGAAGCCCTCGAAGCCGCCCATGCCGTAACCCGCGGATGATCCCGCGGCATTTGCAGATGCCGCCGTGAGTAACACTATCAACACGATCAACACGATCAATTTACCCATGTCGCTCAAACTTCCGTCAAAGCCGCTCCGTGGAGCGGCGGGCCAAAAGATGACGATCCGCAATAGAGTTTGCGGCCCGCCGGGTGATTGACAGGACCAACACCCGCTGGCCCGGATTCATCCACGGACAAGCGTGTCCTTGACGGGTGGAATTTTGTAAGCGTCGCTGGCGCTAGATCCGCGCGCCGCGATTGTAGGCGTCGACCAGCTGGTTGTAGTCGCGCAGCAGGCGCGGCGGCGAGCCCTCGACCATCCAGCCGCCGCCGGCGTTGCCGAGCATCATCTTGTCGCCGGCGCTGTACGGCACCTTGTCGCGGATGCGGCGCATCAGGTGCTTTCGCCGGTGACCAGGAACGACTTGGCGTTGCTGACGAACATCGAGCCGATCTTGGCGTCGCTGCCGGGGCCCGCAAACTGTTCGGCGCCCTTGATCGATGCTTTCGTAGTCGTTGAGCGCCTGCGTGATCGCGGCGACGTCGGGTTTCTCTGTGTCCTCCGCGCGCAGCACGCGCTTGGCCTGGATCATCAGCGCTTCGACATGGTAGCGCGCCTGCTTGCCTTCGCTTTTCTCGATCGCGGCAAGCTTCTCCACGCGCGCGTTGGTCGTTGATCGCTTCGACGCCGCTGCGCAGCTTCTGGTCGGCGCTCTCGAACGCATCCCATGCGGCGACAAGACGGGGATGCAGGGCCTTGCCCTTGGCCATCTTGTCGTCCTTGTAGTCCTGCTGGGTGTAGTAGTCGTCGGCCTCTTTGAGCAGCGGCTCGAGCTTGCTCACGGCCTCCGCGTAGGCCGTGGCGGCGGCTTCGAGCGCGGCGTCGTGCGGCTCCAGCGTATTGGCCTTCTCGACGTTCTTCCGGCAGTCGGACGTGTCGTAGATCGTGTAGGTGCCGTAGATGATGCGCTCGCGGCCGGTCGGGCCTTCCTTGGCGGCCCAGCTGAAATAGCGCTCGCGTGAATCGTAGGTGCGCGCCGAAAGCCGGTTGATGCAGCCGACATAGGCGTTGAGCTTTTCGTTCGGTGCGGGTGTTTGAGCAGCAGTGATGTCCGCGCCGAAAAGCGCTGCGCCGCAAGCGAGCAAGAATGCGTGGAATGGCTTCATGGCCAGACCTTTCCCTACGGCTTGCGCGCCGTCAGCCCGATGAACGCCGACATGCCGGAATGTCCAGGGCCTTCCTGCAATTCGCGCTCTTCCTCGACGATAGCAACATCGGCGAGATCGCCGAAGGCGTCTTGCAGCATGTCGCGGGTATAGAGATGTTCAACCTGTTTCGGGCCGCCGGTCCCATAATCGAGCTGCTTGGGCGTGTAGCCTTCGACAATCAGCAATCCGCTACGCTTCAGCGCGCGCCGCATGCCCGCCCATTTCCGTGCGCGATTGGTCGGCGTGCTGAACTGGCTGAAGATATCAATCACCACGTCGAACGCGTTCTCCGGATAGGACCACGCGTGAATGTCGGCCTCAACGAACGTGATCGCGACCTGATGCTCGTCTGCAAGCGCGCGCGCCTTGGCCAGAGCAGCCGGAGAGAAGTCGATCGACAGAACCTCGAGGCCTTGCCGCGCAAGCCAGACACCATTGCGGCCCTCGCCGTCGGCGACGGCCAGAGCCTTTCCGGTCCGCGGCAAAAGCGGTCGGCAGCGAACCAGAAATTCATTGGGCTCCTTGCCGAACCTGTAGTCCGGCGTGGAGTAGCGATCCTGCCAATGCTGTAGCTCTATGTCGGTCATGGCGCCCGCTCACTTCTTCTTCCCCAGTGCGTCGCGCTGCCTGGTGAGCTTGTCCAGTTCGGCCTCCTGCGCGGCGATGCGGTCGGCGAGGCGGGCTTCGTCCGCTGCACCTGATAGCGCCGCCGCCTGTTCGGTCAACTGACGCAGGTTGTCGCGCAGAATCGCGATGCGGTCGTCCAACTCGGGGCGTGACAGGGTGCTCTCATTGGCCATGTGATGTTCTCCTGCAGGACCGAAATCTGATCCAACGGCGTTGAAGCATTTTCCGCTCATTTCCGCGAAAGCGGGAATCCAGGGTTAAGTACTGGGTCCCCGCGTTCGCGGGGACGAGCGGAGATGAACCAATTCAATCACTCGAATCAAACTCTAGAACGCCTTGTTGCTCTCTTTCACTTTGTCCGCATCGACATAGACCTGCTCACCCAACGCTTTGAACTTCTCCGACATTTCGGCCATCCCGGCCTCCTTGTCGTTCAAAGTCGCCGCGTAATCCCGCACATCTTGCGTGATCTTCATCGAGCAGAACTTCGGCCCGCACATCGAGCAGAAGTGCGCGACCTTGTGCGCTTCCTTCGGCAGCGTCTCGTCGTGATATTCGCGCGCGGTGTCGGGATCGAGCCCAAGGTTGAACTGGTCCTGCCAGCGGAAGTCGAAGCGCGCGCGGGACAGCGCGTCGTCGCGCAATTGCGCCGCCGGATGGCCTTTGGCCAAATCAGCTGCGTGCGCGGCGATCTTGTAGGTGATGACGCCTTCCTTGACGTCGTCGCGGTCAGGCAGGCCGAGATGCTCCTTCGGCGTCACGTAGCAGAGCATGGCGCAGCCGAACCAACCGATCATGGCCGCGCCGATGCCGGAGGTGATGTGGTCGTAGCCCGGCGCGATGTCGGTGGTGAGCGGGCCCAGCGTATAGAACGGCGCCTCGCCGCACTCCTTGAGCTGCTTGTCCATGTTGATCTTGATCTTGTGCATCGGTACGTGGCCGGGGCCTTCGATCATGACCTGGCAGCCTTTTTGCCAGGCGATCTGCGTGAGTTCGCCCAGCGTTTCGAGTTCGGCGAATTGCGCGCGGTCATTGGCATCGGCGATCGAGCCCGGCCGCAGCCCATCGCCGAGCGAGAACGACACATCATATTTGCGCATGATGTCGCAGATCTCGTCGAAGCGCTCGTAGAGGAAGCTTTCCTTGTGCCGTGACAGGCACCACTTCGCCATGATCGAGCCGCCGCGCGACACGATGCCGGTGACGCGGTCGGCGGTGAGCGGCACGTAAGCGAGCCGCACGCCGGCGTGGATGGTGAAATAATCGACGCCCTGTTCGCACTGTTCGATCAGCGTGTCCTTGTAGCATTCCCAGTCGAGCTTGACGGGATCGCCATCGACCTTCTCCAGCGCCTGATAGATCGGCACTGTGCCGATCGGCACCGGCGAATTGCGCAGGATCCATTCGCGCGTGTTGTGGATGTTGCGGCCGGTGGAGAGGTCCATCACTGTGTCGGCGCCCCAGCGGATCGCCCACACCATCTTCTCGACTTCCTCCTCGACCGACGAAGTGACCGCCGAGTTGCCGATATTGGCGTTGATCTTCACCAGGAAGTTGCGCCCGATGATCATCGGCTCGAGTTCGGCGTGGTTGATGT
This sequence comes from uncultured Alphaproteobacteria bacterium, assembly GCA_963697885.1. Taxonomy (GTDB): domain Bacteria; phylum Pseudomonadota; class Alphaproteobacteria; order Rhizobiales; family Xanthobacteraceae; genus Pseudolabrys. Next base: position 1,442,603 of record OY969102.1, read on the forward strand.
TGGACGGGATGATGGCGCGCCCGCGCGCGATTTCCGAACGCACGAATTCCGGCGTGATGAACGCCGGGACCGCGCCGCCGAATTGCTCGCCATCGGCAAGCGCTGCTGCGGCGCGCTCGAGCTGCTTCTTGCGGCCGAGATTTTCGCGCTCGGCAACGTAGATCATTTCCTTGGTGATGATGCCGGCTTTGGCAAATTCGTATTGCGTGACCGGTTTTCCGTCTAACGCGCGCCATGGCTTCGGTGTATTGGGGAAATTGCGCGCCAGATGCTTGCCGGTGACATTGCCGTTGTCGACCGGCTGAATCGGCCGGCCTTCATAGTCCTCGACCCCGCCGCGCTCCTTCACCCATGCGATGCGGGCACGCGGCAGTCCCTTCTCCACGTCGATCTCGACCGCCGGATCCGTGTAAGGACCAGTGGTGTCATAGACCGGCAGCGGCGGCTCGCCCGACGACGCATCGAGCGAAATCTCGCGGATCGGCACCCGCAGATCGGGCGCCGCGTCGGGTTTCGAATAGACCTTGCGCGACGCGGGCAACGAACCCGTCGTGACTTTCGGGACGGTGACGTTGGGATCGTGGATGTTCATTTTACCTTCTCCTCCGTAGGCGCGCCCGGCGGCGCGCACGCTCCGGCAATAGTTGTGGTGGATCGAGATAGCCGAAGTAGCTCAGCAGCACGCCGAGCAGCACTGCGATCCCGCCGTCGATGATGAAAAAATTCGGATAGCCAAGCACCGACAGCCCGATCTGTTCGATCACCTGCGGCGCCACTATGCGCACGATACCGCCGATGATCGCGAGCCAGCCGATCACCGTGATGATCAGCGGCCAATGCCACTTCCAATCGTTATGTGCGGCGACGATGGCGAGCCCGACCGGGAGCGCGAGTACGCCGGTCAGATAAATAAGCACGTGGTCATGCAGTGCGCGCTCGAACATCGCGCGGTAGACGACGCTGTTGAAGATCATGCCAGCGCCGCCGGCAACGAAAACAGGGCCGATCAATTTGGCCAGAAAATGCGAACGTTCCATGGTCCAGTCCCCCATTTGGATGTCCACGCTCACGCCACATACCCTTTGAAAGTCACAAAGCCGCCGACCGCGACGAGGACGATGCCGAGGCCTGTGAAAAAGCCGGCATTGCCGATGATCGCGCTGGCGATGAAATTTGCGAATTGAGGCGCAATGACGCGAAACGTGCCGACGCAGGTGAGGACCCAGCCGATGGCTGTGACCGCGCTGCGCCAGTCATGCGTCCAGTCTTTGTGCATATTGAGGATCGCGAGGCCGGCAACCAGCATCAGGACCCCGGAAAAGTAGATGAAGGGCAGACCGCCGAGGAACTGCGTCGCCATCTCGCGATAGGTCGCCTGGTTTGCCAGCATGCCAATGCCGATCGCCGACAGGACCGGACCCACCAGTCTCGCGATGTTCAGCGCTGATTGCATCGAAATGTCCTGTCCCTTCGCCGGCATGACCCGGATCAGGTTCAAAGGGTTTTTCTCAGCCCCACCGGGGCACCCCTCGGAACAGCATTTAATGTATGCACGGGGGCTGGGGTGTCAATGTGGGCGGGTTGCCGTTGTGGAGGCCTTTCCCGCTGTCATTGCGGGGCCAGCCAGTGGCGCTGAATGACCCGAGTGCGCAATCCTACCCCGCTCATCCCCGCAAAAGCGGGGACCCAGTTCTGACTAGCCGTGAATTACAAACTGGATGCCCGCTTTCGCGGGCATGAGCGGAGAAAGTGCCGAGGCTCCCCGCGTGCGCGAGGGATGAACACACGGCGTCACCAAAACACAACAGCGGCGCCCAAAATGCATCCAGCCGCGCAAAACCTTGCGCATTGTCGTTTCTGGCAAATCATTGGGCGCAACAGCCCAAGCACTTCCGCCCGCAATCTTTAGTTTCAAATCGAGGAATCGTGCCGGACGCGCAGTCGGGCGGCGCGAGTCCGGTTGTTCGATTGTGGTTGGAAGGCGAGGCGACCAATGAAAAAAATCAAATCGTTTGGGAGCGTCGCGCTTGCGGTGCAAGTCGTTGCAAGCTTGGCCCAAGCGACAGACCTCAAAGCCGCGGCGGCATACGCCAGTGTTCCGCCCATTACTGCGTCGTCATGGACAGGCTTCTATGCCGGCCTCGGCCTCGGCTTTCGCGCCTCGCGAACCGACCTGACAACGACATCTGCCACGCGCGGCGGCGGGGCGCTCAATTTAGCCGGGGTCGCCACCAGCCAACCATTCGACGGCACGTCCTTCCATATGAGCCCCTATGCGGGCTTCAACTGGCAATTCGCGCCGCAATGGGTTGCCGGCATTGAAGGCGACTATGGCTTTGGCCAACGGACCACCACGCTGGGAGGCTTCCCATTTTCGCCGGGCGTCTCGAATTTTGTGAACACCAATGCGTCAGCCGACAGTCTGGCGGTCAAGACCACGTGGGACGCAAGCTTGCGCGGACGCCTTGGCTTTTTGGTCACCCCCATATCGATGGCTTATGTGACCGGCGGCGCGGCATGGCAGCACGATGAGGTGGCCTCGACCTGTGCGAGCGCTAACTGCGTGGGGCTGACTATAAGCCCGGCTAATTTCACCAATTCCGCGACCAAAACGGGCTGGACGCTGGGTGGGGGGCTTGAGGTTGCCCTCTGGCGCCAGTGGCTCGCGCGCGCCGAATACCGCTATTCGGATTTTGGCGGCACGCCGTACACGATGACCCGGACGTCGGTAAACGGCGTGATTGTCGATAATTTCGATGTGAAATTGCACACGCATACGGCGACGTTCGGGCTGGCCTACAAGTTTGGCGATCCGATTGCGTCCGGAATCTTTGGCGACGAACACGGTGCAGTTCGTACCGACGCTGCCTTGCACGCTATGTCGTGGAGCGGATTGTATGCCGGTTTTGGCTTCGGCGCGCGCGCATCACGGACAGATCTTAAAACGAGCTCGGTCACGATAGACGGCACGCCGGTTGATTTAGCGAACTCCGCTAATAATCAGGACTTCGATGGCACGGCATTCCGCGCAAACCCTTATGCCGGGTTCAACTGGCAATTCGCGCCCCAATGGGTCGCTGGCATAGACGGCGATTTCGGTTTCGCCGAGGGTACTATCACGCGTGCCGGGTTTGCATTCAGTCCGGGCCTGTTTGTCCTCGACTCACAGTCCGACCACCTCACCGTGAAGACCACGTGGGACGCTGGCCTGCGCGGCCGTTTTGGCGTGTTACCTACGCCCGCCACGATGTTGTACGCGACCGTCGGTATCGCCTGGCAGCACTATGAGGCGAACTCGATCTGCGCAGGCCCATTCTGTACAGCGTTGAATTTTGTACCTGCCATCTTCACAAACTCCGTTACGAAAACCGGGTGGTCGCTCGGAGGCGGAATTGAGACCGCGGTTTGGGGTAACTGGTTCGCGCGCGGTGAATATCGCTACGCGGACTTTGGCACCGCGCCGTTTACCATCGCCCGCACAAGTACTCTCGGCGCCACCATCGACACCTTCGACGTCAAATTGCGCACGCACACCGTGACCTTCGGCCTCGCTTACAAATTCAACTGAGGCTTTGGGTTGGATTCGCGGGGGTGACGGAGCGGGCGCGGCGTGGAAACATCCGGCCGCGCCCGCAGCGTCTCCGAAATGCAACAGCGTGGCGAGAAATGCGTCCGCGCACGCAAAAACCAGCGCATTGTCGTTTCTTGCAAGTCAGTTGTCGCGCTCGCCCAAGCGCGTCCGCCCGCGATCTTTAATTTCAAATCGCGGAATTGTGTCAGCCGCGCAGTGGGACGCCGCGTGACTGGTGTTCGATTGCGGCTGGTAGGCGAGAGGCAATCAATGAAGAAAATCATAGCGTTTGGGAGCGTCGCGCTTGCGGTGCAAGTCGTTGCAAGCTCGGCCCAGGCGGCAGACCTCAAAGCCGCGGCGGCATACGCCAGTGTTCCGCCCATTACTGCGTCGTCATGGACAGGCTTCTATGCCGGCCTCGGCCTCGGCTTTCGCACGACGCGCACTGATGGGACGACGACGTCGGAGACGAACACTGGCGTTTCACAGGATCTAACGGGGCTTGCTACCAGTCTTCCGTTCGATGGCACCGCGTTCCGCGCGAATCCTTATGCAGGATTTAACTGGCAATTCGCGCAGCGATGGATAGTCGGCATTGAAGGCGACATTGGATTCGCCGACCAAACGACGACCTTGGCCGGATTTGGTTTCTCACCAGGGCGCGGGTCCTTCGGGTTCGCAGCGGACGGGCTGGCGGTGAAGACGAAATGGGATACGAGTCTGCGCGGCCGTTTCGGGTTCCTGCTCACGCCTACGACGTTGGCTTATGCGACCAGCGGGATTGCCTGGCAACGCTACGACGTCATCTCGACCTGCGGGAGCACCACCGGCGTCGAAAACCCCTGTATTGGCGCCACGCCCGCGGTAATTGCGAATTCCGCGACCCGACCGGGCTGGACGATTGGCGGCGGGCTGGAGACCGCGCTGTGGGGGCACTGGCTCGCGCGCGGCGAATACCGCTATGCCGATTTCGGCACCGCGCCGGACACGATTGCGCGCGCAGTGGGCGGCGAGCAATTTGTCGAACTCAATCGGCGTGAAATTGCGAACCCACACGGCGACGTTCGGCCTCGCCTACAAGTTTGGCGATCCGATCGCGTCGGAAATTCCTGGAGAGATGCTTGGCGCATTTGAAAATTCGCCGGCAATGTCGTGGGGCGGACTCTATGCCGGTTTCGGCCTCGGCGCCCGTGCGTCACGAACCGATCTGACGACGACAGCAGCGATCGAGGGTAGTCCTGTCAACTTAAACGGGTTTGCAACAAGCCAACCATTCGATGGCACCGCATTTCGCGCAAATCCATATGTCGGGTTCAACTGGCAATTCGCGCCGCGCTGGGTCGCCGGTATCGAAGGAGATTTTGGATTTGCCAATAAAGCGACGACCCTTACGGGATTTGTTTCTCCACTTGTAGAAACGCTCCAGGCAGCCGATGGATTGACATTAAAGACCACGTGGGACGCGAGCCTGCGCGGCCGCGTCGGATTTCTGCTTACGCCTGCTACGCTCGCCTATATGACCGGCGGCGCCGCCTGGCAACAATATGAGATGATGTCGAACTGCGTGAGTGCTTTCTGTGTGACGAATGGTTTAAATCCTCCGGTTATTGCGAACAAGACGACCAAACCCGGTTGGACTGTCGGCGGCGGGATCGAGACGGCGCTTTGGGGCCACTGGCTGGCGCGCGCAGAGTACCGTTACTCTGATTTCGGCACGGAGCCGTTCACCATTGGCCGATCGACTGCCGTGAGTATTTTTAATCCCCTCATCGACATCGTCGACCTCAAACTGCGCACGCATATCGTAACTTTCGGCCTCGCCTACAAGTTCAATTGAAGTTCGTAGCGCGGGTTAGCCGAAGGCGTAATCCACCGAGACAAATAATCAGCGTCATGCCCCGCGAAGGCGGGGCATCCAGTAAATGCCCGCCGGTCGGTTCAATCGCGAAACTGCGGCGTACTGGGTCCCCGCTTTCGCGGGGACGACGAAGGAAAGCACCGCACTTCGCCAATGACGGTCGAGAGGTCACGTCTTCGGCAGCTGCGTCACTTCCACCTTCACCGTGCCGGTGGCTTCCGCGATCACGCGCAAGGTGGTTGCGTCGAACTCAATGCCGGTGAGACGCAGGTCCAGCACGGCGGCATCGACGCGCACGCCGTTGCCGACCTGCTCAAATTCGCTGAGCGCGGCGCCGATCTTGGCCTTGGCATCCTTGGCGAAAGGCTTGAGATCGATCACAGCCTTGTCGGCAAGCGCCTTTTGCAAGTGCGGCATGGCTGCGCGCGCGGCAGCGCCGAGCAGGCCGAAGGCGGCTTCCGATTCAACCGCGAGCGACATATCGGTCAGGCGCAGCAGCTGGTTCTGCGGGTCGAGCAGCGGCTTGCCCCAGATCTGCACGGTGGCTTCGGTGCCGAAGCCGAACCAGCTTTTCTTCTCGCGCGCCTTTACGCGCAGTGAGATCAGCAAACGGTCGCCCGCCGCCGCGATGCTTGCGCGCAGGATCTCGACATCGACCGGTCCGCTGCCATCTTCGGGAAAATGCCGGCCCTTGAGCTGCGGTTCGAGCAGCTTGTTGAGCTCCGTGAAGGGCATGTCGATCGGCACGCCGACGGCCAGTTCGCCCTCCTGCATCGGCGGCACCAGTTCGAGCTGAGCCGGAAATGGACAATTCGGTTTAGTCTCGCTCGGCAAGATGCGGGTTTCCGCCTGTACCCCAATGGTAAGCGTGACGTTGCGGGTATCGACCTGCGGCTGCGCCGCGGCCGCGCGCACCGGGCGCATTTCCAGCCACAGGGGCGGCAGACCGGTTTTTTCGCCTCCGAGCGGGATCGACCGGCACATCTTGGCCCATTGCTCACGTGCGGTGCGCTCGATCATCGGATCGTTGCGCAGACGCGATTGCAATGCCGCGATCTGGTTGCTGACCAACGGGTCGAGTACCGGTTTGATCTCGTTGGCGAGATTGAGCTTGATGCCGGCAATGGTGGTGCCGGTGTCGCCGAAATCGAGCCGGCCGGCGAGGTTGGGCTCGATCCGCCACGACGATGTGATTTGCGGGCGCGACGTCACCACCACGTTGCCGCGGAAATCGCTGCGCTGGTCGAGCGTCTTTACGGCAAGAGTTTCGATCTGCTTGCCGACGTCGTTGTTGCCGAGCAGGTTTCCGATGGCGCCGCCGATCCCGCCCACGGCCTTGCCGGCGGTATTTCCTACCTGGCCGGTGATGCGAATGCTGCCATTGAGCGGCGTCGTGACGGTGAGCGTGCCGGGCTGCCCGGAGGCAGCCATGGTTCCGCGCGACACCGTCAGGCCGATCTCGGCCTGACCAAGCAGCTGTGTGACCGGATTGTCGTTCTTGCCGGCGAATTCGCGCGGGGCGGCGGCATCGAGCGATTGGCCAATGGCGGTCAGCGCAACCGCCACCGGCGCGATGACATGCGATGCGCGCGTGACCGCTTGTAGTGGTTTCGACGGCTGCAAAATGGAAATCGCTTCCGGCAGCCCGCTGTCGGGTGGAACGAAACGGTTCAGCGCCCAGAGCGTTACGCTGAAGAACAGGGCCACAACGCAAAAGGCGGCGACACCCCAACGGACATAGCGCGAGCGGCCGAAGGCGCGGATCGGCGCCGTCGTGTAATAGATGAATGTGTCGAGCCTGTTCATTGCGCATTCCGCTCGATTCGCCGGACCCTGAATCTTAGGCGGCTGGGTGCGCTTGCGCCAGCGCGGGTGAATGTCGCGGGACGGTCCGCCACTCGCCGCTCATTCCCGCGAAAGCGGGAATCCAGGGGCCAAATTGCATGGTGTTTATTGCTGCTCTGGATCCCCGCTTTCGCGGGAATGAGCGGTCCACACCACCAAATTTACGCGAGGCGCAATCGCATTACTTAATCGACAAATTCAGCGCCTTGACCATCTCTCCCCATTTGGTCACTTCGGCCGTGAACATGGCCTCGGCCTGCACCGGTGAGCCTTCGATTGGATCGAAGCCGATGGTGGCGAGTTTTTGCTGCACATCGGGATTCTTGATTGTGTCGTTGATGGCCGTATTGAGCGCGGCGATGATCTGCGGATCGGTCTTGGCCGGTGCAAAGAAACCGACCCAGGACGCCGCGAAAAATCCGGGGAAGCCGGCTTCCGCGTACGTCGGCACGTTCGGCGTGACCGACGCCCGTTTGTCGGCCGCGATGCCCAGACCCTTGAGTTTTCCGGCTGCAACCTGCGCGGCGGCACCGCCGCCCAAAGTCGTCGCGAGCAGGTCGATCTGGCTGCCGAGCGTTGCATTGATCGCCGGCGCGCCGCCCTGGAAGGGCACATGCGTGGCCTCGATCCCGGCAATTTTCTTGAAAAAATATTCGGCTTCGATGTGCGAGCCGCTGCCGACGCCAGCCGATCCGAAATTGATGGTCTTGCCTTTCGCCGCCTTGACGAAATCTGCAAGATTGTTGGCCGGGTTGCTCGGGCTCGTCACCAGCGCCTCGGGGCTTGAGGCGACGATCGCCACAGTCTTGAAGTCGGTCGCGGCGAACGTTTTGGTCTCGCGCAGCGTTTCGTTAATGGCGATCGCCGTGGTGGTCACCAGCAACGTGTAGCCGTCGGGTGCGGCGTGCGCGACCACGCCGGCCGCAATGTTGCCGCCGGCACCGCCGCGGTTCTCGACCACGACCGGCTGGTGGAGGCGCTCGCTCAGGCCTTGCCCGACCATGCGTGCCAACGTGTCGGCAACGCCGCCCGCGGCAAATGCAACGACGAGGGTGATCTTGTTGGACGGGTAGGTGTCGGCGCCGGCCCGCCCGCTCAGCGCGAGCGTTGAAACGACGAGCACCGCGAAAATGTGCCGAAGACGGCGCGGCATGAATGATTTCCCCTGAATCTCGCGTTCTTGTTTGTGGTCAATGGGCGAGCTGTACGAAGTATTCCACCCCGCCGGTTTGCTGACAACTGCGGACCGCGTTGCTCCGTTTCGTATGCGCGTGGTAACGATATCTCACCATGGCGCAACCCTTCGTCGAGCCATGCGACCGCGGCGTCATCGACGCCCAGCCGTGCCCGCGCGCGCTCGGGCGCGAGATCGCGCCGCAACGCCGCCGCATGGTGCTCGCCGCCTGCGTGCTCGCTTCGTCGATGGCCTTTATTGACGGTTCTGCGCTGACCGTCGCGCTGCCCAAGTTGCGCGCGTTTTTCGGAGCGGACCTTGCATCGGTTCAATGGGTTCTGAACGGCTACGTGTTGGCGCTGGCGGCGCTGACGCTGATCGGCGGCGCGCTCGCGGATCACTACGGCAAGGCGCGCATGCTGGGTGTCGGATGCCTTGGCTTCGGGCTTGCGTCGGCGGCCTGCGTGATCGCGCCGTCGGTGGAGTGGCTGATTGGCTTTCGTGTCATGCAGGGCATTGCCGCCGCGATCGTCACGCCGTCGAGTCTGGCTCTGATCGGTGCAATTTATCCTAAGGAAGAGCGTAATCGTGCCATCGGCGTATGGGCGGCAGCGTCTGCGCTCACCACAGCCGGTGGTCCGGTGCTGGGCGGCTGGCTGACCGAGAACTTCGGCTGGCAATGGATCTTTGCAATCAATCCGCCGCTGGCGTTGGCGACGATCGCATTGCTGATAGTTTACGCACCGGTGGACCAACATGAGCCGCGGCGTTTCGATGTGGTCGGTGCCGCCATTCTCGCTGCCGCGCTCGGCGCGTTAGCCTGGGCTTTGAGCCAGATCGGGCCGGGGAAGGCCGGGGCTGTCGGCGGCGTTATGATTGCCGTAGTCGCATTAGTAGGCCTTGCAGGTCTTGCCGGCTATGCAATCTGGGAACGCACCAGCAGTCATCCCATGACGCCGCCGCGCCTGATGGGCAATCGTGCGTTCGTGGGCCTCAACGCCGCGACCATGTTCATCTATGCGGGTCTGTCGGCCATGTTTTTCCTGGTGTCCTTCGATCTCATCGACCGGCGTGGCCTCACGCCGATCGATGCAGGACTGGTATTTTTGCCGTTCACGCTGGGCGTCGGCCTGCTCTCGCAACCTTTCGGCGCGCTGGCGGACAAACTCGGTGCGCGCACGATGCTGATCGCGGGCCCACTTGCCGCCGCGCTTGCGTTCCTGCTCCTTGCACTGGCATCGAATGCATCACTTGTGTTCGGAGTGATCGCGCCAATGGGGATGCTCGGCATTGCTTTCGCGGTTCTGATAACGCCGTTGACCGCGTCGGTGATGTCGGCCGTTGCGCCCGCTGACGAAGCGCTCGCGTCGGGGGTCAACAACGCGGTCAGTCGGGTCGCGCAATTGGCCGGCGTTGCGCTGTCCGCCGGGGTTGCATCATATTCTTCCGGTTATCGCGCGGGACTTGCCGCCGCCGCGATTTTTTCCGCTGCGGGGGCCGCCATCATTGCGGCACTCGTGCCGCCTGCAGCGCCAAAGCATCGGAGAAAGCCATGACCCAGAAATGCACGCACGGAAAGGGTATCCGCGATGTAACGCCGAGCGCGCTTGGCTGCGAGGAGTGCCTGAAGACAGGCTCACCCTGGGTGCATTTGCGGTTATGCCGGACATGCGGCCATGTCGGTTGTTGCGATTCGTCTCCGAACAAACACGCGACCAAACATTTCCGCGCCACCGCACATCCCATTATTGAAGGCTACGATCCGCCGGAGGGTTGGGGCTGGTGCTATCTTGACGAAACATTCGTCGATCTTGGCGACCGCACGACGCCACAGCGCGGGCCCATCCCGCGTTTCGTCTGACGAGGGCTAAGCGGTTCTGCGCAACGGGATCGACGCCAGTTCCTGCGGCTGATAGTGCGCGAGCGCCTGGAGCGCGCCCATGTCGATGAATTCGATCTGCCTCTCGCTGTCTGCAATCAGTTTTTCAGACCGCAATTGTTGCATCATCCGGTTTAAATGCGGAACGCTCAGCCCGAGCACGTCGGCCATGACTTCCTGCGAAAACGGCAAGGCGAAGGCCGTCTGCTCCGCACGCCGGACTACGCGAAGCCGAACATGCAATTCGAGGAGGAAATGCGACAGGCGCTCGATGGGCGTGCGGCGTCCGACATCGATGATATGTTCGGCGTAAGTCGTGGCCTCCTGCACGGCGATCCAGCTCAGGGCGAGGCCGAATTGCGGCCGCCGGTAACAGAGCTGAACGTAGGCATCGAGCGTGCAGACATTCATCATGAGATCGGTGATGGCGCTCACCGAATAGATCGCGCGTTCGTAGAAGCTTCCCGGCAATCCCACGATGTCGCCGGGCAGGACCACGTTCAGGATTTGCCGCTTGCCGTTCCGTAGCAGCTTGTAGCGAACCGCGTACCCGTCCTTCACGAAGCAAAGCTTGCGATACGCGTAGCCGTCGACGATGAGATCGCGCCGTCGCCGGATGGCCAATTCGCCATCGATGATCTCGTCAAGACTCCTCAGGTCGTCCGCGTCGAGGTCGACATGCTGCAAAAGCCTGGCGACAAACGGGTGCTGATCGAGGATATTGCCTGAGGATGAAAGGCCCATGGGAGGCAGGCTAGTCCGGTTCGTTCATCTGAATCAATAATCCTGACGAAAGCGCCTTCCTGCGGAAGCCTATCGAATACAGCACCACTCTCTTCCCCTCTGGACTGAGTGGTCACGAAAGCAACTACTGGCTCATTCAAATGGCCGCGCTGCGTATGTGCGGCCATTTTTTAGGTAAATGGTCGTGATCGCAGACAAAGACCAACAAGGCGTCGCGCAGGGCGACAATGCCGCGAAAGTCATCGCGTCGATCATCATCGCTGGCATCCTGTTGATGTTCAGCTACGGCTTTTTTCACTGGATCATTTTTGAATAAAGCCGGTGGTGCTTTGAGCACTGGCAACGACGTGCCGGGACGGCTGGTTCGGTTTGCCCCTTGCCAGCCGTTGCGCGCGGGGAAGCCCCGGCCGCGCGCCGGGGCTTCTTCTGCGTCGGACGGGTAAAGCGAGCTACTTCATCTCCTTCATGCACTTCTTGACGAAGGCGGCGCGCTGATCCATGGGGATGTTTTCCCGCATCGCCCTGTCGTCACATGCGCGCATTTTCTTGGAGTCGGCACGCGACAGCATCCGCTCGGGCGCGGTCGACTTCATGCTCGTCGCCAGCGCGGGCGGAGCAAGCCAGAGCATGCAAAGGGCCAAGCCGATAACCGCTGAAAATGCGCGCCGCATGGGGCCCCCAATCGCGGTTGGATGATCGCGCCCCTTCCCAGGCTAACGCAAGGCCCGGCGCCCACGAAAAAAGCCGGGTAAGCTCTACGGCCGGGCTTCGCCCATACGGTGCAGCTTGAGCACTGTATAGACCGTGTCGCTCGCCGGCGTCGGGATGCTGAATTCGCGGCCGAGGGACCGCACCTTGCCGGCAAGCCAATCAAGCTCGAGCCGATTGCCGCGTTCGAGATCGTGCGCCATTGAAGCCTTCATGCCTGGCTCAACTTTGTTGACCAGGAAATTCATGCGCTCGTCGAGGTAAGCCGGATCCAGGGCGACGCCTTTGGCTTTGCCGACCGCAAAGGCCTCATCCATCAGCGCGCGGAAAAAGCCGCGCAGCTCGGGATCTGCGGCGATGGGGCCGATCGGAGATCGCAGACTCGCGGTCGAGCCCGCCATCGCGGTGAGAAAGATGAATTTCTGCCAGAGCTCCCGGCTAATGTCGTCGGAAAGCGCAATGTCGAGTTTAGCGGCCTTGCCTGCATCCACAAACGCGGTGAGCCTGTCGTCGGATTTCTTGTCGGCGCGGCCAAATCGCATCATCGCGAAATTGCTGGTGTGCTTGATCACACCGGGAGCAGCGATTGTGGTTGCAATGTAGGCCGCACCGCCGACCACACGATCAGCGCCCAACACAGCAGAAATGCGATCGACGCTGTCGACGCCATTTTGGAAGGTGATCAACCGGCTGTCAGGACCGAGAAGGGGGCGTGCGGTGTTTGCGGCGGTTTCTGTGTCCCAAAGCTTGACCGCGAACAGCACGATGTCGACCGGGCCGATTTTCGCCGGATCATCAGTGACGTTGGGTTTCGGCAGATGCAGGTCGCCGTGCACACTCTCGATCTTGAGGCCATGCTTTGCGATTGCGTCCCCGTGGACGCCGCGCGCAATGAAGAATACGTCATGGCCCGCGGCCGCCATGCGGGCGCCGAAATATCCGCCGACTGCCCCCGCCGCCATCGCTGCAATGCGCATTGTCGAAACTCCCGTGAACCGGTTCTCCTATAGCGGCCTAGACAGCCCTCACCAACCGACATTTATTCATCGGGAGTATTCCCGGGCTGCATCAAAAAATTTGCCCGGCGCAAGGCCGGGCAAGGACGGGGAGGTTCGTAGACGAATCAGTAAAGGCCGGAAGGGCGGATCTGGCTCCAGGTGCGCTGCGCGGGGCTCTGCGGCTGTGGCACATAGGATTGCGTCATAGAGACGTGCTCCGGCTCCGGAGTCTTTCGCTGCGCAACCGAAGTCTGTGGCAGCACGACCACCTTCGCGCCAATCTGCACACGGCTGTACAGATCTTTGACGTCTTCATTAGTCAAGCGGATGCATCCACTCGACACGTGCTTGCCGATCGACGTCGGATCGTTGGTGCCGTGAATGCGATATTCGGTACCGCCGATATACATGGCGCGCGCGCCGAGCGGATTGCCGGGGCCGCCCGCGACCATGCGTGGCAGATACGGCTGACGCGCAATCATTTCGGCCGGCGGGTGCCAATCCGGCCATTCGGTTTTGCGTTCGATCGCTCTGACGCCGGACCAGGTGAAGCCTTCGCGGCCGACGCCGATGCCGTAACGGATCGCCTTGCCGTTGCCGAGGACGTAATAGAGGAAGGTGTGCGGAGTATCGATGATGACCGAGCCGGGGGCCTCTTTGCTGCCGTAGTCGACGATTTGCCGCTGCAAGCGTGGCGACGGTTGAACGGCCTGGATGTCTTCGCTCTCTTCAGCCGGAGCGGCGGGCTCGAATGATTGCGGTGCGGTTTGCATCTGGGGCGGAGCGGTGAGAAAGGCGAACAGCGGGTCGGCTTTGGCGGCTCCGCACGACAACGCAGCGGCACCAATCAAAGCGGCAAAATTGAAAAACCTGAACATGGCACCCTCGTCGGTTCCTCCCCGTCCTTATGTCGAGCCAATAGCCGAGAGGGTTCAAAGGTTCCGTGAAGCTCAATGGGTAAAAACCCTTAAGAGATAGGAACGAACTGTCGAAAATTGTGTTTGGGATCGGCGCGAACGTGAAGGCGCTCGTTCGTGTGGCTTACTCAGGTTTTGAGTTCGCATCCCTGCCGCTGTGCCAGCCCACGGCTGCATCGGGCACACTGTCGGTGGAGGCAAAATAGGGCTTGATGTCGATCAGCGGCGTGCCATCGAGGCAGTCCAGCCCGACGACCGACAGTCTGTTGCCTTCCACGCGCAGCAGTCTGACGACGCTTACGGCCACGGGATTGGGCCGGGCGGGGGAGCGCAAGGCGAAGGTGCCATGCTGGACGCCGTAATGGCCTGGCACCTGCAGCACGAGATTGCGCGGGGATTTATCCATCCAGTAGAGCAGCATGAGATGGCTACAGGTCTCGACGTCCTTGAGGCCGTCTTGCCAGCGTGGGTCAATGTCGACGACGCAGACCGCCTCGGACTCTCGGGCGTTCTTCGGGCAGTCCTTACGCTCCTTCCAGGGCGTGTGGATGCGGCCGATGAAGTAAAGGCCGGCATCCGGCTGACCGGGGAGGTCGACCGCCTTTTCACCGTCGCGGATCCCAAAATCTTTGCTGGGGCTCATAGGTCTCCTTATCCCACCTCACGCGTTCATTCAGCGTGGCCGCAGTCAAAATAGCGCCAAAAGACGAGTTCTTTTGACGCTCATTGATCGCTAACCAGCCCACGCGAAGATCACTCCCAGGGCCTGCCAGAGGCTTGCCGAAAGGCGTTTCAACGTATAAAGATATCCTTATATAGTGGGAACGGGCCCATACACGGCCTATCTCAAGGGTTCGATGAACAGTACCGGCAAGCTTGGTTTTGATGCCCTCAATTCGGCGCTCAAGGCAGCGGGCGAGGAGACGCGCCTGCGGGTGTTGGCCCTCCTTGCCGAGGCCGAGCTGACCGTCTCCGACCTCACCGACATCCTGCGCCAGTCGCAGCCGCGCATCTCGCGCCATCTCAAGCTGCTGGCTGAAGCCGGCCTGGTCGAGCGGTTTCGCGAGGGCACCTGGGCCTTCTTCCGGCTCGCTGAACATGGCGGCGGCGCCGAAGTCGCGCGCGCCCTGATTGAACGCCTCAATCCGGCCGATCAGACCATCGCCCGAGATCGCGACCGGCTCGCTTCGGTGCGGCAGGCCCGCGCTGCCGCCGCGCAAGCTTATTTCCGCGCGCATGCGGCAGAATGGGATCGCATCCGCAAGCTGCACGTCACCGACGAAGCGGTGGAGGGTGCGATTCGTGCCGCGCTCGCCGACAAGCCGTTTCGCTCGCTGCTCGACCTCGGCACCGGCACCGGACGCATGCTTGAGATGTTCGGCCCCGACATCGAGCGTGGTCTCGGTCTCGACTTGTCGCTCGACATGCTGTTGCTTGCGCGCGATCGGCTCGAGCGCGCCGGCTTGAGGAATTGCAGCGTGCGCCAGGGCGACATCTACGATCTGCCGCTCGCTAATGATTCCTTCGACGTTGTGATCCTGCACCAGGTTCTGCACTTTCTGGACGATGGTGCCCGGGCAATCCGCGAAGCGTCGCGCGTGTTGCGCCCGGGCGGGCGGCTTCTGGTGGTTGACTTCGCGCCGCACGAACAGGAATTCCTGCGCGAGCAATTCGCGCACCGCCGGCTCGGCTTTGCATCCGAGACGGTGACGCAATGGATGACCGCGTCGGGCCTCGAACCGGTGCTGCACAAGTCGCTCGCGCCCGAACCCGGCTCCGACGGCAAGATTGCGGTCTCGCTGTGGCTTGCCCGCGATGTTCGCGCGCTGATGGCGAACCCGTTACGGCGGGAGGTGGCGTGATGAATGTCCGTCCCAGCCGTTTCGCGCTCAGCGAGACCCGCCGCGTCCACGTGTCGTTCGAATTCTTCCCGCCGCAAACCGAGGAGATGGAGAAGATCCTCTGGGAGTCGATCGAGCGTCTGGCGCCGCTGGCGCCGAACTTCGTCTCAGTCACCTATGGCGCTGGCGGTTCGACGCGCGAGCGCACCCACGCCACGGTCAAGCGCATCCTGGCCGAGACGCCGCTGACGCCGGCCGCGCATCTCACCTGCGTTGCTGCGACGCGCGAGGAAATCGACGCCATCGTGCGCAATTATCACAATATCGGCGTGCGTCACATCGTGGCGCTGCGCGGCGATTCCATCAACGGCCCGGGCACGCAATACGCGCCGCACCCGGGCGGCTACAAGAATGCCGCCGATCTGGTCGGCGGTATCAAGCGCAACTGCCCTGACATCGAAGTCTCGGTCTCAGCCTACCCGGAAAAGCATCCAGACTCGCCGACTGTTGACGCCGATATCGACATGCTCAAGGCCAAAGTCGATGCCGGCGCCGAACGTGCCATGACGCAGTTCTTCTTCGAGAACGATCTCTACTTCCGCTATCTCGATCGAGTGCGCGCGCGCGGCATCAATATCCCGATCGTGCCGGGTATTCTTCCGGTGCAGAACTTCAAGGCGGCGAAGAATTTCGCCGCACGCGCCGGCGCCACCGTGCCGGCCTGGCTGGCCGAGCGCTTCCACGGCCTCGATAACGATCCGGCCACGCGAAAGCTGATCGCCGCCGCAGTCGCCGCCGAGCAGGTGATCGACCTGGTCGACCGCGGCGTCACCGATTTCCATTTCTACACGATGAACCGCGCCGACCTCGTCTATGCCATCTGCCATCTGCTGGGGTTGCGGCCTGCGCTTTCTTCTTCCCTCTCCCAAGGGGAGAGGGTGCCCGAGCGAAGCGGGGGCGGGTGAGGGGTTATGACGTTGCCTAACAAGAACACGCGATCAGAATTTATGGACTTGCTCCGCCAGCGCATTCTTGTGCTCGATGGCGCCATGGGCACCATGATTCAGGGGCTCAAGCTCGACGAAGAAGGCTACCGCGGTGCACGTTTCGACGCATGGAATCGCGAGGTGCGCGGCAATAACGACCTGCTCAATCTCAGCCGTTCTGACGCCGTGCGCGATATCCATCTGGCTTATTTCCGGGCCGGCGCCGACATCGTCTCCACCAACACATTCTCCTCCACCAAGATTGCACAGGCCGACTACGGCATGGAGGACATCGCCTACGAGCTCAACCATGCCGGCAGCAAGCTGGCGCGCGCGGCAGCCGTGCTCGCGGAGAAGGAAGATGGCAAACGCCGCTTTGTCGCCGGCGCGCTTGGTCCGACCAACCGGACCGCATCGATTTCACCTGATGTCAGCAATCCCGGCTTCAGGGCCATCACCTTTGACCAGTTGCGCGAAGCCTATGGCGAACAGGTGCGTGGGTTGATCGACGGCGGTGCCGACTTGCTGCTGATCGAAACCATCTTCGACACACTCAACGCCAAAGCGGCGATCTACGCCATTGCCGAGATTTGCGAAGAGCGCGGGATCGACGTGCCGGTGATGATTTCCGGCACCATCACCGATCGGTCCGGCCGTCTGCTGTCCGGGCAGACGCCGGGCGGATTCTGGAATTCGGTCAAGCATGCCAACCCGGTGACCATCGGACTTAACTGCGCGCTCGGCGCCCAGGAAATGCGTGCGCATATTGCCGAACTCGGACGGCTGGCCGACACTTTCGTCTGCGCCTATCCGAATGCGGGCCTTCCCAATGAATTTGGCTATTACGACGAGAGTCCGGAATTCATGGCCGAACTGCTCGGAGAATTTGCCGAAGCCGGTCTCGTCAACGTCGTCGGTGGCTGCTGCGGCACGACGCCCGAGCATATTGCTGCAATCGCCAAGGCGGTCGCCGGAAAGCGCCCCCGTGTCATTCCGGAAATAGTGCCGCAGCTGCGACTGTCGGGTCTTGAGGCCTTCGCGCTCACGCCGGAAATTCCCTTCGTCAATGTCGGCGAACGCACCAATGTCACCGGCTCGGCCAAATTCCGCAAGCTGGTTACCGCCGGCGACTATGGAGCCGCGCTGTCCATCGCGCGCGAGCAGGTGGAGAACGGCGCGCTGATCATCGACGTCAACATGGACGAGGGCCTGCTCGATTCCGAGCAGGCAATGACAACCTTTCTCAATTTGATCGCGGCCGAGCCCGACATCGCGCGTGTGCCGGTGATGGTCGATTCATCGAAATTCTCAGTCATCGAAGCCGGCTTGAAATGTCTGCAAGGCAAGCCCGTGGTGAATTCGATTTCGATGAAGGAAGGCGAAGCGGCTTTCATCGAGCACGCGCGCACCGTGCGCCGCTATGGCGCCGCCGTCGTCGTGATGGCGTTCGACGAGAAGGGGCAGGCCGATACTCTTGAGCGCAAGACGTCAATCTGCAAGCGCGCCTACGACATTCTGGTGAACCAAGTCGGATTTCCGCCGGAAGACATTATTTTCGACCCGAATATCTTTGCCATCGCGACCGGTATGGAAGAGCACAACGGCTACGGCGTCGCCTTCATCGAGGGTGCGCGCTGGATCCGGAAAAATCTCCCGCATACACACGTCTCGGGTGGCGTTTCGAACCTGTCGTTTTCATTTCGCGGTAACGAGCAGGTGCGGCAAGCGATGCATTCCGTGTTCCTCTTCCATGCCATCAAGGCAGGCATGGACATGGGTATCGTCAATGCCGGGCAAATGGCGGTCTATGACGATCTCGATCCGGAATTGCGCGAGGCCTGCGAGGACGTGGTGCTCAATCGGCGGCCAGACGCGGCCGAGCGCCTGCTCGATCTCGCCAAGAAATTTCACGGTGCCGGCCAGGGAACCAAAGAGGCCGATCTCGCCTGGCGCGACCAGCCCGTCGAGAAGCGGCTGGCCCATTCACTGGTGCACGGCCTTACCGATTTCGTCGAGGCCGACGTGGAGGAAGCGCGCCAGCGCGCGACACGTCCGCTCGACGTCATCGAAGGCCCGCTGATGGACGGCATGAATATCGTCGGTGACCTGTTCGGCTCCGGAAAAATGTTCTTGCCACAGGTGGTGAAATCGGCCCGCGTAATGAAGCAGGCGGTGGCCTATCTGATGCCCTTCATGGAGAAAGAAAAAGAGGAGCGCCGGCTCGCAGGCGGTGCGGCCGAACGCAGCTCCAACGGCAAGATCGTCATGGCGACAGTGAAAGGTGACGTACACGACATCGGCAAGAATATCGTCGGCGTCGTGCTCCAGTGCAATAATTACGAGGTGCTCGATCTCGGTGTGATGGTGCCTGCGGCAAAGATCCTGGAGACTGCGCGGGCAGAGAAGGCCGACATCATCGGTCTATCCGGCCTGATCACGCCATCACTCGACGAGATGTGCCACGTGGCGGCCGAGATGGAACGGCAAGGCTTCGATCTGCCGCTGATGATCGGCGGCGCCACCACCAGCCGTGTCCACACGGCTGTGAAGATCCACCCGAATTACCGGCGCGGGCAGACGGTCTATGTCAACGACGCCAGCCGCGCGGTGGGCGTGGCGCAGTCTCTGATGTCTGTTGCTGCGCGGTCGGGCTACGTGGCCGAATTGCGTGGAGAATATGCGCGTATTGCTACCGCGCACGCACGCGCGCAGGAGGACAAGGCGCGGCTGCCGTTGTCGGTCGCGCGCGCGAATGCGCTCAAGCTCGACTGGTCGGGGTCCTATCAGCCGCCGAAGCCAGGTTTTATCGGCACGAAGGTTCTCAACGACTATCCAGTCGCGGAATTGATCGACTATATCGACTGGACACCATTCTTTCAGACCTGGGAGCTTGCGGGCAGGTTTCCGGCAATACTTGACGACGCCAAATATGGAGCCGCGGCACGGCCGCTTTACGAGGACGCGCGCGCGATGCTCGAAAAGATCGTGACCGAGCGTTGGTTCAAGGCCAATGCCGTGTTCGGCTTCTGGCCGGCGCAAGCGCAGGGCGATGATATCATTCTGTATGGCGATGAAACCCGCGGGACACCGGTTGCGATGCTGCATGCGCTGCGCCAGCAGCTGTCCAAGCGAGAAGGTCGCAATAATATAGCCCTTTCTGATTTCGTCGCGCCGCGCGACAGCGGCGTGAAGGACTACGTCGGCGCCTTCGCGGTCACCGCAGGCATCGGAGAAGATGTCATTGCCGAACGCTTCAAGCGCGCCAATGACGACTATTCGGCGATCCTGGTGAAGGCGCTGGCCGACCGTCTGGCGGAAGCCTATGCCGAGCGCCTGCACAGTCGTGTGCGCAGGGAATTCTGGGGCTACGCGCCGGAAGAAAGACTAAGCGCCGAAGATCTCGTTGCGGAAAAATATCGCGGCATCCGGCCTGCGCCGGGCTACCCCGCGCAGCCCGATCATACCGAGAAAGGCACGCTGTTCCGGCTGCTGGACGCCGAGCGTATTGGCGTCAAGCTGACGGAAAGTTTCGCCATGTGGCCAGGTGCCGCGGTGTGCGGCCTTTATTTCAGCCACCCGCAAAGCGCATATTTCGGTGTCGGCAAAATCGAACGCGATCAGGTCGAGGATTACGCGAAGCGCAAGGGCTGGACGGTCGGCGAGTCCGAGCGTTGGCTGGCGCCGATCCTCAACTACGATGTCCACGCATCGCCCAGTATAGTGGCGGCTTAAAACGAAAGACACCGGAGAGGGTTTTCTCCGGTGTCCAAACCTTTGGCCGGTTTTACACCGGCAATTTGTTCGTTTGGCGTCGTCGTTGGCCTCTTGAACTCAGAATGCACCCAGCAAAACCGCGCCGACGAAAGCAAACACAGCGCAGACTGCCAGTACGTTGAGCTTCAAGGTAAGGTCCACGGCAGGTGCCTCCCTTGTTGACCTTCAAACGCTAACACGAAAGTCGTAGGCGCGTACGGCCTGCCGCGCATGGCCCCTGGAAATTTGCGCATACCACACCCGGCATATGCAACTGATTGATCGCACGACGCAAAAATTTTTTGGATGAGTTTGTGCGGCGGTGCAAAACCCGCCGACTGCCGGGCGTTTCATGGCAAATTTACGGCAAATACCATCGGCTGGTCGCGTTGGACCCGTTTGGTTTCGAATCTGAAAATTCGTATGTGAGGGACGATTGGTTGCCAGTGGTCACTCGTATTTTTGATTGCGTAAATCATTCGGCTGTGACGTGATCCCCCGCGGCCGCGGAATACCACTCTGCCGAAGTTGAATTTTCAAGTGCTGGGAGATGTCATGCAACGCCTGCGTCAATTGTTGGTCGGTCTGATCATCGGCACTGCGGCTGCGCTCGCGGCCGCGCCGGTCGCGCACGCGCAAACGTCGGGGCATTCCTGGCCGCAGCGCCCTGTTCGTTTCATCATTCCGCTGGGGCCCGGTTCCGGTGTCGACATCACGGCCCGGCTGCTGGCGGACAAGCTCGCGGCGAAATGGGGCCAACCGGTCGTCGTCGAGAACCGTCCGGGTGGCGACGCCTTTCTTGCCATCACTGCAGTGCTCAATGCGCATGACGATCACGTACTCCTGTTTGCGCCTGCGTCAACTTTCACCGCGCATCCGTTGCTGCACGACAAGCTTCCTTACGATCCAAAAGATCTCGTCCCGATCGCGCGAGTCACGAACACGCTGATCGCACTCGGCGTGCCGGCCGATCTCAAGGTTTCCACGGTGAAGGAGCTCGCCGCCAAGATCAAAGCGGATCCCGGCAAGTTGAACTACGCGTCCGTCACCGGCGCCAATGACCTGCTGTTTGCGGCCTGGCTGAAAACCGAAAAGCTCGATATGGCGAAGGTGCCTTACAAAGACGCGGTGCAAGCCATCAACGACCTCGCCGAAGGACGTATTCAGGCGTTTGTCGGCGCTTACGCAATCATGCGTCCACGCGTGCAGGCCGGTAAGGTCAAGGTCATCGCCCTGACCAATCGCCAGCACGCGAAAGCCTTGGATGACATCCCCACCGCCGCGGAAGCCGGCTACAAATCGCTGGAGTTTGACGGTCTGGTCGGTCTGTTCGGTCCGGGCGATTTTCCGCCGACGGTTCGCGACCGTATCGCCGCCGATATTCGTGACGTCGTGAGCGACCCGGAGATCGACGCGAAGCTCAGCGCCACCGGCCAAGTCGTCAACCCGGGCACCCCTGCCGAGTTTACTGCAGCCCTGGATGATCAGCGTGCGACTGTGGCAAAAATCGGCGATACGCTCGGTATCAAGCCCGCGCAGTAGCGGCGTCTAGCCTTCGATCAGCCGCACGATTGCTTCGGTCGCGCGGCGGATATGCGGAATCGCGATAAATGCGAGAACGGCGGCCACCGGCCAGCCGGTGATGAAGGCCTTGAGCCATCGTGGCACGAAGTCCGCGCGCAAGCCGATATTGGTAAAGGTGACAACCCCGCTCACCACGAAAACGATGAGCGCGCTGATCATGACCGGAAATATGAACCTGGCTTTGCCTTCCATCGCTTCCCCTTAAGCGCAGGAGCCCGGCTGCGGGAACCGGACTTCAATCTACGACTGTGCCTGCAAATTGCGCGCGCCCCGCGCGATCTGTACTGAAACGGACGGCTGGTTCAAGGCCGAACCTGATTTTGGCAAGGAATTCTTATCCTTAACAAAATCGCCGATCGCGATCGTTGAAGCCTCGTTAAAGAAACTGCTCGCATTTTCGTGTCATGAAGGGTGGCGCGGGTCTTTATGTCGTCGGTGCTAGCGTGCTGTTGGTGCTCGCAGGTTGCGGGCGCGGCTTCATGTCCGGTGAGCGTGCGCCATGGCGGCATCAGGCAGAAGTCGCGTGCATGAAATCGGGTGCGGTCAAGGTCGGCGCCGGCGTCGTGCAGATCGAGCCCATCGAGGGCCCCGGCATGTGCGGTGCCGATTTTCCACTTAAGGTCGCGGCATTGGGCGAGAGCAGTCCAGCCATCAGCTATTCGGATGATTTGCGGCCGCCCGGATCGATTCCCACCAACTCCACGCAGATGCCGCGCTGGCCGATCAACGAACCACGGTATGCCCCGCCGGCGCCGGTTGGATCAACGCCCGTACAATCGGCCCAGACCCCGAACATGCGTTGGGTGCCTGGCCCACCGCCCGCCCAGTCGCGTTACGCAACTCCGGATCAACCGATGTCGCTTAGCCCGTCGGGAGGCGAGCCGGGCGTGACACCCAGTGCCGCACCGCTGCCCGACGATATTCCGGACGACGCCGTGCTCCCACGCGGGCGTGCACCCGCGACATATGCGCCACAGCGCCCGTACGGCGCGCCGACCTATCAACCGGCGCAACAACGCGCGGCGCCATCACTTGGACCTTCTTCCGGACCTTCTCTTGCACCTTCTCATGGGCCTTCACTTGGACCTTCCCGCGCGCCGCAAATAATGGCCGCGGCCGGCCCGGCAACATTGACGCCGGCGGCGACGCTCGCCTGCCCGATCGTGTCTGCGCTCGACCACTGGGTGAGCGAAGGCGTGCAACCGGCGGCGATGCGCTGGTTCGGTGCGCAAGTTGTCGAGATCAAGCAGATCTCGGCCTATTCATGCCGTGGAATGGTCGGGTCTGGCGGCTCGGGCATTTCCGAACATGCTTTTGGAAATGCCATCGACATCGCGGCCTTCACGCTGGCCGACGGACGCCGAATTACTGTCCAGGAAGGGTGGCACGGCACGCCTGAAGAGCAAGGCTTCCTGCACGACGTGCATCTCGCTGCCTGCGATAATTTCACCACCGTGCTGGCGCCCGGCTACAACGCTGCGCACTACAATCATATTCATGTCGATTTGATGCGGCGTTCGAGCGGAGATCGTCCGTGCCGGCCGGAAGCAATCTCCGGCGAAGTGGCGGCTGCCACGGCCCGTGCGACCTACGCCCGGCAACATGGTCCCGCCTATACCGGTTCGTCGGCGCCACCGGCTGCCAGGCGCGGCAAGCCGCCGGTTGCGGTACCCGGGGAGGATGGCGATATCGACTTCGAATACGGAGATGAATTGGTGACGGGCTCAATTGTTGCGCCGCCTACGCAGCCCGCAACGGTGAACATTCCCGGCGAAATTGATGGATCTAC
Source organism: uncultured Alphaproteobacteria bacterium (assembly GCA_963697885.1). Classification (GTDB taxonomy): domain Bacteria; phylum Pseudomonadota; class Alphaproteobacteria; order Rhizobiales; family Xanthobacteraceae; genus Pseudolabrys. The sequence continues at coordinate 1,466,250 of OY969102.1, forward strand.
AATTGCATCTCGGCAGTCTGCCCGCAGTGGCAATCTGCCGATGCAGGACCGAATAAATCTGCACTAGCATTCTTAGGGAATAAAGCATCCCGGCGCGTGGTTCTATTGCGGTACAGACCCACCGACCGCTGTACGCATGGCGGCAACACAACAATTTGGGAGGAATCAGGATGTCTCGGATCGTCTTTTCGGGCATTGCGGCCGCACTGTTTGCGGTCTTTTTGGCAACCCCGGTGTTAGCGCAAACTGCGCAACGGCCCGTCTTCGCGACGACCAAAGTTGACGGCACCGACAACGTTTACATTTTCCGCTACGAAAACCATCAGGCGATGTTCGTCGTCACCAAGGCGGGCGTCATTGTCACTGATCCGATCAGTCTGCGACGCCCGGCGGCGAAAGCCTATATCGAGGAAATCCGGAAAATCACCCAGGCGCCCATTAAATACGTGATCTATAGCCACAGCCACTATGACCACATTGCCGGTGGCAAGCCGTTTAAGGACCTCGGTGCGACGTTTATAGCGCACAAAAATGCCAAAGCGCGGATCGAGGAGTTAAAGCCGGCTGATGTTGTCGTGCCGGACCAGGTCGTCGACAAGAAAAAAGTTATCCAGCTTGGCGGCACCACGCTAGAACTGCTTTATGTCGGCAAGAATCATTCCGATAGCACGCTGGTGATGCGGCTGCCGAAGGAAAAGATCATCTTTACCGTCGATTGGATTCCATTGGGAACAGTTCAATTCCGTGAAATGGCTGACACTTACATCCCGGATATCGAGGACGGGTTGAAAAAGGTCATTGCGATGGATTGGGACAGGCTGATTGCCGGCCATCCCGGAATCGGCGGGCGTCAGATCGGCAACAAAGACGACGCGCGCAATCAGCTCGCCTATCTGCAGGATCTGTCAGCAGCGGTGAAAAAGGCCATTAGCGAGGGCAAGAGCTATGCGGATGCCGAGAAGGAAATCAAACTGCCAAAGTATGAAAAGTGGGGCGGCTATGAGGCTTTCCTGCCGATGAATATCGAACGTTACTACGACTACATTAATCGCGGCATCTGAATCGGTAGGGCGATGCGCCGAGCGCGCATCGCCCCCTGCCGCCATCTTTCAGGAGTCTCAGAACGCCGCGTCGAGCAACATTGCGCCGAACAGGATCAGACCTGCATCGCGATTTGATTTGAACAAAACGAGGCAGTGTGCAGGGTCATCGATATCCAGCCTGGTCACTTGCCATGCGAGATGGGCAGCGAATGCGATCAGCCCGAGCGTGAAGATTAGTCCGCCGCCTGCCATCAAGCCTGCGGCTGAGATCAACACGACCGCGGCCACGTAAAAGCTTGCCAGCATCGTCGGTGTTTGCGCGCCGAACAACAACGCGGTTGACTTGATCCCGACCAGCAGATCGTCCTCGCGATCCTGATGCGCATAGATTGTGTCGTAACCGATCACCCAGCAGATCGATCCCGCGTAGAGTACGAGCGGCGGCCATTCGAGCCGCCCGAGCGCGGCCGGCCAGCCCATGAGCGCACCCCACGAAAAGGCGAGCCCAAGGAAAATCTGCGGCCAATAGGTGATGCGTTTCATAAAAGGATAGATGACGACCACCAGAAGCGAAGCGAAGCCCGTGATGACAGTGAAGCGGTTGAACTGAATCAGAACGAGCAGCCCCACCAGCGCTTGCCCCAGCATGAATACGGTCGCCTGCGCGACCGTGACCTGTTTCGAGGGTATCGGCCGCGAACGAGTGCGTTCGACCTTTTCATCAAGATCACGATCGACGAGATCGTTCCAGGTACAGCCGGCACCGCGCATCGCAAAGGCGCCGATGAAGAACAGCACGATCTGCCATACACTGGGGAAGCGGTTTTCATGCATGCCCGCCAGCCCAACGGACCACCAGCAGGGCATCAGCAGCAGCCATGACCCTATCGGCCGGTCTAAACGCGCCAACCGCAAATAAGGGCGGCTGTAGGCCGGCGCGAGGCTATCGACCCAATTTCCGGTCGCATCGGCGACGCGTCCGGCCGTCTCGTTCATTTCCCGAGCGGGCTGCCGGTCAGGGTGTCGAAAGTGCCGCGACCGGTCTTGATGTTATTGGAGTCGGGAACTGGACTGCTGAGCGCATCGCTCAAACTAGGTCCGGTCTGTTGTGGCGCAGCGGCAGCCTGGCAAACTCGGGTGCGCACTTCGGAAATTTTGGTGACGCTTTGCTTGAGGTTCTCGATCACTTGCGGCGGGATGCCGCACCAAACTGTATTGTCAGTGGCGTATTTGAGCATTTTTGTCTGGGCGGTGATGAACGCTCCAAACAATTGGCAAGCCTCCTTCGGCGGGGCTTTGCGTTCGTTCGCGGCTTTAATGGCGAGCCCTTTTTTTTCAGCCTCTCCTCGCAGTTTGAAGAATTCCTGAACGCAAGGCGCCTCCTGCTGCTGGGCTGCAGGCGGCTGGATCTGTGCGTTCGCCGTTCCGGAATAGAGCGCAATCATGGACGCGGCGAAGAGTGCCCGGCGCAAACTCATGAATCAGAACCCTTTGCTGCTCCCTGCCTTACTATACCAGCCTGGAGCTTCCGGATGGCTTATAACAACCGGAATGCGTCGGGAAGGCGGCAAGGGAGCCCGACCGATAGGCCTCGCGAAGGTCAACCAGACCGCGTAAACCGGTGCCCTGCCGGCCCTTGAAACGGTTAATTCCATGCCGCGCTACGATTTTCGCACGACCCGTCTTTATGTGGACGCGCCATTGACCGAAGGCGGCGAGGTTACGCTCGACCGGGACCAGGCAAACTACCTGCTTAACGTGCTTCGGCTTAGCCGTGGAGACGCGGTGCTGTTGTTCAATGGTACCGATGGGGAGTGGCAGGCGCACTTGGCCGGAAGCGGCAAACGTTCCGCGACCTTCATTGTTGGCGCACTTCAGCGCGCGCAAACACGCGCCGACGATTTGCATTTCCTGTTCGCGCCGCTCAAGCACGCACGGCTGGATTATCTTGTCCAAAAGGCGGTCGAAATGGGCGCTTCGCGGCTGCAACCGGTTATGACCCGGCACACGCAAGTGGCGCGCGTCAATCTCGATCGCATGCGCGCCAATGTGATCGAGGCGGCCGAGCAATGCGGCATTCTTCGGGTGCCCGAGGTTGCCGAGCCGGTGGCATTTGAGCGGGTCGCAGCCGAAACGGATCGCCTACTGGTGTTTTGTGACGAGGATGCCGAGGTGAAGGACCCGGTGGCGGCCCTCGTCGCGTCGCGTCGGAGCCCGCACCAGCCGCTTGCTGTATTGATAGGACCGGAAGGCGGGTTTGCCGAGGAGGAACGGGTGGCACTCCTTAGGCGGCCAATGGTGGTGCGGATTGCCTTGGGTCCTCGCATTCTGCGCGCGGACACCGCGGCGATCGCGGCACTCGCCCTGGTCCAGGCCGTTCTGGGCGATTGGCGGGACTCAGGGTAAGTAATCCGGACTGACGCGGACTATTGCCCGCGCAGGCAAACCTGTAAATCTACCCAGGCACAGCGCGCAGAAGCTATGGTACAATTACGAACAGCTCGGGGAGCTTACTCATGATGGCTGGGTTTCGTGGTCTTCGATCTCTTTTGGTCGCTTCGTTGCTGGTCGCCGGCGCATTGACACCCGCCGCTGCGGCCGGATTGCTGGAAAAGGGCCTCTACCTGATCGGGCCCCGCTACGACGGCGTCTTGCCACCATGCGAAGCCGCCCTCGACACAATTGCCTCGCGCTTTTCCCAGAAAGAGGGTCGGTTCTGGAATTCAGACCTGCAAATCCTCGGGTTTGACGCGGTTAGGGAAACAGCTTTTCGGCCCTGGGCATCCCAGACCATACCGCGCCGGTTCTGTACGGCGGTTGCAATGGTCAGTGATGGTCGCCGGCACACGGTCCATTATTCGATTGGCGAAGATACCGGGATCATTGGAATAACCTGGGGCGTAGAATGGTGCGTAGTCGGGCTCGACCGGAACTGGGCCTATAATCCCGCGTGCAAGATGGCGCGCCCCTAAGCACGCTATCCAATTTATATCACTATTTGTTCTAAAATGTTCTTGAAATGTTCTCGTTTTTGCGGTACCCATACTAGGGAACCGTTGCGAAACATCAATTTCCGGTTTGTTCTCAATTCGGTGAGAGGGCGTTCATGAGTAAACGTCGCATGCGCGAGTTGGCGCACGTCGCCGCTTTAGCTTTCAGCTTCACTTTCATTTTTGCCATCATCGCTCTGGCCCAGGACCGTCGCCAGGGCGAACCAGGCCAATTCGATTTTTACGTACTGGCTCTTTCTTGGTCGCCGTCATATTGCGAGGCCGCGCAGGACAGAGCGCCTACTCGGGCGCCGGACCAGCAATGTGGTGGCCGTCCCTTTGCGTTTGTGGTGCATGGGCTCTGGCCACAATACGAACGTGGGTTCCCGTCCTATTGCCAGGTGCCGGCCCCGCGCCTCGATCACGCTGTTGTCGGTGGCATGCTCGACCTGATGCCCAGTCCGCGCCTGATCTTTCATGAATGGGATCAGCACGGAACCTGTTCCGGCCTTTCGGCTCATGGCTATTTCGATACTGTACGGAAGGCCCGGGCAGTGGTGAAAATTCCGCCCGACTACCTCGAACTTGGCAGGCCGATTGCCGTGTCACCCGCAGAGGTGACTGAGGCTTTCCTCAAAGCCAATCCGGGTCTGTCACCCGCGGCGATGGCTATTTCATGCGATGGCAAGAGGCTCACGGAAGTGCGTGTGTGTCTTGGCAAGGATTTTTCATTTCACGACTGCGCAGAAATTGCGCGCCGCACTTGCCGGCTCGGCAAAATCGCAATGCCGGCCGTGCGTGGTAGATAGGATGCCACAATGCTTGCGGGCCAGCTGACTCGTGTCTGGAATTAGCCGTCCGGCTGGCCGATCATGGAGCGTCGCACGGAGCGGCAGGATCAACTTTGAACTATCATCACGAATTCCATGCCGGCAATTTTGCTGACGTTTTCAAACACACTGTCCTTTGCCGTATCCTGCACTATCTGCGTGCAAAGCCGGCTGCGTTCCGGGTCATCGATACTCACGCCGGTGCCGGCCTCTTCGACCTCGCAAGTTCTGAAGCGGGTCGCAGCGGAGAATGGCACGACGGTATTGAAAAACTTATGGCCGCCCAGTTTCCGCAGGCCATTGCGGACTTGCTATCCCCCTATCTCGAGGTGGTCGATGCTCTTAACGAGCGAGGGCGGCTTCGTGTCTATCCGGGGTCTCCGGCGCTGGCGCGAGCGTGGTTACGTCCGCAGGACCGACTGATCGCCTGTGAATTTGAGCCGAAGACCGGGGCGGCGCTGACCCGCAATTTGCAGGGCGACAGTCGCATCAAGACGCTGACGCTCGACGGCTGGGTCGCTCTGAATGCGTATGTGCCGCCGAAAGAACGGCGCGGTCTTGTACTGGTTGATCCTCCATTCGAGGCCGAAAACGACTTCGCGCGACTTTCGGCGGGCCTGGCAGAAGCACACCGCAAATGGCCGACCGGGATCTACGCCCTCTGGTACCCGATCAAAGGACGCCGCGAGCCGGACGCCCTCGCCAAACGGTTGCGCCGGCTGGATTTGGCGAAGGTCTTGCGAGCGGAACTTCTGGTGGCGCCTCTGAGCGACCCGACACGCCTAAACGGTGCCGGCATGATTCTGGTCAATCCGCCATGGACACTGGAAAGCGAGCTTTCCGCCTTGCTGCCGGCTCTTGCCGGCGCTTTGGGGCGCCAGGGGAAGGGTGGTTTCCGTCTCGACTGGCTCGGCGTCAGGGGTCCGGCCGCGACACATTGAGTTCGTGGCCCCTTTCCACCGGGGCATAGTTGGTGTGTAGTTCCGTATTGGCAGTGACGTTCCGCCTCCTGTGGGGGCCGGCGGAGTTGACTGAGGCCGTCTTGGGCCGACGCTTTCCCCGATTGTGAATGTCCAGCCGAGCCGCCGTGCGTGGGGCCGGCGGCGGAGCAGTGGGGGAGAGGAGTTTTCCCGATGGCACAAACTGGTGTCGTGAAATTCTTCAATGGCGAACGGGGCTACGGATTCATTAAGCCGGACGACGGCGGGCGTGATGTGTTCGTCCACATCACCGCGGTCGAGCAAGCCGGACTGAAAGGACTGAACGAAGGTCAGCGAATCAGCTTCGATGTTGAGCCGGACAAAAAGGGTAAGGGCCCAAAGGCCGTAAACCTGGTCGTGACCGGCTGATTGACCGCAACCGCACGCGCGTCCGTGCGGGTTTAAAGTGGCAGCTCCATCAGCCGCGGGACTACATCCGCTTCTGTTGATGCAGCGCGTTGCATTACGCAGGCGCCAGTTTTTGATCGGGTTGCGATGCCCAGGGCGCAAGCTCATTAAAAAGCCCCGGACCGAGGTCCGGGGCTTTTCGTTCATTGTGCACTCCGATCAGAAGCGATAGTTCAGACCGGCGCGTACGATGTTGGCGCGGAAGTCAACGTTCGTCGCCAACGCGCAGCTACCCGCTGGACAGTTCACGTCGCCAAGGTCGACGTAAAGATATTCGACCTTCGCGGTCCACGGACCGGCAATTGCCACTTCCAGTCCACCGCCAAGCGTCCATCCGGCATTCGTGTCGCTGCTGCCGGGGAAACCCGCTGGATTTGCCTTAACGTCGCCGAACGCAACGCCACCCGTGAGGTAGGGCATGAAGCGATCGAACGCGTAGCCGATACGACCGCGGGCAGTGCCGAGCCAAGAATTGCTTGTTTCACAGCTCGTCGTGCACGGCGCGGCGGACGAGCTGCCGCGGATTCTGGTCCAGTCGATATCGCCCTCGACACCGAACACCACTTGGCCAACTTGGTAGTTATAGCCGATGGTGCCGCCGACGAGGCCGCCCGACGTATCACGGCCACTGCTGGCGGTCGCTGCGTCCCAATCGGAGTTGCCGAACCCGCCGCCACCGTTGATGCCGATGTAGAAGCCCGTCCAATTATATGGAGCGTAGTAGGCTGGCGCCTTGGTAGGCATCGCTTGACGCCGTGCAATGTCGGCCGCATTGGCCGCTCCCATCATCGTTACAGTGGCGAGCGCAACAACGCCCGCCGAAATCAAACGCTTCATTTCAAAACCTCCGTCACACTACCCACCCACCCGATCTTCGATGCGGGATAAGCATTCAGAAACGCCCTCACGTCTAGTGCATGGAAGTCACAGTCGAAAACAAGTTGTCATCCACACCGTCGAACTGCCGACAATGAAATGACACGCTATCGCCACGATTTTTAGCTGCACGTGAACAGCGAGAGTGAAAAAATATTTAACCGGGCCGCGTCGCGAGAATTTCCGCTGCAAGTGTTCTCTTGGAACTTGCGCTGGACGGAAGTGCGCAAACAAAAACCCGGACGGTGAGGTCCGGGTTCTTTGTTGAGCGAGTTCTTATGCGTTTAGAAATGGTAGTTCACACCGAGACGCAAATAACTGGCTTGCAGGCCGTTGTCGGTGCCGGTGAGTGTGTAGGTTCGGCTGCCGAGATCCATATAGAGGTACTCGACCTTTGCGGACCAGTTGGGTGCAAAACCGACCTCCATGCCGAGACCACCCGTCCACCCGACGAGCGTCTTGCTTTCATCGAGGCCACCGAATTCTGCTTTGAGGTCTCCGTAGGCGAGCCCAAAAGTTCCGTAAAGAAGCATATTATTGATTGCGAAGCCGGCGCGGCCGCGCAGCGTTCCAAACCACGGATTTGAAAATTTGTACGGTGCGAAAGTATCATCCGCCGCACTGGCCTGGATGTCGGCCTCCGCGCCGAAGACGAATTGTCCCGATTGCCAGTTGTAACCGATCTGGCCACCGCCTGCGACGCCGCTTGGATCGATCCCGCTATTGGTGACCTTGCCCCATTCGTAGCCGAGATTGAGACCGACATAAGCGCCAGTCCAGTTGTAGACATTGGGCGTCGGCGCATAATATGGCGCCGGGCCGCGCGGAAGGTCCGCGGCGCCAGCTGTACCCGCGGCAGTCATTGCCACCGCCATCGCCAGGATTGTCTTTTTCATCTTACCCTCCACTGAGCTCCCGCTCTCTGTGCGGCACCGATGCGCAAATGATGGCTGACGCGCGCCCGGGTGTCGGCGAAAGCTCGACATTTTCATGGAGGATTTATCGGGCCTTTTAAGTTAAACGGTTATGAATCGCTAATGATGGACGGCCGTTATCCCTAAAGAACCCTTAGTTTTAAATGTTCTGTTTCGAGTTTATTTACCATGTGCGCTCAATGGGCATTTATTGTAGCGGCTTGACGTTGCGCAATCCGCTCGTTGGCAATGCGAACGCTCAAACGTCAGACCGGCATGGAATTATTCGGCGATGGCGGACGAGGTAACAAAGCATGCGCCGCGCGCGGCCCTGATCACCGGTGCAGGCCGCCGGATCGGCGCGACGATCGCGCTCGCGCTTGCGCGGACCGGCTATGCGGTGGTCCTGCATGCAAACAATTCGCGTGACGATGCCGAAAGGCTTGCGGAAGCGATCACGGGGGCTGGCGGGCGCGCAAGCGTGGTTCTTGCCGACCTGGCCGAGCACGATGCGGTGCGCGGCCTCATTCCCGCCGCGGCGGCATTTGGCCAGCTCACTCTTTTGGTCAACAATGCCGGCGAGTTTGAGCCCGATGATATCGAAACGCTCTCGCCGGCGCGCTTTCAACGTGCAGTTTCCATCAACCTGACAGCGCCACTTTTTCTTTCGCAAGCGTTCGCGGCGCAAGCAGCGGTTGGAGTTGACGCGTCTATCGTCAATATCGTCGACCAACGCGTCCTGAAGCCGACCCCGCGTTTCTTCTCATACACGCTGAGCAAAAGTGCGTTGCACACGGCCACCATAACGCTGGCGCAGGCATTGGCGCCAAAAATTAGAGTGAATGCAGTAGCGCCGGGTCCGACCCTTCCGAGCCCGCGGCAGACCGAAGCGCAGTTTGCTGCGCAGGCAGAAAGTCTGCCGCTCCAACACGGCCCCCAGGCGGACGACATCGCGGCTGCCGTGCTCTACCTGGCGCAAGCAAAGAGCGTCACCGGGGTCACAATTCCGGTTGATGGCGGCCAGCATTTGTCGTGGCGTACCCCGGATACCGATGTCGTAGAGTAGGGCGCTCGCGCATGTGCGCAAGCGCAACGAGCGCACTATCTTATTTCTTATGAATGGCACCAATAAAGACATCGACCCGGTGAGCGAGTTGCGCGAGGAGGACGAGGAATCGTCCCTGCCGGACCTAGAGCTTGAAAAGGCTCTTACCGGCACTCTGGCCGCTGGCCGGGCGGCAATTGTGCGCTTTACAAAGTTGGCGCCATCCGCACCCGGTGTCTATCGCATGATCGATGCGCAGGGGGATGTGCTCTATGTCGGAAAAGCCAAGAACATCAAAAAACGAGTAACGGCCTATGCACGGCCTGCGGGCCACGACAGCCGTATTTCCCGGATGATCGCAGCGACCGCAACGCTGGAATTTGTGACAACCAAGACCGAAACCGAAGCGCTTTTGCTCGAAGCGAATTTGATCAAGCGTCTGCGTCCGCGTTTCAACGTGCTGTTACGCGACGACAAGTCATTTCCCTATATTCTGATCACCGCCGACCACTGGGCGCCCCAGATCCTGAAACATCGTGGAGCGCGCACCAAGCCAGGCCACTATTACGGGCCGTTTGCATCCGCCGGCGCGGTCAATCGCACTATCAATGCGCTGGAGCGCGCTTTTCTCGTGCGTTCCTGTTCGGATTCATATTTCGAGGCACGGACGCGGCCATGTCTGCTCTATCAAATCAAGCGTTGTTCTGCGCCTTGCACACGTGAGATCGATTTTGCCGGCTATAGCGAATTGGTCCGGGAAGCGAATGCGTTCCTCTCCGGCCGCAGCCGATCTGTGCAAAAGGAGTTGGCGCTTGAAATGGACAAAGCGTCCAGCGAGCTCGATTTCGAACGCGCCGCTATTTATCGCGACCGCCTCTCGGCACTTTCCGCTATCCAGTCGCATCAAGGCATCAACCCCCGAAGTATCGAGGAGGCCGACGTCTTTGCTGTGCATCAGGCCGGCGGCTATTCCTGCGTCGAGGTATTTTTCTTCCGCACCGGACAAAACTGGGGCAACCGTGCCTATTTTCCGAAAGCCGACCGTGCGATCGGGGCAGCTGAAGTTTTGAGCGCATTTCTGGCGCAATTTTACGACGACAAGCCCCCACCGCGGCTCATCCTCGTTTCGCACGAATTCGAAGAGCGCGCTCTGCTCTCCGAAGCACTCAGCACCAAGTCCGGACACAAAATTGAAGTCAGCGCGCCGAAACGGGGCGAACGCAAGGAGCTAGTTCAGCACGCGATGGCAAACGCGCGCGAAGCGCTTGCACGCAAGCTTGTGGAGACATCGTCGCAGCAAAAACTATTAGTTGAGCTCACCAAGACTTTCGCATTGCCAAGCGCACCCCGCCGCATCGAAGTCTATGATAACAGCCATATCAGCGGGACAAACGCTGTTGGCGCTATGATCGTCGCGGGCCCGGAAGGGTTTCGTAAAAACCAGTACCGTAAATTCAATATTCGCTCAGCCGACATCTCACCGGGTGACGATTACGGGATGATGCGAGAAGTGCTGCAACGCCGTTTCAAACGGCTGCTCGAAGAAAATCCGCGCAAAATGGCCGATGGCGTGCTGTCGGGCGCCCTCAGGAGCGACGACGAAGATCAGCCTTGGCCGGATCTGGTGTTGATCGATGGCGGACAAGGTCAGCTCAAGGCGGCGCAAGAAACGCTCAGCGCTTTGGGCGTTACGGACGTGCCGCTGGTCGCAATTGCAAAAGGGCCGGACAGGGACGCCGGTCGAGAAACGTTCTTCACGCCAGGACGTGAGCCATTCAAGCTGCCGCCGCGCGATCCCTTGCTTTATTTCATCGAACGGCTGCGGGACGAAGCGCACCGCTTTGCCATCGGTTCCCATCGCGTGCGCAGAAAAAAAGACATCCGTGAGGCCGGTCTGCAGGAAATTCCGGGGATCGGGCCTACCCGCAAGCGGGCGTTGCTCCGCCATTTTGGCACTGTGAAAGCCATCGAGCGGGCAAGCTTGCCTGATCTTGCGCAGGTGCCCGGAATTAATGCGGAGACCGCAAGAAAGATATATGAGTTCTTCCACGAACAGGCCGGCCGTTAGCCGGGAGGAAAGACATGATCATCGCTAAACAAGAAGACGTCACCCCGGTCGTTATCGACGCCTACAAAGACATCGAAGATCCGCGCCTGCGCGAGATTGTCGCCTCGCTAATTAAACACCTGCACGCTTTTGCACGGGAAGTGCACCTGACCGAGGAAGAGTTTCACAAGGGGACGGAAATTCTGGCTAGACTCGGCCAGCTCACCAACGACAATCACAACGAAGTGGTCCTGATGTCGGGCTCACTTGGATTCTCTTCGCTCATCTGTCTGCTAAACAATGGAAACAATGGGCAGACCGAAACCACGGCCAATCTTCTCGGCCCGTTCTGGCGCATGAATTCGCCGCGGACGGAAAACGGCGGCTCGATAGTACGCTCGCCGACGCCGGGTCCGGTGCTGTTTGTCAATTGTTGGCTTAAGGATCAGGGTGGAAAGCCGATTGCCGGCGCAAAAGTCGACGTCTGGCATTCCTCGCCGGAAGGATTCTACGAACAACAAGATCCCAAGCAGGCGCCGATGAACCTGCGCGGCCAATTCACGACCGATGCCGAGGGCAAGTTCGGCTTCCGCAGCGTGAAACCGGCGGGGTACCCGATTCCGATCGACGGTCCCGTCGGAGACTTGGTTCGAGCCGGTAAACGGCACCACTACCGGCCCGCCCATCTGCATTTTCTGATCTTCAAAGAGGGCTTCAAGACGCTGATCTCACAGATCTACGTCAATGACGACGACAAGCTGGAGACCGACGTGCAGTTCGGCGTCACAAAGGCGCTGATCGGAAACTATGTCCGCCACGACGATCCGGCGCCGGAGAGCGATGTAAAGGGCGAATGGTACTCGCTCGATCAGACTTTCGTGATGGAGCCTGGCAAATCCCGCCTGCCCAAGCCGCCAATTCAGTAGACATATTGTAGTCAGCGGGGATTCACTCGCTGTCGACGGTTGACCTTGCGGCGGCGCGGGTGTTCCTTTCGGGCATGAACGCCGTCAGTTCCCGTTCCCTGCCAGCGCGGCCGCTCGCGCTGCCGAACCTGCTCACCTATGCGCGCATTGCCGCCGTGCCGGTCGTCGTCGGATTGATGTATTGGCAGAGCATTTTCGCCGGCCCCCTGTGGTTGCGCTGGGCGGCGCTGGCAATTTTTATCTCGGCTGGCGTGACGGACATCCTCGACGGCTATCTGGCCCGCACCTGGGGCCAACAGTCGTCGCTCGGCCGTATGTTGGATCCGATTGCGGACAAATTGTTGGTGGCGTCTTGCCTTCTGATGTTGGCTGCAGAGGACACGATCCGCGGTTGGACCCTGCTTGCTGCTGTCGTCATCCTCTGCCGTGAAATTCTGGTATCGGGCCTGCGCGAATACCTCGCGGAGCTGCGAGTTGGCGTCCCGGTGACGCGGCTCGCAAAGTGGAAGACAGTCGGACAAATGGTCGCGGTCGGCTTCCTGATCGCGGGACCGGCTGGCGACCGTATCATCCCGGCGGTGACGCAGATTGGCATTGTTCTGCTGTGGCTGTCGGCGCTCCTCACGCTCTACACCGGTTGGGACTATATGCGCGCGGGCCTCCAATATATGATCGACGAATGATGCTGACATTGCGCTATTTCGCCTGGGTGCGGGAGCGGATCGGCAAGCCTGAGGAAGTGATTGAGGTCCCGTCAAACGTCGCGACGGTCAGCGAATTGATGATTTGGCTTGCCTCGCGCGGCGAAGAATATGCCCATGCCTTCAAAAACTTAAATGTCATTCGGGCCGCCATCGACCGGCGGCACGTGCGCCCTGAAGCGGCGATCAAAGGTGCCAGTGAAATCGCGTTTTTTCCGCCGATGACAGGCGGATAGCCTCACCCGCGCCGGCGCGCTAGATTGAGATAATGAAAGTGACTGTGCGCTTGCAGCGCGAGCCGTTTGATGCCGCCGCCGAGGCAGCGATGCTTGCGCTGGGCCGCACAGACGTCGGAGCGCTCGTAACATTTACGGGCGTTTGTCGCGGGACCGAGGAAGGCGAGCCGATTGCTGCGCTCACGCTCGAACACTATCCGGGGATGGCGCAAACCGAAATTGAGCGTCACGCCGCGGAGGCCGCCGAGCGTTGGCCTTTGCTGGGTGTCACGATTATTCATCGATACGGTCGCATTCTGCCAGGAGAAGATATTGTGTTGGTGGTGACGGCCTCGTCCCATCGTGAGGCAGCATTCGCGGCTGCTGATTTTCTGATGGATTATTTGAAGACCCGCGCACCGTTCTGGAAGCAAGTTGAGAAAGCGGACGGGACAACGTGGGTCGATGCCAAAGCGACTGACGACGCCGCGGCCGAACGCTGGGCAGTGCAGCGCCGCCAACGTGAAACGGCGGATTGAATGCGCGCAGGGCGCCGGCTTAAGAGGACCATGGTTCCGACCGCGATCATTGGGGTCGCTGTCATCGCGCTCTGTATTGGGTCAGCCGCCGCCGCTGAGGTGTCTTATTTTGAAGTGCCGCGTGGTGCGCATCCGCACGATGTTGCACCCGCACCGGATGGCAGTGTCTGGTACACGGCGCAATCGCAAGGCGCGTTGGGGATTCTCAATCCAAAAACCGGGCAAGCGATACAGATTTCGCTCGGTAAGGGTTCCGCACCGCATGGTGTGATCGTGGGGCCTGACCGTGCTGCGTGGATAACCGATGGCGGCCAAAATGCAATTGCGCGTTTCGAGCCCGCAACCAAGGCCGTAAAACTTTTTCCGCTGCCGAAGGAGTTTCCCGACGCAAATCTCAATACGGCGACTTTCGACCGCAAGGGCATTCTCTGGTTTACCGGACAGAACGGTGTGTATGGCCGGGTAGATCCTGCGAGCGGTAAGGTCGAAGCCTGGAAAGCGCCAAAGGGATCTGGACCCTACGGCATCACGACGACGCCAAATGGCGAAGTTTGGTATGCTTCGCTTGCCGGTGATCACATTGTGAAAATTGATACCGTCAGCGGGGACGCGCTGATGGTGCAGCCGCCAAGGCCCGGGGTCGGCCCACGCCGCATCTGGTCGGATTCCAAAGGGCTGTTGTGGGTGAGTCTCTGGAACACCGGAGAGCTCGCCCGCTATGATCCGATAAATAAGGCGTGGAAAGTCTGGAACCTGCCGAAAAGCAAAGGCGGCTGTTACGCAGTCTACGTCGACAACAAGGACAAGGTCTGGGTCACCGATTTTCTCGCCAACGCTATTCTGCGTTTCGATCCAGTGACCGAGACGTTCGCGAGTTTTCCAAGCGACAAACGCGGCGCTTCGGTGCGGCAACTTCTTGGCCGATCGGGCGAGGTATGGGGTGCGGAGTCGGGAGCCGACCGGTTGGTGGTCGTCAGGGACTAATGACGGCAAAATTACATTTGCCGTTTGATTTGGCCTTTAGCCGGCGTTCTATCCTGGCTCTGCTCGGTGGCGCTGCCGCCTTCGTTGCGGGCACGTCGTCCACGTCGGCTGCCGAAGCGAGGATTGGTCAACTGATCGATCAAGCCCGCGGCAAAGGCCCTATCGCGCAAAGGATCGACTACATTTCCCGCGCACTGCGTGGCACGCGGTACCAGGGCTACACACTCATTGGCGGGCCCCGGCGGCCGGAAAAATTTGTGGCGCGTGACGACGCATTCGATTGCGTTACATTTTGTGAAACGGTGCTGGCTGCGGCGATTGCAGACAATCGCCGCGAGTTCAATTCCGTGTTGCGGACCATTCGCTATCACAACGGTGTCGTGGCCTGGCGAGAGCGCAATCACTATTTCTTTGAGTGGGGCCGGCACAACGTTGAGAACAAGACCTGCCGTGACGTCACCATGGATGGGTCGATCGCGATCGAAAAGACGGTCGATACGCAAAAGGGGCTGGAGACCCGAAGATTTTCAATGCGCGTCATTCCGAGCGCTGTTTTTCTCGCGAATAAAGGCAAGCTGGAAAATGGCGACATCGTCGGCTTTGTGACACGGCGGCCTAATCTGGACTATTTCCACATTGGCTTTGTTGCCTTTGGCAGCGGCAGTGAATTGCTGCTGCGTCATGCGTCGCTAAGCCGGCATCGTGTGCTCGACGAGCGCATGGACTACTTCGTCGCTGTGAACCGCGTGCTTTATGTCACGTTGTTGCGGCCGCAAGAGCCGCGTGCTGTCGCGTTCAAGGGATGAAGATTAGGCAGCCGCGGCTTTCGGTTTCACTTCGGCGGTGTAATCATCCATCAGCGTCTTGGTGATGCCGCCAGGATTGAAATTCCACTCGGCGATCTCTGCGACGGCCGTGACTTCTGCCGCCGAGCCGGTGATGAAGCATTCCGAAAAGCCGGTCAGTTCGTCTGGTAGAATGCGTCGTTCAATGACCTCCATGCCGCGCTTGCGCGCGAGGCCGATCACCGTCTGCCGGGTGATGCCGTCGAGAAAGCAGTCGGCAATTGGCGTGTGGATCTTGCCATCTTTGACAAAGAAGATATTGGCGCCGGTGCATTCGGCGACACGGCCTTCCCAGTCCAGCATCATGGCATCCGCGTAGCCTTTGCGCTCAGCCCTGTGCTTGGAGATCGTGCAGATCATGTAGAGACCTGCGGCCTTGGCGAGGCAAGGCGCGGTCTTCGGGTCGGGCCGCCGATAATCGGCGAGGTCGAGCCGGATTCCTTTTAGCCGCTGCTCGGGGTCGAAATAGCTCGGCCATTCCCAACTGGCGATGGCGAGATGGATAGTGTTGTTCTGCGCCGAAACGCCCATCATTTCCGAACCGCGCCAGGCGATCGGACGGACGTAGGCTTCCTTTCTACCGTTCTTGTCGACCACCAGTTTCTTGGCGGCGACGATCTCTGCGACGGAATAGGGGATTTCAAAGTCGAGGATATTGGCCGAGCGCTTGAGCCGTTCCGCGTGTTCGGTGCTCTTGAAGACTTTGCCGCCATAGGCCCGCTCGCCCTCGAACACACAGCTCGCGTAGTGCAGACCGTGGCTGAGCACGTGGAGATTGGCTTCATTCCATGGCACGAGCTTCCCGTCGTACCAGATGACCCCTTCGAGCCGGTCATAGGATTGGGCAGCCATTGATCCTTCTCCTTCACCTCACGCGCGGCGCGTCTTGCCGCTGTGATGGCGCATTTTCCGCGCCTATTCCAACACTTTGCGTCAACCGGTAACACCCGGTATGACTTGACCGACCGGCAAGGACGGCATCGGCATCTATCGTTTGCGCCCTTGGACACGATGGTTTGGTACGATCATTTCGTCCATCGCGTGGTTTTTGTAACATAAAAACAAAATATGTCAACATGGCTGACATAAATGTGAACAAGGTCGCGGCAGGCAATGTGAGCCTGGCGGATCGTGCGGCGGCCGGCCCGGCGCCAGTGGCGTCCACGGAACCGGTTTGGGACATCATCGAGCTGTTGTTTTTTGCCTATCGCGATTTCGTCGGAGATCCGGACGAGGTGCTTCTCAAGTTGGGATTCGGGCGCGCCCATCACCGGGTGCTGCATTTCGTCAAACGAAATCCAGGCATGAAGGTCGCAGATCTGCTTGAGATCCTGAATATCACCAAGCAATCGCTCGGACGTGTCCTCAAGCAATTGGTCGACGAAGGTTATGTGTCGCAGAAGGAAGGCGCGCAGGACCGTCGCCAGCGGCTGCTGTTCGTGACCTCGAAAGGCGAAACACTGGCACTCAAGCTCGCCAGTTTGCAGACGCAGAGGATCAACCGCGCCTTCGGGGAACTCGGCCCCAACGCGCACGAGGCGGCGCGGCGTTTTCTCACGTCGATGATCGATACGGACAATCGTGAAGACGTATTGCGTCTGATTGCGCGCGCCGACCGTGCGTCTACGACGCGAGGCTGACTTTGACGGGAGGAGAGCCTCGGCGATGATGCTGCCCGCCACGCTTCCCGATGATGCGCCTCATCTTCTTGTGGTCGACGATGACCGCCGTATCCGCGATTTGCTTTCCCGTTTCTTGGCCGGTGAGGGCTATCGCGTGACGACGGCCGAGACGGCAATGGATGCGCGTGCCAAGCTCAAAGGTCTCAGCTTCGACCTGCTGATCCTCGACGTCATGATGCCCGGTGAATCCGGTTTCGATTTCGCGAAAGCGATCCGTGGCGATTCCAATATTCCGATTCTGATGCTGACCGCGCGCGATGCAGCCGAGAGTCGCATCAGGGGCCTCGAAATGGGTGCGGACGATTATTTGTCGAAGCCGTTTGAACCACGCGAGCTATCACTGCGCATCGCAAATATTCTCAAGCGGGCTCAGCCGGCGCCACTGCCGCCGCCCGTTGAGTCAGTACGCTTTGGCCCGTTTATTTATCATCTGGCACGCGGCGAATTGCGCAAGGGCGACGAGATTGTCCGGTTGACGGACCGAGAACGCGAGATGCTTCGCATTCTTGCCGGAACCCCTGGCGAAACGGTTCCTCGCATGTCGCTCGCCGGCAATGGAGGTACGGTAAGCGAGCGGGCGGTAGACGTGCAGGTCAACCGCTTGCGCCGCAAGATCGAGCGCAATCCCGCCAATCCGCTATTCGTGCAGACGGTACGCGGCATCGGCTATCGGCTGGTGACCACATCGTGACCAGTCTCGACATCAGCAATGGCGTCCGCACCGCCCTGACGCGGCTCCGCGAAGCGTGGGAGTGGTATGACGCGTTGCCGCCGGTACGTCGAATTCACCGGGCGTTGGGCCAGGTTGCCGATGGCTGGCGGAGAGTGGCCCGTTGGCTCAACAGCGTGATGCCAAAAGGCCTGTACGCCCGAGCGCTGCTCATCATCATCGCGCCGATGGTGATCCTCCAGTCCGTCGTTGCCTTCGTCTTCATGGAGCGGCATTGGAACGTCGTGACGCAGCGCCTGTCCGCAAGTGTGGTGCAGGATATAGCCGCGCTGATCGACATTTATCGCGGTTATCCGCAGGACGCCGACCGGGCCTTAATCCGGCGTATTGCGCAGGAGCGGCTTGGCCTCGTGGTCGATTTCTTGCCGTTGACCGATATGCCACCACCAGGCCCCAAGCCGTTCTTTTCGCTGCTGGATCAGGCGCTTTCGGAAGAATTACGCAAGCAAATCGGGCGCCCTTACTGGATCGATACTGTCGGCAAGTCGGCTTTGCTTGAGATCCGCGTGCAGCTCGACAACACGGTCATGCGCGTATTTGCGCGCCGAAGCGCAGCCTACGCTTCAAATTCGGAGATCTTCCTGCTCTGGATGGTCGGTACCTCGACGGTGTTGCTAATCGTTGCAATTATTTTTCTACGCAATCAGATCAAGCCCATCCTTCGTTTGGCGGACGCAGCTGAAAGCTTCGGCAAAGGCCGCGAAGTCCCGAACTTCCGTCCGCGTGGCGCACGCGAAGTGCGGCGGGCAGCGGCCGCCTTTGTCGAAATGAAGACTCGTATTGAACGTGCGATGGAGCAGCGTACCGCCATGCTCGCCGGCGTTTCGCATGACCTCCGCACGATCCTCACGCGCTTCAAGCTTGAGCTCGCATTGATCGATGGGACGCCCGAAGTTGACGCAATGAAGAAGGACGTCGACGAAATGGCGCGTATGCTGGAGGCCTATCTCGCGTTCGCGCGCGGCGACAGCGGTGAAATCTCTGCTCCGACGGATATGGCCGCCTTTCTGGAAGAAATGCGGTCTGATGCCGAACGTCAAGGCCACAAGGCAACTGTTGTCTTTCACGGCCCGCCGATTGTCACCGTGCGCCCGGCTGCATTCAAGCGATGCCTGGCCAATCTTGTGTCGAATGCGGCACGGCACGCTCCGTCACTCGCCATTACCGGCCATCGCGATCACCGCTACCTCACCGTTACTGTCGACGACGACGGTCCGGGGATTCCCGCGGCTTTACGTGAAGAGGTGTTCAAGCCGTTCCTGCGGCTTGATGATGCGCGCAATCAGGATGAGGGCGGGACCGGATTGGGACTCGCGATCGCGCGTGACATCGCGCGGTCGCATGGCGGCGACATTACACTGGGCGACAGCCCGCTTGGAGGATTGCGCGCGACGGTGCGCGTACCGGTTTAGGCCGCGTCCGCCTCTTCCTCGCCGCGCATGCGGCGGTGCCGACGCGGCCCGCGCAACACGCATTTTGGAAGCGTGCAGAGATCGTCGACGAAACCGGCCCAGCGTTCCGCACTGGCAAGACCTCGGTCGAGTGCCGCCATCGTGCGGTCGAGACCTTCTTCTTCCTCATCGACCCAAACCGAAAGCACGCGTGCAAACATCAGGGCCGCTCCTTGCGCGCGCAACGCGCCACGTGGGCCGGACGCGCCGATTCCAGCGCCTTCCAGCATCCAATGTTGCGAACGTACAGCCATGGCGTTGAGTGCGAAGGCAAGGCCTGGATTGCGCCGTGCCGAGCGCATGATGGAGCGGACCGCCTCTCGATAAGGAGCAAGGGATTCCAGACGCCGCATCAGCACATCGAACAGACGTTCACGGGCGGGCTCCTCGGCCATATCGTCGTCGACGCCCGCCAGCACTGCCCGGTCGATCTCTTTGATATGGGCCGCGAGAATGGCAAGCGTCGAACCGAATTCCGCGCGCAGCTGCGAAAGTTTGATTCCGGCCTGGGCAGCGACTTCGGCGAGGCCGATTTGCTCGAAGGAGTGATCTGCGAGCAGTGACATCAGAGCATCGATCGCCTTGTGGCGGTCGGTCGTCCCCCGTGGCGAGGCTGCGGCCGGGGCCTTGCGTTGACGTTTAGCCTTGCGCGCCATGAGAGCCTCCATTGGGAAAAGATTGTTTCTCAATGTAAGCCGTCAATGGCGGTTGTTCTAGGGCAGGGAACTCTATGCTTGGAGCGTAAAACGCAAACCGTGTGGGCTCACACGTCAGCCAGCGAGTTCGCGCGAACGCCGGGTAGCGGCCGCAATCGCCCGAGTCAGCAACTCGTCAAAGCCGCCCGGCCCCATGAGAACCTCAAGTGCGGCGGCAGTTGTGCCGCCAGGCGAAGTCACATTTTGCCGCAAAGTTGCCGCGCCAAAGTTCGATTGATGCAAGAGCTCGCCTGAACCGGCGACGGTTTCCTGGGCGAGCCGCGTCGCAAGCGCCGGCGGCAGTCCGGCCGCAATGCCGGCGCTTGCCATCGCTTCGGCCAGCAGAAATACGTAAGCGGGGCCGGACCCCGATAGCGCGGTCACCGCGTCCATCAAAGATTCTTCCTGCGCCCACTCAACTTTTCCAATGGCTGCGAGCAATTCACTGGCGAGTTTGCGTTGGCTCGATGACAATTTGGTATTCCCGATCGCGACGCTGATGCCGCGGCCAATCGCTGCCGGCGTGTTGGGCATTGCGCGTACGATCGCGGATCCGGAAAACGACCGCTCAAGAAAATCGATCGTGCGGCCAGCCATGATCGACAACACCAGGGTGGTTTTGCCGACAAAGGGTGCGAGCGGTGGCACCGCCTCGGGCGCGCTTTGCGGTTTCACCGCGATCACGACCGCGGCGGCGGTAGCTGCACTGCCTTTCGGATTGAGCTTGATACCCCGCCGCGTGAGGGCCTTCACCGCGTTGCCCGGCTGCGGCTCAAGCACGATGATCTGCTTCGGGTTGAGTCCGCGCGCCAGCCAACCTTCGAGCATGGCTGAGCCCATCTTACCGGCACCGAGCAAGACGAGACGGCCGGAAAATTTGCGGAGCGGTTTGTCGTTCGATCGTTTCTTGGGTCGCTTCATGGCGACATCATATCGCCAAATGTGGGCTTATGCCTCGCCCGAAGTTTCGAACATGGCGGCATCGAGCGCTTCGCGAGCGCCTTTGCCCGCCCAAACCACGAATTGGAAAGAGGAGAAATAGCGCTCGCAGGCCTCAAGGGCGGTGCCAAGCAGCGCTTCGCATTGCTTACCTGAGGCCTCGGTGCCGCCCGCGAGCACCAACGCGTGGCGGAACATCACGATGCCCTCGTTCACCCAGTGGTCGAAATGGCCGACCCATAACCGTTCATTGATCAGGGAAATGAGTGCCTGGACCTCTGCGCGACGACGCTCGGGCACCCTCAAGTCGAAGGCGCAGGCCAGGTGGAGCGCTTCAATATCGCCCATCCAGGTGTAGGAAAGCTGGTAATCGGTCCAGCGCCCGGTGACTAATATCGTGATCTCGTCATCGCTGGCGCGTTCAAACGACCAGTCATTGCCGGTCGCCAGGCGTTCCACGACATCGAGTGGATTGATTCGAGATTCTTCCGTGTAGCTGGCCAGGGACATGTCGTCTCCGCTTTGCCGATTGGAGCGAGGGAAACGCACGCCACCGCACGCGCGCGGGGTAGACCCACGTTGGGCCAGAACCGCAAGTCGACGCAGGGGTTACGGGATGCCTTGACTGGGAGACCGAATCACAAAGCGATTCGACTATATCCCTCCCGATTCCTTCCGCCAAAGGCATCGTCAAGGGCTAATGAGCCGTGATTTGCCTGGCATAGGCAACGGCGTCGATTCAACTCTCCACAGCCAATGCTGCGGCAAGTTGAATCAGCGGTGGATAACTTTGATCCCGGACTCAGTCGAACAGGCTCGACACTGACTCTTCAGTGGCCGTGCGTCCGATCGCCTCGCCGATCAACGACGCGATCGGCAGGATGCGGATATTGCCGGCGCCGAGCACTTCCTTGGTCGGCTGAATCGAGTCGGTGATCACCAGCTCCTTCAACCGCGACTTGGCGATGCGGGTGACCGCGCCGCCCGAGAGGACACCGTGGCTGATGTAGGCGTAAACCGCCTTGGCCTTGTTTTCGAGCAAGGCGTCGGCGGCATTCACCAGCGTGCCGCCGGAGTCGATAATGTCGTCCACCAGCACGCAAGTGTAGCCGGCGACGTCACCAATCACGTTCATCACTTCCGATTCACCTGCGCGTTCGCGCCGCTTGTCGATGATGGCGAGCGGCGCATTGATGCGTTTCGCCAATCCGCGCGCGCGCACCACACCGCCGACATCGGGTGACACCACCATCACGTTGTCGAGTTGAAAACGCTCCTTGATGTCGCGCACCATGACCGGCGAGGCATAAAGATTATCGGTCGGAATATCGAAGAATCCCTGGATCTGCCCGGCGTGGAGGTCGAGCGTCATGACCCGGTCGGCGCCGGCGCGCGTAATCAGATTGGCGACCAGTTTGGCCGAAATCGGCGTGCGCGGGCCCGGTTTGCGATCTTGCCGGGCATAGCCGTAATAGGGAATTACCGCGGTAATGCGGCGTGCTGACGAGCGGCGCAGCGCGTCCATGATGATCAGCAATTCCATCAGGTGGTCGTTGGCCGGAAACGACGTGGACTGGATGACGAAACAGTCCGCTCCGCGCACGTTTTCCTGAATTTCGACGAACACCTCCATGTCGGCGAAGCGTCGCACCACCGCTTTGGTCAGCGGGGTCTTGAGATATTCAGCGATCTGCTGGGCCAGCGCAGGATTGGAATTGCCGGCAACGAGCTTGATCGCTCCATTCTTGCCCGCCATCCAGAGATCCTCGTCCTCACTCGCGCCACGGCGGCGTGGTCATAACAAGGCAGGCAATGGCCGGCAATACGGGTGCAAATGTTTGTCCGAAGCTTTCAGCAATACGATGAATCACCCTTTAGCGGCTTCTGGCGGCCATCGTCAGGGTGTCCCGAGCCGACGCCCGCGCGTCCGGGCGTCGGCTTGGAAGCGGTACCGGGCCGTCCTGTCCGTCGTCGGAAGCGGCGTCGGGCGTGTCTGTTTGCGCCGACTCGGCCTGTGAATGGGAAACGCGGAATATCCCATCAGCCTCGGGTGAAGATTCGTCGGGCTTGGTCATGGCCACCTGGGGCTCGGTCGGAGAGGGTGCCGTGCCGGGCGCGACCTCAGACGACGTCAGGAAGGCAGCGAGCTGGTCCATGCTCGCACGCGCAATCCGACCCAGCATGGCATCGTCGGCCGCAGCCCACGCGTCACGATGCCGGCCCTTCGCCATTTCTTCGCCGCTGATGCGCAAGGCGCGCTGTTCATCCTGGTCGAAGACGTCCCACACCCATGTAATTGTAGTTTGATGCTTCGTCAGTTTGATAGCGAGATAGCCGCGTACCCGGTAGGCAGAAGACTGCTCGCGCGAGATCACCGCAAGACGACGCGTTTGCGCTTCATCATTGAGATCTTGCACCAGTTTCCGGAATTGTCCTGGAGGCAACCCGTCGACGGATTCAAAGGCAACGGTCGCACCACGGGGTTGCGCCGCGGACACGGCTTGGTTGTCTGGATTGCAGCCGGCGAGCATCAGCGCACAGGTTGCCGCCAACAGGCCACCTGAGCTTTTGACAAACAACGCCGCGCCTGTCGCTCGACAGCGCCCACGCCACTCCATAGACACCCCTGCGGCCTTGTTTTGATCTTCGAGTCCCTTCGGCCGGCCCGAAGGTTAGCGGCAAGGATAGTCGTGAGTCCAGCCGCGCGAAGCGGCATTGCGATTGTGACGGCGCGTCAGTCGACAAGTGCAATGGCGTTTATGTGTCGCCCATAATCGGGTTCACCGCTGCGCGTTGTGCGGCGATAGCTGAAGAACCGATCGGGTTCCGCATAAGTGCACAAGCCAAGATCCTCGAACTGCCCGATGCCGGCGCGCTCAACGCGCTCCGCGATGTAGCCGGTCAGATCGAACATGGCATGGCCGGCTCGGTCAGACGGTCTGAAGTAGTGCGAATTGGATTGATCGGCAGCAAGGAAACGCTCGACGAATTCGGGTCCGACTTCGTAATTCTCTTGCCGAATGGTCGGACCAAGTGCCGCAACGATATTGCTGCGGTCGGCACCGAGGCGCTCCATGGTGGCGATGGTCGCCTCGATCACACCGGTCAGCGCGCCGCGCCAGCCGGCATGAGCAGCGCCGATCACGCCGGCCTCGCTGTCGGCGAACAGCAAGGGTCCGCAGTCTGCCGTCGAGACCCCGATCGCAAGACGAGGCAGGCGCGTGACGACGGCATCGGCACGCGGGCGGCGGTCGGGCGTCCATGGCTCATCTGCGACAACAACTTCGGGCGAATGGATTTGATAAGGCGTGAGCAGGCGATCTGCGCTTACCCCGAGTGCGGCTGCCATGCGGGCACGGTTTTCGGCGACTTTGTCGGGAGCATCGCTCGAACCAACACCGCCGTTCAGCGAGGCATAGACGCCCTGTGATACGCCGCCGGACCGCGTGAAAAACGCATGCCGTATACGCGAAACCGTGGCGAGTGAAGTGGCCTGCAGCATCGATCACCGTGGAGACGTTAAACGAGCTCGATCGGTCAATAGATAATGCGCGCGAAGGCCTGCGGCTAGCTCACCCGAATTCGAACCCGGGCGGCGCTCCGATCGACGGATGCGCGAAGGCAACAACCTTGAACAATTCGCCCATTGCGGTGCGATCATGGCCGATCAGGCGCGCGAGCGCCTGGTCAATATCAGCAACGTGCGCGGCCCTGGTTTTGAGGGAAGCCGCGCGTTGTTCGATCCCGAGCCGCCGCAGAAATTGCGATTGATCAATGGGCCCGAAGCGGGCAACCCCCATGGCCTCGACCGCCCGTACCAGTGCCTCGAAATCCACGTGAGCGGTAAGGTCGAGATTGCCAGGGTTTGTGAGGGGGTCGGCGAAGGCGTGTTGGCCGACGGCCTGTAAGGTTTCTCCGAGGCCGCTTTCGGTGTGGCCATAGTCGACCACGAGCGCGGCGCCGCGGCCATCGGCGACGCGCCGGCCAACCTCCACGGCCTCATTGTCGCTTCGCCATTCGAAGATTGCGCCCGCGCGCGCCGAGCGCAATGCGGGTGGCAGCAATGACTGGAAAAACGGGATTGGTTCCGGTGCGATGGTGAAGGCAAGTTGATCGGATGCATCAATTTCGATCCGGCGCTCGTGCCACCCACGATCCGTCTTGATGGCCTGATTGACCGGCAGCGCATCGAAAAATTCATTAGCAACCAAAATCGCGGGGCCTCTTGGCACCTCGGCAAGCGACTTATGCCAGAATATCGGTACGCCGGCGCCCTCCAGCGCTGCTTCCTGCTGTGCTTGCAAGAGCGGGCTGGCCTCGACCAGGTGGACGACAATCGCCGCGCGGAAATCCGGCACGATTTGCAGCGCGCGGAGCGCATCCTTCATCAAGGTGCCGCGACCGGGGCCGAGCTCGATCAGTCGCACGTTCTCGGGCGCGCCCATTTGCTTCCAGACCGCCGACACCCAGAGGCCGATCAGTTCGCCGAACATCTGGCTGACTTCCGGCGCTGTGATAAAGTCGCCACGGGCGCCGAACGGGTCGCGTGTGGTGTAGTAGCCGTGCTCGGGGTCAAACAGGCACAGCGCCATGTACTCGGCAACAGGCATTGGTCCCGCCACTGCAATGCGACGTCGAATTTCGCTTTCCAGCGGGAAACGTTCGTCCACTAGCGGCTCCGAAGCGGCCTATGCTTCAGCGCGTAGACGATGAATCCGACACCCGTGAGAAGCAGTGGCACCGACAGCAGTTGGCCCATCGTGGCACCGCCCCACAGAAAGCCGAGCTGAGCGTCCGGCTCGCGAAAGAATTCACAAAATGTGCGTGCCGCTGCATAGCAGACGGCAAAGCTGCCAATGATCAGGCCCGGCCGCTTGAGCGCGCCGGCACGCATCAGTAGTGCGAGCACCACAAGCAACAACACTCCTTCCAGCGCTGCCTCGTAAAGTTGGCTCGGGTGTCGCGGCAGCGGCCCGCCGCCTGGAAATATCATTGCCCAAGGCACGTCTGTTGGACGGCCCCAAAGTTCACCATTGATGAAATTCGCAATGCGGCCGAGAAATAGACCGACCGGCCCAACTGCGCACGTGATGTCACCGAGGGATAGAATTGGAATGCCGCGCTTGTAAGCGAACAGCACGACTGCGACAACGCAACCCGTGAAGCCGCCATGAAATGACATCCCGCCATTCCACAGCTGCAATATTTCTGTCGGGTGCGAAGCGAAGTGCGGCAGATTGTAAAACAGCACATATCCCGTACGGCCGCCGAGGATAATGCCAACCGTCACCCACAATACGAAGTCGTCGAAGTCCGTGACGGTCATCGGGGCTTTTCCGCCCCATAGATTTTTCGATTGAACAAGGTAGCGGGCGTAACCCCAGCCGATCAGAATGCCGAAAATATACGCAAGCGCATACCAGCGGATCGCGAACGGACCGAGGTGCACCAGCACCGGATCGATAGCCGGGTAGGGGATGACGAGCACAGGCATTGTCGTGTCCGATTCGCGCCGCGCGGCGCCGGACTGTGGTAGCATGCCGGGCCTTGCGGCGGGATGACCCCGCCGCCATTGTTAATGGACAGTCCAGAATTGTCGGAACTGGTATTGAGACGCGTTTATATTCGAGGAATGTTGACGGCGCCGGAGACGAAGCATGACACAGACCAGCAATCGCTTTTTCGATGAGATGGCGAGGTTGATGAACGACGCGGCCGGCGTGGCACAAGGCGTGCGGCGTGAATTTGACACTCTTTTCCGCAGCCAGGCTGAGCGCGTTCTGCGTGACCTCGATGTGGTCCAGCGTGAAGAGTTCGAGGCGGTCAAGGAGATGGCCCGACTGGCTCGTGAGGAAAACGAGGTTCTGAAAGCGCGCATTGCGGCGCTAGAGGCAAAAGGCAACAAGCCGGCCAAGAAAAGCGCTGATCCCCCCGCAGAGTAGTTCGAAACTTTCCATTTTGTGTCTGCGCGATGCATGAGATCGCGTCGGACTGCCGGTTTCAATGGGATTTAAAGATGGTATTGTCGCGCCCGGGGCGATGCTTGGGGGAAATTGACATGCGCAAGGAGCTCACTTTGTTGGCGGCGGTCGCCGCCCTGTTTACCTTTGTCGCGTTCGGCGCACAGGCCATGCCCGTGGCATCACTGAAGGGCGCCGCGAAATCGGTCGAGCAAGTCACGCCAGTGGCAGGCGGCTGCGGCCGTGGTTGGCACCGAGGCCCGCGCGGCGGCTGCGTGCGCAACTAAATCCGGTTTCTGAACCGATCTCTGGCGGCCAGATCCTTGGCGGATTGACGGTGTCCGGGGCGTTCCGCGCAAGCGGCGCTCCGGAAACGCCGTAATGGGCTTTCTTGCCCTTTCCAGCCCCCGCCGCTATAACCCGGCCCGTTCGCGGCCCCCGGCACCCCTGGAGGCTTGCCGCGCACGCAGGCGGCCGAAAATGCCGCCTTTTCCATTGGTTTAGATGAGGGATTCAAGATGGCGACCGTCCAGGAATTGAAAGCGACGGCACGTCCGAAAGGCGGCAAGGGGGCCGCTCGGGCTGCACGTCGCTCCGGCCGAGTGCCGGGCGTGATTTACGGAGAAAACAAACCCCCGCTGATGGTCACGCTCGACCATGATGAATTGCGCCAGCGCATCTATGCCGGGCGCTTCCTCACCACGCTTTACAATCTCGATGTGGACGGCACCAAGCACCGGGTGATCCCACGCGACTTCCAGCTCGACGCGATCAAGGATCTTCCGATGCACGTGGATTTCCTTCGCGTGGCCGAAGGCGCCACCATCCGCGTCAAAGTCGCGGTGCATGTGCTCAATGCCGACCAGTCCCCCGGCGTCAAGCGCGGTG
The DNA here is from genome assembly GCA_963697885.1 of uncultured Alphaproteobacteria bacterium. GTDB lineage: Bacteria > Pseudomonadota > Alphaproteobacteria > Rhizobiales > Xanthobacteraceae > Pseudolabrys. Next base: position 1,493,938 of record OY969102.1, read on the forward strand.
GTGCGGTCAACATCGTCACCCATACCGTGGATGTGATGTGCCCGGCGGAGTCGATTCCGGAATCAATTGATGTCGATATTTCCAGCCTCGACATCAATCACTCGAAGCATCTCACCGACGTAACGCTGCCGGCCAATGTTCGTGTGATCGGGCGTCCCGACATGACGCTGGTCACCGTCGTGCCGCCGTCCGGCTACGCGGAAGAAATGAAGGCCGCCGCCGAAGCTGCCGCTGCTGCGGCTGCCGCCGCTGCCGCCGCCGCTGCCGCTCCCGCCGAAGGTGCTGCACCAGGAGCCGCTCCAGGCGCCGCGCCAGGGGCTCCTCCCGCTGCGGGCGGTGCTGCACCGGCTGCCGCCGCCGCGCCGGCGAAGTCCGACAAGAAGTGAGGAGGCGCGTAAGCCTCCTCGCCAGTGCTTGCGAAATCGGCAAAGCGCATGATTCCGAAAACCGCATTGCGGCTTTCGGGAAAGATCATGCGCAAACTCTAAGACAGCGCCGTTGACGCCATGCTGCTTTTCGTCGGTCTCGGTAATCCCGGCTCGCGCTATATCGGCAACCGCCACAATATCGGTTTCATGGCGGTCCAGGCGATTGCGCGCCGATTCGACATCTCCCCGTGGCGGCGACGGTTCCAGGGCGTTGCCGTCGAGGGCAATATTGCTGGAGAGCGTGTACTGCTGCTTTTGCCCGGCACGTTCATGAACGAGTCAGGACGGGCGGTGGCGGAGGCTGCGAATTTCTACAAGCTGGAGCCGGCCAACGTCGTCGTGTTTCACGATGAGGTTGAACTGCCTCCCGGCAAAGTCCGCCTGAAGGTTGGTGGCGGCAATGCCGGCCACAACGGCTTGCGATCGATCTCCGATCATATCGGGAATGAGTATCGCCGTGTGCGGTTCGGCATCGGGCATCCTGGCGACAAGAGCTTGATGGAACAGTATGTGTTACAGGATTTTGCAAAGAGCGAATGGCCTTGGGTGGAAGCGCTCTGCGAGATTGTCGCTGAAAACGCCGCGCTGTTGATTGAAGGCAAGGATTCAACGTTTCAGAACAAGATCCACCTCGCCATGGCCGCCAAGGGGTTCGGCGAGGAAGACGAGCCCCCTGGCTCCGAATAGCGATGTAAGTAACGAGACGACACAGCCATGGGATTCAAATGCGGCATCGTTGGCTTGCCGAATGTCGGCAAGTCGACACTCTTCAATGCACTGACGCAGACAGCTGCGGCACAGGCGGCCAATTACCCTTTTTGCACGATCGAGCCGAATGTAGGCGAGATCGCCGTGCCCGATCCGCGTCTCGATAAACTTGCGGTGCTGGGAAAGTCGGAACAGATCATTCCGACGCGGATCACATTCGTCGATATCGCAGGCTTGGTGCGCGGCGCTTCGAAAGGGGAAGGGCTCGGCAACCAGTTTCTTGCGACGATCCGTGAGGTGGACGCGATCGTGCATGTGGTTCGTTGTTTCGAGGACAGCGACGTCACCCACGTGGAAGGAAAGATCGATCCGATCGCGGACATCGAAACGATCGAAACCGAGTTGATGCTGGCCGATCTCGACAGCTTGGAAAAGCGCGTCGACAATCTCGAGAAAAAGGCCAAGGGCACCGGCGAAGAGGCCAAGCAAGCCAAGGAAATGCTCGATCTGGTCAAGCGCTCGCTGGTCTTGCTGCGCGAGGGCAAGCCCGCGCGCATGGTCGAACGCAAGCCCGAGGAAGAAAAGCTGTTCCATTCGCTCGGCTTGCTGACCTCGGCACCTGTACTCTATGCCTGCAACGTCGAAGAAGCCTCTGCTGCCACGGGCAACGCCTTCTCCCGCAAGGTTGAAGAACGAGCCAAGGCCGAGGGCGCGGTTGCGGTCGTGATTTCGGCCAAGATCGAATCCGAGATCGCGACGTTGCCGCCAGAGGAACGCGCGGACTATCTCGAGGCGGTCGGGCTGAAGGAAACGGGGCTCGATCGTCTGGTGCGCGCCGGCTATGAACTGCTGCATCTGGTAACGTATTTCACTGTCGGCCCAAAAGAAGCGCGGGCTTGGACAATTACCGAAGGCACCAAGGCGCCGCAGGCGGCGGGCGTGATCCATTCCGACTTTGAGCGCGGCTTTATCCGTTCAGAGACCATCGGCTACAACGACTTCATCGCGAACAGTGGCGAGACTGGTGCAAAAGAGGCCGGAAAGATGCGGCTCGAAGGCAAGGACTATGTGGTCGCCGACGGGGACGTGATGCATTTCAGGTTTGCGACCTGAGCTGTTGAACCGACCCGCCGTTCGGCGCGACTATTCACTACGGAAAGTCCACTTCAAGGGGGCTACATGCCGCCTGCATTGGTTTGCCGCCTCATAGCAACGGCGGTCATCGTCTTATCGGCTGCGATGCCGGCCGCGGCCGAAATTGAAAAATTCATGCAGCACTGCGACGGCAAGCTTTGCGCTTTCTTTCGCGTCTCGATTGCCGTTCCGGACGGCTGGGTCGAGGACAGGGAGGCGACCGATTATTTCAAGGTCCAGATGCTGCTGCCGAAAAATGTCGAATTCGACAAGGCGCCGGCCAAGATCTACGTGATGGCCCGCTACAATCCGAAAAGACAGCCTATCTCTGATTTTCTGCCTGACACCATCAAGGACTGGCGCGGCCGAGCCAAGGACGCCAAGATCACCAAGCTCGAGGACTTGGCTCGGGGTAACGGCAAGGCAGCTTTCGTTCGCAACCAGTTCGAGGCGCGCAGCCTCAAGGAGCAGGGCTACGAGCTGCAGGCCGTGACGACAGACAGCGACAAAGACGGCAACGAATTTATCGTCACCATTACGCTGTCGGCCAATTCGCGTGACGCGATGAAGTCCGCGGAACCCGCATACCTCTCCATCCTTGGTAAGTATTGAGTGCGTATCCGCTTTCGCGGATGATGCGCCCCACATGAGCGCGAAGCGTTATTGGGAAGATTTCCGGCCGGGCGAGGTCGCCATTTTTGGCCCGCGACTGGTCACGCGCGAAGAAATTGTCGCCTTTGCTGCTGAATTCGACCCGCAACCGATGCATCTTGATGAGGCGGCGGGTAGCGCAACCATGCTGGGCGGACTGGGCGCGTCTGGCTGGCACAGCTGCTGCCTGCTGATGCGTGTCATCGCTGACGGCTTCGTCAACCATACGCATTCGATGGGTGCGCCCGGTGTCGATGAAGTGCGCTGGCTCAAGCCTCTGCGGCCGAATACGCAGGTGCGCGTGCGTGCGACCGTGCTGGAAACGCGCGCTCCCAAAAGCCGCCGGGATTTCGGGTTCGTGAAATGTCTGTTTGAAATGCTTGATGAGCGCGACACGGTGCTGACCACCCTTACGAGCCCGTTGATGATTGCGCGGCGCGAGGGAGGCGCGCGCACGTGAAATATTTCGAGGACATTGCGCTAGGCGAACTTATTCCGGTCGGTAGCCACACCTTCAAGGCGGACGAGATCAAGGCTTTTGCCGCACGGTTTGACCCACAGCCATTTCATTTGGACGAGGGCGCAGCCGAGCGCTCGCACTTCGGCGCGCTTTGTGCGTCTGGCTGGCATACCGCGGTCGTCTGGATGCGGCTGATGGTCGATTCTCGCCGTCGCTTGATGGAGGCAACGCGCGCGCGCGGCGAACCGGTCGCTGCCATGGGGCCAGCGCTGGGCTTCCGCGAGTTGAAATGGCTGAAGCCGGTTTATGTCGACGACACCATCGACTATACCAGCGAAGTCATTGCGGCGAGGGTTTCTGAAAGCCGCCCTGGCGTTGGCTTGATCAGCATACGCTCAACCGGCATCAACCAGCACGGCGAGCCAGTGATATCATTCATCAGCACCACGTTCGTCGAACGCCGTCCGGGGACGCCATGACCGCCGCCGCTATCGGCACAAAAAAAGATGAGCACCGCGCACTGGGCGTGGCCTGCGGAGCGCACGCGCTGCACGACGGCTATACCGACCTGGTCTATGTGATGTTGCCGATCTGGCAGAGCGAATTCGGCCTCGGCTTTGCCGCACTCGGCCTGATGAAGACCGTGTTTTCCGGCACGCTGGCTGGTTTCCAGATTCCCGCGGGGTTGCTGGCGGAGCGGTTCGGGACAGCGACGGTGCTCGCGCTCGGTACCGCGCTTGCGGGTCTCGGTTACGTTTTCGCGGGTTTCAGCAGCGGCGTGATCAGCCTGGTGGCCGCGCTATTTATCGGCGGTCTCGGCGCCAGCACGCAGCACCCACTGGGATCGTCACTCATCGCCCATGCCTTTGCTGGAGCGCGCTCACTGAAGGCGCTGGGCACATATAATTTCGCCGGCGATATCGGGAAAATGACGCTGCCTGCTGCTGCGGCCTTGTTGTTCATCGTGTTGCCATGGCGTCACGCGCTGATGCTGCTTGGCAGCCTCGGCGCGGTCGCCGCACTCGTGATTTTTGTCGCGATACCGCGCGTCACGGAGCGCGACTCAATTGCGCCGCGCAAGAGCGATGGAAAGACACGCCGGCACGGCGCCGCCCGCGCTTATGGCTTTCCACTGTTGCTCTCGATCGGCGTCATCGACAGCGCCACGCGTATGGCGTTCCTGACATTCCTGCCTTTCGTGCTCACTGCAAAAGGCGCCAGTCTGCAAACCGTGGGCCTTGCGCTCACTTTAGTATTCGCCGGTGGGGCGGCCGGCAAACTGGTCTGTGCCTTCATCGGTGCCCGCATTGGCGTTGTCGCGACGGTGTGGTTGACAGAAGCGGTGACCGCGCTAGGCATCGTCGCGCTGTTGCCACTGTCACTTGAGGGCGCGCTCGTATTGCTGCCGATTGTTGGCGTCGCGCTCAACGGGACGTCGTCAGTGCTCTACGGTTCGGTGCCGGATCTGGTTGAACCCGCAAGGCGCCAACGCGCATTCAGTATCTTCTATACGGGCACGATCGGCGCGGGTGCGATATCGCCCGCCATCTACGGTTTGCTCGGGGACGCCGTCGGTGTGACGACCGCGCTGATCGTCGTCGCATCGCTGGTGCTGGCGACGCTGCCTATTACGCTTGTGCTGCGGCCAGTGTTGGCGGCGCAAACTCCGTAATCGTTACCGACCGTGCGCTTTGAGCTTGACCTGACCTACGACCGCTGCCGGCAATACGTCGAGATAGGGTCCGAGCAGAAAAGCTTCGCCTGAGCCGCTGCCATACAGACGATCGTGCGCGTCCATCATGGCGCGCACCGGTTTTACGCATCCGGCCATCGAGTTCGACGATCAGATCGTTGATCTCGCCAGGCCGCAGGTCGGCGTTGTAACGCGGATCGGCGAAGACCCGGCGCACGATGCAGTCGGTTGCCTCACGCACCAACGGCAATAGTTTGGCGTCTCTCTGGCGGGTCGACATTGGTACCCCCGCGCCTGTCTCTGCGGGCGGAGGTTGCAAATCGAGAGAGACACTCAACACAAGCGACAACCCGAACAGCGGTTCGAGAATCATCTCTTGGGCCTCGTCAATTCTTGGGCCTCGTCGATCGAATCAATGTCTGTAATTCAAGTATCGCAGTCGGAGTCGCTGCGCACGTAAAATCTGCACCATTTTACCGGCAGCGTTTCGGTTGCCGCAAATATGAGCAACGCGTCATGGCGGCTCGCGATGAGCTGGGAACCAGATCGGCACGCGTGCTATTATGGTGTCATGCCGAAAGCGTCGAAAGCCGCCACCCCGATGAGTGCGGAACAAGCCGCGCTGCTTCGCAAGCTCGCATTCGATGCTTACGAGCCTGAAGCGTTCAGTCCAAATTTGACCGAGGCCGAGGCTGAGCAGCGCATCGATGTGTTGCAGGCGAAAATGAAGTTAATGAGCGAGCCGCCGCACACACAATGATTGAAATTGTGAAGCGCCCCATCGCCTCCGTGTGCGGAACCGATGCGTGAGACCTCGCGTTTGCTGTTCTGGACTGAAATCAGGAGGAGGAACTTATGACATATTTTCGCCATGCCGCGATCGTGGCCGCGCTGCTTGCAAGCGCGGGCACCGCGAGCGCGCAGACCACGGTCATCACTCGTGAGCCGGTGGAATCACGCACCGTGGTGACCACCCAACCTCTGCAGCTGACCCCGGTGCAGCGGCGCACAGTCTATCGCACCATCGTGCGTGAACGCGTGAGCCCAGCACAGCCGACCGTGGAATACCGAGTCGGCACCCGCGTGCCGGAAAACGTCCAGCTCTACGCTGTGCCGCAAGACGTCGCAGTCGAGGTACCCGCGATCAGGTCGTATAAATACATGGTGGTAAACGACCACGTGGTCCTGATTGACCCGGCCACCAGCGAAGTCGTCGACGAATTGGCCGAATAATACGGCCCAACCGGCTGGCAATGGCCCGGCGTCGTGTGCGCCGGGCCATACTTTTTGCTACCACGCGTTTACCTTGAGGCTGTTGGGCTGATATGCGCGTGCTGGTAGGTGCTGGATTTTCTCGCTCCCAAGGGCCATATTAGTGGTCGAGGAGCTTCTGATTATGTCGACGATCAACTACCGTGCGCCTTCTGAATTATTTCCCAGCCGCAGCCGCAAGTCGCGCCGGCCCATTGGCTATAAGCGCTTTCCGACGGCCGCGGAGGCTATCCGTTTCGCTATTGAGGAATTGCCGCCGGAACTGCTGCTAGGCGCCTATCTGGAAGTCGAAGAGAAGCGCTTCGACGGCAACGGCATCCGGCAGCTTTATGACAGCGCTGACTATCCGTTGCCGCGCAAGGCCGCCCCCAAGGCCAAAGTCGCCGCCGCCAGCTGAGCTCATCTGCCCTGAATGCTTGCCATCCGCCGTTGCGAACCGCGTGCTTGCACGCCTGGGCGCAAGAGACCGCAAGCCGCACCGTCGTCGGACAAATCACGTCGTAGAGGTCAAACCATCGCCGGTTTGTCCGGCGATGGCATTTTATGTGGGTGAGGTCAGACCGTCGGTCGGTCGCCCGAATTGCTCGGCGCGTTTTTCCATTGCGTGAGACTGTCACCGATCACTTTCATTGCCGTCATCGCCGCGTGGCTGAGGCTCGCATAGCCGGCGATTTCCCGGCCGACGCGCTCGCCTTCGCTGCGCAGCATTTCGCGCACACCCTGAAGTTCGAGAATGACGCGGTCGATCTCTTCCATCGATGCGCCTGACACGCGCCGGATCAGCACATTCAGATTGTCGACAATCGGTTCGGGCGCCTGCTCCGTTTCGCTATTGCGTTGATGGCGCCGCAAGAACGCAACGTCACGACGCACGAATTCACGAATCTCTCCCTCGAACGCCGTCGCCGCTGCCTGGTCGACTTCGCTCAGCCGCTCCGGTGATTTCCGGTTCGGAGCAAACGCCTCCGGGCCGGTTTTTTCCGGAATTGCCCTGTCCACACCAAGCCGATCGGGTCTGATGGCCGTCATGTTCAATTCCTCCAAAGCGCAAATGATTTGCGCACAAGCTCCCACTCGCGGACTGATTGCCGCATGCGACTTGGGCAGCCGTGGGGCAGGGGCGGGGCGGGTTGATGGAACTTTGCGTCCGGGCGCGGCGGAGTCCCCGGTTATGCACCGTCTTTTGCGCCGCGCGGGCGGCCGGTCGGCGATTACCAATGGAGCCTGAAGCCGGCGGTAATGCTCTTGTTGCTGGTGGTCTGCCCGAAGTCCGTAACGGCGGTGGTCACCTGAAGCGGTCCATAAAGCTTTTGCTCGGCGCTCAGGGTGTTGTGGGTCACCGGGTCATTGCTGGCTGTGATTACCCCGGCCCCCAATGTGGTGCCGGTCGGAAGGATATTGAATTTGACCGCCTTTTCGTTTCCGAAGACCTGCGGCGTCAGCGGAGCGGGGTTGGCCGGCAGCGCCATCAGCGGCATGTCGGTGGGCCCCGTCGGCCGGGCCATCGTTTCGGTCACCGAATAGGTGTCTTGCACGGTCACCGCAAATCGCCCGCCGAACGGAATCGAGTGCCTGAGCGTGCCGCCCAGCTTGCCCTGATCATTAGAGGGATCGACGCGTGCATCCACGCTGCCGATGTTTTGCACGCCGACCGAAGCCCAGGCTGCGCCGGCCCCGAAGCCATCGCGCGTCGATGGCAGCGGACGGTCATAGGCGGCGCTGGCGCCCGTGTTCGAAGGAGCAAGGTCGGCGCCGACCGAGTTGTCCCATGCGGTCGGCAGCGGTTGCTTCACCACGACGGTGGCGGAGCCATCCGGTTTCTCGGTGCGTTTGACGTCGTAACCCTGGCCGGACGTGCCGGGCAAACGCAGCGGCTTCTTCGGCGGCGTTGCGAGCGCGGCCGGGTCGAATACCAGCGCATTGCCGAGCAACGCGCTTTCTTCCGGAGTGAGCGGCGCTTCGGGGGCGAGCTCCGCGCCGGTCGTGTCGGCGGGTTGCTGGGACTCTTGTTGAGCTTCTTGCGCAAACGCCGTGGGTGCGGCAAGCGCAAGCGTGCCGATCATCCACAATGCGCAGGGTCCGTTTGCTCGCATTCCCGAATATCTCCCCCGAGATGATGCGTTCCGGCTGTATTCGCTGCCGCGCGATCTCAGCGCGAACCGGTTAAGCATTAGTTGCTCTGTGGCACGGAACTTTGGCAAAGCTGTGGAGCGCCTTGGACTAAGTTTTGCACCAAATGATGTCAGCTGCAGCGGGCGGCAATCGCCTCGTTGGTATGCTCCACATCGGCGTCAAATTGGCCTAAATCGCGCTCGCGGTCCGGCCCGCTCTTGCATAGCGCGACGACGGCGCGCGCCTTGACCAGTTCGAGGAAATAAAGCCGCGTGACGTTGCATATTTCGGGCCCGTTGCCGGTGCCGAGGCCTTTGAGCCGCAACTGTAGTGCCGCGAGACCCGCCGTCGCATTGGCGAGGTTGCGGTCGCACTCCGGTTGCACCGGTTCCGGACGCGCAGTGGGCGCCGCCAGAAGCGCCAATACCGAATGCAGCCGGGATGACCAGCCCCACAAATTTGATGAAGGCGAAAACGAAGCGTTTCAGCACGACACGATCCCCCTGTGATCCAACATTTGTCGGTCCGGGGAGGGGAAAGGTTCACGCGCCGCGCTACCCATTTACCGGCTGAAATCGAACGATTCGCGATATTCTGAGTTCAATGAAAGGGAGACGGAGCAACCGGAGCAACGGCCATGCCCGCGCTTTTGCCGATCATCCTGGCGTCGCATGTCATTATGGCGGCCGACGCTATACCGAAGTTCAATGTCGAGCGCACCTGTCAGCCCGCCTCGGCCGCCGGGACGCTGCCGGGGCGAAATTCCGCCTCCTGCCAGCGCGACGAGAACGACGCGCGCACCAAGCTCGAGCAGGATTGGACGCATTACAGCACGACGCAGCGCGCACAATGCGCGGGCTTTGCCTCGCTCGACAGGGCGCCAAGCTATGTCGAACTGCTGACCTGCCTGGAAATGGCCAAGCAGGCTCAGGAATTACCGGAAGATTCGAAGAAGGGAACCGGCGAGCGCTGAGCGTCAGGGCTTCTTGCCGGGCGGATTGCTGTAGGGGCTGCCGGACGAGCCCTGCGTCTGCGCCAGCTTGTAGGCCGACAGCTGCTTGGGCTTGTCCTTGTCGGCCTTGGGTTTCTTCTTTTCCTTCGGGACCCGCATCTGACCTTTAGCCATGACGTCCTCCTGAAGCTCTCGAATCGCCGGATGCTAACCGGCGGGCGCGCCAGCGCAAGGGGAGGGTGAAGGTTCAGGGATAAAGCGTCAGGTTTTGGGCGCTGGAGCGCCGGCCGCCTTCATTTTCTCGTCGATGCACTTGTTGACGAGGTCCGCGCGCTTGTCGAGATCGGCGTGTGCGCTGGTCTTTTCGGTCTTCATCCAGCATTCCCGCGCAGCGCGCGAATGGGTCATCGGCTCGTTGTCGACCACCGGCTCCGCGGGCTTGGCCGCCTGCTGCTTTGCCTCCGGCTTGGCTGCCTCTGTCTTCGAAGACTCGGTTTTGGGCCCAGCCGCGTCGGGCTTGGCCGATGCCGCTTCCGCCTTCGGCGCATCGGCTGCCGTCGGCCCGGTTCCGTCGGTTTCGCAAGCGGCGAGCGCCAGTGCGGCGACGAGCACCATGAAACGCCCGGTGGCAACGATGGTACGGGTCTTGGAAATCGAAACGTTCATACAGGGCGTTCCAGACTGGGTTGTCGGATCTGTGGCCGCGCGGGCCTGAACCGGCGAAGCGGCTTGGGGCAAAGCGGCTTGGCTATTTGCACGAAATGACCCTGCCTGTGCAACGCCAGTGTGGAACAACTTTCACAATCCCGTGCGCGCTGACGAACCGCAGCCCGCAGGGGACGTTGATCCTGCGGACCACGGCGGGACCATCGTCAGGAGGCGGGAATGCGCATTTTTTGGGCGGCCACAACAGCCGCATTGCTTTTCTGCGGCGCTGCGCGCGCCGACGGTCCGGTGCAGCCGCCGGAAAAAGGCGATGCCGCCGTCGGCGTCGGGGTTATCTGCAACACGCCGCAGCAGGCCGAGCAATTCGTCGGCTTCCGCAAAAAAGGCGCTGCGCCCGAACAGGCAATGCACGCCGTCAATGCAATGGCGCGCGATCAACGCGCCTGCGGAGTCGCGGCCGTTGCGTATATTCGCGACACCACCGTGGACACGATGGCCATGCAGGACAAACTCGTGCAGATCGTGCGCATCAACATCGTGGCCGGCTTCAACGGCTCCGCCTGGCAGCGCGTGTCCGACACGGTGCAATACGCCGTGCTGGAAGGTGACGGCGAATCTATCTGAAGCGCTGCTGCACAGCGAAAATCATTAAGCAAACTCAATCGCCGATGCTTAACCAATCCGACCGTTTTGATTTGCCATCGGGCGGTCCTTTGTGGCGACACTGCATGCTCAACATCATGCGTGGGCCATTCACGATGCGCATTTCTGGACGACTGATTTTTGCGGCGGTCATTGCGACGGCTGCTTTCGCCGGCACCTGTGTTTCATCGGATGCGGCAGACCTCGGGCCCGGCGTGCGCCGGCATGTCAGGACGGCGTGGCACTATTCGAACTGGCGCGATCGCTGCGCTTATGCCGGCTATTACTGCCTCTATGCCTGGGATGGATATGTCTATCACTATCCCTTCGACGACCGCCCGTCCGCTTACGCCCGCCGCCATCGGCATCGAAGTTAGTTCGCCGTAGGGTAGGCCCGGCGATCGGCGCCACTAAATCCCGCGCGTACCCGCGCGAGCGGGGACCCGGGGCCAAAAACACCGCGTTGAATGTGCAAGCTTCATCGCCCCCGATGATGGAACTTTTTCCTGTTCAGCCCGTTGGTCTCGCCGCTGGGTTCAACGTCAGCTGAGGAGAAGGGGCGATGCGTTATCTCATCGTAGTGGCGACAGGCGTATTCATAGTGGCTGCGGCCGAGCAGGCCGTCGCGGGTCCGTTTGCGCCGGCCGGGTTTTCAGGGGCCGAGGGCGGCGCGCCGCTCGTGCTGGTGCAGGACAAGCCGGCCAAGGACGAAACGATCAAGCAGAAGGTCAAGCGCGTCTGGCGCAATATCGCCGGTTACAAATTCGATGTGAACTGTCCGATCAATAACCACCGCTCCTGCGCCGAAACCGGCAAGGACCGCGATGACGCGCGCGGCAAATGCATCTCGCGCAATCAGCTCTGCTGGGTTTCCGACGCGAAATAGCGAAAAAGCGACCGCGGCCGCAGAGAGCTCTCACCGCCCTCTATTCTTGAACCCACCGCGCATGCCGGGCCGGCCGAGCTTGCTGCGCGGGCTGTCGGCGCGCGCGGGCTTCACCTCATGTGACAGCGCGATGCCCATTTCATCGAGCCCTGGCTTGTGCGGGCGCGAGCGCAGCCCCTTGGTCTGCGCCACCATGACATCGCGCGCGGTCGGATTGTCGAGCACCGCCATCTCGGTGGCGCGCAGACGCTTGATCTCGTCGCGCAGACGCGCGGCTTCCTCGAAGTCGAGGTCGGCGGCGGTCTCGCGCATGCGCGTTTCGAGGTCAGCGATCACTGCTTCGAGATTGTGTCCGATTGTTGCGGCATCGGCGAATTCGCCGGCGCCAGCCGTGCCGGTCGCGATCAGCACATGATCGCGCTCGTAGACACTGTTGAGAATATCGGAGATGCCCTTGCGCACGCTTTCCGGCGTGATCCCGTTGGCGGTGTTGTATTCCACCTGTTTCTCACGCCGCCGGTTGGTCTCCTCGATCGCGCGCTGCATCGAGCCGGTGACCGAATCGGCATAGAGGATCACCTTGCCGTCGATGTTGCGCGCGGCGCGGCCGATGGTCTGGATCAGTGACGTCTCGCTGCGCAGGAAGCCCTCTTTATCGGCGTCGAGAATGGCGACCAGCGCGCATTCCGGGATGTCGAGGCCTTCGCGCAGCAGGTTGATACCGACCAGCGCGTCGAAGGCGCCGAGCCGCAGGTCACGGATGATCTCGATGCGCTCCAGCGTGTCGATATCGGAGTGCATATAGCGCACGCGAATGCCCTGTTCGTGCAGGTATTCGGTAAGGTCCTCAGCCATGCGCTTGGTCAGCACCGTGACGAGCGCACGGAAGCCCTTGGCCGCCATCTGTCGCACTTCGCCGACGAGATCGTCGACCTGCGTGCGCGCCGGCCGCACTTCCACCGGCGGATCGATCAGCCCGGTCGGTCGAATGACCTGTTCGACGAAGACACCGCGCGCCTCGTTCATTTCCCAATGGCTGGGCGTGGCCGAGACCGCCATCGTCTGCGGGCGCATGGCGTCCCATTCCTCGAAGCGCAGCGGGCGGTTGTCCATGCAGGAGGGCAGCCGGAAGCCGTATTCGGCGAGCGTTGCCTTGCGGCGGAAGTCGCCGCGGAACATGCCGCCGAGCTGCGGGATGGTGACGTGGCTTTCGTCGGCGAAGACCAGCGCATTATCCGGCACATACTCGAACAGTGTCGGCGGCGGCTCGCCCGGCTTGCGGCCGGTGAGATAGCGCGAATAGTTCTCGATGCCGGCGCAGGAGCCGGTGGCTTCCATCATTTCGAGGTCGAAGGTCGTGCGCTGCTCGAGCCGCTGTGCTTCCAGCAGCCGGCCGGCGGCGTTAAGCTGGTCGAGACGCGCGCGCAACTCCTGCTTGATGCCCGCCATGGCCTGGATCAGCGTCGGGCGCGGCGTCACGTAATGTGAATTGGCGTAGATCTTCACGAACTCCAGCTCGTCGGTCTTGGCGCCGGTGAGCGGGTCCATCTCCTCGATCTTTTCGATCTCGTCGCCGAACAGGTGCACACGCCAGGCGCGATCTTCGTAGTGCGCCGGGAAAATATCGACGGTGTCGCCGCGCACGCGGAACGAGCCGCGGAAGAAATCGCCTTGCGTGCGCTTGTATTGCAGCGCCACCAGGTCGGCGAGCAATTGCCGCTGGTCGATCTTGCCACCCTGTTTGAGCGTGAATGTCATCGCCGAATAGGTTTCCACCGAGCCGATGCCGTAGATGCAGGACACCGATGCGACGATGATGACGTCGTCGCGCTCGAGCAGCGCGCGCGTGGCCGAATGGCGCATGCGGTCGATCTGCTCGTTGATCGAGGATTCCTTCTCGATATAGGTGTCGGTGCGCGGGACGTAGGCTTCCGGCTGATAGTAGTCGTAGTAGCTGACGAAGTACTCCACGGCGTTGTCGGGGAAGAACGACTTGAACTCGCCGTAGAGCTGCGCCGCCAGCGTCTTGTTAGGCGCGAGGATGAGGGCAGGGCGCTGCGTTGCCTCGATCACCTTCGCCATCGTGAAGGTTTTTCCCGAGCCGGTGACGCCGAGCAGCACCTGCGTGCGGTCGCTGCGCCTGACGCCTTCGACGAGTTCCTTGATCGCCTCCGGCTGGTCGCCTTTCGGTTCGAAGTCGGATGCGATGACGAATTTCTTGCCGCCTTCGGATTTTTCCGGCCGTGGTGGGCGGTGCGGCGTCCAAACCTTTGCGTCACCTGCCGCGGTGGAGAATTCCGGCCGGCCTTCGCGCAGCAGCCGGTCGAGTGATTGCTGGCTGGCGATGCCGGCGAACCCGCCCGGCTGCGTCGGCAAATCGGCGCGCGGCAGGCGGTATTTACTGTCCTCACCTCGTCCCGCTGGGCGGGGCGAGGGCGAAGAAGCGTCGTCGTGGTCGCCCAATCCCAACTCTTTCTCCAGCTGCGGATCGAGGCCGGTGATGGGCGAGGCCGAAAAATCGCGCTGCGGCGCTTCGTTGAATTCCTTGGGCGTGGATTTGCGCGCCTTGTGCGCCTCCGAGAAGTCGCGGCGGCGGTCCCAGGAATTGTCCGGCGGCTGCTGGAGTCCGGTCCCGGAACCCAGGCCCGCGGTGCCGCGGCCGATCCCCGGATTAAGCAGGTTGGCGAGCGCGTCGGGGGTCGGCGTGTCGTCCGGCCGCGCGGCTTTGGCGCGCGTCGGTTTGGCCGGATCTTTCGGCTTTTTCGGAGGGGATTTGGCCATTGCACCCCGAATATGGGGCGAGTCCACGCAAGAGGGAAGGTGGCCGGCTAGGGCATTCAGTTATGACGCGCGCGCCGAGCCCGCTCGGGCCGCCTTAATGAATGTCGACGTTTGCCCGCGAGACAACCGTTGATGTCGTCGCGTCGGCGGTCCGCTTGCGTGCACGCTGATGCGAATGCGCCGACAGCACGTGCGGGTTTTTCGCGCGTTGTGCGATTTGCAGCGCCGGCTTGTGCGATTGCGCGGCGCAGAAGTTGTCGACCGCATCCACCACAGCCGCGCTGATCAATTGCTGCCGCTCCGGCGAGGCCATCACCAGTTCCTCGTCGCGGTTTGCGATCGAGCCGGCTTCAAGCAGGGCGGCGGGCACTTGCGTCTTCTTCAGCACGAACAGGGTGTCGTAGCGGTAGACGCCGGCATCGGCATCCAGCAGCGCACGCCGCCACCGGCCCATGAAGCTCTCGGTGTAATGCGGCGTGTATTGCAGGCCACGCGCCTTCAATTGCTGGCCGAGCTTGCTGGCGAACAGAAGGCTGTCCTTCGGATCGGGATTATCGTCGGAGACGAAAATCGAATGGCCTTTGAACCGGTCGCTGAACGCTTCCTTCTTGCCGTTGTATTCCCACTTTTCCAGAAAACGATCGGGCACCGCGTCGTGGTGGATGGACAGCAGCAGATTTGCCGCAAGCTCGTTGGCGCGGGCGACGCGCGCGTACAGGCTTTGGTTGGCGCGTCCCTCGCTCACCATGAGGACCGTCTTGCTGAAGCCGGCTTCGCGGAGCGCCTGATCGATCTGCCGGGCGAGCCGCAGGTTAAAGTCAAATTCATCAACTCCGCGCGCGCTTCTGGCGCCGGGCGATTTCGCGGTGTGACCGACGTCGAGCACGACGCGAAAATCCGGACGTACGCAGATCGCGGCGTCAGATTTCGCAGGGCTGGCAGGTGGTTCGGCGCGGACAACGACGGCCGGCAGCACGGCCAAGATGGTCGCGAAGGCGGCCGCGAGCGATACCGCTGTGGTGCGCCAGGAATGAGTCATTGAGCGAGTCATGATGCATTCTGTGACATTTCCCGCTGGCAAACAATTGTTTCTGGGGACGAGGCATGCCGATATCGAAAATTCGCTGAAAATGCCCGCAAAGATCGCGTTACCTACGCTTGGAATATCAGTGCGCGAAAATCAAACACGTTGTCGTGCCGTGAGCGAGCATGCGGCCATCTTTGTCCGTCAGGCGTCCTTCCGCGGTACCAACGCGGCGTCCGCAAGAGATGACCTTGCCTTCGGCCTTCACCAGGCCGGTCTGCGGGGTAACGGGCCGGACCAGGGAAATTTTGAATTCAAGCGTTGTCTGCGCAAAGCCCTTTTCGAGCATGGTCTGAACGGCGAGTCCCATGCAGGTGTCGAGCAGCGTTGCGGCAAGACCTCCGTGAACCGTGCCAGCCGGGTTGCGGTGCCCCTCGTGAGGTTTGGCAGCGACAACAACGCAGCCCTTGGAGACCTCGACAATGTCGTAGCCGAGCGTCTCCGCCATCGTGTTCAACGGCAACGTGCCGTCGACGAGTCCCTGAACAAATTCGAGCCCGCTCATTGCGCGTTGCTGCTCGTCATCAACAACCCCAAAACGTTTTCCGATAGAGGGTTGTGACAAATTCCGCTCCGGGCGATGCCTGAACATCCCGCGTGGGGATACCGGGACGACACTCGCCGCGCAATGATCTTTTGGCCACCCGATTTCTGGTCGAACGCGTGCGGATTTGTCGCCAAGTCCGCCAATGAACCAAAGCGGACGAATCTCATGAAATAATCAAGGGCATCTCAAGAGCAAATCAAGGTTCTGGCAAAGTCTTTCTGGTGGGCTTTTGTCATCCAGTCGAATGAAAGATTTGACCCGAATGCTGTACAGGAGATGCAAACATGTCTGACACAAATCGCCTGCTTTTGCTGCGTATCGCTCTGATCGCCGTCGGTCTGACCTTCATATTTGGCATATATACGTTGGGTATCGTATGGCCCTCAGGCTGGACCTGGGGCCACGGGCATTCGCACTATCTCCTCATGATTATCGGAGTGTATGCGACGCTAGGGGTATTTCTGCTCATCGCATCGCGAAACCCCTATGCGCACAGAAGCATTATCTGGTTCACCGTGTGGTCGAGTGTGGTTCACGGCGCGATCATGGGTGCCCAGTCGTTCAATGATCCGGCCGAACGCGGCCATTTGATAGCAGATGTGCCGGCGCTCTTCCTCGTTGCGATCATTCTTGCAGCATTGATGCCCCGGACCGCGCAAACCCAAGGCTGACTGGATAAACTTCGCGTAACCACAGCTGCAAACAATGGGTGCGGACAGCGCCAAATACAGGCAGGCTGTACGGTGTTATCATTGGTACCGACCATGGAGGTTCATGATGACCCGCATCGTTTTTGCTGCCGTCGTTACTCTTGCCGGTGTGGCTTTCGGTCCAGGGCCGGCCGAGGCCTATGAGGGGCCTTGGTGTGCCGTGACATCAAAGGGTAACGGCAACGCTTATTGGGACTGCCAATATGCCTCGATCGACGCATGCCGGCCAAATGTGATTGGAGCCGATCGCGGCTGGTGCAATCCCAACCCCGCCTTCGTCGCTAGCCCGGCAGAACACAGGTCTGCAGCGAAACGCCGCGCCCGCTCGTAGCGGCAACACCACTGGACATCGCTCTAAGTCCGTTTGTTGCACAAAGCGGACATGACAATGCGCGCGGCGAATGTCCGCTACATCACTGCGCCGATTTGCCAAGGCACGAATTCAAGGTCGCCATAGCCCAGATCTTCAGACTTGGTGTGGGCGCCGGAGGCAACCTGCAGGACCTTTGCGAAAATCTCCTGGCCTTTTGTCTCAATCGACGTGCCGTCGAGGACATCGCCGCAATTGATATCCATGTCCTCGGTCATGCGCCGGTACATGTCGGTATTGGTGGCAAGCTTGATTGACGGCGCAGGCTTGCAGCCGAAAGCGGATCCGCGGCCCGTAGTGAAGCACATGACGTTGCTGCCGCCGGCAACCTGGCCGGTGGCGCCGACTGGGTCGAAGCCGGGCGTGTCCATAAATACGAAGCCTTTTTCTTTCACCGGCTCGGCATATTCGTAAACGGCCCGCAATGTGGTGCTACCGCCTTTGGCCGCGGCGCCCAATGATTTCTCCAGAATGGTGGTGAGCCCGCCAGCCTTGTTGCCCGGCGCGGGATTGTTGTTCATTTCGCCGCCATTGCGTTTTGTGTAGTCCTCCCACCAGCGAATCCGCTCGACCAGTTTTTCGCCGACCGCGCGATTGACCGCACGCCGCGTCAGCAAATGCTCGGCGCCGTAGATCTCCGGTGTTTCCGCCAGCACGGCCGTGCCGCCATGTTTGACCAGCGTATCGACCGCAGCGCCCAGCGATGGATTGGCGGTGATGCCGGAGTAGCCGTCCGAGCCGCCGCATTGCAGCGCCAGCACGATCTCCGAGGCAGGCCGCGTTTCGCGCTTGGCGCGCGCGGCCACCGGCAGCATGGCCTTGATGCGGTCGAGGCCTTGCTCGACCGTTTTTCGCGTGCCGCCGCTTGCCTGGATCGTCATGGTCTGGAAATGGTCGCCTTCGACCATTCCATACTCATCTTTCATGCGGTCGATCTGAAACACTTCGCAGCCCAGCCCGACCATCAAGGCAGCGCCGAGATTGGGATGGGTGGCGTAGCCCCACTGCGTCCGCCGCAACAAATCCCAGCCTTCGCCATAGGCCGCCATGCCGCAGCCGCTGCCATGCACAAAGGCGACCGCGCCGTCGATTTCCGGATAGTCGTCAAGGATGCCGCATCGATTGACTTCCTCGGCGATGAATTTTGCGACCGAGGCCGAGCAATTCACCGAAGTGAGAATGCCGATGTAATTTCGTGTGCCGGTTTTTCCGTTGGGCCGCAGATAGCCTTCGAACGTCGCGCGTTGTTCCGGTGGCAGGATCTCGTCGTTTTTGGCTCCCTCGGCAAACCGGTAGTCACGCGCAAAATCGTGCAGGCCGACGTTTTGCTCATGCACCCAATCGCCGGGTGAAATCGCTTTCGACGCAAAGCCGATCGTTTGCCCGTATTTCGTGACCGGTTCGCCCTCGCGAATGGCCATCATCGCCATCTTGTGCCCGCGCGGCACGCGCTCGCGCGCGGTTACGCCGGCGGCAGCAACGCCGGACGCAATCTGATCAACGGCGACAACGACATTGTCTTCGGGTGAGAGCCGGATTGTTCGTGGTGTGCTCATGAAATGCCTGACTATTTTGACGGCAGCGCGTGGGCAAGTGGGCAATTAGGGCTGTTGCGCGAAGCCGGCTGCATAGTAACATCCTCGCCAACAGGCGACCCTAAAAATAACCGCCACACCGGGGAGGTTAGTATGCCGAATTGGCCGCGCCATTTGGCGCACGGTCTCGCTCTTGCTGCCGCGCTATTCGTGATGGCCGGTCCTGCCGGGGCCCAGACCAAGCTCAAATGGGCTCACGTTTACGAAGTCTCGGAGCCCTACCACGCCAATGCGCTGTGGGCGGCGGAGGAAATCAAGAAACGCACCAATGGCCGCTACGAGATCGGCGTGTTCCCCGCCTCGCAGCTCGGCAACGAAAATCAGATCAACGAAGGCCTCGGGCTAGGGACCGTCGACATCATTTACACCGGCGCGTCATTTGCCGGCTCGATCCACAAGCCGCTCTCGATTACCGGCGCGCCGTTCATTCTGCGCGATTTCGATCACTGGAAGGCCTATCGCGATAGCCAGTTGTTCCGTGACCTCGCCAAAGGCTACGAGGACAAGACCAAGCACAAGGTGGTCGCAATCGTCTATTACGGGCAGCGCCACGTCACGGCCAACAAGGAAATCAAGAAACCGGAAGACATGAAGGGCATGAAGCTGCGTGTGCCGCCGGCGCCGCTGTTCCTGATGTTCACGAAATCGGTGGGCGCCAATGCCACGCCGATTGCCTTCGCCGAAGTCTATCTGGCGCTTCAGCAGGGCACAGTGGACGGCCAGGAAAATCCGCTGCCGACCATCATGGCCAAGAAGTTCTACGAAGTGCAGTCGCACATCATGCTGACCGGTCACATCACGGAATCCCTTCTCACCATTGTCGGCGGCCACGTCTGGTCCAAGCTCTCGGATGCCGACAAGAAGGTGTTTGAGGATGTGTTGAAAGAGGCCAATGCGAGATCGACCGACCAGATCCGCGCTTCGGAACTCAAGCTCGCAGATGAATTCCGCAAACTTGGCAAGACCGTGGTTGAAGTGGATCGCGAGGCCTTCCGCAAGGCCGCGATCCCGCTGCACAACGATCCTTCAGCCGGCGCCGGCTGGAGCAAGGCGGAATACGACGCGCTGCAGGCGTTGAAATAGCGGAGCGATAAGCAATTTTCATCATGCCGTGCATCGGCACGGCGTGGCTGGATTAGTTTGGCGGGATCAGTCTGAGCGCGGGGGTCGATGTACAAAAATAAGGTACTCAAGGGCGAGAAGCGCCTGATTGTGGCCGAGGATGCCGAGGTAGTCATCGAGCATCACCCCGAGGATTGGCTGGCCTTCGTGCTGTTCTGGTCGCTGGCCTTCATTGTTTTTCTGCAATTCTTCACGCGCTATGTGCTCAACGACAGCCTGGCCTGGACCGAGGAAATCGCCCGCTATGGCCTGATGTGGGTGGTGTTTATCGGCGGCATCATGGTGACGCGGCGCAATACCCATATCGCCGTTGAATTGCTCTCGAATGTGATGAAGCCGGGCCCGCTGCGCGCCACGCTTTTGGCCTTTGTCGATTTCGTCAAACTGGCGTTCATCGGCCTGCTGGCCTTTCTGTCGTGGACGATCATCGAGCGCATGGGCGTGCAACGCATGACCGTGTTCGACCTGCCGATGAGCTACGTTTATGCCGGCGTCGCGCTCGGCTGTTTCGGGATGTTTTTTCGCCAGCTTCAAAACGTGTGGCGCAATGCGCGGCGGGGATGGAGCAGGCCCGACGACGTGACCCACCAAATTCCCGCAGACTAGGGCCAAGCACCGATGATCGTCATGGCCTTCATCTTCATTGCGGTGCTGCTGGCCGGCGTCCCCGTGTTCATCGCGCTTGCCGGCTCGTCGTTCCTCTACACGCATTTCTCCGCCCAGTTGCCGGATTTCGTCATCCTGCATCGGATGGCAGGCGGCATTGATTCATTTCCGCTGCTGGCAGTGCCGTTCTTCATCCTGGCTGGCAATCTCATGAATTCCGCCGGGATCACCAACCGTATCTATGACTTCGCCGTTGCGCTCGCAGGCTGGACGCGGGGAGGGCTCGCGCACGTCAACATTATCGGTTCGGTGATCTTCGCAGGCATGTCGGGGACCGCGATCGCGGATGCCGCGGGCCTTGGCACAATCGAGATCAAGGCGATGCAGGACCACGGCTATGACACCGAGTTTTCGGTCGGCGTCACCGCGGCGTCGTCGACGCTCGGGCCAATCATTCCGCCGTCCTTGCCGTTCGTCATTTACGGCATGATGGGCAACGTCTCGATCGGTGCGCTGTTTCTCGGCGGCGTTATCCCGGGCTTTGTGATGACGGCCTTCATGATGGCCTATGTCTATTACTGTGCGCGACGCTACGGCATGGGCCGCGACCAGGCCTTCGCCTGGCGGACGCTCGGCACCACGTTCATCGCGGCATTTCCGGCGCTGCTGACGCCTGCGATTATTGTCGGCGGCATGACGTTCGGCTGGTTTACGCCGACCGAAGCGGCCATCGCCGCCTGTGCCTGGGCGATCATTCTCGGCATCTTCCTGTATCGCACGCTGTCGCTGAAGCAGTTCTACAAGGTCTCGATGGACACCATCGAAACGACGGCCGGCGTGCTGTTGATCGTTGCCGCGGCCTCGTTGTTTGGTTGGGTGCTGACGACCACGCGCGTCACCGAGTACACTACCGAGGCGCTGCTGGCACTGACCAACAATCGCTACATCATCCTGCTGCTGATCAACGTGTTGTTGCTGGTGATCGGCTGTTTCCTCGAGCCGATCGCGTCGATCAGCATCCTTGTGCCCGTGCTGATGCCGGTGATCATGAAAGTCGGCATCGATCCCGTGCATTTCGGCGTGATGATGACGCTTAACTTGATGATCGGACTGCTGCACCCGCCATTGGGGATGGTGTTATTTGTATTATCGCGAATCGCCAAATTGTCGATTGAGCGCACAACCATTGCGATTTTGCCCTGGTTGATACCGCTTTTGATGTCCTTGATTGCGATCACGATGATTCCGGAGCTGACGCTCTGGCTTCCGCGCGTTGTTGGATTGCTCAAATAACCACGGCATAAATCGAATTGCCGGTTCCCCGGGCCACGAATGGCCCCGGCCGCATGACCAAATTGTAAGCCAGTCGCCATCGTTTCTTCATCTTCGTTGCGGCAGAATTGCCCGCAGTGGATAGGGCGAGGCTTAACGGGTCAGAGCAATGGCTCTCGATTCGCGCGCGCAAGCGGCAATTGCGCTGAACCGGTTCGGATTCATGCCCAAACGCGGGCTGCCATCCGATCCGCGCGCCGCATTGCTGGCCGAGCTGGCCGACCCGGGTGCCGGGCAAATCACCAACCGCGAATTATTGAACGTAGGCGCTGCCGCACGCGCTGCTTTTGCATTCCGGCAGGAGCGGCAGGAGTTGCGGCGCGAGAAGGCCGCCGAGCCAGCCAAGATGGCCGGCGATATGGCGAAGGCCGATATAACCAAGTCCGAGATGGCCGAGCCCAACGCCAGGGCTGACGGCGCCAAGGCTGGCGGTGCCAAGTCTGACGGCACAAAGTCTGACACGCCGAAACAGGGGCCCGGTGTCCCGCAACAGATTTATCTGCAGGAAGCCAAAGCGCGTTTTGATGCGGCGCTCGCCGCGGATACCGGTTTTGTCGAACGGCTGGTCTGGTTCTGGTCGAACCATTTCTGCGTCTCGGCGGACAAGGGGCCGGTGCGTGCGCTCTGTGGCGCCTTCGAACGCGAGGCGATCCGCCCGCACGTGCGGGGCAAGTTCGCCGACATGCTGCTGGCGGTCGAAACACACCCGGCAATGCTGCTTTATCTCGACAATGCGCGATCGATGGGGCCGAACTCTTTCGCGGGTCAGCGCCGCGGCAAAGGCATCAACGAAAATCTTGCGCGCGAAATCATGGAACTGCACACCGTCGGTGTACGCTCGGGCTATAGCCAGGCCGATGTCACCAATTTTGCCAAGGTCATCACCGGTTGGAGCATCGTGCCGCCGAAGCAGGTGGGTGGCGGCGAGTTCATGTTTAACGATCGACTGCACGAGCCTGGCGGCGAACGCATCCTGGGCCGCGATTACGGCGATGGCGGATTCGAGCAGGGTCGTGAGGTGCTGCTCACCTTGGCGCGCAGTCCGGCTACCGCCACGCATGTTGCGACCAAGCTTGCACGCCACTTCGTGGCAGACGAGCCGCCGCCCGCTTTGGTGGAGCGGCTGGCAAAACGGTTTCGCAATACTGACGGCGACCTGAAAGAAATCTCGCGCACGCTGGTAAGTGCGCCGGAGGCATGGAACGCGCCGGCGAGCAAGCTGCGGCGCCCGTCTGAATGGTTGGTGAATTCACTGCGCGCGCTCGAGCTGGCTCCGCCTGATGTGCGTCCACTCCTGCAGGCGCAGAACCTGCTGGGCGAACCGCTGTGGCGGCCGCCGGCTCCGAACGGATTTTCCGACAATAGCGCGACCTGGATGGATGGCCTGGCGCAACGGCTCGATATCGCCAACACCATGGCGCGCCGTGCCGGCACGCTATCCGACCCGGCGGCAATTGCCGACCGCGCCCTCGGCCCACTGCTGTCCGACGATACCCGGCAGGCCGTCGCGCGCGCCGAAAGCCGGCCGCAGGCGATCGCGCTGCTGCTGATGGCTCCGGAATTCCAACGCAGGTGATGTCATGATCAAACGCCCGCATCTGGCCACGCGCCGTGAGTTGCTGCTTGCCTCCGGGGTGTTGTTCGCCTGGGCCTACATGCCGCGACTGGCGTTGGCGGAAGGGCGCGATCCGCGCTTCCTGGTCATTGTGCTGCGCGGCGCGCTTGATGGTCTGGCGGCTGTCGCGCCGGTGGGCGACCCCGGCTGGCTGCGGCTGCGCGGCAACGATGCGCTGCAAACGAATGGCGAAACAGCGGCGCTGCCGCTCGATAATTTTTTTGCGCTCCATCCGGCGATGCCAAACCTCCATCGCATGTACCAGGCGGGCCAGGCGAGCATCGTGCATGCCGTAGCCTCGCCCTATCGCGAACGCTCGCATTTCGACGGACAGGATGTGCTCGAAAGCGGGCTGACGAAACCGGGCGGAGACACCGGCTGGCTGAACCGCGCGCTCGCCCATTTGCAGCCGGGCGACCGTGTTGCCGGCAAGGACGCTTTTGCGGTGGGGCCAATTACGCCGCTGGTGGCGAGAGGTTCCGCACCCGTACTGTCGTGGACGCCGTCGCGGCTTCCGCCGGCGGGCAGCGACACCGCGAGCCGGTTGCTCGACCTCTACCGCCACACGGATCCCGCTCTGGCGCGGGCGCTGGAAGAGCGCAATGCGCTGACCGCAATCGCCAAGGGCGGTATGGATGAAACGAGCGGTGGCCCGAAACCCGCAGGACCGGCGCTTGCCTATTTCAACGAAGCCGCCTCCGGCGCGGCGCGCTTCATGGCCCGGCCGGACGGTCCGCGCGTCGGCGCGCTTTCCTTTGATGGCTGGGACACGCACGCCAATGAGGGCGTAGCGCATGGCCGGTTGTCGGCGTTGCTCGGTGCGCTCGACGGCGCGCTGGCGGCCATTGAAAGCGGCATGGGCACTGTGTGGAAAGATACCGCCGTGGCGGTGATCACGGAGTTCGGCCGCACCGCGCGCATCAATGGCACCGAAGGCACCGATCACGGCACCGCCACCGTCGCATTGCTTGCCGGCGGTGCGCTGAAGGGCGGGCGCGTGATTGCAGATTGGCCCGGCGTTGCAGAAACCGCGCTTTATGAAGGCCGCGACCTCAAGCCAACCACCGATCTGCGCGCTGTCATGAAAGGCATTTTGCGCGACCACCTGCGTGCAGACGAGCGCGCGCTGGCGCAAGAGGTGTTCCCCGGCAGCGAAATCGTGAAACCGCTTGGCGGTTTGATGGCTTAGCCGACCAAGGCCTTTCACCGGTCTCCTCCGATGCTAAGCTCCCTGAAAGAACAGGGGGAGGAACGTAATGCCGGGTACCAAGCTCACGCGGCGGACAATGCTGGGGGCGCTAGCCGCGGTGCCATTTGCCAGAGCGGCCCGCGCGCAAGCGGCCTGGCCGGGCAAGCCGGTGCGGGTGATGGTGCCTTATCCGCCGGCCGGCGGCGCCGACACCACGGGACGCATCGTGTTCGGTAGGCTCGGCGAAGCGCTTGGCCAGCAATTCGTGGTGGAAAATCGCGGCGGCGCCGGCGGCACCATCGGCGAAGCGGTAGTCGCGAAGGCGGAGCCCGATGGCTACACGGTCCTGCACGACGCCACGGCGTTCTCGGTCAACTCCGCGCTCTATTCAAATTTGTCGTTCGACTACAACAAGGACTTTGACCCGGTGGCGCTGGTGTCACTGGTGCCGAATATCCTGGTGGTCACGCCGTCGGTGCCGGTGAATACCGTGGCCGACGTCATCGCATTCGCCAAGGCTGCGCCCGATGGCATCAACATGGCGTCGTCCGGCAACGGCACATTGCAGCATCTTTCGCTCGAGATGTTCCGCCGCCAGACCGGCATCAAGATCAGTCACGTGCCATATCGCGGCGGCGGTCTGGCGCTCAACGACGTAATGGCGGGACAGGTGAAATTCTTCTTTGCCAACGGGTCGGCCGCCGTCGGGCTGATCAAAGGCGGCAAGGTGAGGGCGATCGCGCATACCGGCAAAGGCCGCCTCAACAGCCTGCCGGATATCCCGCCGGTCTCGGATACGCTGCCGGGCTTCGAAGCCTATGAATGGAACGGGGTCTTCGTGCCGCATGGCACGCCGGCGCCGATCGTGCAGAAGCTCAATGCCGGCCTCAACGACACGTTGCGCTCCGCGTTTGTGAAGGAGCGGTTTGGCCAGCTCAACATCGATACGCGCATCACCACGCCGGAAGAATTTCGCAGTTTCGTGCAGGACCAGATGACGCTGTGGAGCAAGGTAGTGAAGGACGCCAATATCCGCCTTGGCTGACGCTTGCCTATGAACACGGTGAAAGAACCGCCGCGCATTGCCGGTCCGGTGACGCATCCGCGCAAGCCGCGCGTGCCACCGCCACCCGGCGCCTGGGATGCGCACGCGCATATCTTCGGCCCGGCCGACAAATTTCCCTACACGCCGGGCCGCGGCTACACGCCGCCGGATGCGCCGGTCGAACGCTACCTCGCGCTGCTCGATCATCTCGGCCTCGCGCATGGCTTGCTGGTGCAGGGCAACGCGCATGGCTACGACAACCGCGCGCTGCTCGACGCGCTGGCGCTCTATCCGCAGCGGCTGCGCGGCGTTGCCATCACCGACACGCGTATTGCACCGGAGACATTGCGCGACTGGCACAAACTCGGGATGCGCGGCCTGCGCTTTCATCTGTTTTCGGACGCCGGAAAGCCCGGTTATTTGCGTGGCGTCGGGCTCGACGTGTTCGAGATCTTCCGCCCGGCGATGCGCGAACTCGGTTGGGCGATGCAAATCTTCTGCGACTGGCGGCTGATGACGGAACTGGCCGCGACCCTGCGCGGGATCTCGCGCGAAATGCCGGTGATCGTCGATCACATGCTGCATATTCCGGCTGAACGCGGCGTCGACGATCCGAATTTTCAGGCGCTGCTGCGGCTGGTGGGCGAGGGAAGCGTGCACGTGAAAGTGTCGGCGCCATACCGGCTTTCAACACAATTTCCGGATTATGCGGACGCCCGCGCCTTTCACGATGCGCTCCTGCGCGCCAATCCGGAACGGCTGCTGTGGGGCACCGATTGGCCGCATCCATCCATTCCGGCGGATATCATGCCGGATGACGGGCATCTGCTCGATTTGTTTGATGCGTGGACGCCGGACGCGGCGATACGGCGGCGCATCCTAGTGGAGACGCCGGAGCGGTTGTTCGGAGCCTAAGCCGCCTTCGTCCACAGCTGCTTCGAGGCGCGGCGCGCGCCTTCGGCCAGCGATTGAAGCTTGAGCCAGACGATCTTGGTGTCGACCTGTACCCGTCCGGCAAACGTGCCGAAACCGCAATCAACGCCGGCAATGACGTTGTCGCGTCCGGCCACCGAAGCGAAATTCAGGATGCGGTCGGCGACCACCTCCGGATGCTCAACAATGTTGGAGGTGGAATCAATCACGCCCGGAATGATTTTCTTGCCGGCCGGCAGCTTCACATCGCGCCAGATCTTCCATTCGTGCTCGTGCCGCGCATTGGCGGCGGGAAATGATACCGCGTGCGGGCGGCCCGTCAGCACGATATCGACGATGTCTTTGAACTCGACGTCGGTATGGTGCGGCGCCATGGTCGAGCCCCAGCACACGTGCATGCGCATGCGTTCGGGCGGCAGGTCGCGCACCGCGTGATTGAGCGCAGCGACGTTGGTCTCAATGATCTTGCGGTAGTCGGCGAGTGGAAGGTCGAGGTAGACCATGTGGCGCAGCATCGCGAGATCGGGGCAGTCGAGCTGAAGGATGAAGCCGGCGGCGACGATCGCCTGATATTCCTTTCGCATGACATCGGCGAGCGCGAAAATATAGTCCTCGTCGTTCTTGTAGTAACTGTTCTTGAGATAGCGCGCGATCTGCCCGGGCGAGGGCGAGGTCATGAAGATGTCTTCGGCCTTGGCGCCTTGCGTCGCCGCTTTCGCAATGTCGATATCTGCCTGTGCGGCGGGCCAATCCTTCCAGTCGACCGGACCGTTGCAGGCCGGGCGGTGCTGGAAGGGCGATGCGAAATGTTTGAGGATTTCCGCAAGCTCTGGGAATTCTGGCTCGCCGGTGCCCATCGGCGGCGCGCTTTCGCCTGCGTAGCCGGTCAGTCGCTTGAGCACATGCACGGTGTAGTCGGTGCGACCCTGCTCGCCGTCGTTGATGATGTCGATGCCGCATTCGACCTGTTTGCGCACGACATACGCTACGGCCTCGCTCACCGCCGCCTGCAATTCGGCGCGCCGCGTGCCGGGCTTTTGCTCTTCGGCGAGCAGCAGTTCGACCACTTTGGCCGTGCGCGGCAGGCTGCCGGTATGCGTCGTAAGGATGCGGTTCACTTATTTTTCCTTGCGCGTGATCTTATCCGAAAACCGGTTCTCACTTTTCTGGATCACGCGCTAGAAACCGCGCATCACTTCGGTGACGTGCTCGACATTCGGCGGCGTCGCGAAGCAATGGCCGACGAGCTTGCGCCACTCCTGAAAATCAGATGACTCGCGGAAATCCTTGGTGTGATTTTCCAGCGTCTCCCACTGAACGAACAGGCGATAGCGCTGCGGCATTTCGTGCGAGCGCTGGAGCGTCATGAACTTGCAGCCCTTGGCGCGCTTGAAAATCGGCGCGGCTTTTTTCACGCCGGTTTCGAATTCGGCTTCCATTCCGGTCTTCACGTCGATCTGCGCGATTTCGAGGATCATGCGGTTTGTCCGTGTGAGAAAAAGGTGGGTGGGTGCGCCATTATGGTCCGCACGTCCGGCGGTGAAAAGAGCTGGCGGACGGCTACTCCGCCGCCTGCTGTTCGGAGACGTCGATGAAGCCGCCGGACTGCCGCCGCCAGAGCGAGGCATAATGGCCGTTGCGGCGCAACAGCTCATCGTGCGAGCCCTGCTCGACGATGCGGCCGCGGTCGAGCACCACCAGCCGGTCCATCTGCGCGATGGTCGACAGTCGGTGCGCGATCGCGATCACCGTGCGGCCCTGCATCAGCGTGCCGAGGCTCGACTGGATTGCGGCTTCCACTTCGCTATCGAGCGCCGAGGTCGCCTCGTCCAGCACGAGGATCGGCGCGTTCTTCAGGATTACGCGGGCGATGGCAATGCGCTGGCGCTGGCCGCCGGACAGCTTCACGCCGCGCTCGCCGACATGCGCATCAAAGCCGCGGCGGCCGCGCCAATCTTCGAGTTCGGCGATGAACTCGTCGGCGTGCGCCATCTGGGCCGCGGCCACGATATCGGCTTCATTCGCATTTGGGCGGCCGTAGCGGATGTTGTCGCGGATCGAGCGATGCAGCAGCGAGGTATCCTGCGTCACCATCGAAATCTGCGACCGCAGGCTCTCCTGCGAGACCGCGGAGATATCCTGGCCGTCGATCAGGATGCGTCCACCTTCCAGGTCGAAGAAACGCAGCAACAGATTGACCAGCGTGGACTTGCCCGCGCCGGAGCGGCCGACCAGGCCGATTTTCTCGCCCGGCCGCACGTCGATCGTGAGGCCGTCGATCAGCCCGCTCTCACGGCCATAGCCGAAACGGATGTCCTCGAAGCGAAGCGCACCGTGTGCCACATCGAGCGTGCGGGCATCGGCGCGATCGGTGAGCGTGTGCGGTTGCGCGATCGTCATCATGCCTTCCTGCACGACCCCGATATTTTCGAAAATGCTGGTGACCTGCCAGGCCACCCAGCCCGACGCGCTGACGATCTGCATCGTCATCGGCAAAGCCATGGCAACCGTGCCGACACCGACATGGCCGTAGCGCCAGAGCATGATTGCGAAAGCGCCGGTGCCCGCGATCAGCCAGGCATTGAGCACAGCCAGGGTCAGGCCGAACAGCGTATTGAGCCGCAGCGATTCGTGAAAACGGTCGGTGTGATGGTCGACGGCCTCGCGCACATAGGCGTCTTCATCCTTGGCGCGCGCGAACAGCTTCACCGTCACGATGTTGGTGTAGGTGTCGACGATGCGCCCGGTCAGCAGCGAGCGCGCTTCCGACATCACCTTCGACTTATCGCGCATGCGCGGCACGAAAATGCGCAGCATCACGAGATAGCCGGAGAACCACAGCAAAATGGGGATCGCCAACCAGCGATCGGCCGTGGCGAGCAGGATCAGCGACGACGTGCCGTAGATAATGATGAACCAGACGGCCGTGAGCAGCGAGACCAGGCTTTCGCGGATCGCCGGTCCGGTCTGCATCACGCGCGTAGCGATGCGGCCCGCGAAATCGTTCTGGAAGAAGGCCCACGACTGGCGCGCGACGTGCCAGTGGTTCTGCCAGCGGATCCGGTTGGCAACGTTGGCGGCGATGGCCTGGTTCATCACCAGCTGCTGGATGGTGTAGGCCGCCGGCCGCAGCAGAAGCAGCACCAGGGCCATGGCCAGCAGCACCGGCCAGGAGGAGGCCAGCAGCTCGTCTGGCTTGCCGTTGCTCACCAGCGTGACGACTTTCCCGATGAAGACCGGGATCATCACGTCGATCAGCGCTACGGCGAAGCCGGCGGCAAACAGCGCGGTAAACGGCCCTTTGGCCTGGCGGGCGAAATACCAATAGAAGGCGACGAGGCCTGGCGGCGGCTCGGCGCTTCCGGGAATGGCGGTCGGCGCCAGAGATTTCTCAAAAATGCGAAACATCGGGGTCTCAACGCGGCCGCGCGCGACGCAATGGCGCCGCGCGCAAGCCGTTCGTGGCTGTAAAATTCAACGCGGAACTAGTGCCGCATCGTGTCGATAGAATGGCACGATGCGATCCTGTGGCCTTACGCCCGGGCGTATTTGCCCCGCCCGAAGAAGCGGTCCTTCTGGTCATCGCTGGCCTTGTCGCGAACCGACTTGAGTGTACCAACCTGGGCAAGCGCGCGCTTGACGGCATCGCGGGCGGCAATCTTGTCCACCCATTTCTTAATGATTGGATATTTTGCCGGGTCGATTGCAAGCAGTTCGAAATTGCGCAGCCACGGCCACGCCGCAATATCGGCGATGGTGTAGTCATTTCCGGCCACATAAGGGTGGGCCGACAGCCGCTGCTCGTAGAGATCGAACAGCTTGACCACCTGCGTGCGATAGCGCGTGGCGCTGTAGTCGTGGCCCGGACCGGCGAACTTGCTGAAATGCACGTGCTGGCCACTCATCGGCCCGACATTGGCGACCTGCACGATCAGCCATTGCAGCGTGTCATAGCGGGCCATTGGCTCGTGCGGAATGAATTTGCCGGTCTTCTCGGCGAGATAAATGAGGATCGCGCCCAACTCGATGACGGTGTATGGCTTGCCGCCTGGGCCTTCGCTGTCGACGATCGCCGGCACCTTGAGCAGAGGATTGATCTTGGCAAAATCCGGCGCGAACTGTTCACCTGCCCACACGTCCACCGGCTTGATGTTGTAGGGCAGCCCGCATTCCTCGAGCATGAGGAAGATCTTCTGCACGTTCGGGCTGGTCAGCGCATAAAAGTCGATCATGACAATGGTCTCACCTATGGTGTCACTTGGAGCGACCGCGGGCTGCGGCGGCCTTTTCTATAGACGAGGATCAGCCTTTCCGGCCAGTGCTTCGGCAACTTTGCGCAGGCAGGCGGGACAGAGGCAATCCTCCGCTGGAGAGGGCGGCATGGGCAAGGCATAAGGTTCGGCCGCGCACCAGCAATCGCCGTTCAATCCGCACTCAAACGCCGCGCCGCAGCGCCCGCAGGCGAGTCGTCGAGGCAGGGCGGGCGGTTGCGGGTGCATGGCATGGGCCTTCGGCGAGGCCGGCTTGCGACTGTCATATTCCAGAGTCGAATCAGCCGTAACGCTATCTTATGCCAACCTTTCCGCTCATCGATGTCGTTGGTGGCACCGGCGCGATACTCACCACGCTGTGCTGGCTGCCGCAGGCCCTCAAGGTCATCCGTGAAAAGGAAACGCGCGCGCTGTCGCTGCCGGCGACCGGCGCGTTCACGGCCGGCGTGGTGCTGTGGCTGATCTACGGCCTTGCCATCGGTGACTGGCCGCTGATCGGTTCCAATGCCGTGACACTCACGTTGATGGCGCCCATCCTCGCCATGAAGTTACGCTACGGCTGACGGCGCTCGTCACGCGCGGCCGACGCTATTGATATTTTCGTGACGCTGGCGAAACGCCTGTAGGGAAAATCCTGACACAGTTTGATGGCTTTGCCTGGCTCGCCGAAGGTTTCCTTAAGAGGGCGGCGATAGGGTGGCATCTGGTTAAAACAGTCAGGAGCGCGTCGAATGACCAAGATTACTGAGTTTCTCAAGAACGAGTTCAGGTGCCACCGCGATTGAATATGGCTTGATTGCCGCCGGAATTTCGGTCGTGATCATCGCCGCCGTCAACGCGATTGGCTCAAGCCTGAACGCCAAATTCAATTACATCTCGACCCAGCTTAAGTAATAGGCTCCATGTGGCTGGAACGAGTAGAAGCCGCCGGCAACGGCGGCTTCTTCTTTTTGGAACAATTGTCGATCTCTTAACCACGACCATCATCCCACCGGTAAAAATCCGGGCAATTCCTGCATTGGCGCATCATTTCGCAGCGAATTCGACCGATGCTCCAAATACGCTTTTTTAAGGCGGCCGACGCTACCTTCGGGCGTGGGTGGCGATATCGCGATTGTGCGGAGAGCGGTTGCTATGGCCGCCCCACGATCCATTTCCGTCATTGCAAGTGATGTCCACCCTCCGCGTTCGTGTGTGATCACGAAGACGATGGTGTGTCCGAATTTCGTGGCGCTCGGCTCGCTCACAATGACCGTATCGAAAATGGCGAACGCTCTGGAAATCCAGCCGTGAAGAACGCCCGCGCGCGGCAAGCCAGGCAAGCGCCAAAGCGGCCAATTCACACATGGCTCAATTGGCTCGTGATCGCCAGCGTTCTGCCCGCGATTGCCGTCACGACCTTCATCATCATCCGGTCCTTCAACCAGGAACGTGCCAATCTTGAGCGAGACCTCGTGGGAACCGCCCGCGCACTCACCCAGGCGGTTGATGCGGAATTTGACGGTGCGCGATCGGCGCTTCTCATCCTTGCATGGTCCTCTCATCTGGAATCGGGTGATCTCGCAAGATTTTATGAGGACGCGAAACAAGTCGTACGTGCCACCAAGAGCGATAACATCGTATTGACGGACGCGGATGGCCAGACAATCTTCAATACTTTGCAGCCATTCGGTTCGCCGCTGTCCGTCGAAGACAGGCACAACCGGATGCAAGAGTTCCGCGAAGACGGGCATCCGGTTGTCTCCAACCTTGTTACGAATGCCGATGGTCAGAAGCCCGTCTTTAGAATCGAAGTGCCGGTGCTTTCGGACGGAAAGCCACGGTATCGACTTTCGATGGGCATCCGCCCGGAACGGCTGAACGAAATATTGCTGCGCCAGAAAATGCCAGCTGACTGGGCTACGGCGATCGTGGACAACAACGGAACGATCGTCGCCAGAACGATTGGCGGCGACAAGGTCGTGGGCACGGAGGTTTCGCCCGGCCTCAAGGACGCGCTGGCGGCGGCGGGAGAAGGGGCATTCGAGGGTGTTTCGCGCGAAGGGATCGCGGTTTTGAGCAGCTTCAGCCGCTCGGCAAGCTCCGGTTGGACCGTTGCGATCGGCATCCCGAAGGAAAGCCTGTCTGAATTCTTCTGGCGCGCACTTTGGGAAAACGTCGTCGCTGCCTACCTACTGCTTGTGATCGGAGTTTTGCTCGCCCGACGCATCAGCGCCCGAATCGCCCGCTCAATCGATGCACTCCGCGAGCCGGCCGCAAACCTGGGGCTCCCGGAAGCTCCCGTTGTGCCTGCACTCGATGTCCAGGAAGTCCATGAATTGGGCCAATCGCTTCTCGCGGCGCATCAGCTTATCGCGCAGCGAACAACCGAACGTAATGTCCTTCGCCACCGGATTATGAGAGCGCAAGAAGAGGAAAGGCTTCGTTTGGCGCGCGACCTTCATGACCAAACCGGCCAGAGCGTAAGCGCCGCAATTATGGATCTCAAAGCCATCGAACCACTTGTCGAGGAAAAAGGCCGCGACCGGCTGCGCTTCATGCGCAAGCAGATGGAAGGGCTCGGTCAGATGCTTCATCGGATTGCCTGGGAGTTGCGGCCTGCGTCCATTGATGAACTGGGGCTGACCCATGCGCTTGAAAATTACATCGAAGAGTGGAGCTCAAAGAACGCGATTACAGCGGATTTTCACTGCGTCGATGCCAAGCTCGACGAGAGGCCGGATGAAATCCGTACGACGATCTATCGGATTGTCCAGGAGTCATTGACGAATATAGCAAAACACGCCGTCGACGCGACGCATGTTGGTATCGCGATCAGCAAGTCGGATGACACACTGCACCTGACCATCGACGACAATGGACGCGGGTTTGATCCGACGGCCTTGTCGTCGCGACTTGGCCTCGCTGGCATGCATGAACGAATGTCGCTAGTCGGCGGTAAGCTGGAAGTCGAATCGTCGCCGGGTGCCGGCGCCACGATTTTTGCGCGTATTCCGCTGGCAACACGGAGGGCCGCAGCGTGAAACAAAAAATCCGCGTGGTTCTTGCCGACGATCATCCCATCGTGCTTGCCGGACTGCGCAATCTGATCGAAGCAGAGAGCGGTCTTGACCTCGTGGGCGAGGCCACAAACGGACGGGCCGCGCTCACGACGATCCGGGACAAGAAGCCGGACGTCGCGGTGGTCGATATCTCGATGCCGGAGATCAACGGCATCGAACTCGCAAAGCGTCTCGCCGACGAATGCCCTGATGTGCGCGTTCTTGTCCTGACGCTTTATGAAGAGCGTTCCTTTGTCATGCGCGCACTTTCTGCCGGAGTGAAAGGTTACGTGTTGAAACGGTCGGCCGCAGAAAATCTGGTGCACGCCATTCGCGCAGTAACGCAAGGGGAACTCTATATCGATCCGTCACTGACCGACGAAATACGGCACAGCCTTCCAAAAGGGGAGGACACACGCCCGCAAGACGGCGATGCCCGTGATCTTACGGAGCGCGAGGCGAGCGTTATTAAATTCCTGGCACGAGGCCTGACGATCAAGGAAATTGCGGCGCGGCTCGAATTGAGCGCCAAGACCGTCGACACGTACAAGGCGAGGGCAAGCGAGAAGCTCCACCTCAAATCACGCGCCGACATTGTCCGTTTTGCCTCTGCGCAAGGCTGGCTCGAGAACGTTTAACCACCCGCACGAGATTTCAATCCAAGCGCATCAATTTGGAGGCCCGGCCTGGAATCGAACCAGGCTGGAAAACCTTGCATGGCTTCTGCGTCGCCACTCCGCCACCGGGCCGCGGCAATCGTATTGGGGAGAGGGTGCATTACAACGGCAAAGGCCTGACATAGTAAATTACGCAGTTCCCAATGGCGCAACCCGCGCATATCCACGTCACTTACTCATCCAGGCCGCGCCGCGGCGATCGCGTTTCAGGTGAGCGCGCTCTGCAACGAGATTAATCTTTGTTTCGATGGAAACCCGGATGTTCCGCGACAAATTTGACGCGCGGTCTTTCCTTAACGCGTTTACCGCGACACCGGAAAAACCGGCGCCGCGCACCGGCGAACCGACATTAACTATCGCAAGAATGCTACATAACCGCGGTGTCCGGCGCAGTTTCAACACGTGGTGTGGTCTCAAGTCGCGGTATGAGCAATCCGATACGGATGAGTTGGGTGGATACGGCCAAGGGGCTGTCGATCATTTTGGTCGTGGCCATGTATGCGGCCTACAACACCGGAGAATACACCGGGCAAGTCGGCGTCCTGCACTATCTCATCGGTTTTGCGACGCCGTTCCGCATGCCGGAATTTTTCCTGATCTCCGGTCTGTTTCTCTCGCAGGTCATTGCGCGGCCGTGGCAGCGGTACGCCGACCGGCGCGTGCTTCATTATTTCTATTTCTATGCGCTGTGGGCCGTCATCATGATCGTGCTGAAGGCCGGCCTCTTCGCGCGCGCACCGGCCGACATGTTCCAGGCGCTCGCGCTCGCCGTGGTCGAACCCTATGGCGTCCTGTGGTTCATCTACATGCTCGGCATCTTCAGCGTCGCCGTCAAACTGCTCTGGCAGTTGCGCGTTTCGCACTGGCTGGTCGTTCCGGTCGCCGCCGGCCTGCAGATGGCGCACGTCGATGTTGCAAGCTACATGGTGACGCAGTTCGCCGGCTATTTCGTGTTTTTCTATGTCGGTTATGCCGCAGCCCCGGCGATCTTTCGTTTCGTCGGCTGGGCCGAGCGCCACATTGCATTGTCCGTTGGCGGCCTGCTGATCTGGGCGCTCGCCAACGGGCTGCTCGTCTTTTCGCCGGGCTACATTCTTATGCCCACGGAAACCAAGATGGGGCTTGCCGCGCTGCCGCCGCTGCATCTCCTGCTTGCGATTATCGGCGCGCTGGCGCTGTGCGTCAGCGGCGCCCTGCTGTCAAAGCTCTCATCCATGGATTGGCTGCGCTGGCTCGGCGAGCATTCCCTTGTCGTCTATGTCGCCTTCACCATCCCGATGTCTCTCGTCCGCGCAGCTGCGATGTGGAGCGGAATTCTGACGGAGACCGGCCCGCTCAGCGTGGCCGTTCTGATCGTCGCAGCCGCAAGCCCCGTGGTGCTCTACCTCATCATCAAGCGGCTGGGCTTTGGCGCCTTCCTGTTTGAGCGGCCGGCCTGGGCGCGGATCACCGGGAATTGGTCGCCGAAGCCTGCTGCCGCGTGGGCAACCGCCACGCTTGCGTCCAACAGATCCTGAGCGTCGGTAGAGGCGCGCGAACCGACGCCGCTACGGCGCGTCGCCGCCGCCGATATAGCCGCCGATTTTCCAGCCGCTCGCATCCTTGACGTAGCAGATCTGGTCGTTGCCGATCGGCGCGACAGAATCCACCGACACGAAGCCGGTCTTGCCCGCGGGCGTGACGACGCGCAGGAACGTCGGAGCGTTCGGTCCGCTCTCTGGCACGACGCGCACGAAGGCACTGCTTAGCTTTTCGATGACCGGCGCGTTAGCCTGCGGCGCTGCGCGGACATCAAGGTCGGCGGAGACCGGGTAGGCCCAATCACCCAGGTCGGTTTGTGTGCTCTGGAGCAATGCCTCGAAGGCCTTGCGATCGAAATTCGGGTCGGCGGGCGCACAGGTCGCGCCTTTTTGCTCGGGCGAGGCCGCGCCGGTCGGGTCGTCGGCAAAACTCGCCAGCATGTCCCAGCCGGCGCCGTCTTTGTTGTTGAGTCCGAGCGCCGCAGCGAGATTGTCGAGGCCGGCTTTCTTCTTGTCGGCGCGGTCGCCTTGCTCGCGCAGCCAGAAGAAGCCCTGGCCGACGACCAGCTTGGCGAGCGCGCCGCGGTCCTTGCGTTGCGCCGCTTCGCCCATCTGTTTGCGGAAGGCCTCGAAGCTGGGATCGCTGATCGGCTGCGGCGGTGTCACGGTCACCGGCTTGTAGGGCCCGGCCTTGGGTGGTGGCGGGGGCTGCTGGCCGCGCGGCTGGTTTTGCGCTAGCGCCGGCGTCGCGCCGGCGATCAGCAGAGCCGCAAAGAGTGATGTCAGGTGACTGGTGCGCATCAT
Organism: uncultured Alphaproteobacteria bacterium; assembly: GCA_963697885.1. Taxonomy (GTDB): domain Bacteria; phylum Pseudomonadota; class Alphaproteobacteria; order Rhizobiales; family Xanthobacteraceae; genus Pseudolabrys. Next base: position 1,530,784 of record OY969102.1, read on the forward strand.
ATCGCTCCCGGTTCGGTGCGAGCGCTGAGCCGTGCACGGCCGCTGCCCTGGGGCACGCGTGAAACCTAGCACAGGTTGTTGGCTGCAAAAAATTTGCGGTCCCGGAGAGCAGGGTCAGCCGGCGGGACCGCAGAGGGGGCTATACGCCGGACGCAACAAAGACAGGGGCAGGGTGTTATTAGCGCGCGCCCACGACGTCCCGGTGACACGGGTCGCCCGGCTGCCTTGCCTGTGGACGCCTGCGTTGCCAGACCGCTAAACCGACCCGTGATTGTGCCCGCCCGGAGAGCCCGCCCAATGCCGATTTTGTCGCCTTTTCTCACGCCAGTCCTGCTGCTGATCGGGTCCAACATATTCATGACGGCCGCCTGGTACTGGCACCTCCGGTACAAGGAGGTGCCGCTGATGACTGTCATTCTCATCAGCTGGGGGCTCGCCTTCATCGAATACTGCATGGCGGTGCCGGCCAATCGCTACGGCAGCGCCGTATACACCACGGCCCAGCTCAAGACGATGCAGGAGGTGATCACCTTCGCGGTGTTCGCCGTTTTCTCATTCTTCTATTTGCGTGAGCCGATCACGTTGAGCCAGGGCTTCGGCTTTGCACTGATCGCGGCCGGCGCCTTCTTCGTATTTCACAAGTGGTGAACGTTAGCGGATGCGCAAGATCTTTTCCGAAAACCGGTTCCCAGCCCCGATCTCGTCGAGGACAAGCTTTTCGGGATCATGCGCTACTTCGCCGGCGCAAGCCGCAGGATGCGGCCGGACGCGTTGTCGGTGAGCAGATAAAGCGCGCCGTCGGGCCCCTGCCGCACGTCGCGGATGCGCTCGTGCAGGTCTTGCAGCATGCGCTCTTCCTTCACGGCTTTGTCGCCCTTGAGCTCCAGCCGTGAGATCAATTCGAACTTCAGCGCGCCGTTGAACAGGCTGCCTTTCCAGCCGGGGTAAAGGTCGCCGGTGTAGAACGCCATTCCGGACGGCGCGATCGACGGCGTCCAGTGCCAGAGCGGATCGGCGACGGCGTCCATGGTTGCCTTGCCGTTGCCGACCGGCGTGCCATCATAATTGCGCCCATAGCTGACCAGCGGCCATCCGTAATTTTTGCCTTTCTCGATGATGTTGATCTCGTCGCCACCCATGGGGCCGTGTTCTTGCTCCCACAATTTTCCGTCGGCGGGATTGAAGGCGAGGCCTTCAGCATTGCGCAGGCCATAGGCCCAGATTTCCGGCAGCGCATTTTGCCGTCCGACGAAAGGATTATCGGGCGGCGCTGCGCCATCGGGCGTGATGCGGATAATCTTGCCGATATGGTTGTCGAGGTTCTGCGCCAGCGCACTCGGGCCGAAATGATCGCCGAGGGTGACGAATAGATTGCCGTCCGGTGCTGGCACCATGCGGCAGCCGATGTTGAGGCCGCGCGAGACCGGGCCCTTTTGCCGGAATATCGTCACCGGTGAATTGAGCCGCGGTGTTTCGCCGTCAAGCAAGCGGGCGCGCAAGACCGCGATGCGGCCGCCGCCATCGGCAGTCTCCGCATAGCAGACAAAAACCGTGTGGCTGCGCTCAAAATCGCGCGCCAGCACGACGTCCATCAGGCCGGCCTGGGATTGCGCGAAGACTGCCGGAACGCCGCCGAGCGGCGGTGACAATTGGCCGTTGCGGGTAACGATCCGCAGGCGGCCGGGCCGCTCGGTCACCAGCATGCGGCCGTCCGGCAGGAAGGCGAGCGACCAGGGATGCGCCAGGCCGCCCGCAATTGTCTCAATCGTGATTTTGCCGGCGGAACTGGGAAATGTCTGTGGAGCAGCCCCCGCCGCGCCGGTGGCCAGCACGGCGGTCAGCGCGAGGAACGGTCGCATGCAGTCTCCATCAATGCCGCCTTGACTGTGCGATATCGCTGGAGGTTCCGATAGGGTGGCGTCAGCTATGGGTCTTTTTATGCCGGTGCGGGTGCGGCAGCGACAGGATAGTCAGCCCGCCCATGCCGATAAAAAGCAGGCCCAGCAAAAGCGCGATCGCGAACAGGCTGCTTTCATTGTCGATGACGTTACCCACCACGTCGGCATGCGCGATGCCCACCGAAACCACGGTGACGGCAAGGATAGTGCAGAGCGCCAGGGCGATGGTCGTGACCAGTTCCGCAATAGCCGCGTTGCGTCGCTCACGGCCGAGGACGCGCTCGGCGGGGGGCATAAAACCGGCTGACTGAATGTGCCTTCGCATGAACATGATGGCGAACCTGAAACAGGCTGCTTTGGTAATGGTATTGGACTAACGCCTGAAACCGGCAACGGTTCGACCCGATTGGGGCGGAGCCGGTCATGAAGCTGGGCGTTTTCGTGGCGGCGGCCAAAAAGCCGAGGAGTTCCAGAGCTACTGCGCGGGGGCCAATTCCGGCTGCCAGCTCATGGGGATGTAACCCGGCTCATCGGCGACTCGTTCGAGCCAGGAGCGAATTGCCGGATAGCGGCCGAGGTCAAAGTCGCACTGGTCGGCAACGTGGGTGTAGGCGTAGAGCGCGATGTCGGCGATCGTGAAGTGGTTGTCGACGAAAAAGGGATAGCGGGCGAGGTGCGTCTCCATCACGCCGAGCGCCCGATAGCCGTTTTCCATCCAGTCCTCGAGCGCGTGGCTCTGCAGGTCGCGTCCGCCCTTGATCAACGCCAGCCAGAAATAGGCCGCGCCGATGTTCGGCTCCAGGCTGTGCTGTTCGAAGAACATCCATTGCAGCGCTTCGGCGCGCCCGATGCGGTCTTCCGGCGCAAGCATGGAGCCGCCGGCGACATACCAGAGGATCGCATTCGATTCCGCGAGATGGCGGTCAGGCGCGACTTCCAGCAAAGGCACCTGACCGTTGGGATTCTTGCCGAGGAATTCCGGCGTGCGGCTTTCGCCTTTGAGGATGTCGACCTCGACGAGCTTGTACGGAATGCCGAGCCGAGCCAGCGCAAGGCGGACCTTGTAGCTGTTGCCGGATCGCTGCATCGAATAGAGCGTGTACATCTCGTTCCAGGTCCGAATAAGAGTTAGAATCGCTCAGACGGCCGTGTGCGAATGATCGCTTCCGAATACACCGAACACTGTCCGGAACCGTGCGCGACCCCCGAAGCGCATGCGCCGATAGAACGGACAAAGTCCGGCAATAACAAGGCCGTCAAACAACGCGGCATAATGAAAAAATTAAATTACATTCGCTGCAGTGCAGCGAATGAATGCATCATCTCAAGCGGCTTATAAGAAGAATTCTATTCCGCCGCCACCCGGTGTGCCCGGGCGTATTCGATCAGGGCATCGTCGTCGACCGGTTCAATGGGCGTGAAATCGCGGTGTGCGATCCATTCCGGCCGCGTGAACTTGGTAATGTGGTTGGAACAGGCGCAGAGCGTCAGATAAACGATCTTGCGCGGGTAGGGCGTAATGTTTGGCGGCGAGGCGTGCACAAGATTGCCGTGGAACATTAACACCGACCCCGGCTTGCCGGTCGGCGCCACGATGCCAACCCCATCCGGGGCGGCAGCATCTTGCGCCAGCCGTGTCACCGTTTCCTTGTCCAATGTCCACAAAGGATAGGACGTCGTCGTTTTGTCATGTCCGGCGGCGAGCACGCCCTGTTTGTGACTCTTCGGAATGATCATCAGCGCGCCGTTGATCGGCAGCACTTCGTCCAGAAATATTGCGATGTTCATCGCGCGCGGTTCGGGCATGCCGTCGTCGCGCGCCCAGGTGCCGTAATCCTGGTGCCACTGCCAGACATCGCCTTCGAAGGCCGCCTTGGCGTTGAGCTTGAACTGGTGCACGTAAACGCTCTCGCCGAACAGCTGCATCAGCGGTTCGACCAGCCGCGGATGGCGTGACATCACCTCGAACACCTTGTTGAACTTGTGCGCTGCAAAGGCGGTGCGCGGCGCGCCGGATTTTTCGCGCCAGACTTCCTGGCGGTCGAGCTTGAGGATGTTTTCCGCCTCCGAGCGCAACAGCGCGATCTCGTCTTCCGAGAAGCAATTGGGGAAGAATACATAGCCCTGTTCGTCGAAAGCCTTGAGCTGCTCGGCGGAAAGTTTCATGGCGTGCTCCCGGAAAAGTCCGGCCCAACTGTGAGGCCTTTTGGAAGCAGTCTACCGGCAGAAAGGCCGGACGCCTAGTTGCCAGGAACGAGGCCGATTTGGCCTGCCTCACCCTGTGCGCGCGGATGATGGGCATACGCTGCAATGCGACGGGCGGCCACAATCGCGAGTACGGCGATGGCGAGCCCGGCCGGTACATCAATGAAATAATGCCCGCCATCGACCGGAATGGACACCAGCATCAGTGTGTTGATCGCCAGCCCGATCCAGCGGAGCACCGGGATTGGCCACAGGCCGACGGTCAGGATCAGCGCCAGCGCCGCGTGCAGGCTGGGGAACGTCACGATGCCTTGCGAGCCCATCGCCATCAATTGCCGGAACGATCCATCGCGCAATCCGCGGAAGATCGGCAAATGGTATTCCTGTGTCGCCGGCACGATGTCGGGATAGGCGGCGGGCGAGAGTTTGTAGAAGCCCCACACGCCCTGTGCGGGCACGAGCGCGGCGATCACGATGGTCACGATGGCGGAGATCATGAAGGCGAGCACGAAGACCCGCAGCCATGCGAGCCGGCCCGCCAGCGCGAGCGCCAGCACAACGATGACGGTCTGCGGCAACAGGCTGAGATAGATGATGCTGAACAAAGGATGCAGGCTGGCATGCGCATCCATCCAGTTGAGCAATGACGTCCAGTCGAGCCCGAGCGCGCGGTCGGCGGTATCGAACCAGTTATCGCGCAACGGCAGATCGAGGCTTGCGGCGATATAAGAGAACGGCGCGCCGACCGCTGCGAAGGCCACGATCTGCGCTGTTCCACCGAGCGCGCTGGCGAGCCGCGGATCCGGCCGGCGCGTCTGATAGAGCCAGTAGCCGGCGAGCGAGAGTGCGGTGGCGCCCCCGGCTGTTGCAAACGAGCGGCCCACGAGCTGGAAGTTCGATGCCAGCGGGGCGATCAGCATGATGACAGCCAGGGCGATGATGATCGCCCAGATGATGCCGTCCAGCCGGCGTAAACCCGCCTCATGCCCGATCATGAATGCTTTCCTGCGTGTCCAGGCGCCACCGGCAACTAACCATGGCGCGGTTGCCCGCCGGTTAATCGCGTCGATTCAAGCCTCGGAATGCGCGTCAGACGGGGATTTCCAGCGGGTCCCGGATTGATCGCTGATGGGCGATTGGACCCATCGATTATCTTCACCAAATCGCCACTTGATGGACTCGGGAGCGGGCATTACGACTGTGGCGCCGCACAAACGGCGGCAATTGATGAGATCGGTTGGAGTGTTCGATGGCCTTTCTTGCGGACCAGCTCAAGCGCATCAAACCGTCGGCGACCATCGCCGTCACGGATAAGGCGCGCGCGCTTAAACTGGCCGGCCGCAACGTCATCGGGCTGGGCGCTGGCGAGCCGGACTTCGACACGCCGGACAACATCAAGCAGGCGGCGATCAAGGCGATCGAGAGCGGCAAGGCGTCCAAGTACACCAACGTGGATGGCATTGCCGAGCTCAAGGACGCCATCGTCAAGAAGTTCAAGCGCGAGAACGGCCTCGAGTACAAAGCAAGCCAGATCACCGTCGGTACCGGCGGCAAGCAGGTGCTGTACAATGCATTTATCTCGACGCTCAATGCGGGCGACGAGGTGATCATCCCGGCGCCCTACTGGGTAAGCTATCCCGACATGGTATTGCTCGCCGGCGGTGAGCCGGTCGAGGTCGTGACCACGATGGCCAGCGGCTTCAAGATGACCGCGCAGCAGCTTTCGCGCGCGATCACGCCGAAGACGAAATGGGTCTTGTTGAACTCGCCCTCGAACCCGACCGGCGCTGCCTATACGCGCGCCGAATTAAAGGCGCTCACCGATGTGCTGGTGAAGCATCCGCACGTGCACGTGATGACCGACGACATGTATGAGCACCTGGTCTACGACGACTTCGTGTTCACTACGCCGGCGCAGGTCGAGCCGTCGCTTTATCCGCGCACGCTCACGATCAACGGCTGCTCGAAGGCCTATTGCATGACCGGCTGGCGCATCGGCTATGCCGGCGGGCCGGAGCCGCTGATCAAGGCGATGGCGATGGTTCAGTCGCAGTCGACGTCGAACCCGGCGGCTGTTTCGCAATGGGCGGCGGTCGAAGCCCTCAACGGGCCGCAGGACTTCATCCCCAAGCACAACAAGATCTTCAAGGAGCGCCGCGACCTTGTGGTGTCGATGCTCAACCAGGCAAACGGCATCAAATGCCCGACGCCGGAGGGCGCGTTCTATGTCTATCCGTCCTGTGCGGGCACCATGGGCAGGACGACGCCGACCGGCAAAAAGCTTGCGACCGACGAGGATTTCGTCACCGAGCTGCTTGAAGCCGAGGGCGTCGCCGTCGTGCAGGGCACGGCCTTCGGGCTGGGGCCGGCGTTTCGCATTTCATACGCGACCAAGACCGAGGACCTGGAAGAGGCCTGCCGCCGTATCCAGCGTTTCTGCGGCAATTTGAAGTGACGCATGAACGCGACGCCACGGGATTCACTATCTCTTATGGGCGTCTTCGCTAATCTGCAGGCATGATTCGCCTCAAGGTTGCGGCCTGCATTCTCGTCGCCGGGCTTTTCACCGCGCTAGGCTTCCCGGCCAGCGCGCAGGATCGGGTTGCGATCGGCACACAACGGCTGACGGACAACGGCGCCCTGTTTCTCGCCGCTGCGGAAGGCTATTTCCGGGCCGAAGGCATCGAGCTCGGAATGACGGCCTACGATTCCGACCAGGCCGTCGCTGAATCGCTCGCAGCCGGCACCACCGATTTTGGTCTCGCGGGCTTCACCCCGGCTGCATTCAATTTCGCCGGCAAAGGCGTGATCAAGGCAATCGCGGCGCAAACGCGCGAGAAACGTTTTTACGAGAATACCGAAGTCGTCGCTTCCAATGTCGGCTTTGCCAAAGGCCTGCAGAAGTTCGAAGACCTCGCCAACAAAACGGTTGCCGTCGATAGCAGGGGCCTGACTTCCTTCTATCAGCTCGAGCAGATCGCCCGCATCAAAAAATTCGACATCAAAAGTGTCACCGTGAAGCCAATGCCGTCGCTTGACGCGCTCGCGCGCGCGGTTGGCACCAACGAAGTCGACGCGGCCATCATGCCGGCAGCCTATGTGCGTGAACTTCTTTCGGCCAATCGCGCCAAGCTTGTCGGCTGGTACTCGGAACTCGATGACCTGCAATTTGGCGCGCTGTTCGTTTCGACAAAAATGATTGCGACAAAGCGGGCGGTGGTCGAAAAATTCGTGAAGGCCTATCGCCGTGGTGTCGCCGACTATGCGGCCGCACTTCTGCGCAAGGATATTCATTCCAAACGCGCCTCCGACCTCCAGTCGCACGAAGCCGCCACAAAGATCGCGCGCTATGTTTATCCGGACCGCGGCAATGGCGGCGCGGCCACGGTCGAGGCGAGCGCCAACTTTATCGAACCGCAGGCGCAGCTCGATCCTGCCGACATCGAACGGCAGGTTGCCTGGTACAAAGAGCGCGGGTTAGTCGATAAAAACGTCAATGCGAGCGCCGTTCTCGACCCGAGCTTCGTCAAGTAACAACTTTGCCGCGCGGAACGACAAATATCCGCTCAAATATCTTCCCTTGCCAGCATCGATCTCTCCTGAGACGATAACGCGACAGGGCCGGGAAACCAGGTCCGACCTCCCGGCCGGCAAGGGAGGCGTTTATGGGACAAAACGGCACTGGTCCCAACGGCACAAGGAACTCGGGTCCACGGTGCATTGCGCTGGTGGGCCCCTTCCAAAGCGGCAAGACCACATTGCTGGAAGCGATTTTGGCCCGCACCGGGGCGATCCAGCGCCAGGGTACGGTGGATGCGGGTACCACCGTCGGCGATGCCAGCAAGGAGGCCCGCCACCACAAAATGAGCGTGGAGGCAACCTTCGCCACCGCCAATTTCATGGGCGACAGCTACACCTTCGTTGATTGCCCCGGCTCGATCGAATTCATCCAGGACATGCGCAGCGTGCTGCCGGCGGTCGATGCCGCAGTGGTCGTGTGCGAAGCGGACGAAAAGAAGGTTCCGCAACTCCAGCTGATCCTGCGCGAGTTGGAAGACCAGAACATCCCGCACTTTCTGTTTCTCAACAAGATCGACAAGACCGACAAGCGCGTGCGCGAGACGATCAAGCTGCTGCAGCCGGCGTCGCGCGTACCTTTGCTGCTGCGGCAAATTCCGATCTGGAACGGCGACATTATCTCCGGCTTCGTCGATCTCGCGCTCGAGCGTGCCTTTGTCTACAAGGAACACGCCCCATCGGAGATCGTCGACCTGAAGGGCGACGATCTCAATCGCGAAAAAGAAGCGCGCTTCACGATGCTGGAGACGCTGGCCGATCACGACGACGAGCTGATGGAGCAGTTGCTCGAGGATATCCAGCCGCCGCGCGACAAGGTGTTCGACGACCTCGCCAAGGAATTGCGCGACCGCATCGTGTGTCCGGTGTTGCTCGGAGTCGCCACCCGCAGCAATGGCGTGCTGCGGCTTCTCAAGGCGTTGCGGCATGAAGCGCCGGGCGCCGATGAAACGGCCGGCCGGCTCGGCGTCAAAGCCGGAAGCGACGCGGTCGCGCTCGTGCTCAAGACCTTTCACACCATGCACGGCGGGAAGATGTCGATTGCCCGTCTGCTCGCCGGCCAGGCCGGTGATGGCACCACGCTCACGACCTCCGCCGGCGATGCCGGGCGCGTGTCGGGCGTGTTCAAGCTCATGGGGCAACACTTCGAGAAGCGCGGACAGGCGACGAATGGTGAGACGATTGCCTTCGGTAAGCTCGACGGCACCAAGACCGGCGACACACTGTCGTCGGGAAAACAGCCGCACGCGGCACTCACGCAAGTGAAGCCTTACGCACCGGTGCTCGCCATCGCGGTGCAGGCCAAAGAGCGCAAGGACGACGTCAAGCTCGGCCCGGCCTTCACCAAGCTGACGGAGGAGGATCCCTCGTTGACGGTCGTGCACAATGCCGAAAGCCACGAGGTGGTGATCTGGGGCCAGGGTGAAATGCATCTGCGCGTTGCAGCCGAGCACCTTGCCGATCGCTTCGCGGTGCCGGTGTCGACGCGGCCGCCGTCAGTTGGCTACCGCGAGACCATCCGCAAGCCGATTACGCAACGTGGCCGGCACAAGAAGCAGTCCGGCGGCCACGGCCAGTTCGGCGACACCGTGCTTGAAATCAAGCCGCTGCCGCGTGGCTCCGGCTTCAAGTTCGAGGACCGCATTACCGGCGGCGTGGTGCCGCGCAACTACATCCCGGCAGTGGAAGAAGGTGTGATCGACGCCCTCAAGCACGGACCGCTTGGTTTTCAGGTGGTTGATTTGACCGTTGCGCTGATCGACGGCTCCTACCACACAGTGGATTCTTCCGATCAGGCTTTCCGCACGGCCGGGCGCATCGGCATCGTCGAGGGGCTGCCGCAGTGCCAGCCGGTGCTGCTGGAGCCGATCCATCTGGTCGAGATTGTGTGTCCGACCGAGGCAACCGCGAAGATGAATGCCATTCTGTCGGGCCGGCGCGGACATATCCTCGGCTTTGATACGCGCGAAGGCTGGGATGGCTGGGACACCGTGCGCGCCCAGATGCCTGAGTCGGAAATCGGCGACCTGATCATCGAGGTGCGTTCGGCGACCGCCGGCGTCGGTTCGTTCGTCTTCAAGTTCGACCACATGGCCGAGCTGACCGGCCGCACGGCGGACCAGATCATCGCGGCGCGCCGGGCGGCGGAATAACCCGAGTTCTGCATTCATTAAGGGCTGCAAGTCGGGTAAACCCGACTTGCAGTGACAATTTTCGGCATTTTGGTAAGCAGTTACAAAGCAGCTTCAACGGCAGTTGGTGGCTGTTAACGGTGCAGCCGCCGCTTCCCCGCAAAATCGTTCGCATGCGCGCATGGGCGCGCGGCACGGACGTTGCGGCATGTTGGCAGGTTTGCGCAATCTGTTTTCATCGGGACCGGCGCCCTATGCCGACCCGAAAGCATCGATTCCGCTCGGCGAAGTGCTTGGGCGTAATTGGTTCGAGCTCTGGTACCAGCCGAAGATCGAACTCCGCACCATGCATCTTGTCGGCGCCGAGGCGCTGGTGCGCGCGCGACATCCGACTCGTGGCATTGTCGCGCCGATCTTCTTTCTGCCCGATGCCAGCGTCGAGGATATGCATGCACTCACCGAGCGCGTGATCCTGACCGCGCTCTCCGATTGGGAAAATTTTGCGCACTACGGCGTGCCGATCAAACTTGCCGTTAACGTGCCGGTCTCCGCGCTGGTCGACCTGCCAATTCCGCGCATGTTACGCGAGATGCGTCCGCGGGCGGCCAATTGGCCTGGGCTGACTTTGGAGGTCACCGAGGACCAGATCATCGACGACCTCGATCTCGCCAAGGACGTTGCCGATGCGTTGCGTGAACTCAAATGCGATCTGTCGGTGGACGATTTCGGCGCCGGCTACTCCTCGCTTGTGCGGCTGAAGCAATTGCCATTCAGCGAGCTGAAGATCGACCGCAGCTACGTCGCCAACTGCAATGTGGACCATTTCAACGCAGGTCTGTGCGAGACGATCGTCGAGCTCGGCCGCCGTTTCGGTCTGCGGACCGTCGCGGAGGGCGTCGAAACGACGCATGAGAGCCACAAGCTGCAATCGATCGGATGCGAGGTCGGGCAGGGCTATCTTTTCGCTAAGCCGATGCCGCAGGCCCAGCTCATCGGTCATCTGCATGCGCGCATGAAAGGCCGGGCCGCGTCACACGGGGTCAACGCGCGTCTCGCGACCATCTAGCGATTGCCGCGCACCTCTCGCAGAACCGTGACTTGCCAGTGAAGGCGGCGTTCCTTAAGTCTGGACGGCGATTCCGGGGGAACTCGTCATGAACGTCATTCGTCGCCGCGGCTGGGATATTCCCGACCGTCTCGCCACACCCGCGCATCTGGCCTTCAGCCGCCGAAGCCTGCTCGCCGGTGGCGCCAGCGCGCTCGCATTGGCACCTTACGCGGCACATGCCCAGCGCATATCCGATCTCGACAAGTTGCCGGACTCGACCGCCGATCTTTATCCCGCCAAGCGCAACGAGAAATACGCGCTCGACCGGCCGATCACCGACGAGAAGATCAACGGTAACTACAATAATTTCTACGAATTCAATTCGTCGAAATCGGTGGCCGCGCAGGCCCAGGCGCTGCCCATTCGTCCATGGATGGTGAAGATCGACGGCTTGGTGGAAAAGCCGATGGAGATCGGCATCGACGAGTTGGTCCGCAAGATGACTGTCGAGGAACGGACCTACCGCCACCGTTGCGTCGAAACCTGGAGCATGGCGATCGCATGGACCGGCTTTCCTTTCGCCAGGCTCGTCGAGTTTGCGAAGCCGCTCGGCTCCGCCAAATTTGTGCGGATGGAAACGTTCAATGACCCCAAGGTCGCGCCTGGGCTGCGGCAGACCTGGTACCCGTGGCCCTACATCGAAGGGCTTACGATGGCGGAGGCGACCAACGAACTCGCCTTCCTCGCCACCGGCGCCTACGGCCATCCGATCGCCAAGCAGCACGGCGCCCCTTTGCGATTGGCGGTGCCGTGGAAATATGGGTTTAAGTCGATCAAATCGATCGTGCGTTTCAGCTTTACCGATACGCGGCCGAAGGGCATGTGGGAAGCCTTGCAGGCTTCGGAATATGGCTTTTGGGCCAACGTCAACCCGGCGGTGCCGCATCCGCGCTGGAGCCAGGCCAGCGAAGAGGTGATCGGCACCGGCGAACGGCGGCCGACACTGATATTCAATGGCTACGGCGAATACGTTGCCGACCTTTACAAGGGAATGGACAGCGAACGCCTTTGGGCGTGAGACCGCCCCTCGCTATCCCGGCGCAGCGCGCAAGCGTATGATGTGTTGCGGCGAGAGCAACCCCTGGAGGCGTTCATGTCCACCCAACAATCCGGCATTCAAAATATCCAGCGCGTGGCGGCTGCCACGCTACATGAGCATTGGGTACTCTTTTTGGTCGAAGGCGTCGTGCTCCTCGTATTGGGTGCGACGGCCGTTGTCCTGCCGGCGATCGCTACACTGGCGGTGACGGTCCTCTTTGGCTGGTTATTTCTGGTGAGCGGTATCGTCGGGCTGGTCACTAGTTTCTGGATGCGCCAGGCGCCCGGGTTCTGGTGGTCGCTGCTATCGGCCGTGCTCGGCATTGTCGTGGGTGCGATGCTGCTGGGCTCGCCGCTGACCGGCGCATTCTCGCTCACGCTCGTGCTGATCGCCTTCTTCCTGATCGAGGGCGCCGTATCGATCATGTTCGCGCTCGATCATAAGCGCGAGCTGTCCGGTCAATGGGGCTGGATGCTGATGAGCGGAATCGTCGATCTGGCGCTGGCCGTCATGATTTTTGCCGGCCTGCCGAGCTCCGCTGTGTGGGCGCTCGGGTTGCTGGTCGGCATCAACATGATATTCGGTGGCACCGCGTTGATCGCGATGGCGCTACATGCGAGGAAAATGGCCTAGCGGCTACGGCTCGACTTCGCCGGCTTCCACCTCCGCCAGCTTCGCGCGCCAGTCGGCGCGCTTGAGCATGAACGCGTAGGCCGAGAGCGCGAGCAGGCCGATGCTGACGGCCATCAGGCTTGCTGAAATAGGCCGGCTGAAGAAAATCAGATAGTTGCCGTTCGACATGATCAGCGACTGGCGCAGGCTCTGTTCGAGGATCGGCGAGATCACCAGACCAAGGACCAGCGGCGCCGGATCGAACTCGAACTTGCGCAGTGCATAGCCGAGCACGCCCATGATGAGCATAATCCAGACGTCGACCACCGAGTTGTTCACCTCGTAGACGCCGATGATGCAGAACATGATGATCAGCGGATAAAGGTAGGCGTAAGGGATCCGCAGCACGGTCACGAAGACGCTGACCAGCGGCAGGTTCAGCAGCAGCAACATGACGTTGCCCACATACATCGACGCAACGAAGCCCCAGAACACATCCGGATGCTCGTTGACCAGCGTCGGGCCAACTGAAACGCCGTGAATCATCAGGGCGCCGATCAGCACCGCGGTGATGGGACTAGTTGGAATGCCGAGAGCGAGCAGCGGCACGAAAGCGCCGGTGGACGCGGCATTGTTGGCGGTTTCCGGCCCCGCGACGCCCGCCACAGCGCCCTTGCCGAATTCTTCGGGGTGCTTGGAGACGCGTTTTTCCAGCGCATAGGACAGGAAGCTGGAAATGATGTGCGCCGAGCCCGGAATGATGCCGATGATGAAGCCGAGCAGGGTGCCGCGCGCAATCGGCATCGCCGCTTCGCCCCATTCCTTTTTGGTCGGCAGCAGGTCGCGCAGCTTCGGCGTGATAATGTCCTTCACGGCGTCGGCGCTCGGTGTCGAGAGGATTTCGCCAAGGCCGAACAGTCCGACGGCGACCGGCACGATGCCGATGCCGTCGCCCAGCTCGGCGAGATCGAAGCTGTAGCGGAAATGGCCCGTCATGTTGTCGATGCCGATCATGCCGAGCAGCAGGCCGAGACAGGCCATCAGCAAGGTCCGGATCAGCGACGATGACGACATATAGGCCAGGAAAATCAGGCCAAGCACGAGCAGGGCGGTGTATTCGGGTGGCCCGAAGCGAATGGCGATTGTCGCCAGCGGCGGCGCCACCATCGTGAGCACAATCACGCCAAATGTGCCGCCGATCCACGAGCCGACCGCCGCAATGCACAGGGCGGCGCCGGCGCGGCCTTTCTTCGCCATGGCGTAGCCGTCGATGCAGGTCATCACCGACGAGGCTTCGCCCGGGATGCGCATCAGGATCGATGTGGTGGAGCCGCCATATTGCGAGCCGTAATAGATGCCGGCCAGCATGATGATGGCCTGCGTTGCATTGAGGCCGAACGTCACCGGCAACAGAATTGAAATGCCGGCAAGCGGGCCGATGCCCGGCAATACACCGACCAGGGTGCCAACCAGGCAACCGAGAAACGCGTACCAGGCATTGGCCGGCAGCAGCGCGACGGAAAAGCCGAGATAAAGGCTGTGAAGGGTTTGTTCCACGAATTGTGCCTAGAAGCCGAATGGCCCGGTGTTGATCGGAGTTTTAAGCAAATAGACAAACAGGACATAGGTGGTCACCACCACGCCCAGACTGTAGATCGTCGCCGGTAACAGCCGGCGGCGCTCGATGATGACGAGCAAGGCGAAGATCAGCAGCACATTGGTGGTGAGGAAGCCGAGCCATTCGAACGCGGCGATTGCGGCAGCGGTGAGCGCCACGACAAGGCCGGCATGCTTGGCGTCGCTCCATGTCAGCGTGGCGAAAACCTTGCTCTCTTTCGCGCGCAGCATCAGCACCAGGCCGAAAAAGACGGTCAGGGCCGCAATGATCTTCGGCATGAATCCGGAGCCGGGCAGGGACAGATTTCCCGTCGGCAGGTCGCCGCTGAGGGCGATCACCAAAAGCCCGAAGCCGACGAAGAAAGCGCCTGCGACATGGTCCGCGCGCAAAATCATTGAAGGGCCCATTGCTGTCGAGAACCTGGTATCTGGCAAAAATCTGGACCCCCGCATAGCGGGGTCCCGGCGATGGCGGGTGTCATCCCTGCACGCGGCCGATCGCGTTGATTGCGTCTTCCTGGCGCTTGGCGTCGGCGGCCCAGAATGTCGTGAATTCGGGCTGGTCCATATATGCCAATTCCTGGCCGAGATTATCGAGCGTGTCGAGGAATTGCTTGCTGTGAGCGGCCTTGTTGAGTCCGTCGCGCAGCGTCGTGATGATTGCCGCTGGCGTGCCCTTCGGAGCGAAAATGCCGACCCAGAAATAATATTCGAGATCGTACCCTTGCTCCTTGAAGGTCGGCACGTCGGGCAGCGATTTGGCGCGCTTGGCGCTCGATACCGCAAGCGCATTGACCTTGCCGGCGCGGATATGCGGCAACGCAATCGACGTCGGCGACAGGAAGAAGTTGACGTTGCCGCCCAGCACGGCGGTGACGGCGGGGCCGCCGCCATTGGTCGGCAGGTGCCGCATCTTCAGGTCACCGGCCGCTTTGGCAAAAATCACGGTCGGAATATGCGACGCGCCGTAAAGGCCGGATGAGCTGTAGATCACCTTGTCCGGATTTGCCTTGGCGTCGGCGACGAGATCCTTCAGCGTCTTGTACGGCAGGTCCTTGTTGGCGATCAGCACGATCGGGTCGGCGACGATGCGTGCAATCGGGATGAAATCGGCATTGGTGAATTTCGGCTGGCGGCCGAACAATTTGTCAACGGCAGCAAAACCCGAGATCGACACGATGTGGGTGAGCAACGTGTAGCCATCAGGCTTGGCGGTTGCGACATATTGCGCGCCGACCGCGCCGGCTGCACCCGACTTGTTTTCAAGCACCACCGGCTGCCTGAATACCGCTTCGAGCGCTGCGTCCAGCGGACGCGTGATGGTGTCGCTGACGCCGCCCGGCGGAAACGGACTGACGACAGTAATGCTGTGCGAAGGATAGGCATCTTGTGCGTTTGCCCGGCCGGTGGCCAACGCGGCGGCCGAAGCGGCGGTGCCGACGACGAAACTGCGGCGATCCATTGTCCTTCCCCTCCCTTACTGGTGCCGTTCAACCCGGTCGCATTTTGAACGCATTGCCGATCAGCCCTGGACGCGGCCGATCAAATTCACAGCTTCATCGGAGCGTTTGCCGTCGATGTCCCAGAATTTCTGAAAATCGGGGCCGTCGAGATAAGCGAGTTCCTGACCTGCATTGCTGAGCGAGGTCGTGAACTGATCGGAATGCGCGGCCTTCTTGATGGCGTCCCGTAAGGTCAGGACGACCGATGCCGGCGTTGCTTTCGGTGCAAAGATGCCAACCCAAAGATAGTATTCCGTGTCGTAGCCGAGTTCCTTGAGCGTTGGCACGTCGGGCAATTCCTTGGAGCGCGTCGCGCTGAATACTGCGAGCGGGCGCAACTTGCCGGCCTTGATATGCGGGAGCGTCGCCGAGACCGACTGCGTGGTGCATTGCGCGTTGTTGCCCAGGATGGCGGTAATGGCGGGTCCGCCGCCATTGGTCGGCAGATGACGCAGCTTCAGCCCGCCGGTGGCCTTGTCGAGCAGCGCGAGCGGCAAATGCGTCGCGCCATAGAGGCCGCCCGAGCTGAACACCATAGTGTCGGGATGTTTCTTGACGTCGTCGATGAACTCCTTCGCGGTCTTGTAGGGCTGCTGATCGTTGACCAGCAGCACGACCGGATCGGCGACGATGCGCGCCAGCGGGATGAAATCGGACCGCGACGTTTTCACCGGGCGCCCGAACAGCTTGTCGACTTCCGCATATCCTGAAATGCCGGTGTTATGCGACAGCAATGTGTATCCGTCTGGCTTGGCGGTGGCCACGACTTGCGCGCCGACTTGCCCGGCGGCGCCCGCCTTCATCTCGACGACTACCGGCTGCTTCAGGATCGGCTCCATCATCGCCGCCAGCGGGCGCGTCACGATGTCGTTGATTTCCTCCGGGTGGAAACGCATTGATGATCGTGATCGCGTGCGAGGGAAATGGCTCCTGCGCGAAAGCCGGCCCGGTGGCCGCAAGGGCGGTCGTGCCGATGATGAAGCTACGGCGATCCATATAATTCCTCCAGAATTTCGCGTGGCGAAGATCGCGCCGCGTCAGCCCTGCACGCGGCCGATGGCGTGCACCGCCGCCTCGACCCGCTTGGCGTCTTCGTCCCAGAACTTCGCAAACGCGGCCTGGTCGAGATAGGCGACTTCGTCACCGATATTGTTGATCGCCGTCTTGAATTGCTCGCCGGTCGCCGCCTGCTTGATGGCATCGCCCAGCGTCTTGACGATCGGCGCTGGTGTGTTCTTCGGCGCGAACACGCCGACCCAGAGCGAAAACTCGACGTCGTAGCCTTGCTCCTTCAGCGTCGGTACGTCCGGAAGTGATGCGGCACGTTTTGGACTGAAGCACGCGAGCGCGCGCAGCTTGCCGGCCTTGATCTGGCCGCTCGCTGCCGCGATCGACGACACCAGCACTTGCGAATTGTTGCCGAGGATTGCGGTCAAAGCCGGGCCGCCGCCGTTGGTCGGCAGATGCTTCATCTTGATGCCGGTCGCCTGCATGAACAGTGCGGTCGGCAGATGCAACGCGCCGTAGAGACCGGACGAGCTGAAGGTCAGCTTGTCGGGATTGGCTTTGGCATCGGCAACAAGCTCCTTCACATTCTTGTACGGTTGTTGGTCGTTGACCAGCAGAACCATCGGACCCGACGTCAGCCGTGCAATCGGGATGAAGTCAGCGCGGGTGAACTTGGGTTGACGGTCGAACAGCTTGTCGACTTCGGCAAAGCCCGAGATCGACACGATGTGGATGAGCATCGTGTAGCCATCCGGCTTGGCGCTGGCGGCGACCTGTCCGCCCAGCGCGCCAGCCGCGCCGGCCTTGGTTTCGATGATGCAAGGCTGCTTGAGGATGGGTTCAAGAAGTGCGGCGAGGGGACGGCCGACGACGTCGGCCGCGCCGCCCGGAGGAAACGGATTGATGAACGTGATGGCGTGGGACGGATAAGTGTCCTCGGCGAAAGCCGGACCAATGCCAAAAGCGGCGGCGGCCGCCGCGCTGCCAGCGACGAAATTGCGTCTGTCCACGTGATCCTCCCTGGAAATGCTTATTTGGCCGGGATTTAGCCCGGCCTTGTTGTTGGATGGGATGCTATCGCCCGGCGAGGTGGGCAATCAAGCATCAATGATTGCCACTGCGCGCGTCCAGCCAGCGGAGCCGCCACGCACTTTCACCGGAAAACAGCTGACGGTGAAGCCTTTGGACGGCAGCGCCTCGAGATTGTGCAGCTTTTCTATGTGGCAGTAGCCGATCTCGCGGCCGGCGCGATGACCTTCCCAGATCAGCGATGCGTCGCGCGTGTCCGCATATTTCTTCATTGTATGGATGAAGGGCGCGTCCCAGCTCCAGCCATCGGTGCCGGTCACGCGCACACCGCGTTCCAGCAGATAGAGCGTGGCCTCGCGTCCCATGCCGCAACCTTTGGCGACATAATCCGGACGGCCATAGGCGACACCGGCGCTGGTATTCACCATGACGATGTCGAGCGGCGACAGCGTGTGACCGATCCGCTTGAGCTCGGTCTCGACATCTTTGGCGGTTGCCACATAACCATCCGCGAAATGTCGGAAATCGAGTTTCACTCCGGGATTGAAACACCAATCCAGCGGTACCTCGTCGATGGTCATCGCGCGCTTGCCGCCATCCATCGTCGAGGCGAAATGGTACGGCGCATCGAGATGCGTCGTGCAATGCGTCGACAGGCGAACCCACTCGAAGCCCCAGCCTTCGCCGTCCGGCAAATCCTCTTTTTTCAATCCGGGAAAGAATTTGAGGATGTCGGACGCCGTCGCTTGGTGATCGAGATACTCGATCTTGGGGCCATAGCCAGGAGGATCGGCCGCGACGTCGTTCTCGAGGGGCACTGAGATGTCGATCACTTGACGTGGCATGGCAGGACTCTTCTGATTTTCTCGTGGCCGGACGTGTTCTGTCGCTCGATAACTTTGCTAGGCTCATCCTTTAAAGACGTGGTGGCCCGGCACAAGGTCTATGCCGGGCCTTGTGGTCAAAGGGAGTTGAATATGCCTGCTTATTGGGTCGCGCGTTCCAAGATCAACGATCCGGTCGAATACAAGAAGTACACCGACCTTGTGCCCGCCATCATTGCCAAGTTTGGCGGCAAGGTGCTCGCCCGTGGCGGACGTTTTCAGATCATGGAAGGACCAGACAAATTTCACCGCTTCATCGTGATCGAATTCCCGACTTTGGAGCAGGGCGTCGCCTGTTTCACTTCGCCGGAATACGACAAGGCTGCCGCCTTCCGGCGCAGTGGTGCGGGTGAGGTCGAGACCATTATGGTTGAAGGCGTCTAGGTGTCCGCCCCGGCGGACGGCCCACTGGCGTGGGCAGGCCGATTGGGCTAAAAATCCCGCAAAACAGCAATAATTTGGGAGGGACACCATGTTGCGATACCTGAAATCCATGACGTTTGCCGGTCTGGCCGGGGCGGCTGCGCTCGCTGCCGTTTCGGCGGCGCCCGCCACGGCGCAAGACAAGCAGCCGATCAAAATCGGTTTCGGCATTGCCGAAACCGGTCCGCTGGGGCCGAACGGCAAGTCCGCGCTGCTCGCGATGGACATATGGGTCGAAGAGACAAACGCGAAAGGTGGCCTGCTCGGCCGTCCGGTGCAACTCATCCACTATGATGACCAGAGTAATCCGTCGACGGTGCCCGGGATCTACACCAAGCTGCTGGACGTCGACAAAGTCGACCTTATCGTCGGCGGGTACGGCACCAACATGCTGGCGCCAGCAATGCCAGTCGTTCTCCAACGCAAGAAACTGTTTGTCGGCCTGTACGGTCTCGGCGTGAACTCCGAATTCAAATACGACCGCTACTTCGCCATGATCCCCTCCGGCCCGGAGCCGAAGACCTCCTTCACCAAGGGTTTCTTCGACACCGCAATGGCGCAAAACCCGAAGCCGACGACGGTGGCAATTGTGGCGGCCGATGCGGAATTTTCCAAGAATGCATCGGACGGCGCGCGTGAAAATGCCAAAAAGGCCGGTCTGAAAATTGTCTACGACAAGAGCTATCCGCCATCGACCACCGACTTCTCGCCGATCGTGCGTGCGATCCAGGCGACGAATGCGGATCTGGTGGTGATCTGTTCATATCCGCTCGACTCGGTCGGCATGGTGCTGGCGGCGAACGAAGCCAAGCTCAACCCGAAGATGATCGGCGGCGCGATGGTCGGCCTGCAGTCGACCGTATTCAAGACCAAGCTCGGTCCCGCGCTCAATGGCTACATGAACTACGACTTCTGGTTGCCGGCGAAATCGCTGATGTTCGAAGGCACCGAAGCGTTCTTGAAGAAGTATCAGGATCGCGCAGCTAAGGCGGGCGTAGACCCGCTCGGGTTCTACATGGCGCCGTTCAGCTACGCCTATCTCGACGTGCTGGGGAAGGCGATCACTGCGACCAAAAGCCTTGATGACGGAAAGCTTGCCGACTACCTGCGCAAGACGACATTCAAGACCATCGTCGGTGATGTCTCGTTCGGCAAAGGCGGCGAATGGGCAAAGTCGCGGGTCTTCCAGGCCCAATTTCGCGGCATCAAAGGCAACGGAGTCGACCAGTTCAAGACCACCGACACCTTGGCCATCATTACCCCGGCCGAATACAAGTCGGGCAGTGTGATCTACCCGTTCGAAAAGGCCCGGCAGTAGGCCCGTCCCACTGCTCTGCCCACGGTTGAGGCAAATAGGCGGCGCGGCCCCGGTGGCCGCGCCGCACATTTTTGCGGTGCGAAAATCCCCTCTTAGCCCCGTTTCATAGGCCCATTGGCGAGTGGACCATTGCGTCGCCCGCTGTCATTATCAGTTACCAAAAAAAACGAAGCCCATCGGGAGGAGACCACATGGTGCGTCAATTCAAATCGCGAACTTTAGCCGGCGTCGCGGGGGCGGCTGCAGCCCTGGCCGCCTGCGCAGTGTTCGTTGCGACCGCGACTGCGCAAGACAAGGAGCCGATCAAGATCGGTTTCAGCATGGCGCAGACTGGTCCGCTTGGACCGAACGGGCAGCAAGCGCTGCTCGGCATGAAGATCTGGGAAGAGGAAACCAACGCCAAGGGTGGTCTGCTCGGGCGTCCGGTCAAGCTGGTGTACTACGATGACCAGTCGAATCCGTCGACCGTGCCGGGCATCTACACCAAGCTGCTCGACGTCGACAAAGTCGACCTGGTCGTTGGCGGCTATGCGACCAACATGGTCGCACCAGCGATGCCCGTCGTCATCCAGAAGAAGAAGACGTTCATCAGCCTGTTTGCGCTCGATGTGAACCACGATTTCAAATATCCGAAGTACTTCTCTGTTCTGCCGACCGGACCGAAGACCAAACCGTCCTTCACCGAAGGCCTCTTCCAGGTCGCGATGCAGCAGAATCCAAAGCCAACGACGGTCGCTTTGACATTCGAGGACGCGGAATTCTCGCAAAATGCCTGCGAGGGCGCGCGTGAGAACGCCAAGACCTTCGGCGTCAAGATCGTCTACGACAAGAGCTTCCCGTTTAACTCACCCGATCTCTCGCCGATCGTGCGCGCGCTGCAGGCCTCGAATGCCGACATCGTGGTGGTGTGCTCCTACCCGCTCAGTTCGGTCAACATGGTGCAGGCGATAAAAGAAGCAAACTACAAGCCGAAGCTGATCGGTGGTGCGATGGTCGGCCTGCAGGCCACCGTGTTCAAGAACAAGCTCGGGCCAAAGCTCAACGGTTTCGTGAACTACGAGACCTGGGTGCCGACCGAAAAATCGATGGCGCCGGCTGCCGAGTTCTTCAAAAAGTACCAGGCGCAGGCTCCTGCCGCCAAGGTGGATCCGCTTGGCTACTATCTTGGCGGCTGGGGTTACGCCTACATCAACATGCTGGGCGAAGCGATTGCCGCGACCAAGAGCATCAACGACGACAAGATTGCCGAGTGGCTGCGCAAGACTCCCCAAAAGACCATTATGGGCAACTGGAGTTACGGCCCCGGCGGTGAATGGACCAAATCGGGCATGATGCAGGTGCAGTACCACGACATCAAAGACGGCGCCGGGCTCGAGACCTGGAAGGGCATGAGCTACCAGACCGTGCTCACGCCGGCGGATGTATCGACTGGCAAGGTCGTCTATCCGTTCGAGAAGGTGAAGTAAGCCAGCGCTCGCAACGACACTCCCAATAAAAAGCGGCGCGGGAAAAATCCCGCGCCGTTTTGCTTTTCGCCTCTCCCGCACAAAGCGAGGACTCACATCCCAAGATAAAACTGGCGGATCAGATCGTTGTTGTTGAGCTCGTCGGTCGAACGGCCTTCGAAAGCGATCTTGCCATGCACGATCACGTAGCCGCGGTCGGCGATCCGAATGGCTTGCGTGAAGTTCTGTTCGGCCATCAGCACTGTGAGCTGGTAGTGATCCTTGAGCTCCTTGATGGCGTCGATGGTGCGGGCAACCAGCAGCGGCGCGAGGCCGACCGAAGGTTCGTCCACCAGCAATATTCGCGGCGCCAGCATCAAGGCGCGTGCCAATGCCAGCATCTGCTGCTCGCCACCGCTCATGCTTCCTGCGAGTTGGCGCCGCCGCTCGGCCAAGCGCGGAAACGCCTCGAAGCAGAAGTCCAGATTGCTCTTGATCTGGGCACGCGCCTTCGGCCGGAACGCGCCGAGCAGCAGGTTTTCTTCGACCGTCAGCTTTGGAAACAGCCGGCGGCCTTCCGGCACCAACGCGATGCCGAGATCGACAATCGCTTCGGTACGCATGCCGACGAGGTTGTGCTTGACGCCGTCGATTTCGGCAATGATACGCCCGGCAACGGGCCTCACGATGCCCATGACGCATTTCATCAACGTGCTCTTGCCGTTGCCGTTGGTGCCCAGCAACGCCACTGTCTCGCCGGCCTTAACGTTGATCGAGACGTCATGGATCACCCGCACCGCGCCGTAGGCGGCGTTCACGTTTTCTATGGTGAGGCTACTGGCCAAGATAGGCCCTCACCACTTCTGGATCACGCACCACGTCCTGCGGCTTGCCGTCGGCGATTTTCTTGCCTGATACCAGCACGGCCAGCCGTTGCGAGAAGCTCATCACCGCACTCATGATGTGCTCAATCAGGATGACGGTGATTCCGCGTTCATTCAGTTTGACCAGCAACGCCAGGATGTCTTCGATTTCTGAGTGAGACAGGCCCGCCATGGATTCGTCGGCGATCAGCAGCTTCGGTTCGGCTGCCACGGCGCGGGCCAGTTCGAGTTTGCGCATTTCGACCTGCGTGAGATCGCGCGGCATCTGCTTGGCCTTTTTCACCAACCCAACCATGTCGAGGAGTTCATGGCAGCGCCCTTCGAGGTCGCTGTGCGCATGCAACATGCCTTCCCGTGCGCGCACGGTGTAGAGCAGGGGGATACGCAAGTTATCGGCGAGCGTCATGCTGTGGAACGGGCGTGGCAGCTGGAAGCTGCGCGCGACCCCGCGATGAGTGCGTTCATGCGCCGCCAAGCCATCGATTGTCTGACCATCGAAGACGACGCTGCCGGTCTCGTTCTGCAATGTTCCGCAGATGCAGTTGACGAGGGTGCTCTTGCCCGAACCGTTGGGGCCGATCAGTCCCAGCCGCTCGCCCGGCTGCACCGCGAGATCGATGCCGTCGAGCGCGACAAACCCGCCGAACCGTTTGCTGATATTGTCGACATGCAGCAGCGCGCTCATGGTTTCCTCCATGCGCGCAGGCGTTCCTGCACCAGCCCGACCAGCCCGTTGGGCGCGATGATGACGAAGGCCACAAGCATGAGGCCCACAATCAGCAGGTTGACCGCCGACGAAATAGTCACGGTGGCATATTGCTGCGCCGAACCGAGCAGGACGGCGCCGACCAGGGGACCGACCCAGCTGGTGGTGCCGCCGATCATCGGCATCGCAATCGAGTTGACCGCATATTCAAGACCGAACGCGGAGGCCGGCTGCAGATAGCCGATATAGTAGGGGAACGGCGCGCCGGCCATGCCCATGAACGCGCCGGACAAGGTCGTTGCAATCAGCTTGAGACGAAGTGTCGGAACGCCGCAGGCTTCTGCCGCCAGTTCATCGTCGCGAATGGTGGCGAAGCCGAAGCCGAGCTGTGATCGCTCGATGATGCGCGCGGTATTCAGCGCGATGACCGTCAGCAGCAACATCAGCGCGAACAGATATTCTATATAGTTGACCTGGATGCCAGCAAATTCCAGATTGTCCGGACGAATGATGTAAGCGCCGCGTGACCCGCCGACGAAGTCCCAGTTGACCACCAAAGTCTGCAGCACCACGGCGAGCGCCAGTGTGGCAATGGCGAAGAACGAGCCGCGCAGCCGCAGCGTCAGATAGCCCATGCCGAAGCCGGCGATGGCGGACACGATACCGCCGATGACAATCAGAACCGGAATCGGAAGCGGGAAGGCCCAATCGAGAAAATGGAACGACATGCAAGCGGAGTCGGTAAAACAAAATTCAAAGGATTGCGGATCAAACTTGTGCAGCGCGACCGATGAATAGGCGCCCATGGCGAAAAAGGCGGCCGAGCCGAAATTCACGTAGCCGCAATAGCCGCCGAGGATATTCCAGGCGGTCGCCAGCACAATGAATTGCAGGATCGTGTAGCAGGCGAAAAACAGATAATCGACCTGGAACCAGTGCGCGAATGCCATGAACAGCGCGCCGATTGCAATTGCGATAAGTGAGAATTTTGTCGTGCTCATGGCCCTTACCGTCCCAGCAGACCCGATGGCCGGAAGGCCAACGTGAGCAGAAGGAAACCAAAGGCCACGGCGGGCGCCCATGACGGGCCATAGAAGGTTGCGGTGATGCTTTCGACGACACCGAGCAGGAGCGCGGCAATCAACGTTCCAGGCATACTGCCGAGTCCGCCGAGGACGCAGATGGCGAACACGCGGCCAATATATTCGCGCCCCACCGACGGCTCGACCGGCTGGATGATGATCAGCAGGGCACCGGCGACTGCGGCCGTTGCGATCGAGAGGCCGAAGGCGATGCGTTTGATGCGGATCGGATCGACCGCCATCAGTTGCAGCGCCAGTTGATCCTGCGACACCGCCATGATGGCGCGGCCGGTGAAGGTGCGGGTGATAATGAGCTGGATCGCGCTGAACAGCGCCAGCGCGACCAGGCACGGCACCAGCATGCGCAGCGGCAGATCGACAATTCCGATGTGGATGCTGGGCCCGATATAGGCGGCTTCGACGTAGCGATAGTCGACACCGAACACCAGGATCAGCGACACTTCAGTGACGAACAGCAGGCCAAAGAAGAAAGCGAGGCCACGCAGCGATTCCTGCCCGCGTTTTTCGAAGGAGAGATAGTAGACCTGATAGACCGATACGCCGAGTGCGTAGAAGAACGGCAGCATGAGTATGCTGACGATGATGGGGTCGACGCCGAAATTGATATTGATGAAATAAGCGAGATACGAGCCGAGAATGACGAAGGCCGGGTGCGCGATGTTGACGATGTCGAGCATGCCGAACGAAATCGAAATGCCGGCGGTGACGGCAGCGTAGAATCCACCGAGCAGCAGCCCGGCTGCGATCGCGTTCAGTAACAAATCCCAGGAAATATCCATGCCGCTCTCAACCGGCGCAGGCGCCCAACGTGCCGGTCTAAGTTTCCCCTCTTAAGTCCCGTTTCTTCTTGGTCCGATGCTCGTTGACGAGGTCCGGCCATTGCGCTGCAGTTTGCAGGAAGGCCGCAGGCTTGGCTAGTCCGTCAATTGAGGGGCCGAAGCCTGTTTTGCGCGACAAAATGAAACGCCCGCCGTGGGCTGGTGCCTCGCGGCGGGCGCTTCAATGACCGGTTATTTAGGCGGCAGCAGATTGCGGCCTGACGCCGGCCGGCAGAGTCATCGGCTTGTTGGCGCTGTCCTTGAACTCAACGGTCATGAAAACCATTTCGCGGTCGCCGAGATTTTCCAGGTCATGCACCTTGAATTCGCCTTTGCCGTAGGCCTCGTGACGGGTTTCGCCCGGCTGGTAGGTATATTCCACGGTCGTGCCGTCATGCACGTGCTGGCGGCCGCG
The DNA here is from genome assembly GCA_963697885.1 of uncultured Alphaproteobacteria bacterium. GTDB lineage: Bacteria > Pseudomonadota > Alphaproteobacteria > Rhizobiales > Xanthobacteraceae > Pseudolabrys. The sequence continues at coordinate 1,556,506 of OY969102.1, forward strand.
GCCACCCAAGACGGCAGTCCAGAAATAATCGAGCACGTGCCGATGGAAGCCGATGCGCTCGCCCGGGGCGAGGCGGATGATCCACACCCGTGTCCGTTCATTTTCCGACAACAACGTGGAGCCGACGCACGGATTAGGATTCTTGCTCTCGCGTTCGAACTCGGCGGCAATATCGGCCGGCCACTGCGACATTCCCTTTTTCTCGGCCTGCTTCTCGCGCATGGTCAGGGCCATGTGAATTCCTCCAAAGCGGTTGGCGGTCATATATAGGATAAATGGGTAAACGGAAAGATCGGGGCTGAGCCATTGACCGGAGCTGGTGCAAAGCGCGCAATTATTGTGGGGGGCTCGATGAGCGGCCTGCTGAGCGGTCTTTTGCTACGGCGGGCCGGGTGGGCGGTAGATGTCTACGAAAGGGTCGACAGCGAGCTGTCGGGGCGCGGCGCGGGCATCGTGGCGCAGGCCGAACTGATCGAGCGGCTGCGCGGGCTTGGGCTCGCCACCGGCGCGCTCGGCGTGCACATCACAACCCGCAAGATTCTCGATGCGCAGGGCCGCCTGACACAGCAGATTGAATGCCCGCAGGTGCTGACCGCGTGGGAACGAGTCTATCGCCTGCTGCGCGATGGCTTTCCGCCCGAGCACTATCACCGGGGGCGTGGCCTCGCCAAATTTACCCAGGACGCAGATGTTGTGCGGGCGCATTTTTCCGATGGCGAAATCATTGAAGCCGACTTGCTGGTGGGCGCCGACGGGATTCGCTCCACGGTTCGCCAGCAATGCCAGCCGGATGTCACACCGGGCTATGCCGGCTATTCGGCTTGGCGCGCGCTGATCGCGGAATCCGATTTCCCGCCAGATGTTCATCACGAACTGTTCGAATACATGACGTTCGGTTTGCCGCCGGGCGAGCAGCTCCTCGGGTATCCCGTGGCAGGTCCCGACAACGATCTGCGGCCGGGCCACCGCCGTTACAATGTTGTCTGGTACCGGCCGGCCGACGAGGCGACCAAGCTGAAATGGTTGCTGACCGACGAGCGCGGCGTGACGCACGCGATTTCAATTCCACCGCCGCTGATCCGCCGCGAGGCGATTGCGGAAATGCGGGCCGATGCCGAGCGGCTCGTCGCGCCGCAGTTTCGCCAGATCGTGCGACTGATCGCGGAGCCGATCCTGCAACCGATCTACGATCTTGAGTCACCGCGCATGGCCTTTGGCCGGGTGGCGGTCGCGGGCGATGCGGCCTTCGTTGCGCGCCCGCACGTTGCGGCAGGCGTTTCCAAAGCGGCGGATGACGCGGCGGCACTGGCCGAGGCATTGCAGCGCGAGTCCGACGTCGAGAGCGCGCTCAAGCGTTTCGAAGCGGCGCGGCTTCCGGAAAATCACCGCATCATTGAGCGCGCGCGGCACCTCGGCGCTTATCTGCAGGCTAGCCGCACCCAAGAAGAGCAGGCGCGCGCCGGACGGCACAGCGACGATGCGGCGGTGATCGCCGAGACGGCGGTGCTGGATTTCTTGTACGCGTGAGTTGCAATTTACCGGGTTACAGAAATTCGCGTTCTTTGTTGAAAGGCGCGTCCATCGTGTAGCCGTGCGCGGCGCGGTAGCCGTCATAACGGTACCCCTTGTATTCCAGCACAATGGATACAACGAACGCGATGAGCACCATGGCGACGATGAACTCCGCCACACCTGGTATGGGATATTGCATCAGGCCGCTGGCAACCGCGCCGGCGGCAAAGAAATAGACGAAATAGCCCGCCGTTTTGTGATAGGCCTCGAACGTACGACGGCGCGTTGTCATGTTGTAATGGTCGCCGAACCAGGTTTTCGGATCGTTCGGATCGGCGGAGTAATAATTTTTCCCGCCGTGCTTGCCCCTGAGCCAGCCGCCCATGATCTGCAAACATCCGAGCGCGACGGTCGTCAGGCCGAACATCGAGTGCAACGACCCGCTAAAGCCGCCGCTGACCGTCACGGCGACAATGGCTCCTGCGAGCGCCAGACTGATCGAAAATATCAGCCCGTATTTGTGGACGCTGAACCACCACCACTCGATATTCTTGATGCTGACTTTGCGGTGCAGGCCGGTCAGCGTCGGCTTCGGTTTACCGAAACGGATGGTGATGATGCAGATCGGAACCAGCACGAACCAGACCGTGACCATCAGGATGGCGTGATAATCCCAATGAACCGGGATGGTCATTCCCAGAAAATCAAAATGTACTTCCGTCGGAATGTGGGTTTGAATCCCGGTCACTACCGCCTCCGCTGTTTTATTTTCAAATGCGGCAGAGTGAATATTAGCATACAAAGGCCTTTACCGAGCCTGCTAAAGATTTAGCGCTCACATCCCCAGCAACTTCTTGGCGTTGCCGCCGGCCAGCGCGGCGCGCGTGCTGTCGTCGAAGCTGTCCACTGAAGCAATGTGACCGATCGGATCGTGTTCCAGCATATCGAACGGATAGTCGGTGCCCATGACGATGCGATCGGCGCCGAAGGTGTTCACCAGCGACTCGAGCTGATGCGGCGTAAAAACGACCGTGTCGAAGTAGACGTTCCGCCGCAGATAGGTCGTCGGCGGCTTCGGCAAATTGCCGTGTGCGTCCGACCGGGCGCCCCAGGCATGATCGATGCGGCCGGAATAGGCACCGAGGAAGCCGCCGCCATGCACGGCCAGAACGCGAAGCTTCGGATGCCGTTCGAAGACGCCGTCGAAGAGCAGGTAGTGCAGCGCCACCGTGGTGTCGAGCGGATTGCCGATCACGTTGTTGAAGTAATAACGCGCGAAACGCTGCGGCTGGGTGAAACCGGTTGGGTGGATCAGCACCAGTGCGTCGAGTTCCTCGGCTTTCTTCCAGAACGGCGCGAAAGCAGGATCGGATAGCTCCTTGCCATTGACGTTGGTGAGAATCTCGACGCCCCTGAACTTGAGTTGCTTCATGCAACGCTCAAGCTCTTTCGCGGCCTCATTGCCGTCCTGCATCGGCACGCCGCCGAGCGCAACCAGCCGGTCGCTATGCTTGCCGACATATTCGGCAATGCCGTCGTTGAGAGCGCGGGCGGCCTGCACGCCGACATCGGCCGGCAGGTAGTAATAGATCTGCGGCGGTGCCGGGCAGATGAGTTGCATATCAACGCCCATCTCGTCCATCACGCTAAAGCGTTCGTCCGTCGTGCTTATGCGCGTGCGGATGTCGGCCGCCTGTTTTGCCATCAGGGCCTGCGTCTCGGGCGTCGAGTCCTGAACCAGCGGATCGGTCGACTGCTTGAGATGCGGTGTCACGATCTCGGCGACGCGCGGCACTGCGACATGCGCGTGCATATCGACCGTGAGACTTTTCGGCCGCACGTCGCGCCCGGGCTTGCCGTGCTTGCGCGCAGCGGTGTCCGCATATTTGTTCCAGATCTCAGCCATTTCGCATTGCCTCTGTTGTGGCGTGGCACCCGGATCCGGCCTTCGGGCGGCCCGAGTGTAAACCTTTGCCGCGCATTACCGCTTCATGTGTGGAAACGTCCTAGAACACCCCGAGGTGCTGGCGCAAATCGACGCCGTCTTTTTCAAGCTTCGTGGGGGTCGAGACCACCGCCACCCGCCCGGTATTGAGGATGACAATGTCATCGGCGACGTCAAATACCAGCTTCGGATTCTGCTCGACCAGCACGATCGACAGCCCACTTTCCTTCAGTTTGCGGATCGTGGCCATCACTTCAGCGACGATTTGCGGCGCCAGCCCTTCGGAGGGTTCATCCATCAGCAGGACGCGCGGATTGCCCATCAAAGCGCGGCCGATGGCCAGCATCTGCTGCTCGCCGCCCGATAGATGCGCGGCAATCTGGCTGCGGCGCTCGGCGAGGCGCGGAAACATCCCGAACACCGTGTCGGTGGTCCAGGGTGCGTGCTTGCTGCCGGAATCCGGCTTGCGGGCGGCGACCACCAGGTTTTCACGCACGGTCAGGCTCTTGAAAATACGGCGGCCCTGCGGCACCAGCGCAACGCCGCGCGCGGCGATCATTTCCGGCGGCAGGCCGCTCACTTTTTCCCCGAAGACCGTCACCACGCCGTGGCGCGGCGGCAGCAGGCCCATGGTGACATTCATGCAGGTCGATTTGCCGGCGCCGTTGCGCCCGAGCAGGCCAAGCATGCGCGCTTCGCCGAGCTCGAACGACACGTCGCCAAGGACGTGGCTCTCGCCATAAAAAGCGTCGATGTGGCTGAGGCTGAGCGCGCTAGTGGCCAAGATAGACCTCCCGCGTGCGGGGGTCGGCGACGACTTCGCTGCGGTTGCCTTCCACGATGACTTCACCGAAATGCAGAAGAGTGATGCGCTCGGCGAATTCCAGCGCGACGTCCATGTTGTGTTCGATCATCACAATCGTGACGTCACGCGGGATCGCCAGGAGCAATTTCTGGACGTCGCGACGCTCGTCGATCGACAGTCCGGCGAACGGCTCGTCGAGTAGCAGCACCTTCGGATTTTGTGTCAGCGCCATGGCAATCTCGACGCGGCGGCGTTCGCCGTAGGAGGTCTGCGCCAAGGGGCGGTTGGCAATATGGCCGAGGCCGACGCGTTCCAGCGCCGCCTGTGCGTGCTCGACGAAATGGCCCTGTCGCTTGAGGTCGATCAGCGGGTTCCAGCGCGACGGCGACAACCCCAGCAATGCCAGCGTCACGTTGTGAAGGATCGTATCGCGCGAAAATAACGTGATGATCTGGTAGGTGCGCGCCATGCCGAGGTGAGGACGGCGGCGGCTCGGCACTTTAGTAATGTCTTGGCCGAACAGATGAATCGAGCCGGAATCCGGCGTCAGCTCTCCGGTTATCAGATTGAACAGCGTGGTCTTGCCGGCGCCGTTGGGTCCGATGATCAATCGCCGCTCCCCCGGCTCGACATTGAGATCGACGCCGCGGGTTACGTGCAGGCCACCGAAGGATTTGGTCAGTGCGGAGATGGTCAAAGCGCTCACGGCTTGGCCTCCGCACCGCCGGGCACGGCGCCAGGACTGCGTTTGCGCCACGCCAGGCGCCATAACCGCACGGTGCCGGGAACCAGGCCTTCCGGCATCAGGATGACGATCGCGACGAAGATGGCGCCGAGCAGAAAATTCCAGCGTTCGATGAAACCGCTCACGACCGTTTTTACCACCACCACGAGGGTCGCACCGACAATCGGCCCGAGCAGCGTTCCGGGGCCGCCGGCAATCACCATCAGCAGCACTTCGGCCGACGAGGTGAGGGCGAGAGTCTGCGGGCTAATGAATTGCGTGTAGTAGACGAACAAGATGGCTGACACCGATGTCAGCAGGCCGGAAAGCAGACACGCGTAAAACCGGATGGCCCAGACGTGGTAGCCGAGCGCATTCATGCGGCGCGGCTGATCCCGTGTTCCCATTAGCGCGGCGCCAAACGGCGAACGTACGAACACGGCCATCGCTGTGAACGACAGTAGAAATGTGATGAGTGTAGCGTAGTAAAATGTATTGGCGTCGGCGAGCGAATAGCCGAACGGTTCCGGTCGTGTCTTCAGGCTTAGACCGTTGTCGCCGCCGGTGAGGCTGATCCAGCGATAGGCGAGACCCCAGAGGATTTCGCCCAAGGCCAGCGTGATCATGATGAATCCAATCCCGGTCGAACGCAGCGACAGCGCCGCAAAGACCGCCATCGAAACCACGCTGATCAATAGCGCGATGAGGATCGCCGCCGGATGACTGAATCCGAGTTGCAACATGTAGCCGGTGGCATACGCAGTTACGCCAAACAGCCCGGCATGGCCGAGCGAAACAAGCCCGGCGTAGCCCACCAGCACATTCAGCCCGAGCGCAAAGATGGCGTAGAAGAGGATCTGGCTGGAAACGTTGATGTAGTAGATGCCGGACACCCAGTACGGCAGCGTGGCAAGTGCGACGAAAGCGATGCCGAAGGCGAGCAGGCGCGTGGTCATGGCACGTGCCTTCCGAACAAACCCTGTGGCCGAAATAGCAGGACCAGCAACATCGGCAGGAAGAGGACAAAATAGGCAAGCTCCGGCAGCAGCGCCTGGCCGAAATTGTAGATGAAGCCGACGATGATGCTGCCGACGAAAGATCCGAGCAGGCTGCCAGTGCCACCGAGGATTACCACCACCAGCGCCAGCGGCAGCATGTCCTGATCGAGGCCGGGATAGACCGAGAGGATCGGCCCGCCGATGATGCCGGCAAAGGCTGCAAGCCCGGCGCCGAGTGCGAAAACAATGGTGAAAAGCTGCGATACGCGAATGCCGACTACCCGCGCCATATCCGGATCATCCACGCCGGCGCGGATCATGGCGCCGAGGCGCGTGCGGTCCAGCAACAGCCAAAGCGCTATAGCGAATATGATCGCGATCACGATGATCGCGAGCCGGTAGGCCGGAAACACCAGCACACCGAAACGCGCAAAGCCCTCAAGTTCAGGTGGTGTCGGAACGGAGATCGGATCGCCACCCCAGATCATCAGGCAGAGATCGGCGGCCATGAACGAAAGGCCGAGCGTCACCAGCACCTGCGCCAGCTGGTCGCCGGGCATGCGGCGCAGCAGCAGCCGTTCAGCCAGCGCCCCGAGTGCCGCCACCGTCAGCGTCGCCACCACGGCCGCCAGCCAGAAATTCAACTGAAATCCGTGGATGCCGAGAACGAACGTGACGCCGACATAGGCTCCCACCATGAATAGGGAGCCATGCGTCAGGTTCGGGATGCGCATCAGCCCGAAGATGAGGGAAAAGCCCGCCGACAGCAGGAACAGCAGCCCACCAAAAGTGATGCTGTTGACCCCCAGCACCAGCCAAAAATTCATGGTCGCCGTCGTCCCGCGCTCGCCGTGTCAGAAAATCGCGGGCGCCTGTGCGGCGCCCGCGTCATATCGTGCATCAGGATTTGAGCGGCGGGTAGTCGCGCGAATAGACCGGCTGTTCGAGGAACTTCTTCTCGTCGTAGGTCCAGAACTGGCTGACGTTCGTGTACGTCTTGATCGTTGTATTCACGAGCTTGCCACCGACCTTCTCGCATTTACGGATGAACATGTTGCCAACCGCATTGCCGAGGTGATCGAACTTGACCGGCCCACGTGGGGTATCGGCGAGCGAAACCGAACGCAGGGCTTTCATGAATTCAGCCTTGTCGTCGCTCTTTCCGCCGGATTTCTTCAGCGCTTCGTCAATGACCATGCAGTTGATGTAGAGGCCGGCCGCGTAGAAGCCGGGATCCAGGTTGAAGTTTTTCTGCATGCCTGCGACGAAGCGTTTGTTCGCCTCGGTCTGGGCGTCGAGGGTGTACGGGCACGAACTGATGAGCCCGACCGCTTCGTCGCCATAGCTGCGCAGCAGTGCGTCATCGCCGCCGGTCTGGCCCGTCACCACGGGGAACTTGAGACCCGCGCTGGCGTACTGCTTCATGAACTTCAACGGATTGCCACCGGCGAAGCCCTGGCACACGCCATCGCAATCCGCGATCTGCGCGAGATAGGGGGTGTAGTCCGGCGTGGCGAGCGGCGGCCACAGCTTCTTGAGGATCTTGCCGCCATTGTCTTCGAAAGTCTGCTGGAAGCCGCCCATTTGTTCGTAGCCGAAGGCAAAGTCCTCGGTGATGGTGATCATCTTCTTCAGTTTCATTTCCTTCGCAGCGTAGTCGGCCATCGGATGCATCGCTTGCGAAGAGCAGGCTGAAGCGCGCAGGAAATACGGGTTCGGACGGCGTTGGGTCAAATCTTCGGCCGCGGCGAGGCTCAGGAGCGGCGTCTTGGCTTGCGCGATGTAGTCGGTGATCGCCAGCAGCTCGAAGGCGGCGAGCGGTCCGACGATGGTGTCGACCTTGTCACGCTCGACCAGTTCCTGTGCCTTCGTCTTGGCGCCGGCCGGGCTGCCGCCGGTATCGGCGGAGACGAAATCCACCTTGCGGCCACCGAGGGTGTAATCCTTTTCCTTCAGGTACGTGATGACGCCTTGCTCCATCTGGATGCCGCCTTGCGCGAGCGGTCCGGTCTTGATGGTGAGCAAGCCGAGCTTGAACGGCGCCGCTTGCGCGATCGCCGGTGCCGGGAATTTGAAAGTCGCCGCCACAGCACCAGCGGCGGTACCGGCCATAAATTTACGACGGTTGACCTTGCGAGACATTCCGTTCCTCCCTCTACGCCCTTGTGGGGCTCATTTTTTGACGGGCCTTCATCGCATTTTGTGCGGGCCGCCAAGTTTAGTGACAAAAATTGACTGACATTGCGGACCGCCATGCCCCACCGGCGGACCTATTGCCCCTATCATCGGCCAAGCCGTTCCATGATGTAAAGCCCGGTGGGGTGCGGCCAGCCGGCGCGCCCACCTGCGACAATGGGCAAGGCAATCGCACAACCGCGGCTTGAGTGAATTCGTGAATTAAATGCCGAGATAGCTGGACTTGATTTCGTCATTGGCACGCAATTCCTCGGGCTTGGCGGAATAGACCACCTGGCCCTTGCTCATGACGTGTACGTAGTCGACGAGTTTGAGCGCAAGATGCGCATTCTGCTCGACCAGCAGGATGGACAGGCCTTCTTTCTTGAGCGTGCCGATCGCTTCCCAGAGGCCCTGGATAATGATCGGCGCCAGGCCCTCGGACGGCTCATCCATGATCAGGCAATCGGGGTTCGTCATCAGCGCACGGCCGATGGCCAGCATCTGCTGTTCGCCGCCGGACAATGTTTTGGCGCGCTGGGAGCGGCGCTCCTGCAGGCGCGGAAACAGCTTGTAGACGCGCTGCAGATTCCAGCCATGCCGGTCCGGGCTGCGTTCGGCCACCAGCAGGTTCTCTTCCACGCCGAGCGTCGGAAACACGCGGCGGCCCTGCGGTACCAGCCCCATGCCGCCGCGCACGGTTTCAAATGACGCCTGATGTGTAATGTCACCGCCCTTGAACACGACCTTGCCGCGGCGCGGTGGATTGAAGCCGACGATCGAATTGACAAGCGTCGACTTGCCGACTCCGTTGCGGCCGAGCAGGCCAAGGATCTGACCTTGCTCGAGTTGCAACGACAGGCCCTGCAGGACGTAGGCGTCGCCGTAGTAGGTGTGAATGTCCTGAACTTCGAGAATGGCCATGAGGCTAGAGCCTGATCGGTTTAGAATGGACCACTTTGCTCACCTTACATTTTTCCGGCGCATGATCTTTTCCGAAAACCGGTTCCCACTTTTCGGGATCATGCGCTAGTCCGTCCCCAGATAGATTTCCTGTACCCGGGCGCTCGAATGGATTTGCTGCGGCGTGCCGGATTCCAGAATCTCGCCAAAATGCAGAACGGAAATCTGCGAGGCGACGTCGAACACAACGTCCATGTCGTGCTCGATCAGAAGTATTGCGAGTTTCGGATCGAGCTTCATCAGGAACTCGGCCATTTCGGTGGATTCGCCCGACGACAGGCCGGCGGCCGGTTCATCAAGAAGAAAATCTTCGGATCGCTGGCGAGTCCCAGCACGATTTCGAGTTGCCGCTGCTCGCCGTGCGACAGGTTGCGCACTTCGGTGTCCTTGCGGTCCAGGAAGTTCGCCTGTTCGAGCAGGTGATGCGCTTTGTCGTAGACCTCTTTGTATGAGGACAAAAATCGCCACATCACGAATTTCGACGACCGCAGCCCTTTGATCGCGAGCAGTACATTGTCCAGCACGGTCAATTTTGGAAACAGGCTGGTAACCTGGAACGTACGCGCCATGCCGAGTGCCGTGCGCCGGTGGCTCGGCCACCCGGTGACATCCTGCCCGAAGAGCAGGACTTGTCCGGACGTTACCGGATAGATGCCAGTGATCAGATTGAACAACGTGGTCTTGCCGGCGCCATTCGGTCCGATAATGGCCTGGCGGTCGCCCGGCATGATGCGCAGCGTAACCTCGCGCGTGGCCTGCAAGCCGCCGAAGCTCTTGCAGAGTCCCTTGAGTTCGAGTGCCGGGACCGGTCCGCCGTTCGTTTGAGTGTCGGTGCTCACTCGGACATCCTATGGATTCAATAAAGGGCCGGAGCCCGTGGCTGGGCTCCGGCGCTCGTCGCTTATTCGCAGTACTTGCAGGGCGGGTAATCGCGGTCATAGACCGGATGCGCCAGGAACTTCTCCTTACCCTCGGTCCAGAACTGGCTGACCTTGGGGTAAGTCTTGATCACAGTGTTCCAGAGCTCGTCCTTGTCGTAGCCGAACATCTTCTTCTTCTCGACTTTCTTGATGTAGACGTTCTCGATCGGGTTACGCATGTCGTCGAGTTCGACCGGCCCGCGCGGCGCATCAAGCTTGATGCTCGCCATGACCTTGATGAACTCTTCCGGTCCCGGGTATTTGCCACCGGTTTTGGTGAGCGCCTTATCGAGCCACATGGCGGTGGTGTAGTTGTTTTCCGAATAGTAGCCCGGCACCTTGCCGAACTTGTCGCGATAGGCCTTTACGAAGGCCTGGTTCGCCGGCGTGTCGATCGCCGCGCTGTAGTGCAGCGCCGAGACGTCGCCGATCACTTCGTCGCCCATGAACGGCAACACGAACTCGTCATAGCTCACGCCGCTGCCGAGGATCGGCGTTTTGATGCCTGCCGAACGCAGTTGCTTGGGAAACTGCAACGCCATCGGGCCGACCATGGTGGTGAAGATGCCGTCGGCATCCGCCTTGAAGGTCGGGATGTAAGGCCCGAAGTCCTTGGTGCCGAGCGGCGGCCATATCTTCTGGATCACCTTGCCGCCGCAGGCTTCGAACGCGGACTGGAAGCCACCGGCCGTTTCGTAGCCGAAGGCATAGTCGGCCGCGATCACGATGACTTTCTTGAAGCCGTTATCGCAGGCCCATTGCCCGAGCGGATGATGCGGCAGCGACGAGGTCCAGCTGGTCCGCATGAAATACGGATATTTGCTGAGCTGGCGCTGCGTGAGGTCGTCGGCCGAGGAGACAGACGAGATATAAAGTGTCTTCTCCTGGGTCGAGATCGGCGCCAGTGCGTAGCCGCTGGAGGCGAGCAGGCCGCCGATGAACATCTGCACCTTGTCCTGCAGGATCAGCTTCTTTGCCTTGGTGACGCCGGCGTCGGGCTTGCCCTGGTCGTCCTCGACGATGAACTTCACGTCCATACCGCCGAGCTTGTTGTTGTGTTCAGACAGGTAGAGCTGGAAGCCGTCCACCATGTCCTTGCCGACCTGGGCAAAGATGCCGGTCACCGGCGCGATGTATCCGATGCGCAGCTCTTCGGCGCTGGCCGGGGCGCTCGCCCCGAGACCGAGGGCCAGACAACTGCCCAGCATTAGTTTTTGCAGTCTGTTGGTCATTCGACGTTCCTCCGTTGTTGTCATGGCCTTCCCGTTACCGCTCAGGAAGGCTTAGTCGCGAGTTTCTCGAGCTCTTCGTCCTGGTCTGGAGATTTGAGCCGCTGCCCGAAGCGGGAGAGAATCCCCATCAGGCCCATCGGCAAATACAGGATGGTGAGAACGTAAACGCCGCCGAGCACGTACTGCCACCATGGCACCAGCGTGCTGAGATATTCGCGCAGGCCGAACACGATCGCTGTGCCGATCGCCGCTCCGACCAAGGTACCCGAACCGCCAAGCACGACCATCAGCAGCGAATCCACCGAGGTGGTGAGCACGACCGTTTCCGGACTGACGTGCCCGTTGGTGTGCGCCCACAGCACGCCGGCCAGCCCGCCAAAGGCGCCCGCGATGACGAAGGCGATATATTTGTGCAGCCAGGTGTTGTAGCCGAGGATCTGCATGCGCAATTCACGCTCGCGGATGCCGGCAAGGCTCTGCCCGAAGGGCGAGCGCACCAGCACATACATCAGCGCCATCGACACCGCGAAGAACGCGAACACGAGATAGAAGAAGGTGACTTCGTTGCCGAGATCGAGGCCGAAATTCGGCCGGCCGTTGAGATTGATGCCGTTGTCGCCGCCGGTGAGCGAATTCCAGCGGTAGGCAAGCCCCCAGACGCACTGGCCGAGCGCTAGCGTGATCATCAGGAAGTAGACGCCGCCGGCGCGAATGGCGAACAGCCCGAAAAGCGCCGCGAGCGCTGCGCCAAGTAACATGCCGAGTATGACCACAACCCAGAAATCCCAGCCGAGACCGAAGTGGACCTTGGTCGCGAGCACTGCGGTGAGATAGGCGCCGACGCCGAAATAAGCCGCTTGTCCCATCGACGAGAGGCCAGTGTAGCCGAGCAGCAGGTCGACGCTCATTGCGAGGATCGCGAAGGCCATCGCGCGCGTCGCCAGCAGCACGACGAACGAGCCGGAGTGCGGAACGATCAACGCCAGCGCAGCCAGGCAGGCGACGACAATCAGTATCTTGAGTCTCTGGTTTGCCATCGGTCGCGCTCAGTCCCGTCCGAACAGGCCGGTCGGCTTGATCGCGAGGATCAGCACCATCGGCGCGTAAAGGGTGAAGTAGGAAACCTCCGGGAAAAGTGCTTTGCCGAAATTATCGGCGAGGCCGACCGCGAGCGCGCCGATTGCCGCGCCGCCGAGTGAGCCCATGCCGCCGATGATCACGACCGCAAAGGCGAGCGGCAGCATCTCGAAATCGAGGCCTGGATAGATGCCGAGGAACGCGCCACCGATGACGCCGCCGAGCGCGGCAAGAAAGGCGCCGAGCGCGAAGATGAACATCGAAATGCGGTTGGTATCGATGCCGACGCCGCGCGCCATCTGCGCATCGTCGACGGTTGCGCGCACTGCGGCGCCCATGCGGGTCTTTTCCATCACGAGCCACAGCAAAATGCCGAAGGCGAGCGCCATGCCGATCATGAACACGCGGTAGAGCGGGAAATAGATGCCGCCCACAACGATGCTTTGCGTCAGCGCGGCCGGCGGGTTGATGTCCATGTTATTGCCGCCCCAGATGTCGAGCGCGCCCTGCTGGAACAGGAACGCGAAGCCGACGGTGAGCAGCACCTGGCGCAGCACATCGGTCTCGACCGGCACGATCGACACGCGATTGAGGATAAAGAAGAACGCAACGGCGACCAGCGCGGCAACTGCGATAAAAGGGCTCCAGCCGAGCCCGATGAATTGGCCGCGCTCCGCGGCCAATGCGGCAAGCACGCCCAGACACGTTCCAATCACGGCGTTGCGAAAAAGTTCGAAGCCCTGCGATCGCAGGAACAGCCGCTCCATCAGCAAGCCGAGAACAGCAACGGCGAGCGCGGCAACGGGCAGCGACAGCGCCCACGACCCCGTTGCGTGGATGACCGACAGCGCGATGTAGCCGCCCAAGAGAAAATAGGACCCATGCGACAAGTTGACGATGCGCATGACGCCAAAAATCAGCGACAGCCCACTGCCCACAAGAAACAACAGCGCGCCATACGACACGCCGTTGAACGCCTGGACCAGCCAGAATTGCGTACCCATTTCCCCCCTGATCCTTCTGTTAGGTCGAAGGTTGCGTGAACCTTACCTTAGGTTCAATGGGAATGAACACCCCAAATGGCCGCAGCCGGGTCGTTTGTAAGGTTGCGCTGGCCGACATCCGCAGTCTTTGCGCGACTAGCGTTTACCTGCTCGCTTTTTCGGCGGAATGATCGGCAACAGCAGATACGGCGCCTTGCCGCGTCCAAAATGCAGGCTCGTCGTGCCGTTAAAAATGGCGGGCGGGCGATCGCGCGGGTCGTCGTGCAGGAAGGGGCCGCATCCTTTCAGCTCATTCTTGAAGTTCGACAGCTTGCCGCCGCTGGCGCCGCCATATTCGTAATCTTTGCCGCGGATCGAGAGCCCGACGCGATAACCGGCCGGCACGACGATCGAGCTTGGCCAGATCTCGATGTCGAGTTCCACCGTCTCGCCTTTCTTGAGCGGCTGCTTCTGGTCGTGGGTGTGATAGGGGCGGTAGGGCTTTGACAACTTCTTGTCGAGTTTGCGGTGCGAGGCGCGCAGCCATCCTTGCGCGATCGGCGTGTGCGGATCGATGGCGCCCTGGAATACGATCTCCTTGAGATCGCCGGTGAAGACCCGCAACACGATGAAGAAGTCGGCGTCGGCGTTCGACGATGATGCGAACAATTTCAGCGCCGACGGTCCGGTGATTTCGGTTTCCTGCGCGAGCGGTGGCGTGAGGAATGTGAGACCATCACCCATTGACGCGAACTTGAGTTGCGCCACGCCGGACGGTTTTTTGGTTGTCAGCGTCATTACAGACGGATCGAGATAGAACTTGGTCCATCGCGTGCGCTTGAGCGGCCATTCGTTCTCGGCGCGCGGTACGAATTTATCGATGTGGCGCACCTGCAACAGCACTTTCGGCTGCTTGGCCCAGCCGGCTTTCTTGCCGTGCAGAAAATGGTCGAAGAAGCGCAGCTGCTGTTCGCGGCCGTAGTCAGTGTAGAAGTGCGTCCAGTGTTCGATCCCGTGCGCTTCCAGCCATTTGTGCTTGGACGCTGCGCGCCCGAAGCCTTCGAAATTCCCGCGGGGGTGCAGGCCTTGTCCGCCCCAGTTGGCGGCCGAGAACAGCGGCGTGACGACCTTGTCCCATTTCGGCGAACGCGCCTTGTGGTAGTCGTCATCCATCGGGTGCGCGGCAATCTCGGCGCCGAAATCGGCGCGATTTCTCGCGAGTTCGGCGTCCGACAAGGTCTCCGGTCCGCACACAAGGTCGCCGTGCACGCGGCTGCGCTTGCCTTTTTCGCCGGCGCCGTATTGTACGGTCTTGACCTGCATGTCGTACCAGTTCTCCCAGAACGTCGAGAGAATGCCGCCATGATGCGTCATGTCGCGGTACCAGTCGGCGGCGCCTTCCCAGATGCACATTGCAGCGAGGTGTGGCGGTTGCATCGAGGCGACATGCCACTGGTTGATGCCGTAATAGGAAATTCCGTTGAGACCGACTTTGCCATTCGACCATGGCTGCACGCCCGCCCATTCGATGCTGTTGTAGAAATCCTTGGTTTCGCGCGGCGAGAAATGATCGATGAAGCCGGGCGAGCATCCGGCACCGCGTGAGTCGACGCGCACGCAGACGTAATCGTGCGGCACCCATTTTTCCGGATCGACGACTTCCCAGCTCTGGTAGAGGTTGCTGGATCCGGCAGTCACGTCAGGATGCTTGTCCGTCATGCGCTGCCACGCGCTCGGATAGCCGTCCTGGAAGGCGAGACTCTTGGCGTATGGCCCGTAACTGAGGATGACGGGATATTGTCCATCTTTCACCGGGCGAAAGACGTCGGCGCGAAGCACCAGCCCGTCGTCCATTGTGATTGGAACGTCCCAATCGATCCGCATGCCGTCGCGGATCTCTGCCCGCGGTTGCAATGACGCCATCACGCTCTCCCGTGCATTCACTTGTTGGGCGAGAGGCTACAGAACTAGACGTATGGCGCAAGGCGTTGTCGTCACCCGACTTCCAACGTGACCCCGCTTTAGGAGGGCAAAGCCGTGTCATGTGAATCGGGATGGCCGGGACAAGCCCGGCCATGACAACCGAAAAATCTACCGCTTCTTGCGCTTTACCTTCGCCATCTTTTCCAGCACGGCGCAGACGGCGGCGGTATCCTTTGCGCCGAGGCCGCTATTCATGGCCTTGATGTAGACGCCCTTGGTGGCGTTGAAGATCGGCGTCGGCACGCGAATCTTGCGCGCGTAGTCGCCGATCACCTGCATATCCTTGTCCCACACCGAGATCTTCATGGTGACGTCGTCATAGCGGCCCTTTGCCATCATCGGCGCGCGCAATTCGAACACGCGTGAATTGCCGGCGCCGGCCGTGATGAGATCGACAATCATGCGTGGGTCGAGGCCAGCCTTCATGCCGAGCACCATGGCTTCGGCCGAGGCGACGTTATTGATCGCGACCAGAAGGTTGGCGACATATTTCATCCGGCTGCCATTGCCGAATGGGCCGACATTAAAGACATGTCGGCCGAAGGACGTCAGGACCTTGCCCAGCCGTGAAATGACCTTCTTGTCGCCGCTGGCATAGAACACCAGGTCGCGGTTCTTGGCCTGCGCGCCGGTGCCGCTGACCGGGCAATCGATCATCACATGCCCGGCTTTTTGCAGGACCTTGGCGGACTTTTCCTTATCTGAAATTGCAAAGGTGCTCATCTCTACCAGCACTTTGCGCTTGAGCTTGGCGGCAGCGATCTTGCGCACGGTGTCGGCGAGTGCTTGCGGCTTGGGCAGGCTCGTGAGAACGGTTGGCGCGGCAGCTGCGACCTCGGCTGCGTTGTTCACGACCTCGACGCCGGCGCGCCTGGCTTCGCGTCGCCGCGCGGGGTTCGTGTCGAAACCGACCACGTGCCAGCCGGCGGCTGCCAGGTTCTTTGCGAACGCGCCACCCATAATGCCGAGGCCGATCACGCCGACCGTGCCTTTGCTTCGTCTCACTGCCATTCACCGTCTCCCTGATGCGGAATCGCATCATTGTTGTCCCGCCCCGTCTTATGCGTTGAGTGCTTGACTGTCGAGTGGGCCAGCGCGGGCAAGGCGGCTTTCAAGAGCCGCCCTGATCGCCTATCGTCGGCCGCAAAAGCGATTTCAGGGAGGACGTATGCGAATTGGTATTGCAGGTCTCGGCGTCATGGGCGCGGCGGTTGCGGCGCGGCTTATGGAAGTCGGCCATGAAGTCACGGTGTGGAATCGTACGCCCGGAAAGACCAAGGCGCTGGGCGACGCAGGCGCCAAGGTGGCGTCGAACCCCGCAGAGCTTGCCAGCGCAGTCGAAGCCACGATCACCATGCTCACCGACGCTGCCGCGATCGATGCGGTCTACAACGGACCGAACGGTCTCTTGTCCGGCGATGTGAAAGGCAAGCTGCTCATCGAGATGAGCACGGTGCCGCCAAAGGTGCCGCTTGCGCTTGCGCCGAAAGTGCGCGCCAAGGGCGCGGCCATGGTGGAATGTCCGGTCGGTGGTTCGACCGCACCGGCGCGTCAGGGCAAGCTGCTCGGCCTGATGGGCGCGGAGCCGGCGGACGCCGAGCGCGCCAAGCCCATACTCAATCAACTCTGCCGCAGGCTCGAACATTGCGGACCGGTAGGCACGGGCGCATCGATGAAGCTCGCAATCAATTTGCCGCTGATGGTGGCGTGGCAAGCCTATGGCGAAGCTTTCGCCATCGCGCGTAACGTCGGCTGGGAGCCCAAGCGCCTGCTCGATCTGTTCGTTGATACCAACGGCGCCAATCCGGCGCTGAAAAACCGCGCCGACATGATAGTTACCATGTTCGAAGGGCGCGACCCGGGTCCGACCACGTTCAGTATTGCGAATGGCGTGAAGGATCTGCGCACAATGGTTGAAACTGGCGAATCCAATGGCGCCGAAATGCTCGTGACGAAAGCAGCGCTGTCGGGTTTCGAGGACGCGACCAAACACGGCTTCGGCGGCGGTGATGGCTCGCGCATGTCGGTCTATTGGGCCGGCCGCAAGAAATAGGGCGCGTGATCCCGAAAAGTGGGAACCGGTTTTTGGAAAAGATTATGCGCAAAAATAGGGAGTTTAGGTCATGTCCGTAACGCTTGCTCAGGCATCCAGCATTGTCGATGTGGCGCTGAAGAAGGCACGGGAACTCAAGCAGATGCCGCAGACCGTCGTGGTGCTCGACACCGGCGGTCATGTCGTTTGCGCCAAGCGCGAAGATGGCTCGGGAATTATCCGTTTCGAGATTGCCGTCGGCAAAGCCTATGGCGCGCTCGGCATGGGATGGGGCTCGCGCACCATGATGGAGCGCGCCGCGCAGAACCCGAATTTTCTCACCGCCATCGCGGCGGCAAGCGGCGGACGGCTGGTGCCCAATCCGGGCGGCGTGCTGATCCGCGATGCCGGCAACCAGATCATCGGTGCGCTCGGCATTTCCGGTGACACCGCCGACAATGACGAGATCGTCGCGGTCGCCGGTATTGAAGCGGCGGGGCTGAAGGCCGACCCGGGTGGTGCGAAGAAGTAATTCGCATTGCGCGGGGTATTTGCAAAGTTTTGGGAGGTCATCGTGAAACTGTTTTCGTTCTGGCGTTCGCTGGCGACCTATCGGGTGCGCATTGCACTCAATCTCAAGGGGCTCACACCTGAGATCGTTGAGGTCAACATCTTGAAAGGTGACCAGCGCGACGCCAAATTCCGCGCGGTCAATCCGATGATGGCGATCCCGGCGCTGGTCGATGGCGACGGGCCGGCGCTCTTCGAGTCGCTGGCGATCATCGAATATATTGATGAGACGCATCCAAAGCCGCCGCTGATGCCGACTGACCCGAAAGCGCGCGCACGCGTGCGTGGCCTGGCGCAGATCGTGGCCGCCGACTCGCATCCGTTGATCGTGCCACGCGTGCGCGAGTATCTCGCTCACGAATTCAAGGTCGATGAAGCGGGCGTGATGAAATGGGCGCAGCACTGGCACAAGACGGCGTTGACCGCGCTGGAGCAGCATCTGGCGGGTGAAAAGGACACCGGCACCTATTGCCAGGGCGAGCAGATCACGATTGCCGACATTTGCCTTGCCAGCCAGGTGGCCGGCGCAAATTTCTTCAAGGTCGACCTCGCGCCTTATCCGACCGTTGCCCGCATCGCCGCGGCCTGCGCCAAGAACGATGCTTTCGCGCGCGCCCATCCGCTCAAGCAGCCAGGCGCACCGGCCGCGTAGTCCCACCGTGTCATGCCCGGCACCCGGGTCCGGCTTCGCCGGCCCGAGCACAAGCCTTGTGCCGGGCATCCCGATAAGGGACGCAGTGCCTTCCTAAGCGAGATGGCCGGGCATCAGGGCGTTCACGCCCGTCTTCTAGACTGGCTATGCCCGGCCATGACAATGTGTGAGCACGGATACAATGTTGAACACTGCAATCGTCGGCCTCGGCTGGTGGGGCAAAACGCTGGTGAAGGCGGCGCACGACTTCGGCGCGCCGCTGCGTTTCGTGCGCGGCGTAACTCTTGAGCCCGACACGGTTCGCGATTTTGCAGCCGAGCGAAACATCGCCGTCGGTACGTCATTCGAGGACGTGCTGACCGACAAATCGATCCAGGCCGTCGTGCTGGCAACGCCGCACACCAAGCATCGCGCCCAGGTGGAAGAGATCGCCGCCGCGGGCAAGCATCTTTATTGCGAAAAGCCGTTCGCGCTCAGCAAAGCCGATGCGCAGGCCGCGCTTGATGCCTGCAAACGCGCCGGGATCGTGATCGCCGTCGGCCACCATTTCCGGCTGATGCCGTCGATGCGCGTTTTGGGCGAGCTGAAGGAGGCCGGCGCTTTCGGCACGATCATGCATGCGGAAGGCAATTACAGCCACGATTGGCTGGCGAATTATCCGGCCGACAGCTGGCGGATGCGGGCGGAAGAAAGCCGCGCCGGCGGCATGACCGGCATGGGCATCCACGTGCTCGATTGTTTCCGCGACATGGTCGGGCCGATGAAACGCATCAGCGCGCTGTCGAAAGCGCGCGCGCTTAAATTGCCGACGGGAGATACCACGTCGGCGCTGATCGAGTTCGAGAACGGTGCCACCGGCACGCTCGTCACCACCATGAAGACGCCTTTTGCCTGGCGCATCGCGATCTTCGGCGAGAACTGCTGGGCCGAAAGCGTGAGTGAGACGCGGGCGATCGTGCACCGCGCGGGGAAAGAACCCGAGGTCATCGATCGCCCGGCCGACAATCACCTCGGTCGCAATCTCGATTATTTCGCCAAGGCTGCGCTCGGGCAAGGGACCTTCCCAATTCCACCCGCCGGTATCCTGCAAACAGCCTCGGCGCTGGAGGCGGTATTCAAGTCGGTCGACGCCAATGGCGCCTGGATGCAAGTGTGATGACAGATGACTGAGGCAAAGAACCATTTCACAGACGGCGATGCCTACGAACGCATGATGGGCGTCTGGAGCCGTCTCGTCGGCGACGAGTTTCTCGATTGGCTCGCCTTGCAGGCGGGCCTACGTTGCATTGATGTCGGCTGCGGCAATGGTGCATTTACCGAACTACTGGTCGATCGTTGCAAACCTGCGGAGGCGCAAGGCATCGATCCCTCGCCCGAACAAATCGCCTTCGCCCGCGAGCGGCATACAGCGGAGGTTGCGGAATTTCGCGTCGGCGATGCGATGGCGCTGCCTTTCCCTGACGATCGCTTCGACGCGGCAATTATGGCGCTCGTCATTTTTTTTGTGCCCGATCCGGCAAAGGGCGTTGCCGAAATGGCGAGGGTGGTGTGCCCCGGAGGAACAGTCGCGGCCTACGCCTGGGACCTGCCGGGCGGCGGGTTGCCAATGGAACCGATCCTTTCCGAAGTTCGCGCGATCGGGCGTACGGCGCTGGGGCCGCCCGTACCCGAAATCTCGCGTGTCGATGCCCTGCGCGCAGCCTGGGAGGACGCCGGTCTCGAGTCGATCGAGACCCGAAAGATCACTGTGCAGAGGGCGTTTGCCAATATCGACGACTTTTGGACGACGAGCACGCTGGCCGGAACCATCCGTACAACGGTGGCGGCGTTGACCGATAAGGAAGTTGCACGCGTGAAGGACGGGCTGCGCGCAATTCTGCCCGCGGATGCGTCGGGTCGCATTACCCAGGTTTCATTCGCCAATGCAGTGAAAGGCCGCGTGCCGGCGTGACCTCAGGCGCGGAGCTTTTTCCGATTCGGCCCCGCAATCGCTTCATCCCAAACGTCATGAATATGTGCGACTTCGGCTTCGAAGCGCTGCAGGAACATACGTGCTTGTGTTGATAGTGTGCGCCGCGTCGGCTGAATCACCACGAATTCCGCGTGCAGCTCGGGGCTCACGATCGGATTGACCATGAGTTCGTTTCGACCAATGTCATTGACCGAGATCACGCTCGGCAAAATGGTCACGTAGTCCGACCGCGCAACGAATTCGAGCGTGGCGATCATCGCGTCCATCTCCAGCAATGCCGCGACTTCGACCCCATGCGTCTGGAAATAAGTTTCGAGATTGCGCCGCCGCGTATTGTCGGGCCCCGGCACCACGAATTTCAGCGGCGTGCAGTCGGCGAGCCGGATCGGCGACAGCGGCACAAGTCCGCGGCGCGGGCCGGAGATCAGCATTTCGCGGTCGCGCACCAGCAGTCGCGATCGCAGGCCGACGGTGCCTTCGTAGGCCGGCACCACCGCGAAATCGAGTTTGTCGTCGAGCACCATCTCGGTGAGCATGCCGCTGTAGCCTTCGACGATGTGCAGACGCACTTCCGGACAGCGCGGCACGAAATCGTCCAGCACCGGTGCGAGCACGGCACGGGTGAAGGTCGGCATCAGGCCGATGCGCAGTTCGCCGGTCACTTCGCCGGCGAGCGAGCGCGCTTCCTCGGCGGCGTGCTCAAGCGTGCCGACGGCCTCCACACAGCGCTTGTAGTAGCGCAGGCCCGCGGGCGTCGGCGTCACCCCGCCGGTGGTCCGTTCGAACAGCTTGACCTTGAGCGTGCGTTCGACCGCCGCCACATGCTGGGAAATGCCTGATTGCGTGGCGTTTTCCCGTTGCGCCGCGCGGGTAAAAGAGCCTTCTTCGCAGACCGCAATAACGGCGCGGATTTGCCGCAGCGGGATAGTGGCCATGAAACCCCCAAAACGCCCCACATTAGAAAATCTAATGCTCCAGCGCAGAATATATTATTTCTGCTTTCGCTGCCAACCGGCATAGAGTTTCTCTAAATCACAACGGGCGCGTGCAGGCGCTGGTCGGGGAGGGTTGGCCATGGGTGCGAATTTCGGCATTGCGGGGATGGATTGGCAGCAGCGGGTCAACTGGGACCGGCTGCGCGAATACCGCATTGAGCGCGCGCGCAAAATGATGAAGAAGCACGGCCTCGGTGCGGTTCTCTGCATGTACGACGAGAACGTGCGCTACATCACCGGCACGCTGACGCCGGGCTGGAACAGGCTCAAGCCGGGTCTGCGTTACGCGATGCTGTGCGGCGACGGCCGTCCGGTTCTGTTCGAGCAGGGCGACATCGGCTTCCAGATCGAGCGCCATAGCCCGTGGATTCCGAAAGAGAACGTGCGCCACTCGTTCGCGTGGATCAAAGGCGCGGCGGGTCCGGCCTCCACGCAGCAGGTCAACAAATTCGTCAAGGCGGTGTTGCAGGCGATGAAGGACAACGGCGTCGCGGGCCAGAAGCTCGGCGTCGACTTCATCGACATCAACATGATCAACGTGTTCAAGGAGAACAACATCAACTGGGTCGACGGCATGACCCCGATGATGGAAGCGCGCGCCGTCAAGAGTCCCGACGAGCAGGAATGCTTCCGCATCGTCGGTGCGATCGGCGACGCCACGCATTGGGAGTGCATGAAGTTTCTGCGCCCCGGTATCACCGAAAACCAGGTGACCGCGCACCTGATGCAATATCTCTACAACATCCCCGGCATGGAAGACGTCGAGGACGTCATCGTTTCATCCGGCCCCAACACCTGGCCGAACTGGCGCAACTTCTCCGACCGCATCATCCAGCCCGGCGACATCGTATTCATGGATTTGGCCGCGCTCACATGGAACGGCTACAAGTCCTGCTATTACCGGACCTACTGCGTCGGCAAGGAGCCTTCGAAAGAGCAGAAGGATACGTACGCAACGGCGCTCGAGTGGCTCTACGATTCAATCGGCGCGGTAAAGGTCGGCGCCACCACGCGCGACATCGCCATGAAGTGGCCGTCCGCCATGGAGACCTGGGGTTACGAGGACGAGGACCAGGCTGCCGCCAATCTGTGGGGCCATGGTCTGGGTCTTGCGCAATACGACCCGCCGGTGATCTCGCGCATCTGGTCGCTTGACCACCCGATCGACATCCAGGAGGGCATGACATTCGCCCTCGAAACCCAGCACGGCAAGCGTTTCCGATACGGCGTTCGCATCGAGGAAATGCTGATCGTGAAGAAGAACGAGATCGAGATCGTCTCGAACTTCCCTGTGAAGCAGATCACAGTTGTCGATCCGCTGCCGGGCTATGGGGATCATGTGAAGTGACTTCGGCCGCTTGGCCGAAGTCATCCCCGGGCAAGCGGAAAGCGAGACCCGGGGATCTCGAGCCACAAGCGGTGCTCTCCTAAGCGAGATGGCCGGGACAAGCCCGGCCATGACTGTAAAGAAGCGCAAGGCGATCAATGACCGCTTTCATTCTTCAACTTGATGACCCTTTTGCCGCCGATCCGGAACGGGTCGGCCCGAAAGCGGCGAATCTTGCCGGTTTGACGCAGGCCGAGCTGCCGACGCCCGGCGGCTTTGCATTGACGGCGGACGCCTATCGCCAGCAGCTTCGTCACCTCGGCATCGAGGATCTGCTGCGCCAATACAATGAAGGCGACGTGCCGACCACACGCCGTATCTCGATCGAAGTCAGGCTCGCGCTCTACGAAAAGCCGATCGCGCCGGAAATTCTCGAGCCTTTGCTCGCGGCCTGGCGCAAGCAGCGCGAAACCGCGCCGCTCGGCGTGGTGCGGTCCTCGGCACTGATCGAGGATCGCAAGGGTGCCAACTTCGCCGGGCAGTTCGAAAGCTTCCTCGGCCTGTCCGAGGAAACGGAATTCCTCACCACCGTGCGCGCCTGCTGGGCGGCGTTGTGGACGTCGCACGCGCGCCGCTACATGGACAATCACGGGCTTTCGCCGGCCGATACCGCGATGGGCGTGCTCATTCAGCCGCTCGTTTCGGCGAGCGCCTCCGGTGGCGGCCTGAGCGAGACGGCCGAGGGCCACATGCTGATCTCAGCCACCTGGGGACTCGGCTCTGCGATTGCGCAGGGCGAAGTGGTGCCCGATCGTATTGTGCTCAGCAAATCCGGTTTCCTGCGTACCATCGACGCTGGCCGCAAGGCACATCGCGACACCTGCGCACACGGGGTCTCCGCGCCCGAACGCGTGCCGAAGGACATGGTGAGCGAGCCTTGTCTCACAGCCGGACAGGCGGTGACGCTCGGGCGTCTCTTGCGCAAATGCGAGCAGCTTGCTGGTGGCCCCGTCGAGATCGAATGGGCGATGGATGCGAGCGGCTTCAAGCTTCTGCAATCGCGACCGCTCCATATGGAACCGGCGATTGTGCCGGATGAGATCTGGTTGCGGCATCCGGGCCTCAGCGGCCATCCCGCCGGTATCGGCTGGGGATCGGGGAGGGCAGTGGTGGTGAACTGCGAATGTGAATTGTCGCGCGTTGCGCCGGGCGACATCCTGATTACGAAGGTTGCGGGGCCCGCACTCAGCCATATCCTGCAACGGGTTTCGGGCGTCGTCGCCGAGCTTGGCGGCTCCACGTCGCACCTGGCTTCGCTCGCGCGCGAGCG
Organism: uncultured Alphaproteobacteria bacterium; assembly: GCA_963697885.1. Taxonomy (GTDB): domain Bacteria; phylum Pseudomonadota; class Alphaproteobacteria; order Rhizobiales; family Xanthobacteraceae; genus Pseudolabrys. Next base: position 1,580,701 of record OY969102.1, read on the forward strand.
TGGCATTCCAATGGTGCTCGGTGTGCTCGACGCCACCCGCAAGATTCCCGACGGCGTACAATGCGCCGTCGATGGCGTGGCCGGTATCGTGCGGTGGCAGCGGTGAGCGGCAAAACACGCGTCTTTGTCAGTCAGCCGATCGCTCCCAGCGCGCTTGAACGGCTGCGCGCGATCGCGAGCGTCAAGATCAACACTGACTCGAGCAAGATCATCGCCAAGCCGAAACTGATCGCGGCGGTGAAAAAATGTGACATTCTATTTTCGCTGCTGCATGACCGCATTGACCGGGCGGTGCTCGCGGCCAATCCGAAGCTGCGCGCCATCTGCTCGATGTCGATTACGCCCGACAATATCGATGTGGCGGAAGCGACCAAACGCGGCATCCCGGTGACCGTTGTGCCGCCGATCGTGGCGGAAGCGACCGCGGACATTCATTTCGGGCTGATCATTGCGGTGGCGCGCCGCATGATCGAGGGCGAGCGCATGGTGCGCGCCGGCAGGTTCCCCGGCTCGCAGTCGAACCATCTCGCCGGCACTTTTGTCTATGGCAAGACCATCGGGCTGGTCGGCGGGGGTGGCCGGATCGGTATGGCGACCGCGCGGCGGGCGCTCGGCTTCGGCATGCGGCTGCTGTACTGGAGCCCGCGTCCCAAACCCGACGCCGAGCGCGAGCTCGGCATGCAGCGCGTCTCGCTCGAGCAGCTGCTGCGGGAATCCGATTTCGTGTCGATGCATCCCCCGCTCAATGCTGAGACGCGGCATATGATCTCCGACAAGGAATTCGCCCTGATGAAGCCGACGGCTTTCATCATCAATACCGCGCGCGGCGCGGTGATCGACGAAAAGGCGATGATGCGGGCGCTCAAGAAAAAGCTGATCGCCGGCGCCGGTCTCGACGTGTTCGAGCACGAGCCGAAATTGCCGCCGGCGCTGCGCACGATGAAGAATGTCGTGCTGACGCCCCATCTGGGCAGCGCGGTGATGGAAATCCGTGACCAGATGGCGAATATTGTTGTCGACAATATCCAGGCGCTGATCGACGGCCGCACGCCGCCGAACTGCGTCAATCCGCAGGTGCTGGCGCAATCATAACCGCACGCGTGCAACGGTAGGGAGAACTGCCATGGCGGACTTGCCGAAACTTGACGTGGTGATCGCTAACAATTTCGGCCATCTGCCGATGTTCATTGGTGCGGAGAAGGGCTTCTTCAAGGCGCACGGTGTCGACGCCAGCTTCAGGGTCGTGGATACCGGGACCGACATGGTCAATGCCCTGCACAATGGCGAGGCGCAGGTCGGCGACATGAGCACCACGACCTATTTGAAGGCGGTGCATGCCGGCAATCCGTTCCAGGTCATCGGCCTGATCATGAACGATGCCACCAACGATCGTTGCGATACGCCGCTCGCCATCGTCACCAGGAAGGGCACGGGGATCAATGCCGGCAAGATCGGCGATCTGCGGGGCAAGAAGGTCGGCCTCGCCAAGGGCCAGACCTCCGACGAATACTTCAAGATGGTGCTGCGACGCGCCGGCGTGAAATACGACGATGTCACCATCGAGAACATCTGGTCGCAGTTCGGCCTCGCGCCTGCGCTGAAGGAGGGCAAGGTCGACGCCATCGTGACCTGGGAGCCCTATGTGACGCAGGCGCTCACCCAGGTGCCTGACACATATGAAGTGATCCGTGGCGGCCAGCACATGTCCTATGTGATGGTCGCGGTTGCGCATGGGCCGACGGTCGAGACCAGGCCGGCCGTGATCAAGAGCATCGCCGCCGGTCTCGCGCAGTCGTCGTACTTCACGCGCAAGAATCCGGACGAGGCGGTCGAGATTTTCGCCAAGTGGGTGCCGGGCACGGATGTGGCGATCGGCAAGAAGTCGATCAAGCACATTCACTTCGATCCACGCATGTCAAAGAACGTGCTGCAGGCCTTCGAGAATGCCGAGGACGAGGTGCTCACCAACACGCTCAAGGGCGCGCCGCGTCTCAACGTGCCGAGCCTGTTCCGGCCGGAGTTCATGCAGCAGGTAGAGAAAGAGCACCCGGACTATTTCGCGGATCTGCCCAAGCTGACGTAACGGCGCGGTGTCAGCCAAGCTGACATCAGCTACGAGGCGCCAGACCTTTGATTTGGGATTTTGTAGCGGGCCTGTGATAAAGTCCCGTTTCGCCACAGTCCGGCGTCATGATGGCGCCGAATTCATCGGATGAGCACGGATTTTTACGGGGGTTTCGATGCGTATGATTATGACAATTGCCGCTATCGGTCTGCTCGGCGGTACTGCAGTTGCGCAGGAAGGCACGCTCAAGAAGATCAAGGATACCGGAACGATCACGATCGGTCACCGCGAGTCATCGGTCCCGTTCTCGTATTACGACGACAAGCAGCAAGTCGTCGGCTACGCGATGGACCTGTGCAACAAGATCGTTGACGCGGTGAAGAAGGACCTCAAACTTGCCAAGCTCGATGTGAAACTTCAGCCGGTCACGTCCGCCACGCGTATCCCGCTTATCGCGAACGGCACGGTCGATCTCGAATGTGGCTCAACCACCAACAATCTCGACCGGGAGAAACAGGTCTCCTTCACCATCACGCATTTCGTCACGGCCAACCGTTTTGTGTCGAAGAAATCCGCCAAGCTCAAGAAGCTCGAAAACCTCAAGGGCAAGACCGTGGTCTCAACCTCTGGCACCACCAACATCAAGCAGATCACCGAGCTCAACACCGAGAAAAATCTCAGCCTCAACATCCTGCCGGCCAAGGATCACGCCGAGGCCTTCCTGATGGTGGAAACCGGCCGCGCTGCTGCTTTCGTAATGGATGACATCCTGCTCTACAGCCTGGTCGCTTCATCGAAGGCGCCGGGAGATTACGAAATTTCTGATGATGCACTGTCGGTCGAGCCTTACGGCATCATGCTGCGCAAGGACGATCCGGCGTTCAAGAAAGTGGTCGATGACGCCATGGTCTCCGTCTACAAGAGCGGCGAGATCAACAAGATCTACGACAAGTGGTTCCTTAAGCCGATCCCACCCAGGGGCATCAATCTCAACGTGCCGATGGGCGCCGCGTTCAAGAAAGTCGTCGCCAAACCGACCGACAGCGGCGATCCCAAAGACTACCAATAGCCTGCCAAAAAACGCTAGACTTCGCGGCGCGGCCTCAAAAACCGCGCCGCAATTGCGTCAGGGGACGGGCCTGCGATGAGCTACAACTGGAATTGGGCAATCTTTTTCCAGCTTTCTCCGGACGGCACCCATACCTACGCGCAGCTTTTGTTGTTCGGCGCCGGCTGGACATTGGCCACGGCCCTGCTCGCCTGGGCGATCGCACTTTCGGTCGGTGCGGTCGTTGGGGTGATCCGCACCTCGCCGGTCCCGTGGCTGGTGTGGCTCGGCAATGCTTATGTCGAACTGTTCCGAAATATTCCCCTTCTGGTGCAGATGTTCCTGTGGTACTTCGTGCTGCCGGAAGTCATGCCGCAGGCGATCGGCGACTGGCTCAAGCAATCGGCCAACGCCTCGTTCTACAACGCGGTGATCTGTCTCGGGCTCTATACCTCGGCGCGCGTCGCCGAGCAGGTCAAAGCCGGAATTCTCAGCCTCCGTAGCGGGCAATGTATGGCTGGCCTGGCGATGGGCCTCACGCTGCCGCAGACCTACCGTTACGTTCTGCTGCCGATGGCGTTCCGCATCATCTTGCCGCCGCTGAGTTCGGAGTTTCTCAACATCATCAAGAATTCTTCGGTGGCGCTAACCATCGGGCTCATCGAACTCACCGCCGCAGCGCGCTCGATGTCGGAATTTTCATTTCAGGTGTTCGAAGCCTTCACAGGCGCGACTTTGATATACATCATCATCAACATCGTTGTCGTGAGCGGCATGCGCTGGCTCGAACGGCGCGTCGCAGTGCCGGGTCTGATCAGCATGGGCCAACCGGCGGCGGCACATTAAAGGCGGACGATGTTCTCCAATATCGACTGGAACGTCATCGTCCGTTCGCTGCCGTATCTGTTTTTCGACGGCATGCGCTTCACAATCATGTTGACCTTGATCGCGACAGCTGGCGGCACCGTAATCGGCACGTTGCTGGCGTTGGCGCGACTATCGAACATTCCGGGCCTCTCCCAGGTCGCGGGCGCTTACGTGAATCTGATCCGTTCGATGCCGCTCGTTTTGGTGATCTTCTGGTTCTTCTTTCTGGTACCTTATATCGGGCAATGGCTCACGGGCGCGTCGCGGCCGATCCAGGTCGGCGCATTCCTCTCGGCGCTGGTGACCTTCACATTGTTCGAAGCCGCGTACTTCTGCGAGATCATGCGCGCCGGCATCCAGTCGATCCCGCGCGGTCAGGTGCAGGCGGCGCAGGCGCTCGGTATGCCCTACTGGACTGCAATGGGGCAAATCATCCTGCCGCAGGCGTTCCGCAACATGGTGCCGGTGCTGCTGACGCAAACTATTATATTATTCCAGGATACATCGCTGGTTTACGTGATTTCGGTCACTGACTTTCTTGGCGCGGCATCCAAGATCGCCCAGCGCGACGGACGCCTGGTCGAGATGTATCTGTTCGCCGCCATCGTCTATTTTGTCATCTCGCTCGCCGCTTCCTACGGCGTGCGCCGCCTGCAACACCGCATCGCCATCATTCGCTGAGCACCCATGATTACGATCAGCAATGTCAGCAAATGGTACGGCAAGGTGCAGGTGCTCAACCAATGCAGCGCCGAGATCGCCAAAGGCGAGGTCGTGGTGGTGTGCGGTCCGTCAGGGTCCGGAAAATCGACCTTGATCAAATGCGTCAACGGACTCGAACCGTTCGAGGAAGGCACCATCACGGTGGATGGGGTTTCGGTCGGCGACCCGAAGACCAGGTTGCCGAAGCTACGGGCCCGCATCGGCATGGTGTTCCAGCATTTCGAGCTTTTCCCTCACCTTTCCGTCATGCGCAATCTTTCGTTGGCACAGATCAAGGTGCTGGGCCGCGATCCGAAAACCGCCGGCGAGAAAAGCATGAAGCTTCTCGAGCGCGTCGGGTTGAGCGCGCATGCCGCCAAATTTCCCGGCCAGCTGTCGGGCGGCCAGCAGCAGCGTGTTGCCATTGCCCGCGCTTTGGCGATGGATCCGATCGCCATGCTGTTCGATGAGCCGACCTCGGCGCTCGATCCGGAGATGATCCAGGAGGTCCTCGACGTGATGGTGGCGCTCGCCAAGGACGGAATGACCATGATTGTCGTCACCCACGAAATGGGTTTTGCCCGCAAGGTCGCCAACCGCGTTATTTTCATGGACAAAGGCGAAATCGTTGAGGACGCGCCGACCGCGGACTTTTTCGGCAAGCCGCGCAGCGAGCGAGCGCAACTATTCCTGTCGAAAATCTTGCAACATTGAAATCGCCGGCGACCAGGACATCGAGCCGGGCCGCCCGGACAGCACTGCCAAGGTCAACGGATGAGCGGGTTGGAGTAGGCAGCAACCAATTTGATCAGCTCGGCCTGGCGGGAAGTCCCAGTTTTTTCGAACAGATGCCTAAGATGGGTTCTTGTCGTTGTCTCGGAAATTCCGAGCACTTCAGCGACTTCAGGCACGCCGCCGATTTCAATGATCGCGAACAGGACACGAAGCTCGGCGGGGGTCAGCTTGAATTCTTTGACAATTGCTTCCGGTGGAGACAAATCGAGCGCAGCCTTGTGCACGAAGACGGTCGCCACAGCACAATAGGAGGCACCGGCTTTCCGCCGCGCACCGGACGTGAGTGGCAGCACATTGACCACATAGGATTCGCCCTCGCGCGCTTTTAAAGGAACGGCGATGCCCTTGCGGCCCAACGCGGGGTCGCCCCTTTCGGCAGCAGCGAAACTTTCCAACAAGGCCTGGTTGGCGATCGGGTCAATTGCGCCGAGTTGACCGCCGACTGCACGTAACGCGGTTGCCTCTGCCAGCATGGAATGACCGCTGGCATTGGCATGGACGATACGGCTGGATGCATCGACCAGAAACATTCCCGCGCTGAGCGTATCGAGGCTGTCGGCGAGCGCCGCGGCCTCAACCTTCTTGAGGTCGATGACTTTGCCGATGAGAACGGAACGGCGGATGTGCGGAACCAGACGCGTCATGCGTTGTCTGGCCTGCTCATCGACGACTCCGTCGCTGTGGCGGCGGATGACCTGAAAAAGCGAGCAACTTGTGGCGGATTTTTCAAGAATGGCGAACATGTCATCTATAATGTGTTGGGGAGCCATCCATTCAGTGCAGAATCGTGTGCGGCGCACTTCTTCCCGCGGGATGATTTCGATGAGCTGATGCACCTCTTCGACATTGAAAAAAAGTGCGCCTGGAAACATCGGGTTTATTTTTGCGTATCTGTCGATATAGAGCTGAGTAAAACCGGGGTCGTCGCCCCAGGTGAAATATCTGTTCGCTGTTTTACGAACGGAGTCCTGGGCAAAAAGGTGCGCCGAGCTGCAATGCAGGAATTGGCAAACCTGCTCGAAAACGGGCGGCCACAGCGCGGGATCGAGCGATGCGTCGTAAATCTCGCCAACGAGATTCGAAAACTCGTCCAGTTCTGACATTGCCGCCGCCATCCCTTGGGAGCGGCGCAACACTATCGTCAAAACGCCTGGTTTGAAAATCAACCAGTAACTCAATGGGTTGTCGCCTCATCTATTTGGATGAGGCGCACGAAATTTTTATCCTCTCAAATTCGCAGGCTTGAATTCGCGGGCTTGGAAAAGTTGCGGTGGCCGCTTTCCGACTTGGCGCCCGTGAGTGCCGCAACTGCATCCGTCAGACCGGAAGGAGGAAAACCATGTCAACAGATCCGGTGGTGTTGGAGGCAGCCAATCGTTTCGGCCAAATCACGGAATGTAAAATGACCGGCGTTATCGGTCGCGTGGAGACATCCGGACTGTTCGTTCGCGTCACCGCCTTGGCTGAAGTCTTGACCGCGCATTGCAGCGCCCTTGCCGCGGGGTGCCGCGAGGGCCGGCAAATCGCCGCCCGTTACCACGAGTTGTCGCAGCTTTCCGAGCGCAGAACTGGCGAGACGCGGCCTCACGCGTCAATCGATCGCGCGCGCTGCTTTGAGCCTTCAGCGTTCACACTAAAAACCGCGAATTGCACTTCCGAGAGACCGCCGCAAGGCAGTCTTTCTTTTTGTGCCCTCAAAGCGGATATGAGGTGCAGATGTCCGAATTGACTGCGCGTCGGCGCATGTCGGTCTAATCCACACCAGCAGCCAAAGCGTACGATTCAGCGAGAAACTGCAATCGTTGCAGGCATTTGTATGGATGACGTAAGCGGGACGATGGTCCGCCTGGAATTGTTGGTTCTATTTCGGGCGGTGAAATTCGTGCGGGTCTAGCGATACAGAGGTATTGACGCGGGGACAGCGTGCCGCGAGTATCGGTGTGGGGACAGTTCAGTACGGCTTTGTGGCGCCGCTCCTGAACGTCATAATCGGGGGAATGCCACTATGATAAGCTCAATGCGCTCGCTTGCCCTTGCGGCAGCGGGTTTTGTCGCCATGACTTTCGTCGTGCCGGCCTACGCCATAACGCTAAATCCCGATCCGGCAGATTTCTCGGTCGCTGAGAGCCCGGGTCAGTACACCGTCTCTAACAACTCCACCGCTTGGTGTATCTGGGGATTCGCTGTGTCCAACCCGGGTGCTGTTGGCGGGGCCACCGCAACGAGCACGTTTACAAATTGGGCCGGGATCGTCACGCAACTGGACTTCGGACAAAGCGTTCTGCTTCCGGCATTTGCATACGCTACTGGGGACGCCGATCTCTCGGATATCAACACCCCGATTTTGCTGTCGCCAACGTCCATTTGGCGAACTACATAGCGCCGGGTACGGTTGTCGATAAATTTCATTTTACTCCAGGCGCAGTTGCTAGCGACTTCGGCCTGTTGTTGATCGACGCTAACGGTGACATCAGCCAAGTGAATGGCGTTGCTACGGATGGGACAACGCCACTTCCTGCCGCACTTCCGCTCTTCGCAAGCGGTGCAGGCGTCATTGGCTTTTTCGGCTGGCGCAGGAAGCGAAAAGCCTTGCCGGTTTAAGATACTTTCCGGTTTGTTGGATTTGCCTGTGACGTTTGCGGGCGACAGTTTTTATCCACAGTGACGCAACACCTATAGCGCGCACCCAGCCGCGCTTTATAGTGTTGGCATAGCAGGCGAGGGGACACGCCATGCAATCGACGCACATCGGTATTTGGGGCGCCGTGGAGTTGGTTAAGGCGGAACGCCAGGTCGCGGTGACAAACGCGCTTGTCGAACTCCAACGACATCTCATCGAGTACTTAGAGCAATCCGGCAGTGATAGCGGCTGTGCGAAAGTCAATTTCGACAGCCTGCTCATAAGCCTGGCATTGTCTGTGAAACATCGGCATCATCTGCGCCGGCATATCAGCGAGCAGGTGAATGCTGCGTGACGTGCGAGCGCGAAATTTCGGGATGTGGCCGGGCAAGGGCCGTCGCCAGTTCGCTGGTGGCGGCTCTTCGCTTGCGTGCGCTGCGCCTCCTCTGTTCGCGACTTGGCTGATGTGCGCTTCTGCGCAATGTCCGTAAAATTTATGCGTCGTTAACGCAGGTTTCACCGCTCAGCCACGTTTTGAGATCATTGATCCGTCATTCTGACGCTGCTGATCACGCTCATTTTGTTTGGGCACCGCAATTTGACCCTCTCGCGTCGCGCCAAAGAGCGTGTTCAAATTGGAAGGTGACTCAGCAATCAAGGTTGGCCCAACGAATAACCGAGACACCATAGGTCGATAATCGTAAGCCCGAATATGATCAGACTGAGTTCGATATGAAGAGGAGTTCATAAATTGAGAATCCTGGGAGCAGGAATCGCAATGGTGTTATTGATTCTGGCCGCCAACGCACAGACGGCTGGTAGTGAAAATGGAAAACGACATCAAAAGGGTACTCAAAAAGTTGAAGATCCGGCAAAAAAGAAAGCGGATGAAAAAGAGTACAATGACGCGCTCAAAAGGATACCGACTTCCACCGAAAAGGCCGATCCATGGAAAAGCATGCGATAGGTCGCGGTCGTATGACTGTTATTTCGAGGTTGGTTGACTATTGGTGCTTAGAAGCGAGACTGATCGGCCGGGTCGAAAAAGGGACCGAATATGCGCGTGACGCGATGGATTGCCGCATGCATGATTTCATTCACGCTTTCGGGATGTTTTGACGGCCCACAGGGTCCACAAGGTCCAAAGGGCGACATTGGCCCAAAAGGAGATCCTGGTCCGCAAGGTCAAGCGGGGCCGGCTGGACCGCAAGGTCAGCAAGGCATGCCAGGAGCGCCCGGGGCCTCATCTCAGTTCCGTCTCGTCCGCTCGCCCTGCACAAGTTCTCTCGAATGCTCGGCTACATGCCGTGACGATGAAGTCGTGATTACTGCATATTGCGGGACAAAGAGAGCCGAACCACGCTACCTCACCGAGCGCTCAGTTTCGTGTGGGGTCAATCCGGACACGACCGGTGGTCCGCTTGTTGTGGTTTGCGCGAAATAGCGGCACCTTACACCTTAACGCATTGCGGCCCGGGCACCATTGGCGGATGTCTGCTTTTGTCGATGTCGGCGAAAATCTATGTGAAATTTTCTTGTTTTCTTGAAGTGCCAAACTATTGGTTGAACACAACAACGATTGCTGAGGCGATAAAATGCCATTCGTCGTGCTGATTGCGCTTGCGGTCACAGGATGGTTTTACGCCGCCGCAGCGTACCAAAATCGCGGATACTCTTGGGCCGATCAGACCTGCGAAAGCATGGCGAGCTTTTGCGAGGAGCCGCATAAGGTCGCTATGGTCGCAGTCGCCATAGTGACAATGTTTCTCATATTGCGCGTCGTAAGGTCCTAAACCGGTGTCAAACCGACCCGTCGTTTCAATTCATTGATCCGCTGGATTCATCCCAGCCAAGTATGGCGTGTACGATCTCGACAAGGAGGCCTCTCCATGATTCTCTGATAGCTGCGAGCCTTGCAGTGAGGAGTATTCCGATGGAGCGAAAAAAAGCCTCCGATTTCCCACAAGAACTCTTGAACCTGTTTGACCGGTACGTGCATGGCGGCATCGATCGCCGCCAGTTTCTCGACGGCGCGCAAAAATTTGCCGTCGGCGGCATGACGGCAGCCGCCCTCTTCGAGATGCTCCGGCCGAACTATGCGTGGGCAACACAAGTTCAGGAAAACGACAGCCGGATCAAGGCTGAATCCGCGACTGTGCCATCGCCGCAAGGCAACGGAAGCATCAAAGGCTACCTGGTACGCCCGGCGGACGCCGCGGGAAAACTGGCCGCGGTCCTGGTTGTCCACGAGAACCGTGGCCTTAACCCCTACATAAAAGATGTGGTGCGGCGGCTGGCGGTGGCCAAGTTCATCGCATTTGCCCCCGATGGGCTGACGTCGGCCGGGGGCTATCCGGGCGATGACGAAAAAGGCCTCGAGCTTTTCAGGCAGGTCGATGCCGCCAAAATGCGGGAAGATTTTCTCGCCGCAGCAACATGGCTGAAGTCGCGACCGGATTGCACCGGCAAGCTCGGCGCGGTCGGCTTTTGTTTCGGTGGCGGCGTTGCCAACATGCTGGCCGTACGGATGGGCTCTGACCTTGCCGCTGCAGTTCCGTTCTACGGAAGCCAGCCAAGCGCCGCCGATGTGGCCAAGATCAAGGCGCCCGTCCTTGCGCAATACGGCGAACTGGACACGCGGATTACGTCAGGTTGGCCAGACTATGATGCAGCCCTGACGGCCGCGCACGTAACGCATGAGGGACATATCTATAAAGGAGCCAATCACGGCTTCCACAACGATACGACTCCCCGTTACGACGAAGCCGCAGCCAAACTTGCCTGGCAGCGCACGCTGGATTGGTTCGACAAATACCTGTGATCGGCGGCGTGAGGTTCAATTGGAATTTCGGAAAAGTATCGTGTCCAGCACAATCAAGGTCATTGTTTTTCCGGGCGGGTTCAATTTGCCGCTGTGGACCGCCATCGATCGGCAATTTTTCAAATCGTACGGCCTCGATGTAGAGCCGCAATACACCGTCAATTCCGTCGAGCAGCTCACGGGAATGATCGCGGGGCGTTGGGAAATCGCGCTCACCGGCTTTGACAACATCGTGGCCTATCAAGAAGGGCAGGGCGAAGCAAAAATCGATGTGACGCCGGATCTTTTCGCATTCATGGGGGGTGACGCCGCGTTCTTGCGGCTGGTGGTTCAGCCCGACATTTCGTCGTACGCTGACCTCAAGGGCAGGACGCTATCGGTCGATGCGCTCACAACCGGTTTTGCCTTCGTCCTGCGGAAGATGCTCGCGCAGAATGGTTTGCGCGAGGATGACGTTTCGTTCGAACGGGCGGGGGGCGCATTGCAGCGCTTCGAAGCGCTCAAGGCGGGGAAGCACGCGGGCACGCTTCTGGTCACGCCATTCGATCTGATCGGGAAGGAATCGGGCCTTCGCGTCTTGCAGAGTGCATCTGACGTTCTGTCGCACTACCAGGGCATATCGGGCGCGGCGCGGCGAAGCTGGGCAAAGGATAATCCGGATACGCTGACCGCATTTATCCGCGGTTATCTCGATGCGCTGGACTGGCTCTATGCGAGCGGCAACAAAAAGGCCGCGTGCGAGCTCCTTGCGGCCAAGGTGCCGGGGATGTCACCGCAACTGGCCGCATTGACCTACGACGTTCTGCTGGATCGCAATGCCGGGTTCGACCCCAAGGCGGCTTTGGATATTAAAGGGATTGAAACCGTCTTGCGATTGCGCAGCGAATACGGCCGCCCGGCAAAAAATCTGGGCGATGCGCGGAAATACGACAACCCAAGTTATTACCAGGCAGCGCGGGCCAACAGTTAAATCCTCAAAAGAAGATTTGCCGGCTCCAGGAAGACTGGAGCCGGCAAGCCGTGTTTCACTTTCTCGCGGATTCGAACGGATAAATCATGTTTCCGGTCTTGTGTTCAGGCGGCCAGACGACGACCCACTTCTTGAGATCAGTGACCTGACCCAGGTCGTTGCCGGTGACGTTCTGCCATTGCGTCACAACCATGCGCGGCTTGGCCCATTCGCCATCCTTGCCGAACTTGATCTGGCCGGCCACGGTTTCAAACGTGTGGGTGCGGATGTACTCCGCGATTTTGGCATGGTTGAAGCTTTTGGTGCCTTCTACTGCAGCAGCCAGGACCTGGCCCGCCGCATAGCCGTAGGGAGCGAAATTAAATCCATACGGATCGACGCCTTGCCCTTTTGCCCGCTCGCGATATTTGTCCAACAATGTCTGAACTCCGGCGAACTTAAATGTCGGAATTGGGACAAAAACTTCGGCGTTGTTCAGGTAGCCGTTCATGAGCGGCCCCATCTGGATCTTGAGTGGCGTGGCAAGAAGACCAATCATCGTGCCGCCCATCATCTTGGGCGTCAGGCCGGCCTCGTTTGCAGCGCGCACGAAACCAACAGAGTCCGGCGGGTAGGCGCCGACGAATACGATGTCCGGATTGGTCGCCTTGATAGCGCGTACGATCGGTGACAGGTCGGTGATCGCGGGCGGATAGCGCTGATCGTAAACGATCGTCAAGCCGGCGGCCTTGGCATTGTCGCGCGCGCCATCTGTGGCATTTTTTCCAAATTCGGCATCGGCGCCGACAATGGCAACCGTTTTTGGTTTGGGGTTTTGCGCCATCGCCAGTTCGAAGAATCCCCGCGAGAACTCGCGTTTCGGATCGGGCCCGAGGGGGATCATGGAGAAGTAGTTTTTGTAATGCACTTCGCTGTTGGCAGCGGTGCCAAGAATACCGATCGTGGTCAGATTCCGCGGCGCGAGAATTGGCAGCGCCGCGCTGATCTGGTTGGTGCCATAAGGCCCGAGGATCAGCTCGACCTTATCGACGTCGAGCAGTTTCGTATAAATATTATTTTCGTTTGCCGGGTTGGTCTGATCGTCATAATAGACCAGTTCGACTGGCCGGCCCTGCAGCCCGCCTTTCGCATTGACATCGTCGCGCCAGATTTCGAGCGCGATCAGCAGCTGTTTGCCATTCGGCGCATTGGCGCCGGTCAATCCCATGCTGAAGCCGACCTTGACCGGATCGGCCGCCACAGCTTCGCGTACAAATGTCTGCGATGCCGAGGCGAAAATAATCCAAGCCAGCGTCCAGATTGTCATACGCAAACGAAGTGTTGCGCGCATGTTTTGCCTCCCACGTTTCCTGGCCCCGTCTTGTTTTTGGCGCGTGCCGTAGGGCGGCAAGCACACGCTCCGCAGTTATCCGCCAATGTCTATCCGGCGCGCCGTGCGCCATTGAGAAACAATTTCGTCGCAGCCTTGATGGTGCGCGCGATCCCTTCGGGTGAAGTCGCTTCGAATGACGATGTCAGAAGTGCAAGCTGATGCTTGCCGGTCAGCATATCCAGAAAAAGTTCGGCCAGTATTGTGGGGTCGCCGGGGCCAAGCCTTCCGACTTTTTGCTGGCGTTCCATCCAGCCGGCGACCAGGCTGTAAGCCGATATCGGGCCAAGCTGATAGAATAGCCTGGCAACCGATGGAAAGCTGCGGCCCATCGAGACCATCAACCGATGCTGCTCGAGGATACGGCGATGCAAGATCATGTTGAGAAAGTGCGTGCCGATCGCGATCAACTGTTTTTCGAGGCTGGCATTCTTGTCGACCGCCGCGAACATATCGCGCTGGACGCTGGCGCAATATTCGGTAATGACGATCTCGAATAGACCGGCCTTCCCTCCGAAGCGCTCGTAAAGGGTGCGCTTGGACCCGCCAATACGCTCAACGATGTCGTCAATGGTGACCTGCTCGTAGCCGCGATCGAGAAATAGCGGGGCAACGAGCGCGACGATCTCGCGTTGGCGCTCCTCGGTCAGCCGGCCGCCGCGGCGCGGCTGCGATCTTTTTGCGACGGTGCGAATGGTGCGTCGCGGGACGCCTTTGTTTCCGCCGATGAATAATTCCGACATTTCAGGATCCGCTTGACGACGTGAAGGGCAAAGCATCTGGCGCGCGATCATCGATCGTTGTTGCGCCGCTCAAATCTTGCCCTTGCAAATGACCATGTATACGGTAACGTACATTACACAAAACGTCCGCTCAAAAAAGACGGTGTGGGAGGAAAATTTGAATTCGTCAGCAACGGCTGACGCGCCGCGCCTGGCGCGCGACCGTTCTTTTCTCGACATCCCTCAAAGAGGCCGGCGCGTCGCGCGCCGGAAGGCCGCCAATGGCTGAGGACGGCTATCGGCTGATCAGCTTTCGATCGGCGTCCGGTGTCCCGCAAGCCGGCGTGAAGGTTGGCGATCGTGTCTATCCCGCAGCATCACTGCTGCGCGGGTTGACGGATGCCGGCTCCGTCCTCGGTCTGCTGCGCGAATGGGATGCAGCGCATCCGCTGCTCGAGGCCGCAATAAAGACTGTGGACCCCAAGGGCGGCACTGCAATGTCCGATGTGTCGTTGCTGGCGCCCGTTTTATATCCGGGGGCGCTGTACTGCGCCGGCGCCAACTACTGGGACCACCTCGAGGAGATGGCCGAGATCGCCAAGCGCGTGACCGGAAAGGCGCCGGCGATGACCAAAGCCAAGGATCCGTACTTCTTCATGAAGACCACTGCCGGTTCGATTATCGGCACCGGCACGCCAGCCAGGCTGCCGTCGTTCTCGCGTCAGGTGGACTGGGAGGCGGAGCTGGGCGTTGTCATCGCGCGGCCCACCCGCAACATCTCCGAAGAACGGGCGCTGGATGCAATTGCCGGCTATCTGATCGTCAACGATCTTTCCGCCCGTGACCTGATGAAACGCGAAGGGTCTCCCTTCGGCATGGACTGGGTTGGCCAGAAATGCTTCGAGGACGCCGCGCCGATGGGGCCGTGGTTCACGCCCGCTGCCTATATCCGCGACCCCAATGACATGGCCATCAAGCTCTGGGTCAATGGCGTCCTCAAGCAAAACTCCAATACGGCGCGGCTGGTGCACAATATCGCAGAGCAGATCGCTTACCTGTCGCGTCACTTCACGTTGCAGTCTGGCGATGTGATTGCGACGGGAACGCCTGCCGGCGTCGGCATGCCGCGCGGCGAATTTCTCAAGGTCGGCGATGAAGTCAAGATCGAAATCGACGGCTGCGGCATCTTGGTCAACCGCATGATCCAGGACGATTCCTGAAGACGTCGGCGCGGCAGCACGAGAGGACGTGATGGAAACGATCGGATTTATAGGCGTCGGCAAGATAGGCCTTCCGATTTGCCGGCACCTCATCAAGGCCGGCCACCGTGTGCTCGGTTATCGGCGCGGTTCCCTGGCGGAGTTCGAAAAAGCCGGAGGCATTGCGGCGAAGTCGCCCGCGGACGTGACCGCGAACGCCGACCTTGTGTTCACCTGTCTTCCCTCAGACGAAGCGCTTGAGGAAGTCGTGAACGGCCCGCACGGGATTGCCGGTGCGGCGAAGCAGGGCCAGATCGTTGTCGAGTTCGGCTCGCATACCGTAGCGGTCAAGAAAAATTACATCGCACCGTTGGCCAAGAAAGGTGCGATTTTTATCGACGGAGAGGTCGGCGCTACGCCCGGCATGGTCGAGGCCCGCAAAGGGGTTATTTATCTCAGTGGCGACGCGCAAGCCTGTGAGCGCCTGGCGCCGATCGTGAAGACGTTTACCGAAATGTCGATTTTTCTCGGTCCGTTCGGTTCCTCGACCACGGTCAAGATTATCAACAATATCATGGTCGGCCTGCACATCGCCGGCACCGCGCAGGCGATGGCGATCGGACTTCGCGCCGGCGTCGATGCCGACCTGATGATCAAGGCGATTGCCAATGGCAGCGGCGGCTCGACGCAATTCGGAATTCGTGCGCCGTGGATGGCGCAGCGCAAGTTCATGCCGCAGCAGGGCTCGGCTCAGGGCCTTGCGCACTATCTCGAGCGTGGCAAGGAAATGGCCGACGAGGTGGGCGTCGACGCGCCGCTGGTCGACTGTCTGCTGGATATTTTCCACCGCGCGCTGCCGCAGATTGGCGAGCGTGACGTCGCGTCCATCATCGAGATTTTCGAACCCGACGCAAAATCAACGAGCTCAGGCAGTAACACGAGGTGATGCAATGATTGGTGTGCGCAAAATCGCTCATGCGACCTATGAGGTCCCCGATCTCGACCGGCAACTTGAGTACTACACCGACATCCTTGGTCTCACGCTCTCATCCAGGGAAAAGGATACCGCCTACCTTTCAAGCACGATCGACCATCACTCGGTCGTCCTGAGAAAGGGGGCACAGGCCAAGTGTACGCGGATCGGATTTCAGATCGGGCCGGACGACGATCTCGGCGCGTTTGAAAAGCAAACCGCGGCAATGAACATCAAGACCGCGCGCAAGAAGGATCCCGAGCCGACAATCGCAGACATGGTGACCTTCGAAGATCCGAAGGGCACCATCATGGAAGTGTTCAAACGGGCCGATTTCCAGCATCAGAAATTCCAGAGCAAGGGCGTTGTCCCGCACAAGCTCGGGCACGTCGCGTTCCACTGCGAGGACGCAAAGGCCGTGACCAAGTTCTATTGCGATGTGTTGGGTTTCCGTGTGTCCGACTGGATGGGTGATTTCTTCTCATTCCTGCGCTGCGGTGTTGATCACCACACCATCAACTTGATCAGCACGGGCTCGAACCGTCATTTCCATACCGCATTCGAGCTACGCGACTGGGGGCACCTGCAGACCGCCTGCGATTATCTGAGCATCAACGGGTACAAGATGCTCTGGGGTCCGGGGCGTCACGGCATTGGTCACAACCTGTTCGCCTATCATCAAAGTCCGGCAGGCCTCATCACCGAGCTGTTCGCCGAACTGGATCAGATGAAAGACGAGGCGCTGGGTTATTTCGAACCGAGGCCATGGCACCGCGACAATCCGCAGCGCCCGAAAGTATGGGCGAAGGATCCCAACGCCGCGAACCTGTGGGGTCCGATGCCGCCGGACGAAATGATGAAGTTGTAGGCACCGTGATGGGAGCTTCGGCGTGACGGTCGGGACAATTCAATCCGCGCGCGTGAAGAAGCCGAGCGTGGACGAGTTGCTGGATCGCGCGCGTGCGATCGGTACCCTGGCGCGCGCGCACGCGCTCGAAACCGAACAAAACCGTCAGGTATCCGCCGCGCTGGTCGCCAAAATGCGTGAGGCGGGGCTGTTCCGTGTCATGCAGCCGGCCCGGTTTGACGGCTTCGAGTACGGGTATGACGCATTCGTCGAGCTGGTTGCGGCTGTTGCGAGCGGCGATGGTTCGACCGGCTGGGTTTACAGCCTCGGCGCCGTGCACCCCTGGCTGATTGCCTGTTAT
This sequence comes from uncultured Alphaproteobacteria bacterium, assembly GCA_963697885.1. GTDB lineage: Bacteria > Pseudomonadota > Alphaproteobacteria > Rhizobiales > Xanthobacteraceae > Pseudolabrys. The sequence goes on from OY969102.1 coordinate 1,598,060, forward strand.
CCGGAAGAGGCGCAGCAGGAGGTCTGGAGCCAGGATCGCGACGCAATTGCCGCCGTGTCATATGCGCCGACCGGCAAGGCCGTGCCGGAAAAAGACGGCTACCGACTCAGTGGCCGTTTCAGTTTTGCCAGCGGTTGTGACAATGCGACCTGGGGAATCCTTGGCGGGATGCTGCCGCTCGACGGTGGGCCCAGGCCCGGCTTCTTTCTCGTTCCGAGGTCGCAATTCACAATCTACGACGACTGGTTCACGATGGGATTGGCCGGCACCGGCAGCAAGACCATCGTCGTCGAGGATCAGTTCGTTCCGGCCTATCGCACGGTGACCTTCGCGGAGATGTTGACCGGAAACGGGCCGGGTACCAAAACCAATGCCAACCCGCTCTATCGCCAGCCCATGTTGGCCGTGGTGCCGCATTGTCTCGTTGCGCCGGCCCTCGGTATGGCCCGCGGTGCGCTCGAAGCGTTCAAGGAACAGGCAGGTGGACGTACAACACGTGGCGCCGTCGCTGGTGGAAACAACAAGATGAGTGAGTTTGCCACCATCCAGATGCGGGTCGCCGAAGCGACTGCATCAATTGATGCGGCGCAGCTCATGATCCATCGCGACATCAACGACACGCTCGCCACTGTGACCGCAGGGAAGGGGGTGGATGTCGCGTTGCGAATGCGCAATCGTCTCACACATTCATTTGCCACCAGGCTACTGGTTCAAGCGGTTGATGCGGTCTTTGTCGCCGCCGGCGGCGCCGCGCTCGGCCTGCAGCATCCGGTGCAGCGTTTCTGGCGCGACATCCACGCCGCGAGTGCACATATCAGCCTGAACTGGGACTCAGTCTCGGCCATGTACGGACAGCATGTGTTCGGGCTTGAACCGAAGGGCCAATACTGATGTGAAGCCCGATCGGCCGATGTCCGCTTTCGGGATCTCAAAGGCGATTGATTTTGGCGATGTGCCGGGTCACTTCCGCCGGCGTTTCATCGTCGGCCTTGGCCTTGAGCGCCAGCGCCTTGCGGGCGGCCGGCCGATCGAGACAGCGCCTGAGCCATGCTCCAAGATTGGGCACAGCGGAAAGATCCATGTCGATAGCACGGCTAACGACCGCAGCGACGTTGAGATCGGCGACCGTGAAGTCGGCGCCAAGCAGGTATTGATGCTTGGTCACTGCCGCGTCGAGCACCTTGAATGGGGCCGCAAGAACCTTCAGGGCCTCGGTGCGCCTGGTGGGATCACGCTCAGCCGGCGGCAAGCGCACGGCGTGCAGTGACCAGATATTGACACCGCGATCGACCTCGGTGACCGCCCAAAGGCTCCATTGCCACGCCGCCGCCTCTCCTTCCAGCGTGCCTGGATAGAGTTTTCCATTGGAGTGCTTCTTGGCGAGGTAGAGCGTGATCGCAAGCGATTCAAACAGGACAAAGCCGTTGTCCACGATAAAGGGTAGACGCCCGTTCGGATTGATGGCGAGAAATTCCGGCGAACCGGCGCCATTCGTGCCGATTTCGATCGGCATGTGCTCGTAGTCAAGCCCGAGCTCATTTGCCATCCAAAGGGCACGGAATGCGCGGGTGCGCGCGATGCCGTAGATTCGCAGGCCAGACAAGCGGGCTCCTCATTTTGCAGCAGAGCATAGCAACATGGCCATTGACCGGATAGCGTCAGCTTTGGTCGGTGCGACTTCGTTCCTGGCGTTTGGTGGACATTGCACGACGTCTTGCGATTATTCGCGCTGACGCGCGCTCACTGCCAAATACGGAAGAAGCCGCCGTTACCGGCGGCTTCAATCCGTTCCAGCCACATGTAGCCTGTTACTTGAGCTGGTTCGAAATGTAAGTGAATTTGGCGTTGAGACTGGAGCCGATTGCATTGACGGCGGCGATGATGACGACAGAAATACCAGCCGCAATCAGGCCGTACTCAATCGCAGTCGCGCCCGACTCGTCCTTGAGAAACGCAGAAACTTTTGACATCGAATGTGGCACTCCTCGCTGGCGTTTACCTGATGACACCCTATCGACGCGTCATTAAGGAAGCTTGCGAACGACCTCGCGGATTCATCGTTCCGTTCTCCGGGAATCTACGTAGGCGCCTCCGACAAGGCGGGGAAAGTGTCTGTTTTTGGGTCAGTTCCCGACAATCTTATCGCCCGCATCGACACGCTCAGGCCTACGCGTGGTACTGGACGACCACAGTTTCATTTTGGCCGCAGGGGACGCAATCGAACGTGCGCCTACCGTAATCCGGCTTCTCGCGATCAAACAGGGAAAGCATCATTCTCGCGCCGCACGTGGGACACGGCGGCCGTTCGCAGCTCAGGTGCGGAAAGTGCGACTTGGCAGACATGAATGAAACTGGGCGTCTGGAAAGTACCCCGCCTCTATGCGCTGGGGGCGGCTTGCATAGGACGGGGCGCTCTGTGATCACGCTGTATGCGCGACCGAAGCATAGGTCGAGACCGGGGAATCGCGGCCTACGCTAACAACCGGCACCGACATATCCTCGATGCCAAACGATACTATTGTTTGCCCACAAAGCTGGCTTACTGCCTGCCCCTGATTCCTCCGTGCGCGATCAATCGATGTCCGCAATTTTATCGTGTCGCGAGCTTATTCCATGTATTGCGCACGTGCAGGGACCATCCCTGCCAGTTCATGCTAACAACATCCCAGTTCACCATTGGCCGTTGCTCGATGCTGGTCTGAGCCGTCGGTTCAGAAGGATGGGTCGTCGATGCGTCATACATGTATGCAAATCCGACGGTCAGAAAGAATCCAAGAACAACTCCCAGCATCAGGCGCATAAACTCATTCCTTATTATTTTGCTGCGGAAATTACAGAGGTGCGATGACCGCGCGTGCGCGCGAGGCCAGCTTCACTTGCGTCAAAGCTCCTGTTACCGGCAGACCTGCCTCGACCTGTACACAACACGGCCGCTGGACGTCACCACACGCGAGCGGATCATGCGGCAGTCGCCGCCGTAGTAGGCGTTCGCGTCGTAGCCCCGGCGATGATAGTAACCGTCGTTCGAAAATCGAGGACCCACGCCCGCGCCGACCGGCCCAATTTGCACGCCCGCACCGCCGGCGTCCGCGCCTATAAACACCTGCGCGGTGGCCGGTGCCGCGATGGCGAGTACGGCAGAGGCAACCAGGCCGAAAAGAAATCTATTCATGGCGTTCTCCGATACGTTTTTGATTTAGTTCTGCACATTGAACGCGCGACCGGTCGCCTTTGTTCAAAGATAAAGTTCGTGAGCAGAGTGTGCAGTATTGCTCACTGGTGGGGCAGCCGACTGTCGGCGTCGAAGGGCGAGACACGATCGGGACGCCAAATTCCGCCACAGCGCGCTAAAACTGAACTTACATCCTCATTTGAGATCGCCGTGAGCGAAGCACAACCAGCGATTTGGTTGGCCCGCACCGATCACAGAGAAATCCGTGAATTTCAAAATTATTATACAGAGGGTGCGGCTCAATCTCTGCAAGATTGGTCTCGGCGCCGCATACCGGGCACGGGTCTGTCGGGTTGAATATGGCCGACTTGGGCTTGAGAGACGCATCCTGAATACGCATGTACGTTTCTTTCGCCCGATTCATGTTCGGTGCGGTTTGAGGACGCGTGACCAGCAAATATTTTTCTGAAAGCTGAATCGAACTCTGAGGTCCTGCACACTCCAAAAATTACCTACCATCGTATTCAATTGAAGAGTCTGTTGAAGAGTCTGTCCAGAATCGCTCACGTTCACCGATTGTCCACAGCATTGGCGCGTGGCAGGTCAACACGCGATCTGGGAGTTGTCACTTCGGCGGGTTCACAGTGCGTGGCTGATCGGCCAGAAGCACGCCCAACAGCGAATTGTGAACTTCGAGATGTCCATTGTAGTCAATGAAACCCAATTCACGGAACTTGTTCATGAAGTGGCTCACCCGCGAACGGGTCGTGCCGATCATCTCAGCGAGGGTTTCCTGACTGATCTTCGCGAGAATTGGCTCTGGCCGGCCATCTTTTCCAAAATTGGCCAACAGCAGCAACAAGCGTGCGAGCCGCTTTTCGGTTGAATTGAAGAGCTGATCGACCAAGTCCTCTTCGACCCGGGCATTCCGCGTCAGAATATGCGAGACAAACATTTGTGAAAACGACGGCTCCTCATGAAGAACCCGCTGGATTTCCGCCTTTGTCACTCGCATCGTTTCGCATTCCGTCATTGCAGATGCGGTGGCCAAACGCTTCAGTTGCCCGATCAAACATCCTTCGCCGACAAATTCGTTTGGCCCCAGAAGTGCAACGACGGCTTCCTTTCCATGCTTGGATAGGACGGCGACTTTGACCTTGCCCTTCTTGATATAGAAAACTGCATCGGCATCGTCGCCTTGGGCAAAAATGACTTCTCTTTTGGAATGCTTGGAAATATCGCGGCCCGCGGCCGCCGTCGCCAAAAACTCGGCAGGATCAAACAGCGGAGGGGCCGTGGTCTTGCGGTTTGTGCTTACTTTGACGGGTTTTAGCCTCGGAGACATTGACGGCTTCCCTCTATTCAGGCGGGAGCCCAACTGTCTCTCAGCCACCGACGCCTGGCACAGGGCCGTTGCAGGTGATGCGGCAGTGTACGCTTCCATACATAAGGGCCCAAGGAAATTCGAACTCCGTCGATTGCGACAAATGAGTCGAATGAGCGGGAAAGCCTCTCACGCAGGAGTTTCCGATCGGTCGGGCGTATCAATCATGTGTTATCAAGGGCGAAAGTGGTCACTATTGCTCAGTATTTGCGCTTTCCGGAGAGATAGGCTGACCAGCCAGGTGAAGAGCATGAACCGATCAACGACAATTTATGACCCCCATTGCCCTCAATGCCAGAGGATCATGGATTGGCACAGCGTTATGGAATCGGGAGCGCAACGGATGAATGTATTTCGTTGCGAAGGATGTGGCACGTTCGTCACAGCGCCCGCGTCCGGAGAGCCATCTGAAACGCTCAGGTGCTAGAGCGGCGTCTCGAAGGATGCCGCATATGACTCAAAACGCGCATTTTTTAAAATGCGAGGCCGACAAGCTCGACCAGGCCGTATCCCAAGAGTGATGCCCAGGCCACACTGAGCCAAAGTCCTGATGCGATGACGATGGGCGGCCAGATTTGATGAAAATAAAGAGCCGAATCGATTACGGCCGCCGGGACTGCCGGCGCAACCGCTATTTGAATTTGCATGATGACTTCTAAATCGTTTCGTCGCCCACAAAACGCAGGACCAGTAACCCCGCCTGTTTTCACACCAAGCAAGGTTACCGAACCCAACGTGCTGAGATGTGGCTTAGCTCAGCGCGTCGGACCCAAGCACTTATAATGTTGCACCGCAACAGTTATGTCGCGGGGCAGAAAATTCACACAGGGATATTCAATTTCGGAGGATGTCCGCGTTCAGTGGACATTCCCATGATCACCGACGACTCGTTTGCTCATGACCTGAAGCGGACATCGGGCTGCAAAAGCTAAAAACCCCCGCCGTCGCCGGCGGGGGTTGAAGTTGGGTGAGAACCAGAAAACTGGCTCTCACCTTGTGCTAATCGCAAACGCGAACGCGCCGGGTGTGGATGCGGCCGTATGCGTCTTCGAACTGCTGCCGCTCAGTGTGGCATCCACCGTAGACGGGTTGATAGCCGAACTCATAGTAGCCCGGACCACCGTAATAACCGCGGTTCACCTGCGATCCGACGATCGCACCAACAGCCAGACCGCCGACAACGCCGGCGGCAACCGCGCCGCCATTGCCGCCCGCGTATGCAGGCTGCGACGACACCGCGACCGCCAACGTCAAGGCGGCAACGGCTGCAAGAGTAATGGATTTCATCATGGTCTATCCCTTCGATGTTGCGTGTTAGTCGATGATCTGAACGATGCGCCGCGTGCGGGGATCAACCAGCACGGCATGGTCGTTCACATAGGTGTAGCGGTAGCCAGTCACGTGGTAGTCGGCCGGGACGTCGTAGTAGGTGACTCCGCTTTCCGGCAACACGGCGCCGACGACAAATTCGTCGCTATAGCGATAGGACGGGACTCGCTCGCGGACGACGTATTCGTGAAAACGCCGACGATCGTCGACACCGAGAATGCCGCCGACAGTGCCCGTCACTGCGCCGACCGCTCCACCGACGACGGCGCCGATCGGGCCGGCGTCACGGTCGCCCTGCGCCGCGCCGCGTTCCATTCCGCGCACGGTGCCTTGCGCCTGCGCCATCACCGGCAGCGCGAGGAAGGCGAGAAGCATGGTCGGTACCAAAAGCCTGGATTGCATGTGTCGCTCCAAAGGTTGGGATTTCCAACCGCGTGCGGCTGGACCCAACACCAAGCTCCGGCGCCGGTGATTGGTTCCCTCTGCGGGAACTATCTTTTGCGCCAATCAGCGCATTCCGAAGTCGCCGATAAAAGTTCGCTATTGAGGGTAAAGCTGCCATTAAGATTTGACGCCGCACCGCTGTTTGGTACTCGACTTCGAGGATGTTGATAACCATATAAAGCTGATCACCACGCAATTGAGTAATGGCGCGTCGGTGGCTGAGAGACGCGACCGCGCTCCCGCCTTTTATGGAGGAGGAGCGCATGCGGATTCTAACTTGCCAACCATCCGGACCCTACTCGGATTCAATCGTGCGTCCGCGTTGTGCCAAGTGCGATAAGAAAACGTGGCTTACCCGGATTGAGCTGGCCGAAAAGCCCGGTTTTGACAAGCGCACGTTCGAATGTCCGATTTGCGAAATATTGGTCAGTGAAATTGTCAAATACAATTAGGTTGTCTCGGCTGGCCGTTGCTTTCCTTATGCGATCCCGCGCGGTGTTTTACAGGAGTCCCCTATGACCATGCTTCCGATGCGAGTCGCTTCATTCGACGACGCCGCCACCCTGGCTATGGGCGAGGCCTTCGACCGCGCCTGCAAATCGCTTTCTAATATTGGGTCCGCCGTCCGTGAGATTACCGCATGCCGGATCATTGAACTCGCCAGGAATGGCGAGCGAGATCCTGTGCGCCTTTATGAACAGGCATTAAATACCTTTGTACGCCGCGATCCGCTCGTTCCGGCCCATGCTTTGATCATGCGCACAGCACGTCACCGCATCTAGTCACGCATAGACCGCGGCAACCTTGATCTGCCCCTCGTTGCGGATCACCTGGAGCGACACATCGCTGCCATGCCTGCGTACCGTTATGTCAACGGTTGAATGGCCCAGACGCAGATTGCGCAAGGTCACCTCCTCGAGAAATGACGGTAGCTGTGGCTTGTGCAACAGGATTTCATGGCGGTCCGGATTGAATTCGAGACCAAGTGAAGCCTGAAGGAGCAAAAGTGGTGTCCCGGCGGCCCAGGCCTGCGGCGAACAGGCGACCGGATAAAGCGTCGGGCCACGTTCGCGTCCGCGCTGGAAGCCGCAATAGAGTTCAGGCAGGCGCCGCAGGTCCATATAGCTTGCCGCTTCGAACAGGCCCTTGAACACGCGATCCACCGCGCTCTTATGTCCGTAGCGCGCAAACCCGGCTGCGATGAGTGAATTGTCGTGCGGCCAAACCGACCCATTGTGATACGACATCGGATTGTAACGGCGCTCCTCGCGGGCCACCGTACGAATTCCCCACCCCGAAAAAAATGACGGCCGCATCAGGTCGCGCACCACCGCTTCCGCACGCTCTGGCGCGGCAATACCGCTGAATAGGACATGTCCGGCGTTCGAGGTGCGCACGCGGCATGGCTGCTTCTGTCCATCCAGAGCGAGCGCATAGGTGCCGATATCCTCGCACCAGAATGCCGCCTCAAATTGTTCGGCGAGTTTCCTCGCCTGGGCGTCAAGGGCGTCGCCGCGCGCGTGCTTGCCGAGCCGGCGCGCGCCTCGCGCGGCCAGGAGCTTGGCCGCATAGACGTAGCCCTGCACTTCGCAGAGCGCGATCGGACTTTGTGCGAGTGCGCCATCGGCATGGAAGATTGCGTCGTGTAAGTCCTTCCAGCCCTGATTGACAAGGCCCGTTTCGTCGGCGCGTTGATATTCGACGAAACCATCGTGATCGGGATCACCCGGCCCATCCATCCAGGCCAGCGCCGCTTCGATGTTGGGCCATAGCTCGCTTAACGTTTCCGTGTCGCCGGTATGCTCGGCGTAGAGCCCCGCCAGCATCACAAACAGCGGTGTTGCATCCACGCTGCCGTAATAGAGGCCGAAGGGGATTTCGCCCAGCGCCGCCATCTCACCGCCGCGCATCTCATGCGGGACTTTTCCGGGTTCGGCGTCGACTAGCGGGTCGAATGTGGTGGCCTGAAAGGCGGCGAGCCGCCGCAGGACGCCCTTGGCGATCCGGGAATCGCACCACAACATCTGCAGCGCGGTAATGATGCCGTCGCGCCCGAACGTGGTCGAGTACCAGGGAATGCCGGCGTAAGGGTAGGGGCCTTGCGGCGTATTGGTCGTCAGCATCGCAAGGTCGGCCATCGAGCGGCATATCATCTCGTTGAAGATATGATTCGAGCTTGTGATCGTGGCCATGCCTCGGCTCGCGGCCTGGCGTTGCTGGAACGCCGCACGCAGCCCCTTTCGAAACGGGACAGCGATGCGCTCTTCTGCGCCAGGCTCGCAATTGACGGTGACAAATATCGAGCGGGCCTCGTTGGGCTGCAGAACGAAAGCGTAGCCTGCGAGCCGTTCAGACAGGTGGTCCGGTGCCGGTTCGAACAGAACCGTTGTGCGCCGCCGATTGCCATCGAGACCCTGATAGTTCAACGCGACCCTGGCTTTGCCGACGTCCGCACTCGCGACACCGCGGCGCTTGCGGTGCAATCCGCGCACCTCGAACAAATCGGCGAAATCGCTGGCGAAGGCGAACGAAAGCTCGACATTGAAGGGATGGTCGCCGTGGTTCTGCAAACGCAGACGTTGATAGACCGTGCCGTTCAGGAGAAAAATCGTGCGCACGACGTGCAGCATGTCCTTCGGCTGCACCAGCTTCTGATTGAGATAGAGGTCGGGATTGGTCAGGTCGACAGTGAGGAATGAATTGTCATCGCGGACGGCAGAACCCAGCAGCAGAGGCTGTTTGCCGCCCAACAGCATTTCCAGGTGGGAGAGATAGCGTGTGTCGCAAAAGAAAATACCGTCGGGTCCGCCAGGCGCAGCCCCTATATCCGCGTGGCTGTCGAACACGGCAAAGCAATCGCCCTGCTTAAGCGTGCGGCGCGGCCGCGTGGAGGATCCGGTCCCCGGAATGTAGAAAGGTATTTCGGGAACATCCTCGATCGGCCTTACGATCGAGCTGTGGCTAAGCAACGAGCGGCCTCAAAATCTTCAAATCCTTATCAGTCGGCGCAAGCTCGATACCCTGCGGCTCCCGCGCCGGGGATGGCGCCAACAGCGCCCGATAGATACCAACATAATCTTTTGCCATTCGTGTGGCGGAAAAGCGTTGGTCGAAACGCTGACGGACCTTTTTTCGATCAAGCGCAATGACATGTGGCAGGGCCGCAATCGCCTCGTCCATGGTTTCGACGATGGCGCCCGTGATGCCATTCTCGATGATCTCGGGGACCGAGCCGCAGCGAAAGGCCAGCACTGGCGTTCCGCAGGCCATCGCCTCGATCATGGACAGTCCGAACGGCTCCGGCCAGTCGATTGGAAACAACAGCGCCCTGGCGTCGCCCAGAAATTTTGACTTCTGATGGTCGTTGATCTCACCGATGAATTCAACCCCGCCGCCGTCGAGCAGCGGCTCGATCTCATTCTTGAAATAAACCGCATCGGCTCGATCGACCTTGGCTGCAATCTTGAGCGGAATCCCTGTCGCCCGCGCGATGGCGATAGCGCGGTCAGGGCGTTTCTCCGGCGAGATGCGGCCGAGAAAAGCGAGGTAACCGCCGCGCGCCTCCGTGCCGCGGTGCAGATGCGCCGGGATGCCGTGATGAACGGTTCCCGCGAAGTTTGCGTTCGGGATCGGGCGCCGCTGCGCGTTCGAGATCGACACAAGCGGCATGTCGCTGAAGCCCAGATAGAGCGGGAGCAGATCGGTCAGATCCTGCCGGCCGTGCAGCGTGGTGACGGTGCGGCCAGCAATGGGCCGAAACAGCGGAAAATGGAATTGATCGATATGAAAATGCAGGATGTCGAAGTCGTCGGCCTGTTGGCGGACGCGATCGAGCATCAACATATAATAGGGAATCGTATCGCGGACGCTGGCGTCGAGCCGGAGTGCCTGCGGTACGCAGGGGACGAGGTTGGCGGCGGTGATCGAATCGCCGCTCGCGAACAAGGTTACCTCGTGGCCGAGGTTCACCAGCTCTTCAGTCAGGTAGGAGACGATCCGCTCGGTGCCGCCGTACAGCCGTGGAGGGACGCTTTCCATCAAGGGCGCAATTTGCGCGATTTTCAATTTTGTACCCTCCAGAATGACTGATGATAAAGATCGTCGAGGGCCCTAAGTTCCCGGGAATTTGATCCGGGCGACACTTCGCGCATGAGAGATATGCCGGGCTCGCCATCGGACATCGGCGCGTGACGCCGGCGCTCTTCGCCTTGTGGAATGTTGTGCCGTTCGGAGGCTTTCGGTGCGCCGCCTTCGTTATCCCATCGCGCGATTGCGCGGGCCTGAAAGCTCAACTCGCCGTCGCCCCTCAACTTCGTGAATCGTCTCACGAATTTGGCCGGATTGAACAAATTGAACATACAGAGCCTGTCCTTCGAGGGCCCTGCGTTACAGCGGTCAGGGATTTCATATGTGGCGATTGCAAAGGCAAATAGCGAGGGCAGGCATACTTTATCGTGAAGGCATCTCGCTCGACTATTCATGAATAAAGGCGCACTATCACCGCTACCGGACGCAATGAAAGCGTCCCACGGCGTTCGCGCCACTTTTTAGGAAAATTAGCGCTGCATTGCCTTTGCTCGAGAGCGGGGCAGAAAGTTCACATGCTTACTTCGCTCCCGTCGAAGTCCACGCCGTTCGTCGATGTCCAGTCCGGACTTACGCTTGCGCAGGCCATCGTCGATACCGTCCGCGACCCACTCGTGGTTCTCGATCAGAAACTACGCGTTATTGCCGCCAGCCGCTCCTTCCTTCAAACGTTTGGGCTTTTGATTAATGATGTCAGCGGGCGTCTGATTTACGAGATTGACGGCGGTCAATGGAACATCCCGGAGCTTCGCGACCTTCTTGAGACGATCACCAGGAACAGGGCAGCCGTTGAGGGATATGAAGTCGATCGTGAATTTCCGGTGATCGGGCGGCGCACCATGCTTCTGAATGCGCGCGCGGTTTTCTACGAGACCGGATCCCACTCCACCATTCTTTTGGCGTTCGAGGACGTCACCGGTCGGCGCGCGATCGAGCGTCAGGTGGCGGAGCTCCTGCGGGAAAAGGACATGTTGCTTGAGGAGATGCAGCACCGCGTCGCCAACAGCCTGCAGATCATCGCCAGCATTCTCCTGATCAAGGCGCGTACCGTTCTGTCGGAAGAGGCGCGGCTGCAACTGGAGGACGCACATCAACGCGTTCTGTCAGTGAGCGCCGTTCAGCAACATCTGCATATCGCCAGCCGGAACGAGCCGATTGAAATCGGCAGCTATCTTTCGAAGCTCTGCGAAACATTGGCGCAATCGATGATCGGCGACAGCCGGCCGATTTCGCTGAAGGTCGAGGCCGATCCCGGCACCGCCATAGCGCGCGAGGCCGTGAGTATAGGGCTGATTGTCACCGAGCTTGTCATGAACGCATTAAAGCATGCATTTCCGGATCCGAAGTCCGACGCGGCGATTGTCGTGTCGTACAAAGTTGCTGAGAAAGACTGGAAACTCACGATTTCCGACAATGGCGTCGGCAAGCCCGATGTGAAGGCGAGCCAAAGCAAAGCCGGGCTGGGCACCAGTCTGATCCAGGCTTTGGCGAGGCAACTCGATGCCAGCGTAGATATTGCAAGCGATGGTCACGGCACCGCCGTGTCCATGACACACGCGACATTCAAAGCCATTCCACCGCCGGCGTTGAAGAAGGCTTTCGTTGCGGGTGAAGCAGTTTTGTAACGAGTTCCGTGCTGGCGCGCGTTGTCGCTCTTTCGATCACGAATTGTATCCGCACGCGAAATCGCATTGCATTACGGCCCTGCGATAACCACGTTTAAGTTTACATGATCGTATCGGCGTCTGAAAAGTTTCTCGGCGTTCCTGCGGTCTAGGATGATCCGACCAGCGCCCAGGGTGTCGCTCCCGGAACTCCAGAGCGGAACACGCCCCAAGGACTTATGTCATGAATGAATCCCCCACAAAGAATACATCTTCAAAGCCCGCCGGCGTGCCCGGTCAAAATGCTGCACATGCATTCCGTGCGACGGCCGAAAACGGCGCCGCGCAAGCCAAGGAAGGTTTCGAGAAGATGCGCACCGCTACGGCGGACGCCACGACCTTGATGAAGAGCAGTTTTTCGACCGCGGTTCAGGGTGCGCAAGATTACCAGGCGAAAGTTATGGAATTTGCCAACAGCAACACCGAAGCGGCCTTTGACTTTGCCCAGAAAATGTCGGGCGTGAAATCGCCGTCAGAATTTTTCGAATTGTCGACCAATCATTCGCGCGAGCAGTTCGAAACTTTAACGGAACAGGCCAAGGAACTTGCGACACTGGCTCAAAAGGTCACACTGGCAACGGTGGAGCCTCTCAAGACGGGCGCCAACAAGGCATTCAGCCAGCTCTCATAAGCCGCTCCGGTCTGATATTGGTTTTTCTAGAAGCCCGAGCATTCCTCGGGCTTCTTTTTTTATTGCTGGTGGCAGTCGCTGATGGAAGAGATGGACTGGCTTGCGCGCGTGCGCGCCGCCCCGGCTAGCGAAGGGCAATGATGCGGACTTGCTGCCCTTCGTTGGCAGGCTTCCTGAAATCGAACTGGCAGCGCTGCTCAAAATCAGGCCATCCGTGTTTCGAGCAGGCCGCGCCTTTCACGGCGAGGGGCAGGCGATCTCCCTTCGTGGAGGCCTGTGGCAGTGCGCGCGTATCCACGGGAGCGTTTGCTTGCGGCGCAAGTGTCGTGAGGAAAACCACAACGCCTGCAATCGCGGCGGCGACTACGATCTTGATGACCGGTCTGAAAACTTTGTTCATTGGGAGGTCCCCTATGCGCATGGACCGGTAACGTACGGATGGGTTGATGGTTCAAATAGTCGGCAAGTAAAACGAAACACCGATCACCTTAATTACAATCGGATGTGAGTATTTATTGGCGTAAATATTTGTTCCCGGCCAAGGAACAATGATCGAATACAGACGTTGGTGGCATGGATCAAAGTGGATCAACGGCACCGGCTATCGTCACTGCACGTCGGCTGAGTGATCGAGCTAAGGCAAGGCGATCGCCGCAATTTATTTTTGAATTGATTCTGACAAAGGACGAAAATCGATGTCACTCGGACTTATCCTGATCATCATTCTTGTTATCTTTTTATTCGGTGGCTTCAGCGGCCGCTTTGGCGGCTACGGCTACGGTTACGGACACGGCGGCGTTGGCCTTATCGGCACGATTCTCATCATCGTCGTTGTATTGATGTTGCTTGGGCGGATCTGAGCCGGCGGTTCTGGCCGGTGTTCGCCGTGTTACTGATTAGGCCGATCGCTCAGGAAAAACTTCGGCAAACATATATAAGGCCGCCTCAGGAGGCGGCCTTATAATTATTTAAGCGAACACCTGGTGGATTTCGGAGAGACTGCCGCCCGGTGCGGTCTCTCATTCTGTATCATTTCTGATGGCTATTGGTACTTGGCGGATATTCTGTGCCTCAAGGCATCGTGGCCGGCGACGAGAATGGCTTACTGGCATCCACAAGAAACATGACCAGCGCATTCAGATCGCTGGTGCCGCTGCTTGAGATTTCCATTGGCATGCCAGGACCGTGACCGGACATGGATTGCCCGGCATCGACATGGGTCACGCCATGCGGACTCTTCTGGCTCAGCTGTCCGCTCAGGACATAGAACGTCTCGGAGCCTGGATGCGTATGCACCGGTGTCTTGACGCCCGGCTGTCCTCCCGTGTTGTTGATGCGGAGCAAATACTCAGGTGCGGTAACCGGAGGGATCGGCCCGATCTCCGCCACCTTGCTCCCGCCGGGAGACGATCCGCCTTTCGGACCGAGCGTGAAGAGCCAAATCTTGCCTGCCACATCGGCGGCAAGCCCCGTTGGGCCCGCTGCCGCCTCCGCTTGCGCGAGCGTCGGAAAGTTGTCGATCCTCCAGAACAAAGGTCCGGGCGGTAACTGCTGAACCTTCTTCTCGGCGACTGGCTTGATTTCAAACTTCTGTGCAGAGGCGGACGACGGTGACAGGACCAACCCCATCATTGCCACAGCCACCCATGTGATTAGCGCGAGCGGTGACCGGCGAGCAATTCTGGACATTGTCGAACTCCATACCCTGACAAATATTCTAGACCCGACGTCACTACCTTGCGAGTGAATATGACACAATATCCGCTAATGACCCAAAGCGGACATCGCAAGCATCAGTCAACGTTGAACGATGCGAAGCCGCGTGATGCGTTTGCGTTCCGCATCTGTATGCGGGCAGATCAATGGTGTTTTCGATCGGGCTGCGTTTAGCCGAAAAATCCCGCGGTCATTATGACCACGCCAACTGTGAACGTGGTCATGATCACGATCGTGATCAACGAACCGCCGTCCAGGCTTTCGACGATCGGGTGCACCTGGCCATTGCGCGGCAGCAAATACCAGAAGATGGCGCTGGTCACGACAACCAAAACCGCGCCGGCCAGGATAGAAAACATGTTATTAGCCTCTCCCGCTCGTGTCCCTGCAGCGCTTGTAGCCCGGTTGCGCCCACCGCGACGTAAATTGCACGTATAAAACCCTGTCCAATCACGGTGGCGAATGTCCGGCTTTGGAGGTAAAGCAGGCCGCACCGGCCAATCATGATCAAAAGCGGGTATCCGCCGGGCTCATGCAGGGGAGGAGGGATGAAATATTGGATCGGCGTGGTCGCGGTCATCTTCATCGGAACGCAAGCGCACGCCCAAAGCGATCCGACAAGCGGGACCGCGTTTTATCCAAGTTGCCTGGCAGCCGCCGATATCGTTCAAGGCAAGCGTCCGGCGACTGATTCAGAAGATGCAGCCAAACAACTCCGGCAGGCATCGGCGTGCTTTGGGGCTGTGACGGCCATTATGAAGCTCGCGCCATTGCTAAAGCCCGAATTTGCCGTGTGCCCGCCATCCGATATTTCCCCGGACAGAAAAGGCGCGTTTGCGCAAATGATCCTTTCCATCACGGCGTATCTGAAAAGCCATCCCGAGCAACGTCCGAATAATTTTCATCAGACCGCGGTGAACGCTTTGGTCGCGGCGTGGCCTTGCCAGAAATAAGATCGCGACGCGCAAGTTAACATTGCGGGCACTCCATGCGGACGGCATCGATTGCCCGGTCGAGTTGGCGAAAGACCGGTTCGAGCGAGGGCCAGTGAACTTCGGCCTTCGCCTTTCGCGCAATCGCGAGTTCCGGAATGACTGCTTTTACGACAGAATTGATTGGCGCATTGAGCGCGGAGTCGGTCAACCCAAAGATTCCAATGGTCCGCTTGTCAAAAGCTGCCGCAATATGCAGCGGACCGGAATCATTTCCAACAAAGATGTCCGCGGCGGCGATTGTCAGCGCTAGCCGCTTTACGGAATCGGCCAGGTAATCACGTGCCGGTGCACGTTCCATAATTGCTGCCGCAAGTTTGCGGTGGTCCTTCGATCCCACAATCCAAACAGCGCAACCGGCTTCGATACAGCGGAGAGCGACGGACGCGTAATTTTCGACCGGCCAATTTTTATTCTTATCCGAAGAGCCCGGCGCAATCGCAACGACAGGCGTCTTCGCTTGCGCTTTTCTGACAAGCTCTTCGAATTCCGCCTGGTATGACAACGGCACACGCAGACGGGGTTCCGGCCAATACGCCGGAACGTCGAAGTCGTCTGTCAGGCCAAGCCAGCATGTCCGGTCGACCATACGCGAGAGGCGCCGCATGCCAAATTTCGGACTCGAGAGCAACGGCAGCCGGCACTCTTCGGCCCAGCCAATCCGCTCAGGTATTCGCGCAAGCAACGGCACGAGGGCCGCCTTGAACGAGCTTTGAATGAGGTAGGCCGTTCCATATTGGCCCTTACGCAACTCATTAGACAGCGTGAGCCGGGACGCCAGGCTGAGATGGCGATGCCGGAAATCTTCTCCAATCGCGCGGCGAATTTCCGGCATGAATTCGGCAATCTCAACCGTCGGACGCCGGGCAACAAGATCGATTGGGCGGCCGGGGTTTTGCTCCGCAATCATCCGAACTAATGAATGGCAGCGGACCAGATCGCCAAGGCCCGGGAATCCAAATATGACGATGCCGGAACGCGCACTATTGCGCGCGATATAAGCGCGACCCCTGGGCGTATGCATGTGCGGGCTCGGCAAAAAACGAAAATATTACAAATCGCCCCGTAACATTATTGCCGTACAAGCCCAACGATGCAATTACGGGCGCGCTTTATATTTCAGGAAATAATCGGTGCGAAAACGCAGGGTTTTCTGTGGTCATTCGTTGTACCTGTCCGGCCGATGTTTCCATGCGGCCCGGCACGCATAACTTTTCCGTAAATTTATGACGCCCTGATGATGATGTCAGCTATGAGCGTAACAAATATGACAGCTCAATTTCCAAGACCCTCGGACCAGAGCTTTCCAGTCTTCGGATCGAACAGGTCCCAGTTGCTTCCATCCGGGCGGCGGCGCACGGCGAATTGCATTCTTTTCGGCCCATCGGGGCCCATGACGTCGAACGCGACCACGCCGGTATTGCGGTCGATAAATTTGTGCTCGACGCAATCGCCCGTTTGCAAACTATTCCCCAAAACGAGCAGCTCCGAGTACGCCGACTTACAGGCATTCTGGATGTCGCTATCGGGCAACGTGATCGCCACCGATTGTGGCGACTTGATCTTGGCCGCGCCCGACACCGGCATGAGATGATACGCCGCGATACCGAGCGGCACCGATGCGAGTGCCATGATCGGAATTACGTATTTCGCCGGGACGTCAGTCATGCGACCGCCTGGAAAGGTGCGATCTTAGCGACCCATCGGTGAACGACGCGCTAACGCGGATTCCAAGGTCAATGAAGTGCTCTCAAAGCAACGGGCATTACGAGTGAAGGCCCGAACCGGCTGACCCGGCCGCCGCTTTCCTCACTTCTTCGCTGAACATCAGCGCCGACTCTTTGGTCATCGATAGACGGATGATATCCGCGTCCAATGTCCTGAGTTCAAGCAACAAAAGGTCCGGTCGATCTGGAGGGACGGAAGTACGAAACCCCGATACAGCGTGGAAAAGGTGCTGTTCGTTCTGTTCTTCGTTGGCCATGGAGCGTCCTTCGATAGCGGCTGCTTAGGGCGGTGAATTTAGCATGGTTACCGCTTGTGATGCCACGGCAACAACGGCGGCGGTCGCACCTACGACTTGTCCCGGGCCCACGTCACGATGACGCGCACGACCTTGTCGTTGACATTGGGGTGCGGCATCGGCGGGCTTTCGATGTGCAGCACGTCGTCACCTTCGAAGCGCAAGACGCGGACCTGTTCGCCGCCCACCCAGGCCTCGTTCCAGGCGACCTCGACTTTTGTAATCACCTTGTCGCCTTCGACGCGATAGCGCCCGCTATAAGCAATCATGCTGCGCAACGCCTTGGCGCGGTCATCGTCGGTCTTCGGCACCGGCCGCCCTTCTGCGGTCACCAGCGCGAGCCAACGTCCTTCCGGCGTCGCAATCTGGTAGCCGCGCGGGTGGTCCCCCAGCACCGGTGTTTTCTCTTTGGTTTGCGCATCTTCATACATCACGGCGACCAGTTTCCAGGTGCCGACAATTCTCTCCTTGTCGGCGGCATGTAGCGGCGAACCCGCCAGCAAAAAAACGGCGAATAGCACTGCGCGCATTGGCATCTCCCGAATAAGAACAAGAAAATCTATTCCGCGGTCCAGCCGCCATCGACGACCAGTGAACTGCCGGTCATCAGTGACGAGGCATCGCTGGCCAGGAATACGATGGCGCCCATCAGGTCTTCGACCTGGCCCAGCCGGCCGAGCTTGATCTTGTCGAGCACCGCTTTCTTGAAAGCGGGGTTTTTGAACGACGATGCCGTCATCGGCGTTTCGATGAAGGTTGGCGCCAGCGAATTGACGCGGATGCCGATCGGCGCCAGTTCCACCGCCAGCGCCTTGGTGAAGCCTTCAACCGCGTGCTTGGCCGAGCAGTAGATCGTGCGTCCGGCCCAGCCGACGTGACCCATCTGCGACGACACATTGATGATCGAGCCCGGTTTCCCGGCCGCGGTGAGTTCGCGTACCACCGCTTGGGTGACAAAATAGGTCGCGCGTGTGTCGAGATCGAACAACCAGTCGTAGACTTCGCGCTTGGTGTCGATGAACGGGCCGGGCTGATTGCCGCCGGCACTGTTGACCAGAATATCGAAGATTTTGCCCTTGAGGGCCTCGTCGATCGCCGCATCGTCGGTGACGTCGAGCGTCAGCGTGTCGGCCTTCTGACCGCGCGCGCGGATCGCTGCCGCGGCCTCCTCGATCTCGGCGGTCGTGCGTGCCGCAAGCGTAACGTGCGCCCCGGCGTCGGCCAACGCGGCGGCGGCCGCAAGCCCGATACCGCGCCCGCCACCGGTCACCAACGCGCGTTTGCCGTCGAGGCGGAAGGACGGTGTCTTGGGGAGATTGACCATTTATTCCGCCGCCTGCGCGTACGGCACGTTGCGGCCGCCGTAGCGTCGCACGCGGATATTGGCCTGTTCGGCGTGGCCGGTAAAACCTTCCAGAATGCAGAGTCGCGAGCAGACTTCGCCGATCTTGGCGCTGGCTTCGTCGGTCAGCACGCGTTGATAGGTGCAGGTCTTGATGAATTTGCCGACCCACAAGCCGCCGGTGAAGCGCGCGTTTTTCTTGGTCGGCAGTGTGTGGTTGGTGCCGATGACCTTGTCGCCATAGGCGACATTAGTACGCGGGCCGAGGAACAGCGCACCGTAGTTCTGCATATTGTTGAGGAAATAATCCGGGTCTTTCGTCATGACCTGCACATGCTCGGAGGCGACGCGGTCGGCTTCGCTCACCATTTCCTCATAACTGTCGCAGACGATCACCTCGCCGAAATCCTTCCAGGCCTGCCCCGCAAGGTCGGCGCTGGGCAGGATTTTCAAGAGTCGCTCGACTTCGCCCATGGTATCGCGCGCGAGCTTTTCCGAATTTGTGATCATGACGGCCGGGGAGGTGGGCCCGTGTTCGGCCTGGCCGAGCAGATCGGTGGCGCAGATTTCGCCGTCGACGCTGTCATCGGCGATGATCAGTGTTTCGGTTGGGCCCGCCAGAAGATCGATCCCGACGCGGCCGAACAGCTGGCGCTTGGCCTCGGCGACATAGGCATTGCCGGGACCGACAATCATGTCGACGGGCTGGATCGTTTCGGTGCCGAGCGCCATGGCGGCAACGGCCTGCACGCCGCCAAGGACATAAATGTCATCGGCGCCGCCGAAATGCATGGCGGCGACGATGGCCGGGTGCGGACCGCCCTTGAAGGGCGGAGCGCAGGCGATGATGCGTTTCACGCCGGCGACCTTGGCGGTGACGATCGACATATGCGCCGAAGCGACCATCGGATAACGCCCGCCCGGCACGTAACAGCCGATCGAATTCACCGGGATGTGTTTGTGGCCGAGCACCACGCCCGGGAGCGTCTCGACTTCGAGGTCAAGCATCGTCTCGCGTTGTTTCTGCGCGAAGTTACGGACCTGGGCTTGCGCGAACCTGATGTCGTCGAGATCGCGCTTGGGTAATTGAGAAATTGCTTTCTCAACTTCCTGCGGCGTCAGATGGAAATCCTTCGGCTCCCAGTTGTCGAATTTCTTCGACAGATCGCGGATCGCGGCGTCCTTGCGCGCATCGACCTGCGCCAGGATCCCTTCGACGGTCTCGCGCACCTTGGCGTCGGCGGCCTTGATCGCGCCAGCGTCCATTCCGCGCTTGAGCCAACGAGCCATGAGGTGTCTCCTTCTATTCGCCTATCGCCGTCATCCTGTGGCGTCCGCGCGAAGCGCGGGCCTCGAAGGATGAACGGCCGCCACCCTTCGAGGCTCGGCGCTACGCGCCTCGCACCTCAGGGTGACGCCAAGAGCTTTCACGTTCAGTTTAGCCTACTTAATCGCCTGCGGATTGATCGGCGACCCCGTTCCACCGGTGATGATCAGCGGCGGTCCGCAGAAGAAGAACTCGTAGATGCCGTCCTGCTCGCAGTCTTCGGCGAGTTCCTTGAGATAGAAAATCTCGCCCATGCACAGGCCCATTGCCGGAATGACGACCCAGTGCCATGGCTGGTTGGCTTCGGTGGTTTCGTTCGGCCGCACTTCCACGCCCCATGTGTCGGTGCAGATCGCCGCGATTTGTTTGTCCTGACACCAGTAGCAATTCTCGAACTTGACGCCGGGCGCATCGCCGCCGGCATAGCCGCCCCATTCCTTTTCGGCGAGGCAGCGTTCCATCTGGCCGGTGCGCACAAGCACAAAGTCGCCGCGTCCGATCGACACGTTCTGCTGCTTTGCGCATTGGTCGAGCTCGTCGTTGGAAATACTTTCGCCGTCCTGCATCCATTTCACACCGCGGTAGCGCGCGATGTCGAGCAGCACGCCACGGCCAACCATCTTGTTCTTGGAATGCTCGATACCAAGCACGTTGAGGCCGCGGGCGTCGACCATCTTGGCCTCGTGGCCGTTGTAGCCTTTGTCCTCGTAGAAAATGTGCCCGAGCGCGTCCCAGTGGGTGGCGCCCTGCACGCACAGCATCAGCGTGTCGTCGGCGTAGCGGATCTTGTTCCAGTCCTGCCGCCCGGCGATGGCGTCGGTGCCCGTGGCCAGCATCTGGTGAATCGGGTTGAATCGCCCGCCGAACAGCCCGGTCTGCGGGCCTTCGCGGTCGAGCGGGATGCCCAGCGCAAACGTCTTGCCGGAGCGGATCAGGCCCGCCGCCTTCACAATGTCCTCGGGCGTAACATGATTGAGAGTGCCGATCTGGTCTTCCTTGCCCCAGCGGCCCCAGTTGCTGAGCTTTTTGCTGGCTTCGGCGATTGCTTGCTTGCCGACCTTGATGTTCATGACGTTCCTTCCGGACAAATCGTTCTTTCGCGGCGTCAAATTGTGCCGCCCGCTGTCCGGCAATATTGCGCTGGTGGACGGTGTTTCATCAAGCGGTGAGTTCACGATCAGCCTTTGACAAGGCGGACGATGCTTGCGAATGCTGCCCACGAGCGGGGGCTAATTTACAGTCACTCAAGGAGGATATTCATGAAATACAATCTGATCGCAGCCGCTGCCATTGCGGCGACTTTGGCCCTGCCGGCGCAGGCCGCCAATATCGTGGACGAGTGGGCAACTATGA
This sequence comes from uncultured Alphaproteobacteria bacterium, assembly GCA_963697885.1. Classification (GTDB taxonomy): domain Bacteria; phylum Pseudomonadota; class Alphaproteobacteria; order Rhizobiales; family Xanthobacteraceae; genus Pseudolabrys. Next base: position 1,619,523 of record OY969102.1, read on the forward strand.
AGGCGCCGGCAGCGCCGGCGCTCAAGGCGGTGACGGTCGATCCAAAAACGACCGCGCTTCTGATGCTCGATTTCATGACCCAGAACTGTGGCAAGCGGCCGCGCTGCCTCGACACGATCCCCGCCATGAAAAAACTGCTCGGCGAGGCGCGCACGCACAAAGTGCCGGTGGTTTATTCGATCATCGCCAACAGCACGCCGGCGGACGTCATCAAGGACGTAGCTCCGCAGGCAGATGAGCCGCACGTATTGTCCGGACCCGACAAGTTCCTGCGCACCGATCTGGAAAAGATCCTCAAGGACAAGGGCATCACGACCGTGATCGTTGTCGGCACCGCGTCGAACGGTGCGGTGCTCTTCACGGCGAGCGGGGCGGCGTTCCGCGGAATGAATGTCATCATTCCGGTGGATGGCATGTCTTCGGTCGACGCGATCGCCGAATATGCAACGGCGCTTGACTTCATCACTGCGCCACAGGTGTCGAACAAGACCACGCTGACCAAGAGCGACATGATCAAGTTCTGATGTTGTCATCACCGGGCCGCCGCGAAGCGGCGAGACCCGGTGATCTCGCTTAGGTGAGAATGTGCCCTCCTAAGCGAGATGGCCGGGACATAAGCGTGCGAAAGCACGCCGTCCTTCGGACGGCTATGCCCGGCCATGACAGCGAAGATGGAGGGGTAGGATCAAACCTTCCCTAGTGCCCGGAGAATTTTGTCCGGCGTGAATGGCATGTCGGTGAGCGGCTGCGCCCCGAGCGGGCGTAGCGCGTCGTTGATGGCGTTCATGACCACGGCCGGCGCGCCGGCGGTGCCGGCTTCACCCGCGCCTTTGGCGCCGAGCTCGCTGTCGGCGGTGGGTGAAACGACATGGCCGCACTCGATATCGGGCATTTCCACCGCCATCGGCACCAGATAGTCGGCCATGTTGCCGTTGAGCATCTGCCCGCGCTCGTCATAGAGGCATTGCTCGAACAGCGCAGCGCCGATGCCCTGCACCACGCCGCCACGAATCTGTTCATCGACCAGTTGCGGGTTGATGATGGTGCCGCAATCCTCCACGCACCAGTGCTTCAGCAACTTGACGAAGCCGGTGTCGGTGTCGACTTCGAGATAGCTCGCCTGGATGCCATTGGTGAAGGCGAACGGCCAGGCGCGCGGTACGTAGTGGCGCGTGGCCATCAGTTCGGCCTGGAAGCCGGGGGGCAGCGTGTCGGGGCGGAAGTAAGCGACACGCGCCAGCTCATCGAGCGGCAGGCGCTCGGTGCCTTTGTCTTTGTCGACCACGATACCGTTGCGGATATCGAGATCGTCGGGCCTCGCCTGCAGCATCGCGCCGGCCACGGCTAGAACGTTCGCTCGCAGCGCCTTGCCGGCCTGCCAGGCCGCTTCGCCGCCGATGCCAGCGGCGCGCGAGGCCCATGTTCCGCCGCCATAGGGTGTGTTGTCGGTGTCGCCGGTGACGACGCGCACCTTGTCGATCGAAACGCCGAATGACGAGGCGACGCATTGCGCCAGCACGGCTTCCGCGCCCTGGCCCTGCTCGGTGACGCCGCTGTGAATGATGATTGCGCCTTGCGAATCCAGCTTTACCGTCGCGCCGTCCATCGAGGTGATGCGGGCGCCGCCGACGCCGTAAAAGGCCGCGGAAGGATTGGTAACTTCAATGAAGCTCGCAAAGCCGATGCCGCGGTAGATGCCCTTGCCGCGCAGCTTTTTCTGCTCGGCGCGCAGGCCGGCATAGTTCATCATCGCGTCGAGATGTGCGAGCGCCTCATGGTGCGAGAGCAACTCGAACTTGAGACCGGAGGCCGACTGCGTCGGATAGGCATCGTCGGCGATCAGATTGCGCCTGCGGATCTCCAGCGGGTCCATGCCGATCTTCGCGGCGGCGAGTTCGACCAGTCCTTCCGTCACCGCCACCGCGATCGGGTGGCCGACCGCGCGATATTGGCACATGACGTTTTTGTTCTGGAATACCACGCGCGCCTGCGCGCGGTAGTTCGGACAGGTGTAGGGACCACCGGTGAGATTGACGACTTGGTTCGCTTCGATGCCCGACGTCCGAGGATAGACCGAGTAGGGGCCGATGCCCGTCAGGTCATCGATCTCAAACGCTGTAATGGTGCCATCCTTGTTGACGCCGATCTTCGCCTTGATGCGGTGGTCGCGCGCGTGGATGTCGGTGACGAAGCTCTCGATCCGGTCGGCCACGAATTTGACCGGGCGCTTGAGCAGTTTGGATAATGCGACCGTCGCCATTTCGTCGGCATAAGTATGCACCTTGATGCCGAAGGAGCCGCCGACGTCTTTCGTCAGCACGCGCACCTGGTCGGCAGCGATGCCGAGATGTTTGGCGAACAGGTCCTGCATCATGTGTGGCGCCTGCGTGCCCTGGTAGACCGTCATGCGCTGCTCGCCTTCGTTCCAGTCGGCGACGATCGAACGCGGCTCGTTGGTGACACCGGTATGGCGGCCGAAGCGGAATGTCGTTTCAATGACGGCGTCAAATTCGGCAAAGGCCTTGTCGACGGCGCCGACATCAAGTTTTCGTTCGAAGCACAGATTGTCGCCCAGCGCCGCGTGGATCACCGGTGTCGTGCTGTCGAGCGCGGTTTCCGGATCGGTGACGACCGGCAACTCTTCATAGCTCACATCAACCAGTTCGCAGGCGTCCTCGGCCTCGGCGCGGGTGCGCGCGACCACGGCGCAGACGGCCTCGCCCTGCCAGCAGGCGACATCGACCGCGATCGGCGCTTGCGGCGCGGATTTCAGGCCCTTGAGATGCGTGAGTACGCCGACCCAGGGAGTCATTACCTTCGCCAATTCGGCGCCGGTGACCACAGCAATCACGCCGGGCGATTTCTTCGCCGCGTCGGCCTTGATGGACTTGATGCGGGCGTGTGCATGCGGCGAGCGCACATAGGCAACGTGCGTCATGCGCGGCAGCGAGACGTCGCTGACATATTGCCCGCGTCCTTGCATGAGCCGATGCAAATTCGGCCGTGGTACCGAGCGGCCGATATAGGAGTTGGGCCGGTCGAGAGCGGTCAGCGCGGACGGGGCGTCTTCGGTGATTTTCATGACACTGTGCTATTTTCCGTTCGTCCTCGCGAAAGCGGGGACCCAGGGCAAAGCGCAGTGTGTTTCTTTGTATTCGCGGGACGAACGGTTGGAATCATTTGTTCCCTCCCGCGCGCGCTTGCGCTACCGATTCCACTGCGTCGACGATTGCGTGATAGCCGGTGCAGCGGCAGTAATTGCCGGAGATATGTTCGCGGATATCGTCGCGGCTCGGCACGTTCTTTTTTTCCTTTGCGCGGTTGAGCAAATCTTGCGCAGCGGCAATCATGCCCGGCGTGCAGAAGCCGCATTGCAAGGCATTCCGCTGCTCGAACGCGGCTTGCAAGTCGGCGACCTCGCCGGAATCCGAAATGCCTTCGATGGTCTCGACGTTGGCACCGTCGCATTGCGCCGCCAGCATCAGGCAGCCACGGACGATCTCGCCATTCACACGCACCGTGCAGGCGCCGCAGACACCATGTTCGCAGCCAACATGGCTGCCGGTGAGGCCGAGGCCGTCACGCAGGAAATCGACCAGCGTGGTACGTGGCTCGACGCGCTCGGCGACGGTCTCACCATTGACCATGAGAGAGATGTCGAGGCTGTGGCGTGTCATCACCGCGCCTCCATCAATTGATTGACGACCCGGCGCAGCAGCACACCGGCGAGATGTTTCTTGACGGCGGCGGTCGCTTGCACGTCGTCGTCCGGCTGGAGATCAAGCGCGGCGACCGCGGCATCGACATTGCCGTTCGTCAATGCCGCTTCGGCCTTTCGTGCGCGCATCGGCGTGGCACCGACGCCGAAGAAGGCCAGCCGCACGTCGGTCAACTTCTGGCCGTCGGCGCGTGCGCTGGCAGCGAGGCCAACAATGGCGTAATCGCCGTGACGCCGCGTCAGCTCGGCAAAGCCGGTGCGCGTGTCCTTGCCGGCGGCCGACACGCGAATGGCGGTGAGCACATCCTGCGGCCCGAGCGCGGTCTCGAACAGGCCCTTGAAGAAATCCTGTGCACGAATGGTACGTTTGCCCCTGGGGCCCGTGGCGTCGATTTCACCATCAAGCGCCAGCAAACAGGCCGGCAGTTCGGCGGCTGGATCGGCGAAGGCAATCGAGCCACCGAGCGTGCCACGGTTGCGGATCGCGGCGTGGCCGATATGCGGCACGGCGCGCGCGATGAGCGGCGCGTATTTGGCGATCAGCTCGGAGCGATCGGCTTCGGCATGGCGCACCAGCGCGCCGATCTCAACCTTGCCGTTTTTGTGCGCGACGCCGCCGAGCCCGGTTATGCCGTTGATGTCGATCAACAGGCTCGGTGCGGAAAGCCGCATGTTGAGCGTCGCGATCAGGCTTTGCCCACCGGCCAACAGGCGGGCGTCGTTATGCTCGCCCAGCAGCGCCACCGCTTCGTCGAGCGAGCGCACCTTTTTGTAGGCGAATGGCGCCGGTTTCACGTGTCCTCCACGGTTGATATTGCTGGCGCGTGATCTTGTCCGAAAACCGGGTCCCACTTTTCGGGATCACGCGCGGGCCTTTTTCTTGTTTCTTATTGTGACCGGGAACGCGGGCAGGTCAATGAACTCGCAGGGTCGGACCAAGACACGTATAAAGCCCGCACAAAACGAGGGGAGAACCAATGCCGAAGGAATTCGACGGAAAAATCGTTGTCGTCAGTGGCGGCAGCCGCGGCATCGGTCGCGCAATCGCAGTCGCCTTTGCGCGCGAAGGTGCGCAGACCGTGCTGGCCGCGGCCAATGAAGCCAATCTTGCGGAAGGCGCCAAGGCAGTTGGCGCGGCAGGTGGCCCACAGGCGATGACAGTGGCCGGGGACCTGCGCACGCTGGAGGGCTGCGAGCAGGTCTTTGCCAAGGTCAACGAACGCTTCAAGCATTGCGATGTGCTGGTCAACAATGCGGGGGCGACCCGCGGCGGCAATTTCTTTGAGTTACCGGACGCTGCCTGGACCGACGGCTTTGCGTTGAAGTTTTTTGCGACCGTGCGGCTGACCAAACTGTTCTGGCCGCTGCTGAAGGCCGCACATGGCAACGTCATCAATATCATCGGAGGCGCCGCACGCACGCCGGGCCCCGAATTTCTGATCGGGGGCTCGGTCAATGCAGCGATGGGCAATTTTGCCAAGGGCCTCACCGCGCTCGGCAACCGCGACGACATCAATATCAACGTCATCCATCCCGGGCAGACGCAAACCGATCGGATCGAGCAGCTGTTCGCGCAATTCGCCAAGGCGCAGAACAAGTCGGTGGAGCAGGTGCGGGCAGAGGCGCTCAGCAAAAGCGGCCTGCGCCGCATCGGCCAGCCTGAAGACGTTGCCGCACTGACGTTATTTCTCTGCGGGGTGCATGCGCGCCACATCCAAGGCACGGCGATCGCCATCGATGGCGGCGGCACGCCGGGGTATTATTGACCACTAACGGAGTATGTGGGAGCGCTTGCGAAACCTTTAGCGGGCGATCTTTTTGACGATATCGATGGCACGCCGCAACAGGGTCATCGATGCTTCCAGCGTGCGAAAAGCCGCATGCGATGTCAGCGTGACGTTGGGCACTTTCGCCAGCGGATGATCACCCTTGAGCGGCTCGGCGTGAAACACGTCGAGGCCGGCGTGGCGGATGTGGCCATTTTTGAGCGCATCGAGTAGCGCGCCTTCGTCCACAAGCGCGCCGCGCGCGGTGTTGATCAAAATCGCGCCCGGTTTCATGCGCGCAATGCGTTCCTTGCTCAGAAAACCGCGGGTCTCATCATTGAGCACCAGATTGAGCGAAATCACGTCTGATTTCGTCAGCAATGTGTCGATGTCGACCAGCGGCACGCCGGCGCGGCGTGTCCGGTTCCAGCCGATCACGTCCATGCCAAGGCCCTTGCCCATGCGGGCAACTTCGCTGCCGATGCCCCCGAGCCCGATCACGCCGAGCGTCTTGCCGAACAGCTGCACGCCTTCCTGCGGCGTCCAGATGCCGCCGCGCACTTCCCGGTCCATGCGCGCGACATCGCGCGCAGCGGCGAACATCAAGGCAATCGTGTGTTCGGCTACGGCCGTGTCGCCATAGCCCTTGATGGTGTGGACATTCACACCGCGCGACTTCAGTTCGTCGACATTCATGTAACTGGCCGCGCCCGTGCCCAGAAAAACAATGTGCTTGAGCTGCGGGCACTGAGCTACCAGGTCGGTCGGCATGTACGAGTGGTCGTCGAGCGCGATCTCGTAGCCGCTGAGGACGCGCGGCAATTCCTCGCGCGCGAAGGCCTTGCGGTTGACGTCGATCTTCGGATCGTCGGGGCGAATAACCTTGTCCCACACCGGCGCCAACTGGTCATTGCAGTCGATGAATATGGATTTCATAGGAGTCTCGACTTGGGCGGGAAGAAGGCCGACTGCAAACATTGACGGCGCGCGATACGCGGAATACATGCACCGGGCGCCGCACACAGCATAACGCTGAACCACCGCCTATTCCATGCCGCCGGTATGGGTGGACCATCCGGGATTTCCAATGAAACTTGCAAGCTTCAAGGTGCGTGGGCGCGACAGTTTTGGCGCGGTGGTGGGCGAGGGCGTCGTCGATCTGAAAACCCGGCTGGCGCCGAAATTTTCCAGCGTGCTCGACCTGCTTCGCCGCGACGGTCTTAATGACGCGCGCGCCGCGGTCCAGGGCGTGCGTGCGGATTTCGCGCTGGCCGAAATCGAACTGATGCCGCCGATCGCGGACCCCGAGAAGATTCTCTGCATCGGCATCAACTACGCGAACCGCAATGCCGATTACGGCGATCAGGACGCACCGAAATACCCGAGCATGTTTTTTCGCACGCCTGGATCGCTGGTGGCGCATGAACAACCGATCGTGCGGCCGCGCGAATCGGAGCAGCTCGACTATGAAGGCGAAATCGCGCTTGTGATCGGCCGCAGCGGACGACGGATCCCCGAAAGCGAAGCGCTTGATTTTGTGGCTGGCGCGACATTGTGCAATGAAGGCACGATCCGCGATTGGATGCGCCATGGCAAATTCAACGTCACGCAAGGCAAGAACTGGGATTCGACCGGAAGTATCGGGCCATGGATTACGACCGCCGATGAGGTCGATCTGAGCAGGCCGTTGCATTTGACGGTAAAAGTCAACGGAGAAGTGACGCAGGACGACACAACCGCCAGCATGATCAAGTCGTTCGCGGAACTGATTGCTTATGTCAGCACTTTCATGACTCTCAAGCCCGGCGACATCATCGTGACCGGGACGCCGATCAAGCTCAAGCGCAATGAAGCGCCGGTTTGGCTGACATCCGGCGATGTCATCGAGATTGCGGTAGCTCAAATCGGCGTGCTGCGTAACACGGTAAAAGACGAACAATGAGCGACGGACATAAAAAAGTTTGCGTTATTGCCTGGCCGGCGGGGCACTCGCGCTCCCCGTTGATCCACAATTACTGGATCAAGCAGCACAAGCTCAACGCCGAATATCTGCGCGAGGCTGTGCCGCCGGATGCGTTCGCCGGTTTTATCAAGGGCATGCGCGCCAACGGCTATGTCGGCGCCAACATTACGGTGCCGCACAAAGAGGCGGTGCTCAAATTGTCCGAACCGGATGAGCGTGCGCGCGCTGTCGGTGCGGCCAATGCACTCTGGTTTGATGACGACAGGCTGCGCTCCACCAATACAGATGTGGAAGGGTTTCTCGCTAATCTCGACGCCGCGACCCCGGGCTGGGATCGCGGCCTGTCAACCGCGGTGGTACTGGGCGCCGGCGGCGGCGCGCGTGCGGTGGTGTTTGCGTTGCTCGCGCGCGAAGTCGGCCGCATCTATGTGATCAACCGCACCGTCGAGCGCGCAAAGGCGCTACGAAAGAAGTTTGGCGCACGGGTTCAGGTCGCCGGTTGGGAGGAGACGACCGGCCTGCTCGGTGGTGCCGGGCTGCTGGTCAATACAACCACGCTCGGAATGGTGGGCCAGCCGCCGCTTGAGTTCAATTTGCGCTGCCCGCCGTCGCTTGTCGTTGCAGACCTGGTTTATGCCCCGCTGGTGACCGGCCTGCTGGAGTCCGCGCGCGCGCGCGGACTACGGACCGCCGATGGGCTCGGCATGCTCCTGCATCAGGCGGTGCGGGGCTTTGAGCTGTGGTTCGGCATTCGCCCGGAGGTGACGCCGGAACTGCGCGCACTGATCGAAGCCGATTTGCTCAAGAAAACGTGACGGTTGCTGGCGAAGGAATAAGTCGCTTGGACTGGGGTTTTCTGCCTGACTGGGGCCGGCTTTTTGCCTGTACCAGATCGGGAGGACGTTCATAATGTACAAGTCGAATATGACGCTGCGGGCGCTCGGCGTTGCGGCCATTGCCCTCATTTTTGCGACCGCTGCACTCGCGCAACAGCCAGGCCGCATTCGCGGCCAGATCGAGAAGACTGACGGCTCGACGATGTCAGTGAAGACGCGCGACGGCGCCATGCTCGACGTGAAGCTGGCTGATGACGCGCGCGTGTCAGCGCTGGAGAAAGCCTCGCTCGCCGACATCAAGACCGACAGCTTCATCGGCATCGCCGGTATCCCGCAGCCGGACGGCAGCATCGAGGCGTTCTCGATTCATTTATTCCTTCCTGCCCAGCGCGGCGTTGTGCCGGACCGGCACGGCCCATGGGATGCGCGTCCCAACAGCACCATGACCAATGCCTACGTCGAGAACATGGTCGCATCGAAAGACGGACAAACGTTGATGGTGAAATATAAAGACGGTGAGAAGAAAATCATTGTCACACCGCAGACGGTGATCGCCGCTGCCGCGCCCGCGAAGAAAGAGGAACTCAAGCCGGGCGCGCAGATCATCATTTTCGGCTGGGACAAGCAGGCTGACGGTACGGTGCTGGCCAAGACATTGTATGTCGGCCGCAACGTGACGCCGGCGATGTGAGAGGGAACGCTTTTTATCAAACGGCGTTGCCCGCGAGGGTGACGTCGTTATTTTTGGGGAATGACCATGATTCAGCGAATTGCGTTCGGCATCTTGTGCGGTTTGGCGTCTTGGTATTGTTTCGGCATCGGCACAGGCCCAGGATAAGCCCCTGCGCGTGCGCGGCACCATCGAGGCGGTGGATGGACAGATGCTTTCGGTCAAGGCGCGCGACGGCTCCGATCTGAAAATCAAAATGGCCGACAACATCAATGTTGTTGCGCTGGTCAAGGCTTCGCTCGCCGACATCAAGCCAGGATCGTTTGTCGGCGCGACCGCGATGCCGGAGCAGGATGGCAGCTGGAAAGCCGTCGAGGTGCATATTTTTCCCGAGGCGATGCGCGGCACCGGCGAGGGCGACCGGCCTTACGATTACCATCCCAAAAGCACGATGACCAACGGCACCGTTAACGCATCCGTCGCCAATGTGAGCGGCTCGAGCATGACGCTCAAATATAAAGAGGGCGAAAAGAAAATCGATATTACGCCCGAGACGGCGATCGTGGCCTACGTGCCCGGCAGCAAGGACGAGCTCAAGCCCGGCGCTAAAATCTATATTCCGGCTGCGACCAGGCAGGAGGATGGCAGCCTGATGGCGGTGCGGATCAATGTCGGCCGAGGTGGCGCGCCGCCATTGTAATCAGCCGGCCTTTTTTGTCGGCGCATGCGCCGAGCCGCGCGCCGGCACGTCGAGATCGGAGGCGAGTTCCGGCATTTCGCGCATCAGTGCGACCAATCTGTTGTGGCGGCCGCCGAGCGTGCGCGCCTCGCGCTGATCTTCGATCGGCCGGCGCACCTCGTCGCAGCGCGCCAGGCCGTCGATGTCGGCACCATGCTCGGCCAGCCGCGCCAGGAAATGGGTGAGATCCTCCAGCCGGTCGGCGACCACGTGGATGACGCCCGATTCCTCCTGTACGCGGCCGCTTATCGCCACGTAGCGCGCGCTCAAGACCACCGGGCGAAAGCGCTCGAAGACTTTCGGCCAGACAATCACATTGGCGACCGCGCTTTCGTCTTCGATGGTCATGAAGACGACGCCGTTGGCCGAACCCGGCCTTTGCCGGCAGGTCACCAGGCCGGAAATGCGCACGCGCGTGCCGGACACCACGCGGCGGAGCGTCTCGTTTTGCCTGATGCCGCGGGCGTTGAGATCGGGGCGCAGGAATTGCGCCGGATGCGCGCGCAGCGACAGATGCAGGAACCGGTAGTCGTTGATGACCTCTTCGCCAATCGGCATGGGTGGAAGACGGACGTCGGGCTCACGCGAGACGATGCGTGCCGGCGCGCCGCCGCCGTCAATGGCAAACAGCGGCAGATCGTCATCACGATCGCCAACCCGGCCGAGCGCTTTGGCGGCCCATAACGCCTCGCGGCGGGTGAGGCCAAGCGAGCCGAAAGCATCGGCATCGGCCAGCCGTTCCAGCACGCGTGGAGAAAGCCCGGTCCGCAGCCAGACATCGCGCACGGAGTCGTAGGGAATTTCCCTCTCCCCGAGCACAGACTGCTCCCTCCCCCCTTGTGGGGGAGGGTTGGGGAGGGGGGTCGCTGTTGCCGAAAGCATATGTTGCCGACCCCCACCCCGCGCGCCTTCGGCGCGCGACCCTCCCCACAAGGGGGAGGGTGAAGAAAGAGAGCGCCGCTCAACGACCAGCCGTGCATCTTCTTCTTTCAGTCCCTTGATCTCGCGCAGGCCGAGGCGAACCGCGCAGGTGGTGCGCACGTCGTCCCGCATCGCGCGATGCAGATCGTGCAGGCGTTCGGCTGCGCGTGGACCCGGTTCGAGCGTCGAATCCCACTGCGAATGATTGATGTCAGGCGGTCGCACCTCGACGCCGTGCTCGCGCGCATCACGCACGATCTGCGCCGGCGCATAGAAGCCCATCGGCTGCGCGTTCAGGAGCGCGGTGGCAAAAGCGTCCGGATAACGGCATTTCAGCCAGGCCGAGGCATAGACCAGCAGCGCGAAGCTCGCCGCATGGCTTTCCGGGAAACCGTATTCGCCGAAGCCCTCGATCTGCTGGAAGCAGCGTTCGGCAAATTCGCGCGCATAACCATTGGCCAGCATGCCGTCGATCATCTTGCGCTGGAAGGTGCCGATGGTGCCGACGCGCTTGAAAGTCGCCATGGCGCGCCGCAGCCTGTCGGCCTCCGAAGGCGTAAAGCCGGCGGCGACGATGGCGATCTTCATCGCCTGTTCCTGAAACAGCGGCACGCCGAGGGTCTTCGACAGCACTGCTTCCAGCGCTTTCGACGGATAGGTGACGGCCTCCTGTCCGCGCCGGCGGCGCAAATAAGGATGCACCATGTCGCCCTGGATGGGCCCCGGCCGCACGATCGCGACTTCGATCACCAGATCGTAAAAGTTAGCCGGCTTCAGCCGCGGCAGCATGGTCATCTGCGCGCGGCTTTCCACCTGGAACACGCCGAGCGAATCCGCGCGGCACAGCATGCGGTAAACGGCGGGATCTTCGGGGGGAATGGTGGCGAGCGTGAGTTTCTGACTCTCCCTATGCACGGCATGCTCCCTCCCCCCTTGTGGGGGAGGGTTGGGGGAGGGGGGTAGCTGTTGTTGCCGAGGGACCCCCACCCCGACCGCCTTCGGCGGTCGACCCTCCCCACAAGGGGGAGGGTAAAGTTTGCGAATAATGCCTCTCCACCAGATCGAGCGCCTTGCGCAGGCAGGACAGCATGCCGAGTCCGAGCACGTCGATTTTCAGGATTCCCAGCGCGTCGAGATCATCCTTGTCCCACTCGACATAAGTGCGGTCGTCCATCGCCGCATTGCCGATCGGCATCACTTCGTCGAGCCGGCTGCGGGTGATGACAAACCCGCCGACATGCTGGGACAGATGACGCGGGAAGCCGTTGATCTCGGCCGCCAGCGTCGCGATCTGCCGCATGCGCCGGCTGTGCGGGTCGAGGCCGGTGCGGGTGACGGCATCCTTCGACACCGCACCGCCGCCGCCACCCCAGATCGAGGATGACAGCGCACCAATAGTGTCCTCGGAAAGACCAAAGGCCTTGCCGACCTCGCGGATGGCCGAACGGCCGCGGTAGGAAATCACGGTAGCGGCGATGCCCGCGCGTTCGCGCCCGTATTTCCCGTAGATATATTGAATGACTTCTTCGCGCCGCTCGTGCTCGAAATCGACGTCGATGTCGGGCGGCTCGCGTCGCTCGGGAGAAATGAAGCGCTCGAACAGCAGGTCGGCGCGGTCGGGATCGACCTCGGTCACGCCGAGGCAAAAGCAGACTGCGGAATTTGCGGCCGAGCCGCGGCCCTGGCAAAGGATGCCCTGCGAGCGCGCAAAGCGCACGATGTCGTAGACGGTGAGGAAGTAGGGCGCGTATTGCAGCTGCGCGATCAATTTGAGCTCGTGCTCGAGATTGGCGCGCACCTTGTCCGGAATGCCGTGCGAGTAGCGCCGGGTGGCGCCGTCATAAGTCAGATGGGTGAGCGCATCCTGCGCGTTGTCGAAACCTGCCACCAACTCGTCGGGATATTCGTAGCGCAGCTCGTCGAGTGAAAAGTGAAGCGCGCCGCTGAGCGCCATCGTTTCCTCGATCGCCTCCGGGGCGTCACGGAACAACCGCACCATTTCCTGTGGCGCTTTCAGGTAGCGTTCGGCATTGGCGGCGAGCTTGCGCCCGGCGCGGTCGATCGTGGTCTTCTCGCGGATACAGGCGAGCACGTCGGCGAGTGGCCGCCGGTCGGGATGGTGAAAGAGCACGTCGTTGATTGCGATCAGCGGCACCCGCGCCGCGCGCGCAAGCTCCTTGCTGCGCGCCAATCCTGCACGATCGCGGCCGCGATAAGGCATGGCAGCGGCGAGGCGCACGCGGTGAGGGACGGCTTCGCGCAGGCGGGCAAGCTGCGCTGCATTTGCGGACATTGCGATCAGCTCAAGCCCGAAAGCATGCGCCAGCAGATCGTCGAGACGTAAAATGCAATCGCCCTTTTCGGCACGCAGATTTCCCACGGTGAGCAGACGGGTGAGCCTTCCCCAACCGGCGCGGTCGCGCGGGTAGGCGAGGATATCGGGCGTGCCATCGGCGAAGATGAGCCGCGCACCCGGGTGATAGCGCAGCGGCAGATTTTGTTCGCGCCGGGCCAGATGCGCGCGCACCACGCCGGCAACCGAATTGCGGTCGCACAGGCCGATGCCGGCAAGCCCGATACTGGCGGCCTGCACCATCAGTTCTTCCGGATGCGAGGCGCCGCGCAGGAAGGAAAAATTCGAGGCAACGGCAAATTCGAGGTAACGCATTACAATTCTCAAACCTCACGCAAATGTCCCGTGCAGGAACCAGGTTGGGGCGGGGGTGCCCGGCACAAGATCGCGGTAGAGGCCGGCGCGGAACAGCCAGAAACGCAGGCCGCTCTTGTCTTCGACGCGGAAGTAGTCTCGTGCGGGACCACCATGTTCGCTCCACCAGGCGCCCTCGATGCGTTCAGGCCCTTCGGCGGCGACCACTTCATGCAGCGCGCGGCGCCAGCGAAAGCGCAGCGGCGGGCCGTCCGGCACTTCCGCGACGGCCTCGATGGGCTCCGGCCGCGTCAGCAATCGCAGCGGACGCGGTGAAAGCGCTGCCTCTTCCCGATAGCGGCGAAACGCAGTCCAGCCGGCATCGCCATTGACGGCTTGCGCAGGGAGTTCGGCTTCGGCCACTTCGGGGATGTGGCTGTCCTGCGCGGCCAACCGGTGCACGCGGCGTGCGCCCAGCCGCGCGCTCAGGCGGTCGATCAGGCGGCAGAGTTCGGCCTCGTCTTCTCCGCCGCCAATGCCGATCTGTTGGGGTGGCGAGGGCTCGGCAACGATGACGGACAGCCGCGCCATGTCGAAGCCGAAGCCGGGGTCGAGCGCATCGGCGAGCGCGGCGAGACGTTCAACAAACAGCCCGCGGATGTCGTCCGGATCGCGCAATGGCCGCGAGGCGCCGGCCGCGATGCGGCGGACCATGCCGTCGGTGCGGAATAATGTGAGCTCGATGCGGCGGGCGCCGTCACCGCGCCGCTCCAGCGTGAATTGCAACCGCCGCGCCAGCCGTCCGGTCACCGCCAGAACGTCTTCCTCGCGCGCGATCGGTTCGGCAAAGCGCTGCTCGGCCACGTAAGGCGCGACCGGCAACCGTGGTGTCAGCGGTTCGTGCTCGTGACCCAGAGCGCGGTCGAGCTGGCGCAACACCTCGGATCCAAACCGCGCGGTCAGCGGCGCGCGCGGCAGATCGATGATATCGCCAATACGCTTTAACCCGACTCGCGCGAGGCTTGCGGCCGTCACCGAAGGAATCCGTAACGCCGACAGCGGTAATGGCGCGAGCAACGCGCGTTCCTCGCCGGAAACGTAACTTGCCGGCGCGCTGTAATGCGCAGCGGCCCAGGCGGCGCCGATGGTTCCGGCAATGGCCAGCGAATAGGCGAAGCCGGCATTGTCCAGCCGGCCGCTGAGATCGGCGACCAATTCACGCTCACCGCCATAAAGATGTGCGCAGCCGCTGATGTCGAGCAGCAAACCATCGGGCGCATCGCAGGCCACCAGCGGCGTGTAACGCAGGCACCAGTCGGCAATGGATTCGAGCAGGGCAGTATCAGCTTCGATGTCTTCGGCAGCCGCATCGATGCCGGGATGCATGGCGCGGGCTTGCGCCAACGTCAGACCAGGCTTGAGACCAAGCCGTTCGGCTGCTTCATCGACAGCCGTGAGGACTTCGACGTTGCCGCGTTTACCGGTGACGACAAGCGGCGAAGATCGTTCAGGTAACTTTTTTTGCGATCTTTCACGCGACCTGACGATGCGGTCGGTCGAGAGCCGGCACAGCCACAGGCTGAGCATGCGTTGCGAGGATGAAACGCTCATCGCTGTCACTCCATTCGAGAATCCATGACCCGACCGGGCCGCGACGGTTGCGGACAAGGTGTGCGGCAAAGCGGGGCGCGCCGGGACCGTGCGCGATGGCGGAAGACGCGGCGCCGACGATCCAGCGGGTCGCGGCGGTGGAACTGTCAGCCGCAGGCGCGGCGCGCAGCAGCAGCGCCAGCGCGCCGCTTTCTCCGGCGGCGAGCGAGAGCCGCCGCACCGCGATCTCATCGATTTTGCCGGCGCGCATTTCGCCGATCACGACGCCCACGGCGCGGCAGCGCAGGGCTTCTTCCATTCCCCACAGCAGGTCGCGGCGATGCGTGACGCTCACCGTCACCAGCCGTTCGGGGGCGAGGCGGAAGGCATCGAGGCCGGCGCCATGCGGTGCGCCGCTTTCGGCGCGCGACATCTCCTCGGCAATCCAGAGCAAGCGGCACGAGGAGGTCAGCGCCGCCAGCCCCAAAGCAAATCCGGTGGTCGCAGCAGAATGGGTTTCTGCCGGCGCCGCAATTTCATGCAGGGCCCCGCGCATGAGCCCGCCGCCAAGCATCGTGTCGATCGCGGCAATGCCGAAGGGCAGGGCGGCGGAGCCGTTCTCCATCCTGGATGGCCTTTGCAGGGCCAGAAGACGTTGGCGAAGCTGCGCGATCATTCCTAAGCCCATCTCTAAGTCATTGAAGATGCGTACTCATTCGGTCCAGCCACGCTGGACCGTGCGGTCTATGTGTTCTTGTTTTGTTCTAACCTGATCGAAGGATGAGACGCCGTCAAGCCGCAAGGGAATGGGGTGATGCGGGGCTGACGAACCCCAAATCTAGAACCTTGCCTAGATGTGCGTGACGTAGACGATGAACACCGCTGCAGCCAGCACGCTGGCGAGCCAAACAAGTCGAGGATCTGCGTGTTTGTTCATGGCGGTCCATACACATGCAAATCGTGTGGCCCTTACACATACAAATCATGTGCCAGAACCCTCACCACTCCCTTAAATTTAAACCCCACCGCCACCCGAAATTTCCCCAAGCGGTCGCCCCGGCGATCAAATCCTCTTGAGCGCTGAAGGCGATCAAACCCCATTGAGCCCACCCGCACCGCTTAAACAGGCCGTTCAAACGTCCTGATCTCGATTTCCGATTTCAGCGTCCGGTGCACCGGGCACTTGTCGGCAATCTCCAGCAGCCGCTTGCGTTGCTCGGCATCGAGCGCGCCTTCGAATGTGATGTTGCGATCGATACGGTCGAGCATGCCTTCCTTGGTCTCGCAGGTGAGACAATCCTCGGCGTGAATCTTGTTGTGGGTCAGCCGCACGGTACACGCGCTTGAGCGGTAACTTCTTGCCATCGGCATAAAGCCGCAGCGTCATCGACGTGCAGGCGCCGAGCGCCGCGAGCAGCAGATCGTAAGGACCGGGCCCGGAGTCCAGCCCGCCAGTCTTGACGGGCTCGTCGGCCAGAAACCGGTGCGGCCCGCTTAAAATCTCCTGCTGGAATTTTCCATCGCCGGTCTCGCGCACAAGAACAGTGCCGACCTCGATCTGTTCTTTGCTTTGCTCGATTGCCGCCTCAAGATATCGCCCGGCCCAGGCAGCAATCACGTTCGCCACATAAATCGCATCGCTCTTCTTGCTCAGCAGATGATCGGCGCCGGCCAGCGACACGAAACTCTTGGGATGCTTGGCGGCCAGGAATATCCGCGTCGCATTGTCGATGCTCACGGTATCGTCGGTGGGCGAGTGCAATATCAAGAGCGCCTTGTGCAGAGCGGCCACACGATCCGTGATCCGTTGTTCCGCGATATCATCGAGGAATTCGCGCTTGATCCGGAACGGACGCCCCGCCAGCGAGACCTCGACCTCGCCCTGTTCGCGGATTTTATCGACGTGCTCCTTGAACAGGCCGGTCACGTGCGCCGGATCGCTGGGCGCGGCGATGGTGACCACCGCGCGCGCATCGGCGATGCGGTGCGCAGCGGCAAGCACCGCCGCGCCGCCGAGGCTGTGACCGATCAGGATCGCAGGGGCGCCATGTGTCGTCCGCAAGTAATCCGCCGCGGCGACCAGGTCATCGACGTTCGACGAAAAATGCGTATCGGCAAATTTGCCTTCGCTGGTGCCGAGCCCGGTGAAATCGAAGCGCAGCACGCCGATTCCGCACATCGCCAGCCGCTCGGCAATGCGCTTGGCCGCGAGGTTATCCTTGCCGCAGGTAAAGCAGTGCGCGAACAAAGCAAAGGCTACCGGCTTGCCAAGTGGCAGATCGAGCAATGCGGCGAGCTTTTCGCCCTTGGCATTGGGAAATTCGAGCCGTTCGGTGCGCATGGAAACCTCTTCCCTTTGTTCGTCCGCCTCACGATAGACCTGCGCCAGATATGGCGCCCATTGTAGGCGAATTTTGGCAAGATGGGCCCAAGATACACGACGGACTGGCGCAGAATTTGCTTAAAGTGAGCCGTCAAACAGACCGAACCAGGCACAGGGAGTTAGCCATGACGCGTGACGATCTCACGGAAAAACTTCTCGACATCAAGCGCGAGAAAGGGTGGACCTGGAAATATATCTGCGAGCAGATTGGCGGCATGGCGCCGATCATGATCACGGGCGCGATCCTCGGACAGCACAAGCTGACCAAGCCGCAGGCCGCTGCTGCGGCCAAATTATTTGGCTTGTCGAAGGGCGAGCAGACGCTGCTCAACGAAGTGCCGATGCGCGGGACCGGCACGCCGATGCCGCCCACCGATCCGCTCATCTACCGGTTCTACGAACTGGTGTTGGTCAACGGGCCGGCGTGGAAAGCGCTGATCGAGGAAGAATTCGGCGACGGCATCATGTCAGCGATCGATTTCGACATGGAGATGGAACGCAAGCCCGATCCGAAGGGCGACCGGGTGAAGATCACGATGTCGGGCAAATTCCTGCCGTTCAAATATTACGGCGCCACCGGGAACCAGTTGGCGTATGGGTTGAAGGAGGAGTGAAATTCGCCCCATCCTGAGGAGCGCACGAAGTGCGCGTCTCGAAGGACGAGGGCGATGCAGCCTTCCCGGCTTGCGCTATACTCGGACTCCGCCGACACGGGAGGAACCATGCCGTTCGTGAGCATCCGCCTCATCGAAAATCGTTCGCAGCAGCAGAAGGACGAGATCGCGAAGCGCGTTAACGACGCCATCAGCGACGTATTGCAACTGCCGAAGGATGACATCTGGGTCGTTTTTGAAGATATCCCGGCCGAGGGCTGGTATGTTGGCGGCACGACGGTCGCCGAACTCCGCAAGAAAAAGCAGAAATAACCTTGGCTGAAGGGCGATCGCGTCGCGCTCGGGATGAGCGGTTGATTTAAGGGCGCGCATGGCAGAGCACAAACAGGCCGTCGTCGTCGGCGCGCTCGGCGTGATCGGGCGCTACATCGTCGCGCGGCTGCTCGAGCAGAACGACTGGTCCGTCGTCGGCCTGTCGCGCCGGACCGCCGATGCCGCGCCGCGCTACCGCCACATCGCTGTCGATCTCCTCGACGCTGAGGATGCCGCAGACAAGCTCGCCGGATTGAAGGACGCGACGCACGTTTTCTACGCGGCGTTTCAGCCCGCGCCGGCGCCGCCGCGGGCTATGCATCCAACATCGCTCCGAACCGCGCCATGCTCGTCAACGCCGTCACGGCGATCGACCGGGCGTCGCCCGCGCTGCGCCGCGTGGTGCTGGTCACCGGCACGAAATATTACGGTTCGCATCTCGGGCCTTACAAAACGCCGGCGCGCGAGAGCGATCCGCGTCACGCGGGCGCCAACTATTATTTCGACCAGATCGACTGGCTCTCAGCCTTCCAGCGCGGCAAGTCCTGGGACTGGGTGGAGCTGCGGCCGCAGACACTGTGCGGCTTTGCGCCGGGCACCCCGATGAGCCTGGCGCCGGCCATCGCGGTTTACGCCGCGATCAGCAAGGAGCTTGGACGGCCGCTGCATTTTCCCGGAAAGCCCGGCGCTTATGCCTCGATCTATCAGGTCACCGCGTCGGAGCACTTCGCCAATGCCGCGCTGTGGGCGGCGAACGAGCCGCGCTGCGGACGCGAAGCGTTCAACATCACCAACGGCGATTATTTCCGCTGGAAAAATCTGTGGCCAAAGCTCGCCGCCGCTTTCGACATGCCGGCGGGCGGCGTTCGCACCATGAGCCTGACGGCGGACATGGCCGACAAGGCGCCGCTCTGGCGCACGATGACGGAAAAACATGGGCTGCAGCCCTACGCCTACGATGAGTTGGTGGCGTGGCCCTTTGCCGATTACGTCTTCGGCTGCGACTGGGATGTGATGTCGGACGTCACCAAATCGCGCCGCTTCGGCTTCCACGACGTGGTCGACAGCGAAGAGATGTTTGTGCGGCTCATGCGGCAGTTCCGCGCGGAGCGGATTGTGCCGTAGTCCGGCAAATCGCGATGTATAAAATGGCAGGCTGCGTCTTCGGCTCACCCGCCGGTCAGGCCTGTCACAACGCGAATTTCGGGTTACATATGGTGAGCATCGAACGTCTAACCCCAGTGGCTTCCCCATGAAACATATCGGCTTCCTCTCTTTCGGCCATTGGACCCCGTCGCCGCAGTCGCAGACGCGGACAGCGTCAGACGCCTTGCTGCAATCGATCGAGCTTGCCGTCGCGGCCGAAGAACTGGGCGCCGACGGCGCCTATTTCCGGGTGCATCATTTCGCGCGCCAGCTCGGCTCGCCGTTTCCGTTGCTCGCGGCCTGCGGCGCGCGCACCAAGCGGATCGAGATCGGCACCGCGGTCATCGACATGCGCTACGAGAACCCGATGTACATGGCGGAAGACGCCGGCGCTGCCGACCTCATCGCCGGCGGCCGCCTGCAGCTCGGCATCTCGCGTGGGTCGCCCGAGCAGGTGATCGACGGCTTTCACTACTTCGGTTACGTGCCGCCGGAGGGAATGAGCGACGCCGACATGGCGCGGCGCCACACCGAGGTCTTTCTCGAGGTGTTGCTCGGCAAGGGCTTCGCCAAGCCGAACCCGTCCCCGATGTTTCCGAACCCGCCTGGCCTGTTGCGGCTCGAGCCGCACTCGGAAGGCCTGCGCGAGCGCATCTGGTGGGGCGCCGGCACCAATGCGACGGCGCAATGGGCGGCCAAGCTCGGCATGAACCTGCAAAGCTCGACGCTCAAGATCGATGAGAGCGGCAAGCCTTTCCATGTGCAGCAGGCGGAGCAGCTTCGGCTGTACAAGGCGGCGTGGAAAGAAGCAGGCCACGCTCGCACGCCGCGCGTGTCGATCAGCCGCAGCATTTTCGCGCTCACCGACGACCGCGACCGCATGTATTTCGGCCGTGGCGACGAGAAAGACCAGATCGGGTTTCTCGGCGGCACCGACCGCGCGATCTTCGGCCGCAGCTATGCAGCGGAGCCGGACGTTCTCATCGAACAGCTCAAGCAGGACGAGGCGATCGCGGAAGCCGACACGCTGCTGCTCACCGTGCCCAATCAGCTGGGCGTCGGCTACAACGTGCATGTCATCGAGTCGATCCTCAAGCACGTCGCGCCCGGGCTGGGGTGGCGGTGACCTCTCCCCCGTTCGTCCCCGCGAAAGCGGGGACCCAGAAATCTTGTCATGAAGAGCTGGGTCCCCGCTTTCGCGGGGACGAACGGTTAGTTTTGCGGCGGCGCCTTCGTTTCCCGTTTTCGCGGGGACGAACGGCTAGGTGCTAGGCGGCCTACTTCCGCTTGCGCGCCGTCTTCTTCGCCTCACCACCGACAATCACCTGCGGTCCGATGTCGGCGATGCGGTTGGTGCCGGTCAGCGCCATGGTGACGCTGAGTTCGTTCTTGAGAATGTCGATCGCCTTGCTCACGCCGGCCTGGCCGCCGGCGCCGAGGCCGTAGACATAGGCCCGGCCAATCAGGCACGCGCGCGCGCCGAGCGCGAGTGCGCGCATGAGATCCGGGCCGGTGCGGATGCCGCCATCGAACAACACTTCGGTGTCGGAACCGACCGCTTGCGCGATCGCCGGCAGCGCCGAGATCGACGACGGCGCGCCATCGAGTTGCCGCCCGCCATGGTTCGAAACCACGATGGCGTCGGCGCCGAGCTTGACTGCCATCTTGGCATCTTCGGGATCGAGAATGCCTTTAATGATCAGCTTGCCCGGCCAGATTTTCTTGATCCACTCGACGTCTTTCCAGGAGAGCGCCGGATCGAACTGCCCCTGAATCCAGGTGGCGAGCGAGTTGACGTTCTCCATTCCCTTCACGTGGCCGGCAAGATTTCCGAATGTCTTACGCTTGCTCTTGAGGATGCTCCAGAGCCAGGCCGGTTTGGTGGCAATGTCGATGATATTGGCGAGCCGGATTTCCGGCGGCACCGTCATGCCGTTCTTGATGTCCTTGTGACGCTGGCCGAGCACCTGCAAATCGACGGTGAGCACCAGCGCGCTGCATTTGGCTTGCGCCGCGCGCGACAGGATGTCCTTGGAAAAGCCCCGGTCCTTGATAACGTAAAGCTGAAACCAGAAGGGCCGGCGCGTCGCCTCCGCCACATCTTCGATCGAGCAGATCGACATCGTGGACAGAGTGTATGGAATCCCTGCTTCATTGGCCGCCTGCGCGGCGAGGATTTCGCCATCGCCGTGCTGCATGCCGCTGAGCCCGATGGGCGCGAGCGCAAACGGCGCCGCGACCTTTTGGCCGAGGATGGTTGTCGCGAGGCTGCGATTGGAGACGTCCACCAGGACCCGCTGGCGCAACTTGATGTGCTCAAGGTCGGCACGGTTGGCCCGGAACGTCTCCTCGCTATAGGAGCCGCTGTCGGCATAGTCGAAAAAAGCGCGCGGAACCCGGCGGCGGGCCAGCGTGCGCAGGTCCTCGATGCAGGTGACGGTTTTCATGGAACGGTTTTCTGGTGGTATTTCCGGGGTTCGATGCTCGAGAATTCGGGTAGCACAGTGCTGGTGGGGCGCGAAATGGCCGCTTTTGGCGCAAGTTCTATAATTGTCATCACCGGTGAAATGGTTAACCGCGCTCGGTAAGGATTCCTCACAAATTTTGAAGTAAATCCACGGCTTTGGCACTAATATGCGGCCGTCGGAGAGCCTCGACCCGTTAACGGTCGGCTTGTCAGGTGTATCGCGTAGGCGTCAGGGGATTTGTTTGATGGTTCGTCGTTATTTCGGGACTGACGGCATTCGTGGCCTTGCCAACCGGGTCATTACCCCGGAACTGGCGCTCAAGGTCGGCCAGGCCGCAGGGCTGATTTTCCGGAACGGTGAGCACCGCCATCGCGTCCTGATCGGCAAGGACACCCGTTTGTCCGGCTACATGATCGAGAATGCGCTGGTCGCAGGCTTCACCTCGGTCGGCATGGATGTGCTGTTGACCGGCCCAATCCCGACGCCGGCGGTTGGCATGCTGGCACGCTCGATGCGCGCCGATCTCGGCGTCATGATCTCGGCGTCGCACAATCCGTTCGACGACAACGGAATCAAGTTGTTCGGACCCGACGGCTACAAGCTCAGTGACGACGTTGAGTCCAAGATCGAAGAGCTGATCGACGCCGATCTCTCCAAGCAGCTCGCCAAAAGCGCCGACCTCGGCCGCGCCAAGCGCATCGACGGCGTGCAGGATCGCTACATCGAATTCGCCAAGCTGACGCTGCCCAAGGCTGTATCGCTCGAGGGCCTGCGGATCGTCATCGATTGCGCCAACGGTGCGGCCTATAAAGTCGCGCCTGGCACGCTGTGGGAATTGGGCGCCGACGTGATTTCCATTGGCGTTGAACCGGACGGGTTCAATATCAATAAAGAGTGCGGTTCCACCGATCTGGCGGCACTGTCCCGCAAGGTCCGCGAGATGCGCGCCGATATCGGTATTGCGCTCGATGGCGACGCCGACCGCGTGATGATCGTGGACGAGCGCGGCCATGTCGTGGACGGCGACCAGTTGCTCGCCGTGATCGCGGAGAGCTGGAAGCAGGATGGCAGACTTCAGCGTCCCGGCGTGGTGTCGACGGTGATGTCGAACCTTGGCCTCGAGCGCTACCTCGGCGGGCTGGGGATCGAGCTGGTGCGGACGCCGGTCGGCGACCGTTACGTGCTCGAACAAATGCGCGCGCACGGTTACAACATCGGCGGTGAACCGTCCGGCCATATTATCCTGTCGGATTACACGACGACGGGCGATGGCTTTATCGCGGCGTTGCAGGTGCTCGCAGTCGTCAAACGCGGCGACAAGCCGGTGTCTGAGCTTTGCCATCGCTTCGAGCCGCTGCCGCAGATTCTCAAAAATGTCCGCTACCAGACCGGCAAGCCGCTGGAGAACGCGGGAGTTCGCACGGCGATCGCGAGCGCCGAGCGCAAGCTCGGCCGCGGCGGCCGCTTGATCGTGCGGCCCTCGGGGACCGAGCCGGTCATCCGCGTGATGGGCGAGGGCGACGACCGGAACCTGGTCGAATCAGTTGTCGACGACGTGGTCGAGGCACTGAGCGAAGTGGCCGCCTGATACCGGCGCGGTCTTTCCGTATACAAATTCTTAATTTGCGGATTTTTGCACGCCGGGTTTTGCGTGCGCGCGCGCAAGTCTGCGATCCGCGCGCATCGCTTCGTTAATTAGCGTGGTTAAGAATTAAGGTTAAGTGGCAATTAAGGATTTGCTGCCATCGTTCCCACAGTCGCCGTCCTGTTTGGGCGGACCTGTTTGTGGGGGTTGCGATGTTTACTCGGCGTCTCAAGCTGTCAGCACTGGCTATCGTTGCTTCGTTTGCAGTCATCAACAGCGCGCATTCAGCCGACATGCCAGTGCCCGTGCTGGCTCCAGCGGTGGATTTTTCAGGCTGGTACCTGCGCGGCGATATTGGTTTCAGCAACCAGAATGTCGGCAGCCTGTTCAACGTGAACTACGCCGGCTTTACGTCGGTCAACAACATCGACAAGGGTTTCGACGCGGCACCGCTGTTCGGCCTCGGCATCGGCTACACCGTCAACAACTGGCTGCGCTTCGACGTGACCGGTGAATACCGGGGCGCGGCGAATTTCCACGGGTTCGATGTCGGCGCGATTCCCGGTGGCGGCTTTGCAGATGACCGCTATACCGCCAGCAAGTCCGAATGGACCTTCATGTTCAACGGCTATGTCGATCTCGGCACCTGGTGGAACATCACGCCGTTCGTCGGCGCCGGCGTCGGCTTCAGCCGTAACACGATCAGCAATTTCGGCGACTTCTCGACCTGTATCAACAGTCTGTCTTGCGCCGGCAACGGCGGCAGCGACGCCTTTGGCCCCACCGCCAGCAAATGGAATTTCGCGTGGGCGCTGCATGCCGGTCTCGCCTACCAGGTCTGGCGCAATGTCACACTTGAGCTTGCCTACCGTTACATCGATCTCGGCGATGCCCAAAGCGGCGATCTCTCCAGATTCGACGGCACCAACCTGTTCTTCAACCCGATGGAATTCCATCACCTGACGTCGCAGGACGTCAGACTCGGCGTGCGTTTCAACTTTGGCGGTTACGACTATCCGCCGCCGCCGCCACCGCCGCTGCGCAGCAGAGGTTAGAGACGAGTGGATAAGCGGATGACAGTGGAAAAGGACGGGGCTGCGTCATGAGTCGGTTGGATCTTCGTAGCGGCATCGCCGCTGCATTTTGCGCCGTCGTCGTGACGGCGTCGGCCGGCGGCGCAGGCGCGGCAGATTGGCCGCTGCGTGGTTCGGTCGACCCTGGCTTTGTGCGCTGGGATGGCTGGCACGCCGGCCTGCAAGCGGGCTACGCCAACATGAATACCGACCCCGGCAACAGCACCAGCAGCGCCATCGCCTTTATTCTCCGCAATACGACGCTCGAAGCCGAGGATGCCCCTTCATCCTGGACGACGCTCGCGCCAGGCACCACCAACAGCGCCGTGTACGGCGGGTTCGTTGGTTACAATATGCAATGGGACAAACTCGTCGTCGGTTTTGACTTCGGTTACAAGCATCCGCAGCGTCTGGATGCCGGTGCGACCGATTCAATTTCGCGCCGCGTTGTCACCTCGGACAGCATACAGCACGACGTAACGATTGACGCGCAGACCGTGCTCAAGCTTGTTGATTACGCAACGCTGCGTGGGCGTGCCGGCTACGCCATCGGCCAGTTTCTGCCATACGCGGTGGTTGGCGCCGCCGTTGGACGCTTCAACTATTCGACCACCGTAACCGTCAGCGATTTTATGACCCAGCTTCCGCTGATTCCTTCTCCGCCCGGTGGACCCATTGGTCCTGCTCTCCTGACGCCCTCAAGCGTCACGAGTGGCAAAGACAATTCGTTCGTCGGCGGCGTGGTGGCGGGTCTCGGAGCCGATTGGGCCATTACGCCAGGTTTATTCTTGCGGGCCGAATGGGAATTTATCGCCTTTGCGTCAGTCAACGGCGCCCGCAACAATCTCAATACCGGCAGCGTCGGCCTCGGCCTGCGATTCTAGGAAACCGCACGGCGCGCGCTTAATCCGCGCACAATTTCCAGCGCCAACTCACGACAGTTGACCGCGGCGGGTAAGTCGCCTATCTCCGCCAGTGGGACACCCTTCCCCAACGAAGGGCGCCTATCTGGAAGGATAGACTCATGACGGCGACGAAGCCCGGCGTGCGGCCGGCAACCCCGCACTTTTCGTCCGGCCCCTGCGCCAAGCGCCCAGGCTGGAGCCTGCAAAACCTCACCGACGCGGTTCTCGGACGATCGCACCGATCCAAAATCGGCAAGGCGAAGCTCAAGCGCGCCATCGATCTCACGCGAGAGGCGCTGGAGGTGCCTGCCGACTATCGCATCGGCATCGTGCCGGCTTCCGACACCGGCGCGGTCGAGATGGCGCTCTGGTCTCTGCTCGGCGCGCGCCCGGTGACAATGCTGGCCTGGGAATCGTTCGGCGAAGGCTGGGTCACCGATGTCGAAAAGCAGCTCAAGCTCAAGGATTTCAGCGTCATCAAGGCGCCGTATGGCGAATTGCCGGACCTGGGCAAAGTCGATTTCTCGACCGATGTCGTGTTCACCTGGAACGGCACCACCTCGGGCGTTCGCGTCCCGAACGGCGACTGGATTGCCGCCGGCCGCAAGGGCCTCACGATCTGCGATGCGACGTCGGCGGCCTTCGCCCAAAAACTCGACTGGCCGAAGCTCGATGTCGTGACCTTCTCCTGGCAGAAGGCACTCGGCGGGGAGGGCGCCCACGGCATGCTCATCCTTTCGCCGCGCGCGGTCGAGCGGCTCGAGACCTACAAGCCGGCGTGGCCGCTGCCGAAAATTTTCCGTCTGACCAAAGGCGGCAAGCTCAACGAAGGTATTTTTGCCGGCGAGACGATCAATACGCCGTCGATGCTCTGCGTGGAGGATTATCTCGACGCACTGCAATGGGCAAAATCGGTCGGCGGCCTTGCGGCGACAGTTGCGCGCTCGGACGCCAATGCCAAGGTGCTGTCGGACTGGGTTGCGGCGACCGCCTGGATCGATCATCTCGCGAAAAATGCGGGCGAGCGCTCCAACACATCCGTATGCCTGAAAGTCGTCGACCCGGCGGTGACGCGGCTCTCGGGTGACGACCAGGCGGCGTTTGCCAAGACGTTGGCTGGGCTGCTCGAAAAGGAAGGGGTCGCTTACGACATCGCGTATTACCGCGATGCGCCACCCGGCCTGCGCATCTGGTGCGGTGCGACCGTCGAGCGCAGAGACATCGAAGCGCTCACGCCGTGGCTCGACTGGGCTTTCGCCGAAGCAAAAGCCGCGTTGCCGAAAGCGGCGTGAGGGATGCTGTCACGCCCGCGAAAGCGGGCATCCAGTAAACGCAAACGCTCGTCATGATCTGAAAAATTAGTGAGTACTGGATCACCCGCCTTCGCGGGTGATGACAACCGAGAAACCCGTTAGACGAATTGGTGTCATTATGCCCAAGGTTCTCATTTCCGATGCTCTGTCCGCTGCCGCCGTGCAGATATTCAAGGATCGCGGCATCGAGGTGGATTTCCAGCCGGCGCTTGGCAAGGACAAGGACAAGCTTGCCGCGATCATCGGCAATTACGATGGCCTCGCCATCCGCTCGGCAACCAAAGTGACGGCCAAGATCCTCGAGGCGGCCAAAGGCCTGAAGGTGATCGGGCGGGCGGGGATCGGCGTCGACAACGTCGATATTCCGGCAGCAACCGCACGCGGCATCATCGTCATGAATACGCCGTTCGGCAATTCAATCACGACCGCGGAACACGCCGTTTCGCTGATGCTGGCTTTGGCGCGACAAATCCCGGAAGCCGACGCTTCGACGCGCGCCGGCAAGTGGGAAAAGAACAAGTTCATGGGCGTGGAGATCTTCGGCAAAACTCTTGGCGTCATTGGCTGCGGCAATATCGGCTCGATCGTCGCCGATCGCGCGCTCGGACTGAAGATGAAAGTCGTCGCCTTTGATCCGTTCCTTTCGCAGGAACGCGCTGACGATCTCGGTGTCGAGAAAGTCGAGCTCGATGAATTGTTCAAGCGCGCTGATTTCATTACCTTGCACACGCCACTCACCGACAAGACCCGCAATGTCATCAATGCGGCTGCCATCAAGATGATGAAAAAGGGCGTGCGCATCATCAATTGCGCGCGCGGCGGGCTGGTGGACGAGGCCGCGCTCTATGACGCGCTCAAAAGCGGCCATGTCGCCGGTGCTGCCTTTGACGTATTCGTGACCGAACCGGCCACCGAGAACCCGCTGTTCAGTCTGCCGAATGTCGTGTGCACGCCGCACCTCGGCGCTTCCACGTCAGAGGCGCAGGAAAATGTCGCCCTGCAGATCGCCGAGCAGATGTCGGACTATCTATTGCGAGGCGCCATCACCAATGCCATCAATTTCCCTTCGATCAGCGCGGAAGAGGCACCCAGGCTCAGGCCGTTCGTCGCGCTGGCGGAAAAGCTCGGGTCTTTCGCCGGCCAGTTGACCGAGACGGGCATCAGCAAGGTTCAGATCGCCTACGAAGGTGCCGTCGCGCAGATGAATACCAAGGCGCTCACATCTGCGGCGCTTGCAGGCTTGCTGCGGCCGATGCTGGGCGATGTGAATGTCGTTTCTGCGCCGGTGGTGGCCAAAGAACGGGGCATCGTAGTCGAAGAGGTGACGCGGGAAATGCCGGAGGATTATGAAAGCCTGATCACGGTGACCGTGACGACCGAGCGGCAAGCGCGGCACGTCTCCGGCACCGTGTTTGCCGACGGTCGGCCGCGCATCGTCAACATCAAGGGTATCCGCATGGACGCGGAATTCGGCCCCTCGATGATCTACATTACCAATCTCGACAAGCCGGGCTTTATCGGAACGTTTTCATCGACGCTCGGCGAGGCCGGCATCAATATCGCGACCTTCCACGTCGGCCGCGACGTACCCGGCGGCAATGCCGTTGCGCTGATCGAAATCGATGGCGAATTGCCCGAGGCAGTTCTCGGCAAGGTCCGGGCGTTGCCGCAGGTGCAACAGGCCAAGTCGCTGCATTTTTAAGTCGCTGCATTTTTGAATTAGCCTGCAAGATCAGCCCTTTGTCGGGGCTTTCGGACGACAAAAGTCGGTGGACTTTGGCTTGCCACCACAGGGAGCATCCTTTATCCGAAGGTGGACCTGGCCGGTGGCTCCCGGCTCAAAGTGTCCGGGCGCTGGCTGAGGGAAGGGATTCCGATGGCGAATGTTGTGGTTGTCGGATCCCAGTGGGGCGACGAGGGCAAAGGCAAGATCGTCGACTGGCTGTCGGAGCAGGCCGACATCGTCGTGCGGTTCCAGGGCGGCCACAATGCCGGCCATACGCTGGTCATCGATGGCAAAACCTACAAGCTGTCGCTGTTGCCATCGGGCGTGGTCCGCGGCGGCAAGCTTTCCGTTATCGGCAACGGCGTCGTGGTCGACCCGCAGGCGCTCGTTGACGAGATCGCCCAGCTCAAGAAACAGGGCGTCGCGGTGACGCCTGAAAACTTACGCGTTGCCGAGAACGCTATCCTGATCCTTCCACTCCACCGCGAGCTCGAAGCCATCCGTGAGGCGGAGAACGCGGCCACCCGCATCGGAACAACGAAGCGGGGCATCGGGCCGGCTTATGAAGATAAAGTTGGCCGCCGCGCCATTCGGTTTATGGATCTGGCCGATTTGCCGTCGTTAGGAACGAAGATCGAGCGACTGCTGGCGCATCACAACGCGCTCCGCCGCGGACATGGCCTGCCCGAGTTCAAGGCGCAGGAGGTCTTTGACCATCTCGCCGACGTCGCGCCGAAGGTTCTGCCCTACATGGATTCGGTCTGGTCGCTGCTGGGTGCCAAGCGGCGCGAGGGCAAGCGCATCCTGTTCGAGGGCGCGCAGGGGGCGTTGCTCGACATCGATCACGGCACTTATCCCTATGTCACCTCTTCCAACACGGTGGCCGCCCAGGCGGCGACCGGCTCGGGACTGGGTCCGAATGCAATCGATTACGTGCTCGGCATCTGTAAGGCCTACACGACGCGGGTTGGTCTCGGTCCGTTCCCGACCGACCAGATGGACAATGTCATTGGAAAAACCCTTGGTGAGCGCGGACGTGAATTCGGCGTCGTCACAGGCCGGGCTCGCCGTTGCGGCTGGTTTGATGCGGTCCTGGTGCGGCAGACCGTGCATACGTGCGGTATCGATGGGTTGGCGCTGACGAAACTCGACATTCTCGACGGCTTTGATGAAATCAAGGTCTGTGTGCGTTATCGTCTGGACGGTCGAGAAATCGACTACCTTCCAGCGGGAGAGCAAGCACAGGCCCGCGTGGAGCCGGTCTACGAGACCATCGCCGGCTGGAAAGAGCCGACCGCGCGGGCGCGCTCCTGGGCTCAGTTGCCGGCGCAGGCGATAAAATACGTCCGCCGTGTCGAAGAGCTGGTTGGCTGCCCGGTGGCCCTGCTCTCGACCAGTCCGGAGCGCGAAGACACGATCCTGATGAAAAACCCATTTGAGCTATGATTGCCGAAAAAAGACATGAACCGGGGTCAAGCATGAACCCGAACGTGGGGAATCCGGTTTCGGACGGGGATCATGCTCCAGCAAAATAGCGTGCAATGGCCGACTATTATCCTCTAATCGCGCGAGCCGTCAGCGGACTCGACAAGAACACGGGCGAGAACCGTCGCGCGCTATATGATCGCGCGCGCGCCGCGCTGGTCAGCCAGCTGCGCGGTGTCCAGCCCGCGCTCGACGAGACCGATATCACGCGCGAGCGATTGGCCCTCGAGGAAGCGATCCGCAAGGTCGAGGCGGAAGCCGCCAAGCGGCCGCGGGCAGAAATTCAGGAAGGCGAGGCGGCCGAGCCCTCGCTGCGCGATCGTGGCCTGCGCGATTTTCGGGAGACGGTGGCCGAAGTCGAAGGCCTCGGCCATGCGACGGCCGAAGCCAAACGCGCTGCGCAGGCAACTTATGAGGCGATGCCGCCCGAGCCCGAGCCGCAATATTTCGAGCCTGCGCCCGCCCATGAACCCGCGCATGAACCCGCCCATGAATCGACGCAGTTCACCGAGCCGGCGGCGATTGAAGATACGCCGCATCATGCCGGCGGTTATGCGCCGCGAACCCCGGCGCCCGCTGCTTACGATGATGAAGAGACATACACGCGACGCCCGCAACGATCTTACCGGGGCGTGATCAGGCTGGTTGTGCTGCTGCTGATGCTGGCCGGGATCGCCGGTGCGGCATACTGGCAGCGTCAAGCGATCACATCGATGGTGGCGAGCTTCCGTTCACAGCCAACGCAGAAGCCGCTGGATGCAAGCCAGCCTGCGGCCCGCCCCAAGATCGCCGACCGTATTGGCCAGTCCGGCCAAACGGCGCCGGATTCAGCCAATGCGCCGGCCGCGGCGGTGGCGCAGAAGGTCGTGCTTTACGATGAAGACCAGAACGACCCGCAGGGAAAACGCTATGTCGGATCTGCGCTCTGGCGCACCGAGACGGTGTCGCCGGGTCCGGGCCTTCCGCCCGAACTCGCCGTCCGTGCCGATATCGAGATACCCGAGCGCAAGTTGCGGATGACATGGTCGCTCCGCCGCAATACCGACAAGGCATTGCCGGCGAGCCATACCATCGAAATCCTTTTCACGCTGCCGGCGGATTTCCCGGAGGGCGGCATCGGCAACGTGCCTGGCGTATTGATGAAGCAGAACGAACAGGCCCGCGGCGTTCCGCTTGCCGGTCTCGCCGTGAAAGTGACCAACGGATATTTCCTGATCGGGCTTTCGGCCGTCGACGTCGACCTGCAACGCAACGTGCAACTGCTCAAGGAGCGCGACTGGTTCGACATTCCGGTTGTTTACACCAGCGGCAAGCGCGCGATTCTGGCGATGGAAAAGGGTACTCCCGGTACACGCGCCTTCGAGGAAGCGTTCAGGACCTGGGGGCAATAGTCGCCTGGGTACGCTGCAAAGAAAATGGCCGGGCGTGAGCCCGGCCATAATCATTTCGCGAGCGAAACGCGCGGCTTAGTGCGCCGCGATCGCGTCCGCTTGGGCGGGCTGTTCAAGTGCCGAGATGCGGGTCTTCACCGCCTTCTGCACTTTCTCGAATGCGCGCACTTCGATCTGACGTACGCGCTCGCGCGACACACCGAATTCGGCCGCGAGATCCTCGAGCGTGATCGGATCGTCGGCGAGCCGCCGTGCTTCGAAGATGCGGCGTTCGCGATCATTGAGCACGTCGAGCGCCGAGATCAGCGCCTTGTGACGATTACTACTCTCTTCGCTCTCGGCCAGGATGCGTTCCTGGCTGGGCGCGTCATCGACAAGCCAATCCATCCACTCGCCGCTCTCGCCGTCGTCGCGGATCGGCGCGTTGAGCGAGGAGTCGCCGCCGAGACGGCGGTTCATGTCGACTACGTCCTGCTCGGTCACGCCAAGACGCTTGGCGATGATCTGAACTTGGTCGGGCCGCAGATCGCCTTCCTCAAGCGCGGAAATCTTGCTCTTCGCCTTGCGCAGGTTGAAGAACAACTTCTTCTGGTTGGCGGTGGTGCCCATCTTCACGAGCGACCACGAACGCAGGATGTACTCTTGTATTGCGGCTTTGATCCACCACATCGCGTAGGTGGCGAGACGGAATCCTTTTTCCGGTTCGAAACGCTTGACCGCCTGCATCAGCCCGACATTGCCTTCCGAGATGACCTCGGAAATAGGCAAGCCGTAGCCGCGATAGCCCATAGCGAGCTTGGCGACCAAGCGTAGATGACTGGTGACGAGCTTATGCGCGGCGTCACGATCGCCGTGCTCACGCCAGCTGCGCGCCAGCATGTATTCTTCGTGCGGTTCCAGCATCGGGAACCGCCGAATCTCGTCCAGGTAGTGTGAAAGGCCGGATTCGGCCTTGAGTGCCGGCAAAGCGGCTGTACGGGCCATGATAGCGCCCTCCTTAAGTTGCCCCCGGATGATCGGCAGGCGGTTGTCGCCGCCGCTCCCCGAGCCGACGGCGCGCATTGGATGTTGCGACCGCGAAATCCCTCGATCGCAGGTGCAGCATAACGGCTTGGGCGAGCGAAAGGAAGCATCCCGCCCGTCACGTCACCGTGACGGAAACGTGCGTCCCTGCACGCCCTCAAGTCATTGATTTCGCTGTTCTTACTTGCGTCGTTCTGGCCCGGCTTCACGGCTCTCCGTGTGCAGGGCATCACGTAAACGACGCAAATCGCCCGGCAGTTCCGAATGGAACTCCAGGGCGTCGCCGGTTTCGGGGTGTTCAATGGCCAGTAGATAGGCATGCAAAGCCTGTCTGCCAAGAGCCCCCAGGGCCGCTGCTGCTTTGGGTCCAAGCCGGCTGACCTTGGTCTTGAAGCCGGTGCCGTAGGTCGCATCGCCCAGGATCGGGTGCCCGATATGGGCGAGGTGCACGCGGATCTGATGCGTGCGGCCGGTCTCAAGAGTGCAGGCCAGCAGGCTGGCGGCCGGCTTGCCGTCCGCGCCGGCAAATTGCTCCAGCAGCTGCCAATGCGTTGTTGCGGTGCGTCCGTCTGCCCGCACTGTCTGCCTGTCGCGCGCGTGCGGATGGCGGCCGAGCGGTGCCTCGATTGTGCCCTTCGGGCGGCCGGGGGCACCCCAGACCAAAGCCAGGTAACCCCGTTCGAGCGGCCCATGCGTCTTGTCGGCGAATTGCTTGCTGAGCGCGTGGTGGGCCTTGTCGGTCTTGGCGACAATCATCAGCCCGGTGGTGTCCTTGTCGAGCCGATGCACGATGCCCGGCCGCTTGACGCCGCCAATGCCGGACAGGCTCGCACCACAGTGAGCAATCAGCGCATTGACCAGCGTGCCGGCGGCATGACCGGCGGCCGGGTGAACAACAAGACCTCTCGGCTTGTCGATGACAATGATCGCCACATCTTCGTAGACGATATTGAGCGGGATTGCCTCGCCTTGCGGCGTTGCCGGTTCGGGTGGCGGCAGATTGACCGTGATGATGTCGCCGGAATTGACGCTGACCGCCGGATCGCGGATCGTGCGCGCGCCGACTTTGACGTGGCCGGCGAGGATCAGTGCCTTCAAGCGCGAACGCGACAGTGCCGGGATACGGGCGGCCAACACGCGGTCGAGCCGGCCGCCGGTCTCCTCGGCGGAGATTGTCACTGTCTCAATGGCCGACATGGTTCAACCGATGCCCGACGATCACAAACCCCTCGATCCGGAAGCCGCAGCGGCGATCGGCAAAGTCCGCCGCTTGATGATCATTATTATGACGACGACTTTCGTCGCCATCGGCGTCATCCTGGCCGTCATCGGCTACCGCCTTTCGCAAGTGAAGGAAAGCGCCCCTTCGTTCGTCGACGTCACCCATGCGCTACCGCCGGGCGCCAAAGTGCTTTCGACCGCGATCGGAAGCGACCACATCGTCGTGACCATCGAAGTCGGCGGCGCTGTCCAGTTGCTCACTTTCGATCCCGATACGCTTACGCCGCTGGGCCGCTTGCGATTGGAGCTGAAGCCGTAACCTGCGGCGTTAGCCACACTCCGTTCATTCCCGCGCATAGCCGTCCGAAGGACGGCGTGCTTCGCCCGCCTGTGCGGGAACCCAGTTCTTTGGCCCTAGGTCCCCGCTTTCGCGGGGACGAACGGACGAATGTTAAAGGGCCCTGATCTTCTCCTGCACCGGCAGCGTGGAATGTCCTGTCGCCGGCCGCAATATCCGCGCGCCATCATGCTTGCGGACCAGCCGGATCGAGGCTATTTCGGTGCCTCGCGCGCCTTTGCTCCCTTCGTCTAGCGGCCCAGGACGTCGCCCTCTCACGGCGAAAACAGGGGTTCGAGTCCCCTAGGGAGCGCCACTGCCACCAAGCGCTTGGCGCGGATGTGGAGGGAAAAGCGTCGGTTCTTTGTGACAATTCCGGTCGCGCCGCGGTCTTTTGAGCGCGGCACGCGCTGATCGAAACGGGACTATTGGGGGATAGTCATGCGCCATTTTATTTTGGCCGTTGCGTTCGCACTGGTGGGTATTGTTCCCACGTTTGCGCAGGTTCTTCCGCTGCTTCCTAATCACCTGCTGACGCCAGGGGTCGCGCGCACCGATCTCACACTCAAGAAAATCTGTACGACCAAGTGGGGAAAAGACGCGCGCCACGTCAGTGCCGCGATGAAGCAGCAGGTGTTTACGGCCTATGGCCTGACCGGCAACAAAGATCCGGCCTGCATTCGCGATGCGAGCGGCCGGCGGTGCGAAGTTGATCATCTCGTCTCGCGCGAACTGGGCGGCGCCGACGATGTGAAGAACCTCTGGCCGCAACCTTATGGTTCGCAGCCCTGGAACGCCGTGCGCAAGGATTGTGTCGAAACGCTTCTGCACAAGCTGGTCTGCGCGAAGAACCCGACCATGACCCTGTCGCAAGCGCAGTATGACATTCGGTCTGACTGGACGGCCGTATATCTGCGTTACTACGAGCCTCCCGTGCCCGGTAAGAAGTGCACGCTCAAGAGCCAATAAAGGCAGCTTGGGAGCGGGACGCTGGCACGCGGATGCCACAATCTCCTATTCCCTCGTCATTTTTTCGGTTGGGGCATTGTCAAAAAAGATGCATCGTAAACTGATGTCAGACACACAGGCATGGCCGACCGAGCTGCGGCTGCACAAGGATCGCAAGACTCTGAGCGTTATGTTCGACGGCGGCGAGCGCGTCGATCTTCCGGCTGAATATCTGCGGGTGAAAAGTCCCAGTGCCGAAGTGCAGGGGCATTCGGCGGAGGAACGCAAGACCGTTCCGGGCAAGCGCGACGTTGCCATCATCGAAGTCCTGCCGGTCGGCAATTATGCGGTGCGGCTTGTGTTCGACGACATGCATTCCACGGGAATTTTCGGCTGGGACTATCTGCGCGAACTCGGGCGCAATTATGCGACTTATTGGCAGGATTATCTCGATGAGCTCGCATCCAAGAATTTGAAGCGGGACCCGCCGGCTTTACGGAAATAGCCGATCTTAAAAATGGTGGGCGCTGAAGGGATCGAACCTTCGACCTCTCCCGTGTGAAGGGAACGCTCTCCCGCTGAGCTAAGCGCCCGGCCATTGGCGGACGCGCGATATAATGAGTGCCTCGGAGAGGTGTCAAGCGAAGGCCGTTCGCGGGGCCGCTAGTTGCGTGTTTTCGGATCGTTGCCTTGCGGCAAGCGTGAGGCATGGGTTTGCAGCGCGCGGATGCGGTCGGCCAGGTTGCCGGTGTTTGACGGCAATTCCGCGATGTCGACGGCGCCGGTGGCGGGTGTGCCGCCACTTACCCGTTCGCGCGACGTTTCGGCCGCCAGCAGGGCTTCAATCGGCGAGTTGGGTCCTTCGAGCGCGGAGGCGAGACGGGCGACTTCGGCGGCCACGTCGTTGATGCGTTCACGCAAGAGAGAATTTTCCACTCGCTCCGATGCCCAGGTTTCTTCCGTTTCGCGTTTCAACGCCCCGAGTTCGCGGGCGAGACGGTCGCGTTCCTCTCGCGTGTGTGCGGTCTCGGCCTGCAATTGAGCGTTATCGGTTTTGAGTTTCTGGGCGCCGGAATTCGAGCGGCCTTCGATCTCGATGATGGCGGTGCGCAGGTCGCTCTCGACCTTGCGCGCGGCCTCCATTTCCTGGCGCAATTGCTTGAGCTCGAATTCGCTCTGGTTGAGCAATCGCGATTGTTCGCCGAGACGGCTTTCGAGATCCTGGGCGCGGCGCCCGAGGATTTCCGCTTCCTTGGTCTGCGCCACCAGCTGCTGCTCAAGTTCGGTGACGCGGCGTGCAAGATTTTGCACCCGGCCGCGTTCTTCCAGCAGTTCCTGGGCGGCCGCTTTCAATTCGACCCGTTCGGAGTCGCGCCGATCCTCGACCGTCTTTAATTCGTGACCGGCGCCGTCCAGCCGTTCCTTGAGCGCCTCGACCTGCGTCCGCAGCGCGACGATTTCAACCTTCTGCGAGTCGGCGAGCGTCGAGCGCTCGTCGAGTTCGCCCATGAGCTTCGTCAGTTCGGCCTGTTTGTCGGACAGCGCACGCTGCGCTTCGTGCATGACGGTGGTTTTGACGGCGAATTCTTCTTCGGTGGCGCGCAATTGGTCGCGCAGTGACTTGTCGCGCGCCTCGAGCGCGAAGATCGCGGCGGTCTTTTCGCCCAATTCGATTTTGAGACGGTTGATGGCGTCGCCCTTCTTGCCGAGCTCGGCAAGCTGGCTTGTGCTTCTGGTCTTGAGCTGTTCGACGCTCATTTCCAGACGCCGTGTCGACATTGCGAACTCGGCGCGCAGCTGATCCTTGTCAGCCTGGATTTCGGCCATCGACAGCGGCGTTGCGGCTTCGAGCCGGCGCATTGTCAGCCGAACGGCGCGGCCATGGACAAGAGGAACGACAACAAGTCCGATCAGCGCAGCAACAAGAAACCCGATCCCGAAATACATGATCGGTTCAATCATGAAACGTGCGCCTCCAACTCACTCACCAGCATTGCATCCTCGGCACAGAACTCTTGGTATTCTTGGTACTCTTGGAACTTCTGAACCTCTTGGCCCGGCATGCCAAATCCCATCCAGCGTGCCATTCACATTAGCCTAAAGCAGGCGCGGCGTCGCGGCCCAAAGCATTTCCGCAGGTTCATGCAGGAAAGGTCGTAAATATGGCGGCGATCAGAACGGATTCCACGTCGCCCGCGGCGTAAATTTGAGATAACCGATATTGGCGCCCAGCCGCAATCCGACGCCTGAGCGGATTGGCACGACAATAATGTTCCCCGACGCAAGCGCGGTCATGCCGAAGCCGCCAATGAAATAGGCAGAGCCGTCGATGCCCGCGAAGCGTTGATAGATGGCTTCGGTGGCAGGCAGATTGTAAACCAGCATCATTGTGCGAGCGCCTTCGCCGCCAGTGTCGAATCCGACGGAGGGGCCTTCCCAGAACACGCGGCGGTCGCCGGCATTCTTTGTATAGAGCTTGCCGTCGCCATAACGCAGGCCGACCATGAAGGCGCCGCTGCCTTCCTGACCGAGCACATAGCCGTTTGGCTGGCCCCAGCGGCCGACGGCCGTCTCCACGACCTGGGCCAGCCCGCGTGACACGCTGCCAAAGAAACGATGGCCCTCCCGCACCAGTTCACCGGGCGTGAACGTGCCGGGCTGTTGCTGGGCCGGGGGTGGTGGAGGCGGGGGCGGATTTTGCGCCGTCGCAGGCCCCGGAGCAAAGCTGAGGAGGCAAAGGGCCAACGCCGCAAAGCGCAAGATCGCGCGCATCATATGCTCCATTGGATGGTGAGGCCCCTGGCCCGTTTAACCGGATGCTCACGCCGGCCGCGCTATCGTGTCCGCGGACGTCTCGTCCCGAATCATTTTAACGTCGCCGAGAACTATGACTGCACCACGGCAGCAACGGAAGCCGCGAATGTCGCTTCGAGTATTGCTTCGGTTATCGCTTCGGTTATCGCTTCGGTTGTCGCTTGGGGTCGCCTTGGGCTGCGGTATTTTTGCACCCTGGGCGGTGCGGGCCGCGACCGACAATCAGCTGGCGGTCAATCTGGACACGGGCCTCGCCATCAGCGGGTTTGACCCGGTGGCCTATTTTACAGAGAGCAAGGCGGAATTTGGGCGCCCGGAGGTCGAACTCAATCTGGATGGCGTCGTCTGGCGGTTCACCAATGAAGGCAACCGGGGGGCCTTTGCTGCGCACCCGGAGGTCTACGCGCCCCGCTTTGGTGGTTATGACCCGGTAGCGATCAGCGGCGACCGATCCGTCCAGGGACATCCGCTGATCTGGGTCGTGGTCGGTCAGCGGCTCTATCTCTTCTATAGTGAGAAAGCGCGCGCAGCCTTTCTCGCCGATCCGGGTCGCATCATCGACACGGCCGAACGAAAATGGCCTGACCTCTCGCGCGCAATTGGGCATTGATTATCCGGCTCGCTTTCAGGCCGTAATCGATGTGGCCTTTCCCGCATCTCCCCACGCTATGAAGGCCGGCACACGAAAATTTTCTATGGCGCGGCCATAAGCCAGCGGCGACCCCTGCGGGCTCATCACTTTGCCACCCGCTGCGACGACAAGCGCGTGCCCCGCGGCCACATCCCATTCACAGGTGGTGGCAAGGCGCGGATATATATCCGCGGCGCCCTCCGCGACCTGGCAAAATTTTATGGCCGAGCCGGCGGCGTGACGCGTGATCGGCCCAAGCGAGGCAAGAAATTTTTCAGTGGCGCTGTCAAAGTGCGACCGGCTGACGGTGGCGACGGCACCTTGGGCTGGCCAGCGGCGCGTGTGAATAGCACTTGCCTCGTCGGCGCCATCTGCCAATAGCCGCAGCCGTTCAGCCTTCTCGCCGACAACGCCGCGCCAGACCTGGCCGCGCTCCGGGGCCGCGATAATCCCGGCGATCGGCAC
This sequence comes from uncultured Alphaproteobacteria bacterium, assembly GCA_963697885.1. Lineage (GTDB taxonomy): Bacteria > Pseudomonadota > Alphaproteobacteria > Rhizobiales > Xanthobacteraceae > Pseudolabrys. Next base: position 1,658,213 of record OY969102.1, read on the forward strand.
GCCGCGGGTGACAATGGCGAGATTGACGGTGAATTCGTCGCGGCCGGCAATAAACTCGCGTGTACCGTCGAGCGGATCGACAATGAGAAAGCTCTTGTCGAGCCCGGTCACGGGCTGCTCAGTGGCTAATTCTTCGGAAATGACAGGTACGCCGGGGAGCAGCTGTGCCAATCCTTGCAGAATTGTCGCTTCGGAAAGCTCGTCGGCGACTGTAACCGGCGACCGGTCGGGCTTGATCCGGTGCACCACGGTGACCGGTGAGACGGCGCGAATTCCCACGCACGCGTGGGCGATGATTCTGGTCAAGTCATCCAGCAACCTGACCGCCTCGTCCGGCAGAATTTCGGAACCCGGCATCAAATTCCGCGTCCTTTTTATTCCATATCCTTTTGCGGTCTCTGGTGGTCCTTGGCGGTCGTGCGGGTGCGGTGTATCACCCGGGCCAAGTCGGCGCTGTCATCGATTCGCCGATCCGCGCAGCCTGCATGCCCAGCGGAGACTAGTCTATGTCTGGATCGCCTATTGATGCCCTCGATCTCGCGGCCTTGCTATGCTCGCGTGTCTGCCACGATTTGATCAGCCCGGTCGGAGCCATCGTCAACGGCCTGGAAGTGCTGGAAGAAGAAAAAGACGAGGCGACCAAGCAGTTCGCGCTCGACCTGATAAAAAGAAGCGCCGGCACCGCCTCGGCCAAGTTGCAGTTCTGCCGGATTGCGTTCGGCGCGGCCGGTTCCGCCGGAGCCCAGATCGACCTCGGCGACGCCGAGAGCATCGCGCGGGGCTTTCTCGAGGACGATAAAACCAAGCTCGGCTGGAATCTTCCGCGTGCGCTCCTGGCCAAAAACCGGGTGAAATTGTTGCTCAATATGCTTCTGATCGCGGGCCAGTGCATTCCGCGGGGCGGTACGCTGACGGTTGATCCCATCGGGGCGGGTGACACGATGGGGTTTAAGGTGAGCGCCGCCGGCACGAACGCCAAGGTTCCGCCCACGGTTCCGCCCTTGCTCACCGGCGAGAGCGGGGCAGAGGGCCTCGATGCCCATCGCATTCAACCGTATTACGCCGGTCTCCTGGCCAAGGCGTGCGGCATCAAGGCGGCCATCGAGATGGTCGGCGAAACGGTCGTCGTCACCGCGCAGTAGGTCGCGGCCTGCGCTTGGCCTGCGTTTGGGCGGGCATTCCGGCGGTTAATGACCGGTTAACGGCACGCATCTTGTCGCTACCCCGCAACCAAAATTAAACGCTTCAACGACACACTGGCCGCGCTTCCGACGGGCAGCGATGGACGGGCCGAAGCCCGTCGACGAAGGCGTTTTTATGGACGACCTGCTGAGGGAATTTGTCACCGAGACCAACGAAAGTCTCGACGTGGTCGACGTCGAGCTCGTGCGTTTCGAGCAGGATCCCAACAACGCCAAGATCCTCGACAACATTTTCCGGCTCGTTCACACGATCAAGGGCACCTGCGGTTTTCTCGGCTTGCCGCGGCTGGAAGCCCTCGCGCATGCCGCCGAAACGCTGATGGGCAAGTTTCGCGATGGTGCCACGGCGTCGAGCGAGGCGGTAACGCTCATCCTTGCCACTATCGATCGTATCAAGACGATTCTGGAATCGCTCGAGCGCGAGCAACGTGAGCCGGAAGGTGGCGATACCGATCTGATCGCCGAACTCGAGCAGATGGTCGAATGGGTCGGATCGCCGGCCCCGCGCGCGGAGACGCAGCACACCGTCGGGACGCTTGTCACCCAAACTCTGGAACGGCCGCTGCGCGCCGACGAGAACACGCTCGATGAGCTTGAGCGCGCGTTTCGCGAAACGCCGGTCGATCCGCCTGCGGTGAAGCCTGCCAAGCCTGCGCCGGCGCCCGCTGATGCCCCCGCCAAGGATGACGACGGCACGAAGAACGCCAATCAATCCATTCGTGTGACCGTTGATACGCTCGAGCAACTCATGACAATGGTGTCAGAGCTGGTGCTCACGCGTAACCAGTTGCTCGAGATCGTGCGCCGCCACGAGGAATCGGAATTCAAGACGCCGCTGCAGCGATTGTCGAATGTCACCGCCGAGTTGCAGGAAGGCGTGATGAAGACACGCATGCAGCCCATCGGAAATGCGTGGCAGAAGCTTCCGCGCGTCGTGCGCGACCTTACCAATGAGCTTGGCAAGCACATCGAGCTGGAGATGCAGGGCGCCGAGACCGAACTCGATCGCCAGGTGCTCGATCTGATCAAGGACCCGCTCACGCATATGGTCCGCAATTCGGCGGATCACGGCCTCGAGACGCCAGAACAGCGGCGAGCCGCCGGCAAACCGGAGAGCGGCCGCATCCGGCTTTCGGCCTATCATGAGGGTGGGCACATCATCATCCAGATTTCCGATGATGGCCGCGGGTTGGATACGGCGCGCATCAAGGCCAAGGCCATTGCGCAAGGCCTGGTTTCCGAAATCGAAGCTGAAAAATTGTCGGAAGCGCAGATTCACAAATTCATCTTCGCGCCGGGGTTCTCCACCGCCACGAAAGTGACCAACGTCTCCGGCCGTGGCGTCGGGATGGATGTTGTGCGCAACAATATCGATCAGATCGGCGGCACTATCGACGTGAAGTCGGTCGCCGGCGCCGGGCTGAGCTTCACCATCAAAATTCCACTGACGCTCGCCATCGTCGCAGCATTGATCGTAGAGGCGGCAGGTCACCGCTTCGCCATTCCGCAGCTGTCGGTGGTCGAACTGGTACGTGCCCGCAGCGGCAGCGAGCATCGCATCGAGCGTATCAAGGACACAAGAGTTCTCCGGTTGCGCGACAAGCTGCTCCCGCTTGTGGGCTTGAGCCATTTGCTCGGCCTCGAAAAGGACGCCGGCGATATCAATGGCGGCTTTATCGTCGTCACGCAGGTTGGCAGCCAGACTTTCGGCATTGTCGTTGATGGCGTGTTTCACACCGAGGAAATTGTCGTCAAGCCGATGTCGAGCAAGTTGCGCCACATCGCGTTGTTCTCCGGGAACACGATTCTGGGTGACGGGTCGGTGATCATGATCATCGATCCAAACGGCGTCGCGCAGGCATTCGGAAATACTGTTGCGTCGCAACTCGCCGCCGAGCAGGCAACGGACGGCCGCGATGCTGTGTCGGACGAGGCGAGCACGTCGCTTCTGGTGTTCCGCGCAGGGTCGAGCCAGCCCAAGGCAGTGCCATTATCGCTTATCACGCGGCTCGAAGAAATCGACGCGCACAAGATCGAGCTCTCGAACGGTCGCCACATGGTGCAATACCGCGGCCATCTGATGCCGCTCATCAGCATGAGCGACGAAATACGGGTGAAGGCCGACGGCGCCCAGTCTCTGTTAGTCTTTTCCGACGGCAGCCGTTCGATGGCGCTTGTTGTCGATGAAATCATCGACATCGTCGACGACAATCTCGACATCCAGGTTGCGAGCGACAATCCGGGCGTGCTCGGCTCCGCCATCGTCCGCGGCCAGGCCACCGAGATCATCGATGTCGGTCACTTCCTGCCGCTCGCGTTCGAGGACTGGTTCCGGCGCAAGGAGCAGCCGGCGCAGCACCGCGCGCGCACGGTGTTGTTGGTCGACGACTCCCCGTTCTTCCTCAATATGCTCACGCCGGTGCTGCAGGCCGCAGGTTATACGGTGACCCCGGTCAATTCGGCGCATGAGGCTTTGGCCGCGCTCAAAGAAGGCCGCGCGTTCGATGTGGTGATCACCGACATCGAAATGCCCGAGATGAACGGCTTCCAGTTCGCCGAGATCGTCCGCGCCGACCCTCGCACCACCGATTTGCCGGTGATCGCGCTGTCCTCGGTCGTATCGGCTGAAGCCATCGAGCGAGGCCGCCGGGTCGGCTTCCACGATTATGTCGCCAAGTTCGATCGGCAGGGATTGATTGCGGCGCTCAAGGAACAGACCGACGTCGGTCGGGCGGCATAGCAGGCAAACCATGAGTGAAACCGCCGACCATAACCTGCACGAATATGTCACCGCGATGATTGGCGGCCAGTTGTTTGGCCTGCCGATCCTGCGGGTGCAGGACGTTTTTGCCCCCGAGCGATTGACGCGCGTACCGCTGGCGCCGTCGGAAATCGCGGGGGTGCTTAATTTGCGCGGCCGCATCGTGACGCTGGTTGATATGCGATGCCGCCTCGGTCTCGGTCAGCGCGACGAAAACAATCCCGCGATGGCGGTCGGCGTCGAGTCGCGCGGGGAATCATATGGCTTGCTGATCGACAATGTCGGCGAGGTGCTCAAGCTCGACATTACGGCTTGCGAGCCAAATCCGACCAATCTCGACCCGAGACTGGCGAGCGTATCGACCGGGATTCACCGGCTCGATGGACAACTATTGATGGTTCTCGATGTCGACCGCGTGCTCGACATTGCAGTGAAGGCGGCCGCAGCGTGACGCGGTTGAAGCGTGAAGGATTCTTAGTTAGGCGCGAACACAACGAGGCTGTACGATGAAAACCTGTTTGGTTGTTGATGACTCCAGCGTCATTCGCAAGGTGGCGCGGCGTATTCTCGAAGGACTCGAATTCCAGATCGTGGAGGCCGAGGACGGCGAGCAGGCGCTTGAGGCGTGCCGCCGGCAGTTGCCGGAGGCAATCCTGCTCGATTGGAACATGCCGAAGATGGACGGCTACGAGTTTCTACGCTCGCTACGCCGGCTCCCGGGAGGCGATGGTCCAAAAGTGGTCTTCTGCACCACCGAAAATGACGTTGCGCATATCGCACGTGCTCTGCACGCCGGTGCCAACGAATACATCATGAAGCCGTTCGACAAGGAAATCGTCGAGGCCAAGTTCCAGGAAGTCGGGCTGATCTGATCGCGGCAGCGCCGAACCAGAAGGTAACGGTCAGTAAAGCCAGAAAAGTGCAATGAACCTCGTGGTTTCTCCGACGTCCGGTGCGGCAGCCGTCAGCCGCCGAATACGTGTGATGCTCGTCGACGACGCCGTCGTCGTGCGCGGGTTATTTGCGCGTTGGGTCGAATCCGAACCCGATCTTGAAGTCGTCGCCACGCTGCGCACAGGCCGCGAGGCGGTAGACCAGCTCGAGCGCGTCGACCCCGACGTGGTCGTGCTGGATGTCGATATGCCGGAGCTCGACGGCATTGCGGCACTGCCTCTGCTGCTCGAGAAAAAGCGCGACCTCGTGGTGATAATGGCGTCGACGCTGACGCGACGGAACGCCGAGATCAGCTTGCGGGCACTGTCGCTCGGCGCCGCCGATTACATTCCGAAACCAGGAAGCAATCGCGAGGTCAGCGCGTCGACTGCCTTCCGCCGCGATCTGATCGAGAAGATCCGCCAGCTCGGCTTACGCGCGAAGCGCCTGCGCTCGACCGCTGAATCCGCGCGCCGACACATTGAACCAAAGCACGCACCGTCGATTGTTCCGCCGTCGCCGGCGGAAGAAGCCGCGCCGCCGCCGCGGATAACGCTGCGCCCAATGCCGTTGACGGCACCGCGGGTGTTGCTGATCGGATCATCGACCGGCGGCCCGCAGGCGCTCAACGCCCTGGTCGCGCAGATCGACGGGGTCCTCCAACGGGCGCCTGTGCTGATCACACAGCACATGCCACCAACGTTTACAGCCGTGCTTGCCGAACATCTCGCCCGCATTGCCAAGCGCCCGGTGCGCGAGGGGGTCGACGGTGAAGAAATCACGGCCGGCGTCGTCTATATCGCCCCTGGCGGCAAGCATATGAAGGTCGCGCGTCGCGACAACACCATCGTGATCGCGATCGAAGACGGCCCACTGGTGAATTTCTGTAAACCCGCAGTTGATCCGTTGTTTGCCTCGGCCGCCGAAGTCTGGGGCAGCAAGGTGCTCGCGCTGGTGCTGACGGGTATGGGCTCCGACGGTCTCGCCGGAGCCAAATCCATCGTTGCGGCCGGCGGCCATATCGTGGCGCAGGACGAGGCGTCGAGCGTGGTCTGGGGTATGCCGGGCCAGGTGACCAATGCCGGCCTGTGCTCCGCCGTGCTTCCGCTCTCTGAGATCGCCGGCAAGCTCACCCGCCTGTTTGCCGGGGAGCGCGCGTGACCCCTCAGGACTTCGACTATCTGCGCAGGCTGTTGCGGGAGCGCTCCGGCCTGGTGCTGGCGGCTGAGAAACAGTATCTCGCCGAAAGCCGGCTGGTGCCGGTGGCGCGCCGCCATGGCATGAGCACGTTGGGTGAGCTGATCGAGCGGCTGCGGAGCAAGTCGCCGGCCGCGCTCATCGCCGAGGTGGTTGAGGCCATGACCACCAACGAAACGTTTTTCTTCCGCGACAAGCTGCCGTTCGACCATTTCCGCGACACCATGATGCCGGCCTTACTTGTCGCGCGCGCGCGCGAGAAGCGCATCCGTATCTGGTGCACCGCCGCTTCCACAGGCCAGGAGCCCTATTCGCTGGCCATGCTGATCAAGGGCATGGGCGCGGCTGCCGCAGGCTTTCGTTTCGAGATCGTCGCAACCGATCTGGCCTCTGAAGTTCTGGAAAAGGCCAAGGCGGGCGTCTACAGCCAGTTCGAGGTGCAGCGCGGATTGCCGGTGCAATTGCTGGTGAAATTCTTCAGCCAGCAGGGCGAATCCTGGCAGCTTGCGCCCGAATTGCGCAGCATGGTGCAGTTCCGCACGCTCAATTTGCTCAATGATTTCTCGCCGCTCGGCACTTTCGACATCGTTTTCTGCCGCAACGTGCTGATTTACTTCGACCAGGACAACAAGGTCGCCGTGCTTAATCGCATCGCGCGTCAGATGGCGGACGACGGTTTTCTTGTGCTCGGCGCCGCCGAAACCGTGATCGGGCTTACGGATGCGTTCAAGCCGCTCGCCGACAAGCGAGGGTTGTACGTGCCCAATGGCGCTGTTCGCCAAACTCAGGCGGGCGCCGACAATGTGATCCGCTTCGCGGCCGCAAAGGGCGCGGCGGTGACTATTCCCCGCCTGTAAAAATTATCCTGTTTTTATGCTGGTTCGTCTCGTCACGCGGACGAATCATGTAAATTAGCCTGACCGGGCTGGCGCGCCCTGTGGGCGCACGTGGGGGTTTGCCGTTGGCAAGCGGCCCGAAGGGGGAGACCTTCCATTGGTCGACTATGTCGATCCAGTGCTGGTTGTTGACGACCTTAACACGATGACGCGCATCGTGGACGGGATGCTGCGCAAATGCGGCTTTACCAATATCGAGCAGGCTCATGACGGGCCGACCGCGCTGCAAAAGTTGCGCGAGAAATCGTTTTTGTTCGTCATCACCGACCGCGAAATGCCGGGCATGAATGGCCTGGAGCTCGTGCGGGAAATCCGCGCCGACCCGAAGATTCGCAGCGTTCCGCTGGTCATCATGTCGGCAAGCTCCGAGGCGCAGCATGCGGAAGCCGCGATGGCTGCCGGCGCCAATTTTTTCATGACCAAGCCATTCAATCTGACCACGCTGAAAGACGTGATCACTCAGCTGATGCGACCGCAGCAGTAGCCGGAGCTGAATCGCATAAAAAAACCCCGCCGTCCTGGCGGGGTTTGAGTTTGGATGAGAAAGAGCCCGAAGGCTCAATCACAACGCCACGCGGGGGAAAATCTGGCTTACGCCGGAATTCGTTCTTCGGCCTCTGTCGGCTCGCGCAACACATAGCCGCGGCCCCAAACGGTCTCGATATAATTCTTTCCGGAGGAGGCGTTGGCGAGTTTCTTGCGCAGCTTGCAGATGAAGACGTCGATGATCTTGAGCTCGGGCTCGTCCATGCCGCCGTAAAGATGATTGAGGAACATCTCCTTGGTGAGCGTCGTCCCTTTGCGCAGGGAGAGCAGCTCGAGCATCTGGTATTCCTTGCCCGTGAGGTGCACGCGTTGGCCGCCGACTTCGACCGTCTTGGTGTCGAGATTGACGACGAGATCGCCGGTGTTGATGACCGACTGCGCGTGGCCCTTGGAGCGGCGAACGATCGCGTGGATGCGGGCGATCAGTTCATCTTTGTGGAAGGGCTTGGTCATGTAGTCGTCGGCGCCGAAGCCCAGGCCTTTGACCTTGTCCTCGATGCCGGCGAGGCCGGAAAGGATCAGGATCGGCGTCTTAACTTTTGAGACCCGCAGGGAACGCAGAACCTCGAAGCCCGACATGTCGGGCAGGTTCAGGTCCAGCAGGATGATGTCGTAATCATAGAGTTTGCCGAGGTCGACGCCCTCTTCACCGAGGTCCGTCGTGTAGACGTTGAAACTCTCGGATTTGAGCATCAGCTCGATGGATTGTGCGGTCGCGCTATCGTCTTCAATGAGTAGAACGCGCATTTAAGTCCCCTTCTCGCCGCAACCGGGCCCTTGGGTCACGCCGCAAAATCGCGGCGAGTTTGAAAAAAAACGCGGTGGGACAAACCGAATCGACACTATCGAGGCATGGTTAACAAAACCTGATTCTCCCGTGCAAGCGCGCCGTAGGCAGAAGCGCCCGAAATCGGCGTAAGATGTTGCCGGAGAGTGGTTTTTTGGCCACGTCCTGTCTAATGCCCTAGTTTAAGAGTCGGGCCTAACCGACTCTGAAGACTCGCCCCTTCCGTCCTGGCTGGGCGATTCTAAGCCTAAGTCCCTTGGACGAATGACCCAATGATTAACGACGCGGGTAAACACCGAGTTAACGACACCACAAGAGCGGTAATCCTAAGGACCGGTTTATGGCGGCTCTGTCGCTAGAAGTTGGCGGCCTGTCGTTACGAGCGGATACCGGGCGGATACCGAGACGATGAAGGCGCAATCGTGAAAGCTCAATTTTGAAAGCCCAGTTTTGAAAGCCCAGTTTTGAAAGCACTTGCCGAGCAAATCGTCGATATCGATGGGGTCGAGATTTACGGCCGCGTCGTCTCCGTGCGCGGCTTGATGGTGGAAGTCGCCGGACCGATCCATGCCATGTCGGTCGGCGCGCGGCTGACCATCGAGACCGGCGCCGGACGATCCATCCCCTGTGAGGTCGTGGGTTTCTCCGGAGGCCACGCCCTTGCCATGCCATTCGCCGCGCTCGATGGGGTGCGGCGCGGCTGCCGGGCGGTGGTGTCCAGCGCAGCCGGTGCCATCCGCCCGTCCGAGCGCTGGCTTGGCCGGGTGGTCAATGCCCGCGCAGAGCCGATCGACGGGCAGGGGCCGCTGCCGCCGGGCCCGGCGCCCTATCCCTATCGCAACTCGCCACCGCCTGCGCACGCCCGCATGCGGGTGGGCGAGCCGCTCGATCTCGGCGTACGCGCGCTCAACACTTTCCTCACCGTCTGCCGCGGCCAGCGCATGGGTATTTTCTCGGGCAGCGGCGTCGGCAAATCAGTGCTTTTGTCCATGCTGGCCCGCAACGTGTCGGCCGATATTTCAGTGATCGGGCTGGTCGGCGAACGCGGCCGCGAGGTGCAGGAGTTCCTCCAGGACGACCTTGGCGCGGCAGGTCTTGCGCGTTCGGTAGTCGTTGTTTCGACCTCCGATGAGCCGGCGCTGATGCGCCGTCAGGCGGCCTATCTGACGCTCGCCATCGCCGAATTCTTCCGTGATCTCGGCAAGGACGTGCTGGTTCTCATGGACTCGGTGACCCGCTTTGCCATGGCCCAGCGTGAGATCGGCCTGTCCGCCGGCGAACCGCCGACCGCCAAGGGCTACACGCCGACGGTCTTCGTGGAACTGCCACGCCTGCTCGAGCGGGCGGGTCCAGGGACGGAGAAGGGCACGATCACCGGCATGTTCAGCGTGCTGGTGGACGGCGACGACCACAACGAGCCGGTGGCCGATGCGGTCCGCGGCATTCTCGACGGTCATATTGTGATGGAGCGCGCCATTGCCGAGCGCGGGCGCTACCCGGCCATCAATGTCCTCAAATCCATCTCGCGCACCATGCCGCGGGCCGCCGACCCTGCCTATCTTCCGGCCATCAACCGGGCGCGCCAGGTCATGGCGACGTATTCGGACATGGAGGAATTAATCCGGCTGGGCGCCTACCGGGCTGGGTCGAGTGCCGAGGTCGACGAGGCGATCACCCTGCACAAGCCCCTGGAGGCGTTTCTCAGCCAGCTTAAGGAAGAAGCAACGAGTATGGCGGAGGGATATCAGCGGTTGGAGCGAATTTTGCGGGGCGAAGAAACACAAAACTAACGTTATTGCGGCAGAGTCCCCCGGATTGGCCCGGAATACGGTGCGCGGCCCTGGCGGCATCGTCCAGCCGCAGTCGTTTATTCGGGGGCTTCGGGGAGTACCTAGTCGATGAAGTCACGCGAAACCCTCATTCGTCTTAAGAAGTTTCAGGTCGATGAGAAGCGGCGCAAGGTCGCCCAGATCGAGGCGATGATCGCCGAGTTCGATCGTATCGCCGGGGAGCTCGAGCGCGAGATCAAGGTCGAGCAGGACCGCGCGGGCATCCACGATCCCGCTCATTTCGCCTATCCGACCTACGCCAAGGCGGCGACAACGCGGCGCGAGAACCTCAAGCACTCCACCGACGAGCTGCGCGTCCAGCTTGAAGACGCCAAGGCGGCGCTGGGCGAGGCTTTTGAGGAACTCAAGAAGGTCGAGATGCTCGATGAGCGCGACCAGCAGCGCGAGAAGGCCGAGGAGAATGCGCGCGAGCAGACCGAGCTCGACCGCATTGCGGCCCTGCGCTTTACCGCCGGTGGCGCACCGGCCTGAGCCGTAACGGGTCCGTCCCGCGGCGGCCCTCACTCTTTGCTGACAGCCTGTTAGGCGGCGGCGTAGGCCCGTGCGCCCGCGCGCAATCGTGGGCGGCGTTGGGCCGAGGGCTGCGACCGGAGCCTTATATATTACCGCACCCAGCGGTGCTTTCTTGTTAGATGCCATCTAACAAAAACGCCGCTCCGCTTTAATGACAGCACGCGTACGTTGCGATGTACTTTGGCCCGGCGCAACTTATCCTTGTTTCGCCATTTCTGAACCCAAAGTTCCCTTAACAACCGACCGTTGCGGTAAATCCAGATGATGGCAAAGAAGGCTCCAAACCCTACTGACAAATATGTCGGATCGCGCGTTCGCATGCGCAAACTCATGCTGGCGATGAGCCAGGAAAAACTCGGCGAAAAACTTGGTCTCACCTTTCAGCAGGTTCAGAAATACGAGAAGGGGACCAACCGTATTGGCGCCAGCCGGCTCCAGCACATTTCGCAAATCCTCAAGGTGCCGGTGGCGTTCTTCTTCGAGGGCGTGTCGGGGGCCAAGCAAAACGAAGACGGGTCCTCGAAAGCTCCGGTGGCCGACTATGTCTCCGACTTCCTCTCGAGTTCCGACGGCCTAGCCCTGACCAAGGCCTTTACCAATATCAAGGACTCGAAGTTGCGGCGGCGTGTTGTCGATCTGGTCGAGGAAATCGCCGGCGAGCAGCGCTAGCGGTCACCGCATTCGGTCGTGCGAAACTAAAACGCCGCCGCCAGCTCGCGCGAGCCTTGTGCCTGCGCGCCTTGCCCCATCTTGGCTTCGATGTCAGCGATGAGATTGGCCACCAGGCCGGTGCGTCGCGCCACTGGATTGCGCTCGTAGCCCTGTTGCTGGAAAAAGTTCGCGGTCGGTACGCGCGTGCGCAACTCTTGCGGCATGGTCACCATGTCCAGGCCGGTGCTGTCACCCGTCAGGTTCATCAATTCCAGTTCGGCGGCGGTGAGCGACACCGTATAGCCCTTGATGCGCGCGAAGTGCACCGAGTTGATCAGCTTCTGCACCTGCAACAATGGGCCGATGTCGATGTCGAGCAGTGCGGCGTGAATGCCGTAGCCGCCCGCTGTCGTCTTGGCCAGCCGGTCCTGTTCGCTCCAGCGGTCCGGCACCGTGCGGCTGAATGCAATCATGCGCTTGAGCGCTTCGATCTTGCGCTCCATGACGACTCTCGCGTTGCCGGTGAGCGCGTTGGCTTTCTGGCGCAACGCGCCCGCGAGGCGCCCGCCGTGTTCGGAAAGAAGCGAGACGGAATTGGTGCTCAGCAATTGGTTGTAACCGATCGCCGGTGAAATCGCCCGCGCGCCCGGCCGGTAGGGCACCAGTCCCGCTTGCGAGTCGTAAGCGCCGTTGCCTCCGGTTTCGAAGGCATAGACGCCGACAATCTGGTCGCGGGTGAGTCCCGCGGCAAGTGCAGCGCGCGCGTAAGCACGCTTGAAGTCGAGTTCATTGGCCGGGCGATCGGGTACGAAGCCGAATTGCTCGGCGGCGTTGTGCAGGAAGTCGGCGACCACGGGAATGTCCGGCCGTTCCGGCGGCGGTGCGCCAGGGGTACGCGGATCAACCGGGCGGGGCGGACCCGAATAGACCGGCGGCTGGGTTAGCACATAATCTTCCGCGACGATCGGCAGATGGTCGCGGCGTTTCACGTTGCGCCCGCGACGCTTCTCGGCAACCGCGTCCCAATAGGCTGTGGCTTGGGCCTCATAGGGAGCGCGCGCCGCCTGAAACTGCACGAATTTTGCCTGGTAGTCGGCGATCGCCGCTGCGCTCGGCGGTGCACCTTGCGCATGCGCGCAGGGCTCGGCCAGCATCAGGCCGGCGACGAGCAGGGTGAGCCCTGCGGTGAGCGAATGGCGCTTCATGGCGTCGTCTTGTCGGTCATTTTCGTTGATTCGACCACGTCATAAAAAACGCGCCGCAGGTGCGGCGCGTCAAGTCGGGGAAGCTCAAGAATATAAACGTGAACGAATTACCGCACGGTGGGGCCGCTGCGGTCAGTGAATATCACCGGCCCGCCAGCCTTGATCACGGTTGGGCTCTGCGCGGTCATAATGTCCGTGCCGAGATTGAGTTCGCGCGCGGAAATGCCGATCACGGCGATCATCAGCGCAGCGGCAAGCCCGACCACCACGATCTTGAGGTGCGTGGTGCGGTCGGCGGTGTAAAGCGACCAGTTCATGGCGACGTCCTCCGGGGTTCTTGGTCATTCGTCTCCCCGTCTCGACGAAAGGTTCACCCTGTTTCGAGCCGTTAACGTAGGTACGCCGCCACAGTTCCCAAGGATGCATCACGGATCGGTGAATCATTGTGATGTAAGGCAATTTGCTGAGGGGCCACCGTGGGTTGGCGCAATCTCGGCGAGATTATGCCAGGTCCGGCCCCGTCTCAGGTCTTCCTGCCACGCGCCGTCAGCGTTTGATGCTCAGGTCGGGGACCTTTTGTCCCAAGGCTGTGGCGAGATCGATCTGGTGATCCTGCTCCTGCACGAGGATCTGACGAATTTGTTCAGCCAGCGCATATTCGCCGAGCTCTTCGCATTGCCGTATCCGGTCTCTGTAGTTGCGAATTGTCTCGTTCTCATTGTCGAGATCGAATCGCAGCATGTCTTTCGGATTTTTCGACGTGCGTACCGGTTTGGGAGTGACCACCGGCATTTTTCCAAGGTAATCAATTTGCCGCGCGAGGATCAGTGCGTGGTCAAGCTCCTGCTTCGCGTGTATTTCGAGCTGGGAGGCAATGTCCATGTATTCGGCGCCGCTGAGCACCTGCGAATAAACGACATAGGCGATAATGGCTTGATATTCGCGCGAAAGGTCTTCGTTTAGCAGGTCCGCAAGTTGGTCGCGCGAAATTCCCTTTTTGCTTGCGGAAGATTTTGGCTTGCGCATCGGTCACTCCATTTGATCCTCACGACGGCGAACAATGGCATGACAATTTCAATAGCGCCCACCCGGCATCGAGAAGCCGCAGGTTTCTGCTATGTGATCATGCCAGTACTCGTCCGCTTCTATCACAAGCGCGCTGCTCGGTGACTTCAAGCCAGGCTATTTTTATTGGCGCCGTTTTCGCGACGCAGATTTTCTCGACTTGGATACTGTTGACCTGGATTTTGCTGACTTGCGCTTGCGCGCGGGCGGCCGCTTCTTTGCCTTTGCCGGCTTTTTGGCGGTCGAGAGAGATTTCATGATGGATCGCATCACCGATTCAACGGCGGCTGCCGCAGCCACACTCGCCGCAGATTTCGCCGCTCTCATAACCTGGGCATTGGCTTTGGTCATGAAACTTCTTTTTTTGGCCATATATTCCTCCAGTACTCGCAACTGTTTGAGCGGGTTCGCTAGGTATTATTCTCGGCGCGCAATTCCTTGATGACGGTTTCGGCGTTGCTGCCAACCTTGTCGATCGCGGCGAGTACTTCTTTCTGCGTCTTGCCGAGCCTCTTTGCCCAGCGCTTCACAATTTTCTGGTCCGATACGTCGATCCAGCCACGGTTTGGCTTCACAGCACTCTTTCGCACCATCGTGTTGTCTAGTGGTGCATGAAAAGCGCGAGGATGATGATGATCGGCAGTGGCACTCCTAACAGCCACAACAGTGCGCCTCGTCCAAAGCCCATGACACTCTCCGTTTTGAATTGAGCGATTTTCGCTTGTTGACGGTCTAACCCGGGGTGCGGATCAAAGTTCCAAATCCGCGCCGATTTCAGAGCCGGCCGAGCAATACGAGAATCAACACGATGACGATCACGAGACCGAGGCCGCCGCCGCCATAGTAGCCGGTCCCGTAAAACGGGCCGCCACCCAATCCGCTGAACCCGCCGAGCAGTGCGATAACGAGAATGATGAGGATGATTGTTCCGAGTGACATGGCCATGTTTCCCTTTGCTGATCCGTACAAGCACTTTGAAAAAGGAGGCCGCCAATCAAGGCGGCCTCGGACGATCTTTTACCGCGCTCGGTTGGCTCGCTTACCAACTCGTCCAGCGGCGGCCGTTCCAGTAACCGCGGCCCTCGTGCTCGCGCCAACGGTAGTGTTCGTGGCGGTCCCATTTCCAGCCGTCGTCATGAACAACAACCCGGGCGGTTGCGGGATAGTCATAGCGATCGTGCGTGTGCCAACAGACATTGCCAACACAAGCAACCGCTGCGGAAGCGCTTGCTGCAGAAAGTGCAAGCGCACTTGCGCCCACGAGTGCGCCGAGAAGAATTTTGCTGCGTGACGTCATATTGCTGCCTCCGTTGTTTCCGCTGCTCAACACAACGGCATGAGGCGGCGTAAGTTCCATAGCTGTCCGGCTCTACCGCGACTGAATCACTCTCGCGCCGGATCGCTCGGGAATGGATTGGTTCCCAACGGTAGTGAAATTATTTCACTGAAATTATTTAGTGCCAGGCCGTTCACGCGCGAAGCCGCCCGGGCGGCGCGCTAAATACTGCCGACCGTCTTCAGCCGCGCGCGCGGATGAATCTCGCCCTGCGAGAGCACGGGGGTCTGCGAACGGAAGCGCTCGACAATGCCACGCACGAACGGCCGGATGTTCGACGAGGTCACCAGAACAGGCGCTTCGCCTTCGCGGGCCGCTTCCTCGAATCGCTCGCGAACCAATGTGATGAATTCCGAAAGCCGCGAAGGCTGCATCGCAAGCTGTCGCTCGTCGCCTTGCCCGACCATCGATTCGGCGAAGGCCTGCTCCCATTTGGCTGAAAGGGCGATCAAGGGCAGGTAGCCGCTGGGGCTGGTGTGCTGGGCGCAGAGCTGGCGCGAGAGGCGGGCGCGCACGTGTTCGGCGAGTGTGACCGGATTGCGCGAACTGGGGATGCCGTCGGCGATGCCTTCCAGAACAGTGCCCAGATCGCGGATGGAAACGCGCTCTCCAAGCAAAATCTGCAGGACCCGCTGAATGCCGGACACCGTGATGAGGCTTGGCACCAGGTCCTTGACCAGATCGGCCTGTTCCTTTGGCAGTTCCTTGAGAAGTTTCTGCACCTCGCCATAGGAGAGCAGCTCCGACATGTTGCTCTTGAGCAGCTCGGTCAAATGCGTAGAGAGCACGGTGGCGGCGTCGACCACCGTATAGCCCTTCATCGTCGCTTCTTCTTTCAGCGCGCCGTCGATCCAGGTCGCTGGCAAACCGAACGTCGGCTCGGTGGTATGGGTGCCGGGCAGCTTCACCTGGCCGCCGGCGGGATCCATGACCATGAACTGGCCGGCCCAAACCTTGCCGCTGCCGGCTTCGACCTCTTTCACCTTGATGACGTAGGCGTTGGCGTCGAGCTGGACATTGTCGAGGATGCGCACCGCCGGCATCACGAAGCCCATTTCGGTCGCGAGTGAGCGGCGCAGCGCTTTGATCTGTTCGGTGAGGCGGTCACTGCCGTCGGGCGCATTGACCAGCGGCAGCAACGCGTAGCCAAGCTCGACCTTGAGATCGTCGATCTTGAGCGCTGCCGAAATTGGCTCGTCGGCGGCGGCGGTCTTGGCCTCTGACTCGGTCTTTTTGACGTCGGCGGCGGCCGTGAGCCTGGTGCGCCGGTCGAAAATGAAGGCGAGGGCGGTGGCGCCACTGCCGAGCGCGAGGAACGGAATCATCGGAATTCCGGGCAGCAGCGCCATGACCAGCATGACGCCGCCCGACATGCCCAGCGCCTTCGGATAACCGGAGAGCTGTTTCATGAGGGCCTTGTCGGCGGCGCCCGAGATTCCCGCTTTCGAAACCAGCAAACCGGCGGCGGTGGAAACGATCAATGCCGGCACCTGTGTCACCAGGCCGTCACCGACGGTCAGGATCGTGTAGGAATGCGCGGCGTCGGCGAATGACAGGCCTTGCTGGACGATGCCGATGATCATGCCGCCGATAACGTTGATGAACACGACCAGCAGCCCGGCGATGGCGTCGCCACGCACGAATTTGGATGCGCCGTCCATGGCGCCGAAGAAGCCGCCTTCGTCCTCGAGCACCTGACGGCGCCGGCGCGCTTCTTTCTCGTCGAT
Organism: uncultured Alphaproteobacteria bacterium; assembly: GCA_963697885.1. GTDB lineage: Bacteria > Pseudomonadota > Alphaproteobacteria > Rhizobiales > Xanthobacteraceae > Pseudolabrys. The sequence continues at coordinate 1,674,882 of OY969102.1, forward strand.
CGAGCCGGCCGACATTTCGGCGTCGATCGCCATCTGCTTGCCCGGCATTGCGTCGAGGTGGAAGCGGGCAGCGACTTCGGCGATGCGGCCGGAACCTTTGGTGATGACCACGAAGTTCACGATGACCAGGATCGTGAACACGATGATGCCGATCACGAAGTTGCCGCTCATCACAAAATTGCCGAAGGCCTCGATGACATGGCCGGCTGCGTCGGTTCCTTCGTGTCCGTGCGCGAGGATGAGGCGCGTCGATGCAAGGTTGAGCGCCAGCCGCAACATCGTTGCGATCAGCAGCACGGTCGGGAAGGCGGAAAATTCCAGCGGCGTGTGGATGAACAGCGCCGTCATGAGGATCAGCACCGAGAAAATGATCGAGATCGCCAGTGCGAAGTCGAGCAGCAGCGGCGGCAGCGGCAGGATCAGCACCACCAGGATGGTGAGAACGCCGACGGCGAGCGCGATGTCACCGCGTTTGAAGAAGGCGCCGATATCCCCGAGGCCCGGCAGCTTGATGCCGCTGACGCTGGTGGCCGGGGCGGCTGTGATGTCGCTCATGCGTAACTTGTTGCCTGGCGCACTTTGTCTCCGACGGTCGGGACCATGCGCGGCCGCCAATCCCGGGCGGCGCGGACGCGGACAATACCTAGGTCATCAAACCGGATGCGGGCACCACAGCCGGTGCCGGAGTAGAGCGCCGCGGTGGGTGATTACCCCTTCCCCCGGCAATATTTGCCCATTTTATGGTTAGCAGGCGGTTAACGGATACCCGCCTTTGCGCCAAACTGGCGGTTTCGGGGGGTCGATCATGCGCGCGATATTCATATTGGCGCTCTTGCTGTGTGGGTTCGGCGGAGGAGCGCAGGCCGCTTGTTGGGTGCCGAATTGGCGGTTCGTCTGGGACGTCGAGACCAATGCCTACATCACCACCGATGGTGGCCGATGCAGTGTCGTTATGCGGCGAACGTTCCGGACTTCCGAGGTTCATTCCATCTTGATCGCCTCGCCGCCACGAAATGGCGCCGCTTCGGTGTCGGGAAATTCGGTGTTCTATAACCCGCGTTCCGGCTTTAAAGGCGAAGACGTTTTTGTGTTTGCGATCAACGGCAGGCGCAATGGAAGCCCCGTACATGCAACCGTAAAGGTCAGCGTGACCGTGCGCTAACGGCTGAAAAAACGAGCGGCCCTCTCCCCGGGGAGAGGGAGAGGGCCGTCCGGCGCTGTTCAGGCGCCATATTGCCAGGCGTCAGAGGACTATCAGCCCGGCAACAGCACGGTGTCGATCACGTGGATGACGCCGTTCGACTGCTTCACATTGGCAATCGTGACCGCGGCTTCATGGCCCTTGCCATCGACCAGAATGAGCTTGTCGCCCTTCATCTTGGCAGTGAATGTGCAGCCGCCGACGGTCTTCACCGAATGCATGCCGCCATCGTCGTTGATCATCTTCTTGATCGCGGACGACATCGCGTTGGCCGCGACGACGTGACAGGTGAGGATCTTGGTGAGCTGCGCCTTGTTCTCGGGCTTGAGCAGGTTTTCGACCGTGCCAGCCGGTAGCTTGGCAAAGGCTTCGTTGGTCGGTGCGAACACCGTGAACGGGCCGGTGCCGGACAGTGTGTCGACCAGGCCGGCGGCCTTCACGGCGGCGACCAGCGTCGTGTGGTCTTTCGAATTGACGGCGTTCTGGATGATGTTCTTGCTCGGATACATCGGCGCGCCGCCGACGGTAACGGTCTTTTCCTTGTCGTTCATTTGCGCGAAAGCCGGGCCCATCGCGCCGAGGCTCACGGCGAGCGCCGCGGCGGCAAAACCGGCCAGGGCGACGTTGATAACGCTTTTCATGGTGTAACTCCGTTGCTCTGTTGACGTCCCCAGTCCCTGAATTTGGCGGAGACATCGGAGCTACGGAGACGTCGCTCTCAGGGATGCACGTTCACAGAGACGTGAGCTTGCCGGTTGCAATCACCGGGCCGGTTGGCAGCCCGGTGGTCGAGCCGCCGGGCGGCTCAAGCGAAACCGCCAGGACGGCGTTGCCATTTGCCAAAGCGGCAAGATCGGCGGAAAGCGTCAGAGTGACCGTCCGGTCGGCACGCAGGAGGCCCACCGGGCGTGGCTTGCCATCGGGCGGAATCAGCCACAGCTCGGGAACGCGGGTCGCATCGGCACTGAAGGCAGCCGGCACGACTGCGACCGTGCCGCGCCGGGTGTCGATGGTCGCAATGAAGTGGCGGTGGCCATCGCCTTCGATCGTTGCGACCAGCGGCTGTGGCTGCGTTAGCGCGCCGAGATAAATCAGCGCCGCAAGACAGGCGGCGGCGAGGGCCCCGGTCGCAAGGCTCAGTCCGCGCCAGAAGGCAAGACTTTGCCAGAGACCGCGGTTCTGCGTTTGCGGCGGCAGCGCGCCGATAATCCGGTCCCAGACCTGGGGCGAGGGCGCGACGTCGGCGATCTCCGCAGCCCACGGCGCCAGGCGCTGCTCCCATTCCGCCACCAGCCGGGCAAAGCCATGGTCGCGCGCAAGGCGCTGTTCGGCCGCGGCCCGTTCGGCGCCCGAAAGCACGCCGAGGGCATACTCGGCGGCGAGCAGCTCTTCGTCAGGCAAACCGCTATGGTCGAATGCGTCGCTCATTGCTCGAGACATACTTTCAGCTTGATCATCGCGCGCCGGATCCAGCTCTTCATGGTGCCGAGCGGCACTGACATGCGTGCCGCCAACTCTTCGTAGGTATTGCCGTCAAAAAATGCGCCACGCAGGGCGGTGCGCTCGTGTGTCGCAAGCCCGTCAACGCAGCCGTGCAGGCGCGCGTGATCCTGAAGCCCTTCGAGCGCACGATCTGCCGTCGCCGCACTGTCGGCAATCTCGCCGGCCTGTTCGATCGGGGTCATGTTGCGGCTCTGCCGGGACGCGCGCAGGCGGTCGATAGAGCGGTTGCGTGCAATCGCGATCAGCCACGTCATCGGGCTCGCCCGGCTGGCGTCGAAATCGGCGGCCTTGCGCCACACCGTCACGTAGACCTCCTGCAGCACGTCCTCCGCCTCGCCGCGCTCCCCCAAGATACGCAGGCAGACGCCAAAAAGCTTCGCCGAGGTGAGGCGATAGACCGTCTGCAATGCCGTGCGGTCGCCTGCCGGAATCCGGCCAAGCGCGGCGGCGATCAGGCTGCGATTGGCGTCGAGGTCCATCCCGATGGGCACAGGTTTCGCGGCGGTTGCGGCATAATCTAGGGCTTTATCGGCACAGCGACAAATACAGTACCTCGTCCATGCCGCTCACTCGACCAGAGGCGGAACGACGTGACGATTGCCGGGACCCAGCGGCAGCGGGTCGACTTGCGCGACCGCTGTCAGCGCGAGATCGCCATACAGATGCGGAAACAGCGCACCGCCGCGCGATGGCTCCCATTTCAGTTGTTCGCCGAGTTTGGCGGTATTGATACGCACTAGCAACAAGTTCGCCTGACCGGCGAAATGCTTTGCGGCGGTTTCGACGACTTGCGCTGCCGTCGAGAAGTGAATGAAGCCATCGCGCCGGTCGTCGTCAGAACCGCGGAACACGCCACTGTGTTCGGCCTCCCGCCACAACGCCATCGAACAGATTTTATACACATGCGACATTTTGTGGGCCGCCTAAGTAGTTGGACTACCAACTAATATCATGGGCCCACGATTGCGCGGGGCCTATGCCAAAAACAATCTTGAATTGCTGAAATTTTCATGCATATCCCCGGTTAAATCCCTCACGGAGATATCATGCTGAAGACCGAGGAATACTTGATTGAGACGGCCGACCGGTGTTCGGGGCTTGCGCGCGAAGGACGTGTGCTGATCGAACGCCTGGAGACCATCCGCGACGAACTCATCGCCAAGGCGGTCGAGATCGACACCATGCGCGACAAAAACAAAAAACAAACTGGCGACGCGGGTAACGACTAATCGGTCCAATCCATTCCGATCCCGTCGTCAAATTGCAAAGCCCGGCGCGTGCGCCGGGCTTTTTTCGTCAGGCGCCGAGCGGATCGGGACCATATTGATTGGTGCCCGATGTGCCGCGAAGAAATCCAAGGACCACCAGAGCCCAGACAGAGATCACAGCCCCCGCGAGGCTGAAAACAACCGGCACACCAATTGCGCGGCCGATACCGTCGAGCACGGGCGGCAACAGATAAAACACCAGCAGCCACCAGCCGCTCATGTCACGGTCGTGCAACCGTTTGAGGCCGACCGCAATGCCGGACACAGTCATTGCGATAAATACGATCGCGGCGATGATGAAAAAAAATGTCTCGAAGCGGAAAAAGAATCCCAGCCCGACAAGTGCGATCGTCGCGGAAATATAGGTGATGGTAGCAATCCAGTATTTGGCCCGATTGATGCGGCCCTGAAAACTGAACAACAGCGGCCAGAAGTCGACATCCATGGCGCCCCCCGGGCCTGAATAGATTTGCAAAGCCTAGGCTTTCGAGGATGGATTCGACAATCGCCCAATGACCGCCATCACAGGGAATTTAGGCGGCACCTCTGAGCTCCGAACCTCCATGCGGCGGCGGGATGGGCGCGCCATCTGCGGCATATTCGTTGAGCTTGTTGCGCAGCGTGCGGATCGAGATGCCGAGGATATTCGCGGCATGCGTGCGGTTGCCCAGACAATGCTTGAGCGTTTCCAGGATCAGATCGCGCTCGACCTCGGCCACCGTGCGGCCGACCAGATTGCGGGTAACCTGCTCTGCTGCCAAGGCGGCATGTGCGGCGAGGTCGGTGCCACGCGCCTGATCAAGGCGCGCGCCATCCGGCGAAAGGATGCCGTCGACGCCGATTTCCGCGCCGGTCGAGAGCAGCACTGCACGGTGCAGCGTGTTTTCGAGTTCGCGGACGTTGCCCGGCCAACGATTGGAATTGAGGGCCCGGCGCGCCTCGCCTGACAGTGGGCGCACGGCCAATCCGTTGATCAGCGAATATTTCTTGATGAAATGCTGAGCCAATTCGCTGATGTCGGCCGGCCGTTCCCGCAAGGGCGGAATTTTCAAGTTGACCACGTTGAGACGGAACAGGAGGTCCTCGCGGAATTTTCCCTCGCGCACCGCGTCGGTGAGGTTCCGGTTCGAGGTCGCGATGATACGGATGTCGACCGGCACCGGCTTGCCGCCGCCGACGCGGTCGATCACACGTTCCTGGATCGCGCGCAGCAGTTTGGCCTGCAGTCGGACCTCCATTTCGGAGATTTCGTCGAGCAGCAGGGTGCCGCCGTTTGCCTCCTCGAATTTGCCGATGCGGCGGGCGAGCGCGCCGGTAAAGGCGCCTTTCTCATGCCCGAACAGCTCGGATTCGAGCAGGTTTTCCGGTATCGCCGCACAGTTGACCGTGATGAACGGCTTCTTCGCGCGGGTGCTGCGGCTGTGGACGAAGCGGGCCAGGACTTCCTTGCCGGTGCCGCTTTCCCCGGTGATAAGCACCGATGCATCCGATCCTGCAATTTGCTGGGCAAGCTTGACGACCTTCGCCATTGAGTCGTCGCGATATATCATCTCACGCGTGTCGTCGGTGACGGCGGCAAGCACCGCCGCGATCAGATCGGGATCGGGCGGCAACGGAATGTATTCTTTCGCGCCGGCATGAATAGCGTTGACAGCGGCCCGTGCGTCATTCGTAACGCCGCAGGCGACGATCGGGACGTGGATCCGCTCGGCGTCCAGCCGCGCCACCAGATCGCGGATGTCGAGCGTCACGTCGACCATCAGCAAGTCGGCGCCGCGGCCGGAACGCAGCACGGCCAGGGCCTGCTCGTTGCTTTCGGCGTGGGTAACGTTGGCGCCCTTGTCCATCGCGAGTTTGGTTGCGGTGGTGAGCTGGCCGCCGAGCGTGCCGACGATCAGGAGTCGCATGGCTTAGCTCCGTATCCTTCGAGAAAAATGGCGGATGAACGAGCACATCAGTTGTGATCCGCCTTGATGATTTCCGTCATGGTCACACCGAGCTTGTCTTCGACAAGGACCACCTCGCCACGCGCGACCAGCCGATTGTTGACGTAGATGTCGATCGCCTCGCCGACCTTGCGGTCGAGCTCGAGCACTGCACCGGGCCCGAGCTTGAGCAGATTGCCGACTTCCATACGGGCACGGCCGAGCACCGCCGAGACCTGGACCGGCACGTCGAACACCGCCTCGAGGTCGGCAGCCCCGCGATTGACCGAATCGGGATCCGATGGTGCGAGCGGAGCTGCGTCGGCGACCATTTGCACGTCGCCTGCGTTCTCCAGGTCGGGAAGCGGTACCTTGGCGTCGTCGTCACTCATAGCTTTGGTCTCCCGAAGTCCTATGCGGCCGGCGCGTTACGCGCCGAGATGTAGCGGCTGACCATCTCGTCGATGGCGGAAGCGGTTGTTGTTTGATCGCGCGTGATGCCACCGTCGGCCCATGCGATGCGGCAGTCGCCGGGCGCCAGTGTCTCATCAGGTGTGACCACGAGCCGCCCCTCGAAACCGCCGGCGCGCGCGATGGCCTCGATTTTTTCCTTGGCGATCTCGTAGGTGGCGGGGCCCACGCGCACCGCAACATGTGGGGCCGACACCAGATGGTGAAAACATTCGGTTGCGAGCGCCGAAATTTCCGCGAACGGCTCACGTGCAATCAAGGCTGGCGCGAGCTTGGCGGCGACCGCAACGGCGACTTCCACGGCTTCGGTTTCCAGCCGCGTCTCGATGGATGTGAGCGCGCTGTCGAGACGCGTAAGACCATCGGAAATGACCGCGAGAGTTTCCGCGATCCGTTGCGCCGCCTCCTGCTTGGCCTGCTCCTGGCCAGCGTCAAACCCGCTGCGATAGGCCTGTGACTCGGCGTCCGCGCGGCGGCGCTCGTGCTCGACCATCGTGATGGTCGGCTTTTCGCCGGACGCGAAGTCCTCGTCGAACAGGTATTTGGCCGTCGCTTTCATTCAGTTGTCCTTGCGCATGACCGGGATCATGCGTGCGTCAGTAGATCAGCTCGTCTTCGCCGCGGCTCTTGGCGATTATAATCTCGCCCTTGGCCGCAAGATCTTTGGCCGTATTGACCAACATCGCCTGCGCCTCGTCGACGTCACGCAAACGCACCGGACCCATGGCCTGCATGTCTTCGACCAGCATCTTGGCGGCGCGGCTCGACATGTTGGTGAAGAAGAACTGGCGGACGGCTTCGTTGGCGCCCTTGAGCGCGACACCCAGCTTGTCCTTGTCGATGTTGCGCATCAGTGTCTGCGCCGAGCCGGCATCGAGCTTGACCAGGTCATCAAAGGTGAACATCAGCGCTTTGATGCGTTCGGCGGCGTCGCGGTTGTCCTCTTCGAGCGCGGTCAGGAATCGAGTTTCCGTCTGCCGGTCGAAATTGTTGAAGATTTCCGCCATCACTTCGTGAGCATCGCGGCGGCGGGTCTGCGACAGGTTGGACATGAATTCGGTGCGCAGCGTCTGTTCGACGCGTTCGATTACTTCCTTCTGCACGGCCTCCATCTTCAACATGCGGTTGACGCAGTCGAGCGACAGGTCTTCCGGCAGAATCGACAAGACGCGCGCGGCGTGTTCCGGACGTAATTTCGACAGAACGACCGCGACCGTCTGCGGATATTCATTCTTGAGATAGTTCGCCAGCACCTCTTCCTGGACGTTGGCGAGCTTCTCCCACATGTTGCGGCCGGCCGGGCCGCGTATCTCGTCCATGATGCCGCCGACGCGTTCCGGCGGGAGGTATTGCTTGAGCAACCGTTCAGTTGCGTCGTAGTTGCCGAGCAGCGCGCCTGATGCCGACATACGGCCGACGAATTCCAGCAGCAATTGCTCAACCGCTTCAGCCTCAATGGTGCCGAGCGAAGACATCACGATCGAGATTTCGCGCAGCTCGTCGTCGTCGAGCATGCTGAAGATCTTGGCGCCGTACTGTTCGCCAAGCGACAGCATGAGCACCGCGGCGCGCTCCGGCCCGCTGAGCTTGCGTATGCGTTCCGGCGCCGCCGGCCGCTTCGAAAGCTCAGCCATCAGTCCGCCGATGTCATCGCGGACCATTTTGTTCTTGTCTTTTATGCTCTCGGCGTAGGCTGACGGCATGGCTTAGGCTGCGTCCTCGTGGAGCCAGTTGCGGATGATCGAAACTGCCTCGTGCGGGTTCTTGTCGGCAAGCTCTCCGACCTTCTGTACGGATTGTGCGTGCACCTGGCCCTGCACCTTGGCGATATCGATCATCGCTGAGGTGCGGTTCGATATAGCGACAGCTTCGTCGCCGCCGACGATCGAAACGTTCGGGCCGCCGGTCGAGGTGATGCTGCCGCCAGCACCGATATTGACGTTGCTGCCGCCGGCAGGGGCTGCGGCGCCGGCTCCGGAGCCGTCCGTCACGGCCGCAAGGACCGGGTTTAGCATCACCTGGCCTGGCTGCATGCCCTCCGGCGTGATGATCCGGCGTACCAGCGGGCGCACCACCATGAACATGACGACAAGGCCGAGCAGCGCCATGACGCCCATCTCGGCGCCGCGCATGATGTCGTCCTTGGTAAATTGCAGATAGCTCATCCAGCCGGTCACCTCATTGATCGGCGATGGGGTCGTTTCGGCAAAGCGCAGATTGACCACTTCCACCTGGTCGCCGCGCTTGGCGTCGAAGCCGATGGCGGAGCGGACCAGCGCCGCGATGCGGTCGATTTCCTCCTTCGGGCGTGGCTGGTAAGCCAGTTCGCCCTTGTCGTTTTTGGTGTAGTTGCCGTCGACTAGCACGGCCGCGGAAATGCGGTTGATGCGTCCGGCCTCGGTGACTTCGGTCTTTGTGATGCGTGAAATTTCGTAGTTGACGATTTCCTCGGTCTTGCGGTTCGAGTCGCCAATGGCGGCGCCTGCTCCTTCGCCCTGCTTGTTGCCGCCTGGCAGTTCGGTGCCGACCGAAACCTGTCCGTCGCTGCGGGCGCCGCTGGCCGATTGTTCTTCGCGGGTCTGGCTCGAACGCAGCACGCGTCCGTCCGGGTCAAATTTATCCGAAGTCTGGGTAATCCGGTTGATGTCGAAGTCGGCATTGATCTGCACGCGCGCATGTCCGGGACCGACCACTGACGAAACGATGGTTTCGACTTCGGTGCGCAGACGATTCTCGTAGGCGAGCTTGCGTTCGTCCGAGCCCGCACCGTTCATCGGATTGTCTGGCGTCGCGCCATCGGCGAGCAGTTTTCCGGTTTCATCGATCACTGAGACGCGTTCGGGCCGCATGCCATTGACTGCGGTCGCGACCAGGTGACGGATGGCCCGCACCTGCTGCGGCTCCAGCGTTCCACGGACCTTGAGCACAATCGAGGCCGTGGCATCCACCTTGTCGCGTGAGAACAGTGGCCGTTCCGGAAGCACAAGGTGGACGCGCGCGGCCTGCACGCGGTCAATGCCGCGAATGGTGCGGGCGAGCTCGCCTTCCAGCGCGCGCAGGTGATTGATGTTCTGGACGAAGGTCGTTGAGCCGAGCGCGTCAGTCTTGTCGAAGATCTCGTAGCCCACGCCGCCGCCCTTGGGCAGCCCGGATTCGGCAAGCTTCATCCGCAGCCGCGCGACCTTATCCTGCGGCACCAGGATAATCGTGCCGTCGTTCTTGAGCAGATAGGGCACTGCCTGGCGTTCGAGGTCCTTGATGATCGATGCGCTGTCGTCAGGCGGAAGGTCCGTGAATAACGGCACCATTTGCGGCGTCGTCATCTGGATCATCAGGAAGGAGAAGAAGCCAATCAGGGCGAGCGTGACCGCGGCCATCGCCGCCATTCGTGCAGCACCCAGCGACCTCACGAAGTCGAAGAAACCTTGCACCGGTTTTGTCCTACCCGCATTGGGCGCGCAGCATGCGCCTCACTCGGCAAGATTTGCCCAGTTTAAGGTTAGCGTCCGGTTAATGCGGGGAGGCAGCCACCAAATCAATTCATGTGGCGGTCGGCGACTCGCGCGCGGTCACACAAACAAAAACGCCGGCCGCGCGGCCGGCGCTTACGGCTGATTGAGAAAGGGGAGTTACTGGCGATACTGTTGAATGCGCGTCGTGCGCAGCCCGGCGAGGCCGTGCTGGTCAATCGAGGCCTGCCAGGAGAGGAATTCCTCCACCGTGAGCGTGTAGCGCGCACAGGCTTCTTCAAGGGACAACAGGCCACCACGAACCGCGGCGACCACCTCTGCCTTACGGCGGATGACCCAGCGCTTGGTTGTCGGCGGTGGCAGATCCGCGATGGTCAGCGGACTACCATCAGGCCCGATGACGTATTTGACCCTCGGGCGATGGGGTTCGGTCATTGGTGTACTCACAAAAACAACTCGACTGACAGTTACTGACCAAAAACTACAGGTCACGGCTTAAAATTTGCCTAAGCATGCCAAATGCATCGGGCAATGTTTGCCCGGTTTCCGGTAAGCTTTTGGTTACGGATGGCACGAGGCGGGCGCCGTCGGCGCCTGCCATGGTTCGTGGTAAAAGAGCCCGATTGCACGCAATACGGGGCGAAAGCCGGCCAGCGGTGGTATTGCCGGGTGGAATTCGGGACGCGGTAGACGCGCCGCCGGCGGCGTAGCGGCGGCTAACTCTCCTAGGACGTCGTCTGCCGGACGACGCGCTTTATTTTGTCGAGTGTGAAATTCTGGCCGTTGATCGACATGACCGGGGGATCCTGCGTCAGATCGACCGAATCTACGACCGCCTGGACTTCGGTCGAAACGCCAACCGGCTGATTGCTCGCATCTACAGCTGTGGCGGTGAGCGTGTAGTTGCCGTCGGGCCAGATGCGGCCGTCGTTGCCGCGGCCATCCCAGGTGAAGGTCTGCGTTCCCGGATTGACGCCGGCGGTGCCGGTAAAGACGTTCTGGCCGGTGGAATCCTTGATCGTGATGGTGGCCGTCGACGGCTTCGTGACATTGAGACTCCATGTCGCGCTGCCGTTCGTCAGAGCCGCTGTGGAGCCGTCCACCACAACGGTTGCGCCGACATAGGCGAGCGCCGTGCTCGCTTGCGCGCTTTTTTCCAGCGAGACCAGGCTCGACAACTGGTCGTTGGATTTCATCTGTTGCTCGACTTGCGCAAACTGCACCAGTTGCTGGGTGAACTGGTTGGTATCGAGCGGGCTGAGCGGATCCTGGTTTTGCAGCTGCGTCGTCAACAACTGCAGGAACGTTGTAAAGTTGCTGGCAATCTCGGTGTTGTCGAGCGCCGTCGAAACGGTGGAGGAGGCAGTGCCGGTCGTGGAAATGGGCGAGACTGTTGTCATGGCTGATCCTTAAACTCGTATATCAAGGCCGCCGCCGGTTCCGGCGAGACGACCATAATTCTGCGGGACGACATCGATCGAAGGCGTTTCGTCGGTCACGATCATCTTTGCGGTGTCGGGGCTACCGCCGGTCTGTTGCTGGCCCATCGATTGATCGCGCAGCGAGAACTGCAGACTATTGTCATTTGTCTTGAGGCCGGCGTCCTGCAATGCGCGCTCAAGCCCCGTGGAATCGCGACGCAACAGATCGAGCGTATCGGCGCGATCGACGGTCATTCGCGAAGTCACATTGCCGTCGCGGTCGACATCGAGACGCACCTCGATACGGCCAAGTTCAGGCGGATCCAGGCGGATATCGAACCGGTTTTTGCCGGCGAGCGCCTTGCCGGCGATCTCCATGGCAACGCCGGCGAGCGGAATGGGTGCGGCTTGCGCGCCCGTCTGCGAAATCAGCGCGGCCGCTGCGGTCGGTGCGGCCGCGGTCGACTCGGTGTGCGCCGTTGCTGCCGTGACGGTCGACTGAGTGCCGGTATCGGCGATCAATTTGGGGCCGGCGCCGCTGGCGTCGGCTGAAATACTGGCCGCCGCATCTGCATTGCCGTGATGCCCGTTGACGACAGGTTCACCCCGGGCGTCGGCGACGTGGTCCTTGTCCGTTTGACTGACAGCGAATTCCGGTTTGTCGACATGCGGCTCTTGTGTGGCCTTCGTTGTCGATTGCGCCCGGTCCATTACCTGATCAGTGGACGGATCGGTGTCGACTTGCTGGTCGGCGTCCACCTGCTTTTTCGCGTCCGTCTGTTTTCCGGCAACGGGTTTCGGCATGCCGGCGTCCAGAGATTTCAGCTGAAGCCCGGATTCTGCGGCGAGCGCGATTTGTTGTTGCCCACCGTCTTGATCGCCCTGATCAGGGATTGATACCGGGGTCGGCGGCGGCGCGACCGCGATTGCATCAGCGGCATTTGTTGTCTGCACGGGTGAAGGCGTTGCAGTGACAGCCAGCTTGTCGGTTTTTTGTCCATCTGCCGGTTTTTCGCCAGGCTTCGGCTTGGAGTTGTCGCCCGTACCGGTGGCGTCGACCAATTTGCTATCCGCGGCGGCCTTGGGATCGACGACGGCTTTGCCATTGTCCGGCTTTTCGACGGAGGCGTCGTCGTCAGATTTGGCGGTTTGGGTGGCATCGTTTGCCACCGGCGTCGTCGAGTCATTGGTCTTGGCTGGCGCCTGAGAGCTTTCGGCCGCTGCGGCCTTGTTGTCGGTCGGTGCGGGCGCCGGTTGTTCGGGGAGCTGAGAGCCGTCGTCGATCAAGCTCTCGAAAGGCGAGGGTGCCCGGTCGGACGGTTGTGCGGGACGGGGGGGACGCGGCAAATGAGTGCTATGCGCGTGAATAGTCGGATCGGACGCAACTTGCGGCACTGGACGACCTCCGGATTACCGTCACTTGATCTGCAATCGTCAGGCCAGCCTCGGAAAAGTCAAATTCGTGTTTAAATTCAATCGACTATAACGAGCGGGAATCCACATCGCGGGTCCCGCCCGGCACTCTGCAGCCGTGGAAACGGCAAGATTTGCCGGGTGAATCGGCTCGCATTGCACGCCTTGGATCGCCACCTGTAGTAAGAAGAACCATGCGCAACAGCCTCGATCTCGACCGTCGGCCCCAGGACACGCGTGTCGTCGTCGCCATGTCCGGCGGCGTCGATTCCTCGGTGACGGCTGCGCTGCTCAAGGCGGAAGGCTACGACGTAGTCGGCGTGACGCTGCAACTGTACGACCACGGCGCTGCAACCCACCGCAAGGGCGCCTGTTGCGCGGGCCAGGACATTTACGACGCCCGCAGTGTTGCAGAGCGTATCGGCATCCCGCACTACGTGCTCGATTACGAGAGCCGCTTTAAAGAGGCGGTGATCGATCGCTTCGCCGAGAGCTACATTCACGGCGAGACGCCGGTCCCTTGCGTCGACTGCAATATGTCGATCAAGTTTCGCGACCTGCTCATCACCGCGCGTGAGCTTGGAGCCGAGGTGTTGGCCACCGGGCACTATATCGCTTCGCGACTTTTGCCGGATGGCGGACGTGGGCTCTATCGCGCGCGCGATGAGGAGCGCGATCAAAGTTATTTCCTGTTCGGCACCACGCGCGAGCAACTCGATATCCTTCGCTTTCCCCTCGGCGAGCGGACGAAGGCAGAGACCCGTGAACTTGCGCGCCGCTTCGGCCTTGCGGTCGCCGACAAGCACGATAGCCAGGACATCTGTTTTGTACCGTCTGGCCATTACGCCGATATCATCGAACGATTAAAGCCGGGCGCCGCGGAAGCAGGTGAGATCGTCGATCTCGACGGCAAGGTGCTCGGCGGCCATTCCGGCATTATTCACTTCACTGTCGGCCAGCGCCGCGGCCTCGGTGTTGCGACGGGCACGCCGCTCTATGTGGTGCGGCTTGATGCCGAGAGCCGCCGCGTCGTAGTCGGCCCACGCGAAGCGTTGCGCATGAGCCGCATCCTGCTGCGCGACGTGAACTGGATTGGCGAGGGCAGCATTGATGCAGCGCTTGCCGACGATCGGCGCGAGGTCTTCGTGAAGGTGCGCTCGACCCGGCCGCCGCAGGCGGCCTGGTTGCGGCACGGCGCCAATGGCTGCGAAGTCGAACTGGTCGATGGCGAGCATGGCGTATCGCCCGGCCAGGCATGCGTGTTTTACGACGCGGGCGAGGGACAGGCGCGCGTTCTCGGTGGCGGATTCATCAAGTCTGCGGTCGCGACGGCGGACCACCAGCGCGCCAGCGAAGTGCAGATAGCAGCGTCCGCGATGCGCGGTTAAGTTCTCTGCATGGGGGCGGATATCGACAAATTGAGCGTCGAGCGCGCTTATGCGCGCTGGGCGCCGGTTTATGACCTGGTCTTTGGCGCGGTCTTTGATGCGGGCCGGCGCGCGGCCATAGCAGCAGCCGAACACGCTTGTGGTCCAGCCGGCGGGCGCATTCTTGAAGTCGGCGTCGGCACTGGAATTTCGCTGCCCGACTATGCGCGCAAGAACCGCTTGGTGGGCATCGACCTGTCTGAACCGATGCTCCGCAAGGCGCACGAACGCGTCACCGAACAGAAAATTACAAATGTCGAGGCATTGGCGGTGATGGATGCCGAACGCATGGCGTTGCCCGACCAGTCTTTTGATGTGGTGGTCGCGCAATTCGTCATAACGGCGGTACCCAATCCGGAAACGACGCTCAACGAATTTGTGCGCGTGATCCGCCCTGGCGGTGAAATTGTCCTGGTCAATCACATCGGAGCGGAGCAGGGCCCGCGCCGCGCCTTCGAGATTTGCTTTGCGCCGATTGCGCGTCGGCTCGGCTGGCGGCCGGAATTCCGCTTTGGCCGCCTGAGCGCATGGGCCGAACGCCATGGCGGTGTCCGGTTAGTCGAACACAGGCCGATGCCGCCGCTGGGGCATTTCTCCCTGATTCGCTTCGAACGGTTGCGCACGCCGTAGGACGGAACTCTCTCGCGCGCCAAGCCGTTATCTGTTCGCGCTGCAAGACGCGCGCGCAACAAGGGAGCGTGCGATGGTGCATAATATCCGCATTCTTGGCCTGGCGGTTTCGGCCGTGCTGCTACCGGCGGTGACGCTGGCTCAGGCTCCGCCGCAAACGAAAACGCCGGTCGCACCCAGGACCGAACAACTCGACCCGGATGCCTGCACGCATTCGGACACCCAGACCACGGTGGGGAAGGGTGGTGAGGCCGACACGCAGCGGCAGGATGGAAAGGGCAATCTCAGTGACAAATTGGCCCGCTCCGGCGGCGTGATTTGTCCGCCCGAACACGTCGATTCCGAGATCAAACAGCCGACCCCGCCGGGCGGCAATATGCCGGTCATCCCGCCGCCGGGCAGCCCGGGTGGCGACCCATCCGTTCAGCCGAAGTAACGGCCGGGAAAAGGCTTTTTCGGCCGCTTGCTTGACAGTGTTTGCGGCCCCTCCCTATATCGCGCTCGTTCCGGCACGGTGTTTTCGGAATGGCGGGGTAGCTCAGCTGGTTAGAGCAGCGGAATCATAATCCGGAGGTCGGGGGTTCGAGTCCCTCCCCCGCTACCAAATCCGATCTCCGGCGATCGACGATAATTTGGATGGTTTTTCGACAATATTCGCCATTTTTTGGCGTCGTTATGAACCCATCACAAACGTGTCAGGCAGCGGACATGCGGCACTTCGAGGTTGCCCCTGTCACCATGCGATGGAACAATTGCACCCATAGATCGTCGTAATCCGTACGTACATCGACTGCCGAAGCCCTTTGTAGAGTGACGGAGGCTCCCTCATGGCGCGCACCGCAATGTCGCCGGCACCACGCGGTGGGCCGGCGCCGAGGGCGCAACGGTCGGTGGATGAGGCGCGTGGCGCCTGGGTGCAGGCATTCCGAAGCGTACGGACAGAGACTGAAGCGCGCGCTGCACATCTATCGGCCGAAGACCAGATCGTGCAATCGATGGCCGATGCAAGCCCGACGAAATGGCATCGTGCTCACGTCACATGGTTCTTCGAACAGTTTCTGCTCGTGCCTCACGACCCGTCGTACAAGGTATTCGACCAGCGCTTTCCCTTTTTGTTCAATTCATACTACGTCGCCGCGGGTCCCCGGCATGCGCGGCCACAACGCGGTCTGATCACGCGCCCGAATGGTGATGACGTTACGGCCTATCGCGCCCATGTCGATGCGGCGGTCGAGCGGCTGATCGAGCGCGTCACGTCGGCGGATGCCGCGCGCGTTTTCGAAATTGTCGAAATCGGCTTGCACCACGAGCAGCAGCATCAGGAGCTGCTCATCACCGATATTCTGCATGCCTTCGCCCAGAACCCCACCGACCCCGTCTACGACGAAATGTGGCAAGCGCCGCCCGCGACACAAGGTCCGCGCGGCTACGTGGACGTGCCGGCGGGCATCCATGCTGTCGGCGCCGACGGCAATAGTTTTTGCTTCGACAACGAGACGCCACTTCATGACGAACTCATTCCGCATGTGCGGATCGCGCGTCACCTTGTCACCAATGCCGAATGGCTCGAATTCATCGTGGACGGCGGCTACACGACACCTTCGCTCTGGCTCTCGGATGGCTGGACGACGGTGCAAGACGAGGGCTGGCAGGCGCCCGGCTATTGGCGGCAAAAGGACGGCGTCTGGCACGTCATGACGCTTGCCGGTCTGAAACCCGTCGACCCGTCCGCGCCGGTCATGCATGTCAGCTACTTTGAAGCCGAGGCATTCGCACGCTTTGCAGGCAAGCACCTGCCGAGCGAGGTGGAATGGGAAGTTGCGGCGCGCGCCGGCGTCATTGCAGACGCATACGGGATCACTTGGCAATGGACGCGTAGTGCCTATCTACCTTATCCGGGCTATCGCGCCGCTGAAGGCGCGCTCGGTGAGTACAACGGCAAGTTCATGGTCAGCCAGATGGTGTTGCGCGGCTCTTCGCTGGCAACGCCGGAGGGGCATGAACGTCTGAGCTATCGCAATTTCTTCTATCCGCCTGCGCGCTGGCAGTTCACCGGATTGCGCCTGGCCGAGTTCGTTTAAGAGGGCGTCACTATGGTCGCAGCCGTTGCGCGCAAGCATCTTTCGCAACAAAACGGTGACACATCGGCATTTAAGGCCGATGTGCTTGAAGGATTGCGCGCCACTCCAAAGCAGGTGCCGGCGAAATATTTCTACGACGCCGCCGGTTCGCATTTGTTCGAGCGCATTACCGAACTGCCGGAGTACTATCCGACCCGCTGTGAAATGAAGACCTTGCGCGAGCATGCTGCCGACATTGCGAAGCTGATTCCGCAAAGCGCGGCGCTGGTTGAGTTTGGAAGCGGATCCAGCAAGAAAGCGCGCATTCTTCTCCGCGCCGCGCCGAAGCTGGCGGCATACGTACCGGTCGATATTTGCGGTGAAATGATCGAGCAGGAAGCAATCGAACTGCGCGCAGACTTTCCCCAGCTCAAGGTGCTGCCGGTCACCGCCGATATCTGCAAGCCGTTTGAATTGCCCGATGAAGCCAAACAGGCACCTGCACGCATCGGGTTTTTTCCTGGTTCGACGATCGGAAATTTCGAGCCGCACGAAGCCTCGTCATTCCTGCGCAATGCTGCGATGATCCTTGGGGCCGGCTCGAAGCTCATCGTTGGCGTCGATCTGATCAAGCCGATCGAGGTGCTCAACGCTGCCTATAACGATGCCGCGGGCGTCACCGCGAAATTCAATCTCAATCTGCTCACACGCATCAACCGCGAGCTTGGTGGTACCTTCCGCCTCAATATGTTCGAACACCACGCCTTCTATAATCGCGAGCGCCATCGCATCGAGATGCATCTTGCCAGTTTGAAGCGGCAAAAAGTAAAGGTCGCCGGCGAAACCGTCGACTTCCGCGCCGGCGAAACCATCCACACCGAAAACAGCTACAAATACAGCGTTGAATCCCTGGCCGCACTTGCGCGTGGGGTCGGCTGGCTGCCGGCCCGGTCGTGGACGGATGCCGACAAATATTTCTCCATTCAGGCTTTCACTCTCACCGGGTGACTCGCCTGAATTCATGCGCTAAGCCTTGCGCCGCCCCGCCGTAACCCGGTGGGGCGCAATCAGTTCAGGCAAGGCAGGATTCATGAAAATCGTCGGTTTTGAAGCCAATGGTGGCGCGCGTCTCGGCGTGGTCGAGGGCGACAACGTCATCGATTTGCAGGCTGTTGATGCGAACGTTCCCGTCGACCTCGGTGAAGTTTTGCGCCGGAGCAATGGCGATCTCAAATCGCTCGGCGATCTCGCCAAGAAGGCGCCAGCCACGGCGCGACGCCCACTTGCCGGCCTGAAATTTGCGCTGCCGGTGACGCGTCCCGGAAAAATAATCTGCCTCGGCCTGAACTACCTCGACCATGTCAAGGAAGGTCCCCAGAAGGACAATATCCCGAAATTCCAGTCGATCTTTTTTCGCATGCTGACGTCGCTCACGCCGCATCTTCAGCCGCTGATGCGACCGAAGAAATCCATCCAGCTCGATTACGAAGGTGAGATGGTTGTGATCGTCGGCAAGCGCGCCAAACATCTGACGCTTGAGAACGCGACCGACTGCGTCGCAGGATACTCCTGCGCGAACGAAGGGTCAGTCCGCGAGTACCAGCGCCACACGACCCAGTGGGGAATGGGCAAAAATTTTGATCGTACCGGCAGCGTCGGCCCCTGGATGGTGACCGCCGATGAGTTGCCGCGCGGTGGCAAGGGTCTCAAGATCGAGACCCGGCTGAACGGAAAAGTCATGCAATCGTCCAACACCGATCTCCTGATGTTTCCGGTGGCGGAGTCGCTGGTCTATCTGACCGAGGGCATCACCCTGGAGCCGGGCGATATCCTGTTCACTGGTACGCCATCGGGCGTCGGCCACGCGCGTAAGCCCGAGCCGGTCTGGATGAAGGCGGGTGACACCTGCGAGATCGAGGTTGAAGGCATCGGTGTCCTGCGCAACCCGATTGAGGATGAGAAATAACTGACGCACCCCGTGGGGGAGGTGCGTAGTGGGTATGATCCCGAAAAAGCCTGCGCTCGGACTTGATCCGAGGGTGGGCACCGATATTCGGATAAGATCATGCTCAATACAAAGAGTGGGAGGCCAGTCATGAAGCGCTTCAGCCTTGCGGCAGCCCTGGCGGCCGTCTTGTTCACCACCATTGCGGCGCCGGCCGCTGCCGAGTGGCCTGCGGACAGACCGATCCGCATCCTGGTGGGCTTTGGCGCCGGCGGCGGTACCGACATTGTCTCCCGCATCATCGCCCAACCACTGTCGGAACTACTGAAACAGACCATTGTTGTGGAGAACAAAGTCGGTGCCGGCGGAACGCTCGCCGCCGAGGCCGTCGCCCACGCCGACAAGGATGGTTACACCGCACTCATGACTAGCCCTGCCCATACCGTGTCGGCGGCGATGCTCAAGTCGATCCGCTACGATGCGGTCAAGGACTTCGCGGCGGTCTCATGGGTCGCCGACAGCGCCTTTGTCTTTGTCGCTCGCAAGAATTTCCCAGCCGATGACATCAAGGGGTTGATCACGCTGGCAAAGGCCTCGCCCGGCAAGCTCAATTTTGCCGATGTCGGTGTCGGCTCGACACAGAATTTCGCCGGCGAACTGATGCGACAAATGGCCGGCATCGATGTGAAGCATATTCCCTATAGCAACACGCCGGGGGTGGTTACCGGCTTGCTCTCTGGCGATGTCGACTATGGAGTCGAGCTGGCGCATGCCGTACGCGGCCAGGTGGAGTCGGGTCAATTGAAGCTCCTTGCGGTTGGCTCACCGGCGCGTTGGCCAACAATTCCCAATGTGCCTACGGTCGCCGAAACCGGCGTGCCCGGCTATGCGGTGGTTGGCTGGTATGGCTGGCTCTATCCTGCCGGCACGCCGCAGGCGATCGTCGACAAGACCAATGCTGCACTCAAAGTGGTTCTGTCGCGCCCCGACATTCGCGAGCAGCTGGAGAAAGTTGGCGCCGTGGTGCATATCTCGACGCCAGAGGAATTAGGAAAACATATCGCCATCGAAGTTGATACATGGAAGGCTGTGCGCGAGAAGGCCGGCATTGAGCAGAGATAGCGCTTGAGTGCGTCGAACATCAGCAAAGGGTAAAGAGATAAAATGGCTGACAAACTGAACGTTCTGGTGATCTGCGGATCGCTTCGCAAAGGTTCATACAATGCCGCCTTGACGCGCGCATTGCCGGGTCTGGCGCCGCCCGAGATCAATTTAGTGACGGCCCCCTCGATCGGAACATTGCCGCTCTATAACGCCGATGTTCAGGAATTGTCCGGCTTCCCGGGGCCAGCCAATGATCTCGCGGCTGCAATCCGCGCCGCTGACGGCGTTTTATTCGTGACACCGGAATACAATTGGTCGATGCCAGGAGTTCTGAAAAACGCGATCGACTGGGTCTCACGCATGAAAGAACAGCCGTTCAACGAAAAGCCGGTCGCTATCCAGTCATGCTCGCAAGGGCCGCTCGGCGGCGCGCGCATGCAATATCACTGGCGCATGTCGATGACGTTCCTCAACGCCTTCATCTTCGGCACGCCGGAAATATTCGTCGGCAGTGCGGCGACGAAATTCGACAAGAACACGCTCGAGCTGACGGATCAGCCGACCAAGGATATCATCAAGAAGCAGTTGGCGGCTTTCGCGAAATTCATCACGCGCATGAAGGCGGGCGCCTGACTTTTTTGTCATCACCGGGCTTGTCCCGGTGATCTCGCTTAGTAGGGCACAGCTTCGCGTTGCTAAGCGGGATGGCCGGGACAAGCCCGGCCATGACGACTGGGAAAACTGACACTCCCTGGCTACCTACCCCGCCGCCTGCGCCCGTTTCGGGAAGAGTTGCGGACGCAGCTTCGGGTGGCTGGCCATCATCTTTGGCGCATAGGGCGCTTCGGCGCCGAGCTCCTCAGCCGCATGCCAGGCCCAGCGTGGATCCCATAGCGCTGCCCGGCCGAGGCAGACCAGATCGGCCTTGCCCTGCGCTACGATGTCTTCCGCCTGCTGGAAACCGGCGATGAGCCCGACCGTCATGGTGGTGATGCCGGATTCTCTTTTCACCTTCTCGGCGAACGGCACCTGATAGCCCGCGGATAATGGAATCTTCTGCTGCGGGGAGAGGCCGCCGGTTGACACATCCATGTAGTCCAGGCCGCGCTTTTTGAGCTCCTTGGCGAGGGCGACGGTTTCTTCCGGCGTCCAGCCGCCGTCGACCCAGTCGGTGGCGGACACGCGCATGCCGATCGGCTTTTGTTCGGGCCATGCGGCGCGCACCGCCTCGTACATTTCGATCGCAAAGCGCATGCGATTTTCGAGCGACCCGCCATATTCATCGATGCGCTGGTTCGAAATTGGCGACAGGAATTGGTGTGCAAGATAGCCGTGCGCGGCGTGCAGTTCGACCACGTCATAGCCGATGCGGTCGACACGCTTGGCGGCCGCGGCGAATTCGCCGAGGACGCGTTTGATGTCATCCTTGGTCATGGCATGCGGCACGGCCCAGCCGGCGTCATAGGGGATCGCGGACGGCGCTTCCGGTGTCCATGCGTCCGGCCCTTCAAGGATCGGTTTGCCCCCGGCAGCCGGAGGCGTCGTCGGGCCCTTACGTCCGGCATGCGCAAGTTGCACGCCAAGCTTGGCTACACCGTATTGACGGCAGAAATCATGAATGCGTTTGAGGGCGGCTTCGTTCTCATCCGAATACATACCGGCGCATTTTGGCGAGATGCGTCCTTGCGGATTGACGTTTGTCATCTCGCACATCACGAGACCTGCTGCGCCAAGCGACATATTGCCGAGATGCATCAGGTGCCAGTCATTCGCCGAGCCGCTGTTGGAATTGTACTGGCACATCGGCGAGACCACGACCCGGTTAGGCAGGGTGAGGCCACGCAAGGTGATGGGTGAGAACAGAACGCTAGCCATCGGACCAATTTCCTTTCAGTGCAGAGGCTTCATAGACCGGCGTGATAAGCGTGCATGGCGACCACCAGACAGCTGATCGCCCAAAACACGCAATATTCGATACCGCCGATCACCCAGATCCAGCTTTTGGTGACCTTGTAGGTCGCGGCGCCGGCGACCAGCAAATGGATGAAGGCGATGAAAGCGACATATTGTAGATAAATTCCGAAAAACAACCCGATGCAGAGCACGGTCTCGATTGCACCGGCGACATACATCCAGGTTGCCGGTGGTTTGAAGCCGGCCTTGACGAAAAACTCGAGGGTGGCCGGGACCGTGATCTTGCCGATGATATGCGGAATGAAGAAGAGGGCGCAAATGATGCGCAGGATGTTGAATTCATTGAGCAGGTTGAATTTGTCGGCAAGCGACATGGCGGCGGCTCCCCCCGGGGGTTCTCTACACGGCAACCCCTCGAACGCAAAATCGCATTTCCTGCGGTGTGAGCCAATCCCCGGAGCCTGCGCCTACAGCTTGCCGCCTTTGAGCCAGGCCTCGCCTTTGGCGTAAAGCGCGTCGAGCGGCGGTCCATCGAGACCGGGTAGTTCGTCCTTGATCTTGTAGCCAATCTTGCTTTGCAAATAGGCGAGGTGGCGATAGCCTTCGGGGAATTGCGCCAACAGCGTCTTGTCGAGCGAAAGCTTGGCATCCGGCTCAACGGGATCGATGCGGTCCTTTTCATAGGCAAGCCGGCGCAGCACGATGCCCCATTTGCCTTTGCGCTTTTCCAAAAAATCATAGAAGCGTCCGCTGCAAACGACGTCGCACAACACGCCATCAACCTTTGCGCGCTGCGAGATCGTCATCTTGGTCTGTGCGATCGCACGCTTGCCTTTGATGTCGATGCTCATGCCGCCCAGCATATGCATGATGCGCACGCCGCGGTCATAGCCGTCCTGACTGACGCGAATGAATTCTTCGTAGGAGCCTTGAAACCAGGTCGCCCACATCTGGCCGTCCTTGTGCCAAACGGTGCGGAAGCGATCCCACATGCGGGCATCACGCCACAGAACCCAGTTCTCGATCAGTGCCCGGATCACCAGTTCATCGGCTGTGGTGCGTGACACGATACCCTCCCTGTCATGGCCGGCACTCGGGTCCGACCTTCGGTCGGCCCGAGCACAAGTCTTGTGCCGGCCATCCCGCTTAGGTAGGCACATTGCTCGCCTAAGCGAGATCGCCGGGTCAAGCCCGGCGATGACAAATTGAGGGATATGAACATGGCAAGGCTTGCCGGAAAAACCGCAATCGTGACCGGCGGTGCGAAAGGCATCGGCCGGCATTATTCGCAGGCGCTTGCCGCCGAGGGCGCGCGCGTGATGATCGCGGATATCGCCGATGGCCGCGAACTTGCCGAGGAAATCGCAGGGCGCCACGGCACGAATTCGGTGGCGACCATCAAGTTCGACGTCAGTGATGAGAAGGCGGTGAAGAGCCTGGTCGCGCAGACAATCGAACGCTTTGGTCAGATCGACGTGCTAGTGAACAATGCGGCGCTCTATTCGACGCTAAAGCCTAGAAATTTCAACGAGTGGGATGCGGACCTTTGGGATCGGGTCATGGCAATCAACGTGCGCGGGCCCTATCTGATGGTGCGCCATGTCGCGCCACATATGATGGCGCGACGCACGGGCAAGATCATCAACATTGCCTCAGGGGCAGCGTATAAGGGCGTGCCCCGCATGCTGCCCTATGTGACGTCCAAGGGCGCGATGCTTGCATTCACGCGGTCATTGTCGCGGGAGCTCGGCGAGTACGGCATAGCGGTGAACTCCCTGTCGCCCGGCTACATCCTGAGCGATACCGGGCTCGAAAATGCCACCCATGTCGAGGAAGAGCGTGTGCCCGTGCGCAATAGCCGCGCCATCAAGCGCGATGCCTATCCCGAAGACCTGCTCGGCGCGCTTGTATTTCTGGCCTCGAACGATAGCGATTTCGTGACTGGCCAATCGATCGTGGTGGACGGCGGGTCGGTCAATAACTAAGTGATATTAGTTACATGGGCCGAACAGTTTCGCCGCACCGCCGGATGCGGTATAGTAGTTGCAAATCCAACTAACTTCCCAAGGAGCCGCTGATGACCCTCGCAATCTCCACAGAAACCCAACCGGGTCCGAAACATAACGTGCAGGCGGCGCGGCAGGCCTATTACGACAAGATTTCCAAGTTCCACATGACGCCGCTCTGGGAAGTGCTCAAGGACCTGGTGACGCCGGAGCCCAAGAGCAGCCTGAAGCCGGTGCTGTGGAAGTTCGCCGACGTCAAACGGCTGATGCTGGAAGCGGGCGAGGTGATCTCCGCCGAGGAAGCCGAGCGCCGCGTGCTGGTGCTCGAAAATCCCGGCGTGCTCGGCAAGTCGCGCATCACCAATTCGCTGTTCGCCGGCATACAGCTGATCATGCCGGGCGAGATTGCCGATGTGCATCGCCACGTCTCGTCCGCCATCCGCTTCGTGCTGGAAGGCGAAGGCGCCTACACCGCGGTCGAAGGCGAGAAGACGATGATGAATCACGGTGACTTCATCATCACCGCCAACTGGGCGCCGCATGACCATGGCAATCCGGGCAAGCAGCCGGTGATGTGGCTCGACGTGCTTGACATGCCGACGGTGAATCATTTCGAAACGTCGTTCGGCGAGCACTACGAAGAAAAGATGCAGAAGACGAACCACACTGACGGTGATTCGTTTGATCGCTATGCCTCCGGTGTGTTGCCCGACGGTGCGCCTGCGCAACTCAACCGTTCGCCGGTGATCAACTACCCTTACGCCAAGATGCGGCCGATCCTTCAGCGACTAAAGGAGACCGGCGATATCGACAAGCGTCATGGCGCGCGCATGCGCTACGCCAATCCGATCAATGGCGGACCTGTATTGCCGACCATGGGCGCGAATCTGGCGTTGCTCCCGAAAGGGTTCAAAGGCGAGCCCTACCGCGCGACCGACGGCACCATCTTCGCGGTGGCCGAGGGGCAGGGCACCACCATTGTCGACGGAAAGCCGATCGAATGGACCGTCAACGACGTCTTCGTGGTGCCACCATGGAAGCACTACCAGCACAGTGTCAGTGGTGCCGACGCGGTCCTGTTCTCGATTTCCGATCGCCCGGCGCAGGAAGCGCTCGGCATTTGGCGCGAAGGGAACTAGTTTCGCGGATGCACAATCCTTCAAGTCGACATGGCCGGGCTTGTCCCGGCCATCTCGCTTAGGAAGGCATGGTGCTCACCCAAGCGAGATCACATCGGAAGTTGGGCTTGCCCAACTTTCGCGGTATTGAAAAGCACAAGTCGGGTGGACCCGACTTGTGATGACAAGCCCGGTGATGACGGCCGGGGGCGTGCGCGTCATCATTCCGAATAAAGGGCGATGGAGATTTTCCAATGCAGATGCAGCAGTTGACCGCCGGCCGCGGCGCGCTGACGGCGGTACGCACGGGCGAAGGGCGTGACGTCGTGGTGCTGCATTCACTGCTCGCCGATCGCCACGCTTTCGATCCTGTTTTGCCTGCGCTGGCTGCAAAAAATCGTGTCACGTTGTTCAATCTACCGGGCTTCCACGGCTCGCAGCCGGCGATGCTTGCGTTGATGGATGCCTATCTCGCCGTGATCGAGGACGGGTTTGAAGAGTTCGGTATCGGCAAGGATTCCGTGCTGATGGGCAACGGCTTCGGCGGCACCGTCGCGCTCGCATTCGCGCTCGCGCATCCCGAGCGGATATCCAGGCTCGTGCTTAGTGATGCGGCCGCCGCCTTTCCGCCGCAGGGACGCGAGGCCTTTGCGGTGATGGCGGATAAAGTCGCCGAGGGTGGCCTCGGGAGCATTGCCGAGATTGCCGCCAAGCGCGTCTTTTCACCCGGGTATCTCGCTGCGCATCCGGAGAAAATCGAAGAACGAAAAAAGGTGTTGCTCGATATCGACCCGAAGGCATTTCAGGCCGCCTGCAAGATCTTGCAGGAAACCGACCTGGTGCCTTTGTTGCACCACCTCAAGGTGCCGACTCTTGTCGTGTGCGGTGAATTCGACCAGGCAACACCGCCCGCACTTAACAAGCAGATCGCCGAGAAGGTCGCCGGCGCGCGCTACATCGAGCTGCCGGGTTGCGGTCATTGCCCGCCGCTTGAGCAGCCGGAGCAATTTCTGGCAGCGATCAGGGATTTCGTCGGGCTGTAGCTATTCCTTGCGGTCGAAGCGACGGATCTCGACGTTTCCCCAGACGCCATTCTGGTGAAATGGATCGGCGCGGTTGAATTTCTCGGCGGCAGCGCGGTCGGGGGCGTCCAGCACCATCAGGCTTCCAACCGAACTCGCGCCGTCGTCCGACACCAGCGGGCCGCCGACGGTGATGGTGACCCCGTAATCCTTTGCGCTCTTGAGATGGGCAACGTGCGCGCCATGCACGGCCTTGCGCTTGTCGGCGGCGTCCGGATTGTCGAGCGTGAATATTGAAAAAAGCATTGCGGTCTCCTGATCAATCAAGGGCTGCGAGCACGGCCTTGGCGATGGCGGCAGTCCCGTCCTTGCCACCGTACTCCATTGGCTTAATTCCACCGGCATAGGCCTTGTCCACGGCACGTTCGATCCGCTGGCCGGCCTCGGCCGCAGGCTGATGATCGTGCTTGTCGGCGAGCCAGTCGAGCATCATGGCCGCCGACAATATCATTGCCGTCGGATTGGCTTTGCCCTGGCCCATGATATCCGGCGCGGTGCCGTGGCACGGCTGAAATACGGCATGTTTGTCTCCGATGTCCGCGGATGGCGCGATCCCGAGGCCACCGATCAATCCCGCGGCGAGATCGGAGAGAATGTCGCCAAACATGTTCTCCATCACCATCACGTCGAAGTCCCACGGCCGCTTCACCATCAACGCCGCACAGGCGTCGACATAGAGCAAATCGGTTTTTACGCCGGGAAACTTCGCTTTGCGTTCAGCAAATATATCACGCTGCCAGTTGAAAGCCTTGAACACATTCGCCTTGTCGACCAACGTGAGCCGGCCGGGACGGCCGCGCTTCTTGCGTCGCTCGGCCAGTTTGAGCGAAAAGTCGAACAGCCGTTCGGTGGTCCTGCGCGTGACAACAAGCGTTTCGCGCGCCTCGTCATGGGTGGTGACGCCTTTGCCCATTGACGCAAACAGACCTTCGGTCGATTCGCGGATCAGCACGAAGTCGATGCCTTTCTCCTGCGCACCAACGATCGGGCTCGGCACGCCCGGCACCAGTCGCGCCGGCCGCACGCCGGCATAGAGGTCGAAGATGAATCGCAACTCAACCTGCGGCATGATCTCGGTATTATCCGGGTAACGCACGCTTGGCAGTCCGCAGGCGCCGAGCAAAATAGCGTCGGCCTCCTCGCACAGCTTGATGGTCGTCTGCGACATCGATTTGCCGGTCGCTTTGTAGTGCTCGGCGCCGGCTTGAGCTTCCGTGAAGCGAAATTTGAGGCTCGGCGTGGTGGCCTCGATCCGATGCAGGATGTCCAGAGTTCGGCGCCATCACCTCGTGGCCGATGCCGTCGCCCGGCAAGACGGCGATATGAAAGGCGGTATTGGGGGCCATGATTTGTTTCCCTGCACCAGGCGCGCTAATGAATACGTCCGCGCGGGTACGCGCAAGGGATGTTTGTCATGCCTCGTTTCGCCGCCAATCTGGGTTATCTGTTCACTGACCGGCCGTTGCTCGAAAGAATCGATGCGGCAGCCGCAGCAGGGTTCAAGGCTATCGAGCTGCAATTTCCCTATGACATTCCGGCTTCGGCTGTGAGGGCAGCAATTGAAAAAAACAAACTCACAATCCTCGGGCTCAACACGCCGCCGGGAGAGCGCGAGGGCGAATTCGGCTTAGCTGCCGTTCCGGGACACGAAAAGGATTGGCAATCATTATTTTCGCGTGCGCTGGAGTACGCGAGCGTCATCGGCGCCAGCGCGATCCATTGTCTCGCGGGGAAGGTTGCGCCCGAGCAGCGTCCGGCTGCCGACAAGGTATTTGCTGGCAATCTGGCGAAGGCTGCTGACCTTGCAGCTGCGAAAAATATCACCTTGTTGATCGAGCCGATCAATGGGCGTGATCGCCCGAATTATTTTCTCAATCACGTCGAGCACGCAGCCGATGTGATTGCAAAAGTCGGTAAGCCCAATATCCGGATGCAGTTCGATTTCTATCACGTTCAGATTGTGGGCGGCGATCTGATCTATAGGCTAGAAAAATTTCTGCCATTCGTTGGACATCTGCAATGCGCCGCCGTGCCCTCGCGTCATGAGCCGGACGAAGGCGAGATAAATTATCCGGCCGTCTTCGAGGCAGTGGATCGTGTCGGCTACAAGGGTTGGATCGGCGCGGAATACCGGCCGCGCGCCCGCACCGAGGATGGCCTGGGGTGGGCGCGCAACTATGGCGTGGTTCCAGCTCGTTAACGGCCGCTTAGGTATCAAACTTCTTGAAAACTCACGCTTTTCGGCTTTGCGCAAAGCGTTGCCGTTGCTAGATTGGCAGCATGTGGGGACGTAAAAAAACTGACGCGGAAACGGCGGAAACCCAAAATCCGCTGAAGGACGCCGTGCGCGAGGCCCGCATCGAGGCGGCCGAGCGCTCCGGCGTCGTTGTCGATCTGCGCGACGCCGACGTTGCGCGCCTCGAGTTGCTCAATGAGGCGCTCGATCCGCTGTTCAAGGATATTCCAAGCGCTGTCGAGTTGTTCGACCGGGGTATCAGCCGCGGCGACATCCCGAGGCTGTGGGTCGATGTTGTCGCGCATGTCGAAATGGGTCGGGACAAGCGACAATACCGTTTCGTTCAGGACACGCGCTACGGCCGTGCGGTTCTCGCTGAATCCTACGAGGTGCCTGCGCTGGCGGATGCGATTAAGCGCTACGTGGCGCGCCGGCTGGTCGAGCGAGAGAGGGCACTGGCCGACGATGCCGGACGCGGCGGCGTGCATCTGGTGCTCGGGCACGAACGGAGCCACAGACGCTGGCAGGCCGTCCGGACATTCATGTTCGGTGTCATTGCCGGCGTAATTGCGCTGATTGCGCTCGCCATGCTCGCCAATCCGCATCCTTAGTCCAGCAGCATAAATCGCTTTTGCTGTACAACCTCGCCCGAAGGGCTGAGGCCGCGCGAAATCAATTCGCATCGCCAGGCGCCGCGCGTGCCGTCGATTCGATAGAGATTGTAGGCCGCGCTGTCCGTGTCGCTTCCCGGCGTCGCTGATGCTGAGGGCACGCCGATGGCCGGTACACGCGTGCCGTCTGGTCCATTCAGCCAGTTGATCATGTGCAGGTGGTCGTGGCCGTGCAGCAGCAATTCTGCGCCATGATCAGCGATGATGCGTTTGAGCACCGGAGCATCGAAGAGGCGCTTGTGCTGAGCCGCCTCGGTGACCGGCGGGTGATGAATCAGGATAATGCGGAACAAGTCTTCGCTTCTGAGTTCTTTCAGTGTGGCTGTCAGTGCGATCAACTGTCTGGTTCCGAGCCAGCCGGTCGCCAGGAATGGCGCCGTCGGCACGCCAGTTGAAAGGCCGATCAGCACAACATTGTTACGCCGGCGCACGAAGGGAAATCCTTCAACGCCGTCGTCATCGCACATGTACGGGCCCCACTGACGTGCGGCGTAATTGGCAGCCTCGCGTACGTAGACATCGTGATTGCCGGGCACGACGGTCACATCGTGGGCCGCGCCGAGCTGTGCCAGCCAATCCCGGCCACGTGGAAACTCCGCAGCGAGCGCAATATTGGTGATGTCACCGGTTACGGCAATGTGGTCGGGCGCTTGCGCCTTGACGTCCGCGACGATCGCGGCGAGCGCAGCCGGGTCATGGACGAAGCGGCGCTTACGTTTCCAGTTAATATAGCCGGTCACGCGCTTGCCGATGAGCTCGATCCAGCGCGGTGCCGGCAGCGGCGCGAGGTGCGGATCGGAAAGATGGGCGAGGGCGAACATCGACGCGGGAGTAGCCCGCTATGCACTGCCAATCAATATGCCGGCGATGAATACCAGTACGCCGCCCACCACCACCTGGAAAGCGGCCTGCAGGAAAGGCGTGTCCATGAACCGGGTTCGAATCCAGGATATCGCCGCGAGTTCAACTGCAACGACGGCGATGGATACGGCCGTAGCGGTCACGAAATGCGGAATGAGGTAGGGCAGCGTGTGGCCAAGCCCTCCGATTGCAGTCATCACGCCGCAGACGGAGCCGCGCAGCCAGGGTGTGCCACGGCCGGTGAGCGAGCCGTCGTCGGATAGCGCTTCAGCAAAGCCCATGGAAATGCCTGCGCCGATTGAGGCCGCCATCCCGACCAGAAAGGTTGCCCAGGTGTTATGGGTGGCAAAGGCAGCGGCAAACAGTGGCGCCAGCGTCGATACCGAGCCGTCCATCAGGCCGGCGAGGCCGGGCTGGACATATTGCAGCACGAACATGCGCCGCGCAGTTTCATCTTCCTTCTCGCGGGCACCCTTGGTGAGGATCGATTCGCTAAGTTTGTGCGCCAGGCTTTCGTGGCCGGCTTCAGCTTCTGCCAACTCAATCAACAATTGCCGCACTGAAGCATCGCGCGCTGTTTCGGCCGCCTTGCGATAGTAGCGCTCGGCCTCGAACTCCATGTTTTCAGCGAACTTGCGGACATCGTCGAGCCCGAGGGGTCGGGTCAACCACAGCGGCTGCTTGGGGTGCAGGAAGCCCTTCACGTCCTGGCGGCGAATCAGCGGCAGATATTCGCCGAACCTCTTGCGATAGAGATCGAACAGCATCGTGCGGTGGTGCACTTCCTCGTCCGCCATCTCCTCGAATACTTTGGCGGACGAGGGAAATTTCTCGCGCAAACCTTCGGCAAAGCCGCGGTAGATGCGGCTATCCTCTTCTTCGTTGGTAATGGCGAGCGCCAGGACTTCCTGTTCGGTCAAGTCGGCAAATCGTTTCACTGGCAGTCCTCTGAGATCACTTGCTGGTCGGTTTATGCCATATATAGACGCCATTCTAAACGATGGGCTGTGGTTTAACAGCGATCCATCCGGTCCCGGGGTTGTCGCTGAGCCGGTCGGTTGCAAAGGAGAATACGTTTGCAGCGTTTCCGCCGCCTGCTCGAACCGATCATCCGGCGAGTTTTGCATTTCTATTGGCGTTTTTCCCGTGGCATGACGCTGGGGGTCCGCGCCATGGTCATCGACGGCGCCGGACGAATTTTTCTGGTCAAGCACTCATATGTCGACGGGTGGCATCTGCCCGGCGGAGGTGTCGAAACCGGCGAAACCTTGCTCGAGGCTTTGACACGCGAGCTGGCCGAGGAGGGCAATATCCAGCTTGGTAGTGTCCCGCAGCTTTACGCCGTCTATTTCAACAAGCGTTCGTCGCGGCGCGATCATGTCGCACTGTTCATCGTTCGCGATTTCCGGCAGGACGGACACCCGCGGCCCAATCACGAGATCATTGCGCATAGCTTCTTCACGCCCGACGCGCTGCCGGACGACGCAGGCCGAGCCACGCGTGCGCGCATTGCGGAAGTTTTGGGTGGCGCAGCGACTAGCGAACTCTGGTGAAGTTCTAGCCCAGCCGCGCGCGGTCATGCGGCGCGGCAAAATCGAGCTGTGGCCCGACGGGTACGACCCCGGTCGGATTCACCTGGCGCTGGCTGCCATAGTAGTGCCGCTTGATCTGTTCGATGCTCACGGTCTCCGCCACGCCGGGCACCTGATATAGGTCGCGCAGATAATTCGACAGGTTCGGATATTCGTAGATGTGGCGCCAGTTACATTTGAAATGTGAATAGTAAACCGCGTCAAAGCGGATCAGTGTGCAGAACAGGCGCCAGTCGGCCTCGGTGGGTGTGTTGCCGACGAGATAGCGATGCTGCGACAGGATTTGTTCAATCTCCTCGACCGCATCGAAGACATTGCGAAACGCCTGTTCGTAGGCCGCCTGCGATGTTGCAAAGCCAGCGCGATAAACGCCATTGTTGATGTTCGGGTAGATCAGGTCGTTGAGCTTGTCGATCTGCGCGCGCAGTGGCGCTGGATAGTAATCGGTGTGGACATTGGTGAAAGCATCGAATGCCGAATTGAGCATGCGGATGATTTCGGACGACTCGTTATTGACGATGGTCTTGCGTTTTTTGTCCCACAGCACCGGCACGCTGACGCGGCCGGTATAGCGCGGATCGGCCAGCAGGTAGACTTCCGACAATTTGCTTTTGCCGTTTGCGGTGTCGCCGCTCGAGCCCTCGCTCACATTGAACGTCCAGCCGTCCTTGAGCATGTCGGGCGAGACCGTCGACATCGACACCACATTTTCGAGCGCCTTCAGCTTACGAAAAATAATGGTCCGGTGCGCCCAGGGGCAGGATAGGGAAACGTAGAGATGGTACCTGCCGGCTTCAGCGGCGTAACCGCCTTCACCCGAAGGCCCCGCGCTGCCGTCCGGGGTGACCCAGTTACGAAAGCGGGGCGCTGGGCGAATGAAATGGCCGTCTTTGGTGCGCGAACCATCATCCTGCCAGACGCCATCGACCAGAAGTCCCATGCCGCTCTCCTTAACCTTTGTTCTGCTTCATTTAGGCCGTCGCGGCGCTTTGCGCTACCGGCGATGGACCGGAATCGGGGCAAATGCTAAGCGGCAGCGCCTGAACGGATAATTTCAAGTCCATGAGCGAACCGGCACTGACCATTTTGCCCGAGACCGCCGCCGATGAGCCGGCGATCGAGCGCTTGCACGAGCGTACCTTTGGACCTGGCCGGTTTGCGCGCACGGCCTTTCGTATCCGCGAGGGCCGGGCGCACGCCCTCGACTTATCGTTCACCGCGCGCATCGGGACGCTGTTGGTTGGCTCCGTGCGGCTCACGCCGATCTGTATCGGCGAAACCCCGGCACTTCTGCTTGGCCCGCTCACAGTCGAGCCGCCTTTCCGCTCGCACGGGGTCGGCACCGCGCTGGTCAAGCGTGCGTTGAAAGACGCTCAAGCGGGCGGCCACAAACTTGTGGTGCTGGTCGGTGATGAACCCATTTATGCGAAGTCCGGCTTCAAGCGCATCCCGAAGGGACTGGTGAAGATGCCCGGCCCGGTCGACCCCGCCCGGCTCCTGGTTGCCGAACTTGCAGCGGGGGCCTTCAAGGGCGTGTCCGGCTTGATCCGGCCGGATTGGGAAGTGAGCTAGCGACCTTCTCGTGCCCATGTGGCGGCCAGCGAGCCGACCAGCAAAAGCAAGCCGATCAGACCGGCAAAGACGGGGAGCACGCCGATACCGCGCACCACGCTGACGTCGCGCATCTTCAACCCGATCCAGTCGTCGCCTTTGAACGTCGTGCTGGTGCGTACGGACACCACGCGCGGCAAGCTGAGACTGCCGCCCTCCGCGATCCTTCGCGCGTCACCTCCCGTGGCGTTGGCGAGCGGGCGGAGGACGTCGGTGGTGGACGTGACCTCGGCGAATTCACGCGGATTGGCCGGTCCAACATTGGCGAGAGCCGTGAGCTTGCCGTCAGTCGCTCGCCAGAGACCGAGCTCGTTGGCGGAAATCGATGTGCGCCACAGACCGGGTTCAACCGACTGAAGGTCCAGAGTGCGGGTTGCGCCGGTCGGCGAGGTGAGGGTCACCTGATTGACCGTGTCGGCCATGGTCTGCCGCTGCACGGTCACATCGCGGCCATGCACGATCAGTCGCAGCGCCTCTTCCTCGAGATCGGGTTGCTTCATGAGCCAGTGCGACAGCCGCCGCAACAAATCGAGATGCGGACCGCCGCCCTCGTAGCCGCGCGCCCATAGCCAAATATGATCGGACAACAGCAATGCGACACGACCCTCGCCTTCGCGTGCCAGCACGAGCAGCGGCTTTCCGTCGGGCCCCTGCATCACATTTGTGCCGGTGCTGTGCTTGATGTCGACCAGCCGGAACCAGTGGCTCCAGTGCGGGGGATCCGTCTCCGAACCTTCGAGGTCGCGCGTCACCGGATGGCGGTGGCCGGCTTCCGTGAGCTGCGCCTGGAAGCTGCGTTCCGTCACTTCGCCGGTCGGTTCGGCGGGCAGGATGCCGTCGAGCGGCGTACGCCAGATGCTGGTCGGACTGGCGTAATCCGGGCCGGCCGCAATCAGCACGGCTCCGCCGTCACGCACATATTTCGCGATGTTCTCGAAATAAATGAGAGGCAGCACACCCTGTCGCGCGTAGCGATCGAAGATGATGAGCTGGAACTCGCCGATCTTTTGCTGAAACAGTTCGCGCGTCGGGAACGCAATCAACGAGAGTTCGTTGATCGGCGTGCCATCCTGTTTTTCAGGCGGGCGCAAGATCGTGAAGTGGACCAGATCGACGGACGCGTCCGACTTGAGCAGATTTCGCCAGGTGCGCTCGCCGGCATGCGGCTCGCCGGAGACCAGCAGCACGCGTAGCTTGTCGCGCACGCCGTCGATCGACACCACGGCGCGGTTGTTGACTTGCGTGAGCTCTCCATCGAGCGGAGCTGCTTCGATTTCGACGATATTCGGTCCGGCGTGAGGAATAGGCACATTGAATTTGATGTCGGAATGGACTGTCACGACGCGCTTTTCCAAGACCTCGCCGTCGCGCCGCACGGTGACTTCGGCAGTGCCCGTCTTGGCGCCCTGATCCTCGACGCGGAATCCAACGGTCTGCGATTGTCCGACAATGCCGAAGCGCGGTGTCTGCGTGAGGACGACGCGCCGGTCGACTTCGTCCGCATGACCTGTAATCAAGGCGTGGACAGGTGCTGCAAAACCCAGCGCCGAGGCATCAGACGGGACGTCATGAACACGACCATCGGTGATCAGGATCGCGCCCGCAACGCGATCGGGCGGGACGTCGGCGAGCGTGGAGGATAGTGCCGAAAAAAGCTTTGTGCCGTCAGTTTCGCCGTCGGCGGCGCCGGCTTCTGCAACGCGCACTTCAAGACCCGGAATGCGCTTGAGCCGCTCGATGAGCGCTGCGCGCGCCGCCTCAGTCTGCTGGGTGCGGTCACCGAAATTCTGGCTTGGGCTTTTGTCCACGATGACAGCCGCGACAGACGGGATCGGGTCCCGATCCTCGCGGGTCAGCGAGGGGTTGGCGAGCGCGAGCACCATCAAGCCCAGAGCGAGAGCACGCAGAGGGGCACCACGGCTGCGCGCGACGAGCAAGAGCAATGAGATCGCCACCGCAACGGCAAATCCGGCCCACACCACGTAGGAAGGTACCAATGGAGCAAATGAGATGCCGAGGTTCACGCGATAGCTCCTACTGGCCCAGCCGTTCGAGCAGGGCCGGGATATGCACCTGATCGGCCTTGTAGTTGCCCGTCAGCGCGTACATCACGATGTTGACGCCGGCGCGAAAGGCGAATTCACGCTGGCGGGCCTCGCCGGGCACAAGCGGCAGCATCGGTTGACCGTCCGGGCGCATGGCCCAGGCGCCTGCGAGATCGTTCGACGTAATCAGGATCGACGACACTCCGTCGCCAGCGCGCGCCGGACGGTTGGGCTCTTCGTCCTCGTTTTCCGCCGGCAATGCTTCGACCCAAAGCTGACCGTTAGTGAACCGGCCGGGGAAATCGCGGAGAAGGAAGAACGTCTTGGTCAGCACGTGGTCGTGCGGGACCGGCTCGAGCTCCGGAATATCCAGCGAAGACAGGATCGAGCGCAGCGCAACCATGCCGGGCCCGCGCATTTCGCCACCCGGGCCGGGCGGGGCGTCGACCGCGTCGCGCGTGTCGAACAGCACCGTGCCGCCGCGCTTCATGTAGGAATCCAGTTTTTCGAGCGCTGCCTGGGATGGCTTCGGTGCGTTGGGCGACACTGGCCAATAGATCAGCGGAAAAAACGCAAGTTCATCGCGTGCGAGGTCAAGTCCGATCGGGTCTCCGGCTTCCAAGGCGGTGCGTTGTGCGAGAAAGAGCGTGAGACCCTGCAAGCCGGACTTGCTCACCTCGTCGACGCCCGCGTCACCGGTGACAACGTAGGCGAGGTGCGTTTGCAGTGTCGCCTTCATCGCAAAGTCTTCCTGCTGTGCGGTCAGCGGCGGCACGGCGGGTAGTTGTTGCGGTGCCGGTTGCGCTTGCGACGGATTGTGCAGCGTCAGCGCGGCAAACAGCCCTGCCACCAACAGCGCCGCCGTTGCGCGCCGGCGCGGAAGCAACGAGGCAAGGCCGCCCGACAGCGAGATTACGACCAGTGCATCGAGCAGGAGCAACGCAAGCGCTGTGAGGAAAATCGGCCCCCGCAAGTCGAGCGGTTCACCGTGCCGATACGCATCGACCCGGGCGTTGAGAGGCGAAACATCGAGCGGCGCCGGGCGGTCGGCGGGGGCGAGTGTATTGACGGCGACCAGACCTTCGGGCGGGCCGTAAAATCCGGGCGGATGATCGAGGTTGCCACGCTCGGTGTAATTGCTGGGTATCGGGCGCGCGGTGGCCGGCGGGGATGAAAACGCGCCAAAGCCGTCGAGCACGCGCGTCGGCGGGACGACCTGGGCCGTCCGTCCGTTGTTGCCTTCGGTCGCGGCGGTATCGCTTTCGGCGCTGGCGGTCGAACTCGCGAGCGAGACGACGCGGCGAAGCATATCCACGAAGGCTCCGGACAGCGGCAGGTCGGACCAGCGGGTGTCCGCCGTTACATGGAACAGAATAAGCAGCCCTTTGCCACGGCGTTCGGCCGTCACCAGCGGCGTGCCATCGGCGAGGGTCGCCCAGGTGCGGTCCGTCAGTTGTGAGTCCGGTTCGGCAAGCACCTGGCGCGTCACCGTCACGTCGGTCGGAACCGTCATGCCGTTGAACGGGCTTTCGCGCGAGAAGCCGGCGAGTTGCTGTGGTTTGTCCCAGCTCAGACTGCCGCCCAAAATACGGCCACCGCGCCGCAGCTTTACCGGCACCAGATTGTCATCGGCGCCAGCAAGATGCGGACCGGCAAAACGCACCAGCACGCCGCCATTGTCGATCCACTTGTTGAGCCGGTCGAGCGCCTCGGCAACATTGCCGACGTCGGCAAGGATCAGCATCGGCAGATGGCGGTCGAGAAAACGCGTCACTGCTTCTGCCGGGGCGCTTCCTTCGGCGAGCCGGACGTCAGCAAACGGATTAAGGGCGCGCGACAGGTAATACGTCGCCCCGATCAGCGGTTGCGAGCGATCGGCGGTTGACCCAGACACGATGCCGACGGTGCGCCGCCGCCAGCGCTTGTCGAGCAATTGGACAGCGCCCGCCGAGCGCTCGCCGACGATCTCGAGGCGTGCCACGTCGTTGCGGATTTCGACCGGTAGGTCGATCACCGCATCGGTCTCGCGGTCAGCTGATTTGAAGCTGAAGGGCGCCTCGCCCAGCGGCAATCCCTTGAGGTCAATGGCGCTCACCATGCCGGTATCGGAGAGACCGGTTTGGGCACGCAGGACTTTCACGGTCAGCGCGCCGGCGGCGTTGTCGGCGGCGGCGAGTGCATGCGGAACGGCGACACCGCCTTCGACGATGGTAAGTGGGTGATTGCCGATGATCCGCTTCAATCCATCAATGAAACCGGCGCCGTTGCCGAGGTCGACACCATCAGAGAGCCACACGACCTCGACATCCGGCGCAGCGGCGAGAAAGCGCTCGATCAATGGCAGCGCATCGGTGCGATTGACGCCATAAGGCTTTGGCTTGATCTGCTGAAACTGTACGCGCGTTGCACCGGCCAGCTGCAGGGAAATATCGCGGGCATTTTCCGACAATGGCAACACAGCGACACCGCGATTGTCGGCTTCGGCACGCGCAATCATCTCGTCTGCCGTGCGAAGCCGCGAGTCCCACGCCGCCGCGGCCGGCCACCCATCATCGAGCAGGATCAGCAAGGGTGCTGCGCGGTTTGCGGTCGCGAGCGGGGGGTTCCACAAGGGGCCGGCGGCCGCGATGATCACCAACGCCGCCAGCGTCAGCCGCAATAAAGTGAGCCACCACGGTGTGCGGGCCGGCGTTTCTTCTTTGGGCGCGATCTCGAACAAGAGCCGGGTTGGCGGAAAATCAATTCGGCGCGGGCGCGGCGGCACCAAACGCAACAGCCACCACAAGACCGGCAAACTGAGCAGGCCAAGCAGCACTAGCGGCTGAGCAAAGCCGAGAGGCAGCGAACCGATCATGCGGCACTCATGGGGTTCGCCGGAGCGTGCCGGTTATTGACGACAACCGGCTGCGCGTTGTCCCCCATGCGCGAATGCAGCACCAGCAAGAGTTCGCTCGCAGGACGGTCGGTGCGGTGGATCGCGAAACTCCATCCGCGTTGATCGGTCTCTGCACGAATTGCGGCGCGGTGACGCGCGACGATGCCTTGATAATCGGAGCGCCACGTCTCGGCCCGGCCGGCTGTCACGCTGCCGGCGCCCTCCGGCTCGATGAACTCAATGCGGCCGGAATAGGGGAAGCTTTCTTCGGCCGGATCGACGATCTGAACCACATGGCCGTGGGCGCCAGTGGCGGCGAGCTGGGCAATGGTGTCGCGCACTTCGGTGATTGGCGCCCAGAGGTCGGACAGCATCACGACTTCGGACAACGGGGAAGGCACGAACGACGGCGGCAGGCTCGTCCGTTCTGTCGGATCATGCAGGATTGCTTCCGCCATTTTTTCGATCACGTTGCGGCTCGCGGTCGGGCG
This sequence comes from uncultured Alphaproteobacteria bacterium, assembly GCA_963697885.1. Classification (GTDB taxonomy): domain Bacteria; phylum Pseudomonadota; class Alphaproteobacteria; order Rhizobiales; family Xanthobacteraceae; genus Pseudolabrys. The sequence continues at coordinate 1,713,222 of OY969102.1, forward strand.
CAGGAGGCCAGGAACGCCGACCCGTTCGCCGCCCTGTACGAGGACCTCGGCCAGGGCGAAGGCCACCACCAGTGCGCGTTCGAGCTTGCTGCCGGTGGTCAGGACCGAGGCGAACGTCATCGATGGCGATCGGTCCGGCCAGATCCAAACAGTGTGCGAGGCTTCCCATTCCCGCTCGCGCACATAGAGGTGATCGTCGCGCGCCGAGCGTCTCCAATCCACGTTCTGTGCGGGCTCGCCCGAGACGAAGCGGCGGTACTGCCAGAAATTCTCGCCCGGGCCAGCGCGGCGGCGGCCGTGCAGCCCGTGAATGACGGTTGACGCGACGCGCCGGGCCTCCAGAATAAGCCGCGGCATGGCGTCCGCGAGCGTGCGGGCGCCGACAGTGGCCTGTCGTATCGTACTGTTTTCGATGTCGCTCGGCTTGAATTCCGCCATTGCGGCTAACCGATGCGCGCCTTCAGTCGCCGGATCACATTGGGGATCGTCTCGCCTTCGGCTCGCGCGGCGAAAGTGAGCGCCATGCGGTGCTTGAGCACGGGCTCAGCAAGTTCGAGCACGTCGTCGACCGAGGGCGCAAAGCGGCCGTCGAGCAGGGCGCGTGCACGCACGGCCAGCATCAACGCCTGGCTGGCGCGCGGGCCGGGGCCCCACGAAATCAGTTTGCCGAACTCGCCGGCCTCGGGACCCGGGCGTGCCGAACGCACGAGCGTCAGGATCGCCTCGACCACCAACTCGCCGACCGGCAGGCGGCGAACGAGTCGTTGCGCCGACAGCAAATCCTCGGCGGTCATCGCGGCTTTGGGGCGCGTCTCTTCCGCACCCGTCGTATCGAAAAGAATTTTTCGCTCGGCTTCCAGGTCGGGATAGTCGACGTCGACTTCCATCAGGAAGCGATCGAGTTGGGCCTCAGGGAGCGGATAGGTGCCTTCCTGCTCGAGTGGGTTTTGCGTCGCCAGCACATGGAATGGCTTCGGCAGGTCGTGGCGCGCGCCGGCGACAGTGACGTGCTGTTCTTGCATCGCTTGCAGGAGTGCCGACTGCGTGCGCGGCGAAGCGCGGTTGATTTCGTCCGCCATCAGCAATTGCGCGAACACCGGACCCGCGATGAAGCGGAAGCTGCGTTTGCCGCCAGGGCTTTCTTCAAGCACTTCGGTGCCCAGAATATCAGACGGCATAAGGTCAGGGGTGAACTGGACGCGGCGTGCATCGAGTCCGAGCGCGGTGCCCATGGTGTCGACAAGTTTGGTCTTGGCGAGACCCGGCACGCCGACAAGCAGCGCGTGACCGCCTGAGAGAACTGTGATGAGTGCGTGCTCCACCACGATGTCCTGGCCGAAGATCACTGCGCCGATGGCGGCCTTGGCGGCGCGCACGTGCGCGGCCGTGGATTCCGCTGCGCGTACGATCATGTCTTCCAGTTTTTCGAGGCTCTCGCCGCTCGCCTTCGCCATGATGATCCCTTTCATCGCCCGTCTGGAGCCGCGTCGGGCGCTATGCAACAAACACACCAAGGTTCGATTTTGGTGCGCCAATTAGGCCGAATCTGCCTCAATCTGCGTCCAAGCTTACGCTATCTTCCGCCGCCGATCCGGGTGAATCACGAAGATGCGAACAGGCGTCGGCTGGCTGATTATCGAAGGAAAACAATGGCGAAGGCAGGGCAGGGCGGCTTGGAAGCGCTAACGGCTGGGCTGCCGCGCGAAAACAAGGGGCCGCCCCCCGTAGACCGATGGAATCCGCCGTTTTGCGGCGATATCGATATGAGGATCGCGGCTGACGGGACGTGGTTTTACCAGAAGACGCCGATCGGCCGGCCGGCTTTGGTCAGACTGTTCGCATCCGTGCTCAAGCGGGAAGGCGACAAGCACTTTCTGGTCACGCCGGTCGAGAAGGTCGGGATCGTCGTCGATGATGCGCCGTTTCTCGCCGTGGAAATGAAGACGTCTTCCGGCGGCGATGGCCCGGTTCTTGAATTCCGGACCAACGTCGACGACTGGGTTGCGGCTGGACCCGGACACGCGCTGCGCTTCGAGCAGCAGCAGGCGAACGGTGGCCTCAAGCCCTATCTTCACGTGCGCCGCGACCTGTGGGCAAAGGTGACACGCGCGCTATTCTACGATCTGGTCGCGCTCGGAGAGGAACGCGACGTGGATGGCAAAGCAATGTTCGGCATTGCTTCCGGCGGCGCATTCTTTGTCATGGCAGAGGCGAGTGCCTTAAGGGAATTTGCTTGATGCAGCACGCACTCATAAGCCTCTCGGCTGAGGAATTTTTTTCGCGCGCGCGCGTGCGTCTGACGCTCGACGTGCCACCGGGCCTCACGGACGCGAACGTCGTGCCCGCGCGCGGCGACCATGACGCCGATCCGGTGATGAAGAAGATCGCGGAGGTGCGGCCGATCCGCCCGGCGGCGGTGCTCGTGCCGATCGTCGATCACCCCGACCCAACCGTGTTGCTCACCCAGCGTGCCCAGCATTTGCCTGACCATCCCGGCCAGGTGTCATTTCCCGGCGGCAAGATCGACAAAGGCGATGCCGACCCGCGCGCATCCGCCTTGCGCGAGACGGAGGAGGAAATCGGCCTCGGCCGCGCGCATGTTGAGCCGCTCGGCTATCTCGACCTCTACATGACGACGCTCGGCTACCGCATCGTGCCGGTTGTTGCGCGCGTGAAGCCAGGCTTCCCGCTCAAGCTCAATGTCAGCGAGGTCGACGCCACCTTTGAAGTCCCGCTCGCCTTCCTGATGGATCAAAACAACGTGCAGCGGCATTCACGCGAGTGGCAGGGCATGATCCGCCACTACTACGCGTTCACCTTCGGCGAGCGCTACATTTGGGGCGTGACGGCTGGTATCCTGCGCAATCTTCACGAACGGATTTACCGATGATCCGCCCGATCTTCACCGAGATCGCCCTGTTCCTGACGCCGTTCGTCCTCTACGCGGTGTTTTTGTGGGCGACCCAAGCCGGTGTGTTGGACGTCAAGTCCTGGCCGATGCTCCGGGTGGCGACGCTGGCGATTGCCGCGCTGCTGCTGATGCTCGGCAGCTTCCTTTATTTCGCTCATTTCTCGGGGGCGCCACCCGGCTCCAATTACGTGCCGGCGCACATCGACAACGGCAAGTTCGTGCCGGGGACTACGAAATAATGTCCGCGCCAGCAGGACGGACCGACCGCAACCTAAGCGGCGCTGCCTGGCTCAGCACCGGCGGCCTGCCGCGCCTGCTTTCCGTGCTCGATTGCGACGGCGAGGAGGCGCGTGTTGTGGGCGGCGCCGTGCGAAACGCCCTTTTAGAAATGCCGATCGCGGAAATCGACGTCGCGACTACTGCGGTGCCGGATGAGGTCGTTAAGCGCGTCACCGCCGCCGGCTTCAAGCCAGTACCGACGGGCATCGAGCACGGCACTGTCACGGTCGTTATCGACAAGCATCCGTTCGAGGTCACCACGCTGCGTAAGGACGTCGAGACCTATGGCCGCCACGCCAAGGTCGAGTTCGGCCGCGACTGGAAAGCTGACGCCGAGCGGCGGGACTTCACAATCAACGCGTTGTCGGTGACGCGCGACGGCGCCGTCTACGACTATGTCGGCGGAGTTGACGATCTTGGCCAGCGCCGCGTGCGCTTTATCGGCGATCCGGCCAAACGGATTGCCGAGGATTATCTGCGCATCCTGCGTTTCTTCCGCTTCCACGCCGCCTACGGCACCAGCGATCACCCGGATGCATCCGGCCTTACGGCCTGCATTGCCGGCCGTGACGGACTCGACCAGCTCTCGCGTGAACGCGTGCGTATGGAAATGCTCAAACTTGTCGTCGCGCCGCACGCGGTCCCTACGCTGATCTCAATGACTGACGCCGGCTTGCTGCTGCGCGTGCTTGGGGGCGTGAGTTATCTGGCAAGCTTTGAGAACATGGCAAAAGTGGAAGTTGCGATTGGCGCAGAGCCCAACGCAGTGCGCCGGCTGGGCGCGCTCGCCGTTTCCATTCCCGAAGATGCCGAACGCCTGTGGCAGAAACTGCGGCTCGCCAACAACGAGCACGAGCGGCTTGCATCTATGGGAGAGAGCTGGGGGCGTATTTCGCCGTTGTACGGCGAGAAGGCCGCAAAGGCGTTGCTCTACCGGTTACGGCCGCAGAATTTCACCGATCGCGTGCTGCTTGGATGGGCGCGCTCGTCTGCGTCAGCGCACGATTCCGAATGGCGCGCGCTTGCGATGTTGCCGCTGCGCTGGACCGCGCCGGTATTTCCGTTGAAGGCCGCCGACTTCATGAAGCGCGGCGTGCAGCAAGGCCCCGCGCTCGGCGTGGCGCTTGCCGCGGCAGAGCAGGCCTGGATCATGGCAGGGTTTCCGGACGATCAGCCGGCGCTCGATGGCATCGTGACTGCGGCCATGCCCACGCCGACGTAAATTCAAAAACCGCCGAATTTGTAGCTCAACCCCAGTCGTACGACGTCGAAGCTAAGGTCCTGCGAAGATAACAATGCGCAGGTGCCCACAACGCAGTTTGCTGGAGGGACAACAAGCGTGTTCGAATCGTTGCCTAGACCAATGTGTAAATATTCAGCCCGGACGATCCAGTTGTGGCCGAACATTCGTTCGATGCCCCCGCCGACGACCCAGCCCGTCTTGCGCGTGGAATTTTCCGCCGACGCCGTCGTAGGAATTCCTGTGAGACCACATCCAAATGTACAGTTCAAACCGAGCGCGGTGTGAACGTCGCCAAAAGCACTGCCGCCGGTGGCATAGACCATCATCTGCTCGAAAGACCACCCGAGACGGCCACGCACGGTGCCCGACAATCGAAGGTCACGGGCGATTGTCGCTAAACCTCTGTCCTCAGTGCTGCACGATCCACTCAAAACGTCCGTCTGACGACAGAACGAATCCTGCAACTTTGTCGGTTGCCAATCCGCTTCCAGCCCGATGACCCACGACGGGGCAAACTGCCAATTCAGACCAGCATAAATTCCGCCAGTGACCGAAGTGCTGCTCGGCGAATGCCTCACAAAATTATCCCTCTCCCCGTCATTTGGATTGCCGTTTTGTTGAAAAAAGTCAGACGTGCCATGTCCATGCCAAGCTAGGCCGCCAATGTCGCCGCCGACATAAAATCCAGTCCAGTTGACCGGAGCGGCAACTTCGGGCGCGGCGTTGTTGAGTGGCGCGGCGCTTGCGGCAGCACTGATGGCCACCGCACCAGCAAGAACCAATGCCGGCACTGCAAATATCGCCTTCATTCTTGGTCCCGTTCCACCCAAAATCCCGGGGCGTTGTTTGCATGCTTGCGTTTCGCAGCGCGTCGTCCGTTCACAGGAAGCGCCCATGTTTTCCACGGGCATGTGGCGCGGGGGCAACTGTTATCCGCTCGAGGGTCTGCACCCGTAGATGCGCGGCTCCGGTCCGGCTATGAGCAAGCGGTCATGAATCTCTTCGCCGGCTTCCACGATATCTCGTTCATTCAGCTGATCCCGGTCGCGGCCGTGGCGCTGTTTGCCTCGATCGTCGGCGGCGTGTCGGGCTATGGCACCGGCGCATTGATGCCATTGGTGCTGGTGCCGCTGGTGGGCGCTGAACCGGTCGTGCCGATCATCGCGATTTCGGCGATGTTCACCAATTCCAGCCGGGTCTTCGCGTTCCTGAAATATGCCGACTGGCGGCGTGCGGCGATCGTGCTCGTTGCCGCGGTGCCGACCTGCGTGCTCGGCGCGTGGGGCTATACAAAGCTTTCGAGCGCGGGCGCCGCACTCGTGATCGGCAGCATGTTGATTCTGAGCGTACCGTTGCGACGTCTGTTGAAATATCACGGCGTCAAGGTTGGCGACGGCGGACTGGCGCTCGGCTCGCTTGGCTATGGCGTCGTTGTCGGGGGCACGGCGGGATCGGGCGTGATTTTGCTGTCACTGTTGATGGCGGCTGGGGTCGAAGGCGCGGGCGTCATTGCCACCGATGCCGCCATCTCGATTGTCATCGGGATCGTGAAGATCTCTGTGTTCGGGATGGCCGGCGTGATCACCGCGCAAGTGATCGCCTTCGCATTCCTGATCGGGATTGTGGCGTTGCCCGGCGCATTCCTTGCCAAGGCCTTCGTCGAACGTATGCCCGTGCATATGCACACAGCGATCCTCGACGTGGTGGTGCTGTTCGGCGGTGTCTTTCTGGTGTGGGGCGCGCTGCGCTGATCAGGAGCTTACGGCCACTTCACCACCGGCGGCATCGATGACAGGATCGCCTCGACGTTGCCGCCGGTCCTGAGGCCGAAAATCGTGCCGCGGTCATAAAGAAGATTGAATTCGACGTAGCGGCCACGGCGGATCAATTGCTCCTCACGCTCGGCTTCGCTCCAGGGCGTGGAGAAATTCTTCCTCACCAATCCGGGATAGACGCGCAGGAAGGCGCGTCCAACATCCTGCGTGAAGGCAAAGGTCTCGTCCCAGTCGGTTTCGAGATAGTCATAAAAGATGCCGCCGACGCCGCGCGTTTCGTTGCGGTGTTTGAGGAAAAAGTACTCGTCGCACCACTTCCGGTATTTGTCATAAGGGGCGATTTCGGCGTGGCCGTCGCAGGCCGTCTTCATGGCGGCATGAAAGGCGATGCTGTCCGGGTCGTTCTGGGTGCGCCGTTTGTCGAGCACCGGTGTCAGATCGGCACCGCCGCCGAACCATGCTTTCCGGGTGACGACGAAACGCGTATTCATGTGCACCGCGGGCACGTGCGGATTGTGCAGATGCGCAATCAGCGAAATGCCGGAGGCCCAAAAGCGAGGGTCGCTCTCGGCGCCGGGAATCTCCTTGCGAAATGCTGGCGCGAATTCTCCGAACACGGTCGAACAGTGCACACCGACCTTCTCGAAGACGCGCCCATGCATCAACGACATCTCGCCACCACCGCCCAGGGTTCCGTTGTGGTCAATGCGCTGCCACGGGCTGCGCACGAACCGGCCGGCGGGGCGATCTGAATAGGGAGCGTCGGCGGGCAGGGCGTCTTCCACCGCCTCAAACGCCGCGCATATGTCATTGCGCAATGACTCGAACCAGGCTTGCGCACGCGCCTTGCGGGCTTCGAGTTGTCCTGCGTCCATAACCGGCTCCTGGCCGCAAATATAACGTGCGACGCATCCGAGCGCACGGGCAAACGAACCGATTAGCCTGTGTCAGAATGTGGCGAGGCTAGTGCAGGCCCAGCTTCGATTTGATGGCCTCGAGGTCGTCGCGGGTGAAGCGGCCCGCGCAGTAGCGTTCAAATTCAGCCACCGCCGCATCATAGGCCTTTTGTCTTTCTTCGTAGCGCGGGAACTCGGTGTGGAATTTTTTCGTCAGCTCTTCATGACGGATAACCCGCCGCTGAAAAGCAATGAGCGCGGGCTCGTCGAAGTCGCCCAGCACGGGCAGTTCGGCATTGATCTGCTTCTGCAGCAGAAGAGCCTCGGCGGCTTCGCGGTCGATCGCCGCGATTTCATAATCGATGGCCGTGCCGTCGCGATCAAGCTCCTGGGCTCGGCGCAGGCAGGCCTCCAACGCCAGCGCGGACATCGGCTTGGTGTCGGTCTGGGTTGTGGGACGAGCCATCAGGTCCGCGAGCAAGGTGCGCGCGGCGGTTGCCTCGCCAGGTTGGCCGATCGCGATAACAATCAGCGCTGCCATGAGCACGCGGGCCATGGCGTGAATAATATCACCGCGGCAGGCCGCCCGTCTGCCGCAGCGCCTCCCCGACGACCATGGCGGCCGCCATCGCAACATTGAGCGAACGCATGTCCGGCCGCATGGGTACGCACAGCCTGACATCGGCGGCCTTGTGCACCGGTTCCGGCACGCCGGCGCTCTCGCGGCCGAATAGCAGAACCTGGTCCTCGCCGTAGCTGTGATCGAGGTAGGATCGCTCCGTGGTGGTGGTCAGAAGCACCAGCGCCAGCCGCTCGTGCGCCCGCCACGTCTCGAAGGCCGCGAACGAGCCATGGCGGATGAGGGCGACCTGATCCAGATAGTCCATGCCGGCGCGCCGGAAGGCACGATCGGTGACCGGGAAACCGGCGGGCTCAATGATATGCGCTTCGACGCCCAGGCAGGCGCAAAGCCGAAGAATCGTACCGGTATTCTGGGGGATGTCCGGTTCGTAGAGGGCGATCCGCATGGGCATCGTGCTGCGGCTTAAGCCGCTCTAGACGAATGATTTATGCGACTAATCCTCGCGGGCGCGATACCGGGCTTGCGCTTGTACTGCAAGGGTGCCAATAGAACGCCACCGACGCGCTGTCCTGCCTTTTCCAGGGCTGCCGCAAGCGGGACGCCCCGCCGCCCATGGGATTTCGGTCCCGGGCTCCAGCCGCGGGCGGATGAATAAGCCAGCCGGAGGAGAGGGCCTAAGACGTGACGACCGTGTCTTCGGCGGAGCACACGCGCCGCGACTTTCTCTACATTGCCACGGGCGCCGTCGGCGCGGTGGGAGCTGCGGCGGCCCTGGTGCCGCTGATCGCTCAAATGAATCCGGATGCCTCGACCATTGCGGCCGGCGCACCGATCGATGTCGATCTTGCGCCGATCGCCGATGGGCAGATCATCAAGGTGTTCTGGCGATCGAAGCCGATCTTCATTTTTCATCGCACCAAGAAAGACATCGACGAAGCGCAGAAGGTCAACGTCGCGAGCCTTCCCGATCCGGAGCCTGATTCGGAGCGCGTCAAACAGGGCCATGACCAGTGGTTGGTCGTTATCGGCATTTGCACGCATCTTGGTTGCATCCCGCTGGCCCATCAGGGCGAATATGACGGCTGGTTTTGCCCGTGCCACGGCTCGCAGTACGACACGTCGGGCCGCATTCGCAAAGGCCCGGCACCGAAAAACCTGTTCTTACCGCCCTACAAGTTCGTTTCCGACACCAAGATTCAGATCGGCTGAGCGAAACGGCGCATTCAAGGTTCAATCATGAGCGGACCATCCACCTACCAACCGCAGAGCAAAGTTCTGCAATGGTTCGAGAAGCGGCTGCCGATCGGTAGCCTCATTCATTCTTCATTCGTCGCCTATCCGACGCCACGAAACCTGAACTATCTGTGGACCTTCGGCGGCATCCTGTCGTTCATGCTCGGCGTGCAGATCATCACCGGCATCGTGCTGGCGATGCATTACACCCCGCATGTCGATCTCGCCTTCAGATCGGTTGAGACCATCATGCGCGACGTCAACTTTGGTTGGCTGTTGCGCTATCTGCACGCCAATGGCGCGTCGATGTTCTTCCTCGCCGTCTACATCCACATGTTCCGCGGCATCTATTATGGCTCATATAAAGAGCCGCGCGAGGTGCTCTGGATCCTCGGTGTCATCATCTACCTGCTGATGATGGCAACCGGCTTCATGGGCTACGTGCTGGTCTGGGGCCAGATGAGCTTCTGGGCAGCAACGGTCATCACCAATCTGTTCTCCGCCATCCCGGGCGTCGGCGATACGATCGTCACGTGGCTGTGGGGCGGCTTCGCGGTCGGCAACCCGACACTCAACCGCTTCTATTCGCTGCACTACCTGCTGCCGTTCGTGATCGCGGGCGTGGTGGTGTTGCACATCTGGGCGTTGCACGTTGCCGGCCAGAACAATCCCACCGGCATCGAGCCGAAGTCGGAAAAAGACACGGTCGCCTTCACCCCCTATGCGACGGTCAAGGACGGCTTCTTCATGGCCGTGTTCTGCATTCTCTTTGCATGGTTCGTCTTCTACATCCCGGGTTTCCTCGGCCATGCCGACAACTACATCCCGGCCAATCCGGCGGTGACTCCGGCTGAAATCGTGCCCGAATGGTACTATCTGCCGTTCTACGCCATCCTGCGCTCGATCCCCGACAAGCTGCTCGGCGTGATCGCCCTGTTCTCGTCGATCCTAGTTCTGGCTTTCATTCCCTGGCTCGACACGTCACGGGTGCGTTCGGCCCGTTACCGGCCGCTGTTCAAACAGTTCTTCTGGCTGTGGATCATCGCCTGCATTGGGCTCGGTTGGCTCGGCTCGAAACAGCCCGAGGGCATCTACGTCATCCTGTCGCGTCTCTTTACCGTCTACTATTTCGCGTTCTTCCTGATCGTCATGCCGCTGCTCGGCATCTTCGAGAAAACCAAGCCGCTTCCGAATTCAATTTCGGAATCGGTCTTGGGCGCAAAAGCGTGAGCGGGGGCATTCTGATGACGATAAAGCGTACCATCCTCGCTGTGACGTTCACGGTCGTTGCGCTGACGTTGCCTGCAATGGCCGAAGAGCAAGAAGCGCCGCCGAAACTGAAATGGTCGTTCGCGGGACCGTTCGGTAAATATGACGAGGCGCAACTCCAGCGCGGCTTCAAGGTCTACAAAGAGGTCTGCGCGGTCTGCCACTCGATGCAGATGGTGGCGTTCCGCAATCTTGCCGAGGCGGGTGGTCCGGGGTTCTCGGAGGCGCAGGCTGCCGCGGTGGCGGCTGAAGCCAAGATCAACGACCTCGACGACAAGGGCCAGCCGACTGAACGTGCCGGCCGGTTGGCGGACTATTTCCCGTCACCGTTCCCGAACGACCTCGCCGCGGCAGCGGTGCACGGTGTTGCCCCGCCGGATATGTCGACCTTGGCCAAGGCGCGCACCTATCAGCGCGGCTTCCCGTGGTTCGTGTTCGACATGTTCACGCAGTATCAGGAGCAGGGACCGGACTACATCGCTGCGTACCTCAGAGGCTTTGAGGAGCCGCCGAAGGGCTTCCAGCTGCCGGCGACCGGTCACTACAACAAATATTTCCCGGGCCATAACACCGCGATGCCGCCGCCGCTCCAGGACGGTCAGGTCACCTATGATGATGCCGCCCCGCAGACCGTGGACCAATATTCCAAGGACGTATCAGCCTTCCTGATGTGGGCGGCCGAGCCGCATTTGGTGCAGCGCAAGCGCATCGGCTTCCAGGTCATGATTTTCCTGATCGTGCTCTCGGGTCTGCTTTACTTCACCAAGAAGAAGGTGTGGTCGGCGGTGCATTGAGCGGCAGTCCGTTCGGCCCATTAAAGAATGTCATGCCCGGCCTTGTGCCGGGCATCCCGCTTAGTGGCGTACTGTGCCATCCTCATCGGGATGGCCGGGACAAGCCCGGCCATGACGGAGTGGACGATGGCGAATTCCGTCCTCGGCATCATCGGTGGATCCGGCATCTACGATTTGCCCGGGCTGGCCGGTGTGCGCGAACTACGCATCGCCAGCCCGTGGGGCGAGCCATCCGGCCCGTTGCGCATCGGCGAGATTGCGGGTCTTCCCGTCGTGTTTCTGTCGCGCCACGACGCCGGCCACCGCCTGTCGCCGTCCGACATCAACTATCGCGCCAATATCGACGTGCTCAAGCGCGCCGGCGTCACCGATCTGGTTTCGTTGTCAGCCTGTGGTTCATTCAAGGAAGAACTGCCGCCGGGCACCTTCGTGCTGGTCGATCAGTTCGTCGATCGAACCCACAAGCGTGAGAGCTCGTTCTTCGGCAAGGGCATGGTTGCGCATGTATCGATGGCGCATCCGGTGAGCCCGCGTCTGCGCGCGCGCATCGGCGAGGCCGCACTCAAGGAAGGCATCGATCCCTATTACGGCGGGACCTACATCTGCATGGAGGGCCCGCAATTCTCGACTTACGCCGAGAGCATGACCTACAAGCACCTCGGCTATTCGGTCATCGGCATGACCAATATGCCAGAGGCCAAACTCGCGCGCGAAGCCGAGATTTGTTACGCCACCGTTGCGATGGTGACCGATTTCGATTGCTGGCATCCCGAGCACGATGCGGTCACGGTGCAAGACATTATCAAGGTCCTTCTGGCGAACGCGGACAAGGCGAAACGCCTGGTGGGACGGCTGGCACAGGATTTTCCGCGTGAACACGAGCCTTGTCCGATTGGCTCTGACCGCGCGCTCGATACGGCGCTGATCACGGCACCCGAGGCGCGCGATCCGGAGTTACTCAAGAAACTCGACGCGGTGGCGGGCCGGGTGTTGGGCAAAGGCTGACGGCTGTCATGGCCGCGATTTCATGGCCACGACAAGTCCGTCCATGGCGGTTAGGATCACTTCCGACGTGTTGCCACGTAGCGAATTTTCGGGGAGCCGATGCGTATCGTCGATGTGAACCAGCAGCAGAGCGAGGAATGGCGGGCAGGCGTTACGACACGCATGCGAGCCTCCGCGGCCAATGGCTCAACGCAGCTTTGCATGTTCGAGCAATGGTGCGACCCGGGGCACGGCGCGCCAACCCATTTGCACGCAGTGGAGGAAGTCCTGTGCGTTCGTGAAGGGCAGGCCGATGTGTGGCTTGGTGATGAACATGTCACCTTGACCAGCGGGCAATTGGTCGTCGTGCCGGCAGGCCGCAAGCACGGTTTTTCAAATACCGGCGACGGCGTCCTGCACATTGAATTGACGCTGGCTGCGCCGGTTTTCGAGGCGGCCTATGACGACAAGCGCGAATCGCCGCGGCGCTGGCTGCCGGGCTGAGCGAGCCGAAGAAGCTGCAGTGGCGGGCCGGATGCTGAAAGGCTAGCCTGCTGCGCTGCAGGGGGATGCACGATGCGCGGAAAATTCCACATTCTGGCCGGCTTGGCGGTCGCTGGCTTAACGCTGGCCGCATTGCCGAGCCATGCCGAGACGGTGTTGCGCATTGGCGTGGTGTCGCGAACCATCTTTTATCTGCCAGCATGGACTGCCGAACAGCAGGGTTTCTTCAAGGCGGAGGGCATCGACCCGAAGATCGAGGTCTATGACGGCGCCCACACGATTTTCACCGACTTGCAGGCGGGCAACCTGCAGATCGGCATTTCGTCGATCGAAACCGTAATCGAGGACGGTTACAAGGGCGGCACGCTCCGGCTGGTAGCCGGCAGCGCGCAGCGCCCGCCGCATTTCATCATCGCCCAGCCCGAAATCAAATCGCTCGCCGATCTCAAGGGCAAGACCATCGGCGTCGTTTCGATGCACGAAGGTACGACATTTTTCATCAAGGATATCGCCAAGGCCGGTGGTTTTGCGCTTGCCGACGTCAAGGTTGAGGCGGTCGGGGGCTCGCCGACGCGGGCGCGCCTGCTCAAGGAGCGCAAGATCGACGCTGGTCTGCAGCCTTATCCGCTGAGCTATGAGGCGGAAGCCGCCGGTTTCAGCAATCTCGGGGCGATCATCAAGCTGGTGCCCGACTATCAATTTACGTCCGTCATTGTCGATAACAATTGGGCGACGCAGAATCGCGCGCTGATGGCCGGTTTCCTGCGCGCCTTGCGCAAAGGCACTGACTATATGTTCGCGCATCCTGATGAGGCGGCCGAACTTGGCGCCAAGGAATTGCGTACAACGCCAGCCAATGCCCGCCGCGCGCTCGAGGATACCGCGCGCTTAGATGTTATCGCGCGCGATATGTCGCTGACCGATCTCAGCTTGCAAAAGGTTTTCGAGACCATGCAGGAAGCCGATGTCATGGCCCGCGACAAGGTCTATGACCGCACCAAATTTGTCGACGAAAGCTATCTCAACGAGAGCCGCCGCTAGTAAGTCTGAAAACCCGCGAACCGATCGAATGATCTCACCCGCCCTTGAAAACGATCTGCGCGCGTCCATCCGGACCATTCCGGATTACCCGAAGCCGGGCATCATGTTTCGCGACATCACCACGCTGCTCGGCGACGCGCGCGCCTTCCGCCGCGCGGTCGATGAGCTGGTGCAGCCCTGGGCCGGCATGAAGATCGACAAAGTCGCCGGAATTGAAGCGCGTGGGTTTATTCTCGGCGGCGCGGTGGCGCATCAGGTCTCGGCTGGATTCATCCCGATCCGCAAGAAGGGCAAGTTGCCGCACAAGCGCGTGAGCATCGCGTATTCTCTGGAATATGGTCTCGACGAGATGGAAGTGCACGAAGACGCGGTGACGAAAGGCGAGCGTGTCATCCTGGTCGATGATCTCATCGCCACCGGCGGGACTGCAGAGGGTGCGGTCAAATTATTGCGGCAGCTCGGCGCCAATATATTGGCGGCCTGTTTCGTGATTGACCTGCCTGAGCTCGGCGGCGCCGACAAATTACGCAAGATGGACGTGCCAGTGCGGACACTGATTTCGTTCGAAGGGCATTAGCCCCGACGCAAATTCAGTAGTCGTCCCGTGAAGGTTGATCGTCCAGGACGCGCGCTTCCACACACTCAGCGTCACGCGCGGGCTTGACCCGCGCATCCATGATGAGGCGCCAGACGAAAATCTTACGGCTCACGAGGCGGAACCGCCTCTTGGATTGCCGGGTCGAGCCCGGCAATGACAGCGGAGAGGTTGTGCGTCTCGTCTTACCTAATTCCGCTTCGGACCCCACGGTCCTTGTGGCGCGCCGGGCTCGGGTCCCCATGGGCCAGCTTGCGGCGGGGATTGCGGCGCGCCGCCCCACGGACCGGCATCGGCATTATCGCTGGACTGATCGGTAACTTGTCCCTGCGGCTCCGGCGCTTCGACGGTCAGTGGGCCCGGATCGTGCCCGCCGGCGAATTTCACCAGCGCCTCGACGCGCGCCTCAACCGGCGGATGGGTGTCAAAAACATTGGAAAAACCGACCCGTGGGTTATCGATGCACATTTCCATCACGGCGGAATTGGCGCCCGGTATTTCGCCGCGCCCTTCGATCTTGCGCAGCGCCGAAATCATGGCATCAGGATTTTTCGTGAGTTCCACCGAGCCCGCATCAGCCAGGTATTCGCGCTGACGCGACAGCGCAAAGCGGATCACGATGGACAGGATCCAGACCACCGCGATGATGGCAATGGCGATGATGATGGCGAGACCGGCGCCGCCCTTGCGATCGTCGCTGCTGGAGCGCCGGCCGCCGCCCCACATCACGTTCTGGAAAAAGATCCGGAATACAAGCTCGCCGAAGAACGAAATGACGCCGGCGATCACCACTGCGATCACCAGCATGCGCACATCGCCGTTGCGGATATGCGTGAGCTCGTGGCCGAGCACGGCCTCGATCTCTTTGTCATTGAGCGCGTTGATCAGACCGCGCGTTACCGTGATCGAATATTGCTTCTGATTGAGACCCGTGGCGAACGCGTTGAGTGCATCATCGTCCGCGATACGCAGCGTCGGCATCGTGATGCCGCGTGAGATACACAGGTTCTCCAGCAGATTATATAGCCGCGGCTCTTCCTGTCGGGTAACCGGCTGCGCGCCGGTGACGGCGTCGATCATTTGCTGGTGGAATTTGTAGGCGATTGCAATCCAGATGACCGTACCGACGGTTGCGAATGGCAACGCCTTGATGAAATCGAACTCGGCTGCGCGAATGAGATAGTCGAGTGGCGGTGCGTTGTAGGAGTTGTAGGTGCTCAGCGCTTCGGCCAACAACGCACCGGCGAACACCATGACGTAGACCAGAAAAAACAGGCCGATCAGCAGCGCAATCGATCGGCGCTTGTTCGACTGGATATGCGTATAGAGTCCGTAAGCGGCCATGGTCTTGCTCGGCGCTTTCCTCGTCATGGTCGGGCATAGCCGTTCGAAGAACGGCGTCGCTTCGCTCGCCTATGTCCCGGCCGTCTCGCATAGGGACGCAATACCGTGCCAGCCTAAGCGGGATGCCCGGCACAAGGCCGGGCATGACGGATGTGGTCTAGAACTTCACACTCGGTGCCTGATCGAGTTGGGCGCGGCTTTCGCCGAGATCGAAAAACTCGCGTTGCGAGAAGCCAAAAACTCCGGCGAATAGCGACGCCGGGAATTGCTGGATGCCGGTGTTGTACTCCTGCACCGCGCTGTTGAAGAAGCGGCGCGAGGCCGCGAGCTTGTTCTCGATATCGGACAGGTCGCTTTGCAGTTGCTGGAAGTTCGCGTTGGCCTTGAGGTTCGGATAATTCTCCGACAGTGCGAACAGCTGGCGCAACGCGCCACTGAGCACATTTTCAGCTGCAACTTTTTGCTCGACGCCGGGCGCAGCGACAGCAGCATTGCGCGCCTGGATTACGGCCTCCAGCGTTCCGCGCTCGTGCGCGGCATAGCCCTTCACCGTCTCGACGAGATTCGGGATCAAATCGTGGCGCTGCTTGAGCTGCACATCGATATCGGCGAAGGCCTGATTTGTCCTCTGCCGCATGGCGACGAGGCTGTTGTAGATGCTGATCGCCCAGATCACGACGACGACGGCGGCACCAAGAACGATCCAGCCGGTGGTGGACATGAAACAGCTCCGGGGTAGGAAACGGTTGGTCGAGCGAAACAAGTCTATCCTAGATGGGATCGCCGCGGCCAACGGCAACCGGGTAGGGGCGGCGGGAGGCAACCTGGTAGTCGCACTAAAGGTATTGGAGAGTCAGGCAATTGACGTCGGAGAACAAAAAAAGACCCCGAGCCTAAACTCGGGGTCTTATCGCCAGACGGCTATTCGGGGGGTAAGGGGGGAGCCGCCCGGCTGAAATACACGGGCCATTAACGCCGCTCATCAGGATTGGTTCCGGCGGTATTGCAGGGGGCTGGTTTTTATCCACAGGGCGGCCCATCTGGGCGTGGCGTTGTCTTGAGACGGTCACGATCGGCAAGTTCCATCGCGATCGGGTACGGGGGTTAAATTCGGAGGGCATCACCTATGAGCACGGTGATGATTTGGTGTCCCGTGACAGGCCGTGCGGTCTCGACCGCGATCGAGACCGAACCTGTGACGTTCCGCAAATTGCCGACGGTCTCTGGCCGCATGCATTGTCCGGCCTGCGAGCGCGATCACACCTGGACGATCAGTTCCGCCTGGCTTGCGGGTGAGCCGCGTCTGGTGACATCGGCGCGGCCGTCAAAAATTCAGGCGGCCTAGCGGGCTAGCTCGCTTCGCGGAACCGCACGGCGGCTTCGAGGTCGACCGATACAAGTTGCGAAACGCCGCGTTCGGCCATGGTGACGCCGTACAGGCGGTTCATCCGCGCCATCGTGATCGGGTTGTGGGTGATGATCACAAAGCGTGTGTCCGTCGACCTGATCATCTCGTCGAGCAGATCGCAGAAACGTTCAACGTTGTGATCGTCGAGCGGCGCGTCCACTTCGTCGAGCACGCAGATCGGCGCCGGATTCGTCAGGAACACGGCGAAGATCAGCGCCAGGGCGGTCAATGCCTGCTCGCCGCCCGAGAGCAGCGATAATGTCGCCGGCTTTTTGCCAGGCGGCTTGGCCAGGATTTCCAACCCGGCTTCCAGCGGGTCTTCGCTTTCGATCAATTGCAATTCGGCAGTGCCGCCGCCAAACAGTTGCGCGAACAAATGCTGAAAATGCTTGTTCACCTGCTCGAACGAAGCCAGCAGGCGCTCGCGCGCTTCGCGATTGAGGCTCTGAATGCCCAGGCGCAATTTCTTGATCGCCTCGACCAGATCATCGCGTTCGGTCGTAAGCGAAGTGTGCTGAGCTTCAACTTCGCGTAATTCTTCCTCGGCGCGCAGATTGACCGCACCCAGCCGCTCGCGTTCGCGGCGCAGGCGTTCCAAGGTTGCCTCGATCTCTGTGAGATCGGGCAGCGGATCAGTCGGCTTGATTTCGGCGAGCGCCGCCACGCCCGACGGCTCGATTTCCAGCATGTCGTGAATCTCGCGGCCGATATCGGTGAGCCGGCGTTTGGCGCCTTCGAAGCGCTCTTCGGCTCGTGCGAGCTCTTCGCGTGCGGCGCTTGCCGCCTCCAGCGCGGCGCGCGCATCACGATCGGCTTCGGCAAGCGCGCCTTCGGCTTCTTGCAAACGGCCGGCACAGGCGCGGCGCGCCGTCTCGGCGGTCTGGACTTCTGTAATCAGTGCTGCGCGCTTTTCGGCAAAGACTTGCGGCGCGTTTTGCAGTTCGGTGCGGTCGCGCTTGGCCTCGGTGGTGCGTTGCTCAAGGGTGGTAATCTGATTGCGCGCACCTTGCTGGCGCTCGTGCCAACCGGACTTGTCGGCCGCGAGAGTGGCCAGGCGGCGGTCAGCGAGCTCGGCTTCGCGCACGATTGCCTGCTGTTCGGCCCGTACTTCGGCAAGCTTTGCGCGCTTGCCCGAAATGTCATCGCGCACTTGCGCAAGTTTGGTTTCGATATCGGCCGCAGCCGCAAAGGCGCCGAGCGCGCCTTCCGCCTCGGTCTTGGCCGCCGTCGCTTCGTCGCGGCTCATCGTCAGCCGGGCGCGTGCTTCCGCCAGTGCCGAGAGACGCGCCGCCTGGCGATTGAGGTCGCGCTCGCGCGCCCGCGATTCTGCTTCCGCGCTGTTGGCAGCGTCGAAAGCAGCCTGTGCCTTTTCTAGGTCCCGCCGTTTAGCTTCGACCTCGTTGCGTGCACTTTCAAGTTCGCTATCGATTTCAGCAAACCGGCTGCGTTGCGCTAGCCGCCGGGCAGCGCCGGTCGGCGCGTGTGCCGCTGCAACAAAGCCATCCCAGCGCCAGAGATCACCCTCGCGCGAGACTAATCGCTGGCCGGTTTTTAGAGCCCCGGCCAGCTGGATGCCGGTGTCTCGCTCGACCACCCCAATTTGCGCGAGACGCCGCGCAAGCTGTGTCGGTGCTTTGACATAACGCGCGAGCGATTCAACGCCGTCGGGCAGGGCCGGGTCAGGGGCCTCGCTCGCCACCGCGGTCCAATGCATGGGAGACGACGGGTCGACCGGCGCGTCGAGATCGTCACCGAGCGCGGCTCCCAAAGCCTTTTCGTAGCCTTTGTCCACAGAGACGTGGTCGATCACAGGCGGCCAAAGGCTGCGTGTCTCGAGCGATAACATCTTGGAGAGAGTTTTCGCCTCGGTCTCGAGGCGCTGTACGCGTTTCTCGGCTTCCGCCGACCCCGTACGCGCAGTCTCGAGCTCCGCCCGTGCAACGTTATGTGCGGCCTCGGCGGCCACCGCAGTGGCTTCCGCTTCGGTGAGCGCCGCTTGCGCGCCTTCGACTGCAGCAGCGAGCGGGGCGCTATCGGCGCTGTGCAACGTCGTCAGTTCGCGCTCGATGGCCTCGATCTCGGACGAAAACTTCGCGATGCGGTCGCTTTGCTCGCGCGCAGCGTTTTCGTAACGGTTGCGTTGCGCGGTCAGGTCGGCAAGCGCGGTGGTCAGATCGCTGAAAATCTTTTCTGCAGCGGATAGATCGCCGTCGGCCGCCGTAACTTTGGCATCGATACCGCTGCGACGGCCAGCGCTTTCGCGGGCTTCAGCCCGAATGGCTTCTTCCTCGGTGGTGAGGCGGACGACGGCTTGCTCGGCGTCGGCCGCCAGCCGCTGCTCGCGCTCGGTGTCGGCGGCAAACTGAACCAGCCGGAGATCAAGTTCGGCAATGCGGTCCTTGGCGCGTGCTTCTTCGCGGTCAAGATCCTGTAGCGCGACGTTGAGACGATGCAGGGCTGCACCCGCGCGCGCCTCGGCCTCGCGCAATTCCGGCAGGGCGGCAGCGGCGACCGCCTGGCGTTTCGAAGCCTCGACTTCCGCCTCGACGCGTCCCGCAACGGTGCGCACGCAAAGATCCTTGGCGTGCTCGGCTTCGGCGACCTCATTGTTCGCGGCCGTCCAGCGCAAGTGATAGAGCATCGCCTCGTTTTTGCGCACTTGCGACGACACGGTGCGATAGCGGATCGCTTGGCGGGCCTGCTTCTTCAGTCCGTCGATTTGCGCTGTGAGCTGGCCAATCACGTCTTCGGCGCGCAGGAGATTGGTCTCTGCCGCCTTCAGTCGCAGCTCCGCTTCATGCCGGCGGGCATGCAGGCCGGCAACGCCGGCAGCTTCTTCCAGGACGCGGCGGCGCTGCTCGGGCTTGGCCTGGATGATCTCGCCAATGCGACCCTGATGCACGAGGGCAGGTGAGCGCGCGCCCGTCGAGGCGTCGGCGAACAGGATCTGGACATCGCGCGCGCGGACCTCACGCCCGTTGATGCGATAATTGGAACCGGAATCGCGCTCGATGCGGCGGGCGATTTCAATTGAATCCTGATCGTTGAAGGCCGCGGGCGCCGAACGCGTCGAATTATCGATCGCGATCGCCACTTCGGCATTGTTGCGGGCCGGGCGGCTGTTCGAGCCGGAAAAAATCACGTCATCCATGGACGCGGCACGCATGGATTTGTGCGAAGATTCGCCCATCACCCAGCGCAGCGCCTCGACCAAGTTCGACTTGCCGCAGCCGTTAGGGCCGACGACGCCGGTCAAACCCGGCTCGATCATGAAATCGGTCGGTTCGACGAATGATTTGAATCCGAGCAGACGCAGACGCGTGAGTTTCATTCGTTAAGGCCTCAGCATTCTTCTTGTTGGCGCACAAATTTTTCCGACGATCGGTTCCCGGTGTTCCGGGTCATGCGCAAGGCGGGGATGAGAACCCGCCACTCCATCAGGTTTTTGCATTGAACAATTCAGCAAGCCGTCCCGAGGCTTGGCCCGGGTCTGGTGGCCCATCTGCCGCATCGGTCGGCAGAATGAATCGCCGCGCCCGCGAGGGCAACTGTCGTGCGGACCAAGACGGTGGTTTTCCAGACATTTCCGGCGGGGTGCGGGCGGGGCCGTGAAGCCTGCATCGCGATGCCGGGTGCCGCTCAGGGCAAAAAAGCCTTATCAGCCCTTGAGATAGGGGTCGATGGCCTTGGCCATGTCTTCAATCGACAAGGCGCCCGGGTAGGCGGTTCCATTGATGAAAAAGGTCGGGGTTGATTGGACCTTGAACTTGTCGACGGCCCTTTGGCGCATGCTTTCGATGCCGTCGAGCACCTTCTGATTCGCCAGGCACTCGTTGAAAGTCTGCTCGGTGAAGCCCGCCTGCTTCGCGATGGCGAGCAAAGGCGGTATCGGCTTCTCCACCGCCCATTGCCGCTGCTGCCGGAACAGCGTGTCGACCAAAGCAAAATATTTGTCCTTGTCGGTCTGACCCGAGCAGCGCGCGAGCATGAAAGCCGCCGCCGCGAGGTTGTCGAGCGGAAACTCGCGGAAGATAAACCGTACCTTGCCGGTGTCGATGTAACGCTTCTTGAGTTCGGGGAATGTCGTTTCCTCGAAATGTGCGCAATGCGGGCAGGTCATCGACGCGTATTCGATGACGGTCACCGGCGCCTTGTCGTTGCCCATTGCCATGTCGGGCAGCGCATCGGGTTTCATCAACTCCTCGGTCGGCACAGTTTCTGCGAAGGCCTCACCGGGAAACGGCGGCAACGAGGAGACGCCCAGCACGGCTGTGGCGAGGGCCAGCGCGGCGGTGCTTTGGCAGAATTCGCGGCGAGTGATCGTCAACTGAGGCTCCTGGGCTGAAATGCCGGTCCGTAGGGTCACTGGCTAGCTGGATAGCATAATTGTGGCAATGCCGGGCCGGGCTGCCAAGGCGTCCGGCTTGCTCAATTTCGCTTGATTGCTGCCCCCAGCCGGGCGAGCGCCTGGCGCAGATCCTCGTCTTTCACCTCGGGCAGCGCCTCGGCGATGCGCGCCGCCATGGCCAGATCGGGCGCCGGCCTGAGCGGCTGCTCGCGGCGTCGAAGAGGGGCCTGGCGTAACGCAACACGGCCGATCGCGTGCCACCCGAAGAAGCGATTGACCCGCTCGAGAATGACGGCCGACAGGTGCTGGATTTCAAGCGCCGCCGGCCCTTCGACCCGCAGCACCAGGGTGGCCGGTTCCGGCGCTTCATCGCCGATCGCGCGCGGCCAGCTGATCTTGAGAGGCTCGCTGTGGGCAGCGATTTCGGGGCCCACAATGTCTGTCCAGCGCGAGATAATTTCGGTCGAGGCAAAGCCCTGCGCTTTCATGACGTCGTTTAAGGTGGCGCCGAGCAGCTCCGAAAGCGGCCGGGGAAAACTGCGTGAGGGCTTGGTCATGAAGAGTTTTCCATGCGCATGATCTTATCCGAAAACCGGTTCGCATCTCCGATCGTGGTCGAGGACATGCTTTTCGGGATTATGCGGGTACACCTTATGCCATCGTGGATGCCATGACCGTAGCAGTCCGCATGCCGCGGCGAAAGAAAGAGGCTGCGCCCGGGGCCGCCGATCTTCTCGCCTGGTACGACCGCCACGCTCGCGTATTGCCATGGCGACTGGAGCCCTGGCGCGCACGGCGCGGCGAACGGCCCGATCCTTACCGCGTCTGGCTTTCCGAAATCATGCTGCAACAGACGACGGTCAAGGCCGTCGGCCCCTACTATGCGCGTTTTCTGGCGCGGTGGCCGACGATCGGCAGGCTCGCGGCCGCCAGTCTCGATGATGTGCTGCGCGCTTGGGCGGGTCTCGGCTACTACGCGCGCGCGCGGAACATGTACGCGTGCGCGAAAGAAGTCGTTCAGCGGCACGGTGGAAAATTTCCGAGCGATTTGAATGCGCTCCGCGCGCTGCCTGGCATCGGCGAATATACGGCCGCAGCCGTTGCCGCGATCGCATACGATGTGGGGGCGGTGCCGGTCGACGGAAATGTTGAACGCGTGGTGTCGCGCCTGTTCGCGGTCGAAGAGTCATTGCCGGCGGCCAAACCGAAGATCAAGCAGTTGGCCGCGTCGTTGTTGCCGAGCCAGCGCGCCGGCGATTTCGCGCAAGCTTTCATGGATCTCGGCGCCACCATCTGCTCACCCAAACGTCCGGCCTGTGCGCTGTGCCCGTGGGTCGAGTCATGCGCGGCACATCTGCGCGGCGACCAGGAAACATTTCCCCGCAAGGCGCCGAAGCGGGAAGGACAACTGCGGCGTGGTGCGGCCTACGTCGCTCTCCGTGCCGACGGGCGCGTGTTGCTGCGGAAGCGCCCGGACAAGGGGCTGCTTGCGTCGATGACGGAAGTGCCGGGCAGTGCGTGGGCGAACGATTTCGACGAGAAGTCTGCGTTGCGCTCCGCCCCGCGCTTGAAGGGCGCAAAGTGGAAGCGCGTGCCGGGCATCGTGCGTCATGTCTTCACGCATTTTCCGCTCGAGCTTGCGGTCTTCCTTGCGACGGTGACGCGCCCGACCAAAGCGCCAACGGACGCGCGTTGGGCGCCCCTTGCGGGCCTTGCTGGTGAAGCCTTGCCCAACGTCATGCGTAAAGTCATTGTCCATGCGCTCGACAGTGGTCGCGGAGGCAAGCATGACAGACGGCGAGGATAGAGCGCGCGGCGGCTGGTCGCCGAGCCTGCGTTATCCCGATCCGCTCGTTCAATCGCTCGATCGGCGCTTCGACAAATACCGACTGCCGCTTGCAAGCGTCGATCGCCTATGGACCGGCTCGCGCTGGGGCGAGGGACCTGTCTGGTTTGGCGACGGGCGCTATCTACTCTGGAGCGACGTGCCGGGCGACTGCATCCGGCGTTGGGACGAGGAAACCGGCACGACCAGCGTGTTCCGCAAACCATCCAATAACGCCAATGGCAATACCCGCGACAGGCAAGGCCGGCTGATCACCTGCGAACATCTCAGCCGGCGCGTCACCCGCACCGAATATGACGGCAGCATCACCGTGATTTGCGACCGCTTCGAGGGCAAACGGCTGAATTCGCCGAACGACGTGGTCGTGAAGTCGGACGGTTCGACCTGGTTCACCGATCCGCGCTTCGGCATCCTGAGCAACTACGAAGGCGAAATCGCCGAGCCCGAATTACCGATGAACGTCTATCGCGTCGATGGTAAGACTGGCGCGGTCACTGTCGTGGCGGGTGAGATCAATGCGCCGAATGGCCTGGCGTTTTCGCCGGACGAGAAAAAACTCTACATCGTGGAATCGCGCAGCGAGCCACGCCGCATTCTGAGCTTTGACGTCACCGGCGACAAAATTGCCAACGGCAAGATCCTGATCGACTCCGGGCCGCAGGGCACGCCGGACGGTTTCCGCTGCGATACCGATGGCAACTTGTGGTGCGGCTGGGGCATGACACCCGAGCTCGACGGCGTGCGTGTGTTCACCGCGCAAGGCGAGCCGATCGGCCACATTTCATTGCCCGAGCGCTGCGCCAATGTTTGTTTCGGCGGCGTGAAGCGCAACCGCCTGTTCATGGCGGCTGCGCATTCGCTGTATGCGCTCTACGTCAATGCGCAAGGTGCGCCCGGCGGCTAGATCGCCGGGATACCGGCCGCTGCATTCAGCATTGCGTTTTCCGCGCGCTCCGACCGGTCCGGCTTCGGCAGCTTCCGCGCCGCCGCTTTTCGGTTGATCTTGCTCTTGGCAATTGCACCCAATTTTTTGTCGGTCGCTTTTTCTTCCTTCAGAGTCATATTGAGGATTTTGGCGACATCGTTGCGCCCGATCACCTTGGCCCAAGCCACCAGTGTGCCATAGCGCGTGATCTCGTAGTGCTCGACCGCCTGCGCCGCCGCGATCAACGCTGCATTGAGCACGACCTTGTCTTCAATCTCGCCGGCGATCTCGTTCGCTTCCTCGATGATACCGTCGATCGCCGGGCACTTGGTGCCTTGCGGGATCGACTTGATCATTTTGAAGACGCGATCGAGCCTTTTGACCTGGCCCTTGGTCTGTTTGAGATGAGTACTGAACCCCTTCTTGAGGCCTGGATCGGACGCTTTCTTGACCATGTCCGGCAAGGCTTTGAGGATTTGGTGCTCGGCGTAATAGATGTCCTGCAGCGTATGCACGAACAGTTCGTCGAATGTGTCGATATCGGATGAAAACCAGCCCATGGGCCGTCCTCCCTTTTGGTTGGTTGCTGTTGCGATAAGTCGGAGGAGCGGTGTCAGTTCCCAATGGCGCGAAAGACGGCTAAAAATTCGGCCGCGATCCGGGAAAAGGAACAAGCCAATGAAAATCGAACGTCACGACGTCGCCGCACGCATGAGCAAAGTGGTGGTGCACGGCGACACAGTCTATCTCGCCGGCATTGTCGCGGATAATCCCAAGGGCAAGAACACCACCGAACAGACCAGAAGCATCTTGAGTCAGATCGATGGCTTCCTGGCCAAGGCCGGTACCGACAAGACGAAATTGCTGTCGGCCAATATCTGGATCACCGACATGGCCAATTTCGCCGAGATGAATGCAGTCTGGGACGCCTGGGTGTCGCCCGGCAATACGCCGGCACGCGCGACCGTAGAGGCGAAGCTCGCCACGCCCGACTACAAGGTCGAGATCATGGTGGTCGCAGGGAAATGAATCAGCAGGGTATTCTGGCGATCTTCAACGACGTCGCAGCCGGCCGCGACGCTGAATTCGACGCGTGGTTCCAAAGTGAGCATCTCCTGGAACGGCTTGCCGTGCCCGGTTTTCTGTTCGGCCGGCGGCATCAGGCCATCTCGGGCTCGGCTGCCTATTCCAATTTCTATCTGGTTGAGAGTCCCGCGGTGTTGACCTCGAAGGCTTATCTTGAGCGGCTCGACAATCCGACACCAATGACCAAGAAAATCATGTCGGAGGTGTTTCTCAACATGAACCGCACGCTGTGTCATCGCACATTGCGGCGCGGCGGCTTTCGCGGCGCTTATGCCGTCATGATGCGGTTCAACGATGCGCCGGACATCGAAGGTTTGACACAGTTGGCTAATGAACTGGCGAACGACACCGCAGTCGCGGCGTGCGAAATCTGGACGGCCGTCGATCCGGCGGGGCAGCCGGTGTCGATGGAAGAAAAGCTGCGGGGCGGCGATAAAAAGATCAAAGCCTGCCTGATGATAGATACGCTGCACCAAGCCGACGCCGAGAAACTCGGCGCACGCCTGGCGAAGCAATTCGCAAATGCCGACCTCGGCGTGTTCCGTGTGCTTTGCCAGCTTGGAAACGGAGCGGCCTGAGCGATGCAATTGCTACTTCCACTCGCCGAGAAAATCGCGGCTCGCCTGATTGAGCGCCGCGAAACGATCGCCGTTGCGGAATCCTCGACCGGCGGACTTATTGCGGCGGCGTTGCTCGCGGTGCCGGGCGCCTCCGCGTATGTCATCGGCGGCGCGGTGGTCTATACGAAAGCATCGCGTGCCGCGCTGCTCGGCATCAGTGACGCCGACATGCAAGGCCTGCGGCCTGCCACCGAGGCCTATTCGCTGTTGATTGCGCGGCGTGTTCGTGAGCGGCTGGGTGCCACGTGGGGTCTTGGCGAAACCGGCGCAACGGGGCCAAGCGGCAATCGCTACGGCGACCCCGCAGGTCACAGTTGCATGGCGATCGCAGGCCCTGTTGAACGCGCAGTGACATTGCAAACGGGAAGCGCCGACCGGCGCGCGAACATGGACGCTTTTGCAAAACGCGCGCTCGCCTTGCTGCTGGAAACTCTGTCTGATCGCTAGGCAATGTCTCAGTTCCGTTCGTCCCCGCGAAAGCGGGGGCCCAGGGCCGACTCGCAATCCGAGAAAACAAGAAAGAACTGGATTCCCGCTTTCGCGGGAATGAACGGAGTTTGACTTACTCTGCCGCTTCCGACATTTCCGCACGCACTTGGGCGCGGAATTCATCGATCAGGCGCAGACCCTTTGGCGTCTCGACATGCCAGAAGGTCCAGCCATTGCAGGCTTCCAGGCCCTGCGCCAATGCGCCGATGCGGTGAATAGAACCAACGGCTCCGTCGAGCGATACCGCGCCGTCAGCCCGCACCAGCGCCTTATGGCGTTTCTTGGCGTCGACCAGCCGCGCTCCAGGTGTCACCAGCCCCCGTTCAATCAATGCTGAAAACGGTACGCGCGGCGCTTCGCGTGCGGTGACGAATGGTGCAAGCGTCGGCGCTTCCAGCGGCGTGGTCGCAGAAATTCGTTTATCCGCGGCCTTGGCGTATTTGGCATCCTGCTCACAACCGACAAAGCGGCGGCCAAGGCGTTTGGCGACCGCGCCGGTCGTGCCGGTACCGCAGAACGGGTCAAGCACCAGATCGTCGGGTCGCGAACTCGACAGGATCACGCGCGCGAGCAGTGCTTCCGGTTTCTGGGTCGGGTGCAGCTTCTTGCCGTCGCGGCCCTTCAGGCGTTCATCACCCGTGCACAATGGCAGCGTCCAGTCGGAGCGCACCTGGATGTCTTCATTCGCGGCCTTGAGGACTTCGTAGTTGAACGTGTAGCCGCGCGCCTCGGGGTCGCGCGACGCCCAGATCAGCGTTTCGTGCGCGTTGGTGAAACGGCGCCCGCGGAAATTCGGCATCGGGTTGGATTTCCGCCAGATCACATCATTGAGAATCCAGAAACCGAGATCCTGCATCACTGTGCCGACGCGGAAAATATTGTGATACGAGCCGATCACCCAGATCGTACCGGCGGGCTTGAGCACGCGGCGACATGCCTTGAGCCATTCTTTGCTGAAAGTGTCGTAGGCCGCAAAGCTGTCGAACTTGTCCCAGTCGTCCGTGACCGCATCGACATGCGAGTCATCCGGGCGCTTCAAATCGCTGGTGAGTTGAAGATTATAGGGCGGATCCGCGAAGACGAGGTCGACGGATGCCGCCGGCAACTTCGCCATGCCGGCGATGCAGTCGCCGACAAGAATACGGTGCGGTTGCGGACTCTCTGAAACTCCACGGGGCGCCCGTGAGGGCGCCCCGCGACGCGACACTACCATGACTCAGGACTCTGACTCAGGTGACGCGGTCGGCGACGCGGGACCTACAACCGACAGATCTGCATCTTGAGCGTGCAAAGTAAAAAAGCGGTTTATTGTTGAGGTCCTCAACTCGGCAAATTCTGCCTATTTCACGCGGGGTTGGGAGGTATGATTACCATGCCAGTTGCGCATTGGAATTGGACGTGTGCGTCCAGTTCGGCGATGATCGCGTAAAGGTTCCGGGAGGAATTTGCGATGCGTTGGGATGATTTCCGCCGCAGTGACAATGTTGAAGACGATCGCGACGCCGGTGGTGGATTTGGCGGCGGCGGTGGAATTGGTATTCCGGTCGGGGGTGGCGGCCTTGGAATTGGGACCATTGTCGTTCTAGGCCTGATCGGCTGGGCGCTCGGCATTGACCCGAGCGTGCTGATTGGAGGCGCGGAGCTCGTCAACAGCGGCACGCACTCTCAGCAGCCCTCGCAGCCAAGCGCGCGGCGCACCGGCGCGCCCAAGGATCAGATGGGCGATTTCGTTGCCGCCGTGCTTGGCAATACGGAAGACACCTGGACGGAGATTTTCAAAGATAGTGGACAAACATATCTAGTGCCGCGCCTGCGGCTGTTCTCCGGCTCGGAGCAAGGCGGGTGTGGCTACGCGCAAGCCGCGATGGGGCCGTTTTATTGTCCGAACGACAAGCGCATTTATCTCGATACCTCTTTCTTTCGCGACATGCGCGAGCGTTTTCGTGGTTGCAGTGGCAAGGCCTGTGAATTTGCGGAAGCTTACGTGATCGCGCACGAAGTCGGTCATCACGTCCAAAATCTGCTCGGCATTCTGCCAAAGGCGCAAAACGCACAACGTGCCGCCGGCAGCAAGGTTGAAGCAAACCGCATTCAGGTGCGGGTCGAGCTGCAAGCCGATTGTCTGGCGGGAGTTTGGGCCAACCATTCCAACCAGCGCTGGAATTCGCTCGAGGCGGGTGATGTGGAGGCGGCCTTGCAGACAGCTGCGGCGATCGGCGATGACCGCTTGCAACAGCAATCGCGTGGTTATGTCGTACCGGACGCCTTCACCCATGGGTCATCGGCGCAGCGGCAACGCTGGTTCACGACCGGCCTGAAAGAGGGCAAAGTGTCTTCCTGCAATACCTTCGCGGCGGGTTCGCCTTAGGGGCCACACTTATGCCCGGCATCGACGAAAGCCGACAATTCGTGCCGCTGAAGATCGCGGTGCTCACGGTATCCGACACGCGTGAACTTGCTGACGACAAATCCGGCGCAACGCTGATCGAGCGCATCCGCGCTGCCGGTCATGTTCTGGCCGAGCGATCAATCGTCAAGGACGAGATGAAAGCGATCCGCCAGCGGGTGAAAGCATGGATCGCCGACAAGTTCATCGATGTTGTCATCACGACCGGCGGCACCGGCTTTACCGGTCGTGACGTCACGCCGGAAGCGGTGGAGCCGCTGTTTGAGAAAAAAATGGACGGTTTTTCGACGATGTTCCTGCTGGTGAGCGAGAGGAAAATCGGCACGTCGGCGATCCAGACGCGCGCCACTGCCGGCGTTGCCAATGCGACATATATCTTTTGCCTGCCGGGGTCGCCGGGCGCCTGCAAAGATGCCTGGGACGAGATCCTCGTACACCAGCTCGATTATCGCTACCGGCCCTGCAATTTCGTGGAAATCCTGCCGCGGCTCGATGAGCATTTGCGGCGGCCCAAGGCAAAAGGCGCGACGACGTAGAGTTTGTCAGCCGCCAGGCGTCTCACAACTCCATATCCCAGAACTCGGCGACGACATCCTTGCCCCAGGTGTGGCGCGGTTCGCTCGATGTGAGGGTGAAACCCGCGTTTTCGTAGGTTCGACGCGCGGCGGCGAGGATGCTGTGCGTCCACAATGTCATCTTCTGATAGCCGCACTTGCGCGCAAAGCCGATGCATTCGTCGACCAGGCGCGTGCCAAGCTTGAGGCCGCGCGCTTTCGGATCGACCAGCAGCAGGCGAAGCCGCGCAACGCCCGGCACATCGTCCTTGACCAGCATGACGCAGCCGACATTTTCGCCGCTAATCTCGGCGATCCAGCAGCGTTCCATCTTGGGGTCATAGTTGTTGACGAAGTCGCCCACGATTTGCGCACACAGACCTTCGAACGGCTCACCCCAACCGTATTCCTGGGCGTAGAGCTCGGCGTGTCGGGAGACAATCCAGCCAAAATCGCCATAACGTGGCGCGCGCAGGATGAAATCGGGGCTGGCCGTTTGCAGCTGGGCCGGTTCGCCGAGGAGATCCTCGATTGTTTGCATCGCCGAGATCAAGTGGGATTGGTCGCCGGGCTCGAGCGTGGCCAGCATGTCACCGACATCACGCTGCGACCGTTTCTCCGCGGGTTCGAAGGCCTGCCGTCCGCGCGCGGTTAGCGACAGATGGCTTTGCCGGGCGTCTATCTCCGATGCCTTCCGCATAATCAGGCCGCGTCTTTCGAAATTGCGCAACACGCGGCTCAGGTAACCGGGGTCGAGGTCAAGTGCGCGGCCAATATCCTTTGCAGTGGCCGCCTCGTTATGGGCGATCTCGTAGAGCACCCGCATCTCGCCGAGAGAGTAGGGACTATCGAGATAAGTTTTGCGCAAGACGCCTATCTGACGCGTGTAGAACCGGTTGAAACGGCGTACGGCGGCGATGCGTTGCTGAGGATTTCCGGCGCTTGTCATGACGCCGGCCAGCCTCAACAGATTAGTTGATAAAGTCAAGTATTATCGCGGCTGCGCTGCCGTCGGATTCAGCATGGCGATACGCCGACGCCCCAGCCGTTTCAGCAGGGCGGCCTCAGCTTCGGCGCCATCCGGGTGGCAGCCAAGATCCTCGTAAAATTTCTTGGCGATCAGCAGCCCTTGCTCGGGCCGTGGACCGCCTCCGAGCGCGACCCGGAGCAGGCTCAGGATTTCAGAAAAGGCTGGACGCATGAGGTCAGCAGTGCCCGGCGGTCGAAAGACCGCCGCACGGTCCGAACCCGCTGTGGCATGGATGAACCGGTCCACGGCCTCGATCCAGCCTGGTTGGGGCACCGTGCCGGCACGCAGGAAAAGCAGCCAGGGCGCGCGCACGGTGGCGGCGGCAGCGCGAAGCCGGAGACCGATAGGGTCGGCGGAAGCCATAAACCGGCAGCCTGCAATATCGGCAACTTCCGCGGTGGCATCCCGCGACCCGGCATCGGCGACGATGACTTCAGAAACAAGACCCACTGCTGCACCTGGCACCAGGGCGGCAAGCGTCGGTACCAGCGAGCGCTCCGAGTTCTTGCGTGGCGATGATGGCGCTCAGCATGGAACCGTAGCCAGTGAATACCGTTGCCACCATATCATGTGGATTTTGTTGTCTGGCACACGAGATCGAGCCGCAACTGCCCAAATTCTGGCCGGTGCCGCGATAGAAAAATTCGATCGAAGCGGTCCGGATATCTCGACTTCCAGATGCCAGGACCTTGATGTCGCATTCGCGCGGCCTCACGGCAGCAGGACAGCCAAGAAGTCCAATAAAACGTGCACACGCTTACAAACTAGATGCTCCAGTAACTACATGGAACTTGAGACAAAAAAGCGGCTCAAAAGTCCAACATCGTTCTTGTTATGTTCGCATTCAATTACTAGGATAATTCCATGGCTCGACCAACAGCAGCCGCAAGACGCCCGCCGGTGAAGGAGCTGCCCTCCACGCCGGCGGGCGGCTATGACGACGTCAGCGAGCTGCTTGGGGTCGTAGTCGACCACGAACGCCGCCGCGGCCGCGGCGCACAGAGCAACGCGTCGGGACGTTACGAGGCTCTCGCCCGAATAGCGTTCGATGACGGCTGGCGCACGCTGGACGAGCTACCGCCATTCAAGACAAGCGTGACGGTCGACGCCACCCGCAAGATCATAACCCGAAACGACTCGCCCGACATCGGCTTTGACCGTTCGATCAATCCGTATCGCGGTTGCGAGCACGGCTGTATCTACTGCTTTGCGCGACCAACCCACGCCTATCTCGGCCTCTCGCCCGGGCTCGACTTCGAATCCAAGCTTCTGGTGAAGCCCGAGGCGGCCGCCTTGCTCGAGAAAGAACTGTCTGCACCCGGCTATGAGCCCAAGGTCATTGCCATTGGCACCAACACCGACCCGTATCAGCCGATCGAGCGCCGTTACAAAGTCATGCGTCGCATCCTGGAGGTGCTCGACCGTGCTGGACATCCGGTCGGCATCGTCACCAAGTCGGCGCTGGTGTTGCGCGATCTCGACATCCTGGCGCGCATGGCCGAGCGCAACCTTGCGAAGGTCGCGCTGTCAGTGACTACTCTTGACGGGGATCTTGCCCGCAAGATGGAACCACGTGCGGCCACACCAATGCGCAGGCTCGAAACCTTGCGTCGCCTGAACCAGGCTGGCGTGCCGACGACGGTCATGGTCGCGCCCGTGATACCCGCACTCAACGACATGGAGATCGAGCGCATTCTTGAAGCAGCGCGCACCGCCGGTGTGAGAGAAGCCGGTTACGTGCTGCTGCGCCTGCCGCTTGAGGTGCGAGATCTGTTCCGTGAATGGCTGACGGCGAATTATCCGGACCGTTCTCGCCATGTGTTCAAGCTGATTCGCGATATGCGCGGCGGCAAGGACTACGACTCCACCTGGGGCACGCGGATGAAGGGCACCGGGCCTTATGCCTGGATGATCGGCCGCCGCTTCGAGATGGCCTGCGAAAAGCTCGGCCTCAACGAAACGAGGAGCCAGCTGACGACCGAGCATTTCCGCAAGCCGAAGCCTGGCGCGGAGCAATTGGCCCTGTTCTGATTCGCTCGCGTCATCCCCGCCATCCACTGGCTGCCAATCGCCACAATTGACTTCGTGGCGGCCGCGGGCACTGATCGCGGCTATGATCCGCAAGGCCATACGGAGATCGGCGCAGCGCCTTCCGCTCGATGAGCCAATTTTGCGTCCAACGTTCAGGCGCGAGCGGCGCGCGCTCAACAAAGGCGTCTTTCCGGTGGCCGGCTGCGATGAGGCTGGGCGGGGACCGCTCGCCGGTCCGGTGGTGGCAGCCGCGGTGGTGCTTGATCCCAGCCGAATTCCGCGTGGCCTCAACGATTCCAAGAAGCTCGATGCTGCCGCGCGTGAGAAGCTCTACGAGAAGATATGTGCAACCGCACAGGTGGCGGTGGTATTTGGCGCGGTCGAGCGGATCGACCGCGACAATATCCTGCGGGCCTCCCTCTGGGCGCTCGCCCGCGCGGTCAAAGCACTGCCCGAGCGGCCTAAACTGGTGTTCGTCGACGGCAACATAAAGATCGATTGCGGCTGCGATTGCGAAGCCGTGGTGTCCGGCGATGCACTGGTCTTGTCGGTGGCGGCGGCCTCGATTGTGGCCAAGGTCACCCGCGATCGGTTGATGACTCGCCTTGGTCTCGCGCACCCGGGCTACGGTTTTGAGCGGCATATGGGCTACAGCGTGCCGGAGCATTTTGCGGCTTTGGCCAAGCTCGGACCCACTATCCACCACCGAAAATCGTTCGCACCCGTGGCCGCCAAACTCGCCGCCATGGGCGGCGCCTCGGATGAGGCCGTCGCGCGGTTGTTGCCTCTTTAGCCCGGCTTCTCTATTGCTGCCCGGTTCCACCGGCTTTCACCCCGCCCCGGGCCAATGCATTACGTCTCTCTGCTCATTGAATTTCTGCGCGGGCGCCCGGCTGTGGTGTTCTGGACGGTGGCGCTCACGCAAGCCGCGCTGTGGACGTTCATTCCAGCGATTTTTTTCAGCGCGCCACCAGGCGATGTGCCGATGCTGCTCGCCATCGGGCACGAATTTGTATTGGGCAGTTATCTCGGACCGCCGCTGGCGTTTTGGCTCGGCGAGATCGCCTTCGGGCTCGCCGGCTCATTGGGACTCTATGCGCTGGCGCAGGCCTGCATCGTCATCGCTTACTGGGCGGTATTCGCCCTCGGCCGGGCCATTGTCGGTACCCGGCATGCGGTTCTTGCCGTTTTGCTCATGGTCGGCATCGCCGCCTTCTCTGTCCCTAGCCCGAATTTTGGTCCGGCGATTCTGGCGGCGCCGCTATGGGCGCTTGCGTTGTTGTACTACTGGCGTGCTGTCGGCGAGAGCAGGCGGGGCTACTGGTTCCTGCTCGCGCTCGTTCTCGGGCTGCTCATCCTTGCAAGCTACGTCGGATTGATCCTGGTCGCCGTCGTGATTGTGTTCACGCTGGCGACGGCACGCGGGCGGGCCGCCGCGCTCCATCCGGAACCGTGGATAGCGATGCTGCTTCTGTGCATCGTTGTGTTTCCGCACGCACTCTGGCTCAGCAGCGAGCGTTCACTTGTGATGGAAGGCATCGAAGAGAGCGTCGCTGCGACTGGCCGGCTGTCACCGGGAACGTGGCTGTGCATCGTTTTGGTACTGACGCACCTTGGCCTCGCTTTGCTGGTGACATTGGCGAGCGGTTGGCCGCGGCATCCGCGCGAACGAGCGCCGGAGATCGATCGCAATCCCGTTGAGCCTTTCGCACGCAATTTTGTCTATGCTTTTGCGCTGGCGCCCGCGCTTGCTGCGATTGCGGTTGTATTTGCCGGCGGCAGGCTTGGACCGCTGGACCGCATCGCACCGCTGGTCGTGCTCTCGGGTCTCGCCGTGATCGTGGCAGCCGGCGACAAGGTGCTGCTCTACCGTGAGCGGCTCGTATCGTCTGCCTGGTTTGGACTGCTTGTCGCGCCTCCGGTTCTGGTCGCGCTCTCGATCGCGGTGTTTCCGTGGACGCTCGGCACCGATCTGAGAATTGCGCAGCCGGCCAATGCGGAGGGCAACTTCTATTCGGACATCTACCAGCGCCGCACCGGCAAGCCGCTTCCTTATGTGACGGGCGATCCGCGGATCGCTCCGCTGGTGGCGCTTGCGGCCCCGAGCAGGCCGCATGTCTATTTTGCCTGGGCACCGCAGCGCAGTCCGTGGGCAAGCCCGACCGATGTTCTCACGCAGGGCGGAATTCTGGTTTGGCCGGCCGCTGACAACACCGGAACGCCACCTGCGACGCTCAAGGCGCAGTTTCCCGACATGGTGCAGGAAGTGCCGCGTTCATTTCCGCGCGTGGTGCAGGGGCGATCTGCCGTTGATCAGGCTTGGGCTGGTCGATGTTGCGGCCGCAGGGCGCGCCCTAGGTGCTGACTTGCACTAGTGGTAGCTTTCGCCCTCGCGCACCTTGCCGCGGAACAGCCAGTAGATGAATCCCACATAACCGAGCACGATCGGCAGCAGAAACAGCGTGCCGAGCAACATGAAGATCTGGCTCGCCGGCGCTGCCGCGGTGTCCCAGACAGTGAGTGACGGCGGAACAAGATACGGAAAGTTGGAAATCACCAGTCCGAGAAATCCGAGCAGGAATAGCGCAATCGTCGCCAGAAACGGCGGCACCTCGCGGCCGGCCTCAATCCAGCGCCAGATGAGATAGGCTGTGAGGGCCGTCACCGCCGGCACCGGCCACAGGAAGTAAAAATTCGGCAGCGAGAACCAGCGCGCCGCGATGCGCGGCTCCATGATGCGGTGTCCATAAACTCACGGCGGCCATGAAGACGAGTACCAGCCAACAGCAGGGTCTTGGCCTGATCACGAGCGCGATCGGCGACCGGCTCCTTCGGTTTTCATGACAAGCCAGGTGGCGCCGAGCAAACCGTAACCGGCAACCAGCGACAGGCCGCAAAGAAAAGCGAATGGTGTTGCCCAGTCGAACGAGCCGCCGCTATAGGCGCCGTCCCGCACCGGGATGCCCTGGACAAGCCCGCCGAGAATGACTCCCTGCGCGAAAGCCGCAAGCGTCGAACCGACGGCGAAAGCCACGCTGAGCCAGGTCTTGCTGCGTGACACCGTGCGGAATTCGAACGCCACGCCGCGAAAGACGAGCGACAGCAGCATCACGATGACCGGCAGATAGAGCGCCGGCATCACGACCGCGTAGGCTCTTGGAAAAGCCACCCACAATCCGCCGCCGCCAAGGACAAGCCAGGTCTCGTTGCCATCCCAGAACGGCGCGACCGACCGCATCATCTGGCCGCGCTCGGTTTCATTGCGGGCAAACGGAAACAAAATCCCGATGCCGAGATCGAAGCCATCAAGGATCACATACATGATGACCGCGGTGCCGATCAGCGCGGCCCAGATCACCGGGAGATACCATTCCATGGCTCAACTCCTCGCGATCGATTCTCGAACGCCTTATGTCCGCCGTACAGCGGCGCGGCCTGCATCATGTGCTGCCGAAATCGGATTAGCGGAAAACTGTCCGGTCTCTTCAGCCGAAGCACCGGTCGG
Organism: uncultured Alphaproteobacteria bacterium; assembly: GCA_963697885.1. Taxonomy (GTDB): domain Bacteria; phylum Pseudomonadota; class Alphaproteobacteria; order Rhizobiales; family Xanthobacteraceae; genus Pseudolabrys. Next base: position 1,748,922 of record OY969102.1, read on the forward strand.
CCCCTGAGCGATGAGCCGATTGATGTAGTAGATGCCGAACGAGAACACGACGCCGTAGGCTATGACAAAAAGGGCGAGCGTGCCGGCAATGGTTGCGCCAGGGACCGGTGAGGTCGCGTCGGCGGTGCGCATCAGGCCTGCAACAATCCAGGGCTGCCGTCCGGTCTCCGTCACTATCCAGCCGGCGATCACCGCCACGAATCCGATCCACCAGCATTGCGCCATCAGCGCGCAAATACCAGCGCGCTTCAAACAATGTCCCGCGCCACCACAAAAATGCGCCGAACAATGCGGCGGCAATCATGAAGAAGCCGATCGCGAGCATGATGCGAAAACCGAAGAACACAATTTTCACCGGCGGCCGATCGGACGCCGGCACGCTGCTCAATCCCGGAAACAGGCCGTTCATATGGTGCGTCAGAATGAGCGAGGCGCCGTGTGGAATGGAAAGCTCGAAGCGATTGACGCCCGCTTTTTCGTCGGGCCAGGCGAAAATGTGGAAATCGCCGGGCTTGCTGCCGTCCCAATGCGCTTCCATCGCCGCGACCTTGATTGGTTGATGTTGCAACGTGTTGAGGCCGTGCTGATCGCCGAGCAACAGTTGCAACGGGGCGAGGATCGCGGTCAGGCCGATCGCCATGCGCAGCATGGTGCGACCTTCCTCGATGTGTCTGCCCGGCGACCAGGTAGCGCGCGCCGACGGCCAGCACCACAAAGCCCGTGGTCAGGTAAGCCGCATTGAGCATGTGGGCGAAACGATAGGGGAAGCTTGGGTTGAAAATGATCGCAAGCCAATCGGTCGGGTAGGCAACGCCGCCGTGAAGCTCGTGGCCAGTTGGCGTTTGCATCCAGCTATTGGCCGACAAGATCCAGAATGCCGACGTGGCCGTACCGGCAGCGACGATGGTCGCCGACAGCACATAGAGCCAGGGCGGCACGCGATTGAAACCGAACAGCAGAACGCCGAGGAATGTTGCTTCGAGAAAAAATGCGCTGAGAACTTCGTAGCCGATCAGCGGGCCGACGACATTGCCCGCCATCACCGAGAAGCGGCTCCAGTTGGTGCCGAATTGGTACGACAACACAATGCCGGACACCACGCCCATCGCGAAGGAGACCGCGAATATCCTGGTCCAGAAGCGCATGAGCTGCTGATAGCGTTCATTGCCGCTGCGCAGCCAGACGACGCCAAGCGTGGCAATGTAAGCCGAGAGCCCGATGGTGAAGCTCGGAAAAATAATGTGAAAAATAATTGTGAAAGCAAATTGCAGACGCGCGAGCAAAACAGGATCAAAATCCATGACAAGCTCCGAGCGATGCCCCGGGCGCGACTATATTCGCTATCTATAAATCATGGCGAGTCCTTTGCGTTCCATCGCTGCGGTATATCGAAGCGGCAAGATGCGCCAGTGCGCTATCCACACCCTCCACAATCGTGTCTGACGCGCGTGGCGCGGCCGCGTTAGGCTCGATCACCGGGCAGCCGGGGGAGGGGTGACATGGTCAAGCGGACCAAACGCGTGTCGGCGGCGAGGAAGACCGAACCGCAGATATACGCCGTCTTGGAGCGATATTTCGGGCTTTCCGAGCAAGGGACTGACATCCGAACCGAATTCGTCGCCGGGGTGACCACGTTTCTGACCATGGTCTACATCATCTTCGTCAACCCGATCATTCTCGGCAAAGCCGGGATGGACCTGGGCGCGGTGTTCGTCGCCACCTGTGTGGCCGCCGCGGTGAGCACTTTGGTGATGGGGCTTTATGCCAATTATCCGATCGCGCTCGCACCCGGAATGGGCATCAACGCTTTTTTCGCCTTCACGGTCGTGCTCACCTACAAATACACCTGGCAACAGGCGCTGGCCGCCGTGTTCTGCTCCGGCGTGCTGTTCTTTCTGATTTCGGTGTTTCGGATAAGACAATTTGTCATCGACTCGATCCCGCAAAACCTGAAGCTAGCCGTATCGGCAGGCGTCGGTCTGTTCCTGGGGATCATCGCACTGGAAGAAGCCAAGGTGGTGGTCGCCCATCCGGCGACGCTGGTGACGCTCGGCGATATGACCAATCCTTCGGCGGTCCTGATGCTGCTCGGCTTCGTGCTGATTGCCGGGTTGAACTATCGGCGCATCATGGGCGGAACATTGATCGGCATACTCGTTGCGACCGCGATCGGCCTGCCATTCGGATTGGCGCAGTTCACCGGCATTATCTCAATTCCGCCGTCGATTGCGCCGACATTCCTGCAGCTTGATTTCTCGCGCAGCGGAGAACTGACATTCCTGATTGTGGTGTTCTCCATCCTGTTCGTCGATGTGTTCGACAACGCCGGCACCTTAATTGGCGTTACGCATCGCACGGGCCTGATGAAGAACGGCAAGCTCGCACGCATGAAAGAGGCGCTGATATCCGACAGCTTCGCTGCGATGTTCGGCGCGCTGATCGGGACGTCAACGACAACGAGTTACATCGAGAGTGCCGCGGGCGTCTCCGCCGGCGGCCGCACCGGCCTGACCGCGGCTTTCGTCGGCATATTCTTTTTGCTCGCGCTATTCTTCGCACCGCTCGCGGGCATGGTCCCGGCCTATGCGTCGTCCGCGGCGCTGCTCTATGTCGCTTGCGTAATGGCGCGCGGGCTTGCCGAGATCGACTGGGAGGACATCACCGAATATGCGCCGGCGGTGGTGACCGCAATCACGATGCCGCTGACCTATTCAATCGCAACCGGAATTGGCCTCGGCTTTATTACTTACGTGCTCGCCAAGCTGGTTGCCGGCAAGCCGCAGGAGGCCAGGCCGGCCGTGATCGTGCTGGCGGTGCTGTTTGCGGTGAAGTTCGTGTTGACCGGTTAGAGTTTGTTTCGATTGCGCATGATCTTATTGGAAAACCGGTGTCCATCCCCGATCGAGGTCGGGGACATGCTTTTCGGGATTATGCGCTTAGCGCCTTTTTGATCGCGAGGAAGTCGCGCCAGGCGAAACGCTTCTGGAGCGGGCTGCGCAACAAAAAAGCCGGGTGAAAGGTCGGCATGGCGCGGATCTGGCGTGTGCCGGTGTCGAAGGTGAACCAGCGCCCGCGCGTCTTGGTGATGCCTTCCTTGATGCCAAGCAGCGTCTGCGCCGATGGGCCGCCGAGACAGACGAGAATGTCGGGATCTGCAAGTTCGATCTGCCGTAAAATGAACGGCAGGCAGATTTGCAACTCCTGCGGCGTCGGCGTGCGATTTCCAGGTGGGCGCCACGGAACGATGTTGGCGATGTAGACCGACGTACGCTCGAGGCCGATAGCCGCCAGCATGCGGTCGAGTAATTTGCCGGAGCGGCCGACGAACGGCAGGCCCTCGATGTCTTCGTCGCGCCCCGGTGCTTCACCGACGAGCATCACGCGTGCTTTCGGGTTGCCGTCGGCGAACACAAGCTGGCTGGCGGTTGCCTTCAGCGCGCAGCCGTCAAATTTATCGAGGATGCCGCGGAGCTCATCGAGTGATTTCGCGTTTTTTGCCGCCGCGCGCGCCGCCAATGCGGCTTCATCAGGGGCTTGCGGAGCGGCACCGGCCGGGACAGCTTTTGCCTCGAATGCTTGTGGCATTGCGGGGCGCGCTGTTCGAGCGGGCGGAGGCTGCGGCTCGGCCATCGCAAAGCGATCGACCGGTTCCTCGCCCACGAGCGCGTCCACGCCGGCTTCGGCGTAGAAGTCGAGGAGGTCGCGTGCCGTCTTGCCTTGGGTGGGCGTCATTTATGCACACTAGCATGACGGCTGTGCGATTGCCGCCCCGAGCTTAAAAGTGGACAATTGTCTGGGGAGAGATTCATGGCCGAGCTACCTGCCCGTGAGGCAATGGAATTCGATGTTGTGGTCGTTGGCGCCGGGCCATCGGGCCTGGCCAGCGCTATTCGCCTCAAGCAGATCAATCCGGATATTTCCGTCGTTGTGGTGGAGAAAGGCTCGGAGGTCGGCGCCCACATTCTCTCGGGCGCCGTCATTGACCCTGTCGGCCTCGATCGTTTGCTGCCCGAATGGCGTTCCGAAGATACGCCGATCAAGACGGCGGTTACCGATGATCGCTTCTATTTTTTGTCCGCCGGCGGTGCGCTGCGGCTTCCCAATTTTATAATGCCGCCATTGATGAGCAACCACGGCAATTTCATCGTTTCGCTCGGCAGTGTCTGCCGTTGGCTGGCGACCAAAGCGGAAGGCCTTGGAGTTGAAATCTACCCGGGCTTTGCCGCGGCGGAAGTTCTTTACGATGCAAACGGCGCGGTTGCGGGTGTTGCGACCGGCGACATGGGCGTGGGCAAGAATGGCGAGCCGAAGGACAGCTTCACGCGCGGCATGGAGCTGCGCGCGAAATATACGCTGTTCGCGGAGGGCGCCCGCGGCAATCTCGGCAAGCAACTGATTGCGAAATTCGGTTTGTCGAACGAGCGCGAGCCGCAGAAATTCGGGCTCGGCCTGAAGGAGCTTTGGCAGGTCGCGCCGGAAAAACACCGCAAGGGTCTGGTGCAGCATACATTCGGCTGGCCGCTCGACAATTCGACCGGCGGCGGCTCGTTCCTCTATCATTTCGACGATAATCTGGTGTCGGTCGGCTTTGTTCTTCACCTCAACTACGCCAATCCCTATCTCTCGCCGTTCGAGGAATTCCAGCGCGCTAAAACTCATCCGCTGTTGCGCGACATATTCGCCGGCGGCAAGAAACTCGCCTACGGCGCGCGCGCCCTCACGGAAGGCGGTTATCAGTCGGTGCCGAAGTTGAGCTTTCCCGGCGGCGCGCTGGTCGGCTGCGATGCCGGTTTCATGAACTTGCCGCGCATCAAGGGCAGCCATAACGCGATGCTATCGGGGATCATGGCCGCCGAAGCTGTCGCCTCCGCACTTTCAGGTGGCCGCAGTCACGATGAGCTTACGGACTACGACACAGCGTGGCGCGGTTCGGCGATCGGCAAGGACCTGTGGAAAGTGCGCAACTCCAAGCCTTTGTGGTCGAAACTCGGTACCTTGGCTGGGATCGGGTTCAGCGGACTCGACATGTGGACGAACACATTCGGATTTTCATTATTCGGCACCCTCAAGCACGGCAAGGCTGACTACGCCACGCTCAAGCCGGCGTCCGAATACGTCCCGATCACCTATCCGAAGCCGGACGGCAAGCTCACATTTGACCGGCTTTCGTCGGTGTTTTTATCGAACACCAATCATGACGAGGATCAACCTGTCCATTTGCACGTCGCCGACCTCGGACTACAGAAGAAATCCGAACATGACGTTTTCGCCGGGCCCTCGGCGCGTTATTGCCCGGCGGGCGTCTATGAGTGGGTCGAGGAGGCGGGCGCGCCGAAATTCGTGATCAACGCGCAGAACTGCGTCCACTGCAAAACCTGCGACATCAAGGACCCCAACCAGAACATCACGTGGGTTCCCCCGGAAGGCGGCGGCGGGCCGAATTACCCGAACATGTGACTTGATCGGGCATCCGCGTCACGATACCGCCACATCAGCGTTTTCAAGCTTATTTCTCTCCGCGTCGCCGCGAGACGTTCTTGCGGGAGCGGCGCAAAAAGGCCATTCTCGGCGCAACATCGGTGTCCGCGCGAAATCCGCGGCCAGCCTTTTCAATTGGAGCATCGCCCGTGACGTCTTCGAGCATCGGCCGCTGCATTGCCGGCAGCGCGCTTGCCGCCTTTGTCGTGGCAGCACCGGTCAAACTTGCTGCGCAGCCATTGAGCGCCCTGGAATTGGCCAACACGACGGCGTCGGGCAGTTACCTTGCCGCCCGTCACGCTGGTCAGCAACGCGACGCCGGCGCCGCGGCTTCCTATTACCGGTCGGCTCTCAAGCGCGATCCAAATAACGGCGAACTGCTCGATCGCGCCTTCTTGTCATTTCTAGTGGATGGCGAAATCGACGAATCCGTGAAATTCGCGGAGCGCGTCGTGCAGGCCGACAAGAACGACCGTGTTGCGCGCCTGGTTCTCGGTGTCAGCGGTCTCAAACGCAAGCAATACCCCGTCGCGCGCCGCGAACTTGCACAATCGATTCGTGGACCGATCACCGATCTCACCGCAACCTTGCTGATGGCCTGGAGCGCTTATGGCGCCAACGACGCCAAGGCTGCTGTCGCGGCGATCGATCATCTCACCGGGCCGGACTGGTACGCGATTTTCAAGGAACTCCATGCCGGCATGATTTACGACATTGCCGGCAACGAGAAGGAAGCCGGCAAGCGTCTCGAACATGCCTACAAGCTCGACTCGACCGCGCTACGGGTGGTCGAGGCCTACGGCAGTTGGATCTCGCGCAATCGCTCGCCAAAGGAAGCGCTGACGATCTTCGAGACCTTCGACAAGGCGTTGCCGCGTCACCCACTGGTGGTCGAGGCCATGGACAAGCTCAAGGCCGGCGAGAAATTGCCGCCCCTGGTCGCGAATGCGCAGGCGGGTGGTGCCGAGGCACTCTACGGACTTGGCGCCTCACTCGGCCGCCGCGGCGGCGAGGATCTGGGCCTGGTCTATCTCCAGCTTTCGCTGTTTCTCGCTCCAACGCACCCGCTGGCACTTCTCTCACTTGCCGATCTTTATGAATCCCTGAAGAAGCCGGAGCTCGCGATCAAGGTTTATGAACGCGTTCCGGCCAACTCGCCGCTGCATCGCAACGCGTCCATACAGTTGGCCGCCAATCTCGACAGCCTCGATCGGGCCGACGAGGCGCAGAAGCATCTTGAAGGATTGATCAAGCAGCATCCGGACGATCTCGAGGCCGTCATGGCACTCGGCAATGTCCTGCGCGGCCACAAGAAGTTCGCCGAATGCGCCAATGTTTATTCCAAGGCCGTTGCCGCGATCGGAACGCCCGAGAAAGCAAACTGGGTTAGCTTCTATTTCCGCGGTATCTGCTACGAGCGCTCGAAGCAGTGGCCGAAGGCGGAAGCCGATCTCAAGAAGGCGCTCGAGCTCTATCCCGAACAGCCGCACGTGCTCAATTATCTCGGCTATTCATGGATCGACCAGGGCATCAACCTGGACGAAGGCATGGACATGATCAAGAAAGCCGTGCAGCAGCGTCCGGACGACGGCTACATTGTCGACTCGTTGGGTTGGGCTTATTTCCGGCTGGGCAACTATGACGAAGCCGCCAAGCAGCTGGAACGCGCGATCGAGCTGAAGCCGGAAGACCCCACCATCAATGACCACCTCGGGGACGCCTATTGGCGGGTCGGCCGCGTGCTTGAGGCGAGATTCCAATGGGCGCATGCGCGCGATCTCAAGCCGGATCCGGATGACCTTCCCAAGATCGAGGAAAAGCTCAAAACGGGCTTGCCCGACGAGACCTCATCGCAGGCCAAGGCCGGCAAGAAGAGCGGCGACGGCGGCTAGCAGCGCAATGCGCAAGCGACGGGTTTTCGCGTGAGCGCGACGCTGCTCGAAAAGGCTTCTGCCAAGATCAACCTGACATTGCGGGTCATTGGCCGGCGGCCCGATGGCTATCACGACCTTGAAAGTCTCGTGGCCTTCGCGGATGTCGCCGATGTGCTGGCATTGCAGCCGGATGCGAAAGATCGGCTTGAGGTCAGCGGGCCCTTCGCCGGCCAGAGTGGCGCGGTCACTGACAATCTGGTCCTCAAGGCGCTCGCGGCATTGCGGCAGCGGATTGCCGGACTGAAAGGCGGGCGATTCCTGCTGGAGAAGAACATCCCGGTGGCGGCCGGCCTGGGTGGCGGCTCGGCCGATGCCGCTGCGGCCCTTCGGCTCATTGCTCGCTCCAACGCTATCGCTCCGGATGATCCGCGCCTGCTGGAGGCGGCCCACGCCGTGGGCGCCGATGTGCCGGTGTGTCTCGACCCACGCCCGCGCATCATGTGCGGCGTCGGCGAGTTACTGTCGCCGCCGCTCGAATTACCGGCACTCCCGGCGGTACTGGTCAATCCGGGCGTGGCATTGGCAACACGCGACGTGTTTGGCAAATTCGGCGGCGGTCAAGGCGGGGCCGACCTCGCCGACGTGCCGCGCGAGTTCGACGCGCTGGTCGAATGTCTCAATCACCACGGCAATGATCTCACGGCTGCTGCGATGGCCTGCGCGCCGGTCGTTGCCGAAGTGCTGGCAGCCTTGAAAAAACTGCCAGGCGTAAGGCTCGTTCGCATGTCGGGTTCGGGCTCATCGTGCTTTGCACTGTTTGCCGCGCAGCGTGAGGCTGCGGCAGCAGCGCAATGGCTCGCGGACGAACAGAAAGGCTGGTGGGTGCAGTCGACATCCTTGGGCGCAGCGCCACGCGCACCTTGAATTTGCCCGTTTTGCCGCTGACTCTTGACGCCACCTTTTAAAAACGCGGAAGCGGAGCAAACGATGACATACCGATGGCCGGTCGCAGCAATTGCCGTCCTTTGTCTCCTGGCCGCCGATCCGGCGCTTGCGCGCTCCAAGCACAAGGCCAAGGCCGCGTGTGCGGATCAGCCAGTCCCTTCCGTGATGAATGGTCTCGGGCGCTATTTGTTGCTGCCGACCGATCAGGCGCCGCAACCCAACGGTTGCGCGCCGCCGGTCTACGCCTACGGAAAATATGTCGGTCAGGATCCCGACCCGAACATCCGCTTCCAGCTGCTGCGAGATCCGGCGACGGGCTATTCGGCCAACCAGAACGAGTAATGCTGCATTTGCCCGCGCTAGTGCGCGCGCGCGATGCAAAACGCGACCGCTTCTTCCAAAGCCGATTTGATTTCCGACGGCGGCACCAATGCCAATGCGTCGACGGCGATGGCGCCGTAGTGCCTTGCGCGGCCGACGGTGTCCTCGATCGCGTGATGTTTGGCCATCAATGAGATGGCGGCATCGAGGTCGTCGTCGCCAACCGTGCCTTCTCCCAGCGTCCGGTTCCAGAACGCACGCTCGCTCTCGGTGCCGCGCCGGAATGACAGCACCACCGGCAGTGTGATCTTGCCTTCACGGAAGTCGTCACCGACATTCTTTCCAAGTTTGGCGGATTTTCCACCATAGTCGAGCGCATCATCGATGAGCTGAAAGGCGATTCCGAGATTCATCCCGAATGACCGGCATGCCGCCAGTTCGGCCTTCTCCTTGGCCGCGAGCGCTGGGCCGACTTCGCAAGCGGCTGCGAATAATTCAGCCGTCTTGGCGCGGATGACGGCAAGATATTCATCTTCATTGGTGGCGGTATTCTTGGCGGTACCGAGCTGCATGACCTCGCCTTCGGCGATCACGGCTGCTGCCGACGAGAGGATGTCGAGCGCGTGCAAATTGCCGACCTCGACCATCATCTTGAATGCCTGCCCGAGCAGGAAGTCGCCAACCAGCACGCTCGCCTCGTTGCCCCACAGCATGCGGGCCGCAACTTTGCCGCGGCGCATGTCGCTTTCATCGACCACATCATCATGCAGCAGTGTTGCGGTGTGCATGAATTCGACTGCGGCAGCGAGTTTAACGTGACCGTCGCCGGTGTAGCCGGCGAGCCTGGCCATCGCCAAAGTCAACATCGGCCGAAGGCGTTTGCCGCCCGAGGAAATCAGGTGATTGGCAACTTCGGGGATCATGGCGACTTCGGAGCCGGTCCGCGCCAGGATCGTCGAGTTGACGCGCTCCATGTCCGGTGCCACCAGTTCGGCGAGACGATTGAGTGAGGCCTGGTGCGGATACTCAAAAGGAAGGACGACGGCCAAAATTCATCTCCGGACGCTGAGAACGTAAGAGCATAGGAACGCTATGCTACCGGGGCAAGTGCGTAAGATCGTAGTATCACCGCATAGTGACGCAGCCGGCAGTGGGCAAGGGGACTGCAAGTGATCAGACGTATAACAGCGGTCGTCGCCCGAAATTCCAGCGGTCAGTACCAGGCATAGGTCCATGCGCGAACTTATCCGTACAAATGATGCAGTCCTGGTCTCGGCGGTGGTGGCGCTTCTCGAAAGTGCGGGCTTCCGTCCGCTCGTGCTCGATCAGAATATGAGCGTGTTGGAAGGCTCGCTCGGCGTTCTTCCGCGCCGCGTACTGGTGGCCGAGGGCCACGAGTTGCGGGCGCGACAGCTTCTCGTGGATGCCGGGCTCGGCCATGAGCTGCGTCCCGATGGAAGCTGAGAGCGAAACAAGCGAAGACGCCATTCTCGGCGGCAGACTTCGGATCCGCCAGCCGCTACGCGGTCATCGTGTCGGTCATGATGCGATTCTGCTGGCGGCAGCGACGGCCGCGCGGTCCGGTGAACTGGCGGTCGATCTGGGCGCCGGCGTCGGTGCTGCGGGACTAGCGCTTGCCGTGCGCGTCTCGGGACTGAAATTGGCGCTGGTGGAGATTGACGCAGGACTATGTGCGCTGGCGTCGGACAATGCTCGGCTCAACCGGTTGGACGATAGGACGGTCGTACTTGCTTGCGATGTTGAGGACGAGGGTGCGCTGTTTGCGGTGGGACTTTCGGCGGGCAGCGTGGACCGAGTTCTTGATGAACCCGCCATTCCACGATGCGCAACGCCAGAACGTATCTCCTGATCCGCGCCGCCGACTGGCGCATGCGGGCGCTCCGGGGCTGCTGGCGCGCTGGACCGGCACAGCGGCGCGACTCTTGAAGTCGCATGGGGTGCTGACCCTGATATGGCGGGCGGATGGACTGGACGACGTGCTCGGCGCTTTGCAGCCGCAGTTCGGAAGTATCGCGGTAATGCCGGTTCATCCGCGACCGGGTGCGCCACCGATCCGCGTGCTGGTGCGCGCGGTTAAAGGCGACCAAGGCGCACAAGCCGCCTGTCACGCCCTGGTGCTCAACGACGAGGAGGGTCAGCCAACGGATGCGGCTGAAGCCGTGCTGCGCGCGGGTAAAACGTTGGACATTACGGAAAAGTAAACGCCGCGCTGGGTGCCTAAGCTCTACGCCGTCCGGGCATAATTTCGCGCCACCGGCGGTCGGCCAACTGACGCCGTACGCGGCCTAGATTTTCTTCGCTCAGGTGCGAAAGAACAATCACAGTGCCGATTAACAGGAACAGTAGTCCGATCTTGGGATCCATCATTCCGCCTCTTCCAATGCCCCACTCAGCGGTGGTGCCCAATACATTGCAAAAAGCATTCCAAAGTTAAAAATTAGGCAACAATGCGTACTTTCAGTGCAGATCGCTAATAATTGATGCATCGTGATCCCGACCTGACAATCGCGTGGTTGCTCGCGCGCAATGGTTCCTGGCCTTTGACTTAGGGGGGCGCGGCTGCCTATCTGGGTGATATGTCCAATTCCGCAAGCGCCGCCCCCTCCAATCCTGCCAGACGTGTGATCGACTTGTGCGCGCGTTTGGTTCCACGCCGCTTTCGCAGCGACATACCGGTGGTTCCTGTTGTGCGCATCGCGGGTGTCATCGGGGTGGTAACCCCGCTGCGGCCAGGGCTCTTGCTGTCCACCATTGCGCGGTCGCTCGAGCGCGCATTTGAGACACCCCGCGCACGCGCGGTGGCACTGATCATCAACTCGCCGGGTGGCTCCCCATCGCAGTCGCATTTGATTTTTCGGCGCATCCGGCAGCTGGCCGAAGAAAAGAAAATTCCGGTGCTGGCATTTGTGGAGGACGTCGGCGCGTCCGGCGGTTACATGCTGGCTTGCGCGGCCGACGAGATCATCTGCAATGATTTCTCGATCGTCGGTTCGATCGGCGTGGTGGGCGCCTCTTTCGGCTTTCATGATCTCATGGAGAAAGTCGGAATTGAACGCCGCCTATATACGTCAGGCGACCGCAAGGTGATGCTGGACCCGTTCCTTCCGGAGAAGCCGGACGACGTAAAACGAATCAAAGCGATTCAAAAGGACATCCATGACCACTTCATCGCGCTGGTGAAAGAACGCCGTGGATCCAGGCTGAACGGCGCAGACAAGACGCTGTTCTCCGGCGAATTCTGGACGGCGCAAAAAGCCATCGAGCTGGGATTGGCGGACCGCATTGGCGATATGCGCTCAACTCTGCGCGAGCGCTATGGCGACAAGGTCCACACGCCGCTCATTTCGGCCGAGCGCTCGCTGTTCGGCCGGCGCCTGCCGGGTGTTAATTTAGCCGATGCACTTACGCGTCAGCCCGGTCTTGCCGATGATCTGATCTCGGCGCTGGAAACACGCGCTGTCTGGGGCCGCTACGGCTTGTAGCGGCCGATCTTGCATTCGCTATTGTATCGGCTTGTTTCCGAATAATTTCGCAACGGCCGCCACCTGCTCGCGCTGCTGCGCGATCGAGGCGGCAAATTCGCTGCTGTTGCCGGGGCTGACAATTTGTCCGGTGGCGCTCAGCCTCTTCACAAGTTCAGGGTCGGATGCAGCCGTGCGGATATCGTCGGCGATCTTCGTGCGCACGTCATCCGCAATCCCAGGTGGCCCGAACAGTCCGACCAATCCATCAAATTCAAGCGACGGATAACCGGCTTCCATCGCGGTCGGGACATTGGGAATCGCAGGCGCACGCTCGTGATTGGTCACCGCCAGCACCTTCACGGTGCCGGCCTCGACCTGCGGGCGCACGATCGCGTAGGCCGGCATGTAGACCTGGATCACCCCGGCCGCGAGATCGGTGACCGCGCCGGCCGGATTCTTGTAAGGCACTTTCGCCATCTTCAGGCCAACGGCGTTCAGGTATCCCGCGAATACGAAATCGGTAAAGCCGGTGGCTGTGGTCCAGTTCAATTGGCCCGGCTTGGCGCGCGCGAGCGCTTCCAGTTCTTTCAGGGAATTGACGTTCAGCGCCGTCGGGACGCTGACCGCAACCACCGTCTTCGAGATGCGGGCGATCGGGATGAGGTCCTTTGGATCGTAAGGCAGCTTGTCGTGAAAATAGGGATGCGCGGTGAACGAGCTCACCGGCGACACCAGCAGGACGTGATCGTCATGCGCGCTGAGGAAGCTGGTAATGGCAAGAATACCGTCTCCGCCCGGCCGATTTTCTACGATGACCGGCTGCCCCCAACGCGTCGACAATTTGTCTGCGAACAGCCGCGCGCCGATGTCGACGCCGCTGCCCGGCCCGAGCGTAATGATGAGACGCACCGGCCGGGTGGGCCACGCGTCCGCGGCAGCGGATGGTTCGGATATGATCGGCGACAGTGCAAGGCAAGCGGCGATCAAACTTGAAAGGGCCCAACCGGGTCTGACGGTGCTGCTCATAGTTCCTCCACAGGCCGGGCAGCCATTCAAAGATTGACGGCCGTTGCGGCACCTTCGATGCAATAACCCCGTCAAGGCTAGCGTATTTGACGTGGCTTTCGCCAGCGCACGCGTGCCCGCTGCCCACTGCCGCGCTTGGCCGCACCCCGCGACCGCGGTCCGCCCCGAAAATGCCGCGTTCACAACCGAGCCTCTGTGGGTCCATAGAGATTGGAGCCGCCTATGCCGTCCTTATTGCTGTCACCGCTTGTGAAGTGGTCGCTCGCCGCAATGGGCGGAGCCATGATCGTGCACTGGGCGGTCAAGGAAGCGCGCCGGATCAACGAAGAGCTCGATCAGGCACGGCGCGTGAAGGCGAGGATCACGGATGCGGAAAATCGCCCGACGCTTCGCCGCGATCCGCGCAGCGGCGAATATCGGCTGTCATAAACTGCGATCCGGCAAAACGGCCTGTCGAACTTAGTGGCGCGCGGTGCGCTTGTGGCCGCCGACCATCGCGCCGAAGAACAGCACGATCAGCACCCAGCCAATGAGTTGAAACTCGAGCACGACGATACCCTCCGTCGAAAATCCCCTTTGGTTGGTGGGTATCAGTCCGTGGTTCAATAACATGTAAATTCACCTCGACTTGACCCTCCGGAGGGCCGCCTCTAGGGTCGAATTTATTCCCGTGCTTAAGAATCAGTATCCATCCGATGGCTGAAGCCACCCTTCGTGCCAGCGAGCGCACGCATCCAGCCAACCTGGACCCGTCACGGTCGTTCCAGGGGCTCATTCTTGCGCTGCAACAGTACTGGGCGAACTGGGGCTGCGTCATCCTGCAGCCGTATGACATGGAGGTCGGAGCGGGCACGTTCCACCCGGCCACCACCTTGCGCGCGCTTGGACCCAAGCCGTGGAACGCCGCTTACGTGCAGCCGTCACGGCGTCCGAAGGATGGACGCTATGGCGAAAATCCGAACCGGCTCCAGCACTACTACCAATTCCAGGTGATCCTGAAGCCTTCGCCGCCGGACATCCAGGATCTGTATCTCAACTCGCTGAGCGCGATCGGCATCGATCCGAAGATCCACGACATCCGTTTCGTCGAAGACGATTGGGAAAGCCCGACACTCGGCGCATGGGGACTTGGCTGGGAATGCTGGTGCGATGGCATGGAAGTTTCCCAGTTCACGTATTTTCAGCAGGTCGCCGGCTTCGAGTGCTCACCGGTTGCCGGCGAACTCACCTACGGTCTTGAGCGTCTCGCCATGTATGTGCAGGGCGTCGACAATGTGTTCGCGCTCAACTTCAACGGTCGTGACGACGAGAAGAAGGTTACTTATGGCGACGTCTTCCTGCAGGCGGAGCAGGAATATTCGCGGCACAATTTTGAATTTGCCGATACGGCCATGTTGTTCGAGCAATTCAAGATGGCGGAAGCCGCCTGCCAGAAATATCTCGCCGCCGGCTGGGCCAACGGCAAGAAAGAGCGTCACCTGCTGGCGCTCCCGGCCTATGACCAGTGCATCAAGGCGTCCCATGTGTTCAATCTGCTCGACGCGCGTGGCGTGATCTCGGTCACCGAACGGCAAAGCTACATCTTGCGTGTCCGCGAGCTGGCAAAGGGTTGTGGCGAAGCCTGGCTGGCGACGGAGGGCGGGGGCGCGGCGTGACCAGTTGCACGATGATCGTGCGACGGCAGCCATAAAAAGCTATAATCGAATCATCCGGCGCGGGGGCGGAAGATCATGCTGCTCTGGGTCATTTTACTCGTCGCTGTAGCGATCGTTCTGTACATCATCATCGTTTTCAATCGTCTGGTGCGCACGCGCCAGATGGCGAATGAGGCCTGGAGCGGGATCGACGTCCAGCTCAAGCGCCGCTCCGAGCTCGTGCCGAATCTGGTGGAAACTGTGAAGGGTTATGCCGGACACGAGCGCTCGGTGCTGGAAGACGTCACGCGGCTGCGCGGTGCTGCGAACGCGCTGCCCGCAAACGACATCGCGGGCCGGGCGCAAGCGGAAGGGGCATTGTCGCTTGCCCTCGGCAAGCTCGTGGCCCTTGCCGAAAATTATCCCGATCTCAAGGCGAGCGCGAACTTCCTCGATCTGCAGCAGCAACTGAGCCAGCTGGAAACAGAACTCCAGATGGCGCGCCGCTACTACAACGGTGCGGTGCGCAATCAGAACGTCCTGGCGCAATCTTTCCCGAGCAATCTCATCGCCGGCCTGTTTGGCTTCGGGCAACGCGAGTTTTTCGAGATTTCGGACGCTGCTGACCGCAACGTGCCCCAGGTCAACTTGCAGCCGGCCCCGCCCGCGCAATGACCGGGATTACATTATCGCTCACGCAACCGCGCCGGCCATCGGCGAGGGCGTTGCTGCCGCGATTTGTCTTCGGTCTGTGGCTCTGTGTCGGCAGCGGTGCGTTCGCGGCCGAGGTCATACAGACTTTCGATTCCGAGGTTCGCCTCGCTAAAGACGGCGACATGACCGTCACCGAAACCCTTCGCGTGCAGGCGGAGGGACGCGACATCAGACACGGCATCTACCGTGATTTTCCGTTGACCTTCAAAGATGCCGGCGGCGTCTTGCGCGAGGTGGACTTCAAGCTGCTCGGTGTCGAGCGCGATGGAAAGGCCGAGTCTTATTCCACGACACGCCAGCACGGCATCCTTCGCATTTACGCCGGCGACAAGGACACCAACGTTTCGCGCGGCGAGCACACTTATGTCTTTCGTTACCGCACCGGCCGCCAGGTCCGCTGGTTCGAGGCCAAGCCGGAACTCAACTGGAACGTCACCGGCAATTTCTGGAACTTCCCGATTTTAGCTGCGACCTATCGCCTTCAATTTGTCGCGGGTGGAGAACCGGTGCGTTGGACCGCGTTTACCGGCCGCGTGGGTGCGCGCGGCACTGACTGGCGCGGCAGTTTGGGCGCTCTCGGAACGCTCACCGTCGAGACCACGCGGCGCCTGGCGCCCGGGGAAGGGCTGACTGTGGTCGTGGAAATTCCCGCGAGCGCCGTTGAGCCGCCGAATTCGAACAAGCTGCTGTGGTACGAGATATTCGATAACCGGCAGTGGATTTTCGGCGGCATCGGCCTGGCGCTGGTGCTGATTTATTACCTGGCCGCATGGATGGCCGTCGGTCGTGACCCCAGCGGCGGCACGATCATTCCGCTTTTCTATCCGCCGAAAGGAATCTCGCCGGCGCTGGCCAACTACATCCACAAATGGGGCCTGGGCCGCGAGAAATGGCGGGCGTTTACGGCCGCGACGCTGTCGCTCGCGGTGAAAGGATTGCTCAGGCTCAACTACAGCGGCAGCTCGTTGACCCTGAAGACGACAGGGCAAGACCCGCAAGGCCGCGTGCCGCTCTCTTCCGAGGAGCGTGCGATCGTCACCAAGTTGAACGCGAGCGGGGGCAGCCTGGTCATCGATAGCTCGCATGGAACCACGGTGGCAGATCTCGGCAATAAATTCACGAGCGCCGTCGAACTGGAAAACCGCAACCGCTTCTTCCGGCGCAATCTCGGTTATGTCGCTGCCGGACTGGCCTTGACGATAGCTGCTGTCATTGGGGTCCTCACCTTCGGCGGGCTGCAAGACCAGGACATTGGTATTCTGGCCGGCTTTGGCATCGCTGGATTCATTCTCGGCATGTTCGCGATTCAGCTCCTGCCGATTCTGTTCAGCGGGTTCACATTGGCGTCCGTGATGCGCGGTATGCTGTCATTGGCCTTTTTCGTCGTGTTCATCTCGATTTCGACGTCCATCGTTCCGGTGCTGTTACCGAATGGCTTCGGCGGCGCGTTTCCGATCTTGTGGTCGTACATCGAGAACTATCCGTTTTCGTTTGTGCTGGTGACCGCCTTCACGACGGTCAATGGACTGTTCTTTCACCTGATGCGCGCTCCGACGACGCTTGGGCGCCCGATCATGGATCAACTCGCGGGCTTTCGGCTCTATCTCGAGACGGCGGAGGCCGACCGTCTCAACATGAGCGCCCCCGAGATCACAACCGATCGTTTTGAATCGCTGCTGCCCTATGCGGTCGCGCTCGACGTCGAAAAGCCCTGGTCGGACGCCTTTGCCGCCGCGCTACGGCGCGCCCATCCGGGCGACGCGGATCCGATGAGAAATTACCAGCCGGGCTGGAGCTCCGGCGGCGGTTGGTCCGGCAGCAATCTCGGCAATGCGGTGTCTTCGTCCGTCGCGAGCGTCAGCGGCGCCCTTGCCAGCGCCATGCCGGTTTCCTCCGGCTCGTCCGGCTTCTCAGGCGGAGGGGGCGGCTCCGGTGGCGGTGGAGGCGGCGGCGGAGGCGGGGGTTGGTGATGCCCTGGCGTTATGGGTGACAGCGGCAGGCCTGCTTGCTAGGCAGGCGCCACGAGCGGATTTTTCTCATTTTTGGCCGAAATGCCCGACCTTCTGATCGAATTCCTGTCCGAGGAGATTCCTGCGCGCATGCAGACGCGCGCGGCCGAGGACCTGCGCAAGATGGTCACCGACCGGCTGGTGGCGGCTGGGCTCGTCTACGAAGGCGCGAAGGCTTTCGCGACACCGCGCCGCCTGGCGCTGTCGGTGCATGGAATCCCGGCGCGTCAGCCCGACATCAAAGACGAGCGCAAGGGACCCAAGGTCGGCGCGCCCGAGCAGGCTATTGCAGGCTTTCTCAAAGCGGCTGGCCTGAAGTCAATCGGCGAAGCCAAAGTACAAGCCGACAAGAAGGGCGACTTCTATGTCGCGGCGATTGAGAAGGCGGGCAAGCCGGCAATCGATGTCATTGCGGAAATGATTCCAGAGGTCGTGCGCACGTTCCCATGGCCGAAATCAATGCGCTGGGGGTCCGGACGACTGACCTGGGTGCGGCCGCTGCATTCGATCCTCGCGACCTTTGGCCCCGAGACGGAAGAGCCGGACATCGTACCGTTCACCGTCGACGGCATTGCTGCAGGTGATGTAACGCGCGGTCACCGCTTCATGGCGCCGGCGCCGATCAAGGTGCGCCGATTCGATGATTACGTTGCCAAGCTTGCGAAAGCCAAGGTCGTACTCGATGCGACGCGGCGCGCCGATACCATCCTTGCCGACGCCAAGAATCTTGCGTTCGCGCAGGGCTTCGAGCTGTTCGAAGACGAGGGTCTGCTCGCCGAAGTCGCGGGCCTCGTGGAATGGCCGGTGACCTTGATGGGCAGTTTCGACCAGGCCTTCCTGTCGATTCCCGATGAAGTGATCCGCGCCACCATCCGCAACAACCAGAAATGTTTCGTGCTGCGCGATCCGCAGACTGCGAAGCTGGTCAATAAATTCATTCTCGTTGCAAACGAGGAAGCCAGCGACGGCGGCAAGGCGATTGTCGCCGGCAACGAACGGGTGATCCGCGCGCGTCTCTCCGACGCCAAGTTCTTCTACGACACCGACCTGAAGACGCGGCTGGAAGACAGGCTGCCGAAATTCGCCCAGATCGTTTTCCATGAGAAACTTGGCACGCAGGCTGAGCGTATTGCGCGCATCACCGCCCTTGCAGGTCAGATCGCGCCGATCGTCGGTGCTGATGCGGCGAAAGCGGAGCGCGCGGCGCAATTGTGCAAGACCGATCTGCTGACCGAAGTCGTTGGCGAATTTCCCGAACTGCAAGGGCTGATGGGCCGCTACTATGCCGAAGCGCAGGGCGAGGACGAGGCCGTCGCGCACGCGGCCGAAGATCACTACAAGCCGAAGGGGCCTGATGACCTCGTGCCGGGTGACCCGGTCTCTATTGCTGTCGCTCTTGCGGATAAGATCGATACGCTTTTGGCTTTTGGATCATTGATGAGAAAGCCAACCGGCACAAAAGATCCGTATGCTCTCCGGCGCGCGGCACTCGGGATAATTAGGCTAATTCTAGATAACGCAATTCGGCTTGGCCTATATCAGGCATTCGACAACGCAGCCGCACTATTTCCCGCAAATCTTCCCGGCGAGGAGCAAACTGGAGCATTCGCGGCACATTCGTTGTCGCAAAAGCCAAATCCTGGGCCAGCCAGATCCGCGCGATACTATGTTGGCCTGAACTGTCTGGTTTTTATCGCTGACCGTTTGAAGGTTCAACTGCGCGACCAAGGAGCACGCCATGATCTCGTTGATGCTGTTTTTTCTCGTGGCTCATGGCCAAGGATATCGACCTGCTGATAATCGTGCGATCGTGTCGATGCACTTGGAAAATTTCTCGACAACTGACGACGGCAAAAACCTGCTGGCTGGTGTCAAGCGCGCGTCGAATATCCTCCGTATTGAAGAGAAGAAAGACAAACGCGAGTACAACGGCGCGCCTGATGCAAAGCGCTATCAGCTCGCCGAGGAAAAGGCGCTGGCTGAAGCAATCACCGCCGTTAAAAAAGAGGCGGCTGCCGCCGTCGGTAAGGAAGATTTTGCCGCCGCCATGACCTCGATCGCCAAGCTCCGCCCGCGCGTCGATGCATTCTTTGAAAAGGTCACGGTCAATGTCGATGACAAGGCACTGCGTGAGAACCGCCTCCAGCTGCTGAACGAAATTCGCGAGGCGACCCGGGCGGTCGCGGACTTTTCAAAAATAGAAGGCTAGTCTGGGACCCCCGCCATCTGGCAATGCCAATGGGTGTGTCCATGTCAGCTTATGCCCGCGATCCCATTCTGACCCCGGTTTCCATCATCGATCTGCGCCCGACGCAAATCTCTGTCGGGATGCATGAAGTCAAGGAGAAGCGCAAAAGATTGCGCCAGCGCGGCCCGAGGAAGATCGGAAACTTCCTCGGCGACCACATGATTCCGGTTATCCTCGGTCCCAAGAAACGTCATTATGTCATCGACCATCACCACCTCGCGCTGTCGCTGCACACGGAGGGCGTGAAAAGGGTTCTGTGCACCGTCGTTGCCGATCTCAGTGCGCTCGATCTCGATGATTTCTGGCTGGTGCTTGACCATCACAGTTGGGTCCACCCGTACGATGAGAACGGCCGCCGCCGCGATTTCTCGAAAATCCCAAAATCGATCGACAGACTAAAGGACGACCCGTTCCGCAGCCTTGCCGGCGAGATTCGCCGCGCCGGGGGCTTTGCCAAGGACACCACGCCGTTCAGCGAGTTTCTATGGGCCGATTTCTTTCGCCGGCGCATGAAACGGCAGGCCGTGCAGGATGATTTTCATGCCGCCGTCAAAAAGGCGATGAAACTGGCCAAAAGTCTCGACGCGCGCTACCTGCCAGGCTGGTGCGGCCCCGTCGACTCATGATGAGTGTGCATGTGTATCAAACGCCTGGAACCCGCCACCGCCTGACGGCTTATTGAACATCAGCAAAAAAGGATCTGGATCATGGTCATCGGTATTGCCCATTTGCAGCCCATCATTGCCATCATCGCTGGCATTCTTATTCTTATCATCCCGCGTCTGCTCAACATCATCGTCGCCGTCTACCTGATTGCCGCAGGCCTGTTGGGTCTTGGGCTTATCCGTTAATCCGAATTCCGGGCTTGCGCCGGGCTATTTGGCGGTGCTTTTAAGGGCCGTCGTCTCACCAGTCCTGCTTGACCCAATTGTTGATCCAATTTTTGACCCATGGCCAAACGAAAAAAGTCGCGCGTAAGCGTAAAAACCAAGAAACGGCTGACGAAACGCGTCAAGAAACGCGTGGTGCGGAAGGCGTCCCGGCCCAAGCCGAAGGCATCCGCGCCTTCGAAGGGCAAATGGGTCTACGGCTTTGGCGACGGGCGCGCCGAGGGCAAGGCCTCGATGCGCAACCTTCTGGGTGGCAAGGGCGCCGGGCTGGCCGAAATGGCCAACCTCGGTCTGCCGGTGCCACCCGGCTTCACCATCACAACCGATGTGTGCACGTATTACTACGGGCACGACCAGCAATATCCGAAAGATCTGCGAGCGCAGGTTGAGAAGGCTCTGGCGCAGGTCGGCCGCATCACCGGCAGGACCTTTGGCGACAAGTCCAATCCGTTGCTTGTGTCCGTTCGCTCGGGCGCCCGCGCATCGATGCCGGGGATGATGGATACGGTGCTCAATCTCGGCCTCAACGACGAGACGGTGGAGGCGGTGGCGAAGAAATCCGGCGACCGCCGTTTCGCCTATGACAGCTACCGGCGCTTCATCACGATGTATTCGGATGTGGTTCTCGGCGTCGGCCATGAGCATTTCGAAGAATTGCTCGACCATCACAAGGAGCGGCAGGGTTATAGCCTCGACACGGATCTCTCCGCCGACGATTGGGCCGACCTCGTCGTGCGCTACAAGAAGCGCGTCAAGGACGAGTTGGGCCAGGATTTTCCGCAGGACCCGCATCAGCAGCTATGGGGCGCGATCGGTGCCGTGTTCGGTTCGTGGATGAATCAGCGCGCCATCACTTATCGCCGGCTGCACAATATTCCGGAAGTCTGGGGCACGGCCGTCAACGTGCAGGCGATGGTCTTCGGCAATATGGGCGACACCTCCGCCACCGGCGTTGCGTTCACGCGCAATCCTTCCACTGGCGAGAAAAAGCTTTACGGCGAATTTCTCATCAACGCGCAGGGCGAGGATGTGGTCGCCGGCATTCGCACGCCGCAGGAGATCAGCGAGGCCGCGCGCAAGGAAGCCGGCTCCGACAAGCCGTCGATGGAATACACGTTGCCGAAGGCCTATGCCGAGCTCAAGCGCATCTACAATGTGCTCGAACGTCACTACCGCGACATGCAGGACCTCGAATTCACGGTCGAGCAGGGCAAATTGTGGATGTTGCAGACGCGATCCGGCAAACGGACCGCAAAGGCTGCGTTACGCATCGCCGTGGAATTGGCCAACGAGGGGCTGATATCCAAGAGCGACGCCGTGCTGCGCGTTGATCCGCTTACGCTCGATCAGCTGCTGCATCCGACCATTGATCCACGCGCGCATCGGCGCGTCATTGCCACCGGACTTCCCGCGTCACCGGGCGCGGCCTCGGGGGAAATCGTGTTTTCACCCGACGAGGCGGCACAGCTTAAAGCTGACGGCAAGAAGGTCATTCTGGTGCGCGTGGAAACGTCACCCGAAGACATCCACGGCATGCACGCCGCCGAGGGAATAGTCACCACGCGCGGCGGGATGACGTCGCACGCCGCCGTGGTCGCGCGCGGCATGGGCAAGCCATGTGTCTCCGGCGCCGGCTCGCTGCGCGTCGACTATGCCGCCGGCACGATGACCGCTGGCGGTCAAACTTTCAAAAAGGGCGATTCCATTACCGTCGACGGCTCCACCGGCCAGGTGTTGGCCGGCAAGGTTGAAATGATTGAGCCGCAGCTTTCCGGGGAGTTCTCGACTTTGATTGGCTGGGCCGACAAGGTGCGCCGCCTTGGCGTGCGCGCCAATGCCGACACGCCGGCCGATGCGAAAGCAGCCGTACGGTTTGGGGCGGAAGGCATTGGCCTCTGCCGCACCGAGCATATGTTCTTCGAGGAGGGGCGCATCCAGGCGGTGCGTGAAATGATCCTGGCCGATGACGAGAAATCGCGCCGGGCGGCGATCGCAAAACTCCTGCCGATGCAGCGCGCGGATTTTGTCGAGCTGTTCGAGATCATGGCGGGCCGTCCGGTGACCATCCGGCTGCTCGACCCGCCGCTGCACGAGTTCCTTCCGCATGGCGACAAGGAAATCGCGGAGGTCGCGGCCGCCATGGGTGCCGACCCCAAGAAGCTTGCCGGCCGCGCAAATGAGCTGTCCGAGTTCAATCCAATGCTCGGGTTCCGCGGTTGCCGCATCGCGATTGCCTATCCGGAAGTGGCCGAGATGCAGGCGCGCGCCATTTTCGAGGCGGCCGTCGAAGCCGAAAAGCGGACGGGCAAGCCGGTGGTGCCGGAAGTCATGGTGCCGTTGATTGCGACCAAGACCGAGCTCGACCTGGTCAAGGCGCGCATCGATGCCATGGCTCAGGCCGTCGCAAAAGAAAAAGGCGTCAAGGTCGATTACCAGGTTGGCACAATGATCGAGCTACCGCGCGCCTGTTTGATGGCTGGCGAGATCGCGCAAAGCGCGGAGTTCTTCTCGTTCGGCACAAACGACCTGACGCAGACCACCTTTGGAATTTCGCGCGATGATGCCGCGAGCTTCCTCGGCATCTACACTGCACGCGGTATTCTGCCCGGCGATCCATTTGTGTCGATCGATCAGGACGGCGTTGGCGAACTTGTAAAAATTGGCGTCGAGCGTGGTCGCAAGGTTCGGCCGAAGCTGAAGGTGGGGATCTGCGGCGAACACGGAGGCGACCCCGCATCGGTAGCGTTCTGTCACGAAGCCAGAACTCGACTACGTGTCCTGTTCGCCGTTCCGTGTGCCGATTGCGCGGCTGGCCGCGGCTCAGGCGGCGTTGGGCAAGGCGGCGGCCAGTCAGGCTTAGGGCGGGCTAAACCGCTACCTTGGCGAGGAAATCCTCGACCTCGAGCCGCAGATCCGCAACGGCATGTTCCACCGCTTCGGAGGCGTCGCGCACGACTTCCGCCGACACGCGCGTCTGCGTCGCCGCACCGGCGACGTCACCCAGCATGCCAACGACGTGGCCCGTGCCTTGCGCCGCGCTTGCAACGTTGCGGGAAATCTCGCTGGTCGCCGAATTTTGCTGTTCTACCGAGGCCGCGACCGCCGAGGTATTTGCGTTGATTTCGTGCATCCGCGCGGCGATCTGCCGGATGGCCTCGACCGCGGCAGATGTCGAGTTCTGCACGGCGAGGATGTGATTTGCGATGTCCTCGGTGGCCTTGGCAGTCTGCACCGCGAGCGATTTTACTTCGGAGGCGACAACGGCGAAGCCTTTGCCCGCTTCGCCGGCGCGCGCAGCCTCGATTGTGGCGTTGAGCGCCAGAAGGTTGGTCTGTCCGGCGATGTTGCGGATCAACTTCACGACGTCGCCGATCTTCTGTGCGCCGTCCGCCAAACCTGCGATCTCGCCGTCGGTCGCGCGTGCTTCGCTAGTGGCGAGGCCGACGACCTCGCTGGTGTGCGTCAGCTGACGGCTGATCTCGCTGATCGAATGTGACAGTTCATCGGCCGCCACCGCGGCAGTTTCCACGTTTGTCGAGGCTTCATGAAATGCCTGGACCGCACTTTCGGCGCGATGCGAGGTGTGCTCGGATGAGCCGAACAGGGCACGTGCCGTCGAAAGCATCGCGCCGGCGCTGCCGCTCACGCTGCCCAGCAGTTTTTCGACCGTCGGCCGGAATGAAGCGATGGCCGCATCGATCACCGCGCGGCGCTTCTCCTGGTCGCGAATAGCGGTTCGCTCCTGCTCGGCGTAGCGTTGCTCGGTGACGTCTTCATGGGTGGAGACCCAACCGCCGCCGGGCAGCGGCTCATTCTTCGCGAGCACGATACGGCCGTCGCTGGCCTGTACGTAGTGCGCGTGGCTCTTGCTCTGCGACATCTCATCGAGAATCTTGCGGCAATAAGACTCAACGTCTCCGGAGAACAATCCGGTTTCCTTGCGGTGCTGGATCAGTTGCTGCAACGTGCAGCCGACTTTCACGATCTCGGGTGATAGCTTGTACATCTCCAGATAACGACGATTGAGCAATATGATGTGACCCTGCGCATCGAACATGTTCAGGCCTTGCGACATGTTGTTGATGGCGCTGAGCAAGCGGGCATTCGTTATGCGCAACCGACGGTGCAGGACGCCGGCAAAAGCCAGCGTGGCGACGCACACGCCGGCAATCAGAACGGCTTGGCCTGCGACAGTTGATGGCAGGATGGAAGCGAACATACGGGCCCATGAAAAATGGTCGGGCCAGTATTGGGTGGGAGCGCTTGCGATATAGTTAATTCTTAATTCCCATTCCTGGCGCGGGAATAGCGCCGCGGTGAATTACTGGCCTGCAACGCTAGGACGCGGATATGAGCCGATCGAAGCGCCTGATGACCGGCTGGTATGGCTCGATTGCGGTATCGGGATTGGGCTTCGGCCTGCTTGGCGAGCGGCGGCCATTTGGCGAGGACATTCTGGCGCACCCGCTGATCATTTATTGTCTGGTGGTGGCGGCGGCCCTGCTGGTCCTGCGCTTTGTCAGCCGACGCCCCGTGCCTGAAATCATTCCCGAGCATGCATTGGGCAGGGGTTGCGCGCTCGGACTGGCAATGTTTCTCGTCGGCAACTTCATCGCCGCGCACCTCATTGGGCGTTGACCAAGCGTTTACGAAGCGACCGCTCATTCGGGCGCGGTTAACACCTTCGCAAGGTTAATCGGACCATAAAAAACCCGGTCGCATTGTTGCCATTTGGCGGCAACGCGGTGGTGGAACTTTGTGGTGTTGCGTTGAGCGAGCGGGGAGCAGTTTCGCTTGTGCGTCGGCGGCAGATTGCCGCGTCCATCGGCATTGGCGCACTGTTGCTCACGCTCCTGCCGGAGCGGATCGGATTTCAGGACCTCGGTGCCTTGCTCGCGCGTCAGCCGGGCGTGGCTAAACGCTGGCAACAGCATCTGATCGCGTCTCCGTTTGGCACCATCCACGCCGCGATGTTCAGTCTGCCGCGGCCCATCGGGACCACGATCCCGCATCCGCCGATTTATGCGCTCGCCAATTTCGATCCGGCGGACATCACCGGCTCAATCGGCAAACAACCGCTCGGCGACGGAAACGCTCCCCTGCAGTTTCCGAAAGCTAACCGCAAGGCCAAGGGCGACTCTCTCATCTCCAGGCCGCGCGAACCGCTGCCGCCGCTTCCGCCGGTTCTGGCAATCGAGCCGGCGCCGGAAGCCGATGCCGAGACAGCGATCAAGAAGGACGAAACCGCCCGGTTCGATCCGTACTCGCAATACGAATATGTCACCGCTCCGGATGAACGTTCGCCAACGCCGGACGTCGAACTGCCCTACGCAGACATTCCTCCGTCCAATATCACTCCGGCCGCGCCGAGCCCGGGACCTGTCAAGGACGCAACGCGGCTCTATTTCGGCGTTGACCCGTTGGCGTCCGCGCCGGAGGGAGTTTCGCCCTGGGCGCCCGGTGAAGCGCCGGTGGTTCTCGCGTCGCGTGGCGATCCCGATATCAAAGAGTTTGCGCTGACTCCGTCGCCACAGATCGGTCAGGGCACGGCCGGCGAAAGCGTCGCGAACAAGGGCGAGGTCACCGGCGAAGACCAGCGGCCGCATTCACCGGCTGAAAGGCTCGCGCTCGCTGGCGTGACGCGCGCCAAGGCGGAGAAATGTCTCGCGAACGCGGTGTACTTCGAAGCGCGCGGCGAGGAGGTGCGTGGGCAGATAGCGGTTGCGCAGGTGGTGATGAACCGCGTGTTCTCGCCGTTCTACCCGAAAGACGTATGCGGTGTGGTCTATGAGAACGCCAACCGGCACAATGCCTGCCAGTTCACCTTTGCCTGTGATGGCATCCCGGACATCGTGACCGAGCCCGACGCCTGGGAGCGCGCCAAACGGATTGCCCGCGACATGCTCGATGGCAAGTTGTGGATGCCGGAGGTCTCAAAGTCGACCCACTACCACGCCTACTGGGTGCACCCGGACTGGGTTAATGAGATGAAGAAAATCTACAAGGTCGGAGTGCATACCTTCTATCGCCCACGCGCATGGGGGGACGGCGAAGACGAGCCGACCTGGGGCGATCCGGTGGAAACGGCAAAAGAAGCAGCCAATGAAGAGGCAAAAGGCCCGGTCAGCCACAGCCGCGAATGGTTGCGGTCGGAAGAAGGGCAGGCGGCAACCCGCCAAAACGCTCACAAATAGCGCCGCATGCGAGCCATGCGCTATGCAAATGCGGCGGATCACGAATATTCGTTTTTGACCCGGCGCCGGACGCTATATGTTCCCCGCGCGTTCGCCGCCGGAGATTCTTATGTCGACACAACAAGCAACTGCCGGGTCCGCAGCCATCGGTTGGCGCACACCGATCGTGGTGGTGATCTGCGGTTGCCTCATTGCGATGATCGCATTCGGGCCGCGGTCTTCGCTCGGCTTCTTCCTCACCCCGATGTCGCAGGAGCACCATTGGGGCCGCGACGTCTTCTCGATGGCGCTCGCCATCCAGAACCTGCTGTGGGGGATCGGACAGCCTTTTGCCGGCGGCATTGCCGACCGTTTTGGCGCCAACCGCGTGATGATCGTTGGCGCCACATTTTATGCGCTCGGCCTCGCGCTGATGGCGCACGCCACCACGCCCGGCATGCTCGACATTTCAGCCGGCGTGCTGATCGGGCTCGGCCTCTCAGGCTGTTCGTTCAATCTCGTAATCGGCGCTTTCGGCAAACTGCTGCCGGAGTCATGGCGCTCGCTGGCGTTTGGCGCGGGCACCGCCGCCGGTTCATTCGGTCAGTTTCTCTATTCGCCGATCGGTGTTGCGTTGATGGACAAATACGGCTGGCAGACCGCGCTGACGATCTTTGCCGGCGTTACGATGTTGATTTTACCGCTGGCATTGGCGCTGGCGACGCCTAAGGCGCCTGCCGGACAAGCGACGATAGCGAAGCCCACGCAGTCGGCGCGGCAGGCTTTTGCGGAAGCTTTCGGACATCGTAGCTACGTCCTGCTCGTGCTCGGCTTCTTCACCTGTGGCTTCCAGCTCGCTTTTGTGACCGTGCATTTGCCTTCTTATTTGATCGACCGCGGACTGTCCGCGCAGATCGGCGGCTGGACCTTAGCCACCATCGGCCTGTTCAACATCATCGGCTCGTTGACGTCCGGTTATCTCGGCAACCGCATGCCAAAGCGTTACATCCTGTCGATTATCTATTTCGCTCGCGCGCTCTCCATTGTCGCGTTCATTTCGCTGCCGGCCAGTCCGGCCGCTACGCTGGTTTTCGGCGCCGTCACCGGGCTGTTGTGGCTTTCGACGGTGCCGCCGACGTCGGCGCTGGTTGCCGTGATGTTCGGCACGCGCTGGCTCGCGATGCTGTTCGGCTTCGCCTTCTTCAGCCACCAGGTCGGCGGCTTCCTCGGCGTCTTGCTGGGCGGCTACGTGTTCGACACCTACGGCTCCTACAATCCGGTGTGGTGGCTTTCGGTGTTTTTCGGCGTGATGTCGGCGCTCATCAACCTGCCCATCGTGGAAAAGCCGATTGCGCGCCCCGCGATGGCGCCGGCCTGAGACGCTTGCACGAACGTCCCGCTCGCGCCAAGAATGCCGGATTACACCGGCGAGGCGCACGTGGCGAAGTTCAAGGCAATCGTCGTCGAGAAGGCGGAAGGCGGTACCAAGGCCGCGCTCACTGATTTCGACGAAGCTGATCTGATGGAGGGTGACGTCACCGTCCGCGTCGAATATTCCACACTCAACTATAAAGACGGCCTCGCGGTGACCGGCAAAGGGCCGGTCGTGCGCCGTTTTCCTATGATTGCCGGCATCGACTTCGCCGGCACCGTGGAATCCTCCGGCCACGCAAGTTGGAAACCCGGGGACAAGGTCATTCTGAATGGCTGGGGTTGCGGCGAAACCCATCTGGGTGCCTATGCCGAGAAAGCGCGCGTGAAGGGCGACTGGCTGGTGCCGCTACCCAAATCGATGAGCGCGCGCGAGGCCATGGCCATCGGCACAGCGGGCTACACCGCGATGCTGGCGGTGATGGCGCTTGAGCGGCACGGCCTTGACCCTTCAGGCGGGCCGATTGCAGTCACCGGTGCGGCCGGTGGCGTCGGCTCGGTCGCCATCGCCATTCTCGCCAAACGCGGTTTTGCCGTGCACGCGGTCACCGGCCGGCCGCAGGAAGCTGACTACCTCAAGGGCTTGGGTGCGTCCGCGATCGTCGAGCGCAAGGACCTGGCCGGCCCGGCCAAGCTGCTCGCCAAGGAGCGTTGGGCGGGTGCCGTTGATGCCGTCGGGTCGACCACGCTGGCGAACCTGCTGTCGATGACACGCTATGGCGGCGCAGTCGCCGCCTGCGGCCTTGCCGGCGGTATGGACCTGCCAGGCTCAGTTGCCCCCTTCATTTTGCGGGGGGTGTGCCTTTACGGCATCGACTCCGTGATGTGTCCGCTGGAACGGCGCCAGGACGCCTGGAAACGTGTGGAAAACGACCTGAATCGTCAAAAACTGGCCACGATGACCCGTGAAATAGGCCTTTCGGACGTATTCGGGGCGGCTCCGGAGATCCTGTCCGGGCAGGTCCGCGGCCGGATCGTGGTCAAAATCGGGTAAACGCGTTCAGGATTTGTCGACGAAAGGCGTGCATAATTTGTTAGGCCTAAAAATCGGGCCGGCTGTGTTGTAATCTGTTGCGTCAGTTGGAGTACGGGGATGTTGCGTGGTTTTGCACTGACGGTCGGCCTGCTGGCCGTCCTGCCGGCCGCCGCCGGGGAGATGAATGCCGATGAAGCCAGGCGCTTCGTCATCGGCAAGATGTTCAGCTACACATGCTTTGAAGGCACGCGCGGCCAGGGGCGCGTGAATTCAGACGGCTCGGTGGCCGGTTCCGTCCAGTTCCAGGGCGCGGGCCCGGTGCGTTACGCCCATCTGCCGGCGAACACGCTGCAGGTCAAAGGCGAGGCCGTATGCGCCTCGCTGCGCGGACTGATCTTCCAGCCCTGTTTCAATCTCGAACGCGTCAGCGACACCAGTTTCCGCGGCTCGGTCTCGGGTTTCGGTTTTGCCTATTGCGAATTTACGCGCAACGGCGGCCGGCCGAGCCACAGCGTGCAACGCGCGAGCAATACGCATCCGCTCGGCCTGCGGCCGTCGCTCACCGCCGACATGCAATAGCCGAGCGTCACGTCGTCGCCGGAAAAATCATGCACGTCGTCGTGGCGTGCGCATAAAGCTTGCCCGCGCGATCCTTGAGGTCGCCTTCCGAGGTTGCCACCGTCCGTCCGCGATGAATGATGCGGCCTTCGGCCCGCACCGGACCGGTGTCCTTGCTCAGGCCGCGCACGAAATTGAGCTTGAGCTCCAGCGTGGTCCAGGTATCGCCCTTGTGCAGGGTCGAAAAGATCGCACAGCCGAGCGCTGAATCGAGCAGCGTTGCGGCGAAGCCGCCGTGCACGCTGCCGATCGGGTTGTAGTGGCGAAATTCCGGCACGCCCTCGAACACCGCGCGGCCTTGCTCGACCTCGACGAGATGAAATCCCATCAGCTCGCTGATCGGCGGGTTCGGCACGCCGCCGCCGACGATCGCCTTCAGAAATTCAAGGCCGTCGTGGGACTTGAGAATGTCCGGCGTGACCACGCCGTAAGTCTTGCTGCTCACCACGCCCCCCATTTTTGATTTTAAAGTCTAGCGCAGGCGCTCACACAAGATCGAGACGGAATGGATGGCCCTCAGTCGCCGCATCGCCAAGGCCGATCGCGTCGATCGCCCGTACCATGCGCCCATCACGCTTGAGCAGCCGGTCCGCGATGGACACAATGCGCGAATTCGGTTGCGCCGTGCGCGACGCACGCCGGATCTCCCAGGCAATCTGCATTTCATCGCGCTGCGGATTGAGCGCGCAAGCGGCCACATAGGCGCCGGCGGTCGACCGGCTGATGCCGGCAAAGCAGTGGATCACCATTGGCGACGAGCGATCCCAGGTACCGACAAAATCGATCAACCGCTGCACGTGGTCGTGCGCCGGCGCGGTGTAGCCATCCATCGGCATGGTAATGTCGTCGACCGCCAGCACGAGGTGATTTTCCGGCGTGATATGGGTCGGCCTTTGGACCCGGTCGACCAGTCGCAACAAAGTCACGATATGGCGCGCACCGGTCTCATCGACGGTGGCGTGAAGACGTGCAAGCGAACAGACGTGAATCATGGGGCCATTAAGCGCGATTCTTCCGACATATCTATGACCTCGGCGGCGGCCTGGAAAGACCGTGCAAAGGCCGTGGAAAACCTTACGAACGCATCAGTTTTTCAAGGCGTTCCTTGTAGCGCGCCTGTGCGGTCCCGGCGGGCCACGGCCCAAGATAGTCGCGTTCGAGGGCGGCGGAGAATTTGGGTGGTGGCCCGAAGAATTTTCGAGCTTCTGCTTGGGCAAAGCCGGCCAGTTGGGTCGCCTCGAGATAGGCGGCGCTACGGTCGGCGGCTTTGATCAAGGCTTGCAGGTCTTCCGGCAGCCGCGCGGGCAAACCGAAGCGCAAATGGATGGCGCCGAGCAGCCGTTTCTCCACGGCCTTATAACTGTCGCCGATCACTGCCTTGAACGGCGAGATCATGTCGCCGACCACATATTCCGGGGCGTCGTGCAGCAGCACAGCCAGGCGGCCGATACGATCGAGCCGCGGCACTTTCGCCCGCGCCAATGCCTCGACCAGCAGCGAATGCTGCGCGACCGAAAAGATGTGAGCGCCTTGCGTTTGCCCGTTCCAGCGCGCGACGCGCGCGAGGCCATGCGCAATGTCCTCGACCTCGACGTCGAGGGGCGAGGGGTCCAGCAGGTCAAGCCGCCGTCCCGACAGCATGCGCTGCCATGCGCGCTGGCCTTTCGAACCGGTGCGCGCCTTGCTCATCGCTTGCGTGCAAGTTTGGCGACCGCCGCGTGTCGATGGCAAGCCA
Organism: uncultured Alphaproteobacteria bacterium; assembly: GCA_963697885.1. GTDB lineage: Bacteria > Pseudomonadota > Alphaproteobacteria > Rhizobiales > Xanthobacteraceae > Pseudolabrys. The sequence goes on from OY969102.1 coordinate 1,780,479, forward strand.
CGAGATGATCGTTGACCATGCCGACCGCCTGCATGAACGCATACACGATGGTCGGCCCGACGAACTTGAAACCGCGCGTGATGAGCTCCTTCGAGATCTTTTTGGAGAGCTCGGTCTCCGCCGGCACCTGATTGGTGGTCCGGAAATTATTGAGCTTCGGTTTCCCGTCGAGGTGGTCCCACAGCAAGTTGGAGAATCCCGGCCCGCTTTCCATGATCGCAAGCCACGCGCGCGCCGATGACACCGCGCCTTCAATCTTGGAACGATTGCGCACGATGCCGGCGTCCTTCATCAGCGATTCAATTTTGCGCTTGGGATAGCGAGCGATCTTTTCCGGTGCAAAGCCGTCGAACGCGCGCCGAAAATTCTCACGCTTGCGCAAGATCGTGATCCACGACAGTCCAGCCTGGAAGCCATCGAGGACCAATTTCTCGTAAAGCGCGCGATCGTCGTATTCCGGGACGCCCCATTCCTCGTCGTGGTAGGCGACGTAAAGCGGGTCCTGCTTCGGCCACGGACAGCGCGCGAGGCCGTCCGGATGCACAATCGCCTTGCTCATGACACGGCTTTCGTCTCGCCCGGCCACTCGAAGGTCGCCCAGGCCGGCTTCACGGCGCGAAGCGTGATACCGCCGGCCACCAGCGGCGTGCCGGCGGCGAGTGCGTCCTCGATCTTGTCGAGGCGCACAAGCGCAAGCCCGCGGCCCTTGGCGGTCGAGCCGAGGGTGCCGACCTGCTTGTCGCCCGCGGTGATAGGCAGGCCGCCGCTCGGCGCGAATTCGTCATAGGCGATCGGCACTACGCGGCTGCGCGCGCTGGCGCGGTGCTCGACGCGGGAAACGACTTCCTGTCCAACGTAACAGCCCTTTTCGAAATCGACGCCATTGAGTTGGTCCATGTCGGCTTCGTGCGGGAATGTATCGGCGTAGATAAAATCCAGGCCGCCGCGCGGAATGGCGAGCGCGATGCGATGGGCCTCGTAGGATTCAGCGCTACCAAGTGTGGCCCCGAGATCCGCGGCGGCTTCGCCGACCAGATGTGGCGGGAGCATGATGCGTGCGCCCAGTGCGGGGAGGCGTGGATCAGGATAGCTCAAGCCGTACTCGCTATCACCGTTGCCATCCCAGACCGCCATCACGCCGAGGACCTCCGATAAATCCTCACAGATGACCTTGGCGCGCAACTTGTAGAAGTTGAGCTTCTCCACCAGCGTGCCGACCAGCGCCTTTGGCGCATCGAGAAAAAAGCCGCCGCCGTCCTCGGCCGGGGCTTCGGCGATTATGAAGTCGGCGATGATTTTGCCCTGCGGCGTCAGCAGCGCAGCGAAGCGGGGCTGGTCAGGGGAGACCTTGCTCATATCGTTGGTGACGAGCCCATTGAGGAAGCGCCGGGCGTCGTCGCCGGCGACCTTGACCACGCCGCGATCGGGTAGAAGTGCTGCCTGCATGTCAATTCCCTGGGGTCTTCCGCGATAGTCTCTTGCCAGAACTCGCGGCGGAACGTAAGCGCTGTCGGGAAAGCCTCAAGCCCCGTTTACACGCGTTAAAGCATGGCTGACAGCTACGATCTGGTTCTCAAGGGCGGCACCGTCGTCAATCACGATGGCGAGGGTCGTCGCGATATCGGCATCCATGCCGGGCGTATTGCCGCGATTGGCGACCTGTCGCGCGCCTCGGCCGGCGAGGTGATTGAGTGCCCCGGGCTGCATGTGCTGCCGGGCGTGATCGATACCCAGGTGCATTTTCGCGAACCTGGCCTGACCCACAAAGAGGACCTGGAAAGCGGTTCGCTGTCCGCGGTGATGGGCGGTGTGACCGCGGTGTTCGAAATGCCGAATACCGATCCGCTCACCGTGAGCGCGGAGGCATTGGCCGACAAGGTCAAGCGCGGCCATCATCGCATGCATTGCGACTTTGCATTTTTCGTCGGCGCCACCGCCGGCAACACCGGGGACCTGAGGGAACTGGAGCGGCTTCCCGGTTGCGCTGGCATCAAGGTGTTCATGGGCTCCTCCACCGGATCGCTTCTGCTGGCGGACGACGCCGGCTTGCGCGCGGTTCTGCAAAAGATTCGACGCCGCGCCTCTTTTCACGCCGAGGACGAGCCGCGTCTCAACGAACGAAAGAATCTGCGGGTCGAAGGCGATCCGCGCTCGCATCCCCTATGGCGCGACGAGGTTGCCGCGCTCAAGGCGACGCAGCGGCTGGTCACCATCGCGCATGAAACCGGTGCGCGCGTGCACGTGCTGCACGTGTCAACGATGCAAGAGATGGAGTATCTCGCCGGCCACAAGGATGTCGCATCGGTCGAGACGACGCCACACCATCTCACGCTGGAAGCGCCCGGCTGTTACGAACGGCTCGGCACGCGCGCGCAGATGAATCCGCCGGTGCGCGACGCGGCGCATCGTGCTGGTATCTGGAATGGAATCGCGAATGGCGTTGTCGATGTGCTCGGCTCCGACCACGCCCCGCATACACGCGAGGAGAAAGCCAAGCCCTATCCGGCAAGTCCGTCGGGGATGACTGGTGTGCAAACGCTGGTGCCGATCATGCTCGACCACGTGAATTCCGGACGGCTCTCGCTGCTGCGGTTCGTCGACCTCACCAGTGCGGGGCCTGCTCGGCTTTTCGGCATCGCCGCCAAGGGACGCATCGCGGTCGGCTATGATGCCGACTTGACCGTGGTCGATCTCAAGCGGCGCGAGACCATCACCGATAAATGGGTCGCCTCGCGCGCGGGCTGGACGCCCTATGACGGCGTCGCTGTCACCGGCTGGCCGGTCGGCACGGTGATCCGCGGACGGAAAGTCATGTGGGACGGCAGCCTGGCCACGCCCGCACAAGGCGAGCGCGTCCGTTTCCTCGAGACGCTTGCGAGTTAAATGAGAAGAGGCGGCTATTGCCGCGACAGCTCGATCGAGAATTCGCCGTTACGAATGCGGGCGCCTAATCCATCGGTGAACTTGGCCGCTGCCTCTTCGCCGTATGTTGCCACGAACTCCGCCAACGCAAAGAATAAGGACGTTTGCGCCAGGCAATCGCCGTCGACGCCTTCGTGGCGCGCCTCGGCCCAGGCTTCCTGAAGGTAGCCCAGCGCCACGTGCTTTTGCTCGCGATCGGAAATCGGCTCGCGCGCTTCCGTTGAATGTCCCGCTATCGTCATTTTTTTATACCTACGTCCCCAGGCGCCCGACGGACACCAGCCTTGAATACCCAAGTGGACGTTAGCATGCGAGGCGGAACCCAAAACCGCGCAATAAAGAAAAGGTTAATTAGACCGGCTAATTTGCATAGCGCGCCGTGATTTCACGGGCGATTTTTGCGCCTTCGTCGAGGTATCGCCGGATAGCAATATCAGCGGCGGGTGTGCATGTGCGGTAGGTCTGCTGGAATCCGCGGTAACCACGATTGAAGCTCGCCACGATCTTGCGACGGCGATCGCCGCTCGGCGCCTCGGCGTCGATCAGGGACTGCATCTCATTGCGCCACTTTGGTCCTTCGTTGGCGCCGCAGATCGCACGTAGATAATGCAGCGCGCCCATGACTTCGGCGAGGCGTTCCAGGTCGCCGTCAAATGGCGCGGGCGTGTCGCTCTGCGCGTGTGCCGGCAGCGCGAGGCACAGCAGAATCGAACCGATGGTGAGAAGCTTCGTCACGCGGGCTTTCCCGATGTCCCTTTTGCGCATGATATGCGCCGGCTTGGCGGCAATCGCAAGGCGGCCCGATCAACCGCCCAGCAGCGCGGCCGCGGCCGCGACAATTTCAGCCAGGCCATCGGTGGTGCGAAAACCGGCAAGCTCCGGGGGGTCGAGCCAGCGCGCGTCGTCGAGTTCATCGTTGAGGACCGGTTCGCCTGCGCGCCAGCGGGCGGCAAAAGACATGATGATGAAATGCCGTTCGACGCGGCCTTCGGCGTCGCGTGCGATCACCTCGCGGTGGCCGGCCAATCCGACGGGTTCGATCTCGAGCGCAGTCTCCTCGCGCACTTCGCGGACGACGGCGTCGGCAAGAGGTTCGCCAGTTTCAACGACACCGCCGGGCAACGTATAGAGATTGAGCGCCGGTTTGCGCGCGCGCCGCACCAAGAGCACCTTGCCGTTGCGGAAGATGGCGGCGCTCACCGCCAGATAAGGACGCTTCGGGTAGGTTCTTTCGTCAGCCACGCGGTCTATCTTTTCATCAACTGGTCAACGACGGCCTGCGGCGACGGCGCGTCGGTCAGATCGGCCTCGCCGTTGATCACCGCACCGGCGCGCGCAATCAGTGGCTTCAGCCATGTCGTGGCGTTCTCGGCAAGTGCCGCAATCGTGTCCAGACGCCGGTCGGCGTCCATCGCCGCCCGCGTTGCCTCTAGCACGATGGTCATTGTCACGGCCAGAGTGTCCAGGGTGTTGCGCACGTTGGGATCGGCTGAGTCATAAGCGGCGATTGCGAGCTCGCTGGTCTTGAAATGTGAGGCGCGGAAATGCTCGCGATAGCTCATCGGTTTCCAGGCCAGGAAATCGGCGCGGAATTCCGGACAGCTCGCCAGCATGTCGAGCAGCATCACCGCTTCACTGAAGCGGTTGAGATAGTCGGTCGCGAGACCGGTCTCCGGATTGATGTTGGCATCGGAGAGGCGCAGGCCCGCAGCGATATCAAATGTGTCATCCGGCGCTTGAACCGCGTCGGCTGAGTTCTGATATTTCATCGAGCCCCTTCCCCCGACGCGGAACGGGCAGCAGTGTTATCGTGCGGGGTTAAATTGCGCTTAAATACCCGCCTGTTAGGGATCGCTTTATGTGCGGCCGCTATGCAGTCACGTCCGCGCCGGAGGCCATCCGGGCGCTGTTCGGCTACCTTGAGCAGCCGAACTTCCCGCCACGCTACAACGTGGCGCCGAGCCAGCCGATCGCGATTGTCCGCCTGATCGAAGGCAAGCGTCAGTTCGCGCTGGTGCGTTGGGGGCTGCTGCCATCCTGGGTAAAGGACCCCAGAAATTTCACCTTGCTGATCAATGCGCGCGGCGAATCGTTAACGGAAAAACCGGCCTTCCGGGCCGCGGTGAAGCGGCGGCGGTGCCTCATCCCGGCCGATGGCTTTTACGAATGGAAAGCGACGGGGCCGCGCAAGCAGCCTTACTACGTGCGCGCGAAGTCGGGCGCGCCACTCGCCTTAGCCGGCCTGTGGGAGACCTGGACCGGGCCCAACGGCGAGGAGATGGAAACCGCGGCCATTGTCACCACGCGCGCCAATCGCACGCTGGCCCCGATCCACGAACGCATGCCGGTGGTCGTGCCGCAGGACGCTTTCGATTTGTGGCTCGATTGCGCAAAGGTCGACGCCGAAACCGCTGCGGCCCTGATCACACCTGCAGCCGACGACCTGCTCGAGGCCTACGAGGTCTCCACCGCCGTCAATCGCACGGCGAACGACAATGCCCAATTGGTCGAGCGCTGGTCCGCGCCCGCCGAAGCCGAGCCGGCGGCAGCTGTTGCGCCGCGCGCCCCCCGCAAGCGGGCCAAGAATCAAGCCAAGAACCAAACAAAGAACGGAACTAAAAAAGATGACGGGCAGGGAGCACTATTTTGATTGCCGCGACCTCGGGAACCTTTCTGCTACCAATGCATCTAACGCATCGTAACGGAGAGTAACGATTATGCCGCTGACGCAGGCCCAGCAGGCTCACGCCGATACGCTGACCGATGAGGATCTGGTCGATCTGGCGCGTGGGCGCGACGAGGCCGCCGTTCGCACCATCACCAGCCGGTACAACCGCCGCCTGTTCCGCATTGCGCGCAGCATTCTGCGCGATGACGCGGAAGCCGAAGACGTCGTGCAGGAGACCTATGTCCGCGCCTTCACCGGCCTCGACATGTTTCGCGGCGACGCTGCCTTCGGCACCTGGATTACCCGCATCGCCATGAACGAAGCGCTCGGAAGATTGCGGCGCCGGCGCCCAACGGTGGAATGGGAGACTTATGGCGAGAACCGCAATCAGGCCGAGATCATTCATTTTCCTGTCTCGGCGGCGGCCAGCGATCCGGAGAAGACCATGGCACAAAGCGAAGTGCGGGCGGTTCTGGAACAGGCGATCGACGCGCTTCCCGACGCCTTCCGCGCGGTGTTCGTTGCGCGCATCGTCGAAGGTATGAGCGTGGAGGAGACGGCCGATCTTTTCGGCCTGCAGCAGGAGACCGTGAAGACGCGGCTGCATCGCGCGCGCCTGTTGCTGCGTGCGGAAATCGACAAGCAATTGGGTCCCGCGCTCACCAGCAGTTTCCCGTTCGGCGGGCGGCGCTGCGAACGCATGACCGAGATTATGGTACGCCGTCTCTGCACTGTTTGATTTTCCGGGAACCTCGCGCGTGCTCGTGCATCAAACCTTTCATCGATGCACGGCTCGGCCGAATGGCCGCGCGAAAGGGAGGTTCTCATGTTTGCCAGATTGTCCGCAGGAATTGCCACGCTATGTCTGCTGTCCGCGCCCGTACTGGCCCAGGGCGCAGCCAAGCCCACCGACCCGCAAATTGCGCATATCGCCTACACCGCGGGCCAGCTTGATATCGAGGCGGCCAAGCAGGCGCTGGCGAAATCCAAGAACAAGGAAGTGCGCGAATTCGCACAGGATATGGAGCGTGACCACGGCGCAGTGAACAAGCAGGCGCTCGAATTGGTCAAGAAACTCAAGGTGACGCCGGAAGACAATGACACCAGCCGTGCGCTGACCAAGCAGGCGGCGGCCAAGCGTGACGAGCTGTCCAAGCTTAATGGCGCCGCCTTCGACAAGGCCTATGTCGCCAATGAAGTCGCCTATCACAAGACCGTCAATGGCGCGCTTGAAAGCACGCTGATCCCCTCCGCCAGCAACGGCGAGCTCAAGAGCCTGCTGCAAACCGGCCTGAAGATTTTCCAGGGCCACGAGCAGCATGCCGAACACGTCGCCTCTGACGTGAAATAACCGGGGGTTTCCGCTAATGCTGCCCATGACGCCGGGACGGATTGCGATGGCCTTGATTTTGACGGGGCTGTTGTCCGCCCCGGCGCGGGCGGAAACGATTCAAGTCACGATCGACAAACTGGTCTTCGCGCCGGCCGAGGTGAATGCCAAGGTCGGCGACACCATCGAGTGGGTGAACAAGGACGCGCTCGTGCACTCGGCGACCGCGACGAACAAAGATTGGAATGTCAACATTGCACCTCATCAATCGGGCCGCGTGGTGCTGACAAAGCCGGGTGCCGCCGACTATTTCTGCAAGTATCATCCCAACATGAAGGGGCGCGTGGTAGTCGCGCCCTAGAGCGCGCCTAAAGCACCTTGCCCGGATTGAGAATGCCGTTGGGATCGAGCATCCGCTTGAGGCCGCGCATCAGCTCAAGCGCCACCGGGTCTTTGTATTTCGGCAAGATGCCGCGCTTCATGACGCCGACGCCGTGTTCAGCCGATATTGAGCCGCCAAATTTTTTTACCACTTCGAAGACAACCGCATTCACCTCGTCCCAGCGTGCCAGGAACTGGGCTTTGTCGGCACCATCGGGCTGCATAACATTGTAATGGATATTGCCGTCGCCGACGTGCCCGAACGGCAGCGTCCTGCTGCCGGGAATGTACTTCATGACGGCCGCATCGGCCTCCGCGATGAAAGCCGGCACATTGGCGACCGGCACCGAGACGTCGTGCTTGATCGAAGCGCCGATGTGGCGTTGCACTTCGCCAAACATTTCCCGTATGCGCCAGAAGGCTTTGGCCTGCTGCACGTTCTCGGCGATCGTGGCGTCGAGCACCAGTCCTTTCTCGTGCCCCTCGCTGAGAATGTTCTCCATCATCGTGCGCAGGCCCGAACGCGTCTGCGAGGACAACTCGATCAGTACGTACCACGGATGAGGTGTTGTCAGCGGGTTGCGACTCGCCGTGTCATGTTTGACCACGGCTTCGACACCCGCGCGCAGCATCATCTCAAACGAGGTTACGCCGTCCGACGTGTGCTGCTCGGCAAGTTTCAGGAGATCGACCGCCGCCTGCGGCGAGGACACACCGGCAAACGCGGTCTCAATTGAGCGCGGCTTAGGCACCAGCCGCAACACTGCTGCCGTGATGATCCCGAGCGTGCCTTCTGAGCCGATGAACAGGTTCTTCAGGTCGTAGCCGGTATTGTCCTTCTTCAGCTTGTTGAGATTATGCAGCACCCGTCCATCGGCCAGCACAACCTCGAGGCCGAGCGCGTGGGAGCGCGCTATGCCGTGAGCGATCGCGGCAGTGCCGCCGGCATTGGTGGCGAGATTGCCTCCGATTGTGCAACTGCCTTCCGACGGCAACAATTGGGGATAAAGCCGATCGGCTTCGGCGGCCGCCTCGCGTGCGCGTTGCAGCGTGACCCCGGCTTCCACGGTCATTGTGTTCGAGACGGGGTCGACCTCGCGGATCTTGTCGAGCCGCGTCAGCGACAGCAGCACTTCGCCGTTATGCGGAATTTGGCCGCCCACCAGTCCGGTATTGCCGCCCTGCGGCACGATCGCCGTGCGCGTTTCATTGGCGAGCTTGAGGATGGCCGAAACTTCCTCGACGGATCCCGGCCGCAACACGACTGGCGTGCGGCCGTGGTAAAGGTCGCGCATCTCGACAAGATACGGCTCCTGCGCGGATTTGTCGGTGACCGCATATTTGGGGCCGACTATCGCCGCAAAGCGGTTCAAAAGTTCGGGGTCGAGGCGGGGCTGGTCAAGCATGTCATCACTACTTTAGCGCAATTTCCGTGGTCATGTCAGCGCGGTGCCGCGGCGCGCTTGAGGCGGTCATTGATCGCCTCGCCGAGGCCTTCGTGCGGTATCTTCATTACCGCGATGTGGCGGGCACCGGAAGCGTCCAGTGCGCGCAAATGGGAAAACAGGTTGGTGGCCGCCTCGATGAGGTCGCGGCGCGGCGACAGGTTCAGCATGGTGCCCGAAAAAGCCGGCGCTGTGCCGAAGGCAAGCAGCGCTTCGCCATTCTCGGCGCCGTCCGCCTCGAGACGCAGCGCAGCCTTCGGCGCGTAGTGCGACGACAACATACCGGGCGCCACCGGTGCGTCGTCGGCAACAGGTGCCGTTGCGAGTGCGGCGCCAAGCGTCGTCTCGATCGCTTCGCGCGGCACGCCGCCCGGGCGCAACAACATCGGCTGCTCGAGGCAGGACACGATGGTGGACTCCACGCCAACCGTGCAGGGACCCGCGTCAATGATGAGATCGATGCGGCCGCGCAAATCGGCGAGCACATGGGCAGCGCTCGTCGGTGAAACGTGGCCCGAGCGGTTTGCCGATGGCGCCACCACCGGGCCGCCGAAAGCTTCGATCAGGTTGCGCGCGACGGGATGCGCGGGGACGCGCACGGCCACGCTGTCGAGGCCGGCGAGCGCAAGATCGGCAACGACACAGTCCGGTTGCTTTGCGAGAACGAGCGTGAGCGGCCCCGGCCAGAACGCGGCGGCAAGTTTTTCGGCAGCAGCGGTGAATACGCCTACGCGCCGCGCCGCGGTGACGTCCGCTACGTGCGCGATCAATGGATTGAACGCAGGGCGGCCCTTGGCCGCGTAGAGCCGTGCCACCGCCTCGCCGTTGCCGGCGTCGGCGCCGAGCCCGTAGACGGTTTCGGTCGGAAAGGCGACGAGGCCGCCGGCGGCGAGGCAGCGCGCCGCCGCCTCGGTCGCCTCACGATCAGCCTTCAAAATCCGCGTTCCGGGCTCGGCGGTCATCGCCTCTCTCAAGCTTGCGTTTAGGGGTGCCGGGGTTATAAGACCGGCCTTCAGTCGGAGTGTAGCGCAGTCTGGTAGCGCACCTCGTTCGGGACGAGGGGGTCGCAGGTTCAAATCCTGCCACTCCGACCATTAAATCAGATAGTTAATTGCCGTTTTGCCAGTTTTTGGCACCCGGGCCAACGTCTCGCGTGAGGCACGGGCTCGCACCCGTCACTCGCTCCCGCCGCGAAACGCATTGCCGATCGCATTTATTCTTTTGCTGCTGATGGCTTCGCTCGGGTCCTTTTGGGTCGGCGATGCGGCCTCGTAACAATTGACGGTGCCTTTGTCCCACATCCGCCCGGTGCGATTGTCGATCATGAGCTGCTGACATTTTTCGCCGGCGGCCGGCATGAAGATGACCGCGCCGGTGTAGATCTCGGCATCGCTGCGTTGCGGTTTTGGCTTGGCGACCTGTTGCGGTCGCAGCGCCGACCAGCCGCTCGGGTGCCAGTCGTTGAGATAGACGATGACTGTGAAGGAGAAGGTGAGCCAGACCAGCATCATGTAGGTCCGCGGAACGTCGCGCAGGAACCAGCGGCGGTGAGACTTGTAACGCGCGGCCATAACCTGCTCCGAAGCACGCAAACGCGGCGGGTCTGACTTGAACGCGACCAAATGGGCGTCCTTGCGCAGCCTAAGGCAGTTTTCGTTAAGAGACCGTTCAGCCTCCGGGGCAGCCCGCGGCACACCCCGAAAATCAAATATTTGCATGGGATTGCCGCGAGGGTTTCGGTGCCTGCTGCGCGTGCTAACCCTTGCGGGAGACCATCCACGCCGCGTAACTTCAGTGCCGGCCACCGATGCCGGCGGACCAAAAGAGCCTGCCGCCAAAAGAGATCAGAAATGGGGAGAATGGGGAGGATGACGGTCATGCAGCGTTTGTTCGCGTTCGTCTCGCGCGCGGTTCTAGCCGCGGCCTGCTTTGCGCTTGTTGCGCCGGGCAATGCGCAGGCGGCCGATTATCCAACCCGCCAACCGCACATCTATGTTGGCTACCCGCCCGGTGGTTCGACCGACATCCTCGCGCGGCTGTTCGGCGATTGGCTCGGAAAGCGGCTCGGCCAACAGTTCATTATCGAGAACCGACCGGGCGCCGGCAACAACCTCGCGACCGAGTTTGTCTCCAAAGCGGCGCCGGATGGTTATTCGATTATTCTGGTCAACCCGGCCAATGCCATCAACGCCTCGCTCTACAAGCATCTCAATTTCGTGTTTCTGCGCGATATCGATCCAGTCGGCGGCTTTATCCGCGTGCCGAATGTGATGGAAGTGAATCCATCGGTGCCGGCAAAGACCGTCGCGGAATTCATCGCCTATGTGAAAGCCAATCCCGACAAGGTGAACGTGGCCTCATCCGGCAACGGCACGTCGATTCATCTTTCCGGTGAACTGTTCAAGATGATGACCGGAACGAAGATGACGCACGTGCCCTACAAAGGCTCCGCGCCGATGCTCACCGATCTGCTCGGTGGCCAGGTGCAGGTCACGTTCGACAATCTGCCGTCATCGATCGAACACATCAAAGCCGGCACGCTGCGCGCTTTGGCGGTGACCACCGCGACACGCACCGAGGAGCTGCCGAATGTGCCGACCGTGGGTGAAACCGTGCCCGGTTACGAAGCGAGCGCATTCTTCGGCCTTGGCGTGCCGCATGGGACGCCGAAGGAGGTGGTCGATATCCTCAACAAAGAGATCAATATGGCGCTGAAGGACCCGGCCATGATCGCCAAGCTCAAGGAGCTGGGCGGCACACCGATTCCCGGATCGGCCGCCGATTTCGGCAAGATCATAGCGGACGAAACCGCGAAGTGGGAAAAGGTGGTTCACGCCGCCGACCTGTCGATCAATTAACGGGCGCGTGAAATATCACGAATGACAACGCGTAAACGTCCCGAAGATCTGCGCAGCCATCGCTGGCTCGGCGTCGATGACCTGCGCGCCTTCGGTCACCGCGCGCGGTTGCGCCAGGGCGGATTCGACGCGGCCGACTTCCGCGACAAGCCGGTGATCGGGATCATCAACACTTGGAGCGACATCAATTTCTGCCACACGCATCTGCGTGATCGCGCGGACGATGTGAAGCGCGGCGTGCTGCAGGCCGGCGGCTTTCCCGTCGAATTGCCGGCGATGTCGCTGTCCGAACCCTTCGTTAAACCGTCGACCATGCTCTATCGCAATTTGCTGGCGATGGAGACGGAAGAGCTTCTGCGCAGCCATCCGATCGACGGCGCGGTTCTGTTGGGCGGCTGTGACAAGACCACACCGGCTTTGGTGATGGGCGCGATCAGCATGGGCATCCCAGCGATCTATGTGCCGGCCGGGCCGCAATTGCGTGGCAACTGGCATGGCCAGGTGCTGGGCTCCGGCTCGGACGCGTGGAAATACTGGGATGAGCGACGTGCCGGCCGCATCACCGACGAAGAATGGGCGGAGATCGAAGGCGGCATTGCACGTTCATTCGGGACCTGCATGGTCATGGGCACAGCCGCAACCATGATGGCGATCACCGAAGCGATGGGTCTGGCGCTTCCCGGCTCTTCGTCGATTCCCGCTCCCGACGCCGGTCATCCGCGCATGTGCGCCGCCGCCGGTCGCCGCATCGTCGATATGGTGTGGGATGATCTGACGCCGCAAAAGATTCTCACGCAGCCTGCTTTCGATAATGCCATCCGCGTGCACATGGCGATGGGCGGTTCGACCAATGCCATCATCCATGTCGTGGCCATGGCTCGCCGCGCCGGACTCAAGCTCGATATGAATCGGTTTGACGAAATATCGCGCGAAGTTCCCGTGCTCGCCAATGTGCGGCCGTCCGGCGGATTTCTGATGGAGGACTTCTTCTACGCCGGCGGTCTGCGGGCATTGATGAATGAGTTAAAAGGGAAACTCGATCTGTCGTGCCTGACCGTGACGGGAAAGAGTATTGGCGAAAATATCGCCGGTGCCGACGTCTACAAGCGCGATGTGATCCATCCGCTGTCCGACCCGGTGTCGCGCGATGGCGCCACCGCCGTGCTCACCGGCAATCTCGCACCACGCGGCTGCGTGATGAAACCGTCGGCGGCCGACAAGCGGCTTTTGCGCCATCGCGGCAAGGTGATTGCGTTCGAGGACTACAACCATATGGCGCGCGAGGTGGAGCGCGACGATCTCGACGTCACGCCGGACCACATCCTCGTCCTCAAAAATGGCGGGCCGAAGGGCGGCCCAGGGATGCCGGAGTGGGGCATGCTGCCGATTCCGAAGAAACTCGTGAAGCAGGGTGTGCGCGATATGCTGCGCATTTCGGACGCGCGCATGAGCGGCACCAGTTATGGCGCCTGCATTCTGCATGTTGCGCCGGAGAGCTTTGTCGGCGGGCCGCTGGCTTTTGTGAAAACCGGCGACGAGATCGAGGTCGATGTGCCGGCGCGCCGCATCCACCTGCACGTCTCGGACGAGGAGATGGCCCGCCGGCGTAATGCATGGACGCAACCGGGGCCGCGTTATCCGCGCGGCTATGGCGCGCTCTATTCCGAGCACATCGGCCAGGCGGATGAAGGCTGTGATTTTGATTTCCTCGCGCCGCTCGGGCCGATTCCGGAGCCCGAAATTCACTGAAGTTGGTAGCTGGCCACCGCGAATACCTAAAATTGCTTACAACCTAAAGACGAAATGTCATCTTCTGGATGACACGATTTCCGACGAGTCACCGGGATCACGTGTCGATGCGTCCTTGGGTTCTGAAGCTGGCATTCAATGCCGGGTTTGCGCTTTTGCTGGCCGCGACTGTGTTGGCCGGTGCCGTTGTCGGCGCGGCGGTCCTTCATGCAAGTTTGCGCGATTCCCTCTACCAGACCGCAATTGCCACGCTGGCAGTTGCGCTGATCGGAACTGCGTTGGCTGTGGCCGTGCGGTGGTTTCCATTGCGCGCACTCGACCGCACCCTTGAAGCGCTCCGCAATACGCAGCGCGATCTGGCCGAGCAAAACAAACGCTTCGATGCAGCGCTGACGAATATGTCACAAGGACTTTGCATGTACGAGGCGGACGGGAGTCTCGCTATCTTCAATCCGCGGTTCGTCGAGATTTACGGTCTGCCGAAAGACAAAGTTGTGCCGGGCATGACCACGTACGATCTCATCGCGCTCTTGCGCGTCTCCGGCGGCGCCTCCGACGTCGATCCGCAGGGCACGCTTGCCATCCGCGACAGCATTTATCGCGAGGGCAAAGGCGGGGCATTCGTTCAGCGCCTGAGCGACGGCCGTAGCATCTCGATATTGTATCGGCCAAGGCCGGGCGGCGGTTTCGTCGTGACCTTCGAGGACATCACCGAACGGCTCGCCGCCGAAGAGCGGATCAAGCATTTGGCGAATTACGACGCACTCACGGATTTGCCCAATCGAGTCACATTTTACGACCGTATGGAATCGATCCTTCGTCACTTGCGGCGTGCCGAGTTCGTTTCGGTTCTCAGCCTCGACCTTGATCACTTCAAAACTGTGAACGACACGCTCGGGCACCCCGTCGGCGACCGGCTCCTGCAAGCTGCGGCCGACCGCATGCGCACTTGCGTTCGCGATGCGGACATTGTCGCCAGATTGGGTGGCGATGAGTTCGCGATCGTTCAAATTCCTTCCCCGCAGGGCCTCGATACCAACGCCCTTGCGGCTCGGCTGATCGAGGTTGTTGGCGCGCCGTACGACATTGAAGGCCACCAGGTTATCGTTGGCGCGAGCATCGGTATTGCCATCGCGCCGGCCGATGGCGCCACGCCGGATACGCTGATGAAGAATGCGGACCTCGCGCTTTACCGGGCGAAGGCGGATGGCGGCGGCACGTTCCGGTTTTTCGAAACCGAAATGGACGCACGGATGCAGGTGCGCCGCACACTAGAACTTGAATTGCGCAAGGCAATCCTGAAAGGCGAGTTTGAGCTTCACTACCAGCCGATCGTTGAAGTTCGGACGGGCAGGATCACAAGTTGCGAGGCCCTTATTCGGTGGTTCCATCCCGAGCGCGGGGTGATCCCGCCCATGGAGTTCATCCCGATTGCGGAGGAAACGAGTTCTGATCATTCCACTGGGGGAATGGGTGTTGCGGCACGCGTGCAGTGAAGCCATGCGTTGGCCGAAGGATGTCACGGTGTCGGTCAATCTGTCGCCGGCGCAATTCAAGAGCCCGAATCTGGTCAAGACCATCGTCAAAGTGTTGACGGATTGCGGGCTGCCGGCGGCCCGGCTGGAATTGGAAATCACCGAGCTGGTGCTCCTGCAGGACAATGACCACGCCCTCGCCATCCTGCATGAGTTACGCAATCTCGGCATCAAAATCGCAATGGATGATTTCGGCACGGGCTACTCCTCGCTGGGTTACCTGCGCAGTTTCCCGTTCGACAAAATCAAGATTGACCAGTCCTTTATCCGCGATCTGACATCGAAAGAGGACAGCGTTGCCATCATTCGTGCCGTGGTCGGACTGAGCAGCAGCCTGGGCATCACAACGACTGCTGAAGGTGTGGAAACGAAGGAGCAGCTCGCGCGCCTGACCAAAGAGGGCTGCAATGAAGTCCAGGGCTTTTTCTTCAGCCCGCCGCGTCCAGCCGCGGAAATCGAGCACATTCTTCATGCAACGGTACGCGACGAGGCCGTTGCCTGACGCCTGCAAAGTGCAGGTTTCAGATTAGAATTTCTCCGATCTAGAATATTCTAATGTACGCCGTGTGCATTGACTTGCGCAGGGAAACGCCCGAATTGTTTTGTATCGTGCGCTTCACGTGACGCGCAACCTGGTTGCCGGGCCTTGAACCCGGCCAATGAGGGACTGGGATATGTTTCACGCTCGCACGGCGCGCGCATTCCTTTTTGCCGCGCCGTTTCTCGCCGCTACCGCGTTCGGTGCTTGCGCGCAGGACAACCCGGCTTTCTATCGAGACGTCGAAACAAAATACATTTTCGGGTTCACCGAAGGTTCTGGCATCGGCCTTGAAGGCGAGAAGGAAGTCTCGCTGGAGACGGTCGCGCGGATGGGTAAACGTGACGGACGCTATTGGGCGAGCGAAACAAAACTCGAATACGAATTCACGCCAAACCAATACGTGCAGTTCGAACTCGGTCCGCTGGTGTCCGCGCATGTCATCAAGGGTGTTAGCGACCTGGACGACCGCAATCAGCTGGCGATGAGCGGTGTCTTCGGCGAAGTGCGTTACCTGCTTCTGGATCGCGGCCCGTCTTCCCCGCTGGCGGTCACGCTTTCCGCAGAGCCCGAGTGGCACCGTATCGACGAGACCAGCGGCGCGCGCGTCAAGAACTTCGGTCTCGAGTTGAAGGTCAATGCCGATCTCGAACTCATCAAGAACCGGCTCTATCTTGGTAGCAACCTCCTGTATGAGCCCGAGGCGACGCATGACCCCGACGGCATCGGTGCCGGTTGGGAGCAGGAGTTGACCGGAGGCATTTCGGGTGCCTTGTCCTATCGCATCCTGCCGTCTGTGTTCGTCGGCGCCGAGCTCTGGTACCTGCGCCATTACGAGGGCGCGTGGTTCAATACGTTTACCGGCGACGCCTTTTTTCTGGGACCAACGGCCTATGTTCAGCTAGGCCGCAAGGTGTTCATGACCGCGGCCTGGAACGCGCAAATTCACGGCCGCGACGTCGATGACCCGGGCTCCAGACTCAACCTCGGGGAGTTTTCACGGCAGCGCGGCAAACTGAAACTCGCAGTCGAATTCTAGCCGGAGGACTCCGCATGATCGGGACCAGTACCAAGACGGTTTTTGCGCTGCTTTTGCTTGCAGTGTCTTGCCTGCCGGCAAGTTTTCCGGCCTGCGCGCAACAAACGGCGACGGTGACCATCAGCGTCAAGAATCATCGCTTCCAGCCCGCACAAATTCAGGCGCCGGCAAAGGTACCGATCGAGCTGCACGTAAAGAACCTCGATCCGACGCCGATGGAATTCGAAAGCGTGAGTTTGCGGGTGGAGAAAGTCGTGGCCGGCAACAGCGAAGGCGTCATCAGGCTGCGGCCACTGGATCCGGGCAGCTACAATTTTTTCGATGACTTCAACCAGGCAACCAACGGAACTCTGCTGGTCAAATAGTGTGGCCATTTCCGTGACGAGAGACTTGTTGAAACTTGGGCTGCGCTGATCTACACGCGGCGCCATGGCCGACGACATCCCTTTCAACAGAGACCTGAATCTGGCCCCGGACACGGTCGATGAACCGATGCCCGGGATCCGCCGGATCATGGCGAACAATCCCGGTCCCTTCACGTTCAAGGGGACCGTCAGCTACATCGTCGGCCGCGGCAAGGTGGCCATCGTCGATCCTGGCCCCGACGATGCCGCGCACATCGGCGCGTTGCTCGATGCGGTGCGCAACGAAACCGTGACCGACATTTTTGTCACCCACACCCACCGCGACCATTCGCCTGCGGTGCCGGCGATCAAGGCGGCCACGGGCGCGAGGGTCTATGCCGAGGGTCCGCACCGTGCCGCGCGCCCACTGCACATCGGCGAGCACAATCCGCTCGACGCCAGCGCCGACCGCGATTTTCGGCCCGATGTGGCGCTCAAGGATGGCGAGGTCGTCACTGGCGACGGATGGTCCATTGAAGCAGTGGCGACGCCGGGTCACACCGCCAACCACATGTCCTTTGCATTCAAGGAGAAGAACGCGCTCCTTGCCGGCGATCACATCATGGCCTGGGCAACGTCGATCGTCGCGCCGCCCGATGGCGCCATGAGCGATTATATGGCGTCACTGGCGAAGCTCGCGCGCCGCAAAGAATCGATCTACTTCCCCGGCCATGGGCCGGCGATTACCGATGCGTCGCGCTTCGTCAATTATTACATCCTGCACCGCAAGGCGCGCGAAGCATCGATCCTGCACCGCCTGTCAAAGGGCGCGACCGACATTCCCACAATCGTGCGTGCAATTTATATCGGCATTGACCCGCGCCTGACCGGGGCCGCTGGCCTGTCAGTGCTCGCGCATCTTGAAGATCTGGTCGCGCGCGGTCTGGTCGAGACCGACGGCGAGCCCTCGGTCGATGGAGTTTATCGTTTGCCCGGCTGACGTTTTTCGGGCTGCTGCCCTTTTTTCGGCGGCGGAGGCTTTCTGTCGGGCAGCGAGCGAGGCTCTGGCGCCGAGCCTACGACGTCATCGAGGTCTTCGAGCAGGCTCTTGATGCGCGAAGCGTTGGCACCGAAGTCGTGCGATCCGACGCGCGAGGCCGAGCGCACATCAATGCGGGTGCCCGGGCCCATCGGGGTCACGCGGATGACGACGTCGTCGCGGAATCCCATGATCGGTGTGCGGGCAACGGCTTCAATCACGCCATCGCGGCGTGCCGTTGTCGGCGAGCGCGCATCCCCGATGGTCCACTTGCGCTTGGTCACCAAAGCGAGCACGGCGTCGTAGGCAATTTTGGGCGCAACATCGAGATCGAGCGGAGCGATATCGGGATATCCGGCGCGCTGCAATGCAGCCGCCGCGGGACCGGGATAGTCGACGCGATCGCGCGGTCGCTGACGCGCCAGCACATCGAAGCGTGGAGGATTGCTCGTGTCCGTCGTGACGTCGGAGATCGCCGGCAACTTCGTGGCGCGCGTGCCGAGATAGGCGGGATAAGCGAGCAGGGCCAGGCCGAGAAACAAGCCGAGCAGCGCGCGGCCGAGACCTGAATAGCCCTGCCGCCAGATCACGATGAAGCCCCCGAACGCCAGCAAGATGGCGAGTCCGGCAAAAACCAGCGCGGCCCCAAAAGTGGCGAGTGCCGGCACAATTTCGAGCAGGTTCGACCGCACGATAATGATCGAAAGCGCGGCCGCGACAAAGGCAAACATCCCCAGCCGGGACGACCAGACTGCTATCTTTGACGTGGGCTCGTCATGAAACGGGCGTCGCGCCATCGTCAGGACCCCGCACAAATCGTCTTGAGCGCTGCCCATTCGCCGGCGTCGAGAAATGACGTCGATGGCCGCGTCGCCGCCAATTTATTGATTGCGGCAACTCGCGCTTTGGTTTCCGGATGATTCAACAGGATTGTCATGCCGGGCTCAGTGGCGCCACCGACCTTGTCGAGCATGGTCGCGAGTGCGTGGGCGTCACCGCCAGCTCTATTCATAAGGTCGGCGCCATAGGCATCGGCCTCCGCTTCCGCGTCGCGTGAATAGGACGATTGCAGCACGGTCTTGGCTGCGAAAACAACGGCGCCGCCGCCGACAAAATCGCCGAGCAGCATTCCGAACAAAAACGACAGGCCGGCGCCCTGGAGGACGGCCTTGGTGCCGTCGCGATGGGCGACGTGGCCGATTTCATGTGCAATCACGCCGGCAACCTCGTCAGCTGTATCGGCCTTGGCAATCAGGCCGCGGAATACATAAACCTGTCCGCCCGGCAATGCCACGGCATTGGCCTCGTCACGCCGCACAACGTTGGCTCGCAAGGGCAGGGCGAGAGCGGCCGCCGCTTCAAGCCGCCGCAGCATTTTGTCGAGGGCGGCACGGCCCGCCGTCTCCGACGTGGCCATCCCGCAATCAAAGCTGGCGCCTGTCTTGTGCGAGTCGAGCATGCCGCGCACCTGCATATTGACAGCGTCACCCAGCTTGCGCTCGGCTGCTGGCGGGAGCAGCGGCGTCAGCCGCGCAGCGATCGCGGGCACGCCGAACCAGGCCACCAACACGAGCGAGGCCGTTGCGGCGACGGTCCAGCCGATCACCCGCACGCGCTGCCGGCGTTGCAGGGTTCCCGTCCGGTCGACAAGGGAAGCGCGGGCATCGACTTCGGCCGCGAACGCTGCAGCGAAAATTTCAAGGCGCGCAAGCGTCGTACTCCCGTGAAGGCCCAGCCGAAGCACATCGTCAGGAGCGGCCAACTCCTCAATGTCGTCATAGGGCCATTCCGCCAGAAGGCGGCCATCCTCGGCGGATATCCGCAGGCTGGATGGTGCAAGCGTCACCGCCACATCGCGGCGAACGCTGGTCACGCCGTCAAAATAGACGCCGGGTCCGGAATTCATCGATGCGGCCCTTCGATTCAGGTCGGACATCAGTAACCGCCCACATTCAGCGCGTCGGCGAGCCCTTCGCCGATCGCGGAGCTTGGCCGTCCGGTGGCTTTGACCTTTTCGAGCGCCGAAAGACCGGTCAGCTGCAGCGATTCCATGCCCAATTGCCAGAGCGACAGCAGCACGGTGGCGCGATAGATCGTCGAAAAACCGAGCGCCGCGACGACGTAGCCAGCCAGTATCAAAAGAGTCGCAAGGATTTCACCACCCGCTCCCGGTTGCGCGACACTCGTGGCCGCGCCAATCACAACGAGTGCGATCGCGGCAACAATGCCGACGGCCATGCTGAACAGGAGTGCATAGCCGACAAAGCGGGCATAGGCGGCGTAAACGTGACGCATGCGCAGCCGGGAGCGCACTTCGAGATCGCCGAAGCACAATCCCGATGACCACCAGCGCAGCACGATTGACTGGAACGCCGGATAGAGCAGGGCGGCAGCGGTGACGCTGACGCCTCCCATCAGCATGGCAAATACAATGACCGCGCCCAGGCCAGGGTTGCTACCTTCGATCCGGCCCATAACGTTATCGCCGCCTTGCGCCAGCGCATCGACAAGCGCCTTCCAGTCCACCGAGCCGATGAACCCACTGACCGCGAGCGCCAGAGGCGCAAAGACCAGCAGCCACATCGGCAGCCCACGCAGAAGCAGCCCGAACCCGGAGGCCTCGAAGCGTCCGGCCAGATCGCCATAGAACGTGTTGCGCATCTTGTAGCGCTCGAGGCTAGCGAGTTGGAACGGATAGGCGAGCCCGAAACTCAAAGCGGTGACGATCCACCAGAAGGTCGCGCGAAAGGCATAGGCCCAGGCCGAGCCCTCCTGATGAAAGCGCAAGCCTCGATATATCGTGCGTGTCAGGCGATAGCGGCGGGCGCGGTAGATTGCGTATTGGCCGAGAACACCAAGCGCTGCAAAAGCAATCGCGCTCGACAGTTTTCCGAGTGTGCCGAGATCGAGCGCCGCCAGAAAGAAGCCGGCGTAGACAGGAATGAGAATGGCAATCGCAATCAGGAAACCAAGCAGGAGCTCGAGTGGCGTGCCGGTATATTCAAGTGTCTCGCCGGCGATTTCGGTGTTCGACCAGAGGAAACGCCGCACATCGGTTGCCAGCCAGAAGCGATAAATGCCGAGGGTGACCATCAGCAACACGCCGCCACGAATGAGCAGGCGCCAGTAGAACCGGCGCTGCCCGAGAAAACGCACGCCGCCGTCCGCGGCGATTCCGCCTGTGTCGAGGCTCATGGCCCGCAGGGATAATGACAAGTGGCTGGTCACGCAATCACGATTGCGGCGGTTGACCGCCCACTTTTTATACAGACCCGCAATAGAATCCGTGCAATAACAATCTATGTCGCAATCGGGTTGGTACTACCAGAAGGTCGCCGAATGTGATCGGATGGCCCTCGCTTCAAGAACCACGGGTGCGCGCGACCGTCACATCAAAGACCGTGATAACTGGCGCGAGATTGCCCTACGTATTGATGTGGCAGAGGAAGTCGCAAGAAAACGAAAATCAAAAGTATAAGTAAGGCGGTCCCCGTTGGCGCTACGTGGGCGTCCCGACCGCAGTTTCAATGTTGTCGCACCTCGGGCACACGAAAGTGCGTAACTCATAGCCGGGACGCTCTGCTTCTATTCCAAATAGATGTGTAGCGGTTCCGCACGCCGAGCAGTTTGGCCGCTTGATGGAATCGGAATGCGAAGAGGTCGGTTGATAAAGGGTCATCGGCATAAAGCCCTGGTTGAAAGCCTAATGAATGTCTGTCCGGTTCTCGGCATCACCAAATGTCCTATTTGAACTTGACCGTCATGATTTCCGAATGTTCGCATCGCGGACATTCGAAAGTGCGCTGATCGTAATCAGGCTTGTCGGTGGGCTCGATGCGAGCAAGCCACATTCCCTCGCCGCATTTAGCGCATAGCGGACGATCAATCGGCTTCGGCGGATTGTGGAAATGAGATTGCTTCATGACGCACGCTCCGGTTTCGAACTCAGGCGGGAGCGCGATTGGTCTCTCAGCCACCGACGCCGTGGACCGAGCCGCACTGTCGGTGGTGCCGACACATTGCTCTTAATTGATTGGGGCGTCGATCCGCGAAAGGCTCGATAGCCGTCAAAGACGTAAATTGAGTAAGTGGAACTCGCGGCTCAAGCGGGCGATTATGGCCGCTGTCACACCGCTGGCGATTGGATGTGCTCGGGACGTACCCCGAGCGCCAGTAACCGCCCCGGCAGGCGTCGAAGCAACGGCCATTGCATGATCTTCATCAGTAACGGCGCTTTCGGCTGTTTGCCTTCGTGTGCCAGTGCCGGGCCAATGACGTTGTTTTGTAGAATAATCTGCAAGCGTTGTGTCACGCGCGTGGGGAACATGCGCCGTCGCTGCACGGCTCTAAGGTTTTCAACGCTCACCGCTCGGCGCTGCAACGGCTCGGCGAGCATATTTGCCGCAGCAACAGCATCTTGCACCGCGAGGTTGATCCCGACGCCGCCGATCGGCGACATGGCATGCGCCGCGTCTCCGATGCAAATCAGGCCCGGCCGGTACCAACGTTGCAGGCGATCCACCGCGACCGTCAGCAGTTTTACGCTATCCCAACTGCCGATCTCGTCCAGCCGACCGCCTGCAAATGGCGCCATTGCGGCGATGCTGCCGCGAAACTCTTCCAGGCCGGCCAGCTTGACCGCGTCGGCGCTCCCTTTGGGAATGACATAGGCACATTGCCAATATTCGGTGCGGTTAAGCATCACCAACATCCGGCCGGCTTCGATATGACCGATGACTTCCGTGGGATCGGTGGCTTTGCGCGATATCCGGAACCACATGACGTCCATCGGCGCTCCCAGATCGTCGACCTTCAAGCCGGCGCGCTCACGCAGCGTCGAATGACGGCCGTCGCAAGCAACGGTCAATTCAGCGCGTATATTGAGTTCGCCATTCGATGTTTTTGCCCGGACGCCCGATACGCTGTCGTTTTCCAGAATTAAATCGAAAGCCTCGGCCCCCATTCGTAAATCGAAGCAAGCAGAGCGCCTGGCATGATCCGCAATGAAATTAAGGAAGTCCCATTGCGGCATCAGCGCGATGAATTTGCAATGGACCGGCAGGTGCTCGAAATGTCCAACGACAACATGGTCAT
The DNA here is from genome assembly GCA_963697885.1 of uncultured Alphaproteobacteria bacterium. GTDB lineage: Bacteria > Pseudomonadota > Alphaproteobacteria > Rhizobiales > Xanthobacteraceae > Pseudolabrys. The sequence continues at coordinate 1,803,421 of OY969102.1, forward strand.
TTCCGATTTGCAATGAGATGTTCCGTACTATCGAATGAGGCAGCTTGAGAAACTCATTCAACAACCCGAGCTCGTGCATCATCTCCAGCGTCGAGGGATGAACAGTATCGCCACGGAAATCGCGGAGGAAGTCATTGTGCTTCTCCAGCACAACGACCGGAACACCGGCGCGCGCCAAAAGGAAGCCGAGCATTATGCCGGCCGGTCCGCCGCCAACAACGCAGCAAGTCGTCTTGATCTCAGTCAATTGATGTTCCGGAAATGCAGAGCAACGCTGTTCGCTCGAAGTATGTGGCTTAAGTGTAGCTTCCAAAGTTTGATTATAACATGCGTTCCTGTCCGCCCATCGTGGAATGTCCGCGCGCGACGATGATTGATCTGATCTTTTCGAAGGCGTTCAACTCCGGGTCGATCAATTCAAAATGGGAGGCATCACTAATCGTGATGAAATTGACGAAATGTCCGCTGATGACTCAAAGCGGACATAGGTTGGTTGATTTTGCTGAGCTACCGCAAACCTTGAAAATGGTCACTTTGGTCCAAAATTTCACAGTGCCAGCCACAAGACAGCACCACTGGCCGCTAAAAGCAGAAGTGTGCCCAGGACACTGCTCCCGAGAAACAAATCTATGTGTTTGAACCTTCGCGACGCTCTTGCCATATCAGTTGCCCTTTAGTGGTCGCGTGATGGCCGCACTGACGGTCGGGGGCCCGCAGGCTGCGCTCAAGTCGGATTGAAACGATAGCGGCCTCCCGAGGGGAGGTCGCCAAATTTCCAGATTCAGTCATGGTCTCTAATGACTGTTCGATGATCGTCGTCGTGGTCCTTCTTGATGATGACCGTTTTATTTCTGTCCGCGTCGCGATCGTGGTCTTTCTTGATGATAACCGTCTTATCGCGATCACGATCATGGTCACGATCCCGATCACCAGACCCGACTGTTACACCTACGCCCAACTCTTCTGCGCCGGCAGGTAGTGCACTGCAAATACCTCCGACGATAGCAATTACCACTGCTAAACGAGTAATCATCGCGTGCTCCTGTCATTATGATATCGCTATGACGGCAATACCGGGGGTGATCGATCGTTCCGGCCAGGTACAGCTTCGTGAGCGCTCATAGCCGTGCCAGAAGTGCGCGATCGAAAATAAGTGCACAAAAAGCAGCCCGGCGCCTTGATTGCCGCAATGTCGCGCCAAACCGTTTTGTTCAGACGTGGAGTCCGAAGTAGCCCGCAACGAAGAGTACGACGACCACGACACCTATGATGTAAAAAATATTCATGACTAACTCCGGATTGAGGCATCGGTGATTTCGATATGAAAAAACCGCGCTCTAATAGGAAAAGCTTTGGCGTGAAATTAGGTTCCGACTTTACTCAAGTCGTCTGGATCCTGGACCGGTGAGGCCGTGCCGTTTGCGTTTCAATCTATTTGCTGGGCTGTCTCGTAGTGGTCAGCCAATTGGAACGTAAGGCTTCGACTGATGTTGATCTTGTGGGATTTCGATGATCCTACTCGGACCTCTTTTCTCGTAGGGTCTCGTAAGATTGAGGTCGCCCCGGGTGGCGGCCTCTTTCTTTTTCTAATGTGCGCTTATGGTGGAAGCGGCTTGTATGACTTCCGCGTGGTTCTCACCGGATCACGCTGGGATTGCTCGGTGAGTTTGGCACTAGCGGGCCGACGTGGCTTGCCGGGGCCGGAGCGGAGCCGAGCAGAACTCCGATCACCGATAGGATGGCGATCAGAATTATCAGGCCCTGACAGACCCGCTTCATGTTCGCGGGCATTGTCAGCATTTCGACGACATAGAACAAAATGATTGCTGCTAAAGCTAGCTCCGCAGCATAGATGATTATGGGGATCACGTTCATCAGGCAGCCCGAGCTTCTTTCGCAGCAAAAGTGGCGTGAGTGACCGACACGGATGTTCCGCGCAGGCCACTCAACGTTTCGACCTTGGCGTTGAGTTGTTTGGCGAGTGCGTTGACGATGCCGGTGCCAAGCCCAGTTTTTGGTTGGGCAAAGACGCCGTCCGGCGTGCCAATTCCGTTGTCGGTGACCGAGAGCTTCCAATCTGTTCCGGAAACATCGAACGCAACGGTGATCTGACCATCTTTGGTCGTGCCGTCGAATGCATGTTTGATAGAATTGATGACCAATTCAGTGACGATCAATCCGAGGCTCTCGGCCTCGCGGGACGTTGCTATTTTTGCGTCGCCGCGCACCTTCAGCCCGATCGCCCGATTGTCGCCGATCATCGATTGTCCCAAGGCATCGCAAAGCTTGCTAAGATAAGGCGTGAGTTCGACGGACGCGCCCGGCGCGGCAGCATGAAGTTGCTGCTGCACGGCTGCAACTGACATGACCCGCTGATGCGTTTCCTGCAGATGACGCCGCGCTTCTTCCGATTCCACGCCTCTCAACTTCATCATAATGATGCTTGCGATAATCTGGAGGCTGTTGGCGACACGGTGCTGAAGCTCTTCAAGCAGTGTGTCTTTCTGCCGCAGGAGGTCGTCCTTTTCGCCCTCCAGGACGAGACGTTCGGTGATGTCCTCGATGCCGAGCAGGATGTTGGCGCGTGAGCCAGTCTCATAGATCACTTTTCGGGCGTTCAAGCACATCGTGCGGCGGCCGATCTCGGGAAAATCGCGCTCGATTTCATAGGCCTCGATCGCGCCGACCTCGATCGCGCCGTCTGCCGGTAAGACTTTTTCCAACAGCGATCGAAGCTTTGGAATGTCCCATACGCCGTCGCTCACCTCGTAAAGCAGTTTGCCTTCGGAATCTTCGGGGTTGACCTTGAACGTCCGATAAAATGAGCGGCTTGCGGTGACGACGCGCAGATCCTGGTCCAGCACGACCAGCGGCTCCCTGACGGTGTTCACAATCGCTTCAGCAAATGCACAGGCGTTTCGCAGATCGGTAAACTGCTTTCCGAACACGACTGACCTCCAAACAATCTAACCCCGCCCCCATAGTCACAAAGAGCCTCTGCGTTAGGCCCAAGGAGACTTACCGAACGCACTAGAGTAAGCACTGACGCCGCGACGGTAGAAAGCCGCAAAACGTATAGCGCCGATAGGCTAGGCCCCGTGGCTCACGGGAGTCTGTGCAATATTGATCACTTTTTGTGGTGTCCGGCTGCGTTTCCCATGTGCGCCCCCGGTCTCGGCGCATTAGGTCTGGCTGGGTGGCGCCGGAAGCACCGGCGAGCCGCCTAAGCTCATTTATTTTGTGGCCGGAAATTCCTCGGGCGGCCCGCGATAATGTGTCCCCGGATATTATCGCCGCTCTTTGGATCATCCCTGTTGTAGTTGAAAAACATTCCCTTCCGGGTCTTCGCCGTCGCATAGCGGGCCAGGAAAACCGGGATATGACTTGATCTCCCTCATTGGCACGCCTTTCGCGACCAACTCCGCGCGTAGTTCGGAGATCTCGCGTGTAACGACCAGAACGAATTTTACGTTGGTTTGAACTTTCCAGGAACTGGCATCAGCAACCCGATACGCGCGGCCAACTCGGTGCAGAGCCAATTCGCACGGACCCGGGCGAAAGACCGTCCATTCGTCCTCAATTTCCTGGACAATCGGGAGACCGAGGATATCTCGATAAAAACGCGTAAGTCGGCCCACATCCTGGACGTACAAGATAATCCGGTTGAGCGACGTGTTCATGCGCTATCCAGTTTTGCCTTCGATAAACGCACGGCAGCGGGATGCGTTCACGAGCCGCGGGATGATGTTCGTTAATGACCCGAAGCGGACATCCCGTGCGGGTGTCGGGACGCCGATCGCCGCTGCCTCCTGGCGCGCATGGTTCTTGAGTTCAAATGACTTCGCCATAATAGTCCGACGCTCACGCAACCGTGAGGAGCTTCCGGCAGCGTAGGCTGCAAGAATGTGAACATACTATTGTGTGGTCGTTAGCCGGGAGCCTTCGATGCGTACAAAAAACTTTCCACACGTCGACCGTCGCGCGCTGCTGAGCGCCGGCGGCGTGCTGATGGTCAGCGCAGTATTGCAGCCGTCACGCGTGTTCGCCCAAGGAAGCTCAGCTTTACGTATCGGAATCATAGGTGCCGGCAACATCGGTAGTACGATCGGCGGGTTGTGGATCAAGAGCGGTCACTCCGTGATGTTCTCATCACGCCATCCGGATGAGCTGAAGGATATGGTGACAAAGCTTGGCAGCCTCGCACAAGCGGGCACCGTCGAGCAGGCGATCGCGTTTGGCGAGGTCCTTTTCATCGCCGTGCCGTATGGCGCGGTCCCGCAGATCGGCAAGGACTATTCCACCGCAATGAAGGGCAAGGTGCTGCTCGACGCCTGTAACGCAGTTTCGGCGCGCGATGGCGCCATCGCCGACGAGGTCGAGCAAAATGGTATCGGCGTAACCACGCAGAAATATTTTCCGGATGCGCGGGTCGTGCGCGCATTCAATACGATGTCGTACATGATCTTTGCGCGCGAGGCGAACCGCGCCGATCCAAAGCTTGCGATTCCGATTGCAGGCGACGATGCGCCGGCTGTGCAAGTCGCGGCGCGCCTTGTACGCGACGCCGGATTTGACCCGGTTGTTGTCGGTAAGCTGGCTGACGCCCGGCGCTTCCAGCGCGGACAGCCGGGCTATGGGCAATCGGTATCGGCCGCGGAGCTTAAGCAGAAACTCTCATTGCAATGAACTGGTCTGAACGCTGGCTGAAGCGTGTCATGCCGGCGACGCCGCAAGAACGAGCGGCGGCGCTGTGGTCGTTCGCGTATTTCTTCGCGCTGCTTGCCGGCTACTACGTGCTGCGGCCATTGCGCGACCAGATGGGTATCGCGGGTGGCGTCAAGAACCTGCCGTGGTTATTCACCGCCACGTTCGTCACGCTGCTGGCAGCGCAGCCCCTTTACGGAGCTTTGGTCGCGCGGCTCCCGCGCGCGCGGTTCATCCCGATTGTCTATCACTTCTTCGTCGCCAATCTCATCTTGTTTTGGGTGTTGCTGACCTTCGAGATAGAAACCGTTATCATCGCGCGGGTGTTTTTCGTCTGGGTCAGTGTATTCAATTTATTCGCCGTGGCGGTTTTCTGGTCGTTCATGGCCGATCTGTTCACGTCCGAACAAGGCAAGCGCCTGTTTGGGTTTATTGGCGCCGGCGGTACGGCGGGAGCATTGCTGGGCCCGATCATCACGATCTGGCTTTCTGTGCCTTTGGGCCCGGTCAACCTGATGATTGCGGCCGCGGTGTTTCTCGAGCTGGCGGTGTTTTGCGTTTACCGCCTTGAGCGCGCGGCGCTGGTCCACACCGGACCGAAAGCAAAGGTGGAAAGCATCGGTGGGAGTGCGTTCGCGGCGATCCCCGAGCTGGTACGCTCGCCCTATATGCTGGGTATTGGTGCCTGGGTCGCTTTGCTGTCCTATGCCGCGACTGTCATTTATTTCGAACAGGCGCACATCGTTTCCGAGGCGGTTAAGACCGCCGGCCTCCAAACGCGTATCTTTGCCAGCATTGATCTCGCGGTCAGCCTGCTGACGCTGGTCACGCAATTACTCGTCACGGGTCAGTTGCTCAAACGCGTCGGCACGGGACTCGCGGCGGCGGCGTTGCCGGCTGTCTATATTGTGGGCTTTGCTGCTCTTGCCGTGATGCCGACGCTTATTGTTGTGGTGACTGTTCAGGTTGTGCAGCGCTGGATGAATTTCGCAATTGCGAACCCGGCGCGCCAGCTGTTCTTCACGGTGGTAAGCCGGGAGGCGAAATACAAAGCCAAAAATCTGGTCGACGTTGTCGTTTATCGCGGCTCTGACGCGTTGTCGGGGTGGATTTTCGACAGCATGCAAGCCTTCGGGCTCAAGCTTGGCGCCATTGCCCTTTGCTCGCTGCCGGTGGTGGCTGGGTGGTTTATTCTCTCGGTGGGTTTGGGGCGAGCTCAGGAACGGCGGTCTGCGCAGGGAGTCACACCCGCCAAGGAGGCCAAGAGTGCGTACAGCTTTGACTCGGCGTGAGTTCGCCGCATTCGTCGGTGCAAGTGTTGTGGCGGGGCCGGTTCTGGCGGATACGGACTCGCTCCTGACCCGCATGATCCCGAGCAGTGGCGAGCCTGTTCCGGCCGTCGGCCTTGGCACCGCCAGTATCTTTGACACCGCCAACGAAACAACGCGCGCCAAAGCCACAGCCGTGATTCGTGCCTTGATCGGGAATGGCGGCCGGCTCATCGATACCGCTTCAACTTATGGCGACGCGGAAATCGTTGTTGGCGACGAAATGGCGACGGCCAAATTGCGCGACAAGATCTTCATCGCCACCAAGCTCGAAAATTCCGACGCGTCCGAGCTCAAACGTTCGTTGGCACGTCTCAAGACCGGCAAAGTCGACCTGTTACAATTGCACAACGTGCGAAGACTCAATCAATCCCTTGCCCAGTTCAGGGCATGGAAGGCTGAGGGTATTTGTCGCTATACCGGCGTGACCTCGACCTATCACAACGATTTTCCCGCCATCGAAGCGGTGCTTCGCCGTGAAAAGCCTGATTTTGTTCAAGTCGACTATTCGATCGATGTCCGCGACGTCGAGAAGCGAATTCTGCCGCTGGCGGCTGACGTAAAGGCGGGCGTGTTAACGGCGTTGCCGTTCGGCCGCGGTCGCCTTTTCTCGGCCGTGCGGGGGAAGACGGTCCCCGATTGGGCCAGTGGATTTGCCGGCAGTTGGGCACAGTTTTTCCTGAAATATCTGCTGGCTGACCCGCGCGTCACGGCGGTCATTCCAGGCACCGGCGATGCGTTGCACATGGTCGACAATATTGGCGCCATGCGTGGTCGCTTACCGGACGCAACGGAACGGGCGAAAATGGTTTCGTTTGTCGAAGCATTGTGATCCGAGGCCGAAAGACGGTTGGACGCGCGCTGCTCTGCACCCGGTCCTGTGACTTTTATGTCACCTGCGCCGGCAAAACGGCCGCGCCAAAGGAACTTTAGTTCGTTTCCCGCCTTATCGCCGCAATTAGCGTCGCAAGTCCATCCATGGAGTTTGGCGCGTGATCAAAAGGGGAAAAAAATGAAGCGGATTTTATTGGCGACCGTTGCTATCGCGGCGCTTGGTTCGGCCAGCGCACTGGCAGCCGACATGCCACAGCGGCCTGTATACAAAGCACCGGTGATGATGGCTCCCGTACCAACGTGGACCGGTTGCTATATCGGCGGCAATATTGGCGGCGCATTTGGTCACGCCAGCGCGACCGATATTTCTACCGGCGCGGAAGTCTCCGGAGACGGTTCCGGCTTTGCCGGCGGCGGTCAGATTGGTTGCGATTACCAATTCTCCGGCGGATTCGTGGTGGGCATCCGCAACATGTTTGACGGGACGAGCAACAAAAAGAGTGGGACATTCCCCGCCACCGCATTTGGTGGCGCGCCAGCCGTTGCTAACTTCAATAACCAGTGGTTCGACACCCTGACTGCTCGCCTTGGGTATGCGGTGATGCCCGCCTGGCTGCTTTACTTTCAGGGCGGCGGCGCATGGGCACATACAAGTACCAACGTCACGGTTGGTGGTGTTCAATTTGGCCAGACCTCAAATACAAATACAGGCTGGACGATCGGTGGCGGCGCTGAATGGATGTTCGCCCCGCATTGGTCGGCGTTTCTTGAGGGCAACTACATGGACTTCGGATCGAACTCAGGCAGCGCGACTGTCGGCGGTCGGGTCTTCCCTGTCAGTGCCAAAGCAACCGAAACGACCGTCCTGGTTGGTGTGAACTACCGTTTCTTCTAGGCGGCACCCGTCCTGTCTGATCGGATAGGCAAACGTACAAATTCAAAACCCCGGGCTCTTCGCCCGGGGTTTTTGTTCGCCAGGCGGAGGTATTCTATCCGAGCGTCAGCGCGAGTAGGATTGCAGTGCCCAAAAGGGACGTGCCATTTAGGCACCAGGTAGACGAGTGACGATCAAGAAAACTCCTCTCGGTGTCGGTGCGCCGGCACATCGTCAATATGGCGGCGTGCGATTGCGCATCAAATTCTCAAAAATGGATTGGTACAATGACTGCCAATTTTACAATCAGATTTCGGGGTCTTCAGGCGCAATATAGCGACCCCATCCTGACAGCCCTGACGGTCCTGCTCCTGGTCTTGATGTTTGTCATTGCGCCACTGCAGGCAACTGGACATTTCGTTTTTCAGGCCTTCGGATTTTTGGTGGCGTTGGCGATGATCGCCGGCGCCCTTTTTATATCAGGCAGCACGGCCGCATTTATTGCGATGTTGATTGCGCTTGGGATGAATATTACGGCGGCACTGCACAGGCTCAGCGATCCTTCCGCACTCGATATTCATCTCGTGGCGGGCGCGTGGCTGATTCTGGCGGTCACGCTGGGCTGGGTGGTCGCCCGCCAGGTCTTCGCGGCGGGGCGCGTGACGTATCATCGGATTATCGGCGCGATTCTTCTCTATTTTCTGATTTCGATGATATTCGTGGCGCTGTTCACATTGGTCGGCCAGCTGATTCCGAAGGCGTTTTCCGGCATTGCGATCGATGACAGCACGGCACTCGCCAGCAACCTGATTTATTTCAGCTTCGTGACGCTGACCTCAACGGGTTACGGCGATGTGGTGCCGGTGCACCCCATCGCGCGCAGTCTTTGCAATCTGGAATCCATTGTCGGGCAGCTTTATCCTGCAATTCTGCTCGCAAGGCTGGTGACACAGGAGCTTGGCGACCGAAAACCGGATAGAAAAAGAAAGCGGGACAAAGCACGATGACCGGCAGAGGCCGTCTGCAAAGATCCTGGCTCATGTTTGCGGCTGCTGCTTTGGCTGCGATCGTGCTGGCGGCCGGAGTCTTCATCGTTGAGACGATGCCGCCCCGCACTGTCGTGATGGCCACCGGCGCGGAAGGCGGTGCCAACTATGAATTGGGCGTCCGTTATCGTGCCATCCTGGCGCAATCCGGCGTGAAGCTGCGGCTTGTGTCAACGACCGGCGGTCTGGAAAATCTGGCACTGCTGCGCGATTCCAAGTCAGGCGTGGGCGTTGGATTCATACAAGGCGGCACAACCACCGAAAAAGAATCGCCGGACATCGAGTCGCTCGGCACGGTATTTTACGAACCGCTCTGGTTCTTCTTCAGGGGCGACGTCGGTGACGATATTCGCGCGCTCCGCGGCCAACGGCTGTCGATCGGTCCCGAGGGGAGCGGGACGCGGGCGCTCGCGCTCGAACTCATTAAAAAGTTCAAGCTTGATAGCGTCATTGGCGAACTATCCGGGTTTACGCCGCAGATGGCCGCCGACAAACTGATCGCGGGCGACATCGATGCTGCATTTATCGTAACGGGCTGGGACTCGCCGGTCGTCCAACAGCTTATGGATGCCAAAGGCATTGCCCTCGCAAGCATTCCGCGTGCGGACGCTTACATTGCACATTATCCCTTCCTGAATAAGCTCGTGCTGCCCGCTGGCGTCAGCGATCTCCTGAACAATCGCCCCCCGTTCGATATCGTGATGCTGGCGCCGAAGGCGAGCCTCGCGGTGCGAGCGGATCTGCATCCTGCCATCCAACATTTGTTGCTGACAGCCGCCCAGCAGATTCATGCGCAGCCCGGAATTTTTCAGAAAGCCGGGCAATTTCCCGCCGCTGAATCGATCGACCTCCCGCTCAGCGATGAAGCCCAGCGTTTCTACAAACGAGGACTGCCATTCCTCCAGAAATATCTTCCGTTCTGGATCGCGACCCTGGTCGAGCGAATGCTCGTCGTGCTCCTGCCCTTGGCAGCCGTCCTGTATCCGATGTTCAGGTTCCTGCCGCAAATCTACGACTGGGCCATGCAGTCGAAAATCAGGAAGCTGTACGATGAGATGAGGGCGATCGAGAGCGAGATGGAATCTCAGGGCGGAAAAAACGCCGACGCGATCGATGCAAAACTTGTGGACCTAGGCGAACGCGCGAACCGCCTGTCGCTGCCGGCCGCATACGCAAGCATGGTGTATACGCTGCGAAGCCACATCAATCTGGTACGCGGCCGTCTGGTATCGGACGCTCACAAGACTCCGCGTTGATTGACCGCGTGCGCTCGCGGCCACGAGCGCCGAGCGCTATGCAATTCCGCCTCGGTGCTGTCCCTCAGACCACATGGCAACTGCTCCGTGGGAGCGAAGCGGCTGCGCCGTCGAGGTTTCCCGGCTGAAGTTTCCGGTATTGGAACACGCGGCGATTCGGCTGCGGCGCCCTGATGGTATCGGGCGGCCTCCGGTTAACCAGGAAAGTGGCGTTCATTGGCTCGATGTCGTGGTTTCTGCGCAACGGCGACAATAAATCGCGGTTTTTGTGACCTCCATCACAGTCAGGGTTAACCATTCGGGCAACAACAGATTCAGGAGAGTTAATTTTTGATTAATATCATCGCTCCGCGGTGGCAGCCGTGCAGTCGTGACTAGCGTCAGACCGTTCGGTGGAAAGTGGGGATAGTTTGCGTTCGGCCGTAACGAAACTCAACGTTTCGCCTATGGGTCCGTTGGCTCAGACGGCAGAGGCCAGGATTCCAGCACAGTTGGAACTCTGGTCGCCGGCTAATCTGACGTCGGCGCGTGAAGAGCGCGCCCTGCAACGTGTCCGCATCGACTTCAGCGCCGGAGTGAGCAGAGCCGGATTTCGCGAACTCGATCTGACGCTGAATTCAAACGAAGAGAGCATATGGTGCTTTATGCAGCCGGCGGGGCCGCCGAGCTTCACGCCGACATTGCTGCAAGAGCTGATTTCCATGCGGCGCATGCTGCAACGCATGTTCGCCAACCTGCCGCCGGGCGAGGCTGCGCCGATCAAATATTTTGTTGGCGGTTCGCGAATTCCCGGTGTCTACAATCTCGGCGGCGATCTCGGCTTTTTCATCAAGAGCATCCGCTCGCGCGACATCGATGCGCTGCGTAATTATGCGCATGACTGCGTCGACGTCGCCTATCAGATGACGGTCGGCTTTCACCTGCCGCTGATCACGATCGCGCTGGTCCAGGGCGATGCCCTCGGCGGCGGGTTCGAGGGTGCACTGTCCTTCAACGTGCTCGTGGCGGAAAAGAAAGCCAAGTTTGGACTGCCCGAAATTTTGTTCAACCTGTTCCCGGGTATGGGCGCCTTCAGCTTTTTGTCGCGCAAGCTCGACATGACGCGGGCGCACAAGATGATCCTGAGCGGACGTATCTTTGGAGCGCCCGAACTTCACGAGATGGGTTTGATCGACGTTCTGGCCGAGGATGGACGGGGCGAGGAGGCGGTGCGCGACTATATCGCCCACAATCGCCGCCACCATGCCGTGCATCGGCGCGTCCGTGAGGTTGGGCTGCGCGTCAATCCGCTCTCGCTCGAGGAGCTTCGCGACGTTACCGATATCTGGGCGGAGCACGCGATGCGGCTGCAGGAGTCGGATCTTCGCAACATGGAACGCCTGGCGAATGCGCAATTGCGCCGCGTGAAATACGCGCGTTCCTAACCGGATTGATGCTCAGGCGGCGACGTCGCGCTTGGACAGCCGTCCGCGCAAAGCGACGCACACGCGTTCGAATTCCTCGCGCAACCCATTGAGGTAGATTTCACCCTGGCTCGCGAGGTCGTCCGGCGCGATTTGCCGCCACGCCAGGCACATTTCATAGATGCCGCGCGCGCCGATATTGGCCGCTGCGCTGCGCAAGGCATGCAATTGCTCGCGGAATGCAAGGGTGTCGCCGGCAGCGGTGATATCGGCCAACTGACGTAGAATATCCGCCGCATCGTCGAGGAACTGCGCGGCGAGTTCGTCAACGAACTCCTTGCCACCGAGGTTTTCCAACGCATCGATCGTGTCCAGATCAATGGCTGCTTCCCTGCTGTTGCGCGCTGTTGCGGACGCACGCGCGGCGGCTTCGGTCATGCTTGAGACGACGCGGGGGCCCTTCGTGGCATCGTCGACGAGCGTTCCGATGATCTCGAGCAGCCGATGCGGCTCGATCGGTTTGGTGGCGCAGGCATCCATGCCCGCTTCCCGGCAGCGCCGCTTGACGTCCTCGGTTGCGTCGGCCGTGAGCGCCACAATCGGCACGTGTGGCCGTCCGAGGGCCGTGAAGCGGTAGAGCTTGGTCGCTTCGATGCCGTTCATGACCGGCATGTTCACGTCCATTAGGACCAGATCGAAATCCTGCGCTTCAAGCACGTCGAGCGCCGCTTCGCCGTTGTCGACAATCGTGACGCGATGGCCGGCGCGGTCGAGGATCTTGGCGATGACCATCTGGTTGGTCCGTTTGTCTTCGGCAACCAGGATCGATAGTGGCCGGCGCGCCGCAACGATCGCGCGATTGCGCGCGGTATCGGGGCGTTCGACAGGGCTGTTGCCGCGCGCAATTTGCAGGCTCGCAACGAGCTCCATCGGATCGAGCGGCGTGGGCAGCGTGGTCATGAACCGGCTGCGCACGATACCCGCGGGCAGGCCTTCGCCGTGGTCGTCTGTCACCAGAATAAGCGCGGGCGCACAGGCGGGGTTGTCGCCGGCGATTGTCTTGAAGGCAGTCTCGTCCAGTTTATCGGCAATGTCGTGATCAATGATCGCAATTGGACGGCGCACGCCGTCTGCCTGGAGCGACGCCAGAGCGGCCGCAGCCTCGTCCATGTTGTCGGAGAACGTCACATTCGGAACGCAAGACCGTGCGACGGTGCGATCGTCGTCGGTGCCGCCAACGAAAACGACCGGTGTCTGCGCTGTATAGACCTGCAATGGATTCTGCGCCTGTGCGCCCAGCTCGATCTCGAACCAGAACGTGCTGCCTTTGCCAGGGGCGCTTTGCACACCGATATTGCCGCCTTGCAGCTCGACAAGCTGCCTTGCGATGGCGAGCCCGAGCCCGGTGCCGCCAAACCGGTCGATGATGGTCTCGTCGGCCTGCGTGAAACGCTCGAAGACGCGCGTCTGCGCGTCGTTGCTGATGCCGATTCCGGTGTCCGTCACCTCGAAACGTAACCGCACACGGTCGCCATCATAGGCAACCGCATCGACTGCAACGACGACGAACCCGCTTTCGGTAAATTTTACGGCGTTGCCCGCAAGGTTGATGAGCACCTCCTCGAGATGAGGCTTGTCTCCGACCAACAACCGCGGCGTGCGCGCTGTGCAGTGGATCGCGAGCCTCACGCCTTTTCGCTGGGCTTCGAAGGCCAGCATGTTGCGGATCTCCCCGAGCAGGGAAACCAGGTCGAAATCGACATTCTTGATTGTGATCCGGCCCGCTTCGGCGCGTGAGAAATCGAGCACGGAATTAATCAGCGTGAGCAGCTGGCGACCGGACTTCCCGATTGTGTCGGACATTTCATCCTGCTCGGGATCCAGCGAGCTTTCCCGCAGCAAGTCGCTCAGCCCGATAATGGCATTGAGCGGCGTGCGGAATTCGTGGCTCATGCTGGCGAGGAAGGCGCTTTTCGCGCGGTTTGCTTCTTCGGCCTGGCGTTTGGCCTCCGACAGCTTGCGGATCAGCGTCGACACATAAAGCGGCAGCAAGACCAGACCTGCGGTCAGGCCGGACGCCAACCCGCGATGCTCCTGCCAGAAAGCGGTTGTCGCGATGACGGTACCGAAAGTCAGGACGCTGGTAGCAGACGCGGCGAACAGGTAGGGGACGCCAAAGCGAAAGCCGTTTCCGAAAATGACCCACAGATATACCGGGTAAAGCAGCGCGAAAGTCTCGCCGCCGACATGCATGCCATATGAAAAGAGACCGAGGTCGAACACCATTCCGACGAGACGCCGCCCGACGGAAATTCCCGGTCGATAGAGCAGGTGACAGAACAGGATGACGGAGACGATCTGGTAGACGGCAAAATACGGGCTCTGCTCGTGCAGCATCCGTTCGGCGCCGCGTTGGCCGAACTGCGCTGCAATGATGAGATAAGCGAAGGCCGTCCCGCTGATCACCAGCCGGTTAACGGTCAACTCGTGCTCGGAATCCGGCCGATTGCGCAACCGGCTCGCCACCCAGGAAAAGATCCGGGTCACGGGCTTGCCCGTGTGCCAGCCAGGAAGAGCTTTTCGGAAATCGATCGCCCCCATCCGAGCCTCACGCGCTGCGCGCCCGTGCGCGAATATCCCTGACGTAGGCAATCAGCTCGTCAGCCTGCATCGCGCCCGCGTAGTAAAAGCCCTGCACCTCGTCGCACCCTTCGGCGCGCAGAAGCGTGGCTTGCTGGACGGTTTCCACGCCTTCCGCAACGATCTCGAGATCAAGGCTGTGACCGAGGCTCACGATCGCTCGCACGATTGCCGCGTCGCTCGGGTTGGTCGCCATGTCGCGGACGAAGCATTGGTCGATCTTGAGACGGTCGACCGGGAAATGTTTGACGTAGGAGAGCGTCGAATAACGCGTTCCAAAATCATCGATCGAAATACCGACGCCGAGATCGCGCAACTGCTGCAGATCCTTGGAGACCGCCTCGGCATTGTGCATGACGATGCTTTCCGTCAGCTCCAGATCGAGCAACCAGGGCTCGAGCCCGGTCTCGGCAAGAATCTTGGTCACGAGCAACGGAACGTTCTGCTTGAAGAACTGAATCGACGACAGGTTGACGCCAACGCGAAGCGGCGGTTGCCCACGCTGCTGCCACGACTTGGCCTGCCGGCACGCTTCGCGAAGCGCCCATTCGTTGATTGGAACGATAAGGCCGTTCTCCTCCGCGCGCGCCAGGAAGTCGCTCGGGCCGATGAGACCGTGGCCGGGGCGCTGCCAGCGCAGCAGCGCTTCCGCACCGACAACCTGACCGGTACGCACCGCGATCTGCGGTTGGTAGTGCAGGACGAATTGTTCCGCGGCGATGGCCTCGCGTAGATCGGCGTCGAGGAGGAGACTCGCGCGCGCACGACGATCCATATCCGAGGCGTAAAAGCGAAAAACCTTTCCGCCATCGTGCTTGGCCCGATACATCGCAAGATCGCTGTTGCGAAGCAGGTCTTGCACGTCGGCGCCGTCGGTGGGGTGAATGGTGATGCCGATACTTGCGCTTGAATTGACCTGCTCGCCCGCATGCGACCAGGGCTTGTTGACGGCCTCGAGGATCCGGGTGGCCATGTCGGCCGCGTCCTCGTTCCGCGTCACGCGCGTTTGCAGCACCGCAAACTCATCGCCACCAAGACGGGCAACGGTATCGGTATCGCGCACGACCAGGCGCAACCGGTCGGCGACCTCGACGAGGAACTGATCGCCGGCCTGATGGCCAAGCCCGTCGTTAATGTCCTTGAAGCCGTCAAGGTCGATGAGATGGAGAGCGAAGGGGCGGTCGCCGCGTCGCGTGCGGGCTATCTCGCGGCGCAGCCGGTCGGACAACAGCGCGCGGTTGGCGAGGTTGGTCAATCCGTCATGGTGCGCCATGTAGAAAAGATGATTTTCCGCAAGCTTGCGGTCGGTGATATCAAGCGAGGAGGTCAGCACGCCGACCACCGTATTGGCGCCATCGCGCAGCGGGGTTTTCGTGGTCAGGAACACGCGTTTTGTGCCTTTCGCGTCGACAATCTCCTCCTCGAAGCTCGGCAATGCGGCCTGCGTGTTGATGACCTTGCGGTCGAGGGCCTTGCTGCGCGTCGCGTGGTCTTCTCCGAAGGCGGGCTGCATATCGAACCCGACAGCTTTGGCAGCGCCGGTGCCGGCGAGTTCGGCGAGATACGCGTTGATGAACAGGATGCGTCCCTGGTTGTCGGTGGCGCTGATCATGGCCGGAACGGTATCGATCACCTGGGCGAGCCGTTCGCTGGAATCGCGCAGCGCGGCTTCCCGCGAACGCTCGGAGTCCTTGAGCTCCTGCGCGAGGTTGTCCGCGCGGGCGGCAAGCTGTATCTGCTGTTTGCGCAGTTTCAGAAGATTGCGGGCGCGGGTGACGAATTCCTGATGGTCGACCGGGCTGTGGAGAAAATCAGTGGCGCCCGCCTCGAGCGCGCGCAGCCGGAATTCCCGCTCCTCGTACACCGTGATGACGATCACGGGAATCTCGCCGCACTCGGGTTGCGCGCGGAGGCGGCAAATGAATTCTGCGCCGTCCATCGTCGGCATTTTGAAATCGGTGACGATCAGATCGGGCGTGTTGTGCTTGAGCCAGGCGAGAAGTTCTGCCGGATCGCCGAAGCTATGGACCATCACGCCAGGTTCAATCGAAGCGGCGAGCTTCGAAAAAATCTTTCGATTGGTCTCTCGATCGTCGAGGATAACTACCTGTACCATGCGTCCCAGATCGTGCTGTGGCCCCGAGCCAATAACTGCTCCACCAGACAGCCGACCCTACGAACGCGTCATTAAGCGATTGGGACGCCATTACCTCAAATTTAAATCAATTACCCGCGGTTAACGCTGGGCATTGCAGCCGAATATCAGCAAATTTGCGAAACGACTCCCGTGTTCGCAATTGCACATGGCTGAATTTCGTTAATTGAAGGGCTAGGCAGCCGGCCTGCCGGACGCCAATTCCCCGCGGTCGAATGACATCTGCGAAAAGCGATTGCGATATTCGCCGGGGGTCATTCCGGTATGGCGTTTGAACAGATTCCGGAAGAAGCCGATATCGTCATATCCGATCTTCGAAGAGACGGCCTGGATCGAAGACGCCCCGTTTTCCAGCAATTCCTTGGCTGCCGAGACCCGCAATGTCTGGACATAGGCGCCGGGCACGCGGCCGGTTGCGGCCTTGAAACGGCGGATGAAATTGCGCGGGCCCATCCCGGCGCGCTCGGCCAGTCGGTCGATCGAGATATCGGAATCGAAGTGCTGCTGCAGGTATTCCTCGGTTTTTCTGATCTTGTCGTCGGAATGCGGCCGCGAAAGCTGGACCACCGAATACCCCGACTGACGGCCGCGCGGCATGCTGAGCAACAAAGACTTGGCGCACTGAAGGGCGACTTCGTGACCGCAGAATTTCTCCACCAGATAGAGGCTCAGATCGATCGAGGCGTAGACGCCCCCGCTGCAGAAAAGTCTGCCGTCTTCCGTCACAAATTGTTCGGTTTGCCACCGGACTTTCGGATAGCGCTTGCGAAATATGTCGGCGACGCCCCAATGAGTTGTTGCAACACGGCCATCGAGGATTCCGCTTTCTGCGAGGAACGCAACACCGGTGCACGCACCGGCAATGTAGGCACCTCGTTCGTGCCACTTTTTGACCCACGGCACGAGGGATGTATTTTTTGCGATCTGATCGAGAACGTCCCAGCCGGGCGCCGCGATGATGATAATGTCGGTGTGCTTGATGTCGCTGATTGCGCAATCCGGTGTAAGGCCGAGGGAGCCGGCCGCATTCACTTTGCGTCCATCAATTGACGCAGTCCGAACCCGGAATCGCGGATGTAATGTTTCGCAATGGAGCCAGTTCCAGACCACGCCCGCTGAGTGAAAAATTTCGATCGGGGCAATCGCCGTTGATGCGTAGCCATCTTTCAGTACGACGACCGTGACGTCGACGACGCGGTCTTTGCTTCCGGCGGGCGCCAATTCGTGCGTGCGGCGTTTTCGCGGTGCTGCCTTTTTAGCCATGGCCGTTTGCTTTCATGTTCAATTCGATCGGCTCCCACAAACCGATAAGCGCGCCGACTGAATCCAGGATGAGCGCTATGCGCGCGATGCCGGATACGACGAAGGGTTGGGCAATCACCGTGCCGCCGAGGAAAATGGCTCGGCGCACAGCATCGTTCACATTGCGCACCCTGACGTAGGGCGTCCAGTGCGACGGGATGCCATGCTCCAGAAGTGCGTCACGTAACTGATAGATCGAGCCAACGTCCTGATCGCTCAGCCGCAGGCGTGTAAAACTGCCGCCGTTGGCCGGCTGCTCGTGTGCGGTCCACCCGAACAGATCTTCATAAAAGGATTTTGCACTGTCGGCGTCGGTCGCAGCGAGATCGACCCAACAAAACCGTCCTGTCTCCACCTTGCCAAGCTGCACCATGGCTCGCATCTTCCTGAACTGGTCTCGTACGCTCGGGACGCCGCCGGCTTGCACGGCGGCGTCTCAGCATCAGCCCGCCGCTGTCATCGGGTCGATGACGGTACGAACTTCGCTCACTGTCGTCGCCGGAAAGCCGCTCAACTTGGCGTGCTCTTTGACGGCTGCCTCGTTCTCGGCGAGGTAGATGCAGAACGTCTTGTTATCGACGACGTATGAATGCTCCCACTGGGCCTTGCCGGCGAGCTTCGCCAGCGCGCCGTTGGACGTCGCGGCGGCATCCTTGAGCTGCGCGCGATTGAGGCCGCCGATGCCCGGCAGATCGCGTTCGATCACATAGCGTTTCATGGTTCTCACTCCGTGTTGGTTGTTACGGAGCGTTAGATTGCGCAAACCGAGAATACACGACAGATGTCAATTTTGACAATATAGAGGGGTGATCGTGACAATGTCGGCCAAGCCCTTGCCTGGACTGCGGATTTCCCGGCAGCTCGCTTGCTATTCCGCGGCCTGGATGTTGGGCAGCCGATAGTCCTTGAATTGCTGGCGCAGGACAAGTTTCTGGATCTTGCCGGTGGCGGTGTGGGGAATTTCGTCGACGAACACCACATCGTCCGGCATCCACCACTTGGCGATCTTGTCCTGCATGTAGCCCAGAAGCTCTTCCCGGGTGGCGATCTCGCCCTTCTTGAGCACGATCACCAGCAGCGGCCGTTCGCCCCATTTCGGATGGGTGACGCCGATGACGGCGGCCTCCGCGACTTTCGGATGGCCGACCGCGAGATTTTCGATATCAATGGAAGAAATCCATTCACCGCCCGACTTTATGACGTCTTTGGCGCGATCGGTGATCTGCATGTAGCCGTATTGATCCATGGTGGCGACGTCGCCGGTGTCGAACCAGCCGTCTTTCTCGAATACAGGATCGCTGTCGACCTTGAAGTAGCTCTTCGCCACCGCCGGTCCGCGAACCTTCAGGCGGCCGAATGTCTTGCCATCCCAGGGCAGGGGCTTGCCGTTGTCGTCGGTGATCTTCATTTCCACTCCGAACGGCGGATGGCCCTGCTTCATCTCGACGTCGAGTCTCGCCTCGCCGGTGAGGGCCGCGTATTCCGGCTTCATGGTGCAGAGCGAGCCGAGCGGGCTCATCTCGGTCATGCCCCAGGCATGGACGACTTCGACGCCGTAGACGTCTTGGAAGGTCTTGGTCATGGCGCGCGGACAGGCGGAGCCGCCGATCACCACGCGCTTGAGATGCGGCAGCTTGCCGCCGGTTTTTTCCAGATCCTGCAGCAGCATCAGCCATACCGTCGGCACCGCCGCGGTGAATGTCACTTTGTATGTATTGAGCAGCTCGTAGATTGAGGGGCCGTCGAGTTTGGCGCCGGGCATGACCACCGTGGCGCCGACCATCGGCGTCGAGAAGGCAAGCGACCAGCCATTGGCGTGGAATAACGGCACCACGGGCAACACAACGTCGCGCGACGACAGGCCCTTGCAGTCTGGCATCGCCGCCATGAAGGCGTGCAGCACATTGGAACGGTGCGAGTACACCACGCCCTTGGGGTGACCGGTTGTGCCGGACGTGTAACACATGCCGGCGGCGGTGTTTTCATCGAACGATTTCCAGGTGAAATCGCCGTCCACTTCGCCGATCCATTCTTCGTAAGGCACGGCATTCTTCAACGTGGTCTTCGGCATGTGCGCCGCATCGGTGAGGATGATGTAGCGCTCGATGGTCGGCAGCTTGTCGGCGATTTTTTCCAGAAGCGGCACAAAGGTAAGGTCGGTCATCATCACCCGGTCGCCGGCGTTGTTGATGATCCAGGCGATCTGTTCGGGGAACAGGCGCGGATTCACGGTGTGATAGACCGCGCCGATGCCGAGGATGCCGTACCAGGCCTCGAGATGCCGCCAGGTATTCCAGGCAAGGGTGGCCACCCGGTCGCCAAGCTTGACGCCGTCTTTATCGAGCCGCTGCGCGACTTTCAGCGCGCGGGCGCGGATCTCGGAATAGGTCGTGGTGTGCATCGGTCCTTCGACCGAGCGCGTAATGACCTTGCGTTCGCCATGGAACGTGGCGGCATGGTCAATGATGCGATGGCACAGCAACGGCCAATCCTGCATCAGGCCGAGCATGGCATTCCCCTCCCGATTATTGAGTCTTGGACCGGCCCCTCGCCAGTCGGACCCAAGGTTAGCCGCCGGAACGGACGGTGCAACGGTTTCGTTATGAGGTACGGTGGCATGGCGTCTTTGGCTTCACGGGAAACCTGCCTAAATGCCGCAATCCCTGCAAATAAGGGGCCCCATTCGGCATTCCCTGCGGGTTTTGGCTGCGTTCGTGTGGCTGGCCGGCGGCGCTAGCGGCGTTGCCATTGCCGACAATGTGCCACTGCCGCGCCCGCGACCGTCCATCTGGGTGGGGCCGCTGACCTTCCGGGAGGCGGCCGGGCCCGATTTCAACTCTGCCGATGTCACCAGCGCGTCGACCGAGTGTGACGAGCGGCTCTCGAAGATCGCCGTCATCGATCCGATGCCGCGCCTGATCGGCCCCGACGCTTGCGGCGGCGCTGACATGGTGCAGCTCAACGCCGTGTTGCTTGCCGGCGGCGAGCACATCGCGCTCAAGCCGCCCCCGGTGGTGCGTTGTAGCTTTGCCGAATCTCTCGCCGGCTGGCTGCACGACGAAGCGGCACCGCGAGCGGAGAAGCTGGGCGCGTCTCTGCGTGCGGTGGAGACTTACGATGATTTCGAGTGCCGCGGCCGCAATCGCGTGGCCGGCGCCAAGCTCAGCGAGCACGGCAAGGGCAACGCCGTCGATGTGCGTGCATTTGTGCTGGCCGATGGCCGCGCCGTCGGCCTGGCCGACGTTACGGTGGCGAAGGCGTTTCGCGACGACCTGCGCGAGAGTGCGTGCCGTCGCTTTACGACCGTGCTTGGGCCCGGCTCCGATGGTTACCACGAAGCCCATATTCATCTCGATCTCGCCGAGCGCCGCCAAGGTTACCGTATGTGCCAGTGGGATGTGCGCGAACCGCCCGCCAACGAAGTCGCCGCCCGGGTTCCATTGCCGCTGCCGCGACCGGCGATACCGGACGCGGCCATAAACCATGAACGGAAATTGTAGTTGCAGGACCACGCTCCGTTCATAGTTCCCGCGTAGCAAACGCTCCTCATGACGATTATTGACCCCACCACATTTGCGGGCCCAGAGCCGCGCATGCTTACACGCCGCGGCCTGCTCAAAGGCGGGCTCGGCCTTGCTGGCGTTGCCGGGCTGATGTTGCCTGGGACAAGTGCCTATGCAGCTCTGGAAGCCGCGAACGGATTGGTGATCACCGACTATCGCATCTCGCCGTCGGCCTGGCCGAAGGGTCAGCGTCTCACCATCACCGTCATTGCCGATCTGCACGCCGGCGGTCCCAACATGGGCCGCGAGCGTGTGCGGCAGGTGGTCGATACGGCCAATGAACTCGGCAGCGATCTCACCGTCGTGCTCGGGGACTTCTTTGCAACGCACCGCTTCATAACCGAACGCGTGCCACACCCGGTCTGGGCTGCCGAGCTTTCCGGGCTGCACGCGCCGCTTGGCGTCTTTTCGATTTTAGGCAATCACGATTGGTGGAACGACATCACTGCGGTGCGCCACGCGCTCGACAAAGTGCGCTTGCCGGTGATGCAGAACGACGCGGTCCTTTTAGGTGCGCCTGGCCAGCGCTTCTGGCTGGCGGGTCTGGGCGACCAGATCGCCCATCGGCTTGGGTCGAACAATTTTAAAGGCGTGGATGATTTGCCCGGCACGCTGTCTCGCATCCAGACCGACGACCCCGTGATCCTGCTCGCTCATGAGCCCGACATTTTCACCGAAGTGCCGGCGCGCGTGGCGCTCACAATCGCCGGCCATACGCATGGCGGGCAGATTCGTTTGCCGTATGCGCCGCCGCTCTGGGTTCCTTCGGCTTATGGATCCCGCTTTGCCTATGGCCACATCGTCGAAAGTGACCGGCATCTGATTGTATCGGGCGGCCTTGGCTGCAGCGGTGTGCCGCTGCGTCTCGGCGTGCCGCCGGAGATTGTGCGCATCACGCTGGGCGCTTAGGCACATTCAACCTTGATCCGTCATCCTGAGGTGCGAACGCGAAGCGCGAGCCACTTGAAATCCAATGTCGGGCATGCCCGACATTGGTGGATGAGCGGCCGCTGAGCGCTCAAACAAAAACGGCGCCCGAAGGCGCCGTTTTCGAATTCAATGCGCTGATGCTCAGCGGAACGGACCGACCGCCGACGCCACGCGCGGATTGGCCGGCGAGTCGCCTTGATGCGGCGCCAGCACGACAACCACGGCGCCTTGCTTCACGCGCTTGTAGAGGTCGATGACATCCTCGTTGGTCATGCGGATGCAGCCCGAGGAAATAGCCTCGCCGATATATTCCGGCTGGTTGGTGCCGTGGATGCGATAGAGGGTATCCTTGTTGCCCTCATAGAGATACATCGCGCGCGCGCCCAACGGATTTTGCGGACCGCCGCTGACGAAGTTCGGCACGTCCATGCGCTTCTTGATTTCGTCGGTCGGCGTCCATGACGGCCATTCCGCCATGCGGCCAACCTTCGCGACGCCCGACCAGGCCAGCGCTTCTTCGCCAACGGTGACGCCGTAGCGGATCGCCTTGCCATCAGGCAGCACGTAATAGAGATAGCGCGCGTCGGAATCGATCAGGATCGTGCCGGGCGCTTCCTTGCGGTGGTACTCGACGATATGGCGCTTGTAGGGTTCCGGGATCGTGGCCTTTTCATAAGGCGCAGCCGCCAGCAATTTCTTGTCGCGGGCCGTGAAGTTCGCTTCCGATGCCGGTTCGATCGTGGACTGCATGCAGCCGCCAAGCATAAGGCCGGCGCCGAACAGAACGACCAAAAGCCCCTTTCTTGCCGCCATTTTCTTCCTCTTTTCCGGCCGCCACTTCGGCGCCGCACAAAACGTCGCAGTCCGCAATTAACCGAAAATACCTCGGCATTGCTACATTTCTGCCGTGCTCGCGGTCACCTTCCTGTGCACCTGTGGCAGGAATGCCGCACCGGGCCGAGTTCCCTCCAAGCGAAAAATGACTTTGGTCCCAAGACCTTAAGACGGGGTTTACCAAGGCCGCGCCTATACTTACGGACGGCCCAAAGCCCGCGCCAAGCGTCGAATGTCACAAGACCATACGATTTGCCGCGCAATTCCGCCCCAGTGATTCACCACATTGGAAGCGGTAGGGACAACGCAAGGAAGGATTGGAGTTCAGGACTATGAATGTGAAAGCAACGGAGCAGAAGCAAGACTCCGCCCGTCAATACACCAACCTCGACACCCGATACGGCAAGATTGGAATCTCGGCTGTCGCCGCCGCGGTCCGCCATCAAGGCGAGCAGCGCAATGCGACCGAGACTCACTTCGAGCCCTACGACCGCGACTAGAAGGTCGGGCGCGCCGGATGCGGCGCCATAAACGGACGGCTTCAGCGATTTTAACACCGCCATGACAGCGTGCGCGGCCACAAGGATGGCCGCGCACGCGGTAATTTTGTCTTGCGCAAATCCGCGCGATCGGGTCATGAGAGATGACGCGAGCGCCGCATGATGACGAAAATCATGCGCAAGATGGTGATGGCATGCTTTCGGTCTACGTTCCGCGCGGCACAACGCTCGAGCGTATAGTGGTCGAACCCGGTTCGCCGCCGCCCGACGAGGCCGTGTGGATCGACCTCGTCACGCCGACCGTGCAGGAAGACAAGCTAGTCGAAAAGCTGCTCGGCATTGCGGTGCCGACGCGCGAGGAAATGCAGGAAATCGAGGTCTCCAGCCGGCTCTATGTGGAGAACGGCGCGCGCTATATGACGGCGACACTGATGTGTCAGTCCGACACCGATACGCCGAAAACCACGCCGGTCACCTTCATTCTCTCAGGCCATCGCCTGGCCACCGTCCGCTATGACGATCCTCGGCCCTTCGCGATCGTTGAACACAAGCTGGCGCGGTCCTGTCCGGCCAAGGTGTCCGGAGAATCGGTGCTGATGGATCTGCTGGATGCGGTCGTCGATCGTTCGGCCGATATTCTGGAGCGCATCGGCGCCGAGGTCGACCAGGTCTCACGTTCAATTTTCGAGCCGGAGGACGATGCCGAGCCGCCGTCTTATAAGGACGTGCTCAAGGCGCTTGGCCGCAAGGGCGATCTCACCTCGAAGGTGCGCGAAAGCCTGGTCTCGATCGGCCGGTTGCTGCTGTTCCTCACGACCGAGGCGGAGGGCATGCGTTGGAATAAAGACGTCCGTGCTCATCTGCAATCGATGCGTCGCGACACCGCGTCACTCTCCGATCACGCCAGCTATCTTTCCAGCAAGATCACATTTCTGCTCGACGCCATGCTCGGCGTGGTCAACATCGAACAGAACGCCATCATCAAGATTTTCTCGATCGCGGCGGTGATCTTCATGCCGCCAACGCTGGTCGCGTCGATTTACGGCATGAACTTCCACAAAGGCATGATCGAGCTCGAATGGGATTACGGCTATCCGTTCGCGCTGGTGCTGATGGTGTTCGCCGCCGTCCTGCCGATCGTCTATTTCAAATGGCGGAAGTGGCTGTAGGACAGGCACAAGCGGGCCATGATGCTTCCCACGTCCCGCGCGGCCCATGTTTTTCGGTTGCCCTACGGCAAAACGCCGCTCACACGTGCTGGCCGCCGTTGATGTGGATCTCGGCGCCGTTCACGTAAGAGCTCGTCTCGGTGCACAGCACGTAAATGATCTTGGAGACTTCGTCGGGAGTCCCAAGACGCTGCAGCGGGATTTGCTCGACAATCTTTTCCGTGCCCGGAGAAAGAATGGCGGTGTCGATTTCGCCGGGCGCAATAGCGTTGACGCGGATGCCGAGGCGGCCAAAGTCGCTGGCCATTTCGCGGGTGAGGGCGGCAAGCGCCGCCTTCGATGTCGAATAGGCCGCGCCCGCGAACGGATGAACGCGTGAACCGGCAATCGACGTTACGTTCACCACCGAGCCCTTGGCGGCCTTGAGCTCGTTCATCAGCCCGCGCGCCAGCATGATCGGTGCAAAGAAGTTGACCTGGAAAACGTGGTGCCAATCGTCATTGCTGGTGTTGAGTGTGCTCAGCCGCTCGCCGCCATCGGCCTTGGGCGAGATCGCCGCGTTATTGACCAGCGCGTGCAATTCATGCGTATCGAGCCGCTGCTTGATTTCGGCAATGGCCTTGTCGGTATTGGCTTCGTCGGAGAGGTCGACCTGGATGTGGTCTTCCGGTCCGGCATCCCATGGACAATTTTCCGGAAACGGATGACGCGAACAGGTGATCACGCGCCAGCCGGCCGCCGAGAAACGCTTGACGGTCGCATGGCCGATGCCGCGGCTTGCTCCGGTAAGAAGCAGCGTGCGACGCGGCTGGTTCGTCTGCGAATTCGACATGCCGTCCTTTGAATGGTTCCAGCTCGGGCTACACCAAAGCCTAGCTCAGGGATAAAGCCGCGTCTTGCTCCAGGGTGCGCCAAGTCCGTCGCGCTTGAACTCGATACGGTCATGCAGGCGGAACGGCCGCTCCTGCCAGAACTCAATCGAGAGCGGCACGATCCGGTATCCGGACCAATTGGCCGGGCGGGGCACATCGCTGAGCGCATATTTCGCGGCATAGACGGCCACCGCCTTTTCGAAGGCGAGCCGGCTTTCGAGCGGTGCCGATTGCTTGCTCGCCCAGGCGCCGATCTGGGCCTGCTTTGCGCGGGAGGCAAAATAGGCATCGGCCTCGGCGTCGGTGACCCGTTCGACCTGACCGCGCACGCGCACCTGCCGGTTGACCGACTTCCAGTAGAACACCAGGGCCGCCTGCGGGCGACCATCCAATTCCTGCCCTTTTTGGCTGTTTACGTTCGTGTAGAACACGAAACCCCGCTCATCGATGCCTTTCAGCAGCACCATCCGGGCATTCGGCACGCCGTCAGCGTCGACGGTGGCCAGCGTCATGGCGGTCGGGTCGCGGGGTTCTGTGACGGTGGCCTGCTCCAACCATACTGTGAACAGCCGCAGCGGCTCGTCCGCCTCGGTGAAATCACCAGACGTTAACCAACTCGGGTGTTGAATCGGTGCCGTGTCGGACATCTGATGGGGCGCTTCGCGTGGCCGGGACCAGGACCCGTCAATACTGCGGACTATATAGTGGATGCGGGCGTCCGCGCCTATGGCGCGGTTTGGCCGCTGCCGGCGGGGTGGCACTGTCGCTTGGTCTTGGTGGCTGCAGCATGTCTGGCCAGCTCGATTCATTTTTCGGCAGCGAGCCGACCGGCTCGGTGACGCCGCCGCCCGGGTCCAAGGAAGTCACGCAGTTGCCACCCGACGCCGACCTTGACTACGCGCGAGCCGCGGCCAGCGCGGTTCTCGGCCGGGGCGAAAAAGATACCAGCCAGCCTTGGGAAAATCCCAGCACCGGCACGCGCGGCACTGTGACGCCGATCGCATCGGCCTATACCCAGGATGGACAGACCTGCCGCAATTTTCTGGCGAGTTTCGTCACCGGCAGTTCGCAGGCATGGGTCCAGGGCGAAGCCTGCAAGCAGCAGCAAGGCGTCTGGGAAGTGCGTACCCTCAAGCCCTGGAAGCAATCCTAGCCGTTTATCCGGTCGCGGCTGGCGCGTTGCATCCGCCGCTTTGGAACCCCACATTAATGCTGCCGAGTCGCTATTATCGGGCGGCACAGGGGATTTCACGGGAGTTTGGACACGATGCGCGACCCCTACGAGGTGTTGGGGGTTTCCAAGGGTGCGAACGAGGCTGACGTCAAGAGCGCCTATCGGCGGATGGCGAAGAAGCTGCACCCCGACGCCAACAAACATGATCCGAAGGCGGCATCGCGCTTCGCCGAGTTGAATGCCGCCTACGAGATCGTCGGCGACAGCGATAAGCGCAAGGCTTTTGACCGCGGCGAGATCGATGCGGAAGGCAAGCCGCGTTTCCAGGGTTTCGAAGGGTTCGGTGCGCAGCCGGGCGGCGGCGCCCATGGTCCCGGTGGTGCGCATTTCGAAAGCTTCAGTTTCGGCCCCGACGGATTCCGGCGGTCCGCGAGTGGCGGCGCCGGTGCTGGCGCCGGCGGCGGTGCGGGCTTCGAGGACCTGCTGCGCGGGATGTTCAGCGGCCGCGCGGGTGGTGGTGGACGCGGATTCGGAACGCAATTCGAAACGGAGGATTTCGGCGCGCCCGCCGGCGGGCAGGACCTCCATGCTTCGCTGACGATCACGCTCGGTGATGCGGCCAAAGGCACCAAGACACGCGTCCATCTGCCGACCGGCAAGGACGTCGAGGTCAAGATCCCGGCGGGGATCGCCAGCGGTCAGCAAATCCGCTTGAAGGGGCAGGGGTGGCCGAGCGCAAACGGCCGGGCGGGCGATGCGCTGATTACGATCAACGTCGCACCGCATCCGTTGTTCAAGCCCGATGGTGCCGATCTGCGGCTCGAGTTGCCGATCACGCTTTACGAAGCGGTGCTCGGCGGCAAGGTGCGCGTTCCCACCCTCGATGGCGCCG
Organism: uncultured Alphaproteobacteria bacterium; assembly: GCA_963697885.1. Classification (GTDB taxonomy): domain Bacteria; phylum Pseudomonadota; class Alphaproteobacteria; order Rhizobiales; family Xanthobacteraceae; genus Pseudolabrys. The sequence continues at coordinate 1,830,897 of OY969102.1, forward strand.
TAGAGCTGGCGATACCGGCCGGCACCAATTCGGGGCGGACGTTCCGTCTCAAGGGCAAGGGACTAGGCTTGGGCCTGAAGGCAAAAAGCGGCGCCGGCGACTTGCTGGCCACCGTGCGCGTCGTTCTGCCCGAACGCGCCGACGACGAGTTCAAGGAACTCATGAAGAAGTGGCGCGACCAGAAGCCTTACGACCCGCGCGAAGGCCTCGACTGACGCGCCGCCGTTACGACTTCTTGGTCCCGTTCTTGTCGATCTGCTCGTAGATCGCCTTGGTCACGCTCTCCAGCCGCTCGCGGTCGGCCGGTCCGCTCACGACGTAGGCAATCTTGTCGTCGCCCCAATAGAACGCGGCAAACTTGTCCTCGCTCGTGTAGCGCAGCGCTGTTTGCGACACGCCTGCCTTGGCGCAATAGATCGTAAAGCGTTCGCCGGATGCGCTTTCATACATATAAAAAGCGGCCGCGCCGGTCGGGCCGGGAAGCAGCCGGCCGCCGACAAGCTTTAGTCCGATCGCCTGCAGATCGGGAATGCGCAAATCCTCACCAAGCCGCTTCGACAGCCATTGCGTCATGTGCGCGCGCTCGCTGCCGGGTACCTCCACCGGATGGCGTACCTCGACCACGTAGAGCCTGTAGGCGTCGAGCGCCTCACCGGCGATGGTTTCAAACTCGGTCGGAGCGGCGGCCGAGGCTCCACGCGCCATCCAGCCGGCGGCGCCGCCGACGACAAAGGCCGCAATGGCCGCGGCCACAGCCATCGCAGCCCAGGAACGCCCGTTAGCGCGTTCGCTGCGAATGACTTGGTCGAGCTTGAGCCGTGCCGGTACGGGTTCGTCGACAATCTTACCGTAGCGTGCGCGGACGCTCTCGGCCTGTGCCCGCCAAGACGCAACAAGCGCGGCCTGTTCGGGATGATTGGCAAGCCAGGTGGCGACGGCCTCCTTACGATCGGCCGGCAATTCGCCGTCGATGTAGGCGTGCAGTTCATCCTCGGTCACGGGTGAATCGCGATCGATCATGGGTCCACCTTCTCTCTCTCTCATTTCACGCGGCGCAGCGCGGGGCGCTCGCCGTCGAGATAGCTTTTGATCTGTACGCGCGCACGCGCCAGACGCGACATTACGGTGCCAATAGGTACGCCTTGCACTTCAGCCACCTCGCGGTAGCTCAAGCCCTCCAGCACCACGAGCAGCAAGGCGTTGCGCTGGTCCTCCACCAGCGTGGCGAGCGCGCGCTCAATGTCGCGGCCGCCCGCTTCCGGCCCGGCAAGGTCGGGAGCGTCGTTATCCTCGATCGGCGACAGCGTCGGGCGCCGTGCCAGCGACCGCAGCCGATTGCGGTTGAGATTGGTCAGGATCGTGTACAGCCAGCTGCGTACATCGCCGCCATGAAACAGATGCTCCGAGCGGAGCGCCCGGACCAGCGTGTCCTGCACCAGATCGTCCGCGATATCGGCGTCCCGCGTCAGCGCGCGCGCATAACGGCGCAACGCAGGAATCGTCGCTTCAACGTTTTGTCCGAACGTGGGCAACCGGGCCCTCCTTCACAAACAGCGTATGCAGTCAGGGGACATGCAGTCCGCCTGTCCATCCGTCACCGAACGCAGTCCGGCATATCAACTGTCAGAGAAACCCCACAAGGCCGCGTCATATTCCCGGAAATGAATTGGAAAAACAACGGCAAAGGCCCGGACGGGTGCTTTGCTTGCTGGCCCACAGGCCCTGTGCCATACGAGGCGACCGGTAGCGACCGGCGAAAACGGGTAGGGTTATGCCGGAAATTTCGAGTCTGATGCGGGGTAAGCGCGGGCTGATCATGGGCGTGGCCAATAACCGCTCGATCGCCTGGGGCATCGCACGTGCCTGCCGTGACCACGGCGCCGACCTTGCCTTCACCTATCAGGGCGAAGCGCTCAAGAAGCGCGTGGAGCCTTTGGCCGAAGAGGTCGATGGCCTCGTCGTCGGCCATTGCGATGTGACCGAGCCTGCAAGCATCGATGCCGTGTTCGCGGCGGTTAAATCAGCCTGGGGTTCGCTCGATTTTGTGCTGCACGCGATTGCCTTTTCGGACAAGGATCAGCTCGACGGACGCTATGTCGACACCACCGAGGATAATTTCGTCAAGACAATGCTGGTGAGCTGTTATTCGTTCACAGCGGTCGCGCAGCGCGCCGAAAAGCTGATGACGAACGGCGGCTCGCTGCTCACGCTTACATACTATGGCGCCGAGAAATGGATGCCCCATTACAATGTCATGGGCTTAGCGAAGGCCGCGCTTGAATCCTCGGTGCGCTATCTGGCCGCGGATCTCGGGGTCAAGAACATCCGCGTCAACGCCATTTCGTCCGGCCCGATCAAAACGCTGGCCGCTTCCGGCATTGGTGACTTCCGTTACATTCTCAAGTGGAACGAATATAATACGCCGATGCGCCGCAACGTGACCCTTGAGGATGTCGGGAAGACCGGGGTCTATTTCCTGTCCGATATGGCGAGCGGCGTCACCGGCGAAGTGCATCACGTCGATGCCGGCTACCACATTGTCGGCATCAAGCATCCGGATGCCCCCGACATGGCGGTCGGCAAGGAAGAATAATGGTCGCACGGCGGCCAACCGTCTATTACATCCGCCACGGAGAAACCGACTGGAATGTCGCCGGCCGCCTACAGGGTCGCCGTGACGTGCCGTTGAATGCGCGCGGGCGGGCGCAAGCGGTTCACTGCGGCGATATCTTGCGCGACCTGTTTGCGCGCGACGGGATTAACGCCGCCGGACTTGAATATGTGTCGAGCCCGCTTGGCCGTGCGCGCGAAACAATGGAGCTGCTGCGGCCGCCCCTGGGTTTGCCGTCTGACGGCTATCGCGTCGAGCCGATGCTTACTGAGATTTCGTTCGGTGATTGGGAAGGTTTCACCATTGCGCAATTGCATACGCGCGACCCGCAGCGCATTGCCGCGCGCGAGCAGGACAAATGGCACTTCGTTCCGCCTGGCGGCGAAAGCTACAAATTGGTGTCGGGGCGCATGCGCGATTGGTATGAAGGCCTTTCGCGCGATACCGTGGCCGTTGCACATGGGGGCACCGCGCGCGGGTTAATTGCACATCTCGGGATTGCCAAGCCGGCTGCTGCGCCTCTGATCGACATTGAGCAAGGCGTCGTTTACGTGTTTCAGGCCGACCAGATCATGCGATATGCCTAAAAGCGGAGATTGAGGCCCTGGATTCCCGCATAGCCGTGCGAAGCACGCCGTCCTTCGTACGGCTATGCGCGGCAATGAGCGGGAGATAATTTGACCGCGCCTAGGTTCGCAGGGTACCTAACCGCATGTCATTCAACACGTTCGGGCATCTTTTCCGGTTCACGAGCTTCGGCGAAAGCCACGGGGCGGCAATCGGCTGTGTCGTGGATGGCTGCCCGCCGCTGATTGCTCTCAGCGCCGAAGATATTCAACGTGAGCTCGATCGCCGTCGGCCCGGGCAATCGCGATTCACGACGCAGCGGCAGGAGCCGGACGCGGTCAAGATCATGTCCGGTGTATTCACCGACGAGAAGAGCGGTCAGCAGGTCACGACCGGCACACCGATCATGCTGATGATCGAGAACGTCGACCAGCGTTCGAAAGACTATTCCGAAATTAAGGATAAATACCGTCCCGGCCACGCCGGCTACACGTATGACGTCAAATACGGCATCCATGATTATCGCGGCGGCGGACGCGCTTCCGCGCGCGAGACGGCTGCGCGGGTCGCGGCTGGCGCCATCGCGCGCAAGATTGTGCCGCGCCTGAGTGTGCGTGGCGCGCTCGTACAGATGGGTCCGCACAAGATCGACCGCTCGCGCTGGGATTGGAACGAGATCGGCAAAAATCCGTTCTTTTGTCCCGACGCCAAGCAGGCCAAATTTTTTGAAGAGTATCTCGACGGCGTGCGCACGTCGGGATCATCCTGTGGCGCCGTGATCGAGGTCGTTGCGGAGGGTGTTCCGGCCGGCCTTGGCGCGCCGGTCTATGCGAAGCTCGACGGCGACCTCGCCGGGGCGCTGATGGGCATCAACGCTGTCAAAGGCGTGGAAATTGGCGACGGCTTTGCCACAGCTGCAATGAGCGGCATCGAAAATGCCGATGAAATGCGGATGGGCAATGACGGCAAGCCGCTGTTTCTGTCCAACCACGCTGGCGGCATTCTCGGCGGTATTTCGACCGGCCAGACCATCGTTGCCCGCTTCGCGGTCAAACCAACCTCGTCAATACTGACGCCGCGCAAGACCGTCGATCGCTATGGGCGCGACACCGATATTGTGACCAAAGGCCGCCATGACCCGTGCGTCGGAATACGGGCCGTCCCGATCGGAGAAGCGATGGTGGCATGCGTACTGGCCGATCACTATCTGATGCATCGCGGCCAGGTAGGCGTAAATGCGGGCGAGGGGACGGCGTGGCCGTTCAAGGCGTAAAGCGCGAGATATCGGTGCCTGACACCCACAGCAGAGTTGAAGCGGCGATCAAGGCCTTCGCCAAAGGCGAGATCGTGGTCGTCACCGACGATGACGACCGCGAGAACGAGGGCGATCTGTTCGTCGCCGCATCGCATTGCACGCCAGACAAAATGGCGTTCATCATCCGCAATACCTCGGGCATCGTCTGTGCACCGCTCGGCGCCGAGCTGGCGCGCCACCTGCATCTCGAGCCGATGGTGGCAGATAATGAGGCCCCGCTCGGCACCGCCTTCACCGTTTCGGTCGATGTGCGCCATGGGCTCACGACGGGGATTTCGGCCGAAGAGCGCTGCAACACTGTGCGGGCGCTCGCCAATGACAACAGCGGTGCCACGGATTTCGTGCGACCCGGCCATGTGTTTCCGCTGGTTGCGCGTGAGGGTGGGGTATTGATGCGCTCGGGCCATACTGAAGCTTGCGTCGATCTCTGCCGGTTGGCATCGCTCGCTCCGGTCGGCGTGTTGGCCGAGCTAATGAACGACAACGGTTCGGTGATGCGGGGTCCGGAGGTGGCGGCGTTCGCGCAAAAGCACAAACTTGTGCAGGTTTCGATTGCGGACCTGATCAGCTACCGGCAAAGCCGGGACAAGCTGGTCGAACGGGTCGGAGCATTTCCGCTCGCGTCCGAGATCGGCACGTTGCAGGGTTATGCCTACGTGACGCCGTTCGATCGCGTGCATCACATGGCTTTTGTGTATGGCGATATCGGGGATGGCAAAGGCGTCCTGGCGCGGCTGCATCGCGCCGATGTCATCGGCGACGTATTCGGCGGGGCGAAATCGATCCGTGCTTCGCTCAAGCGCTTTAAGGCCGCCGGGCGCGGCGTCATTGTGTATTTGCGCGACGGGACCGCCGGCGTTCCGGTGGCTGAAATTCCACACGGAAGCGATACCGAAACCGATGCCGCCCGCTCGCGGCAATGGCGTGAAATCGGGCTTGGCGCGCAGATATTGAAGGATCTCGGAATTTCCTCGATCCGTCTGCTGACATCCACCAAGCGCACCTACGTGGGCCTCGGTGGTTTCGGGATTGAGATTGTCTCCACGGAAACGTTGGAAAGCTGACCCATCAGCCTTTTTTTTGCCCGTGCTGCGTGCGAACATTCACGGTATGGGGCGACGATTACACAACCTGACGATTGCCGCAGTCATTGCGGCTGCGGGTCTTACGCTTGCAGCAGGGGCAACGCCGGTGTCGCGGCTTGCCGACATGCGGGCGAGCGCAATTCCGGTCGATGTTGAACTGGTAATCGCCGTCGACGTGTCTTATTCGATGGATCCCGACGAACAGGCCTTGCAGCGCGAAGGCTACGTGCTTGCGCTGACATCGAAGGAATTTCTCCAGGCATTGCGCCAGGGCCCGCACGGAAAAATAGCCGTCACTTATTTCGAATGGGCCGGCCAGTCCGACCAGAAGATCATCATGCCATGGCGCGTGATTGATGGACCGGAGGCGGCCGATGCGGTCGCTGCGGAACTAACGCGCGCGCCTTACCGGCGGGCTTCACGAACGTCCATTTCTGGCGGGTTGCGCTTCGCCAAGCCATTATTCGACGACAGCGGCTACAAGGGCTTGCGCCGCGTCATCGATGTCTCGGGCGATGGTGCCAACAATGCCGGCCCGCTGGTAGTGCCGACGCGCGACGACGTGCTGGCTGCCGGCATCACCATCAATGGGCTGCCGATCATGCTCAAGCGGCCTTATGTCGGCACCATGGATATCGAGGACCTCGATATTTACTATGAGGATTGCGTTATCGGCGGGCCCGGAGCTTTCGTTATTCCAATTCGCGAGCGCGAGAAATTTATCGAGGCGACCCGTACGAAGCTGGTGCTGGAAATTGCGGGACGACAGCCCGACGCTAAGGTACGGCCGGCGTCGTCAGAAGCGCCGCGCATCTCCTGCACCATCGGCGAAAAGATGTGGCAGGAGCGTTGGGGCGGCGGGATGGATTTTCGTTAGGCGATCGACCACGTGAATTTCGCGACGATTTCGACGTGATAGGAATAACGGAACTGGTCGACCGGGGTCACGGCGGCGATCTGGTAACCGCCGCCGACGAGAATTTTTGCGTCGCGGGCAAATGTCGTCGCATCACAAGAAACAGCGACTACAAGCGGCACTGCACTTTTGGCAAGTTCGCGAGCCTGCGCTTCCGCGCCCTGGCGCGGCGGATCGAAGACGATACCGTCGAACGCTTTCAACTCGCTCGCTACAAAGGGACGGCGGAACAGGTCGCGTTGCTGCGCGTCGACAGGCTTGAGACCCGATGTGTTGGCGGCACCGCGCTGGAGAGCCTTGATCGCATCGGCATCGCTGTCGGCCGCGCTCACGCGCGCCCGCTCCGCGAGCCGCAACGCGAAAGTGCCGATGCCGGCAAACAGGTCGGCAACGCGCTTTGACTTGCCCAGGTGCTCGTCCACAAGGCGCGCCAAGGTTGCTTCGCCTTCCGCAGTCGCCTGTAAAAATGCGCCGGGCGGCAGGGGCACCTTGGCGCGGCCCACCTGCAACAATGGTTGCGCGCGCTGGGCGACCAGTTCGCCATGACGGGTAAGACGCGCAAGTTGATGGCCTTCGGCGATGCGCGCCAGCGCCGTCAGACGCTCGGCATTGAGCGCGCCGGAGCCGCGCACGTCGATATCAAGCCCGGAATCGGTTGCGGTTGCCTGGATATCGAGCGGCTTGCCGGCGGGCTTGAGTGTCTCGGCGATCGCCCAGGCGGCTGGCAGCGCGCCTGCAAGTTCGGGCGCCAGAATCGGGCATTCGTCGATGGCGATGATGTGGTGCGCGCGCGGGGCCGTGAAACCGACTTCCAGAATATCGTGGGTGCCGCGCCGCGCATGCAGAACTGCGCGTCGGCGGCCCGCGCCATGGGCATCGATGAGATCCGCCACTGGCGCGACCACATTTGCCTGCGCCAGGGCTTCCACCACCAGCGAGCGTTTCCAGAGATGGTATTCAGCCAGCGACCAATGCTGTAACGCGCAGCCGCCGCAGGCGCCGAAATGTTTGCAAATGGCCGCGGCACGCTCGTGGCTGGGCTTATCGACGTGGACCAGGTGACGTCGGTCCGGATGGCCGGCCACCGGCTCGACCGTTACGGTTTCGCCGGGCAATGCATAGGGCACGTATGCAGGCCCATTGGGCGTGTCGGCAATGCCGTCACCGCGATGGCCGAGCCGCGCGATGGTGAGTTGCTCAGTCATGCGCCGCCCCGAGCAGGAATTCCGCATTGCCGTCGCCGCCTTCAATTGGCGACGGAATGATCCCGAGCACGCGCCAGCCGAGCGAGGCAACAAATGCAGCAATATCGTCGCACACAGCGGTGTGCACGGCCGGGTCGCGCACGATGCCTTTTTTCGCGGCGCTTCGGCCGGCCTCGAATTGCGGTTTGATCAGCGCAACAAGCTGCGCGGCCGGTTTGATGAGCGCGAGAGCAGGGGGCAACACGAGCTTGAGGGAGATAAAGCTCACGTCAAAAGTGACAAGGTCCGGCAGTTCGCTGAACCTGGCCGGGGATAGCGTGCGGATGTCGGTATCTTCCAGCGACACGATTTTGGGCCGTGCCCGCAGCAACTCGTGGAGTTGTCCACGCCCGACATCAACCGCATAAATGCGGCTGGCGCCGCGCTCCAGCAGCACTTGCGCAAATCCACCAGTCGATGCGCCGACATCAAGGCAGACGCGGCCTTTTGGGTCGACCTGAAAATGGTCAAGCGCCGCCGCCAGCTTCACGCCGCCGCGCGACACGTAAGGGTGTACGGCGCTCGCGTGCAATTGCGCATCAGAGGCAATTTCCTCCGAGGCTTTTGCCACCATCCGCCCATCGGCAGTCACGAGACCGGCTTCGATCGCCGCCTGCGCCTTGCTGCGGCTCTCAAACAAGCCGCGCTCGACCAAAAGGCGATCGACGCGTTGACGTGGCGCGGTCATGGACGCATCTCTTGCGACGAAGCGGGATGCGGCGCGCGGAACAAAGTTTCACGCATGGCGGTTAGCAACATTGGGCCGGCCACGAATTCCGCGGCCGCCATCGTTGGCTGTTTGAGGAGAAGCCGTATGGCACGTAGATATTCCAAGGGCGCTTCCAAATATGTGGAGCGCGCAATGAAGAAACGCAACAAAGGCACGCTCCGGAGCGGGCGCAGCCGCAAGAAGGTCAGGAGTCGCAAGCAGGCGATCGCCATTGGCCTCTCGGAAGCGCGCAAGAAAGGGAAGATGGTTCCGCGCAAGAAGAAGCTGTAACGGGCGTCAGGCGAGCTTGATTGTCTCTTTGGCGGCGTCCTTGCCGAGCGCCTCGAATACCTTGGCAACAATCGCCCGGGCACTGAGTCCTGCCGTCTCGTACATGGCGGCAGGCGAATCCTGATCAATGAACACATCCGGCAAAACCATGCAGCGCACGCGCAGGCCGCTGTCGAGTGCGCCTTGTTCCGCGAGCGCTTGCAGGACATACGCGCCGAATCCGCCAACCGCGCCTTCCTCGATCGTCACCAGCACCTCGTGTTCGCGCACAAGCCGGCTGAGCAATTCGGTATCGAGCGGCTTGGCAAAGCGCGCATCGGCAACCGTCGTTGAAAGTCCCAGGGCCTTGAGTTCCTTGGCGGCCGTCAGGCATTCGCCGAGGCGCGCACCATAGGAAAGCAGCGCCACTTTGTGCCCTTCCTGCAAAATGCGGCCTTTGCCGATCTCTAGCGGTTTGCCTTCCTCCGGCATCGGAACGCCGAGGCCTTCGCCGCGCGGATAACGCAGTGCGCTCGGGCGGTCGTCGATTGCGACCGCGGTAGCGACCATATGCACGAGTTCGGCCTCATCGGCCGCCGCCATCAGCACGAAACCGGGGAGGCAGCCGAGATATGCCACGTCAAATGCACCGGCATGCGTCGGGCCGTCGGCGCCGACCAGGCCGGCGCGATCGATGGCGAAGCGCACGGGCAGTTGCTGAATGGCAATGTCGTGCACCACCTGATCATAGGCGCGTTGCAGGAACGTCGAGTAGATCGTGGCGAAAGGTTTGAAACCCTCGGCCGCGAGTCCGCCGGCGAAGGTCACGCCGTGCTGCTCGGCGATTCCGACATCGAAACAGCGATTCGGAAACTCCTTGGCAAACATATCGAGACCGGTGCCGGACGGCATCGCAGCCGTGATGGCGATGATCTTGTCGTCCTTGCGGGCTTCCTTGATGAGGCTTTCGCCGAAGACCTTGGTGTATTGCGGCGCGTGCGATTTGGATTTCGCCTGCGCGCCCGTCGCGACGTCGAATTTGACGACGCCGTGATATTTGTCGGCCGACGTTTCGGCCGGCGCATAGCCCTTGCCCTTTTGCGTCACCACGTGAACCAGGATAGGGCCAGCTTCGGCGTCGCGCACGTTGCGCAGGACGGGCAGCAGGTGATCGAGGTTGTGTCCGTCGATCGGACCGACGTAATAAAATCCGAGTTCTTCAAACAACGTTCCGCCGGTCCAGAACCCGCGCGCATGTTCGACACCGCGCGTGATGAATTCATCGAGCCGCTTCGGCAGATGGGCGGTGAGCTGTTTGCCGACGTCGCGCAGCTTTTGATAGGTGCGCCCCGACAGCAGTCGCGACAGATAGGCCGACATGGCGCCAACGGGCGGCGCGATCGACATGTCGTTGTCGTTGAGAATGACGATCAGGCGTTCGTTGCGTGCGCCGGCATTGTTCATCGCTTCGTACGCCATGCCCGCTGACATGGCGCCGTCGCCGATCACGGCGATTACATTGTGGTTCTTGCCCTCGAGATCGCGTGCGACCGCCATGCCGAGGCCGGCGGAGATCGAGGTGGAAGAGTGCGCTGCGCCGAACGGATCGTATTCGCTCTCTGCGCGCTTGGTAAATCCAGATAGGCCGCCGCCTTGCCGCAGCGTGCGAATGCGGTCGCGACGCCCGGTGAGGATCTTGTGCGGGTAGGCCTGGTGGCCGACGTCCCAGATCAATTTGTCGGTCGGGGTATCGAAGACATAGTGGAGCGCGACCGTCAGTTCGACGACGCCGAGGCCGGCACCAAGGTGCCCGCCTGTCTTGGCGACGGCGTCGATGGTTTCGGTTCGCAACTCGTCGGCGAGTTGCTTGAGCTGCTCAGCCGACAGGTTCTTGAGATCGCGCGGCAGCTGGACACGGTCGAGCAGGGGTGTCTTGGAAGGTTCTGACAAGCATAACTCCAGACGGACATGGGCAAAAACAGGGCTGGCGGCGGCGCGCCAAGCCCCAGACCAAGGTGACTTACACCAATTTTACCGCAGCGGGCAATTCAACGTCCAATCCATGCAATAGGCCCCATTTTGCGATTTGTGCGGCTTCCGGGGGGTTTTCGGGCGTCAATCGACGTCGAGAGGTTCGCTTCCGGTCGGCTTGCCATTGGCATCAAGCGTGATTTTTTCGACTCGCGCTTCCGCCTGGCGCAGGAGTTCGTCGCAGCGCTTCTTCAGCGCTTCGCCACGCTCGTAGATAGCGACCGACTCCTCGAGCGGGACCTTGCCTTCTTCGAGCCGCTTGACGATCGACTCGAGCTCTTCGATCGCGCGCTCGAAGGGCATTTTTTTCACGTCGGTGTTGTTATCGGCCATTGCTTAAGGTCCGGCGATTCGGGTGGGCGCATCCTATGCCGTCACAAGGCGGCGAGGATAGCGCGGATTTGCTAGCCGCGCATCAGCGCGGTGACATGGGCGGCAACCGAGCGCGACAGGCCCTGTAAATCATAGCCGCCTTCCAGCAACGAAACGACGCGTCCCTTGGCGCTCGCGTCGGCGACGTCCATCAATTTCTTGGTTGCCCAGGAAAAATCCGCTTCCACGAGATTGAGGTTTGCAAGCGGATCGCGCGTATGGGCATCAAAGCCAGCAGAAATGATGAGGATGTCAGGCTTGAATTCACGCAGCCGCGGCAAGATCACGGTTTCAAACGCCTCACGAAAAACATCACCACCGTCGCCGGCTGACAAAGGCGCATTGACGATGGTGTTAAAGTCACCTCGCTCGCCGATGGCGCCGGTGCCGGGATAAAGCGGCATCTCGTGCGTCGAGCAATACATGACAGTCTTGTCCGACCAGAAAATATCCTGCGTGCCGTTGCCGTGGTGGACGTCGAAATCGACGATCGCCGCGCGTTCGACGTCATACGTTTTTTGCGCGTAGCGTGCCGCGATCGCGGCGTTGTTGAACAGGCAGAATCCCATCGGCCGCGCTGTCTCGGTGTGGTGGCCCGGCGGTCGCGTGGCGACGAACGCATTCGCCGCCTTGCCGGTCATGACTTCATCGACCGCGAGCTTGGCGCCGCCGACCGCGCGCAGCGCGGCTTCGAAGCTGCCGGGCGACATGGCCGTGTCCGCATCAAGTCGCACCAGGCCTTCGGATGGTGAGGCCTCGCGGATGGCTTCGACATAGTCCATGGGATGGGCGAGCGCGACGATGTTGAGCGGTCCGAGCGGCGCTTCAACGCGCGCCAGCGTCTGAAATTTTTCGTCCTCCAGCGCCTGCTCGATCGCGCGCAGACGGTCCGGCCGCTCCGGATGGCCGGCAGGAGTCAGATGGTTGAGGCAGGCAGGATGGCTGAGAAGGAGTGTGGACATTAAACCTACAGTTAAACGCTCGCAGGCCCTGGCGGAAGGGTCTAGCGCGATTTTGGCTTCAGGCTGACGCCGGCCGGCGGCGGGCTGCTGGTGGGGACGAAAAAATCTTCCTGCAGCGGCTGGCTGGGGTCGACCCGGTACTGATCGAAATCACTGACACCCTCGCTGGCCAAAAATGTGTCGTCGATCAGAAAGTTCCCGGTAAAACTCTTGGGCTTTTGAAAAATGCGGCAGGCGGCCTCGGCCACGATCTCAGGCTTGCGCGACATGCGCATGATCGCGTCGCCGCCGAGCAGGTTCTTGATCGCTGCGGTCGCAATCGTGGTCCGCGGCCAAAGCGCATTGACGCCGACCTTCCCGCGCAATTCGCCGGCGAGGCCCAGCACCACAAGGCTCATACCGAACTTCGCCATCGAATAGGCGGTATGCGGGGCAAACCACTTTTCCGACATATCCAGGGGCGGCGACATCATCAGGATGTGCGGATTGGCCGACCGTGCGAGATAGGGAATGGCGAATTTCGACACCATGAAGGTGCCGCGGGTGTTGATCTGTTGCATCAGATCATAGCGGCGCATTTCGGTCGCGGCGACCGGCGTGAGCTGAATCGCGCTGGCATTGTTCACGACAATGTCGATGCCGCCAAATTTCATCGCGGCCTCATCGAGCGCTGCCTGCACGGCGACCTCATCGCGTACATCGACTGCCAGTGGCAGCGCGCGGCCGCCGGCCTTCGCAATGGCCTCGGCGGCGGTGTGGATGGTGCCTTCGAGTTTGGGATGCGGTTCGACCGTCTTGGCCGCGACAGCAATGTTGGCGCCTTCCGCTGCCGCCTTGAGGGCGATCGCGAGGCCAATGCCGCGCGATCCGCCGGTAACAAACAGGGTCTTGCCCTTTAGCGACATCGGTGGATCCGTCCCTTGATCGTCACTCCGCAAGCGCGGCTTGCGCACCGGTGATGCTGTCGGCACCTTCTGTGACACTGCGTTCGAGGCCGCTGGCCTGGATCGCAATGTTTTCGGCAAAAAATCGCGCAAGCGCCGTGCGACCGGCGCCATCGCCCGCGCGCAGAGATGCCAGCGCTTCCTCGGCCAACATGCAGCCGCCGGCGGCGGTACCGAACAGCCGCAAATAAGGGGTCGCGCCGGCTAAGGCGGTGTCGGACGACTTTTGCGCCAGGATCCATCGTGTCGCGCGTTCGAGGCTATCGACGGCTTCGCCGAGGCGCGTCGCCGTTTCGCCGAATGCGGGCGCATTGCTGGATCGCACCAACTCACCCGTATGCCGGAGTTCGTCAATATAACGGGCAACCGTCTTGCCGCCGTCGAGCGGTACCTTGCGCGCCAGCAGGTCGATTGCCTGGATTCCGTTGGTGCCTTCATAGATCGCGGCGATACGCGCGTCGCGATAGTGCTGTGCCGCACCGGTTTCCTCAATGTAACCCATGCCGCCGTGGACCTGGACGCCGAGCGAAGCGACTTCCGTGCCGATATCGGTCGAAAACGCCTTGGCCACGGGCGTCAGCAGCGAGGCGCGCTCATGCGCGATTTTGCGCGCTGCGTCCGTCTTTGCGCGCAAGGAACGGTCGAGCGCAACGCCGGTCGCGTAGCAAATCGCCCGCGCGGCGCCCGTCAGCGCGCGCATGGTCAGCAACATCCGTTTGACGTCGGGGTAGGCGATGATTGCACCGGCGCTGCCTTGCTTGCGCTCGCGCGCGTAAGTCATTGCCTGCTGCAACGCGCGCTCGGCGATGCCGACACCCTGCAGGCCGACCGCGAGCCGCGCTCGGTTCATCATCGTGAACATGCAGGCCATGCCTTTGTGCTCTTCGCCGATAAGGTAACCGACGGCTCCGCCGTTATCGCCATAGACCATGGTGCAGGTGGGCGAGGCGTGAATGCCGAGCTTGTGTTCAACCGAGTGTGCACGCGCGTCATTGCGTTTGCCGTCAGGCATGACCTTCGGTACCAGAAACAGCGAGATGCCTTTGGTACCCGGCGGCGCATCGGGCAGGCGCGCGAGGACGAAGTGAATGATATTGTCGGTCAGATCGTGCTCGCCGTAGGTAATGAAGATCTTCGAACCGGTGATGCGGTAGCTGCCGTCGCTTGCACGCTCGGCTTTGGTGCGCAGCGCGCCGACGTCCGATCCGGCTTGTGGCTCGGTCAGCTGCATGGTGCCCATCCATTCGCCACTGATGAGCTTGCCGAGATATTTTTGCTTGAGCGCATCGCTACCGTAGGCATGCAACGCGTCGATCGCCGCCATGGTGAGGACCGGGCCGATCCCGAACGCCATAGACGCCGAGTTCCACATCTCGACGCAGGCGGCATTCAACGCGTGTGGCAACTCCTGGCCGCCCCAATCGGCGGGCGCGGCGAGCCCGTTCCAGCCCGCGGCCGCCCAGGTGGTGTAGGCCTCTTTCCAGCCGGGCGGGGTGGTGACATTGCCGTCCTTGAACGGCGTGCCGAATTTGTCGCCGACGCTGTTGAGCGGCGCGATGACGTCGCTGGCGAAGCGGCCGGCCTCGGCCAGCACCGAATCGACCGTTTCCTCGTCGAGGTCGCCATAAAGGCCCTCTGCCAACGCGGTTTTCAGGCCGGCGGCGTGTTTAAGCGTAAATGCGATGTCGGCGATCGGAGCGCGATAGCTCATGGTCCGCTAATCTAGCTGCGGCCCAAGGCCGGTCAACGCACGCTTTGTCACCTATGTATATATGAGTAGCGCGGACATTGATCGCGCTGGTCCGCGCCGGTATGGTCCCGCCGCCGTACGCGAAATCGCTTCGCGGCGGCTTTCCGGTACCTTTTGGGGCGTAGCCAAGTGGTAAGGCAGCGGATTTTGATTCCGCCATTCCCAGGTTCGAATCCTGGCGCCCCAGCCAGCAAGTCCGGTCTCTCTATTTTGACTTACGTAAGCGTCGGAAAGGCCCGCATGTGCGGGGCTTTTTGCGCGTCGGTAGCGCTACCGTTGCTGCTGTGTGGCAGCAGCGGGTACTAAAGCGACCGTGCAGGTTCGGACGATAGGCGGACCTCCTTGCGGCCCGGTCCATGTTTGTTTGCCGGTCAGCGTGCCGCCGGTCTTGGTGAGGCTGCCACTGTAGTCGCCATTGGCGATATTGCCGAGAAGGCTCCATTCGGACGTCAGATGCAGCTGCCCATCGGCATTGATAGTGCCGTCGGCCATTTCGCTGCCGACCACGCGTGTTCCATCCAAATTGAATAGCGGCCGAGCGAACTAAACGTTGTCTCCTTTTATGACTAGGTCAATTGGTGCGCGTAGAATGTTGCGTGTCGTCGGCAACTTTTCGCAGACGTACATGCCGCTAAATTTTCCTTGGATTGTCTGCGCGGTCGCGCTTATTGAAACCAAATATCCGAGGGCAAGTGCCGTAGCTTTGAGCCGTTTGTTCCGCATTGAGGAACTCCATGAAGACCTCGCCGCCCCAAACTGCATACAACCCAACAACATCCGGCGATCGACCCGGGTTCCGGCAAAAGCGCTCAACATCTGGCGGGTAATTTTGTGAATGTCCACTATTGGCACTTAGCGGACATTCGAACAGCGGCGCCGAATATCCGCTTTCGGGGGTAAAGCGGACATCCCAATTTAATGGCGTAATGTCGCTAAGGGCCCAAAGCGGAAATCGCTGTGCTGGATGCCGCCCGCTAAAATCACAAATGTCGGATGACTAGTTTTCTAGGCCGTCGCCGCAAATCGTAGAATGCTGCGCGAGATCACACGAATGGCGAAAGGAACACCAATCATCATCACGAGCAAAAATAAATACGGTATTTGCGACCAGCGTGGTGCCGCCGCAATTTCCACAATCCAAAATATTTCCCATAAAACGAGCATGAGATATCCGAAAGGCATGAAATTGCGTTGAATATCATCGCTTGCATTCGGTAGGACTACACCATCGCATTTGCGCACCCATTTTCTGCGCTTCTCATCATAATGATGGTGCTTTTTAAAATCTTGGATCTTTCTGGCCGAAGCCTTTCTCGCTCGTCCTTCGTACAATCGGTTTCTGGCGACGTCTGCCGAAAGATAAAAGAAGCAGCCAAGAACAATGAGCCAACCAAGGATAATCAGTATTGGCATGACGTGTATTCCTGCTTCAGACGTCGTGCTGAGACACTAGACCCATCTGACAGCGGACATATGTGAGCTAGCTCACGATGGCCGTTTCTGGCACTTAGCGGACATTGAAAGCTCGATTTGGGATGTCCGCATTCAGGGGTAAAGCGGACGTGGCTCGTACCAGTCGCAATGTCCGCTAATGACCCAAAGCGGACGTGTGATGTAATTGGGGGTGGTATTCTTTGAAGAAGCAACAAATGGGGCCGATGATGGACAACGCAACGCTTGATGCGTACGACCAAAACGCGGCCGCCTTCGCTGAGGATTGGGAAACTCAGAAACCTCCAAAGGATCTGTATGAAATCGTACGCCGGTATTTCAAAATAGGTCTGACAGCCGATGTCGGCTGTGGAAGCGGTCGTGACACGGCATGGCTGAACGCCAATGGCTATCCTGCGCGGGGCTACGATGCATCGGAAGGGCTTTTGAATGAGGCGCGCCGACGACACTCAGGCATCGTCTTCAAGCGATCGTCTCTTCCGAACTTGGAAGGAATAGTCGATAGCACCTTTGCCAACGTTCTGTGCGAAACTGTTCTTATGCACTTGGACATTTCATTGATCGTTGCGGCGGTCCAGCGATTGCTGGCGATCTTGGTTTCGGACGGCGTACTATACCTTAGCTGGAGGGTCACTGAGGGTGTCGACAAGCATGACAATCACGGCAGGCTTTACTCGGCATTCGAGCCGGCCCTAGTTGTTCGCGCTTTAAGGTCTGCCAAGGTTTTGCTTAATGAAAGCCGAGTTAGTGAATCATCCGGGAAGTTAATTCACCGAATTGTCGCCCAACGCCATAGATAAACGCGACATAATTTCCGCTTTTGGCACAAAGCAGACGCCGAAAGTCGGTCGGCCAATTTCCACTTTCGGGGTAAGAACGGACGTCGCGATTGAGAGCGGGCATTACGCTCCGCCTATCGGCTCGGCGTCCAACTCGATTTTAAACTGAGTAAATGGCTGCTCAACCAAAGTGACCGTGCTTTGCTCGCCATTTTGGCCCAGGTCCGCGCATATAGTGCCGTTCGGGCCGATATACTCTTTCGTGTGGTTCCGGCCAACATGACAAGACCACGGCCTTCAGCGTTCGAACCAGACCCCACCAGGGACTCCAGTGGGACAAATTCGACATTCCGTTTTGTGGCCGCATGTGCAACTCCTTGCGTTAGCGATCCTCAAGCTCGCCTTCGGCGGCTTTCGCGATCTCACGAAAGAACCGGTTCGATGCAAACGCCTCATGGTCCTGACGAATGAGATCAAGCGGCGTTTCGCTATGACTGAAGGACTCAAATGTCGTCTTTATCTCACTGGACGGAGCTGATGCCGCTGTGGGGAGGACGGCCGCGATCAGCGTATCGGCAACCCCTGGCAGCAGGACAATCGCTGCCAGCGCCATGAGGAGATAAGGCAACACTTGCAGGACAAACCGCGATGTCAGCTTAAGCACGGAAGACCCCCAATATTGTTGAGCGGCTTCATGGGCAAACAGGCATTTCAAACGACATTTTGTAATTCAAACGACCGTTTTAGGCAGAATGATGACCGTTACGGGAACCCCTTAGTTTCCAGGGAAATGTTGCATTTTGTTCGCGGAAGGATTACGAATCCAGTTCAAACATTTGTTTGAATTAGGGAAATCGATGACCCGTCCCGCCGAATATACCCGCAACCTGATCATCAAAGCCGCGGTCTCACTGTTTGCGGAGAAGGGCTTCGAGCGATCGAGCGTGCGTGACATCGTCACCAAGGCTCGGGTCAATCAGGCTGCCATCAATTATCATTTCAAAGGCAAAGATGGTTTGTACTTCGAAGTCCTAAAAATCGCGTTCGAAAAGCTGACAGAGAATGCGGGAGTCGATGCAGAGGAGCTCAAATCACTCTCACGCGAACAGGCACTACGACGCTTCGTGCGCCACCAGCTACGTCCGCTGCTCTTTCAGGATGAATTGAGTCGTTACATTCGCATGTTTGCCTGGGAGAGCGCGCATCCGTCAAAGGTCTTTCGGAAATTCATAGCAACCAATTCAACCTCATACTTATCGGCTGCGGTCAATATTGTGCGGCGTTTCCTGCCGCCAAACACACAAGAACGGGCAGCTCTGTGCGCAGCATTATGCCTGATGGGGCAATGCAGCGTTTTCGTACGAAACCGCGACCTGTTTGCACAAGATCCATTCCGGTTGACGCTTGATGAGCCGTTTGTCGATGAACTGACCGATCTCATTACTCGGGTTGCAATCGGCGGCTTGCCACATGCTGACGGCACTAGATTGAAGACGGCCTAGAGAGCTCCTCGGGTAAAAGCGGACAGTACTTAGGTGTCTAATAATCCGAAGGCGACATTTAGCCCCGATCGCGATGATAATGCCGGTGCCTTTGATTATTACGGCGGATCAGAGGACTGAAAGTAGTTCAATACCTCGCAACGACGGGGCCATCAAAACGGCAGTTCACGCGAACCGCTCCATATCGACGTCCTGACGGATGATATTGCTGCGTTGCGGTGAGCCGGCGGCCATCTTTGCTTTGACATATCACGGCGAATCTGGCTCGGCATAGGTTGATCCGGCACGGAGCGCATGCATGTCGCCTTCTTCCCCGGTACGCACTCGCCAACCACGCCGTTCGTCACACGCGCCCCAGTCGGGGAGCGATCGGTCGGCGCGGGGTGAAGCCCTCTCTTTCGTGCTCAGGTCAATTCCGCTGATAGTTGCGGCAGTGTCGGTAATCGCAGCCAGCAATTATTTGGCGTACTTGATCGGACGTAAGCAAGTTACCTATGAAGAATTGCGCACGCAGCTTGATCGCGTCGTTCAGTTGGTTGGCCAGAAGCGGGTCGAAGAGGAACTCACATTTACCGCGCCGAAGCAGCGGCAGGAAAAGTTGGAGCAAAATGGGTCGGCGCTCAGTGACCTTACGACGAGCACAATCAACGGGAAGACGACGGTAGCGCACGAGCCAGCGCCTGCCGGGAGATCGATAGCGGCGTCGCTGATTAATGACACAGCCGTTGCGCCGCCGGACCGCGCGGTGCAGTCGCCTGAATCGCCGCTGAATGCCGCGACAAAACATCGCGAGGTGCATGGCGTCGCCCATCAACGCGCTTCACGAAGAC
This sequence comes from uncultured Alphaproteobacteria bacterium, assembly GCA_963697885.1. GTDB lineage: Bacteria > Pseudomonadota > Alphaproteobacteria > Rhizobiales > Xanthobacteraceae > Pseudolabrys. The sequence continues at coordinate 1,850,236 of OY969102.1, forward strand.
AGAAGGCCTCGCCAACATCAGCGATACCAAGGCGGGGTCCAGCGGACCTGACGGGTGCCGCGCAGCCACGTCAATTAACAACGGCTACATCGGTCACACCGGACGCCAGCCTCGCGGGCCAATAATCGAATTCCGCGGTGGTGCGTTAGTCGTCGTACTCCATCGAAATGTCTTTTCCGGTGTAGTCAGGCATGAACGCCACCGCCACAAGGCTCACGACAGCGCAAGCAGCGATATAAATCGCAATGGCGTAACCAGTTTGATACGCGGCAAATAACGCTGTCGCAATCAGAGGCGCCGGACCGCCGGCGATCACGGAGGCAAGCTGATAGCCCAACGAGGCGCCGCTATAACGCAACCTTGGGGTAAATGCCTCGGCAATCAGTGCGGCTTGCGGCCCATACTGCATGTCATGGGGGATAAGCGACAGCACAATCGCGATGAACACCACCGACGGAATCGCGGTGTCTACCATGCCGAAATATAGAAAGCCGAATAACCCCACCGTCGCCGCGCCGATCATATACATCTTTTTACGGCCGATGAGGTCGGAGATGTGGCCCGATAGGGGGATGCTGACGAATGAGACGCAAGACGCGACGAGTACCGCGATCAAGATCAGATCACGTGACATATGTAAGGTACCGACCCCGTAGGCGAAGATGAATGCGGTAAAGATGTAGAACGGTGCTTGCTCGGATACTCGCGCTAACGCCGAAAGCATTATTTCCTTGGGATGTTTCTTAAAAACCTCAACAATCGGCGCTTTCTCGATTTTCTTTGTATTCAAGAGTTGCTGGAACACTGGCGTCTCAAGAATGCCCAGGCGAATCCATAGTCCGACGCCAACAAGAACTATCGAGAGCGCGAATGGAATTCGCCAGCCCCAAGTATTGAACTGATCGCCCGACATTTGGCTGAACGCGAGGACCGCAAGATTGGCCAGGAACAGGCCGCACGGGACCCCGAACTGTGGCCACGACGCCACAAAGCCACGGTGACCATGGGTACGTGCCCACTCCATCGATAGCAGCACCGAGCCGCCCCATTCACCGCCAACTCCGATGCCTTGAATCATGCGTAATACCGTGAGGATGACAGCACCCCAAATGCCGATTGATGCATAGGTCGGAACGAATGCGATGAGGAAGGTTGCTATGCCCATTAACAAAAGCGTGGCGATAAGCGTGGCTTTGCGGCCGATACGGTCACCATAATGACCAAATATCGCGGCGCCGATTGGACGCCCGACGAAACCAATGAAATAGGTACCAAAGGCCGCGAGCGTCGCAGTTAATGGATCTGAATTAGGAAAGAAGAGCTTACCAAAAATAAGCCCAGCAGCAGTGCCATAAAGGAAAAAATCGTACCATTCGATCGCGGTGCCAATGGTCGATGCGACAATGGCTTTGCGTAACTGGGCGCTGTGCTCAGACGCTGACAACGTCCCATGTATAACTGCTGTGGTCATGTCCATCCCCTAAGGTTGTTTCTTCTCGGGGCGGCTTTTGAATTACCGCTTCCCCAAACGACGATCTTTTCAGACTAAATACAGAGCCCGGAGGGTACCGAGTAAATGTCTCGTAAAATTTTGATCGATCGCGACTTCAACTCATGTAGGCGAGACAAAGTTCCTGAAGCTCGTTTTGCGCTTGCCAAAAATGGCCACCGCAATAACGCATATCCGCTTCTGGCACTTAGCGGACATGCCGGCGACTGTGAGCATTGTTGGCTTTCAGGGTAAAAGCGGACATCGCTTGGCGCGAGTGCTGACCGCGAACGCCCGGTAAATACTCAAAGGACTAATTACTGATCGATGTCGCTCCCCGCGCGGCATTTCTGCTTTCGGGCCCAAAGCCGACATTGCGCTTGGACCTTTGTTATGCAAGCTTTGGCCACAAAGCTGGCATTCGACGCATGGCTACTATTTACGCAAAAAATACATCACGGTTTAGTGGCTCGCGGGACCCCGCCACAAAATCAACACGTCCCCATCTACTATTCTGGGTTCCTTCGCAAATTTAGGAGGGCTCTACTATGGCGCGCACGAAGCAACCTTCGAAGCGAAAGCGTCGGAAGATAGCCTTACCGGTATTGGGGGCCGCCGGTGTGTCCTTGGCGATGGGAAGCGGCGCATCGGCAACTGCGCTGCAAGCGACTGCACCATCGCAAGACACCGGACCCCGTCCGGTGATTACTCTCGGCGAAGAGGAAATCTCCGACGTCAGCTTGGCGACCTTCTATGTCTTCGACAAGGAAAACACCGGAGCATCTCAGGTCGGTCAGAACGTACAGCTCGCGGCGGGCTGCAGGGGCTGCGGCTGCAGGGGCTGCAGAGGCTGCGCCGTACGTGGCTGCAGAGGCTGCGGCTGCGGGGGCTGTAGAGGTTGCGGGGTACGAGGTTGCGCAGGGTGGTGGATTGGCGGCTGCGGCTGCGGCGGCTGTAGCTGTTGTTGGTCGTGGGGCGCTTGCCGCAACTGCTAGGCTTAAGCACTTTCCCATCGCGATGATAGACGAATACGTCCTGCATTGGCGGTCCGGAGTTGTCGCGAAAGTGCGCGTACTAACCTCATGAAAAGCGATCAAGGGAACCGGTCTACGCATTATAATAGTAAAGACGTTCCGCAGTTCTCACCGAATTTCACCGTCTATGTGCTGCCACCCGATGTCGTTTGCCTCTATTCCGAGGATAGGAAGTTCTTTCTTCATGGCGAGCTCTACTGTGCACTGGCATCCGCAATAGGAGAGGGTGAAAAGAGCGTTCGCGAGCTTGTTCGCAAGCTGAAGCAGGATTTCCCGTCCGACAAAATCCACGAAGCGCTAAAGCGACTGATCGATCGACGATATGTCCTTCTGGCATCACCGGCTTCCGCTGGCGCCCTGGCCGCCTATTGGGCGAGCCTCGGTCTATCACCGCAGGTTGCCGAGAAGAATCTCCAGAAATGTCGCGTCCTCATTCAATCAATCGATGTAAAGGGCGCGAGGGAATTCGAGCGCGCCCTGAGTAGCCTGGGCGTTCGGGTCGTGAAGCGCTCCCCCCAACTGACGGTTACGCTGGTGAGCGATTACCTCGAAGGGCGGCTAGCCGAATTGAATCGGCAGCATTTGTCCGACCATACGCCATGGTTGCTCGCCCAACCCTCTGGCATTTTTCCCCTAGTGGGGCCAGTGTTTAGCCCAGGCAAAAGCGCCTGTTGGACCTGTCTTGCTGATCGCATGAAACGAAATCGGGAAGTCAAAGCGCTTCTCGATCGCAGACAGGTTCGCTGCGTCGCGGTTTCGCCTCTGGCACGGGGCACTTTAGGACAGAGTGGTATTCAGCTTGCGGCCATTGAGATCGCGAAAGCGATCGCGTCCGACTTTCGCACAGAATTGGCTGATCACGTGATCAGCCTTGACTTGTTGGGCTCGACCATTGTGAAGCACTACGTGGCGCCCCGCCCGCAATGTCCAAGTTGCGGTCGCAAGATGCTGCGAGACCCAAGCCGTGCGCCGGCGCCGTTCGAGCTTGACGGTGGCGGCAAGCTCGTCATGACGAGTGGAGGGTACCGGAGCGTTTCGCCAAGAGCCACGGTGGCACGTTTCCGAAAGCTCGTGAGCCCGCTCACAGGCGTGGTCTCGCGTCTCGAACGGATTGAAGCCGACTTGCCCCTCAATACCAACTACTATGCCGCTCACAATTTCTCGGCACCTGCCAAGACAATCAACGAGCTCAGGGCAGGACTGAGTGGCGGGAGCTTTGGCAAGGGCAGCACTGCCGAGCAGGGCGAAGCGAGTGCCCTCATGGAGGCGATCGAGCGTTATTCTGGGATTTTTCAGGGCGACGAGATCAGAGTGACACGGCGGTTCACCGACTTTCCGTCAGGCGACGCCATTCTTCCGAATGATGTCCTGCTGTTTAGCGATGCGCAGAACTTGCAGGACCAAGCGTCGACGACCTCCCTGGAAGACGCGCCGTCGCCGATGGCTCAATTTGATCGGTCGGCGGAGATCGAATGGTCGCCGGTCTGGTCACTGCGCGATGGCCGCTTCAAATATCTTCCGACCAGCCTTTTGTATTTTTTTTACAAGGGCCCCGCCCAGATCAACGCGGATTCTAATGGTTGCGCCGCCGGCAACACGCTCGAAGAGGCAATCGTCCAGGGTTTTCTCGAGCTTGTGGAACGGGATGCATACGCAATCTGGTGGTACAATCGGTTGCGACGGGCGGAAGTGGACCTCAGCAAGCTCGACGATTCCTACGTCCATGATCTGAAAAACCAGCTTGCCGAAACCGGACGCCGGCTTTGGGTTCTCGATGTCACCAGCGATCTTGGAGTTCCGAGCTTTGTGGCGATATTGCACTGGATACATAACTCGCAGGAAAATATCGAGTTCGGGTCCGGCGCCCACTTTGATAGTCGAATTGCCTTGCTGCGCACACTGACCGAGCTGAACCAGTTTTTGTCCATTGGTCTCATGGGAGGCGGCACTGGAGAGAAATCTAGCCTTGATGGCTCCACTCCATTGCACCTGCGGGATCATCCCTTTTTGACGCCAAGCGACAACGCAGCGGTCCAACCGGTGTTTGGCTCGAAGTTTGGTCAACTTAACTCGCGCGAACAGGTTACCGCCTGCGTGAGTCTCTGCGAAGCGAGAGGGGCTCGACTTCTTGGTTCTCAATCAGACCCGCCCCGACATCGATGTCCCGGTCGTCCGAGTGATCGTTCCGGGAATGCGGCATTTCTATCGCCGCTTCGCGCCTGGCCGGCTGTACGATGTTCCGGTAAAACTAGGATTGCGAGATCGACCATTGTCGGAAAACGAGCTCAATCCACTTCACCCCCATACGTGAGGGTCATTCCTGGCTTGCGCGCTCCAAAGATAAAGAGAGGGCGACGGGCTGCACCGCCAACTGTTTCCGCCCGGCTCAGCAGTCATGTCACGCTGGAGGCACAGGCGAACGGAAAAGTCATCGCTTGCTTCGATGGCTATTCGGTAGATTTGGGAACATTCAGCGCGGACGCGGCGGCTCGCGCGCAAGATCTGCGGATTGGTCTGCCGCTCGTGCAGTTTGCTTCCGGCGCCCGGAACGTCGACAAGGAGCTCCACTTGTTGGTCCGGCGACTGGCGAGGCATGGTCTTTTGGAATACCCCCTCCAACGTTCGCGAAACGATGAGGACTACGTCGTCATTGAACCGCAGATCGCCGACTATTGGCCGGGCACGCAGCAGCTCGGCAATGCCGACGTTCTCGTCCTTTCACGATTCGCGTACATGAGGCGACGCGGGCGTGCGATGGTGTTAGAATCGCCGCGCTCCGGGGCGCTGTTCAAAATTAGCAATCCGCAGGTCGCTACTGCCCTAGCCGTGCTATCTGCACCCCAACAAATCAAACGGCTCCGCCGGCAGGATGGTTTCCCGGGGCTCGAGCTTCTCGCTCTACTGGTTGATTGCCAGATTCTTATTAAGATCGACACAGCTAGCGACAGTGGCCTCAAACTCAGGGAGGGTGACGACAACTTAGTTCTTTGGGACTTTCATGATCTTTTGTTTCACACGCGCAGCACGGAAGGCCGACAAGCCAATCCGCTAGGTGGGGTTTATCCATATGCCGGTATCGTGGCTCCGCTACCGGCGGTGCGGCCGCGCTGGCCCGGGAAAAAGATCGATTTGCGCAAGTTCGCGGCCGCATATTCGGAGGCAATCTCGCCGGTTGCGAAGTCTCTACAGGAGCGTCATTCGACCCGCAGCTTTGACGATCAAAGTCCGATAGTGCTCTCCGAGCTTTCGCGGTTTCTCGACAGCACCGCGCGTGTTCTGTCGAGATGGAAAAGCAGGGTTAACCTCGGTGAGAGCGCCCCGTTGCTTGCGTACGCCGTCAGGCCGTATCCGTCGGCGGGCGCAAGTTACGAGCTCGAGCTTTATCTGGCCGTCGACAAATGTGAAGGGCTTGCGCGAGGGTTTTATCATTACGACGCCGGCGCACACGCGTTGGTGGCGATCGCAAACCAAACGCGTGAGCTCGAAGCCTTGCTCACGGGCGCCAAATTCGCGATGGATGCACCTACCACGCCCCAAATCCTAATCACAATTGCCGCGCGCTTTGGGCGAATGTCTTGGAAGTACAGCTCGCTCGCATATGCGCTCATTCTGAAGGACGTCGGCGTATTGACTCAAACGTTCTACTTGACGGCGACTGACATGGGACTTGGCGGATGTGCGGTCGGGAGTGTCAATATCGATCTGTTCGCAAAGATGACGGGGATTGAATTCCACGTCGAGGGACCGGTCGGTCAATTTGCGCTTGGTCGCGGCGCGAAATATCTACCTTCCGACTCATAAAGTGAGGCAATCGGGGTACTCGGCAACGGCCACGCGAAATGTGGTGCCACGGGTCAAGAGTTGGCGGGTCTACCCCAAATAATCCGCGGTTCCCGGCTTTACCAGGACCACCGCCGGCCTCGCATGTCGGGAGAATTGCGCGATGGGGCACGCTCGAAATATCCAATGGCTTTATGGCGCCGCTTGCCTTCCAGCCCGAATATGGCGCCCTGAGGGTCTGTGCACTGTACGATCCAACTGCCGCCAGGCACTTCAAGCGGACCGTCGAGGATCTGGCCGCCACCAGCCTTCACGCGCTGCGCCGCTGCGTCGATGTCGTCGATGTTGAAATAGTAAAGCCAGAAGGGCCCCGCGATCGTCGGGGGCTTGGTGAGCATGCCGCCAATCGTCTGCCCCCCGCCGGAGAAAAGCTGATACGTCCCCATCTCTCCGATGTTGGCGTTCGCTTTTTGCCAGCCAAAAAGCTCACCGTAGAAAGCCAACGCCTTCTCCCAATCGGCGGCGAGCAGTTCGTGCCAGCTGACGTGGCCCTGTGCGTCCATCTCGGCAGGTTGCTCTTGGCCGGGTTTTCGCCACGTAATTAACCCGAGCCTTGCGGTTTGCGGGTCGGTGAGGATTGAATAACGACTGATATTGGCGACGTCCGTTGGCGGGACATGTACGATGCCGCCAAGGCACCTAATCCTGTCGGCGATATCATCCACATCGTCGACCGCGACATATCCCAGCCAGCTAGGCTTTCCACCCAATTTCCTCGCCTCATCCGTTAGCTCCATCATCCCGCTTACCGAGGCATTTCCGGCGGTAAAAAGGGTATAGGCCCTACCAGGTACCGATGTGTCCTGAGCGCCCCATCCCATGACGTTGAGGTAGAAGGCCTTGGCCCTCGGCACATCCGTCGTACTTAATTCGTACCAGGCGAAACGGCCTTGAGAGTTGGCCACGTCTGTTTCTCCCATTGGAGACTGCAAGTAAGTTGCAGCGGCACGCAATTGAGCTGATCTAGCTTACTTTCGGGCGCGTAATCGAGGGGAATGATTCCATGGCTTGATTTCGACAGGGCTGAGGCAGCGCAAGAACGCAGAAGGCGTCGCACTATCCAATGTCCGCTAATGACCCAAAGCGGACATCGCGAGCCACCGAACGACCCCTTCAGTAAGCCGATTTAAGGCGGTACGATGCCTTGTCTTGGGCTTTGGGGGCTGCATGAGACGGCGCGCGTTTCTCAGACTTCTCGGCGGCGTGGCGGCAGCGTGGCCGCTTGCTGCCATTGCGCAAAACCAAACTTTCCCAATTGGGCCTGCGGCAAATCCTGCAGCCAAGCTGCGCGCGCAGGAAAAGGCGGCTGCAGAAAAACGGTCGAAAGAGAAAGAAAAGCGGGAGGAGTGCAGAAAACGAGCAGTGACCGAAAAGATTGCGCCTCACGAGCGAAAATCCTTCATGTCCTCATGCGAAAAGAAATAGCGGCTGTGGCACTCTGAGCTCGGGGAGGGGGTCATGTGGCAAGTTCTAAAGGATCTGTCAGAGATTGCTCCTGCTCTTGCACTTATCGTTGCCGTATTAGCGTTGATTGCAACCGCCGTCATTGCATCATGGCAGCTTAAGCTCGGTCGCGACAATCAGCGCGAAACAACCGCAAGGGAATTTGTTAACGGTCCAATGTTTCGACGCCGTAGCTGCGTGTCGAATGAGATACAAAGCCCGGCATTTCTCCCTTGCGAACTTTTGGAGATCGCCCAGTTCCCAGACCGAACTTGTCACGCCCCATTAGCGGGCGGTTTGGTCGCGTAGATCTGCAATGTCCTTGGCTGTGAGCTTAGACGCTGCGTTGCCAAACCGACCAGTAACGTAGTTGGCGACCGCCGCGATCTCAGTGTCCGTATAAGTGCTGCCAAATGCAGGCATCGATATCGCGCCTGGCGTCAAGCGTCGCGTCCCGGAAATGACGATCTGTGCGACATTGGTCGCGGTAGCGTCGTTAACCGCGCGATTGCCCGAGATCGTGGCGAAGGGCGAGAGTGCGCTTACGCCAGTCCAGCTGTGGCAGCTAACGCAGGCTTGCTCGAACACCTTGCGGCCGAGCGCATCGGCACGGCCGCCACCCTCTTTTGGCGATGCGGGCGCCGGTGGCGCGATTGTTGCCGGCTCGGCTGAAGCAACGGCGGGAATGCTGCGCAGATACGTCACGAGCGCCCGTATATCCGCCGGTTCCATCTGACTTAAACTGTGATCGACCGCCTCACCCATTGGCCCCGACGCCGTGCCTCTGCCGATGGCGTGACCTTTGGCAAGATAAGCGAAGACCTCATCGTCGCTCCATGAGCCAATGCCCGTTCCTCGGTCGGATGTAATGTCGTAGGCACGCCATCCGGCGACGACGGCACCGCCGTATTTGCGGCCGTTGTCCAGCGCAAAGGCGAGATTGCGCGGGGTGTGGCAGTCGCCGCAATGTGCCAGCGCTTCGGCGATATAGGCACCCCGATTCCACTCGGCGTTCTTCGCGGTATTAGGCGCAAAGCGCGTGTTAGGATTGAACGCCCATGACCACAAGATCATCGACCAACGCTGGTTGAAGGGAAATTGCAGCGTGTCGGGCCGGTTCTGCCTCTGCACGCCAGGTAGGCTGAAAAGGTAGGCCTTGATCGCCAGCACGTCGGCGTCAGTCATGAAAGTGTAAGACGTGTAGGGCATGGCCGGATAAAGCCGCGCGCCGTCCTTGCGGATGCCGCGCTGCACGACGTTGAGGAAATCCTGATCGCTGTAATTGCCGATCCCCGTGTCCTTGTCGGCGGTGATATTGGTCGAATAGAGCGTGCCAAAGGGCAGCGGGAAAGCGAGACCTCCGGCAAAGGCCGCGCCTGCCGGCGCGGTGTGACAGACCATGCAGTCAGCAGCCTTGGCGAGATATTCGCCGCGTTTGACGATGTCGGCCTTGGCGAGTTCGGGCGGAACGCCGGTCGGATTGGCCTCATGATAGTCGGCGAGCGCAACTGTCGAGCCGCCGGCAAATGCGAGCGGCCCGCGGGCGAAGGTGCGCCATGCGAAGGTTCCGATGGCAACAACAACGATAGCGGTAACAACAATGATGGTGATGCGGCGCATGGCGGTTACGCCTTCTTCACGGCAATGGCGGCGCGGTCGATCGGCAGGCGGCGCAGGGGTACACCGGTTGCCGCATAGATCGCGTTGCGCAATGCGGGCGGGCCGGCGGTGGCGCCTGTCTCACCAATACCGCCAGGATGCTCAGCGCTCTTGATAAGATGGATATCGATCGGTGGGGTCTCATCGATGCGCAGCATTCGGTAATTGTTGAAATTAGACTGCTGCACGCGGCCTTTCTCGATGGTGACCTCGCCCCACAGCGCCGCGGTCAGGCCGAAGATCAGCCCGCCCTGGAGTTGCGCTACGATGGTGTCGGGGTTGACGGCGATGCCGGTGTCGACCGCGCAGGTGACGCGCTTCAAATGGACGGCGCCGACTTCATCGACCTCGGCCTCGACCACTGTGGCAATGAAGCTGCCGAAGGAGGGCTGCACGCTGACGCCGCGGCCGACGCGAGGTGGCAGCGGCGAACCCCAACCGGACTTCTCGGCAACGAGCTTGAGTGCGGCTTTCAACCGCGGCGTGCCATCGAGCATGCCGAGGCGAAAAGCGATGGGGTCCATGTTGGCCTTGCGCGCGAGCTCGTCCATGAAGCTTTCGATGGCGAAGACATTGTTGTTCGGTCCGACGCCGCGCCAAAAGCCTGTCGTCAACGCTGGTGGCTCGGCGCGCACATACTCGACGCGCTTGTTCGGGATGTCATAGGGCATGTCCACGGCGCTATCGACGGCGTCGCCATCAATACCGTTCTGGAATGCGGGAGGAAGCCAGCGAGCTAGCACCGACGAGCCGGTGACGCGGTACTTCCAGGCGACGATCTTGCCGTTCGACAGTGACGCCGAAATTGTATCGCGATAGGCGGGCCGATAAACATCGTGCTGCATATCCTCTTCGCGGGTCCACACGACTTTGATTGGCGCCGAAACCTCTTTGGCGATGCGCACCGCGCTCTCGACCATGTCCGGCTCGAGCCGGCGTCCGAAGCCGCCGCCAAGGTAATGGTTGTAGACCGTGACCTTGTCGACCGGGACGCCCGCGGCCTTGGCGGCATATTCTTGCGCGCGGCTCTGGACCTGTGTGCCAGTCCAAATCTCGCAAGCGCCCGGCGTCAGCCGCACGGTACAGTTCATCGGTTCCATGGTGGCGTGAGCAAGAAACGGCAGCTCGTAGTCGGCATCAATGCGTTCGCCCTGCGTCAGACCTCTGTTGACGTCGCCTTCGGATTTGGCGACGACGCCATCCTTCTTGCTCGCCGCACGCAGCTCGTCCCAGATGTCGGCGGAATTGATCTTTGCGTTCGGTCCTTCGTCCCAAGTCACTTTAAGTGCGTTGAGCCCCTGCCAAGCGGCCCACATATGATCGCCAACGACGGCGACGGTATCGTCGAGCACGACGACCTGCCGGACACCGGGCAACTTTTTCGCGTCGCTGTCCTCGACGTGCTTCACCTTGCCGCCGAGTACCGGGCACTGGGCAAGCGTCGCGAACTTCATGTTCGGTACCATGGCGTCAATGCCATAGATGGTCTTGCCGTCAGATTTACTCGGCGTGTCGAAGCGTTTCAGCGGCTTGCCGATCAGCGTGAAGTCCTTCGGATCCTTGAGCTTCGGTTTGTCCGGCACCGGCAGCTTACCGGCGGCATCGGCGAGCTCGCCGTAAGAAAGCGTACGTGTGCTCGCGGCATGGGTGACCTTGCCAACCGCAGCGCTGCAACTTGCCGCATCGACCTGCCACTGCGCGGCCGCAGCCGAAACCAACATGGCGCGTGCGGTGGCGCCTGCCTCGCGCAACTTCTCCCAGAACGCGCGGATCGAGTTGGAATTGCCAGTCACCTGGATGCCAAAAAGCGGGTTGCCGTAGAGTTTGTCGCTTGCCGGCGCATGCTCGATCACGACCTGCGCGAAGTCGGCGTCGAGTTCCTCAGCGAGGATCATCGCGATCGCCGTGTAGACTCCCTGACCCATCTCGGCCTGCGGGATGACCAGCGTGGTCTTGCCGGCATTGTCGATGCGGATAAAGGCGTTGGGTGCGAATTGGCCGTTGGGATTGTCGGGCTGCTTTTCCGGCTCATTGATCGGCGCTGACCGCAATGGCCACGGAAAAGCCAGGACCAGGCCGCCGACAATGCCGCTCTGCAGGACAGCTCGGCGCGAAGGGGCGGCGTGGGTTAAGGACATGATGGTCTCCATTACGTCTCGCCAGCGGCGCTCTTGATAGCTTCGCGAATGCGTACATAAGTGCCGCAACGGCAGATGTTGCCAGCCATCGCCGCATCGATATCGGTATCATCAGGGTGCGGATTTTTGGCGAGCAAGGCCGCCGCCGACATAATCTGCCCCGATTGGCAGTAGCCGCACTGAATCACTTCGTGATCAATCCAGGCCTTTTGCACCTTGGCGCCCGCTTCGGTCGTGCCAATGCCCTCAATTGTTGTGACGGCGCGCGTGTTCACCGCTGCGACTGGCAAAAGACACGATCGCACGGGATTGCCGTCGACAAGCACGGTGCAGGCGCCACATTGCGCGATACCACAGCCATATTTCGTGCCCGTCATGCCGAGTACATCGCGCAATATCCACAGCAGCGGAGTATCGCCATCGACGTCGATGTTGTGCTCGGTTCCATTGACGCTGATCGAGAAAGTCATGACATTCTCCGAAGAGACAGGGCCGCAACCGCTTTCGTATTTTTAAAGCCGGCAACCTGCTAGAGCGACTTCAATCTCGCGAAGACCCTTCACAACGAAATCAGGGAATGTAGGTTGAATAAACATAGTCCTGATCCTTTTTTGCTTGATGACATTCGAAACATTCTTTGACCGGGTCCTTCACGAATGGCTTGTTGGGATCTCCTCCCACCCAGAATTGAAAGCCCCAACCGCCTGTTGAGGCATACTTCTTTGGATCCTTGGCCATGATGGCCAAACCTTTCAGAACACCCTCCACGTAAGAACCGTCGACTACCGAAAATTCATGCAGGTCGGTCAAGAACATGGTCCCCTTTGGGTATGGCCCGCCTTTCCTAAGCGCGGATTCTCCCAACGAATTGACGTGCACGTTGTGCATTCCGCCAAGCACGTCAAATAATGGGCTCGCTTTGTCGACGATCATGGTGTTGACGTGAAACCACTTGCGGTAACCGGTGGGTGGCTTTAGGTCGTCGGCGGATTCAGCCGAGTCCAGGAGGACGGCAAGCATACCGGCTGTCGCTGAAAGCAAAACGAATGCCAGCGTCAACGCTCCGCCTGCTTTGGCGCAAATCCCGCAAGTTGCCGCGTGCGCAGCCGCAAATATGTTTTGCTCGGGTTTCATAATCAGCCTCCTTGTGTGAATGCTGCATCCGGTCGTTGACTTTGATGGTGAAGGTCATGGCGCCCTTCGACCTTCAAGGTGATAGCGATTTCTGGGCCACACAACATGATCAGGTCTTAGCAACGTCGATAACGGCTTGGGCAAAAGCGTCCGGAGCTTCCTGAGGAAGATTGTGACCGATGCCGCCCTTGATTAGCCGGTGCGTATATTTGCCGGAGAATTTATTGGCGTAGGCGCTGGGCTCCAGATGTGGTGCGCCGTTGGCGTCACCTTCCATGGTGATGGTCGGCACGGCGATCACCGGACCAGTGGCAAGCCGCTTTTCGAGGTCGTCGTATTTCGACTCGCCTTCCGTCAGGCCAAGCCGCCAACGGTAATTGTGAACCACGATGGCGACGTGATCCGGATTGTCAAAGGCCGCCGCGCTGCGGTCGAACGTGGCGTCATCGAAGTTCCATTTCGGCGAAGCGAGCTGCCAAATGAGCTTGGCGAAGTCGTGCCGGTATTTGTCGTAGCCGGCGCGACCGCGGTCCGTAGCGAAATAAAATTGGTACCACCATTGCAACTCGGCCTTTGGCGGCAACGGCAACATGCCGGCTTGCTGGCTGCCGATCAGATAACCGCTCACAGACACCATGGCCTTGCAGCGTTCCGGCCAGAGCGCGGCGATGATATTGGCCGTGCGCGCGCCCCAATCGAAACCGGCGAGGGTCGCTTTCTCGATCTTGAGCGCGTCCATCAGCGCGATAGTGTCGGCGGCGACTGCCGACGGCTGACCGTTGCGGACCGTAGCGCTGGACAGAAATCGTGTCGTGCCATAGCCGCGCACATAGGGGATGATCACCCGGTAGCCGGCCGACGCCAGCATCGGAGCGACATCAACAAAGCTGTAAATATCGTAGGGCCAGCCGTGCAGAAGGATGACAATTGGGCCATCGGCGGGGCCGGCCTCGGCGTAGCCGACATTGAGGACGCCGGCATCGATCTGCTTGATCGGCGCAAAGGACGTGTGTGTTCCGGGCTTGATCGCTCGCATATTTGTCCCCTGTTGTGCAGCCGCAGGACTGCTCATCCCCAGTTGCGCGCCAAGCTGCGTGCCAAGCTGCGTGACGGCGACCGCCATCGTGGCGCCGCCAACGAAGCGGCGCCGGTCGTGGTCGATATCGTCCTTGATCGCGTTCACTGGACAGCCTCCTTCATTTTGAAATCCGGTGCGTCAGCCGAAGGTGAAGCAAAAAGCCTCGGCGCCCGGATTAAGAAACTCGATTTCGAACAAGTGGTCGGTGATGGGTCCTGTTTGCCGGATCAGCTGGTGGAGGCGCTGTTCGCGCACGGTGCCAACGCCCGTATCGTCAACGTCAAGCCCGTGTGCCGCGCCCGGCGGCTGTCCATCAATCAGAACGCGGAATTTTACCGATGTTCCCGGTGCTGCCGGGCCCATAACGAGATGGAGATCGCGCGCGTGAAAGCGGTAAGCGATGCGCCCATTGGGCTTGTTCGCAACGGCGGCGTCCCGCTTTAAGGTCCAATCGCCGGACAGCGCCCACTCATTCAGTCGCAGCCGCGACGGCTGCTCATAGATGCGAGCGTTGTCGCGGGCCGCGCCGCCCGGCGAGGCAAAGCCCTCGGTGCGCTCGTAGCCGACGTAGTTTTCCGGAGATTTGAGGCTTGACCAATTGGCGGCCACTTCGAAACCGCGCGGTTCGACCGACACCAGATCATCGCCGATACCGCTGGCGCCCGCTTCCATAAGCAGGCGCTGAATAACCATTTCAGACTGCTCGTAGGAGCCCTCGCCGAAATGGGAGTGCCGCACGCCACCCTGTGCGTCGATAAAATACTGTGCTGGCCAATAGTTGTTGCTAAAGGCGCGCCAAATCACGGACTCGCTGTCCACCGCGACCGGGTAATCAACTCGCAGTGCTTTGGCCTCCCGGCGGACATTGTCGATGTTCTTTTCAAATCGGAACTCCGGCGTATGCACGCCGATCACCACCAATCCCTTGTCCTTGTATTTCTCGGCCCAGGCGCGAAGATAGGACTGCGTGCGCAGCCAATTGATGCAGGTGTAGGTCCAGAAATGGACGAGAACAACCTTACCGCGCAAGGCCGACGCCGTCAGCGGCGGCGAATTGAGCCACTCGTCCGCACGCGCGAGCGATGCGAGTTCGCTTTGGCTGGCGATCGGGCCGCCGCCGAGACCGTGAAAAAACGCGACCCGCTCGCCGGTCGGCAATGTCGATTGCGGCACCTTGGTGTCTCCCACAAAGCCCGCGATCGGAGCTCCGACTGCGATGACGAGAACCCCGGCGATCGAAAGCTTGCGTATTTTCATCTGTGCAAGCCTCTTCCAATCAGCGTAGCGTGGCGCGACTGATGAAATCCGGCGCGCCCGACACGCGCGCCGTTCTTTTCATTGTCACACTGAACGAAGTGATTTGAAGGTTGCGCGCACATCGGACACGAAGAGCGCAGGCTGTTCCCAGGCCGCGAAGTGCGTGCCTTTGGCATGGTTGCTGTAGTTGACGAGCTTCACATAAGCCTTCTCTGACCAGCTCTTCGGCGCTTGATAAATCTCCTCCGCAAACGCGCTCACGCCGACCGGAAGTTTGACGCCTCTCACGTCGAAGAAGCCGCCTGGTGGCAGATTATGCGCCGTGTCCCAGTAAAGGCGCGCCGAAGAGATCGCGGTATTCGTCAGCCAATAGAGCGTGATGTTGTCGAGAACGTCGTCGCGCGTTAGCCCTTCGGGCTTGCCGTCGAAAACGCGGGCAATCATTTGGTAGCTGCGAATGTCGTGATCGAGTATCCAGGCCGCAAGACCGACCGGAGAGTTGACGAGTCCGTAAAGCGTCTGCGGACGAAGCGCCATCTCGTTGGCGTAGCCCAGGCCATTCTTATAGAAGTCATCAAGCTGATCCCAAGCGTGCTTTTCCTCCGGCGACAGGCCCGAGGGTGGCGGCCCGCCCGCGGAAAGCGCCTTAGAAACATCGGGCGGAACCGTCGCCGCCATATTGGTGTGAATGCCGAGCAACCCCGGCGGCTGCTGCAAAGCCATCACCTCCGATATGGCGTTACCCCAATCGCCACCCTGCGCCACGTATTTTGTGTAGCCGAGGCGTTGCATGAGCGTCGCCCACGCTTTCGCAATGCTGACGGGATTCCATCCAGGAGCCGTAGGTTTGCCCGAGAAGCCATAGCCCGGCAGAGACGGAATCACGAGATGGAACGCATCGGCCGCGGTACCGCCGTGCGCCGTCGGGTTCGTCAGCGGGTCGATGATCTTCATCTGCTCGATGATTGAGCCCGGCCAACCATGCGTGACGATTATCGGCAGCGCATTTTCATGCTTCGAGCGCACGTGAATGAAATGAATGTCGAGCCCGTCGATCTCGGTGATGAAGTTCGGCACGGCATTGATCTTCGCCTCGCACTTGCGCCAGTCGTAATCGGTCTGCCAGTGTTGCACCAGCTGCCGCATGGTCGTGAGCCGTACGCCCTGAGTGTCATCGGCGACGGTTTCCTTTTCCGGCCATCGCGTCGCCGCCAAACGCCGGCGGAGGTCGGCAAGATCATTTTCCATCGCTTTGAAGTGAAATGGACGGATCGCGCTACCGTCTGTTGCCGCAGACGCACTGGCCGGTAGCACGCTGGCCGCGCCCGCTGCGGCCGAACCGGCAAGCACCGTGCGACGAGTCGGCGATGATGACGTTGGATAATCTGTGGGCATAAATCACCCTCCCTATTTGCAGAGGACTGCGCGTGCGGGTGGATTTGAAATCATCGTCGTGACGAACCCGTGACTGAACAACCGGCAAAATCTCAGACGAAGGCTGGCAGGTCTCAGGTCACTCTCGTTTGGCAATTAGTGCAGGAAATGATACTCCCGGATTTGCCGGGCCTGCGCATCACTTCGTCGTGACGAGGCAATCGTTTTTCAAGACCGTATCCTGTTGACGCGAATTTTTAGTTCGCGCTCAATGCGATAATGGTTCTGCAAGTACCGAGGGTGCGTGATGCCTAAAATCATGGCATGCGTTTTTCCAACAGGCGGCCGGCGCAGCGACTAGCACGAACAGCCCCCATGTGATGAGGTCGATCCCCGGCAGCGTGCTCACACGGTGCGGATGGCAGAGGAACGGCTTGCTATGTGACCGGTACGATATGAGCTGTGAACTAGGCCGATGAAATGAACGTTTTTGGTGTGACTGTTAGAACATGCCAACTCTGAAGCCATCAGTCATGGACTCTCGCCGCGACCAGATGTTCCCGGTCCTGGAAGCGGTCGAGATTGAGCGAATGTGGCTCTTTGGCACTCCGCGCTCATACGCCGCTGGCGACGCGTTGGCGCAAGCCGGCAAAGTGAGCGAAGGTCTGAGAATCATACTTTCCGGCAATGTTGATGTTGCTCGACATACACTGTCCGGCAAAGGCGAATTAATTGTCGCCTATGGACCCGGCGCATTTTTGGGGGAGCTCGCAGATTTGGCGGGCCGTCCGGCCTTTGTCGACGCGTGGGCGCGCGATCATGTCAAGGCTTTGGTCATTCCTCCGGATCGCCTGCGAGCATTGTTAATAGGCGAGGCAGAACTCGGCGAGCGGATCATGCGGGCGCTCATTCTTCGCCGTGTTGGATTGCTTGAAACAGGATCTGGCGGGCCGGTCATCATCGGGCGCTCCGGAAGCGGCGATGTGTTGCGTCTCGCTGGATTTCTGCGGCGTAACGGTCAGCCCCATGAGACCCTCGATCCCGAAAGTGACCTTGAAGCGAAATCCTTGATCGATCGCTTCCATGTCGATCCCGGTCAAATGCCGATCGTGCTGTGCTCCGGCGGGCAGCTACTGCGAAATCCAAGTGAGACCGAACTCGCGCGCTGCATAGGTCTGGTGAGGCCAATTGATCCAAAGCAGATCTTCGACGTCGTGGTCGTCGGTGCAGGACCGGCCGGACTTGCTACGTCGGTCTACGCCGCATCGGAAGGGCTCTCTGTATTGACGCTCGACTGTCGTGCCTTTGGCGGGCAAGCTGGCGCCTCCGCGCGTATTGAAAACTATCTAGGCTTTCCAACCGGCATAACGGGAATGGCGCTGATGGCCCGCGCTTACAACCAAGCGCAGAAATTTGGAGTTGAGATGGCGATCCCCGATGAGGTGCTCGCGTTAGATTGCCAGTCTGACGGAGGCGAACAACGGTATGTACTGAAACTCTCCACCAACGAGCGTGCAAATGCCCGCACCGTCGTGATTGCCAGCGGCGCGCGCTATCGTCGGCCGGACATCAATGGTCTTGCCGACTTTGAGGGTACGAGCGTTCATTATTGGGCTTCTCCACTCGAGGCGAAGCTGTGCGCGGGCCAGGAGGTTGTTTTGGTCGGTGGCGGAAATTCCGCTGGGCAAGCCGCGGTCTATCTGGCGAGTCAGGTGGAAAAAGTGTGGCTGTTGGTGCGTGGCGCCAGCCTCGCGTCGAGCATGTCGCAATACCTCGTCGATCGGATTAAGGGCCTTCGCAATGTGGAGGTGCTGACAAACGCCGTCATCACCGGCTTCGAAGGGCGGGACGGCATGCTGAGCGCTGTGCGATGGCGGCAAGGCTCATCTGTTGGAGACGTTATGCGTCCAATCCGGCATGTGTTTCTTTTCATTGGCGCGGAGCCAAATACGGATTGGCTGTCCGGATCCGGAATCGCCCTGGATCGAAAAGGTTTTGTGCTGACAGGGCCAGAAACTAATGAGGAGCGGCCGCTTTTGGAAACAAGTCGGCCAGGCGTCTTTGCGATCGGCGACGTCCGTTCTGGCTCGACAAAACGCGTTGCTGCCGCGGTCGGTGAAGGTGCCCAGGTGGTTGCGATGCTGCACGCCAATTTGGCGGCGAGGGGGCCAGCGGTTCATGCAGAGTTTCCAAACGTCCGCGCTGATACCAATGAACGGCGCATTTCGTAGAATGGAGGGTGTGCGGTGTCTGTCCCGTTAAACATGCGGTGCAAACAATGCGGCAGGGAAATTGGGGCCGTCATTTCGCATGGCGCGGACCGTCTGGCGCCTCTCAGGCTCGAATTTGCTTGCCCCGAATGCATTGAAAAGATCGCCAAAAGTGAAGCTATTACGCTTGATTCTGAAACGAGCTGGGGAAGAGTCATCGCGCAGATAAAGGGCCGACCGTAGTGACTCCGCCCATCGCCACATATGTCGAACGTACTGCGACGTCCGCCAATGAGCCAAAGCGGATATCCCCTTTGATCATTGAAGCGCCTTAATGCGCGCATCGATCTCCCTGACCGCCCGGTCTCTCATTGACTCATTAGGCAGCGCCCTTGCGTCGATGCGTAATTTCTTGAGCACACTCTGCATCGCTGCCTTATCGAACCATCTCGCGGAGAGCGCGTCGGCAGCCTCCTCGTATTGAGCTGTGCGACGGTTAGTCAATTCAAAACCTCGGTCGCGATGTCCAAGTACGATATGTGCCATTTCATGACCAAGCACCGCCTGGAGCTCGGCATCAGTAAAGACCTCAAGGACCGATCTTGTTAGGCCAACATAATAGTACCTTCCCAAGCGACCGACCGTCGCGTTTAGGTGTGGCATGGAAATTTCGCAAACGACCACGTTGTGTTGAAAGCGGCTCGCCTCAACGGCAGCCGACAATGCGTTCGTCACGCGCGGGTCGGTGATCTCGGTCCCCACGCGTTTGTCGTGCGCTCGTGCAGATTGGCAGTGGTCCACCGGTGCGGCATTGACGCAAAGGCTTGGGATGGCACACAGCATAAAACCTATCGCAATGACCGGGCAAAGCGTAAGTCTCATTCGCTACCGTCCATTTTAGATTGCCCCTGATCAGTGTGGTTGCGAAGACCTCGTCTATGCGAAAGACTTCGGGTAAGCGAAGATGGTAAATTCGTTGACTCGACAATTTTTAAACAAAGACTTCCGAAATTTCGGTTCAGTCACTACTTTAGCACAGTATCTGAAGGAACAACTCATGGAAACGAACCAAGGGCCTGTCGATCGGATCGTACGAAGCCTTGTAGGTGCGACCCTTTTGGCGATCGTTGCGTTTTCGTTTGAGGGCCCAGTCGCATTGGTTGAGGGCGCCATCGGTCTGGTTATCGGAGCTGTTGGAGCAGTTACGCTTCTGACAGGATTGATCGGTTGGTGCCCGACTTATGCACTATTGGGTATTAGTACGTGCTCAGATCAACGTGCAGCGCGTGAATAAAATAATACTTAGGTGCAAACAAGCGCGTGGCGTCGGCATCATATCAATTCGAATGCGATTGTTGGCCACTTGGTTTCTCGACCGCCGTACGTCAGTTGTTCGTGTCAGGCCAGTGTGAGGGCGGGCATTGAAACGCGATGCCGCGGCGACGACGATTTCACTCGTTATTGGAACGTTACGGTCGCTATGGCGCGGCTGACCTTGTCCGGCGGCCAGAATGTGACAGGCCCCGGTGCTGCGCCAGGCGTACCGATATTGGTGCCTTGGCCAGGGAGGCTCAGGACCTGCGCGCCGGCCGCGTTCGACACACTCACAGCGCCTTCGATAAGGAATACACCGAGCGGCTGACCGTCGATTGGTCCGCCCCAGAATTCCGTCCCACGGATTCCGATGTTCGCGCTCGGGGTCGTTACGTTGACATCAGAGTTTGCCAGCTTGGATATCTGACCGGAGAGAAACCGGAAGGCGCCAACTACCCCGAACTTGATCGTCCCGCCGACCGAAGCCGGATTGAAGACGTACGTATCAAGCGTCAGCTCTGCTTTTTCACCGAGCGTAAGCCGCGTGCGGTCGGCAAAGGTAACTTCCAGCCGCGCCGCTTCACCAGTCGCCACGACCTCATTGAGAAAGACTGACGCGTTGAGGCCGAGCGGCCGTGTGGCGCCCCCACGCGTTCCGCTCGCCTCACCCTGGATGCGGCTGACTGCGCCGATTGCCTCCTGCGCCCCGGCCTGACCACCTGCGAAGCCAGAAAGAAGCGTCACCGCAATTACAATCAGCCGATGCAACATGCGCCAATCCGTCCGAATGCTAACGCGGCAATTTTGGCACAATGTTGCGGGGCGGCCAATGCCGACGTTTGCTGGTTCGCTGACCAGGACGCTCGCCGGCCGTGAACGGACCGGGCTTTCGGAATCGCCGGAAGGTGATAACCAGTATTGCGATATTTGAGTGCGCCTTCGGGATAAGAGCGCCGCTTTGGCCATCGCGATTCTGATGGCGGGCTATCAGGGCGGAAATAACGCGTCTGCGTTACCGGTGCTAAGGACATTGCCCGCAACGTCTTGTGCCTGCACTGTCCATCGATAATTGTGATGTTCGCCGCTCGGTGGACATGGACCTGTATAGGTGACTGCGCCCCGTTCGACCACGTTTCCAGTATACGTCACGGTTGAGCCGCCGTGGTCGAACGACGGCATGTTGAGGTCGGTCATCTTAAAACTCAATTGCTTTGTGTCGGCGGGCACATTGTCGAGCTCGAAGGCGGGCGATGTTGAACCGCACGCAGAAATTCCGGCCCACGAAAAATGCAGGAACAGCGGAGACTTTTGATTGTCCGATGCTGAATTTAGAAATTCAAAATAGAGCCCGACCACGCAAAACGCGGTCAACAGGATTATTGTAAACCAGTATGTGGCCCCTCTTTTCATACGCGATACTGTAGATCACGCCCGCTCGTCAAAACAGGGCCGCCTGCGGATCATTTCATTCTGGAATGCTCGGTTTTAGCCGGTAAGGCGGGTTTGCAGCTGCCTCACAAAGTCGAAGAATGCCCAAAGCCCACGTCAGGCTGCCGTACATAATGCCCGTTGCCCTTTCTCGACGATAGTCTGGTCATCGCACCGCAATGGACGTTCGCCTCTATGTTTCAATGGGCGACGATTTGGGGTTCAAATTGGGGACGTCGTGCCAGTTTGCCGAGCACTGAAGATCCTCATGGCTCTTCAGGCACCGGCGATCGTCGACGCAGGCCTGTCATCGACGAATAGCGCGAGGCTAATCAGCTGCACAGAGGTAGTGATCCGCGGTCACGAAGAGCCGGTGGTGGCGCGCACAGGGATCGACCCGACTGTGCTGACAAATTTACTAACACTTTAATTGTCTGCCCGGATGGTAGCTCCGCTCTTGGGCCAAAGCGGCGAATGGCCAATTTTCGAATACTGCAATGACGCGAGGAAGAAGGGCTTCGACTCGGAGATCAGGCGCATAGAAAGTGAACGGCCTGCTTCGTGCGCCATCGGTACTCGGGTGAGGCGGCGGAAAAAATGAAAGGGGATGTGAGCCCTCTCACAAATGTTCTTGCGCTGTGAGCGCATCGTTCGTGAGGGAAGGGTGCTTGGACAGGAGCCTCACATGCGCAGAGTATTCAATATCGCTCTCGTTTTAAGTAGCATCTTCATCAAAGTCATGGCTGCACCGAACAAAACTGTGGCCGAGATCGATACTCCGAAAGGCCAAATTGGCAACGTTGTAACGACCTCCGGGCTGCACGTGGCGCTGCCCGACAATATGATGCGTTTTCCGTCGGATCTGGTGCCACTTCCGTAGCCGGTACGGTTTAGGTAACTCAAGCCGACCCGACTGAACGTCATGGAAATAGAGCCAGAAGGCTCGTCGGCGTGAGCCTAGTGTTATGTTATCTGCTCTTTGCCGAAGAAGCGGGCGGCCCATCTTGCAATGTTTTCGGTGTGGGCGGTCAATGCAGGGCGATGAGGGTCAGCCGGCCGATGGCCTTCAGTGCATCCCTTTGTGCCGCCGCTCGTAACGGAAGCATAGAGTTCATCGAACGATGCGACCAGCCCAGCATTGCTTTTATCGTCGGCTGGATTCCCTCCAAAGAGGCCTCCATCCAACATTTTTTTCACCTTAGCTTTTTTCACCTTGCCCCCGTCTTCTTCGAGTGCCCGTAAGCCCCGTTGCACCCACAACTCATGGTAAGTGACGCACTTCCAAGTGCGCTGTGTCAGCCGTCACAAAAATGTCGATTACTTTGTCGGGCCGCTTTGCGTGCCAAGCTATTGATTTATTTAAAAGAAAGGCACTTAAATCTGGATATTGCAATTCATATTGGGTTTTTGGGTGCTAACACAATCCTACAATAGGTCTGCAACTTGCCTGTGGCTCATTGTCAAAATCGAACGGCACGTCGCCTTCCGCTCGCAGACAGTGCAACCTGAATCCCACTTTTACTGCACGAAGAAATCACGCTCCGGGTGAAGATATTCGGTACGCTGAGTTTCAACAGGCATTCGCGCAATGAGCAGATTGGGCTCGACCACTGATTTCTATGAACGAGTGCCGACTTTTCGCGATTTTAGTCGAATCGCCGACGACGCCTGGTATCTTGCCCTGCCGGACGATTGGGTGGTTGGCGTTGCCGATGTCGAGCAATCGACAAAAGCAATTCTTGAGAATCGGTACAAAGCGGTCAACATGGCAGGTGCCGCGGTGATCGCTTCGGTCGCCAACACGCTCGGGCCGCGCGACTTTCCGTTTGTATTCGGCGGTGACGGTGCGAGCTTTGCAGTGTCGGCCGCAGACGCGGCTCGAGCGCAACGGGCGCTGTCGGAAACTGCCACCTGGGTCGCCGAAGATCTCCGGCTTAGCCTACGGATTGGCATGATCTCTGTTGCTAAAATCCGAGCTGAAGGTAACGACGTTCGTGTCGGCCGCTATCAGACTTCGGATAATGTTTCCATTGCAATGTTTTCCGGCGGCGGCCTCGCCTGGGCCGATGCTGCGATGAAGCGCGGCGAGATCACAGTTCCACGGGCTGCTCCCGGCTCGCATCCCGATCTGTCGGGCCTGTCCTGCCGCTACGAACTTATTCCATCGCAACGCGGCCAAATCCTCACATTCGTCGTCGTGCCGGCGCCCGGCGCGAGCCCGGAAGATTTTCGTTCAGTAGTGAAAGAAATTGCAGACATCGTGGAGGCGACCCCCGATGCCGCCCGCCCAGTTGCGAATCAAACGTTGCGACTGAAGTGGCCGCCATCGGGCTGTGATCTTGAAGCGCGGGCAGCCCGGCGCGCGAACGAATCGATCCGCATTCGTAAAGCTAAAGTGCTAATGTGGACTCTTTTTTATTTTGTAATCATGCGTTTCGGCCTACACGTCGGCCGCTTCATTCCAAAAAAATATGCCGGTGAGGTCATCGAGAATTCGGATTTCCGGAAATTCGACGACTGCCTACGTATGGTGCTTGATTGCTCGCCGGAGTTAGCGGCCAAAATTGAAAACTGCTTAAAGGCTGCGGTAGCCAAGCGAGTGATCCGCTATGGCTCTCATTTGCAGCAAGATGCGATGATGACGTGTTTCACGCCGTCGCCATCGCGTCCTAGCCACGTACATTTCATTGATGGGGCGCAGGGCGGTTACGCGCTTGCCGCCGCTGCCCTTAAACAGACGAAGCCAGCATGATTTGTTTTTGGTCTGACCAGAGATTGGTTGTCTGTCGCCGGTTGGACGAAATGGGAAATTCGGCGTATGTTACTTAACCTGGAGTCAACTCGGGCGGCGTTGAGCATTTAATGTCGCTGCTCGATGCTTTAACCGACGCTCATTAAGGGATGACCGTTGTGGGAGTTCTCGTTTGGATAGTTTTCATCGGCTTTGTGGCGGGGATTGTCGCCCGCCTGCTCAGTGCCGGTCCTAATACGCCAAAAGGCTTTTTCGTCACCACTGTGCTGGGCGTAGCTGGCGCATTATTGGCGACTTTTGGAGGCCAACTTGTCGGTTTATATCGTCCTGGTGAGGGCGCCGGGTTTTTCGGCGCGACCATTGGCGCGTTGATTATTCTATTCTTATGGCACCGGCTCGTCGCCTCTGGAATAATCCCAGATCACGGCATCTGACTGCCAAATCTATCAATTCTTCAATTCAAGCCAGCGAAAAAATCGCCCATTCGCCACACCTCTCATAAGTGCGAGGTTATATTCCCTGAAAACTGCAGGCGAATGCCAGCCGTCATTGGGCCAGTCCTGAACAGCGGTTTCGAGACGTGCCAAATCGATCGCTTTGCGTGCCAGTGGAGACCTTGAAAGCTCGGCGATTTGGCGGGCGATTTCACCTCGCTGGCTTTCGATTTTTTCGTACCAGTCCGGTGCTTGCAGACCCCTTAGTCGGTTGGTCAACACGCATTCTGGCACCATTCCCCACATGGCGCGGCGGATTAACGAGCGATCAATTCCTTCGGCGAGGTATTGCTCGGGAGGGACGCCGAGACAGAAGGAAAGGACATCGATATCCGCGGTCGGATCGCGCACTTCAACACCGGTAACGGCCTTCTCCGCCGCGTGCCAGTCGCCAATGTAATCAACTTGAGTAAGCGCCTTCGTGCGTTCGTCGCGTCGCATGCGATAAAGGAAGTCATGTCCGACCTTTTTCGCTCGGCTCCCAACCGACATCGCCGCAGCGAAATCGCCGCGAATTGGGGCATGGTCTTGCCAGGCAGCAGTTCGTGTTGGGTGACGGCGGCGGTCCGCCCAATCGCCTAATCGCGCCGGTACCATTGGCTCAAGCAAGAGCTTTCGCAGCGCAACCCAGCGCGAATACGGAGTGCTACGATAAAACTGCTGCCACTGCCGATATGTCAAGAACAGCCTGCCGCGGAGAAGGTGCGTGGCCGCTTGCGACCAACCATTCCAACTTATGGTTTGGTTTCCATACAAGCCGCCGAGGAGCACGCGCCGCCCCCGCGACCGCGCGTGCTCGAGGACTGCCAGCATCCAACCCAGATTGGTTGGATTTCGTACCGGTCCGTCTAACGCGACAAAGAACCGCTCCAGTGCCGCGAAATCATCGCACTCATCGTTGTGTACATATTCGGTATCAATATTTCCGGCAGCCTTCTGGATCGCTTTGACATACGGAGTCTCGTCGGCGTAGCAGCCGCTTGGTACACGCCCATTAAAATTGCGGCGTGGCACGCCGGTAAACGTGACAAGGCGCTGGCTTTTCTCATTCAATGCGCGGGCGGCAAGGACGGAGACCGACGAGGAGTCAAGGCCGCCGGTGAGGAGGCAACCGATCGGGTGCATGCTGCGCATTTGGCTGCGCACCGCCCGGTCGAGACACTCACGCAACGCTTCCGCGTAGGCTGCATCAGAAGCGAGTCTGACCGGCTTTATTTCCGCCGGCGACCAGTACCGGTGCAGCTTTAGAGATCCCTCTGACTTTACTTGAAGAATATGCGCCGGAGGAACACGAAATACATTCCGGTAGATGGTTGTCACGTGATCGGCGTGATTGAGCACCAAGAAATCGGCAAGCTTCTCCTCGCAATATTCCCGCGGCACATTTTCCAGCGCAAAAAGGCCTTTTGGCATGCTGGCGAACGCGAAAAATCGATGGCTGTGGTGCCACATCACCACGTTGAGTCCGAGGTGGTCGCGCGCCAGCGTCAATGAACGTTTGCGTGGATCCCAGATCGCCGCCACGAATGGACCACGCAAGATTGGCCAAATATCGTCACCAATTTTTTCCCAACAAGTGAGAAGCAAGCGCGAGTCCGGCCACCTCGTGGCCTCCCGACGGTCAATTCCAAACCGCGCGATCAGTTCATCACGGTTGTCCAGCCGCAGGTCGGCCGTGATGAGCGTGCCGCTTGGGCCTTGTTGTGGCTGTTTGTCAAAGCGATCTTCCGGCGTCATCCGCATCAATGTGTGGACGAGGCCGATACTCTCGCTGACGCTAAAGTCAGATCGATCAGGACCGTACTGACGGAGTGTATTTGCGACCCGTTGGAGTTCCTGCCGCTTCACGGGCTGGCCATCGAAACGTACGATTCCCGCTATTCCACTCATGAGACGTCCACCTAGGCGATCAGAAGACCTCGCCGAACTGCGCCAGCCGCGTGAAATGCGCAAAAGCAGGGTCCAAGGTGACCGTGGTCTCCCCGGTCTCGACCCAGGCGTGGGCAATTAGTTTTTGCCCATCGCGCGCGACGCCAAGGCAAAGTCGGCTTGCGATGCCACGCCGACGCAGCATGGCGTGGACCGCAAGCGCGCGAGGCAGACAAAGCGCATTCATCCAGGGATTGTTGCCGATCCTTTCAACCGCCCACGCCACCCAACTAACTTCGTCGATTGCGAAGCGATTGATACGACGAGGTCTGTAATCAGCCCAAGAGAATATACGAGCGGCAGGCACGAAGCGCACGGCGAGCCGTGCCAAAGTGAGCATAAGAGCCGCTTCTCGCAGATACCTGCGCTGGATTGCTTTCAATTTCATCGTGCGTCACTCGGAGCAAACGACCCGTACGAGTCTATGCGTCACTAAAGTTTGCAAAAACGGCGTCACATCGCGGACCAGAGTTTCTGCATCAACATCGTGCAGCCGCGATAGTGAGTGAAAAACCTCGCTCACGCGGCACGGCTCCGTGAGCATCCACCAAATTTCCGTAGCTACCGGGTTAAAATCGAAATAAGAACCGGCCCGCACACTCAACACGACGATGCGACCGTCGACGTCGACCGCAGTCGGCTCATTATCCTGAACAAGGATACTATCGGCTGTGACAGGCAAGGCTGCGAGGCTCCCATTCGTCGGGTCCACGCGATAGCCATTCCAACTGACGGGAGTTGGTGGCGGAAAGGTCAGAGCCGTCGGCCGTTTCCCGGGCAATGCATCCACGTTATGTTTCAGATCGCGCAGATAGCGGCAAAGCCATCTCGAAAGAAAATCCGAGCTTGGTCGCAGGACAAGTCGGCGGCTGCGGCTCGGGCAAACCTGGGCTTGC
Source organism: uncultured Alphaproteobacteria bacterium (assembly GCA_963697885.1). Taxonomy (GTDB): domain Bacteria; phylum Pseudomonadota; class Alphaproteobacteria; order Rhizobiales; family Xanthobacteraceae; genus Pseudolabrys. The sequence goes on from OY969102.1 coordinate 1,877,705, forward strand.
GTCCGCTTGGTGAGCCGATTTTGTTTCGGCGCCAATCTCCATCTGTGTCACGGCCGGAGGCTCCCAAGCGCGACGCGGGCCAACGGCGTTCTTGCCATCCTTGATAGGTCCCATGGCCGACCTCCAGACAATTCGGTCCCAGAGCGATCTCTATGGGATCGGGTCCGCCATGGCAAGACTGCGGCCAGGTTGGGGCCGTTTCCTGCCGCATCACGTCAGATAGATCGAGGAGTTTGCCGGCTTTGCGTCAGCGCAATCATTTGAAAAAGGCCAATACGAGATGAGCATGCGAACAAGCCAGCCGCTTGGCATCGGCTACCCTGCATGATAGGCTTTTTTGATGGTTACACGCTCTAGATCGGGAAAATAAGCACGAATAGGCCCGACCGATCGGCGGCCGGGGGAAGACGGGAGAGGATCCGTTATGGCGCAGAAACCGAATTCGTCCACGGGAACTGAAAAAGAATCTACAGAAACGGCCAACTCGCCCGAGCTTCGTAACGAGATTGCGTCCAAGTTGGTTGACCGATTTGCCATCTGGTCAGGGGTTGCCGGACTTATCCCGGTGCCCGTCGTTGATGTGTTAGCGGTCGGTGGACTTCAGGTTCAGCTGGTTCGCCGCATTTCGCAAATTTACGATGTGCCGTTCTCTGAAAATCGCGGTAAAGCCTTAATTGCAAGTCTGGCGGGATCGATGATTCCGACGACAAGTGGCATGGGCGCTGCAAGTGCGCTCAAGGCGGTACCAATTTTCGGCACGATCGCGGCTGGCTTTGTTATGCCCGCACTTTCCGCCGGCGCGACCTACGCAATCGGCAAAGCGTTCATTCAGCATTTTGCCTCGGGCGGAACGCTTCTTGATTTCAATCCCCCGGACTATCGTGATTTTTTCCGAGCTCAAAAGGAAATGTGGGATTTGCGATCCCGTCGGCGCAGCAAGTCGTCGCAATCCGGTCCTGATGCGACAGAGGCGGCGACACATTCGTGAGTCGCTGGGGCGAATGCCCGCCAACCAAAGAGTGGCACCAGCCACTAAGGCGGTCGAGGTGTCGAGCGGTGAGATATAGCCAATGCTCGAAGCCAGCATCTATATCGTTTTTTGCGCTCTCACCGGCTTTTGCGGCATGGGTCGGCGAATGGGCTTTTTCGGTACATTTGTATTCGCTCTGGTCGCCACACCGTTAGTGGTGCTGCCCGTGCTGTTGCTCACTGGGCCATCGCGTAACGTCGAATGGCGCAGGCGTTTGTGAAGCGTTTGTTCAGGGGGGGTCGACCAGCACATTTCACACTAAGGCCGCGGCATCTAGTGGAAGTGTAGTCGGAAGACGTCAAAGTATGTCGTTTCTGCAGCTCGTTCGCCGCGAAATGCACGGTTCGCTGCCGAAGCTGCTGTTCATGTCAGCGCTCGGAGGCATCGCCACTGCGGCGATCCTCGCCGGTATCAATGCAGGCCTACAGGGCAAGTCTGGCGTGTGGGCGCCCATGCTTTTTATCATCGCGCTCTTTCTGTTCATCAACGCCCAATACTACGTCACGATAACGACCACCGCCGAAATCGAAGCTATCATTCACAAAATCCGTTTGCGCCTTATGGATCAAATAAGGCACTCGGAGTTGTTGGCAATCGAAGGCATCGGCCGTTCGCGAATTTTTTCCGCAATCACGGGCGATACGGCGGTCCTCACGCAAGCAAGCAACATGCTCTGCTTCACCGTTCAGGGTGCCGTACTCGTCTGCTTCGTCGCGATTTATGTGGCTTTTCTGTCGATTGCGGCGATCGTCACGACCATCGTTATCGTTTCGATTGCCGCAATAATTTTTCACCTAAAAAATCGCCGTCTGGTCGCGGAGAAGCAACGGTCGGCAGAATGGGAGCGTCGGCTGTTCGATCGGCTCACGGATTTTCTCGACGGATTTAAGGAAATCAGACTTAACAATGCGCGCAGTGACGATCTGTTTGATGACGCCGTCGACGTGTCGCGAACTGCAGCCAACATCAAAATAAAAAGCCAAGCCGAAACCTTCAAATTGATCGTGACATCGCAAATATCGATGTACGTGCTGCTCGGTGCCGTCGTATTTGTGGCCCCTCAATTCAGCAGTGATCTCGGCGGCGCGGCTTTGACCAAAACCACGACGGCGCTCATGTTTATTGTTGGGGCGTGTTTCGGTCTTGTTCAGTCGATACCCGTCTTACTGAACGCGAACGCTGCGGCGGATCGAATCGAGCAATTGGAAATGACCCTTCGGGCGGCTGCTTCCTCCAAACGCCACGATATTCCGATACCGAAGCGCTTCGACAAGATTGGAATGCGCAATATTGAATTCCGTTATGTCGACAGATTTTCGGACGTTTCATTCAAGATCGGCCCGATCGATTTCGACTTGCAAGCGGGTGAGCTTGTCTTCATCACGGGTGGCAATGGCTCGGGCAAATCCACGTTCCTGCGAGTACTATCCGGACTATATCCACCCGATTCCGGCGAGATCCTGCTCGACGGAATGCACATCGACGAAAATACGCGCGACACCTACCGTAATTTGATGTCGGCTATTTTTTTCGATTATCATCTTTTTCAGCGGCTTTACGGGATACCGGAGCCAGCGCCTGGCGAAATCGACCGCCTGTTGGCGCAATTCCGATTGGGCGACAAAACCGGCCTGACGGATGGTCAATTTCGCACGCTCGATCTTTCAGGCGGTCAGCGCCGGCGACTCGCACTGATTGTCAGTTTGCTTGAAAAGCGTCCAATTCTGCTGCTTGACGAATGGACGGCTGAACAAGACCCCGAATTTCGGCGAAAGTTCTATGACGAGCTGCTGCCGGACTTGATGAAGGCCGGCGCGACTATTGTGGTGATCACCCACGATGACCGATACTTGGATGAGCTAGATTTGCCGGCACGGAGAATTCGTATGGACGAAGGCCGGATAGTTGAGCAACGTTCGGTACAGAAGGGCTAAAGAAAGGGTTTGTTGGGTTAGGCTGATGGCGGCGTATCCAGAATCTCTTGGTGATTTGCCAGCAGCGCCGGTGAAGCGCGGAGGGTGGCGTTTTATCGGGCGTCACCTGCCGAGCCTTTCTGTCGGGGTGCTGCTCGCATTTCTTGCGGCGACCGTACTTTTTCCCTACGTCGTTATCACGGTTCCAAGCGGGATGGTCGGCGTCCTTTGGAAGAGATTCAATGGCTATGATTTATACTGCTTGTGCTTTGTTGGCCGGGGCACAATTCTCGATCCACGGGAACTGAGGGACGAAGGCCTCCACATCATCTGGCCATGGGATAAAATTTATCTATATAACCTGCGCCTTCAATCCACAGCGCAGACGTACAATGCAATTTCCAAAGACGGTGTGAATGTATCTGTCCAGGTCAGCATACGGTATCAGCTGGTCCACAACTACGTGGCAGTTCTTCACAAATTCATAGGTCCGGATTACTTTGCATCTGTGATAAACCCGGAAATCGGCAGCCATACACGCGAAACGATTTCTCAGTACACCGCACAAGAGGTTTACACTTCGCGTGATGCTATTGAGCAAAAAGTTCAAAGCAGCGCACAAAAGAGTCTCGTTTCGCATCTCAACATTCTGGTGCAGCCCGACGCTATGGAGCAGCCGGATCCCAGAAACTATAAAGATTCCCTGCAAAACTCGATCCTGATTCTGGATACACCCGTTCTCGGTATTGAGTTGCCGCTCGAAATTGTGGCCGCAATTAATCGACAGACGCAACAGTTTTACGAGATCCAAGAATTCAAATACCGCGTTGAGCGAGAAGCTCAGGAATCGCGACGCAAGCAAATAGAGGCAAATGGCATCGCGGCCTTTCAGCAAACCGTCAGCAAAGGTATTTCGGATTCCTATCTGCGCTGGCGCGGCATCGAGGCAACGCTCGCGCTTGCGCAGTCCCAGAATTCAAAAATCGTAGTCATTGGCGGAGGAAAAGACGGCCTCCCCATTATTCTCGGCAATGTTGATAGTGCGCCTGCGGCAGGCGGGGCTCCGACCGTGAATGCTCCGGGGGGACTTTTGTCGGTGCCGCCAGCCGCGGCGCCTAATTCCGCACCATCAACCGGAACCAATAAGCCTTTATCGTCCGGTGCCTCACCGCCAACGCCCGTTATTAATAATCCGCCGACTGGGCCGACGCAGAAACAGACAACGGGCTCATCATCATCTGCTCCGGCTACAGACGCACAGCCCAAGTCCTCTATTCCTCATGATCTCGCGGATTTAGAAGGGCTCCTCTCTCGGATTTATGATGCGCTTCGAGCGCCGAATTCGGCGCCGAATTCCGGGACAGGGCCGCAATCGAAAGAGTCGGCCGCCGGGGCGGCCGATCGTCCCGGCAAATAACCTGGAAGGTTCGCACATTGAGTGAAACCACGGGAAAAACTCGCACGGCGCGGAAAACATCTCGGCTAATCAGGTGGTCGAGAGGGCGAGGACGCCGCCTCCTTTTTTTCTTCGGGATACTGGTTGGTGCAGTTTTGGCCTATCTCCTGGGATTGGAGCTGGCATACCGAGATATGGTGGCGGTCAAGCAGCAGACCTTGCAGCTTCAATCCGAAATCGAGAGGCTCAAGAGGCAGATTGTGCAGCAAGATTCAAATCTGAATGTGGCGCAGTCCAAGAGTAAGAGTATTCAGGCGGCGCTGGACGAACTGATGCCTTCCAAAGATACCTATGTCATCAGTCCCAACCAATCGATGCTCGTGGCGGGCGGCCGATTGTCGATTGGGTTGGTCGGGGCGCCTACAAATGCCAACGTCTCCATGAACATCAATGGAAAACAGCAGTTCGCTTCTACCGGCGACATAGTGAACGTTGCCCTCGACGCGTCGACCAACTGCCGCGTACGGGTGGAGTCATTTGATATGTTCAAGGCTGTTGTTACCGCTGCATGCGAAGCGACGCGGCCTCAATAGATGCGTAGGCTGCGGCAACGGCTCTGCCCGCCACGTTATATTATTGTTACGTGGCGGATGAATTCATAGTTTTGTAAAACGGCCTGAATGCCAACTGGGGGCGCTGCTGAGAATGCGTTAGCATTGCGTTCAAGTGATTCGCCATATGCAAACTGAGCGGAAAGGCTGGTGGGCAATGAGGCAAATAATCACAGTCGCAACAATGAAAGGCGGCAGCGGCAAAAGCACACTTGCAAGCTGCCTGGCGGTCCATTGGCATCTTTGCGGACGGCCCTCGACCATCATCGATGCGGATCCCCAACGATCAATTGCCCGCCTGGCGGCACGCGAGCGGGCGCTGGGTGGTGTGACGATCGTCGAAGATGCGTCGGACGAAGCGTGGAAATCTGCGCAAAAACTCTCCGCCACCGGCGGCCCAATCATTATCGATACCCCGGGATTTCGCTCGCCTGCGACTTTGGCGTGCATTGCTGCAGCGGATTTTCTTCTTGTTCCGGTCAAGGCGTCCCCATTGGACATTGACCGCATGCTGGATACACTCAATTCGCTCATCGACGGTGCGGGCGCTCGCCGCCCAACTTTCCGGTGCGTTCTAACTCAGACGACGCGCGATTCCGTTATCGCTAAACATATACGTGCTGAATTAATCGAGGCAGGTTTCCAGGTGCTAAAGAGCGAGATGACAAACCGCGTCATTTATGCGGAGGCTGCGCTTTGGGGTGCGACGCCCACGCTTATTGAAAGCTCGGGGGCAGCTGCGCGGGAGATCGCCGCGATTGCCGATGAAGTCGATGGCATCGTCGGGATCAAGCAGGCTGCGTGACAATGAATAAGAAGAAGCTCCCGAGAGCCATAAGACCGGAGGATCGGCATGTGCCGGATGCAATTACAGGAGACACGCCGGCACATTTGGCGAATTTGAACGAAGTGAGTAATGATACCCGGGATACGGTGAAAGATCCCCTGGCCGCAGAAAAAACGAGTTTGCCACGCGTGACGGAGCCTACTGACACCCGTCGTGCTCACGCAACAAAATTGGTTGAACGTTTTTCCTTATGGTCGGGTGCGGCCGGACTGATTCCCGTACCATTCGTCGATCTGATTGCGGTTGGCGGTGTCCAGATTCAGATGCTCCGCCGCATTTCGCAGATTTACGGAGTCCCGTTTTCGAAAAACCGGGGTCGAGCTGTGATAGCCGGGCTTGCAGGCACGATGATCCCGGCTACGACCGGAATAGGTATGTCAAGTTTCATCAAGGGCGTACCATTGATCGGCACGGCCGTCGGTGCGATTACGACCCCGGCACTTTCGGTCGCAGCCACGTATGCAATCGGTATGGTTTTCGTCCAACACTTTGCAACAGGTGGGACCCTTCTTGATCTTGCGCCGCCCGATTATCACGAGTTCATCAAAGCGCAAGTAAAGTCGCACGACAGTCAATCGAAAGCCTCGATGTCGGCATCGGGTTAACTGCCGCGTACTAGCGGTCGCATGTGGACGCGCGCCTACCTCTTTCCGCCCGTCTTTGTCGCTTTTTCAGCGTCCCACCACCACAGCGCCGGAAACGCCGCAATGCCATATTTCGGCAGGGGGTCGGGATGGCTGAATCGGTTCCAGCGCGCGGTGCGCAATTTTCCGTAGCTCCATTGGGGCAAAACATATTGGTTCCAAAGCAATACACGGTCGAGTGCCCTGGTGGCCGCCACTAGCTCCTCGCGCGTTTTGGCGAAAATGATTTTTTCAATCATTTCATCAACGGCCGGGTTTTTGATGCCGCCTACATTGTCCGATCCAGGTTGATCGGCTGCCGACGAACCCCAAAATCCTCGTTGCTCAGTGCCCGGCAAAAGCGATTCACCCCATGCATAGGTAATGATGTCGAAATCCCAGGCCCGGATGCGGTTCTCGTAGTGCGATTCATCAACGGTGCGCACAGTCACAGTGATGCCCATGCGCTCGAGCGATGGTTTGTAGAACAGATAGATTCGCTCGAAGAGCGGGGCATTTGTAAGCAGCTCCACCTCGAAGGGCTCGCCGGTTTTTTCGTTGACAATCTGCTGGTTGCGCACTTCATAGCCGGCCTCTTTGAACAACCGCAAAGATTCACGCAAATTATTCCGCACCGCATTCTGGCTGCCGCCGACGGGGTTAGAATATGGCGTCGTAAATACTTGCGGTGGGATCTTGTCGCGCACCAACTCCAGTAGTTCAAGTTCTCGTCCAGCCGGCAGTCCGGTGGCCGCAAGTTCTGTCCCTTCGAAAAAGCTGCCGGTACGCTTGTACTGACCGAAAAATATCTTTTTGTTCATTTCCTCAAAATCGAACGCGTAGTTGAATGCCAATCGAACGCGCGGGTCTTTGAATTTGCTTCGGCGCAGATTAAAGACAAACGCTTGCATAACGCTGACATTGTTGATGGGAAATTCCTCCAATATCACCCGCTTTTCACCCACTGCGGCGAAGTCGTAAGACATGGCCCAACTTTTGGCGCTGTTCTCGGTTCGCCAATCGACCAAGTCGCCTTTGAATGCTTCAGTGGCAACTGTTGCATCACGAAAATATTCAAATCGCAGTTCGTCAAAATTGTCGCGGCCGACACAAACATTTAAATTTCGTCCCCAATAATCCTTGACGCGCTCGTAGACGATACTTCGACCTGGCGAAAATTCCTTGATTTGATAAGGGCCGCTACCCAGGGGCATTTCAAGCGTGGTCTCGCCCGTCGAGCGTTTTTTCCCATCCTTATCGACGCCCTCCCACCAGTGCTTTGGCAAAATTGTCAGTTGCCCAATGATTTGTGGGAGATTGCGATTTTTAGGTCCGTCGGAAGTAAATGTAACTTCTCGGTCACCGGTTTTTTGCACTTTCGTAATTTGATGATAACTGGCGGCAGCTTGCGGGCTCGTTTTCCTGAATGCATCGAAGGAAAAAATGACATCGTCTGGCGTAACAGGCTTGCCATCATGCCACCTTGCTTCGGCGCGCAGCCGAAAAGTGACCGAAGAAAAATCGTCGCGATAACTGATACCCTCGGCAATGAGCCCGTATACGCCCGATACTTCGTCGAGCGCAGGTACCAGCAATGTATCGTAGACAAAATCGATGCCCAGGGCGAGCGTGCCTTTAACCCCTGCGACCACTGTATTGAAGTTGTCGTAAGTACCGAGCACAGCCTGCGAGGCAGCGCCGCCTTTCGGAGCATCTGCATTGACGTAATCGAATCTCTTGAAGTTGGCTGGATATTTGAGCTCACCAAATTTCGTTACCCCATGTCGCCAGGTAGGAATTGCACTTTGCGCGCCCGCGGGGTCCACCCAGTTCGGCCAAGCGATTTGCCTTGCGGCAAATATTAGCAAGGTGGATGTGAGCAAGGATCGGCGATTCATCTAAAACCCCAATGGACGTTGCAATCCGCAGTGGACGATCCGAACCAATGATAGAGGGTTTTCAAATGGTGCGACAATATGGGGCGCACACAAAGTGGCAAATTTGAATTTGCTCGTCCGCGCGAAAGCAATAATTGCCGCGAACTCGGAGACCGCTCAAGCAAAAATAAAACAACGAGGCGCCGAACAATCTGCGGCGCCTCGTTTATGATTTCTCGTCCCGCGGGTAGAAATATTATTTAGAGTAGGGACAAGTTCAAAGATCGATCAGCCGTCGCAGACGGACAAACCGCTGCACGCGCCGAGCGTGAAGTTTGCCTTCTCTTTTGCTGAACCCGCTGCGCTCTCCAATGCTTCGTCGGAGACTTCGAAAGCGAGGATATCTTCTTCGGTCATTTCAAGTCCCAATGTCGTGCTCTTCATGGCAGCATCCTTTCGTTCGCCAGCGGCGCCAGCAGTAAGAGAAATATTGGAAACTCCACCCCCTCCTAGCGCCATACCTACAATGATCGGATGAGGGCAATCCAAAGTCAATTGAAATAAGCCCTGTGCCACAGTCACTTATGACACCAAGATGGCTGTTTTAGGGGTGTAAATCACACTATCTATTGTACCGTTTGGGGTTGGCGCTTGGTGCTGCTGGGATTGCGATTACTGGGCCGCCGCCAAGGGACGCGACCCAATCCTCTCAAGTATCATGCGCAAGGTTGTGAGCGCCTTCGGCGGCAAGCAGGAGAGGTGACTTTGGACATCCGAGACCTAGAATTGCCCGCGCAGAGTACATCGGGACGACCGGGTAGAGACTGATTGTATGGATGCATTCTACGAGCGGTTACTTGTTCGTGCGGCAACCTTTGACGAACTTCTGTCGGATGCCTTTGAACCTCTGCCAGGCCAGAAGACCGAAACAAATCTTGCGGCTGAGCGGCTTGCGGCGTGGTGCCGGTCATGCGCGAGCGGCGACTGGGCGCTATTTGGCCGGCGGCTGGCCCGAGATGGATTGGCCTTCGACGAAATACTAACGAGATTTGCGACGGTTCGCCGCAAATCGTCAGTCGCGCCGCCGGCATGGGTCATCGATGCCGTTTGGATTATGGAGGCGTTACAAAGCTCGGAATCAGTTGTGCCGGCAGTTGACGCCGAGGTGAGTGCTTTTGGGCACCTGTTTATGCCGTTGGTGAGACATGCCAGCGAAATCTTATGGGCGGACGTCGGTGCGCAGACGCTTAATAACTTAACCGAATCTGCTCGGGCATGCCTGTGTGGTTCGCTGTTAAAGGACCTGTCAGATCTTGCCGCACCGGCGATTTATGAAAGGTTCGCTGAAGCCCGAAAAAATCGCGACTCTGCACCGGAACCAGTAAAGCGAGAGCGAGACGTCGGGACGACACACTACGATCAATTCGTCGCCGAGATGAGAACGACCGGTTTCCGCCGTCTGTTTGAAGACAAGCCGGTACTCTTGCGGCTAGTTGCTGTGGTTGTGCGGCAGTGGATCGAGACGTCGCGCAAACTTATCCTGCGCCTTGACGAGGATCTTCCGGCAATCCGGCGTGAAATTTTTTCTGCCACTGACAAAGCGCTGGTTGTCAGGATCGACGGTGATTTCTCCGACCCGCACAATGGAGGGTATTCTGTTAAAATTATCACCTTCACTGACGGTTCGCGCGTGGTGTACAAGCCGAAAGATTTGCGGGCCGAGCTTTCTTGGCGCAAGCTTGTCGAACGGTTGAACCTGGCAGAGCCCCCAATAGAATTGAAAACGGCGCGTACGCTAGTGCGTGACCATTATGGTTGGGCTGAATTCATTGATCACAGCGGATGTGCCGATCCCGACGGCTGCAAACGATATTTTCGGCGGGCGGGTGCATGGTTAGCACTGTTTCATTGTTTCGCTGCGAATGACATGCACCAGGAAAATATCATCGCGGCTGGCGAGCATCCGGTGCCGATTGATCTGGAGACAATCCTCCAATCAGCAGCCGCGAGGACCGCATCCGCGGAACCGGAAGCGGAAGCTTTTTATGCCGCTACTGAAAAACTGGCCAACTCGGTCATGATGGTCGGCTTGCTTCCCGTGTATGGGCGCTCCCCCGAAAATAAGGTTTATGCGATCGGGGGGCTGACCGCAGATTGGGGTTCCAAGATTAAGATCAAGTGGGACAAAATAAATACCGACGAGATGCGGCCGACGAGATCGAAAGAAGTCAGCAACGCAAATTTGAACCTGCCGCATGTCGAAGGCCGTTACGCCAAGCTTGGCGAACATGTAGACGATGTTGTGTCGGGGTTTGAGGATTACGCAAGATTTTTGCGGCGCTTCCGGCAGGACGCAAAGCATGGAGAGATCTTTAAGGGATTCGAAGGCGTGGTTGTGCGCAAAATCATTCGCGCCACCCGATTCTATTCCATGTTACTCCAGCGGCTAAAAGACCACCGTTCGATGGATGATGGTGTGATCTGGTCGGCGCAATCAGATTTTGTTGCGAGACTGGCGGAGTGGGAGAAAGATGCTGACGGTTTTTGGCCGCTCCTGCGGGTCGAGCGGTCTGATCTTCTCGCACTTAATATCCCACACTTCATTTCGACTTGCGACGGAGACGAGACAGGCGACGCAACGGGCTTCACAATCCGGCACGACGTCGAGTCCGGTCTCGATCTGGCGAGAACTCGGTTTGAGACACTCGATGAAAATGAAATCAACTGGCAAGTCCAGGTCATCAGGGAAAATACGCGCGCGCTTTCAAAGTCTGCGGGCAAAACACCCGCGAACTTCACGGTAGGACCGGCGCCGCGATTGGACGCAAACGTTGCGCCGACAGAGGCGACTTTCATTAGAGAAGCTGACAGGATCGCCGAAGAATTAGCCATTCGTGCAATTCGTCGCGGACCTGGTGCTGCATGGATTGGCCTCGATTGGCTCGGGGATGCTGAGGTTTTCCAGCTCGTATCCTTGGGGCCGGACTTTTACAATGGCACATCGGGTATTGGGGTATTTCTAGCTGCACACGCGGCAGTGACCGGCCATCAAGCATCCGGCGAATTAGCGCGCGCCAGTATGTCCTATCTACGAAAGAATCTAAGGAGTCGGGATGCCGCTCGCATGGCGCGCTCTATGGGCGTTGGCGGCGCCACCGGACTGGGGTCAATCGTTTACGCGCTGACGCTGATGGCAAGTTATCTCCGTGACGATAGCCTGCTTGCAGATGCGCATGTCGCGGCCGAACTGTTTACCGACGACCTGATTGCGGCAGATAAGCAACTTGACATCATCGGCGGAAGCGCCGGCGCCATACTATGTCTGCTTCGTCTCTATCGCGATGGACAGGCAGACGCGGTGCTACGCTACGCGGTCAAGTGTGGCGAGCACCTCATCGCTCAAAGTCGGCTTGGGCAAACGGGTCGCCGGAGCTGGGTAGGACAGGGCTCGGGTCAGCGAGCCCTGAACGGTATGTCACACGGCGCGGCTGGCTTTGCGTACGCGCTTGCGTCGTTGTCGGCAGCGACGGGGCGTGACGAGTTCGCTCAGGCCGCATCCGAATGCATTGAATTTGAAAATGCCAGCTTTAACGCAGAACGCGCCAATTGGCCCGATTTTCGCGGTGACGAGGTGTCTTGGCCCTGTCAGTGGTGCCACGGCGCTACGGGGATCGGTCTCGCTCGAATTGGCACCGCGAGGCAGTCGGGAATTAAAACGTCCGGCATTTTACGAGACGTACAATTTTCGGTTGAGGCCGCGCAATCGGTGCGGCCCGCTATGGTCGATACCCTTTGCTGCGGTACACTTGGCAACATTGAATTTTTATGCGAGGCCGCAGGAATCCTTGGCAGGAGCGATCTTCGCGAACTTGCCTTGCAGCGGCTCACTGACGTTTTAGCGACTGCGGCATCAAGCGGCGACTATCGTTGGAACAGTGGGAATGCGCAGTTCAATTTGGGTTTATTTCGCGGGTGCAGTGGCGTGGGTTACACGGCTCTGCGGCGAGTCGACAATTCTCTCGCTAACGTATTGATCTGGGAGTAGCTAGCCTTTTTGGTTGGCGGGACATTACAGCGCGATACCTTGATTTCGTATTCGCTCCGACCACTCAGATATCGGTCGGCAGCTTCAACGGGTTGGGCCAGCTTTTCACGCTCATAGGCAACATCATCTCCAATTGTTCGCACGCCGAGGCGGTAGAGCCTGAACCACAGGTTAAAATCCCGTGGCGCGGGGAAGCGTTTTCGCCAAGCGGTAGCCCCACAGCTTTGCTGCCGGAGCCCTGAGTTTGATGAGCCGACGTCGCATGGATGTGCATGGTGCTGGCAAGGCCGACGGTGGTTGCAAGGGCCACCAAACTGGCAGCCGCCACAAGCAGTTTAATTTTGCGCGATATCATTGAGGGTCTCGAATCGGTGTCCGTGGAGGAGCACAAATAGCGTTTTTTTTGCTTCGCACAAGATTTCCGGTCCTCACATTAATTTGTTCAGATGGTGAGGGATGTTAATGGATTATTGCGGCGCATAATATCACTCAAGGAGACGGCGCTTCTGTGATCTCCACCACATAAAGACGCTCTAAAACGTCCTAAGCTCCACTTGTGGAGTTCGCGAACAATCAAAAGGATAGATCCATGCAAAAAGCCAAAGTTATGCTCGAACCAGCCGAAGAGATGGTTCTTGCCTTCGAAGTCTCCGACGAAGCACTGGAGATGGCGGCAGGGGCAGCAAAGGAAAAGGCGAATTTTACTCTCGGCGCCTGCAGCGGGCTGTCCGTCTGTGACGGCTGAAGTTGTCTGAGGACAAGCGATCCTGCCTGTTCCCTGTACTCGCGCAGTGCGGACGGCGTGACATAAGTCACGCCGTTCCTTTTTACCTTTTTATCCGCCCAAAAAACTGCATGGGCCAATGGGGGATCGGCATCCCGTTATTCTAGTCACCGAACATCCACGAATTCGGATTCGTGATCGGCTCGTTGCGATTGAGAGCCAATATGCCTTTGGCGTTTCGCATGAGCGACCAGAAAAATCCCCCTAAAAGAATGAAAACGCCGATCCCGGAAACGAAAAGGACCCCGCCAACGACTAGAAAAATAACCCCGATCCAGAACGTTCTGACCTGAAATGTGTAGTGGCTTTTCAATTCCGGGGCAGCTGTGTACTGCTGCAAGTAGGCAATCGTAACGCCAATAAGTGACGTGATCCCGGTCAAATAGCCAACAAAGTACAAAATATAGACGGCGAACGCTAAACCACGATCGTCGACGATCGGATTCTTTGCGTGCTGTGCCGGTCTCTTGGCCATATTTACCCCCCGTTTTCCGTTCCCCTGGAGCGATTTTACGACTGCAACGTATCACCGTCGACGAAATTCGCGAAGATTGTTCTGGAGCGGCCTGGCCCGCTCAGTAATGCCCGCTATCGGGCGTAAATCGGATATCGCATGGACAACGCCGAAATGTCTGCCAATGACCTAAAGCGGACGGTGGCTAATCGCCGTCCCTGGCGCCAATTGATAGCCCCGGACCCCAGTCGCTGGTTTGCCACCGCCGGGAATGCTTTTGAGATCTGCGCATCTAGTGACGTTTGCCACGCAACGTCCTAAAGTAATTCCTCCGTTGGCCACTATCCGCTGGCGTATGCAATCGAGCGAAATATTGATCAAGCAAGCAATTTCTTTGCACCAACAAGGACGGCTTGTTGAGGCCGAAGCAGCCTACAAAACGGTCCTCCACATTGATCCAAACGAATTTGATGCCTTGCATATGCTCGGAATTGTCAACGCGCAGCGCGGCTCATTCGAGGAAGCCGAAAAACTTTTCCGGAGGGCATTAACAGTCGATGCAAAGGTGCCGCCGTGCCTGCAAAATTACGCAGCCGTCTTGTGCAAGCTGGAACGTTTCGCAGAGGCCATTGAATACTTTACCAGCGCGATAAAGCTCGCGCCCAATCATGCCCCGCTTTACGCGGACCGCGGCCATGCTCTTTTTGCGCTCAGGCGCGTAAACGAAGCTCTTTCCGATTACGACCGGGCCCTGGCGCTGAGACCCGACCTTGTCAATGTTTGGCTCGCGCGCGGCAGGGCCCTTTACGACCTGGAGCGCAACGACGAAGGTCTTCATGCTTTGAATAAAGCGCTGACGTTGAAATCAGACGTCGCTGAGGCCTGGCTCATTCGCGGAAATATCCTTTTCGCTCTCAATCGCCAGCCCGAAGCGCTTGCTGATTTTGACAAGGCCTTGGCGTTGCGACCGGACCTGACTTCGGCCTGGCTTGGACGAGGCAATGTTTTTACCGCCCTCAAACGTAACGACGAGGCGCTTGCTGCCTACGACAAAGCTCTCACGCTGAACCCGGACTTTGCCGAAGCTTGGCTCGGTCGAGGTCATGTCTTTCGTAACCTGGGACGCTACGACGAGGCACTTGCCGCTTATGAAAAAGCGCTGGCGCTGAGACCCGATCTTCCTGAAGTCTGGTTCAGCCGAGGCAATGTCTTCTTTGATCTTAATCGTGATGATGAAGCCCTGCAAAGTTTCGGAAAGGCGGTTGAGCTCAGACCGGATTATCCGGAAGCACTACTCAACAAATCGCTGGTCAAATTGTCGTTGGGCGACTTTGAAGAAGGGTGGGCTCTATACGAGTGGCGGTGGAAATCAAAATTTTTCACGTCACCGGTTCGCCGTTTTTCGCAAAAGCCGTGGCTTGGCGACACCGACATTGCCGGCAAAACAGTTCTGATCCACTCGGAACAGGGATTTGGCGATATCATTCAATTTTACAGATATCTTGCGGAGCTGAAAAAGCGCGACTGCAAAATTATTCTTGAGACTCCTGCACCACTCGTTCCGCTATTTGCAACGCAGAAAAACGATTTCGAGATTATCGCCTGGGGCGCCGCTTATCCCCACTTTGACGTCCATTGCCCGCTCATGAGTCTTCCGCACGCCTTCAAGACGAAATTGGAGACAATACCCGCTTCCATTCCATACCTGTTTTCTTCGCCTGAAAAACTTGACGAGTGGCGAACAAAACTCGGCAGAAAGGGCAAACCGAGAGTAGGCGTCGCATGGTCGGGAAACCTGCGCAATGAAAATGCCAGACGTAACATGCCGCTTGAGCTGTTTCTGCCAAAGATGAGCACGGGAATAGAATGGCACGTGCTTCAAAAAGATGTACGAGAGGACGACCGCTCCAGCCTTAAATCAAAGTTGGCGATTAGCGATCATACTGCGTCCCTGAACGATTTCTCGGACACGGCGGCTTTAATTGCGGAGCTTGATCTTGTGATCTCTGTGGATACCGTCGCGGCCCATTTGGCGGGAGCCTTGGGTAAGCCGGTATGGGTCCTTCTTCCCTTTCATCCCGATTTCAGGTGGTTGAGAGACCGGACAGATAGCCCATGGTACCCGACAGCGCGCTTGTTCAGACAGGCCCATGATGGAGATTGGGGCGATGTTATTGATCAGGTATCGCGTGAGTTGGCGTCTTTCTGCACTTAGCGGATATTCGGCTCCTGCCGGCAATGTTCGCTTTCGGGGTAAAGCGGACATCGCGGCTAGACGGCGTCATGTCCGCCAATAACCCAAAGCGGACATCGGCAAATGGTCCGCGCGGAGCAAATACTCAGCGGCAGGTCAGTGGAGCCCACGCATCGCAAGGCAGTGTCAATCACACAATAGACGTGGCGACCGAGACACATTTGTGGACCAAGAGTAACTTTATCAAAAATCTTTTGGGGAGGGTGTGATGAGTGCAACAATGGCCTCGCACAGCGTCGCGCGGGAAGCCGCTGAGATCAATGTTCCCGGCCGGCTCGAACGCCTGCCGATGACCGGCTATCAGAAGCGCATGTTCGCGATCGTCGCGACGGCATGGCTGGCCGACCAGATCGATGTGGCGTTGCTCGTGTTCCTGATCGGCGCCCTCAAGGAATATTTCAATCTCACGCCGGTGCAGATCGGTTACCTGGCCTCGATGACTTTCCTCGGTCAGCTCGTGGGCAATCTCGTCATCGGCTCGATTTCCGACCTCTATGGCCGCCGCATAGCCTTCCAAAGTACGATGATCATCTGGGGCCTGGCGAGCTTCGCCGCCGCCGGGGCATGGAGCGTCGCCTCGCTGATGGTGTTCCGCTTTCTGATCGGCGTCGGCGTCGGCGGCGAAGCGCCGGTCGCGCAGGCCGTCCTGTCGGAGATCATCCCCGCCAATGTGCGCGCCAAATATATCGCCTTTATGGAAGGTTTCTGGGCCGTCGGCTTCGTGATCTCCGGCGTCATCGCCTATACCGTGCTGCCGGTCGCCGGCTGGCGTTGGGTCTTCGTGGTCGTCGGCGCGCTCTCGCTGGTGGTGCTCTGGGTGCGCCGCAGCCTGCTCGAATCTCCACGCTGGCTGGCAGATCAGGGCCGCTACACCGAGGCGGACGCGGTCATGAGAAAGATCGAGGCGGGAGTAGAGGCGGCAGCGGGCGCCAAGCTTCCCGCGCCCAAGCCATTCCTGGCCGAGACATCGCTGGAGACGCGCAATCCGTTTGCCGTGCTGCTGTCCCGGTTCTATCTGCGCTCCAACGTCATGGCCTTCTCGATGTGGTTTTTCGCGCTGCTCGGCTTTTACGGCTTGACTTCGTGGCTGGCCATCATCCTTGGGCAGCACGGGTTCTCCGTGGTGAAGTCGATCGGCTTCATTACGCTGATTACGCTCGGCGGCATTCCGGGCTTCTATACCGCCGCGCTGCTGCTCGAACGTATCGGCCGCAAGCCGACGACGGCGATATTCCTGCTGCTGAGCGCCGTCATGGCTTATGTTTACGGCCACGCCGTGAACGACACCATGCTGTTCATCAGCGGCTTTATCATGCAGTTCTTCATGTTCGGCATGTGGTCCTGCCTCTATGCCTATACGCCCGAGCTTTACCCGACGCGCGCGCGCTCGACCGCCGCGGGCATGGCATCGGCCTTCGGCCGGCTGGGCGCCATCTCAGGCCCGATCGTGGTCGGCTACATCATCGGGGTGGTCGGTGATGCCGGCGTGTTCACACTCGGCGCCGCGAGCTTTGCGGCCGCGGCAATGGTCGTGCTGACGATCGGGATCGAGACGCGCGGCCGCACGCTGGAGGAGATCGTGCGCCAGGAAGAGAAGGGCCGCATCGCGTCCATCGCGCAGCCGGCCGGCCGTACCGGTTGATTACATTCCAATCGCGATCATGAATGTCCGGTTTTGAGGCCAAATCAGACCCCGGCGCGCCATTGGTAAAGGCCGTTGAATATCAACGCAGACAACCTGCTATCATTGCCCGACCAGCGGAGAATCGGGGCCGATGCGTCAGCTCATTGGAAGATTGCCTAGCAAGGAACGCGGCGCAGTCGACGAAATTTATCTCGCCGAGCACGTTCGTTGCCGTGAGTGCCAAAAAACATCCCCGACGGGTATTGAAGTCGTCACGGTCCAAAAAGCAGGGTCCACCAAGAAAATACTGAGACGCGCCTTTTTTTGCCGGGCCCATGGCGCCGAATATCAATCGCGGCTGCAAGGCGACCTCTAATTCTTACCGCGGCGACCGCCAACAGCTTGCGGGCGCCGTCAACTATTGGCACTTAACGCCTTGTCACTTGGCGTCGGCCTTTTGAGCCCCGACCGAATCCGGGCGTGAGTCAGCACGATTACTTTTGCCTGTGTAACTGATACGCCAGATCGTGCCGCCGGTATCATCGGCGACGAGTAGCGAGCCGTCCTTCGCGACCGCGAGCGCAGCGGGGCGTCCCCACACTTCCGCACGTTGTTCTCCTGATATCCAGAAGCCCGTAGCGAAATTTTTGTAATAACCTTCAGGTCGGCCATCCTTGAACGGTATACTCACCACCTTGTAGCCAGTCGGCTCAGAACGATTCCACGAGCCTTTGAGTGCCACAAAAGCCTGACCTTTGTACTCCGCCGGGAACTGGCTGCCTTCGTAAAACACAAGATCAAGCACGGACGAATGCGCCTCAAAAAGCAAATCG
Source organism: uncultured Alphaproteobacteria bacterium (assembly GCA_963697885.1). GTDB lineage: Bacteria > Pseudomonadota > Alphaproteobacteria > Rhizobiales > Xanthobacteraceae > Pseudolabrys. The sequence goes on from OY969102.1 coordinate 1,895,996, forward strand.
GGCGTGATCGTCGCGTTTACTTTGTCGGGCGCGCGGTCACCAAAGCCGGGCTGGGAGTGCTTCCCAATGTAAGCATAGGGCCAGCCGTAAAAACCGCCTTCCTGTACTCGAACCAAATAATCGGACGGTAGACGATCTCCAAGGCCGTCGCGTTCCTGCACTATCGCGTAGAGTTCGCCGGTTTCCGGGTGGAACGCGAGCGCCGTCGGATTGCGCATGCCTGACGCAAATGTCTTTTGATTAGAGCCATCTGCGTCGAACCGTTGGATCGTCGCCTTCGGCTCAGGTTCGATACCTAGATTGCCGGATGAGCCAACGCCGACGAAGAGGGCGCCCGTTTTTGGGTCGATCGCGAGATGACAATTCTGGTGACCTTGAACAATGCCGAACACGCCTTTTTTGGTGATCATCTGTGCGCCATAGGCGCCTTCGACCGGCTTACGCTCGCTGGGCGGCACTTGATCAACGCGTTTCGTTTCGCTCCTGCCCGCGCGAAGAGCGCCAACGATGTGCGGCACATTCCAAATGCCATCCTGATCTGCCACGAGCACATGGTCGTTTTGCCATGCGAGACCGTAGGGCTTGTTGAGATCCTCGACGTGGCGATCGATCCAGGTGGCGTGGCCGGTGCCGTCGTCGCGTAACAATGTGAGATAGCCCGCGCTTTGCTCGGCAACCAAAACGTCGCCATTTGGTAACACAAGCAAGCGTCTCGGATTAGCGAGGCCGGTCACGAATGGCGTCGCCGTGAAGCCGGGCGGAACTTGCGGTACCTGCCCGCTATAAGGAACGATGAGCGAGCGATTTGTGACGATGGGGCTTGTTTTCGGGGCCGGAAGGTCGTCCGAGTCAATGTGAAAACGTCGGCCGATCTCATGCTGGGCCAGAAAATTCTGAGTCAGGTTATCCTGGGTACCGGCGATTTGCCCCTGTGCATTTTTCTGCTGGGCATTGGCGACGGGAAACACGGGCGGGCCGAAGATCAGGGCGACAAGTGTGATGAACGAAACTCCGAGGCGCCTTGTCATGGCTGTGCTCCGTTGGGCATGGGGTAGGCGGGACATACTTGATCACAAAATAGCGACAAAGTTGTTGTGTTCACACCGAAGTGACTGTGCTGATTTTCCTTTTCTACGTCAGGACCAGCTGTTCCGCTGAAATAACTCCCTGTTCCGCCGAGCAGGGAACATGCTGCTCATGGATAGCTATCAATACTCAAGGATCCGCGCAGCATCGCCGCGTACACCCGGTCTTGAAAACCCTTGGGCCGTGCCAGCCCCATCCGGTCAAGGCAATCCTGGATATCCGCTTTTCGTTTGCGTGATCCAAGTCCGCGCAATAACAAACTCACAATCTGAATTGGCGAAGCCGATGCAAGGCGCGTCAGTGCCGGAATCAGACGCTGCTCAGTCTGGGTGAAGTCAGTTCCGAATGGAAACCGCGCGATCAATCCGGCAGCGCGCGCAGGGCCAAGTGCACGCTCGATGCGTTGAGGCGTATTGTCCAGACAGGCCGACGGAATCCTCGTAGTCTTTTTCGATCTTGCCGGCATTTTTTGCTTGGCTGAGCAATTCGTCTTGAAATCTGGAATCTGCAACGCATACCATTGCGGCAATGACATCGCGGTCCGATTTTCCGCGCAAATCGGCGATGCCATATTCAGTCACGACAATATCGCGCAGATGTCGCGGAATGGTGGTGTGGCCGTAATTCCAGAGGATATTGGAGGTCACGCGTCCGTTGGAGTTGCGAGTAGACCGCAACATGATAATGGAGCGCGCGTCGTCGAGAGCAAAACTTTGCGCCACGAAATTGTATTGACCGCCGACGCCGCTGACGACCTTCCCATTGTCGAGCCCATCGGAAATGACGTCGCCGAGCAGCGTGGCCATCATGGCGTTGTTGATGAAGCGGCCTTTGACGCGCGCTGCCCGCTTGGCCGCTTCGTCGCCATAGAGCTCATTGACGAAGGATACCGCCGTCATGTGAAATTTTGCGCGCTCTGCCTCCGGCAAGTCGCGCAAGCCCTGGTAAAATGCCTTCGACCCGACGAAAGAATGCTGCGTGCAAGAGTATGCCGTCAACTTCGCGTTTGAGTACGCCGGCTCGATAAAGATCGAGGAAGCACTCCACGAACATCTCGCTGGCGCCGTGGAGGCCATGCTCGAAGGCAGCGTTCTCAAGCGGGTCGCCCAGTGAAGTATACGGCGCCAACCGCGCGGCCATCTCGCGAAAGGCGGCGTTGTTCCGGTGCCGCAAAACCAGTGCTTGCGCGACTGCGTCGCCGAGGGATCCGATGCCAATTTGGATCGTACCGCCATCGGCGATAATCGTGCAACATGAAGTCCCGCGGCGTATTCGGTAAGATCGACCGGTTCGCGCGGCGGAGCAAACAACGGGAAATCGGTTTTTGGACCATCCAGAATGTAATCGAATTCGTTTGCCGGAAGCTCTGCATCGCCCGCCATATAGGGCAATTCGCTGTTGACCTGTCCGATAAAAATAAAGTCGATGCGGCCGGCGCGGCGGGCGGCCAGCAGGTCGAGCGGTGATGTCAGGGTTGCAGCTTAAGCTGTAGTACGTCTTGCCGTCGCGCACGCGCTTGGCGACCAGTTGCCCGACAGCATTGACCTTGCGGTCGAGGATGTAACGGATCGCATGCGTATAGTTGGCCGAGATATAATTGCGCTGCGAAGCCGCGACATTGAGCCGGCTGCCGGCGAGAAAGAAGAATTCATCGACCTCGACGTTCGGCGGCATGCGGTTGTCCCGCAGCGCGTCGCCATAGGCGAGCGCCGGATAGCCGCCAAACAGTCTGGCGGAAACCGGATCGAGAAAACGCCGTTCGAGGTCTTGTTTGGCGCGCGGCTTCTCCAGTGTCAAAGCCGTGAAGATCCGTAAGGCGATCGACGTGTCGTCGGCGGCGCGGTTGAATATGGAATTGGCGACATGGTTGGCTTTGCCGAGCCCGAGCGGCAGTGCGAGCACGATATTTTTGCCGAGACGGCCGACGATCGCATCGGTCAATCGATCCGCGTCGTCGAATTGGACCGGAGCGTTTCCGCTTCGCATTTATTTTATCCGGTCCCAGCCTGGATCGGGCTGGAAACGCTCACCATATTTCGCGGCCAGTTGTGTCAGAGTGAGCACGATGTCGTCCACGCCGCGCGAGCGCGCGTAGTGCATCGGGCCGCCGCGGAACGGAGCAAATCCGGTCGCGAAAATCATAGCGCCGTCAATCGTGTCCTCGTCGGCAATCACGCCCTCGCGCAGGCAGGTCACGCAAACGTCGAGCATCTGCAATATGAGGCGATCGGCCAGCGTCGGGACTTGGCGCCGGCGCGCTGTGATCCTTCACGGCTTTGCCGTCTTTCCACTCGTACATGCCCTTACCGGTTTTGCGGCCCAAGCTCGCCTTTTTTCACCTTGTCTGACAGCCATTGCGGCGTCGCCGGCATCGGGCGCCTGAGCGAGCCGCGCAGCACGTCGGCAACGTGCAGGCAGATATCGAGTCCGACTTGATCGGCGAGTTCGATCGGGCCCATCGGCATGCCGAAGTCTTCGGCCGCGCGGTCGATGGTCTCGCGTTTGATGCCTTCATCGAGCATGACGAAGGCTTCCATCAAATATGGCGTCAGCGCGCGGTTGACCAAAAAGCCGGGTGCGCTTTTGACCGGCGCCGGCAGCCGGTCGATACGGCCGAGGAACGCTTGCCCAGCGGCCAGCACGTCAGGCGCGACCCCGTCGTGGCTGACGACTTCAACGAGTTGCATGCGCGATACCGGATTGAAGAAGTGCAGGCCGAGAAACCGCTCGGGCCGCTTCAATCCCTTGCGCAGTTCTTCCAGCGGAATGCTTGAGGTGTTGGTGGCCAGGATTGCGTCCGGCCGCATTTTGGCTTCGACGCCGGCATAGACCTTCTGCTTGAGTTCGAGTGTTTCCGGCACCGCTTCGATGATGAGATCGGCCGTGGCGACGCCGTCGCCCTTCAGGTCGGGAATGAGACGGTCGAGCGCATCGCGGATGTCGGTACTTTTATGGGCGATCTTCTTGAACAAGTCGGCGGCGCGCTTGATGGCCCCGGCAAGCGGCTCGGCCTTCATGTCGGCAAGGCTGACCGTCGAATCCATGCCAGGCGCACCACGCGGCAATATCGCCACCCATGGCACCCGCGCCGATGACGTGGATGCGCTGACCGCTCCAATTGCTGTCCGACAAGCTCTTGAGCTTCTCACGCAGGAAAAATACCCGGATGAGGTTCTGCGCCGTCGGCGTGACGAGCAGGCGCGCAAACGAGGCAATCTCCGCCTTTTGCATCGCCGCGCGGCTGCCACCGTTTGTCTCCCACAGATCGATCAGCGCGCTGGGGGCAGGGTAGTTTCTCGGCCGGCGCTCTTTTCTCGGCCTCGCTTTTCATGCGACGCCGCCAGACAATTTGCGGGCGGGCAGCAAATTCAAAACCGTCACCGAAAGGCCGCGCGCGCGGTCTTGAGTTGGCCCGCGACCGCCGATTGAACAGCGGCGTGGACGTGGCGCTCCTGCGTCACCGCATCGACCAAGGCCAAGAGCCTTCGCCTTGCCGGGCAGCGGATCGATTTGCCCGTCAGCATACTGGTCATGGCTTGCACGCGGATTTATCAGGCGCGTCAGCCGCACCGTGCCGCCAAGCCCGGGATGCAGGCCCAACAGAACCTCGGGAAAGCCGAGCGATGCGTCGTCGACCGCGATCCGGTAGTCGCAGGCGAGCGCGACCTCAAGGCCGCCGCCCAGGCAGTAGCCGTGGATGACGGCGATGGTCGGCAGCTTCAGCCGATCCAGCCGGTCGATGATGGTGTGGGCGCGGCCAAGCCGCGTTTCGATATCGGCCGCTTTTGTCGTGTCACGAAATTCACCAATATCGGCGCCGGCGATAAAGCCGCCTGGTTTGCCGGAGCGGATCACCAAGCCTTTCGGCGATGTCGCGCTCGATGGTGGCGAGAACCTCATCGAGTTCGGAAATGACGTCTTCCGATAACGTATTGGCGCCGGCGCCCTGCTTGTCGATGACAAGCCAGGCGATGCCATCCGCATCGGTTGCAAGCTTCCAATGGCGCCACGGTGAGGGGGCCTTGCCGCCTTGCGAACCGGTGAAGGGCCCAAGTTCCAGATTGCGCGGCGCAAGCGTGTCCCAAACCTTGTGTGTCATGGGGCGCTCCTACACCGTCTCGATCAACATGGCGCCGCCCTGACCGCCGCCGATACACTCGGTGGCGATACCGCGCTTGCGGCCGAGCCGTTTCATCGCGTTGACGAGATGGAGTACGATGCGATTGCCGCTGGCGCCGACCGGATGTCCAAGCCCGATCGCGCCACCGTCGATATTGAGCTTGTCGCGGTCGATCGCGCCGGCGGGGCCATCGAGGTGCAGCACCTCGCGGCAGAATTTATCGTCCTGCCAGGCCGCCAGACAGCCAAGCACCTGGGCGGCAAAGGCTTCGTTCAATTCCCAGAGGTCGATGTCGTTGAGGGCGAGGTTTTGCCGGCGCAAGATTGCGGTCGAGCACAGCACCGGCCCCAGCCCCATGATCGAAGGGTCGAGCGCCGACCATTCGCTGTCCACGATAACCGCGCGCGGTGTGAGGCCGTGTTTTTTGACGGCATCTTCAGACGCCAGGATGACCCATGAGGCGCCATCGGTGATCTGCGAGCTGTTGCCCGCCGTCACCTGTCCCCATGGCCGCTCGAATACCGGTTTGAGCTTGGCCAGGCTATCCGCGGTGCTGTCGGGACGCACGCCGTCGTCGTAGTCGTAAACTTTGCCGTCGCGGCCGAATGCGATTTCCATTTCTCCGGCGAAGACTTTATCGTTTTGCGCGCGGGCGAGCCGCTGCTGGCTCTCGGCGGCATATTGATCGGCGTCACGTCGTGTCACGTTGAAAAGATGCGCGACGACCTCGGCGGTCTGCCCCATATTGAGTTCGACGATCGGGTCGGTGAGGCCGCGTTCCAGGCCGATGATTGGGTTGAAGAAGCTCGGGCGAATGCTGGCGAAGGCTTTCAGGCGCGACCCAGAGGTTGCGTGCCGCAAACAGCTGCATATACCACTCGACTGCGCTGCGCCGGAAGACCAGCGGCGCGTAGCTCAATGCCTCGGCGCCGCCGGCCAGGATCAGGTCCGATACGCCGTCCTGTATGTCGCGGTAGCCGGTCTCGATCGACTGCATGCCGGAGCCGCAATTGATCTGCACGGTGAAGGCAGTCATCGCCTCGCCCATGCCGAGCCGCAAGCGCGGCGACGCGGGCCGGGTTCATCTCATCGGCGATCACATTGACGCAGCCGAGAATGACCTTGTCGAACGCGTCCGGCGCGAATGGTTGGCGCAGCAGCAAAGGACGGCCGCATTGGACGGCGAGATCGACCGGAGTGAATGGACCGACGCCGCGCGCCTTGAGAAAAGGCGTACGGCTGCCGTCGATGATGTAGACGGGGCGATCGTTCACTCGGCTGCTGCGGGCCGTGGCCGCTTCTGGGCTGGGGATGGCGTGTCTCCTTGCACGTGATTGGCGTCGTGGTGCGTCAGTTCTTCGGCGGTGAAATCATCGACCGCGATGGCAGCGGCAACGGCCTTGGCGGTTTCGCTAAGTTGCGCAGCTTCGCCGTCGTTGATGAGACCCTGCTTGCGCGCCTGATCAATGTCACGAACGTGCGCTTTGTTCATTCGGTCGCGCAACGGCTGTGCGGCAGCGGTGAGCTTGAAGGCGAGTCTCGAGCCGCGCCAGGCCGCCGTCATCCTGTGGGATGGAACAGATCGACGGTGAGCCGGTCCCGCGTCGCCGAAGGCTCCAGAAGAAGATTGGCGCAGGCGCGCGTCAGGGTATCGGAAGGCCCGCGACGGCGCGGCCCCAGTGGCTGAACGATGACGCGCAGCAGACCTGCCACCAGACGGTTGGGAAAATTGGCGAAAATCTCGTCGAAGCGTGCGGCGATGGTGACAAGGCCGCTGTCCATGCACCATTCGACCAGCGGCAAGTCGGCGTCCTGCCGGCCTTCGTCCTGCCAGCGCTTGAGCACGGCCGACAGCAGATAAAGCTCGGACAGAAGATCGCCGAAGCGTGCCGAAATCATTTCCTTGCGTTTGAGATCGCCGCCGAGCGTCAACAGCGTCATGTCGACGGCCAGGGCAAAGGCCGCGGCATAACGGCTGAGCTGACGATAAAAGTGGGTGGTCTTTCCAGCGTCCGGCGCAGGCGCAAACAGGCCACCACTCCAACTGCGCCCCCAGGCGCGGAAGGTATTGGCGATCGCGTGGCCGACATGCGCCCAGAACGCGCGGTCGAACGCGTCGAGGCCGCGCGCATGATCATCGTCTTCCAGCGCGAGCATTTCCTTGAGAATGTAGGGATGGCTGCGGATTGCGCCCTGGCCGAATTGAATCAGGCTGCGCGTGACGATATTGGCGCCTTCGACGGTGATGCCGATCGGAACCGCGCGGTAGAGGCTGCCGAGATAATTCTGCGGTCCCTCCATGATGGCCTTGCCGCCGTGCACGTCCATTGCATCATTGACCGAGACGCGCAGCCGCTCGGTCGCCTGCGATTTCATGATTGCCGTGACGACGGCCGGTTTGTGGCCGGCGTCGAGTGCGGCGCAGGTCATGCGTCGCGCGGCGTCGAGCAGATAGGCCGTGGCGGCAAGCCGTCCAAGCCGCTCCTGAATGGCCTCAAATTTCCCGATTGAGACGTGGAATTGTTCGCGGATTCGCGCGTAGGCGCCAGTGGTGTGCGCGGTGTAGACAGCACCTGCTGCCGACAATGACGGCAGTGAAATTCCGCGCCCTGCAGCCAGTGCACTCATCAGCATCTTCCAGCCTTTGCCGACTTGTTCGACGCCGCCGATCACGTGATCCATCGGCAGGAAGACGTCGTGTCCCCAGTTTGGCCCATTCTGAAAGACATTGAGCGCAGGAAAATGGCGGCGGCCGATATCCACGCCGGGAAGATGCGTCGGCACCAGCGCGACCGTAATGCCAATGTCTTCATTCGCACCCAGCAAATGATCGGGATCGCGCAGCTTGAAGGCAAGGCCAAGGACGGTCGCGACCGGTCCGAGCGTGATGTATCGCTTGTGCCAGTTGAGCCGAATGCCCAACACGTCGCGGCCATCGAAGGTGCCGCGGCAAACGATTCCTGAGTCGATCATTGACGCGGCATCGGAGCCGGCTTCAGGGCTCGTTAATCCGAAGCATGGGATTTCCGAGCCGTTGGCGAGACGCGGCAGCCAATAATCCTGCTGGTCCTTGGTGCCAAACTGCAGCAGCAACTCGCCGGGCCCAAGCGAATTGGGCACCATTGCGGTAACCGCTGCGGTGATTGAATGTGTCGAGAGTTTTCGTACGACTTCGGAATGCGCATAGGCGGAAAAGCCCAGGCCGCCATATTGCTTTGGAATAATCATTGCGAAGAACTTGTTGGCCTTGAGAAAGCCCCAGGCCTCCGGCGGCAAGTCGCGCAGCTCCCAATTGACCTTCCAGTCATCGAGCATGGCGCAGAGCTGCTCGACCGGCCCATCGAGAAAGGCTTGCTCTTCGGGAGATAGTCTGGCGGGCGCTTCAGCGAGCAGTTTTGCCCAGTCGGGGTTGCCGGTGAACAGATCGGCGTCCCACCAGACGTCGCCGGCCTCAATGGCTTCGCGTTCGGTATTTGAAAGGCCGGGCAACACACCCTTTGCCCAGCTGAAAATGTATCGGGAAATGTAGTCTCGTCGAAACGTCATCCGGCGCTCGCATTCCAGTCTGCCGGGGAAAAGGTCTCGCGTTACAAAGGTTCCCGGTCGGACAGCCTATAAAAACATGCCGGGGCCAAATTTATTACCGGCCCGCGCGGTATAGTCTGCATCATTACACAAAGAGCCGGGTTGGTGCTGGCTAAAACGGCTAACTCACGAGAAGATGACAAAGTTTTAATCTGGGTCCCGGCCGAGTGGACGCTAAGGTTATCTGAAAGACGTCATAGGTCTTGGATATCAGTCCTGGCTTCCACCATTCCCAAAAAATGCGACCCGCCCCGGCCATGTATCAGAGCTTAAAAGAATGGATTGGCAGGCGAATTCTTCGCTATCTCAACACGCCGTCCCGCCGCTATGCGCCATTTTTTGCTCCGCCTATTGATATACTGCGCCGGAGCCTGGAGCCCGGCGATATCCTGCTGATTGAGGGGAATACCCGGCTCAGTGCAGTCATAAAATTCCTGACGCAATCAACATGGTCCCACGCGGCGCTCTATGTCGGCGACGCCGGCCAGGCAAAGACGGCCAATGGCGAACCGGATGTATTGCTGGAAGCATTTAGTGAAGTTGGCGTCGTTCTTTCTCCACTTTCCAAATATGAGCAGTTTAATACACGAATTTGCCGGCCCATCGGGCTGACGGACCAAGAGCGCAAGGCAATTATCGACTACGCGTTGGGCCGGGTCGGCATGCAATATGACAACAAGCAGATTCTCGATCTTGCGCGCTATCTCTTTCCCTATCCGCCCGTTCCGGTGTTCTTGCGGCGGCGATTATTGGCGATCGGAAGCGGCGATCCGACCCGGGCGATCTGCTCAACTCTGATTGCCGAGGCGTTTGAGTCAGTCCGCTATCCGATTTTGCCGGAAAGTGTCGACGGCGCCGGTTACGGGATAGCGCCTTTCGTTCAAAGTGAGACGGAGCATATTCGCAAGCAGGGTCTTTATACGCCGCGAGATTTCGACATCTCGCCATATTTCGCCGTGATCAAGCCTGTCATCGTCAATCAATTCAACTATCACACCCTCGAATGGGCGCCGAAAAAGCTGTCGTCGAATAAAAAAGTCAGGACGCCTCGCCCGAAGACAGACGGGAAGCGGTCTCGGGCAAAGCCGGCGAGCAGGTAAATCGATCTCAACTTTGTGGGTCGACCTGACGCGGCTTTCCGTCGGCATCAACCGCGACGTACGTAAACATGCCATCGGTAACCGCGATGTACTCGTCGCCTATTCCCCGGCAAGCCCAGCTTTCGATTTTGACCGTCAGTGACGTGTGCCCAACCTTCACCACTTCGGCATAGCAGGCGACCTCGTCGCCGATGTAGACGGGCCGGTGGAAATTCATGCCGGTAATTGCGACGGTAACCACCCGTCCTTTCGCGCGGCGGGTTGCTGCCGCGCTGCCTGCAAGGTCCATTTGTGACACCAGCCAGCCGCCGAAAATGTCGCCGTGCGGGTTGGTGTCCATCGGCATCGCGATGGCGCAAAGTGTCGGTTTGATATCGGGCGGTTGGTCGGGTGGGGTCGCGGGGTTCGTTGCCAAATTTTAAGTCCTGGATGAAAGGAAGCGCCCCGATTTCCGGTCAGAATAGAGCCAATCTCAATCCTTTTGCAAACCGGCGTTGTGCTGCCCTCATTTTGAAATTGGCCGAGTAGGCGAACGTCTTCCGCAGAATTCTGCGATGGATGATGTGAAGCTTGGACGAGCTCTATTGTTGCGAGCCCCACAAGCGCTATAGTCGCAGGCTCAGAAAAACACGATGGCAACAGAATTGCCACGACCCTACCAGGAGAAACGAACGCTTTAACGCCGCAGGGAGGCGAAAATGAAAAAGGGCCGGAGCCGGACGCCGAAAAAAGTTTTACACCGAAGAGACTTTCTCAAGAAAGCCGCGAGCGGAGCGCTCGCTACCGCCGCATTCGGCGCGATTCCGCTCAGAGGCTGGGCGGCTGATCCCATAAATATCGGTGGACTGTATCCCGTCACCGGAAGCATGGCGCAAATCGGCCAAGGCTGCGCCGCGGCCGCCAAGCTCGCGGTTGAGATGGTCAACGAAGCTGGCGGCATCAAATCGCTGGGCGGTGCCAAGCTCAACCTCATTCTTTCCGACGTGCAGAGCGATACGACCGTCACGCGCACGGAAACCGACCGGCTGATTTCCGGCAACAAGCTGTCCGCCGTTCACGGCTGTTTTGCCTCGGCGCTGACTTTGATTGCCAGCGAAGTCGCGGAGCGCGCCAAGGTGCCGATTATCACCGGCTCGAGCTCCGACATGCTGAACAAGGGCCGTACCTATACGTTCACGCCGTTCGCGCGCGCTTCGCAGTTCGCCAAGGCGCAGCTGCAAATGTCGAAACTGGTCGGCGACAAGCCGAAGGTCGCGGTGATTTTCGAGAACACGGCATTTGGTACCTCGACCTCGAACGGGTTGAAGGAACTGGCGCCAGGTGAAGGCGTCGAGATCGTGATGTTCGAGCCCTATTCGGCCGGTTTTACCGACGCCAGCCCGCTCATCAACAAGGTGAAGGCATCCGGCGCCAACGCGCTGTTCTCTGTGTCGTATCTCAATGACCTCATCCTCATTGTACGCACGGTCAAGCAGGTCGGCCTCAATGTCGCGATCAATGGCGGTTCCGGCGGCTTCGTCATTCCTGATTTCTACAAGAACGTCGGCAAACTCGCTGAAGGCCTGCAAGGCGTGGCGCACTGGAACCACGACATGAGCGACGAGGCGCAGAAGGTGAATGCCGAATACAAGAAGCGCACCGGCGAATTCTTGTTTGAATATGCCGGCGGTCTTGTTGCGCAGACTTTCATGCTGGCCGATGCGCTTGAACGGGCGGCCTCGGCCGATCCGCAAAAAGTGCGCGATGCGCTGTCCACGCTCGACGTTTCGAAGGGCTACGCGGCGATGGCGCCCGGCGGAAAGGTCAAGTTCGGTCCTGACGGCAAGAACATCTACGGCCGTCCGGTCGGGGTGCAGTGGCAGAACGGCGATCTCGCCAGCGTCTTCCCGAAAGAAGATGCGCGCGCTCCGCTGTTGAAAACCTAAGCGCCGCCAGCCGCAATGCTCGAAATCGTGGCCCAGGCCGTCATCAACGGCCTGCTTATCGGAGGAATTTATGCGCTGGTGAGCATCGGCGTCACGCTGATTTTCGGCGTGGTGAAGATCGTCAATTTCGCCCAGGGCGAATTCGTGATGATCGGGATGTACATCAGCTTTTTCCTGGCCACGCAGTTCGGCATCGACCCGGTCGTTTCGCTGATCGTGTCGATGCCAGTGCTGTTTGTCATCGGCGTCCTGGTCCAGCAATTCTTGATTCGCCGGGTGCTCGGGCTCAATGATCTGCCGCAGATCTTCCTGACCTTCGCGCTCTCGCTGCTGATCGTTAATCTGGCGTTGATGTTGCTGACCGCGAATTACCGCACAGTGCACACCTGGTATTCGGACGAGGCCTTCCATGTCGGCGGCCTTTATATCCCGGTGGCAAAGCTCATCGCTTTCGTAGTGGCGATGGTCTTGAGCGGGATCCTCTGGGTCTTTCTGCACACGACCGATCTCGGCAAGGCGATGCGGGCTGCGTCGCAGAACCGCGACGTCGCGCAACTCATGGGCATCAATCCCAACCGCGTCTTTGCCGTTGCGCTCGGCATAGCGCTGGCGCTCGCCGGCGCTGCAGGCTCCCTGCTGATGCCGTTCTATCCGGCCTATCCGCTGGTCGGGCAGGTCTTTGTGCTGATGGCATTCGTTGCCGTGGTGCTCGGCACGCTCGGCAATGTGATCGGCGCTTTGATCGCCAGCCTTTTGATGGGCATCGCCGAATTGCTTGGTATCCAGTTCATCGGGGCCGACTCCGGCCTGATTGTCGTCTTCTTGCTGCTGCTCACCACGCTTGCCGTGCGGCCGAGCGGCCTGGCCGGCGGGAGGCGACGCTGATGCGGCTTCGGGGGTGGGGCGGCCTCGTGCTCGCCATCGTGATCGCGGTGATGCTCGTTCTGCCCCTGGTGGTCAAAAGCTCCTTTGCGCTCGAAATTCTCATCCGGGTCCTGCTGTTCGCATTCATTGGCACGGCGTGGAATCTGCTGGGTGGTTACGCCAAACAGCTTTCGCTTGGCCATGCCGCGTTCTTCGGGCTCGGCGCTTATACGTCGACCTTGCTGCAGATCGATTTCGGAATCTCGCCGTGGATCGGCATGGTCGCCGGTGGCTTTGTCGGGATGTTCGCCAGCCTGCCGATTGGCTGGCTGTGTTTTCGTTTGCGCGGGCCGTATTTCACCATTGCCACGATCGCGACGGCTCAAGTCCTGATGCTGATCTTTCTCAAGTTCCGCGATTTCGCCTGGGGTGCTGAAGGCACGACGATCCCCAATCTCGGCAATGCGCCGCTGATGATGCAATTCGAAGGCAAGGCGCCTTATTACTATGTCGTTCTCGGTCTGCTCGCCATCGCGCTGGCGATCACGGCCTGGATCGAACGTTCGCGCATCGGCTACTACCTCGTTGCCATCGGCGAGGACGAGGACGCGGCCGAAGCCATCGGCATCAATGTGCCGCGCGTCAAGCGCGAGATCTACATGATCTCGTCATTCCTGACGGCCTTGGCCGGCACTTTCTATACGCAATACATCTACTTCATTGACCCGCAGACGGCGTTCAACTTCAACATCTCGATCGAGGCCGCGCTTGTCGCCATTGTCGGCGGCATCGGCACCCTTTGGGGTCCAGTGATCGGCACCGTGCTGCTGGAGACGACGTCCGCCTTGCTGCAAAGCTGGCTGGGCAATTCAATCAGCGGCGTTCAGCTCACCGTCTATAGTCTGATCCTGATGGCGGTGATCCTGTGGCGGCCGACCGGCATCATGGGCTACATCTTCGAAGTTTACGCCCGCCGCCGTCGCAAGCCGGCGAAGGTGTAACGCCATGGCTGACGCGCTCGTCATCAAGGATCTCAACAAGCGTTTCGGTGGCCTTCGCGCTGTGCAGGACGTAAGCTTCACCGTGCGTGAAAACGAAACGCTGGCGCTGATTGGCCCGAATGGCGCCGGCAAGACCACCGCATTCAATCTCATCATGGGTTTTTACCGGCCCGATACCGGTTCCGTTTCCGCTTTTGGTGAAGAGATGGTCGGCCTGCGACCGCATGACGTTTGCGCCCATGGGCTTGCGCGCACCTTCCAGATTGCAAAGCCATTCGGCGGCATGACCGTGCTCGACAACGTGATGACAGGCGCCTTTCTTCGCGATCGCAGTCCTGACGGCGCGCGCGTCAAGGCGCGCGAGGCCATCGACTTTGTGGGTCTGTCGGCGCGCGAGGCTACGGCGGCGCGTGATCTCACGACCATCGACCAGCGCCGTCTGGAAATGGCGCGGGCTTTGGCGACACAGCCCCGGCTCCTCCTGCTCGACGAAGTGATGGCGGGGCTCAATCCGGCCGAGGTCGACCAGGCCGTCGCTTTGATCGGCAAGCTGTCGAGCCGCGGCCTCACCATCGTCATCGTCGAGCATCTGATGCGCGCCATCATGGCGGTGGCGAAGCATATCGTGGTGCTCGACCATGGGCAGAAGATCGCCGAAGGCAACCCGAAGGAAATCGTTGAAAATCCGGAAGTGATCCGCGCTTACCTCGGTTCGGGGTACACGCACGTCCCGGCGGGGGCCGCGCCATGATCGAGCTGGAAGGCGTCAGCGCATCATATGGCAGGGTGCCCGCCATCGGCGGCGTCACGATCAAGGTCGGCGAAGGCGAGGCGGTCGGGCTGCTCGGCGCCAACGGTGCTGGAAAAAGCACGACTTTGCGGGCCATTTCCGGCCTGGTGAAGTTGACCGCCGGCAGCATCACCTTTCTCGGGCAAGACCTCGCGTCACTGCCGCCGCACAAGATCACGGAGCTGGGCATCGCCCATGTGCCGGAAGGCCGCCAGGTGTTTCCCGAAATGACGGTGAATGAAAATCTCGAGATCGGTTCTTATGCGCCGCGCGCCAAGGCGGAACGGGCACGCTCACTCGATCTGGTCTACGGCATTTTCCCGCGCCTCGCCGAGCGCCGGAAACAGTTGGCCGGCACCATGAGCGGGGGCGAACAGCAGATGCTGGCGGTCGGCCGCGGCATGATGCTCAAGCCGCGTCTTCTGATGCTCGATGAGCCGTCGCTTGGGCTTGCGCCGGTGATGTGCGACGTCACCTTCGAGAAAATCCAGGAGATCCATAAGATGGGTACGGCGATCCTTCTGGTCGAACAGAATGTCGGCCGTGCGCTGGGGCTGGTGCAAAGGGCCTATGTGCTGGAAAGCGGCAAGGTGATCATGCACGGCACCAGCGCGGAATTGGCCAATAACCAGCAGGTGCAGGCGGCTTACCTCGGCATCTAGTGATGCAAATTTGGACGAGCGGTCGGTTCGCGTGACTGCGCGCCCACCAATCTAGGATCCAGACGCGCGCACTTCGTTACGCGCGACGTCAACGCGTACGTTATTCTTCATTCGCATTTCTATTTTACCGTTTTACACGCGCCTTATCATCTCAACGAATGAAGTCACGCGCGCTGACGCGCATCATCTGATCAGCGGACGCGCTGCAATCGAAAACCTGTCATTCTGATAATAGTCCGGTTCAACTCTCGTTCATGCACATGGGCGCAGCGTTGTACATGCTGCGTTGAGTAATGAGTAGGAGGTTGCGTCATGAACGAACGCGTTGCCGTTTCGCAAGCAAACAGTTTGCAACTTGCCAATCTCGTTCGATCGCAGGTCGTGAGAGTTACAAAGCCGCAGAGCGATCAGGCGGTCATCATCGATCTCAATAACGGCAATGACGCGAAGCTCGATCTCTCGGCCGTTGCGGACGAGAAGATGACGCTCGTGCATGTCGACACGAAGCTGGTCATTCTTTTCGACAATCAATCCACGGTTACCGCCGAACCGTTTTTTGATTTATCGGGCAAGCCACTCGCCAGCCTCAATGTTGAATTGAGTGCAGGACGCACGCTCAATGGCGAGCAGTTCGCGCAGAGTGTTCCGATCACCGACGATCAGTCCGTTTTACCCGGTAGTGACCCGTCCAGCGGCGCTGATTTCCGTAATGTCTCCATCGATTCCATGCCCGGCAGTGCCTCGCCATTGGCGTTGATGGCGCAGGAAATGTCGGGGATTTTTGGGCGCGGTAGCACCGATACCGGCGCCGACTTCGGCGTGGTGGCGCATGCGCAACTTTTCAGCACGCCGGCACAAACGGTCACGGGTTCCGGGCTAATCATCAACATTCCACCGCCCGGCGGTGCGGGTACGCAGGTCTTTGAGGCGGGGCTTCTGGCCTCACGCGGCTTTGGCGAGTCGGCGGGCACGCATCCTGGAAGCCCGGCGTTCCAGACCACCACGAGATCAGGCACTATTAGTTTTTCGTCACCGAATGGCTTGGATTCGGTTACGGTGGGTGGCGAGACGCTGCATGTGGGCGATACGAAAACAATTGCCGACGGCACGACGGGCTTTCTGACGGCGTCGCTCACTTCCGATGCGATCCATTACACATACACGCTGCTCGACAACACGCTGGGCGTTCCGACCGCAAGCTTTGCGGTGGTAGTGATTGACGCGAACCACGTCCCGGCCGGGGGCGGCAATCTTGTCATCAACATTGTTGACGACGCGCCGAGGGCGATTGGCGATACGGATCACGTATCGGCGACCGATCCATCGACCGATGGCAATGTGATTGATGGCAGCGGCACGACTTCGGGAGTTGCGGATGTGGCGGGTGCGGATGGCGGCCTGCATGTCGTCGGCATTGCGTTTGGCAACACTGTGGGCACAGTGGGCGTAGCGCTTGCCGGCGCGAACGGAACGCTGACGATCGACGCGCAGGGCCACTATAACTATACGCGCACGGGCAGCGGCACGGCCCCTGATGTGTACACCTATAAAGTCGCGGACGCAGACGGTACACAGTCGACGTCACAGCTGGCGATCGCGGTCGACAATGCAGCGCCGGGGGGCTTCACGTTCCCGACCGCGACCAGAGCTCACCAAGGTCGCGCCGCGGGCGGTGGAGGGCGAACGCAATGTCTTCGTTGCGAGGCAAAAAAAACTCAACCAGGAGGTGGATGTCCTGCAGCAGCAGCAGATTCGATTCGCCGACTCGATCAGGCTCCTCAGCCGCGAAATTGAATTGACCCACAATCTTTACGTCCAGAAAATCGTTCCCGAAATCGATATGCTGCGGCTCGAACGCCAGGCTTCGGAAATCAAAGGCCAGTTGGCGGAAGCGCAGTCGCGCATCAGCGGGGCCACGGCCGCATTCCGCTCGCAGGCCGAAGAGGATCTTGCCAAATCCCGCGGCGATCTTGCGATTCTGGATGAGACCATCAAGCTGGCTCGCGATCGTTTTCGCCGGGCGGAGCTGCGCTCGCCGGTCAATGGCGTGGTCAACAAGCTCAATGTGACGACGGTTGGGGCGGTGATCCAGCCCGGTGCCGATGTGATGGATATCGTGCCGCTCGACGACACGCTGCTCGTGGAAGGCCGTATCCTGCAGCAGGACATCGCCTTCATTCATCCGGAGCAGGACGCGGTCATTAAACTGACGGCATACAACTTATCGGTGTTCGGATCGCTGAAAGGCAAGGTCGAACGCATCAGCGCGGATACAATCGTGAACGACAAGCCTGACCGCGACGAAAAAAATGAGAAATTCTATCGCGTCATGATCCGTACCGATAAAAATCACCTCGGCACCGACGAGCATCCGCTCCGATCCTGCCCGGAATGGTAGCCACGGTCGAAGTACTGACTGGCCACAAGTCGGTTCTCGACTACATGATCAAGCCCGCGCGATTGCTGCGCGATGAAGCGCTGCGGGAGCGTTAGGGCGTTGGGCAAAGATTGTATTTTAGTTTTGCGGGAAGCCGGGGTGCAGCTCCAGGGGTTCGGGCGATACGAGCGCAGCAAACTCCGAAACCTGCTGGCGGGTGGCAGACGTTGCAGGTTCTGTATTTGCCGGTAAGCCTTGTCCTGCCACGGCGTTCAGCGCCAGCCACTCTTTTTCCAATGTGATTGAGGGAGTCACGTTATTTGACCAGCGCTGTTCGAAAGTTGCCGCGGGTGGCTGATTTCCCAACTCCGCAGCGTTCGGCCAACTATTGACGTAAATGGGGTCGGGCCCTGGATGCGGGAGGCCGGCAAATGTTGCTGGCCAGATCAGGAACGGTGGAAGTTTTATCGGCTTTTGGTCTGCGAGAGCGACAAGGCGCAAAAACCGCACGACATCAATGTAAGCTTCCGCGGCGTCGAGCGCGATCAGTTCGGAACGTTCGCGGACCCGGAATGACGCGGCATTGACGCGCGCCGCTTGCCGCCAGATCTCGTGGATCGACGCAAGGCCATCGAACAAAATCTGCCGCACGACCACAGATCCGGACTTGCCGCTCAACCATTGGCCGTTGCCGAGCGGTGGCGGGGTGATTTCCTGCGTGAATCGTTCGGGGCCAACGCGCGCGTCCAGCCGGACCTGCGGCAACAATGTGCTTTGCGTCTGGCGAAGCTCGGTCTCGGTAGCGCGGCGGTTTGCCGAGGCCTCGCCGATGTTTGGATTTGTCAGGACGGCCTGCGATATCGCGTCGCTGATCGAAACCCGTTCAGCCCGCGCATCGGTCCAGATACCGGAAGAGCACAGCACGATCACAGCGAGCCGGAATGAGAATTTCAAACCTGGCGATGCAGCGATTAATTGGCTGTCAATAAGGAGCGACTTGCTCTTGTTGTTCTTGTTTCTCTTGCGTTCGACCGCGAGCGATGGTCGCGCGGCGCCCTCGAATAGTTTTTTCCACAGCAGCTTGTTCGCAAGCCGGATTTCCATTGGCACTGCACCGCCGATTTGTTAACTTGTTCTGGCCGGTACGCGCCATTTACATTGCGCTTCGAACGACTCGTAGAATCCCGAAAATGATTGATTCGCGGCGAAAGCGCTTGGGCACGCGCGCCAGTGCGTTTGTCAAAAGCGACAATGTTTGGAAGTTTTCGCGCGCGCGGACATTTTGTGCGGGCACGATTGCGGCTCGGTGACACAAATCAGAGATTCAAGCGCAGGCGCAACCGACCTCGCGGCCATCCAGATCAATCATCCCGTCCCGAAAACGGATTTCGCGGCCATACTGCCGAGCTGCATATGCGCAGCGTTTCACCTGGTTCCATTCAGCGAATGGGTCAAATGAATAGTGACCCGCTGTCGTTCCTGGCATTCCAGGCCTCGAATTCAGGCGGTCGGCCCGCGATTCGGGCTGCACGCGATTGTGCCGCGAAGCGCTTATTTCCCTGGTCACGCCTGTGTTAGGTTTCGGTGGCTTGATGCCGGCTTGATAGCCGGGGGCGACGGGGACTGGGAAAAACGAAGGCGACCTGGGGGATAAGTATGGAATTTTTCAAGCACACCGAATGGCCGATGTGGTTCGGCTACGCGGCAGTCGCATCCAGCATCGTCACGTGCGCGATGAAAACGATGATCCCTCTGCGCGTCGTGAGCATGACATGCAATGCGCTCTTCATCATCTACGGGTTTTTTAACGGAATTTATCCGACGCTGATCTTGAACTTGATTCTTCTACCCTTGAATACCGTCCGTCTCCAGCAGATGCGGAAACTCATTCATGACGTAGAGGCGGCGGCGTCTTATGGCGAAACATCGATCGACTGGTTGAAACCCTTTATGTCGCGCCGAGGCTTTCATAAAGGCGATATCGTCTTCCGCAAGGGCGATGTGGCCGACGCAATGTATTACAGCGTGAGCGGCCGATACCGTCTTTGCGAAATCGGAATTGAAATTCCGGCCGGACAGGTTTTTGGCGATCTCGGTCTGCTCGCGCCTGGCAACCTGCGAACGCAGACGATCGAATGTCTGGAAGACGGCGAGGTGCTAACGGCGGGCTATCAGCAGGTCAAAGAGCTTTATTTCCAGAACCCTCATTTCGGGTTTTATTTCCTGCGGCTGACCAGCGAGCGCCTGTTCGAGAACATCAAACGGCTGGAAGAAGAGCTCGCACGCAAGAACGAAGCTCTCGCAGCGCTCGGCCACAAGCCGGCTTGATGGCTAGACTTTAGGATATGAAGAGTGACCCGAATGGCACAGTCGGCCGATTGGCCTTGGCCCGAATCCCCTTTTCATAGAGCAGAAAATATCGACGTGCCCAACCGAACGGGTTCTGGCGCGGACGCATTATTGACTTTGAGCAATGTGCCTAGTCACTTAGGGCGTGACTGATTCTGGACGGCAGGCTGTGCAGGAAAAACGACGCGACATCTTTCGCAAGCGCATCCTCAAGAATGCGCAGATTATTCTGAGCGAGAAGGCACCGAAGCTCGACTGCGCGGTCCGCAATCTCTCGGACACCGGGGCCTGCCTGCAGGTGTCGACGACCTATGGAATCCCTTCAAATTTCGAGGTCATCATCGAAGGCGTTCGCCGCGCCTGCCGATCGATCTGGCGGACGGATACGAAGATCGGCGTGACTTTTAACTAAGATTGTCCGTGAAATTGAATCACGCTAGGCGAAAACTCGATACATCAATTTATGCACTTCTAAGTAAGTATTTTGAACAATGTGCTTCTGTTCGCAGGAGCCGCCAATGCGTGAATGGCTGTTTTTGTTGGCACCACCGGCGTTGATCTTTTATTTCATCGCCTATCCGGCTCAATTCTACGCATTCGTTGCGTGGGCCAGAGTGATGATGGGATGAGCGTGCGGTAGCGGCGGCGTTTGATTCATTCAAACGAGACGCCGAGCCTTTTGCCTTCCGTCCAGATGACCCGGCAGTGCCGGGCCTGCGGCTCGCCATCGACACTCAACTGAAATACCCGCGGCAATCCGAACGTGGTGCCGACATGAAGACCGGCGCCGGTCGATGTCAGGTTGTCAACCGAGCACGCCATTTGCTGTCCGGCCGCGCCGTATTTGATCAGGCCGCGTAAGTGGGTGGTGGCGCGAGAATCTTTTCTGCGATCAATCATTGTCGGCAATAATCGTTAGTGGCAATGACCTATGCGCGCTGTGCAACCTCGCTTGCGCGCGTCTCAACTTGAACCGTGCCAGGCAACATATAAGTCCGGGTTCGCTTGCACGTGTAACAGACGAAAGTATTCCGTTGCATGGTCCGAACGACCGGATGGGGGGTCACAGCAACGTGCACCATGACCGTCCGGCACTGAGGACAATGCGCAGTGGTGTCGATGACGTCGCTAGAAGACATGGCTTCTGATGCCTTTAGCGGCCCTGCGGGGGCCATTCCGACCGGTGGTATCCCGATCATAGGTAACGAAGTTTAAGAATTCATTCATGACCGGGACCGGTTTACCGGCCATGACCGGTGTACAAGCGGAGGGGGTGCCAGAAATGCCAATGATAGCCGGCAACCAGCGGTCATAGACCGCCCACGCAGCAGCCGCGAAAATGCCCAGCCTGGAATAACCGACAAGGGCGGCGGTTTGCATAAGCAGAATAAAAAACAGGACGACCGGCGCAACAATCGATTCCTGCCGAGCAGCCTCTGGTCGTTCAATCATTGGAGCGATCGATCAAGTGCTGGTGTTGCCGGATAATTCGGTTGGCCTGACGCAATCGAAACTCGTAAAGTGCATTCATGAATCGCCTGCCAAGGGCCGAGAGGCCATCAGTGATATGACAAAAAAATGCCACCAACGCCGAGCGCGCGAGGCGGGAGCGGTGTTCATCGGTGTAGGTGAATGTTTGCGACGACATTTCTCTCTCCATCAGTTTTTGTGATTCTGCGGGTTGTCCACGCGCGCGCTCAATTCCATCAGGACCGCGCGTTTGTGAATTTGGTGCGCCCTCAGAGAAGGAATTTTCCGTAAAGCTTCTGAGCATCGCCTTGTGTCCCGCTTGATGTGTTGCGTTGTAGCGCAAGCTGCGCGCCGCGTGCGTGAGGCGGTTCACACCGAATTCTGCTGTGTCGCGATGCCTCGCCGAACGATAAAACTTTCGTATGCGCATCCGTTCGATTTCAGGTCATAGTGTCGCTAACGAAAATGGGAGATAGCCTTTCCAGACAATCCCCCATCGAAACCTGAAATCAGAAAGCGCGAATCAGTAGAGGTTCTCCGGAGTTTTCCAAGGAAGCGCCTTCGTCTCGGTCGTCGACTGCATTGCGTAAGGATCGACCTGGCTGCTCGAAGTCGCCGCTGCTGTCGCGGACGGTGTTGGACGTAACGCCAGACCCATTGCCATGATCACGATTGCCAGGACTGTAATGGCTACGACTCGCATGAGCGTCTCCTTTGTTTCGGAAATGGTTCTCACTTCCGGGTGGGTTTTGAATTCTGTGACTTTGCGCGCGACATCGGCGAGGATGCGATCGATGCGCACAAAATCCGATTTCAGGTGGAGTCCAAGACTGGTCAGGCTGACGTTTGATCTGCTGCGCTCGAACAGCTGACCGCCGCACTCGGATTCCAGTTCCTGGATCGCACGCGTGAGCGAGGGCTGCGCGATACCGCAGCGCCGGGCCGCTCGGGTGAAACTTTGCTCTTCGCAAAGCGCGAGAAAGTAGCTGATCTGGTGTGTCTTCACCCGCATGTCCGCGACTATCGGGCGGCCAGATCGATGGCGCGGGTTATCGCCGGCGATGAAATCGCAACGACGATGGCCAGTACGTAAAAGGCAAGCCAGACGGTCGCGATAACGGTGTCAGTGCGGTTATCGCCCTCTTGACGTTGCCGCGGCCTTTTTCGGTCAGTATGGGTGCGGTGACGCATAGTCGACCTCCGTTGCGAAGGTCGGTACCACCGGCTTGTGCGGTCGATGGTGAGCTAACTCACACTCGCGTCAAAACAATTTTGGAACCCGGTCAAGACTCCGCGCCGGAACGCTGTCAGCGAAGGACTGATCAACGCTGTTTGGTCAGCTGCCGCCGAAGTTAAGATAATCCGTGGAATTCGATGGATCCGGTCAGCGTTAGCGGGATGGGCGCTCGGCTTCATATTGCCCAATCGGTTTTTAAAGTAGAATAAAGATTAGTGGGGCTTCAAATCCCCGCCCGGCGCCTGCTTCATTTATAGTCGGGTTTCGTCCGGACGGCTCGAGGTTCGCCACGCTGCGTTCCTTGGGTCGTGCATCGTGAGTTAACGGCAGCCTCCGGGAGTCCGGAACGGGATCAGGGCGTTACCATGGACATTGGCGGCTGGCTGCGAACTTTGGGGCTCGGACAATATGAGCCGGCGTTCATTGAGAACGCTATCGACACTGACGTGCTGCCGGAACTGACCGAAGGCGATCTCGAAAAGCTCGGGATCCCGCTGGGCGACAGGAAACGTCTCATCAGGGCCATCAGGGTGATGGCAGGCGGCTCTCCCGCTGCGCCGGCCACGAACGATGTCGGAAAGGATACGCCGGGCGACTACTCCCCGACAGTTGGCGGCGAGCGGCGTCACTTAACCGTGATGATCTGCGATCTCGTGGGCTCTACTGCGCTATCGGCGCGCCTCGATCCGGAAGACATGGGTGCTGTGATCGATGCCTTTCAGGCAGCCTGCGCCCGTATCGCGCTAGCCTCTGACGGATTTCTGGCCGAATTCCGTGGAGACGGGATCCTGGCTTATTTCGGTTATCCTCGCGCCCACGAGGACGATGCCGAGCGAACGATACGCGCGGGGCTCGATATCATCGCTGCCGTTGCGCAACTCAAGACGCCCGCTCAAGAGCCGCTCGCGGTCCGCATTGGCGTCGCCAGCGGCGTGGTGGTGGTCGGCGGCGAAGGTGCATTGCGCGAAAATATTGTGGTTGGAGATACGCCAAGCCTCGCGGCCCGCGTTCAGGCCCTGGCCGAACCGGGGACCATCGTGATCGCCGCCTCGACGCGCCGGCTGATCGGCGATCGGTTCCTTCTCCGCGACCTTGGTCCGAACAAATTCAAGGGTTTTTCCGAGTCGATGGCGGCATGGGCGGTTGATGGCGTATCGGCCTCCGAGAGCCGCTTTGCGGCGGTTCATACGGCCGGCCTGACAAATCTCATCGGCCGCGATGACGAAATCGATTTCCTGCAGAAGCGCCAACGCCTCGCGTGGAAAGGTGAGGGCCAGGTCGTGCTGATCTCAGGCGAACCGGGGATTGGCAAGTCCCGCCTCGCGGCGGCGCTCGAAGAGCGCATTGCCGACCAACCGCACGCAGTCTTGCGTTACCAATGTTCGCCCTACCACGCCAACAGCACACTTTATCCGTTCATCGTGCAATTGGAGCGGGCGGCCGGGTTCAAGGCGGACGATACATCCCAACAGCGCCTCGACAGACTGGAAGCGCTTCTTTCCAAAAACGCATCGCCAGGCCGGGACACAGTTCCGCTGTTAGCGACGCTGCTGTCGATCCCATTGAGCGGCCGCTATCCGGCCCTGGCGCTCAGTCCCCCCCAACAGCTTCGCCGCACGCTGGCGGCACTGCTCGATCAATTCGAAAGGCTCGCGCATCAGAAACCGATCTTGCTTTTGTTCGAGGACGCACATTGGGCCGATCCCACCTCCCTTGAACTGCTCGATCTCACGATCGATCGAATGCGCCAGATGCCCGTCCTTGCCCTTTTCACGCTTCGGCCCGAATTCGAGCCACCTTGGGTTGGCCTTTTGAATGTCGGCGTCATAAAGCTCGGCCGCCTCGATCGTGGCAATGTTGAAAGCATCGTTACGCAGGTAACCCATGGTCATGCGCTGCCGGTTGAGGTGATGAGCCAGATTATCGCCAAGACTGATGGCAACCCGTTATTCGTCGAGGAGCTTACGAAGGCGGTGCTTGAAGGGGACATCCTGGTCAAGGACGGCGACAGCTATCGACTCGGTGGACCGCTGCTTCCGCTTGCCATACCGGCGACGCTTCAGGACTCCTTGATGGCGCGCCTCGATCGCATGGCGCCGGTGAAAGAGATTGGGCAAATTGGAGCAGCGATCGGGCGCGAGTTCTCCTATTCCCTGATTCGTGAGGTGGCCGGGCGCAACGAGCCGGCATTGAAACAGGCGCTCGCTCAACTTGAGGAGGCCGAACTTGTGTTCCGCCACGGCGAGCCACCGGAGGCGGTCTATAGTTTCAAGCACACGCTGGTTCGCGACGTGGCTTATGAGAGCCTGCTCAAGAGCAGGCGGCAACAATTGCACGGCCAGATCGCGCGCAAGATGGAAGAAAAGTTTCCCGATATTCTCGCAAGCCAACCGGAAATCGTGGCTCACCACTTCACGGAAGCCGGTCTTGTTGAACCCGCGATCAACTACTGGCTAAAGGCCGGCAATCTTACACTGAGCCGTTCGGCGAACGCTGCCGTCGGTCATCTGGAACGGGGATTGAAATTGGTTCCCGGCATCGACGACCCGATGCTGCGCAACAAGCTTGAGCTGTTACTTCAAACGTCGCTCGGCAATTCCCTGCGGACGACGAAGGGTTGGAGTTCTGACAGTGTCAAGCGCGCGTATACGCGAGCACTCCAGTTATGCAAAGAGAGCGGGCTTGATGAACATACCTTCCCCGCAGTGTTTGGTATGTGGACCTGGAATTTTCTGCGTGCAGCCCTTCCGGAGGCTCAAGCCCTTGCAGACTATTTGCTGAATTCGGCCGAGAGCATAGACGATTCAGTCTGTCGGGTTCTCGCCCACGAAGCCCTCGGGTTTACGTCATTTGCGCAAGGCAGATTTTCCGCTGCCCACACAGAACTGGAGCGCGGTCTTGGATTATGCGAGGACGGCAAGGCTGCAGCATATTTTGACCTGTCAGCGCAGGACCCGCGCGTTCACATCAGGTCATATGACGCGCTGGCACTTTGGTTTCTCGGTTATCCAGACCAGGCATTGCGGTTGTGCGCGGACGCCCGCCGATATGCAGATGACTCTCGGCATCCATTCAGCGATGCAATGGCACGAACGATAAGCCTGCGCGTGCATCAGCTGCGCGGCGAGGCTGCGATCGTTGCAAGCCAGGCAAATGGGGCAATCGCACTCTGCGAGGAGCATGAGTTTGTGCATTATCGCGCTATGGCCGTGATTTTGCGCGGCTGGGCAAGCGCCCAGCAAGGCGAATTTGAGAAAGGCATTGCCGAAATTCAGGAAGGTCTGGAAAAAGAACGTGCGATCGGCGCGTTGTTATTTGATTCGTACTCGCTGGGATTGCTGGTCGATGCATGCATCAAAAACAAACGGTACGGGCAGGCACTCGAATTTTTGGAGCAGGTGCAATCGAGGCTTGAAGACGAGAACGTTGAACGGTTTTATGCGGCGGAAATATACCGCTTGCTCGGCGAAACATATCTGCGCTCGAACCAGAATCTGGATCAGGCGCAGCATTATTTTTCCAAAGGTCTTTCGATCGCGCGCGAGCAGAAAGCCAAATCCCTTGAACTTAAAATTTGTCTGAGCATGTGTGATTTGTACGATCTACAAAAAAATGCCGATAAGTGCCGCTTGCAACTCGGCGAGATCTACCGATCTTTCAGTGAGGGCTTTGACACCGCGGATCTCGTCAGAGCCAAGGCGAAGCTGGAAAAGGCGTAGCAAGCGTTCCGTCGCGCTTAGTTTAGTGTTGCCACCATTGGGGTACGGACCTTACTGCGCAACCAAATTTACGAAATCTCTGTTGATTGTTTTCAGGATGTACTCTCCGTCGTCCGCCATCAGAAAATGTGAACCTTTGCGCACATGGTTGGTGAAGACACCGCGGGTGAACTCACCCCAGCTGGCGGAGTCTTCTTCCGATACCCATGGATCCGCATCGCCGACAAAGCTGCTGATCGGGAACACGAAGGGCTCGACAGGCTGATATTCATATTTGTAGGCCATTCCAAACTCGGCGCGGATTGTGGGCAACAATACTTTTCTCAGTTTCGGTATCTCCAGCATCCTGTTGGCCGCCGGAGTATCGAATTGCCGGATGATATCCGCGAAGATTTCATCAGTTTGGGCATAAGGCGGAATTCTAATATCGAACTCGCCGCGCAGCATCATGTCGTAAACCAGGTTGTCCTCAAACTCTCGCCTGCGCTTCAACAGATGCGGCGGCCTTACGCCACACGCAAACACGTGCTTGATGAAGTGCGCACTCGCATCGGGTAGCGCGCAAAGTGTCGCAAACATCGTCAGCCCGCCCAGGCAGTGGCCAAAAAATGCAGATGGCCGGTCGAGCCAGTCAGCCATTTCCGGCAGCAGACGATTGACGAAAGTATCGAGGTCATCGACGGCCGCTTCATTCATACGCGTTCCGCGTCCCGGCGGCTCGACCGCCACAACCTCGACGGTGCCATCGAACAGGTGCGCCCAGGTCCGAAAAGACGCAAGGCCGCCACCCGCATAGGGAAAACAGAACAAACGGACTTTGGCGTCCGGATTGGGCCGGGGCGCAATCAACCACTTTCCCGCATCGCGCGACGCCGCCACATCAGCGGGACGAAAAACCGCGGCAGTTCCGTTGCCCGAAATGTTTCCGACATCGAAATAATCCAGCACGTCTTTTCCGGCACCAACAGAATCGATTGCTGCCTCGTCCGCCGCGTATGCATTTGCGCTGAGTGCTGCCACCGAGGGCACTGCCAAATCGAACTCCGTGGCCTCGTTGTGTGCGCGCTGTGCTATCAGATCGGACAGATGGTCCGATAGCTGGTTGATCGTCGGTCCGGTGATGAGCTCCGAGATTGAAATCAGTATCCCGAATTCGTCCTCCAGATTATTCGCGAGCGTCACCGACCGCAACGAATCCAGACCAATTTCATTCAAAGGCCGGTCCGGATCGATCGGGTCTGCGAAGCCAAGCTCCGCCATGATGCGCTGCTGTAATCTGCTGGAAAGTTGTTGGCGTGCTTCGCCATTCACCGGCACATGAGGGGCGGGCATGGCGCCGCTTCTCAGCGCAGATTGAGACGATCCGAATACTTCGCTGCCATTCAGAAGCTCGGCGAAGAACGGGGACTTGCCGACCTTGCCGGTGTAAGTGGACCAATCAGCAACGGCGACCGCGATCTGGTCAACATCGCGATGCATCAGCTGGTCGAATTCCTGCATTGCGAGATCGGGCGGAATAAATTTTACGCCCAGCGACGACCACATCGCCTCGCCGCGAGCACCCGATCGGGTGGCCAGCCCGCCTTCCGACCAGGCAGACCAGTTGATCGCCGTGGACGGCAGGCCAGCAGAGCGGCGATGAGCCGCCAGGGAATCAAGGAAAGTATTGCCGGCGCTGTAGTTCGCCTGACCGGCAGAGCCCAACAGGCTCAATAAGGAAGATTGCAAGATGAAGAAGTCGAGCTCCAGTGATTTCGTGCATTCGTGCAGAAGCCAGCTTCCGTAAATTTTGGGCTCGAATACGGAGGAGAACCGATTCCAGTCAAGTTGAGCCAGTATTCCGTCGTCCAGCACGCCGGCCGAGTGCACGATGCCCTTTAGAGGGGGGCATTCGTTGCCGATTGTCCGGAGGAGACGGCTGACGTCGTCTTCGCGGCTGATGTCTGCGGCCACGAACTTGAGCGATACGCCGTTAATGTCTGCTGTGCTGGTCAGTTCTTGTGCCTTTTCCGCATTTGCATTTCGACCGGTCAGGACAAGGTGTTTCGCACCGTGGCTTATGAGCCATCTGGTGACACGGCGTCCCAACATTCCGAGGCCGCCGGTTACAAGATAGGTGGCATCACCGCGCACTTGCGGCGGCTGTAGCGGCAGATCGTCAAGCGATTGTCTGACAAATCTTTGGATATAGCGCTCACCAGTTGCGGAGATGGCAATCTGGGTCTCGCCATCTGGGTGGAGCAACTCCGCCGCCAGTAAATCTATATGCGGCGTCAGGTCTCCATCCAGTTGCAGGTCGATCTGTCCCCCCCAAACGCCCGGGTACTCGATCGCGGCGGTTCGTCCCAGACCCCATAGAGGAGCCTGGACCGGATCAACAGGCTGGTTCAGGGCTTCTGACTTTTGAGTGTTTGCGGTTACAAACCAAAGCCGCCTGCCAGTTGGATTGGCTGATCGGGTGTCGGCAAGAGCCTGCAAGATCGCCAGTGCCCCCCGGCACATCATCTCGCTGCCGCTCTTCAATCGCGCGAGGGTCAGACCTTCTATCGATGGAGCATCCAATCCCCATAGGTAGACCACGCCGTCGCACCTCAGCGTCTCGCTGCTGGTGATTTGCTCCAGCAATCGGCGAAAATCGCGAGGCTGCCGTTCATTGATGGTCCACGTTCGTTGACCCCGTTGGGCGAATGCATTGTCCCTGTAGACGAGGTGGCAATGATGGCCTGCAGCTTCCAGCCTGTTGGCCAGTTCGACACCGACACCTTTTGCATCGGCAAAGATGATCCAACTCGCCAATGTACGATCCTTGGCGCGATCCTTCTCAGGTCTGGCGGAGTCTCTGACGCTTCTTCGCCATACTGCCCGATAGAACAAGTCGTCCGTGCGAGCGGGCGATGGTTGCGCTTTATCAAGCGGCAACAGGCGCACGGTCAGTCCTTCCAGATCTGCGATCGGCCGCCCGGCCTCGTCGTAGACCCGAATATCAATGACCTGCGTATGGTTTTTCCCGGTACTCCGCAGTCGGGTGTGCACCCATGCCTTGTCGGCCCCGTCCTGATAGCAGCGGAATCCTTCCAGCGAGACGGGCAGGTAGAAATTACGGCGATCGCTCTTGGTATTCTCCGCGCCATCAAGAACGAGAGGATAGGCGTGCAGGCACGCATCCAAAAACGCGGGGTGCATCACGTATTGCGGATTTGCCAAACCCTCCGGGAGTAGCACTTTGGTCAGCGCCTCATGTTGACCGAGATGCAATTCCCGGACGCCACGAAAACTCGATCCATATTCGAGCCCGAGCTTGTCCAGCCGGTCGTAGAAGTCGGTAACAGGCAGTGTTTGCGGGCAACGGGCCCGGGCTTGCGCCATCGAAAACACCGATTCGGAGGGTACCTCTGACTTGCGCAGGATGCCCGTCATGTGGGTATGCCAGACCTTCGAGTTGGCAGTGTCTGCGCTTAGCAGCTTGAAACTTGCCCCGTTGGATTTCAGTGGAGTGACCAATATTCGTACAATGCGATCTTCGCTATTGGAGAATGACATCGCCCGGTGATGCATCGCATTTTCGAAACTGATCCGCGACGTCGCGAAATGCATCCGGCCGACGACCGTGGCCGCCTCCAGTTCGGCAGTGGTCGGGAGAACTATGGTTCCTGCAAGTCTGTGATCGGACAAAAAGCCGGTGTGTTGAACGCCGTAGCGCGCTTCGTAACAAACCTCTTCAGTTGTAGAATTTGTGCGAGTGCCGACCAACGGATGGAATCGTTCGGTCACCTTCCGTGCTCGTTCGGTATGGCTCGTATTGTCTTCTATCCAGTGGCGCTTTCGCTGGAATGGATAAGTCGGCAGCGGAATTCGTCGCCACGACGCGTCAGCATGCACTGCGGACCAATTTATGGTGTGGCCGGCGCGATACAACGCGACCAGCATTTCGGTCATTGAGTCAGCGTCCGGCTTTTGACGGTTGAGCGTGGCAGCCCAGGCTGCGGACCTGGCTTTTGGTCCAAGGCAAGCCTGCGCAACCGGCAGCAGCACAGGGTGGGGACCGACCTCAAGAAAGGTCCGGCACCCAAGCTCAGCCAGCGCACGCATTCCATCTCCGAACCGCACCGGTTCGCGAAGGTGCCGACGCCAGTAGAATTTATCGGGCGCGGCCGGCATCAGCTCGCCCGTGAGGTTGGATATCAGGGGTAGTTTGGGCGGGTTGAATTTGATCTGGCCCGCAACATTTTCCATTTCATCAAGAATGGGTTCGGTACGCGGGGAGTGAAAGGCGTTGGACACCTGCAATTCCCGATAGACGATGTGTTGCCGATCCAGCTCCTCCAATAGCGTTTTCAATTCATCCCGGTCGCCCGACACGACCGTATTCTGTGGCCCGTTCATTGCGGCCACGGCCAACCCGCGGGCTACCTTGTCGATGAGCGCACGCACTACGGGTTCCGCGGCGAATATCGCGGCCATACCGCCGCTCGGCAATTGGCGCATCAAGGCACCGCGAGCAGTGACCAAACGCATCGCGTCTTCAAGTGTAATGACATCCGCCGCACAAGCAGCGACAAATTCTCCCAGGCTGTGCCCGATCACTGCATCAGGCGCGATGCCCCAGGATTTCAAAAGCTCCGCGAGGGCATACTCAACTGCGAATAGCGCAGGCTGGGTATATTCGGTACGGTTGATCAACCCAGCGTCACTGGGTTGGGTAAAAATCACATCGAGTAAGCCGTGCTCAAGACCCGATTCCGCAAGAGCATGACATCGATCCATGGCATTGCGAAAAACGGAGTGCGTGCGATAGAGCTGCGCTGCCATGCCGGCATGCTGTGAACCCTGGCCCGAAAACATGAAAGCGATTGGCGCGCTATTGGTGCGTTGCAAGTTCGCCGGATTGCCCGCCGTTCGCAACCATGACGCGAGGTGCTTTTTCAGCTCCGTTACTGATCGGGCGGGCACAGCGAAGCGGAAGGCAAACTGGCTTCGGCTGACGTTGGTGGTGTAGCAGAGGTCACCAATCGGTGCGTCGGGATTGTCGTCGAGCCAGTTCAGAAGCTGCTCGACACGCGCCACCAACGCGTCAGCGCTTTTGGCTGAAAGGGTGACCAGACATGGGAATTGGTCTGGCAATTGCCCCCGGTTCGCCGCGGACGGTGGCGCCTCCTCGAGGATGGCGAAGGCATTCGTACCGCCAATTCCCAGACTATTGAGTGCGGCTCGCCGCGGCTTGTCCGCAAGAGGGAAATCCTGGAGGCTTGTGTTTACGTAAAATGGCGACGATGCGAAGTCGATTGCAGGATTCGGCGTTTGAAAATTGATGCTCGGCGGAATTTGTTTGTGATGAAGCACGAGCGCGGTTTTGATGAGGCCGGCAATTCCCGCCGCCTGTTCCGGATGCCCGATGTTGGCCTTCACCGAGCCGATGGCGCAGTATTGCTTGCGGCCGGTCTCCTTTCGGAAGGCCAGGGTCAGGGCTTCGATTTCCAGCGGGTCGCCGACAGCTGTGCCGGTCGCATGGCATTCGACGTAGCCGATGCTGTCAGCGCTGACCCCAGCCAAATTCAGCGCATCAACAACCGCCTGGGACTGCTGGCCCAGGCTCGGCGCGGTGTAGCTGCTTTTGGCCGATCCGTCGTTATTCGCCGCGGTCCCTTTAATCACCGCAAAGATATGGTCCCGGTCAGCGACAGCGCGCTGCAAGGGCTTGATCAACACCGCCCCGACGCCGCTGGCAAAAATGGTCCCTTGGCCAACCGAGTCGAACGGGCGGCAGTGCCCGTCGAGAGAATGAACGTTTCGCTTTTCTGCCAGATACCCCTCGATCTGGGGTACGCGTACCACCGAGCCTCCCACCAGCATCATATCGCACTCATCGTGCCTCAGGTTCTGACACGCCTGGTGGACTGCCAACAAAGACGACGAGCACGCCGACTGAATTGTGAAGCTGGGGCCTCTGAGATTCAGCTTGTAGGAAACACGGGTACTCAGGAAATCCTTGTCATTATTGATGTGCGACGTGCTGGCGGTCTGGCCGGGAAAATCTGCGTGGTGCAGTTTTGCCAGAAGGTAGCTTGTAACAACGCCGCCGGCAGTCGAGAGCACACCAACTTTTCCGGGGTAGCCGACCGGGTCATAACCTGCGTTTTCGAATGTCTCCCAGCACACCTCCAGAAACAGGCGATGCTGCGGGTCCATCAGCGCTGCGTCTTTGGGGGAGTAACCGAAAAACGATTCGTCGAACATCTCGACGTCCCGCAGCGTCGGCGCAGCCTTTACGTACCTGGGATTGGCGACCAAGGCCGGGTCGACGCCACCGGCAATAAGATCTTGATCGGAAAAAAAAGTGATGGACTCAACGCCGCCGCACAGATTCTTCCAATACTCTTCGGCTGTAGCCGCTCCGGGAAATCGACAGGAAAGACCGATGATCGCGAGATCAACGTTCCGGCGTACATCACTCATCTTGACACCTCGGCCGACGCAAGCATTTTGAGATCAGTGTCAGCACACAAAATGTTCTAAGCAGAAATCTGATCTCGATAGGATTCACAATCACCCAGATGAGTCAGCCACTTTTCTACTTGCTGTGGCTTTTAGATTTGCTGCCATCCTTTAGCGTAACGAGTGCATCGCTTATACGCTGCAAGATTATTTCTTGAGCCTCGATAAAATGAATCGAGCCGGAAAGCAGCTTGGGGAAGGTTTCCTTGTATGCGTCTTCTACTCTCTTTTCGAAATCCGCGTCGAAGGGGCTTCTCCACGTTCGCGATGGATCCAGGATCATCATCAGAGCATGCAGTTCAAGCAATGTCAGTTTCTGGACCGGTTTGACATGACTCGTATCTTCAATGCCTTTTTTCAAGATTGCGAGCATATCGCGCTGGAAGGATACCCATGGTAAAGCCAGCAAGGAGAAATTCCTGAATATGCTGTCTTTGAAATTTTGAACGTCGTCTAAGTTGTTCTTTTTCTCATTCGGCATCTGGGCACCATCATCCTTTGGGTTCGTTTGCTCGGCTACGTCATCAGATTTTGCGATACGCTGCGTCCTCCGGGTAGCAGCCGACATCGCCTTTGTGCCAGCGATCGAGCCAGTCCCGAGTAACCTTGCGCCCTTCCTTACGCAGCTGGTCCATGAAGGCGCGGCTGCGATCAAACTTGGATGAATAAGACAGGTTGTCTGCGGTCTTTTCCTCCATCTTGATCGTGCGCACCGTCACAGGCTTGTGGTCCTTTGCAAATTGTTGACCCGCGTAGCGCTCATTCCACGCGTTGACCGTCATAATGAAATCCAGGTCTTTGTTCAGCGACAGATTTCCCATTAGTTCATTCTGACGGTCCTGGATGTCTTTATTGGATATGGGGACTTCCGGCCATTGCTGCGGATTGATGCGTATGATCCACAGTTCGTCTGGCACATTGTCAGGTCCTGCCGAAGACTTTTGCACCGGCGGATCGAAGAACTCGCGAACGGGTGGGTTCTGCGAGTAAAGGCCGTCCCAGTAGTGGCCGCCCGCCTTGATATGTTCGGCCTCGCGTAAAGCGGGCAATGTGCCTGATGCGGCGACTCCTGACAAAGTGAGCGGTAATTTCTGACGCCAGTAACGAGACCTGTCCTTTGTAACTTTTACGGTTTGCATTCCCTTATTTTCGCCTTGCATTTTTTTATTGACGTCAGAGTCGAACACGGTCTCAAAGCCGTTGACCACCTCCGAGGCGCCGATCAGCACGCGTGTCTTTTGGTCGCGCCAATCAATCCGGTCGAAATCCGGACAAGCCTTGGCAAGCATGTCCTCCAGATCAAAATATTGCTTGCGTATGCCAAGACTCGGCAGGCTGGCAGCGAACGCCTTGTAGAGTGCGCCGTATGGATTGAGACCGAGGATTGGCGCGTTGACTCCCAGCACCGGGATCTCTTTTTCTTCCGCCCAGAATGCGCCGTATGTCAGAAAATTCAGCGCAGTCTCCGCGCCTGTGCTCGCAACAAAGCTCTCCCAGAAGTCGTTGAGGCTGTCGATTGCTTCATCCGCAGAGCCGGGTTTTCCGGCTTTCGAGGCAAGGCCGTACCAAACCATCAGCGCACACAGGGCGCCGGCCGACGTACCGCTCAAGCCGACAAGTTCGAACCGCTTGTTGTCACGGATGTCCTTGAGGATTTCGGTGAGGACGCCGACCTCGAAAGCAGCATGCATCCCGCCGCCCTGGCAACCGATGGCGACTTTCTTCGGCACGTCCATGTCTGCCCTCCAACCTTGGGATCGGGCCTACTGTACGGTCTCGTGCACGCAGTGTGAATGGTGGCCGACTGTCCGCTCGGGCTCCGTTGACTGAACTCATGCGACGGATAGGCCTGCGGGGCAGCAGATAATCCCGACTGCACGTGATAACGCGGCCTGGACCAGCCCGGTAATGCGGCTATCCGCGATATAGCCCTGAAAATGGATGTATTTTAGAGAACTTAGTCGGTTTGTTTCACTGTTAGAGTTAAACAGCCAAAGTAAAATTTGAATATTCATTTGCGAGATAGCCTATCTGCTGGGCTATTTTGGCGTATGTTACGTACTGAGAACTTCAGGTGGGGCAAAATGTCAGATGGCAACAGGCGCGAGCAGGAATAGTGAAACGCAATCCTTCGACAAGCATGCGTTGCTCCGCGCCCACCCGTTTTTCAAGGATTTAGGCAATACAATAATCGATCGGCTGGCCCCTCGTGTCATTACGACAAGGGTGAAGAAAGGCGCAGCCATATTCCACAAAGGCGATATCGGATCGAAACTTTATGCGGTTCGTGCCGGCGCCGTGAGAATCAGTGCGCCTTCCGAACAGGGGAAAGACGCAATTTTCAACCTGGTCGTGCCTGGCGAACTCTTCGGGGAAATTGCGTTTCTCGACGGAGAGGAGCGCTCAGCTGATGCCGTTGCTATCGATAACTGCGAGTTGATGGTTATTGAACGACGCGATTTCATTCCGCTGCTGCAAGATGACCCCGAAGTCGCGCTAAGGCTGATCAAAATTCTCTGCGCACGTCTGCGCCGGACAAGCGAGCAGGTCGAGGATATCGTTTTCCTCGGTTTACCGAACCGGCTCGCCAAGGTGTTGCTGCATCTGTATCGCCCGTCGACCACTGCTTTGCCTCGCCGCAAGATCCAGGTTACTCAGCGCGAAATAAGTCAAATGATCGGCGTGTCGCGCGAGAGCGCAAACAAGCAGTTGCAGGACTGGCAACGCCGGAAGTGGCTCAAGCTGGAACGCGGCGGCGTCGTCATTCTTGCTCCTGACGCGCTGCGCGATCTTGCCTACAAAAACTAGTATTGTGTTCTGACGACGCGGCCGCCATTCACGGCGAAACTGTGGGCACTTGTTCATCAATCGGTAAATGTAAGCGGCCGGGCGACGGCTTCCAGCGGTTTGCGCTCGGCGTCGACACCCCACCGCCAGGCGACACAGCCCGCAAATATCATCAGCACTGCACCAAGCAGATAGCCTGCAAACACGCTCGTGCGTGAACCTGTGTCGATGAGCGCGCCAAACAACAGCGGCCCGACAATGCCGCCAATGCCGGTCCCGACCGCGTAAAAAAAGGCAATCGCCAACGCCCGAATTTCAAGCGGAAAGGTTTCACTGACCGTGAGATAGGCCGAGCTCGCTGCCGACGACGCAAAGAAAAAGATTACCATCCAACACACCGTTTGCGTCCCGGCGTCAATAAAGTCGCGCGCGAAAAGCCAACCGGTTATTGCCAACAGCGTGCCGGAGGAAACATAGGTCAGCGCAATCATCAGCCTACGGCCGTGGGTGTCGAAAAATCGTCCGAGCAGTACGGGCCCGGAGAAGTTTCCAATCGCAAAGGGCAGCAAATACCAGCCAATTTGATCTGATGCGATACCGTAAAAGTCGGTCAGAATAAGCGCGTAAGTGAAAAAGATGGCGTTGTAGAAAAATGCCTGAGAGGCCATGAGGCTCAATCCGACGGCCGTTCGCCGCCGATGCTGCTTGAACAACGTAAAGGCCACCAGGCGAAGCGGCGTCGATTTGCGCGCGCGCAGACGCACGCGCGGTAGGTCGCGCGCCGGTGGAAGGTGCGCAAACTGGCTTTCGATTCCCGCGATGACCCGGGCTGCCTCATCGGCGTGACCGTGCGTTATCAACCAGCGGGGGCTTTCGGGAATCCAGAATCGCATCAGGAAAATCACGCCCGCCAGCCCGGCGCCGATCAAGAATGCAAGCCGCCAACCGAGCTCAGGGTCGATGACGTGCGGGTCGAGCAAAACCAATGAGCCGAGAGCGCCCAACGCCGCGCCGATCCAGAAACTGCCGTTGATCATCAGATCGCTCCAGCCGCGTACGCGCGCGGGAACCAGTTCCTGGATCGTTGAATTGATGGCGGAATATTCGCCGCCGATTCCAGCACCCGTGAGAAAGCGAAAAAGGACGAAACTCTCGATATTCCACGAAGCGGCGGTGGCGGCTGTCGCGGTGAGGTAGACGGCGAGCGTCACGAAAAAAAGCGTTTTGCGGCCGAAGCGGTCCGTTAGCCAACCAAAACAAATTGCGCCAAGCGTGGCGCCGGCGAGGTAGGCGCTGCTTGCGAAGCCGATGTCCGTATTCGAAAACTTCAAACTCGGACTATCTTTCAGTGCGCCCGCCAAGCTGCCTGCAAGCGTGACCTCAAGCCCGTCGAGTATCCATGTGACGCCAAGGGCGACGACCACCAGCGTGTGAAATCGCCCCCACGGGAGGCGATCGAGTCGCGCCGGGATATCTGTTTCAATGATTGGGCCGTTCGGCATTCTAAACGTCACATAAATCCTGGTCCGCTGCGATTAACTGTGGACGATGTGGCCTGATATGGCAGGGCTCTCCGCTGTTGATCGAAAGTGCCCTAACGCAAAATAAATTATTAATGCGCGGCCGCGCTTTTTTATGGCTCAAGCCAGGTGGATGTCTCTCAGTTTCATATAACGGAAAATCAAGGGCTTTCGACTAATTATTTGAAATGATTGGCAATGATGGCCTTGCGGCTTTCTCCGTGACCAATTTTACAAAGTCATGGCAGCCGTTTTTGAAATATCGATCGGCGCTCTTCGGGACCATCCTGATTAGCCTCGTGTGGACGACTCTGTTTTTCTTCCTGCGGAACGAACACGAGAGCGCCGAACGGGCCGCGATTCAAAATTCCACAAATCTGGCGGGCGCTCTGGAAGAGCACCTTTCGCGGTCGCTGAGCGAAATCGACCGCACTTTGGTTGTTATCCGAACGCTTTATGAGCGAGACAGAAATAAATTTGATCTGGCCGGATGGCTAAAATCGAGCCGCGTGCTCAACGATGAAAATCTAAAAATCAACATTGTCGACAACAATGGCAATGTAAGACTCAGCAATCACAGAGCGGTAAAGCTGGACGACGATGAAATCGTGCGCCGTCGGGACGATGTCGATTCGCAGCGCGACACGCTGACCGTCAGCAAACCGATCTTCATTCGATCCACAGGGGAGTGGTCGATACAGTTCTCGCGTCCCGTCGGAGTGCCCAACAGCTCCCTCAAGGGAGCCGTTATTGCGTCGCTTGATCCAAGTTATCTCACGCGCATCTACAACTCTGTCGACATCGGCCGCGAAGGTTACATCCGGGTCATTGGGCTGGATGGAATTGTTCGTGCGACCAGCGGACGTACGCTGACGGTGCTGGGAAAGGACTTCTCAGGCGCTGACCTGTTCAAGAGAACCTCGGCGGCCGGCTGGTACTATACGGGAAGCAATTTAAGCGACAGCGTTCAACGGCTGATAGCCTACCGATCGGTCAACGGTTTTCCTCTTGTCATCACCGTCGGCCTCGCGTCGCACGAGATTTTCTCCCGTCTCGATGCACAAAAAAAATACGGCTATTTCATCGCGATCGTGCTGACGCTGCTCATCCTGGCGGCGACGGTCTTTAGCGTTCGGGGTCATATTTTGAGGGACCGCGCCAAACAGCGCCTCGAGCATACCAATATGCTTTTGAATGCAACTCTGGAAAACATGCCCCAAGGGATTTGTATGTTTGGGGCGGACGAGCGGTTGGTGCTGGCCAACGATCTTTACAGCAAGATGTACCGCCTTAATCCGGAAGACGTAAAACCTGGGACGACGCTACCGGAGATTTTGCAGGCTCGTGTAGCAGCCGGTTCGTGCCCCCAGGACACACAGAAATATATCAAGGACCGGATCGAGGAAGCATTCCTGGCGGAACCCGGGTATGTCCTTAACGAACTGCAGGATGGCCGGACTTTCTCCGTGAGCCGCAAGGCCATGCCCGATGGCGGCTCTGTCGCCGTTCATCAGGACATTACCGCGCATCTGCATGCCGAACGGGAGCTGGGCGAGGCGAAACAGTTTCTGAATTCAATCATCGAGAATGTTCCCGTCGCAGTCGTCGTGAAGGATGCGGTGACACGCAAATTTGTGCTGGTGAACCGCGCATTTGAGGCGATGCTCAAGGTGACGAGGGCCGAGGTCATCGGGAAAACAGTGTTCGACATCTATCGGACTAAGGATGCCGAGCGGATCGATGCGACCGACAGTGAAGCGCTTGCAGGTGTGATTGGCGCTTATCCGAGTGACTACGAAATTGAAATGCCTGTTGGTCACTCGCGAATCCTGGCCACAAGCCGCATCGTCGCACGCGATGCGCAGGGTACACCAAAGCACCTCATCGTTGTTATCGAAGACATCACCGAGCGGAAAAGGTCCGAACAGCGCATTGCTTTCATGGCGCATCACGACGTTCTGACGGGGCTGGCAAACCGCCTTGCCATTATGGAAAAGATCGAACAGGCCGTTGCAAGGCACCGCAGGCGTGGCGACCCATTTGCCGTGCTGCTGCTCGATCTTGACCGGTTCAAGCACGTCAACGACACACTTGGCCACGCGGTCGGGGATGCATTGCTGAGAGAAACTGCGGTTCGTCTCAAGGCATCGCTTCGGGAGACCGACGTGCTTGCGCGTCTCGGCGGCGACGAATTCGCAATCGTTCAGGACCGCGAGAATAACCAGCGTGAGGCGGCGTCCGCACTCGCAGACCGAATTACCGACGTTATTTCCAAGCCGTTTAATATCGAAGGCAATGAGGTCAATATAGCCACGAGCATCGGAATCGCTTTGGTGCCCGAGCATGCGGCCAATTCCGACAACCTGATGAAAATGGCAGACTTGGCTCTGTACCGCGCCAAGTCGGCTGGCCGGAATGGATATCGTTTCTTTGATCCGGAAATGAGCTTGGCCGCCAGCGCGCGCCATGAGCTCGAAAGCGAGTTGCGCCGCGCCGTTCAGCAGGACGAACTTGAACTCTATTATCAGCCAATCGTCGACACCAAGACCTGTGAAATTTGCGGCGCCGAAGCGCTGATCCGGTGGCGGCACCCGACAAAGGGCTTAGTCTTGCCCGACCAGTTTATTCCGCTTGCGGAAGAAACCGGCATGATCACGCAAATCGGGGACTGGCTGTTGCAGACGGCTTGCGCTGATGCTGCCGGCTGGCCCAAAGACGTTAAAGTGGCCATCAATCTGTCGGCTGTGCAATTCAGAAAGAACAACCTGGTCGACGTTGTCATGTGTGCATTGGCGCAGTCGGGATTATCGCCCGAACGGCTGGAACTGGAGATAACAGAGACGGCCCTTATCGAATCCGCGACAGAATGTCTGCCGGTTCTGCATCAATTCAAGAACCTCGGCATTGCGGTCGCCCTTGACGATTTCGGCACGGGATATTCGTCGCTGAGCCAGTTGATGATGTTCCCGTTTAACAAGATCAAGGTCGATAAATCGTTCATTCAGAACCTGACGAAACGCACCGAGTGTGCCGCCATCATCGCTGCGACTTTAACATTGGCGCGAAGTCTCGATATCGCGACCACGGCTGAAGGCGTGGAAACCGTCGAGCAATATCGTCTCTTGCGCCTGGCCGGGGTGACGTCGCTGCAAGGTTATCTGTTCCAACCTCCGTGCCCGTCGTCACAAATCGATTTCCACAGCGCCTACAACATCCCAGATGTCGACTATGCCGCATAACACCGCATTGCAGTCAGAGCTTCCAGCAGATCGGCGGAATCGAATTTCCGGCGCGGACCTGAAGATTGGGCCAGGCCATCAGTCGCTGGTGGAAGAGCTGGAAGCCGCTATTCAGCAAAAGAATATCGGAACCCGCGCGGAAATTTTGCGTCGGATCA
Source organism: uncultured Alphaproteobacteria bacterium (assembly GCA_963697885.1). Lineage (GTDB taxonomy): Bacteria > Pseudomonadota > Alphaproteobacteria > Rhizobiales > Xanthobacteraceae > Pseudolabrys. Next base: position 1,936,477 of record OY969102.1, read on the forward strand.
CGGACCTGTTTGTGGCGGGTTCCGACCACTTTGACGGCGAGCAAATGTCTCTGTTCGACGACGTCATGGGTCGGCTGCTGACAGAGATTGAACACTCGGCGCGCGTGGCATTCGGCGAAAGGCTCTCGGCCATCGCCAATGCACCACCCAACGCGAGCCGGACGCTTGCGCTCGACGACTCGATTGCCGTCGCCGGCCCCGTGCTCAGGCGTTCCGAATCTCTCGATGATGACACACTGGTCACCGGCGCGAAGACCAAAGGCCAGGAACACCTGCTGGCGATCTCACAGCGTGAGCGTCTCAGTGAACACGTCACTGATATTCTTGTCGAGCGCGGCAACCAGAAAGTTGTCATAAGCACGGCCGCGAACATCGGGGCCCGGTTTTCTCAATTTGGCTATTCAACGCTGGTCTCCCGCTCGGAAAACGATAGCGAGCTCGCACTGCTGGTTTGGTCACGCCCGGAAGTTCCGCGTGAGTACCTGCTGACGCTGTTTGAGACCGCGTCGGAGACGGTGCGGCTTAAATTTGAGACCGCGGATCGCAGCAAAACGGATCTGGTTCGCGACATGATAAAGCAAGCGGCGGATCAAATTCAGAACTCAATTGCGCGATCATTCACCCAATTTTTCTGCTGCTCGGGCCAATATCGAGCAGCTGCACAAAAACGGAGAACTGACCGAGGCGCGCGTTTGCGAGTTTGCCGCGCGTGGAAAATTCGACGAAACGGCGGAAGCCCTATGTTTGCTCGCCGATCTGCCGATCGGCGCGGTCGAACGCGCCTTGGTGCACGATACCGGCGATCAAATTTTGATTCTGGCAAAATCGATTGATTTTTCCTGGAAGACGACTCACGCCCTGCTTGCGTTACAGGGTGGCGCCGATCAGCGGCCGATCGGCGTTTCCGGGGAGTACCTCGATCGATTTAAAAAACTGCGACCGGAAACAGCGCGTGCCGCCATTCAATTTTACCGGTTGCGCGAGCGGGCGACCAATACACACCAGAAATAAATCCGCGGCTTGTAGTCTGGCTTCTTGCGTTGATGGGAGCAATTCCGTCATCTGCAAGTGAGACGCGCCATAATTTCCATTTTCCAAGGTATTTGCGAGGGTGGGCTCGAGCCCATATACTCATCGATCTGAAAGCGGTACACGGTATTTTGCAGAATACCGGTAAAATCCGCTGCTCATCAACGTTTCCGGATCGCTTGAACAAAATTGTGCGTTGGGTGTTGCGGTAGAGGGTCAATGCGATCGGAAAATTTTCTCTACATGAACGAAGCTCTGGGTTGTATTTGCGTGGCGGTCTGGATTTATCTGATTTGTGGCCGCGGCAGGTTTTGGCGAAGTGACATAAGAGACACCACGCATCCCGTGCGGGACGTGGACCGATGGCCCACGGTAGCCGTCGTCATTCCAGCCCGTGACGAATCCGAGTTTATCGGTGCAAGCGTCGACTCGCTCTTGTGCCAGGAGTATCCGGGGTCGCTCGCCATCTTTGTCGTTGATGATGACAGCAGCGACGACACAGCAGCCATCGCTGCGCGCACGGCTGCTACAGCGCCGGCGCGCCAGGTGAAGGTGCTCACGAGCAAGGGACCGCCCCGCGGGTGGACCGGAAAGCTATGGGCACTCAAGGAGGGAATTGCGGCTGCCGAGACGTCGCGCCCGGACTACCTGCTGCTGACTGATGCCGATATTGTGCATGCGCCGGACACGGTCGCATGGCTGGTGGCTCATTCATTGGCTGGCCGTTATGTGATGGTGTCGCTTATGGCGAAACTGCGCTGCGCGAGCTTGGCCGAGCGCAGTCACGTGCCGGCCTTTATTTATTTTTTCCAAATGCTTTTTCCGTTCGCGCTGGTCAACCGCTCCAGTTCCGGCGTGGCCGCCGCTGCCGGCGGCTGCATCCTCGTGCGCACGGATGCGCTCGATCGGGCAGGTGGCATTGCGGGTATTCGCAATGCACTGATCGACGACTGCTCACTGGCAGCAAAATTGAAAGCGGTGGGACCAATTTGGTTGGGTTTGACCGAGCGCGTGCGAAGCGTTCGGCCCTATGAGACCCTGTCCGACGTCAGCCAGATGATTTCGCGTTCAGCCTATGCGCAACTTCGCTATTCGCCGCTGCTGTTGGCGGTGACGACGGCCGGCCTATTGTTGACGTTCGTTGCGCCACCAGTGCTTGCTGTCTTTGCAACGGGTTTGCCGCGCTACCTGGGCTTGGCCGCGTGGCTGGCCATGGCGCTGTCATATGTGCCGATGCTGCGGTTTTACCGCCGGTCGCCACTGTGGGGTTTGGCTTTGCCGGCGATTGCATCGCTTTACCTGTACTACACGCTCAATTCCGCTTATCAATACCTCCGCCGACGAGGTGGCCAATGGAAGGGGCGCGTTCATGACGCGCCGAGCTTGCAATGACCAGCAGCGCTCAACTCCGCTCCGGCAAGGGCGCGCGGGACGAAAACTTCCCTGTTGCATCCTGGCTGATCAAGCGGCGGCATCGGCCGGTCATTCTGGCGTTCTACGAATTCGTCCGTGTTGCGGATGATATTGCCGATCATCCTGCGCTTGCGAGTACTGAAAAGCTCGCACGGCTTGATCGTCTCGAAGCGAGTTTGCTCGGTAGTAGCAATGATGAACCGGAGGGACTTGCGCTTCGGGATGTATTGCGGAGCCGCGGACTGTCGACCCGTCATGCCCAGGATTTGCTGGACGCCTTCCGGCAGGATGCGACCAAACTCCGATATAAAGATTGGGACGATCTGATCGATTATTGCTCGCGCTCCGCGATGCCGGTCGGCCGCTTCGTGCTCGATGTCCATGGGGAGGCAAGGGACACCTGGCCGGCGTCGGATGCCTTGTGCGCGGCATTGCAGATCATCAATCACCTGCAGGATTGCGGCATGGACTATCGGACGCTCGACCGGGTCTATATTCCGCTCGACGCGCTGACGGCACAGGGGATCGGCGTCGAAGCGCTCGGTTATGATAAAGCCAGTCCGGCCTTGCGAAGCTGTCTGGACGCGCTGGTCGCGCGCACCTCGGTTCTGTTACGCCAAAGCCATGGGCTCGAGGCCAATGTGGCCGATACGCGGCTTGGCTGTGAAATCTCGGTCATCCAGTCGCTGGCGACACGTCTGCTGGACGTTCTTCGTTCGCGTGATCCGCTGAGCGAGCGCGTTCATCTCACCAAAGGTGAAGCCGCTATTGAGGCTGCAAGCGGCGGAACGCGAGCATTGCTGCGCCGGTTGTTGCGGACGGTCGCGCCGACGCGCGGTTACCAGACGCCATGAACCTGCAGGTTGCAAATGTGACGGAGAATCCTGCACCGGCCGCCAGCCGCGCGGGCGGCAGCTCGTTCTATTTAGCGATGCGTATCCTGGGGCGCGAGCAGCGGGAGGCGATGTTTGAAATATATTCGTTCTGCCGCGCGGTCGATGATATTGCGGACAGCGATGCGCCTCATTCGCAACGTTTGAACGGACTTTTAGTTTGGCGAACGAATATCGATTCGATCTATTCCGGAACTATTCCGCCCAAGCTCGGACATCTCGCGCGCATTATCGCCCGCTACACCTTGCGCAAGGACGATTTCATTGCGGTGATTGATGGCGTGGAAATGGATGCGCGCGCTGATATTCGGGCGCCAAGTTTCAATGAACTCGATCTCTACTGCGATCGCGTCGCCTCCGCGGTTGGTCGGCTATCCGTGCGCATTTTCGGGATGAATGACGCCGACGGCATTGCGTTGGCCTATCACCTCGGCCGTGCGCTTCAACTGACGAATATCTTGCGTGACATTGATGAAGATGCCGCCATTGGCCGGCTTTATCTGCCGCAAGAGGCACTACGGCTGGCTGGTATCACAACGACTGATCCGGCATCGGTTATGGAAGAGCCTCAACTCGGAGAGGCCTGCATTGTGGTCGCTGAGCGCGCGCGGGAACACTATGCGAAGGCGGGCGAAATCATGGTGCACTGCCCGAGGCGGATCGTGCGCGCGCCCAAAATTATGGGCGGGGTCTATCGTCAGATGCTCGAAGGCATGATAACGCGGGGCTGGACGAGGCCGCGGGGCCGCGTCCGTATCAACAAACCGCGTCTCATCTGGATTGCGTTGCGGCATGCGTTCGTCTGACATCGGTAAGGTTCACATTATCGGGGCTGGTCTGGCAGGGCTCGCGGCTGGCGTACGGTTGGCCGCCTCCGGGCGGGCCGTCACCATCCATGAGGCGACGAAGCAGGCTGGCGGGCGCTGCCGTTCGTACTTCGATCAGGGCACGGGGATGCTGATCGACAATGGCACCCATTTGCTTCTGTCCGGCAACCACGCCGTTCTGTCATATGCCGATGCGATCGGCTCAAGAGCAGGATTGAGCGGCCCGAAAGAAGCGGAATTTCCTTTCATAGACATCGCTACCGGCCAGCAATGGACCTTGCGGTTCGGCGACAGCCGTTTCCCCTGGTGGGTGTTCGACAAGGAGCGGCGCGTCCCGCAAACGGCAATCAGCGACTATCTCCCTTTGGCGCGCCTGGCCTGGACGTCTGCGGACAAGCCCATTGGCGAGGTGATGAACTGCACCGGGCCGCTCTATGACCGCTTGCTTGAACCCCTGTTACTCGCCGCGCTTAACATCACGCCGCGCGAGGGCTCGACCAAACTTGCCGGGGCCCTGATCCGCGAAACGCTCGCGCTCGGCGGCCAGGCCTGTCGACCCTTGCTCGCACGCGATGGGCTAGGGAATGTGTTCGTCGAGCCCGCAATCGCCCACTTGCGGGAGCGTGGTGCTTCCATCGCGTTCGAAGATGAGTTGGTCGCGCTGCAGGTTTCCGACGGCCGCGTGTCGGCGCTCAAATTCGCAACACAGTCCGTCGAGCTTGGCAGCGGTGATGCGGTTATTTTGGCAGTTCCGCCGAATGTGGCCACGACACTTATGCCTGGATTGCGCGCACCGACCGAATTCCGCGGAATTGCAAATGCCCATTTCCGTATCGAGCCGCCCGCGCGCGTGCCGCCAATGCTTGGTATTATCAATGGCACGGCTGAATGGATATTTGCGTTTCCCGGGAAAATTTCCGCGACGATCAGTGATGCAGGGCGAATGTTCGATATGCCTCGCGCGGAGCTGGCCGGGGCCATATGGCGCGACATCGCCAGGGTTGCCGCCCTGCCGGCGGATGACGTTCCGCCCTGGCAAATCGTGCGCGAGCGCCGCGCCACATTCGCCGCCACTCCGGAGCAGAATGCCTTGCGTCCGCCAGCGGAAACATCGTCGGTCAATTTGTTCCTCGCTGGCGACTGGATCGCGACCGGGCTGCCGGCCACGCTCGAAAGCGCGGTCCGCTCCGGCTATCGGGCCGCAGATCTCGTGAACTTTAGACTGCGAGCCGCCGCATGACGCTCGCTTTTGCCGGCGAATCCCGCATGCCGCCGCATGCCGCCGCAGACCAGGCTGCTGCCGCCGCAACACGCGCGTTGCTGGCCTGCCGGCAAAGTAACGGACATTGGGTCTTCGAGCTTGAGGCGGATGCGACGATTCCGGCCGAGTATGTGCTGCTCCGCCACTATCGTGGTGAGCCCATCGATTCTGTTCTCGAGCAAAAGATTGCGAGTTACCTGCGCCGCATCCAGGGTGCGCATGACGGCTGGGCTCTCTATCACCTTGGCGATTTCGACATGAGCGCCAGCGTGAAAGCCTATTTCGCGCTCAAGATGATCGGGGACAAACCAGACGCCGATCATATGCGCCGCGCGCGCGAGGCAATGCTGGCGCGGGGCGGTGCCGTCCACTGCAATGTGTTCACGCGCGTATTGTTGTCGCTTTTTGGCGTTCTCAGCTGGCGCAGCGTTCCCGAAATGCCAGTCGAGATCACGCTGCTGCCGCGCTGGTTTCCGTTTCACCTGTCGAAGGTGTCCTATTGGGCGCGCACAGTCCTGGTGCCGTTGCTCGTTGTACAGGCATTGCGCCCGCGCGCGCATAATTCGCTTGGCATCGGTATCGACGAATTATTTGTCGAGCCGCCGTCCTCGATCGGGCCTGCGGCGAAGGCGCCGCATCAGCGCTGGATCTGGTTTGTGCTGTTTCGCGGCATCGACGCGATTTTGCGGCCGGCGGTGAAATTCTTTCCAAAGAGTTTGCGGCAGCGCGCGATCGATCGGGCGGTTAGTTTTGTTATCGGACATCTCAATGGCGAAGACGGACTTGGCGCGATTTTTCCGGCGATGGCCAATGCGACGATGATGTTCGATGTGCTCGGCGACAAGACAAATGCTGCGATCGCGCGCGGCTCAATCGAAAAGTTGCTGGTCGTTGCCGACCACGAAGCCTACTGCCAGCCTTGCGTATCGCCGGTATGGGATACGGCTCTCACCTGCCACGCATTGCTGGAAGGCGGCGATGAGGCCGCACGTGCGGCCGCCTTGCGCGGGCTTGACTGGCTGTTGCCCCTCCAGGTGCTTGATATCGTTGGCGATTGGTCTGCGCGCCGCCCGTTGGTTCGGCCGGGCGGTTGGGCTTTCCAGTATGCCAATCCGCATTATCCCGATCTCGACGACACGGCGGTGGTCGTTATGGCAATGGATCGCGCCCGCCGTATCGGGGCCGGGGACCGCTACGACCAGGCCATCGCGCGCGGTGTCGAATGGGTGAAGGGCTTGCAAAGCCGCGACGGCGGCTGGGCGGCGTTCGATGTCGACAACACCTATGACTATCTCAACAATATCCCCTTTGCCGATCATGGCGCATTGATTGATCCGCCAACCGAAGATGTGACGGCGCGGTGCGTCTCGATGCTGGCCCAACTCGGCGAAACCCGAGAGGGAAGCGAGGCGCTGGCGCGCGGCGTTGATTATCTGATCAGAACGCAAACGCGCGATGGCAGTTGGTATGGCCGTTGGGGGTTGAACTATATTTACGGGACGTGGTCATCGCTCTGCGCGCTGAATGCTTGCGGAGTTGACCCGAAATCCGCAGAAATCCGCAGGGCGGTCGATTGGCTCATTTCCATTCAAAATTCCGACGGTGGCTGGGGCGAGGACGGTTCGAGTTACAAGCTCGAGTATTGCGGCCACGAACCAGCGGCCAGCACCGCATCACAAACGGCGTGGGCGCTTCTTGGGCTTATGGCCAGCGGTGAAATCGATCATTCTGTGGTGGAGCGCGGCGTGCAGTACCTGGCGCAAACGCAGGCCAATGATGGATTCTGGGACGAAGAGCGCTTTACGGCCACCGGGTTTCCGCGCGTGTTCTATTTGCGCTATCACGGCTACAGGAAGTTCTTTCCGCTGTGGGCGCTCGCGCGCTATCGCAATCTGAAGGCGAACAATAGTGCCGCAGTGCCATTCGGCATGTAACGTCTAGCGACCCGGCGAATCGAAACGCGTTTTCTGGGCGCCGTCCAATTTCGCATAAAACTCATTGAACGCAATTTGTACCGTCGTCGCCGCATAATTGATGGCGGTCAGTTGGTCGTTAGCGTCGTCCAGCCGCGCCATCGGGTCTGCTGGAATGGGCTTCACACACGAACCGATCAGAAGCTTGGCCATCTCCGACGAAACTTTGTGGAAGTTTTCAAAACTCGCTGCCTGGTCCCTGGTTGGCCGTACTCTCATTTCAATCTCTTTGACCAGGCGTTCCGCTTTTTCGGCGTTTTGCGAGGCGCAGGCTTGATACTGCTTGTTCATGCCGGGGTTTGCATCTTTGGCCTCGGCCGGTGGTTCCGCCTGCGGACGACGGCTGGCAAAGCTGTTTTTCTGCGTAACCGTCAACGTATCGTAGAAAGTCTTGAGCGGGCCGCGTACGGATATTCCGGCGTCGCGCACAGCCCAAATCGTCTGTACCAGGGCCCCAAGCCTGTCAGGGGACGACAGGTCCGCCGACGCACCACAGTCGGAATTGACGGATTTCATCGATTGGGCGACGGCGGACTGAAGCTTTTCAAGGGCCTCATGCTCGCTATCGGTTAGCTGCAGGATTTGCTCAACTCGTGATGCCGGCCAGGCAGCCTGCGTGCCCGCATCGTCACAACGCTTCGATTTGTCATTGTTTGCGTCGTTTCCCGCAGCGGTGCCTGTGGTTGCGACACGGTCGGCGCGCCGCGGCGCATCGAAATGCCCGCTGATGGTGTCCGCAATCACGTCAAAGCCGCGACTGCGCAGCCGCGGGGCATAGTCGTCCGGCCAGAATGCAAAGCCGAGGATATCCTCGTAGGCGCCCGTCCAGGCCGGAGGGCCGGTCCAACCCAGCCGCGCTCCTGCTGAGCCCGGCAGCTCATTTGAAGGCGCCCCCACGGCTGCCTGTAAATCGGCAGCTGCCGTGCGAGGGCGATGGCTTCGGGGGTATTGACCCAGATGGCCCAACATCTGGCGAAACGGGCGCGTCACGCCGCCGAGGAGGCCCTGCGGGGAAAATTGCGCCTGGGCGAGGTCAGGGGCGGCGACGGCTGTGCCCAGCATCCCGAGGACTATGGTTGTCCGCCAGCGCATGGCCGAATTCCTGTGGTCGTAGCCACAATTGCCGGAGGAATTGTCCGGCTCGAACATAACGGGCCATGAGGTCCGTAAGTTCCACTCCGCGCTAATTTAAGTCCGGAACCGCGTCAGTCCGCCTCCACCATGGCAGGCTCGCGCTTCGTATTCTTGATTTCTTCGAGCTTGGTCTCGACATGCTTCGAGAACACGAATTCCGCGGGCCGCTGCCCGGCGAGCGAAATCTCCGGGCTCATTTCGCCTTCGGTACGGACGCCGCGCAGGCTGACGCCCAGCGCCTTGAGCGGATGGGCGACCGCATCCTGGACCGCGGAGGCTTCGAAGCCGGAATGCACCATGCAGTCGGCGCACTTCTCGTAATTGCCGACGCCGTAGTCGTCCCAGTTGGTGTCGTTCATCAGCTCGTCGAAGGTCTTCGTATACCCTTCACCGAGCAGATAGCAGGGCTTCTGCCAGCCGAAGATAGTGCGTGTCGGATTGCCCCACGGCGTGCAGTGATAGGTCTGGTTACCCGCGAGGAAGTCGAGGAACAGGCTGGACTGGCTGAATGACCATTTGGTCTTGCTTGGTCCTTGCTTGAATACGTCACGGAAGAGCTGCTTGGTCTTACCGCGATTGAGGAAGTGTTGCTGGTCGGGCGCGCGCTCGTAGGCGTAACCCGGCGACACGGTGATGCCATCGACACCCAACTCCATGGCGGTATCGAAAAAGTCAGCGACGCGGCCGGCCTGCGCAGTGTTGAACAACGTACAATTGATGTTCACGCGGAAGCCGCGTTCCTTGGCGTGCTTGATTGCCGTTACAGCGCGGTCATAAGTCCCCGGCTGGCAGACCGAGTGATCGTGCATTTCCTTGTCGCCGTCGAGATGGACGGACCACGTGAAGAAGGTGCTCGGCTCATATTGCGTCAGCTTCTTGTCCATCAGCAGCGCGTTGGTGCACAGGTAGACGAACTTTTTCCGCGCAACGATGCCGCGCACGATTTCAGGCAATTGTTTATGGAGCAGTGGTTCGCCGCCGGCGATCGACACCACCGGCGCGCCGCATTCGTCGACCGCGTGCAGGGCGTCTTCCACCGACATATTCTGGTGCAGGATCGGGTCGGGATAATCGATTTTCCCGCAGCCCGCACAAGCCAGGTTGCACCTGAACAAGGGTTCAAGCATCAGCACGAGCGGATAGCGCTTACGGCCAGTCAGTCGCTGGCGAACGACGTAGCTACCGACATACAGTTTCTGAAGAAGGGGAATGCCCAAGATTGCTATCCTTGCTGATTTGCTGAGAACTGGTCACGTCGAGCAATTCGACCGGCACCCGGAATTCGATGTGTTCATCCTGACCGGGCAGGGTGAAGACCTCCACCGGTTCGACCATGCGCAACGTGTTGATGACGTCGCGGACCATGACCTCCGGTGCCGAGGCACCCGCCGTAATGCCAACAACCTCGACGTTTTGCAACCACTCCGGCTCAATTTCACTGCCATTTGCGATCAAGTGCGTCGGAACACCCGCTTCGATGCCGATTTCACGCAAACGGTTCGAATTAGAGCTGTTTTTGGCGCCAACCACGAAAATGACGTCAACCAGCTTGGTCAACTCAAGCAGGGCAGTTTGCCGATTCTGTGTCGCGTAACAGATATCCTGTGTTCCGGGTCCCACCACATCGTTGAAGCGACGAAATAACGCAGCAATGATGCCGCGCGTGTCATCCACGCTCAGCGTGGTCTGGGTGACGTACGCGATCGGCGTATCGACGGGCAGATCGAGATTGTTCACGTCCGCTTCTGTCTGCACGAGGATCACGGGCCCCGGAATCTGGCCCAGCGTGCCTTCCACTTCCGGATGGCCGGCGTGACCCACCAAAATCACCGTGCGCCCGTTGCGCAGATAGTGGCGGCCTTGCGCGTGAACTTTCGAGACCAGCGGGCACGTGGCATTGAGCACGCGCAAACCTCGCACCGCAGCCTCGTCCTGGACTTTTCTTGCCACGCCATGCGCACTGAAAATCGTGATCGCGTTCGGCGGCACCTCGGATAACTCTTCGACGAAGCGGGCGCCGCGCGCTTTGAGCGCGTCGACCACCCACTTGTTGTGAACGATCTCGTGCCGCACGTAGACCGGCGGTCCGTATTTATCCAGCGCGCGCTCGACGATTTCAATCGCGCGCACGACTCCCGCGCAAAACCCGCGCGGTTTCGCAAGAATAACCTTCATTCCGCCGCCCCCTTAGCGTGTCCGTTCATCGTCTTCGCCTGCCGGCGACGCTGCGCGCGCTCGGCAAGAGACGCGATCTCGGCGGGCTGCAATTCCGGCGCCTGACGCGATCCGAAAACGTCGAACACTTTCTTGACGATACCATTCGCGTCGAGCCCGGCCTTGGCGTACATCGCCGGCGGGCTGTCATGGTCGATGAAGATATCCGGCAACACCATGCTGCGGATCTTGAAGTCCGAGCGATCGAGCGCGCCGGCGTCGCTGAGCATTTGCATGACCTGCGCACCGAAGCCGCCGACGGCACCTTCCTCGACCGTGATGAGCAACTCATGGTCGTGCGCCAACCGGAGGACGAGTTCGCGATCGAGCGGCTTCGCAAACCGTGCATCGGCAACTGTTGCCGAGATTCCGTGCGCCGCGAGCATTTCAGCAGCTTTGGTGCATTCGGCAAGCCGAGTGCCCAGCGAGAGCAAAGCCACCGTAGTGCCTTGCTTGATAATGCGGCCTTTGCCGATTTCGAGCGGCACGCCGGCTTCCGGCATTGTGACGCCAACGCCATCACCACGGGGATAGCGGACCGCACAGGGGCGGTCGTCTATCGCAGCGGCCGTTGCGACCATATGCACGAGTTCAGCCTCATCTGCCGCCGCCATCAGGACGAAATTCGGCAGACAGCCGAGGTAGGCGAGGTCAAACGAGCCGGCATGGGTCGGCCCGTCAGCGCCGACCAGACCGGCGCGATCCATCATGAACCGGACGGGCAGGCACTGGATCGCGACGTCATGGACAATCTGGTCATAGGCGCGTTGGAGAAACGTCGAATAAATCGCGACAAATGGCTTGTAGCCTTGGGTCGCGAGGCCAGCAGCAAAGGTCACCGCGTGCTGTTCTGCAATTCCGACGTCAAAAGCACGATCCGGAAAGGCCTTCGTGAAAATATCGATACCGGTGCCGCCCGGCATTGCGGCTGTAATGCCGACAATCTTGTCGTCCTTCTGTGCCTCTTTCACCAGGCTTTCGCCGAAGACCTTCGTGTACGACGGCGCATTTGAAGCGCCCTTGTGTTGTTTGCCGGTCGCGACATCGAATTTGACGACGCCGTGATATTTATCCTGCGAGGCTTCGGCGGGTGCATAGCCTTTGCCCTTCTGCGTACGCACGTGGACGAGAAACGGACCATTGTCCGCGTTGCGGATATTTTCGAGCACGGGCAGCAGCTGATTGAGGTCGTGACCGTCGACAATACCGACGTAGTAGAAGCCGAGCTCTTCGAACAACGTACCGCCGGTAACGAAACCGCGCGCCAGTTCTTCGGCGAGATGCGCCTTCTCCTTGAAGAATTTCGGCAGGCGATCCGCAACTTGTTTCCCGATGTCACGCAGGGACATATACATCGGGCTCGACAACAGACGCGTGAGATAATTCGACATCGCGCCGACCGGAGGCGCGATCGACATTTCGTTGTCGTTGAGGATCACAACCAGGCGCCGATTCATCGCGCCGGCGTTGTTCAAGGCCTCATAGGCCATGCCGGCAGAAATTGCGCCATCGCCGATAACGCAGATCACATTGTGTGTCTGTCCGGCGAGGTCGCGCGCGACCGCCATGCCGAGTCCGGCTGATATCGAAGTTGAAGAGTGCGCTGCGCCGAAACAATCGTATTCACTTTCCGATCGCTTGGTAAAACCGGAGAGACCGCCACCAGTCCGCAAGGTTCTAATGCGGTCCCGGCGACCCGTCAGGATTTTATGTGGATAGGCCTGGTGGCCCACGTCCCAGATCAGTTTGTCATTCGGGGTGTCAAAGATGTAATGAAGTGCGACGGTCAGTTCGATTACACCAAGACTCGCTCCCAAGTGTCCTCCCGTAACGGCGACGACATTAATGGTTTCGGCGCGCAATTCGTCGGCAACCTGCTGCAGGTCACGCGCATTGACGCGTCGCAGGTCGGCAGGGCTCTTGATTGAGTTTAGGAACGGAACGGCTGATTTTGCTTGTAGGTCTTCATTCGGCGCCGTCATGGTCAAATTACCCTTCTCCAACAAACGCGGAGCGGTCGTGCCTTTGGCAGAACCCCACGGAATATTTTCAGTCGCCCAATACTGGCCTGATCGGCCCCGTCCTGAATGTTCTTGGTCTGCGTCAATTTATAAGGCTAGCAAAAGTTCCAGACGGAAAGCATTGATTTTCCTGCTTGCGGCCACAGTTGGGGACGACTTTGTTAGGTTCGAAAGGCCTTAAGACCCATGCTTGCGTCAATTATTACGGCGATTGTTCGTTATTGCACCCGATTTCCTTGGCCAATCATTGCGTTAGCCCTTATCGGCGCTTTGGTTTCCGGGGTTTATTCGGCGCGACATTTCGCCATCAACACCGACGTCAACAAGCTCATTTCTCCCGATCTCGACTGGCGCAAACGCGAGGCCGCATTCGAAAAGGCCTTTCCTGGTCATTTTGGCTCTGCCTTGGTTGTCGTCGATGCGCCGATTGCCGAATTCGCCGCGCGCGCCGGTGCTGAACTATCCGCGCGGCTCGCAACACAACCTCAGGTTTTCCGATCGGTCGTCGACGTTGGGGGGAGCGAATTCTTTGCGCGCAACGGATTGTTGTTCCAGTCCACGGAAAGCGTCGAGCAATCTGCGAAAGGGCTAGGGCAGGCCGCTCCGCTGATCGGCACGCTCGTCGGGGACCCCAGCCTCCGCGGACTTACGCGCACGCTCTCATTGGGTCTCATTGGCGTACAAAACAAGATGATCACGCTCGACGGCATGGCGCGACCCCTGTCGATGGCGTCGGCCACTATCGAGGATGCATTGGCGGGGCGTCCGGCCTCGTTCTCCTGGCAAGCTTTGTTGAGTGGGCATGAACCCAGCCCAAGCGATATTCGGCGGCTCATTGAGACTCGTCCGGTGCTCGATTTTTCTGCGCTTCAGCCGGGCCAGGCTTCAAGCACGGCGGTTCGCAAGACCGCGTCCGACCTGCAGCTTGCCGAAAAATATCAGGCGCGCGTCCGGCTGACCGGATCGGTGCCCATGGCTGACGAGGAGTTTGCAACGGTTCAGCAAGGTGCCTTGGTCAATGGCCTCGGCACCATCATCGTTGTCTTGACGATCCTTTGGCTGGCGTTGAAATCCACACGCATCATTGTCGCCGTTTTCATCAATCTATTTGTGGGGCTGACGATCACCGCTGCGCTCGGCCTGAAGATGGTGGGCGCATTGAACATGATCTCCGTTGCGTTCGCCGTGCTCTTCGTCGGGCTCGGCGTCGACTTCGCGATCCAGTTTTCCGTGCGTTACCGCGCCGAACGTCACGACATTCCCAAGCTTCGCCCGGCGTTGGAGCGGGCGGCACAAAAAATCGGTGTCCCCCTGACGCTGGCGGCGGCCGCGGTCGCCGCAGGCTTTTTGTCGTTTTTGCCGACCGACTATCGCGGCGTCTCCGAGCTGGGGCAGATCGCGGGCGCGGGCATGCTCGTTGCCTACGCCACGAGCATCACGCTGCTGCCCGCGCTGATCACCGTCTTCAATCCTGCGGGAGAGCCGGAAGGCGTTGGCTACAATGCGCTTGCTCCGGTCGACAACTTTCTTCAGACGTATCGCGTCCCCGTGATCGTGACGACGTTGGCCGTTGCTGTTCTGGGCTCGCCGTTGCTCTATTTCCTCACGTTCGATTTTGACCCAATCCACCTGCGCAGCACCGAAACCGAGTCGATTTCGACGTTACTCGATCTCGGCAACGACCCGCGCGTGGGCATCAACTCGGTCAATGTGGTTACGCCATCCCTCGACGAGGCGTCGGCGGCTGCAAATCAGCTTCGGAAAGTTCCTCAGGTCCTTCAGGCGACGACGTTGCTCAGCTTCGTGCCGGAGGATCAGGACAAAAAGCTGGCCGCAATCCAGGATTTGGGCCGTCGATTGGGCCAGGTGCTTCAGCAGCCAGCTTCAGGCAAGCCGCCGAGTGACGCTGAAAATGTTGCGGCGCTTAACGGGCTGGCCGATCAGCTCAACAAGATCGCCGGCAATGCTCCGGGCCCCGGCGCCGCGGCAGCGAAACGCCTGGCCGCCGATGCGGTGAAATTGGCGCAGGCCGACGCGGCCGCGCGGACGCGCGCACAAGCGGCTTTCGTTGTTTCGCTCGAAACAGCGCTCGCACAATTGCGCGACTTCATGGGCGCACAACGGGTTACCAAAGACAATTTGCCGGAGGTGCTCAAACGCCAGTGGGTCGCGCCGGATGGGCGCGCGCGCGTCGAAGCCTCGCCCAAAGGCGATACCAACAATACCGAGGTATTGCGGTCGTTCGCGCGTGCAGTGCTCGCCGTATACCCGAATGCAACCGGCGGGCCGATTTCCATTCTTGAATCCAGCCGGACGGTCGTCAGGGCATTTCTGGAGGCAGGATTTTACGCACTGATATCGATTGCAATCCTGCTTTGGGTCGTTCTGCGGCGGTTCGGAGATGTATTGCTGACGCTGGTCCCGCTGCTGCTCGCGGGCGTCGTGACCCTGGAGATTTGTGTATTGATCGGCATGCCGCTGAATTTTGCCAACATCATTGCGTTGCCGTTGCTGCTGGGTGTCGGCGTCGCCTTCAAGATTTATTACATCATGGCCTGGCGCTCGGGCCGTACGAATCTTCTGCAGTCGAGTTTGACGCGCGCGGTCATCTGGAGCGCCTTGACGACAGCGACCGCCTTCGGAAGCCTGTGGCTGTCGCAGCACCCGGGCACGTCGAGCATGGGCAAGCTGCTGGCGCTGTCGCTCGTGTGTACTCTGGCGGCAGCGGTTTTATTTCAGCCCGCGCTCATGGGTAAGCCCCGCCGGGCCAAGGACTCGTAGACACACGTCATCGCTTGATTCCGGCTGTGTGCTTGCGGTCTTGTCGGCCGAAGCGGGTCGGGCGCCGGTGCCTGTCGTTTTGCGGGTGGTCGGCGGTTTGGCCGGCGTTTTTTGCGACGACGTGCCCGTGAGCGTATCCGCCGTGTCCGCGCGGCTCCAATTCTCGCCTCCGCACAGAAATCCGAGAAAGCAACCTTGCACCTTCAGCGTATTGGGATCGGCCAAGCTGATATTGGCGGAATAAGTGTGCCCGTCTTCCGAATTGTAGATTTCGCCATCCCATTTGTTTTTATTGTCCTGGCTCGGCGTCATGCCAAGCAGGATTGGCATCCCCAACGTCGGGCGCGTTCTCAGATTTGGATCCGGATTTTTGCGGTCGACCCCGGGTGTTGCCTCCCATGCAACGACACCCCACAGGTGGCCATCGCAATCCACAATTCTGATCCGTGCAACCTGCTTGGCCACCAGCCATTCGCCAATGGGGTCAGGCGTTGAAATGCGTGCGGGCTGGGCCGTTACAGCGCCAGCAGCCATAAGCCAGACCGCCAATGCTGTGGTGAGCGGCTTTGTTATGCCGGTCTTTTGGGTCGTTTTGTTTGGCACGTGTTAGGACACCTGGAATAAATTGAAAGGCTCGAGCGATCCTTAGCATCTGAAATGGCCGAAATCGTGCCTTGTTCCGCTTCTTTTACCGAGTAATTGCATCGAAATGGAACTTCGGTAACGTAGTGGCGGTTCTGAGTGCGGTCTAGGGTTTAGCCGATTCCGATCGGCCCAGGTATTGAACGGAGGCCGACGTGCTCGATTTTCCCGCGGAGCTAAGCCCGCCGGCGCCGGTCCCGCGGGCGCAGGCACTGGGTCCGATCGCACTGCTCCGCGTGCTCGCCGACAATCCGATTGAAGCCTGGACCGCCGCCCATTTCGAACAGCCGATCGTGATGAGCGGCCTGTCCATGGGACGGGTCGCGGTCGTGAGCGATCCCACGGCGATCCGCCGCGTCTTGCTGGAAAACTGTGACAATTATCAGAAGGACTGGTTGCAGCGCCGTGTCCTATCGGCCGGGTTGACTGGCGGGCTGTTGACGGCCGAATCGCAAAATTGGCGCGTGCAACGGCGGGCCATTGCGCCGCTTTTCGCGCGCAAGACCGTCATGAATTTCTCGGCGGCGATGATTGATGCCGCCAGCCGTCTGGTCGAACGTCTTGCGCAATGTGAAGGGCAGGTGACGGACCTGGCGGTTGAGGCAACCCGGGTCACACTTGAAGTCCTCGAGCGGACCATTTTTTCGGACGGCCTTGGGCGCGACGCCGAAGACATTCGCGTGGCCATGAAAAAGTATTTTGAAACGATTGGACGGATCGACCCGTTTGATATGTTGGGTGTGCCGGATGTGGTTCCGCGCCCCGGACGCTGGAAGGTCCGGCCGATGCTTCGCCTGTTTGAATCCGCGATCGACTCAATTATTTCGACGCGTCGGGAGCGGATAGCGCAAAATCCGCAAGACGCGCCGCGCGATATACTCTCGCTTCTGCTCGAGGCGAAGGACCCGGAGACAGGTGAACCGCTGTCGGAAGCTGAAATCCGTGCGAATATCCTGACCTTCATTGCTGCCGGTCATGAAACCACCGCGAATTGTATTGCCTGGTCGCTGTTCCTGCTGTCGCAGTCACAGCAATGGCGGGAACGGGTCCAGGCCGAAGCCGACCGCGAATTCAATGGGGAGCTGGACGGGTTGGCCGATCGCCTTGTTGAAACACGTGCGGTGATCGATGAAGCCAACAGGCTCTATCCGCCCATCGCCGCCATTAGTCGCGTTGCGCTCGGACCGGATGAACTTGCCGGCGTCCCGATCAAGGCGGGCACGATGATTGTCATCGCGTCTTATGTTCTTCACCGGCACCGCGCCTTGTGGCAGGCGCCCACCAGTTTCGATCCAAACAGGTTTCTCGGTCCAGCGCGCAATTCCATTGACCGCTTTGCATATCTTCCGTTCGGTGTCGGGCCGCGCATTTGCATCGGCGCCGCTTTCGCTATCCAGGAAGCCTCGATTGTCGTCGCCATGCTCATGCGCCATTTCACGCTTGAAATGGCCCCCGGATCGACGCCGTGGCCGGTGCTGAAGGTTACGCTGCGGCCAAAGGGCGGCTTGCCCATGATTGTCCGTAGACGCTGATCTGCGCATCTCGATTTGGTTCATCGATAATGGCTGCCGAAACCGACGGAAATGATCCGATTCATTCTGCCGCCGACATCGCGATGATGCGGCGGTGCATACATCTGGCCGCCACGAGCACACAGCTTGGCGAATTGCCTTTTGCCGCACTTATTTGCAAAGACGGGGATGTTATCGTTGAAAGCACCAATCGCGTCGTGGAGAGCGCCGATATTACCCACCACGCAGAGTTGGCTGCCATTTCGGAGGCGCAGAAAATTCTCGGCCGTGCTGATTTGAGCGGTTGCACGCTCTATTCGATCGTCGAGCCGTGCGCGATGTGCTCGTTTGCAGTCAGGGAAACCAGTATCGGCCGCGTCGTATTTTCGATCAGCTCGCCGATCATGGGCGGCCTGTCAAAATGGAACGTGCTGCGGGATGTCGAGCTTTCGCATGCGCTACCGGAGGTGTTCGGACCTGTGCCGGAAGTGATTGTTGGATTGTTGCGGCAGGAGGCCGAAAAAGTCTGGCAGGCGTGGAATCCGGTTTTCTGGGCCGTCATCAAGAGTCGCGGCTATCTGGGCGGCGCTGCCGGCACCTCTGGCGCTGAACGTCTCGACGCGATTCCCGAGAGCCGCAGCTTCCTGCGCCGCCTGTTTGCCCTCCATAAAAATAATTCGGCCTGACGCCTGATCGAAGGGATTTGCAAAGGCTATTGACCGTGGTCCTCCAGGACCTTGCGGCAAACTTTTCTCAGTTTTTCCCGATGATCCTGAAGACACGCAAGCACGCGAAATGTGTCCGGAATGGCATCCTGACAAAATCTGGTTGAATCCGGAGCGCAGGCGGCCTGCTCCTCGGGAGTCCCTTGAAACAGCCCCGGCGGTTGCGCCGGCTGCTTTTCATTGGCGGCGAGCGCCGGTCCGCCCAAAATCTGAAATCAACCCAAGAACAGTGCAAAGTCGTGCAAACATTGTTTATGTCCGATCATGCTATTGTTTGATGACAACCGCGACAGCCACTCCACGTTCCATAGTCTCAAAATACTCAACGCAACTGGCGCGCTGAAGCTCTATTTTCTCGATTGCACAAGCGATCGGTGCGACACCCTCCGAACGATCTTGCTGAGAAACATCGCGATCGGCCGCAACATGAACAGATCGGCAAACAGCGCCGCTATCATGGCGATTGCGCTTAACCAGCCGAAAAGCCGCAATGATGGCAGGCTGGACAGGACCGTCATTGCCAGCCCGCAGGCGAGCACCGCCGACGTCAAAATCAGGGGCGGTCCTACCAGAATAGTGGCCCGCTCGACGCCCACCGCCGGGTCAGGATCGACATCTTCGATCTGCAACCTGTTGAGGAAGTGAATGGTCGCGCTCAGTCCGAGTCCGAACGAGACGGTCAAGGCGATAACGCTCGCGAATTGCAGCCC
This sequence comes from uncultured Alphaproteobacteria bacterium, assembly GCA_963697885.1. Taxonomy (GTDB): domain Bacteria; phylum Pseudomonadota; class Alphaproteobacteria; order Rhizobiales; family Xanthobacteraceae; genus Pseudolabrys. The sequence continues at coordinate 1,955,611 of OY969102.1, forward strand.
CTGGCCCAGAAGCAGCAGCAAACTTCCGGCGAACACGATCGGAAAAAGCCCCGGCAAGATGCTTATCAGCATGACGACGGGGGACCAGAAGGCGATGCCGATAAAGGCTGCGACAAAAACGATTTCGATCGTCAGCCCTCGGCTTAGTTTATCGATCATCAGCGCGCTGTTGCGGGCGGAGATCACCGACAGGCCGGTCACGCCGATTTTGTAACCGGGGTATTTCGCCCGCACGGCGCTCAATTGCTGGTCTATCCGGTCGACGATCGGAAGCAACTGACTGGCGTCAGAATCCGGAACGCGGCCGCTGACGATCACCGCATCTTGTTCCGCCGAAATGAACCGGCGCGTGAGATAAGGCGGCAGCATGTCGACATATTGTTTGAGCGTCTCGACATCGGACTTGTTCAATTTTTCTGCAAGCCACCGGCGCAGCGTATCCAGCGACCAGACGTTGCCGATGCCGGGTTGGTGTTCGAGCAGCGAATGCACATCGGCGATAATCGCCAGGGTTTCGGGCGAATACAGCGATGCTCCCTTCGGGAACTGGATGTAAACGTCGAATGGATTTGCGCCGGTCAGTTTGAGGTCAAGACGATGGCTGGCCTGGACGGCTTGTTCGCGGTCTGGCACCTGCTCGGCCAGCCGATAGCGCGCCTGGAGCTGCGTATAGCCGAGCGACAATGCGCCGACGATCAACAGGCTGATCAATGAGTAAAGGCCGGGCCGTGTCACCATGCGGATCGCAATCCACCGGCAGATTCTGCGCAAAACGTCCAGCGCATTATCCATGTTTCCGACCGCGGCGACGAATTCGGCTTCATTGCGGATGAGCAGGACGCCAAGCAGGGGCACGCCCAGGAGAACCGCGATGAGTGCCACGGCCGTCGCGATCAGCCCGGCTTCGCCGAAAGTGCGGATGAGGTCGGATGCTGAAAACTGCAAGGCAATGAACGACACACCCGCGGTGGCATGCGTCAGCACGCAGGCGGGGCCCACGATGAGCAACGCATTGCGAAATGCAGTGACTTTGTCATCGCCGGCGAGCAGACGGTCGCGTGCCGCAAAGGTGATCTGCATACTGTCGGAAAAACTGATGACCATGATCAGGGGGGTCATCACGTTCAGAAAAATATTCAGACTGAAGCCAAGCCAGCCGAGCGCGCCGAGAGCCAGCAGAATCGCGATCAGAGGCGGGCCGGCCGCGATGATCATGAACGATATGCGGCGGAAGAACAGGATCGCGATCAGGCACCCGACGGCGAACCCCAGCGCGTTGTAGATCAGCCGGTCGCGCTCGATTGCCTTGCGGATTTCAAGTTGCATGACTGGCACGCCGGAGAGTTCGGCCTTCAGGCCGGTGCCGTCGAGATGCGTCTGCAACTCCTTGCGGACGTCTCCGATGAGCGGGGCCAGCCGGTCGGCACCGGTCGCGTCCGGCTCAAGGGCGAGCACCATCAAGGTCAGCTTGCCATCCGGCGACAACATTTTGTCGCGAATGATTTCATTCGACATCACGCGCTGTACAAGCGTCTGATACTCGTCGCCTTGCGGCAGCGGGTCGGGAAATAGCGGCGGGGGGATTTGCCCGTTATTTGGCGGTTCACGCGCAGAAAATATCGAGATCAGGCCCCTGGTGCCGTCGATCAGCTGAACGTCGATGGCAAGGTCGCGCAGTTTCTGCAACGAGTCCCGTTCCAGCAGCCGATCGCCTTCAATGACGATGAGGACGTCAAATTCATTCGAAGGAAACCGGTGTGTGACTTCTTCGTATGTCCGGAATTCGTCGGTATCGGACCGGAACAATTGGCTCAACGAATCATCGACTTTGACCCGCGCGAAGCCGACGGCGGCTATCACGCTCAGCACAATAAAGGCGAGCGCGCACAGTGTGCGGTGCGACAGTGAATAAAAGCCGATGCGTTCAATTCCGAGCGCAAGATTTCGCGGTTTGACCGGGCGGGACGGTTCCAGATTTTTGTCTGATGGCGGAAGACTTGTCTCAGACATTCGGCCCGGGCCCCCGATAAATGTTGGTTTTTTCGACTTTAAGGCCCGATTGGGCCGGAGGACTATACCTTAATTGCCGCGGCGTCCTGACGACAATGACGGGGCAACCCGGCCCCGCCACCGCTCACTATAGGCGACATTCGGCGACTTGAAAGCTTTGTTGAGTCCTGCGCCGACGGCGATCTAACGCACGATCTGCTGGAGCAATGCGTGCAATTTGGCGGCTTCGATCGGCTTTTGCAGGACGGGCGCGTGGGCAAATTCTGAAACGATGGTGTCGGGTCCGTACCCTGTGACGAAAGCGAACGGTATTTTTCGGCCGGTCAGGATGTCGGCGACTGCATAGGTTTTTTCACCGCCGAGGTTTACGTCGAGAATGCCCGCCTGAATATTGTTGCTTTTGGCGGCGAGGAGGGCGTCGCTGAACCGATTATAGGGCCCGTCGACCTTGTGACCGAAAGCGGACAACATGTCGGCGAGCATCATCGATACCAGGGGCTCATCTTCGACAAGCAGGACAAGTTTATCGGCTGGATCGACCGTGGTCGCCTGGGCCGGCGCGCCGTCGAGCTCGCGCGGTTTGAACGCCAGTCGCTTCGCCGAATTCGTCTTGTCGTCGTGCGGCACGCACAATTTACAGCGCAGCCCGCTTTCCTGCCAGTCGAACTCCACGCTGCCGCCAAGCTGGCGCTCGATGCCGGCGATAATGGCACGGCTGCCATAGCCGCGGCGGCTGGGCGCGCTGATGGCGGGCCCTTTCGACTCGACCCAGATCAATTCGAGTCTTCCGAAGTCGTTGTTCCACGTGAGGTCGACGTGGCCCGTATCGGCAGAAAGCGCGCCGTATTTGGCCGCGTTGGTGGCCAATTCATGCAGCGCCAGGGCAATCGTCTGGGCCGTGGCGGGCGGCAATAATACAACCGGGCCGCGCGTCGAAATCCTTTCAGTGCCACTGGCTAAATAAGGTGCGAATTCTTCTTCAACGAGCCGCGTCAGGTCGGCGCCCTCCCAGCGGGATCCGGCCAATAACCGGTGCGCGTTTGAAAGCGCGCCAATGCGGCCGTCAAGTGCACCCATATAATCCTCGATGCTGTCGGCACGGGTAAGGCGCATGATCGACTGGACGACGGCCACGACATTGCGCGCGCGATGGTCGACTTCCTCGGCCAGCAGGATTTGCCGCTCTTCGGCGCGTTTGCGTTCGGTGATGTCGGCAGTGACGCCGCTAATCCAGATCAGGCGGCCGCTTTCATCGAAACTCGCCGCGGCCGTCCCGGTGCACCAGCGCACTTCTCCATTCGGCCGCCGCACGCGAAATTCGGTCTGGAAGGTATTGGCGTCTTTCGAAACCTTGCGGAATGCCCGTATCAGCAGCTCAAAGTCTTCCGGGTTGATGAGCGAGCGTACGTGGTCCAGCGTCGGCACAAATGTGCTCGGGTCGACGCCGAAAATCTCGCACTGGCCCTGATCACAGATCGTCGAGCCGCGGGCGACGTTCCATTCCCAGCTCCCCATTTGCCCGGATGCCAGCGCCATGCTGCGCAAGCGTTCACTCTGGCGCAGTTGCAGGGTCGAGGCGGCGAGCGCGGAAGTGCGCTCTGCAACGCGTGCTTCCAGTTCGCGGTTGAGTTGTTCGAGCTGTCGCGTCTTACGAAAAAGCTCGACGAAGACCTTGACCTTCGCGCGCAGGACTTCCGGGATGACCGGCACCGGCACGTAGTCCACGGCGCCCATTTCGTAGCCGCGCAGGCGGTCGACGTCCGTCAGCAAAATTGCCGAAATGAAGATCAGCGCGGTCTTCTCGAAGCGCGGATGATTACGGATCATCGCCGCGAGCTGGAAGCCGTCAATGTCCGGCATATAGACGTCAATGAGAACGACGGCGACGTCATTCTTGAGAAGGAGCTCGAGCGCCTCCGTGGCGTTGCTCGCGCTCAGTAGATTTTCACCGATGTCCCCGAGGATGGTCCGATAGGTGAGGAGTTTCGCCGGTTGATCGTCGACGAGCAGGATGTTGACCTTGTCGTCAGGCATGACGTCCTCGCGGTTAACGATGCAACCAGATACGGAGGGCAGATAGCAGTTGTTCGGTGTTCACGGGTTTGGCGAGATAGTCCGAAGCGCCCGCATCCAGGCACTTTTCGCGGTCGCCCTTCATCGCCTTGGCGGTCAGGGCAATCATCGGCAGCCGGCGGAATTTGTCGTTTTTCCGGATTTGCGACATCGTTTGATAGCCATCCATCTCCGGCATCATGATGTCCATGAGGACGATGGCGATGTCGGGATTGGAGTCGATCAGTTGAATGGCTTCGTTGCCCGTGGTGGCTGTGAGAACGCGCATGCCGCGCCGCTCGAGCACGCTGCTGAGCGCGAAGATATTCCGGGCGTCGTCATCAACGAGCAGGACGGTCCGGTCGACCAGATCCTCATCGGAACTGGTCAATCGCTCCAACATGCGTTGCTTTGTGGCGGGCAAGTCGGTTACCACGCGATGCAGGAAGAGCGCCGTCTCGTCGAGCAGGCGTTCAGGTAACTCGACGCCTTTGACCACGATGCTGCGCGCCATCGTGTGGAGGCGCGCATCTTCCTCGGCGCTGAGTTCGCGGCCGGTGAACACAACCACCGGTACTTCGGCGAGCGCCTCGTCGGCGCCGAGCGCTTCCAGCACTTCAAAGCCGGACATGTCGGGAAGGCGCAGATCCAGCACCACGCAGTCGACGGGTTGCCGGCGCAGGGCATCGAGGGCATCGCGCCCGGTGCCGGCGGTTTCGATCTCCACATCGTCATAGCCGAGCAATTCGGAAATGCTCAATTGTTCGGCGGGATTGTCTTCTACGACCAGCAGGCGTTTACGGCGTGGAGCCGAATATTCCTTGATCCGCATGAGCGCGGCGTCGACACCTTCCGTGGTGGTCGGCTTTGTCACGAAGGAAAATGCGCCGCGTGCCAGGCCGTGATGCCTGTCCTCGTCGAGCGTGATGATCTGGACGGGGATATGGCGTGTCAGCGGGTTCTGCTTGAGCTGGCTCAACACGCTCCAGCCCAACATGTCGGGCAGGAAGACGTCGAGCGAAACGGCGGTTGGCTGGTACTGCTTGGCAAGTTCGAGCGCGTCGGCGCCGCGTGCCGCCACCAGAACCTTGAAGCCACGCCCGCGCGCGAGATCGACCAGCACACGGCAATAGTGTGGGTCGTCTTCGACAATCAGCAAAATTAAATCGCCCGGCTGGATCTCGTGACGATCGTCCGGGATCTGCTCGATCTGCCGTTCCGGCAGTACGATCGGCGCGCCGATAGCCGGCACCTGCGCCGGAAGGGAACTGCTCGCGACGCGGACTGCGGACGACGGTCCGGCATAGGTGACCGGCAGGTACAGCGTGAACGTGCTGCCGACGCCAGGCGAGCTGCGCAGCTGGATTTCGCCGCCCAACAGGTTGGACAGTTCGCGGCTGATGGCAAGACCCAGTCCGGTGCCGCCATATTTCCGGCTCGTGCTGGCGTCGGCCTGCTGGAACGCTTCGAAGATCATCTTTTGCTTTTCGGCCGGAATGCCAATGCCGGTATCGGCGACCTCGAAAGCGACCACGGCCGGCGCCTGACTGAGGACCGGATGGGTGGATGTCCAGCCGGCGGGCGCGGCGAATACCTTCAGTTGTACGCCGCCACGGGCAGTGAACTTGAATGCGTTGGAGAGCAAGTTCTTGAGTACCTGCTGCAAGCGTTTCGAATCGGTAACGAGGCTGCGGCCGAGGGTCGGATCGAGGTCGACGTTGAACGAGAGCTGCCGCGTCTCTGCCTCGTGACGGAAGGGCCGTCCGACCGCATCGAGGACGTTGGAGAAGAAGAGTTCTTCCGCTTCCACGGTGACGGTGCCGGACTCGATCTTGGACAGGTCGAGAATATCGCTGATGAGATTGAGCAGATCCGTTCCGGCGCCATGGATGGTGCGGGCAAATTCGGTCTGTTTGCTCGAGAGGTTGCCGTCCGGATTGTCAGCCAGCTGCTGACCGAGAATGAGGATGCTGTTGAGCGGCGTGCGCAGCTCGTGTGACATGTTGGCCAGAAATTCCGACTTGTATTTCGAGGTAAGGGCGAGCTCGGCCGCCTTCTCTTCAAGCTCGCGGCGGGCCTGCTCGATTTCCTGGTTCTTCCTTTCGACTTCGACGTTGCGTTCGGCGAGCTGCTGGGCCTTCTGCTCGAGCTGCTCATTGGTTTGCTGCAATTCGCGCTGCTGCGTCTGCAGCTCTCCTGCGAGCTGTTGCGACTGCTTGAGCAGACCCTCGGTCTGCATCGTTGCCTCGATGGAGTTGAGCACAATGCCGATGCTGTCGGTCAGCTGCTCGAGGAACATCCGCTGCAGCGCGGTAAATTCGCTGACGGAGGCAAGCTCGATCACCGCCTTGACCTGGTTCTCGAACAGAACCGGCAGGACGATGATGTTGGACGGCGAGACCTTGAACAGTGCCGAGCCGATCGGTACCGCATGGGTCGGCATATCGGTGATGAGAAGCCGCCGGCGATCGGCGGCGCATTGGCCGATCAGGCCTTCGCCGATACGAATTCGCAGCGGGTGGCCGTTGGAACCGTCGTCCGCGTAAGCGGACAACAGCCGCATGGTCTGCAATTCTTCGCTTTCCACCTGATAGATCACTCCGAGCTGCGCATTCACCAGCGGCGTAAGCTCGCTCAGCAACAGTCTGCCGACGGTGGCCAGATCGCGCTGGCCCTGCAACATGTTGGTGAACTTGGCGAGGTTGGTCTTCAGCCAGTCCTGCTCGGTGTTGCGGTCTGTGGTCAGACGCAGGTTGTCGATCATCGTGTTGATGTTGTCTTTGAGCTCGGCAACTTCGCCGCGCGCATCCACCTGAATCGATCGGGTCAGATCGCCTTTGGTCACCGCGGTCGCGACCTCGGCGATCGCGCGCACCTGCGTGGTCAAATTTGCAGCGAGCAGGTTGACGTTACCGGTGAGCGCTTTCCAAGTGCCGGAAGCGCCCGGCACGTTGGCCTGGCCGCCGAGGCGGCCATCGACGCCCACCTCGCGCGCAACGGTCGTCACCTGATCGGCGAAGGTCGCCAGCGTGTCGGTCATGTTGTTGATGGTTTCGGCGAGCGCCGCGACTTCGCCCTTCGATTTCACGGTCAGGTTTTGCTTGAGGTCGCCGTTGGCGACCGCGGTCACCACCTTGACGATGCCGCGTACCTGTTCGGTCAGGTTCGCCGCCATCACGTTGACGGTGTCGGTCAGGTCCTTCCAGGTACCGGCGACGCCCGGCACCGCCGCCTGGCCGCCCAATCGGCCTTCGGTGCCGACTTCGCGTGCGACGCGCGTCACTTCCGACGCAAAGGCATTGAGCTGATCCACCATCGTATTGATGGTGTTCTTGAGCTCGAGAATTTCACCTTTCACGTCGACCGTAATCTTGCGCGACAAGTCACCGCGCGCGACGGCGGTGGTCACTTCGGCGATGTTGCGGACCTGGGTGGTCAGGTTTGCCGCCAGCAGGTTGACGTTGTCGGTCAAGTCCTTCCAGGTGCCGCCGACCCCTGGCACGTTGGCCTGGCCGCCCAATCGGCCTTCGGTGCCGACCTCGCGCGCCACGCGCGTCACTTCGCCGGCGAATGAGCGCAGCTGATCGGTCGTGGTATTGAGCGTTTCCTTGAGCTGCAGCAGCTCGCCGCGCACGTCGACGGTGATTTTCTTCGACAAGTCGCCGTTGGCGACCGCGGTCGCCACTTCCGCGATGTTACGGACCTGAGCGGTCAGGTTCGAGGCCATGAAGTTGACGTTGTCGGTCAAGTCCTTCCAGGTGCCGGCGACTTCCGGCACTTCCGCCTGGCCGCCGAGTTTGCCTTCGGTGCCCACTTCGCGCGCGACGCGTGTCACTTCCGAGGCGAATGAATTGAGCTGGTCCACCATGGTGTTGATGGTGTTCTTGAGCTCGAGAATTTCGCCTTTCACGTCCACCGTGATCTTGCGCGACAAGTCGCCGCGCGCGACGGCGGTGGTGACTTCGGCGATGTTGCGGACTTGCGCGGTGAGGTTGCCCGCCATCGAGTTCACGGAGTCGGTCAGATCCTTCCAGGTGCCGGCGACGCCCGGCACGTTGGCCTGGCCACCGAGCCGGCCTTCGGTGCCCACTTCGCGCGCCACGCGCGTCACTTCACCAGCGAAGCGGTTGAGCTGGTCCACCATCGTGTTGAGCGTTTCCTTCAGCTGAAGGATTTCGCCGCGCACGTCGACGGTGATCTTGCGCGACAAGTCGCCGCCGGCGATGGCGGTTGCCACTTCGGCGATGTTACGCACCTGGCCGGTGAGGTTGCCGGCCATCGAGTTCACGGAGTCGGTCAAATCCTTCCAGGTGCCGGCGACGCCCGGCACTTCCGCCTGACCGCCGAGCTTGCCTTCGGTGCCGACCTCGCGCGCCACGCGCGTCACTTCCGACGCGAAGGCGTTGAGCTGGTCCACCATGGTGTTAAGCGTTTCCTTCAACTGGAGGATCTCGCCCGACACGTTCACCGTGATCGTCTTCGACAAGTCGCCTTGCGCGACGGCGGTCGCCACTTCGGCAATGTTACGGACCTGCCCGGTGAGGTTGGAGGCCATCGAGTTCACAGAGTCGGTCAAATCTTTCCAGGTGCCGGCGACGCCGCGCACCACCGCCTGGCCGCCCAGTTTGCCTTCGGTGCCGACCTCGCGCGCCACGCGCGTCACTTCGCCGGCGAAGCCGTTGAGCTGGTCCACCATGGTGTTGATGGTGTCTTTCAGCTCGAGGATTTCGCCGCGCACGTCCACAGTGATCTTCTTCGACAAGTCGCCATTGGCGACGGCGGTCGTCACTTCGGCGATGTTACGGACTTGGCCGGTGAGGTTTCCGGCCATCGAGTTCACGGAGTCGGTCAAATCCTTCCAGGTGCCGGCGACGCCCAGCACGTTGGCCTGGCCGCCGAGGCGCCCTTCTGTGCCGACTTCGCGCGCCACGCGCGTCACTTCGCCGGCAAACGCATTGAGCTGGTCCACCATCGTGTTGATGGTTTCCTTCAGCTGAAGGATTTCGCCCGACACGTTCACGGTTATCTTCTTCGACAGGTCGCCGCCGGCGATCGCGGTCGCGACGTCGGCGATGTTGCGGACCTGGGCGGTCAGGTTGCCGGCCATGAAGTTGACGCTGTCGGTCAGATCCTTCCAGGTGCCGGCGACGCCCGGCACCGCGGCTTGGCCGCCCAGCTTGCCTTCGGTTCCGACTTCACGCGCGACACGCGTCACTTCCGAGGCGAATCCGTTGAGCTGGTCCACCATGGTGTTGATGGTGTCTTTTAGTTCGAGAATCTCACCGCGCACGTCGACCGTGATCTTGCGCGACAGGTCGCCGCGCGCGACCGCGGTGGTCACCTGCGCGATGTTACGCACCTGGTCGGTTAAGTTGCCGCACATGGCGTTGACGGAGTCGGTCAGGTCCTTCCACGTTCCGGCGACGCCCGGCACGATGGCCTGGCCGCCGAGCTTACCGTCGGTGCCGACTTCGCGGGCGACGCGCGTCACTTCCGAAGCGAAGGAGCGCAACTGGTCCACCATCGTATTGATGGCTTCCTTGAGCTGGAGGATTTCACCGCGCACGTCGACGGTGATCTTCTTCGAAAGGTCGCCGTCGGCAACCGCGATAGTCACTTCGGCGATGTTGCGCACCTGGGCGGTCAGGTTGCTCGCCATCGAGTTCACGCTTTCGGTCAGGTCCTTCCAGACGCCGGTCACCTCGCGCACCTGCGCCTGACCGCCAAGCTTGCCTTCGGTGCCAACTTCGCGCGCGACGCGCGTCACTTCCGAGGTGAATACGCTGAGCTGCTTGATCATCGTGTTGACGATGCTCGCGGCTTCGAGGAATTCGCCCTTGAGCGGGCGTCCATCGACCTCCAGCCGTACGGTTTTCAGGAGGTCGCCTTGCGCGACCGCCGCAACGGCTCTCGTGACTTCCTTGGTCGGCCAGAGCAGGTCATCGATCAGCGAATTGACCGACGTCTCCATCTCGCCCCAGGCTCCGCTGGAGTGGCCGAATTTGATGCGGTGGCGGGTCTTGCCTTCGCGGCCGACAACCTGACCGACACGTTCAAGCTGTTGCGCCATCCGTTCATTGGAGGAAACGATGTCATTGAAGGTATCGGCGATTTTTCCGATGAGGCCGTCTTGTTCACCGGCCATCCGGACCGAAAAATCGCCGGCGCGCATCGCGCGAAGGGCCTGCAACAAATTTTGTAATTCGACCGGAACGGTCGAATCCGCGGGGTCGTTCTCCTGCCGGCTCGAACGTTTTTTTGCAACAACGCCGTTAGGCGATTTCTTGTTTGTGATTGTTGTTTGGTCCACGAACCCCTCCCGAATAGCGCGCATTCATCCGACGCGTTTGCATGCGCCGGAGACGATGAGGCGATAAGGATCGAACGACATGGCCAGCCACCGCAGGTACCGCAGCCGCAATGCCATGATCGTTCTTCATCTTATGTAGGGCAGATCTCTGACCCTCCCGCCCGCACCAGCTAGTCATGCTGGGCGCCCACGAGCAATTAAATCCGCTAATTGAAAAAAGTTCCGGCGCGGGAGTGTCCTTGTACCAGCGGCCGATTTGGCCGATAGGTTTGAATTTGTTGGGAAAATCGGCGCGGCCGGCGCCGCGCGAGAAACGCGGGTAGAGCAAAAAATTACATAATGGCGAGGCCAATATTCTTTTGATTGCCCGCTCCCGAGCGACGTGGGGAGGCGCGGCGGAAGGATTCAGGTGATGCCCGCCCGCCCGCATAATCGCGGCACGAGCCGCTGACGGACTCCGGCCAATGCGGTATCCTGAAAATCGCCCCTGACGGTGGGTTCTGCCACGATTAAGCCAAAGCCTTCGCAATATTGTGGAATTGCGGCTGAGGGGCGGCCAACTGACGGTCATGGGACGATCATGGGGCGGCCATGGGGAGGGCTTTCTTGCTTCGAATGCACCGATATCCTGCTGCCGTGACGGCCTCGCTGCTGATTGCGGGCACATTATTCGTCCCTCTTTTTTCGGGTGTGGAGGCGCGCGCCCAAACTTCCTCGGGCGCCTGTGCGGACGCGGCGGGCATTGCGGTCCTGCCGTCGCCAGTCGTGCCATGGAAGGGCGCGCCGCTGCGCGTGATCTTCACGGCCGAGAAGCCTCTCGATGGGGAGCTTTCGCTGATTGCGCCTGACGGACGCGTTGCTGTCCGGTCGCGTGAGCGGCATGGCGGGCCGCCCTATTTCTGGTTCGCGGAGGTTGCCGCGCCTGCCGCCGGGGCCTGGCATGTGACGCTTTCCGGTGCTTCAGGCGGGTGCGGCACGATTACGCGCGAGATTGCGGTGCGCGATGACAGGCCGCCCTCGCCGGGAGCAACTTCGGGAAGCGTCTGGCCAATCCACAATACGTGGAATCGCGCGACGGAAAATCTGTTCGCCGCATGGATCGAGAAGCTCTTCGATGCACCGCTCGATGCGACGCTGTCTTGGAAAGCGCTGCATGAGGTCCTGCGCGATCAATCACGCAATGCCCTGTTCAATCATTTGGGTCTAAACGAAGATCAGATGGGGCTTGTCATTCGCCCTGACTGCGCCGACTTGCCGTATTTCCTGCGCGCCTATTTCGCGTTCAAGATGGGTCTGCCGTTCGGCTACGCGAAGTGCTCGCGTGGCGGTGGCGGCCAGCCCCCGAAGTGCTTCCAATGGTTCAGCACGCAGAACTCTCGAAGCGGCGCGCTCTTCATCGGGCGACCAAAAGACCGCGTCGACCGGAGCCGCACCGAAATCGGCGGGGCTCGCGGCGTCGTTCGGCCATTTCGTGCAGTCGACCGTTGCCGACGCTGTGCATTCCGGCTCGGCGCGCACGCCGCTGGGCGATGAAAACACTGACTATTATCCCGTATCGCTCACGCAGGAGACGCTGCGACCGGGCACCGTCTACGCCGATCCTTATGGGCACGTGCTCATGATTGCAAAGCGCATTGCACAAACCAGCGACGCGGCGGGCGTCATTTTCGCGGTCGATGCGCAGCCCGACGGCACGGTGGCGCGCAAGCGCTTCTGGCGCGGCAATTTCCTGTTCGCGCAGGATCCGGCACTCGGAGGACCGGGGTTCAAACGCTTCCGGCCGATTGTGAAGGACCAAAACGGCGGCCTGCGCCGGCTGACCAATGCCGAGATCGTGAAAAATCCGCAGTACGGCGATTTTTCCCTCGAGCAGGCCAAGCTTGGAATCGAAGATTTCTATGACCGCATGGATGACGTCATGTCGCCGCAGCCGCTCGATCCTCTGCGTGCGATGAAGGAAGCGGTTGCCGCGCTCGACGAGCAGGTGAAGGCGCGCGTGACGTCGGTCGAAAACGGCCGGAAATTCCAGACCACCGCGCACGGCGAGGCGACCATGCCCGATGGCGCGGCGATCTTCGAGACGACCGGCGCCTGGGAAGATTTCGCGACGCCGGCGCGCGATTTGCGCCTGCTGATCGCCATTGACGTGGTGCGGGGATTCCCCGATCGGGTTGCGCGGCTTCCCGAGCGCTACGCAATGCCGGCAGGCAAAAGCGTCGCGGATGTGAAGGCCGAATTGCTGAGCGTCTTAGCATCCGAGCTTCAGGCGCGGAAGTTTTCTTACCTCCGCAGCGATGGCTCGTCGTGGACGCTCTCGCTCAAGGATGTGCTCGATCGCGCCGGGCTCCTTGAGATGGCGTATAACGTAAACGACTGCGTCGAGTTGCGGTGGGGCGCTTCGGAAAAGAGCGATGAGGCGGCGACGTGCAAACGCTTTGCGCCGTCGGCGCAGCGCGCGAAGATGACAAAATACCGCGCCTGGTTCCACGAGCGCCGGCGGCCGCCGCGCGCGACCGGTTAGAAACGCCTGAGAGTAGCGATCCGAGACAGGAGAGGGGCGATGGCACGGGACAAAACCTATAGTCCGCACGGCGTCATTCCGGCGGTGCTATTGCCGTTCGACAACGATCTTGCGATCGATGAGCAAAACTTCCGCAAGCATTTGCGTGATGTGGCGAGTGTTGAGGGCCTGTCCGCCGTCACCGTCAACGCGCACTCTACCGAAGTAGCGTCCTGCACTTTCGACGAGCAGAAGCGCGTGCTCGATATCACTCAGGATGAGATCGGCGCCAAGCTGCCGATCGTCAACGGCATCTGGGCCGACGGCAGCATCGAGGCCGCCCGTATCGCACGCATGGCGGAGCAGGGCGGTGCTTCCGCGCTGCTTGTTTTCCCGCCGGCTCCCTTCACGCTCGGCCAGTCGCCTGCGATGGCGCTCGCGCATATCAAGCGCATCGCCGACGCCACCGACCTGCCGCTGATCGTATTCCAGTATCCGCTTGCAACCGGCCAGGGCTATCCGAAGGATACGCTGCTGAAGATGTGCGAGCGAGGTGCCGTCGATCCGTGCCATCAAGGACTGGATCGGCAACGTGCCGCATCACGAATGGCACATTCGCACGCTGCAGAATCTGCCGCGGCCGGTGAACGTGCTCACCACGCATAGTTCGTGGCTGTTTGCCTCGCTCGTGCTCGGCCCCAACGGCCTGCTGTCGGGTTCGGGCAGCGTGATCGCCGATCTGCAGGCGAGACTGTTCCGGGCTGTTCAGTCCAATGATCTCGCGGAAGCCAGGCGGGTGAATGAGCGTATCGAACCGATGGCGCGTGTGTTTTACGCCGATCCCTTTGTTGATATGCACAACCGCATGAAAGAAGCGCTGGTGCTGCTCGGCAAACTGCCGCGTGCTGTGGTGCGTCCGCCACTGGTGAAGATCGAGCGTGCGGAAATCGCGCGCATCCGCCAGGCTTTGATCGAGGCGGGCTTGCTCGACAAGAACGCGGCGAGGGATGCGGCTTAGCAACGCCTCGCACTGCGGGCGGGCATCACCTCGCATTTGTCATGGCCGGGACAAGCCCGGCCATGACGATCACTTCTGATGTCTTCACTCACATAATCGCGAATTCGGTATTTTTTCTGTCCGTCACCAGCATGCTGCCCGGATAGTGCGTGATGCAGAACTCGGGCTTCACCGTCGCGATCACCGATTGCGGCGTGACACCGCAGGCCCAGAACACCGGCATCTCGTCGTCGCGGACTTCGACCGCATCGCCGTAGTCGGGCTTCATGATATCCTTGATGCCGATCAGTTCCGGTTTTCCGATATGCACCGGTGCGCCATGTACTGCCGGAAAGCGCGTCGTGATCTGAACGGCGCGGATCGCATCTTTCGGCGTCAGCGGTCGCATCGACACCACCATCGGACCGTGGAATGGGCCGGCCTCGCGGGTGGCGATCGATGTGCGATACATCGGAACGTTACAGCCGCGCACGATGTGTCGCAGCTCGATACCTTCCGACGTCAGTGCTTCCTCGAATGAAAACGAACAGCCGATCACAAAACTCACCAGATCGTCGCGCCAGTATTCGCGCACATCATACGGCTCGGCGACCAACTCGCCATTTTTCCAGACACGATAACGTGGCAGATCAGTGCGGATGTCGAGATCGTCGCCGAGGTCCGGCACCCGCCAGTCACCCGGCTCGGACGTACCGATAACCGGGCATGGTTTGGGATTGAGTTGGCAGAAGCGCAAAAAATCAGCAGCGAGCGCTTTTGGCAGAATGGCGAGATTGCCCTGCACATAGCCGGGTGCAAGGCCGGCGGTCGGTGCACGATGCCCGGCGCGAATGGCAAGCCTGGCGGCCAGCCCGCTGCCGGCTGCGGGCTTCTCATCTCGGCGTAGGGGCGTAACGGCCATTGATTTTATCCATCTATTGTCGCGCCAAACCTAGCACCGGATGCCGCGGCATTCGACGATGTTTGCTTATTTCCCAGGCACCTTACGACGATATGAACTGGCATGCATTCCTATTCAGATAGCGGTTGAAACTTGTGGCGGGATCGCGTTTGCTTACGGGATCAATCGCAAGAGTCCGCCAAGGGCCGGCAGGGGAGGATTTGTAATGCCTTGTACCGTCACGCCGGCGCGTGCGGTCATCGGCTCGCGCGGCCGCGTGGGGCGTCGCGCCATTCAATTCACTTAAATGAAATCCTGAGGGAGGGACGGTTATGACTGAGAAGTGGAAAGACGAAGCCTGGGCACAGGACATCTGGTACAGCGGCAAGCTCACGCGCCGCAGCGTCGTCGGTTGGGGCGGCGGCGTATTGGGCGCGGCCATGCTTGTGCCGGCGCCGTGGCGCTCGGCCTTCGGTGCGGCGGCGCCGTACAAGATCGGCTCCCTGCAACCGCTCTCAGGCGCGGCCGCGCTCGGCGGCAAGACCGCGGTGGTTGGCCTGCAGATGGCAGTCGACCGCATCAACAGTTCCGGCGGCGTCAACGGCCGGCCGCTGGAGGTGATCATCGCCGACGATGAATCCAAACCCGACGTCGGCCGCCGCAAGACCGAGAAGCTGCTGGTCGAAGACCAGGTCGACGTTCACGTCGGCGGCTTCCTCTCCAATATCTGTCTTGCTTGCATGCCGGTGTTCGAGGAAAACAAAGTCGTCAACATGATCAGCGTATGTCTCGACACCACGCTGACCACCTCGAAGTGCAACCGCTACAGCTTCCGGACCTACGAATACGCGCCGGCACAGGCGGTCGCCATCGCGCCGTATCTCGTCAACAAGATGGGCAAGAAGTGGCACATCGCTTACGCGGACTATTCCTGGGGCCAGTCGACGCGCGATGCCTACGCGGCCGAAATCAAGAAACTCGGCGGCACGGTCGTCGGCACCACCGGCATTCCGTTGGGCACCGCCGACATGACGCCATTCCTGTCCAAGATCCAGGGCGAATTCGACGGGCTGTTCGGCATTTTCTTCGGCAAGGATGGCATCACCATCGGCAATCAGGCCTACGACCTTGGCCTGACCAAGAAGTACAAATGGGCGGGTGACGGTGCCATCGCCGAGTCGGTCAATCTGCCGGCGCTTGGCAACAAGATCGAAGGTTTCATCGGCATCAACCGGTACATCCCGGTGTTCGAGGCGCCGCTCAATACGCCGTATCACAAGAAATTCTATGACGAGGCCTTGATACGGCTGAAGAAGATCGACCCCAGCGGACCGCTGCCGGATCGTTATGTGCAGTCGAACTACGAATCGGTCAACGCGCTCAAGCTCGGCATGGAAAAATCAAAATTCGAGGGCCGCAAGGACACCATGAAGCTGATCGAGGCGCTTGAAGGTCTGGTGATGAAGGAGGGCGACGACTTCCCGCAGGGTGGCGGCGTCATCCGCAAGGAAGACCACCAGGCGTTCATCCGCCAGTTCATCTTCGAGATCAAAGGCGGCAAGCACCACATCGTCGAGACGGTCGCGGGCGAGAAGACGATTTTCCCGCCGGCCTGCAAGTTCGCCGAACTCGTAAGTGAGCGCGCAAGCGTCTGCTGGCCTGCGCTCCCCGGCGTTAAGCCGGGGAGCGGAGTTGGCTCCCATCCTGAAGACTGAACTGTTGACCGTCCGTTTCGGCGGATTGACGGCGCTGTCCCAGGTCAACTTCGAAGTCAGGCGCGGCGACGTCGGCGCCATCATCGGGCCGAACGGGGCGGGAAAAAGCACGTTCTTCAATTGCCTGACCGGCGTGTTGCGGCCAACCAGCGGCCGCATTTTATTTGACGGCGACGACATCACCGGCCTGCCGTCCAATGCGATTTCGCAGAGGGGCATCGCCCGCTCGTACCAGATCACCAACATCCTGCCGAACGCTACGGTGTTTGAAAACGTGCGCATTGCCGCGCAGTCACGCCGCCATGCCTGGAACATGGTCCGGCACCACAGCGAATTCGCCGATATCAACGGCAAGGCCGAGGCTGCGCTCGAGTTGGTCGGGCTGCTCGGCAAGGCCTATGAATTGGCTGCCAATCTGTCGCACGGCGAGCAGCGTAATCTCGAAATCGGCATCGCGCTCGCAACCGAGCCGAAATTGCTGTGTCTCGACGAGCCGACCGCCGGCATGAGTGCGGCCGAGACGCACGACACCATGCAACTGGTGCGCAAGATCGCCAAGAATCTCACCATCCTGATCGTCGAACACGACATGCAAGTGGTGATGGAATTGTGTGACCGCATCACCGTGCTGCATTACGGCCAGATCCTCGCCGAGGGCACGCCTGACGAAATCCAGCAGAACCCCAAAGTGCTCGAGGTCTATCTCAAGACATGAGCATGAATGGCACCACCGCACCGCCACTGATCCAGGTCGACGACCTGCACACATACTATGGGAAAAGCCATATTCTCCACGGCGTGTCGCTGACGGTCGCGCCGGGCGAGGTGGTCGGGCTGCTGGGGCGCAACGGTGTCGGCAAAAGTACGACGCTCAAGACCATCATGGGCCTGATCAACCCCCGCCAGGGCAGCATCCAGCTCAACGGCCAATCGATCGGCGGCATGGCGGCGCACAAGCTCGCTCGGCTCGGCATCGGCTATGTGCCGGAGGACCGTCGCATCTTCCGTCTGCTCACGGTGATGGAAAATTTGCGCACCGGCCTCGACCGCAGCGGCGTCACCGATGACAAGAAGAAATCGTTGCTCGACAAGGTGTTCACGTTCTTCCCGGTGCTGGCCGAGCGGCGCAACCAGGCCGGCGGTACGCTGTCGGGCGGCGAGCAGCAGATGCTGGCGATCGCGCGCGCCATGATGCTGGAGCCCAAGATCATTTTGCTCGACGAGCCGACCGAAGGGCTGATGCCGCGCATGGTGTCGCAGATCAGGAACATCATCGACATTCTGCACAAGGAAAACGTCGCCATTCTGCTGGTCGAGCAGAACGTGCCTCTGACGCTGGAAGCCAGCCAGCGCGTCTACATCATGGAGAAAGGGCAGGTGCGCCATCACTGCGCCGCCTCCGACATTGATGTGCACGATCCGATCATCAAGCAGTATCTCGGGGTGTAGCGATGGACGTCGTTGCTCATTTCTTCCAGTCCATTCCCTGGGATCAGATCGTGATCCAGACGTTGAACGGGATCGTCACCGGTATGATCCTGGCGCTGGTCGCGTCGGGCCTCACGCTGATCTTCGGCATCATGGACGTGGTGAATTTCGCGCACGGCGAATTGTTCATGCTCGGCGCCTATATCGGTGTCATCGTGCTCGGTGCGACCGGCAGCTTCTGGCTGGCGCTCATTCTCGCTTCGTTGATCGTGGCGATCCTCGGCGGTGCCATGCAGATCGTGACGCTGCGGCCGCTGATCGGCCGCGACCCGCTGACCACCATCCTTGCCACCTTCGGGCTGTCGCTGATCCTGCAGAACTACGCGCTGTGGCAGTTCGGGCCGTCGTCGCGCAAGATCAACGAGCCGATCACCGCGCACTTCAATCTGTTCTATCTCGAGTATCCCTGGTACCGGCTGCTGATCGCCGGCCTGTCGGCGGCCATCATCGGCAGCTTCTATTTGTTCCTGAAGTACGGGAAATTCGGCGTCTGGATTCGCGCCACCACGCAGGACCGCATCATGGCGCAGGCGATGGGCATCCCGGTGCCGTGGGTGCTGACGGGGGTCTTCGCCATCGGCGCCGGCATGGCGGCGGCGAGCGGCGTGCTGTTCGGGCCGCTGGTCGGCGTCAATCACACCATGGGCCTCGACTGGGTGCTCAAGGCTTTCATAGTCGTTGTGGTCGGCGGCATGGGTAATCTCGGCGGCTCGATTCTCGCCGCCATCTTCATCAGCCTGTTGGAATCCTACGCCGCGATCTGGGTGAACCCGTCGCAGGCGGTGATCGTGTCCTTTGTCGTGCTGATCCTGACATTGCTGTTCCGGCCGACCGGCCTGTTTGTCCCGACGCCAAAATGAAGCACTCCAACAAGACCTACTGGATTGCATTTTGCGTTGTGCTGGCGCTGCTGGTCATTGCGCCGCTTGTGCTGCCGGAATTCTGGCGCCGGTTTCTGACCGAAATCTTGATCTGGGGCCTGCTGGCGATGTCGTCCGACATTCTGATCGGCTACACCGGCATGATTTCGTTCGGCCATTCGGCCTTTTTCGGGCTCGGTATGTACGGCGCCGCGGCGGCGCTCCTGATGGTCAGCCCGCCGAATTTATGGATCGCCATCATCCTCGGGTTGGCCGCCGCCGCCATCGTCTCGCTGTTCGTGGCCTATTTCTCGACGCGGCTGCGCGACATCTATTTCGCCATCACCACGCTGATCTTCAGTCAGATCTTCTACGTGATCATCTTCACCTGGACCGAAGTCACCGGCGGTGAAAACGGCCTGGCCTTCAGCCGTCCGCGCTTTTCCATTCCGTTCATCTACTCCGTCCCGTTCACCACCGAGACGCTGCACTGGTTCGTGCTGGCGGTGGTGACGGCGTCGTATCTGATCTTGCGCCGCATCACGCAGTCGCCATTCGGCATGGTGCTGCAATCGATCCGCGAGAACGAGCCGCGCACGCGCGCCATCGGCTATCCGGTCGAACTTTACAAGATCGTGGCAGTGATGCTGTCGGGGTTGTTTGCGGGCCTGGCCGGCGTGCTTTATGCCGTCCAAAACAAGTTCGCGGCGCCGGACTTTGTCTATTTTCTGGTGTCTGGCGAGACCGTCATCTTCAACGTCATGGGCGGCATCGGCACGCTGGTCGGCCCGATCGTCGGCGCCGGGTTCTTCCTGCTGCTGCGCGAGTTTTTGTCGCGCCTGTTCGGCGACCAGTTTCCCTATCTGATCCCGCTTGGCGTCATCTTCATTGTGATGATCATCTTCCTGCCGCAGGGCCTGCTGGGCTTCGCGCGCCGGTGGCTCAATCGGTAGAGCCGAATACCGCTGCCGGGCAGTGGACGATGTTCTTTCTTCATGAGTGTGAGCCGCCTCACGCAAGGTCTGTGCGTGTGGGGCCTATATCCCTGTCATGCAGTTCAGATCCACATTCAACAATTGCTGTGCTGTCGTCGGCCGGGTGTCGGCGATCATTACCTTCGCCGGCATGGGATCACTCGTGTTGGTGGCCACCGTGATCGACGTTCTGCGATAGCCGAAACGCGTCCTAATCGCAGCGCGCGACCATGCCGCCGTCCACCACAATCTCCGTGCCAGTGATGAAGCGTGCCTCGTCGGATGCGAGGAACAGCGCGGCATTGGCGGTGTCCTGTCCATCGCCCATGAAGCCGAGCGGAATCCGCTCGAGCCGTGATTTCAGCAACGCTTCGACATCGCCGCCCGCCCGTTGCTTGGCAAGGCGCGCTTCTACCATCGGCGTATGCAGTTGCCCCGGCACCACGGAATTGATGCGAATTCCCTTCGCCGCATATTGCACGGCGACTACGCGCGAAAGCTGGATGACGCCGGCTTTGGTCGCCGCGTAACCAACCTGCGCGGACCCGGTCCAGCGCAGGCCGGATGTCGATGCAACATTGACGATCGCGCCGCTTTTCTGCCGCTCCATGACCGGCAGCACGTGCTTCAGAGTCAGAAAGATACTTTTCAGGTTGGAATCGACCTGTGCATCCCAGACATCTTCACTTAATTCAACCGGTCCGCCGTGAGCCGAACCGCCGACATTGTTGACCAGGATGTCGATGCGTCCGAAACGATCGAGGCAGGTTTTCACCATGACCTCGACCGACGCAGCGCCGGTCACATCGCATTGATGCGTTACGATCTCGCCGCCGGCCTTTTTCACGCGCTCGACGGTTTCCGTGACGCTGTCGAGATCGCGGTCAACGGCGAATATCTTGGCGCCTTCCTCGGCAAAGCGCACGGCGGTGGCGCGCCCATTGCCCCAGCCCGGCCCGATACAGCCGGCGCCAGTGACGATCGCGATGCGGCCCTGCAGGCGTCCGCTCATGAGGCTACTCCGGTCAAAGGGCGCGTCGGCGCGAACCGATAGAAGCGCTGCGGATTATCCACCATCAACGCTTGCAGCGCGGATGCGCCGGGCGCGATCTCGGAAAGAATGTCCACCAGCAATCCGTCGTCGACCACCGGCGGCGCATGATTGGGGTGCGGCCAGTCGGTGCCCCAGACAACGCGATCGCCGAATTCCGCCACCAGCTTGCGCGCGAACGGCACAGCGTCGGCGTACGGTGGCCCCTGCCGTGTCGCCCGATCAGTCCCGCTCACCTTGATCCACACATTCTTGTCTTGCATCAACGCAAGTAACGCACGGAAGGCAGGCTGCTCCAGTCCGCGGGAGGCATCGACGCGGCCGATATGGTCGATCATCACCGGCACCGGCGAACGTCTGAGCGCGGGCGCCAACTCGGCAATGCGATCGCCGTCCATGTGAATCTGCAAATGCCAGCGGACATCGGCAAGGCGTTTGCCGAATGCAACGGCTTCATCGATCGTCGCGCCGGCACCAAGGTGTTCCATGTAGTGAAAGCGTGCCCCGGTGAGGCCGGCAGCGGCGAGCCGCTTCAGCTCCGCATCCGCTATCGTGGTTGAAACCAGCGCCACGCCCTTATAGGCGCCGCCGGTTGCGGCGACGGCGTCCTCGGTTACCGCATTGTCGGTGCCGTGGCAGTTGGGTTGCACGATCACACAATGGTCGATCCCGAGGCGTGCGTGCAGGGCAAACAGCATTTCCTTGGTGGCGTCGGACGGTGTGTATTTCCGGCCCGCGCCAAAAGGAAAGCGCGCGCGCGGCCCGAACACGTGGACGTGCGCATCGCAGGCCCCGGCCGGGAGCTTCAGTCTCGGCCTGCTGGGCGCGGCCATCCAATAGGGCGGGTCCGCGGGTGTATTGGCGTCGTGCAGCATCATGCGTCCTTGGCACGCGTGCGTTCGAAAGCCGGCTCGTGCGCGGAAAACCGGTTGAGCCACGTGACAAGGCCTGGAAAGGCCGGGCGCCAGTCGACCTGTTTGCGCCAGTCGAGATAACCGAGCGCGCAGGAAAGACCGATTGAGACGACGTCCGTTTTGTCCGGATCGGGCGGCGAGGCTTCAAATGCCGTCAGGCCGCGCAAGATCTTGCCGCGCTGATGATCGAGCCAGCGCGCCGAGGGCGGCGCGTCCGGACGGAAACGATTCTCGTACACAATCAGGATGGATGCATCCATGATCCCATCGGCGAGCCGTGACAGCGTCAACGCCTTGAAACGGGCAGGGCCGCGCAGCGGCAACAGGTGGTCGGTGCCAGCGGCGTCTTGCAGGAATTCGATGATGATGCCGCTGTCATAGATCGTGCTGCCGTCGGGCAGGACCAAGCACGGCATTTTGCCGAGCGGGTTCTGCTGGCGCAGCGTGTCCTTGTCATCGAGCGGATCCGCAGGTTTGAGCGTGACGCGCCCGGTCAAACCGAGCGCCTCGATCGCCATGCGCGTCTTGCGCCCGAACGGCGACGTGAGGGTCGAACGCAATACGAAATTTTCGGCTGATACCATTGCGAAATCGATGGCTACTTTATTTCTCGGTCTGTACGCCGGCGTCCGCGATCACTTTCGCCCATTTTTTTGTTTCACTGTCGATGTAGTCGCGGAAATGTTCAGGTGAATCGCCGACCAGGATCGCGCCCTGGCTTGCAAGTTTTTCGACGACGGCCGGGTCCTTCATGGCTTCGACTGCGGCCTTGTTGAGCACGGCGACAATCTGCGGCGGCGTCTTTGCCGGCGCCACCATGCCGTACCAATTCTCGGTCTGCAGATCGGCCATGCCCGCTTCGACCGTCGTCGGTACATCAGGTGCGCTGGCCACGCGTTGCGTGGTGCCGACCGCAATCGGCTTGAGCTTGCCGGCCTTGATCTGCGGCAGAAGCACAGGGAGATCGAGGAAGACCATCTGCACCTGCTGGGCGAGCAGGTCGTTCACCGCCGGAGCGGCACCGCGATAGGGCACATGCACGATGTTGATGCCAGCAGTGAGCTTGAGCAGTTCGCCGGCCAGATGCGGCATGCTGCCGGGGCCGGAGGAGGCAAAATTGAGCTTGCCGGGCTGCGACTTTGCGAGCGCCACCAGCTCTTTCATGTTGTTGGCGGGAATGTTGGTCGCGACCACCAGCATCTCGGGCACCTTGGCGACGAGCGTGATGGGTTGTAGATCCTTGAGCGTGTCGTAGGCGACCTTCTCCATGCTCGGGCTGATGGCAAGCGCGCCGGCGCTGGCAATCGCAATTGTGTAGCCATCCGGCGCGGCCTTCGCGACCACGTCGGTGCCGACCACACCCCCTTGTCCGGAGCGATTGTCGATGATGATCGTCTGCTTGAGGATTTCCGACATGCGCTGGCCGACCACGCGCGCGATGATGTCGTTCGGTCCGCCGGGCGGGAAGGGCACGACCAACCGGATGGTCCGGGTCGGAAAATCCTGCGCCAGGGCCAAAGCCGGGCAGAGCAGGGCCAATCCAATCAGCAGCGGTCTCAAGGCTCTCACGGCCATCCTCCCACTTTCAAAACGTCATATGGCGTGTTGTCGTCATGGCAGGCTTGATGACCCACGCTATTGCCCACCTTACGTCATCGCCGCGCGCGGGCGCCAGTCCCCGGGACGACAGCGGGGAAATGTCCCGGTATGAGAGCGCTACATGCTTAGTGGAAATAAGGAGCACTCAATGGACATTGATTTGCCTGACGTTGTTGCCGAGGTTACTGCGGCGTTCGAGCGCTACGAAAAAGCTCTCGTGAGCAACGATGTACCAACCCTTGACGCATTGTTTCGCGAGGATTCGCGCACCACACGCTACGGCGTGAATGAAATTCTCTATGGCTACGACGAAATCAAGTCATTCCGCGGCGCGCGCTCACCGGTGGCGTTGGGGCGCAAATTGTCGCGCACGGTGATCACAACATACGGCAAAGAGTTTGCGGTAGCCTCGACGCTGTACGAACGTCCGTCAGCGCCCGGCAAGATCGGTCGTCAGATGCAGAGCTGGGTGAAATTTCCGGAAGGCTGGCGCGTGGTTGCCGCCCACGTCAGTCTGATGGACCCGCCGAAAGCGTAATTCTACAACGCTGCGACGGCCTGCACCTCGACCAGCAATGGCTCTTGCACCAGCCGGTCGATCATCAGCAGCGTGTTGGGCGGGTAGGCGCCATTGGAAAACATCTTCGGAAATTCGCGCAGTCGGTACGTCATGAACTTTGGAATATCCTGCGAGTGCACCAGATAAGTCGTGAACTGCACGATATTGCCCCAGCCGGCACCGACCGATTTCAGCGCTGTTTCGATATTGGCGAAGGTCTGCACGCATTGGGCGTCGAAGCCATTGGCGATCTTGCCGTCAGGGTCGACGCCCACTTGACCCGCGATGAAGATGAATTCCGACGCCTTCACGCGCGTGATTTGCGAATATTGTCCGAGCGGCTTGCCGAGCGCGTCGGGATTGAGAATCTTGATGTCGGCCATCGTCGACTCCTTCGCCAGATTCGCTGCGGCAATACCGTTGCAGCGTTTGCGTTACTCAACCTGCACGCCGCTCGCCTTGATCGGTGCTTCCCACTTTTTGACTTCGCTCTTGACGAAATCACCCAGCCATTGCGGGCTGCGCTCGTTCGGTGCGGCGACCGTCGCACCAAGTTTCGCCAGGCGCTCTTGCACCGACGTCGTTGTGATGGCGTCGACCGCGGCTTTGTTGAGAATCTTCACGACGTCAGCCGGAGCGCCTTTCGGCAGAAACAGCGCGCTCCAGGTATAAGCCTGCACGTCGAGGCCTTGTTCGCCGGTGGTCGCGAGATTCGGCAGCACCGGCGAGCGCTCTTTGGTCATGATGGCGATGCCCTTCACGCTTCCACCGTCGATCTGCGGCTTGGCGGTGGCGATGATGTCGCATAGGAAGTCGATGCGGCCGCCGACCAGGTCCTGCATGGCCGGGCCGGTCCCCTTGTAGGGAACATGCGTGATCGTGGTGCCCATCGCGCTGTTGAGCACGACGCAAGCAAGATGGGTGGCCGAACCGGCGCCGGCTGAGCCGTACTGCATCTTGTCCTGGTTGGCTTTGGCGTAGGCGATGAATTCCTTGAAGTTGCTCACGGGCAGATCAGGCCGCGTGATGATCGCGATCGGCGTTACCGCAAGATAGGCAACCGGCGTGAAATCGGTCACCACATTGTAGAGAGGGCGCTTGTAGAGCGTCTGGTTCTGAGCGTGAGTGCCGACGCTGCCAAGGATCATGGTGTAGCCGTCGGGCGCAGCATCCGCGACGCGCTTGGAACCGGTCATGCCGCCGGCGCCACCGACGTTTTCGACCACCACTGTTTGGCCGAGCAATTCGCCCATGCGCTGCGCGATGATGCGGCCGATCGTGTCCTGCGGCCCGCCTGCGGCGAACGGAATGACCATCGTGACCGGCCGCGTCGGGAAGTCATCGGCGGCGGCCGGTCCGACCAACGCCAGCGCGGCAACGGCCGCAGCAAACAAAACTTTTTTCATTGTTGTCATCTCCACCTGAGAGGCGAAGATTTGCGCCGCGCGTGCCTGCCGGTCAAGCGGGACCGGCTGGTCTGGCTAACCGACCTCGATGACCTCTTCAGGGAACTGGTGCAGGCGATCCCCCGGCCCGTTACCGCCGATCAGGTAGTTGTCGCACAGCCAATTCAGGTAACCGGCATGGATATAGGTCGGATGGACGACGATATTCATGTCCTTTTCGATGGTCATTGGCTCGTCGTTGCGGATCAGCGGGCGCTCGACCAGATCGTAGCCCTGCCCATGGCAATAGAGCCGCGCCTCGGTCGGCCGGCCGTTCTTGCGCATGAAATCGTTGAAGGCGTCCCAGATGTCCTTGCAGGGCGTGCCGGGCTTGAGCAAATCGAGCGTGAACTTGCGCGACGCCTTGCAGAACGCAAGCTCATCCTTCATGGCCTGCGGCACTTTGGCGCCCACCACGCAGGAGCGGCCGAGCTCGGTGTACATGCCGCCCGGTCCGTTGTCCTCGACCAGAAGCGCGATCTGGTCGCCCTTCTGGATGATGCGGTTTTGCAGATGCCGGTTGGCGAATTTCGACGGCTTGCCGAGCGGCATGGATGCGCAAAGATAGATGCCGTTCTCGCTGCCGTGGCACTGACTGTAATGCTGCGCAGCGGCAGCAACCTCGGTGTCGCGCATGCCCGGCTTTGCAGCGGCAAAAGCCGCGCGCATCGCACCGTCCTGCATCAGGGCAGCGCGTTTCACCAGTTCCATCTCTTCTGCGCTCTTGATGACCTTGATGCGGTCCACCATTTCGGTCGCATCGACGAAGCGCGCCTGTGGAAACGTGCGCTTCATGTAGTCGAGCAGCGCAAAAGACATCTGGTAGGTTCCGACATAACCGATGGTGCTGTTGGCAAATGGCTTGAGCGCGGTTGCCGCGAGCTCGGGGTCATATTCCTTGGTGTAATGCGCGGAGGCGTAGCTCGGCGTCGTGAGAATGCGTTTGACGCCGCGCCAGTTCTGGTCGCCTTGCGCGGTGGCTTCGTTGCCGCCGAACGGACCCTGACAGACGACGGTCATCTCATCGTCGCGCGGGAACACCACGG
Source organism: uncultured Alphaproteobacteria bacterium (assembly GCA_963697885.1). Lineage (GTDB taxonomy): Bacteria > Pseudomonadota > Alphaproteobacteria > Rhizobiales > Xanthobacteraceae > Pseudolabrys. The sequence goes on from OY969102.1 coordinate 1,982,032, forward strand.
TGTTGGGATAACCGTTGGTCGCCGGCATGTCGGTGAAATAACGGACGTAGCCGCCCATGTGATCGTTGTTATTCTGCATCAGCAGCACATCGATCTTTTCCTTTTCCATGGCGGCGCGCACCGCGCGCCAGCGGCGCTCGAGCTCGGCATTGGAGATCGGTGTGTTCAGGCGTTCCGACAAAGCCATCGTTCAAACTCCCCAGGACGCAGGCTTGCGCACGATATTGATCATGGATTTGGAATCGCCAGCCAAGAACTTGGCCATGTTGCCGGCGATGGTCGGCATGGCGCGGTCCTCGTAGCCCTGCGAATAGCCGCCGAGATGCGAGAAGATCGTCAAGTTCTTGGTCTTCCACAGCGGGTTGTCGGGCGGCAACGGTTCTTGCGAAAACACGTCGAGCCCGGCGCCGGCAATTTTTCCCGCTTCAAGCGCGGCGATCAATGCCGGTTCATCGACCACGCCACCGCGCGCGACGTTGACCAGATAGGCCGTCGGCTTCATGGCGCTCAGCAGCTTTTCGCCGACGATGCCGCGCGTTTCCGGTGTGAGCGGGGCTAGCGCAACGAGAAAGTCGAGATCGGGTGCAACCTTCAGCAGATCGTTGCGGTGAACCATGCGGTCGAAGCCCTTGCTGTCGCGCGGGCTTCCGCTGATGCCCACCACCGTCATATGAAACGTCTTGCAGATGGGAGCCAAATATTCCGCGATGAGGCCAACGCCGAGAATGCCGACAGTCTTGCCGGCGAGCAGCGCCGAAGGCCAGCGTTCCCACTTGCTGTTATCCTGTGCACGGACCGAGCGTGGCATGTCGCGCGCGAGCGACAACATGAAGGCGATAGTGGCTTCCGACACCGGTGCACCGTGGATGCCGCGGACATTGGTGACCAGCACCTCTTTGCCGAGCGAGGGCAGGTCGACAATGTTGTCGACGCCGGTGCCGAGCGACTGGATCCACTTCAGCTTGGGCGCATCGCGCACCACGTGATCGGCCATTGGCGGCCCGAAACACAGCAGAATGTCCGTGGCGGCTATGTGGGGATCGACCTGGGTGTGATGGCCAACGACGTTGATGGTCAATTGCGGAAACCGCTCCAGCAGCATCGCCTTGTAACGGGCGCGCATGGCTTCCTGGACTTCCGTGAGAATGAGAACGTTTGGCATGGGGCTCGCAGGTATAGCGCGCGATCCCGAAAGGTGGGAACCGGTTATCGGATGAAATCGCGTGCCGACTGTCATAATGCCAAATGGCCGCGTGGCAAATATCTGCAATGGGGTGACCCGCAATGCGGGTCTGCGCTAGGCTTGAGCCGGGCATACGGCCAATTGACGTTTGGCCTGCGCCATAGTCCCTATAGAACTTTGTTGGTCCGGGAGAGTGGTGGAGTTGTATGAAGAAGGTCTATTCCGACGCGAAATCCGCGCTGGCCGGCGTGCTCAAGGATGGCATGCTGATCTGCGCCGGAGGTTTCGGCCTCTGCGGCATACCAGAGACGCTGATCCTCGCCATCCGCGACAGCGGCGTGAAAAATCTCACGATTGTGTCGAATAATGCGGGGGTCGACGGCGCCGGCCTCGGCTTGCTGCTGGAAACGCGGCAGGTCAAGAAAATGATCTCGTCTTATGTGGGCGAAAACAAATTGTTCGCGCAGCAGTTCCTGGCGAACGAACTCGAGATTGAATTCAACCCGCAAGGCACGCTGGCCGAGCGTATCCGCGCCGGTGGCGCCGGCATTCCCGCTTTCTTCACCCGCACCGGCGCCGGCACCGATATCGCCAAAGGCAAGGAAGAGCGGGAATTCGACGGTGGTCGTTACATCATGGAGCGTGGCATCGTCGCAGATCTATCCGTCGTGCATGCCTGGATGGGCGACCACGAAGGCAATCTTGTTTACCGAAAGACCGCGCGCAACTTCAATCCGATGATGGCGACCGCCGGCAAAGTGACAGTCGCTGAGGTGGAGAATCTGGTGCACCCGGGCGAATTGAATCCCGATCACATCATTACGCCTGGCGTTTACGTCAAGCGCATCGTTCACGTTCCCAATGCGGTCAAGCACATTGAGCAGCGCACGGTGCGCAAGCGCACAGCTGCCGCCGCAACCGGAGAAGAGGTTTAGGCGCATGATCCCGAAAAGTGGGAACCGGTTTTCGGACTAGATCATGCGCAAATCAAAAATGAATACAAACTCAGATTAAAGGAGGGCCTCTCATGCCCTGGACCCGCGATCAGATGGCCGAACGCGCCGCCAAGGAATTGCGCGATGGCTTTTACGTCAATCTCGGCATCGGCATTCCGACGCTGGTGTCGAACTACATTCCCGACGGCATGACCGTGCAGCTGCAGAGCGAAAACGGTATGCTCGGCTTTGGGCCGTTCCCCTACGAGGGCGAAGAAGATCCCGATCTCATCAACGCCGGCAAGCAGACAGTGACGGAATTGCCGACCACCAGCTTTTTCTCGTCGGCGGATTTTTCGCGATGATCCGCGGCGGCCACATCGATATCGCGCTGCTCGGCGCCATGCAGGTCGCCGAGAACGGCGATCTCGCCAACTGGATGATTCCCGGCAAGATGGTGAAGGGCATGGGCGGCGCCATGGATCTCGTGGCCGGCGTCAAGAAGGTCGTCGTGATCATGGAGCACACCGCCAAGGACGAGCCGAAGCTTTTGCACAAATGCAATCTGCCGCTCACCGGCGCCGCCGTCGTCGACATGGTAATCACTGATCTCGGCGTGTTCACCATCGACCGCAAGAAGGGCGGCATGACGCTCACCGAGCTCGCGCCCGGCGTGACGGTCGACGAGATCACGAAGAAAACTCAGGCCAGCTTCAAGGTCGATTCGAAGCTCAAGCACTGAGAGCCGGCGCGATTACCCAGGCTGCTTGTTGCCGGGGTGCCGGCCGACGGGCTCCGCCTTGAGCGAGTGCCTGCTGAGCGATTTTGCCAGAAAAGGCCGCATATAAACGGCAATCTGCTCCAAGGCTTCATCCATCGCGAAGTGGCCGGCCTCCAGGACGTGCACTTCCGCGCTCGGGATCTCACGCTTGTAAGCCTCTGCCTCGGGCAATGCGAAGCTCGGATCGTATTTGCCCCAAAGCACCAACATTGGCGGCTGGTGCTTGCGGAAATAGTCTTGCCAGAGCGGATACGCGACGACATTGCTTTGGTAGTCGTAAAATAGCTCGACCTGGATTTGGCCTATGCCTGGCTTGCTCAGATACGCAAATTCGTCGTCCCAAAGGTCAGGGCTGTAGCGCTCGGGGTGGGGTGAGTTTCCAATATGCCTCGCCTTCGTTCCTTGAAGAGAAGTCAGGCGCTGCCGGAATTGATCTTCATATTTTGTGCGGTCGGCCCAGAATGCGCGCGGCGCAGCCCAGCGCTTTTCATCAAGACCATCGTTATGGGCGACCGCATTTTGAACGACGATCGCGGTCACGCGTTCAGGATGAGCAAGCGCTAGTCGAAAACCAATTGGACCGCCGTAATCGTTGACATAGAGCGCATACTTTTTCAGGCCGAGAGACTGGGTGAACTTGTCGATGACGTTTGTAATGTTCTCAAAGGTGTAGCCGAATTTATCCGGTGTGGGCGTATCAGAATGACCGAACCCAGGATAATCAGGCGCCACCAAATGGTATCGGTCCGCGAGGAGCGGAAGAAGCGCATCGAACTCGCGCGAAGATGACGGAAGTCCGTGCAGGAGTAAAACGGTTGGAGCGGATGTCGGTCCGGCCTCGCGGTAGAAGATTTTTACGCCGTCGATGTCCACATACTTATGAACCGCAGTTGGGTGAGTGATCGGAGCAGGTGCGGCAGCTGCGACGAGGCTAAAACCTGCGATCGCGATACAAGCGGCTGCCGCTCTAGCGACTGGCCTGGTCAACTGATTGAGCATTTTCGCATAGTCCCTTTGGATTCCGTTTTCGATCTTGTCAGCGTGCGGCGTATGCCAGTTGGCTAAACCAGTGACAATGGATTCAACCCCTACTTGTCGAAGATGTGATCGCAAGATGCGTCGGGCAGGCGAACGAAACAGCGGCCCGCGTTTTAGACCACGATGGGTCGGCAACCGGATTTCCACGAAGAATTAAGGCGCTTGCAGCGCCGTGTCCCGGCTTGGGCGCGGCATCTGATTAAATCCGTAAAGCAGCCCGGCGCCGTGTGGTTGCGCATACCCTTGGCGATTGCGCTCATGATCGGCGGAGTGCTCGGATTTCTGCCGGTACTCGGTTTCTGGATGCTGCCGCTGGGGATCGTGCTTCTGGCAATCGATTTACCTTGGCTCCGCGGCCCCTTCGCCCGCCTTATGGCTCTCATCAATCGAAAGGTCGAGCCACGCGCGGGCTGAACTCTGCGGGTCAGCGGAGCTATGATGATTTGATTTTCTCTGGAGAGCCGGTACAGGATCGTCCCCACAAGAATTGAGGGGGAAAAATGCTCTCCGACGCCGACCGCAAAAAGGCCGCCGATATCCTGATGACCGCGCAAAAGGAGCGCAAACAGGCGACCCAGCTGCACATTACTTTCCCGAGCATCACCATCGATGATTCCTACGCGATCTCGACCGAGGTGGCGCAGCGCAAGATCAAGGCCGGGGCCAAGCTGATCGGCCATAAAGTCGGGCTCACCTCGAAGGCGATGCAGCGCTCCTCGATGATCGACGAGCCCGATTACGGCTATATCCTCGACGACCAGCTGATCGCCGACGGCGCAAAAGTGAAACACGCCGACTACTGCAAGCCACGCGTCGAAGTCGAGCTTGCCTTCATTATGGGAAAAAAGCTGCAGGGTCCGGGTGTCGGCCTCGCCGAGGTCCTGCGCGCCACCGAATACGTGGTGCCGGCAATCGAGATCGTCGATGCGCGTTTGCAAGACCAGCGCAAGATCGTCGACACCGTCGCGGACAATGGTGCCGCGGCCGGTATTGCCATGGGCGGGCGTCCGGTCGGCCCGCTCGATGTCGATCTGCGCTGGGTCGGCGGCATCATGTACCGCAATTCCGAAATCGAGGAGACCGGCCTCGCCGCCGGTGTGCTCGGTCATCCCGCGCTGGGCGTCGCGTGGCTTGCCAACAAGATCGGGCCGCATGGTCACGCACTTGAGCCGGGACACATCGTGCTCGCCGGTTCGTTCACGCGTGTGGTGTTCGCGCAAAAAGGCGATACGCTGCACGCCGATTTCGGGCCGCTCGGCGGCATTGCCATTCAGTTTGTGTAGCGCATGAAAGTGGGAACCGGTTTTCGGACGAGATCATGCGCCACTAAGAAAGAGATAGATCATGCCGGACATGCCACGTAACGCCTTCAAGCACGCACTCGCCGCCGGAAAATTGCAGATCGGTCTCTGGTCGAGCCTGTGCAGCAACATCGCTGCCGAGGTGATTTCCGACAGCGGGTTCGACTGGATTTTGCTCGATACCGAGCACTCGCCGAACGAAATCCCCGATCTGCTCTCACAGCTTCAGGCGGTCCAGGCCGGCACTGCGACGCCGATCATCCGTCCGGCGTGGAATGATGCCGTGCTGGCCAAACGCGCGCTCGATATCGGCGCGCAGACTTTGCTGTTTCCTTATGTCCAGAACGTCGAAGAGGCAAAGCGCGCGGTTGCGTCCACGCGCTATCCGCCGCAGGGAATCCGCGGCGTGTCAGTAGCGGCTCGCGCCAGCCGATATGGGCGCGTGCCGGGCTATCTGACCAAGGCGAACGATGAAATTTGCGTGCTGGTCCAGGTCGAGACGCGCATAGCGCTCAAGGAACTCGAGGCCATTGCCAAAGTGGACGGCATCGATGGGGTCTTCATCGGACCGTCGGATCTCGCGGCCTCGTTCGGCCACCTCGGCAATCCGCAACATGCCGAGGTGCAGAAGGCGATGGAGGATGCGGTGAAGCGCCTCAAGGCGCTCGGTAAGCCGGCGGGCATCCTGACCGGAAACGAAGAGGAAGCCCGGCGCTATATCGAGTGGGGTTATCTGTTTGTCGCGGTCGGCGCAGATATTGGCCTGCTGGCGCGCAATGCGGACGCACTCGCCAAGAAATTCAAGGGTGGCTAGCGCGGGTCGAACTAAACACACCCAATCTTATCAGCCACTTAGCCGCACCAACCGGCCTATCGTAGGCCTTGCCGCATGCAGCCAAAACCTGTCAGAAATGACGGACGAGGGGTCGCTGCGTATGAGTGAAGAGATGATCCTCGAGACCGAGGATCTTACGAAGGATTTTGCCGGCTTTGTTGCCGTCAACGGCGTGAGCCTGCGCGTCAAGCGTGGGAGCATTCACGCTTTGATCGGGCCGAATGGTGCCGGGAAGACTACCTGCTTCAATATGCTCACCAAATTCCTGAGCCCGACGCGCGGGCGCATCCTGTTCAAGGGACAGGATATCACCGCGGCGCAGCCGGCTGAGGTCGCGCGCCTTGGCCTCGTGCGCTCGTTTCAGATTTCCGCGGTATTCCCGCACATGACGGTCCTGGAAAACGTACGCATCGCGTTGCAGCGCGCGCGCGGCGGTTCGTTCGACTTCTGGCGTTCGACGTCGGTGCTCAGCGATCTGAACGAGCGCGCCATGGAGCTCATCGCCGACGTGGGTTTGTCATCGGTCGCAGATTGGACGGCCGTCGAGCTGCCATACGGACGCAAACGCGCCCTGGAAATTGCGACGACGCTCGCGCTTGATCCGGAGATGCTGCTGCTTGACGAGCCAACAGCGGGCATGGGTCACGAGGACATCGACCGCGTCTCGCAATTGATCAAGCGTGTGTCGGCCGATCGCACAGTGCTGATGGTCGAGCACAATCTGTCGGTCGTCGCCGACCTGTCCGACCACATCACCGTCCTCACGCGTGGACGCGTGCTGGCGGAAGGGGACTACGATACCGTGTCGGCCAACCCGGAGGTTCGCGAAGCCTATATGGGGGTCGGGCATGCTTGACGTCCGCGCACCGATGCTCGCGATCAAGGATCTGCAGGCCTGGTACGGCGAGTCCCACATCCTGCACGGTGTAACCTTCGATGTACACGAGGGTGAGGTGGTCACGCTGCTCGGACGCAACGGCGCCGGCAAGACCACGACACTGAAATCAATCATGGGCATCGTCGGTCACCGCACCGGTTCGGTGCACTTCCATGGCGACGAGATGATCGCCCGCACGTCCGATCAGATTGCGCGCTCGGGCGTCGCCTTCTGCCCCGAAGAGCGCGGCGTATTTGCCAGCCTCAGTGTCGAGGAAAATCTGCTGCTCCCGCCCGTCGTCAAACCGGGCGGCCTTTCACTCGATCAGGTCTTCAATCTGTTTCCCAATCTCAAGGAGCGGCTGGGATCGAGCCAGGGAACGAAACTCTCCGGCGGCGAGCAGCAAATGCTGGCGATCGGTCGCATCCTGCGGACCGGCGCGCGGCTCCTGCTGCTCGACGAGCCGACCGAAGGCCTTGCGCCCGTCATCATCCAGCAGATTGGCAAGACCATCCGGGCTCTCAAGGAGCAGGGCTTTACCATCCTGCTGGTAGAGCAGAATTTCCGTTTCGCCTCGACCGTTGCGGACCGCTATTACGTCATGGAACATGGCCGCATCATTGACCAGTTCGCCAATGCCGAACTGGACGCCAACGTGGAGAAGCTGCACGATTATCTCGGAGTGTGAAAACTAGCCGTAAAACCAGGAAATAACGGGAGGAACGACGAATGAAGAAAACGATGAGTTTGGCAGTCCTCGCCATGACGCTGGCGTGCGGCTCTGCAAATGCCCAGCAAATCGACGTCAAAATCGGCGTGCTCACCGACATGTCGAGTCTTTACGCCGACAACACCGGCATTGGTTCCGTCATCGCGGCGAAAATGGCCGCTGCGGAGTTCATGAAGTCACATCCGAATTTCAAGGTGGAAGTGCTCAGTGGCGACCACCAAAACAAGGCCGACGTCGGCGTACAGATCGCCAATCAATGGATCGACGTCGACCATGTGGACATGATTGCCGATGTGCCGAACTCGGGGGTCGCGCTCGCCATCACGCAGGTCGCCGCGCAGAAGAACAAAGTGTTCATGGCGTCCGGTCCCGCGAGTTCCGACCTTACCGGACCGAAATGCAACGGCAACATGGTGCACTGGACTTACGACACCTGGATGTTGGCGAACGGCACCGGCAAGGCGATCGTGAAGACCGGCGGCGACACCTGGTTCTTTCTCACCTCTGACTATGCCTTCGGTCACGCGCTGGAGCGCGACACCGCGGCGGTCGTCACGGCCAATGGCGGCAAGGTGCTGGGGGCCGTGCGCCATCCGATCAACACCAACGACTTCTCGTCGTTCCTGCTTCAGGCGCAGACGTCCAAGGCCAAGATCGTCGGCCTCGCCAATGCCGGCGGCGATACCATCAACTCGATCAAACAGGGCGCCGAGTTCGGGATCGTCAAGGGCGGGCAGAAGTTTGCTGGCCTGCTCGTGTTCGCGAGCGACATAAACGCGCTGGGGCTGGACATCGCCCAGGGCCTGATCTTCACAGAGACCTTCTACTGGGACCTGAACGATCAGACCCGCGCCTGGACCAAGCGTTGGCACGCCGAGCGCAAGGATGACAACAAGGTTCCGACCATGAACCAGGCCGGTGTCTATTCCGGCACGCTGCATTACCTGAAGGCGGTCGCCGCGCTCAAAAGCGCTGCCGACGGCAAGGCAGTTGTGGCAGAAATGAAGAAGCTTCCGGCAGAGGACGAGGCGTTCGGCAAAAGCACGGTGCGCCAGGACGGCCGCGTGCTGCATCCGGCCTATCTCGTTGAAGTGAAGAAGCCGTCGGAGTCCAAATACAAGCACGACTTCTACCATGTGCGTGCCACTATCCCCGCCGACGAAGCGTTCCGTCCGCTCAAGGATGGCGGCTGCCCGCTGGTGAGCGGCTAATAGCAAATTGAACAAATCAACAAGGAGGATGCACTCATGAGAAAAACCCTGGGACTCGCGGCTCTTGCCGCGGTTCTCGCCTGCAATGGGGCCAATGCCCAGCAGGTGAATGTGAAGATCGGCGTGCTGAGCGACATGTCGAGCCTTTACGCCGACATCGGCGGCCCGGGCTCGGTTGCTGCTGCCAAAATGGCGATCGCTGACTTCACCAAGGATCATCCCAATGTGAAAGTCGAGATGATCAGCGGCGATCACCAGAACAAGCCGGACGTCGGCACCAGCATCGCCAACCAGTGGTTCGACGTGGACAAGGTCGACATGATCATCGACGTGCCGAACTCGGGCGTGGCGCTGGCGGTAAGCCAGGTCGCAGCACAGAAGAACAAGCTCTTCATCGTCTCGGGCGCTGCAGCTTCCACGCTGACCGGTGAGAAGTGCAACGCCAATACTGTCCATTGGACCTACGACACCTGGATGCTGGCGAATGGCACCGGAAAAGCGATGGTGAAAACAGGCGGCGATACCTGGTTCTTCCTCACCGCCGATTACGCCTTCGGCCACGCGCTCGAAACCGACACCATCGCGGTGGTCGAGAAGAACGGCGGCAAGGTGCTCGGCAAGGTTCGCCACCCGCTCAACACGGCCGACTTCTCCTCGTTCCTGCTGCAGGCGCAGGCGTCGAAGGCCAAGGTCATTGGTCTTGCCAATGCCGGCGGTGACACCATCAACTCGATCAAGCAGGCGGCCGAATTCGGGATCGTCAAGGGCGGCCAGAGTCTTGCCGGTCTGCTGGTGTTCTCGAGCGATGTTGCCGCGCTCGGTCTGCCGACTGCGCAAGGCCTCGCGCTGACCGAAACCTGGTATTGGGATGCCAACGACACCAACCGCGCCTGGACCAAGCGCTGGCATGAAGCGGGCGCCGCGGCCGGCAAGTATCCGACGATGATTCACGCCGGCGTCTATGCGGGCATCCTGCATTATCTGAAGGCGCGCCTGGCGCTCGGCGGCGATCCGGACGGCAAGACGGTGACCGCCAAGATGAAGTCGATACCGACCGACGATCCGCTGTTCGGCAAAGGCGAAGTCCGCGCCGACGGCCGCGTCATTCACCCGGCTTATCTGTTCGAAGTGAAGAAGCCTTCGGAATCGAAATATCCCGGCGACTTCTACAAGCTCCGCGCAACCATTCCGGCCAACGAAGCCTTCCGTCCGCTCAACGAAGGCAAGTGCCCGCTGGTGACCGGCTAAGGAAAAACGACCAAAGACGGAGGGGCGGGCTTACGCTCGCCCCTCCGTCCTGAATGGAGCGTTCGTGTGTTCGAGATTTTCGGCATCCCTTCGCAGGCGCTGTTCGGCCAACTCCTGATCGGGCTGATCAACGGCTCGTTCTATGCGCTGCTGAGCCTGGGGCTCGCCGTGATCTTCGGCATGCTCAATATCATCAACTTTACGCATGGCGCCCAGTACATGCTGGGCGCGCTGACGGCGTATTTGATTCTGCAATTTTCCGGGCTCGGTTACTGGCCGTCGCTGATCATCGCTCCGATCTTGGTCGGTATCATCGGCATTTTGATCGAGCGCGTTTTCCTGCAATGGATCTACAAGCTCGACCACCTTTACGGCCTGCTGCTCACCTTCGGCCTCGCGCTTATCATTGAAGGCGTGTGCCGCAACTATCTCGGTTCGGCTGGCCTGCCATATACGTTGCCTGAATCGCTGCGTGGCGGGCAAAATCTCGGCTTCATGTTCCTGCCGAACTACCGCGTCTGGGTCATCGTCGCCTCACTGACGGTTTGTCTTGGCACCTGGTTCGTGATCGAGCGCACGCGCATCGGCGCATATCTGCGCGCCGCTACCGAAAACCCGACACTGGTGCGCGCGTTTGGCATCAACGTGCCGCGCATGATTACGCTCACCTATGGCTTTGGTGTCGCGCTGGCGGCCTTCGCCGGCGTGATGGCGGCGCCGATCTATAACGTTTCACCGCAGATGGGCTCGGAACTGATCATCGTGGTGTTTGCGGTCGTGGTGATCGGCGGTATGGGCTCGATTCTCGGAGCCGTCGTCACGGGCTTTACGCTCGGCATCATCGAGGGTCTCACCAAAGTGTTCTTCCCGGAGGCTTCAAACACGGTGATCTTCGTGATCATGGCGATCGTGCTGCTGGTGCGTCCTGCCGGCCTGTTCGGGCGGAGGGCGTGATGGAGCGCGTAGTCGATCCGCTCACGAAAAAGCCGTCCGTGCTGCGCGAGCAGAGCGAAACGATCGGCTTCATCGTGATGGTAGCGACGCTTGTGGTGGCGCCTTTCGTGACGTATCCGCTGTTCGTGATGCAGGCGCTATGCTTTGCGCTGTTCGCCTGCGCGTTCAATTTGCTGATCGGCTATGTTGGCTTGCTATCGTTCGGACACGCACTCTATTTCGGCTGGGCGAGCTACATTTCGGCGCATGCCGCGAAAGTCTGGGGTTTGCCGCCCGAACTTGCCATTCTCACTGGCACTGCCGCCGCCGCCGAACTCGGCCTCGTTGCCGGATCGCTGGCCATCCGCCGGCAGGGCATCTACTTCGCGATGATCACGCTTGCGCTGGCGCAGATGATGTATTTCGTCGCCCTTCGCATGAAATTTACCGGCGGCGAAGACGGCATCCAGGGGGTTCCGCGCGGCACGCTTTTCGGCCTGTTCGACTTGCGCAATGACATGACGATGTACGTGTTCGTGCTCGCCGTATTTTTGTGCGGGATGCTGCTTATCCATCGCATCATCCATTCGCCGTTCGGCGAAGTCCTCAAGGCCATCCGCGAGAATGAGACGCGCGCAATCTCGCTCGGCTACAAGACCGACCGCTATAAGCTGCTCGCTTTCGTTCTGTCCGCGACGCTTGCCGGTGTGGCGGGCTCGACCAAGGCAATCCTGCTGCAGATTGCCTCGCTCACCGACGTGAACTGGCCCATGTCGGGAGAAGTCGTGCTGATGTCGCTGGTCGGTGGGCTCGGGACGATCTTTGGGCCGGTTGTCGGCTCCTTTGTCATCCTTGCCATGCAATACAAGCTCTCTTTTCTGGGCGAGTGGGTGCTGGTGCTCCAGGGCGTGATCTTCGTCGCCTGCGTGCTGCTGTTCCGGCGCGGTATTATCGGTGTGCTTGCGAACAAGCTGAGCATCCGCCTGTAAGGCCCAATCTCTCCCTTTGAAACATCCGCGAATCGGCTTACATGGCTGTGGTTTCCACAAGCTGTATGCCGTTGTTTTCGTGCAATTTTTGGTTGTCGTCGATGCGCGTGGTGTCGTTCGATCGCCGAATTCGCGCGTGCCGGGGGGCACTCAATGGCGGCTGTGCAAAGCGGAGTTCGCTTCGACAAGATCGCTGAGAAATGGCATGCCTTGGCGCAGCGCCGGCTTGCCTATCTCGGCGAGTTGGCCCGCAGCGGCCGTTGGAAATGGTACTTCGCCGAGGAACAGTTCGAGTTGCAGCGGCGCCAGGCCGAACACGCGGCGGCACTCTGGGCCGAACTCGCAGGTCAGCGCTTGGCGAACGGAAAAAGCGATATTCGGCCGGCCGCCTAAAGTTTCTGACCGCAATGGCTGTTGCCGCGGCGGCCCTGGTCACGACCGCGTCGCAAGACGCAATTGCCCAAAGTCTGAAGCGCGGCGAAGAATTGCTCACGCGCAACTGTGCACCCTGCCACGCAGTCGGCCGCGGCGGCGAGAGCCCGAATAAAGTTGCTCCGCCGTTCCGCATCCTTGGCCAGCGCTACCCGATCGAGTCGCTGGAAGAGGCGTTGGGCGAGGGCATCATGTCCGGCCACCCTGATATGCCTGAATTCTCGTTTGACGCAGGGGATGTCGGTGCCATCATCGCGTATCTGAAATCCATCCAGCAGCGCTAAAGTCTTACGCGCCTCAGCCAGAGCCGAAACAAACCCATGTCCAGTACCCTCTTCACGCCTTTTCGGATGGCGGGCCTTGAGCTCGCCAACCGCATTGTGGTCTCGCCGATGTGCCAGTATTCGGCCGACGATGGCTGTGCCAACGATTGGCACCTCATGCATCTTGGCATGATGGCCCACTCCGGCGCCGCGTTGGTGGTTGTGGAGGCCACCCACGTCGAGCGCCATGGCCGAATTACGCATGGCTGCCTGGGCCTGTATTCCGACGACAACGAAGCAGCTTTGGCCCGCGTGGTCAGGCAGGCGCGACGCATGGGCAGCGCCAAATTCGGTATTCAGATCGCCCATTCCGGCCGCAAGGGATCGGCCCAGCGTCCCTGGGAAGGCGCCGGCCCGCTCAAGGCGGACGCCGATCCGTGGCCGACCATTGCCGCCTCGCCGATCCCTTTCGGTGAGGGTTGGCACACGCCGCGCGAGGTCACTGAAGCCGATATGGACCGCGTGCGGTCGGCCTTTGTCGCCTCGGTGCAGCGCGCGCTGCGCATCGGATTCGATGAGATCGAATTGCATATGGCGCACGGTTATTTAATCCACGGGTTCATGTCGCCGATCTCCAACAAGCGCAGCGATCAATACGGCGGTTCGCTCGAGAACAGGCTGCGGTTCCCATTGTCGATCGCACGTGCAGTGCGCGCCGTTGTGCCGAAAACCGTGGCGCTCGGGGCTCGCATTACGGGGAGCGACTGGCGCGAAGGTGGTCTCACGGCTGACGATGCGGTGGCGATCGCCAAGGCGTTGAAGGGCGAGGGGACCGACTTCATCTGCATCTCATCTGGTGGCGTCGCCGGTGACATCCGCAATCCTACCGAACCCGGTTACAACGTGCCGATTGCCGCGCGCGTCAAAAAAGAAGCGGGCATTCCGACCCGGACAGTCGGCCTGATCGTAAAGCCGGAGCATGCCGAGCAAATCGTCGCCAAGGGCGAGGCTGATATGGTGTCGATGGCGCGTTGCTTTCTCGACGACCCGCATTGGGGCTGGCATGCGGCCAAGGCTTTGGGCGCGGAGGTTGCGCGGCCACCGCAATATCAGCGCGCGGGTCCGAATCTATGGGCCCCGGCTGCCGCAAAAGCGTGAGGCGACGGCGTGGCGTTGCCGCGACGTCAGTGCTCGAGTTCGAGGCCGAGGATCAAATAGCTCCACGACTTTCCGTGTGAGTCGAGGTTGAGCGACGCATTCACGCCGCCTTCAAGAGCGTCGTGCATCACGAAATTCAGCCCATGCAGATGCTCGATCACGTAACGTGTCACGTTACCGCGCATGAGGTGGGGAAATTCGCGCTTGATGCGTTCGACTGTCAGATTGTGCTTGAGCAATGCGAAATCGGCCGGATCGTAAACCCAGACATTGACGTTCGACGTGTTGCCTTTGTCGCCGGCACGCGCATGCGCAATGTCGCGCACAAGACTTCGTTCATTCTGGCGTATCGGCGTCATGTTTCGAATATCTCATATGTCGGACGGACGATCGTTCGATCGATCAAGACGGACTTGGTCATGATGGCAGGCGTGATGACGCCGCGAAATCCACCGCCGCCTGCCGGTCCGCAGCACAGCAGCGATTCGACTTCCCATAGTAAGAGCTCGGCCTCCTCACGTTTGGTGGTCCGCATTGCGATGTGAAGTCTGACATCTTCACTGTCTGTGTTCACCTTGCCCGCCGTGGCGAAAAGCGAGCTGGCACCAATCAAGTCGATGCGGATATCTGATGTGAGCCCATGCGTGCTCTTGAGCCTCGCCCCGACAATTTCGGCGGCAAGTCGCCCGCGCGCGCTGGCCGATGGGCCCGCATAACTCACACCCGCTTCCGCGAGAACACCGGCATCGAAGCCGACAGTGACCTTGAGATCGTTGGGCCGCATCCGGCCCGCGGCATTGGAAACCTGCACGCGATCATTGCCGTGGTCCCTGATCTCTACCTGGCTGAAATCGGCCGTGATGTCCGGAGTCAGGTATTTTTTCGGGTCGTGGACCTCGTAGAGCAATTGCTCCTTGACGGTCGCTTCGGTCACGAATCCTCCTGTCCCAGGCAACTTGGTAATGACAGCGCTGCCATCAGCCGACACCTCCGCGATCGGGTAGCCGCACTGTGCGAGGTTTGGAACGTCCTTGATTCCGGGGTCAGCAAAATATCCGCCCGTGATTTGCATGCCGCATTCCATCAGGTGCCCAACCAAAGTGCCGGCTGCCAGCGCGCCGGTGTCGCCTTCTTTCCAGCCGAAATGGCGCATGAGCGGAGCAAGATACATCGACGGGTCGGCAAGCCGTCCGCCAATGACAACGTCTGCGCCGGCATCGAGTGCGGGAATTATTGCATCGGCGCCAAGATAGGCATTCATGCCGACGATTTGGTGCTCAATCGCCGCGATGGTTCCTGGCTCATCCATGAACGGCTGATCCGCGCTGAGGAGGCCGCTGACGTCATCGCCTTCGATGCACGCGATTCTGAGGCCTTTGATCCCAAGATCGCGAGCGATCTCGTGCGTGCGCACTGCCGCCGCGCGTGGGTTGGCAGCGCCCATGTTTGTGATGATTGTCGTTCCCGATGCCCGACATACCGGTAACAACGCATGCATGCGCCGATCGAGCAGCTGATTGTAGCCGCGTCGTGGATCTGCCCGCCGATCACGGTGAGCAAACGCAACTGTGCGCTCGCCGAGACATTCGAGCACCATTACGTCAAGTTTGCCGCGCTGCGCCAGATCGACGGCGGCATCGAGCCGGTCGGCGGCAAAGCCCGCGCCAGTGCCAATTCGAAAGTTGCGATTTTCCTCGGCCATAAGGGGCTTTGCTTGGTGGGCAGTCCGCGTCCGGATGGAAATGGTAGGGCAAATGCCCTCCATTCGTATATTGAAAAGTCCGCACCTGCTTATAAAGATGCCTTGTGCACTTGCCGATTCCCGGGCTGCGCGATTTTGCTGAGGCGACAATGATCAAAAATTGCGCGTCCGTGGCACGAGCGACCGACATGCGCTTGTAATGGAAAATTTTGTCTTTCTCGCCGTATTGTTCGCCGCTGCCTGCCACGCCGGCTGGAACGCGCTGATCAAGGTTGGGCTGGATCCGCTCTCGACCACAACGCTCATCTCGATCGGTTCAGGTGTTGTGGCGCTGGCTTTCACTCCGCTGGTTGGCGTGCCGGCCTGGGCCGCGTGGCCGTGGCTGGCCGCGTCGGTCGCCATTCATCTCGTCTATTTTGCCTCGCTGATTGAAACCTATCGCACGGGTGACCTTGGACAGGTCTATCCGATCGCACGTGGCGCGGCGCCGCTGATGACCGCGACCGTGACCACATTTTTTGTCGGTGAGAAGCTGAGCGTTGTCGGCTGGACCGGAATATTTGCGCTCGTCGCGGGCGTTCTGTTGCTGTCGGCGCGCGGCGGCCGTGAGCTGGCCCGCATTGACCGTCGCGCGATAGGCTTTGCATTTTTCACGGCGCTGACCGTCTGTGCCTATTCGGTGGTTGATGGCGTCGGAGCACGGTTCTCCGTCAATCCGAACGGCTATTCAGTATGGTTGTTCATCGGTATTGCGATTGTAATGCTGCCTTACGCGCTTTTTCGCGATGGACGCGATGTGATCCCGGCGATGCAGCGCTATTGGCAGCGCGGACTTGCCGGGGGCGCGCTGCAGTTTCTGTCCTACGGCATAGCAATTTGGGCGATGACGGAAGCACCTATCGCAGTGGTCGCAACGCTACGCGAAACGAGTGTACTGTTCGGCGCCGTCATTGCTGTCGTCGTGCTGAAGGAGCCGCTGCGCGCCGTTCGTATCATTGCCGCGTGTCTGATTGTCTGCGGACTAATCCTGATACGCCTACAATAGCCGTCACAATTTAAGTTCAGGAAACTCGCGCTCAAGCCGTGCGAGGTCGGATTCGGTATCGACGTCCCAGAGCGGGGGCTGCTCCGTCAATCCGAGACGCTGCTCGATGATGCGCGCGCGAGTTTCGGCGAGCACTGTGTTCATGCCCCAAGCAATGCCGGAAAATATCGCCGGCTGCGCCATGCGCGTGCCAATGAGAACATAACCACCGTCCTCAGCGGGGATAATTGTGACGTCATTGCCTTCGCGCAGGGCATTTGCAGCCCCGCGCAGGTGCAATTCGTTCAAAGCCGGGCAATCGGTGCCGATCACGAGGACGGGGTTGCTGCTGGCAGCTGTTGCGGCCAGCATGCGTGCGCCGAGGTCGCCTTCGGGCTGTCGCTTCAGGATGATGCGCTGCTGCGTCACCAATTTGAGGAATGTGCTGTGGGTCGCATCGGGTGAGCACCACAACGTCACCGGGCCTACATCGGCCGCAAGCGAGGTCATTATTGCGCGTTCGGTCAGCCGCTCCTGAAGCACAGCTGCTGCATGGGCTCCGATCGTCGGAATAAGCCGCGTGTTGACGAGCCCAGGAATTGGAGCTTTCGCAAGAATTGCGATCGAGACCGGACTATCGGTCGGCATAGCCATATTGGCGCGCGAGCTGTGCCGGATCGGCGCCGAGGAAATAAGCCAAGCGCAGTCGCCACATCATAAATACCGTGCGCAGGATCCCTTGTTTTCGCCAGCGGCGGGCAGACGTCGTGACGCGCGCGCGGATGTATGCCGGGCGGCTGATGCGCCTGATGCGCGACGAGAGTGCGATATCCTCCATCAGCGGCTGCGCCGGAAAGCCGCCAATCGCGTCAAAGGCGGCCCGGGTGACAAAGATCGCCTGGTCGCCGGTGGCGATACTCGTCAGGCGGGAGCGCAGGTTCATCATGACGGCGATCAAAGGCATGATTCCGTCTTGATCGAAGCGGACGTCGAAACGGCCCCAGACGCGGCCAGATTGCGCGAGGCCGTCGCGAATAAGCGCATCTGCGTTTTCGGGCAGCTTCGTATCGGCGTGCAAGAAGACGAGCACATCTCCGCGTGCGACAGAGGCGCCGGCGTTCATTTGGGCGGCGCGACCGCGCGGAGCGATAAGTGTGCGGTCGGCGAGGGGGCGCGCTAAAGCAAGCGTTCCATCACGACTTCCGCCGTCAACCACGATCAACTCACAGCCACGCGTCCGATAGGGCGCAAGCGCCATCAGTGTGGCCTCAATGCCGGTGGCCTCATCCAGCACCGGCATGATGATCGACAGGCTCATTCCGCAGCCTCGTTCAATGCGCCGCCGCAGCTCGAGCCTTGTCCCGCCGTACAGCCGTAACAATGTCCTGCAACACGGATCGGATTACCCTCGATCGTGTCGTCGAGCAGATCGGTCAAATGAACACGCCTGTTTTGGCCGCGCGCCATTGGCAGGTCGAGCATCTGGTTGAAGTCACAGTCATAGACATAGCCTTGCCAATCCACCGAAAGCAGGCTGCGGCACATCACGCCGCCAAGATTGGCGTCGAGATGGGCGTCTTGCAGCAGACCCAGATAGCTTTCGAACTCGCAGCGTGTGATCAGCATGGACCCGAAGCGTTGGATCGGCATGTTGGCGAGCACGTACAGTTTGTTGAAGAGGATGCCATATTGCTCGCCAAGCACCCGCTTGTAATCGGCCTCGAGTGTGGCCTGGGCCGGAGGCAGCGACGGGCCCTGCGGGTTGTAGACCAGATGAAGTGGAAGTGCCGGGTCGCGGCCGTAACCGATGGCGTTGAGCCGTTTGAGTCCACGGATCGAACCGTCGAAAACGCCTTTTCCGCGTTGTTGTTCGACATTGTTCCGCAAATAGCATGGCATCGACGCGACCACTTCGACCCGCTCACTCGCAAGAAATTCGGCAAGATCCTCCTGGCCCGGCTGCTCCAGGATTGTCAGGTTGCAGCGATCCATCACTTTGACGTCGAATTTGCGCGCCTCGCGCACCAACCGCCGGAAATGCGGATTTAGTTCGGGCGCTCCGCCGGTAATGTCGAACGTCGGTACGTCTTGACGCCGAAGAAAGTCCAGGACCAGATCGGCGATCGCACCGGTCATTTCTTCGGTTCGGTTAGGGCCGGCATTAACGTGACAATGGACGCAGGACTGGTTGCAGCGATAGCCGACATTGATTTGCAGCGTTTCCAGCTTGCCGCGCTGGATAGCTGGAAATCGAATCTTGTCGAGCAGCGGCAGCGTGTTGCGCATCGGTCGCCTCGATTGCGTCGACAATTTGCCATGAAGCATGCGCCGGCGTCACCCCACTGATTTGGCGGGCACGCTAAATCAGCATGCAAGCTATGAAATTCAGCGCGCCAATGCGGTTGCCACCGGCAACTCAAAGCCGACGCGGCCAAACCCCGGCAGTTTCAAACCGGGATGCTGCAAATCAAGTCCGGCGACCAGGCCAAGCAAATTCAGCTCGATACCTTCAACCCAGCCAAGCTTGATGGCCGCAAGACCGTTCAAATTGAGCTCAATTCCGGTGCGGCTGTCGGTCAGACCGGCGTAAACGCCGTCGCGAAAATCACGGCCGACCGCATTGGGGGGGAGGCCAATGCCAAGTTCGGGTATTGCGCGCAGGATGGTCGCGACGAAGCTGTTGCTGTTCGGCCCGGGCCAGATTCGGTAATCGCCGGCGCTTGCAAAGCGATATTTGGCGATTGCTGCCTCGATCCGTGGAATGAGCTTTTCGGCGTCAGCACCGGAAATATCGGCGATCGCGACCGGCATGTTTCCGAACCAGCGTCCGTCGGCCGGCCAATTGTTGGTGCGCACCGGCTCTCCCCAACCAACGACGTCGTAGCGGGTCCAGGCGGTGGCGTTCGCATGCTTGAGAACGATCCAGCTATGCACGGCGAAAACGCCCTTCCAGGCGCCGGCCGTGCCGGTAAATACGATCACGCGTGCTTGTGGATTGGCGCCAGCCTTTGGCAGCAGGCCGCTACTAGACCAATCGGCATCCCGCCACGAGCTTGGCTCATTGCCGAGCGCGTAGAGTGCGGCGCGCGCGATGATGGGGCCGAGGAATAAGGCGAAGATAACGAGCATGAGGGTTGTGCGTTTGCGGGTGTGGTGGACGGTTGGCATGGCACCAGAACTATGAATGGGTTCACGGCCTAAGCGAGGCAAGCCGACGGGTTGATCATTAAAAGACAGCAATGTGCTGGATCGCTGGCTTATCTTGCCTGGTTTCCGCTGAGCTTGAGTTGCGGGTAGCGCTCGGCGCCGTCCTGGGTGAGGTCTCCGGTCACGGGCTTGTGCCATTCCATGCCGACGATGGCGCCGCGTTTGGCGTTTTGGATCATATTGCCTGTGATTGTGGCACCACCGGAGCCCTGCACGACCGACACGGCAATACCGAAGCCGGCATCGCGAATGACATTGCCGACGGCCGTCACGTTGCGCAGGTAGGGACCGAAACCGAGCCGGATGCCTGCGTACGGCGCATTTTCGATCACATTGCCGGTCACAGCGGTTTCTGCTTCGACGCCGATGCCGACGCCGGCGCCCTCTGGCGGATTGTCCGGTCTCCGCACGCCGACATTGCGCAAGAGATTGCCGTGCACAGTCGCGAGGCGCCCGCCGTTGTTGAAATTCGTGATGGCGATTCCGTTTTCGGCCGTGTCGATCACGTTGTCTGCAACAATAGCGCCCTCGAAATCGAACTCGGCATACATCGCCGTTTCCTTGAGTTCAGCGCAGTTGTTGCCGATGATCTGGATATTCGACGAAGCGTTCCCGCGGATGGCGGAGAACGCGGCGCGGCGGATCATGTTGTTGCGAACAATGACATCGGCTGCACGAAAAACGTTGATGGCGTTGCCGTTCTCGCCAGTGCCGCCAGAGCGCGCAGCGGTATCTTCGATCGTGTTGTCCGCAACAATGCTGCCATCGTGGCGCTTGACGCTTTGCCATACGCGGATGCCGCCATTGCCGGAATTGCGGATCGTGTTGGCACTAATGATGAGACCGGTACTATCGACGCAGAACAAAGCGTTGTCGTCGGCGCCGGTGATGGTGCTGGCAGTGACGCTGCCATCACAACGCTCGAGCGCGATGCCATTGCCGCCGGCCCCAATGACGGTGCAGTCGACGATATGTACGCCTTTCGCCGCCGTGAAATGCACGAGGCCGCGATTCTGCGGTAGCGTCTGGCCGCCGCCCTCGAGCGTGAGCCCAGAAAGCGTGACGCTGTCGCCGCCCTCGGCGGACAGTAGCGACGGCCCGTGCGTCAGGATCAGGCGTGTCGCGCCGCGCACGCCAAAAAGCTGCGTGGCGGCCGGCAGGTTAAGGTCGCCAGCGCGGTAGATACCCGGCGAAAGGATGAGCGGCGCGCGCGTGCGGGCGGCCTGGTCGAGCGCGCGCTGCAGCGCGCGGCTCTGGTCGTCGGGCGCTCCCGCGCGCACGCCGAATTGGGTTGCGTCAAGACCGTAGGCGGAGAGTGGCGCGGCGAGCGCGGCGGCGCTCGTGAGACTGCCTACCAGAAGTTGGCGGCGATTGATCGGCATGACATGCATCCTGCACTTGGGAAGTTAACGCCGTGCTGCCGCAGCCAATGCCAACAGAATACGGCCTCCCGCGTGGGTCAGATCGTCGAGGCCCAGCCGGCGTCGTCCCGCTTTCGGTCTCATCGTGTGCGCGATGGCCGGCACGTGGACAAAGGCGGCCATTCGTGGGCCGGCGTCCTCACGGGATGCCTCCGCCGCGCGCCAACACAGGTAATTGCACAAATAGCGTCCGGCATCGCGCGATAGCACGACGGGCACACAAGCGTTGCGCGCGGCCGCAAGCAAGGACCGCGTGTGGGCGGGCAGTGCCAAGGTCGCAGGCCCGCCGGGAAGAATGGAATTTCGGCGCAGCGATTGACCTGAGACATCGGGCAGGAGGGCCAGCGCGTTGCGCGCGCGCGTTTCGATGCGCAGTGACTTCGTTCGCGCAGCCAGTCCGAACATCAACAGGGCGCGTGGCTTGTGCTTGGCGATAAGTTCCGGCAATTCGCGATCGACTGCGGCATAGCTGGTCGGGAAGACGTGAGGGATGATTTTAATATCGGCCAGCGCCGGCCGGCGCAGCCGCGCAAGCCGCTCGACCAATGGTCCAGTCGGGTTGAACGGCGCGCCGGGAAACGGGCCAAAGCCGGTGACGAGAATAGTAATGGAGAGGGGTCGCGAGCGCGAAGCCATAGTGCCCTAGCGTCGGCGTTTGCCCGGACGCTCATCATCGGATAGCCGGATCGCCAAGCCGCCGTCGTTTCTTTTGCGCGCCGCCGTGGCACGGGCGAAAGCAAACAATTGGTCGCGTGTCTTGATGCGGCATGACCGGTCGTTCTTCTCGCCCTTGCCGCAATGAGCCGCGCGTGTCGGTTCGTCCGCGTCGTCTTCATCGATGACGACGACCTGGTAGACGCCGTCCGTCAACCGATGCATCACGGCATATTCGGTCATGCGCGATTTGTTGGCTGGCGCGCTCTGGATGATGAAATCGCTATTCTCAAACGGATGCACCGAAAAGGCGTGGACGTCCTTCAGGCCGCCGCTCTTGCGGACATAGCGCGCGCCGTCCCAGGAAAATGTCACCTGTTCCGGCTCTACCGCGGACCCCTTGCGCAGGCTGTAGAGCTGGAACGTCGCGCGTGGCCCGAACAGTTGCTGCGAGTCGGGAAGAATTGGGCTAGCCGAGTCGATACAGTCCGAAAGCGAAAGCGCGCAAAGCGCCGCGATGGCGGGCCGCGCAAAAATATATCTCATTCCGCGGCTCGCTGATCGTGGCCAAGACGGTGGCGCAACGTCTTGAGCAATTTCTCGGCCGCTTCCGCGATCACCGTCCCCGGTGGGAAGATTGCCTCCGCGCCGGCCTTTTGCAACGCATCGTAGTCCTGTGACGGCACCACGCCGCCGACCACGATCATGATATCGTCGCGGCCCTGCTTTGCGAGTTCGGCTTTGAGCTGCGGCACCAGCGTGAGATGGGCGGCGGCGAGCGACGACACGCCCAGAATGTGCACGCCGTTCTCGACGGCCTGTCGCGCGGCTTCGGATGGCGTTGCAAACAGCGGCCCGATATCGACATCGAAGCCAAGATCAGCGAAGGCCGACGCGATCACTTTTTGCCCGCGGTCGTGGCCGTCCTGGCCGATCTTGGCGACGAGCAGGCGAGGTCGGCGTCCTTCGGCGACCTCGAAGGCTTCGACGGCCTTGAGCACGCGCTCCCCGGAATCAGTCTTGCCGACCTCGCGCTTGTAGACACCGGTGATGGATTTGATCGAAGCGACATGGCGGCCGAATACCTTCTCAAGCGCCGTGGAAATCTCGCCGACGGTCGCCTTGGCGCGTGCAGCGTCCACTGCGAGCTCCAGCAGGTTGCCGTTGCCGGTGGCGCCCCGCGTCAGCGCGTCAAGGGCTTCCTGGAGCGCTAACGGATCGCGCTCGGCCTTCAGGCGCTTGAGCTTGTCGAGCTGCATCTGCATCACGGCGGAATTATCGACCTTGAGCACCTCGATCGGCACCTCGTCCGTCGGCTGATATTTGTTGACTCCGATGACCGCCTGTACGCGAGCGTCGATGCGGGCTTGCGTCTTGGCGGCGGCTTCCTCGATGCGCAGCTTCGGAATGCCGGCCTCGATCGCCTTGGCCATGCCGCCGAGCGCCTCGACTTCCTCGATATGGGCCCAGGCCTTGCGCGCCAGTTCGTAGGTCAGCTTCTCGACGTAGTACGAGCCGCCCCAGGGATCGACGATGCGGGTGGCGCCAGCCTCCTGCTGCAACACGATCTGGGTGTTGCGCGCGATGCGGGCCGAGAAATCCGTGGGTAACGCAAGCGCTTCATCGAGGGCGTTCGTATGCAGCGACTGAGTTCTGGCCTTGGGTGGCCGCCATCGCCTCAATCATGGTGCGCGGCACGTTGTTGAACACGTCTTGCGCAGCCAGCGACCAGCCAGATGTCTGGCAATGTGTGCGCAGTGACAATGAGCGCGCATCCTCCGGCTTGAACGGTTTCATCAGCTTCGCCCAGATCATGCGGGCGGCGCGGAGTTTCGCGATCTCCATAAAATAATTCATGCCGATCGCCCAGAAGAACGACACACGCGGCGCGAACTGGTCGATTGTCAGACCGGCCTTGATGCCGGCGCGGACATATTCGACGCCGTCGGCGAGCGTATAGGCGAGCTCCAGATCCTGCGTCGCCCCGGCTTCCTGCATGTGATAGCCGCTAACCGAAATCGAATTGAACTTCGGCATTTCGGTCGAGGTGTAGGAGAAGATGTCGGAGATAATGCGCAAGGACGGACCGGGCGGGTAGATATAGGTGTTGCGCACCATGAATTCTTTGAGGATGTCGTTCTGGATCGTGCCCGACAGCTTGGCGTGCGGCACGCCCTGTTCTTCCGCCGCGACGATATAGAGCGCGAGCACCGGCAGCACCGCGCCGTTCATGGTCATCGACACGCTCATCTGGTCGAGCGGGATGCCGGAAAACAGCGTGCGCATGTCGTAGATCGAGTCGATCGCGACGCCCGCCATGCCGACGTCGCCGGACACGCGCGGATGGTCGCTGTCATAGCCGCGATGGGTGGCGAGATCGAAAGCGATCGACAGGCCCTTCTGTCCGGCGGCAAGATTGCGCCGATAGAAGGCGTTGGAATCTTCCGCCGTCGAGAAGCCGGCATATTGCCGGATGGTCCACGGCTGGGCCACGTACATCGCGGGGTAGGGACCGCGCAGGAACGGTGCCTTGCCGGGATAGGTGTCGAGGAAATCGATGCCGGCGAGATCAGCGTCGCTATAACTTGGCTTTACCGGGATGCCTTCGGGCGTGGTCCAGGGCGCGCCGCTGCTGGCGGATGGCGCGGCGGCCTCAGCGAAGTCGAGCTTGGTGAAATTGGGGACCTGGCTCATTTGACGCCCAGAATATCATGCGCCGCCTGCAAGGTCGAAACCACATCGCAGCCCACGAATATGAAGGTTTTGACGCCGGCCGCCTGCCAATTGGCCTCGTTGTCGCCGGGCCGGCCGGCGAGATGGACGATGGCGCCGGCGGTCGTCAACGCGTTAGCGGCGTCGGGGGCTTGTTCGGCATAGATTTGGTCTGACGAGCACAGGCAGGCGAGCTTGGCGCCCGATGCCTTGAAGGCGGCGACCATCGCCGCCTGATCCTTGAAGCCATCATTGTTCAGCGCCTCGATGCCGCCGGCCTCGTAGAAATTCTTGGCGAACATCGCGCGCGCGGTGAAGTCCGCGACCCTGCCGAGATTGGCCAGGAACACTTTCGGCCGCGACCCGGTCCTGGCGATCATGCGGTCGGAGGCGTCGCGCAGCTTCTCGAAGGGCTCGGACAAGCGAATGCTCGGCAGCGGTTCGATGGCCGCTTTCGCCCCGCTTTCCTTTGGCGGCACGACCGGCGCGACCTTGAGCACTGCGGGCGTTTTTTCCTGGAGATTTGGATAATCACTGGTGCCGGTCAGCGCATCCTTGCGCCGCGCCGTGGATTTCTGCCGTTCGGTGCGGACCGCCGCGACTTTCTGCTGAATAAGGCCGCGTTCAAGCGCAGCCCAGGCGCCGCCGGCGGCTTCGATCTCCTGAAACTGTTTCCATGCGGCGGTGCAGAATTGGCTTGTCAGAGCCTCAATGGCGCCCGAGCCGGCGGCGGGATCGGAAACCTTCGCCAGGTTGGATTCTTCGAGCAGAATAAGTTGCGTGTTGCGTGCGACCCGGCGCGCGAAAGGATCGGGTAGTCCAAGGGCGACAGTGTGCGGCAGCGCGGCGATATTATCGGCGCCGCCGAGGCCGGCGGCGCTGACCGCGATAGTGTTGCGCAGCATGTTCACGTAGGGATCGCGCTTGGTCATCATCCGCCACGCGGTTTCGGCGGCGACATATGCCCGCTTCGGCGTCAGGCCGCAGGCTTCTTCGACGCGTGCCCATAGTTTCCGAATGGCGCGGAATTTCGCGATGGTGAGAAACTCGTCGGCGTCCGCCGACATACGGAAATAAATCATGCCGCGCGCGCTATCGAGCGGCACGCCGCCCGCCTCGAGCGCGCGCAAACAGTCCACGGCGGCGGCGATGGCAAAAGCCAGTTCCTGAGCTTCCGAGCCCCCGGCATTGTGAATGATACGTGCATCGGCGACCGCGAAGGGCCCACGAAATCCTTGATCTGCGAGATCGCGGATGGCTGCCGCAAAAGTTTTCGACAGCTCGCTCCATGGTTTCGGGCTGGCGCCGGAGGCGGCAAAGCCGCCAATCGGATTGATGCTGGCGCGTAGGTCGACCGATGCCGGCGAAATTTTCCGGCTTTTCACCAGCGCGGCGAAAAGCTGCACGGCATTGCGTGTCGGCGGACTGAGATTGAAATCAATGGTGATGCCGGCATCGAGGTGGACGTCCTTGAGCACGCTCTCAAGGGTCGCCGTCGAAGCATCCAGGCCGTAGCCGTTGGCATTGAGCGAACCAGCAAATACCAGCGTCAACCCGTTTGCGCCGTTCTCCAAATCCTCTAGCGCTTGGGCGTTCGCCGCGGCCGGATCGGGATGGTCAGCGCGTTGCATCAGGGTCCACGGGGCGCCAGGAATTCGTCCCGCAACGGGCTTCGCTCCCATGGCGCGCGCGTAAAGCGGTTCCACGCGCAGACCGTCATAAGTCTGGCTCACCAGCCGTTTGTCGAACGCCGCACCCTTGAGCGCGGCCTCGACCAGCTTGCGCCAGTCCGCTTCGCTTGTTGACGGGAATTCCGCGGCGAGGGAAAGATCGTCAGACATGCGGGAAAGTTGGCACAGTCGGCACCATCAAGCTATTGAGATAAAGCAAATCGCATGCTCTCAGGCCGTCAGGGCAGGCGATAGATACCGCCGGCGTCGACGGTTTGGGCCGCTTCGCCCACGCGCCGCCCGGCGATCATGCGATCCCCGGCGATTTCAGCCAACGGCAGCAGGACGAAAGCGCGATCGAACAGACGCGGGTGCGGCAACGTCAAATTCGGTTCGTCCAGCGTTAGGTCGTCATAGGCGAGAATGTCGATATCGGCGGTTCTTGGTCCGTTGCGCCTTTCGTGGGTGCGGTCGCGGCCGAGACGCAATTCGACTTCTTGCGCCCGCGACAGCAATTCGTGTGGACCAAGCGTCGTATCGACCGCGATGGCGAGATTGATGAAATGCGGCTGGTACTTGAAACCCCAGGGAGGGGTCCGGTAGTCGGACGAGCGCGCCGTTAGCCTTACGTCTTTGCCGTCGCAAAACAGATTTATCGCGCGGTCGAGAATGGCTCGGCTGTTTCCGACATTGCCGCCGAGCGCGATCAGCGCCTCAGCCATGACGGCTCCGCGTCAGCGTGACGCCGACATCGTCAAATGTCGCGGCAATCGGAGCGTGTGGTTTGTGGATCGTGATACAGACCGAACGTACCGGCGGAAACGCTGCGAGCAGCGCATCGACCACCCGACCGGCGGCAGCCTCAATCAGGCGGAAACGTTGTCCGCCGAAAGCGTCGCTCGCGCAGTCGACCACCTTGTCATAGGAAACGGTATCTATGACTTTGTCCGACCGGGCCGCTGTGGAAAGGTCGATCTCGAGGTCAAGATCGATACTGAACGTTTGCCCGACCTTTGCCTCGTGCGGCATCACGCCATGATAGGCATGTAGCGCAAGACCGCGGATGAAAATGCGATCGCTCATCGCGCGGCCTCGATCGTTGCGGCCACCCGCAATGCCTGCACGGTTTCCTTGACGTCATGCACGCGGACAATCGCCGCGCCCTTTTCGACCGCGAGCAGATGGGCGGAGATTGAACCGCCGATACGATCGTCAGGTGCCGAGGGGGTTACCGTGTTGATGAAGCGTTTGCGCGAGGCGCCTACCAGGAGCGGCAAACCGAAGCGCTTGAATTCCGCAAGCCGAGCGATGCAAGCAATGCTCTGCGCTGGAGTCTTGCCGAAGCCAATGCCGGGGTCGAGCACGATATTGTCGCGGGCGATGCCAGCGCGTGCGGCAATCTCAAGCGATCGCGAAAAGAAGGCAATCACGTCGGCGATGATGTCGATGGCTTCGTCTGCGCTCTCTCGATTATGCATGACGATCACCGGGACGCCACGTTTGGCGACGAGGGGCGCCATCTCGGGATCTCGTTGCAGCCCCCACACATCGTTGACGATAGCCGCGCCCTGGTCGAGTGCCCATGCGGCGATCGAGGCTTTGATTGTGTCGATCGATAGCGGCAAGCCGAGTTTGATGACCGCTGGCAATATTGGCTCGAGCCGCGTTTTTTCCTCATGGGCTGATACCTGAACAGGGCCGCCGTAAGGTCGCGTTGACTCGGCGCCGATATCGAGGATGTCAGCGCCGACCTTCGCCATGTCTGCGGCATGAGTAATGGCCAGCGCGGGATCCAGGAATTGGCCGCCGTCCGAAAAAGAGTCTGGGGTGACGTTGAGAATGCCCATGACCAACGGACGGCCCAGCGAAAACAGCGCGGAAAGGCTATTTTGCGCTGATTTTGGCGCGGTTCCGATGGACGTATCGAGTGTGCGGACGCTTCCCATATCGGTCGCTTTGCGCGGTCGGTGGGGGGCTGTCAAGCAGGCGTGACGCCGTCAGTAGGTGATTTTGAGTGGCAACAATTTGGCGTTTTCGATCCAGCGCTTGACCACCTTTTCCGACGGCAACAGGCGGACGACTTTGCGCCTTTTGTTCGCGTCGGCCATCGCCTTGGCCAGATTGAGCGGATTGCGATACTTGAGTTCTTTTACAGTATCGACCCCAGCATGCTGCAACAGCTCGGCATATTCCTTACTGATGCCTTTGATGCGCATGCGGTCGGCGACATTGGCCCAGCACAACAGTAGCTTTTCGTCGAACCCGGTCTTCGCGGCGAGTGTCTTGCGTCCTTTTACCGTGCGCGCGGCTTCGAGCAGGCGATCGGTTGATCTAATCCCTGCCGATTTGAGGACCGCGGCAACATCGCCGTCGATCCCCTCTATATCGGTGATGGGATAGGACATCCGCGCTTCCTCCGCCTTTTCTTATGTTTTGTTTATTTCTGCCGTAAACGGTTCAAACGAATTGACTCAAGCCAGGAATGGCACCGACGATTTCTCCGACTGCATCGTCGCCAATCTTTTCGCGCGCGTAAGCAATCGTCTCGCGCGTCACACTCTGCACCTGGCCCATGCTCAGCCCCGCAGCCATCATCTTTGTGCCTGCGCCCATGATGCCGCCCATGCTGAACATGCCCCCGCCGGTATCCGGCTGTTGCGCTAACAGGGCCTCAGCTCCGGGAAGCCGATCAAGGAGCGCCTGCACCTTATCGGCCGGCCCATCCTTGCGCAGGAAGTCGAGGATAATGACGAGCGACTTTTCCGCGACACCGCGTTCGACGCCTGCCTTGGCGACGAGACGTCCGATCAACTCATCCATGGAACCCTCACGCCCCCCGGCACTGTGGCGGAATTGCGTTTATATTGAACGTCGAGCGACGCGATGACAAGCAGGATGCAGCAGCATCAGTCAATGCGAGGTCCTGCGTGCAGTCACTGCCGGGGTCGCGTGTCAAGTGAAATGAATCGTCTTTCGCGCAAACGTCGGATCGTAACAGCGCGCGCGCTCAGCTTTCCGCATGTATCGGTCGGGCGCCGAGGCGATGCTGCGCGGCGGTAAAAAACGATCGCAGATCAATCCGTAGTCCTACTGTCAGTAGTTTCATAATTTGGTGCCCCTGACAGGCCGTGTATGTTTGAAAAAATCCTGAAAGAATAAGGATATATCGCCCGTTCGGCGCCGGGTGGTTGTGTTGGCGCACGGAACATCGGGGCGAGCACGGTTGCGTGCGGCAGGGTGGTGGCGCGATGCGGCATTCGGAATTGGTTGTTGTTGTTGACGGTGCGGACTGCCAGGGCGGCGCGCGGCTGGCGGCGCGATTGCGCCGCATGGCGATCGGGCAGGTCACCACGGTCGCCCGGATGGAAGACGCGAGGCAGCTCTGCCGCGCCGGCGGCGTCGATGTCTGCCTTGTGGCGATTGGCGAGGCGGCTCCCGACGCCGTGCCGGCGGCACTCGCAGACGCGCCCGGGCATCCGTTCGGGGTCCCGACGCTGATTGTGGCGCCGGTGGTCACGCCTTATTTGCGCAAGACGGCGCGGCTCTGCGGCTATGCGGCTGCGCTGCCCGCCCGGATTGCCCCGCGGATGCTCTACCGCCGCATCGGCGCCGCGCTACAAGGCCGCCACCGGCGACGACCGCAGGCATCCGGACGCATGGTGATGACGGCCCCCGTCAAATTGGCCAATTTTGCCAAGCCGACCGTGCATTGACGGTTCTTTCCAGCGCCCGGCTGCGTTGCTAGCGTAGGCCCCCTGCCTGCAAGGAGCCCCGCATGACGACCCTCGACGCGGTCTTGAGCCGCATTGATCAGGATATCGACCACAGCGTCGAGCGACTGTTCGCTTTGTTGCGCATCGCCTCGGTGTCCACCGACCCGGCCTTCAAGGACCAATGCCGTGCGGCGGCCGAGCACGTGGCTGCCGATCTCAAGACCATCGGTTTTGACGCCAGCGTGCGTCCGACCGCCGGACATCCGGTGGTTGTCGGCAAATCGAACGGCGTCGCCGGTCCGCGCGTGCTGTTTTATGGCCACTACGATGTGCAACCGGTGGACCCGCTGAACCAGTGGAAGACGCCGCCCTTCGAGCCGCGCATCGAGACCCTGCCGGATGGGCGCAAGATCATCGTGGCGCGCGGCGCCTGCGACGACAAAGGCCAGGCGATGACTTTCATCGAGGCCTGCCGTGCCTTTAAGGCGGTCACCGGCAAACTGCCGCTGCCGATCACCATGATGATCGAGGGCGAAGAAGAATGCGGCTCCAAGAACCTCTTTGATTTTGTGCGCGACAATGCGGCCGAGTTCAAGCTCGACCTCGCTTTGGTCTGCGACACCGCGATGTGGGACCAGAAGACGCCCGCCATCACGACTTCGCTGCGCGGGCTGGTTTACGAGGACGTCAAGATCACCTGCGCCGACCGCGACCTGCATTCCGGCGTGTTCGGGGGCGCGGCCCAGAACCCGCTGCGGCTGCTCGCCGAAATTCTGGGGGCCATGTGGGACGACAAGGGACGTGTCACGATCCCTGGATTCTACGACGGCGTGAAGGACCTGCCGCCTGACATCAAGGCCGACCTCAAGGGGCTCGGCCTGACGCCGGAGAAATTTCTCGGTCCCATCGGGCTCAAAAAGCCCGCCGGCGAACAAGACCGCATGCTGATCGAGCAGATCACGACGCGGCCGACCGCCGAGATCAACGGCATCATCGGCGGCTATACCGGCGAAGGCGCCAAAACCGTGATCCCGGGGGAGGCCAGCGCCAAGGTCTCGTTCCGCCTGGTCGGCACGCAAAACCCCGAAAAGATCCGCGACGCCTTCCGCGCCTTTGTGCGGGCGCGGCTACCCACCGACTGCAAAGTTGAATTCGGCAATTTCGGCCTGGCGCCCCCGCTGCAGTTGTCGTTCGACAATCCGGCGCTCAACAAGGCGCGCGACGTGCTGGGCGAGGAGTGGGGCAAGAAGGCGGTGGCGGTCGGCGCCGGCGGCTCGATCCCGATTGTCGCTGATTTCAAGAGCGTGCTTGGCATGGATTCGTTGCTGGTCGGCTTCGCGCTCGACGACGACCGCGTGCATTCGCCGAACGAGAAATTCGACCTGACCTGCTACCACAAGGGTATCCGCTCCTGGGCGCGTATCCTGTCGGCGCTGGCGGCACCATAAGGCGCAATGGCTCCTCCACCGCTTCTCCAGCTCAAAGACATCGCACTGACGTTCGGGGGCACGCCGCTGCTCACGGGGGCGGAGTTGTCGGTGTCGACCGGCGAGCGCGTTTCGCTGGTCGGCCGCAACGGTTCAGGCAAATCGACACTCTTGAAGATCGCTGCCAAGGTCGTCGAGCCGGACCATGGTTCGGTGTTTGTGCAGCCGGGTGCGCTTGTGCGCTATTTGCCGCAGGAGCCGGACTTTGCCGGCTTTGCCTCGACGCTGGCCTATGTGGAGGCAGGCCTGCGGCCGACCGACGACCCCTACATCGCCCGTCAGTTACTCGAAGAGCTTGGTCTCACCGGCCAGGAAGCCCCCGTGCATCTGTCCGGCGGCGAAGCGCGTCGGGCTTCATTGGCGCGTGTACTGGCGCCTTCGCCCGATATCTTGCTGCTCGACGAGCCGACCAACCATCTCGATCTCACGACCATCGAATGGTTGGAGCGCGACCTCGATGCGCGGCGCACGGCGCTGGTCATCATCAGCCATGACCGGCGCTTCCTCTCGACGCTGTCGCGCTCGACCGTCTGGCTTGACCGCGGCTGCACGCGCCGCATCGAACGCGGCTTTGCCCATTTTGAGGAATGGCGTGACATGCTGTTGGCGGAGGAAGAGCGCGAACAGCACAAGCTCGACCGCAAGATCGTCGCCGAAGAGCATTGGATGCGCTACGGCGTCAGCGGACGGCGCAAGCGCAACATGCGCCGCGTCGGACACTTGCAGGAGCTGCGCGAAGCGCGCCGTACCTATCGCGCCACCGCCGGCGACGCCAACATCACCGCCTCAACGGCGGCGCCGTCCGGCGCGTTGGTGATCGAAGCCAAGACCATCGGCAAGAGCTATGGCGGGCGTGCCATCGTCAGCGACTTTTCGACCCGCATCCAGCGCGGCGACCGTATCGGCATCGTCGGCCCCAATGGCAGCGGCAAGACCACGCTCATCAGTATGTTGACCGGTATTTTGGCGCCGGACACCGGCTCGGTGAGACTCGGCTCGACTTTGGCGATTGCCACGCTCAACCAGCATCGCGACAGCCTCGATCCCGATGTGACCGTGAAGCAGGCGCTGACCGGCGGCGAGGGCGACACCGTCTCGGTCAATGGCGTCGGCAAGCATGTCATCAGCTACATGAAGGATTTTCTGTTTTCGGCTGAACAGGCCCGCACCCCGCTCGGCAAGCTGTCGGGCGGTGAACGCGGCCGCCTGATGCTGGCGCAGGTGCTGGCCAAGCCGTCGAATTTGCTGGTGCTCGACGAGCCGACCAACGATCTCGATATGGAAACGCTGGACGTGCTCGAGGATATGCTCGGCGACTATCCCGGCACGGTGCTGTTGATCAGCCACGATCGCGATTTCCTCGACCGGCTGGTGAGCGGTGTGATCGCGCCGGAGGAGGACGGACGCTGGATTGAATATGCCGGCGGCTATAGCGACATGCTCACGCAGCGCGGCGCGGACCTGACGCGCGCGGTGCCCAAGGAAGAGCCCGTGAAGCCAGCCGGGTCATCCGCTTCCAGCGCCGGGCCGCAGTCGCCAGCGCGCAAGATGAAATTCAAGGACAAGCACGCGCTGGAGACGCTGCCGAAAACGATTGCCGCGCTCAACGTCAAAGCCGACGCCCTGCAGGCCAGACTCGACGACCCGGATTTCTACACGCGTGACCGTGCCGGCTTCGAGAAAGTCACCACTGACCTCGGCGAGACGCAGCGCAAGCTGGCGGCGGCCGAGGAGCAGTGGCTGGAGCTTGAAATCCTGCGCGAGGAATTGGCCGGCGGCTGACGGCCGTTACTTGAGCTGATCGGCGACCTTGTCGATGCCGGCTTGCGAGCAATCGTCATCTTTGCCGGGTGAGCCGGAAATGCCGATTGCACCGATCACTTCATTGCCGGCCTTGATCGGCAGCCCGCCGGCGAGCGCCAGCACGCGATTGTAGTGCCGAGAACCGACCGATCCCGGGTTGTCATTCACGCGCTTTGTGAAATCGGCCGAGGGCTGGCTGAAGGTCCGCGCGGTGTAGGCTTTGCGCTCGGCGCCTTCGTTCGTGTGCAGCCCGGCGCCATCGCCGTGGATGATGACGACGACGTTGCCGCCGCGATCCACCACGGCCGCTGACACCTTGAATCCCAGGCTGATGCACTTTTCGAGCGCCGCCTGGGCGATCGTTTGCGCCAGCGCCAGCGACACGTTCTTTTCCGTGACGACGCCCTGCGCGCTGGCCGACGCCGACAGTGTCGCCGTGAGTGCCAGGCCTGCAACGGATTTCCATATTGACGACATTCGAAAGCCTCCCTGGGATGTTTTGTGGGCCGACAGCCCGCATGAACATACCCCGAGATTGGCCGCTTATTGCAAGGGAACGTTACCTGGGCACGGAAATGTGAGGCTACTTTTTGAGCTTGTAGCCGGTCCTGAACATCCACCAGACCGTTCCCAGGCAGACGGCGAGGAACAGCAGCGTCATGCCGACGCTGATGCTGTGGCTCACATCGGCGACCTCGAAAAAGCTCCAGCGAAAGCCGCTGATCAGATAAACCACAGGATTGAACAGTGCGATTTTTTGCCAGACCGGCGGCAGCACGCTGATCGAATAGAACGTCCCGCCGAGGAAGGTCAGCGGCGTAATGAGCAGCAGCGGCACGATCTGCAGCTTTTCGAAGCCCTCGGCCCAGATCCCGATGATAAAGCCGAGCAGGCTGAAGGTCGCCGCCGTCAGCACCAGAAACGTCACCATCCAGAACGGATGCATGATGCGCAACGGCACGAACAGCCAGGAGGTTGCGAGGATGATCAGCCCGAGAATGATCGACTTGGTCGCCGCTGCGCCGACATAGCCGAGCACGATTTCGAACGGCGACACCGGCGCCGACAGAATCTCATAGATTGTCCCGGTGAAGCGCGGGAAATAGATGCCGAAGGACGCGTTCATGGTGCTCTGAGTAAGCAGCGTGAGCATGATCAGCCCCGGCACGATGAAGGCGACATAGGACACGCCTTCGATTTCCGTGATGCGCGAGCCGATGGCTGCGCCGAACACCACGAAATAGAGCGACGTGGAGAGCACTGGCGACACGATGCTCTGCCAGATCGTACGCGCGGTGCGCGCCATCTCGAAGGTGTAGATCGCGGTGACGGCTCTCAGGTTCATTGCCGGTCACTCACTAGTCCGACGAAAATGTCTTCCAGCGAACTTTGCTCCGTCTGAAGATCGCGGATCCGCAATCCCGTGCGCGACAGTTCGCCGAGCAACGTTGCCACGCCGGTGCGCTCCGCTTTGGTGTCATAATCATAGATGAGTGTGGTGCCGTCCGCGCCGATCGACAACTTGAACGCCGAGAGCTCGGCGGGGATCGCGGCCAGTTGATGATGGAGCTGCAGTGTTAGGCGTTTCTTGCCGAGCTTGCGCATCAGCTCGGCCTTGTTCTCGACCAGGATGATTTCGCCTTTGCTGATCACGCCGACACGGTCGGCCATGTCTTCGGCTTCCTCGATGTAATGCGTGGTGAGGATGATGGTCACGCCGGAATTGCGCAGCTCGCGCACCACCTGCCACATGTCCTTGCGCAGTTCGACGTCGACGCCGGCGGTTGGCTCGTCGAGGAACAGGATCTGCGGTTCGTGGCTGAGCGCCTTGGCGATCAGCACGCGCCGCTTCATGCCGCCCGAGAGCGTCATGATCTTGTTGTCCTTCTTGTCCCAGAGCGACAGCGCGCGCAGGACCTTCTCGATATAGACCGGGTTCTTCGGCTTGTTGAACAGGCCGCGGCTGAATGACACCGTCGCCCACACACTCTCGAAGGCGTCGGTGTGCAGCTCCTGCGGCACCAGGCCGATCAGCGAGCGCGCCGCGCGGTAATCATTAACGATGTCGTGGCCGTCAACCGTTACCTTGCCCTGTGTCGCTACCAGGATGCCGCAAATAATACCGATGAGCGTGGTCTTGCCGGCGCCGTTCGGCCCGAGCAGCGCGAAAATCTCGCCGCGGCGGATGTCGAGATTGATGTCGTTCAGCGCCCGGAAGCCGGACGCGTAGCTTTTCGACAGGTTTTGGACGGAGATGATGGGCTGCATGAGGTGGCAATGGTGGCGGGACGCAGCCGCCATATAGTCCGTGAAACCCGGCAGCGCCAGCCCGGACGATGCGACGAAAGTGTTAGACGCTATGCACCAGCCCGCTCAGGTCGCTCAGCGTCTGTGCCGGCGGGAAGTCGGCATATTCATCCGGCATTTTCGTGCGGTTGATCCAGCACGTGCGGAAACCGACCGAGGTCCCGGCCATCACGTCCCAGCGGTTGGATGACACGAACGTCACTTCGCCGGGCTTGCATTTGAAGTGCTCGGTGACGAGGGCATAGACCTCCGGCCGCGGCTTGAACATTTTCAGCACGTCCACCGACAGCACGCAGTCGAGATCGCCGCCGATCGCGGCGCCATCCACCGCGCTCTTGAGCATGTCGGGCGAGCCGTTGGAGAGAATGCCGGTCCTGTGCCCCCGGCTCTTGAGCGTGCGCAGAATCGCGCGTGCGTCCGGGAAGGCATCGAGCTTGAAATAGGCCTCGAGCAGCTTCGGCTTGAGCGTTTTCGGCACCGACGGCACACGCGCCAGCGCAAAGTCGAGCGCGCGCTGGGTCAGCGTCCAGAAATCGCGGTAGCGGCCGGCCAGCGTCAGCGTCCAGCTATATTCGAGCTGCTTGCTGCGCCAGATCTCCGACATGCGGTCGGCATCGGGGCCGGCCTCGGCGCGGTGGCGCGCGATGGCTGCGTGCACATCGAACAGCGTGCCATAGGCATCGAAAACGAAGACGGACATCAATTCCTCCCACCAAGGATTCCATGGTCTTTTACATGGAGGGTGACATAAGATCGCGCCACAGGTGTCGGAGATTTGCAATGCCGGGGCAAGACTGGTCGA
The DNA here is from genome assembly GCA_963697885.1 of uncultured Alphaproteobacteria bacterium. Classification (GTDB taxonomy): domain Bacteria; phylum Pseudomonadota; class Alphaproteobacteria; order Rhizobiales; family Xanthobacteraceae; genus Pseudolabrys. Next base: position 2,018,448 of record OY969102.1, read on the forward strand.
AGACCTGGACCTTCTACGAAGGCGATTGGCACGAGGGCAATGTGCCGATCATGGGCGTGCGTGATCACGCTGCATGGCTGTGCTCGTCGGTATTCGATGGCGCGCGCACGTTCGAGGGTGTGTCGCCCGATCTTGATCTGCATTGCGCGCGCGTGAATGCCTCGGCAGAAACCATGCATCTCAAGCCGGTCGTATCGGCGGAGAAATGGCTGGGACTGACGCAAGACGGCATCAAGCGTTTCGCCAAGGATGCGGCACTCTACATTCGCCCGATGTATTGGGCCGAACACAGCGGCGCGCTGCTGGTGGCGCCAGATCCGGAATCAACCAAATGGTGCCTGAGCCTCTATGAGGCGCCGATGCGCAAGCCGGAAGGCTTTTCGATCACGCTGTCGCCTTACCGCAAGCCAAGCCTCGAATGCATGCCGGTCGATGCCAAGGCCGGCTGTCTTTATCCGAACAATGCGCGCGCGTTGATCGAGGCCAATTCACGCGGCTTCGGCAATTGCGTCATGTTCGACCAGATCGGCAATGTCGCGGAGCTTGCCACCGCCAATCTGTTCATCGGCAACGACGGCGTCGTCTATACGCCGGCGGTCAACGGCACGTTTCTCAACGGCATCACGAGGCAACGCGTGATCCGACTGCTGCGCGAGGCCGGGGTCACCGTGGTCGAGACCACGTTGAGCTTCCGCGACGTGCAGAACGCCGACGAGATTTTCTCGTCCGGAAATTATTCCAAGGTGATGCCGGTCAATCGCATCGACGAGCGTTCGCTGCAGCCGGGCCCGCTTTATCGCAAGGCGCGCGAGCTCTATTGGGACTATGCGCATGGCTGAGCGCCAAGGTGACCAAGGTCCGGTTGCCATTGTCGGTCTTGGACTGATGGGTGAAGTTTACGCGCAGCGCTTGCTCGACGCGAAAATCCCGGTGACCGGTTTCGATATCGATGCCGCTCGCCGCTCGCGGCTTGCTTTGATCGGCGGCAAGCCGGCGGAGTCCGTCGGCGCACTGGCCAAAGCGGCGCGCTGCATCATTATCGCCGTGTTCAATACCGAGCAGGTCGAGGACGTCGTCGAGAACCATCTGCTGCCGGCGCTGGGCGAGGGCTCCAACAAGATCGTGCTGTGCATGAGCACAGTCGATCCGGACCGCGTCGCGGCACTCGCTGGTCGTGTCATTCCGCGCGGTATCCGCTATCTCGATGTCCCGGTGTCGGGCACCAGCGACCAGGTGCGCCGCGGCGACGGCGTAGCGCTGATCGGCGGCGACACGGCCATCGCCGATGATGTGACGGACGTGCTGGACGCTCTGTTCGTGCGCCGCTTTCACGTCGGCAAAGTGGGCGACGGCGGGCGCGCCAAACTCGCGGTCAATCTGATCCTCGGCCTCAATCGCCTCGCTTTGGCGGAAGGCCTGGTGTTCGCGCAGCGGCTCGGCCTCAACCCCGCCGGCTTTCTTGAAGTAGCGCGCGGCTCGGCATCCTATTCGCAGGTGATGGACACCAAGGGGTCGAAAATGGTGCGCGGTGATTTTTCGCCGGAAGGCCGCGTCAAGCAGACGCTCAAAGACGCGCATCTAATGCTGGGTCAGGCCGCCGCCGTCGGACAAAAACTGTCGACGCTGGAAGTGCATGTCGACGTGCTGGAGGCGTGCGTGCGCGCCGGCGAAGCCGATCTCGACAACAGCGCGATCATCCAGGAAGTGCGCCGCCGCGGAAGAAAGGCGTGATGGAGAGGGTGCTCATGAGGACATTCACAGCGGTAACGGCCGCAATCATGATGGTCGCGGGGCTGGCGCAGCCGGCGGCGGCGCAGGATTGGCCGCAGCAGCCGATCCACCTCATCGTTTCGTTTGGACCTGGCGGCGGCGCCGACATCATCGGCCGCATCCTGGCGGATTCGATGCAGAGCAAGCTCGGCAAGCCGGTGGTGGTTGAAAACAAGCCAGGCGCCGGCGGCATCATCGGCAACGAAGTGGTCGCGAACGCCGCGCCCGATGGCTACACGCTCGGCATCATGACCGCCGGCCAGATCATCGCCGCCGTCACCCGCAAGAACATGCGCTATCAAACGCTCACCGCCTTTGCGCCGGTCGGCCAGGTTGCGACCGCCAGCCTGTTGATCGTGACGCGTCCGGATTTTCCCGCCAACAGCGTGAAGGAGCTGGTCGCCGCCGCCAAGGCCGATCCCGGCAAGATCGTATTCGCGAGCCCCGGCTTTGCTGCCACCCAGCATTTCGCCGGCGAGATGTTCAAGCAGACCGCCAAGGTGAATTTGCTGCATGTGCCGTTCAAGACCTCGCCGGAGGCCATCAACGCGGTCCTTGGCAAACATGCCGACGTGCTGTTCGACACGGTGTCGGCGCTGATCGGGCAGGTGCAGTCGGGCCAGCTCAAGGCGCTCGCCGTCACCGGCAAGGAGCGCTTTCCGGCGGTGCCTGATATTCCGGCGGCGAGTGAATCCGGCGTGCTGCCGGGCTACGACGTGACCACCTGGTACGGCCTGTTTGCGCCGCGGGGCACGGCTGCGCCAATCATTGCCAAGCTGAACAAGGTGCTCAACGAGAGCCTGGCTGATGACACGGTGCGCAAGCGCCTGGAAGCGGCCGGCGTCATCGTCAAGGCGTCGACGCCGCAGGCCTTCGGAGACTTCATGACGAGCGAATACAAGCGCTGGGATGCGGTACGCGAAGCGGCCAGCATCGAAAAACAGTAACGACTAGCCGCGCGTCACCGGGATCGGCCGGCCTTCCGCGATCGAGCGGATGACGGCCTCGAAGGCGCCGGCGACGTCGAGCATGTCGTCGGTCGTGACCGGAAACGGTTTGCCGGTTTCGATGGTCTCGCCGAAGGCCTCCAGCAGCACGCCCAGCGAGTCGACCGCCGGATAGACCTGCGTCACCGGTTGCTCGCCGACTTTGGCGACGGTCAACGTCGTTTCCTCGCGCGCTTCCGCCCAGCCTTTGGTGCCGAACACCATGATGCGCCAATACATCGGCGCGGCGCGTACCGTCGCCATGGTGCCGGTGGCGCCGCTTTCGAATTTGAACAGCGCGGCCGCCGCGTCACGCGGATCGGGCGGCGCCTTCGGCGCGAACAGCCGTCCGCCGGCGGCCGCGATCGGCCCGGCGAGATTGACGAAGGCATCGATCACGTGCAGGCCGGCGCCGGTCATGCCGCCGCCCGGGGATTCGCGCGGGTCGTCGCGCCAGCCGCCCTTCACGCGGGTCGAGTGCTCGTTGGTGAAATTGCCTTCGATATGCATCACCTCGCCGATGATGCCGTCGGCCACCACGCGCTTGAGCTCGCGCATCGAGGAAAAGCAGCGCTTGTTGTTGCCGAGCGCAAACGGCACGCCGGCCTTTTGCGTGGCGGCGACGGCGCGCGCGGCCTCGGCGCGCGTGAGCGCCAGCGGTTTCTCGGACCAGACCGGCTTGCCGGCGGCCGCCACCGCGGAAATCTGCTGCACGTGCAAGGAATGCGGCGTGGCCAGGAAAACCGCCTGCACGCGCGGATCGGCAATCGTTTCATCGAAGTCAGTAGAGAGTTCGAAACCTTTCGCCTTGGCAAAATCGGCGACCAGCTCGGGCTCTTTGCTCACCCCGCGGATGAAATGCAGGCGCTTGCTCTTGCCCTGCACGGATTCGACGATGTTCTTGCCCCAGCGTCCGAGGCCGATCACGGCGGCATTGATCATGGTGGGACAATCAGGCTGGCGGGGAAAAATATGTCATAGTTCATTCTAGACGGGCGCGGACGCCAACGGCAATCGGGAAAGGAAACGAACGATGGACGAGAAAGAACTTCACGAACGCGGCCTCAAGCTGCGCGTCGACATGTTCGGCCGCGAGACGGTCGAGAAACGCATGAATGCGTTCGGCGATTTTGGCAAGCCGCTCCAGCACATCATCAATGCCTATGCGTACGGCGATGTGTGGCAGCGCTCGGCCTTGCCGCCGGCGACGAAATCGCTGGCCATGGTGGCGATGATGGCGGCGGCCGGTCACCCCAACGAATTGCGCGTGCATCTCAAGGGCGCGCTGAAGAATGGCTGCACGCCGGAGCAGATCCAGGAAGTGCTGCTGCTGCTCACGTTGTATTGCGGCATTCCGGCCGCCAACGAGGCCCACACGATCGCGACCGAGGTCCTGCGTGAAGCAGGGCGGTGAGTTGAGAGAGGCGTTGATCATCTCCCGTTCGTCCCCGCGAAAGCGGGGACCCAGGGGCCACACGCGCGGAGCTAGCTGCTCTGGATCCCCGCTTTCGCGGGGACGAACGGAGAATGGATTGGCGCTCTCCACGCGTCTCTAATCGCGAAGCGTGCGAGTAGAGCGCCCTAAGGCGGTGGTTCGGTCAGCAAGTTCGGCACCGGGCGGCCGCGGATGTCGTAGACGCGGGCATAGTCGACGCCCTCGCGTTTGATCTCAACCAGGACCGGCGCCTTCAGGTCGTCGCGGCAATAAAACGTGCCGAGCATCATCGCGAAATCCGCGCGCTTGCGGTCCCACGTGGTTTCGAAATCGGGGCCGAGCGCGACTTCGGCCGGCGGCTGCGGGCCGCAGATCTCGATGGTCCAGCGCCGGCCGCGCGGCGGCTTGAGATGCATGGCGCCGAGTTTCACCCGCAGCGCTTCGCCGGCCTGTTTGAAGGCGAGCCCCCAGTAGTCGAGCATGTAGTTGTCGCGCGCCATGCGCACGCCGCCGGAGGCCCAGTTGAACGCCGTGTATTGATAAGGATGCAGCCGCACCATGTCGCTCACCGGCAGCGCGACGCCACAGGCGAGAGCCGCCGCGAGCGCGGCGCGCGCCGGGACCGAGCGGACCTTTTCGAACAGCCAGCCGCCGGCGAGGCCGCCGAGCACCGCAAAGGGCGGCACCACGAACACGAAATGGCGCAGGCCGTTGTAGAGGGCGGGGTGCGCCAGCATTGCCAGCCCCACCGGGAAAAATGCCGCCAGCACCACGAACAGGAAATTCGCGCGGCGGGGCAGCGGCAAGCCGGGTCGCGTGGCGGCCACCAGCGCGCCGATCGCGCCGGCAAGGCCAAGCGCGGTCATGATTTCCGGCAGCTTGAGCAAGAACAGCTGCGGCAGGTAGCGCACTGGCATATCGGTGACGGGGATCAGTTGGCCGGCGAACAGCTCGCGCCATGGTTTTTCGAAGAACGTGTCGAAATATTCGGCGGCGTGCAGCGGATTAAGCGGCGAGACGATCGACCATGGCCACAAGAGCCCCATGATCAGGTAGCCGAGCGCCAGCGCCGGTAGCAGGCACCAGATGAATTCGCCGAGCCGCTTCGCGGCTTTCCGCAATCCGGACGCGCGCATCTCGTCGATCACGATCACCAGCAGCGCGACCAGCGCGGTGGGCGCAGCGATCCCCGCCAGAATACGCGAGCCGAACGCAAGGCCGAGGCCCACGCCGGCAAGCGCAACCGTGCGCACGCGGGGCCGCGGATATTCTTCGAACGCACGCACCAGGCCGAGCAGCAGCACCGCCATGGCGGCGGCGAAGGGCGCGTCCTTCGCGTTCATGAACATGTGGCCGTAATAAAGCGGGCAGGTCGCAAGCAGCACGAGCGCCACCAGTCCGGCCACCGGTCCGCCGAGACGGCGGCCGATGCGCCAGGTTGCGATGAGACCAATGATCCCGACGGCGGCGCCGACCAGCCGCCGCGTTTCGAACAGGCCGAACGGCAGCACTTTGGCGGCAAGCGCGGCCGCCATGTCAAAACCGCCGCCATATTTGTAGAGATTGACGAAGGACAGCGCGCGGTCGTCGGTAAAGCCCGAGCCGTAAAGCTTCAGCAGCAGCTCGCCATATTGCGAATGCGTGTAGTCGTCCCAGCCGAGGCCGTAATCGCGAAACGTTTGCGCCGCGATGATCGCGACGATGGCGATGACAAATACAGCAAGTCGGTCGGCAGGGGTCACTGCCGGCCGACGTGCGGATGCGATTGACCGCTTGGTGATTTTCTTGGCGATTTTTTTCGCGATGTCTACTTGCTCGCCGCGACGAACATGGCCTCGACGTGCTCCCAGTTCACCAGGTTGTCGAGGAACGCCTTGAGATAGTCAGGCCGGCGGTTGCGGTAGTCGATGTAGTAGGAGTGTTCCCACACGTCGCAACCGAGGATCGGCGTGGCGCCGTGCACCAGCGGGTTTTCGCCGTTCGGTGTCTTGCTGATGATCAGCTTGCCGTCCTTGACCGCGATCCAGGCCCAGCCGGAACCGAACTGGGTGATGCCGGCTTGCGTGAAATCTTCCTTCATCTTGGCGACGCCGCCGAGATCGCTGTCGATTTTGGCTTTCAGCTTGGCGGGAATCTTGTCGCCGCCGCCATTCGGTTTCATCCACTGCCAGAAATGGGTGTGGTTGTAGTGCTGGCCGGCATTGTTGAAGAGGCCGGCATTCTTGCCGAACGAACCCTTCACGACTTCCTCGAGCGATTTGCCTTCCAGCCCGCTGCCTTCCAGGAGCTTGTTGCCGTTGTCGACATAGGCCTTGTGATGCTTGTCGTGGTGATATTCGAGCGTCTCGCGCGACATGTAAGGCGCGAGCGCGTCGTGGGAATAAGGCAGGTCGGGCAGTTTGAACGTCATTATGTCCTCCTCGGACCACAATAGTGATGAGTGCCGAATAATCCGGCCTCGGGATGAAACCGGTTCGTCCCCGGGCGAGTTCCTCAACCAAGCTAATTAGGCGGTGACGCGCCCGGGGGCAACGGCAAGCTGATCGCTTTTGCGGCGGAAGCTGGGCTCTGCTAACCGCCAATACTGCTCGGCAAGCCGGCTCGGAGGGGCGACATCGTTCTGTCAGAAGGATGTCACTTTAGCAGTTGCCGCCCGCGTTCGAAAAAGAGAGAATTCGCTATTGGCAGAAGAATTTAGCCGGCAAAACACGGCGAAAGTTGCTGGCCTTTTGGGGAGGATTGGAAGGGCATGCCGGTTTTGTTGTTTGGCATTGGTGTTTTCGCCGTAGTCGCGGGCCTCGTGATGATTGGATTTGGTATTCCAATCAACGAGTTCAGCTTTGGAAATACCCTCATTGGCGCCGGCACCACCGCCATGGTGGGCGGTCTGATCATCATCGCGCTCGGTGTTGCGGTAGGGCAGTTGCGGCGGATCGCCGAAATGCTGGCCGACCGCGCGCACGCTAGGCTTCCGTTGCCTCTGGATGACCTAGAACCCGCCAACGTGACCCGCAAAGGCCCTGTATCGGGGCCTGCAGTGGCACCGGCTTTGGCGCCCGCGCCAATGAGTAACCAAGGTTTGGGTCACGGTTTGGGTCAAGGTTCGGGCCTTGGCCGCGCTGCCTATGCGCAAAGGCCGAAGGAAAGACCGGCGTCCGATCCCTTCGCCGATGAGCCGGAGGCCGCGCCGATGACGCCGGCCGGCGAGCGGCCGGACCAATCCTTCGCGCCGTCGCTGCGCAACCCGGATGAGCCCTCGTTGCCGCTCGATGATGATATTTCGCTGTCGCCCCGGCAACCGCAGGGCGCTCCGGCGCCCGCCGCCATGCCGCCGGGGTCGCTCGACAAGACGTCGGATTCGTTTGACTGGCGGACGCCGCCGGCTGCACCAGGTTCGCCGCCGCCGCGCCCGCAGCCGGCCAATTTCGACGCCATGTGGCCCGCCGACGGAAAGCTCGAAGGCAAGGTCGCCAAAAGCCCTGCATCGGGCACACAACGGGACGCGTCACGGCCGGATCCGAAGGCCGATGCGCTCGCGCGCGAGGCTTTCCCTGCAAGACGCGCGGAATCCGACACCGCCAAACCGCGCACGGTCGCGATCCTCAAGTCGGGGGTCGTCGATGGCATGGGCTATACGCTCTACGTCGATGGCTCGATCGAGGCCGAGTTGCCGCAAGGCACGCTGCGTTTCGCCTCGATCAATGAGCTGCGCAGCCACCTCGAAAAGAATTCATAGCGCGCGCGGCAGGTCATCGCGCGCTTTTCGTCTGGTTTATCTTTGGTTTTATTGGACTTTGCTGATCAAACAGCCCGTAAGTCGCATTTGACCAATAATTGTCGCGATAGACTGCTATCTTTTTCTTGCAGCCACTGATGTCCGGCAGTAGTTTTAAATATAAGAGTTGAACCGTTATTCGATGCATTGCATGGCGGATTGTCATCTCAAATTGAGAAGACCGTTCTCATAAGGTCTTGTCGGCAGTCCGCAAGAACCGACGAAGAAACAACACAAGAAGCTGTTGAAGTAACGGCGCAAAAGATCGGCGCAAAAAACAGCGCAAGAGTAGGGCAGCGTGAACGGGACAGCCTCAATGAGCGACACAAACACGAATGGAAATTTCATCGCGCTGACCGCGGAAATTGTCTCCGCTTACGTCAGCAACAACACGGTGCCGGCTGGCGAGATCTCGACCCTGATCAACCAGGTGCACGCCGCGCTCAGCCGTGTGTCGGGCAAGGCCGCCGAGGGTTCCTCCGAGCCGTTGAAGCCGGCGATCTCCGTGAAGAAGTCGATCACGCCGGAACACATCGTCTGTTTGGAGGACGGGAAGAAGTTCAAATCGCTCAAGCGGCATCTGCGCACGCAGTACAATATGACGCCCGAGCAGTACCGCGAGAAATGGGGCCTGAGCAGCGACTATCCGATGGTCGCGCCGAATTACGCGGCCGCGCGCTCGCAATTGGCCAAGCAGATGGGCCTGGGCCAGCAACGCCGCCGCCGCGCGAAGTGACGGCGCTGCAGTCAGAGCAATAAGCACTAGACCCGTTCGTCCCCGCGAAAGCGGGGACCCAGTCATGACCGCGTGTACAGTCCGCGCCCCACACTCAGCGTCATGCGCGGGCTTGACCCGCGCATCCATGATGAGATGCAGCGTGTGACCGACCTACGTATGCATGCAATTGCTGGCCTGCCTCATGGATTGCCGGGTCAAGCCCGGCAATGACACTACTGGCTGGGTCCCCGCTTTCGCGGGGACGAACGGATGATGGTTCGGGGCACGCGTCCTCTGCGCCACAAAATAATTCCGGATAAAATTCCTAAAATATCTTGCGCACGGTGCGGCGAACGGTTAGGTACGTATTCCTAGAGAGGAATGCGCCAATGAATGGACGTGTGTATCGCAACAAACAACAGGGCCGCTCATGAGCGTGCCCGGACGAAGACCCATCCGCGCCGTGCCGGAGCCGCCGCAGGCCGAGATCGGAGTGTTTCGCGCGCGTCATCTGGCTCTGGCGAAGCGCCAGATTGACTCCGAGTTCGGGCGCACGACGGTCACCGTCGATGACGGCGAAAGCCCTTTGGTCTGGCTGGCGCGGCGGCGCGGGCGCGATGGCCGCGCCTTGATCGAGGCGCATCAGCTGCAGGCCGGCGAGCGTCTGCGCATTGATTTCACGCAGGCGCATCTGATGCCGCGCACCACCGCCAGCTGGTCGAGCCCGATCTCATCCGGCCGCCGTGGCGGCGAGCGCGCAGCGAGCGCGACCGACACGATGGTGGCCGCGCGCCAGCGCATGCACCGCGCGCTCGATTCGGTCGGACCGGAATTCGCCGGCCTGTTGCTCGACATCTGTTGCTTCCTTAAAGGCCTCGCGGACATCGAGCGGCAACGGGCCTGGCCGGCGCGTTCGGGCAAGGTCGTGCTGCAGCTCGCGCTTGACCGCCTCGCCCGCCACTACGGCTATGCCGCGCAGACGCGCGGCCCAAGGCGCGCGCCTGTGCGCACCTGGCTGGCTGAGGATGCGGCGTTCAGTGTCGATGGGGTGTGATGGAGTGAGCTACCAACAAACTCCGTTCGTCCCCGCGAAAGCGGGGATCCAGAGCGGCAATTTCCGACGTCGAGATTTTGGCCCTGGGTCCCCGCTTTCGCGGGGACGAACGGTTTGAGAAACCACCGCCTGATCCATGTCGGCCCGTGGGGACCAACGGAGTAGGTGGAACGGGCGCGCCTTAGGGTCTTAAGCCACCGCCGCTTGCGCCGCATTGGCTTCGGCGCGGATTCGTTCCACCATGGCGCGCAGGCCGTTCGAGCGCTGCGGCGTGAGGTTCTCGCGCAAGCCGATACGGTCGAACATTGCAATGGCATCGGTGGCGATAATGTCGCGCGCGCTCTTGCCGGAATAAAGCGCAAATAAGATGGCGATCAGCCCGCGCACGATATGCGCGTCGCTGTCGCCCTCGAACGTCAGCACCGGCCCGGCGGCGCCATTGGATTTTTCTTGGGATTTTTCTTGCGGTTTCACATGCGTGAGCAGCCAGACCTGGCTGGCGCAGCCCTGCACCTTGTTGGAATCGACGTGGGCGCTCTCCGGCAATGGGGCGAGCGTGCGCCCGAGCTCGATGACATAACGGTAGCGGTCATCCCACTCCTCGAGCAGCGCGAAGTTCTCAACGATCTCGTCGATGGTCGTCATAGGCGTATATATAGGCTGCCCCGTGCTGTGGGACAAACGCGGGTGTTATGCGCGCGACAATGACATTCGGGGTGTCCAACAAAGTCCGTTCGTTCCCCAGCTCTCCGCCGTCATCACCGGGCTTGTCCCGGTGATCTCGCTTAGGGGCGCAGTGCCTCCCTAAACGAGATGGCCGGGACAAGCCCGGCCATGACAAATGAGAGGAACTCGTTCTTCTATTCTACGCCGCCGGATTGGCGCGGGCGTCGCGGCGCGGCGGCAACGGAACGGGGGCATGCCAGGCGGGCGTCAAATCGGTCGGGGTCAAGGTGCCGGAAACGCTTGAGGCGCCCACGTTGCCTTTTCCGGCCAGCGATGCCGGAACAGTTTTGCCGTCGGCCTTCTCGGCCGACGCCGACTTGTCGCGCAGCTTGCTGATGAAGTCATAGAGCGTACGCGCGCCGGCTTCGGCCTTGTGACCGATGGCGACGGCGACCTTGCCGCCGGCCTCGCAGGCATCCGGCTGCCGTTCGCAGAACCCGCGCACGTCGGTGACGGCGGCGCTCGCCAGCGTGACCGCTTGTGAGGCGTCGATCTGGGCCTCCGGTGACGTCGATTTGCCGCCGCTCGAGAGCAGCACGCAGACAACGCCCAGCCAGAACACCATACGCAAAAGGAAGAACATGACCCTCACCCGCAACAAATCCCCGCGGCTTTTTCGCCGCCTTTGAGACAAACCGTAACAGACAGGCCTGAAGCTGTTGTTCGAAATGCCGGGAGGTTTTGGGACAAAATTGATGAAAATTTTAGTGATTGACCACTCGCTACATACTCTCAGCGTTCGTCCCCGCGAAAGCGGGGACCCAGAGCAAAAAACACGGAGCGAGCGGCCCTGGGTCCCCGCTTTCGCGGGGACGAACGGGAGTGATGGTGTCGCACAATAGGCGCGCCCAATCTCATGGTTACCACATCGGTAACAAATGCGGCCGCGCGCGGGCGCGAGTGCCCGTCACCGCCCCAACAGCAACAGAAATTTCACCATGACCTTCAAATGGGGGCGGGAACAGGCGCACAGCGTCATCGCAACGGCGGTTCGGGCTTTGCGAACGCCCTGCCTTAGCTTTCGCTTAAGCGGCTTTGCCCTAATGTCCGCGACGCAATAGGGGCGCGTCTGTTTTGTCAGGACGTGAGACAGGGACGGTGAGTTTTCTCACGCCAGTTTGGAATTATGTCGACGCCCTGGTCCACCCAACGGCCCGGCAGGATGCGTTGACGGCCGCGCGCCATCGCGCCTTCATCGCGCCGCGCCTGCTCGGCAGTTTCGTCGCGCTCGCGAGCTTCCCCATATACATTGTCATCCGCGGAATTCCGGGCGCGCTTGAGGTCGGGGTCTTCACCTGGCTGGTGGCGCCGATCCTGATCGTCACTTATTTGTCGCGCACCGGCCGCTACGACACCGCCCACATTCTCTCGTCGCTCTCGCTCACGGTTCTCGCCGGCACGCTGGCGCTGTTCACCGGCGGCATTGGGTCATTTGCAGCAATCTGGCTTGTAGTCGTGCCGCTGGAAGCGGCGCTCTCCGCCTCGCGCCGCGTCATCGTGCTGGCGTCGATCTTCACGCTCACCGCGGCCTCGATTTTGCTCGCGCTCGGGTTTTCAGGCCTGCTGCCCGCGCCATTGGCGTCGGGTGGAACGCATACGTTGGCCGCGCTCGGCATTATCTCGGCGGCGCTCTACGCCACCGGGCTTGCGCTCGGCACTGAATCGCTCACGCGCACCAGCTTCTGGATGTTGCACGCCGAGGAAGACCGCTACCGGCTGCTCGCCCGCAACATGACGGATGTCATCGTGCGTCACGGCCGCAATGGCGCGGTGCTGTTTGTGTCTCCCGCCGCCGAGGCGCTGCTCGGCGTACCGGTCAACGAGCTGTTGCGCAATGGCCTGTTCGACCGCGTGCATGTCGCCGACCGTCCGGCTTATCTCGCCGCGCTGGCGGATGCCGCTACGCTCAACGAAGAGAGATCGCTTGAATTCCGGATCCGCAGCGAACCCGACGCGCACCATGCCGGCCGATTCATCTGGGCGGAAATGCGCTGCCGGCCGCTGCACTATGCCGCCAACGAAGACAAACCGGCCGAGCGTGAGGTGGTCGCGGTGCTGCGCGATGTGAGCGAGCGCAAGGCGCAGGAGGAGACCATTGACGCCGCGCGCGCGGAATCCGAGCGCGCCAGCGCCGCCAAGAGCCGTTTCATCGCCACCATGAGCCACGAGCTGCGCACGCCGCTCAACGCCATCATCGGCTTCTCCGACATGCTGACCAACGAGACGATCGAGCTCGATGCCGCGCGCCGGCTCGATTATGCGCGGCTCGTCAACGAGTCCGGCCGGCACCTGCTGGCGGTGGTGAACGGCATCCTCGACGTCTCGAAGATGGAAACCGGCAATTTCGAGATCACGCGCGAGCCTTTCGCGCCGGCCACGGCCATCGAAGGCTGCACGGACCTGCTGGCGCTCAAGGCGCGCGAGTGCGGCATCGAGCTCAGGCTGCGCCTCGCGCACGGCCTGCCGGATGTTGCGGCCGATCGCCGGGCCTTCAACCAGATCCTGATCAACCTCATTTCCAATGCCATCAAGTTCACCCCGCGCGGCGGCCACGTCACCGTGAGCGCGCTGTGCGACGGCCCGCACTTTGCGGTCACCGTCGAGGACAACGGCGTCGGCATCGGCGAGGCCGATCTGCCGCGCCTGGGCGAGGCCTTCTTCCAGGCCGATACATCTTATGACCGCCGCCAGGACGGGTCCGGTCTCGGCCTGTCGATCGTCAAGGGCCTGGTCGGCCTGCATGGCGGCGATGTCGATATTCGCAGCCGTCTCGGCGAGGGAACGCGCGTCACCGTGCGCCTGCCGATCGCAGGCGATTGTCCGCGCGCCGCCCATCCGATCAAGCTGGTGGCCGAACGCAATGCCAAAGAGCTGCGCGAAATTCCAGTCGTTGCCAATTATCAGGTGAAGAAAAGTGCCTAGGCGATCCACACGCAGAGAAACCACACTCGAAACCGCTGGCCGCTTTGCCGCCGTGATCGGCGAGCATCCGCGCGAATTCGTTGCACTCGTGATGGCGACGGTTGCCACCTTTGCGATTTTCGTCAACGCGTTGTTCCTGCAAAAGGGGCCGCACCCGTCGCCGATCTTTGCGACGCGGCCGATGCTCCACCGCGAGGAAGCGGCGATCCCGCCGCGCATCCAGGGCGTGCAGCCCAATGCCGCCATCGAGACCTCGGCTTTGGCGCGAACCCAGATGATCGCCAGCATTCAGCGCGAGTTGACCCGCAAGGGATTCTACGACGGTCCGGCGGACGGCATCTGGGGCGCGAAGACCGACATCGCGGTGCGCGATTTCGCGCAGGCCGCCGGCGTGAAGGTCAACCCGGAAGCAAGCGATGCCCTGCTGCGCGCGATCACCACGTCGAACGCGCGCCCGCAAGCTGCGAATGCCACGACGGGGGCGGGCGATGCGGCGCCGGCCGACCCGATCGCCAGGTTGATCGCGCCGTCCAAGCGCGTGACGGCGGTCCAGCGCGCGCTGGCCGATTTCGGCTACGGGCAGATCAAGCCGAGCGGGCAGTTCGATCCCGCCACCAAGGCGGCGATCGAGAAGTTCGAGCGCGAGCGCAAGCTGCCGATCGACGGGCAGATCTCCGACCGGCTGGTGCGCGACCTCGCCGCCATGACGGGCCGGCCGTTGGAGTGACCGCTCCGGTCATCCCCGCGAATGCGGGGATCTCGCTTAGGAAGGCACTGCGTCCCTCCGCTGTCATCACCGGGCTTGGCCGTCCGAAGGACGGCGTGCTTTCGCACGACAAGCCCGGCCATGACGTTGAGGGCTGCGGAGTACTGGGTCCCCGCTTTCGCGGGGACGACAGCGGAAAGTGTGGCGTGCTCCGGGCACTCACCCAGCGACGGCAGCACGCTAATCCTGCTACCAACACCGCATGCGATTGAAGTCCGGTATCTGGGTGGCGGCCTACGTGCGCCGTTGCAACGTCGAGGGTCTCTTTGCAGCGGTTCGCCGGCGCGGCGCCGAAGAGGCCGGCGCCATCTTCATCAAGATCAACCGGCTCGACGGCACCGGCACGCTTTTTGGGCCGGCATCGCAATCCGCGTTCAATGACGCGCAGCCGACCGATCGCATTTTCACCGCTGTTGCCGGCGGCGAGACGCCGGCACCCGATGCCGACATCGAAGCGCGGCTGGTGAAGGAAATCCGGTTTGATCCGGATGTGTGGATTATCGAGGTCGAGGATCGGGAAGGGCGCAGTTTTATTGATGGCGTGGTGGGATGACGCGCGAAGCGCGTCATCACCGGGCTTGTTCCGGCCATCCCGCTTAGCGCGGCACTGCGTTCCTAAGCGAGATCACCGGGACAAGCCCGGTGATGACAGTGGAGAGGGTGGCGGCCAAGAGCGTCGCGCGTGCTACCGATCATTACTTTTAAATCGCGCCGGGCGCGCGGTGGGCTCGGCACGCGCCGGTGTCCGCGTCGCCGTCTGGCGTGCGCTGCGGCGCTCGTCGTTCCAATAGACCGGTTCATAAGAAGAGGTTTGGGACGAATTTTGGGACGAACCCTGTGTCACCACATGGCGCTGTGCCGCGGTGGCGCGCCAGATCGTCAGCATGCGGTGCACGGCTGCCGCATTGAGATCCTCGAACAAGGCCACGAGTTCGAACACCCGCTCGACCGATTGCCCGATCACCGGGTTGAGACATAACAAGATCCGCTGCAGCATGTCGGCGCTCATGCCGAGCGCCTTGCCGGCCACCACCAGCGGCTCGCCGAAGGGATCGCGCGTGATGCGCGTCGCGAGATCGCGGCTGATGCCCAGCGCGCGTTCGAGCACGCGGGCAAATTCGCCGCTGTTGCGCGCAAGCGCTGCCTTTTCCAGCCGGCGGACGAGTTCGCTCGCCGCCGGCATCGGGCGCAAGCTGGCCGCATCGGCCGCGACGTCGAGATTGGTGAGGATCAGCCGGCGCTCGTCGGTGCTGGCATTGAAAAACAATTCGATCAGGTCGTCGCCTTCGGCGTCGCCGCGGCGGCTCGCCAATGGCAGGCTCGCCAGCTTGCGCAGCACCATCTCCGGGGCGCCCGCATAGGCCGACAGCGTGGCGGTGACGGTGCCGCGCGTGAGCGGGTCGACCGCGTCGATCAACCCAAGCGCCAGCTCGACATACTGGGCTTCTTCTTCGGGGCTGTGGCTGGGTTTCTGGACGAAGAGATCGGTGAGGACGCGCAGCAGAGTGGGGCGGATTTCAACGCCATCCCGGCACGCCAGATCAACCAGGCTGTCCAATGGCTCCAAAGGCAACTTGGGAGCCGACGCGGGAAGCTTCACCATCACACAAACGCACCGTTACTGCGGGATCGCGCCACATTAGTCGGCGCGCGTTAGCGAACCGTTAACCTTGCAAGCCCTTTAATTACAGAAGGCGCCGATCCGGCGGCCTCGAGGAGGTCGAGCACCGGAGCGGCAGGGGGATTGCAATGGGTGAAGTCATCCGGTTTCCCGACGAGGTGAGCCCACGCGGCGGCAAATATGTCGACGCGAGTACCGAGCCTGCGACCGTGATCATCCTTCCGGTGATCCGCATCGACCGTGGGCCCGATGGCACGAACGGCCTCGAACCTGACACTGGCAACAATCCGGGGCGCCGCCGCCGCCGCCGGCTCGCGCGCTGATCGATCGATCCAAAGACCTGCCCAAAATCTGCCAAAGACCTGAGATGAAAATATTGCCGCCGCCGCTTCGGTTCTTCGCAAGGCGGCATCTCTGCGTGTTCGGCGCATTGGTTTTTCTCGCCGGCTGCGCCAACAGCGATTTCGGCGAGGTCAACCAGACGCTGGTGACTGACGGAATCCACGACTGGCTCGGCCGCGATTCCCTGAAATCGCATCCGGTTCCGGCATCGACCTTCGAATATACCGATGACGAGCGCGCGCTGCGCGACAATGCCTATCCGCTGATCGAGCCGCCCTACGACCGCCAGAAATGGAATCAGGTGGCCGGCGAATATGGCGTCAAGCGCGCCACCGTGACCGATCGCCACACATATTTCGAGCGGCTGATGGAAGAATGCCACCGCTCGTCGGCGGCGTTGTATGCGCGCCTGATCGACGACATCCGCAACGACACCACGCGGCTGGCGCAGTTTTTCGAAACCGCCGGGCGCGTGATCGATATCGACCAGAAGCGCGAGAAGAGCCTCGGCTATGTGTCGGAGATCAACAAAGGCGAGCAGGCCAATGCGCTGCGCCGCGTGCGCGAGAACGCGCATGTCGTGGAGCTCGTGCGCTGGAGCCTGGAGGATCGTGTGCTCGCCTATCAATACGTGCTCGAGCGGCTGGTGATCACGACGCCGATGTCGCAGGCGGTCGATGTCGAGCGGCTGCTCAACCAGCTCAAGGGCGCCATCGCGCGTTATCAGGCCCTGCCGCCGACCTGGCGGCGCGAGCCGAGTTTGGCGTCGTCCAACTAATATTCCACCTCTCATTTGTCATGCCCGCGAAAGCGGGCATCCAGTAGTCACCGCCTATGCTGCGGAGTACTGGGTCCCCGCCTTCGCGGGGACGACGGCGGAGGGTAGGGCGCGCGCGCCACACATTCCGCTGTCATGGCCGGGCTTGTCCCGGCCATCTCGCTTAGGAAGGCACGGCGTCCCTAAGCGGGATCACCGCGACAAGTTTACGACCGGGCCGGCCCAACGGGTCCGCGCGAAGCGCGGCCCGATGGCAGGCTCTGGCCGGACCCGGTTGCCCGGCCATGACGCTGAACGAAAGAATAGGGCGCCCCGTAACCGCTACCTTACCCGCGCAGGCGGCCGCGCGGGCGCGGTCGGTGGCGCAGGCATCGGCGCCGGTGCCGGTGCCGTCTCTCGCTCACACCGCGCGGCGGCGACGGCGCTTTGCGCCACCGGCATCAGGCCCGGCTCCGGCGCCATGGCGCGGATCGCGATCAGCCCGGTCAGCGTCGGCGAATCCACGATCAGCCGGTCGGCCGCGGTGATTTCCTCGTCTTCCGGAATCAAATCGTGCTGCGCCTGCGTCATCAAATCGAGCTCGATGACGCGCCGGCCGGCGGCGCGGTCGTTGATGGCGTAATAGGCAACGTCGAGGCGCGTGTAGAACGACACCGAGGTATAGGCCGGGCTCACCGGCACCGTGAGCTTGAGCGGGCCTTGCGAGAGATCGTAGCGGCAGACAGCCGTTGCAAAAGCCGGATCCATGAACGGCATCACGGCCTTTTCCGGCGTGGGCAGCGGCAGCGCTACCACCGTGTTCACCGGCACGATCGGCGTGAGGCGCGCATAGGCATCTTGCGTGGCCGTGCGCGGCAGGACGATGACGGTGGCAAGATGCACGATGCCGCCGAGCAGCGCACCGCCGAGGATGAGCAGGAGCCAGCGGATCACGACGACGGCCCCGTCGTCGTCACCGGGCTCGTCCCGGTGATCTCGCTTAGGGAGGCACGGCCTTGCCCTCCTAAGCGGGGTGGCCGGGACAAGCCCGGCCATGACGAATGAGAGTGTGCCCGCTCCATCACTGTCCCTTCCCCGGGCAGTTCTTGGTCAACACGCCCGGCATCGGCACTTCGCGGCCGGCTTTGGTCGAGACGCCGACCGCGGTGTCGTAAAGCCGCAAAATCAGCTCGTAGCGTTCGACGCCGCCGGTCGGCAGCCAGTTGCCCGCATTGGCGCGCGGCCCCACCACCACCTCGAAGGTGCCGTCGGCCTTGCGCGCGATTTCCTCGCTGGTGAAGCCGTAGCGGCCGACCGAATTGGCGACCAGGCCGCCGTCCGCATTATACAGCGTCAGCGTCCAGTAGCGCGCCACCGGCGTGATGCCGGAGAGCACCACGTCGCAACGTCCGTCGAGCACCTTGCCGTCGTCGTCCTCCGACACCGAGAACGACACGCCGTCACCCAACGCGATCGGCAGCCGCCCGCTGCGCGCGATCGAGGCGCGCGCGTAAGGATCGGCGTCCAGCGTGCCCGTTTTGGGGAAGGCATCCCAGCTGTCGATCGACAGCCCGCCGAAGGCGGCGCCGCGGCTCAGCGCATAATACGTCAGGCCGAGGCCGACGAAGGCGGCGACGGCGAGAGCAAACAGCGTTCCGATAAGCAGCCGCACACGTCGATCCGCTGGTTCAGGAGGGGAGGTTGATACTCGGTGGGAAGTTTACGCTGGGCCGGGGAGAAGGGAAAGTGATGATGGCTTCGCAGGAATTTCCTTCTCGTCGTCCCGGGCGAGCGCTTTTTGCGCGAGGCCCGGGACCCATCTCCGCAGCCTGTCGAGGGACTGCGGAGTATGGGTCCCCGCCTTCGCGGGGACGACAACTGAGTGGGCGGTGCCATCCTCTCCGCCGTCATGGCCGCGACAAGATGACCTTAGTTCCTTGTGCCGAAGGAACGGCCTTCGAGCGAAGACGCTAAAGCATCACCCTTCGTGCCGGCTTTGCCGTCAACTTTGCTATCCCTTTGGCGGGGCACTTCCGCCTCCTTATCCCGCGGGCGGCTCGGGTTCATGACCGGGCCAGTGGTGCTGTTGCTGGTGGGGCCCAGCGCGCGGTTGGCGTCATCCATCAGCCGCTCGACCCGCACCAGCGCATCGGCGCCGCGCTTGGTGAGCAGAGCCGGGCGCGGCGGCGCGGGCGGCGCGCTGTTTTTCGTCTTCACTTCGGCCATCGCCTGCGGCTGGCGCACCTGCGGCACGGTCACGCCGGGCAGCTGCTTTAATTCAATGCCTTCATGCGCATAGGCCATGATGTTGTGCCAGGTCATCGCCGGCAGCGAGCCGCCGGTCATGCGGTTGGTCACCTGGTAATCGTCATTGCCGAACCACACCCCGCATACGAAATTGCCCGTGTAGCCCATGAACCAGGCATCGCGATAAGCATTGGTGGTGCCGGTCTTGCCGGCGGAGGCGACGCCGTCGAGGCGCGCGCGTTTGCCGGTGCCGTTTTCGACCACGCTGTTCATCATCTTGATCATGTCGGCGGCAACGCCCGGCGGCAGCACCTGCCGCGGCTTCGGCCCGTCGCGGTCGAAGCGCCAGACCAGCTCGCCGGCGCCGGTGCGCACTTCCAGGATCGCATGGGGTGTGACGGCCTTGCCGAGATTGGGGAAGGTGGCATAGGCGCCGGTGTGATCGAGCACGGTGACTTCGTCGGCGCCGATCGGCAGCGACGGCGTATCCGGCAGCGGCGTGCGGATGCCCATGTCATGCGCGGTCTTCACGATCTTGGCGCGGCCGATCTTGGCATTGCCGCCGCCGATCGAGATCGACAGCTTCACCGCGATGGTGTTGACCGAATGCGTGAGCGCCTGGATCAGCTGCATCGAGCCGCTATAGCCGTTGCCGTAGTTGTGCGGGCACCAGTTGCCGATGCACACCGGCCCGTCCACCACCACCGACGTCGGCTTGAAGCCGTTCATGAGCGCGGTGGCGTAGACATAAGGCTTGAACGATGAGCCGGGCTGGCGCATCGCGTCGGTGGAGCGGTTGAACTGGCTGGCGCCGTAGTCGCGGCCGCCGACCATCGCGCGCACCGAGCCGTCGACATCCATCAGCACGGCGGCGGCCTGCTTGGCATGATATTCCTGGCCGTATTGCCGCAGCGAGCTTTCCACCGCGGCATCGGCATTGTTCTGCAAACCTGTGTCGAGCGCGGTGCGCACCACGAACACGCGCTCCGTCATCGATTTCGGGAAAGTGTCGACCAGCTTCTTCATCTCGTCGAAGGCCCAGTCGAGATAATAATTGGCGGCGCGGTCGTCGCGGCGGTCGACCGGCGTGGCCGGGTGGCGGCGGGCGCCGAACACCTGGCCTTCGGTCATCATGTTGGCTTCGACCAGGTTATCGAGCACGACGTTGGCGCGCGCGCGCGCGGCCGGCAGGTTGATGTGCGGCGCGAACTTGGTCGGCGCCTTGAACAGGCCGGCGAGCATCGCGGCTTCCGACAGGTTCACATCGCGCGCCGACTTGTTGAAGTAATATTGCGCGGCCGCATCGACGCCGAAGGCGCCGCCGCCCATATAGGCGCGGTCGAGATACAATTTGAGGATTTCGTTCTTGGTCAGGCGCGCTTCCAGCCACATCGCCAGGAAGGCTTCCTTGACCTTGCGCTCGATCGTGCGCTCGTTGGAAAGGAACAGGTTCTTGGCGAGCTGCTGGGTGATGGTGGAGCCGCCCTGCACGACGCCGCCGGCGCGCGTATTGGCGACCAGCGCGCGCGCGGTGCCGGCGAGATCGACGCCGAAATGTTCGTAGAAGCGCCGGTCTTCGGTCGAGAGCACCGCCTTGATCAGGTGATCGGGAAACTGGTCGAGCGGGATCGAGTCATTATGCCTGATGCCGCGCGAGCCGACCTCGTTGCCGTAGCGATCGAGGAAGGTCACCGCCAGCTCGGATTTCTTCAGCCAGTCGTCATCGGATGTTTCGCGGAAAGCGGGCACCGCCAGCGCCAGCAACACCACCACGCCGACGGTGCCGAGCGTGGCGCCTTCCGACATCAGCTCCGTCAGCCCGCGCCGCCAGCCGGAGACGTGGAAGCGGTCCATGAAGGTGGAGAAGCGCTCATAGGTTTCGCGAAGCCCTGAGAAGCTGCGGAAAATGCTGAAATCCACCCACGCATCGAGCGCGAGCAGGAACCGCTGGATCCTGGCTTTCCATTGCTCGGGGAAGGGGTTGCGCAAGGTGCTGCCGCTCGTGAGGTGCCGCCCGGCGGGCCGCCGGACGGGAATGTTCTAGCCGATCGGGCAACCCGCGGCCAATGCCGCGGTTCCGGCCCGATTCCGGGCAAGGTGAACGGAAATTGGGGGGAAAAAGGGGCGGTTCCACAGGGCGGGAGAGGGCCTGTCTACGGGCTTATCCCGCGATGACGGAACTCACCCTAGGGGCTACAAAGGCCTCCGAGGATTCCCGCCATGCCCGATCCGCAAGTTCCGTTCTGGCGCCGCAAGGCGATGTCAGAAATGACGCGCGCCGAATGGGAGAGCCTGTGCGACGGCTGTGGCCGCTGCTGCCTCAATAAGCTGATCGACGAAGATACCAACGCGACGGTCTACACCGACGTCAGCTGCAAGCTGCTCGACTGCCAAAGCTGCAAGTGCAGCGACTATGCGCACCGCCAGGCCAAGGTGAAGGATTGCGTGCGGCTCACCCCGCGCAATGTGCGGCGGCTGAAATGGCTGCCGCCGACCTGCGCCTACCGGCTGGTGGCGGAGGGCAGGGATCTCGCCTGGTGGCACCCGCTGGTGTCGGGCGATCCGAATACGGTGCACACCGCCGGCATTTCGGTGCGCGGTCGCGTCGCGGCTAGCGAGAAGGACGTGCCGGACGAAAAGCTCGAAGAGTATATTGTGAGTTGGCCAGGGAAATGGCCGAAGGGGGCAAGGAGGAAAGGCCGGTCATAGTAGGTCGCCGAAACTAACAAAAATCCTGCCTTAAGTTGGCTTCGTGCGTCAGGCCGAAACGTCGTCTACGAAACGCACCCCCTAGGTCCGATCGCAAAATCATAGGCCCCGCGGCTCGGGCGCGCCGGTGAATGAAAACTACCACCATTCGCCGAAGTAATTCTTCACACAAATGTCCTGGAAACCTCCTCATCGAGGAGCGCGTAGATTTCGGTTTCAAGCTGACGATGCTGAATGGAGGTCACGTCGCGCGGACGCGGGCTGTCGAGGCGCCATTCCGCCCTGATCCGGCCGGGCCGGGCCGACATCACCAGAATGCGATCGGCCAGGTAAATAGCCTCGCTCACCGAATGCGTGATGAAAACCACGGTGCGCTGCTGTTCCTGCCAGATGCGCAGCAGCTCGCGCTGGAGAACGCGGCGCGTCAGGGCATCGAGGGCGCCGAACGGTTCGTCCATCAGCAGAATCGAAGGATTGACAGCGAAGGCGCGGGCGATGGCGACGCGCTGCTTCATGCCGCCGGAAAGCTCATCGATGCTCTTGCGGGCAAAATCGCTGAGGCCCACCAGCTGGAGATAATGAAGCGCGATGGAGCGCTGTTCCTCGCGCGGAATCGACTTCCGCTTCAGCCCGAACTGGACATTCTCCAGAACGGACAGCCAGGGAAAAAGCGCGTAGCTCTGGAAGATCATGCTGCGGTCAAGGCTCGGGCCGGTGATCGGCTCTCCATCCACCGAAATTGAGCCATCGGTCGGCTCGAGAATCCCCGCCAGGATTTGCAGGAGCGTGCTCTTTCCGCAGCCGCTCGGGCCCACCACAACCAGAAATTCGCCGGCCGCAACATCGAACGAAATCCGTTGCATGGCCTCGACCCGCTCGCCCGAGCGCGTCTCGTAGACCTTGGTCAGGTCACGGATGGAGAGAGGCTTGCCGGTTGTGGTCGCCGTCATTGGGCGGCGCGTCCGTAGCGCGACTGCAGATATCGAAACAATGTGTCGAAGAGAAAGCCCAGCAGCCCGATGGTGATCATGCCGACGAGAACCTGGTCGGCGCGCAGGATGTCCATGCCGTTGGCAATCAGGTAGCCGAGGCCGCTGTGCGCTGCCACCAGCTCGGCCGCAATGATCGCCGCCCATCCGGTGCCGAAGGCCACACGCAATCCGACGACGATGCTGGGGAGTGCTGCGGGCACCACCACGCGCTGAAACAGCGCCGTGCGGCTGGTGCAGCCGAAGATCTGGCCGGCATGCAACAAAACCGGATCCACACCCTTGGCGCCGACGATCGTGTTCAGCAAAATCGGGAAAAAAGTGCCGATGAAGACCACGAAGACCTTTCCCGCTTCACCAATGCCGAACCAGAGGATCGCCATCGGGATCCAGGCCAGCGGCGATATCGGCCGGAACAGCTCGACGAACGGACTGATGATGCGATCGAGCCTGCGCGAGCTTCCCATCAGGAGCCCGAGCGGGATCGCGATCACAGCCGAGAGCAGCCAGGCGGCAAAAACGCGCGCAAGGCTATAGGCGCTGTGGATGGCGAGCTCGCCGTCGCTCGCGAGATGGATGAAAGTGCGGGCCACTTCCAGCGGCGGGGGCAGGAACGCACGATCAGGCCTGGTCACGGTGACAAGCAGCTGCCAGACCAGCACGATGACGATGCCGGCATAGAAAAACGGCAACGCCTTTGCCATGCCGGCCAGCACGCGATGCGGGTTGGCGCTCACACGAGACGAACTATCCCCGGTGGAAAGCAAAACTCACCGATACCTACCGGCACTTGCGGACACTTGTGCCGACATCTACTTGCTGGGGCCCGTCTCCATGCAGGTTTTTTCGCTGCTCTTGACGTCCTGCAGGGCTTTGGTGGCGAAGGACGCATCGATCTTGGGGCTATCGTCGGGCTGCAAAATCTTTGCGTCCTTGAGAAACGCCGTATAGGCCTGCATCGTCTCTTCCGTCGGGATGACGTTGAGGCTGTAGACGGAGATGCCGCGATCGAGCGAGAGCTGAATGGCATCCTCGTTGATGCGGATCTCCTTGCTCCAGAGCTTCGCCGCCTCCTTCGGATGACAGAGAATATAATTGATGGCCTTGACGTTCGCCGTCACCAGCTCCTGCACGACGTCCTTGTGATCCTGCAGGAACTCATTGCGCGCATAGAGCCCGTTGCCGACATAGTGGCCGCCCATGATCGGCATGATCTCCTCGGCCTTGGCCAGGATCTTGACCTTGCCGGAGGCGAGGCCGACCGAAATCGACGGATCCCAGGTGATGCCCGCATCGACCGATTTGTTGGAAACCAAAGTGGGAATGTCAGGACCGTTGGATTTGAAAAGCTTGATGTCCTGGGCGGTGAGGCCGCACTTCGAAAGGGCCTTGAGCAGCAGGGGATATTGCTGCGAGCCCTCGCCGGGGTAGGCGACGGCCTTGCCCTTGAGTTCGCACGGCGACTTCAGGGCTCGAATCCGTCGGCACGAGGATCGCCGTTTGTTCAAGAATGTTGATGGCGACGAGCTTGGCCGGCAGGCGCGAGACCGCGATCGTGGCCGGCCCCATGCCGGCCGACGCGAATTGCAAAGCGCCGGCGGCCATCGCCTGGTTTTCCGGCGCGCCGTAGGAAAATTCCCGGAAGACGATCTTGACGTTGTGTTTTTTCTCGATCGGCTCGAAATAACCGAGAGCCTTTGCAATGAAAGACGGATCGGTGTCGGGCTGCACGCCATAATTGACTTCCTGCTGCGCGAAGGCGGGCGCACTCGCGAACGCGGCGAAAAGTGCGGTGAGGACTAAGAAGACGTTCCGTTGCGACAGGACGCGCCGTTGCGAAAAGACGCTGCGTTGGGATGGAATTGTTTTGGGCATGTGCACGGCCTCCCTATTTGTTTGTTGGAAATGGCCTTTCGCAAACTATGGGCAGCTTCAATTTTCGTGTCAATGAACGCCGATTCAAGCGGATATCGGCACAGTGCTGTCTCAACGGGCGAGATTTGTCATCATCGGGCGCCGGGTCCGCGCACTCGCGGCCCGGCTGTAAACTTGTGCCGGTGATCTCGCTTAGGCGGCCAATGCGGTGCCTACTGAAGCGGGATGACCGGGACAAGCCCGGCCATGACGGATGAGCGGCGTGTCGCCTCGCTACTCATACCCTCGTCGGACCCGCCGCGGCGCACCTCGTCGCTATGGTGATATTCCGAAAACTGACATTTCCTTCGCAATATCGGCTTTGATCGCCTTGGCCGCCGTAACGTCGGCGTTTCCCTCGGCGATATTTCCTTTCTTGATTTCAGCGACACCGCGCCCGTAAAGCGACCCCGCGATCTGAGGATTAATCTTGAGTGCGGCATTGTAATCGGCGATCGCGTTGTCGAACTGCCCAAGCTTCAGATAGACATGGCCACGGGTGTCTAAAGTGTAAGAGTTGTTCGGCCGAATCTGTAATGAACGATCGCAATCCGTCAGTGCAGCCTGAAGCTGACCGCTGATGGCATTCGTGTAACAGCGTCCGTTCAAGGCAATAACAAAATTCGGGTTGAGCTTGATGGCTTCGTCGAAGTCCTGAATGGCCCGATCGAATTGGCCTTTGTCGCGATAGATCACGCCTCGATTTTGCAGGGCAATGGCGTCAGTTGGATTAAGCCTGATCGCCTCGTTGTAATCCTGCAAGGCAAGGTCGTTTTCGCCCTTCAAGCTGTTGACGATGGCGCGGCTGTTGAAAGCGGCGGCAAAATCCGGCGTGATCTTGATCGCCTCATTATGATCCTGAATGGCTTGATCATATTGGCCTTTGTGCCGGTAGGCGATGGCGCGGTTGTTGAAGGCGGCGGAGAGCAGGCGCGGGCTCGTGCTCCCGTCATTGATCATATTGGTGCAGCCAGCAATCCGGCGGTCGTCTTCAAGTGGCTGCCTGCAATCGTCCACGTCTTTCTGGCTCGCTGCCAGCACGGGCACACTCAGCAGGAGCATTGTGGACGCGAGCAAATTTTGAAGTGCCGACAAGCGCATCCACCACTCCCCCAGGGCGGTACCAAGTGCGGTTATGAAGTCGCCAATGGCTTTATATTAGCTCGTCATGGCCGGGCTTGTCCCGCGAGCCCGGTATGCCCGACTTGCGATCGTGAAAACGCGAAAGTCGGGCACGGCATTGCAATTGATTCCGTTCGTCCCCGCGGGCCGGCATGGATATATCCAATGCCGGCATTTGTACGTGCGCAAGTCGGCTAAAGCCGACTTGCGATGGGGACCCAGGGCCAAAATGAGAGTGCCTACGATTACGCTCTGGATGCCCGCTTACGCGGGCACGAACGGAGTGGGTGTGACGCGCGCAGCAGCTCATCTCCCCCTCGGCCCGATCGCAAAATCATAGGCGCGCGGTTCGGCGGCGCCGGTGAATGAAAAGTGCCACCATTCGCGGAAGTAATTGGCAAAGCCGTGCCGGCGCATGGCCACGTTGAGCGTGTTGCGCCAGCGCTTTTGCTCCGCTGAAATTTCCCTGTTCGCGCTGTAGCTGCGCAGGTCGAAGCAATCGAAGCCGGTACCCATGTCGATGCTGTTGTCGGGCGCGCGCTTGGCGGCCGGGCCGGTGCAGGGGCCATAGCGCGCCGCCGGATCGAAAGCCGGCACGGGCGTGGCCGGCCGCCTGATCAAGGTGAGATCGACGGTGGTGCCGGTTGAATGTTTCGACTGCGCGGCGATGTAGCCGAGCCTGAACAAATTGCGTTTTTGCAGGTCGGGGTAGAAGCGCTTCGTGCTCGCGCTGTCGTCGCCATCAGGTTTGCCATCTTGCGCCCAGGCCGCCATGGCGCGCACCGCGCGGGTCGGGCGGTAGCAGTCGTAGACTTTCAGTCCCAGGTTTTCCTTGGCGAGATCGGCTTGCACGCGCTTCAGCGCGTCGGCCGCCTCGCGGCGCAGGATGCATTCGCCTGCGGCATAACCCGGGAGCGGGCGGCCGGTGAAATTGTCATACGTGGCATAGCGCATGTCCTGCGCGATGCTGGAGTCGATGTCGCGCAGATAGACAAAGCCGGGCGGGAGCATGTCGCGGGCGTAAGCGGGCGCGGCCATGCATATGAGCAAGGCGAGAGCGAGTAGGGCAATTGTAACCGATGCGTCATGAGAGCCTCGCCTGTCTGCCCGGACTGTCGACCCGGCCGATCCAGAAGCGTGGCCCAGCATGAGGGCCTTACGTCCGGAGTCATCGTTGAAGCTCTTCGGATTGCTGGGTCAAGCCCGGCCATGCGGGTGAGAGCAGTGTTAGTCTTCTCGATACGCATGGGATGCAACGAATAACGTCCGCACATACCACCCCCGCGCGAGGGCGTCTTGCTTTGCCGGAACCGGCAGGGCATTGAGCGGGTTGCCGTCCATTGAGAACTTGCATTTAAACTGCAACTTTAATTCGAGTTTCACGTCAACGATCCCTGATGACCTCCGGAAAACCGAAAGCAAAGTCTAGTCCCGCCAAGGCGGAGCAGCGCGGCAAACCGCACGCCGCAGCCGCCGCCCCGCCGGACCCGCCGGCGCTCACGCATCCGGAAATCCGCGCCATCGTGCTCGGCATCATGCTGGCGATGTTCCTTGGTGCGCTCGACCAGACCATCGTCGCCACCGCTTTGCCCACCATCGGCCGGCATTTCGGCAATATCAGCGACCTGTCCTGGGTGGTGACGGCCTATCTGCTCACCGGCACGGCGGTGACGCCGCTCTACGGCAAGCTCGCGGATATCCACGGCCGGCGCGTGCTGATGCTCGCGGCCATCTGCATATTTGTCGCAGGCTCGGTGGCCTGCGCGCTGGCGCCAAGCATGACCGCGCTGGTGCTGGGGCGCGCCTTCCAGGGCCTTGGCGGCGGCGGGCTGATGGCGCTCGCGCAAACCATCATCGCCGACATTGTTTCCCCGCGCGAACGCGGCCGCTACCAGGGCTATATCGGCGCGGTGTTCGCGATCTCCTCGGTGGGCGGCCCGGTGCTCGGCGGCTTCCTCACCGAGCATATCGACTGGTCGCTGATTTTCTGGATCAATTTGCCGCTCGGCCTGGTGGCGCTCGGCATGACCTCGAGCGTGCTGCGCCGCGTGCCGTTTCATCCGCGCAAACACAGGCTCGATATCATCGGCGCGCTGCTGATGATGTCGGCGGCGATCGCGCTGCTGCTCGCGCTATCGTGGGGCGGGCGGAGCTACGAATGGATCTCGGCGCAGACCGGCGCGCTGCTGCTCACCTCGGCGATTTTGTGGGGCCTGTTTGCCTGGCGGCTGGTGACGACGAAGGAGCCGTTCTTACCCCTGACTGTTTTGGGCAATCCGGTGGTGCGCTGCGCGACGCTCGCCGGCGCCTGCAACATGGGCACGCTGGTCGGCATGACAATTTTTGTGCCGCTGTATTTCGAGGTGGTGCTGCATCTCTCCGCCAGCCAATCCGGCATGGCGCTGATCCCGCTGATGGCCGCAACCGTGATGTTCTCCACCATCACCGGCCGCTTGATGATGCATGTCGTGCGCTACAAGCGCATGTCGCTGGCCGGGCTCGCGATCGCCATCGTGTCGCTGGTGCCGCTGGCAATCTGGCCGGGCTCGATGCCGACGGCACTCGTGCTGCTGCTGTTGTTCATCATCGGCTCCGGCCTTGGCACCGTGTTTCCTGTTTCCACCGTGTGCATGCAGAACGCGGTGTCGCGCTCGCAGATGGGCGTTGCAACGGGCGCCGCCAATTTCTTCCGCGCGCTGTTCTCGGCGCTCGTTGTGGCGGTGCTGGGCGCCATCGTGCTCGGTGGACTGGGTGGTGTTGCGGGCATGTCGGTTGAAATGCTCGCGCGCACGGCGTCGGCGCCGGAGCTCGCCTATGCGTTTCGGTTTGTGTTCCTCGCCTGCGCGCTGGTGCTGTCGTTCGGCATGGCGTTCCTCATTTCAATGGAAGAACGGCCGCTGAAGGGGCCGACGGTTCCCTCGCAGGCCGCCACCGGACCCACCGCACCGGCCACGCCGATCCCGGCGGAGTAGAGGATTTACCGCCGTGACGGGGCGGTAGGAACCCAGCCTGGCGTCGTCGAATTAGTTGCAAGCCTCTCAATTGTCATGCCCCGCGAAGGCGGGGCATCCAGTAATCACCGCGTAGGCTGTGGAGTACTGGGTCCCCGCCTTCGCGGGGACGACGGTGGAGAGTGCGGCTCGGCATAGCAATTTACTCCGTTCATCCCCGCGAAAGCGGGGATCCAGAGCAACTGAGTTCGCTTTTTATCGATATTTCGCCACGCATTTTTTAGTCAAAGCCACGTGCGCGCGCTCACGAAGTCTTTGCGCGTTCCATTCGACAGTCCGCTGCCGGGGGGCGTCCCACGCGCGGAGGCACACTCATGCTGCGCAAAACCATCACCACGCTTGCTGCCGTCGCAGCCCTGGTCCTTGTGGTCAAGATCATGGTTGCGCCAGGCACCACGTCCGCCAACCCTGAAGGGATGAAAGCCTCGGTCCAGAACGCGATGTCGATCTACGATCTTCAAGTCAACTACCCCACCATGAAGACCCTGGCGGCGGAGAAAGTGCCGCAGCCTTGAGCGTAACTTTGAGCGCACGCCGTAAGCCACATAAAAACCCCGGCCGCGAGGCCGGGGTTTTCGTTGCGCAGGTTAATAAACTCGGCCTTGCGGCCTTTTGGCCGATGATCAGTCGTGCGTCCAGTCGCGGCGCAGCTCCAGCCGCACATTCGGATCGGGATCGCGGCCGACATATTGGCCGTTTTCGTAGACCGTGTCCGGATCCGACGGTGACAGGGAGTCCGCGCGCACGCCACGCATCCGCGCGCCGGCGGGTGACGACGCATAGGCATAGGCGCCGTTCTCCGGGGTGGACGCGAAGCCGCCGTGCTCGAGGGCCGGCTGGTTGATCACATTGCCGGTGCCGTAACCCGCGCTGTAGGACTGCGCGAACGCCGGCGAGGCCAGCAGGATGAGAGCCGTGCTGATGAAAATCTTCTTCATTGGTCTGTCTCCTTCAAGTTATCTGCAAGAGCAAGGGTGCTCTCGTCGTCCCGAAAATGGGGCGGGGTTGCCGCCGCTGCTTGTTCGTTCTTGCTGTCTCTGCGGCGGCATTGCTGCGGTGAACGCAAGGCAGCAATGCGCCGCGGGACAATCTCCGCCGCGCGCCCAAATTCGGGTTTTCGCTGAATCATTTCAGGGGGCGTGGCGGAGCGCCCACGACGAAAGTCGCGTAACGGCGGCATAAAAGCTCACGCAGGCGTGAGTTGAACGTGCGCGACGGGCCATCGATATCAACGAAGCCGCGGTAACAAAAAGAATCATGAAGGGCGGAACTCTTTTGGAGCTCTTGCTGAACGTTTGGGGGCGATCTCGACCCACTCTCTCTGCGAAGGAGATCGCAAATTGAATCCGATGCTCAATCCGCGCGTGAACAATCAGGACTATATCCGGTTTGATCCGGACGGCTTCGTCGAGCGCAACACCGCCGACTGGCCGGGTTTGCAGGCCGACGTTGTGACGGCGCGCGAGCGCAGGCCGTTCGATTACCGCCTGCGCTCGAAATACCATCTGCTCATTGCCGCCGAACATTCCGAACGCAACGACGGCGAGACCTCGGTCGAAGGCCTGCCGACCTCGACTTTGCGCAGCCTCAGCGGAAAGCTCACGTTCATTCCGGCCGGACACGATTGCTTCGGTTGGCAGGATCCGAGCGTGCTCATGCGCATCAGCTACTTCTACGTCGATCCGCAGGCCTTGCCGCTCGATGAGGAGCTGCGCTTTCCGGAGATCGAATTCCGGCCGCGGTTGTTTTTCTTCGATGCCGAGCTGTGGCGGCTGACCGAAAAGCTCAAACAGGAAACCAATCGTGGCGGGCGGCTGCCGCATTATGGCCAGGCGCTCAGCGTGCTGCTCGGCCATGAGCTGATCCGCATCGGCACGGACGCGACTGCGCCCGCCGCCGGCACAGGCGGCAAGGGTGCCTTAAGCGGCTGGCAGGAAAAACGGGTCGCGTGCTTCATCGAGGAGCATCTGGCCGAGGAGCTGCCGTTGAGCGCGCTTGCGGATCTCGTGGGCCTGAGCTCCTTTCATTTTGCGCGCGCTTTCAAGCGCTCGTTCGGGGTGCCGCCGCATCGCTATCACACCGGCCGTCGCATCGAACGCGCCAAGGTGTTGCTGGCCGAACGGTCGGTGACGGACGTCGCGTCGGCGGTGGGCTTTGCGGAAACAAGTTCGTTTTCGGCGGCTTTCCGGCGCGCCACCGGCGCGTCACCGCGCGAATTCCGCCGCACAGTGCGGGCTTAGCCCAACGCAATGTTGCTGTTCGTCATTCCGGGTTCGCTCGCCATAGCGCGTAAACGCGCTGATGGCTCGCGCCCCGGAATGACGGCGAAGGGTCTACACAAAAAAAGAGAAAGGCCGCCACGCATAACAGTGGCGGCCTTTCAGGGGAAGCGACCTCAAGTCTGGAGAGACACTCCGGCTGCTACCCCGTCGCGTGGCCCGGACGAAGCGTCAGGGCGATGCGGATTTGTCTGGCAGTGGTGCATTGGGCGCGACGCAGCGTCCTACCGTCGCATAGCGGTCGCCAAAATCGGCATCTGCCAGGCTTAGATCGTGCGCCAGGCTTTGCGCCAGGTCTTTCGCCAGCCTGCTTGTGGCCTCTATGAGTCAGGCATCTCCGGATCGGGAAGGACGGCCAGCAGCGTGTCGAGCTCGACCGTGTAGCCGCCGTCGCTGTTCGGCATCACGCGCACGCCCGGTGTCGAGAAGGGCGCCAGCATGACGGCGCCGGAGAGCGTGAGGGAAGGGCCGCGCACCGTCACCGAATTCGAGCCACTGGTGACGGTGATCGTGCCCGGTCCGTTGGATGACAGCTCCAGCCCGCCCGGCCCGGTGGGGATCTTGTAGGTCATCACGCCGTTCGAAATGATCGCGACCGACAGGCCAATTCGCTGACCTTGGGTGGTGTCGCGGGCTGTCGCGATTTCGGCCGTGCAAATTAATGTCGCTGCTGCTGTGAGTATTGTGGTCAGTCGAGACACTGTCGCCACGCCATTCATCTTGCATACGCTCCAGTATTATGGGGCGTCGCTCATGGCAGTTTTCATTCCGGAACGGCATCGTCCGATCGAATGATTCAACGTAAAATTGTGCGGAATACAGGGGCACCATGCGTAAATGCAGGACATCTTCCACAAATTTCATATGGCCTAAAGCGCAGAGCAATTTGCTTAAAACGACAACGTCATGAAACGACGCCGTCATGGCCGGGCAAAGCCCGTCTTGAAGACGGGCGTGAACACCCTGATGCCCGGCCAGGTTATCAGCCTCTCATTTGTCATGCCCGCGAAAGCGGGCATCCAGTAATCACTGCGTAGGCTGGGGAGTACTGGGTCCCCGCCTTCGCGGGGACGACCAGGTGAGAGTGATAACTCATTCGACGACGCCAGGCTGAGTTCGCGCGACGCGCATGAAAAAAGCCCCGGCGAGGTGGCCATAATACCGAACCCGGCGCCTGTAGCTTTAACCCGGCGAATCACCGAGAATCACCGGATTCGGGGACGAAGCAGCAAGCGCATCATCAGATATGTCGGGACGCAGTCAATCCTGCGTCGAAGCTTGCGCTGCAGCTGAACAAGGCCATTGCGTCTTTTCAGGCCGGGCAGCTCGGCGAGGCCGAACAGATCTGCCAGAAGATCGTCGCCACCAAATCCAATTTCTTCGACGCGCAATATGTGCTCGGCGTCGTTCTCGCCACCCAGGGCAAACACGATCTGGCGCTGACCAGCTATAACCGCGCGCTCACCGTTCAGCCCAATCACCCCGACGCGCTCAGCAACCGCGGCAATACGCTCAAGGAATTGCAGCGCTTCGACGAGGCCATTGCGAGCTACGACCGCGCGCTGGCGCTCAAGCCAGACCATACCGGCGCGCTGAACAACCGGGCAGTGGTCCTGCAAATCTTGCAGCGACATGATGAAGCGCTGGCGAGTCTCGACCGCGCGCTCGCTTTGCAGCCGAATTATCCCGACGCGCTCACCAATCGCGGCATTACCCTGAACGCGCTGGGGCGCCTCGACGAGGCGCTGGCGAGCTACGACAGCGCGCTCGCGCTGCAACCTGGTTCGCTTGCCGCGCTCAGCAATCGCGGCAATACGCTGCGGGCGATGCAACGCTTCGAGGACGCGCTGGCAAGTTACGACCGCGCGATCGCGTTGCTGCCGAACTTTGCCGAAGCCCATGCCAATCGCGCCATCCTGCTCGCGCAGCTCAAGCGCTACGACGAAGCGCTGGCGGCGTTCGAACGGCTGCTGATGCTGCGCCCGAACGATGCGGAGGGCTATAACAACCGCGGCGTTGTGCTGGGCGAGATGAAACGACACGCCGAAGCGCTGGCGAATTACGATCGCGCTGTGTCCTTGGTGCCGGACTACACCGACGCGATCTACAACCGCGGCAATGCGCTGCACGAACTGGGGCGCTATAGCGAGGCGCTGGCCTGCTACGACCGCGTCCTGCTGTCGCGGCCGGATGACGGCAATGCACTCAACAATCGCGGCAAGGCGCTCAAGGAGCTCAACCGCTATGACGAGGCGCTGGCGTGCTCGGCGCGCGCGCTCGCGGCGCTGCCGGACAATATCGTGGCGCATTGCAACGAAGCCTCGATGCGGTTGCTGATCGGCGATCTGCCGCGCGGCTTTGCCGAATACGAGTGGCGCTGGAAAAAAGCCGACATGGCGCCGGCCAAGCGCGAATTTGCTCAACCGTTGTGGCTGGGGTCTGAAGACATCGCGGGCAAGACCATGTTGCTGCACGGCGAGCAGGGCTTTGGCGACGCGATCCAGTTTTGCCGCTACGCGCCGCTGGTGGCCGCGCGCGGAGCACGCGTGATCCTCGAGATGCGGCCGCCGCTGGTGTCGCTGATGGGGAGTCTCGGCCGGGCCGTCGGTTGTTATCGCCAAGGGTGATCCGCTGCCGGACTTCGACCTGCATTGCCCCTTGCTCAGTTTGCCGCTGGCGATGGGTACGCGGCTGGAGACGATCCCCGCGCAGGTGCCGTATTTGCACGTGCGTCCGGATTTATCGGCGCAGTGGGCGCGCGCGGCTGGGTGCGAAGACGCGGCCGCGCATCGGGCTCTGCTGGGCGGGCAATGCGACACATGAACGCGACCGCGACCGCTCGATGCGGCTTGCCGATTATGTGCCGCTGCTTGATCTCGACGCGACATTTGTGAGCCTGCATCAGGAGGTGCGTCCGGATGATGCGGCTGTGCTGGCGGCGCGTCCGGACATTCTGCATTTCGGCGAGGCGCTGAAGGATTTTACGGACACCGCGGCGCTGATCGGTGCGCTCGACCTGGTCATCTCGGTCGACACCAGCGTCGCGCATCTCGCCGGCGCGCTGGCCAAGCCGGTCTGGATCATGCTGACTTACGTTCCGGAATGGCGTTGGCTGCTCGAACGCGCGGACAGCCCGTGGTATCCGACCGCACGCTTGGTGCGGCAGGACGAGAGGCGCGCCTGGGATGGCGTGGTGGCGCGCATCCGCGAGGCGTTGAGCGACTTCATTCAAAATACGCGGTAGCGACGTGAAAGAAAAACCCCGGCGTTGCGCCGGGGTTTTCGCATGCGTCGTTTTAATCTCGCGCCGTTATTCGCAGAACTTGCAGGGCGGGAAGTCGCGGCTGTAGACCGGCTGCGCCTTGAACGTCGCCGGGTCGTATTTCCAGTACGTGCTGACGTTGGTGTAGGTCTTGAGCACGGTGTTCCAGAGCTCATCCTTGTCGTAATCGAACATCTTCTTTTTTCTCGACTTTCTTGATGTAGATGTTCTGGATGGGGCTCTTGGTCGCGAGGTCGAGCCGCACCGGACCGCGCGGCGGGTTGATCTCGATGCTTGCCATCGCCTTGATGAACTCGGCCGGCCCAGGATACTGGCCTTTGAATTTTGCCAGCGTCTGGTCGATCCACATGGCGGTGGCGTAATTGGCTTCCGAATAATACGACGGCACCTTGCCGTATTTGGCGCGGTATTTCTTGACGAAGGCTTCGTTCAGCGGCGTCTGCAAGGCCGCGCTGTAGACATGCGCCGAGACGTCGGCGATGACCTCGTCGCCCATGAAGGGCAGGGCGAACTCGTCATAGTTGGTGCTGCCGCCCAGAATGATCGTCTTGTTGCCGGATGCGCGCAGCTGCTTGGGGAATTGCAGCGCCATCGGTCCGACCATCAACGAAAAGATTGCATCGATGTCGGATTTGATGCCCGGAATATACGGCCCGAAGTCCTTGTTGCCAAAAGGCACCCAGATTTTCTGCACGACCTTGCCGCCGCAATCCTCGAAGGCCTTCTGGAATCCGCCAACCTGTTCGTAGCCAAAGGCGTAGTCGGTGCCGATCGCGGAGACGCGCTTATAGCCTTGGTCGCAAGCCCATTGCCCGAGCGCATGGGTCGGCTGCGACGAGACCCACGTGGAGAAGACGGTGAACGGAAATTTGTCGGATTGGCGCTGGGCAATGTCGTCCGCGGTGGTGATGGTGCCGATGAAGAGCGTCTTTTCCTGGTTCGAAACCGGCGCCAGTGCGTAGGCTGCCGTGCCAAGCACCGCGCCGACGATCATGTCCACCTTGTCTTGCAGGATGAGCTTCTTGGCCATAGACACATCGCCGTCGACAGTGCCCTTGTCGTCTTCGACGATGAACGTCACCTTGGCGCCGCCAAGTTTGCCATCGTGCTCGTCCAGGTACATCTGGAAGCCGTTGACCATGTCGGTGCCGAGCTGGGTGATGATACCCGTGCGCGGCGCCAGGAATCCGATCTTCAGTTCCTGCGCTTGCGCGCCGGCCGATGCGCCGAGCGCGAGCGCCCCGGCAAGACAGAGAGTGGAAATGCGCGGTAGCGTGTTGCCCTTCATCGCGTCCTCCCGATGAGTCCGCCATCCATTGTGGGCCGGATGTGCGGGTCGTCACGTCCGATGCGAAATCCTAGCACTGGCGCTTGCGCAAACCCTAGCGCCTCTATCGTTGACTGTTGCGGGCCATGGCCCACGAATTCGTCGCCCAACGAAAAACCCCGGCCGCAAGGCCGGGGTTTTGCACTTGCGTTTCTAAAGTCGCGCCGCTATTCGCAGAATTTGCAGGGCGGGAAATCGCGGCTGTAGACCGGCTGCGCCAGGAATTTCTCCTTGCCGTAGGTCCAGAACTGGCTGACGTTCGGATAAGTCTTGATCACCGTGTTCCAGAGTTCGGGCTTGTCGTAGCCGAACATCTGAATTTTCTCGACCTTCTTGATGTAGATGTTCTGCACCGGGTTGCGCATGTCGTCGAGGCTCACCGGGCCGCGCACGGCGTCGACTTTCAGTCCTGACATCAGCTTGATGAACTGGTCGGTGCCCGGCCACTTGCCGCCGGCCTTCTTGATCGCTTCGTCGATCATCTGCGCGGTGGTGTAGTTGCTCTCCGAGAAGTAGGACGGCACCTTGCCGTATTTGGCGCGGTACGCCTTCACGAAGGCTTCGTTCTTCGGCGTCTTGAGCGCGGCGCTGTATTGCAGCGCGGAGACGTCGCCGACGACTTCGTCGCCCATGAAGGGCAGCGCGAATTCGTCATAGCTGGTGCCGCCGCCGAGGATCGGCTTCTTGTAGCCGGCCGCGCGCAGCTGCTTGGGGAATTGCGCCGCCATCGGCCCCACCATCAGCGAGAAGATGGCGTCGGCATCCTCCTTGATGGTCGGGATGAACGGTCCGAAATCCTTGTTGCCGAGCGGCGGCCAGATTTTCTGCACGACCTTGCCGCCGCAATCCTCGAACGCTTTCTGGAAACCGCCGACCGACTCGTATCCGAACGCATAGTCGGCACCGACGGTGACGATTTTCTTGTAGCCCTGCTCGCAGGCCCAGGCGCCGAGCGCGTGATGCGGTTGCGAGGACGACCAGCCGGTGCGGATCAGATACGGATATTTGCCGGCCTCGCGCTGCGTGAGATCGTCGGATGCCGGGATCGACGGGATATAAATTGTCTTTTCGGCGGTGCTCACGGGTGCGAGCGCATAGCCGGTCGAGGCCAGCACGCCGCCGATGAACATGTGCACTTTGTCCTGAAGAATAAGCTTCTTGGCTTTGGTGACGCCAAGATCAGGCTTGGCCTGGTCGTCCTCGAGGATGAACTTGACGTCCATGCCGCCGAGCTTGTTGCCGTGCTCGTCGAGATAGAGCTGGAAGCCGTCGTTCATGTCCTTGCCGACCTGGGCGAAGAGGCCGGTCATCGGCGCAATAAAGCCAAGACGTAGCTCCTCAGCCTGCGCCGGCATCGCAAGATTGGCCCCGAGCACGAGCAGCAGCGGGGCGACGGTCTTCGACAATATCGACGTCATCGTTAAGCCTCCCGTTCAGCCACTCCGCTCTCCCTTCTTGGCGTGGAGGAGGGGATGGCAGGTGCACACATATTCCCGGAGGCCAAACGCTAGCATCCCAGCCGCCGCGGGCGGAAGCCCACAATATGTGCGGGTGTGTGTCATTACTCCGCGCGTCAGCGCGGCAATGAGCGGTTAAAAATGCCGCGGTGAAAGCCAAGATCGGGGCGCGGGGCAGACCGCGTCGACTTCAGCGCGGCACGTCGGAATGGCAGGTACCGGGGCCCTGGTCGTTCCACAGCCAGCCGCATTTGGTGCAGCCGCCGAGGCTTAAGCCCAGCAGGGCGAGGCAGAGCAGCGCGGCCAGTCAACTCATCAGGCAATTCATGCCGCCAGAATAGCCGATCGCGACGAGCCCGGCGAGCACCGCCCGCGCCCGGAAAAAAGGCCGTCGGGGCTTCCGGCGGCCAGTGCTAGTTGCGGACTTTGAGATCGGCGGTCGATCGAAGGACGCGCCGCCGGTTCGTGCGTGTGTGTCCTGTCGCGCCGTCGCATTTCGTCGCTCTTCGTCGCCCTTGTCGTCGCTGTCGTCGCTTACGTCCTAGTCGTGTCGTCAGAGTCCAGAGTGCCGGGCCTGTTGTACCCCAAGCGAATGACGGCCGCCCTTTTTTTCACCAACCAAAGCCCTATATAAAGCTTCGAACATGAATGGCAGTCTGGTGGCGCATTCTTCGCCTCACGCGACGCTAAACGAAGTCAATGTCGGTCTTCGCCTTTCGTCTGCGCTTCCAGCCGCCTCCCGACTGAAAGTCCATCGATGTCCATCCGTCCCGTTAAAAGCATCGTCCAATCGCAGCCGACCATCGAGGGCGCCGGCGTTAAAGTTGCGCCGCGCCTTCGGCTTCGGCGAAACCACCGAGACCGATCCGTTTCTGCTGCTCGATGATTTCCGCAACGACCGGCCCGCCGATTACCTCGCCGGTTTCCCGTGGCATCCGCACCGCGGCATCGAGACCATCACTTATGTTCTCAACGGCACCGTTGAACACGGCGACAGCCTCGGCAACCGCGGCACGCTCGGCTCCGGCGACGTGCAATGGATGACCGCGGGCCGCGGCATCATGCACCAGGAAATGCCGCAAGGTGATGCGCAAGGCCGCATGCACGGCTTCCAGCTGTGGGCCAATTTGCCGTCCTCGCTCAAGATGACGGCGCCGCGCTACCAGGACGTGAAGGGCGCCGAGATTCCGGAAGTCACCGATGACGACGGTACGCGCGTGCGCGTTGTGTGTGGCGAATTCTGGGGCCAGGAAGGGACCGATCGACGGCGTCGCCGCCGATCCGCGCTATCTCGATGTGTTCGTGCCGGCCGGCAAGCGCAAGACACTCAAGGTCGAGGTCGAGCGCCACGCCTTCGCTTACGTGTTCGAGGGCGACGGAAAGTTCGCCTCGTCCTCGAAGCCGTTCGGCGTGCTGACCGAGAAGCAGGTCGCCGGCGAGGAAATTCTGTTCCGCGAACCGGTCGGCGATCGCTCGCTGGTGGTCTTCGATGCCGGCGATGAAATCACCGTGCAGGCCGGCGACCACGGTATCCGTTTCCTGCTGGTGTCCGGCAAGCCGATCCAGGAGCCGGTCGCCTGGTACGGGCCGATCGTGATGAACACGCAGGCCGAGTTGCAGCAGGCCGTCTCCGAGCTGCGCAACGGGACATTCATCAGGAAATAACCGTCTCAACGCGGCACCGGAATGCGGCGGCGGCGGCGCCACCAGGCCCTGGAACCTGTCGCTCAGGCGCGGCCGCGCTGACCCCGCGTGATCCGATTTTCGCGCCCAGCCGGGAACGGATCGGGCCTGCCGACATTATATGTGGGCAAATGTAGGCAGCGTGGGGAGGGGTTTTGCGTGAGAAAACTGCACGAGTATCGTGAGCACGCCGCCGAATGCCGGGAAATGGCGCGCACCGCGCCGCCCACCCATCGCCAGCAACTCGAACAGATGGCCGCGACCTGGGAACAGCTCGCCGTCGCCCGTCAGCGCAAGTTGCTCAAGACGGGCAAGTCTGACGACAGGGTCGACGACGACGAAACGGCGAACCGTCAATCCCGCCGTTAATCCTTGCGAAGTCTTGAATTCTAGTCTTGCCGCGTGCGCAGCGCGTTGTAGGCCGTCCCGGCAATGCCGAGCAGCAGCCCCGCCAACAACACATATTGTAAGATCATCGCCGCGCGGCTCGGCGCCTCGGTCGCGCTCGCAAGGTCGTAGATCTGCCAGGCCGCCGCCGCCGAAAAAATCACCAGCATCAGCATTGGGTTTTTGGACATGTGGTGCCCCCGATTTGCCCTGGCCGAGGTTATTTGATTATGCGCGCACATTCCACGCGCGAAGTTTTCCACCGCGCTAAATGCGCTAGGAAAATACTCCTTGACAGCGTGACGCTGCCGGGTAGAGTTCTCGCACGCTCCAAAATTGCGTTTGCAGTCAGGCCGCGCCGAAAGGCGGGAACAGCCTTGTGATCGGCCTGCGTTGTCTTCCGTAGCGGCACTTGTGCCGCCGGAGGAATGCGCATGCCTGGCGTTGAAAATGACCATATCGTTGAAAGCGCCACCGAGGCGCGCGGCGGCGTTACCGGCCACAATGTGCGTTATGTGCTGGTGTTCAGTACGCTCGCGGCGATCTTCCTCTTTGCCGTTGTCTATTTCGTGACGCGCTGACCGCGCTTGAACGCAATACCGAACCATCCGCGCCGGGTTTTCCCGGCGCTTTTGTTTTGCTCTTATACCGATCACCAGATCACCATTGATCCATACCATGCTCTCTCGTCTCAAATCACTGCTCCGGCCGCCAGAGCAGAAGGCCTCGCGCACCGCGCGGTTGATCGCGCTCGAAAGCGGCGGCCGCGCACGCTGGACGCCGCGCGATTACGCGGCGCTCGCGCGTGAAGGCTATGCGCGCAATGCCATTGTCTATCGGGCGGTGCGGTTGATTGCGGAAAGCGTCGGTTCGCTTTGCTTCGTGCTCTATGAAGGCGCGGCCGAGCGCGACAGCCATCCGCTGCTCGATCTCATCAGGCGGCCCAATCCGCGCCAGGACGGCGCATCGTTTCTCGAAAGCATCGCCTCGCATCTGCTGCTCGCTGGCAATGCCTATGTCGAGGCGGTCGGCTTCGGCGGCGAGGGCGGCGCGCCGGACAACATGCAGAGCGACTTACAAGTGCGCGAGCTTTACGCGCTGCGACCCGATCGCATGAAACTGGTGCCGGGGCCAGATGGCTGGCCGCAGGCTTATGATTATACGGTCGCAGGTTCCACCGTGCGCTTCGCGCAGAACGCCGCGCTGCCGCCGATCTTGCACTTGAGTGTCTTCAATCCGCTCGACGATCACTATGGCCTGAGCCCGCTCGAGGCGGCGGCGATCGCGGTCGACACCCACAATGCCGCGGCGGTGTGGAACAAGTCGCTGCTCGACAATGCGGCGCGGCCCTGCGGTGCGCTTGTTTACGACGGCGCCGACGGCATGGGGATGACGCCCGCGCAGATGGAGCGCCTCAAGGCCGACTTCGCCGAGCAATACCAGGGCGCCGGCAATTCCGGCCGCCCGCTGGTCCTCGAAGGCGGGCTCGACTGGAAGGCGATGTCGCTCACGCCGCGCGACATGGATTTTCTCGAAGCTAAGGATGCCGCCGCGCGCGAGATCGCGCTCGCTTTCGGGGTTCCGCCGATGCTGCTGGCGATCCCCGGCGACAATACCTATTCGAATTTTCAGGAGGCCAATCGCGTGTTCTGGCGCCAGAGCGTGCTGCCGCTCGCCGGCCGCATCAGCTGCGCGCTCACGCATTGGCTCGCGCCGGTGTTCGGCGATGGTCTCGTGCTGTCGGTGGATACCGACAGGATCGACGCGTTGAGCGTAGATCGCGCCGCATTGTGGGATCGCGTCAGCAAGGCGCCGTTCCTGAGTGTGAATGAAGAACAATCGCCACCGGCTACGGGCCCGTCGATGGCGGTGATGTGTTCCAGCCGCTGCAATAGGAACAAACACGCGCCACCTGTCGTTCTCTTCCTGAAGCCTCGCGTTGCCGATCTCGAGTAAACCCGAGAGCGGTGGCGAGGCGATCAGTCAATGGAACTCCACGGAACAAGGTGCAATGATGAAAAAGACAAGTGTGATGCTCGCCATCGGTCTGGCGGGCGCGCTCGCCGCCGGTACGGCGATGGCGCAAACGAATTCACCGGCTCACGACACGATGACCAACAAGACGGCCGCCAAGACAGGCGCCAAGACAGCAGATCCGCCAGCCAGAAATTCATCAAGGCGGCCATCGAAGGCGATATCGCCGAGATCGACGTGGGCAAGCTCGCGCAGGAAAAAGGCCAGAGCGAAGCCGTCAAGCAATATGGCGCGATGCTGGTGAAGGACCACGGCGACCACAAGGCCAAGGCCGAAGAGGTGGCAAGCCAGCTCGGCGTGACGCCGCCGACCGGTTCGAGCTTCGGCGAAAAGGCGACTTACGCCAAATTGAAGCTGCTCACGGGCGACACTTTCGACCGCTCCTTCGCGAAGTCCATGGTCAAGGATCACCAGGACGACATCAAGGAATACCGCAAGGAAGCGAGCAAGAGCGACGCGGCCGGCCAGCTGGCGAAGGAAACACTTCCGACGCTCCGCAAACATCTCCAGGCGGCGCAGCGGTTGAGCGCGGAGAAACAGTCGTCGCGTTAAGTGTGTGTTAGTCCCGGCGCGGCGTTGGCGCGCCGCTCCGATCGTAGTGAGGGTCTTCCGTCCGTCCCTGCTTGCGCGGGACCGGGTGGAAGCCGTGACGCCCGCCGCTGGTCCCCCGCGGCGGGCGTCCTTTTGTGGCTAGCAGGCGCGATAGCGGCGCCAGGCGCGCAGCGTCACGGCGAGCGCAAACACGGTCACGCCAGCAAACAGCCAGACCGCGACCGGCGCGCTGTCGCTGCTGGCGACCAGCGCCATCATGCCGATGAAGGCAATGCAGCCGAAAATATGCGAGCGCAGATAGCTGCGGCGCGCGGGCGCGGCCGCCGTTGCCGGACCAGATGAAGCGGTCGAGCGCGAAACGCGCCGCGAACTCGTCCTGCAAGGGTGCCGGCAGGATCGGCCGCGCCTGCTCGACGGCCATCTGGAAATAAT
Source organism: uncultured Alphaproteobacteria bacterium (assembly GCA_963697885.1). Classification (GTDB taxonomy): domain Bacteria; phylum Pseudomonadota; class Alphaproteobacteria; order Rhizobiales; family Xanthobacteraceae; genus Pseudolabrys. The sequence goes on from OY969102.1 coordinate 2,060,746, forward strand.
AGCCGGAAAAACCAAGCGCCACGGCAACGACGCCGAGCATGAGCAGCGCGAAAGCGTGCGGGTTCATGCGTGGATGATTCCGCACGAATTCTTAACGGCGGCGGTGGGGTAATGAGAGAACTCATCGAGATTTTTATCGAACGCGGTGATCTCGCCCACCTGGCCTTGCTGCTGTGGGCGATGTCGGCAAGCGCGGTGGCCTGGTTCGCGCTGCGCGAACTGGCCGCCGCCAGCCGCCGTTTCGACGATTTCGTGCGCGAGCTCGCGCGCTTCAATGAAACTTTTGGAGGCCATCGATGACCACTCGTCGACAGCGCGTTGCATCCTGTGCGGCGCGAGAGTGAAGAGCGGCGCGACCCGCGCGAGGTGTTCCGCGAATTTCTCGACCACCTGGGGCACTTGGGTTCCTTGGGCCACTTGGGCTCCTTGGGCCGCGCCGTGCGCCAGGGGCCGGAGAAGCCGGCGAAGAAGAACGGCGCGCGCCGCGGCAAGCGTTAGCGCCAATGGCTTCCTCACCCTCTCCCCGCATGCGGGGAGAGGGTGGCGAGCAGCGTTCGCTGCGAGCCGGGTGAGGGGGCCTGTCCGAATCGATCAAGCGCCCCTCACCCGACGTCCTCGTGCCACTCGGACGTCGACCTCTCCCCGCGAGCGGGGAGAGGTGAAGGAAGATTCATGCTCTCTCTTTATCCGAACCCACCATCGCGTCGGTCTTTGCGCCGCGCACAACCATCGATGCCGACGGCACGGTGGAAGGTTACGCCAGTCTCTTCGGCGAGATCGACCAGGCGCGCGACATGGTCATGCGCGGCGCCTTCGCCGGCACGCTGGCCACGCGCAGCATCCGCCGCATCCCGATGTTGTTCCAGCACGACCCGTCCGAGCCGGTCGGCGTGTGGCTTGAGTTGCGCGAGGATCACCGCGGGCTGTTCGCGCGTGGCCGCCTCATTCCGGAGGTGGCGCGCGGGCGCGAACTGCTGTCGCTGTTGCGGGCAGGGGCGGTCGACGGCCTCTCCATCGGCTTTCGAACCTCGAAGGCGCGCATCGATCCGAAGACCCGCATCCGCCGCCTGCTCGCAGTGGATCTCTGGGAAATTTCCATTGTCACCTTCCCGCTGCTGGCGGGCGCGCGCGTGCAGGCGGTGAAGCAGGCGACCTCAATGGCGAAGCTGTCACACGCCCGCACGCGCGCCGACCGGGAATGGAAGAAGGTCGCCGGCCTGCGGCCTGATGTCCGCTTCTGAGGGTAAAGCGGACGCTATGAAGAGATGCCGCTGTGTCCGCCCATGACCCGAAGCGGACGTGTCAGCAATTGCGATTGAAGCGAATGAAACGGGACCGTCCTTGCGGCAGGAACTCTTCTGCCATTAACTGTGCTTCAATTCCAGGTTGCAGTGACAGCTAGTTGTCTATAAACAGTCCCGAATAGTTTTTCCTAAGGTGTGCTCAGTGAGATTGGCGTTTTTGGCCGTGCTCGGACTTGCTGGATTGGTTGGAACGGCGCCCGCGTCCGCAACAACGTACACCCTTCATGATGCCAATGGCACTGAACCGGGGACCTATTCTCTCGACGGAACGATTACCACGGATGGTAAAACCGGCGTTCTCAATTTGTCAGACATTACAAACTGGAACTTGACGATCACGCAAAATGTCTTCGGCGGCGCGATCAATTTTACTGAATTGAATTCAGTAGCGCTCTTAAGCGGGTCTAGTTTGACAGCCACACCAAACGCATTGTTCTTCGACTACACGATCCCCATCGACTTCAATGTCAGCAGCTTCGGCTTCGGCGGGACGATTGATGAAACGGGCTTCAATGTAGGCTATACAAATAATGGCTTCGGAAATTTCTTCATCGACGAATGCGGCACCGGGGATTGCTTTGTGGGCCTTGGCGGCCCATTCCGCACCGGAAATCAAGCCATCGCGTTCTCGGACGCCGCCGCAAACACTCCTCTACCCGCTGCACTCCCACTTTTTGTTACTGGGTTGGGAGCGATTGGTCTGCTCGTGCGGCGAAGGAAGCGGAAGGCATCGGCATTTGCCGCTTGATCGGAGAGCTGCTGATCCATGTTGAGCCTCGGGACATTGCCCGAGGTTTTTCTTTTAGTGGGTACTTCATGTTTTGCCCACACAGTCTTTGTCGATGGAATGTCCTATCTTGTTTCGTAGATTGGCCGCGGACAAGGGGATGGTCCGCTATTGGCACTGAGCGGACCTTACTCCGGGCGCGCGCAATGTCCGCTCTTGGAGATAAAGCGGGCATCGCATGACTCACCTCATGCGGATCGTATGTCATTTTACACAGAGGAACGAAGGGCTTGGCCGACGGTTGGCTTCGGTGACGTCAACCAAACGGAGAAGTCCATGAACAATCCAAACCAGGATAATCAGCAGCAGCAAGGCGGCCAGCAGGACCAGGGCGGTCAACAAGGTGGCCAGCAGCAAGGCGGCCAGAAGCCCGGTCAGGGCGGCGGCCAGCAGCAAGGCGGGCAGAACAAGCCCGGCCAGCAGGGCGGTCAGCAGCGCTGATCGGCACTAAAACTAAAAGGCCCGGCATTCGCCGGGCCTTTCTTCTTCTCGGACATCTTCGCGTCAGGCCGCTTGCGCTTCCTGATTGACGGCGCTTTCCGCGATCTGGCTTAAAGTCGCGTCGGTCTTTTTCTCTTCGGCGAGCGTTTGCTCGAGCAACTGCACCGCCTCGTTCAGGCCGAGCTCGCTGGCCCAGGTCTTGAGCGTGCCGTAGCGGGAGATTTCATAGTGTTCCACCGCCTGTGCCGCCGCCAGAAGGCCGGCGTCGAGAGCGGGGGAACCCTTGTATTCCTTCATGATCTCCGCGCCTTCGTCGGTGATGCCGACGATGGCATCGCAGGTCTTGCCTTGCGGCTTCTTGTCGATCGTCGCGAAGACCTTTTCGAGGCGCGTGACGTGGCCTTCGGTCTCCGTTTTGTGCTTGGCGAACGCCTTTTTGAGCTCGGGCGCCTGCGCCGCCTTCTCCATTTTGGGAAGGGTTGCCAGGATTTTCTTCTCGGCGAAGTAAATATCCTTCAGCGTGTCGTGAAACAATTCATCGAGTGTCTTGGATTCTTTCCTTGCCATTGCGGCTGTCTCCTTCTGTTGAGACGAGAACGCCTGGCCGGTCCAATGTTTCCGAAATAAGTCGGAACGAAATTGCGCATTACCGCATTCGTAAGCGCGTACTTCAACGCCGGGAGATTTCGATGGATCGCGATGCATTTAACTCAACTGCCTCAGGTCTCAAGATCTGGGGCGCTATTTTGGCGGGTGGCTTCACCGCCGCGGCTGTCTCGTTGATTGTCGTGGCTTTCGGTGTCGGCGCGGGCCTTACCGTCGTCTCCCCGTGGGAAGGCGAGGGGATTTCAGCCACAACAGCCAGCTGGAGCGCGGGCTTGTTCCTCGTTGTCGTTGCCATGTTTGCCGCGACGTTCGGTGGCTACATCACCGGCCGGCTTCGCCCGGGCTGGGACGATGTCAACGTTCACGAACGGTTTTTCCGCGACACCGCCCATGGCTTTGTGGCCTGGGCCTTTGCCACGGTTTTGACCGTGACCGTACTGGCAGGCGCCGGTACCCATCTGCTGGCTGCGGCTTCGGCGGGCGCAATTCCGGCGGCTGGCGCGGGTGCAGCGCAGGCGGCCGGCAACAACGGCGACATTTATGTCGATCAGCTGCTGCGTGCCGGGCCGCAGACCGACGGCCGAACGACCGGCCCCGCAACCGACCAGGCGGCCACACGGGCGGAACTTCTTAGAATCATCGCGCCGGCAACGCGCAAAGGTGGCGACGTATCGCCCGACGATCGTGCTTACGCGGCGCGCGTGATTGCGGCGCGGACCGGTCTGTCGCAGGCCGACGCCGAGCAGCGGGTCAATCAGACGATCACGCAAGCCAAGGACGCAACGGACAAGGCCCGCCGGGCCGCCGCCAAGTTTTCGCTGTGGATTGCTATTTCGCTGCTGGCCGGCGCGTTGTCGGGAAGCCTCGCCGCCGCGGAAGGCGGCAAGCTGCGCAATGCGCGTTGGTACGAAGATGACGCGTCCACCAGAACCGCAACCGTTGTCGTGACAAGGAGCTGACGATGCCAATTCTTCTCTGGCTGCTGGGCGTTCCGTTTAGCCTCATTATTATCCTCATGCTGCTCGGAGCAGCGTGACCGGTGCCGGCACGCATGTCATCGGGGCAGCGTGATGGAGGAAAAACAGTTGCGCGTGAACCACGCTGACGGGAAAGTGTTGTCCGGCACATACACGGTGATCGGCGGCGTGATCACGGTGACGGCAGAGAACGGCCGGCAACTGCGGACGCAGCTCGGCAGCGTCCCTGCCGGAGACGGTCGCGAGGATGCTGTTGCGCGAGCTGGCACGGCAAAGGCCGCACTAAGTTGCGGCCAAGGCTGACGAAATCCGACTGATTAAAAAAGTGCTTTCGGAATTGCTTCAATTGCAACAATCCCCCTTAAGCCGGTGACGATCTTTGTCTTTTATACCGGGCTCAACTTGAGGAGCCAGGAATGCCCGAACGCCGCCGCTATTCACGAATCCGCATCCAGAAAGACGCGAAAATCGTCATCGGCACGTATTCCGTGCTCGATTGCGTCGTGCGCGATCTGTCGTCCACCGGCGCCCGCATTGAAATCCCGGATGCGGCCGGCCTGCCCGAGGCGGTGGACGTGACATTCGACGGCGGTCACACCTTTCGGCCGTGCCGGCTCAGGTGGCGCAGCCCGACTGAAACGGGCGTCGAATTCTTCGAGGCCATGCAGGCGGCCTGATTGCGGCCTGACTTAGTGGACTAGGCAAGGGACGAGGCACGGCACATGCAGGATCAGCAGGCAGACAACCGGGCGGCGCGATGCCCGAAATGTCGTTCGGACATGACGCACGTGACCGATCTGCCGCATCCGATTGCACCGACCATGGTGCGCAGCATGTATGTGTGCCGGGCCTGCAACCAGACCCGTACTTACATATTGCCGGCATGCCAGGCAGTGCCGGACCCGGCGCCCGGCGTCGCCGCCGCGTGACAGAATCCCATTCGCCGATCTATTGGACCTGGCCGGGTTTTAAATCAGGACATCAATCGGGCGGCTGATTCTGGTCCCGCATGATCTGGAAGCGGATGTTCGGATCCGGGTCCGATCCTAGGTATCGGCCATCCCACGCGTAAATCCCTCCGGCGAACGCTGGGTCTGGGATACATGCGCTTTGGGAGCGGCATCTTTCTTTTTGGATGTTTTGGCGGCAAAGGCCGGCGTGGCCAGCAACGCCGCGGCGCCAACGATTGCTGAAATACATGTCATGTTGCGCGATATCATGTGGGCACCTCTCGCTTGTGTCCGCCGCACCCAGTTGTGCAAAAATATCCGAGCTATCGCGATACTCAATACCGACGGCAATCACATTGATTTGTGCCTTATGCGACGAGTTGATGGAATAATGTGTGTCCTGGGCAGGTTACACGCTGTCACCGCGGGATATCTCGTCCAGTCTCGATGCCTGATCCGAGCCGAGGTTCTTCATGGCGTTTATCTCGAAGACACCGAAACCGCCGTACTACGCAGTCATATTTACATCCATCAATGCAGATGTTGACCATGCCGAACACATCGCCATGTCCCGCCGCATGGTTGAACTGGCCGCCACCTACGATGGATTCCTGGGTATTGAACCTGCAAGAAATGCCGACGGCTCTGGCGTGTCGGCGATTTATTGGAAAGACACCAATTCAATCGCAGCCTTTGCGCGAGACCCTGAGCATCGCATTGCAAAGAAGAAAGGACGCGAAATCTGGTACTCGTACTACATGATCAGAATTTGCAAGGTCGAGCGTGAATACGGCAGGCCCGAATAAGCGTTATAGAATGTATTGGCAGTTAGTGGCCATGGGCCAGGGCCCTGTCCGCTTTCGGGGGTAGCGGGTCAAGATTTGGGTCCGGCCGGATCTCGGCGACGCCCCTGAATCAATCATTCATTGGCCATTCATTCCGCGCCACGCAAGGTATTGGCCAGCTATTTGAGCTGCTACAATGCCATTGCGAAATCAGCGTGCGGGATGAATTGGGAATGAAGCGCCGCGATTTTTTTACACTGTTCGCCGGCGCCGCCGCGTGGCCTCTTGTGGCTCGCGCGCAAAATAATCCTGGTATCAATCAGGCTGCCATCAGCCAGCCGGTGGACCAGCCCGTCGGTCAGGTCGCGACCCTGCAAGGTGTTGCGACAGTCACGCGCGCCAACGCCGCGCCGATCGCCCCGCGCGGCGACACTGCGCCGATTGCATTGAAAGCCAGCGATGCCGTCTACAAAAACGATGTCTTGCAGACCGGCGCCAATGGCGCGCTCAGCGTGACCTTCGACGACGAGACGACGCTGAGCCTGAGCGCGAACGCGCGCATCGTCGTCACCGATTACGTCTATGAAGAGGGCGCCAAAGCCAACAAGGCCGTTTTCAACATCGCGCGCGGCACGGTCGCCTTCGTTGCGAGCCTGGTGGCAAGGACCGGCAATATGACGATAACGACGCCGACCGCAACGCTCGGCATCCGCGGCACCACCGGAGTCGTTGACGTTCCCGAAAGCGCCGCGGCCGGCGCGACCAATGCGGGCGAAGCCAGGATCAAGCTTTATCCGGATGCCGATGGACGGGTGGGGCGCATCGAAGTCTTCAACCCGCAGGGCGCACGGCTCGGTGCGCTGACGCAAGGCGCGAGCGCCTTTGCGATCCGTCCGGGCCTTGGCGGGCGGTTTGCCGCCGTACCGTTCCAGATTCCGCCGCAGGAAATTTCGCGCGACCGGGGCGTGGTGCAACGCCTGTTTGCCTCGCACAATATCGGGCGGCAGCTGGCGATCCAGCGCCGGCAATTGCGCGGGCCGAACAGGCTGCGGCCGAACAATCTTCGGCCCAACAATCCCGGACGCAACAACCTGGGCCCGAACAATCCCCAGCAGCCCGGCGCACCGGCACAACGCGGCGGCGTGCGCGAGAGATTGCGCAATCTCAATCCGTTTGCGCCCCGTAATAAAGATCAGCTCCGTTAGACGTTAACGAGCCGGGCGGTTGCCTCCGCGCGCGAAAACCCTGCATCATGGGTGGGCCGAAAGGGGAGCGAGCAGGGAGCAACTATGGGGAAAGACCGTCTGGCGGCCTTCAGCGATGGGGTCATCGCCATCATCATCACGATCATGGTGCTGGAGCTCAAGGTGCCGCATGGCGCGGACTGGTCGGTGCTGGCGGGCGTTGCGCCGAACTTCGTGAGCTATGTGCTGAGCTTCATCTATCTCGCCATCTACTGGAATAACCATCACCACCTGTTTCAAACCGTTACGCGCGTCGACGGGCTGATTCTCTGGGCCAACTGCCATTTGCTGTTCTGGCTTTCGCTCATTCCGGCGGCCACCGCCTGGATGGGCGAAAATTTTCTGGCGCCGGTGCCGACCGCGGTCTATGGCGCCATCCTGTTGATGCCGGCGATTGCCTACCTTCTGTTGCAGAAAGCCATCCTGCGAAAACAGGGAGCGCATTCGGTCCTCGCCACAGCGCTCGGCCAGGATCTGAAGGGGAAACTCTCCGCGCTCCTGTACATCGCGGGGATCGCGCTGGCTTTCGTCAGCCCCTGGATGTCGGTTGCGCTCTACGTCCTGGTCGCTGCGATCTGGCTCGTTCCCGATCGGCGGATCGAAAGGGTCATCAGCGAAAGCTGAGCGGGCGGCGGCGTTTCGGCTGGCCGCCGCGACTTCACCTGCGACGATATTACCCAACACAAGACGGCGGAGGATGCGCGTCTCGGCATTTACTATAGCCGCCAGCACGGATGCTGCCATACGGCGACGCAAGGGGCGATCAGTGAGATGAGCCGCAGGGACCGGCGAGCCGGCGTTCAGCACGGCGACAGCGTCGATCTGTTCGCCGAAGCGATGGCCCATTACCGCAACGGCGCGCTCGTGCCGGCGCAAGGCCTGTGCCGCGCGGTCCTCGCCCGGGATCCCCGCCATGTGGGCAGCCTCGCGCTGTCGGGTGACATCGCGCAACAGGAGGGCCGCAATAATCAGGCGGTGAGATTGCTTGGCCAGGCGCTGGCATTGGATCCCACGCACGCAAATGCGCACGACTCGATCGCGATGGCGTATCAGGCGCTCGGTCAGCGGGATGAGGCGGTGCGGCATTTTACGCTGGCGATGTTGCTGGGGCTACGCAATCCCGAAACGCTCATCAGGCAAAGCGCCGCGGTGATGCCCTGTCTCGCCCGGCTCGCGAAAGCAGGGTCGCGGCAATTGCGGCTTGCCGAATTGTTTGATGGCGAGGATATCGGCCCGATTGCAGGGGATGCGCTGCTGCTGGCGGTGCTGCAATCGAAGGCGATCTTCGACGTCGCGCTCGAGCGGTTTCTCACCGCAGCGCGCCGCGCATTGCTGCAGCGTGCCGGTGACGGCGATCTTTATGCGCCTGGCCCCGCTGCACTCCGCTTCTTTTGCGGCCTGGCGCAGCAATGCTTCATCAACGAGTATGTCTTTGCGTTCGACGATGCGGAACGGATGCAATCGCAATCGGTCCACGACCGGATTGCGCGCGCACTCAAAACCGGCGCAGCGATTTCGCCACTCGATCTGATTGTTGCTGCGGCCTACCGGCCGCTGCACGCATTGCCGCTGGCGCGCCTGCTTCTCAACCGGGACTGGCCTGATGACATCGCGCGGTTGCTGACGCAACAGGTGCGCGAACCGATGGATGAGGAATCGGATCGGCCGAATATCACGGCGTTGACGCCGGTCGATGACGCGCTGTCGCTGCAGGTGCAGAACCAATACGAGGAAAATCCCTATCCGCGCTGGCGCGTCGCTCCGCCGGTGGTTCAGACCACGCTCGAGGCGTTTCTGCGCGACCGGATCGGCGTCACCTCCTTGCGAGGCCCGATCAATGCGGACGGCATCGATATCCTGGTCGCGGGCTGCGGCACCGGGTCTCATCCGATCAACTCGGCGCGGCGATTTTCCAAAGCGCGTGTGCTGGCGGTCGACATCAGCCGCGCGAGCCTCGGCTACGCGCGCAGGAAGACGCGCGAACTGGAGTTGCGCAACATCGACTATGGGCAGGCCGATATTCTAAGGCTCGATGAGCTCGAACGCCGTTTCGACGTGGTCGAGGCGGTCGGCGTGCTGCACCATCTTGCCGATCCCGAGGCAGGATGGCGCGTGCTGCTATCCCTGCTGCGCCCGGACGGCTTGATGTTCGTTGGTCTCTACAGTGCATTGGCGCGCCGCGCCGTGACGGCGGCGCGCGCATTTATCGCCGAGCGCGGCTTTCGCGCGAACGCAGAGGATATCCGGGCTTGCCGACAGGAAATGATCCGCCGCGGAACTGTGCCGCCTTTTGCGGATTTCTCAAGCATGAGCGGCTGCCGGGATCTGCTGTTCAACGTCATGGAGCACCAGTTCACGATCCCGCGCATCAAGGCATTCCTCGACGCCAATAATCTGACGTTTCTGGGTTTCGGCCAGGTGCCGCCCGGCACAATGGGAGAGTTCAGAACGCGATATCCCGGTGCAGGTCACTTGGGCAATCTGGAATCCTGGCACGCCTTCGAGCAGGCGCATCCGTCCGCGTTTAGCAACATGTATTTCTTCTGGGTGCAAAAACGACAGCCCGCATGATCGTGCTGCCGTCCCGGCCGGGATGTGTGGCACGGCAAATTTGAATTGCAGCAATGACAGTCTGAAATTCAACGCCGCGGCGAGACGCTGCAGCCGTTGACGTGTTGGGCGCCAATGAGTTTTTCGGCGTTTGCCTGATCCATAACATTTCTGTGAGCGGGACATCCGGATGCTCTGACATTCACGTGTGTTGAATGCGAAGCGACGCTCCGTCACACAGCGCGCTCCCGGCAGCAAGCCCCGGACGTGAATGGGTCAACCGGCTTTGCCGCGTCCGGTATCCGCGAAGGCAGAAAGACCATCAAATGTCCAAAGCAACCATCCCTTTTGCAGTGTTGATTGTTGCCCTTTTCGTTTCCGCAACTCCCGGATTCGCGAAAGGTGGCGGCAATGGCGCGGGAAAAGGTTTCGCCAAAACGCCAGATCACAAATCAGAGTCGGCGTCGACGAAAAAAAAGGGGCATGCCAGTAAACCTCCTGCCCGCAATGCCAGCGGAGCAGGCGCCGCCAGACCTCCGGGAGACACCGGTAATAGTGGCGGAGCAGGCGCGGGCAGACCTCCGGGTTACACCGGTAATAGTGGCGGAGCGGGCGCCGGCAGACCGCCGGGCGACACCGGTAATAGCGGCGGTGCGGGCGCCGGCAGACCTCCGGGTTACACCGGTAACAGTCCCGGAGCAGGTGCGGGCAAACCTCCGGGTTACACCGGCAATGGTGGCGGAGCGGGCGCCGGCAGACCTCCAGGCGACACCGGGACCAGTCCCGGCGCAGGCGCCGGCAAATCATAAGCCACGATATGTCCGCTTTGGGTCATAAGCGGACATCAGCATTTGTAATCACACAGGAGGTGAGAGGAATTGGCTCCGATACTCAGGGTTATAGGCAACAAGAAAATCTCTATCGAGACGCACTGACCGTGAGCTATCATCACTCTTAACGATCCAGTTGATTGGAGAAAGCGATGACCCGTTTACGGCGAGCCGAAATCAGAAGCAGTAATTTCAGTCGCAGTGCCGCAGTGGTCATAGCCTTGCTTATGGGCGGCCCTGTTGCGGCGGCCTCCCAGAAAATCGGCGATCCGCCAGCTGCCTCGAACATGCGCCTTGTCGGATTTAATGATCTGCAGGGCCGATCGGCGTATCAACCGACAATTCATCATCAGGGGGATCGCTGGATCGCCTACATTGGGCACCACGGCGGAACCGATGCTGTTCCAAAACCCGTCAATCCACTAACCGGCCAGGCCGAATTTAACGGAACGTCGATTGTGGACGTGACCGATCCTGCGCACCCCGTATATTTACGCCATATCCCCGGACAAGAAGGGACGTACGAAGCGGGCGGCGCCCAGATGACCCGCGTCTGCGACGGCAAGGATCTTCCCAAAGGCGATCCAGGCGCGGTGTATCTACTTCGCACTTTTGGTGGCGCGGCACATGAGATTTGGAACGTCGCCGATCCAGCAAACCCAAAACTGATCATACGCTTGGAAGGCCTCAAGGACACCCACAAGAGTTGGTGGGAGTGCAAAACTGGTATTGCCTTTCTCGTCTCCGGTGTTCCGAATTGGCGTGTTCGTCGCATGACTGAGATCTATGACCTAAGCGATCCGGCCAAGCCTGTTAAAATTCGTGAATTTGGTTTGCCAGGCCAAGAGCCCGGCTCGACGGGGAACGTTCCAACTGAATTACACGGCATGATTTCGACCGGGCCGGCGGGTAACCGTGTTTATTTTGGTTATGGCACCAACAAGGGCGGCATTCTGCAAATTGCCGATCGCGATAAGCTAATTAACGGACCAAAAGAGCCCACCCCAGAAAACCTTCGCTTTCCAGTTATCGGGGAAATGGAAATGTCGCCATTAAACGGCGCCCACACAACTTTCCCCTTGGGAAAAATGACTATTCCGAATTTTTCCAAAGACAAATTCGCGAGCCAACGAGACATCGTGATGATTGTTGACGAATCGCTAGTCAACGAGTGCCAAGAAGGCGAGGCGCGACAAATGGTATGGTTCGTGGATGCGACGGTTGAGAAGAAACCAATGGTCGTGGCGAGCTATTCTGTACCAGAGACTAGCGAGAATTTCTGCGACCGGGGTGGTCGCTTCGGCTCGCATTCTTCCAATGAGAGCATGGCGCCGGTTTTCTATCGGAAGCTCGCTTTTGTGACCTGGTTTAATGCAGGGGTGCGTGCGCTCGATATACGAGATCCTTATCATCCCAAAGAAGTTGGCTACTTCGTCCCGGCGATTACACCGGCAACAGACAAGCGCTGCATCAAGGTCAATGGGCAGGATGTCTGCAAAGTGGCGATACAAAGTAACAATGTTGAAACAGATGAGCGTGGATACGTCTATGTTGTTGATCGGGCCAACACCGGACTTCACATTCTCGAAATGACAGGACCGGCGCGCGTGATTTCAGGGCTTCCTGAAAACTAATCCCGCGTTCAAAGTAATCGCGATGAAATGTGCTGCCGCGATCAACGTCGAGATTAAACTGTGTAGAGTTGCACTATTCCTCATTATTGTGGCGTGTTTGCAGCCTATTGGTCTCGCGCACGCCGACCAAGTAGATTCGGTATGGATCGAGACGAAATGGCCGTTCCTAATGGATCAATGGGGCGAGGGTAAGTCATTCCAATGCAAGGCATCAGACTGTGGAGCGGAACTCAATTTGTATATTCGCGCCAAGATTGGTTTCTGCAGTAGCACGACTGGCGTTGCGGATGACAACGAACTCGAGAGGTTGAGCGATTTCGACTTCATGAAGGGTCAAGCAACCGCGCTTAGTAGCGGTCGCGAGATTGATATTGGTGGAATGAAGGGTCGCCTTCGTACATATGCGACTGCCAGTTCAATTCTTTCACAGACATACGCGATCTCAGTTGCTTTCAACAACAATAGCGACGCTCTGGTTGCTACGGTGACGGTTAAAGGCGGACCACCGGCCGCCGTAGAGCCGGTCATAATCCAATTTCTAAACGGCGAAACAATTCAGCGCTGGGTAACTCGTACGCTCGGATTATAAAATTACGAGGGTGGTCAAGCTTGCCTCCGATTAACAAGAATTATCGGAAGTAATCGACGAACGCGGGACCATGTGCTGCGATACTTGCCAAATTCGTTTGCGGAGGACAGCGATGAAAGCGACGCTGCTAACAGGCCATGGTGGACCGGAGATGTTGCGCTTTGGCGAAGCGCCGGATCCAACGGCAGGCCCTGGCGAAGTAGTAGTCGACATCCATGCGGCAAGCGTCAACGGGGCAGATCCGAAAGTGCGGCGTGGCAACGGCCGCTATAAGCTCGATCATTTTCCGCATATTCTCGGGCGTGACTTCTCCGGCATCGTCAGCGCGGTGGGCGCGGGCGTCACTGATTTCAAAACTGGCGATGCCGTGTTTGGAGTGACCGACCAGGGGATTGAGGGTGCCTACGCAGAAAAAATCGCTATTAAAGTCTCCATCATTGCTAAAAAGCCCGATCACCTCAGTCATGCCGAGGCGGCAGCCCTGGGACTCACCAGCCTAACCGCGCTTACGGCAATTGAAGATACGGCGCAGCTCAAGGCCGGCCAAACGATTCTCATCCATGGCGGTGCCGGCGGTGTCGCTGGATTTGCAATTCAACTCGCGAAGCATCTCGGCGCCAAGGTGATTACGACGGCCAGCGCGGGCAACCATCCTTATGTCCGTAGTCTCGGCGCTGACCAAGTGATCGACTATAACGCCGAAGATTTCACCAAGATTGGCCCTGTCTGCGACGTCGTATTCGACACGGTCGGCGGCGATGTCCAGACCCGCTCCTATGCAGTGCTAAAGCCTGGTGGGAAATTGGTGTGGATCGCGCCAGCGCCGGAGGGATTTCGATCAGATCGGAGCGATGTCCAGGTTCTACGTCCAAACGTCGTTCGCGATCGTGCTCATCTTGAACGAATGCTGGGTCTTCTCGATACCGGTGCCGTTCGGCCTCCTACAATCGTCTACTATAATCTTTCTGATGCCGCGGAGGCGCACCGGATCAGCGAAGCGCGCCATCTTCAGGGAAAGCTGGTGCTCAAAGTTTGTTGAGGCCTGCTGTCCGGCCGAAAAGTTATGTGTATGCTTGTGAGTACATAAAGGGAGGAAACGATGAAGCGTATTATTCTTGCTGCTTTGATTGCCTCGTTTGCTATCAGTACCGCTATGGCGCAGTCCTGCGAAAGTGGGGCGATGAGCAAAGACGGCAAGCCCCTTCATGGTGCAGCCAAAACGAGCTTTGTGAAAAAGTGCAAGAGGGACGCCTGTGAAAGCAAAGCGGTCAGCAAAGAGGGCAAGCCGCTTTACGGCGCAGCGAAAAAAAGCTTTCTGACGAAATGCGAGAAGGCCGCTTAGGCGAGCGCCCGATTATCAGTCGGGTTCTTCATCCCGAAAGTGGCTCTTCGGCATTGCGGGTGACGGCGATCGGATCCGATAAGCAGTTTTATCGAAGGCATTGGCAGCCATGTCCGCTCTTACCCCGAAAGCGGATATTCGTCGCCGCTGTTGGAATGTCCGCTAAGTGCCAATAGCGGACATGGTGCGCGGCGTCCGCATCAACAAAAAACCCCCGAGCTTCCGCTCGGGGGTTTCTCGGCCACAAAACCAAATTGTCTAGGCGGCTTGCTTCCGCTTCCTGCGCCAACCCAGCAAACCCAACGCGCCGAGGCCGGTAGCGAAAAGCGGAAGTGCGGCGGGAAGCGGCGTCTCACTTGATATCTTGGGAGCGACAAGGTGGTCCTGCGCAAACTGGTCAGGTGTGCCGTTAAAGAAAGAACCATTCACCTCGCCGGCAAGCGTACCGAGATCGGCAATCGTGATGAGGCTGGTACCACCGCTCAGTAGTATGTTCGTGTCTACAAGAAATTGACGCACGGTTAAACCGTTAAGCGGAGCTTGGACCCCGTTGAGGTTGGCGAGGATGAGATCACCGAAGTGAAGACCTGACGTTCCCGGAAGTTTTCCGGCGTCCGAAAAGTCTACATTGAATGTAAGTCCAAGCGTCTCACCACCGAAACCTCCGGACGCGGTTGAGATCGGATTTAATTCAATCCCATTGAGCGGCGCGAACGGACCTATCGAGGGCATATATGCGAGCACTGATGTCGCATCGGTGAAGGACATCGTAAAGCCGCTGAACGAGCCAACGGTTACTCCGAATGTCGCGCCGTAGACGGTGTTGAATTGGGCAACGAGGAGCGCCGCACCCGGGTCCGGGGCAGTAGACGGCGGGATAGCCACCGGGTCTCCGCCCCAGCTGGCCTGCACATAGGTGGTCAGATCGCCAACGCTCCAGACAGTCGCTCTCGCGCTGCCCGCACACCCCAAAAGGATGGCGAGCACAAAGACTTTGAAGATTTTCAACGTGTCGCTCCCGCCCCCGAGGCCGCCACAGTCGAATGTAAGCTTACGGCACAAAAGGTTGTCAATCCGCAAAATGCCACTTCTTGCCTCACGCAAGCAGCTGCGATATTTATTTTGAATGTGTGAAGGAATATGGCGGCGAGATGAAAATGGAGTGAAATTGAAGTGCGCGCTGGTAAAGTGGGAGTTGAGATTGGGCAAAGGAGCATCGTATAAGATGCACGACGGCGAGTGAATGAAGTATTTGAAGAGAGAACTACGCACGTATGCGGTCTGGTGCAGTTGCAGAGATAGTATAGTGATGAAGAAAAAGGGCGTGGGACGATTGAGCTGTGGACTACACTTGGAATGGAGCGAGGAATTGGTAGTAAGGGAGGAGAACTGTTCTGATGGGTTAGGGAAATGCTAAAGTGCTGAAATATTGGATAGGAAAAGTGCCGCGACCGCGGTCGCTGTCGGGCCGCTCTTGCGGCGCTCCCCCGCAATTAAGGGCAGAACCTCGGCAATGTAGCGCTCCCCGGTCCGCGCTCTCAGCGGTAGTGCAATGCTTTTTCCGTTAATCTCCTCGTCGCTGATACTGCTGCCGGCGGCAACCAGAGCATTGTGCAAGGCTTGATCGACCTGCGCGTCGCTGGCGCAGAGGTGTCCATCGGATGTGGACAAGAGCTCACCTTTGTCTAGCAAAGAGCGACTCGCGGCGTTGCCGTGGACAATCAGCCCTTCGGCATCGACGAGAAAGATTGCCGACCCGAGCCCATCGAGAATATCTGAATATGTCGCTGCTTCGGCTTGCGCGAGATCAATCAATCTGCTTGTACGTACGGCGCGTCGGACGTGTGGCATGAGAAGCCGCATGCGACGGCGCAATTCATCGTTGACCATGCCACCCGTCCCATTACATAGCACCGAGAGGTACGCGCAGCCCGTTGCTGTTTTTTCGAGCACCGCGGTGGCTGCGTCAATCCAACCTTGCGGTTGCGCCCACTCCCGGAAAAAACTGCCGGCGCAAAACTGGTCATAAGGTATAAGGTCGGGAACACTGAGGACTTCCTCGATTTTGCAATCGGTCAGCGACGTAACCGGGTCGAATTTCCAGTAAACGTTTGCATAGAGCTCAACATAGTACGAACTGACACCCGACTGGTAACAAACGTTCCCATATTTACTAACCGCGTCTTTTGACAGAAGAACGGCCGCCTGACCGCCAACGAAGCTCGCTATCTGGGCAAGCACGTCGGGCCAACGAGACGAGCCGAGCGTCGCGTCGTAGATGTCCCCAATAATTCGGGTCAGCCCCTGTCCTTCTTCCATCTCTCGCTACACGGCCTTTGCGACATGACAACCCGCCCGACGGGCGGCGATTGACGGAAAGACACATACGCCCAGTGGGCAGCGGGTACTTGGACAAAAACGCAAAATAGTTGGCCTGGAGCGCAGTGCGATCGGACCGATCTTTGGCGCGACCCTCCAGAAAACGCAGGATCAGCCATGTCCGCTTTGGATCATTAGCGGACATTCCGGCAGGTCAGCTTGATGTCCGCTTTACCCCCGAATGCAGACATCACCGAAGTCAGCCGGTCCGATCATCCGTGTGGGGACTTGGATGCGGCCGCCGCATCCGACCCGGCGTATCGAAACGGCTGGCCGTGAAATCTGATGGTCGGAAAAACGCCGAAGTGGCCGGCGCCGAATATGCCGAGGCGGCGATCGAGTTCTTCCTTGGACATGTCGAGCGGGATATCGCACATCGCCGCGTAAAGACGCCGCGTGCTTTTGCGGCCGCTCCACCGCACCGGCAATTCCTGCATCGGCTCGCATTGCGTGGCCAATGTTTTTGCCAGCCGCCAGAACAGCGCGGCGAGCTGGCGGAACGCCAGGGCCTCGAGGTCGAGCGCGCGTGCATCCGGTGGAACGGGAAACAGTTCGACCGCGACAATAGGGCCCGCATCGACCTGCTCGATCATGGCGTGCACCGTCGCGCCGAATGTCGTCGCCCGCTCATAGGCCGCGAAATGCGCCGGGACCCATCCGGGATAATGCGGTGGCCCGGGATGAAAATTATAGGCGCCAAAGCCGAGCGCGTTGAGGATGCGTGCCGGCACCACCACCGGTGTGACGAAAGCAATCAGCCGGGCGCGTCGGCAGGACATGGGCGTCGATGGCCTCCAGCTCGGCCAGCGATTTGACGTCATGTATAGCCAGTGCCGGGTTGCTGGCGCGCAATACGGCAGCGAGGGCCGCTGCCTCGACCGGCCCGGTCAACAGGATAATGGTGTCGAGCATGGCCAGCCGCGCGGACGCGCCGGAGGAGCGAGCATCTGAGAAATTGCCAGGGACAATATTGCCAAGGACAACAAGGACAATCTTGTCCGGTCAGAATCGCATCGCCCCTGCCATTTTTATGTCCCGGCGCGCGGAGAATTGCAAAGCGGGGATCGGCAACGTCCCCTCATTTTACGCGCCATTTATGCGCAGGCGTATGGTGCCGCCGGCACTTTCAGGAGAGCTTCGGCGATCAATCGACGGACTTCGTCCGCTGATGCGCCAGTCGTCTCACGCGGTGGGGCCGCCGGTACTGATCCATGATGGCGCGGCAATCGGGGTTGAGCTTGCTCCTGTTGTCGAGCAGGCAATGAAATACGTCGTCGCGATTGGGAATCGCCGCCCAGCACACCCTGAAGGCATCGCCGATGCAGGACTGACGCTCTTGCGATGTTTCGGCGCCCGCGATCGGGCACAGAAGAGAAGACCCCGTTATGACCGTGAGCAGCGCAAGCGTCTTCATCGCGTGTGACGCGTCCGCAATCCAATACCCTGCACCATACATGTCCGCCAACCCCCGCCGTCCATTTGAAAGACCACCGTAGGACGTCATCGCCGCCGGCCCTATGGCCATCGGGCCACTGTGGATAAGAAACGGACGAGCAAAGTTCCGCGCCGCTGCGCCGCGCCGGTCCAGCCACTCACGCGTTTTTGTCCGAGGCGGCCACGATTGCGGCCAATCAAGGCTTGTTGGCCTTGCGGGCCTGAATATGCTGCCGGTCGTCATAACCTGGGTGAGGACGTGGAATGACTGCGATCGACACCAAAACCAGCCGCGGCGTGATGGCCGCCGCACTCGACTACGCCGATGCCCTGGCCGGGCGCGTGAGCGACACCGTGTTGCTCATCGGCCGGCTGGCGATGGGGGTCATTTTTTTCCAGAGCGGCTTCGTCAAGCTCATGGCGCTTGGTGACTTTATTGCGAGCCTCGGCAAGCGCGGCGTGCCGCTTCCCGACCTGTGGGGCCCGGTTGGCGCGTTCAGTGAATTCATCGGCGGCGCCTTGATCATACTCGGCCTTGGAACGCGCTATGCCGCGGCGCTCATTGTTATCTTCGTCATTATTGCGACGGCGATTTCGCACCGCTACTGGGAATTGGCCGAGCCGGCGCGGCGTCTCCAGCAGGGGCAATTCTTCAAGAACCTCGCCATTATCGGCGGGGCGTTGTTTCTGTTCATTTGTGCGGCCGGACGTTTCTCGCTCGACGCGGTATTATCAAGGAAGCGCTAGGCTCTGGCGGCCGGGCAGGCATCGCACTCGGCAAAGCCATTGTCCTCGCCGGCGAAACCGGCGGCTTGCGCGCGGAGAGAGCACGATGGATTTGTCCTACACGCAGAATCTCGAGGACTACCACCTCGCGCTTGCCTTCGCGGGCCAGGGGAGCGGCCGCTACATCGATATCGGCGGAGGGCATCCGGTGGCGGACAATGTGTCGTTCTGGTTCTACCAGCGCGGCTGGCAGGGCATCGTGATCGAGCCGCAGCCCGCGCTGGCGGCGCTTTATGCGCGCTTGCGTCCACGCGACATTATCGTTGAAGCGCTGGTCGGGCGCACGAATGGCGAGAGCGATTTTTTCCTGGTCGAGCGCCTGCACGGCTTTTCCACCACGCTCGAGCAGCATGCGGAAAAAGCCAAAGCGTTTGGCGCCGGCTATCGAAAGTTGCGACTGCCGGCGGTGACGCTGGCCACGTTGTGCGAGACATACGGCAAAGGCCACTTGGGCGACTTGGGCGAAATCGATTTTCTCAAGATCGACGTCGAGGGCGCCGAGGCCGAAGTGCTGGCCGGCGGCGACTTCAAACGTTTCCGCCCCAAGGTGATCGTGGCTGAAGCGGTGGCGCCGGGGTCGGGTGAGGCGGCCTGGCAGGACTGGGAGCCAAAGCTGCTGGCGCAAGGCTACCGCTTCGCGCTGTTCGATACGCTCAACCGCTTTTATGTCGCTGAGGAGCACCCGGAAATCTTCGAACGTCTGCCGCGCGAACGCGCCGACTGGCACGCAGTACGCCATATGTATGAGATCGGCCGCGCGCCGGAGAATGCAAACCATCCCGATCACGCGCTGGCGCGCGATCTTGCGCGCGGCTTCTGGGCCATGCTGCCCTGGCTCGAGCCCGCGCAGATCGTTGCGCTGCTGGCGCGCGCGCGCGGCATCGAGGATGCGAAGGACCGCGCGGCGCTTGCCGCCACCGTCGACAGCGAGGCCTTCCGACTTTCGCTGGGCCGCATCGCCTGCGGCTATGACGGCGGGCAAGTGGTGGAGGAGTGAATAAGCGAACGAACGGTGGACGGCTCGTCGAGCGTGTGGCCGCGCCCGCCCGCGATCACCTTTTTTTAACCGGGCGCATTGCACCTTATCCGTTCACGGGAACGGTAGGCGCTATTCCATGTACACCATCGCGACAGCCGCTGCTGCGGTCGGCCGGAACAAGACCGCGATTCTGCGGGCCATCAATGCCGGAAGGATTTCCGTTGCCAAGGACGAGGACGGCGAGTGGATCATCGACCCCGCCGAACTGCACCGCATTTATCCGCCCTTGCGGAGCGCGTCCATGAAGGACAGCGACATGCAACCGCGCCTGCACCAATCGCCACTCCTGACGCCGGTTTGAGCGTGGCGATGGCGGCGCTGGCCAAAGGCGACCAGGGCGTCCTTGCATCAATAAACGCAATCCCGGTTTTCACGGCACGGCAAACGGCGCCTTCAGTTCGCCGCCGCATGTCCGTATTCCCGATGGAAAGCGGACATCGCTCGGAGCCGTCGTAATGTCCGCTTTTGACCCAAAGCGGACATCACCCTTAGCCTGTTACCTTTTCGGTTTGGCGGCTCATAAACACGTCGTAAAAAAACGCGATTCTGATCGGGTGCTTGTCATAAAACGCAATTACTACCTTGACGAGCCGACCTTGACGAGCCGACTGCCTTTTATTCAGAATTTATTTTGTGGCGACAATTGCGTACCGGCATCGCGCGAAAGCTCCTTCGCCGTGCCTCAGATGCGGCAGGCAGCAGCATAGTGAGTGAAGAGGCTGTAGGGCCGCTGGGGGGCGCACACCATGACAGCGCGAAATTTGTTTTCCGTCCGCATCATCTATTTGGATGATGCCACCGCTATTTGTGATGGACACACTGTCAGAGTGGCAAACACGTTTGCGGAGGGCGTAACATGACTTTGATGTATCGGAATGCCATGGCGGGCGCATGGGCGGTCTCCATCTCGATTGCGCTGACAGGCAGCGCAAGAGCTGTGTCGGTGTCCTCCACCTTTGAGAGGGTAATCGCGGGCTCTGCAGACCCTTGCGGCGGCGTTGGCTGCCCCGGACCGGGAAGTGTCAGCACCTCTGCCTCGGACAGCTCCAATCAGGCCCGGGCATCTGCGACCGCAACCAGCTCGCCCGCCCTGTCGGCGTCCGCCTCGGGCGGCGGAGCTCTTGGTGCCTCCGCCACAGCGGAAATCGACTACTCTTTCGAATGGCTTGTCCCGGGCCGCACGGCGTCGATCCCGACCCTCGTTGACCTGATCTTGCATACTGCCGTGTCCGCAGACGGCCATGACCCAAATTCCTTTGCCGAGGCGTCAGCGACTTTCAATATTGCACTCAGTCCCAATCCTACCGTTATCATTCAACCGGCCATCGGCACGAGCCGCCTCGTCAGTATAGCGGGAGGGGCGGGGCCTGACGGGTTTGGTCCTTTCTGTCAAACACACCCCTGCAGCAGCCCCCAAGATTTCAGTGGTACTCTGCAGTACAATTTGGACCCGAATGTCCTTTATTTTGTCTCAATCGCCGTCAGCGCCACTACAGGCGACAGCATACTTCCAAGCGTAGGATCAACCACGCAATCGGCCGAGGCGTCCCTCGATCCGCACATCTACACCAACATTCCCGGACTTACGCTCGAGATAAGCCAAGGCATCGACAATGTTGTCGGCACCGCGGAGGCTGCGACGCCGCTGCCCGCCGCACTGCCTCTCTTTGCCACCGGCCTCGGCGCATTAGGTCTGCTCGGCTGGCGCAGGAAGAAAAAATCGGCAGCACTCGCCGCGTGACGCCCAACAAAAATGATCTCGGAGAGACCGCCGCGAGGCGGTCTTTCTGTTTGCAATGCCATGTCCGCTCCTGGCACCTAGCGGACGTTCCGCGTTATCAAGATCGAGTCACTTCTAAGCCCCGGGCCGCAATGACCCGGGGCTACAGAGCGCTTAAGGGAGAGCAAGGACGTTCAGTCCGCCAATAAATCGACGCGGACCTGTCACTTCCCGATTCCGCTAGTACCGATAGTAGGGGCCGCCACCGTAGTAAGAGCCACCGCCGTAATACGGGCCCCCGCCGTAGTAGCCCCGCCCATAATATCCCCGGTTGCCGTAGTACCCATTCCCATAGGTGGCTGCTCCAGCGACCGCGCCAGCGGCAGCCAATGCGCCGAGTGCAACGCCCGGACCATAATAGTGGCGGTGATAGCGACCACGATAATAGCGGACATCAATTACCGAAGATGGAGCCGCATTGTTGAGAGCTGTCGTACTCGATAACACCGGGGCGGCTGAACCAGGGACAGTTGCCCCGAGACCGATCGCACCGGCGATTGCAATGACAAGCGCACGCTTCACTGTTGTATTGGTCATGATCATACCCTCTTTTTTTTGCGCGCCGTCTCTCAGGCGGGCAAATCTCTCGTTCGTCACCGTTGACGTAACGAGGAGCGCTGCTAGAAAACGAGGATGAGCGCGCGCCAATGCCGCTGCTCTGGTTCGTCTACCCACTCAACGGGTCAGGGTGTCGTTACCCAGATGTCGTTGATCGCGGCCAGGCCTCAATTCTCTTCTATTTCTTTTACGTTTGCGAAATGAGGCCTGCTTGAGGCAACCTGCGAGCCGCCTGATCGTTCCGCCCGTTCCAATTCGGCCAGTCTGAGCACCGCCGCAAATGACCCAAAGCGGACGTTGATGCCTTTTTTTGCTGGAGAGAGTGACTGGCTTTCAGGAACTCCGTTGCCCCGGGCGCATTGCCTCCCTAGCCCTCCTACAAGCAATGGATATCGGCCATGCCGCTTGCTCCGGCCGCGCAAAAATCTCTGACAAAATGGCATGCCATGATTGCGGGAAACGATTTTGGCGATTTGCCATCGATCATCGCGGCTGACGCTGTTTTTCGCTCACCGGTTGGCCTAAAGCCCTATCCGGGACGCGAATTGGTGTGCCTGATGCTGAGTACAGCGGCGGGTATTTTCGAGGATTTCAAATATCACCGCAAATTCCTCAATGGCCAAAACGCTGCGCTCGAATTCAGCGCACATATTGGCGACCTTAAGCTGAAGGCTATTCACCTTATCCGCTTTAACGGCGCGGGCGAATTCGTGGAAATCGAGAAATTAGTGCGCCCAGTGGAGGGCGCTAAGGCGCTCGGCAATGCAATGGGTTCGTTGATCGGGTCCCAAATAAAAGCGCTACGTGCAGCCGAGTAACAGGTGTTCGTTCCGCGAGCCCGTCATGTCTGCTTTCGGGGGTAGACCGGACATGACTTCCGCATCGCAAAATGTCGGCCAATGACCCAACGCGGACACGACTCGCTTTCACACCGCGACCTTGATGCGATACGATTGTTGTTTCAAGGCTTGGACTGTTTAATTGCCAGAGAAAGGCGCTCGATGCCTGCGAAAGAGTTCTTCAAGTCACTAGCGCGACGGGCGATGGCTTCTCTTGATAAAATCCGGCCAGATACAACCGGTGTATTTTCAAAATATCGTCCATATGATTTGAAGACGTTAGATCGCCGTTACAACACTATGTATGAGATGCACAAAGATGTTCATCAATGCGTATTTATAGAGATGGCTGAACGAGGCTGTACGTCCGTTGCGGAAATCGCCTGCGGAACAGGATTCGCACTGGATCTCGCGATTGCGAATGGACTTAGCTATACAGGAATTGATATTTCTGAAACGGCGATATCGGTCGCTTGTCTTAAGAATGACCAAGGCGACTTCATCAACCTCCCGGTTGATAGGCTAGACATCATCAAAGACCAGAGCTTTGACGCCGTCTATAACAGTTCGATGCTTGAACACATCGGATTCCCGAACCATGCCATCGCAAGCATGTGGCGTCTTGCAAAAAATCAAATGTATTTGATGTTTTACGAGGGATTGTCAGACGCCACTGAAAACCAACTGAATTTCTTCGCTCACGATCCAAAAATAACATTGCGCGAAGCTGGAGGATTTTACGGCGTTAAGGTTGTCCGTCAAAGCCACGGTGACAATTTCAAATCTACTGGGTATTTCATGAACAAGTTCTCTCAAACTGCAATCTGCTCATTTCTGACAGAACTTCCGGGAGCTGGTGTCCCTAAGGTAAGACACTTCGGCAAAGGCGATTTGATTCGATCTGTAGTCACTTTGGACCGCATAAAATAACGGGCTACAACGTCCGCTTTTGGCACTTAGCGGGCATTCCAAAGCGTCGTCGGATGTCTGCTTCGGGCGCAAAGCGGACATCGCCCGGTGATCAGCATGTGCCTGCTAGGGCTGCGGGATGTTGCGATGAAGTGCGAGTTCTCGCCCCGAAAAAGTGCGCAGCTTCGTCAGCGCCCAGCGCAAACCGTCGGCGAGCGCCCCGATAATTCGCCCGCGATAGAGTTCGTATTTCATGCCGACCGTTTTTTCCTTCGGCAGCCAGTTCCTGGGAAATAATGATGACAAAGCTCCGCTTGTTTGCGGAGTGCTCGGTGAACCATTCAGGATTGCGGCCCAATCAAAGAAGGCCAACGGCTGGTTTCCACATGTGGCGACAAACACGTTGCCACCATTGTCGATATCAATGCCTTTCACGCCGCCTTCTTGACGGTTGGAACGGGCCAGCAAAAACTCGTCATCACTGAGCGCCCTGAATGACAGCAACGGATAGCGGATCCCTCGCCAGTCTGCACCGCCTCTTTCATAAACGTTGACATAAGGCGAGCCGGCGTTGGACACGACGACGAATTTTTCGTCGGACGTAAATCGCAACCCGTGCGGGTAATTTGTGCGTAACAGCATGCCATCCGGATCGGATGACCCATTCAGACCCGGGCTATTTTTGTAGAGCATCACATTGTGGACGTTGTGGTTGCTGATCGCAATCCATTGCATGGTGTGGCTCACGCAAAGGCCGTCCGGAATGTTGATCCATCGCTTCAGCAAAATCCGGCCGTCGTCGATTGGATGCTCATTGTCGAGTTCCAGGGAATGCTTGCTGATAGAATTTGAGTAGGTATTGCTGATCAGAACCGCGTTCGAACCGCGTTCGTCGCGAACAACGGCCACGGAGCCCGGGGTCGAGATTTTATCCGAGACAATGATGGCCTCGGGCTCCAGTTCAAACCGGCCGCTTGCGCCGAATGGCAGTTTGAACACGCAGGCTTTTCCGTCTCGATTGACGACTATGATTTTTTCGTCGTCGATAAAATCAAGTCCATGGGGGCTTTTGAGGTGTGGCGACGAGATCTGGGCGGCGCCTGTCAGGGCCACACTTTTCGATGAGATGGAAATGTCAAAAACCGTAATTCTATTGTCCCACAGTTCTGCAACGGCCATGCGGCGGTTGCTCGGCGAAAACTTGATGTCTTCCGTTCGTCCAAGAGACGAAACGACGTCGCATACATGTTGAGGAGCGGAAAAATCAATTCGAGAAGCAACCGGATCGCCTTGCATGCAATTCCCCTGAGTAATTGCATTCGATAGCGCCACTACCGGAGGTTATCCCTTACCGCAACATTGCGGCAACCGGCAAAATTGCGAAGGGCGAATGCTGTGCGTGCTGCGGCGTGGCGCGGCGTTGGGGGCCGCTTCACCGCGTCGCGCAACGGCGATGTGCTTGTCGCGATGTTGGCGGCCGATGTCAGTTTTCACGCGGACGGCGGCGGAAAGCGTCCGCCGGCCATGCAGCCGATCGTCGGCTTCGCTGCCGTCATGTGAGTCAGCAAGCGGTATCAAGCCGTTAGCAATGCAATTTCGGTGGTTACCATTGTCACAAATGGGCCAGACGACAGGCCGCTCCCTATTGCACCGCACTGCAGCGGAGTGGTAATTATCCACCGTGGCGTACGGGTAACGGGGTCTTCACATGCTTCGGAAGCTTCTAGGCGCGCTGGCCACCAGCGCGGTGGTAACGCAAGTCTTTGGCTTGGCAGTGGTTGCTTCGGTCGCCCTGCTGGCTGGCGCCGGACAGGCATCGGCAGTGACCTGCTCGGGTAATTTCAACAGCGCGAACGGTACGACGAGTTTGCCGGGCACTAATATTGGAACTGTCGCATCAGGGTGTGAAATCGGGCCGTTCAATGCTGTGCACGGCTCAAATGGCAACGCCGCGAGCGTCAGCACTTCAGCCAACCCATCAATTTATCAATTCACTTGGACCGGCGGAATCCTGTCGATCCAGGAGGAAATCGGCAACAACGGCATCGGCCACAATATCAACGTGGAATTGGGGCTGAGCTCAGTTACGTTGAATAGCAACGGTTCGCTAAGTTCGAATTTGGCGTCAATTGTGTTTCTGGATGACGTTGCTGCCGGCGGGCCTACCAGTGCGCCGCAATTCCTGATTCAGAACGTGAACCTGGCTGCGGGTACTTATGTCCTCGACACTTATTTGGGCCTTTGCGCTGTCGGAGCAAGCAGCAACTGTTCCGGCGGCACCTCGGACGATCCCCAGTACCAAGTGTTGTTTACGCTCGGCAACGACAATCAGAACTCCTCTCCCAGCGGCCCTCCCGCTTTTTGCTTCGGGATTGGGTGGTCTCGGGTTTCTCGGCTGGCGCAGGAAAAAGAAAGCAGCGGCACGCGCTGCCTGATCAAAGCACCTGATCGAATCCTGGAAAGGCCGCCGCGAGGCGGTCTTTCTTTTTGCGCGCACGAGTTTCCGAATGTCCGCTCGTGACTCAATGTGGACATCGGCGCGGGCGGCGCCCGCAGCCTGCCAGATGTCACACGCCCGTCATACAGCTCCGATGTAGTTATTGAGGTGGCGGCTTGGGTTTTGACTGGGGCTTCAATGAAAATTCGTCTGTTCGATGTGCCGCGCGCGCGTCATTGCGGGTCGCGTGCCGGCTGGCTCAGCGGCGTTGCATTCGGCGCGCTCGCGCTCTGGCTTGGCAATCCTGCGAATGCCAACGCGGCGACATTTTTCGCCGGCGATCTGATCGTCAGTGTCGAAGGTAACGGCAGCAACACCGCCAGCGGCGGCACCGCCGCGACGGGAAATACCGGCGGGAGTGCCAACACCTATCTCGACAACCAGGCGGCGCCGCTGACTTTGTATGAATTCCATACGACCGGAACGTTGCAAAGCCCGGTCTCGACACTGGCATTGCCACAGGCGCAAGGGGCCGGCGGGGCCGGCAATGCGCCCGTTTCAGGCGAGTACGGCTCGTCATCCGAGGCGCAATTGCACCTGTCCGGCAACGGTCAATTTCTCACGATCGCCGGCTACGCCGTCAACGCGCAAAGTTACAACAGCACATCTGACGTCAACGGCACGGGGACGGCGCTGGCACAGTCCTGCAGTCTTTCGGCAGGTTGCGGCAGCACGCCGCAGGTTTCACGGGTGATTGCGACGGTCAGCGCCAGCGGGCAGGTGAATTCAACCACCGTGCTCAACGACGTGTTCAACGGCAACAATCCGCGCAGCGTTTATTCAAGCGACGGCAAGTCCTTCTACATTTCGGGCCAGGGCACCGGAAACCCGGGCGACAAGACCGGCGGGGTTTTCTTCGTTCCCCAGCTCGGGCCAAATCAGACGGCCCAGCCGATCACAGGGACTGACGCGACAAGTTCTGGAAATCCACCCAACGATATCGGGCAGGATACGCGAGACGTGCAGATCGTTCACAACACGCTCTTTGTTTCCACCGACACCAAGCAAGGGTCGAACAGCGCCCGCGACTTTATCGGAACGCTGGGGGCCGCCGGAACGCCCCCCACCACGGTCGCAAATGGAAGCAATGGCCCGGACCAGCTCACCGGATTCGGCGCTACGTCTGCCGCCGGCAAGGATACCGGCAAGGTGACGATCACGACCGGCGCAACCACAAACGGAAACCAGTTCAACAATTCAACTGCGTCCAGCCATAACCTGATCAACTTGAGCCCGGCTGGTTTCTTCTTCGCCAGCGCTTCGATCCTTTACGTCGCCGACACCGGCAGCCCGAAGAACGATTCCAACGGGGACGAACTCGATCCCGGGCAGCAAAGGCACCAATATCGGTGACGGAGGCCTGCAAAAATGGATCAACTCCAAGACTGACGGCACCGGAACGTGGAGCCTTGCTTATACCCTGACGGTTGGCCTCCTCGATTTTGTCCAGAACAACGCGGCGGGCGGCACCACGGGGCTGCTCGGACTGACGGGGATGGTCGTCGGCGATGAAGTCGATCTGTTCGCGACCAATTACACCATTGGTGATACCGACCAGACTTATCTCTACGGCATTACGGACATGCTCGCCTTCACGCAGGCGAGCCAGGCGACAGGTGAATCGTTCGCCGAACTCGCGATGGCGCCGGGCGATACGACCTTTAAAGGTGTCGCCTTTGCGCCGGTGGACAGCGAAACGCCGCTTCCAGCCGCGCTGCCGCTGTTCGCCACCGGCCTCGGCGGGTTGGGTCTGCTCGGCTGGCGTAGGAAAAAGAAAGCAGCGGCAGAAAAGCCCGCGAGCATTTTATTGCCTTGAGCGCCAACAAATTCGAGGCCGGGCGCCGGCACGAGCAGGGTGACTTCGAAGAATATCAAGCTTGATCAATGAGGTAGTGTGCAACTGCCTTCGGGACCTGGTCCGCGCCGACCGCCCACTTGATTGACACTTTCTATGGGTGGGCATAGCTTTCAAATCGTGGCGTGAGTACCTCTGGGGCAAAAGTATCATGTCAAAATCCAGTATTGCGTCCCTTGCGCTCGGCGGGGCGGCGCTACTTCTATCGCTCGGCTCTGCCAGTGCAGCGGTTTTTCCGAACATCGGCGAAGACACCAACGGTCCCGCTCTTATCATTACCCTGAACCCCGGCGGCAGTGGCACGATCACTCCCGGTGGCGTTGGATCAGCGGGTATTCCCTATGACGGTGTCGAGGACACTTACATTGGCCTGATCAACAATTCAGGGCAGCTGGTCACCTCTATCGTGTTATCGGCTCCGGTTGCGGTCGGGATTTTCGGATTCGATGGCGATGGCGTCGGTGCCCCTGTGGGCGGTGTCTATCCCGGGCCCGGTTTCGGCACCAATCAATACGGCACGCCGAACGCCAATGATGTGACCGGTCCGTGTATCGGCAGCGGTTGCTCCGGTGGAGGCTATGGTGGGCCGCTCGGGTCTTTTTCCGGCTTGTTTACGTCGGCTGGATTTGATTTTGGCACATTCACCATTGCAGGTGGTCTCGCCGCCGGTGGATTCACATGGTTCTCTCTTGAGGAGCCGCTGACTGAAGCCTCATTCACCGCCCAGGTTGGCAGCACCACGCCCATCCCCGCGGCACTTCCTTTGTTCGCCTCCGGCCTCGGTGCGCTGGGCTTGATTGCGCGCCGCAGGAAGCGGAAGGCTGCTGCCGCCATCGCAGCTGCCTGATCAAAATATCTGACTGGAAATCGGAGAGACCGCCGCGAGGCGGTCTTTCTGTTTATGCACGTCCTCCGGGCAGCAGGGAGAACTGCACCAGGAAGTAATTTATTCCGTTCCAAGGCCTTAGAGGAGAGTTCCATTATTCACTATAGGTATCGGTTGACTGAATTCTTCTATTAATTGTAGGTCATAGCGTGGCGCTATGGGTGCGGGTAAGGGATTGTAATGTTTAAAAAAGGGCTTTTGAGCGCGGCTGCTATTGCCGCGCTGGTGTCGTTCACGACGTCCGCGGGCGCTGTCACCTACCAAACTCCGGCAGGATCGAATTCAACCAGTGACGGGCCGGTTTCGGCACAGGCTGTCTTCAGCTTGAGCGGAAATAACCTCGTCATCACGCTCACTGACCTTTTGGCGAATCCGACATCGGCTGGTCAGCTTGTCAGCGGAATCCAGTTCGTTGAAGGTTCGGCCACCGGGTCCGGAAATTTGACAACGGTGAATAGCAGCCTGGTCACGACGATCGCTCTGGCGATGGGCATCACCGCTGGCGTGGCCGACCCCCTTACGAGATGGAAGGCGAGCGAAGCGGGCACCACCATCACCTTGACCACGCTCAGTGGCGGAAATCCGGATCGCCTGATCATCGGTCCGCGAATGGCAGCAACCTCTATAGCGCTGCAAATGCTTCAATCCGCGGTGACAACCCTAACGTTTTGTCGTCACCGACCTTCACCATTACGATCCCGGGCGTGACATCGCTGACGAACTTGACCACCGACATCAGCAACGTTTTCATCATGTTCGGCACGGCAAGTCCCACCCATGACCTGGTGCAAGCGAACTGCACCGATTGCACCACTGGCGGCGGCGGCGACACCGCGACGCCGCTCCCGGGTGCGCTCCCGCTCTTCGCGAGCGGCGGCGGCCTCCTGGGTTTCCTGGGCTGGCGCAGAAAGCGCAAGCTGGCGGCAAACGCCTGATCAATTCCGGTTTGTGACCAAAACCCCCGGGCGAGAGCTCGGGGGTTTTGCTTTGTCACGGACATCGGGAGCAGCGAGCTGCGCCCGGTGCGCCGGCTACTTCTTGCCGGCGGGTTCGGCTTTCGCCTTCAGCTCCGCGAGATCGCTGCCCAGTTTTGCCAGCGCGGATCTGAGCGTGGCGATCTCGGCGCGGGCGGCCGCGAGATCGCGGCCGGCGGCTGCAAGCTTGTCCTGTGTTTCGCGGGTGAGCTTTGCCAGCGCCTGCTGGAGATATTCGGCATTGGCCTGCAGGCAGCCGGTGCGGCGCTCCATTTGCTTTTCGGCGGTGCAGACCTCCAGCCCGCGAATGTCTTGCGCGGCGGCGGGCGACAGAAGCGCCAGCAACAGCGGGCCCGCATAGCGCAGCGCGCGCGCCGTCACAAAACGACGATGACAAGGGTGCCGCAATGCAGGCGTCATGCCCGCGAGACTACACGATATACGGCTGCTGCAATCGGGCATTCACGCCCAAGGGGCGGATCGCCGTCGTCAGAGCGGCTCGTCGTCTTCCCGGATGCGCTCGACCTGGTGGTCGCGAACGGTCTGGATGTCGGCGAGGCACTCGGTGAAACGCAAGGTGCCGGCGGCAAGGCCCCATTTTTCGCAAAGCGCGCGGCTCTCGGAGAGCATTTCACTGGCGCGTTCCTGCTCCAGACCGGCGTGCATCGCCGCCGCGCTGCGCCACGCCAGCAGCACGACCATGG
Source organism: uncultured Alphaproteobacteria bacterium (assembly GCA_963697885.1). Classification (GTDB taxonomy): domain Bacteria; phylum Pseudomonadota; class Alphaproteobacteria; order Rhizobiales; family Xanthobacteraceae; genus Pseudolabrys. Next base: position 2,091,425 of record OY969102.1, read on the forward strand.
CAACGAGCACGACGATGGCGCCGATCGTGACTGCGTTCCACAAAGCGGTGAGGCCTGATGTTCCGGTTCTGCCTGACATGTGATCGCTCCGTTGGCCCCCGCCGTCGCGCGCTCACCCTATGGCCGCATCATCCGTTCATCTGTGAAGCGGGTCACGTCCGTCAGATAATTAATGTAGCGCTCGAGATGAGCAGGAACAGCAGGACGAGCTGGCGGAACTTTCCGGCCGCATTTTCGTCATGGTTCGACGGAACGCGGCATCACAATCTGTTCAGCGCCGTAAAACATATGCTCTTCGCAACAACGCGGACAAAGTTTCCAGGAACGGCTGCGTGCGCGAGACGTTTTCCCTCGTGCAGCAAGAAGGAGGTTCTTATGAGAAAACTTGCCATCGGAATTCTGGCTGCGGCCGGCGTCGCTTTGTCAGTGCCCGCCAGTGCGCAAGGCGTGTGGGTCGGCGCAGGTCCGGTCGGCGTAGGTGTCGGCGTCGGGCCGGTTTATGACGGCTATTACGACCACGGCTATTATGGCCCGGCCTACCGCAGCTACGCCTATGCCGATGACGACTACGCTTATGTCGGCCAGCGGCATTGCCGCATCGTCCGCGAGGATTTCAACGGGCGCTTGAGAACAATCCGCCGCTGTTGGTAATTGCGCTCAATAACCCATCGCCTCAACAGGGACCCCCGGATCTTCCGTCCGGGGGTCTTTGTATTCAGGGGGCGAGCGGCGAATTGAGCTTGCGCGCGGTATCGAGCAGCCAGTCGCGATACAGAAGAATTGGCGTTACGCCGGTGAGCCCGCCGCAGCCTTCTTCATCGCCCGGCGCGGTGGACCAGCTCACCACGCCGATCACCAGCGGACCTTCTCCATCAAAAGCCGGCGCGCCGGAATCGCCGGTGCAGCCGCCAAGTCCGGCGCGGAGATTGCGCGTCGCGATGTCGTAGAGCCGGATTTGCAGCGAACCCGGCTTGCCAGTGACGCTCAGCGTTGCCATGCGCGGTTGCCCGAGCCCGCGCGCTGTACCCGCGATTGTGACGCCGAAGCCCGCGATCGTAAGCGTTTCGCCGACCGCAACGCGGCGCGGAGCCGCCAAAGTCGCCGGCACGACGATATCGGGCAAAGGCGCGGCGAGCTTAACGAGCGCAACGTCAGCGGTCGCGCGGCTGGCGGTGTAGCTCGCATAGTCAAACCGCGGATGGCGCACGATGGCGCTCACGGAGATTGGCACGCCGGTCTGGTAGGCCTTCACCTGATAAGCGACCGGCCGCACGACGCAATGCGCGGCTGTAAGCACCAAATCGCGCGTCAGAGCTGTGCCGGTGCACAGATCGTCGCGCGCATCGACCAGCATCACGATTGGACGCGCAGCCCAGCCGTTTGCGGCCGGCGCGTTGCCCGTTACGGCTAGTGCAGGGGCGATCAGGAGCAAATATGCGATCGTGGCAAGGGCGCGTGTCATGTGTTTCAGTCAATAGAACACGACTGTGAGAGCGGTGACAATCCAACGACAGATTGCCAAGTCATTTATGAGGACAAAAAGGGGGCCAGTGAATATGTCGTCGCCTTTCAACGCTTCGGCTGAAGTTGGAGAAATTCTGAGCGGAATCGGTATTTTCGCTTGAGTTGGTGTTCAAAGAATTGAGGAGCAGAATCGTTTGTAAGGTTTGCCGCCATAGCCTTGCCTCGTAGCGCCCAAGCCGCTCGAAAGGATTGCCATCAAGGCGAGAAATTCTCATGAACGATTGCGCGACGTTAAAGCGGCTGTCATCACGGTTCGGCAATAGATTGCGGTCCATTTGGCCACTATTTTGTAGGTCGAAATGAAACTGCGGCCTGGGGACGAGCGTCGGAATGAGTTCGTAAAATTGTTTCAGGTTTTTTCGATCAGTAGGTATGTCGCGCTGGGCCAGCATGCCGCTTTCGATTGCAGTAGCGCGGCGAAGCCGCCAAAGGAGAGAAACAAGCCGGCCGACGAGTTGAAGCTCAAAATTCGATCGCGGGCAGTAGTCGGTGTGTATTGCCCGTTGTAACGCTTTATAGGCGACCGGGTCTTCAAGGACGTTGATAACGGTTTCCGCTGTAAGCCCATGGCGCATAGCGTTCCGTCTGGAACGGCGTTTGCCGTAGTCCGTTCGTGGCCCTGTGCTGTGCTTTGCATTCTGCCTATTTGCGGCAATCTGTTTTTCGGTTGCCATTAGCCTTTGATCTCTGCTTCGTTTGGTCCGGCATCAGAAATTTTCGTCGGGGTCTGACTTTCCTTGGGATGGGTCTGTTCCCAAAGCTGCCTGGCAACGGGCAGGGCATCGATCTTGAGCGTGTTCCACCAGTTGATTTCGTTGCCGGCCTGATGGAGCTGGCGGTGGTGCCCTCGGCATAGCGGCACGGTGAACTCATCGCTCACTTTGACGCCCAAGGCTCTTGGTTGTGCAAACCGTAAGTGATGGGGATCGGATGGATGACGAGCGCAGACAAGACACGGTTGTGAAGCGACGAAGCGTAAGTGTGATTTATCGCGGCGGCGTTTGGGTTCGGCGAGCGTGAGAACGCTCTTGTCGATTCTGGCTGAGGGAGGCGCCGGGAGCGTTGGTGCCAGCGGCGGCGCGGCAGACGGTGCGGAGTTGCCGTTTCGTACTGGCTCTTTGAAATGGTCCGTGATTGGAGGCGATTGACGGCGGCCGTAATATCGGGAGGGCCGTGGAATTGGTGTCGTATCGTCGGGGTGAAGGCCGAACCGCGGCGGCGCGACGGCATCTGCTGTTGGTTGTGAGATCGCCGTAGGCACAGCCGTGCGGGCTTGCCGATAGAGCTCCAGACCAAACGGTTTGCCGAAGGTTGCTAGAGCACGTTTGGTGGCATCGGTCTCAGCGGCTTTAAGTGCGATATCGTGAACTTCACCAGGAGAGGTCCCGCGGCCCTCACCGGAGCCATGGCCTTCTCGAATGACGGTTGCTCCCGCGGCATGGACCGTGATGCGCACCCGTGCGATGTAAACCGCGAGGAACGTACCGCGGTTTTCGCGTGAGAGGACGCAACGGGAATCAATCGTCTCCCGGTTCCAACCATCAAATCCAAATATGCGGTTGGCCTCCGAGATGACGAACCAACCTTCGATATAGGAAAGCTCGCGGCCATTGGCCTCGCGCGTGCGGATTTGCCGTGCATCGACACCACGTCGCAGGGCATGTGTCTGTTTTGATGAAAAGCCCATCACCGTGTCCTCACGTTCAAAACTGGTTCCGGATTGGAGAGCGTAGCCCCGGCGATTTCGGCGCCGCTCTTGAGTTCATATGAAAGCTTCTGGCGGTTGAGCCGCGGCTCGCTCGGTTGCCAATAAACGCTCGGCACCACCGCCTCATCGAGGACCAACAACGATGGCATCCCCGGCCGGATCGAGACCGTGAAGTCGGGTGCAGTGATCTTCTTCAGATCAAGCTCGACCATCACGTCCTTGGCGATTTGCCGACGTTTGGAGGCTCGGTCCTGAAGGCGTTCAAGGCGCCCTTGCATGTCGGCAATCCGACATTTGAGCCCCATTGCAAGGGCTTCATCAGCCAATGCGGAGCGGACGATTGCCGTGACGATTTCATGCAAATCTGTGAGGCCCTCAACCGTATCGGCGAGGGTCTGATCATCAATCTGAGGGTCTTCGGTGCGGATGCGGTCGCGGAGGGTGCGATAGGTGATGGCGGAAAATGCGAGCTAACTCATGGGTTTACCTCTTTAATACTCGTTAATGAGTAAAAATCACTCGAATAAGAGTTCTTGTCAACCGTGACCGAATCGGGAACACTTAAATCTATGCTCCAATCAGCCCAAATCCGCGCGGCGCGGGCCCTTCTGGCGTGGCGACAAGAGGATTTAGCGAAGGCCTCCAAAACGGGCCTGGCGACCATTGCGCGTATTGAGCAGATGGAGGGGCTAGCGCAGGGCCATGTGGCCACGATCATCCGCATCCAAAACGCGCTTGAGCGTGCCGGAATAAAGTTCATCGAGGGTGAGGGCGGGACTTACGGTGTATTGCTCGAGAAGAAACCAAAAAAGCGCTGACGCGATTTTGCGAAACAAACCCAAAAATAAGCGCCTGAATTTCGATGCCGCAAACCGTTGCACCTCGCGCTATTGAGCCGCCACGCGACCATCGAGGCCTTGATTGCGCACGGTGCAGAATGATTGCCTGTTTCTGGCCAACAAGGTCCCTGTTAAGTCGAAAAAATTCCCTGTTCAGTGCTGTAGGGAATTTGGCAGAAAGCCTCAGAATTTGTGCGCATGTTGGCGTCAAAAAGTTCAGATAGCTCGCGGGTTCGATGCAATTCCCTGTTTATTTCCCTGTTACCAGGGAAAATGAGAACGCGGGCCGGGTTACCCAATGATGGCGTACTTCGCGGAGATTTAATCCATGGACGTCCTTGAAGCCGTTGCCTCGCGCTACTCTTGCCGGGCGTTTTTGCCGACACCCGTTCCCGAAAAGATCGTGCGCGAAATTGTCGAGCGCGCAGCACGCGCGCCGTCGGCCGGAAATATGCAGCCTTGGCGCGTGTATGCCATTGCCGGTCGCCGTGTGGACGAATTGAAAACGCTCCTGGCGCCCCGCATGGCGACCGAACTGCCGAAAGGCGAGGGGACCGACTATACGATCTATCCAGAGCCGCTGATCGAGCCCTATCGAACGCGCCGCTTTACAGTTGGCGAACTGCTCTACCGGTCGATCGGCGTGCCGCGAGAAGATAAGTCATCGCGGTATAAGCAGTATTCTCGCAATTATCAGTTCTTCGGCGCGCCACTCGCACTATTTTTTGCCCGAGAAAAAGCCCACGGACCCGCACAATGGGCCGACATCGGCGGCTATCTTCAAACAGTTGCTCTGCTGGCGCGCGCGTTCGGTTTGCATACCTGTCCGCAGCAGGCGTGGGTGTCTTTCCATCGCACTGTTCGTGTTTTTTTGAACCTTCCCGACAATTTGATGATTTATTCGGGTATGGCCGTCGGTTACGAAGATCCGGCGGCCCCGATCAATTCCTGGCGCTCTCCGCGCGAGCCGGTCGACCATTTTGCGTCGTTCGACGGCTTTGAAACCTAACGGGAACAGGCTTTTGGACCTGTACGTTCAGGTGGCGTTCACCGGCACGCCGTTAACACCCCACCTATGCCGGCTTTCCCTTTTGTCGCTGCTGTCCTTCTAACTGTCGCTATAGGCTTGCCCGCCATGGCTGCCGATGCCCCGCATCGCGGTTCCTGCCTCGCCAAAGACGAACAGCGTGCGGCGGTTACTGCCAACCGCGCGATTTCCCTGGCTCAAGCCGTCAATTCGTTGCGAGAACACCGCAAGCACTCTGAATTGGTCCGCGCCCAACTCTGCTGGCACGATGATAGACTTCTCTATGTGCTGACTCTGCTCGGCCGCAGTGGCAGAGTGGTCAGCGCAACTGTTGACGCCGAGAATGGCGAGTTTCGTACCGGCCGCTAAGCGGAGAACATGACTTTGCGCCTCCTCGTGATCGAGGACGACCCCGATCTTAATCGTCAACTCGCCGCCGCGCTGACTGACGCAGGTTACGTCGTCGATCGTGCATTTGATGGCGAGGAGGGCCACTATCTCGGAGAATCCGAGCCTTACGATGCCGTGATCCTCGACATCGGTTTGCCAAAAATGGACGGCATCTCGGTCCTTAAATCCTGGCGGCGAACGGGACGCGCCATGCCGGTGCTCATGCTCACTGCACGCGATCGCTGGAGCGATAAGGTGCAAGGTTTTGATGCGGGTGCCGACGACTATGTCGCAAAACCATTTCATCTGGAGGAGGTGCTCGCCCGTGTACGCGCCCTCCTGCGCCGTTCAGCCGGCCATGCCAAAAGCGAGTTCAATTGTGGGCCCGTACGCCTTGACACCAGAACGGGCCGCGTGTCGGTCAATGGCAATCCGGTCAAGCTGACAAGCCATGAATATCGTTTGCTCGCTTATCTGATGCATCATACCGGGCGAGTGGTGTCGCGGACCGAGTTGGTCGAACATCTCTATGACCAGGATTTCGATCGGGATTCGAATACGATCGAAGTGTTCGTCGGCCGCATCCGCAAAAAACTTGGTGTCGAGATTATCCAGACCGTCCGCGGCCTCGGATACTTGCTGACGCCACCCGAAGTGCGTTGAGGGGATGCGCGCAAACTCCCTCGCGCTACGTCTTTTTCTGTCAGCCACCGCCTGGGCCGTGGTTATCCTGCTCATTACCGGAATCGTACTCTCTTCACTGTATCGGCAGGCGGTAGAACGGGCATTTGATCGTCGGCTTGGCGTTTATCTGCGCACACTTGTGGCCGACGTAGCGTCTCCTGAGGACGCCGGCGAAAAATTTCCCCAGTCACTCGGCGAACCGCTTTTCGAACTGCCGCTATCCGGCTGGTACTGGCAAGTAACTCGGCTCGATCCTGGTAAAACGGAAGTGCGGTCGTCGCGCTCGCTTTGGGATGGTGGTCTGCCGCATTTGCAGGACAGAGGGATTGCCGCCGGACAGGACGGTTCGCGTGAAGGTTACGTAGCCGGCGCCGAGGACCAACGCCTCCGGATGGTCGAGCGCAATATCGATCTCGGCGACGACGGCCACTACCTGGTTGCTGTGGCCGGCGACGCTGCCGAAATCTCGGAAGAAACGCGTTCCTTCGACCAGGCGCTTATCATCACCTTTTCCATACTTGCCGCTGTGCTATTGCTCACAACCACGTTTCAGGTTCGATTTGGTCTTGCTCCACTCAAGCGCATCACTGACAGCCTCACTGCGATCCGGTCGGGCAGCGCCGAACGGTTGGCAGGAAAATTCCCTGAAGAGATTGCTCCGCTGGCGCGCGAAACGAACGCCTTGATCGAAGCAAACAAGGAAATCGTCGAACGGGCCCGCACGCACGTCGGAAATCTTGCCCATGCGCTAAAGACGCCGCTGTCGGTCATGGTGAATGAGGCAACGGCACGCGGCAACGAGCCATTTGCACAAAAGGTGCTCGAACAGGCCGATATCATGCGCGATCAAGTCGCGCGTCACCTCGAGCGCGCGCAACTCGCTGCCCGCCTGACGGTGGTTGGTTCGGTTACCGAAGTGGCGCCGGTGGTGACTGCGCTCGCACGTACGATGGAGAAGATTCACAGAGAGAAAGAGCTTGCTATTGAGGTTCACACGGACGAGCAGGCACAATTTCACGGTGAACGGCCTGATCTTGAAGAGATGATCGGTAATCTGGTCGATAACGCGTGCAAATGGGCGTCGTCGCGGGTGGCAATCGAGGTGGTGCGCGAACGCCCTGACCCTGCGAGTGAGCGTCACGTCGTTCGTATCATCGTCGATGACGATGGCCGCGGACTGTCGCCTTCCGAGCGCGAGCAGGTTTCCAAGCGTGGACAGAGATTGGACGAGACGAAGCCGGGCTCTGGGCTTGGTCTTTCAATTATTGTGGAACTTGCCGCGCTGTACGGAGGCAGCCTGACACTCGGTACCGCGCCGCTCGGTGGTCTGCGCGCGGAACTGGTGTTGCCGGCTGTTTAATCCGGGCCGTTACCGGAGCCGCCCTTCGGAGTTTTGCCCAAATCTTCGCGTCCCGATAGATTGATCATTGTGCCAATGGGCGGAGTCGCTTTTACTCAATCGCCTTATTTCCGGGGGGTCGAAATGTCTGCTTCTAAGCTTGCTGTTTTCGTAGTCACTGGTCTTGTCGTTGCTGCTTGTGCCGGAAGCCCCGATGGAATGGGCCCAGGTCCGAAAGAGAACACCGGGACTTTGGTCGGCGCGGGAACCGGCGCAGTGCTTGGCGCGGCAGTGGCAGGCGGCGGAACGGGCAACCGATTGGCCGGGGCGGCGATTGGTGGCGTGCTTGGTGGGCTGATCGGCAACCGCATCGGGGCCTCGCTCGACGACGAAGACAAAGAGCGTGCGTACGCTGCGCAAATGGATGCGCTCGATCGCGGACAACCAGGGGCTCCGGTGTCATGGCGCAATCCTGATTCGGGCCGATACGGCACAGTGGTTCCAGGGCCGGCGTACCAACAGGCTGGTCGAAATTGTCGTTCCTTTACCCACACCATTTATATCGACGGCCAGCCGCAGACTGCCCGCGGCACAGCCTGCCGCAACCCGGACGGCACCTGGACATCGATCGGCTAGTCCGCAATCACACTTAACAACTCCTTAACGCCCGCCGCCGTATCAAGCCGAAGGCTTGAATCTGGATATATCGAGAATGGCGGGCGCCCAGACGACCGTCGAACGACTGCGGCATTTTCTGCGGGAGCTTTCGCCAGGAGCGCGTTCGCTGCTGATTGGCGAGCTCGAACGCTGTGTGCTGCGTGGTGAAGACGTTTCTGGCGCCGACCTTGTCCTGCAGGAACTACGCCGGATCGTGCGCGAACAACGTTACGGCGGCCCGCGCATCGAGAATTCCGCCCGCCTTTTATTCAAGCCCCTTGAACCATTTCTAGTGGACGACCGCGGTGATCACAAACACCCCGGTCGCATTGCGCGGTCATCGCTCGAAGCATTGTGGAACTGGGTCCGGCGCGATCTACTACCCAATGACGCCGACTTGTTGGCGGACGAGGTGGGCGAAGCCATGCTTGCCGGCGATCAGAGCAAGTCGGAGCGCCTCGCGCGCATTTTCCAGGATCGGGTCGCTGCTGCCATAGACGCAAACTACGGTGCTGCGACCGAGGATGACAAGATTAGACGACGGCTGCTGCAGCAGATTGGCACGCCGCGCGCTGGTGAGGAGTTGGCCGCTCTCAAATGTGCCCTCAAGGGCCGTGATGTACTGGCGGCACTTTCCTCGCGTCTACCACTGCAAATCGGCAATCTCGCCAATGCTCAGCTCGAAGAGTGCAAACAGTTGATCGAGGGCGCGGCCGCGCGGGATGGTGAACTGTTCTTGTACGCTTTGCTGACGGTGATGAATCGGATGACGGCGCCTTGGCAATTGATCCGTCTCGGTGTCAAGGCAGCCGGCAGCGATACCGCCGCGCGTGTTGCTGGAACAAACTACGCTGTTGCCGTGAATATCGTTCTCGCCGAACAGGAGCGAATGGTAGCGGAATTACGTGAAGATTTGCGTAGCGGCCAAGGGGTTGCAGTCGGGGCGCTCCTCAAGACCATCCATGATTCCACGCGAGGTTTGCGCACCGAGCTGGAATTGCCGGTCGATAGTACCTGGGGCCGTGCTCTTGCGGCGCAACGGACGCAGATCTCAGATCTGCTGCGCACAGAAATTGAGTCCATGCCCAATCGTGTACGTCGCCTGTTAAGACCGCGGCCGTCCAAGGAAATCCGGCCCAATTCCGCACTCGATCCGAACGAGGTGGCTGAGGTCGAAGCTCTCGTTGAATTCGTGGAAATTTGCCGCTATTTCGCCGGCGAGCTAGCGATCAATGAAATGACACAACGTGCTTTGAGTGACTTGCGACAATATCTCGACAACGGCACGCGAGCGCTACTTGAAGGCCTGCGCCACGCCGAAGAGGCAGATCACAGTTTCCGTCAATCTCAAGTCGATGCCGCGGTGCGTTTCTGCGCAAAGGTCTTCGGACGCGAATACGCCGCTCTCCTCGGTAAGGCGGCCGAAGTCGCTGGTGATACGGAGAAAAAGGCGGCGCGCGGCTAAACGCGAGTTTTTCATTTCGGCTCCAGCCGGCGTTACGCCTTGCAAGTTTGATTGGGCGTAATGTATGCCCAGCGCCGCTGACCCGAGTGGGGTTCGCCAAGGCGAAAGACTTCATGACCCTGTGGTTCATAATGGCGCTAATGACGGCCGCTGCGCTTTTCGCCGTGTTGTGGCCGCTTGGGCGGGCCGCAGGCGTGCAATCCGGCAGCGACCTCGCGGTTTACCGCGATCAGTTGGACGAAATTGAGCGCGATCGAACGTCGGGTTTGATGGAGGAGGCGGAGGCGCAGGCTGCACGAGTCGAAGTATCCCGCCGGCTATTGGCAGCCGCCGACAATGCGCAACTCGCCAATTCATTGCCGGCCGGTTCGTCATTACTGCGACGCCGCGCAGCAGCGGTGACCGCGATTGTCCTGCTGCCGGTTGTCGGAAGTGCACTTTATCTGGCGCTTGGTTCGCCACAATTGCCCGGCAGTCCGTTGCGAGATCGGTCTACCACCGTTGCCCCGGGCGGTTCGATTTTGGGCTTAGTTTCGAAAGTAGAAGCCCATCTTGCGCAAAATCCTAATGACGCGCGCGGTTATGAGGTGTTGGCGCCGGTTTATCTTCGACTTGGCCGGTTCGCTGATGCGGTCAATGCGAGGCGTAAGCTGTTGGCATTGAGCGGCGACAGCGCCGAACGACAATCAGATCTCGGTGAAGCTCTGACGGCAGCCGCCAATGGCGTTGTCACGGAAGAAGCCAATATTGCATTTGAGCGGGCAACTCAACTCGATCCTGCCGAACCAAAGGCGACATTTTTTATTGGCTTGGCCGCCGAACAACATGGAGATCGGGCCGGGGCAGCGGCGATTTGGCGAGGCATGATTGAGAAAGCGCCAGCTGATGCGTCTTGGTTGCCGACGGTGCAAGAGGCTTTGGGGCGCGTGACCGGTACGCCGTCGGCTGCTGGGCGGGGAGGTCCAAGCGCCGATGATGTTGCGGCTGCCTCAAGCATGAGCGAGAAGGATCGCGGCCAGATGATCCGCGAAATGGTTGCGCGGCTTGCGGACCGACTGAAGAAAAATGGTAGCGATGTTGAGGGCTGGCAACAGCTATTGCGGGCTTACGTGGTGCTTGGAGATCGCGGCGAGGCACAAAAGGCGGCGGCCGACGCCAAGAGAGCGCTCGCGAGCGATCCAGAAAAACTCAATCGCATCGAATCGGTCATCAAGGCATTGGGTCTCGATAGCTGATCGCTGCGTTATCCAGTAAAAACTGGGAACGCGGGTGCCAGCCAGGCAGCACCTCAAAGTAGCTATACAGAGCGATAGACTTTGGTCGCGCTCCCGGCCTTTGTGCATTGAAAAATCTATTGAATCCAAAAACAAATTTGTCGTCCCCACCTTACAAAAGATTAATGCTGCCGACAGGACGCTGTAAGGCTCATCACCCCATCTTGAGTTTCGAAAAGGCGCGCATTCGCGCCAACGGATCCAGATGGAGATTACCAAATGAAGTCGAGCGCCAATCGCGCAGTTGATGCTGCCAAGACACCGCGGGTGCTCTCAGCCCGCCGTCTTATTCTCCTCACTACCACTGTCGCTAGTCTCGGCGCCGCTGCGCTCGTGGTCGCTCCCGGCCTCAATTTAAATGGCGGGTATCCAGCCGCCCTTGCGCAGAACCTTTCCGAGCAGGCTCACAAATTGCAGGCTCCGGTCGGCTTTGCCGACATCGTCGAGAAGGTCAAACCAGCCGTGATTTCCGTGCGCGTCAAAGTTGACGGCGGCGCCGAAACCACTGGACTGAACAGCAACGAAGTTCCCCCGGGCCTGCGCGAATTCTTCCGCCGATTCGGAATGCCTGATGCTCCGAATGGGCCGGAGGGAATGCCTCGTGGCCGTGGCCGTAATGTGATTACGGGTCAGGGCTCGGGCTTTTTTATATCAGCCGATGGATACGCGGTGACCAACAATCACGTGGTCGAGAAAGCGGAGAGCGTTCAAGTCACGGCTGATGATGGAAAAATCCTCACAGCCAAGGTTATCGGCACCGACCCGCGCACAGATCTTGCGCTGATTAAGGTTGAAGGCGGCCCGTTCCCCTACGTGAAACTTTCGGACAAGGCCCCGCGCATTGGCGATTGGGTTATCGCAGTCGGTAACCCCTTCGGGCTCGGTGGCACCGTCACTGCCGGGATTGTTTCGGCGCGCGGTCGAGACATAGGTGCCAGTGCCTATGACGATTTCATCCAAATCGACGCCCCGGTCAACAAAGGCAACTCCGGTGGTCCGACCTTTGACACCGACGGCAATGTGATTGGCGTCAACACCGCGATCTTCTCACCGTCGGGTGGCTCGGTCGGCATTGCCTTCGCCATCCCGGCCGACACGGTCAATAGCGTCGTGGCTCAACTTAAAGAGCACGGCTCGGTCACGCGTGGTTGGATCGGTGTGCAGATTCAGCCGGTGACGCCCGATATCGCCGACAGCCTTGGCCTGAAGAAAGCCGAAGGCGCGTTGGTTGCCGAACCCCAGGCCAATAGCCCGGCACAAAAGGCCGGAATCGAAGCCGGGGATGTCATCACTTCGGTCGATGGGAAAGAGGTCAAGGATGCCCGCGATCTCGCCAAGAAGATTGGAGCAATGGCGCCGAAGTCCTCGGTGAAGCTAACGGTCCTGCACAAGGGTGCGGAGAAAACGCTGACCCTCACGCTCGGCGAGTTGCCGAATGCCAAGGAGGCGCGGGCCAGTGCGGGAGACGGCGACAGTAGCGCGGACATTGGCAAGCTCGGCCTTACGCTCGCCCCGGCAGGTCGCGTCGCCGGTGCGGGTGCGGAGGGCGTCGTGGTCACCGGCGTCGATTTCGGGCGGGGTCGCCGCCGATCATGGCTTCTCAACCGGCGACGTGATCGTCGAAATTGCCGGCAAATCTGTTTCGACCCCTGCCGATGTACAAAATGTCGTCGCCAGCGCGCGAACAGAGGGCAAGCGCAGCGTGCTGATGCGGGTGAAGAAGGGTGACAATACGCGCTTTGTCGCCTTGCCGCTTGGCCGCGGCTGACAAGAGCTTTGAGGACGTGCTGCTGGCATCCGTCGCCCCCGCCGGTAGTTCGACCTCAACGGGGCGGGCATCGCGCCCGCCCCGGCTAATTACGGAGCGCTTGTGCGGTAGACCGCACGGATCCGCTTCCGATCGGAGCTCCAACCCTGGCATCCGTCGCCCCCGCCGGGGTGGGGTCGTTGGGGGGGTGGCGGTCACCGCCACCCCCTCGCGTACGACTGGGGACCGCTGGCTGGAGGGCATTGACCCTGCCTCCGAAATGTCTGGAATTGGTGTGACCGATGCCCACTTATGCGGATATTAACGGGCAGCGTCCTGTCGGCCTGATGGCCGACGCGCAACCGGACCGGGTCACCATGCGCCTTCTTGTTATTGAAGACGACCGCGACGCCGCCGAGTATCTCGTCAAGGCGTTTCGCGAGGTCGGTCATGTTGCGGACGCTGCTACCGATGGCGACGATGGGCTAGCTATGGCTCTCGACGGTCAATACGATGTTTTGATTGTCGACCGCATGCTGCCCAAGCGCGATGGATTGGCGGTGATCGGTGCTTTGCGCGCAAAAGGCCTGGAAACGCCTGCACTAATCCTTTCTGCGTTGGGACAGGTTGATGACCGGGTCAAGGGACTGCGGGCTGGCGGCGATGACTACCTGCCGAAACCGTATTCGTTCTCTGAGCTGCTCGCACGCGTCGAGGTGCTGGCGCGCCGCCGCGTCGGCCGCAGCGAAGAAACCGTTCTGCGGGTCGGCGATCTGGAACTTGACCGGCTCTCTCACCAGGTGCGTCGCGGTAAGGACGAAATCTCGCTGCAGCCGCGCGAGTTTCGTCTTCTGGAGTACCTGATGCAGCATGCGGGGCAGGTGGTTACCCGCACGATGTTGCTGGAAAACGTGTGGGACTATCATTTTGACCCGCAAACTAACGTGATTGACGTTCATATCTCGCGCTTGCGCTCGAAAATCGATAAAGGTTTCTCCCAGCCGCTTTTGCATACGGTCCGCGGCGCGGGATACATGATACGTGACGGCGCTCGGTAAATTATTTCGCACGACCACGTTCAAGCTGACGCTGGTCTATTTGACCGTGTTCGCGCTGTTTGCCGCATTTCTCCTCGGCTACTTTGCGCTCAACACGCGCCGCCTGATCACCGAGCAGATTACCGATACGGTCAATGCCGAGATCACCGGCCTTTCCGAACAATATCGCCTTGGCGGAATTCGGCGGCTGGTGGTCGTCGTGGACGCGCGTGCACGGCGCCCGGGCTCAAGCCTCTATCTGGTCACGACCTTTGCGGGCGAGTCGCTGGCCGGCAATGTTACGGCGTTGCCACCGGGGACCCTCGACAACGTGGGCTGGACCGAAACCGCGTACCGCCGGCTGGATGAAGCCGACCCGGCCGAGCATCCCGAGCATCACGCTTTGGCACGGGTCTTTCAACTGCCGGGGGGGTTTCGCCTTTTAGTTGGTCGTGATCTCGATGAGCGCGAGCGGCTTTACAATATCGTGCTGTCAGCGGGTCGTTGGTCGATAGCGATCGTGATCGTGCTCGGGCTCGCTGGCGGATTGTTCGTGACCCGGCGGGTGTTGCGCCGTGTCGATGCCATGACGGAAACGACGCGCACGATCATGCATGGCGACCTCGGTGGCCGGTTGCCAGTCGCGGGAACGGGCGACGAACTCGATCGGCTTGCCGAAAATCTCAATGTCATGCTCGAGCGCATTGAGGCACTGATGCGCGGCTTGAAGGAAGTTTCCGACAACATTGCACACGATCTGAAGACACCACTCACCCGCCTGCGAAATCGGGCAGAGCAGGCGCTTCGGTCCGCCAATAATGACAGCGAATACCGCGCGGCGCTCGAGAGCACGATCGAGGAGTCGGATGGATTGATTCGTACATTCAATGCGCTGCTCATGATTGCGCGTGCAGAGTCGGGCCAGGCGCGTGATGACATGAGCGAATTTGATGCTGCTGAAATCGCCAACGATATCGGCGAACTTTATGAGCCGTTGGCGGAAGAAAAAGGCATTGTCCTGACGGTGGAAGCCAACGCGCCTGCACCACTCAAAGGCAATCGAGAGCTCATCAGTCAGGCGCTTGCCAATCTGGTCGACAATTCCATTAAATATGCGGCACCCAGTGGCGAGGCTGGCAATGGTGCCAAGACCCAGATCGTCGTGCGTGCCCTAAGCGAGGGCGACCGGATTCTGCTGACTGTCGCCGATAGTGGGCCGGGCATTCCCGAAGCCGATCGCGGGCGCGCCGTCGAAAGATTTGTCCGATTGGAGCAAAGCCGATCGCAGCCCGGTTCCGGCCTAGGATTGAGCCTCGCTTCTGCCGTTGCTCGGCTGCATGGAGGCGAATTGACCCTTGCTGACAACCAGCCAGGGCTCAAAAGCATCATTGCATTCCCGCGGGGAGGGCCGGTACAGAGTGCGGGATGAGGCCGCCCGCCAGACGTAAGGCTTCCCGCAAACCGGCTGTCCACGCAGACAGCACGGGAGGCCAGGCTAAAGGTACGACGCTAGCCCAGCGGATCGCGACCGCACCCCGGCTTGTCGACCCGAACACCGCTCGCGCACGCGTTGCCGAATGGCTGGCTGGACTGGGGCCCGCCGATGCAAGGCTCCTTGGGGAGCTGCTCAGCGCTAATCCGATTGTCAGCACCCTGCTCGAAAGCCTTTCGGAAAGCTCTCCCTATTTGTGGGAGTTGGCCAGTCTTGAACCGACGCGTTTACTTCGGTTGCTTCAGTCCGATCCCGACCAACATCTCACCTCGCTTCTAGCTGAGTATGGTCTTAACGCCGGGTCGCGCACTGATATAGCCGACGCGATGCGGCTCTTGCGACGAATGAAAGCCGAGTCCGCGCTCCTTATCGCGCTGGCGGATATTGGCGGTGTTTGGTCCGTGATGCGAGCTGCTCGCGCACTTACCGAGTTGGCCGACGCAGCGGTCGATGGCGCTGTTCGTTTTATCCTTGCCGAGGCGGAACGTGATGGACGCCTTCAGCCGGCGGACAAGACCCGGCCCGAAGTGGGTAGCGGGTATGTGGTGTTGGCGATGGGTAAGATGGGGGCATTCGAACTCAACTATTCAAGCGATATTGATCTCATTGTTCTCTACGATCCCGCGGCTCCGGCCTTGCCGGCGGACGCACAGCCATCGACACTTTACGTGCGGCTGACGCAGCGGCTCGTGAAGTTGCTGCAAGAGCGGACTGCCGATGGTTATGTCTTTCGTACTGATCTGCGGCTGCGGCCTGATCCGGCCTCGACCACAATTGCAATTTCGACGCCAGCGGCCATCTCATATTACGAAAGTGCTGGGCAGAATTGGGAGCGCGCCGCCATGATCAAGGCGCGCCCCTGCGCGGGCGACGTCGCCGTCGGAAAGACGGTCCTCAACGAAATTGCACCATTCGTGTGGCGGAAGCATCTCGATTATGCCGCCGTCAGCGACGTTCATGCGATGAAACGCCAAATCAATGCCTATCGCGGCCACGGTGAGGTTGCGGTGGAGGGGCACAATATCAAGCTCGGTCGCGGCGGCATCCGCGAAATCGAGTTTTTCGCACAGACCCAGCAGTTGATTGCGGGCGGGCGAAACCCGGGCCTGCGCGATCGCGACACGCTGACAACACTCGACAAGCTTTGCGTGGACAAATGGATTGATGCAGATGCACGCGATGCCATGAAAGATGCCTATTGCTTCCTGCGTGTGGTTGAGCATCGCCTACAGATGGTGAACGATGAGCAGACGCAGGTTCTGCCGTCCGATAAAGAAAGCCTTGAGCGCTTTGCGCGATTTCTTGGCTTTGCCAACCGCGATTCCTTTGCCAAGGTGCTGCTCGGCCATCTCGACAAGGTCCAACAGTATTACGCGCGCCTCTTTGAAAGGGCGCCTGATGTTGAAGGGCCGGCATTCGTGTTCCCGCCAGATGCGGATGACCACAAGACCCTTGATCGACTCTCCGCGCTCGGTTTTCGAGCTCCCCTAGAAGCCTCCAGCATCATACGCCAATGGCTGTCCGGCGCTCATCGATCGCTTAAGAGCGAAGCTGCGCGCAGCCATCTCGAAGCATTGTTACCTGCGCTCTTGGAGCAAGTAGCGGGCACGGACAACCCTGGCGCCACCCTGATTCTATTCGATCATTTCCTGGCCAACTTGCACGGTCCGGCACGGCTATTGTCGCTATTGCGACAAAACCCCGACCTCATCGCTTTGATTGCTCTGGTGCTTGGCACCGCACCACGTTTGGCGGGCACGCTGGCGCGTCATCCGCAGGTCATGGATGCGCTGGTCGATCCAAGTTTTTTCGGTGCCTTGCCAGACGCCATCGAACTTGGTCGGCGGTTTGACGCGGCTTTGGCGCAATCGCGATATGCCGAAGACCTGCTGGAACGCATCCGTACGTTCGGCCTGGAATACATGTTCCTGATCGGCGTGCGGGTTCTCTCTGGCACGGTTACGGCAAGGCAAGCGGGTGAGGCCTTCGCGCGGCTCGCGGACGCCGTCATTCGTGCGGTGCACCGCGCGGTCGCAGACAATCTCGCCTTAACTTATGGGAATCTGCGCGGAGAGGAGACCGCGATTCTGGCGATGGGCAAGCTCGGTGGCTACGAGATGACGGCGACCTCTGATCTTGATCTGATCCTTGTCTATGACTTTGATGACGCGCAACCTGAATCCGATGGTGCTCGGCCGCTCCATGGCGCCCAATATTTCGCACGCTTGACGCAACGGCTGATCAACGCCCTGACTGCACAGACCAACTATGGCGCACTCTATCAAGTCGACATGCGGCTACGGCCATCCGGTCGAGCCGGGCCCTTGGCGACACGGCTCGACGGCTTTGCTGCCTACCAAGAGACCGAAGCGTGGACCTGGGAACACATGGCGCTCACGCGCGCAAGGGTTGTCTCGGCCTCAGCCGCATTCAAGCACCGCGTCGAGCGCGTTATTCGCGGCACTTTGCGGAGGCCACGCAATGCCGAATTGGTCGCGGGCGACGTTCTCGAAATGCGCGCGGCGATCGCTAAAGAAAAGGGGGAAGGCGATCGCTGGGATCTCAAATACGCAGCTGGCGGGCTCGTCGATATTGAGTTCATCGCCCAATATCTTCAACTCATTCACGCTCACCAACTTCCGGATATTCTCGATACGTCAACCACACGGGTGCTTGAAAAGGCCCAGGCACTGCGGGTTTTGGCCGTGGAAGATGCGGAAGTCCTGCGTGCTGCCGTGCAACTCTATCACGATCTCACGCAGATCCTGCGGCTTTGCCTGCCCGGATCGTTTGATCCAAAGACGGCGGCCGCCGGGTTATTGCGGTTGCTGGCGCGGGCGGCCGACGTCCCGGATTTTGCAACACTCGATGCGACGATTACGGAAATGCAATCGAGGGTGCGTGCCGGTTTTTTGCGCATTTTGGGCAACGCGACCTAGGGTCGCGCTACGCGGCTTCTTCCTTGGGCAGGGCGCATTGAGGTTCCAGCGGTAGGCGGACTACCACCAAGGTGCCTTTGCCGAGCGTCGAGCGAATGCGCATTCGGCCACCGTGCAGTTCGACAAGAGACTTGGAGATTGCGAGACCCAAGCCAGATCCTTGATGGCTCTTTGTGAGCTGACTTTCGACCTGCTCGAACGGGCGCCCAAGTCGGGCAAGTGCATCCTTGGCAATGCCGATGCCGGTATCGCCGATGGCGAGCGTCACACAATGGTCGGTAGCTCGCCCACGCACCGTGACGCGCCCCCCCATCGGAGTAAATTTGACGGCGTTGGAGAGCAAATTAAGCGCGATTTGCTTGAGCGCGCGCCGGTCGGCCCGCAGCCTTAGCTCGGGTGATATGCGCGCCGCCAATTGCAATTGCTTGTCCTGTGCCCGCGCCCCAACCACACGCATGGCTTCGTTGAGCAGCGCATCTAAACTGAGATCTTCAAAATCAAGCCGTATGCGGCCAGCTTCGATTTTCGACATATCCAGAATGTCGTTGATGACCTCAAGCAGATACTGTCCGCTGCCGCGAATATCGTTGCAATATTCGTGATATCTTTCTGCACCTAGCGGGCCAAACATGCCCGACTCCATGATCTCGGAAAACCCGATGATGGCATTGAGCGGCGTACGCAATTCGTGGCTCATGTTGGCGAGGAATTTAGACTTCGCCTGATTGGCTTCCTCAGCGCGCGTCTTTTCCTCGGCATATTTCTCGGCGAGTTCGGCTGAGCGCTGCTGTGACGCACGTAAGTCGGCAACCGTTGCGATGAGACGCTTTTCGCTGTCGATGAGCTTTTCTTCATGGGTCTTTAACGCAGTGATGTCTGTTCCAACCGAGACATAGCCGCCATCTTTGGTGCGTCTTTCACTAATGTGCAGCCAACGGCCGTCCTCGAGTTGTGCTTCAAATGTGCGCGCCCCGGGAATGCTCGGGCCTGTAGTGACAATTTTGTTGCGCACCACCGGCTTGCTGCCCGCCGCGACTACGGATTCATATGATGCACCCACGATAATTGATTCATCAGGCAGGTGGTGCAATTCCTGAAAATTCGAATTGCAGAGAACGAGACGATTGTCGGCGTCCCACAGGACAAACGCTTCGGGGATCGTTTCAATCGCATCGCGCAGCCGCATGTCGGCAGCGACGGTTTTCTCAACCAGGCTTTTTTGCTCCGTGATGTCGACGGCAATGCCAATCAGATGCAAACCGGGCTCGCCTGGCTGGCGCACGAGCTCACAGCGGGCACGCAGCCACACCCAATGGCCGGCGGCGTGACGCATACGAAAAGCGTGATCGATTGTTGTCGCAGTTGCATCGGCCAATTCGGCCGCGAGTTCGTAAAGTCTTACATCGTCCGGATGGACAAGCGCATTGACGTCCCCGAACGACAGCAGGTCATCTTTGGCCTCGAGTCCCAGTATTTCGAACATGGATTGCGACCAGAAGATGCGGCCGCGAGCGAGATCCCAATCCCACAGCCCGCATCGGCCCCGGTTGAGCGCGGTATCGATGCGGCTGCGGACTGTTTCATAAATCAGGTCCGCTTCCCGCGCCCGAGTAGCCTGCCAATGGAAGGCAAAGCCGAGGATAAGCACAACGAAACCGGTGGTGGCTGAGAGTGTCGTGGTCAAGGTGGTCAGGGAGCGCCAACCAGCCAACGCAGCGTCGCGGGACTGCACGACGGCGAATTGGCCGAAGGGAGGATTGAGCATTCGTACGGTAGCGATTGCGCGCGTTGCGTCGGGCAACGTTATTTCCATGACGCCAGCCCCCGCGCCGAAGGTCGTGAGCGGCTGTGTGGGCCCAAGCAGGTCGATTAAGCGGCGGCCAATGGTTGCGTCCGTCGCCGGCGTTGCTGCGGTGACGACGCCCTCGGCATTCGTCAGGATAAAGCGACGGCCCGACGCCGTCGCCCAGGTCGGCAATGCTGCTGCGAGCACCTGCTGTGGCTGTTCTATCGCATCTTTCGATCGCTTTAAGGGTTGGTGCAGGCGCTCAGCGGTAAAGTCCGCAATCGCTTCAAGCGACGAAGCCTCGCTGTTTAGAGTTTGCACGCGGTGGTCGAGCACCTGCACCAGGGCTCCAACGCAGATCGTCGCGAGAAAAGCGATGATCAGGACGGGGACCGCGCGGCGAAGCAGCGGCTCGGCGTTCAGCAGCCGCCGATATGCCGGTTTGGCAATCGATTGCGCGAGGCCTTTGATGGAATCGGGATGTGCAGACGCACTCGCCAATCCGGCGCGCGCCATAGAAGCCTCCGTTCGGAATTTCCCCTGTCACCCTCGAAACGGAAGGATGTGCCGCATCGCTTTCCGAATCACTTGTTGATTGGAATCGATGGCCGCTGATTTGTCGAGAGTCCGAAGAGTCAAATATTTAAAAATTGTTACCCACGGATACTTTTGGCAACACAATTTGCTGCCGACTGGCCTCAGGGTGTGGCAAGCGCTCGTTCGACGATGTCCGCCAGGTCGCGGGAAAGATTCGAAGTGGCCTTAATGCGGCTGAGGGCGGCTTCCGCCTTGGCGCGGCGGCCTTTCTCCAGTGTACGCCAGGTGCGGAAGGCGGTCGCCAGGCGAGCGGAGATCTGCGGGTTTTTCTGATCCAGAGCGAGGACGGTATCGGCAACAAAGTCATACCCGGCGCCGTCGATGCGGTTGAATTGGGTGGTATTGCCGCCCGCGAAGGCGCCGATAAGGGCCCTTATGCGGTTAGGATTGGCCATCGAGAAGGCCGGATGCCCGGTGAGGCTGCGGACATTATCGAGCGTATTCGGGTCAGGGATCATGGCCTGCAGCGAGAACCATTTATCGACCACGAGTGCATCGGAAGCATGACGTGAGTAATAGTCGGCAATGGCACGCTTACGATCCGGCGTATCATGCAGCGATAGCGTCGCGAGTGCCGAAATACGATCGGTCATGTTGTCGGCGGCATCATATTGCTTTGCCGCCCGCGCAATTCCTGTCACCGAACCATTTGCCGCGAGCAGATCAAGTGCGACATTGCGAAGGGCGCGGCGCCCCGCGCTCGTGGCATCGGGTGAATACTGCCCGGGCGCTGTCATACGTCGATAAACTGCCTCTAGAGGCGCGCCCAACCGCTCCCCAATAACAATCTTTAGTTTTGTTCGCGCTTGAAAGATCGCATCCGGATCGATGTCGTGGCCGATTTCGCGCGCGATATCACCTTCGCCGGGAGGCACCAACGCCAGCGCGATGAATGCAGGCTCGAGTACCGCTTCGGCGAGGATCGCCGCGAGTGCATGCATCAACTTGTCATCGAACTCGAGGATCGCGGCCCGCCCGGATCGCCGACACGTTGTCGATCAGCAGTCGCATCGAAATTGTCTGCAGTGCCTGCCATTTATTGAACGGATCACTGTCGTTTGCGGCCAAGTAGGCCAGATCGTCGGAATCGACTGCAACGTCAAGCCGGACGGGCGCCGAGAAGCCGCGGTTGACAGACGGCACCGGGCGCGCGGCGATGCCGGTGAATTCAAACGTTGTGACTGGCTCGATCAGCACGAGGACGTCGCGTTCGATTGGTCCACCGCCGCGCCGGCGCAAAGGCAGATCGCGTCCGTCCTGGCCGACGAGGCCGAACGCAAGCGGAATCACCATCGGTTCCTTGACCGGCTGCCCTGGCGTCGCCGGCACCACTTGAGTGCATTCCAGCGTGTAGGACTGATCCGCCGCATTGTAGCGGCCATTGACCGTGACCTGGGGCGTGCCGGCCTGGCTGTACCAGCGCATGAACTGCGCAAAATCCAGGCCGCTGACGTCGGCGAAGCACTGGATAAACTGCTCGATGGTGGCGGCCTCGCCATCATGGCGCGCAAAATAAAGATCCATGCCGGCACGAAAGTTCTCCCGGCCGATCAAGGTCTGCACCATGCGCACCACTTCGGCGCCCTTTTCGTAAACGGTGGCGGTGTAGAAGTTATTGATCTCCTTGTAGACCTCGGGACGCACCGGATGCGCCAAAGGCCCGGCATCCTCGATGAATTGCGCGGCGCGCAACCCGCGCACGTCGGCAATACGCTTGACCGGCCGCGAGCGCATATCGGACGAAAACTCCTGATCGCGGAAAACCGTGAGGCCTTCCTTCAGGCAAAGCTGAAACCAGTCGCGGCAGGTGATGCGGTTGCCGGTCCAGTTGTGGAAATATTCGTGGGCGATCACCGCTTCGATATGTGCGTAGTCGGCGTCGGTGGCGGTATCACTGCTGGCGAGCACGTATTTGTCATTGAAGACGTTGAGCCCTTTGTTCTCCATTGCGCCCATGTTGAAATCGGACACGGCAACGATCATGAAAATATCGAGATCGTATTCGCGCCCGAAGGCCTGCTCGTCCCAGCGCATGGACCGCTTGAGCGAGTCCATGGCATAGCCGCAACGGCCCTGCTTGCCATGCTCGACATAGATCCGCAGCGTCACATTGCGTCCCGACGACGTGACAAATTTATCCTCCACGCAGGCAAGATCTCCGCCGACCAGCGCAAACAGGTATGACGGCTTGGGATGCGGATCATGCCAGACCGCGAAATGGCGGCCACCGGGAAGAGACCCGCTTTCGACCAGGTTGCCGTTGGCCAGCAGCACCGGCGCTTCCGTCTTGTCCGATTCAACCCGCGTCGTGTAGACCGCCATCACGTCGGGCCGATCTGGGAAAAAAGTGATGCGGCGGAAACCCTCGGCTTCGCACTGCGTGCAATAGGTGCCGCTCGAGCGGTAAAGCCCGGACAGTTGCGTATTCGCTGACGGATCGACGATGGTTTCGATTTCAAGCGTGAATGGTCGAGCCGGCGGCTGCGCAATTGTCAGGCCCTCGGACGTCGCAATGTAGCTATCGGCGGGCAGGGGGGCCCCGTCGAGCTTCAGCGACACCAAAGACAGGCCGTCGCCGTTCAGCAACAGCGGGGCAGCGGTCGTCTTGGGATTAGGCCTGAGCGCGATGGTCGCACGCACCTTTGTCGCCGTCGGGTGCAGCGATACATCGAGCGAAACCGTTTCGACCAGCCAATCGGGCGGGCGGTAGTCTTTCAGGCGGATAGGTTGGGCAATGTCGGTTCGCATGGACTGTGATCTAGAATGTCCGGGCGCCAATTGGAAGAATGAATGATGCAGATCAGTCCAGCGCCGCCGGCCTCGCCGCGACGTCAGCGCGCCGGTTCGGCGTGACCGATCACGCGCTTGATCGATGGCGACCGCTCCCGCAAGGCGCGCTCGAGGGCGTCGACACTTTCGTGCACGGCCTGCACGCTTAATTGAGGGTCGACCCGGCAATGAAAATTGACGATCTCGCCTTCATCGGTCTCGCGGACGCGTACGTCGTGGACGTCCCGGATGCTGCGGGTTTTTGCCGCAAGTTCCGACAGTGCTATTTCGACCGCTTTGACCCGCTCCGGCGGGGCCTCGCGACCCAGGGCATCCTGCGGCTGCAACGGCTCGATGTGCGTTTCAACCTCCACGCTGGCTCCCAGTTCGGCTGCGACTGCGTCCTCCAGCCCGTCGGCCAATTCGTGTGCCGCGCGCAGCGATAGCTTGCCGTCGACCTCAAGGTCGAGGGACACCGCCCGTTTGTCGCCAAGTTCATGGACTGTCACATGGTGCACGGCGAGACCGCGGTTACGCGCGATGACCATCACGCAATCGAGGACGCTCTCATTGCTGAGGGCGACCGGATCGGTGGTGACGATCGGCTCAGCGCCCGGCATCTGTCGGCAGATATCGCCGGCGATCTGGTCCTTGAGCGCGCTCACGCGGTCAAGCGGCAGGGTACGGCTGACCGCCACCCCGAGGTCGATGAACGTCTTCTCGCCCACTGCGCGGACGCGCACGTGCTCGACAGCGACCACGCCGGCGATTTTTGACACAATGGCCGTGATTTTGTCGGCGGCGCCCGCCGGCGCAACGTCGATAAGTGTGTCGATGGTTTTCTTGCCGAGTCGCCAGCCGGCGAAACAAACGAGTACCGCCACCACCAGCGCGGCGGCGGAGTCTGCCCACGGTAGGCCGAAAAATACGCCAACCAGCCCAATCAGCACGGCCAGCGAAGACCAGAGGTCAGATGAAAAATGCAACGCATCGGCTTCGAGCGCGTGGCTCGAGGTCTTTTCCGCGGTGTGCGATAGCGCGCGGGCGCGGAAAAAATCAACGACCATCGACACGATGATCACGCCGAACGCCCACACCGTCGCTTCAACCACATGGCGCTCATGCTCCGCAAGGCGCTTGATGGCTTCCCAGATCACCACGCCGGAGAGCAGAAATAACAGGGCTGTTTCAGCCAGCGCCGAAACCGCTTCCACTTTGCCGTGCCCGTAATGATGTTCTTTGTCGGCCGGTTTCCCGGAAATACGAACGGCGACGTAGGTCATGACCGTGGCGCCGAGATCGATCAGCGAATGCCCCGCTTCCGACAGGATCGCCAGCGATCCGGTGGCAAAGCCAACCAGTCCCTTCGCGACGGTCAGGCCGGCCGAGGCCGCAATCGAGGAAAGGGCAACTTGTTCTTTTTCGCTTTGCATATGGCGTCGGTGTAGCTCAATTGGCGGCAAATTTCGAGAACGGCCGCAAGCCTGTTTTCAAAGGGTTACTGGCTTCCCGTCAGCCGCCGCCGAGCGGGTAACGGCATCGAGAATGCGGACGTTCGCGAGCAAGTGCTCTGTCGTGAAGCGATAGGGTGAGCGGCCTTCGACCGCATCGGCCCAGGCCTCAAAATTCATTCGAACGGTATTGGCGTGCTCGAAGCCGCGCGTCTGACGGCTGCCGTCGGCACCGCAATGGACGAAACTTGATGGGATGCCTTTGTCGACGTTACCGCCTTCCTGCACTTCGACCCAGCCCTGGTCACAAATCAGCGTGAAGCGGCCGTAAAACGGCGGCGTCGACAGGCAGGTGATACGGCCACGGGCTCCATTTTCAAAATCGATGTCCGCGCTGACAAAATCCTCCGAAGGGGCCGGGAATATTTGTGAAGCGGTGCGTGCGCTCACACGCAAAGGTCGCCCGGCGAACGAGACGAACATATCGCCGAGATGAATACCGAGCGCTGTCCAGGCGCCGGCCGGCGCGTGCCTCGGGTCGCGCCGCCAGTTCGACGGGTCCATGTTGCGGAAATTGTTGTGGCTGACATTGGCGTCCATGTGCAGAACGCGGCCCAGCGCGCCGCTCTCGAACAGACGGCGCATCTCTTCCATGGCAGGTTCGTAACGGCGCTCGTGGCCGATGCCGAGGATACCGCCGGCTTTGGCACAGGCCGCCAAAATACGCTCGGCACTTGCAGTTGTGAGTGCCAGCGGCTTCTCGCAAAACACTTGCTTGCCGGCGCCGAATGCGGCGATCGCCATTTCTTCGTGCGAAAGATGTGGTGTTACGACCGCCACCGCATCAACATCAGGCCGCCTGAGCAACGACTTGTAGTCGTCAGTCAGGTCGAACTTGTGCGCGGCGGCGAACGGGGCCGCCATCCGGGTGTCGATATCGCATCCGGCGACGACCTTGAAGCGAGGGCTTTCAGCAAGACAGGTCACAATCTGCTTGCCCCACCAGCCGAGGCCAATAACCCCGATGTGGATCATTGTTCGTCATTCCTTGCCAATTCCGTGCGGTGAGCATGCTGGCCTCACGCCTAGTGCGCAATAGTCTGAAAAGTATCGTCACACGCGACGGAGATGTCCTATTTGGTGAAATCGAAGAAAAAGCAACCCCGCGACGATGGAAAATGCCTGTGAATGGCGGTTTTGCTCCCGCGCCAAGAGCGACAAGCCGCAACGTCACTTTACCGGGCTGGGCGATCATTGGTAGGCTTTTGGACAGGATGACGATCGTTCGGGGGAGGATAAAGAAATGATCACGACAATGCGTGCTCTCTTTGTAAGCGTCGCGGCGATCAGTCTTTTATCGGTCGGGCCGGCGGCATACGCGCAAGACAAAACCATAAGGATCGGCGCGCTGTTTCCTATTTCAGGACCGGGCTCCTATTTCGGCGCGCAGGACAAACAAGGCGTCGAGCTCGCGCTGGAGCAGCTCAATAAGACGGGGGTGAATGGCTATAAATTCGCTGTTCAGTACGAAGATTCGAGCTGTGGGCCGCTGCCGGCAACGCAGGCTGCCAAGCGCCTGATTGAACAATTCAAGCCCGATGTCATTATCGGCGAAGAGTGTTCGGATGCGACGCTCGCCGTCATGCCGATCGTCGAGCAGGCGAAAGTGCCACTCCTCAATGCGGGCTCTTCTTCCATAAAGGTCACAGAGCCGGGCAACCCTTGGACATTCCGGATTATGCCGAACGAGGTCATGCAAGGCATCAACCTCGCGGATAATGCCTATAAACGACTTAACGCACGTACCGCAGTCCTGCTATTCGAAAATACTAATGCCGGAATCGGCAACGCCCAGGTTTTCAAGGACACTTTCACTAAGCTCGGCGGAAATGTGTTGGCGGAAATCGGCTTTGGCCGTGACGTCAACGACTTCACCTCGATCGCAACTCGCGTCGCGGGCCTTGGCAAAATCGATGTGATCCCGACATATACGCTGGAAGGGCAGGGCCTGAAAATCACCCAGGCGCTGGCCCAGGCTGGCGTAACCAAAGGGGGCGGCGGCGCCGCCATTCAGATTGGCACGATTTGGCTGCCGTTCGGTTTTGAACAAAAAGCCGGAAAAGCCGCTTTGGGTTATATACGTATCGTGCAATTCGATCCGACCGAAACCCGTGACACCGTGAAAAACTTCAGCGCGGCGTTCAAGGCAAAATTTAACGCCGATCCGACGCACCTGAACGCGCATGCTTATGATCAGATCATGCTGATTGCGGATGTCGTCAAGCGGGGCGGCAAGGACCCCCAATCGATCCGCGATGGCCTCGCCGCCACCAAAAGCTATTCAGGCGTGACCGGTAGCGTGGAATTCGACAAGACCAACCAGAACACCAAGATGGATACCGTCCACTACATGGAAACTAAGCCTGACATGTCATGGACAAGCCTGAAGTGGAATTGACCAGACGATGACAACAACGATCGTCCTCCAACAGGCGATCAACGGCGTCGTTCTCGGAAGTCTCTATGTTCTGGTGGCGTTGGGCCTGACGCTGATTTACGGCGTGCTCGTACAGATTAATTTCGCGCACGCCGACTTCGTCACACTCGGCGCATTTGCCGCCTACTTCTTCATGCACTTTGTCGGTGCCGGCTACATCGTTAGCATCGGCGTCGCATTTTTAGTTGGCGCCGCGCTCGGTTGGCTGGTCAATGCGGCGATTTTCACGCCCTTACGTCGTAAGGGCAACGAACTATTGCCGCTGATTGCCACGATCGGCGTTTCGGTCATGATGCAGAATCTGATGCTGACGTGGTTCGGACCGATTCCCTACGCCTTTGAGACGCCATACAGCAGCCAGGTCATCCGCTTCGCCGGCATTTTCGTATCCTGGCAAAGCGTCATCATTGTTGCAGTTTCATCCATAACCATCGTACTGCTCTACGCGTTTATGAAATTTACGTTTCTTGGCAAAGCGCTGCGCGCGGTTTCGCAAGATCGTGAAACGGCCGGGCTGATGGGCATCAATCCCAATCAACTCATCATGCTGACATTCGTTATCGCGTCGGCGCTTGCCGGCATGGCGGGTGCAATGCTGGCGCCCGTGCTTGTCCTCACTCCGTTCGCCGGAACCTCAGTTATCGTGAAAGCCTTTGCCATCGTTATAATCGGAGGCTTCGGCAATGTGGAAGGAACGATTCTCGCCGGGCTGATTGTGGGTCTGATTGAAAGCTACACGACGCAGTACCTCGACCCCGGGCTGATCGACATCGTCGTTTTTGCGCTTCTGCTGGTGATGCTAGCTATCAAGCCGACCGGTTTGATCTCCGAGAGGCGCGAAGAGAATGTCTGAGCCCGCGATCTCGCAGTACTCGGCAGATCCAAGAGTTCTCGCTGCTGCCGCGACGCATGGGATTACTGGTCGCAGCGCTTGCGATCATAGTGCTGCCCCTGATTTTCAACGATACGTATTGGCGCACGAATTTAACGCTTTGCGCAATTAACGTGCTGCTCGCGCTCGGACTTGATTTTATCCTCGGCTATGCCGGTCAGCTCAATCTTGGCCATTCGGCTTTTTACGGGCTCGGTGCCTACGTCTCAACGTTGCTGATCGTCAAGCTCGGGGTTCCATTTTGGGGCGCTTTCGCCGCTGGCGTCGCATTCTCCGGTCTGGCGGGAATGTTTCTTTCATTGTTTGCGGTGCGCCTGCGCGGCCACTACCTCGCAATCGCTTCGCTCGGTTTTGCGGTCATCATCTATCAAATCCTGCTGAACTGGATCAGCCTGACGCAGGGTCCGCTCGGCATCTATGGAATTCCACCACCGCCTGCCCTTGTCGTCGCCGGAGTACAGCTCGCAGACTTCCACAACCTGGCTGCTTTTTTTTATTTGGTGTCCGGGTTCACGCTTCTTGTCTATCTGTTGCTGAGGCAGCTGGTGCGTTCTCCGATCGGAGAAACGCTGACCGCAATTCGCGAGGATGAAGTATCCGCAGCCGCGCTCGGCATTAATGGTGCTGCCTGGAAGGTGTTTGCGTTCGGTGTTGGCGCGGCCGTTGGCGGGGCGGCGGGCTGTTTTTACGCGAGTTTCGTCGGCACGTTGGTACCGGACGCATTTTTCGTCACCGAGGCCTTCAATATCCTGGCCATGGTCATCGTCGGTGGCATGGGCACTTTGATTGGCCCAGTATTCGGAGCGATTCTTTTGACGCTATTGCCCGAGCTGCTGCGCGGGATCGGGGATCTTCGTCTGGTCGTCTATGGCGCCGCGCTCACATTTGTCGTGCTGTTCATGCCGGGCGGGCTAGCGCAGGCGGCCCGTATCGTGCGGGAAAAGGTCACATTTGGCGGGCGGGCGCAATGATCGCAACCGCAGCAGTTGATATGCACGCGTCAGCGGCAGCGACCCCGCTTTTGCGCGTGCAGGGCCTGCATAAGAGTTTCGGTGGCGTACGTGCTGTTTCCAATATTTCATTGGACGTTCCGGACGGCTCGATCTTTGCGATCATCGGTCCCAACGGCGCCGGCAAATCCACGCTGCTCAACCTGATCAGCGGCATCTATCAGCCCGATTCCGGGTCGCTGTCGTTCGATGGTCACAGCCTCTCCGGAATGCCGTCGCACCGACGTGTGCGGCTTGGTCTCGCACGCACGTTCCAAAAGATACGTTTATTCAAGCAACTCAGCGTGCTCGACAACGTCCTTGCCGGGTTTCACGTCCATCACAAAATTCCGGCCTGGCAATATGTCCTGCATGGCGCAGCCTTTGCACATGACCAGCAACGCTGCCGCGATGAAGCGCTGCGGCTGCTTGAACTCTTCGGCATGACGGCGCGTCTGCACGTGTTTGCCGGGGTGTTATCTTACGGCGAGCAGCGCATGCTTGAAATAGCGCGCGCGCTTGCAACTCGGCCGCGACTTTTGCTGATTGATGAGCCGGCGGCAGGTTTAAACGCCGCCGAAGTCGATGTTTTGCTTGATCGCATCCGTAGCTTACGCGGCGGCGGCATCACCGTCATTGTTGTCGAGCATAATATGGACCTGGTGATGAACGTTGCCGACCGCATCATGGTGATGGAATACGGCCGGTATTTGTTCCAGGGCACGGCGGCCGAGGTGCAGAAAAACCCTGCTGTGATCGCAGCCTATCTTGGCGGAGAACTGTCGTGAGCACGCTTTTATCGGCCAAAAACCTCGAACTCGCTTACGGGCAGGTGGCCGTTTGTCGCGACATTTCATTACACGTCGAACAAGGTGAGGTCGTCGCTTTAATCGGGGCGAACGGCGCGGGCAAATCGACCACGCTGCGCGCAATCGCAGGTTTGCTGCCACCGAGGCACGGCGCGATCGAATTTTGCGGACGCGACGTGACGGCGATGCCTTCGTACGAGCGCAGCAAGCTCGGCATCGCGCTCGTTCCGGAAGGCCGGCATGTTTTTCCATTTCTCACGGTACGGGAAAATCTTGAGCTCGGCGGTTTCAAGAATTGTAACGATAGTGCAAAAGTGCGCCGAATGATCGGCGAGATATTCGACATGTTTCCCCGCCTGTCTGAGCGGAGCACGCAAAACGCGGGGACATTGAGCGGTGGGGAACAGCAAATGCTCGTTCTCGGCCGCGCCATGATGTCGGAGCCGCAACTGCTTTGTCTCGACGAGCCATCGCTCGGTCTCGCACCGATCGTTGTGCAGGATATATTTCGTACCATTCGTGCCATCAACGCGACTGGCACCAGTGTGCTGCTGGTGGAGCAGAATGCCCGCTACGCGCTGGAAACGGCCAGCCGTGGTTACGTACTACAGACGGGATCGGTGATCGCGAGCGGGACCTGCGCTGATCTCAAACAAAACCCGCGCGTTCAAGAAGCCTATCTGGGCCGCATCGCCACCGCAGTTTCATAGGGGCCACGGGTGCCGGCAGTCGATAAATATTCACTGGCAGGAAAATCGGCGATCGTGACCGGCGCTGGCAATGGTATTGGACAAGCGATCTCGCTAGCATTCGGCGAAGCGGGAGCCGCTGTGGTCTGCGTCGACCTGGATGCGCGCGCCGCCGAAGCAACAGCTTCTGCGGTTGCGAAAAGCGGTGTGAAGGCCTTGAGCGTGTGTTGCGATGTTGGCAATGAGGCCGATGTCGAAGCCGCGACAAAGGCGATTTTGGACAAATTTCCGGCCGTCCATATCCTGGTCAATGGCGCTGCTGGCTACGATCCGAACGGTACTGTGCTCGATCTGACTTTGTCTGACTGGAATCGGGTATTTGCGGTCAATGTTGGCGGTGCATTTCTGATGAGTTCGTGCTATTTTGCCTGCGATGGTCGCGGCAGGTGGCGGCAGTATTATTCATATAGCCTCGCAGCTTGGTACGGTCGCCGCTCCGCGGCGCGTGGTCTATTGCGCGACCAAGGGCGCACTTATTCAACTTGCCAAGGCGATGGCGACTGACCACGCGGCACAAAATATCCGCGTCAATACGCTGTCGCCGGGCGCAGTCGAAACCGAGCGGTTGATAAAGCGTTTTGGCGACATGGAAACAGCGCGTCGCGTGTCCGGTCCAAAACATCTGTTGCAAAGGTTGGGACAGCCGCAAGAAATTGCGCTCGCAGCTGTGTTTCTCGCGAGTGATGCATCAAGCTTCATGACCGGCGCCGACCTTTTGGTCGATGGCGGCTATAACGCGACCTAAACTCTGTTCAGCGCCCGAGTATGCTGCCCGCCATTGCGCGCGGGTCTCGCGTCGGCCATGCGCCGGCGTCCGCGGCCTGGAATAAATCAGACAAGTGCATATTGAACAGCGCTGGCTCCTCCAGATTGATGTTGTGGCCGCAATTCGCCATCACGACCAATGCAGCGGTTGCGATGTTCTTTTTCATCAAGATCCCCGGTTCAAGGCAAGGCCAATCCTCGTCACCGGTCATAATCAGTGTCGGGGCAGCGATCGATTTCATCTTATCAACCAGATCGAACAGCGACGGGCGTCGTTTCTGCACGCCGCGCATGGTTAGAGCCGCGCCCTGCGTCGAATGCTCCGCCAGCTGGTCTGCGAATTCCCGCCAGCCGCGGGGATCCTTGTTTTGATGTTGCACGCGAGTGGGACCCAGCGCATAGCCTTCGGCTGCCTTTTTCATCGTCAGCTCTTCAAATCGTTTCGCGGAGGCTTCCGCCTCTTCAGCAAATTTGGCGCGCTCGCCGGGTGCCGCACCGTATCCGCAACCGGCGACCACGATCGAGCGACAGCGCGCCGGATATGTAAAGCCGAAATGGAGGGCCGCAAACCCGCCCATTGAAAGGCCGACGATGTGTGCCTTGTCTATCTTGAGACTGTCGAGCACGGAACGAATGTCATCCCGCGCGCGATCTTGCGAATAGCGCTCTCCGTCAGTTGGCACGTCTGAAGGTGGGTAACCTCGCGCATTGAAGGTAATGCAACGATAGTATTTCGAAAAATGACGAACTTGCTGCTCGTACGAACGGCAGTCGCCGGCAAACTCGTGAACAAATACGATGGGGATGCCTTTACCGGTTTCTTCGTAATAGAGCTTGATTCCATCGTCGGTCGTAAGGTGTGGCATGAATTCCTCTTTTAGAAGGCTTGGGCGCGCGCAGACAATCCGGCGTCGATGGTGACAACAGAACCGCTGGTATAGCCCGAACGTTCGGAAGCTAGAAACGCGATGGCGGCGCCAATTTCTTCCGCACTGGCGCCGCGGCCGAACGGCAGCGGCTTGAACAGATCTTTCCAGTTGTCAGCACTTCCGGTGCGATCGAGGGCCTTCTTTTTCATCAGGCCGACCAGCCGATCAGTGGCCACCGGGCCCGGATTGATCGCGACAACACGAATGCCATCTTTGGCGCTTACACTGCCGAGTGACTGGGTGAAAGCGGCGAGGGCCGCGTTTCCCGCAACACCACAGATATACTCGGGGTCATGAGTTTCGGCGGCATTGCCGACCACGTTGACAATCACGCCCTGCTTGCGTTTCTGCATCAGCGCGTAGAAAGCGCGGCACATATTGACGTAGCCAAACACTTTGAGATCCCAGGCTTTACGCCACGTCACCTCATCAACGTGAAGCAGTGTACCACCGGGAATGGCGCCGGCGTTGTTTACGAGGATGTCGATGTCTGGATAATCGCGTGCAAGCTGATTGACATTGGCACTGTCGGACAGATCTGCGGCGACAGTATCAACGCGTACATTGGTATTCTGCACGATGGCTGACTTCGCCGCAGCAAGTGTGTCTGCGCTGCGTGAGACGATGATGACATTGCAGCCCTCGGCAGCCAAAGTTTCGGCGGCCGCGCGGCCGATCCCCTTGGATCCGCCGGTAATCAATGCGGTCTTGCCAGCCAGCTTTAAGTCCATCGGTGCTACCCCTGATAACAGCGCAGTAAAATGACTATGACCGTCGCACCGACCATCGGCAACCGGCCTCGCTAGCGCGCCACTTCGATCAGACGGCGAACGCCTTCGCGATGGCCTACTTTGGCGCGAAATCCGAAATCGCGCGCCGCAGCATCGGTGTCCACTGGCCCTCGTGCCGCAACGAGCTTGCTGTGGTCAACCTCAAGACGCACCGGTTTTCCTGCTGCTGCCGCAGCCGTTGCGATATCGTCAGGCGTTACTTTTTCAGGATGAGCAATAAAATAGCTGAGCTGCTTGCGGCCTTCGGAGAAACAGGCAGAGACCGCGGCCTGCGCGGCATCGTCTATATAAACGTAAGGCCAATCAGTCATTGGCTCAATCCGCACGACATTGCCAGCTAACGCCGCGTCGATGATTTTTTCGACGGTGAAAACGGTCCGCCTGCCGGGACCATAGATCACAGTGAAACGCAACGAGCATAGATCGATCGGGACATTGCCCCACAACCCGCGCAAAACAATGTCCATCGCCGCCTTTGATGCGCCGTAGGCCGATGTCGGGCGTAACGGATAGTCTTCACTGACTGGTTCGTCTTCATAGAAATTGCCAAGCGCCGAGACCGACGAACAATAGATAAACGTTTTGACACCCGTCTCTACGGCGGCACGTAACAGATTGAGGCTGCCGACGACATTAATTCCAATGACGCCGATGGGGTCGTCGGCCATCACCATGGGGCCGGACACACCGCCGGCATGGATGATGTGTGTGACTTCCGCGCGCGCAAGCAACCCTTTCAGCTTTTCGCGATCGGAGAGGTCGTCAAGGATCTGCGTCGTAGGCGAAGGCAGCGGATCAAGCCCTATGGCGCGGTGCGGGTATTTGGCGAGCAATTTCATCACGGCTTGGCCGAGGAACCCGCTTGCGCCTGTTACCAGCGTTACATTGTTCGACATTCGGGAAGTTCGTCAGACTATCTTGCTGGCATGAAAATTGGCTGATTTCGGCATCGCTGTAGCCCGCAGCGTGCAGGATTTCATCGGTGTGCGCGCCCAACTCTGGCAAGGTCGAAACGACACTGGCCGGGGTGCGTGACAGCGTGACGGGTTGACCGACGACGCGGATGTCACCGCGCTTGGGATGATGTAGCGGCACCGCTATACCAAGATGCTGCACCTGCGGATCGGCAAAGACTTCGTCGAGTTTATAGATCGGGCCCGCCGGCACCCCTTGCTGCTCTAGTTTTTCCAGCCATTGCAGGCAGCTTTTTGTCTTAAAGACTTCAGCCAGCAGCGCGGTCAGCTTCGGCCGGTTGTGGAAGCGCTGTTCGAGCGTCGCATATTCAGGCGCCTTGCCGAGATCGGGCCGCTCCAGCGCCACGCAAAGTGCGCGCCACTGGCCATCGCCGCCGACGCCGATATTGATGAACCCGTCCGAGGTTTCAAACACACCCATCGGCGTCGAATAAGGATGGTCGTTGCCCGCTTGGCCGGGTACCACGCCGTCGACGAGATAACGCGCCGCCTGAAAATCCATCAATGCGATTTGAGTTTCCAGCAAAGACGTTTGCACCCATTGGCCGACGCCGGAACGTTCACGTTCGGCAAGCGCAAGCAGAATTCCCGTCGCGGCATAAATACCGGCTGAGCTGTCGGCCACGGCAATACCGGCGCGCATCGGTCCTTCGCCCGGTATGCCCGTGACCCACATCAGTCCGCCCATGCCTTGCGCAATCTGATCAAATCCGGCGCGTGTGCGGTACGGGCCACTCTGCCCGAACCCGGAAATGGATGCGAGAATAACGCGTGGATTGACCGCCTTGAGTACTTTGTACGCGATCCCCATGCGGTCTTTGACGTCGGGCCGGAAATTTTCCACCACCACGTCGGCGGCTTTGACCAGCCGCATGAAGATTTCGTGCCCGGCCTTCTCCTTGAGATTGAGCGTTAGCGAGCGCTTGTTTCGATGAAGATTGAGCATGTCGGAACCATCGCGTGATCCGCTCATGCCCTCGTTCGGATCGACGCCGGGAGGGGCCTCGATCTTGATAACGTCCGCGCCAAAATCACCGAGGATGCGGCAACAGGTCGGACCCGCCCGTACGCGCGTCAGATCCAACACGCGAAGCCCGGCCAGCGCGGACGAAGGTTGCGGAGCACTCATTGCACGATTGCCTCATTTGACATCTTTACCAGATCGACCACTGCGGCGGGAACGCGTCCGTGCCAGTCGCTGCGATCTTGCACGGCCACAGCCAGCGCGATCAATGCATGGTCGGACAGCGGTTTACCGACGATTTGCACGGCGATCGGCATGGCGTGGTCGTCGAATCCGACTGGAATGGCAACGGCAGGAAAACCGAGCATATTGGCGAACCGCGTCCAGTGACTGAGCTCGTAAAGTGTTTTGGCATTGAACCGTGCCGAGCGCGGGTCGCATTCGACGGCGGGCGGTGTTCGGATCGAAATCGCCGGCAGGATGATCGCGTCGGAATCCCGAAAAATACTGTCGATGAAATCCATAGCGAATTGTGAGCGTGCGGACGCGCTAGCCGCAAGAGTTTGGTCGTCGATGGCCAGACCTTTTGCCAATCGTCTTGTTAAAACAGAATCAATCGAACCACCTTCCAAGAGCCGTCGATACATGCGAGCTGCCTCTGCCTGCATGACCGTGAAAACGTGAAGGTCGAGTGCCTCGATGGCCGCGACCGCGTTACGAGAGACAATCTCGACCCCGCAACTGGCGATCGCGTCGATCCCATCTCGGCACGCTTTGCCAATTGATACTTCGGAAAGATCAAGCACGTCGTTGGCCACAACGGCCTTGCAGATCGATGCTGTCTGGCGGGACTCAAACAGGATTCGCGCAGATGCAACCATATCTGATGCGCTGCGCGCCAGAATCCCTATGGTGTCGAGCGTTGGTGCAAGTGGCATCGAACCCACCGCCGACACGGCGCCGTAGCTCGGCTTCCATGCCGTAACACCGCAACAATGCGCGGGAATGCGAAGCGAGCCCCCTGTATCCGATCCTAGAGCAAAGACAACCGAACCGCTCGCGACTGCAGCGGCCGAACCCGATGATGAACCGCCAGAGATGAAATCAGTGTTCCATGGGTTTCCGACGCGGCCGTGTACCGCGTTGTAACCGGATGGTTCATAGGCGAGTTCTGTCATTGCAGTGTAGCCGACGCGCCGGCCGCCTGCGCGATCGAGCAGATCGAGTGCCGTCGCTTGCGCGCCTTCTATCAGCAGTGGCGGCTTGGATAGTCCGCCATGCGGCATGCGTGTGGCGGATAAAAAAATGTCCTTTGCTGCATAGGGCATTCCGTCGAGAACACCAGGCGTAGGGGTGTTATCTCCGCCTTCGAAAGCGACAAATGCATTCAGCCGTGGTTCAAGACTGCGCGCAAAATCACCTGCGCTTACAGAAAGCTGCGCATGCTCTGCGGCAGCAAGTCCCGCCCAATCGCGAAACCGCAGGGCCATTTGAACTGTGGCTTTCTATTGTCACAAGGTCGGGCAATACAATAGGCATTTCTATTGTCCCATCAATATGCTGGCACGCGACCGTGGCGTCAGTAAAACCAATGCGGAAAAGGCCGCCTCGCGGCGGCCTCTCTGCAATCGGCCTTTCACAAGGCGCCGCCAGACTACACCTTAGTCCCCAGAGCCTGCAAAAAGCTCCCTTATCACCGTGCGGATGATGATGGTCAGGTCCAGCCACAAGGACCATCGCGCGATGTATTGTAAATCGCGTTCAAGCCGCTCGATGGCAGAAAGCGGGACCGTCGTGCTGCCGCGATAGCCGGATACTTGTGCCAGGCCAGTGATACCGGGGCGCATGTTGTGTCGTTGGAAATAATAGGGCGTGAGCTCCTCGTACAGCATGCCACCGGCAAGCATGCCCGGCACGTGCGGGCGCGGCCCAACCAAAGACATGTCTCCGACGAGCACATTGATGAGCTGAGGAAGCTCGTCCAAGCTCGACTTTCGCAGGATGCGCCCGAGTGGCGTGACACGCGGGTCATCGGTCTGCGTCTGACGTGTGCCTCGATTGTCGCTGAGATGAGCAAACATGGTTCGGAATTTGTAAATACAGAATTGACGGCCGTGGTAGCCATAACGCCTTTGCCGGAAGAAAACGGGCCCCGGTGACGTTATTTTGATCGCGGCTGCAATTCCGATGA
Organism: uncultured Alphaproteobacteria bacterium; assembly: GCA_963697885.1. Taxonomy (GTDB): domain Bacteria; phylum Pseudomonadota; class Alphaproteobacteria; order Rhizobiales; family Xanthobacteraceae; genus Pseudolabrys. Next base: position 2,128,700 of record OY969102.1, read on the forward strand.
ATAACGGTGCGCATATCAGCAAGCCGAAACCCGCGCCAAGGATGTCAAGTATACGTTTTGCAGCCAATAACATGATGGATGGCTCGTGTGTACGGATGAGTCCGTTGCGACGACGCCTCCAGTGCCGCACAGCGGTCTGACTCGGTCGCGCAATGTCCGGCAACGCAGGTAGCACGCCACCTGCATTGCGGATTCGACCAAGCGGAATTGAAATGCCTAATCCCATCTCGCACTCCAATTACAGCGACTGAATTCACTAGTCACGCCGCGTTAGCTGATTGCTCAGCGCTCAGCGTGTTTCACACCGCACATCGTAATCGACAATGTGAAAACATTGAGACGGCATGAGTTCACAACGTGTTTCATTTTTGTGCAAGTGATCTACAAAAATGGGCAGATCGCGTCAGTTTAATCAATTGCATTGGACTGAGATCGGCCGTCGTGTCGCCAGGCAAGCGAATTACAACGCCGTAACGGCGGCGTTGATACACAACCGTTGCCATTTTTAGAGGCGACACAATAAGACCGCAGAAATAATTTTAATTTTAGATAATCGAGGCTCGGAGGAGACGATGGCAGGACGGGTCCCCGCTCGATTCTTTTTTGAAAATTGTCTGTTTGGCCGAGCGACTGTTACCTGTACCGGTCGTCAAATGCGGATGGGATTTCTTGCGATCAATACGATTGTGTGGATTTTGATCGTCGTTGCTTTCAGGTTGGTCGTGTAAGGAGGTTTGAAAATACCGGCAGAAAAAAACTATTTCGTAAGGAACCAAATGGCACGGTGAATGCTTTGTCGCTAGGTCGGCATGTGCGTGTGTTGAAATTCGACTCGGGGGACGGGTTTCATGTTTCAGCGTCATCATTTTTTATTTCTCTTGTTGGTCGCGGGGTTAGCGGGCTGCAGCGTTGCGGGAACGGGCCAGGCCGACTCCGGGAAAATCGCGCTGGCCAGTTACGCGGGGCCCGGTGCACAGCGTGGCTCCGATCTGCCCTACATCCTGGGGCCTGGCGACAGGGTGCGCCTCAAGGTCTACGACGATCAGAATTTGAACGGTGAATACGAGGTCAATAGTGCGGGCTTTGTTTCAATACCATTGGTGGGCCAAGTCAAAGCCTCCGGAACAACGACCAGCCAGCTCGAGAGAACTCTTGTCGCCCGTATGAAAGGTAGCATTGCACAGAATCCCAAAATCAATGTTGAGATCGCTGCTTATGCGCCCTTCTACATCTACGGAGAGGTGAAGAAGGCGGGGGTGTATCCGTTCCAGCCAGGCCTCACGGTTGCGGATGCAATTGCGACTGCTGGCGGTCTGACCTACCGCGCCGACGAAAGCACAATCTATTTGCAACACGCCGGCGCACGCACCCAGGAAGCGGTGCGGCTTGACGTTCCGATGCGCATCTTTCCTGGCGACAATATTCGCGTCTCCGAACGAATGTTTTGACGTCGTCTAGGTCTCGCTCAACCAAGATCACAAACTGTGCAGGTATTGAATGGCATGAAAGTAAAAATCGAAATGTCCGAATTGTTTTTGGGGGGTCGATTGAAGCGGCACGGGAACGGTCCCGCCACCCGTTTGTTCAGTCTTCGTAAGGCCCGTGCAAGTCGTCCACGCAGGGTGACCTCAATGGGACTGTCGCTTCGGCAGCATATCTCGGCGCTAAATCTCCGAAATATCGCTGCGATATCGCCTGGGTTCGGTCAAACGAATCCTGGAAACGAGAACTAAAAAACGGGCCGGCTTGCCCAACCCGTGGCGAAGACCAGCTGGTGATCGCATGCGGTAGGGCTAGTGTCAGTGAACCTGTTGCGTACGAGGAAACGTCCCTGGGTGAGGCTGGCAATAAGCGCCGGTCTGCTTGTCGCTTCGACCTGCTGGTCGCAAGCACAAGTCATTCCGACCAGGGAGATCGTGATGCCGCCTTGGAATGCTCAACATGTCTTCGAGCCGACGCTTCTGCCCCAATTGGCGGATCCGGAAACGCTCGACGAGGTGGCGCCCGAAGACATGCCCGTCCGGAACCGGATTCATCCCGAATATGCTCCGCGAGGCATGCGGGCCGGGGACTGGATGTTCAGTCCCACGCTGACGGCCGGAATGCTTTACGACAGCAACGTTTTTTCATCGCCCAATAACCACCAGAGCGACATCGCGGCGCTGCTCGGCGTTGATCTGCGTGCACACAGCCTGTGGGAGCGCCACGGCATCAATCTGGGTCTGGCGGCCAACTCCACGCTTTACCGAAATAATCCCGGTCTCAATGAAACAGATGCGACTTTCGCGGGCACAGGACACTTCGATATTGATCACAGCACCCAGGTTCTGGGTTCGCTCAAGGCAGGCCTTCTTCATGAGCAGGTCGGTTCGCTGACCTCTCCGACGGGCGCCGTCCAGCCGACACCCTTCAGTTTCATATCGGGCGACCTGACGCTTCGAAAGGAGTTCGGCAGGTTGACCACGTCGTTCGGCACGCGCGTGGACTCCTACAATTTTGGCTCGACCCGTGCCCAGGATGGTTCAGTCATCACCCAAGATGCCCGCGATGGCCAGATTTACATGACGTACGGCCGCGTCGATCTGGCATTTTCGGATAAGGCTGCGGTTTTTACCTCCCTCGAAGGCAATTGGCGTGACCTGCGCGGATCGCCAACCCAGTCCCTGTCCTCCGATGGCTATCGTGCGCTCACGGGCTTCGATCTTGAACTCACGCACCTGATAAAGGCCGAGGTTGCAGCCGGTTATTTAAGGCAACATTTCTTTGATTCATCTATCGGCAACATCGAAGGCCCGGCCTACAGGGCAATGTTGACGTGGAGCCCGTCGCGGCTTGTCGATGTTCATTTCAACGCCGAACAGTTTGTTACCGTCGTTTCCGATACGACTTCGACCGGCGTTCTCGCCAACGCGCTGCAAGCGGGTGTCGATTATGAATTTCGGCCGAATATTATTTTCTCGACTGCCGCCGGTTACGAAAAAGATCAATTCCAGGGTCAAACCCGTGTGGACAATGTCTATGCGCTCGACGCGCGGATCAATTACGCGCTGAACAACACGGCGTCGGTTTCGCTGCGATACCGATATACGCGCCGGGACAGCAACATCCCGGAGGACAGCTACGACAAACATCAGGTATTCGTGAATGCTTCAGCGCACTTCTGACTATCAATCTCGCAAGGATTTGATGGAAACGGCGCCATCCATGTCGGATGGCGATCCGCGAAGTTATACGGTCGACCTGCGCGAGCTAGTCCAGATCCTGAGTCGGCGGCGATGGATTGTCATCCTGACGACGCTCGCGCTGTTGCTGATTGCAACGATTTTTGTTCTGATCGTAACGCCGCGGTATACCGCGACGGCGACCGTCCTGATTGACCCCCATCGCAGCAGTGTCGTCGATAGCAACAACAATCAGCCAGCATCTGCGAATTCCGCAGCCGACGATTCTGTCATCAATAGCCAGGTTTCGTTGATCCAGTCGGTGGCTGTACTGCAGCGGGTCGTCAGTCAGCTGAACCTGGCGCATGACCCGGAATTCGGACCGCATTCCAGCATCTTCAGCCCGATAAAAAAACTGTTTACGACGCCCCAGACACTGGCTCCGGGACAAAGTGAGGAAGACGTTGCAAGGACCGCGGCGCTCGAATTTTTGTTGCGCAAACGCTTGAAAGTCTCGCGTGATACCACGACGTTTGTCATCAATATCGACGTCAGTTCTGAATATCCGGAAAAGGCGGCAAAGATCGCAAACGCGATCGCTGAGTCATATTTTAACGAGCAGGTTCGCAGCAGATATGACACACAAAAAATAGCCGCATCCTGGTTCAACAAACAAATCGAGGATCTCAAGTCTCAGGTACTCGCGTCCGACAAAGCCGTTGAGGAATTCAGAGCCGGTCACAGCCTGACGATTGCACAGGGCTCCACCATCAATGACCAGCAGCTTGGTGATTTGAATAACAAACTCATCGAGGCGCACGTTCAAACCGCCGAGGCGCGCGCGAAATTTGAACAGGTCCAGAATATCATCAAGACCAAGGCGGATCCGGGCACTTTGGGCCAAGCCTTGTCGTCCGACGTCATTGCCCGATTACGGACGCAGTACGCGGATGTGGCCAAGAACGTTGCCGACGTATCAAGCAAATTCGGATCGCAACACCCGCTGGTGGTGAATGCGCGGGCTCAGTTGCATGAAACGCAGAAGCTGATTGATGAAGAAGTTAAACGGATTCTCGATAGCACGCGCCAGGCTTTGCAGGTGGCTCAGTCGCGAGAGGACGCATTGCAGAAGAGCCTCGACAATCTCACGCATGTCTCGAATACCATGGGCAATGACCAGGTTCGACTGCGTGAGCTTCAGCGGGAGGCCGACGCAAACCGCACGCTCTACGCCTCGTTTCTCGCCCGATACAAGGAAACCAGTGCGCAGGAAAGCGTGGAGCTTCCTGATTTACGTGTAGTCTCGAAAGCAGACATCCCGATAACCCCCTCGTTCCCTAAGACGACGCTCATGCTGGCGCTCGCGCTCGCGGCGGGAATTGGTATTGGCAGCGTTCTGGCGTTCGCGGCCGACCATTTCGACCGGCGGGTAAAATCGGTGAGGCAGGCCGAAGAAATCACCGGCGTTCCGACACTGGCCGCCGTCCCTTTGATTGGCCCGCGTGAGCTTGCCGGCCGTGCAATTCGCGGACGACAGGCATTGAGTACGTACGACCCAAACGCCATGGGAATGCTGGCGCCGGCGCTGCGCCCGCCGCTGATGCGGTACGTGCTGGAGGAGCCAACGTCATTGTTTGCAGAGTCGGTTCGCGCCGTCCGTCTTGCGATTCAGCGCGCATCGCGCACCGCACCGGTAAAAACCATCATGGTGTCCTCCTCAATCGACGGAGAAGGCAAGACAACGCTCGCGGTAAATCTTGCGCTTTCACTGGCGGCACTGGGAATGCGCACCGTTCTGGTTGAGGGCGATTTGCGAAATCCGGAAATGAGCCGCTCGCTGTGCCCGCGGGCTCGTATCGGTGCAATCGAAGTCGCTACAAATCAGGCCGGCTTCGACAAAGCTTTGCTCGTCGATCGTGCAACCGGGCTCGCAGTGCTGCCGTCGCCGTCGAGCCAAAGAACACTGGCCAATAACGAATTCGTTTTTTCCGACGCGATGTCCAACATTCTCGATCGGCTCCGACAACACTTCGATTACGTCATTATCGACTCGCCACCGCTTATCCCGTTGGTCGATGCACGCGCATTGGCGGAAATTGTGGATCGGGTCGTTCTCACTATTCGGTGGGATAGCACTCCGCAAGATGTGGTCGCGCAAGCCTTCGGGACGCTTGCTCTCTCTTATGATCGCGTACTTGGCACGGTCCTTACGCGTGTCGATATGCGGCGGCTCAGATTCTACGACTATTACCAAAGCTCCTACTACCTGTCGCCGTACTCCTATCATGGTCAGCCACGCGTGGAGCGCACCTCATGATGAGAAGAAACGCAAACCGTTTTATTGCAGTCTCGAGACGAGCGCATCACGCCGCGACCCTCTGCACTGCCGCGAAGGCATCGGGAGGACAAGCGCTATGCTGACATGGGTCTTGGGATATCTCCTGATCGGCGTTTTTATCTTTTGGCTTGCCGCGGCCGTGTTCGGCGTTGATCCGGACGTCCCTCTGACATGGCAGATCGCAGCCATCGCTTTGTGGCCGCTCGTTGTGATCACAACTGGCTATCGCATGGCGACAAGGCAGCCGATCGACGTGGCTGCAATGGAATCGGCGCTTCACAGGCACGACGCATCGCCAATTCGGCGCAACGCTGATTTCGCGCATGGACGCAAGGGTCGGCGTTCAATCGTACGAGGTGTGCGCTGATGGCAATTTCCAATCCATACGAAAATCTCGACTTCCGTGACGGTATGCCGGTTGTAGCGGATTTTTGGTTTGGTCCGAGGGCCCCGCGATTGACGACCCGTCAGGCGCTCGGTCTTGCGCCGGAATCGGTGGTTATGGTGACGGTCGCCGGATTGACCAGGCGAGAAGGCCATCTTGTTACCCTTGCAGCATTATCGAGAATCGACCGCTCGGTTCGCGACCGTCTGTGCTGGCTGGTTATCGGCCAAGAACGGGAAGCGGATTACGTTGACGATTTGAAAGCCGGAATTGTCGCGTCTGGTTGCGACGTGCGCCTGTTGGGGCCGTTGCCGACAGAGAAAATTCGCGATGTCTATGGCGCCAGTGATCTTTTCTGTCTCACTGTGGCGGAAAATAGCGCCAGATCAGCGAGGCGATACCAGCGCGTTTACCTTGAAGCGGCCGCGTGCGGCCTACCGAGCATCGCGACACCGATAGTCGGCGCCGCCGATACGGTAGTCGATAACGAGACCGGTCGCCTCACTGAACCAACGATTGATGACATCGCTGGCGCGATCGCTGAATTAACGATCGATGGCATCAAAAGAATGTCGCTCGGCAAGCGCGCTTGGATGCGCGTTCGCGCGATGAATTGGACCACCTGTGCCACGAGCGGTCATTTATCGCTGCCAAACAGCATACCTATCGTGGGCAGCCGTGAAATTGCTCGTGGGTCGTCTGACGCCGGAGGACCAAAATGAAATGGATCACCATACTTTTTCTTGCCTTCGGTCTGGTTGACCCGGCAGTGGCAGAAAGTTGCAGCAAGAGCCGCGAATATATTCTCGATGGTCTCGCAGGCGACCTGGCAAAGCCGGCGGCAGACTATCGCGATTTGTTCAAAGTCTGCGTTCAGGCGCTCACGATTACCAACGTGAAAGACGCGTACGTCTTGAAAGACGGGGGTATTGCACTCGTAACGAGGAGCAACACGTTAGCCGCAACGAGCGAAACACTTTCTCAGTTCTGCCAGCAATTTCCAAAAAGCGTTGCACGATTCTTCACGCCGCGCGAGCAACGGAATGTTCCTACGGTTGGGGTTGTCGTGATGATGTCTTCGCGAGGCGAGACGTCGTGCAAAGAAATCCGCGGTATCTCGTGAGGTGCATGTTTTGACTCAAGCGCGCATCGCGTCTCCCATATCAGCTCTTGCGAGCGAAAGGCCCGTCGAGGATCCGGCCCGCGCGGGCTGGTATGTCGTCAATACGCAACCTCGTGCTGAAGGCCGGGCTAAACATCACCTTGAAATGCAGGGCTATCGCGTGTTTTGCCCACGCTGCCGGAAGACGATACGGCACGCCCGCAAGACAAAGAGTGGTTTTTCGCCCTTATTCCCGAATTATCTTTTTGTTCATTTGGACCTTTCGCGCGACCAATGGCGCAGCGTCAACGGCACGCGTGGTGTTATTCGCCTTTTGATGCAAGACGGCGCGCCACAAGCGGTCCCGAACGGTGTTGTGGACAATTTGCAGGCCAAAACGCGGGCGGACGGCACGTTTGACTGGACATCGACGTTCGAGATCGGCGGGACGGTTCGCATTGCAGACGGACCATTCGCCGAATTGCTGGGGACGCTTGAATATCTCGACGCAGCAGGGCGTGTGCGCGTGCTGCTGGAGCTGCTCGGACGTTCGGTTTCCGTAGGATTGCGCAGCGAGGCGCTACTACCAGCGGTGTAACGCGCGAGCGGAGGCACTGCAGATCGATAACGTCGTGCTGGGTGAAACTCGCTTTCACCCTGACGGCGGTAGCTTGGCGAATATCCACCGTGTCACAAAATCGGAAGACGCTTCCCTCATGACCATCCTTGTTACGGGCTGTGCCGGGTTTATCGGCAGTAACTTTGTCCACTCATGGCTCGGCGCCGATGATGAGCCTCTGGTCAACATCGACAAGCTGACCTACGCGGGTAACCTGACCAATCTGGCGCCGTTCAGGCACGACGACCGCCACCACTTCGTACATGGGGACATTTCCGATCGCGTGCTGGTTAGCGCATTGCTCGCTGAACACCGCCCACGATCCGTGATCAATTTTGCCGCGGAGTTGCACGTCGATCGCTCTATTCGCGGTCCGGGCGATTTTATTCACACAAATGTGCTGGGCACGTTCGGTCTATTGGAATCTGTTTGCGGCTATTGGCGGGATCTGCCGGCTCAGCAGCGGGCGGCATTTCGGTTCCTGCACATCTCGACCGATGAGGTCTACGGCACGCTCGGACCGCATGACGCACCGTTCAAGGAGACCAATTGTTATGAGCCAAACTCACCGTATTCAGCGAGCAAAGCCGCGAGCGATCATCTCGTGCGTGCCTGGCATCACACCTACGGTTTACCGGTGCTGACGACAAACTGCAGCAACAACTACGGGCCGTACCATTTTCCTGAAAAGCTGATTCCACTCGTCATTCACAACGCGCTTGCGGACAAAGAACTACCAATCTACGGCGACGGTCAGCAGGTCCGTGATTGGCTTTATGTTGAAGATCACTGTCGCGCGATCATACGCGTCCTGGAGGCGGGTCAGATCGGCGAGACCTATAACATTGGCGGCTGGAACGAGATGACCAATCTTGATGTCGTAAAAGCCATTTGTTCCGTCCTCGATGAACTGCAGGCACGACCTGATGGAAAAGCCTATTCAGAACAAATCCGTTTTGTCCGCGACCGGCCAGGCCATGATCGCCGCTATGCGATCGACGCTCGCAAGATCCAAAATGAACTTGGCTGGCGTCCGCGCGAGTCCTTTGAAAGCGGCATTCGCAAGACCGTTAAATGGTACCTGGCCAATCAAGAGTGGGTCCAGACCGTAACCAGCGGTGCGTACCGGCAATGGCTGGACACGCACTACGGTGAATTGGTGCCTGTCGAAGCAGGAGTCGGTCAGCGTGGCTCCGGGCCCGCATCGGCAATGCCGGGAAGGGTGCTGGCATGAACATCCTTCCACCAGCCGCCGAATATCCGAAGGCTGCACCACGCCGGGCTTACTCGCAGGCAGGGGTGAATTCCGGGTCGCTTCAGCGCAAGGGGATAATTCTGGCGGGCGGCTCCGGCACCCGACTTTACCCGGTCACGCAGAGCGTATCCAAACAGTTGATGCCGATTTACGACAAGCCGATGATCTATTATCCGCTCTCCACGTTGATGCTGACCGGTATTCGTGACGTCCTGATTATCTCAACCCCCCATCATACGCCGCTCTTTGCCGAGCTTCTCGGGGACGGGAGCAAATGGGGCATGAACATTCAGTACGCCGTGCAGCCAAGCCCCGCCGGCCTCGCGCAGGCCTTTATTATCGGCCGCAGTTTTGTCGGCAATGATCTCAGCACATTGGTGCTGGGAGACAATATCTTCTACGGCCACGACATGCCGAAGCTGCTGCACAACGCGCACAGTCGCCGCGATGGAGCGACGGTATTCGCCTATCACGTTAATGACCCCGAGCGTTACGGTGTTGTTGAATTCGATGAGAGTCGGCGTGCGATAAGCATCGACGAAAAACCGAAAGTGCCGAAATCAAATTTTGCTGTTACCGGCCTGTATTTCTACGATACGCGTGTTTGCGATATTGCCGCCGATATCAAGCCCTCAGCACGCGGTGAATTGGAGATAACCGATATCAATCGTTGTTATCTCGACCATGCGATTCTTGACGTTGAGATTATGGGGCGCGGTTACGCCTGGCTCGATACCGGAACGCATGACAGTTTGCTTGAGGCCGCAAGTTTCATTGCAACGTTGCAGAAGCGACAAGGGCTTATCGTTGCGTGCCCGGAGGAGATTGCCTATGCGCAAAAATGGATCGACGCGGGACAGGTCGAAGAGCTGGCCCGCCCCCTCGGCAAGAGTGGCTATGGCCAATACCTCCTTGAGCTCATTCAATAACAAGAACTAGTCATGGGTTACGACGTCATGCAGACCGCGCTGCCTGAAGTGTTCTTGTTGCAGCCAAAGGTTTTCGGCGATCCGCGCGGGTTTTTCTTCGAGAGCTTCAACGCGCGTGATTTCAAACATGCCACCGGCCTTGCGCGAAATTTTGTTCAAGACAATCACAGCCGATCGAACAAGGGCGTCCTGCGCGGCATGCATTACCAGATCCAAAATCCGCAGGGGAAACTGGTGCGGGTCGTGCACGGGGAGGTGTTTGACGTAGCCGTGGATCTGCGGCGCAGCTCGCCAAATTTTGGCAAATGGTTTGGTGTCGTCTTGTCGTCCGAGAACAAATTGCAGCTGTGGATACCGGAAGGGTTCGCTCATGGCTTTCTGGTTCTCAGTGACAGCGCCGAATTTCTCTACAAATCGACCGACTACTGGTATCCAGAGCATGAACGGAGCGTTCTATGGAGCGATCCCGAAATCGGCATTGATTGGCCACTCAACGTGCCGCCAAAATTGGCGAAGAAAGACGAAACGGGAAAGCAGATAAGCGACGCGGATGTCTTCGCTTAATCGTAAAGTGATGTCGCGCGTGAAAAATATTTCAAAGTGCTGTCGGCCCCGACTTCTTCGATGAAGAAGAGTACGTAGTTGAAGATCCTCACAGTCGTTTCGACGTACGCGCCCTACATGATTGGCGGCGCGGAGATCTCGGCTCAGAACTCGCTTCGGTGGCTGCGCGATCAGGGGCACGATGTCGGTGCAATTACAATGGCTGAAGAGGGACAAGAGGAATTATTTGGCGAGGAAATTGATGGCGTTCGCGTCTGGCGGCTACGGTGGCCTCGACCCCATACGCACCTTGAACACGACAAGGCAAAACCGATCCAGAAGCTCATTTGGCACGCGCAGGATCATTTTGATCCGCGAAATCGCAGGCTTATGTCACGCGCGCTCGATGAATTCACGCCCGATATCGCACTGGTCCGCGTTATTTCAGGCATTGGCTACAACAGCTATTACGAATTGGCAAAACGGGACATTCCGACAATCTGCTTCATGCATGACATGAACCTGATATGTGGAAAATCAGATATGTTTAAAAACGGCCAGCGGTGCGATGGGCCGTGCGGGATCTGCAAACTCATCAGCCGTATCCGATTTTCTGCGGTGAGCAGTATTCCACGTGTCAGTTTTTGTTCGCCATCACGGTCAAATCTGGAATTGGCATCGCGTCATATTCCGCTTCATAAATTTTCAAGCGTTTCCATTCTCAACGCGAATAAATATGCATCTGCGACGGTAAAACGGACCGCCTCAGACCATCTGCGCTTTTTGTATGTTGGACGTTTGCATGGGTCGAAGGGAATAGAAACGCTACTAAATGCGGCGAGCCTTTTGGCCGAAGATCACTGGTTCACGCTGACGGTGGTGGGGACCGGCCCACAAGAAACTGAATTGCGCGAAAAGTATGAAAAGCGGCCTTGGTGCAAGTTCACTGGCCAAATTTCGCAGGTGGAAGTCGCAAACTATATGATGAACAGCGATGTGCTCTGCATTCCTTCAATTTGGCTGGAGAATTCCCCAGGGGTTGTCATTCATGCACTTAGCATCGGGCTTCCGGTTGTTGGCAGCGACACGGGTGGCATCCCGGAATACGTTCAGCACGATGAAAACGGGCTTTTGGTTGCTCCCGGTGATGTTTCCGCGTGGCGCGCCGCGCTAGCGCATGTGCTTGGCAACAAATCCGCCCTGGCACGATGGCGTCAATTTGCGACGGCAAATGCAAGCCGATTTGATCAAGACGTTATAGGACGTCAAATCGTGGCGCACATGACCGAGACCATTGAAGGGCACCGGAAAGCAACGGCTTGATTCGATTGACGGAAGATATTGCGATCAAGAGCGGGATTGTGCTGGTCACCGTCACGTATGGCGACCGAATAAAATATCTGTCGCAATTGCTCGATCGCGCCCTTGGTGAGGAGGGTGTGCCCCGGGCGGTGATCGTAAACAATGCGGCAATTTCGGACTTCTCCCAGCTGAAAGCAAAATGGGGGCGCCGCATTGCCGTGGTGGATTTGGCCTCGAATACGGGTTCGGCTCACGGTTATGCAATTGGTATCCAGGCCGCGCTGGCTCTGGGAGCCGCGTATCTATGGCTGATGGACGACGACAACGCTCCGGCAAAGGGGACGGTACGAATTTTATGCCGGGAACTCGCTCATCTGTCTGGCGAAATTGGCATCGAGCGTGCAGCAGTGTTGGGCTTTCGAAAATCCAGGTCAAAGATATCAAATAGTCCATGGCGGAATTATCCACCAAGCTCGAGTTTCGTCGGATTCCATGTCATGCAAATTCCGCAAAAGCTCTTGCGGCGCTTAAGTCGGCCACCTGCCGAAACCAATGCCGGAAACGAGGCCGTTGACGTTCCGTATTCGCCCTACGGCGGATTTCTGGCGCATAGAGAGGCCTTCGAACGGTTGGGTATTCCCAGGACGGATCTGGTGCTTTACGCGGATGATTGGGAATACACGATGCGGTTAACGAGGAGGGGGGGAAAGATCAGGCTCGTTCCGAATGCCGGCATCGAGGATCTCGAGCCCTCATGGAATCAGCGGCGAAAACAAACAAATATTTTCGTTCAGAGTCTCGTCTTTGGTTCGGATTTTCAGGTTTACTACACGTTTCGAAATCACGTCTGGCTCAATCGAAACGTTCAATGCGCTTCCGAAGTTCTCTATAGCGTCAACAAGTTCGTATTTCTCTTTCTATTGTCAGTATTTGCGGTGATGCTTCGAAAAGGCGCACGTTTGAATCTCATCCGTTGCGCGATTTCCGACGGTGAGCGTGGCAGTCTTGGCACCAATCCGAATTATCCGCTGCCTGTATAGGCGCTGGAAGCGATGTCCGGTGCTGATGGCAGTTTTAGTATCGCCAGCGGCGGCAAGAATACGCTTTTGAGACAATATATTTCACCTGGACTGGCGGGCGGAGCCGGTGGACGCGTGCCATATCTCGCGCGCAATGGCTCCGCGCTCGATCTGGCGAGGAGGCGGGTGAGAAGCATTTTTATGCCGGATCACAGGCATCTGGCATATGCGGCAACCATGCTGTTTATTCTGAAGGAAGTATTCGGCGGCGTCTTTCGATATCTGACTGTGATGACAGGCACCGAAGCACTCAATTATATACCTCCGTTCCTTGCAATCCTGGCTCTCTGTTTTTATTACGCAGATGCAATCACAACCGGGCGCGTCGATTACGCGATGGCAGCCCTTGCACTGTTCCTGGCTCTCTATGCTTTCTATGCCGGTTTCGACAGCATTTCGTTCACGCAAAGTGCAATCGGCTTTTATATTTGGTTGCCACTTTTTCTCGGGATGCTTCTGCGCGTTCAAGGCCAGGATGACTTGTTGTTCAAATGGATGCTCATGATTTGGGGCATCGCCGTCATCGGCATGATTGTGAACAGTGTCGTCGAGTTCCCCTGGACGGGCACCTCATACGAGGTTCTGGGCGTGCAGCGGGAAGTTGCGCGAAAATGGGCCTATCTGGATTTCGATCGGCTTGCGGGCTTCGGGCGCTCCAGTTTCACAACGTCGTATTTGATCGTCTTTTATTGTTGCGCGATCCTGTATTCGCGCACGTATTCAATGTTCATCCGGCTTGGCTGCTATGCTGTTTCCTTCTTTGCCCTTTTCCTGTCCACGAGCAAGACCTCGCTTGCCCTGTGGGCTGGGATTCCAATATTTTTGATTGGTTATGAAATCTGCAAGTTGATATTTCCAGCGCGCCTGCTTTTGCCTTATTACTGGGCAAAGGTTTCAGTAATCTCTTTGATCGTTTTGGTTATTGCCCTGCCGCTCTGGAGCGAAATCCCGGGCCTTCTGCACGACAGACAGACATTCTACTTCTTCTCGTTCGCTTCGCTTCTTGTGCGAATGCAATATGCTTGGCCGGCATCGTTGGCGTTGCTGTCCGAGGGCGGCAATGTGCTGTTGGGGCGCGGGATAGGCGGCATTGGTACGGCACAAAAATTTGCCGAGCCCGATCTGTATATGTTCGCAGATAATCTGTTTGTTTATGTGTTTGTCTCGACGGGAGTGGTTGGCGTCGTCGCGTTGTTCTACAGCTTTGTCGCCAAGCTGCGCCGCGATTATTTATGCGACAGGAACCAATTCGGGATCACATATCTCCTTTTATTATATGTGCTCGGCATTGGCATCACGGTGAATACCGTTGAAGGTCCATTTCAAGCGCTTGTTCTCGGTGTTCTTGCGGCTCGCGCGATAAGCACTCCCAGGTCGGGACAAGCGCTTCGACGTGCCGATGGATCGGTGGGCTAGGCCCAAAATGCTATCCACCGACAAGGATTGGAAAAAATGGGGGGAAAAGGACCCTTATTTTGGCGTTGTCAGTCATCCTCAGTTCCGGTCCGGATGTATTGAGCAGAATCGTGATGACTTTTTCAGCTCGGGTGAGCAATTCATCGCCGAGGTGCTCTCGCAAGCTGATCGATACTTCGGTCGGACGGGGCGGCGCGGATCTGCACTCGACTTCGGATGCGGCGTGGCGCGGCTGACGATTCCTCTGGCTCGACGTTTCAAACACGTGGATGGCGCTGACGTCTCGGCATTCATGCTCGACGAGGCTCGGAGCAATTGTAAATCGTTCGCAATCGACAACGTAAAGTTCCATTTAACGAACGGAACAATCGATCTCGTTCGGTGGCCGAGACGGTATGACTTCGTGAATAGCTATATTGTCCTGCAGCACATTCCTGTCCAGCGAGGTTATGCGATCATCAATAGCTTGCTCGGCCTTCTCGCCGACGATGGCATTGCAATGCTGCACGTGTCATTGCGGCGTAATCTTCCGCCCGCGCGTGCGGCGGCCTACCAGATAAGACATAAAATTCCCTTGGCTGGGTACGCCCTCAATCTTCTTCAGCGCAAGCCGCTACTTGCGCCGCAGATGCAAATGAACGAGTACGATTTGCCGCGCGTCCTGGAAATATTTTCGCGTCACAATATGAAAGAGGTTTCAGTAACGAGCGAAATTCATCAAGGCGTCCAGACAGCCAGGCTCATTGCCAAAAAGCACGGCAGCTAACGCAATTGCCCCCAGCAAAATCGATTCATTTGAGACGGAATAGCAAAAATCGTCGCTACGCAGTTCCGGTTGCGATCACGGGTTGATGACAGGTTCAGAACTGACGGTACTCACAGACATGCGTTGGCCATTGCATACCGGCATTGGCCAGGTACTGGAAGCATATGTGGCCCGTAAGCCTGAAGATGTCGTTTTGATCGATCTCAATGTGGCGGGGCCGATTGGTAGTCCGCTTTCCCCTCTGCAAATTGCGTGGGCGATGTGGCGCGCGAAGAAGAGCAGGGCTCTGTTCTGGAGCCCCGGTTTTGTCCCACCCCTTTTTGGATCAAAACGGGCGGTCGTGTTTGTGCACGATCTTACGCACCTGAAATATTACGACACAATTCGTCGTATCTACTACGCGACCGTTTTGAAGGCGCTCTATCGACGTTGCGCGGCGGTCATATGCGTGTCCGACTATACCTGTGCCGAGTTTCTTGCCTGGTCAAACGCCAATCCGGCAAAGGTTCACGTTATCAAGAATGGCGTTCCCATTCACTTCGTGAACAACAAATCCGCTCACAAACTGCCGTACAAATATATTCTTTATCCGGGAAACCACAGGGCGTACAAAAATTTGGATAGGCTTGTTCGTGCTTTTGCAAAATCGAACATCGGTAAACGCGACATTCATTTGCTATTGACTGGGGAGGAACAGCCTGAGCTCAGGCGCACTATCGATGAGTGCGGTTTACAAGACTTGGTCCATTTCTGCGGCCGCGTTTCCTCCGATGAAATGCCGAAGTTCTACCGTGGCGCCGAGGCAATTGTTTTCGTTTCGCTCTACGAAGGTTTTGGTCTTCCCATACTTGAAGCAATGGCCTCCGATATTCCGGTTGTCACGTCTGCAACCTCTGCGATGCCGGAAGTGGCGGGCAATGCGGCCCTTATTGTGGATCCTTATTCCGTCGATGCAATCGCGGACGCCCTCGCGCGCGTCACGACTGATGAAAATCTGCGCCGCGAATTGGTGGCAAGAGGTAGGGTTCGTTTAAAAGAATTTGATTGGGATCGTTCTGCGGGAAAGTTCTGGCGCCTGATGGTTGAATTGCTCAACCAGGCGGTCCCGGCGGGAGCAAGCGGCCTTTGCGAACGTGAAACGGCGCCTGTTCGTTCAATCGTCGTTAAGCCGGACACGCAATTGAATGCGTGATCGAGGTGGGGCAGGGCGCTGAGTGAACTGGGCAACCCGGAGCCGGTGAGAAAACGCCTTCAGCAGGACAGGTGACGCGTTTGTCGCCTCGATCTCAGGGTCCGACATACGGGCCACAATGCCATGGGAGACATTGATGACGCTTTCAAATATCCCAACCTTTGTTAGTGAACGTCACGCAAGCCTCCAACGTCTTGCGCGAACGCCTTATCGTCATACCTTAGGGAATCCCTCAGCGATCTGGTGGAAGTCGTCCCACCAATTGTTGGGAGTGATCATTGTCAACTATCGGACCGCTGATCTCACGATCCGCTCAGTGGGGTCTATCCTGAGGCAAGGTATCGCCAAACTCCAACATATCGTCGTTGTTGATAATAATTCATGCGACGGTTCAGTCGGCCGGATTGCGAGAGCGTTTCCGAAATTGCGGATCATCGCCTCGCGTACCAACGGCGGATTTGGAGCCGGCGTGAATACCGGCCTGCAATTGGTCCATGAGAAATACGTCTTAATTCTCAACCCCGATACCTACTTCGAGAATAACAGCGTTTTGTCTGCGATTACGTACATGATGGATCATCCGGACATCGGCGTAGCGGGACTCGACCTCGTAAATAAGGATGGCAGCCGACAATACTCAGCACGGCGCTTTTATTCATTGCTTGACGTTGTTGCCCGGCGTGTCCGGATCGTCGGCAACCTCCTACGCCGCCGCGTGGACCGGCATCTTATGAAGGAAGCCTGGCGATACGGCACGCCTTTCGATGCCGAGTGGATTATGGGGACAGGGTTCATTGCCAATCGCAATTTGCTTATGGCGCTGGGCGGGATGGATAAATCGTATTTTCTGTACATGGAGGATGTCGATTTGTGCGCGCGGGTTTGGAGCGCTGGATTTCGTGTGGTCTGTGTCCCGAACGCTCGGCTTGTCCACGATCACCAACGATCAAGCGCCAGGAACCCGTTCAGACCTGCCGCCAGGCGCCATCTCGTGAGCCTGGTGCTGTTCGCATCAAAATTCTCGGTGCCGATCGTTCGCCAGCCAGGAATAGAAAAAATACGCAAATCCAACAGGTGCCCGGCAAGCGATGCGTCGCAACTATCGGACGGATAGTGCTTGGGATGGCGGATGACACTTCAGCGAGTTATGCTTTCATCCGATCAAAGAACATAGTGGGAAACATGAGGCAGGCCGCCCAGTGGTAACGTGTGCAGAAAACAAACCGAAGCGCGGAAAAATATGCGGGGTGGTTGTGACGTACTTTCCTCCCGACGGAATGAAGTCACGGCTGAGCAAAATAGCCAAACATATCGACTCACTGATTATTATCGACAACAGCGCGTCGGGCAGTGTCTCCTCATTGCTGGTTGCAGCAGCTGCCAAAACCGGCGCTCAGCTTGTGCTGAATTCCCACAATTTGGGAATAGCAAAAGCGCTAAATCAGGGCGTGGATTTCGCTCGCGAAAATGGTGCGGCGTGGGTCGTGTTTTTCGACCAGGATTCTGAGCCAAATAACGAATTCAGAGGTGCGTTTGAGGAAATATGGTCCGCGTATGATGAAGTCGAGCCACTCGGCATTATTGGTTCCAATTATTTTCTTTCCGGGCACTCCATAGCTCGTTATCCGACCGAAAACGCCAACGGAAAAAATTACGCCGCTATAACATCAGTCATTACGTCAGGCAGCGTCTACGCAATGGCGATGCTCTCAAGGCTCGGGCCGTTCAAGGAAGAGTACTTTATTGACTGCGTGGATACGGAATATTGCTGGCGCGCGAGGACGAATGGTTACGCCGTATGCATAACCACAAAGCCGTTGGTAACGCACACGATCGGTGCACCAACGAGCCGAAAAGTCCTTGGACGCAGAATGACGACGTGGAATCACTCAGCCTTCAGAAGGTATTTTATCGGCCGCAACAATATTCTGCTGTTTCAGGAGTATTTTTATCGTCTCCCGTCCGACTGTTTCGACTTGCTCGGTTATGTCCTGAAAACTGCGATGAAAATATGCGTTGCTGAACAGGAGCGACCAAAGAAGTTGTCATATCTCCTTCTTGGCATTTGGCATGGAATGCTGCGGCGCGAGGACGGAAACCCCTGGGAGGCGCATCGCTAGCGCCAGCGAGCCTCTGTGTGTCTTCGCTCTAGCGTCACAAGATCACGTATTGCCCACATCGGCATAACCCCGGCCCGCCATCGAGGATGCTAAGTTGAATCCGGCACCATCAGTCAAGATAAACGTTCTCTCCAATTTCGCCGCGCAGGCGTACGTGATGGGGATCGGGCTCATCATGGCGCCGGTCTACCTGTCGTTCATGGGGCCGGAGGCTTACGGGCTCATCGGGTTCTTTACGATGCTGTCGGCGTGGTTTGTGCTCCTTGATATCGGGCTCACGCCGACTTTGGTCCGCGAGACCGCACGTTTTCACGGGGGTGCGATTAGCATAGAAGCGCTTCGAGTATTTTTACGCGCAATCGAAGTTATTTTTGGTGCGGTCGCCATCGTTGGCGCATTCGCAATAGTTTCGTTCGCACACAAAATTGCGACGCAGTGGCTGGTTGTGAAGAGCTTGTCAATTGCAGAGGTAACGAGTGCATTGACACTGATGGGCCTGGCGATCCCTTTGCGATGGGTGTCGGGTCTCTATCGTGGAGTTATAATAGGCTTTGAACGTCAGGCCTGGTTAGGCGGATACAATATTGCCATCGCAACACTGCGATTTGTTGGTGTGTTGTCCGTGTTTTGGCTGCTCAGCCCAACGCCGGTGAATTTTTTTGCTTACCAGCTCTTTGTGGCAGTGATCGAACTGGGCGGATTGATATTGCAAACCTACGGGCTCGTTGGACGCCGCTCTAGTCAGGATTCGGCACTCTCGTGGAGCCCGCTCGTCTCAAATTTGAAATTTTCTATCACCATCGCTTTTACGGCAACGGCTTGGGTTGTCATCATGCAGAGCGACAAACTTGTTCTTTCAAAAATATTGCCACTGGCCGAGTACGGAATGTTCTCAATTGCGGTCGTTGCAGCCAACGCGGTGAACGCAATTAACGCTCCGTTCAATCAGGCAATTTTGCCCAGGCTCACCAAACTTGTATCTCAGAATGACGATATTCGTGCCGCGAGATTCTATCGCAATGCGACCCAGGCTGTCTGCGCATTGATGAGCCCTGCCGTTACGGCACTGTGTTTTTTCGGGGGGCCAGTCATTGTCGCCTGGACGGGAAATCCGCATGTCGCACAATATGCGGCGCCGATCGTTTGCCTTTACGCCATCGGCAACGGTTTTGTCTCTCTCCACTCCTTTGCTTACTACATCCAAT
The DNA here is from genome assembly GCA_963697885.1 of uncultured Alphaproteobacteria bacterium. Classification (GTDB taxonomy): domain Bacteria; phylum Pseudomonadota; class Alphaproteobacteria; order Rhizobiales; family Xanthobacteraceae; genus Pseudolabrys. The sequence continues at coordinate 2,148,112 of OY969102.1, forward strand.
ATGCAAAGGGCGACCTGTTCCTGCATTTTCTGGGACACGCTTTGCTGTTGATCGTGCTTGTTCCCTTGTTTGTTGCGGGAGCTTTTTATTATGGCGCAATGGGGACGGGGTTTGCTTGGGCGATCACGAACGCCCTCTATGCAATCTGTTGGATGCCCGTTGTTCATGCCCGAGTTTTCAAAGGACTCCACTGGTCTTGGTTGGGACACGACGTGTTGCCGATTGTAGGGCCGACTGTACTTTGTGGGTGGTTGTTGTCGATGCTCTTGCCGGCGCCAACGTCGCGTGGGTTGGCAATTTCGATTGTGGTCCCTATTGGCGCCATATTGTTTGTTGTTGCCGGACTGGGCTCGTCGCTGGTTCGAAAGTTTTGCAGAAGTATGCTGGAAAATTGGTTTACGCAACCTCCCGCGGTTGTTGTTCTGCAAACCAAATCTCGGCCACGGCCGCGGAGCTGACGAATACGCAATTCACAGCCAGTATCCTGCGCATGGTCTTCGCCGTGACGCGTATGGCAGTCAGCGTAAGTTGACGCAATAAGTTGAAAGGAGGCCGCGTTGGTCCGGAGCACACGATCGAAGCCAATTTATGCCGGATTGCGGTTGATTGTCGCTGCCGTGTTGGCTGCGTCCACGGTCAACTGCGCTGATGCTGAAAGTCGCTCGGAAAATCCTGCAAGGATTATGGGATTTATAAATGTCCGCGATTTCGGTGCCGTCGGGGATGGCAAGACAGACGACACGGCGGCGATACAAGCCGCGATTGCTGGCCTGCCGAAATTCACCCGACGGAATCCATTTGGCATCAAACCGATCTATTTTCCAAACGGCACTTATCTCGTCAGCGGCACGTTGAAGAGGATGGAAATAGACGGGCGTTATGCGCCGGGACTGGCTTTTATTGGTGAATCCGAAGCAGGGGTCACGTTGCGTCTAAAAGATGCCGCGCCCGGCTTTAATGATCCTGCCCATCCCAGGCCGCTGCTTTATTTCGCGTCGGGATTGTTGGGCAACGCTCCGGATGCGGGCGGCAAGGACTATTTAGGCCTCGGTGAGGGCAATGATGCTTATCAAAACTATATTGAGACGATGACGATCGATACTGGGCACGGCAACCCGGGCACAATCGGTGTTGATTATTTGGCAAGCAATATCGGGGCGGTTCGTGGCGTGCGCCTTGTCGCGCCAGATGGAAATGGGACTGTTGGAATATCTTTGACGAGGAAGTGGATTGGCCCCGCGCTCGTCAAAGATGTCTCGATTGAGGGTTTCGGCGTCGGCATTGACGTCGCAAATACTGAATATTCAATTGTTCTCGACGGCATCCGCATTTCAAAATCGAGCAAATACGGAATTCGTAATACATCAAATTCCGTATCGTTCTCCAATGTTCGTATTTCAAACGGCGATGGTATCGGGATTGCAAACCTCACGCCGCAAGCGCTGCTCGTCGGACGGGATGCGCGCATCGAAGGAAAAAGCGAACAGGCTCTTCTAAATCAAGGTTATATGAATCTCGTCGGAGTCGCAGGCGCATCGCCTACGTCAGGAAGCGGTTCCCATTCGGAGACAGCTGGCGACACAAATAAATTAGACGGTGTCTACAGTCCATCAGGAAAAATTGGAGACCCGGCCTGGCAACTACCCGTGAAACCAACACCGGCCGTGCCGCAATACGCTACGAAGGAATGGGCCGATGTTTTAAAATTCGGCGCTGTTGCCGATGCTCACCATGATTCGACGGCCGCCATTCAGGCCGCGATGAATTCCGGTCATCCAGTCATTTGCATTCCGAACGGAATTTACCGGACGACTGCGCCAATCGTCATACCTTACACGGTCCAACGCATAGAAGGCTCGTTCGCGACAGTGTATCTGGACTTTCACGGAACAGGTCCAGAGGCTGATTCCGCTGATCAGGCCTTGCATCAGGCCGGGTTCGTAATTGGGGCAAGGGAAGCGCCGTTGTTTCTGCGCCGGATCACGATCAGAAACGATATCAACGTTGCGACAAATACGGCAAAGACAGCATTTATTGACTCAGGGCAGGGCGCCTTTTCTTTAGCGGATGTTGTGATCGGCGAAATGGTTGCGATCAACAGGCTTCAATCCGGAGGCGAGGTCTGGGCTGAGAATATTGTCGGCGGAAAATTTTCATTCGTGGGTCGAAATGGTGTCTGGATGCGCCAATTAAACACCGAGGGGAAAGGCGTCCGCATCCAGAACCAAGGCGCCCGGCTCTGGGTCTTGGGCACCAAGACAGAGAACAACATGACGCTCCTTGAAAACACGAATGGAGCAGTCTCGGAATTGTTCGGCGGACTTGCCTATATGGTTCATGCCGATGGACACAAGGTACCATATCTCCACAATGTCGACGGCCGCATCACGGCAGCGTTTGCGGAGGAATCGTTTTTTCCGGACGCGATATACGAAACGTTTCTTGAATCGGAAAAATCGGGAAAAACGCTGCAGGTCAAGGGCAGTGACATGCCGCCGCGCCATCATGCTGCGCGAATGGTGCCGCAGATCTCGACCGAGGCCGGGGCGACGGTTCGATAACGCGTAGACGCTGAAGCATAAGTCGGAGTATCCGGGACCGTCTTGGGCTACTATTCCATCTGGCCTGTGTTGTTTTGCATGGCGATTCTGCTCGCTGCTGCGCGCGGGCTGCCGTTCAATAGTTTAGATATCGCGCCGGGTGCTGGTACGCGGATTTCCACGCTTGACGGCCTCAGGGGCTTTCTGGCGTTCGGCGTGTTTTTCCATCATGGAGCGGTCTATCACCGCTATATCCTTGATGGGCAGTGGGCTCTCCCACCGTCTGCGTTCTTTACATTGCTCGGACAAGTCGGCGTGTCCGTGTTTTTTATGATCACGGGGTATTTGTTTTGGTCGCGTATGATTGCGGAACGCGGACAACCAGACTGGGCAAATTTTTACATCGGGCGCATCTTTCGGATAGGCCCTCTATACCTGCTTGCCGTCGGGACCATGCTCGTCGTTGTCTTTGCGTCGACCGGCTTCGAAATCAAAGAGCCGATTTCCAGGTTATCGGGAAATGTTTTGAGATGGAACATGCTCGGCCTGTTGAATGGGCCTGATGTCGTCAATGGCTACGAAAATCCTGGACGTATTCTTGCCGACGTGACATGGACCTTGAGATACGAGTGGTGGTTTTATCTCTGCCTGCCGTTGGCCGCGTTTGCGGCCCGAAGTCCCAGAATACACCTGGCCGCTGTCGTCATCGGGTTGATTATCAGCTTAACCATTCTAAGCCTTGAAATAGGGTCGGAACGATTCATCCGAATGGGTGCATGTATTTGCCTGTTTTTCCAAGGAATGTGTTGCGCGTCGCTCGAAAAGAAAGGGCTCACGCCGCGCCTTCCTGACTGGATGACGTCGGCGGTGGCGATAGCGTTATTGCTGCTTGTTTTCGTTATTTTCCAAACGGCCTATCGCGCGGTTCCCGTCCTGCTTCTAGGCATTGTTTTCTATCTGATAATTTCCGGCTCTTCCATTTTTGGCCTTCTGCGTGCGCGCGCATCACGCCGGCTCGGCGATATCAGCTATGGAATTTATCTGCTGCAGGGCATCGTCCTTTATTTCGTATTTTCAAGCGAACCGATCAAATCATTCGCCCTGGCTTCACCAGCTCGGCATTGGAGCGTGATTTTCCTTTGCGCGTTGATTTTGATGGCGGTCGCCGCCGTCACTCATCACTTTGTCGAGCTGCGCGGTATCCGCGTAGGTAAACACCTTGCGGTCCTGGTGGGCAGATACTTCAATCCTAAGGCTTCGCCCACAAAAAATCGTCTTCAACATCCTTGATGATGCAAAGAAGTTCTGGCGGTCGGAAAATGAACCTTTAAGGGGCGGGTGCCATGTCTTTTGAGATGAGCGCTGGATTGGCAAGAGAGCTGGACATTCGGTCCGCGCGCAAGGACGAGCTGCTTCAATACCTGGGATCGTCCGCTAATTTGGAAAGTTGGACAGTCGGCAGCAACAAAAATTTGGTTGTCGAGCAAACCCGTAGAATCGCGCATTTTTTACCACCGAAAGCCAGCGTCCTTGATGTCGGTTTCGGAGTAGGCTTTTCTTCATTGGAGCTCGGTCGGCTTGGTTTTTCCGTGACGGGAGTGGAGCCGTCGGCGGTGAATATCGAAATTGCCAGTCGTGCGGCCGAAAAATTCGCAATCAAGTTCAGAGGAGTGCATTCAACAGCTGAAGAGATGAAAAATTCTTTGAGCAGGTCCTTCGACGCCGTTTATTTTAACAGCAGCCTTCACCATTGCGACGATCCTCAGGCCGCGCTGCAGAACGCTTACGACTTGCTGCGCGAAAATGGCGTCGTGATTCTTGTTGAGCCAACGTTGAAACCGTGGCGAACCAAGGCATGGTTTTTTCGGCAGCTTGAGACCAATCCAATTCGTCTCGGTCATTATGGCGGCAACGAGCATATCTACTACAATTGGGAATATGATCGAATGCTTCGCCGGGCGGGATTTAAGCGGATTACATATTCGTCTATTTTGTCCGTGATGGATCTGAGATCGCAAATCGTGACGAAGGTGCAGTGGAAAACGGGAGGTGAATTCACGCATGGACTGATTGGGATTGCCGCCCGCGCAGGCTATTACGCGATGGTGGAGAAAGTATCTCAGATGCGGTTATTTAACGCCTTATACAGGCAGCTTTCGCTGGGCGACGGTCTCTGGACCGCGAGGCGGGATTCAGTCGTATAAACAGGGCGTCGGCGGTTCCTCCAAACGCAAACAGGTTGAAATCCCTATTGAGGCTGTTTTTTCACGGAACGATTGACCGATTTAATTCGGTCTGTTTGGATTTGGAGTGAGGTATTTTGAGAATTGAAAATCAATTTAAGGGGGAAGAATGTCAAAGGCGACAAAGGGCAAGTTCTCTGCCCCTGGTGAAGGCCATGTCTACGCCAAAGCCAACGAAGTGATCGTCAAAATCACGGGTGATGACACCAATCAAACCTTTGAAGTCGTCGAGGAGAACTGCAAGCCAGGGTTTCAATCCCGTGCGCACTATCACATCAAAGCCTTCGAGACGTTTTATATCTTTGATGGGAGTGCTGATTTTCAAGTCGGAGATGAACTGTTCCATGCCCAAGTAGGGTCTTGCGTGCATATTCCGCCAGGCGTTCCGCATCAAGTCACAGCAAAGAACGGCGTGCGTATGCTGATGATCTACAGTCCGGCGGGCACGGATGGCATGTTCGCTGCCATGCATGCTCTGACTAAAGAGCAAATAATGGACGCCGAACTAACCAAAAAGATCGCGCTAGAACACGACACTGTCATGGTCGAGCAGGCCAAAGATGGTCGGGGAAAAGGAACGATTTTGGGCTGATCGCTATTCGCCGATCACAAGCGAGAGCCAGTCGATACAGCCGGATCAACCACAATACGCCGTCGCGCCGGACGCCCAGTGCCGGCGTTTTTCGTTTCTGGCGCTCCCAAACGCCCAATTGCAGAGCCTGGCAACAAATGGATACGCTCGGTGTTTTGCAACCTGCTTCGCGCGCCATGCGGAGGCATCCCAAAAAGTGAGCCCGATGTCCCATCCACACCGCATCGAAGGCTATGCCATCGTTTCCGAGGACGGTATGCTTGCAAACGCGGCCGGTATTATGCCGGACGTACTCAAATTTGACGCCGATCAGGCCTTCTTCGAACGAGGGCTCGATAACGTCGATGTCGTGGTGCATGGGCGCCATTCCCATGAGCAACAGCGGCGTTCGGACTTACGGCGACGATTGATTTTAACGGGTAAAGTTTCCGCGATAGCGGCAGACCCGTCGAATAAGAAAGCCCTGTTTTGGAATCCCGCCGGGGCTTCTTTGGAGCAAGCCATGACAGTGCTGGGCCTACCGGACGGCAGCGTTGGCGTCATCGGCGGAACGGATGTTTTCGGACTATTCCTCGACCAGTATGACTTTTTCTACCTGTCGCGAGCGCCAGGCGTGCATTTGCCCGGGGGCCGACCGGTTTTTCCTGAAGTGCCGGCGCGAACTCCAGAGGAAGTGCTTGCTCACCACGGCCTCGAGCCCGGGCCGCGGCAGATACTTGATATCGGAAAGGGATTGGCAGTGGTCGGTTGGCACCGTTCGCCAAAGACACAATAAGAAGCGGCAAAGGTCGAAAAGGATGAACTCAACTCCTCGTTATGGCGAGTTTGCAGGCGCCGTTCGCCATGCCTGATGCTGCTCGACCGAAAACGGCCCTGGTCCTCGCCGGTGGTGGCAGCTTCGGCGCCATCCAGGCTGGCATGCTTCATTCGCTCGCGACCCATGGGCTCGCCGTGGACATGGTTGTGGGCTCGAGCGTCGGTTCTCTGAACGGCGCCTATTATGCGGGCAATCCCACGCTCGACGGCGTCGAACGCCTGGAAGCGATCTGGCGCAAATTACGCCGAAGCGATGTATTTCCAGTGAATTGGCGAGCAATGTTGGGCTTCCTGGTCCGACGGGAGTTTCTTGCCGAACCGAACGGCTTGCGGGCTCTGATCGAGAGCAATCTCACCTATCGCAATCTGGAAGACGCAGAGATCCCCATTCACATCGTCGCGACTGATATACTGACAGGCAGTACCGTTGTCTTATCAGAGGGCTCGGCCGCGCAAGCCATTATCGCGAGCGCGGCGATACCGGTCGTATTTCCTCCAGTCAGGTTCGAGAAACATTATCTTGTCGATGGTGCGGTCTCGAGCAATACGGCGGTCAAGGTGGCGGTCGAAAAAGGAGCGCGGCGTCTCATCGTGCTACCTACCGGCTACGCCTGCGCGCTCTCGAAGCCGCCAGCAGGCGCGGTCGCAAGCGCGTTGCATGCGCTGACCCTACTAATTGCGCGGCAGCTGCTGAGCGAGTTGAAGGAGCTCGATGGCAGCGGCATTGAATATTTCGTTCTGCCGCCGCTCTGTCCGCTCGTCGGATCGCCGTACGATTTTTCACAATCCGGTGCGCTGATCGACCGTGCCATCGAGAGTACGGACGCATGGATCGCTGGAGGTGGCCTCGAGCAACCTAATGTCCTGGCGCAGCTGAGTATCCACAGACATGGCAGTCAAGGACCAGTACCAGCTTAATTGACGAGAACGGACGTGATTTTGGTGCTAAAGTGAGTTGCTATTGCCGGCGTATAAGGTCCTGCCGAAAGGGCCTAATACGAGAACAAAACTGCAAGCGCTAACAGGGGGGAATCATGACTACAGGCAACGTTGACAAGAAGCGTCTAATCTTTCCGGGCCTTGCTGGAATATACGAGACCTTTTCACCCGCGAGCTATTCTTTCATGCGTTTCGCCACGGGTGCGGTTCTAATACCTCACGGCATCCAAAAGATCATGCTTGGCAGCGCCGTGAATCTGGCTCCTATGATCGACAAGCAGATGGGTGTGTCCCACCCGTTGGTGTGGGCCTACCTCGCGGTCTTTGCCGAATCCGTTGTTGCGATCTGTCTCGCGATCGGGCTTTTCACGCGTTTGGCAGCATTGATCATTGCGGTTTACATGGGGATCATCATCGTCTTCTTCCAAGCGCAATACGGCTACTTCTGGACCGCCAGGGGTTATGAATACGCCTTGCTGTGGTGCCTGCTGAGTATCGGCATCTTCTTCCGGGGCGGCGGCCGTTATTCGGTCGATCGGCTCCTCGGCAAGGAATTTTAATCGCACCCCGCGATAGGCCGGCTATTTCCAGCATCGGCTTTCTCCCTGTCAGGGCAGTGATGTTCCCAAGCGGGGCGACGCTGAAATGGCACGGACGTAACGCCGCACCCTTCGTGATGCGGTAGGCGCCGGCCGTCCGGATTCAGACGGAAGGCGAACGCCGCCGGCGCGCTAACCGGCTATTGAGCGCCGCAACGACCGATCTTGAGCTCTTTGCACGGATCCTTAACCGCCTGGATCGTGCCGAGCATCTTGGTGCCGAGTTTGCCATCCGGCTTGCGGATGACCTCCATCGCGTGTTCGTCGTTCACGACGTCGCGCGTGTCCGGATCGATGCTGACATGACCGCGCGGACCATCACCCGACCACTTCTTGATCTCGTTGACGAATTGATCACCATCAAACTTGCCGTTGAGTTTTTTAATTGTGTGAAACACGGCGTCGATTGCGTCCCAGGCATTGGCCGATTCGAAGTCGGGGTAGTCGTTGGCGCCATAGGTCTCGTGCCACGCCTTGACGAAGGCTTTGTTGGCGGCATTGTCTAGATCGTTGCTGTAGGAACTCATCACGATCGTTCCGATCGCGGGATCGCCCATGGTTTGCAAATAGCTGTCGGGCACGACGTCCTTCGGGCCGATCAACTTGATGCCGGCTCGACGCAAACCGAGTTGGCCGTAGGTCTTGACCACCGCGGCGGCATGCGAGCCGGACGGAATGAAAACGAAGAGGCAGTCGGGCTTGGCGTCCTTCACGCGTTGGAAGAAAGGTGTCATGTCGGGCACTTGCGCTGGATTGCCCATTGGAATGGAGTCGGTCGCCTTTCCACCAGCCTTCTCAAACGCGGTCTTGAAGGCTTCCGTCGAGTCCTTGCCGGGTGGGAAATCAGTATAAGCCATAGCCGCCGTCTTGCACTTTAGTTTGTCGGCGGCATAGCTCCCCATTGAATAGCCGTCATGCCACATGCTGAACGAGAACCGCACGATGTATGGCGACAACATCGTGATCCAGGCGGTGCCGGCATTGGCGATGATGAATGGTACTTTCGCCTGTGTCACCAGCGGCGCCATCGCGATCGCTGACGGAGAGAACACAACGCCGAGCAGGAGATTGACCTTGTCGCGGGTGATGAGTTCGGTTGCCACAGTCTTGGCATTCGCTCCGGACGGTGGACCTTCGTCGCGCTTGATGAGTTCGACCGTATGGGGAGCGATGTCCTTGGCATGAAGCTTCATGTAAAGGTCGAACGCCTTGTCCTGCACTGCGCCAAGATCGGCATTCGCCCCGGAATAAGGCACCATAATGCCGATCTTGATGTTTTCGGCAGATGCCGCTCCAGCTAGAACCAAACCAAGTGCGGCGCATCCAAACCACTTCACGGCATGCATATTATTCCCCCTGCGCTGTCGTATTTTTTCGACAGACCTTGCCCGATGAACCCTGGAGCCGCGTGGACAATAGCAGATCGCGCGCGTTCCCAGAAGCAAGAGGCGGCCTGTAGTTCTCTCCGCTTTTGACCTCCCGGGTCCGATCGGAGAGGATAAGCACCATGAATATTCACGTTGGCACGTCGACACGCAACAAGCCGCCATTCCGCGCCGAGCACATAGGTAGTCTCTTGCGGCCGGCAGAACTGCTCGAGCAGCGCAGGCGTTTTACGCGTGGCGAAATTTCTCAAAATGAACTGACCTCGGCGGAAAACGCTGCGGTTACCGACGCAATCGCCTTGCAGGAGCGACTCGGCTTACGCTTCGTGACGGATGGCGAATTCCGTCGCCGGTCATATCACAGCTTTTTCTACCAGCAGCTCGGCGATCTCAGTATCGACACGATCGGGGGCTCCGCTGCGAAAGGTGCGCAAGGCTGCGGCGGGCGCGGCGAGCAACCTGTGGCCACTATCAAAAGCCGTGTCGCTTGGACCCATCCAATCAATGTCGAGGATTTCAATTTTCTCAAGAATTCGAACCGCATTGCTGCCCAAGATCACAATCCCGGGACCGTGTGCATTGCATTTTCGGGGCGGTGACGACGCCGTGCTTGCCCATGCTTATCGCGACGTCGATCAGTTCTGGGATGATACGGTTGAAGCTTTCACAAAGGAAATGAACTCGCTGGCACAGGCCGGCTGCCGTTACGTGCAGATTGACGAAACCGCGTTCGCAAAATTCGGCGATCCCGATGTGCAAGCTGCGCTGGCAGCACGCGGCGATGACTGGAGCAAGCTGATCGACACTTATATTGACATCACGAACCGCGTGCTGCGTGCTGCGCCAAATTCATTGCATATTGGCATGCATTTGTGTCGTGGCAATCGAGGAGGTCATTGGCACGCCGATGGCAGCTATGAGGAAGTAGCCGACCGGCTGTTTAATGCGCTCGAAATTCCGTTTTATTTCCTTGAGTATGACTCACCGCGCGCTGGCAATTTCACGCCGTTACGTTTTGTTCCTGAGCACAAATCGATCGTACTCGGATTGATATCCACGAAAACGTTGTCTCTCGAAACCAAGGCAGCATTGCGTGCCCGCGTCGAGGATGCCAGCCGACACGTCACGCTCGATCGCCTGGCAGTCAGTCCCCAATGCGGCTTTGCCAGCGTCGACACCGGAAACCCCGTGACGGCTCAAGTTCAGGAAGCTAAGCTTCGGCTCGTTGTCGAATTGGCACGGGATATCTGGGGCGACGCCTAGACAACAACAAAAACAGAGGGGGAATGAATGGGATGGCGGATTGCAGGCCTGGCGTTCAGTCTTGCTCTGGCCGCGTCGGCGCCGCCGGCTCACGCGCAGCAAGACGAGTACCCGAGCCGTCCGGTCCACATCCTTGCGGCCGCAGCGCCGGGAGGCAATCCCGACGTCTTGGCCCGCATGCTTTCGCAGCGGTTGTCGGAGGCGCTGGGTCAGCCATTCGTTGTGGAAAATGTGCCGGGCGCCGGCGGCATACTCGCGGCCAAACGTATCCAGGGGGCCGCGCCCGACGGCTACATGTTGATGGTGGACGATTCCGGCGCGCTGGCGATCAACATCACCATGAGTCAGGAGGCGACATATAAACTGACGGATTTTACGCCCATAACCGCGCTCGCCACCGTGCCGACCGCCTTTGTGGTCATCCCGTCGGTGCCTGCGAACACGCTGAGCGAGTTTATTGCGCTAGCCAAATCGAAGCCGGGCGCAATGACCTACGGGTCGGCGGGAGCCGGCTCAATTCATCATCTCACGATGGAGATTTTCTCCGAGCGCGCGGGCATCAAACTTCTGCACGTTCCTTATCGTGGTGGCAGCGCGCTGGTAGCAGGACTGCTCACCGGCGAAATTCAGTCCGGGTGGTCAGGTCTTCCCAATGTGATATCGCAAATCAAAGTCGGTAAGCTACGCGGTCTGTGTGTCAGCGTACTCACGCGCGCTGCATCACTACCGGATGTGCCGACCTGCGACGAGGCTGGCATCAAGGGCTTTGACGTCGCAGATATGCTAGGCCTGCAGGGTCCAGCCGGCATGTCGCCGAAGGTTGTCCAGCGGCTACAGTTAGCAGTTGCGAATGTTATGCGGGAGGCGGCGATGGCTGAGCGCATGGTGACGCTTGGCATGGATATGCAAGAGAACGGCACTGCAAACTATGCGCAGTTTATGAAAGACGACATCGACCGGTATGCCAAGGTAATTGACCGGCTTGGGCTCAAACAAAAGTAAGTTTGCAAGCAAGGTAGAGATTGCTCTCACAATGTCCGGTTTCGCATTAGCGTGCGCAGGCGCGAAAGTAACCGAACTTTAGCCATCCGACCTGTACGGTTTTCGCCGTGGGGCTGGGGCAACCCAGTTTCCCATAGCTAATGTCTCATGGCGTTAGCTTTGTGGCGGGGAACGGTGGGGTGGGGACCTAGTGGCGTACGAAGCTCCACCGTTCTTCCCAGCCGGTGTGCTGTCGCGAAACTAAATCAAAAGAGGGGCCGCTGCCTGTGGCTGAAACAGCGGCCCCTCCTACGCACAGCCGACTCGTGGGGACACGGGGAAGTTCGGCGGTTCGTGTCATGTAACTAAGCGTGTTTGGCCAAGCCATTCTGTGACGCCGATCACGCAGCCTCTGAAATATTCGCCGTTCTTTCGTCTAATGTGTCGCGTACGAATGTTTGCGCTGCGCGAAAACCGGCGTGAGGCGGGCCTTGCAATTCGCGGTATGCACTCGAATTCTTTCCGCATTTGGCGCATCTAGGGCAGAATGAGAGCCCAAAACGGCACCACATGGGACAGGATAAAAAGCAGTCAAGTGGCTGAATAGACAGAGAAAATACAAAAAACGGTGTCCCGGCGCTTTTGTGTCGCTCCGATGATGGATAGTGATGCTTGGCGCCAAGAAGCGTTGTGCTTCCCAGCTTTACCGCGTCGCGGCATCGATCATTTCTGCAAGCGCGATTCCGACACACTCGTGGCCTTCGGCGGAATTATGGAGGCCGTCCCACAAGACCAAGCCTCTGACATTTGCTTCGATCGCGCGCTTCATCAGAAGAAATCGCGGAAAGTGGCCGACCTTCTGTTCGCGCGCGACCTCCATGATAATGTTTTCCATCAGTGTGTGTCGCCCGGTGGCGAGCACTAGCGGCGCATATTGTAAATCCAGCAGCACAACATCAGTATTCGCGGCTCTGAGCCGTCTCACAGCATCACTAAGCATTTCTTTCGCATTGTTTGCGATTCCGCGCCACACCACGTCGTTTGTTCCAATCTGCCACACCACTAGATCGGGTTTGTGGCGCAGTACCTCGTTGTCGAGGCGCGCGACGTTTCCCGGCAGGTCGTCCATAACGTGTCCGCTATTAATGAGCTTGATCTGTGCGGAGGGTCGTAACCGCAGCAGCTCCCGTTTCATTACGTCTGGAAAAGCACCGCCCGATCCAAACAGTCCAAACCCCGTTGTCGACGAGGAGCCGAGCGCGACAATGGTCAGGGTTCCACCCATATCGAATTTAGCTTTGGTGTACGCCAGCGGTGCGCCAAGCGACAATCCGCTTCTGAACGCAAGGCAGGCGTCCCTCGGGTCTTGCGCATAACCCGCACTGCTGTAAGCAAATAAAATCGACGCAAGCAAAAATAACGTGCGAAGGCGGTCAAAGATCATCGTCTTGTAATCTGAGCATCTCGCCTGAATTGGGGAGGTCACTTGCTGAGGGTTCATTTCTTGGTAGCGATCTTATTTCAAACAAGATGGATGTGGTGAGGATTTCCTCCAGACGCTTTAGAGCTCGGGCCACAGTCGCGCCATCCATCACCCGGTGATCGTAGATGATCCGAACATTCACCTCGCCATTGCTGTCTATGACTCCGTAATTCAACAATGTGGTCAAAGGTGCCAGAGGGTGCAGCGACTCCGCATCGAGCGCGGAATAAACTGAAAACGCGAATGTGCCAAAGAATTTTGGTCGCAGTCTGCCAATGTTGAGCCCAATCCACCACAAAAGTCGTCGCAGCGGAAGCGGAAGGGCAGAGATCCGGAGCGCTCGCCGAAACTCTTTAATATCATTAATAGGACGGCTCGAAGCGCGCTCAAGGACACGAACCAGCGCGGGTAACGATAGCGCGGCCGGATCTTTCATTAAGATTGAAAAGACGGCGGGCTCATTCTCGTAATCCCGTTCGATGACAACGTTGGCAATGCTTACTGGATATTCGTACAGCGATGGCCACGGAAACTTGACATAAGCGCGCCGTAATACGGGAAGCTCGCGCGCTACCAGCGCGTAGGCTTTTATAAATATGGCCGTCCATCGAGGCCGATCGCGGCAAGCTGCTCTCGCATCGACTATCGCTTTCAGTCGCATGCGCCTTTGCACTGGGACGCTGGGTATAGCAGCGGCGAAATGCAGTAAGTCCACAACGATGCGTCGCGGTAGTGACAATCGAACGGCTCGCCCCCGCATCGGTTATCTCCGGGAAGTTACAAGACCCACGGGATTAGGCGCTTTGTAGTGGCCATATAAACGCGATATTCGTCGCCGATGGTTTGAAGCATCATATGCTCTTCCCGGCCTACTCGAAAAACAATGAGAAGGGTTGCTCCGATCAAGCCGGATGCACCTGCAAGCCAATTTGGCAAAAGGAACATCTGAGATAGTCCTAACAGTAAAAACGAAGAATACATCGGATGCCGGATCAGTCGATAGACACCGGTTTTTACCAGGGTATGTTGCTTGCGGACTTCCAGCGAGATCGACCAATTGCGGCCTAGGTCGACATGGCTGCGTCGAAATAGCCACAGTGAACCGCAGAGCGGTACTAACCCGAGCCAAGCGATCGCGGCGATAAACGGGCGATCGAGCGATGCAGGAAATCCGGTCAACCCGTATAGCGCTGGAACCACGAACAAGCCGAGCGATGCGATGGCGAGAAGGGTCGACTCCCGCCAGTCGATTAGCGACTTGCTCACCCCAACCTTATGAGCCTTCCGTGCAAAGGGATGTCGGATGATATACCAACCGATCACACCAGCGAACCAGACGAGCGTTGCCGCCGACGGAGTCATTTTGAAACCATTTCGACCATCACGAGAATTTCAATTTCCTATACTGTCGCACTTCTGCGCGAGTGATCTTGACGGAACTACGATCGAATAGAAAAATCACTTGGTTGAAACGCGGTCAGACCCAGGATCCAGCATGCGTACCCTTTGGCTAAGCGGGCTGTTGTTATTTGCTCTTGCTATACTGTCGGCCTCGCCGTCAGAAGCCCGCGACATTATCCATTTCAGCGGTTATTCAGTCGGCACGATCGTTGTGAAGACGAATGAGCGGCGTCTATACTATGTCGTTGGTGAGGGTGAGGCTATCCGCTATCCAGTAGGAGTTGGTCGGGCGGGCATGGCTTGGTCGGGAACGACGTCGATCGACGGAAAATACATCAAGCCGGCTTGGTCGGCACCGGCCTCGATCAGAAGTGATTATTCCCGGCTGCCGGCGGTAATACCGAGCGGCAGCCCCGCGAATCCGATGGGTGCGGCGGCCTTAACTCTGAGCGGGGGCGGCCAATACGCCATCCATGGCACCAACAATCCAGGCTCGATCGGCCGGTTCGTCTCTCATGGATGTTTTCGCATGTCCAACAGCGACGTCATGGACCTATATAACCGTGTCAGTTTGGGCACGCCGGTTGTCGTATTGCGGTGAGCAAGGTCATGAAGAGAGCGCGGATAATGAACCTTCAAGTCGCCCTTTCAATGCTGGTCGCTGGGGCTGTATTTGCTGCCACGGTATCGCCGGCCTCGGCATGGTGGCAATTTGTGGCCAACAGTCCGAGCGGGCAGCGGCAGGTCTCTGCCCGCTATCCGACACAGAAAGAATGTGAGACCGCACTCAAAGTCACCGAATCGAAGTTGGCGAAAAAGTATCCGGAACTCTATCCGCTGGTCGGCAGCTGTGAAGAATACCGGTGATCGGCCGTCACAAGTGGATCAGCAAACCGGCCCGGGTTGGCATTTTGTTAGTAAAAACAGAGGATATAATACCCGACCTCGAGATTTATGGGAGTTGTGACTTTTTTGCACTAGTCGGGACAGGCCTTCTCGTTATGCTTAATTAGATTAACCTAGGAGTGGGGTGCGATGAGGAATATTCTCGCAGTGGTAGTTTCGTTGGTTCTGGGCCTTGTTGTTCTGGATGGCACCCAGATCGTGAAGGGACCGACTGGTTTGACCGTTAAGTCGGGACAAGCATTCGCGGCGGATATGAAAGCCCCGCCGCCGGCACCTGCGCCGGTCGGCAAGGGTAAGGCCCCGATCTTCGGCAAGGGTAAGGGGAAGGCCCCGGTTGTAACCAGGGGCTAGCTCTTTCGGCCTAGTTCGGCACTTTAACGAGTCTTGGAGAGGGCATCAGTTGTGCCCTCCGGGGCGTCGCTTGGTTTGTGGCTGAGATTAGTGCGATGGAGGCATGCATGCGGTTCGGTTTGCCCAATGCCTGCAGCCTGCTTTTTTGCATGGGCTTGGCGGTTACTCTGAGCTTGGAGGCTTCGTCGGCCCGTGCGCAGGCCGCGTCTTCCGAGGCTACCGCTTCTTCGTCCGTACCCGCTTCTGCATCGGCACCCACGGCAACGTCTGGGCACGTCAAACGCCGCGCGGGGGAGGGGCGCCAAGCTTGGTCAGTAAACGACGAACCCTACATCGGCCGCGGCGCACCGCAATGGCGCTATTTCGTCGAGTTTAGGGCGCGCAATGCGGCTAGCTACGGCCACTTGTACGTCATGTACGGCAAAGTGAACGACCGCCACGAAATAATCAAAAGCGAAGTCGCTGGTTTCTTTCCGGCCGGAGACGACCGCAACTGCGTCAACTGCAGCGTCTATAATTGGACGATCGGTCACGTCTTGCCGGTCCCCTCCGAAATCGGCGCAAGCGACGGCGATCTTGAAGAGCAATACGTGCTAGCCCGCTTCCGTGTTTGGATCGACGCGCAGCAGTATCAAAGCCTGGTCGCTTACATCAATGAGCGCAAGGCTAACAAAGGCTTTTGGAATGCCTTCTTGGCAAATTGCGTTACCTTTGGCCGCGATGTGGCATCGTTTCTCAAAGTCAAAATGCCGCCGCTCCTCGCCGTTGCGCCCAGTGTGGTGATGTATCCGAAGGACGTCGTCGACGCGCTGCGGGAAGCCAACGGGCTGACGCAAGAGCAGATGCCGCTACGGGATGCCGCGGGAGAGCGGATAGTCAACGTTGGAACGAATAGGCAGCCCGCGAGCAAGGGGGCCGAAAAGGAAATGCCGCTACCGTCAGCGTCACAGAAAAAATTGGCCAACGGACGCACTGCCGCGCAGCCTGACTCGGGCACGCGTTGACTGTTTTGCTGACTACCATCCAGTCGTGCTTCACTCCGTAGCCCGCTCCGCGAAGCGGCGTTCCAGAACTCTTTAATCGCACGCGACACATATCCGCTATTGGCACTTAGCGGACATGGCCTGCCGCACTGCACATGTCCGCTTTTTACCCAAAGCGGACATCCACCGTTCGGCTTTCCAGCGCGTCGAAAATGCTCTGCAGCCGAAATACTCCGTTCGTGCAACTACCAGATATCCCGGCAGTTGCCGGGCGCAATCGATTGATTGAAGAGTCTTATTACTACTTCGCTTATCGAATTTCACATCAGATAGTAAAAAGACATATCGCGGTTTGTTTGAAGATCCATTCAGAAGTTCCACGGAATAATTCTGAGTTGATTTTTCTTGCTACGGCCTCGCGCACATCAGTATTCTACCAGCTGTGGCAAACGAAGCTTCTGGGGGGTCCAATGATTATCTGGAAATATGCCGCGGCGGCATTCGCCGCGACCGCAATCGTTGGCAGCGCACATGCCCTGCCGGTCTCGGTCGCTGTCGCGTATGATGCGACGCTTGCCGCGCCGGGCTACTACAACGGTACCGGCAATTCGAGCGACCACTTCACCACCAGCACACTAGGTGGCGTCGAACTCGGCCTCGGTGTTCAGTATCGCTACACCGGTCCCCAGGTGACGCCGGACGCTGGCACTAGCACCTATCACGTCAATACGGGCATCTCGACGACCAACTGCGTCGGTTCCTGCTCGCTGTGGAACTACGAGTACTCAATCAATCTTGGCAACTCGGGTCTCACACTGGGTGGCATCACGACCTCGCTCACCGTGCTCAATGTCGCAAATAACAACACTTTCACAGTGCCGGTGACATTGCTGGATAACACCGGCTACAGCGGTACACCGGGAAATTACTCGTTCCATGCGGCCACTTCGACGGATCTCGGTGAGCAGAACAGCCAGAATCTCGGTTTCTTTTATGTGCCGATCTTCGACAGCAGCTTTGCTTTCGATCCGCTCGCGGACGATACCTATATCCTCACTTTGTCGGGCATCGTGAACTCGACCGGAGCAACGATAGGCTCCGTGCAAGAGACCGTCGTCGCGGGCCTGGGCGCCGCAACGCCGCTCCCGGCCGCACTGCCGTTGTTCGCCACGGGTCTCGGCGGGTTGGGCCTGCTTGGTTGGCACAGGAAGCGAAAGAAACCAGCAGCACTCGCTGCCTGATCAAAACCGACTAATCGAATTTCGGAAGGACCGCCACGGCGCGGTCTTTCTTTTTGTTCAGGGAGTAAAACCTGCCTATGTCCGCTTTTTGGCACTTAGCGGACATCGCCTAGTGCACTGCACATGTCTGCTTTTGACCCAAAGCGGACATTGGTGCCCTCAGAACGAGCGTTCTTGTCGCGTAATTCTTTGGAAGATATGTTTGGTGGATTGCTGACCTCAATCCCGAAGCTGCGCAACCGAAAGCGCCGGGCGCTACCGGCGTAGGAGGCTCAATGAAAATCAATTGGCACGCTGTGAAAGGGCTCACTGCCGTTGTGGCATTGGCGCTCGTAATTGTTCCGACGAGTGGGTCAGCAGATGACAATCCTCTAGTCGGCACATGGAAATTGAAATCTTTTGTACGCGAGATAACGGGGACGAGCGAGCGCTACAACCAGCTTGGTGAACACCCGGAAGGCTTCCTCGGCTATTCAAGTGATGGCCGCATGTACACAATTCTCGTCGCTGGTGATCGCATTAAGCCGCAAGAAGAAGCCCCGACCGATGAAGAACGCGTCAAACTACATAAATCAATGATCGCTTACGCCGGGATTTACACGATAGAAGGTGGCAAGGTCGTCCACCACGTTGACATTTCGTGGAATGGCGCTCGAGCCGGAAGCGATCAGGTCAGGTTCTATACTTTAGAAGGCAGCACCCTAACGATAAGAACTGCACCCAACAAAAGCCCAATCGATGGTCGTGAAGGCGTGGGCATCGTTGTTTGGGAAAAGGTCAAGTAACTTACCTCGTGCACTCCCTAGAATGTCCGCTCTTGGCACAAAGCGGACATGCTGACCGCTCCCAGTGGCCCAAAAGCAAAACTGAGATGTTTTCTCAGGGCGAACAACGTTCGTTCCGCTTAGCGGCACTCCTCCACGTCGCCCATGTGCAACCAATCTGCAAGGCTGCCAGTGCAATAGCTTTGTTGCGCCAGCACGATCCAGAACATGCTCGCGAGGAGCACGCCCGCCACAAACGCTGTCACCTTGCCACTCATTGGTTAGTTATCCTTCTGGGTCATGGTCAACCAACCAGCCTCGGATCCGCAAGGTGCTCCACGATCGCACCGATACCGTCCAGCGGATCGGGCATGTGCTCGAGCGTCTCGAAACAGGTGATAAGATTGAAATTACCTTCCGGTGCCTTGGCATATTCAGGCACGAAAGGGTCATAGGTCGTAGCGACCGGAAATCCCGCGGCCCGGAGTTCAGAGCACAGCACGTCGTTGCCGCCGCCGTAATCGAGCACGCGCAAATTCATCTTCTGCACCCCGAACACCTGCTGCACGACTGCGGCGTTGTCGCGTGGTCGTGTCAGAACGTAGCCCGGATCGACCGCATGATAGTCGGCATTATAGATGTGGGATTTAAAGCTATCCTGGCTCCAGTCATCGAAGGCATCGGTAAACAGGAAGCCGCACGCATCGCAGCGGCGGTAATAGACAGGTGTGCCCGTCAGCGACAGCTTCACCCCACCGGGAATTTCGCAGTTTCTGTTGAAGTCGACGACGCCGAAGAGCGTAGAGGGCTGCTGGCAAATTTTGCAGGGCGCCACTTTGGCCGAAGCTGGTTTCAGACTCAGCATCGGCTCATCTTCGGGCCGGCACCCGTCTAGTCAAGCGATGGCGCCCCCGATTTCGGGGGTAAAGCGCTGTCGCCGTGCCAAATGCGTGTTTCGGGCCGGACCATGTTGGTCTAACAATGCGTCAAGCACCTTTTTGATTCGAGACGCTATTTCCAGAAATATTGAGCGATGACACATGCTTCCGAGCTTTTAATCGAGCTCCTGCAACCGGAACGCCTGACCGCCGTCGTCGATATCGGCGCCAATCCAATTACCGATGTGCCGCCGTATCAGCCGATGCTTGCCAGGCGGATCTGTTCTCTTGTCGGTTTCGAACCACAGCTCGAAGGTCTTGCTCTGCTGAATAAACACAAGGGCGATCTTGAAACCTATCTGCCCTATGCCGTGGGCGATGGAACGCCGGCGACCCTGAAGGTATGTCACGCTCCAGGCATGAGCAGCCTGCTTACTCCCAATCCGCGCGTTCTTGACTGCCTCAATCTTTATTCGATTTTTGGAATGGTGACCGGAGAACTGCCGATCGAGACTCACAGGCTCGATGATATCTCCGAGATCGCGGCTATCGATTTCCTGAAAATTGACGCCCAGGGTTCGGAGCTCTCCGTATTTCGCAGCGGACGTTCGCGCCTCGCCAACGCCGTGGCGGTACAGACGGAAGTGTGTTTTATGCAGCTCTACAAGGATCAGCCCTTATTTGCAGAAATCGATCAGGAACTGCGCTCGCTCGGGCTAATCCCTCACCTGTTTACCGAAATGAAAAAGGCGATGATTTTGCCTCTTAATTTTCCGAACGATCTTTATCGCACCATGAACCACACTCTGTTCACGGACGTTGTTTACGTTCGTGATTTTACGGAGCCGGATAATATGGGTGCGGAGCAACTGAAGCACCTGGCTCTGATCGCGCATTATTGTTATCAGTCCTATGACTTAACAACGAAATGCGTCCGCGATCTCGAATCGAGAAGCGCGATCGCGGCCGGCTCTGTCACCCGATATTTGAATGGCCTCTCCGCGCACTGATCGAGTTGTCAGCTTGCAAGCGGGCATCATTTGAAGGGCGGGCCGATGTCCGCTATTGGCACTTAGCGGCGCGATCGGCTGACGTCCGCTTTTGGGGCCAAAGCGGAAGTCGCATAAAATAGGCCAAAATGGGCCCAAACGGTACGACATGAGCTGTGAATAAAAGTGACGAAGTGACTGAAAAATCGACAAAAACGCAAAAGACGCTGGATCGGCGCTTTTGTGTCGCCCCTATGATGGAATGGACCGATCGGCACTGCCGGTTTTTCCACCGTCTGCTGACGCGGCGCGCACTGATCTATACCGAAATGATCACCACTGGCGCGATCTTGCACGGTGACCGTGCGCGGCTGCTTGGCTTTGATCCCGCCGAACATCCGGTGGCACTGCAGCTTGGCGGTTGCGATCCGGCAGCACTCGCCCGCTCGGCGCGCATCGGCGCGGATTTTGGCTACGATGAAATCAATCTGAACGTCGGCTGTCCGTCCGACCGCGTGCAGGAAGGCCGATTTGGTGCTTGCCTGATGGCGGAACCGTCGGTGGTCGCTGATTGCGTCACCGCCATGAAGTCTGCAGTCAAGATTCCGGTGACGGTCAAGTGCCGGATCGGAATTGATGAGCAGGATCCCGAGGAAGCGTTGTTTGCGTTCACCGACGCTGTCAAGTCGGCTCGTATCGACGCACTCATTGTTCACGCACGCAAAGCCTGGCTGAAGGGTTTGTCGCCACGTGAAAATCGTGACGTACCGCCGCTCGATTACACGCTCGTGCGCCGGCTGAAAGCCGCGCATCCTGATCTCGAAATTATCCTGAACGGCGGCATCACCACATTGGGGCAGGCGCAAACCGAGCTAGGTGCAGTGGATGGGGTGATGATGGGGCGGGCTGCTTACCAAGAACCTTGGCGATTGCTCGACGTCGATCCGCAGATCTTTGGTGCGCCCGCACACTTCACTTCGTCGAAAGAAGCGGCTCTCGCGCTCGTTCCTTATATCGAACGCGAGGTGTCGAAGGGCGTGAAAATTCACGCGATCACCCGCCACGTGCTTGGGTTGTTCCGTGCAGTGCCGGGTGCGCGGGCCTTCCGCCGGCATCTGGCGACAGAGTCAGTCAAGCCCGGTGCCAGCGCTGTCGTCATGGCAGATGCGCTGGCGCTGGTGCTGGACAGGACAACGGATTTGGCGCACATCGCCGCTTAAGTCGCATTCCGCCGCTGCACATTTTCCAAGGTCTCATGTTGCTGGGATATCCGATCAGCGAGATCGCCTTGCTCGCCCTCTGGATAGCGGGCGCAGGCATTCTCGTGGGGATTCTCGCCGGGCTGTTCGGGATCGGTGGCGGCGCCATCATCGTGCCGGTGCTGTATGAAGTGTTCCGCGTCATCGGTGTGCCCGAGGACGTCCGCATCCAGGTCTGCATCGGCACCTCGCTCGCGATCATCGTGCCAACGACAATTCGATCCTACATGGGGCATAAAAAGAAAGGCGCCGTGCTTCCCGAAGTCGTTCGCATCTGGACGCTGCCGGCGATTTTTGGTGTTGCGATCGGGTCGGTGATAGCGTCATTTGCGCCCGCGCCTGTCTTTAAAATCGCATTCCTGTTCTTTGTCACTTTCATTGCCATCCGCATGTTGTTCGGCGGAGAGCGTTGGAAACTCGGCGATGAATTGCCGGGGCGTGGGGTTCTCGCCGTCTATGGACTCATCACCGGCCTGTTCTCCTCACTCGTCGGAGTAAGTGGGGGCGCGATATCGAATGCGGTGCTGACGCTCTATGGCCGACCGATGCATCAGGCGGTCGGCACATCGGCCGGAGTTGGCGTTCCGATTACGATTGCCGGTGCGATCGGCTACATGCTGGCTGGCTGGCCGCATATGGCGCAGTTGCCGCCATTGTCGATCGGTTTCGTATCTTTGGTTGGATTCGTGCTGATGGCGCCCGTGTCGAGCTTTACAACAAGCTATGGCGTGCGGTTGGCACATTGGCTCCCGCGGCGAAAGCTGGAGATTGCCTTCGGCGTTTTCCTGACTCTGGTCGCGCTGCGATTTGCCGCGAGCCTGATCTAGCCGCGGCCGTTTATTGGGTCCCCCGCAAACGCAGCTTGTCGCCGCGCACCTCCCAGCTTTCCAGCCGGTTGAGGAAGCTCATTCCGAGCAGATTGTTTTTGAGTTGGCCCGGTTGGGCCACTAAAGCCGGTACCGAGCGCTCGGTGAGACCGCCGACGGCGAGGCGGTCGAGTGTGACCGCCGCCGCCCGAGTGCGGCCGTTCGCAGTATCGATATTGACCGTGTAGTTGAGGACCTCGATCGGCAATCCGGCGGCCTTGGCCGCTTCCTGGGTGAGCACAACAGAGCTTGCTCCGGTATCGAGCACCATCGGAACACGTGTGCCGTTGATATGCGCGGCGACTGCAAAATCTCCACCATGGCCGCGCACGACTTCCACATTGCGCCCATGGCCGGCGACATGTCCGGGCACGAGTTCGGCCAGGACGCGATCGGCGACTTCGCGCAGCTCAAACCGGTAGCTATAACCAACCACCAGGAGCAGACCCACCACGGCCCAGAAAGCCGCCGCTTCGATCGCCTTCGACAGGCTTTCGCGGAACAGGGCAAGCACCAGGCCCCCGATGAACACGACCAAAACGATCTTGATTGCGAGCGATCCGACATCATGCTTGAGCAAATTTGTGATGGCGTCCTGATCGCTGCTTGCGATCAAGGCTGCAAGCGACAGGGCGACACCAAATAGCAGGGACCAGACGAGGCGGCGGCTCACGGCGTCATCCCATTGCCGTGGCTGTTGAGGTTGAACTGCCTGGCGCCAAACGAGTGGGCAGCTCGGCCATCACCCGCGCACGCTCGGAAGCATCCATGCGACTCCAGCGCGTGATCTCGTCGACCGTCCGGCCGCAGCCAAGGCAGCGGCCGGCGCGGGCATCGAGGGTGCAGATATTGACGCAAGGGGTCTCGATCATGGGTTCGCTCGGGCCGAGTCGGATGCGACCTTACGCATCGCATTTGGGAAGGCAATCGCGTGATTGTCGCAAGGCGGGGGATTACGTGCCTGCCCGGAACAGCGGCCGTCGGCTGATGCGGCGCTTTTCCTCCGGGGTCAATTCGAGGTCGGCCGGCGATACGATCGGCGGCGCGTGTTCAGTCATCGGCGCCATGGCTGCCACAACCCGTTCGGGAGGAAATGTGACGATCACCTCTGTTCCGATACGCAACTTGGACTTCAGTGTGAATGTCCCGCCATGCAGGTCGACGAGGCTTTTCGCGATCGGCAACCCGAGGCCCGCGCCCTGTTCGGCCGATTTGATCGAATTCGAGCCTTGACCAAACGACGCCAGTGCAACGGGAATTTCCTCCTCCGGAATGCCGGCGCCGGTGTCCTTGACGCTGACGTACTGACCGCCTGAGGCGGTCCAGCCGACCTTTAACCAGATCTCACCGCCTTGCGGTGTAAACTTGATCGCGTTCGACAACAGATTGAGACATATCTGGCGAATGGCACGTTCGTCCGCCCACAACCGCGGCATGGTCGGCTCGAAGACTTCATGAATCGTGATGCCGCGATTGCTCGCGCGCAGCTTGAGGAGATGGTGACAATCTTCGACGATAGCCACGAGCGAAACGGATTCCTCGTTGAGCTCGTAGCGGCCAGCCTCGATGCGCGATAGGTCAAGAATCTCGTTAATAAGGCCGAGCAGATGCACGCCGGAGTTATGGATGTCGGCGGAATATTCCTTATAGGCCGCCACCGCATGTTGCCCGAATACTTCTGTCTTCATCACCTCGGAAAAACCAAGGATCGCATTGAGCGGCGTGCGCAGTTCGTGACTCATCTGCGCGAGGAAACGCGATTTGGCAATGTTGGCTGCTTCCGCGCGACGGCGCGCTTCGTCTGAAATCGCCTTCGCCTGTTCTAGCTCGCCAATCAAGGCATCCTTTTCCGCGCGCGCTTCCAGTGTCGCGAGCGTGCTTGAATAAAGTCGGTAGGTGAGCGCCGCGAAGTAGCCTTGCGCGGTCAGCGCCATGAGGGCGAGGATATAATGTCGCAGCGTGCCTTGCAGTATGAAGTCGAGCGCGATTGCAGTGGTGACGGGAAAAGTCGCGGCAAACACCGCGGTCGGCAGACTGGACGCCAACATGCTCGATACTGCGACCACTAGCAGCATCACAAACAGCATAAAGGTGCTCGAGCTTTCATCGATCCCGATCGGGTGGATCAGGATGAACATCCAGGCCAACCCGTAGAACAGATCGAGCGTGATGAATTGCAGCCGCCACGCGCGTGCGGAGACCTCGTGCATCGGCTTTTCGAGGAACTGCCGGCACTTGGTGACGATAATGGCGTGGATCACCAGCACTGCGGCGGTCCAAGCGCCGGCGCCCAGCGCGCCGGTCCACACGCTCGACATGAATCCGACGGTGGTCACAAGCAGCAGGATCACCAGCGAAGCGGAGATCCGGTTCTGTGCATATTGCCGTAACAGCTCGTAGTCGAACGCCGGGCGAGTGCCGCTGGTCGACGTCAGGCGGTCACGTGCTTCGCGCACATATTGCGCGGCAAGGCGCCGCTTCACCGGCGAGTCATCCGGTGGCAGTGCAGTGAGATCGGGTTGTTCGCCTGGAGTCGGCATTAAATGACGCTGGCACTTACACAAAACACCGGCGGAGCCTTACGCAAATTCCTTAAGACCAAGCTTAAGAGGGGCCTAAAATCTCTGGTTAAGGATTGTTTACCCCCTTTGACAGCGGTTTTTGCCCATGTTCGGGTGTTCCCCTGCGGAAAAGAGGTTTGCGGAGGCGGATGCGAATGAAACTCTACGACAGCAAGGTAGCCCCGAACCCCCGCCGCACCCGCATATTCCTCGCCGAAAAAGGCATAACGGTGCCGACCGAGCAGGTCGACATCATGTTGATGCAGCACAAAACGCCGGAATACACGGCGATCAACCCGCTACAGCGGATGCCGTCGCTGGTACTCGACGATGGCACGGTGATCACCGAGTTCGATTGCGATCTGTCGCTACTTCGAATTGCTGCACCCAGAGCCGCCAATGTTCGGCGTCGGGCCGAAAGACGCCGCCGTCGTGGAGATGTGGAATTGACGGGCGGAAATAAACTTTCTCTCGAACGTGGCGGCGGTCTTCCGCCACACGCATCCGGCAATGAAGGAACTGGAAGTGCCGCAGGTGCCGGCCTGGGCCGATGCCAACAGGCCGCGCGTGACCTGGTTTCTCGAACTACTCGACCACGAACTCACCAAGCGCGAATTCATTGCGGGCGACCGCTATACAGTGGCCGATATTACGATGCAGGTCGCCGTCGATTTTATGAAGCCGGGGCGACTTGCAATACCTGACGGTGCCAGCAACGTAAAACGTTGGCACGCAGCCGTGTCCGCGCGGCCGAGTGCGGCAGCATAATTCCGCACAGCGGCGTTCGAACTTTGGAATAGATCGCGCGCAAAGCAATATGCATTCAGTCTTTGTATCTTAGTTCGTGGCCAGTCGTGGGCGCATTCAATTGATGCCAAGTTTATTACGACTTTGAAAATCCATCACATCAACGAGAGGATGCCAGCGGTTCATTTTTTCGATGTCTGGGTACCCAATCGTATTTGCCTTATGCGGCGGATGAGGCTGCCAACCTACGATAAGCATTAGCGTAGCGAAGCCAATTACGTAAGCGATGGCGACGTGCCACCCGTGTCTTAACCAAAGGATCACTGATTTGGCCTCGGGATATGAATTAGAGAGTGCAACCCCCGCCGAAGACCCGAACCAAATCATCGATCCGCCAAATCCGACCGCATAAGCCAGTGCGCCCCAGTCGTAGCCGCCTTGTTTAAGCGCAAGCGCAGTCAGCGGGATGTTATCAAACACAGCAGATACGAAGCCGAGTCCGAGCGCGGTGTGCCACGAAGCGCTCGGCAGTTTTTCGACAGGCATTAGCGTTGCGCACAAAACCAATGACAGCAAAAATATCGCCCCCTTGATCGCTTCTGGGATGATTTCCCAATCGGGAC
The DNA here is from genome assembly GCA_963697885.1 of uncultured Alphaproteobacteria bacterium. GTDB lineage: Bacteria > Pseudomonadota > Alphaproteobacteria > Rhizobiales > Xanthobacteraceae > Pseudolabrys. The sequence continues at coordinate 2,174,522 of OY969102.1, forward strand.
GCCGGATTGGCGCGGTGATCAAAACCGCACAGGCAACGGATGCTCCTATGAATGGAAAGCTGTCTGAATAGTCTGGGAATTGGACATTGATGAGGACGTTAACCGCTATAGCCACTACGAGAATGAACGTGACGATAAGTACGCGCGGCCAGTCCACAGCTACGTATTGATGCTCATGTTTAAGGATGGGCGAATAACGCTGCTGCTGACGCGCAGCGGGAATGCCAAACACGACTAGCGCAATCGCCGCACCGGCGTAGGCATGGAGCACATCGAGCGGACTCACGCCATCGATCCACATCATTGTTGTTGTTGTGTCGCCGACGACGCTTCCCGATCCCCCCGCGTTAGAAGCCGCGACAATTGCTGCGAGAAAACCAATGTGAACTTTTGCCCGAAAGAGCGTATGCGCCATCGCGCCCCCAATCAGCGCCGCCGCGATGTTGTCGAGAAAACTGGAAAGAATGAAAACCATTACGAGTAGCCAGAACGCTCCCCTCCAATCGTGAGGGAGTATGCGCGGAAGCACGGCAGGAATACGGGTTTTCTCGAAATGGCGTGACAACAATCCGAAACCTATAAGCAACAAAAATAAATTTGTCAGCATCACCCATTCTTGTCGAAAATGCCCGACCAAGCCGCCGATGCCTGGCGCAGTTTTGAATCCAGTAATCAAAAGTTTGTAGGCTATAATAGTTGTTAGACCGATTAGCGCCACACGCAGGGTGTGATGGTGGAATATTGCAACCCCTAAAAGAATTGCTGCAAATAGGATAAAATCTATCGGTACCCCAAATATAGTTGGAATGATAATGCCCGGTATCGCTAAATTCATTTCCGTCGTTCCGCTGCGTCGTCTCGCTATTGGCACGCCTTGCTGAAATTACCAAGATAAGGTGATTATTAGCCACCACTTGGCGGAGTGAAAGTTATGAGCCGGGCTCCATTTATCTTCTCCGCATTGCTCGTCGTTTTCGCTGTTTTGATTTTTAACAGTCTTGGCGACCTTCCAGCTAGGGTGGCGGTCCATTTCGACGCGAACAATGCTCCGGACGGATGGGTAACCAGACAGCAATATGGCCTTTATGCCTTGCTACTATTGATCGGGCTTCCCCTGTTACTATTTGCCGCAATGGCAGGCGTGCCGCGTGTGACGGGAGGCAAAGGTCAAATCCCAAACCACGAATACTGGTTCGCTACCGAAAGAAATGAACAGACAAAAAGCTATTTGGTTGATCATTCAAGTTGGCTCGGAACAATGACGGTCGCCGTTCTATATGGAACGCACGTTATTTTGATGCGCGCGAATGAATTGAACCCACCTAAAATATCCTCCGACCGGTTTTTGACCATGATCTTTTTTTACTCGTGCGGATTGGTTTGGTGGGCTGTCACTTTTTTTCGTCATTTTCAGAAAGCAACGAAGTGATGGATCACCGGTCGAGCAGGGCGATCAGGCTCGAAGTATCCCAGCGTTTGCCGCCCATGGCCTGGATCTCGGAGTAGAACTGATCGACCAGCGCCGTCACCGGCAGGTGTGCGCCATTCTTGCGTGCTTCACCGAGACAGATTCCGAGATCCTTGCGCATCCAGTCGACCGCAAATCCGAAATCGAATTTGTTCGCCGCCATCGTTTTGTAGCGGTTCTCCATCTGCCAGGATTGCGCCGCACCTTTGGAAATCGTTGCGATCAGCTTTTCTATATCGAGACCCGACTTCTTGGCAAAGTGCAGACCTTCCGCCAAACCTTGCACCAGTCCTGCAATGCAGATTTGGTTGACCATCTTTGAAAGCTGTCCCGACCCCGGTGGGCCGAGCAGATTGCACGCGCGCGCATAGGCGGCGATCACCTTTTCGGCGCGACTGAATGGATCGGCATCGCCGCCGCACATAACAGTGAGGACGCCATTTTCGGCGCCTGCCTGACCACCGGACACGGGGGCGTCGATGAACTCGAAGCCGTTTTTCTTGGCGGCGGCGTGGAGCTCACGTGCGATTTCCGCAGATGCGGTCGTGTGGTCGACGAAAACCTTGCCCTTTCCCATGCCGGCGAAGGCGCCATTGGAGCCCAGGGTCACTTCGCGCAGGTCGTTGTCGTTGCCGACGCAGGACATGACGAAGTCCTGGCCTTCGGCGGCGGCTTTGGGAGTAGGGGCCGATTTGCCGCCATGTTGCTTGACCCATTGTTCGGCTTTGGCCGCGGTGCGGTTATAGACGGTGACTTCGTGCCCGCCCTTGTTCTTCAGATGTCCCGCCATCGGGTAGCCCATGACACCCAGGCCCAGAAACGCCACCTTCGCCATCACCATTCTCCCTCGGAAATTTCCTCTTGGCCGGCCGCGGCCGGTGCTTATCTGCCAATAGGTCATTGCGGGGGCAAGTGCGTCAACCACCCCGCATTGACCGCTCCGCCGCCGCGCTTATGGTGGCGGCGAAATCAGGCCATTAAGGACATGAAGTTATGACGGTGAGCAAGGAGCAGGTTCTCGCGGCCTTGGCAAAGGTGCCATCGCCGGACGGCAGGCCTTTGCCAGACGCGCGCGTGCTCTCGGATATCGTTGTCTCCGACGGCAAAGTCTTTTTCTCACTGACGGTGGACGCCGCCACGGTTAAATCGTGGGAATCCGTGCGCAAGACAGCCGAAGAAGCCGTGCGGGCCATTCCCGGGGTGCAGTCCGCTTTGGTGGCCTTGACGGCCGAGCGTGCCGCGGGTGCAGCCGCGCGCGGGCCGCAGCCAGCGCATGTCGCCACCCAGCCACGCGCTACGGGAGCTCCGGCAGCGCACGCGCATCCGGCGGACAAGGTGCAGCCCGGAATTCCCGGCGTTGATGCCATTATTGCGGTCGCGTCCGGTAAAGGTGGTGTCGGCAAGTCGACGACCGCGGTCAATCTCGCGCTTGGACTGCGCGACCTTGGAATGAAAGTCGGCGATGCTTGATGCCGACATCTACGGTCCCTCGCTGCCAAAGCTTCTCGCCATCAAGGAGAAACCGCAGACGATCGGCGGCACGCGTCTCAAGCCCATTGAGCGTTATGGTCTCACGGTGATGTCGATTGGTTTTCTGATCGACGAAGAAACGCCGATGATCTGGCGCGGGCCGATGGTGATGTCGGCGATCACGCAGATGCTGCGCGAAGTGGAGTGGGGCAAACTCGACATTATGGTGGTCGACATGCCGCCAGGGACAGGCGACGCGCAGCTCACGATGGCGCAGCAGGTTCCGTTGAAAGGCGCGGTGATCGTCTCCACGCCCCAGGATCTTGCCCTGATCGATGCGCGTCGCGGCGTCGCGATGTTCAACCGGGTGAACGTTCCAGTGCTCGGCGTGGTCGAAAACATGAGTTATTTTTTGTGTCCGAGCTGCGGCACCCGCTCCGACATATTCAGTCACGGCGGCGCACGGAAGGAAGCCGAGCGACTAGGTGTCCCGTTTCTTGGCGAAGTCCCGCTGCATATGACCATTCGTGAAAAATCAGACGCAGGGCTTCCGGTTGTGGCCACCGAGCCGGATGGTCCGCACGCCAAAATCTATCGAGAGATTGCCGCGAGGGTGCGCGACCAGATCAAGGGTGCGGCGCGGACCGCGCCGAAGATCGTGATCGAGGCCTAATCCCGGTTTTGACCTCGTAAAATCGGGCCGCAAGCCCCGCTTTACCGCCCGAATCCGTTGCCCGTGCGACGAATGGGGAACTTGCGCTGACCCAGTCAGGGACGCATTCTGTCGCAACGCGGAGCGGCCTTTGTTGCTCCATGGGAACTCAGTCAATCGGGGCGATAAGGGAGGATTCGATGAAACGCCGCAAATTTCTCACCGCGATCGGGGCAGGAGGGGTTGCTGCGGCAGCGGCCACGATCGCCAAGCCTGCGATCGCCCAATCATCGCCAACGCTGAAGTGGCGACTGACGGCAAGCTGGCCGAAGTCGCTCGATACACTGTTCGGTGCCTGCGAGACTTTCTCGAAATTAGTCTCGGAAGCGACCGATGGAAAATTCCAGATCCAGACCTTTGCCGCCGGCGAAATTGTCCCCGGGCTGCAGGTGCTCGATGCTGTGCAGAGCGGTACCGTCGAAATGGGCCACAGCGCCCAATATTACTACATCGGCAAGGATCCGACCTGGGCGCTGTTCTGTGCGGTGCCGTTCGGTCTTAACGCGCGTCAGCAGAATGCGTGGTTCTACGAGGGCGATGGTCAGAAGCTGATCGACGAGTTTGCCGCTAAGTTCAATACCAAGTGCATTCTCATGGGCAATACCGGCTGTCAGATGGGCGGCTGGTTCAACAGGGAGATCAAGGGGCCCGATGACTTCAAGGGCCTGAAGATGCGCATCGGCGGCTGGGCGGGCAAGACGCTCGGCAAGCTTGGCGTAGTTGCCCAGCAGCTCGCAGGCGGTGACATCTATCCGGCGCTGGAGAAAGGCACCATCGACGCGGCCGAGTGGGTCGGTCCGTACGACGACGAGAAACTCGGCTTCTACAAGATCGTGAAGTACTACTACTATCCCGGTTGGTGGGAAGGCGGCACAACCAACCACTTGCTGATCAATCAGGCGAAGTGGAATGAACTGCCGAAGTCGTACCAGGCAGTCGTCCAGGCCGCGGCCGGTTATGCCAACGTGCAGGAGCTAGCCTCCTATGACGCACGCAACCCGGCGGCGTTGAAACGGCTCGTCGCCAACGGCGTGCAGCTGCGGCCTTTCACCGTGCCTACAATGGAGGCCTGCCTGAAGGCCTCGAATGAGGTCAATGTCGAAACCTCTGCGACCAACCCCGCCTACAAGAAGGTATTGGATTCGATGGAGGCATTCCGCCACGACGAATATCTTTGGTGGCAGGTCGCCGAATACGGGTTCGACAGCTTCATGATCCGGAGCGGCGCAAAAGGCTAAATCCAACTAACGTCGAAACGAATTACGGGAGGGCCAGCCTTACGCTGGCCCTCGTTGTTTTTGGCCGTAAACCGGGCCCACTTACAACTTTCGTTTAACCGGTGCAGACTGGCGTTAGCGACCATGCTCGGTCATGGTTGATACCAGGCCCCGGGGGATGATGTAGCGCCGCATGCGGGTTGGGGCTCCCGCAATAAAAAACGAGGGGAGGGCATTGGAATGAAACGTCGTCAATTCTTGAAGGCTGCCGGACTTGGTGTTGCCGCGAGCGCTGTGGCTGCGCCGGCGATCGCCCAGTCGATGCCGGAAATCAAATGGCGAATGACCTGCAGTTGGCCGAAGTCGCTCGACACGTTGTACGGCGCTGCCGAGATCATGGCCAAAAACGTCGCCGAAGCAACCGACAATAAATTCCAGATCCAGGTGTTCGCAGGCGGCGAGATCGTTCCGGCGCTTCAAGCACTGGATGCTGCGTCGAGCGGGACCGTCGAGATCGGTCACTCTGCGTCGTATTACTATTTCGGCAAGGATCCGACATTCGCATTCGGCACCTCAGTCGCGTTCGGTCCAAACCAGCGACAGAACCAGGCCTGGATGATCCACGGCGGCGGCATGGATCTGCTGAATAATTTCTACAAGAAGTTCAATGTCACCGCATTGATGGCGGCGAACACCGGATGTCAGATGGGCGGTTGGTTCCGTAAGGAGATCAATACCGTCGACGATCTCAAGGGACTGAAATTTCGTATCGGCGGATTCCCCGGCAGAGTGCTGACCAAGCTCGGTGTGGTGCCGCAACAAATCGCCGGTGGCGATATTTTCCCGGCACTCGAAAAGGGCACCATTGATGCTGCTGAATGGGTTGGGCCCTACGATGACGAGAAACTCGGGTTCTACAAGATTGCGCCGCATTACTACTATCCGGGGTGGTGGGAAGGCGGCTCGATGATATTTGCGTTCGTCAACCTCGATAAGTGGAATGCTCTGCCGAAGCCCTATCAGGCCGCGCTGACCGCTGCGGGGCATTACGCCAACACCTGGTCAATGGCGAAATACGATCAGGCCAATCCGTTGGCGCTCAAACGTCTTGTGGCCGGCGGCGCCCAGCTCAAGCCCTTCTCGCCGGCGATCATGGACGCCTGCTACAAGGCCGCTGCCGAACTGCACAACGAAGTTGCCGCCACCAACGCAGACTTCAAGAAGGTGCTGGAGGCGATGCTTGCTTTCCGCAACGACGAATATCTGTGGTGGCAGATCGCGGAATATAGCTACGACAGCTACATGATTCGCGCCCGCGCGCGCGGCTAGCTGATTTGAAATCCAATGAGGCCCTGGAACCATGTTCCGGGGCCTCGATTTTTTCGTGTCGGGTGTCGCCTATTTCTATTTGAAATTGAGCGGTGGCATTTCCGGCATCTGGATTTCTATCTTCACCTTGGACGGATCGATGGTGGTGGCCCGATCGATCCAGTAGGTCACCGAGGCCGGCCACAAGATGACGATGGCCACGAGGATCACCATCGTCCCGATCCAGGGGATTGCGCCCCAATAAATATCCGACGTCTTGATCGATTTCGGCGCAATGCCTCGCAAATAGAACAATGCAAACCCGAACGGCGGGTGCATGAAGCTCGTCTGGATGTTGGCGCAGATCAGGACGCCGAACCAGATCAGGTCAATGCCGAGCTTGTCGGCAGCCGGCGCCAGCATTGGAATGATGATGAAAGCGATTTCAAAAAAGTCGAGAAAGAACGCAATTATGAAAATGAAAGCATTGGCGAAGATCAGGAACCCGATCTGACCGCCGGGCAACGATGTCAGCAGATCCTCGATCCAGACCTTGCCGCCGACCCCCTGAAACACCAGGCTGAACACGCGGGCGCCGATCAGGATGTACACCACCATGGCGGTGATCCGCATGGTGGAGGCCATACCCTGATAGAGCAGTGGCCAGGTCAGGCTTCCGTAGAACCAGGCCAGCGCAATCGCGCCGACTACGCCCATTGCGCCGGCTTCGGTCGGCGTCGCAAGGCCCATGAAAATCGTTCCGAGGACCAGGAAGATCAGGCCGAGCGAGGGAATCATGCCGCGCATGCAGCGTTTCCAGAGCGCCCATCCTTGGAGCGTGCGCGCCTCTTTTGGAAGCGCCGGAACACTATCAGGCCAAACGAAGCTGACGATCAGCACCCATCCGCAGAAAAGGAATATCTGGATGATGCTGGGTCCGATCGCGCCCGCGTACATGTCACCGACCGAGCGGCCCATTTGGTCGGCCAGCACGACGAGCACAAGTGATGGCGGGATGAGCTGGGTAATCGTACCCGAGGCGGCTATGACACCCATGGTATGGCGAACCGAATAGCCATATTTAAGCATCGGAGTCATCGAGATCACGCCCATGGCGATGACCGACGCCGCCACCGTGCCGGTGATCGCGCCGAGGACGGCGCCGACAAAAATCACCGCATAGGAGAGGCCGCCACGTATCGGGCCGAAAAGCTGACCGAAGGAATCCAGAAGGTCTTCGGCCAGCCCGCATCGTTCGAGAATGGCGCCCATGAACGTGAAGAATGGAATTGCCAACAGCAGGTCGTTCGAGATGATGCCGAAGAGCTGGTAGGTCAGATTGCCAAGGAAGTCTGGCCTGATAAGACCGAACTCGACTCCTAGAAACCCGAAAAATAAACCGGTCGCTGCGAGAGAGAATGCCGCCGGATATCCGATGAGCATGAATAGAATCATGCCCGCGAACATCAATGGCGCGAGGTGTTCGACAATCCAGTTCATTGCAGGGGCTTTTCGTACTTGAATTCCACGTCAATGACGTGTTCAAGCGCGGCGACGCGCTTGATGATTTCCGAAATGCCTTGCAGCGCCATCAGGACGAACCCGACCGGAAGCAGGAGCTTCACCGGCCAGCGGATCAAGCCGCCTGCATTAGACGACGCTTCGTTGATGTTCCATGACTCAACAAACCATGGCCAGGTGAAGTAGGTGAGGATCACACATATTGGCAGCAGGAAAAGAAAGCCACCAATGATATCGATCCAAATCTGTGTGCGTTCCGACGCAATCATGCCGTAGAAGAGATCGACGCGCACATGCTCGTTCATTTTGAGCGTGTAGGGTGCGCCGAGCAGCACCATGCCGGCGAACATGTACCACTGAATCTCGAGCCAGCCGTTCGAGCTTTCGCTGAAAACGTATCGACTCGCGGCGTTGCCGGCGCTGATCAAGGCTGCCAGCAATACCAGCCAGTTCGCGACGACCGCCAATTGCGTGTTGAGCCAGTCGACCCCGCGACTGAATGCAAGCAGTACCTTCACACCCTCTCCCCACAGAGGCTTAGGAAATTACCACCGCCCCGAAAAACGCGTCCCCCCACGGACCCCGGCTATGCGATGAGCAAAGCCGATGCCACCACCTTAATCCGATGCCGCCATACTGCGTCAATGGACAATTTGGTCGAAAGAGTGGGCCGGCCCTGCGCTATAGACGGGATAGCCGCGGTCAAAGCCGGTTTCCGGACCGGGCCGCCATTGTTGATCCCTCTTGGGACGAACCCGACCGCGCGGCCCATAAGGAAAACGTCGCCCGTCAGCCCTGAGGCGCCCTAGCCGCCGGTCGTGCTCATGTGGCGCGGCAGCGCCGGTTTTTTGTGCCGGCGATCGATAATGAAATCATGCCCTCTAGGCTTACGTGTAATCGCCTCGTCGATCGCAGTGTGCAGGAGACTGTCGCTTTCCGAAGCGCGCAGAGGGCTGCGGAGATCGGCGGCGTCATCCTGACCGAGGCACATATAAAGCGTTCCCGTGCAGGTGACGCGGACGCGATTGCAGGATTCGCAGAAATTGTGGGTGAGGGGGGTAATAAACCCCAATCGGCCGCCGGTCTCCTTCACACGTACGTAACGGGCGGGGCCTCCCGTGCTGTCGTCTATGTCGTCCAACGTGTACTTCTCGGCCAGCCGTGCACGGACGATTGATAGTGGCAGGTATTGGTCGAGGCGCGATTCATCGACCTCACCAAGTGGCATCACCTCGATGACCGTGAGATCCATGCCGCGGCCGTGCGCCCATTCCAACAAACCGGCGATCTCGTCTTCGTTCACGCCTTTCAGGGCAACCGTATTGACCTTTACCTTGAGCCCCGCCGCCTGCGCTGCATCGATCCCGACCATGACGTTTGCGAGGTCGCCCCATCGGGTGATAGCGCGAAACTTGTCGGCGTCCAGCGTGTCGATCGATACATTGATGCGCTCGATCCCGCTGGCTTTGAGTTCAGAAGCATATTTTTGTAATTGCGAACCGTTGGTGGTCAGCGTCAGCTCGTGAAGCGCGCCACTTGCCAGATGTCGCGATAGCGAAGACACCAGAGTCATGATCCCGCGCCGAACGAGCGGTTCGCCACCGGTCAAACGCAATTTGGTGACACCTTTTGCAATAAACGCGCTGCAGAGCCGGTCAAGTTCCTCGAGGCTCAACAGGTCGGCCTTCGGAAGGAACGTCATGTGCTCCGACATGCAATAGACGCAGCGGAAGTCGCAGCGGTCGGTCACCGAGACGCGCAAATATGTAATGGCGCGGTTGAACGGGTCGATCAACGCGCTCGGTTTTGCACGGTCGAGTTCAATTGCGGAAGTGCCGGCGGCCACTGCCATCGTCCAACCTTGCGTCGCGCGGTTTGTAGTTCGCGCACCCGCTCCATATAGGAATTTTGGCAGCGAATGGCCATAGCACTCAGCAATCACGCAGTTTCAGGCTGCGCGACAGGGCTTAATTGGATCTACTATTTACTGTCGCGCTGGCGGCGAGTTTGTCGGCCACGGCGCGGCCGCCTGGGCAGGGGCTGCGGTTGCTGGAGCCGGCGCTGCCGCCGCGGCCGGCTTCGGTCGCGATGCGGGCTTTTTCGCAACCGGCTTCTTTGCAGCCGGCTTCTTTGCGACGGGCGGTGCACCGGGTGTGAGTTCGACGACAACCGGATTTGGCCGCAATCGGGGCGGTTCACCGGTTGTGGTGATTGCTTCAAGTCGTTCCGTTTCGGGCAGGTAACCGTTCAGCGTGAAAGTCACCGATGAGGCCGCATCAATAGGCAGCGCCAGCGAGCATGGCGTACGGCAAGTTTGTCCGTTCGACGCCTTTGCCTCGGCACCGGGCGGTTCGGACTCAAGGCTCACGGTGTCCAAAGAGGGACCCGGCTTAAGTCCGTCAAGATTCATCCAGTCAGGGGTCGACGAGCACGCCGCAAGGGCAAGTGCAGCGCCAAAAATCGCAAGAACTCGGTACATCATATTAACCGTCCCACTCGAGCAACCAGCCGCCGCTCGCCCGCTGGAAGGATAGGGGGGTCGTCATGCAGGTGCAACATATTGCGCCACGTTAACCTTACCACATTAACCATAATTTCGTACCACAGCCCGTCAGATTTCCGAAATAAGCGCTGCAATCGAGGCCGGCAATTGCGCGAAATGACTGATGATCCGGTCTGGTCCAAAATCGGCAATAGGGCTTTCGCTGTAACCAAAGTCGACCGCGATAACTGGGACGCCAGCCGCCCGCGCAGTGCGTATGTCGGTGCCTGAATCGCCGATCATAACCGTACGTTGCAATGTTCCGCCAGCCGCCGTGACGGTCCGCCGCAGAATTTCTGGATCGGGTTTCTGAATGCCGAAAGTGTCTTGCCCGCAGATCGCCACAAAGCGGTCAGCGAGCCTGAGCTGGCCAAGTAATAGAACTGACAGACGTTCGAGCTTGTTTGTACACACAGCAAATCGGCATCCACGCGCGGACAGCGTATCGAGCGCATCAACGAGCCCCGGGAACGGCCGGGACTTATCCGCCACGTGGTCGGCATAGTACGCAATAAAATCCGCGAACATTTGTTCAAGTTTTTGTGCCGAAAGAGTACGGCCCTCTGCTTCGATCCCGCGCGCAATCATTGCCTTGGCGCCGCCACCGATCGCACTCCGTGCAGCTTCGTATGGCACCGCGGGTATTCCCTCGCGTGCGAAAATAACATTAAGGGTATCGATCAGGTCGGGAGCCGTATCGATCAGCGTGCCGTCGAGGTCAAATACGATGGTGGGTGAGGGCATGGATGGGATCGCTAGCCTTCGTCTATCGTCGTTGCAAGGCCGATTTACCAGCCCAGCCGGTCATGTAAATTACGGCTATTCAGGCAGGGCGATCAGAGCTAGATAGGCACCGCACCATATCGTCAATCGACGCTTGATTGCTCAGCCGGTACCGATGAACGCCGATGCCCAAAAACGCGCAGCCGCCGCTCGCGCCGTCGAATTTGTGCGGCCCGGCATGCGTGTGGGCCTAGGTACAGGATCGACCGCCAGGCATTTCGTCGAATTGATTGGCGAACGTGTTCGCGCGGGACTCGATATCATCGCGGTCCCGACATCCGAGGCGACCTTGACCGACGCAATACGTTGCGGCATCCCGCTCACAACGCTGGACGAGACGCCTGAGCTCGATCTGACCGTCGATGGCGCCGACGAGATCGGGCCGGATCTTTGCTTGATCAAGGGTGGGGGCGGCGCATTACTGCGAGAAAAGATCGTTGCAACCGCCTCCGCGCGCATGATCGTGATTGCCGACCAAAGTAAAAATGTTGCTACCCTCGGCCAATTTCCGCTACCGATCGAAGTGACCTCGTTCGGTCTGGCCGCCACACGGCGTGCAGTGGAAAAGGCTATCGGAGCGATCCAGGCGCCAGGGCGGCTGACGTTGCGGCTTGGCAAAGACGGCCATGGTTTCGTCACGGATGGCGGTCACTGGATCCTCGACGCCGCGCTCGTACGCATTGACGATCCGGCCGCGTTGGCGCATGCGCTTTCGGATGTGCCCGGTGTCATGGCGCATGGTCTGTTTGTAGGCCTTGCGCAGATGGCCATTATTGGCGGGCCTGACGGCGTAAAGATCGTCGAAAGGTCCTGAGATCTAGAGCTAGATGGAGTTTCCAATGAGCGTTGTTGAGGTGATTAAAAGTGCAATGAGACCGACCGCCGTCGCCTTGGCCTTAATCGGCTTTGGCGGCGTGGCTGGTGCGCAGCAGCCATCAGCGGCGGCCATTCAGACAGCCCGGGAAGTCATAAAAGTGACGGGCGCAACCACGCTGTTCACGCCGTTGATCCCCGGCGTCATTGAACAAGCAAAGAATCTTTTTCTTCAGCAGAATCCAGCCCTCAACAAAGATCTCAACGAGATTGCTGTCCAGATGCGCGCTGATCTTGCTCCCCGTTTCGATGAGCTGACCGCCGAAGTGGCAAAATTATATGCGACCCACTTCACCGAGGCGGAGCTCAAGGATCTGTTGGCATTTTACAAATCGCCGGTCGGCACGAAGCTGATTTCCGAGCAGCCGAAAATTGGCGAGGAAGGCCTGAAATTTGCACAAGATTGGGCAAACCAGCTTTCCGATCAGGTGATCGCAAAGATGCGTGACGAACTTAAGAAACGAGGTCACGCGCTTTGATGGGCTATCGCCGGCAGTTGCTCCGGCGGTCCTGACAATGCGATGGCGGGGCTGATGGCGGACCACGACGTCGACCTTTTTGTCATCGGCGCAGGCTCCGGCGGGGTGCGGGCCGCGCGCATTGCGTCGAGTTATGGCGCGCGCGTGATGATCGCCGAGGAATATCGCGTCGGCGGCACCTGTGTCATCCGCGGCTGTGTACCAAAGAAGCTTTTGGTCTATGCCTCGCGCTTTTCCGACGAATTTGAGGACGCGGCCGGTTACGGCTGGACGATTGCCGAACCGGAATTTCATTGGCCGACATTGATCGCCAACAAGGATCGCGAGATTGCGCGTCTGGAAGCTGCCTACACCAGCACGCTGGAGCGCTTTAATGTGGCTTTGGTCAAGAGTCGTGCCGCGCTCGAAGACGCGCACACGGTGCGCCTCTCAACGGGTGCGCGCGTGCGGGCGGAAACGATTCTGATATCGACCGGCGCTTGGCCGCACCTGGGACCAAAAATTCCAGGCCTCGAGCATGTGATTTCTTCGAACGAAGCGTTTCATTTGCCGGAACTGCCGAAACGAATCTTGGTTCAAGGCGGCGGTTATATTGCGGTTGAATTTGCCTGCATCTTTGCGGGGCTTGGCAGCGAAGTGACGCTTGTTTATCGTGGCGAGAATATTCTGCGCGGCTTTGACGATGACGTGCGAGAGCATTTGCGGAACGAGATGCGTGGACGCGGCATTGCGGTTACGTGCGGCCACACCGTCGCTGCGATTGAAAAGTCCGCCGATGAATTCAAAGTGCGGCTGTCAGACAGCAGCGTGATTGCGGCCGACAAGGTAATGTTTGCTATCGGCCGTCGCCCCAACGTCATGGGCCTTGGGCTCGAAAGCCTGGCGATGAAAATCCATGAACACGGTGGCATCGACGTCGATGATTATTCACGATCATCCGTCCCGAACATCTATGCCGTGGGCGACGTCACCAATCGCGTCAATCTCACGCCGGTGGCAATCCGCGAGGGCCACGCCTTCGCCGATACGGTGTACGGCGGCAAGCCGACACCGGTTGACCATACAAATGTCCCGACCGCGGTATTCTCGGAGCCCGAAGTCGGTGTCATCGGTCTGACTGAACAGCAGGCGCGCGATCAACTCGCAGTCGTCGACGTCTACAAGACCAGTTTTCGGCCAATGAAGGCGACGTTGTCCGGCCGCAATACGCGCTCATTCATGAAGCTGCTGGTCGACGGGGTTACCGACCGCGTGGTTGGCTGCCACATCGTCGGCCCCGATGCGGGCGAGTTGATCCAGGTCATCGGAATCGCCGTGAAGATGGGCGCGACCAAGGCCGATTTCGACGCGACCATGGCGGTTCATCCGACCGCTGCCGAGGAACTGGTCACGATGCGCGAAAAGGCCATGAGCTACGGCCGCGCCGCTGCGGAATAAGGCCTAAACTAACCGAATTTGTCCGAAAAACTGGCTTTTACGGGGGGCTGTCGTGTATAACGCCGCCCGAACGCCCGAGCGTGATCCCGAAAAGCTGAAACCGGTTTTCGGTCGAGGCCACGCTCAAACAAAACGGTAGCGCGTAATGTCCGAACGCTGGACGCCCGATAGTTGGCGCAAAAAGCCAATTCAGCAGGTCCCGGATTATCCGGACCGGCAAGCATTGGCCGATGTCGAAAAACAACTGGCGACTTTCCCACCGCTGGTGTTCGCCGGCGAGGCGCGCAGTCTGAAGAAGCAATTGGCGCGCGTGGCCAAGGGCGAGGCTTTCCTGCTGCAAGGCGGCGACTGCGCCGAGAGTTTCGCCGAGCACGGTGCGAACAACATCCGTGATTTCTTCCGGATGTTTCTCCAGATGGCGGTCGTGTTGACTTATGCGGCTGCCTCGCCGGTCGTGAAAGTCGGCCGCATCGCCGGGCAATTCGCCAAGCCCCGCTCCTCGCCGACCGAGAAGCGCGACGGCAAGGAATTGCCCAGCTATCGCGGCGACATCATCAACGACGCCGCGTTCACCGAAGACGCGCGGCGTCCCGATCCGCGCCGCCAGATCGAGGCATTCCGCCAGTCGGCCGCGACGCTCAACCTGCTACGCGCTTTCGCACAAGGCGGCTACGCGAACCTCGCCAGCGTGCGGCAGTGGATGCTTGGCTTCGTCAAGGACAGTCCGCAGTCGCGGCGCTATGTCGAATTGTCGGACCGTATTTCCGAAGCGCTCGGGTTCATGCAAGCCTGCGGTCTCGACCTTGAGAGCCATCCCGAGCTGCGGACGACCGATTTCTATACGAGCCATGAGGCCCTGCTTCTCGGCTTTGAGGAAGCATTGACGCGGGTCGATTCAACGACCGGCGACTGGTACGCAACGTCCGGTCATATGTTGTGGATCGGCGATCGCACACGGCAACATGATCACGCGCATATCGAATACGCGCGCGGCATCAAAAACCCGCTCGGTCTGAAATGCGGTCCGTCCAGCAAGCCCGATGACCTGCTGCGCCTGATCGATATCCTCAACCCGGACAACGAGCCGGGCCGGCTCACCTTGATCGGCCGCTTCGGCGCGGAAAAGGCTGGCGAGCTGCTCCCGCCGCTGGTGCGTACGGTAAAGCGCGAGGGCAAGGTTGTGCTGTGGTCTTGTGATCCGATGCACGGCAACACCATTACGTCTGCGAGCGGTTACAAGACCCGGCCATTCGACCTGATCCTGAAAGAGGTGCGTAGCTTCTTTGAGGTGCATCAGGCCGAAGGCACCTATGCCGGCGGCGTGCATCTGGAAATGACCGGGCAGAACGTCACCGAATGTACCGGCGGCGCCCGCGCCATATCCGATGCCGATCTCAACGATCGCTACCACACGGCGTGCGATCCGCGGCTCAACGCCGAGCAGGCGATCGACCTTGCCTTCCTGCTGGCCGAGTTGCTCAAAAAAGAGCGGTCCGGACAAGTCAAGCCGATGCCGGCCGTGGCCGGGCTCTAACTCCGGGAAGCAATTATCCTCGACCGGTGTTAGTGTTGGCGGAGCGAGGCGCGGGCTCGGCGCGCCTTGCCGCCTTTACAACAATGTTGTCCGAGCCGGGGAGGTTCTATGAAACGCCATCACTGGCGGTCAGCTCAACTCGCGTTCGCGCTGGCCTTATCGTCACTGCCCACTGTCGGAGCCAATGCCCAAATCGCAATCTCGGCGAATGATAACAAGGCCGTCTTGGTCGACGGGGTAAATGTCGTTCCCGACAATCCCGCTGCCGACAGCATTAGCATCATAGACCTTGGCTTTGCGCCGCCGAAAATTATCGCTGAGGTCAAGGCGCCGGCCAGCGTGGTCGGTCCGCCACAGAGCGTCGCCATCTCGCGCGGAGAAAATTTCGCGCTGGTGACCGGTGCATTCAAGGTCGATCCGGCCGATCGAAAGAAGGCAGTCCCAGACAACAAGCTTTCGGTGATCGATCTCAAGGCCAAGCCACCGGCGGTGATCGCCACCCTGGAAGCCGGCCTGGGCGCGGCGGGGGTCTCCATCAATCGCGCCGGCACACTGGCCCTGGTCGCCAACCGAAGCGAAGGCACAGTGTCGGTATTCACCATCGCCGGCAACAAGCTCACTCCGGCCGGAAAGATTCAGCTTGGCGACGCCAAGTCGGGGCCGAGTCACGTCGCATTTACGCCCGATGGAAAAATGGCCTTGGTCACACGGGATGGTGACCACAAGGTCTCGGTCCTGTCGGTTGACGGTAACAAAGTCGAGGATAGCAAGATGTTCATGGTCGGTGGCATCCGGCCCTACAGCCTCGAGATCAGCGAGAAGGGCGATGTCGCTGTGGTCAGCGATCAGGGCGGCGGCCAGGGCGATATCGACGTGATCAATGTCATTGATCTCAAGGTCAAGCCGCCGCGTGTCGTCAATACGGTCAGTGTCGGCCAAACGCCGGAAGGCGTGGCGATGTCGCACGATGGAAAACACGTGGCTGTCACCGTGATGAATGGTTCGAACAGGCCGAAGAGCCACCCTGCTTTCAACGACTATGGCTTGTTGCAGATCTACGCAATCGATGGCACCAGTCTCACGAAAGTCGCCGAGGCAAAAGTCGGTCATTGGTGCCAAGGGGCCGCCTGGAGCAGGAACAATGCGACGGTCGTAATCCAGTGCATGGTCGAGAAGAATCTGCAGGTTTTCAGCTTTAACGGCCGTAAGCTGAGACAGGTCAGCACTGTCGCGCTCAGCGGCGGCGGCGCCGGATTACGGACGGCCGAACGGTAATTGTTAACAAGAAGGACAGGCGCGAGATCATTCGCCTTGCGCCTGTCCTTGCATAGCAAGCTGCTACGCGCACGCGTATCGGCGGTTTTCCAATTCAGAAAACATAAAGGTAAACGCCCGCCATTTATGGCTTCTTTAATGATGCGCAGCGTTCCTCAACGCGCTCGGTAAAATTGTAACGAGCTCGCAAACAATTGGGCCGAAAACTCCTCACGTCGATGACGGCTGGGGATGTCATGCTCAAAGTTCAGTTGCGGGGAACGTTGATTGGGTTGTGGGGATTGTGCGCCGCTGTGAGTTCGGCGGCCGCAACTGATCCATTTATTCTGACGACCGAGACATCTCAATTCACGTCATCATTCGCGCTGCGTTACTGGTACGGACTCGGAAGCACCAGCAAGGATCTTTATGGTTTTACTCGCAGTGACCTGGTGTCGCGGCTTAGCTATACCGGCCTGCAATCTCATTCGCTGGAAATGGTTGCCCGTGTCGATCACAGCAGCGGTCTTTTCTGGAAGGGCTACGCCGGCGGCGGGCTGCTGACCCAGGGCAACCTTCAGGACGAAGACTTTCCGCCTCTTACAATGCCGTATTCGAGCACGAACAGCACGCTTCAGAACCAGTCGCTTGGCTACATCAGTTTCGATTTCGGCGGCGCGCTGCTGCGCGGCCCCGATTTCCGTGTCGATGGCTTTGTCGGCTATCACTATTTGCATTTGCGAATGAAAGCCTTCGGGTGCCAACAGACTGCAACCAATCCTGATATATGCGCAGGCGGTATTCCGAACAGTGTCGCCGCCCTTGTCGAAGATGACACCTGGCAGGCGCTGCGTGTTGGTTTGAACGCCGATATCCCGTTGGCCGACCGTTGGCGGCTCAATGTCGAAGGCGCATTCCTTCCCTATGTCTGGTTCTCCGGCACCGACAACCATCTACTGCGTCCTGATCTGCCTTTCCCAATTATCGAGGACGGCCATGGTTGGGGTTACCAGCTGGAGACGCTGCTCTCGTATCAGGTTGACGACGCCATCAGCGTGGGGATCGGCGGCCGCTATTGGCATATGGAAAGCAAGGGGGACATGCATTTCGAAGATGTCGGCGGCTTCCCACAACCTCTCGATTTCAAGGCCAATATTTACGGGGTCTTTGTGCAGGGCAGCTATCGTTTTGGACCGTTCTGAGCCGGCGCACGCTTGCTGGGCTGCGATGCAAGGCCCCCCATTGCCGGACCGGATGGCGAGGCGGTAGAGCTTTCCCATGAACGCTCGTCCCGCTGACAGGCTGGCCATCGCAGTTGCCCAGCTCAACTCGACGGTCGGCGACATCGCCGGCAATGCCGAGAAAGTGCGGCGTGCCCGTGGGCAAGCAGCCGCTCAAGGCGCCGATCTGCTCGTGTTCCCCGAGCTGTTTATTGCCGGCTATCCACCCGAAGACCTGGTTCTCAAGCCCGCGTTTCAGGCAGGCTGCCGCGCGGCAATCGAAGCGCTTGCGCGTGAAACAGCGTCCGGTGGCCCGGCACTCCTCGTCGGCACGCCATGGGTCGACGGAGGCAAACTCTACAACGCGCTGGCCTTGCTCGATGGCGGCGTCATCGCCGCGCTGCGCTACAAAGTCGATCTCCCGAATTACGGCGTGTTTGATGAAAAGCGCGTATTTGCACCTGGGCCGATGCCCGGACCGGTCAATTTCCGCGGTGTGCGGTTGGGACTTCCGATTTGTGAGGACATCTGGGGTGCGGAGGTTGTCGAATGTCTGGCGGAGACCGGCGCTGAAATGTTGGTCGTACCGAACGGTTCGCCGTACTGGCGACAGAAGGGCGATGTGCGGCTCAACATTGCCGTGGCACGCGTCACCGAGCAGGGACTTCCAACGGTCTATGTCAACCAGGTCGGCGGGCAGGACGAACTGGTTTTTGACGGCGTGTCGTTTGGTCTGCATGCGGACTGCTCGCTTGCATTCCAGCTTGCGGCTTTTCAGGAAGCGATCGTCACGACGCAGTGGGTACGCCATGGCGGAACATGGCGCTGTGAAAACGGGCCAATAGTCGCGAGCGTTGAAGCCGATCGTGCCGACTATGCGGCCTGTGTGCTCGGCCTGCGCGACTACGTGAACAAGAATGGTTTTCCCGGCGTTGTGCTTGGCCTGTCAGGCGGCGTCGACTCTGCGCTGTGCGCGGTGATGGCAGTCGATGCGCTCGGCGCGGAACGCGTCCGCTGCATCATGCTGCCTTATAAATTCACATCGCAGGAATCGCTGGACGATGCGGCCGCTTGCGCCAAGGCGCTGGGCGTGCGCTACGAGCTATTGCCGATCTCGGCTGCCGTCGTGGGCTTCGAGGAGGCGCTCACGCCGATCTTTTCCGGGGTACCGCGTGACGTTACCGAAGAAAATCTCCAGGCGCGGGCGCGCGGTACAATCCTGATGGCGATCTCCAACAAGTTCAATCTTATGGTGGTAACCACCGGCAATAAGTCCGAGATGTCGGTTGGCTATGCGACGCTTTATGGCGACATGAATGGCGGGTTCAATCCGATCAAGGATCTGTACAAGACCGAGGTGTTTCGCCTGGCGCGATTGCGCAATGAATGGAAGCCGGACGGCGCCAAGGGGCCAGGCGGAGCGGTTATCCCTGAGAACATCATCACGCGGCCGCCGACTGCAGAATTGCGCGAGAACCAAAAGGACGAGGATTCGCTGCCGGCCTACGCCGTGCTCGATCCGATCCTGGAACGATTGGTCGAGCGCGAAGAGCCGGTCTCGGCGATCGTTGCCGCCGGATTCGACCACGAAACTGTCATGCGGGTCGAACGCATGATCAACATCGCCGAGTACAAGCGGCGTCAGGCGGCGCCAGGGGTCAAGGTGACGCTGAGGAATTTTGGCCGCGACCGCCGCTATCCTATTACGAACCGCTTCCGTGACCCTGGCACGCCAATGCCAGCGCCCGATGTTTCACTGGTCACGGGAAAGCCGGCGAAGAGCGAAGCATTCGATTTTTGATCAGGTGCAGTCGGTCGCTTAACGCGCGGGGATGAATGTCGGACCGACTGTGCGCACCGTCCGCTTGGCCGGATCGGATTCGGGAGCTGGTTCCGTCGCGGGCGGTGCAGCCGCCGCTGCTGCCGGGACGCGCGGGTCTGGACGGATCGGTTTGCCGTCCGGGCCAATCCGCGGCTGCGACAGCTGCTTTGAATTCTGTTCGGTCACGACGACGTCCCCAGGGGCGACTGTATCATCGGGCCCGACGGCCTTGAGCGTCTGCGCCCAGCTTTCGCCGGGACGGCGGCAGGCGCACTCAGGGCTCATGGCCTTTCGATACTGAAATGCACTTGGCAGTTCGGTGTAGAGCCGACCACTCAGCGAGACCGCCTGCGTCATTTCCTCGCCTGGATTGTGATACGCATAGAGCGAAACTTCTGACGCCGGACACATACGCTGACAGGTCAATTCATCGTCGCGGAAACGATCCGGCGACGTTGAGTACGAAATCGGAAAGTAGAAACCGTCGCACGTGCGTACGCAAACGGTGCGGAAAGTGCCGCCCATCGGGCCCGGGGGTGTAGAGTATACGCCGCTGCCGTTGCCGCCAAACAAGCGATCGAAGAACCCGTTTTGCTGGCCGGCGAGGGCGGCCGATCGATATTGCGGTCCGCAGCCATTGTCGCCGAGTGCAATCAGCAAACCTTGGCGTTGAGCTGCACGTTCTGTTGTGCCGCCATTGAGCCGCTCAAGGTCGTTTCGCATGCGCTCGAGTCCGCTGCGCTGCTGGTCGATCTGCCGGCTAAGCGGGCCACATTGCGCGGGGGGATTGCTGAAAATCGAGAAGAAGCCCGAGCTTTCGCAACCCATCCGGCGCGATTGTGCGACCAGCCTGTCCACCTCGAGCTGCTGGCGGTTGACCAGGTCTTCCGACCGCCGAATTTGATCAGCGCGTGCCGGATCGGTATTTCCGCGATCGAGCGTCGCGAGCTGGGTCTCAAGCCGCTGGCAAGCCGGATTCGACGACTGCGACTGGGCTTGCGCCGTTGCCAGGCCGAAGCCCGCAATAAGAGTTGCCGCACATATGCAAAATGACGATCTCATATCGCGCACTCTAGTCTGAAAAATCCGGTGGGGCGAGCCTTGCGCTTGCGACTTCGGATCGCAGGTTCCAAAACACCCCCGAAATAATGATCAGCGCGCCAAGCAGGACGAATATGTCGAGTGGCTCACCGTAAAACGCCCAACCGACAACGGCAATCAGTGGAATACGCATGAAATCCAACGGGACCACCAAAGTTGCATCGCCAGATCGAAACGCATTGCTCAGACAATAGTGTGAAGAGAGCCCGGCGAGACCGACACCGATTGCGGGCAAAATGTGACGTGCCTCGAAATGGAAAAAGACCGCCAGATCGCTGCCAATCAGCGATAGCGGAAATTGCATCACCGCCATCCAGAAGACAATCCCGAACGTGCTTTCCGTCATCGTCAGTTTCTTTGTCGTGATCATCGTGATGGCGTATCCGAACGCCGCCAGCAGCACCAAAATCGCTGCTGGATTAAATCCGGCGATACCGGGTCGCAGAATCACCAGGACACCGATGAGGCCGAGCACGACGACTCCGAGCCTACTCGGGGTCATGCGCTCGTGCAGAAACCAGACGGCGAGCAGCGCAGTCCATGCGGGCATGGTGAACTCAAGCGCGAACACCATGGCGAGCGGCAGCATGGTGAGACTGAGGGCCCACATGAATTGCGATGCGTAATGCACAGAGTTTCGGAAGAAATTGAGACCCATGCGACGGGGTCGCGCGTGCACACGCAGATCAGGACGGACTGCAAGTAGGGCTAACAGCACAATAAGTGCGACACCGCTTCGGATCGCGAGAATCTCGAAAATACTCAGGCCGCCGCGGGACAGTTGACGGATTGATACCGCCATGACCGAAAATGAAAGCAGTGCGCCGACCATCCAGAGGACGACGCGTGCGAGCTTGCTGTTGATCACGGATCGTTCGTCGATGTGGGAGGAAAGGTGGTAATGCGGAGCGGTGGTCTAGCAGGTCACCGCGTGCCCGTCACTCGGCGTCGGGCTGATTTTCCGGGCGCGCTTTATCGAACGCCGGAAGCTTCAGACATGCGGCGTCCACTGCGACGATCTTCGGAAATTTATCGAGCGGCACCTTCAGCCGGTGTGCATTTGTGACCTGCGGCACAAGGCATATATCCGCAACCGTCACATGCGCACCGCACGCATAGGGTCCCGGGGTGAGCAGGGATTCCAGCGCAGTAAAGCCCACGATGATCCAGTGATGATACCACGCGTCGATCTCGGGCTGTTCATGTTTGAGCTGACGCCTGAGATATTGCAGGGGACTGGTATTATCGAGCGGATGGATATCGCAAGCGATCAATTGTGCGATTGCGCGGCATTTGGCGCGCGCGAGCGCGTCCGCGGGCAATAGCGGCGGCTCGGGGTGGATGTCGTCGAGGTATTCGATAATCGCAAGCGATTGCGTGAGCACCTCGCCGCTCGACAACTCCAGTGCCGGTACTCTCGCTTGCGGATTGATGTTGCGAAATTCAGGTGTGTGCTGGCGTCCGCCCTCCTTGATGAGGTGGATTGGCACCGTCTCATAGGGAAGCCCCTTGAGATTGAGCGCGATGCGGACCCGATAGGCGGCGGACGAACGGAAATAAGAATAGAGTTTCACGGACAGACTCCGACTTGGATTGGCGCAATCTAGCCGGGACGATGGCCGTTGGCGATACGGGGGGCCAGCTGCGCCGAACGCTCGGTGAGCTTGTTGATTGCGCGATCGAGCGCAGCACGATCAGACGCATCGACAGTCTCCAGCAACTGCCGCGCAAAATCGAGCGCGATCGGAGCGAGTTCCGTGTAGATGTCCCGTCCTGCCGGGGTGAGCGAGAGGAAAGCTTCGCGCAAATCGGCCTTGTTCGCCCGGCGCGTGACCAGCTTGCGTCGTTCCAGCAATGCGACCGCTCGCGACACCTTGGTTTTGTGCATGTGGCTATGTGCGCCGATTGCCTTGGCGGTCATTGCCCCAAATTCGCCAAGGGTGACCAGCACCCGCCATTCCGGCACACCGATCTTGTAGCGATCGGCGTAAATGCGGGAGAGCGCTTGTGACACCAGGCTGGCACAGACATTGAGACGATAGGGCAGGAATTCGTCCAGCTTAAGTGCCGCATGGCCGATCGTCGCTTCAGGCGCTTTCTGGGCCGTCTCGTCGGTCATTTCGGTGCTGCTGCGTTCCCCCGGGCGCCGGCGCCTCGTTGCTGTCCGAGGCACCTTCGCGCATGACGGGAATCTTGGCCGAACTTGCGACCGGGTGCAACGAGTTCCGGACTACTGGGTACCGCGCCGCTGCTGGCACGACGGCCAAAAGCGCAGCGCCGCAAGGCGGCGGGACAGGACGCCCGGTCCGGGTTCGTCGCTCCAGGCGAAGAGGAAAATGGACTTGGCGAATTGAATGATGATCAGGAACTTCATTGCCCGTCCCCAACGGCGTGCGCCCGCGGCTGTAACGCATAGTCCGGTCGGCTGTTCCGCCGGAGCGGACCTGACCTTGGTTGCAATTGCAACTAAAATGGCATTCGCGCGTCTTGCCGGTCATCAAAGATTTGCCGGTCCCATTTGGGAAATAGACAACTGCCGCGGAGTTCATTGGGAGAGTCAGGTTCTGGATCGCTCTGTTCCAGGCCAACGTAGTCTTTCATTTTCTTTTGCGCGGGTGTCGTTCATGGTCGGTTGGCGCATTGATCGGCAGAGGGGCTTCACTCAGTGAGCGGATTTGCTTCCACCGAGGACCTCGGCGACAAGAAAGTCACATTCGATCAGATCGGGGCGGGACTCTACGCCTATACCGCCGAGGGCGACCCGAACTCCGGCATCATTGTCGGCGACGACGGCGTCATGGTCGTTGACGCGCAGGCGACACCAGCGATCGCTGATGACGTGATCACGCGCGTCGCCAAGGTGACCGACAAGCCGATCAAATACGTCTTGCTGACACACTATCATGCGGTGCGGGTTCTGGGAGCGTCGGCCTACAAAGGGGCCGAGATACTGGCATCCGATGCGACGCGCGGCTTGATCGGCGAACGCGGCAAGCAGGATATGGATTCGGAAATCGGCCGATTTCCACGCCTGTTCCGCGCCGTCGAATCTATTCCCGGGCTGACTTGGCCGACAATAACTTTTCCCGACCAGATCTCGATTTGGTTGGGCCGGCGCGAGGTGCGGATCATGCATATCGGGCGGGGCCACACAGCCGGCGACGTGATTGCAATCGTTCCCGATGCCGGCATCGTTTTTTCCGGCGATCTCGTTGGGTACAAATCGGCCAGTTATTGCGGCGATGCACATTTCACCGACTGGCCGGCCACACTCGATCACCTCGCGGAATTGCAGGCCAATGCGCTGGTGCCGGGCCGCGGTGCGGCACTCACGACGCCCGAACTGGTCAAGGAGGGCATCGAGCTAACGAGCGATTTCATTTCGTCTCTTTACGGGTCGGTCCAGGATAGCGTCACTAAAGGTCGATCGCTGAAAGATGCCTTCGATTTCGCGCGGCTGACGATGGATCCAAAGTTCAAAAGTTTTGCAATTTATGAGCACTGCCTGCCATTCAATGTTTCGCGCGCTTACGACGAAGCGCGCGGTATCGAATGGCCGGTGATCTGGACCGCCGAACGCGACCGCGAGATGTGGTCAGCTCTACAGGGTTAGCGCAAGGGAAGCGTCTTGACGCCGTGAGCGACACACAAGGCGCTTTCATCCACCGAAAGTTCGTCGAGGTCTGCAAGATAGGGGACCTGAATGTACAGCCATCTCACCATCGGCACCGCAAACGTGCCACGCGCTGCGCGCTTTTATGATCAAGCGCTGAAGCCGCTCGGCCTGGTACGCAAGAGGACCGTCAAGATTGCGGCCAGTTATGCGCCGGAAGATTTTGACGGAATCAACGAGCCATTCTGGGTTGTGCGGCCATATGACAAGGGCGATGCCAGTCCGGGCAACGGAGTAACTGTTGCCTTTAACGCCAAGTCACGCGCGGCAGTTGATGCCTTTCATGCAGCGGCGCTTGCTGCAGGCGGCACCGACATGGGCGCGCCCGGACTGCGCACACATTATCATCCGGACTATTACGGCGCCTATGTGCGCGACCTTGACGGCAACAAAATTTGCGCCGTCTGCCATGATCCGGTCAAAACAGGTTGAACCTGCGCGCTCGATTATCAGCGCGTGCAGACGATGGCGACCACGTTGCAGCTGCCGTCACGGCAGCTGCCACCGTCCGCATCGGGTATCGCCCCGGTGAGATCGCTACGATCCGCCTTGTGGTAGGTCGTAGCCTGCGCAAAAGCCTGCGTCTTGCAGTAGGCATTGGCGGCCGCCAGGCCGCATTTTTCGCCGGAGGCGAGACAACGATCGATGCCGTATCCATCGGCATCGTTGGCGACGATAAACATGCGCCGTTCGGCCTGGGCGGACGTCGCAAGACCCAACCAAAGCAATGCAAGGAGACCGACGAAAGCTGTCCGCATTCCAAGGTGCCCGTGGAGTGGAAGCGCCAGCCGAAGCCAGCGTCAATTCCGAGAATGTGAGGGAAATCGTTAAGGGGCGCTTAACCTTGCAATCCCCTTCGGTCATCAAATTTTTCCTGTGTTTTGCGAGGGTTCGCCCAACACCTTGACGGCCCGGACGCGACAAATCATTGTGCCGCCATGAACGGCCTTAACCATATCTGCGGCATTTGCCCGGAGATTATTCGCTAGCGCATCACGCTGGCTGCGGCCGTCTTTTCTCAACGTTGAGATAGCAGGACGCCCGGCCAGCGGGGCCGACGGGTGTTATTTGCTATGGAACTCAAGCTCTACGATACGCTGACGCGCGAGAAGCGGGTGTTTACGCCGATCGATCCGGCGCGTGTGCGTATGTATGTGTGCGGACCGACGGTCTACGACTTTGCCCATATCGGCAATGCGCGCCCGGTCATCGTGTTCGACGTACTGTTCCGGCTGCTGCGGCACATCTACGGTGAAAAGCATGTCACCTATGTGCGCAACATCACCGATGTCGATGACAAGATCAACACGCGTGCGGCGGAGCGCGGCGTTTCCATCCGCGATCTGACGGAAGAGACCTACAAAAACTTCAAGGATGACGTGGCGGCGCTTGGCTGCCTGCCGCCGACCATCGAGCCGCGCGCGACCGAGCATATTGATGAGATGAAGACGTTGATCGGGCGGCTGGTGAAATCCGGTCACGCTTATGTCGCCGAAGACAACGTGCTGTTCCACGTTCCCTCAATGAAGGACTACGGAAAGCTGTCCAACCGTGCGCTCGATGAAATGATCGCCGGCGCACGCGTGGAAGTCGCTCCATACAAGAAAGACCCGCAAGATTTCATTTTGTGGAAACCGTCGAAGCCGGGTGAGCCCGCCTGGCCTTCGCCCGCGGGCATCAAAACGCCGGGCCGGCCAGGCTGGCACATCGAATGCTCGGCCATGTCATGGAAACATCTGGGTGAGACTTTCGATATCCACGGCGGCGGCATCGACCTGGTGTTTCCGCATCACGAGAACGAGATTGCGCAATCGCGTTGCGCTTTCCATACGCCGGTGATGGCGAATTACTGGATGCACAACGGCTTCTTGCAGGTCGAAGGCGAGAAGATGAGCAAGAGCCTCGGTAACTTCGTGACGATCCACGAGTTGCTGAAGGATTGGCCGGGCGAGGTGGTGCGATTTACAATGCTGCAGACGCACTATCGGCAGCCGATTAACTGGACGGTGTCGGGATTGCGCGACTCGCAGAAGACTCTTGATCAATGGATTGCACTGACCGCTGACACAGCACCGGGCTTTCTATGCGCAGACGCGCTCGAGGCATTATTGGACGATCTGAACACACCAAAGGCAATTGCCGCCTTGCACGAGTTGCGGGGTGAGGCGGTGAAGGGCGCCAAGCCTGCCGCAGCCTGCCTTAAGGCCAGCGCGCGAATGTTGGGAGTGCTGCAGATTTCCGCCTCAGCCTGGGCGTCGTTCCGACCAGCATCGATCGCCATCGATGAAGGCAAAGTCGTCAATCTAATCGACGCACGCAATGCCGCTCGCAAAGCGAAGGACTTTAAAGAATCCGATCGCATCCGTGACGAGCTCGCTGCCATGGGTGTCGTGCTAAAGGACTCCAAGGACGGCACCACCTGGGAGATCGCGCGATGATGGCCGGGCGCGCTTCTTTCTTTCCCTCTCCCCTTGTGGGAGAGGGTGCCGAGCGAACGCGAAGCGTGAGCGAGGCGGGTGAGGGGGCTGGATTGTCGATCAGTAACGACCCCTCACCCGGCCGCTCGCTTCGCTCGCGTCCACCCTCCCCCACAAGGGGAGAGGGTAAGAAAGCGAGTGCGCGACGATGGCGGTAGCGCATCCCAAGCTGGGCCTGCGGCCATTCCTGCCGGAAGATGCACCGGTGCTGCGCGAAATCTTCCGCGACAGTATCGAGGCACTGACCGACGAGGACTACACTCCCGCACAGCAGGACGCCTGGGCCTCTGTCGCCGATGATGCCGCCGAATTCGGCAAGAAACTGGCTGGTCAATTGACGCTGATTGCCACGCTCGAAGGCTCGCCGGTCGGTTTTGCCTCGCTCGAAGGCAGAGAGAAGATTGACATGCTTTATGTGCACCCGGCGGTGGTGGGGCAGGGCGTCGGCGCCATGTTGGCCGACGCGCTGGAAAAGCTCGCCGGCGGCCGCGGTGCGGGAAAGCTCAGCGTTGACGCCAGTGACAGTGCCCGCGGCTTCTTTGAAAAGCGCGGCTATGTCGCCCAGCAACGCAATACGGTCTTGGTCGGCGACGAGTGGCTCGCCAATACCACCATGCAAAAGCAACTTGCCGCCAAACGGGAGGCTTCATGACCAAACCCGACACGCCGTTCCCGCGCCACTGGCTCTATTACATCGTGCTTAAATACGGCGTACTTGCAGCGGCTGTCGTGATCGCGCTCTACGTCGTCTACCGGCTGACGTAAGGACACCGCATGAAACGCCACCATATCGTCATGGGCGCCATCGCAATTTTGATCGCCGTCGCGTTGGTCTCGAACTATTACCTTTGGTGAGGACCAGCATGCCGAAGGAGCGCCTCTATCTCTTCGACACCACGCTGCGCGATGGCGCGCAGACGAATGGCGTCGATTTCACGCTTGCCGACAAGCTGGCAATCGCTGGCATGCTCGACGAGCTTGGAATTGACTATGTCGAGGGTGGCTATCCGGGCGCCAATCCGGCCGATACCGAGTTGTTCGGAACGGATCGCAAATTCGACACGACCTTTACGGCCTTCGGCATGACGCGGCGGCCGGGGCGCTCGACATCCAACGATCCGGGCCTTGCGGCTCTGCTTGATGCGAAGGCCGACGCGATTTGCTTCGTAGCCAAAGCCTGGGACTATCACGTCAAGGTCGCCCTGGAGACGACCAATGAAGAAAACCTCGCTTCAATTCGCGACAGCGTGAAAGCCGCAAAAGCCAAGGGCAGGGAAGTGCTGCTCGATTGCGAGCATTTCTTCGACGGCTACAAAGCCAATCCGAAATATGCACTTGCCTGTGCGAAGGCCGCATACGACGAAGGCGCGCGCTGGGTCGTGCTGTGTGACACCAACGGTGGCACCTTGCCCGACGAGGTCGAGACGATCGTCGGCGAAGTCGTGAAGACGATCCCTGGCGATCATGTCGGCATACACGCCCACAATGATACCGATCAGGCGGTTGCAAATTCCTTCGCCGCGATACGCGCCGGTGCACGCCACATCCAGGGCACCCTCAACGGACTGGGCGAACGTTGCGGCAACGCCAATCTTGTCTCCATTATTCCGACACTCAAGCTCAAGCCGGAATTTGCAAAGCAATTCGACATCGGCGTCACCGACGCAGCGCTCAAGAAACTCGCGCATGTTTCTCACGCGCTCGATGAACGGCTCAATCGCGCGTCCAACAGGCACGCGCCTTATGTGGGCGAGAGCGCTTTCGCGACGAAAGCTGGCATTCACGCTTCGGCCATCATGAAAGATCCGGCGACCTACGAGCATGTTGCGCCGGAAACGATCGGTAACCGGCGCAAGGTGCTGGTGTCGGAGCAGGCCGGCAAATCCAATGTGCTGGCCGAGCTCGAGCGCATTGGCATCAAGGCGGACAAGGATGATCCGCGTATCGGCCGCCTGCTCGAAATCGTGAAGGAACGCGAGACGATTGGATATGCTTACGAGGCGGCGGACGCTTCGTTCGAACTATTGGCGCGGCGCACGCTGGGCAAGGTGCCGGACTATTTTGACGTGACCCAGTTCGACGTCAATGTCGAACAGCGCAACAACGCCGAGGGCGATCGCGTCACCGTCACCATGGCGGTGGTGAAGGTGAAAGTCGGCAACGACAATATGATTTCCGCCGCGGAGGGTAACGGTCCGGTCAATGCACTTGACCTCGCGCTGCGCAAAGACCTCGGCAAATATCAGAAATATATCGCCGGACTGAAGCTGACCGACTACCGGGTGCGTATCCTCAATGCCGGGACCGAAGCCGTCACCCGCGTGCTGATCGAGAGCGAGGATGAGGCCGGCGAGCGCTGGACAACCATCGGCGTGTCTCCCAACATCATCGACGCTTCATTCCAGGCGCTGATGGATTCCATCATTTTTAAGCTGGTGAAGTCAGGCGCCCCGGCATGACATACTTGCTGTCGTCCCCGCCTTCGCGGGGACGGCTGTTAGAGGGTTTCATGATCGATCACATTTCCATCGCGGTGCGCGATATCAAGGCAGCGGAGGCTTTCTATACCGCGTTGTTGGCGCCGCTCGGGCTTACCAAATTGCGGGAGTGGGCGCATGCAGCGGTCGGTTACGGCAAGACGTATCCTGAGTTCTGGATCAACAGCCGCGCCGGTATGGCGCCCCTTGATGCCGAAAGCGGCATGCACATCTGCCTGCGTGCGTCTTCGACAAAGGCTGTCGATGCGTTTCATTCCGCCGCGCTTGCAGGCGGTGGCACATCCGACGGCGAGCCGGGCCTCCGCCCCGAATATAATGATCGCTACTACGCCGCTTTCATCTGCGATCCGGACGGCAATCGCATTGAAGCGGTCACGTTTTTTGAGGCCAAATAGTTCTTAGAGCCGGTCGGCAATGACCGCCGGCATTTCTTTCTCTGCTTCCGGCACGGCCGCTGCAGCTTTTTGCAGCATCGGCAGGATGTCTGTCACTTTGTCGGCGACCAGAAGTTCGAAATTGAGATCACCGCGGATGAATTCGAGTCGCTTCATATGGTCGATAAGCGCGCAAAGCGGGTCCCAGAAATTCTTGATATTGGCAAGCAGGATCGGCTTGCGGTGACGGCCGAGCTGGACCCAGGTCATCTGCTCGACGATTTCTTCGAGGGTGCCGATCCCCCCTGGCATTGCCACGAACGCGTCCGCCATCTCGAACATCTTGCGTTTGCGTTCGTGCATGTCGTGGGTCACGACCAGATCGTCGACGCCCTTCAAGGCAAGTTCACGGGCGACCAGAAACTCCGGAATGATGCCGGTCGCGTGGCCGCCGTGATCGAGCACCGATTTTGCAATCGCGCCCATCATGCCGACCGAGCCACCGCCGAAAACCAGTCCGATCCCGTTCTTGGCGATAATGGCTCCGAAAGCACGGGCGCCTTCCGCGAAGGCCGGGTCGGTGCCGGGCCCGGAGCCGCAATAGACGCAGATTTTGCGGATTTTATTGGTTTTTTCGATTCTGTTCATTTGCATGCATGTGCATCCGGGTTGCGGCAGCGTCAAGGCGGGCCTGATAATTCGCAATAGGCGCTGGCGTTCTGCGCAAGCGGGGTGATTACCGCCAAGAATCCCCCTATATGAAGGCATTGACGGCGCCCTGCGGCCCGTCGTTTCGGGCCCTGAATGAGCGATCACCATCATCGAGCCGCTGGTCAGCCTGCAAGCGTTTCCGCCGATCGCGGCGCGCTTCTCACCACGCTTATCCATTTATGGCCCTACATCTGGCCGGCCGACCGCCGCGACCTGAAGACGCGGGTGATCGGCTCCATGGTGCTGCTGTTGGCCGCAAAGCTCGCGACCATCTCGGTGCCTTTTACTTTCAAATGGGCAACCGATGCACTCGCGGGTCACGGCACCGCGCCGGTCGCCGCGTCGAACTGGTTGCTGTGGGTTGTGGCCGCGCCAATCGCGATGACCATTGCCTATGGTGGCATGCGTATCCTGATGGCGGCACTGACGCAGTTGCGCGACGGCCTGTTTGCGAAAGTTGCGATGCACGCCGTGCGCCGGCTCGCCTACCGCACTTTCATCCATATGCATGAGTTGTCGCTGCGTTTCCATCTCGAGCGCAAGACCGGCGGCCTTACGCGCGTGCTCGAACGCGGGCGCAACGGAATCGAGACAATTGTACGGATGGTGATCCTGCAATTGTCGCCGACGATCGTCGAACTCGCTTTCATCGTCGTGGTGTTGATGTGGCAATTCGACTGGCGTTATGTCGCGGTGATCATGGCGACCGTCGCGGTCTACATGACATACACCTACCACGCGACCGAATGGCGTATCGGCATTCGTCGGAGAATGAACGACAGCGATACCGACGCCAACATCAAGGCGATCGATTCGCTGCTCAATTACGAAACGGTCAAATATTTTTCGGCCGAGGAACGTGAGGCCGCGCGCTACGACCGCGCCATGGAGCGGTATGAAGTTGCCAGCGTCCACGCTTATACATCACTGGCCGTGCTCAATGCAGGTCAGGCGGCCATCTTCACCTGCGGCCTCGCGGCGGTCATGGTGATGTGTGCACTCGAAATCCGCGATGGGAGCAAAACGGTCGGTGATTTTGTTCTGATCAACGCCATGATGATTCAACTCTACCAACCGCTCAATTTCATGGGCATGGTCTATCGCGAGATCAAGCAGGCCATCACCGATATCGAGCTGATGTTTTCGATCCTGTCGCGCGAGCCGGAGATCAAGGATGCGCCGAACGCACCGCCTCTCAATGTGCACGCTGGTACCATTCGCTTCGAGAATGTCAGTTTTGCCTACGAACCATCGCGTCGTATCCTGAAAGGCATCAGCTTCGAAGTGCCGGCCGGCAAGACCGTGGCGGTCGTGGGGCCGTCCGGCGCCGGCAAGTCGACGATCTCGCGGCTTCTATTCCGCTTCTACGATCTGATGGGCGGGCATATTTCGATCGATGGCCAGGACATTGCCAAGGTGACGCAAAAATCGCTGCGGCAGGCGATCGGTATGGTGCCACAGGACACGGTCCTGTTTAACGACACGATCCGCTACAACATCCGTTATGGCCGCTGGGAGGCGACCGACGCCGAGGTGGAAGAGGCGGCTCGTCTTGCGCAGATCGATCCGCTGATCCGGATTGCGCCGAAAGGCTATGAAACTGAAGTCGGCGAACGCGGATTGAAGCTCTCGGGCGGTGAAAAACAGCGTGTCGCGATTGCCCGCACCATCCTGAAGGGCCCGCCGATTCTCGTGCTCGATGAAGCGACATCCGCACTCGACAGCCATACCGAAAAGGAAATCCAGGACGCCCTGGAGAGGGTTTCCCGCAACCGCACCACCCTGGTGATCGCGCACCGGCTCTCGACCATCGTCGGCGCCGACGAGATCGTCGTGCTTGACCAGGGTGAGATCGTCGAGCGCGGCACCCACTATGCGCTGCTTGCGAAGAACGGTCTTTATGCCAGCATGTGGAACCGACAGCGTGAGGCCGAAGAGGCGCGCGAAAAGCTGGCTCGCGCGGGCGAGGACCAAGGCGCCCCCAATCGCAATCCGCCGCCGGTGGACGATGTCATCAGCGCGGCGGCAACCGCGCCAATCGAGGCGCCCGCCGACGCGGCGGAGTAAGATAGCCGCATGTCGATTTACGATTCGATTCGCTCGCAATTCGTTCCGGTCACTCCGGAGGGCTATCCGTTCATCGGCGCCTTTGCGTTCGTCAGCATCATTCTGTTCTGGCTTTGGGCGCCGCTGGGGTGGCTCGGCACACTGGCAACGATCTGGTGCGCTTATTTCTTCCGCGATCCGCCGCGCGTGACACCGGTGCGCGATGGCCTGGTCGTCGCGCCAGCTGACGGGCGGGTGAGCCAGGTCACCAGTGCAGTCCCGCCACAGGAGCTGAGCATCGGCAACAAGCCCTTGCCGCGTATCTCCATCTTCATGAGCGTATTTGACTGCCACGTGAACCGCAGTCCCGTGGCCGGCAAGGTCGAGAAAATCATCTATCAGCCGGGCAAGTTCTTTAACGCTGACCTCGACAAGGCCAGCGTCGACAACGAGCGCAATTCATTGGTGATAGGCACCGCCGGAGCGCGGGTCGCTGTCGTCCAGATCGCCGGTCTCATCGCGCGGCGCATTGTATGCTTCGTGCAGGTGGGCCAATCCATAAATACCGGCGAACGCTTCGGGATGATCCGGTTTGGTTCGCGGCTGGATATTTACTTGCCCGAGGGCATACCGCCACTGGTGGCGGTCGGTCAGACCTCGATCGCAGGCGAAACCGTGCTCGCCGATCTGCGCGGCGCCGGTGAAGCCCGGGCATACCGGGCGGGCTGATCCCGCCCGGTGATGCCTCGACGCCACTATTTTCCCGCGAGGTAGCTTTTCCGCATCGGTTTAAGTGCGACCAACGCGAGAATGCCGGTCAGTGCGTCCAGCGTGATGATGATGGCGAACACCGGCAGCCAGCTGCCGGCCTTGGCGTAAATTAGCGCAGCCACCGGCGCCCCCAAGACCGATCCGACACCCTGCGCCATATACAGGAAGCCATAATTGGTGGTCGCCGATTTTGTGCCAAATGTATCCGTCAGTGTGGCCGGAAACAGCGAGAAGATTTCGCCCCAGCCGAAGAACACGACGCCGGAAAGCAGAACGAACAGCAGCGTGTTGTCCCGCAACAGCACCATGGCCGCGACCGCGCAAGCCTCCATGAGGAAGGCGATTGCCATCGTGTTCTCGCGGCCAATGTGATCCGATACCCATCCGAAGAATGGCCGCGTCAGACCATTGGTAATGCGGTCAATCGTCAGCGCCAGCGGCAATGCGGCCAGACCGAATACCAGGACTTTGGTCACGCCGAAGTCGCGCGAGAACGAGGCGAATTGCGAGATGATCATCAGTCCGCCGGTCGACATCATGGTCATCATGACGAACATCAGCCAGAAGACTTTCGTTT
Source organism: uncultured Alphaproteobacteria bacterium (assembly GCA_963697885.1). Classification (GTDB taxonomy): domain Bacteria; phylum Pseudomonadota; class Alphaproteobacteria; order Rhizobiales; family Xanthobacteraceae; genus Pseudolabrys. The sequence goes on from OY969102.1 coordinate 2,208,390, forward strand.
TCAGCATATCGGCTGGCACAACGTCTTTCACCGCTGACGCAACGGCGGGCGACGGCAGCTTGTCGGTGGCTTGCGGCATCCGCATCGCCAGAGCGGCGGCGGCGCCAACGATGCCGAGGATGATGCCAAACACGACCAGCGTATGCTGGTAACCTGCGTTCTTCAGCATCGTATCGATCGGAAAGGTGGTGAGAATGGCGCCGAAGCCATAGCCGGCGGCCACCATGCCGGTTGCAAAGCCGCGCCGGTCGGGGAACCAACGCACCATCAATCCAATGATGCCGATATAGACGATGCCGGTGCCGACACCGCAGAACAGACCATAGGTCAAATAAAGGCCGATCAGGCTGGTGGCGTAAGCCGATGTGATCCAACCCGCGCCCGACAGCAGACATCCGGCTGCGATCAGCAGTCGCGGACCGAATTTATCGACCAAGTAGCCTTGTATCGGGGACAGCCATGTTTGCAGAATGATCAAAATCGAGAATGTCCATTGAATATCGGCTAGCGACGATCCGAGACCGTCCTGAAAGGATTTTGTGAAAAGCGTCCAGACATATTGCGGGCTGGATATGGACATCATGGCGATGATGCCCAGCACCAACTGGACCCAGCGTGTTGATGCCGTCGCCGGCGCTGCCACCGGTTGTGAAATTGCCGTCATTTTTTTGGCTCCCTGTCCCTGAACGCACGATTGCATCCGATTGAGCGTTCCAAGGCAAGATGCGGACCAAGCAAAAGCCGCCAGCGATGCCATTGAAACTACGTGGGAAACCTCGAAGGACGAGGACGGGGCTGCTGCCGCTGCCGGATAAGGGAGCTTTTGCCCATAATTTCGGCGCGAAGATCTGCTTACTATATTGATGGCTTAGCTGCCGGGCAGCCGGCAAACGTATATATTTGAACCATGGTATTTCCGCCGTTTGATCCCGCACCGCCACCGTTCCGGCGCCGCTTCAAGGCGATTCCGGTTCGCACGTTGTTGCCCAACTTGATCACCCTGCTTGCGTTGTGTGCCGGCCTCACCGCCATTCGGCTCTCGATTGAAGAGAAACTCGACTGGGCGCTGGCAGCGATTGTATTTGCCGCTCTGCTCGACGGTATCGACGGCCGGATTGCACGGATGCTCAAGGGCACGTCGCGTTTCGGCGCTGAGCTCGACAGTCTTGCCGACTTCGTCAATTTCGGTGTGGCGCCGGCGCTGATTTTATATTTCTGGGGCCTGCACGAACTTAAATCGGCCGGCTGGATTGCCGCCCTGGTTTTTGCGATCTGCGCGGGGCTGCGTCTCGCGCGCTTCAATGTGATGATCGATGATCCCAACAAGCCAGTCTGGGCTGGAAACTTCTTTACCGGCATTCCGGCGCCGGCCGGTGCGATTACCGTGCTGTTGCCGATTTACCTGAATTTCCTCGGCGTGTCGGGCGGCCTGATCACGGTGTGGCTGACTTTCATCTACACACTCGTCATTGCGCTATTGATGGTCTCACGATTACCGGTGTTCTCGGGCAAACGGGTGGGCAAACGCGTGCCGCCCGAAATGGTGTTGCCGGTTTTCGTTCTCGTCGTGTTGTTCTTTGCGTTGCTGGTCAGCTATCCGTGGCAGGTGCTTACGATTGGCACGCTCGCCTATCTCGCCTGTCTGCCGCTCGGTTGGCTGTCCTATCAGGAATATCAACGCAAGGACGCGGCTACCGCTGCAAACGCTGCGAGCAATGTGGCATTTCCCTCGGGCCCGGCTGCCGGCGAGTCCGATGATGATCGTCCGGCGCGGCTGAACTGATTTCAGCTCTTGCCGAGCGGGTGACCAGGCATCAAGTCGTAAGGATGTTTCCAGCCCGTCAGGGCCTTCATGCGCTCGAGCCAGGCGCCGATCGCCGGATAGTTCTTGGCGATATCGAAACCAAATTCATCAGCCGGATAGTAGAAATAGGCGGTCATCGAAACGTCGGCGATCGTCGGCTTGTCACTGACGAGGAATTTACGTCCGGTCAGACGCTTGTTGACGATCGCGAGATTTCCCTCAGCGCGGCCCTTGAGGAATGCGAGGACGGAAGGATCACCGGGGGGCTTGGCAAAGTTCTTGAGGAAGCGAAACGGGCCCAGGAATCCGTTCACTTTCTGATTGTCAAAAATGATCCAGCGTAAAGCTTCAAGTTCTTCGTCCTCACCCTCAGGTTTGAACTTGCCTGTGCGCTTGGCCAGGTAGGTCAGGATCACGCCAGATTGCGTGAACTTTTTCTTGCCGTGCACGAGCACCGGCGCTTCGCCCATTTCGTTCACGTCATTCCGGAATTCGGGTGTGCGCTGGATCATGGCACCGAAGAAATCGACCCAAACCGGCTCCCAATCGGCGCCAATCAGGTTGAGCATCAACGCGGCGCGATAGGCGTTGCCGGACTGTGCAAAACAGTAGAGTTGAAATTCACTCATGGGACTCTCGATCTGGAGTTTGTTCAGCGTGTCAAAGTGACGGGCACGCCGTTGGTGGATTGACCTTCGAATCTTGTACCGCCCGGCCGAAGCTGCGCCAGCGGCTGGCTCTCATCATTTGCGATTGTAAGAACGCTTCCGTCCATTGCCCAGCGCCGGCTCATGTAGAAATTGCCCGGACAACCACCGTCCGGTGCAACGACGCCGGACCGTGCGTCTGCCGCGCCGCCGAATTCCAGGCCGCAGGACGGGGAATTCGGAGCGGTCAGAATCCAGCGGCCGGGCATGGTTGCATCGATCGGTGCCGCTGCCGGTGTTGGTGCCCCCGGCGAGATTTGATCTCCCGCACAACCCGTCAGCGTCATGACGACAAGGACGCCAGTCGCGGCCCTGACGGCGGTCATCGTTGAACGCGCCTCACTTCATGGTCGGAATGACGAATTCCGCGCCTTCCTTGGTGCCGGTGGGCCAGCGCGATGTCACGGTTTTGGTCTTGGTATAGAAGCGGATCGAGTTCGGGCCCGTGCTGATTGAGGTCCCCAAAGCCCGACCGTTTCCATCCGCCGAACGTGTGATAGGCGAGCGGCACAGGAATTGCGAAATTCACGCCCACCATGCCGACCTGCACGCGATTGACGAAGTCGCGCGCGGTGTCGCCATCCCGGGTGAAGATGGCAACACCATTTCCGTATTCATGCTCCGAGGGGAGTCGCACAGCTTCTTCATAGTCATGCGCGCGAACGACCGAAAGGACGGGGCCGAAGATCTCTTCCTTATAGATGCGCATGTCAGGCTTCACGTCGTCGAACAGACAGCCGCCCATGAAATTGCCGTTCTCGTAACCCTGAAGCTTGAAGCCGCGGCCGTCGACCACGAGCTTGGCGCCTTCCTTAACGCCGAGTTCGACGTAGTCCTTTACGCGGTTGAGTGCGGCCTTGGTCACGAGTGGTCCATAGTCGGCTTGCGGGTCGGAAGAGGGACCGATCTTCAGGTTTTCCACGCGTGGAATCAGTTTTTCGACCAGGATGTCGGCAGTCTTTTTGCCGACCGGCACGGCCACCGACACAGCCATGCAACGTTCGCCAGCCGAGCCATAACCGGCGCCGACCAGCGCATCGACCGCCTGATCAATATCGGCATCCGGCATCACGATCATGTGGTTCTTGGCGCCGCCGAAACACTGTACGCGTTTGCCGTGGGCGCAGCCCGTCGAATAAATATATTCCGCGATCGCCGATGAGCCGACGAATCCAATCGCCATGATGCGTGGATCGGTGAGCAGTGTGTCGACAGCTTCCTTGTCGCCGTTGACCACGTTGAGGATGCCTTCCGGCAAGCCGGCTTCGATAAACAGTTCGGCAATTCGCATTGGTACGGAAGGATCGCGCTCCGACGGCTTAAGGATGAAAGCATTGCCGCAGGCGATAGCCGGTGCGGCCTTCCAAAGCGGGATCATCGCCGGGAAATTAAATGGCGTGATACCCGCGACCACGCCAAGTGGTTGGCGGACGGAATAAAGATCGATACCTGGACCGGCACCCTCGGTGTAGTCGCCTTTGAGCAAATGCGGAATGCCGCAGGCAAATTCCACCACCTCGAGCCCGCGCTGAATATCGCCGCGCGCGTCCGGAACGGTCTTGCCGTGCTCGGACGAGAGCAGTTTTGCGAGGCTGTCGTATTCCTTCTGAACCAGCTCGAGAAACTTGAACATCACGCGTGCACGCCGCTGCGGATTGGTCGCCGCCCAGCCCGGCTGTGCCGCCTGCGCGTTGGCAATGGCGTGCTCGACCTCCGCATGCCTTGCGAGCGCGACTTTGGCCTGCACCTCGCCGGTGTTGGGGTCGAAGACGTCGCCGAACCGGCCGGAGGTCCCTTTGACGGCCTTGCCGCCGACGAAATGGCCGATCTCACGCATGGGTCACACTCCTCCAATTCGATAGCGGCTTCCGGATCGGCCGCCTGGTTGTTTGGCGTTGTTTTTTCATGATTTTTGCAGTTTTTCTGCGGCCGGTCATGAGCTCGGGCCGTTTTTGGGGCGTTTTTCTTTCACCAACGGTTAGCCTTTACCGCTCCTTAACAGGGCCAGTCTAGGGTCGTCACGGGAACCTTGTGGCGTCGTCAGCGCGCGTCGGGTGGGTAGTTTATGGATATTGCAACCAGTCTGGGCCTGCTGAGCGGCGTCGGCGTCGTTACCCTCGTGATTCTGATGGGCGGCGATCTGCACATGTTCGTCAGCGAACATGCGTTCATCGTCATTTTCGGTGGATCTTTTGCCGCAACATTGATCCGCTTCCCGCTGAGCTCGATTTTCCACGGCTTGCCGCTCGGCGCCAGATTTGCCTTCACACTACGGCGCATGAGCCAACGCGAACTTGTCGATGAGATTGCAGGCTTGGCTGAGGTTGCGCGCAAGTCGGGGCCGATCGGTCTGGAAAAGGTTGAGATCGAGGATCCTTTCCTTGCCAAAGGTGTGCGGTTCGTCGCCGACGGTTACGACGGCAACTTCATCCGCGACAATCTGGAACGCGACCGCGACAACTTCCTCACCCATCTCGATGAAGGCCAGAAGATCTACCGCGCGGTAGGCGATTGCGCGCCGGCCTTCGGCATGATCGGCACCCTCATTGGCATGGTGCAGATGTTCGCAAACATGACCGACCCATCCAAGCTCGGTCCGTTCATGGCCGGCGCACTTCTGGCGACCTTCTACGGCGCTGCTCTCGCCAACATGTTTTGTCTGCCGATTGCCGACAAGCTGCATCTCAAGCTGGTCGATGAGGAAATCAATCGTACACTGATCATCGACGGCATTTTGATGATCCGTGAAGCAAAAAGTCCGACCTTGGTGCGCGAGATGTTGCTCGCTTACCTGCCCGAAAAGCATCGCCACACCGAGGCAGAGGCCGAAGAGGAAGAGGCGGAGCCGGTGGCCGCGTGATGCCGTTCGATTTCGGGCGATAGACAATGGCCAGGCGCAAGGAAGCTCACGGCGGCGGTCACGGGTGGTTCGTCACCTTCGCCGATCTGATGGGGCTGCTGGTCAGCTTCTTCGTGATGCTGGTCGCATTTTCCACACAGGATCAAGCTAAGCTTCAGGTTGTTGCCGGCTCGATGCGCGATGCCTTCGGCGTCCAGGACCGCGTGCGCTACTCAGGCATCATTGAAATTCTGGGCTTGCCAACGCGTCCTCGCCTTAAAAATTCGGCCCACATCGATCCGTCGGAAGCTTCTGCGACACCGTCGCCCGAGGAGAACGACCGCCAACGCGCCTATGGTGCTCGTTTCAAAGAAGACCGAAAATTTTCGCTAGCATCTGCCTCGCTGCGCCAGGCTTTGCAGGAGATGCCGGAGATCACCGAAGCGTCGAAGCACATCATGCTTGAGGAGACCAAGCAGGGTCTCAACATCGAGATTATTGACCAGGACGGCCGTTCGATGTTCCAGGACGGCGCGAAAGAACCGAACGAACGCACGCGCAAGATCCTTCAGAAAATTGCGCCCCAACTCAAAGCGATGCCGTACCGTCTCTCGATCGTTGGTCACACTGCTTCAAGCAAAGTGCCGCCGAAGCCCGGCTACGGGCCCTGGGAGTTGTCCGCTGACCGCGCCAATGCGGTGCGCCAGATTTTGGAAGCGGAAGGTGTGCCGGCCGGGAATGTCTTTATGGTGGCGGGGAAGTCGGACACGGAGCCGCTTTTCCCTGACGATCCCTATATGTCGCCAAACCGGCGGGTTACGATCACCCTGATGCGGGAAGAACCACCTTTGCCCGCCGATTTGACCCCTTAAGCGGGTAGTACGGCTCTCGCCCGCCAGTTCATCGCGGTGATGAGCCGGGAAAAAGCCCATATTCTGTCGATCTTTGCGATGTTATAAGGCCCGCCTTCAACGTTTTCCGGCGGACGGCGTTTAATTGCAATGAGCAATACCAGCGAAACGACCGCCGCCGAGCCCGCAGCCGCCCACTCAGGCCGGGACGCGCCGCCGGGTCTCCTCGCATTGGCGCTCGGCAGTGTTGGCGTCGTCTACGGCGACATCGGAACCAGTCCACTCTACGCCTTCCGCGAAGCCGCGATCGCTGCAAGCAACAATCATATGGTGACGCGCGACATCGTACTTGGCGTGCTCTCGCTGATCGTGTGGGCGCTCATCATCACGGTCACGCTGAAGTACGTTCTGATTCTGCTCCGGGCCGACAATAACGGCGAAGGGGGTACGCTGTCGCTGACGGCGCTGGCGACGCGCGCACTCGGCCGGCGTACCGCATTCGTCTTCATTGTTGGCGTCATCGGCGCTTCGATGTTTCTTGGCGATTCTGTGATCACGCCCGCGATTTCGGTCCTTTCGGCCGTTGAGGGGCTCAAGCTCGCCAGCCCGGCCTTCACTGAATTTGTTGTGCCGCTCACCGTCATCATTCTGATCGCGCTATTCGCGACGCAAAGCCGGGGCACTGCAAAAGTGGCGGCCATGTTTGGCCCCATCATGGTGGTCTGGTTCCTCTCGATTGCAATCGCGGGCGGGCTGCACATCCGTGACGATCCGACGGTGCTCGCAGCTTTCAATCCGCTCTATGGAATTGAATTCCTTCTTCAGCACGGCTCGATTGGTCTGGTCACACTCGGCGCGGTATTTCTTGTTGTGACCGGCGGCGAGGCACTTTATGCCGATCTCGGCCACTTCGGGCGCAAGCCAATTCAGACGGCCTGGCTGTCGCTCGTGCTGCCGTCGCTGCTGATCAATTATTTCGGTCAGGGCGCAAAGGTTCTGGCCGATCCGGCGGCGATCGAGAATCCGTTCTATCGGCTGGTACCTGATACTTTCCTGTTGCCAATGGTCGTATTAGCGACGGCTGCGACGGTGATTGCGAGTCAGGCTGTTATCACCGGCGCATATTCGCTGGTCCACCAGGCAATCCAGCTGGGGTTATTGCCGCGCCTTACGATCCTGCATACGTCCGCGTCGCAGGTCGGCCAGATCTACATTCCGCGCGTCACCATTTCATTGATGATCGGCGTCCTGTTGCTCGTGGGATTGTTCCGGACCTCGAGCGCGCTCGCCTCGGCCTATGGTATAGCGGTCGCGACCACGATGGTGGTGGATGGGCTTCTTGCATTCGTCGTGATCTGGAAAGGATGGCAGTGGCCGCTCTGGAAAACGCTCCTGCTGATCGCTCCGTTCGTTGTCGTTGATGTTGTGTTCTTCTCCGCCAATTTCCTGAAATTGTTTGAGGGTGCCTGGGCGCCACTGCTGTTTGGTGCCAGCATGGTGCTCCTGATCCTCACATGGCGCCGCGGCACCGGAATCCTGATCAACAAGACAAGGCGCACGGAAGTGCCGCTCGACACCTTGTTTCGGAGTATGGAGAAAAAACCGCCGCACATCGTGCCGGGGACCGCGGTGTTTCTCACCAGCGATCCCGAGTTTGCGCCAACGGCACTGCTGCATAATCTCAAGCACAACAAGGTGCTGCACGAGCACAATGTTATTTTGACTATTATTACAGCCGACATGCCGCGTGTGTCGGAAGATGAGCGCGTGCGGATTACGCCGCTGTCGAAGTATTTCTCGCGGGTGTCTTTGAAGTTCGGCTACATGGAGCAGCCCAACGTTCCTAAAGCGTTGGCGATCGCGCGCAAGCACGGCTGGCACTTCGACATCATGTCGACCTCCTTCTTTCTTTCCCGGCGTGCGCTCAAACCGTCCGCGAAATCCGGTATGCCGTCATGGCAGGATCACTTGTTTATCGCGCTCGCGCGTTCGGCGAGCGATGCCACGGACTTTTTCCAGATTCCAACCGGCCGGGTTGTCGAAGTCGGCACCCAGGTGACCGTCTGACGGGATTTCCCGCTGTTCCGGCCTCTCTCATAAGTATCTGATTTCGCTAGTAAAAATATCCTCCTCCTTTGCATTTTCCGCATGGCTTGATCTGGCGCATTGCGTAAACGGCGGTGCTCAGGAACTGTCTGCGGAGTTATAAGCCGCGTCCCACGGTTTTTTGCACTGCAGCAATTTCAGGCCAGATCACAAATGTCCCAAAGCGTTGCCACCGCCAACAACGGCGGGGTCGCGGCTCATGACCCGAGCGATGCGCCGGCCAAGGTCGGATTTTGGGCCCTCACGCTCGGCAGCATCGGCGTCGTCTACGGCGATATCGGTACCAGCCCGCTCTACGCGTTGCGCGAGGCGGTATTAGCGGCGACTGGCGCCGGTACTCCGGCGAGCGAGCCGGTGGTGCTCGGAATCCTGTCGCTGATCATCTGGGCGCTCCTGCTGGTCGTGACAGCAAAGTATGTGCTGGTCCTGCTTCGCGCGGACAACAAGGGCGAGGGTGGCACGCTTGCCTTGATGGCGCTTGCGTCTCGGTCGCTTGTGCGCGGCAGCAGCATTGTCATTCTCCTCGGCGTCATCAGCGGTGCGCTTTTTTATGGAGATGCGATTATTACACCGGCGCTGTCGGTTCTTTCGGCCATCGAGGGGTTAAAAGTGGTGACGCCGGCATTCGACGCCTACGTCGTGCCGTTGACGGTGCTCGTTCTCGTCATTCTCTTTGCTGTACAATCGCGCGGTACCGCGAATGTCGCAACCTTCTTTGGTCCGGTGACATTGTTTTGGTTCGCGATGATTGCAGTCGCGGGCATCTGGCACGTCGGACAAAATCTATCCGTCTTGCTCGCATTCAATCCTTGGTACGGCGTGAGTTTCCTGCTGCATCACGGCATCGTCGGATTTTATACGCTCGGCGCGGTCTTCCTGGTCGTCACTGGCGCTGAAGCACTATATGCAGATCTGGGTCATTTCGGACGCGGGCCAATTCGGTTTGCGTGGCTGGTCGTCGTGCTGCCGGCTCTCTTGCTTAATTATCTGGGGCAGGGCGCGTTGGTCCTTGCCGATCCCAAATCGGTCGAGAACCCGTTCTTTCTGCTCTTTCCGGAGTGGGCGCTGCTGCCGATGGTCTTGCTCGCTACAGCTGCGACCGTAATTGCGAGTCAGGCGGTGATTACCGGTGCCTATTCGCTGACCCGACAGGCAATTCAGCTCGGCCTGCTTCCTCGCCTAGAAATCCGCCATACGTCAGAGGCGTTGTTCGGACAGATCTATATGCCCCGCGTTAATTCGCTGCTCTTGGTCGGCGTTCTGCTGCTGGTCGCATTATTCCGTTCTTCGAGTGCGCTTGCCTCCGCCTACGGCATCGCGGTCACCGGCACCATGGTGGTGACGGCTATGATGGCCCTGGTGGTGATCTGGCGTGTATGGCACTGGCCGCTCTTTGCGGCGGCAGCGCTGATTGTGCCTTTCCTGTTTATTGATCTCACGTTTCTGTCCGCCAACATGCTCAAAATCGTGGAGGGTGGCTGGATGCCGTTGGCGCTTGGGGCTCTGGTGATGGCGGTGATGTACACATGGCGCCGTGGCACCAGGCTCCTGTCGGAGAAAACCCGACGTCTCGAGACGCCGCTGGAATCGCTTGTGAAAAGTCTTGAGAAAAAACCGCCGGCGCGCGTGTCGGGAACGGCAGTCTTTCTCACCAGCGATCCGGTCAGCGCGCCAACCGCATTGCTGCACAGCCTCAAGCACTACAAAGTTCTGCACGAGAAGAATGTAATTCTAACGATCGAGACAGCAGATACGCCGCGTGTCGACCCCGCCGAGCGCGTTCGCATCGAGCCGGTTGGAAAAACATTTTCGCGCGTCGTGTTGCGGTTCGGTTTCATGGAGACACCGAACGTGCCGAGGGCGCTGGCAATCGCGCGCAAGCACGGCTGGCAGTTCGATATCATGTCGACTTCGTTTTTCCTGTCGCGCCGCTTGCTCAAGCCTGCTGCCCATTCCGGCATGCCGCGCTGGCAGGATCGCTTGTTTATCGGGCTTACCCGCTTGGCGAACGACGCGACCGACTATTTCCAGATTCCGACCGGACGGGTTGTCGAGGTCGGGACCCAGGTGACAATCTAGAACCCGAGAACAAAAGTATGGTGCGGCATTCCGGGATTCCGGGTAAAATCGGGTACTGATAGGTTACGGAGTTTCGGTATGGCCGACGAAATGCCGCGCGCGGACGAGGTTACGAACCTTTCGCCCGAACAGGTTGCCGCCGGATTGCGCGAAGGGCGCATCCTTTTGGTTGATGTGCGGGAACCCAACGAGACGTCGGTCGAAAGCTATCCCGAGGCTGTCATCGTCCCGCTCTCGTGCTTCGACCCGGCCGCAATCCCGGACCCGCAGGGAAAGCAGGTTGTATTCGCGTGCCGTTCAGGCCGGCGATCCATCACCGCTTCGGTTGCAGCACAGGATGCCGGTTACCCGTACACCGCGCACCTCGCCGGCGGCATTATTGCGTGGAAGGCCGCTGGTCTTCCAACCAAGGCTTGAACCGTCCGATCCGAGGCCTTCCATGTATCGCCCACTGATGATTGTCGCGTTGGCTCTCAGCCTTGGCGCGGCCTGCCTCAATACGGCCGGTGCCCAGGCCGTACGCGTCGTGAATGTCTACAACTGGTCTGACTATATCGATCCGAAAGTCATTGAAGAGTTTACGAAAGATACGGGGATCAAAGTCCAATACGACACGTTCGATGCCAACGAGACGCTTGAGACCAAGCTGCTTGCGGGAAAATCCGGCTACGACGTCGTGGTGCCCACTGCATATTTCCTGGAGCGGCAGATCAAGGCTGGCGTCTTCCAGAAACTCGACAAAACAAAACTCAAGAATCTCGACAACGTTTGGCCGGATATTGCGAAGAGACTGGCTGTTTACGATCCGGGCAATCAGTACGCCGTCAATTACATGTGGGGAACAACCGGGATCGGTTACAACGTCAAAGCGATGCGTGAGCGGCTTGGCGCGAATGGCAAGATCGACAGTTGGGACATTGTGTTCAAGCCGGAAAATCTGGCCAGGTTCAAGGATTGCGGCGTACACATGCTTGATTCCGCCGACGATATCATACCGGCGGCGCTCCGCTATCTTGGCCTCAACCCAAATTCGACCGATGCAGGTGAACTGGATAAGGCCGCCGAGCTGCTGATGAAAATCAGATCCTCAGTGCGAAAATTCCATTCGTCGGAGTATTTGAACGCACTCGCCGGTGGGGAAATATGCCTGGTGGTCGGCTGGTCGGGTGACATCAAGCAAGCGCAAAAGCGCGCGATCGAGACCAAAAACGGAGTTGAAATCAGCTATTCGATTCCAAAAGAAGGCGCGCAGATGTTTTTTGACAATCTCGCCATTCCCAAAGACGCAAATCACGTCGCTGAGGCGCATGCCTTCATTGACTACTTGTTGCGTCCGGACGTTGCTGCGAAGAACAGCGATCTGGTCGCATACGCCAACGGTAATCTGGCGAGCCAGAAGCTTATCGATAAGTCTGTGTTCGATGACAAGAGCGTATACCCGGATGCCGCGACCATGAGCCGGCTTTACACGGTCAGCGCACGCGACCAGAAATCGCAGCGCCTTCTCAACCGGCTATGGACCAAGGTCAAGACCGGCCGGTGACCTGTTGCTGATCTTCCGGGCGCCAGCGCCGGTGCAGCCAGAGCCATTGCTCGGGATGTTCGCGAATCCAGCCTTCGATGATCGACATGATGATTTGCATGGTCCCTGCAACGTCGACCTTGCCTTCGGCATCGCGCGCCGGTCGTATTTCTTCCGTCAACTCGGCGCGGAATCGATGGTTCGGAAGGCGCACCACCCGAGTGCCGTGGATGGGGCAGTCAAAGTGACGGGCGAGGCGCGCCAGCAGCGGATTGGCCTTGGTGCGGCGGCCAAAGAAAGTGACGTCGACGCCACGCACATAATACTGGTCAACCAACATGCCAATATGCGTGCCCGCTTCGAGCGCTTGGGCGATCTTGACCGGCGCATCAAGCCCTGTGGAAATCAACCTGCCCATATTGGCCGTGCGGGTGGTGTGAAGCCATTTGTCGATAGCGGGAATGTTCGGCCGGCGGTAAAGCACCGCAGTATCGACGTTGCAGGCGGTGGCGCAAACGGCGGGCAACTCCCAATTCGCATAGTGCGCGCTGAAAACGAGCGCCGGCTTTCCGTCGTCGATCATACCGAAAAAACGCTTGATGTCGGCGGCCGGTGCTTCGATGCGTGCGGGCCGTTCGGGATGCCAGGGGTCGAAATCAGATAGATGGTCGAGGTGGGCGAATTCTGCCGCCACGCGCCCGACATTGTCCCAGACGCCGCGCAAAATGATGTCGATTTCGGCGGGCGATTTCTCCGGGAATGCTGCCGTCAGATTGGCGCGACCGATCCGTTGTTCCGGCAATAGCGGCCCGATGCGCCGCATGAATGAACCGGCGACGTTGGCCATGACGTCCGGATTGAGGAGGCGCAGAAGCCGGATCGACCCGATCGCTATCATCCCCACGATAGCATTGCCGGCGCGTTTCGTGCCGCGACTCAAGCGCCGCATCATCCTTGCCATGGCTGGCGCCTCAAAACGTTACGACGACTTTACCAAAGACCTGCCGGCTTTCGATCCGCGCCAGGCCGCGTTCGAAGTCGGCGAGCGCAAATTCGGAATCGATGATCGGCGCCATGCCGGCCGCGATCTTCGACAGACTATCCCGGATGTTGCGCATGGAGGCGCCAAATGAGGCGAGAATCTTGTATTGCTGCTGGAACAGCTGCATCAAATTGATCGTCACAGTCGGCCCAGCCGTGGAACCACAGGTAACGAGCCGTCCGCCGCGTTTGAGACAGAGCAGTGAGGCGTTAAATCCCTCGCCTCCGACGTGTTCAAAAACGACGTCGACGCCTTTTTTCGAGGTGAGTTTGCGGGTCACGCCCTCGAAGCGTTCGGTCTTGTAGTTGATGACATGGTCCGCACCGAGCGCCTTGGCCTTTTCAGCCTTGGCATCGTCACCGACCGTGGTGATGACAGTGCAGCCGAGCGCCTTCGCCATCTTGATCGCGACAGAGCCGATACCAGAGCCACCGGCGTGCACCAGAATGGTTTCGCCGGGCTTGAGTTTGGCATTGTCGAAGAGCATGTGTTCGGTGGTGCCAAAGGCAATTGGCGCGCAAGCGGCATCGCGCAGCGAAACGCCCGCCGGTATCGGAATCACTAAACGCGCCGGCAGATTGATCAAATCGCGCGCGAAGCCATCGATGTGAAAGCCCATGATGCCCGCCACGTTCTCGCAGAGATTGTCGCGGCCTTCTTGGCAGGGCAGGCAGTGACCGCACGTCTTGGCGCCGTACATCACAACTTTGTCGCCGGGCTGGAAGCCCGTAACGCCGCCGCCGATCGCTGCGATCTCGCCCGAAGCTTCCGCGCCGACCACCAGCGGCAATTGCCGCTTGGCGAAAGCCATACCGCGAAAGCCCCATAAATCGAGATGGTTGAGGGCCACTGCTTTAATGCGGATTTGCACATCTCCTTCGCCGGGGGGCGGAGGAGGGGCTACATCGGCAAGTTCAAGCTTGCGGTCGGCGATAAGTCTAAGCGCACGCATGATGGTTGGCTCGCGTGACCGTCAGGCCGGCTCGAGCCCGATCACCAGCGAAACATTTTGGCCGCCAAATCCGAACGAGTTCGAAATGGCGTGGCGCAAGCTCGCCTCGCGCGCCTTATTGGGCACAACGTCGAGCGGAATCGCGGGATCCGGAACTGTGTAGTTAATGGTGGGTGGAATGAGTTGATGCTGCAAGGTGAGCAATGTGAATACAGCTTCCACCGCGCCGGCTGCCGACAGCGTGTGGCCAATCATGGATTTGTTCGAGGAAATCGGCAGATTTCGCATGCGGTCGCCGAACACAGTCGCGCAACCAAGATATTCCATCTTGTCATTTTCGGGTGTGCTCGTGCCGTGCGCATTGACGTAATCGATGTCATTCGGTGTCAGGCCCGCGTCGCTGATGGCATTTGCGATGCAGCCGACGATCGGCTTTCCGTCAGGGCTCGAACGGGTTCGATGGAAAGCGTCGGTCATCTCTCCGCAACCCTCGATGAGGCCGAGTATCCTTGCACCGCGGGCTTTTGCGGCGTCGTAGCTCTCAAGCACCAGTGCGCCGCCACCTTCCGCCATGACGAATCCGTCGCGGTTCTTTGAGAAAGGTTTTGCCGCAGTCTGCGGGACGTCATTGCTGGTGGATAGCGCGGACAGGAGCGAAAACCGGATCACCGCTTCGGGATTGATGGAGCCATCGGTTCCGATGCACAGGGCGGCATTAGTTTCACCGCGGCGGATTGCTTCGACGCCGAGTTGAATCGCTGTAGCACCGGAGGCGCAGGCGGTGGAGAGCGAAATCGGCGAGCCCAGAGTGCCGAACTTTTCGGCCAGATTGTCGGCGGCAGAACCGAACAAGAAGCGCCGATGATATTCAGGAAATTGGGCACTGACCCGGAGCATGTCGGCGTAGGTGACTTTGTCGTTGGCGCCGGACTTCGCGCCAATTTCGAGCCGTTGCGGCCATTCCATTTCGATCGGGGGTACCGCCAGGAACAGCGGGCCAGGGAATCGGCCGGGTCCGCCGAGCCCGGACTGTGCGATCGCCTCCTCAGCCGCGAGCGCGGCAAATGACTCTGTCAGAGCTGCGGCGCAAGGCTGCGGCGGCAAATAGTCGATCGTGCCGGCGATTCGTGTTTTGAGGCCGTCGGTCGGGAAACGGGTGATGGTCCTGATGCCGGATTCACCGGCGGTGAGCTTTGCCCAATTGTCGGGTTTGCCGGCGCCAAGTGAAGTGACCACGCCGAGGCCGGTGACCACGACGACTGGCCGCCCCAACTTGTCTTTGCCTGCTGCCATGGCTCAGTACTCCTCAGCCGATGCGTTCGACCAGCGCAAGGCCTTCGCCTCGCCAGTGCCCGACACCGGTCACTAAAACCTGATCCAATTTTCCGGTCATCGGCCGTTCCAACCCGGATAAGTCATAGGGCGGAAACAGACTACCATGGCCCAGTGCGACCGTGGCCAGCGCGATGTTGATGGCGAATTGCGGCTCCATCCCATGGCCGAGATATGAGCCAGTGGCGCGGACGGCAAGGTCGGGATGCGCCTCGAGAAATGTGCGTTCTTCGGCGGTGGCCGAGGTGGCGCCAGTCGCCCCAGACAATACCGCGGCATGGTCGGTATTTATCTGCCCTTTCAGACGATCCCAAAGGCCGGACAGCGTCTGCGTGATCGTGCCGGGCTTCCGGTTGGCACGGTCGGACACCACGGCGGACAGGCGGCCCAGGGGTTTCGCACCGCGCTTTTCTGCGTGATCGCGTGCCTCGATGACGAGGAATGCGCCAAGCGAGCCTAGCGCGAAGCCACCATTGTCGGTGCCACGCTCCCATACAGGTAAAAATTTGTTCTTCAGCGTCAGCGCGCCAAATTCATAGAGCATCAGCATATCGGGACGCTCGCCGTTATGGGAGCCACCGACCAGGGCAATTTCGCTTTGCCCCGCGGCAATGCGCGAATGCGCAATACGCACCGAATCGAAGCCGGCCGATTCCTCGCCCATGAATGTGCGCGAGGAGCCCGTCACGCCATGCACGATCGAAATATTGCCGGCGAGCAAATTGGAAAGCTGCGCCAAGAACAGAGTCGGGCGCAGATCGCTCATCAGCCGCTCGTTGAGAAATGCTGCCGGATTTGGCGCGCGCGCGATGCCGCTGAGAATGTTCGAATCCACAGTCAGATCGCGCTCACCCCCGCCGGCGGAGACGATCATATCCATATGGGAGAGGATATCGGTCTTGCCTTTGACCTCGGCGGAATCAAGCGCCAGCCCGGCGGCATAGGTCCCGATGCGCTGCCAGTTTTCCATTTGGCGCTGATCGCCTTTTTTTGGGATCTGCGCGTCGAAATTGGTCGGTGCCAGCGGATGCACGACAAATGGCGCGAAAGTCGTCGTGTCGGCGACTGGCCTTGCATCCGTCAATTTTCGCCAATGCGCGTCAGGGCCTTCACCGAGACACGATACAATTCCAATGCCGGTGACCCAGACTTCCCGGGTGCCCTCAGCCATCGGTGGGCACCACGGACGGGAAGCCGACTCGCGCAGCGGTCTCACGCATTCGCAGCTTCATTTCGTCGTTCGGAAAATCGAGAACTCGTAGCGTCAATGTGGCGTCGCAGATCGATTTGCCGTCAAGCGCAATACTGGTCTCGGTGATCGCGTAACCGGAGCCTTCATGTGCAAGCGTGGCGCTTACAGCCAGTCGCTGGCCTGGCCTGACAAACATGCGAAATTTGGCGTCCTTGACGGCAGCCAGGAATGCCATGCGTTCGAATTTGTTCACGGCCACGACCAACCACCCGGAGGTCTGTGCCATGGTCTCGATCAGCAGCACGCCGGGCATAAGCGGGAAGCCGGGGAAGTGTCCCTCGAAAATTGTATTTGTCGTGGGGACCGTCGCCTCGGTGCTGATCTTGCGCTCGGCAAGCCTGAGGTCGACGATGCGGTCGATCAGCTGGAAGTACTCAAGACGCATGTGATCCGCGCTTTAAGCTCCCTTGGCAGCGACGAGCTCGTCGATGCGGGCGCTCAAATTCTTAAGCACGAAATACTGGTCGGTCGTGGCCTTGCCGTCGTTGACTTCCTGCGTCCACTGCTCGAGCGGAAGCTTGATCCCGAAGGCCTTATCGATGGCGAATGCGATATCCAGAAAATCCAGACTATCGATGCCGAGGTCGTTAATGGCGTGGCTTTCCGGTGTGATGGAGTCGCGCGGAATATCACAGGTTTCGGCGATGATATTGGCGATGGTGTCGAACGTCGAAGACATCGGTAACTCTCTGGTTGATCTGGGATTCTGGCAAGCAGGCGGCCAACGCGCCCAAGGCCCGCGCCGTAGCCCCCTCCATCAGCATTTTCTGCGGCAAGCGATTGGATGCCCGTATAGCGAAGCAGCGCGACAAGTTCAATGGTGACGGCCACTTAGAGCAAAATCGGCCCTCAGCGCCTTTCCAGGCCTCTGGAACTGCAAGGCGATAGCATCTACCAGCGTTCTTTGGTCACTTCGACCGGCGAACAGCCGCGACGCCCGGATAGCACGCAATCCTGATTTTTGCGCATTGTCGCCATTGTATCTGCGAGCCAAATTCCCGCACCGATCAGCGCAACAATAGCCAGAAATGCAGCGATGTTGACAATCATGCGGTGGCGATAGTCGTCAGAATCGTCACCCCGTTCATATTTAGCCAGATCCTCGACCGGCGGCGGCGGCCGCACATGCGCGCTGCCCGTCCGGAAATTGACGACGCGCGAGTTGTCTTCGGATGAGAAAGGTTTCTGTTCGGCCATGAGGCATACTACCACGCCTCCGTTTGCCTTTCGACTCACGCAGAGCAGCGACGGTTAGCGCATAAACATCGCGTAATTTTGAAATTATGCCGATACGGAACTACAGGCGCGAGGCTTTGAATTTGCCTTTTTGTCATTGTATGGATGGATATGAAGTCCAGAATAGTTTTTGACACAATTATTCGTCCGGTCTTGGTCGCTGCGGTGGCAATCTTCGCGTGCGGCGGCACGTGGGCCCAAGCTGAAGATGTTACCGCGGGCGGCTTGAAAGTTTCCGCCGCCTGGGCGCGCGCCACCCCAAAAGGCGCTCCTGTCGGTGGCGGTTATTTGACGATCACCAATAACGGCGCCACCTCCGATCGTTTGATAGGTGGTTCGTCCGACACGGCAACACGCTTTGAGCTCCATGACATGAGCATGGACAATGGCGTGATGAAGATGCGGCCGGTTGAAGCCGGAATTGAAATTAAACCGGGGCAAACCGTCGAACTAAAGCCCGGAGGCTATCACGTCATGTTCGTCGGGCTGAAGAAACCGTTTGAACAGGGGGATCACGTCAAGGCGACCCTAAAATTTGAGAAAGCCGGCGACGTTCCGGTTGATTTCACGGTCGAAGGAATTGGGGCACAGACCGGCGGGATGCAGATGCAGCATGGCCATTGACGGATTGCTGGTGTGATTGCCGCCTAAAATAAGGACATTGCTACCTCACACCAATAGTTAAGGCTGCGCGGCTATATCGTTCGTCGCTTGCTGTTGAGGACGAGGTGAACGAATGGCGGCCCCATCTCAAGGCGAGGATCAAGCAGCATTCTCCGGTCGTCACGAATCTGCTTTGACCCGGATTTCGATTGACGAGGCGCTGGAACAGAATTGGCTGGATATATGGTACCAGCCCAAGATCGACCTTCGGCGCAAATGCCTCGCGGGTGCCGAGGCACTCGTGCGCATGCAACATCCGCAGGCCGGCTTCCTCTGGCCGGAGGATTACATCGACCTCCTCGATGACGACGGTCTGACAAAGCTCGTCGAGCACACCATGCTCACGACTTTTCGTCATTGGACAGTTTTTACCGACGCAGGTTTTAATTTGCGTCTCGCCATCAACGTGCCGGCCGCATTGCTGCCCCGGCTGCCGATCCGTTCGCTCGTTGCCGCGCATCGCCCCCCATCGGATGACTGGCCGGGCATTGTTTTGGATGTAACGGAAGACCAACTCGTACGCGATATCGCGTTAACGCGAAAAATTGCTGAAGATCTGAAGGCCTGCGGGGTCGCTGTTGCCATCGATGATTTTGGCGCGGGCTACTCCTCATTTTCTAGTCTCCGGGACCTGCCGTTTGCGGAGTTAAAAATTCATAGCTCGTTCATCAAGAATTGCGCCGCTGATGTGACCAACGCCGCGATCTGCCAGACGGCAATCGATCTGGCGCACCGGTTTGGCAGCCTGGCGGTAGCCAAAGGCATCGACACGATCGCCGACCTTCAGGCGTTAATGGTGATGGGTTGCGATTTTGGGCAGGGCGCGCTGGTTGCACCGGCGATGCCAAAGGACCGTTTTCTTGATGCGCTGCGCAAGCATATGAATAAGCCGGATATACCGGACCAAGTGGCAACCGATAACGCAGAACACGTCGCTTAGTTTCAATATAAATTCTCTCTGAAACTATTACACCTCTTGCGACGTTTCCTGATCCCGAGGGAAACACAGGAGGCTGATATGCGATTGGTCGTTTTATGCGCGGCCGTTGGAATTCTTGCGAGCGCCCTGCCGGCGTCAGCACAGGTTGTCGTCCACGATCGTGACAATGTTGTTGTCCGCGAACACGTCGACCGCGGCCATCACTACGGCTGGGAGAAGCACCATGCCGAGTGCCGTACTGTCCGGGTGCGTACCCAGTTGCCGAACGGCAACGTGATCGTCAAAACCCGCCGCACCTGCTGAGCCGGTTGATTTCAGCAAAACGTTGACTGAGAATTGAAGTCCCGGCGCTTGGCGCCGGGACTAATTGCAATCGTCCTTGCTACTCCGGAAACGCGAGCTTTTCGCTTTCAGGGGGCAACATGCGAAAGACGTTGAGGGTCATCGAGATCAGCGTGTAATAGCCGAGAATGCCTACCAGCTCGACTGTGCCCGCATCGCCGAGCAAGGATTGCACACGCTTGTAATTGCGGTCGCTCACGCGCTTTGTCTTATAAAGCTCCTGGATAAAATCATAGATTGCGCGTT
The DNA here is from genome assembly GCA_963697885.1 of uncultured Alphaproteobacteria bacterium. Taxonomy (GTDB): domain Bacteria; phylum Pseudomonadota; class Alphaproteobacteria; order Rhizobiales; family Xanthobacteraceae; genus Pseudolabrys. Next base: position 2,228,303 of record OY969102.1, read on the forward strand.
CATCCTTCGGCGCCGATTTTGGTGCGCGTCCGCGGCGCAGGTCTTCAATTGTTTTTGGTTTAACGCCGCCTTTTTCAGCCATGGGGGCGTGCGCGAACCACTCGTATTGCGCGCGCCAAAGGCGGGCCGTGCACAGTATGGCGAACTCCGACAGTCTCGGCGGCAAAGTGGTCCCGTAGCGGCAATGTGCACCAAGTCGCTGGGCGAGTTCGCCGAATTCGGGGGCGTGCATCCAGACTGCAAAAGGACCGCGTGGCGTGATCGTCGAGCCCCGCGGCCCGGCGCGGAGGCTATCGAGCAAGGACCGTTGGGCATCATTCATCCGTGGCTCGTCGATAACGGCGAGGCGTGTCGCCGGGCGCTTGGCGGGCATGGTTGGGTCCTCAGGGCGGTGGAGGCGGAAGGAGCCATCGATCGAGGTCTAGATATTACACAGTGGCGCCCCTCGGAAAGGGCTTCACGCGGCCGCAGTATGGCGAAGTGATTGATGCCCGCAAATCGGGGACCTATGCCGGGGCGTCTTCCGGCGATGGCTATAAACCGTCAATATGGGCTAAGGCTTTGCCGGTACCGTGGCTGTCGTAAAGGCGGCTGCTGGCTCAACTGCCGCCGTTACTTTCATCAGGCCGCGGTCTGTCATGCGCAGAGCTTTGGCCGCGGCCAGCGACAGGTCGAGAACTCGGCCCTTTGTGAACGGCCCCCGATCATTTACGACAACAACCACGCTACGATGCGATTGCGGGTCGGTTATGCGAAGGCGCGTTCCGAACGGTAAGGTACGGTGGGCCGCAGTAAATTTATTTGGGTCGTATTTCTGTCCGCCCGCGGTACGGCCCGAATAGTCGGTACTGTAATAGGCCGCAACCCCAGAAAATTGCCTGGAATTCTGTGCAGACACGGCGCCGGGGAGCAAACAATAGAGTAGCACTGCTCCCGCAACCGTTGACGCGTTGACTCTCATCAGCCCCTCCGTCCCCCCTCGGTTTCAAGCAGCCGGCTATGGCGAAGTTCTGGCGAAATAGTGTCCGTGCACCTTTTCCGAACCGTGTTCGATAACGAAAGTTCCACGAAAAGATTCCGAAATTATGAAGAGGCCCGGGCGGGCGCTTTGGAGTGCTGTGTCGCGGATTGCGTTTTGCGTTTGCTGTTTCGTGGTGCGGATTTTCGAGTCTGAATATGCTTGAGGGCTACTTCGGCGCGGCTGCGGCAATCCTCGTGCAAATCCTCGAGCTCCTCGTCAGTAAGATCCTCAATCGCAGCGAATTTGTTCTGGGCACCCTTCATGGCCAACACCAGTTCGGACAGCTTGACCTGGATCGCCATTGTGTCTCGGTTCTGCGTATTTTGAATCAGAAAGACCATCAGGAATGTGACAATGGTGGTGCCGGTATTGATGACCAATTGCCATGTGTCACTGTAGTTGAACAGCGGTCCCGTAATCACCCAGATGAGAACGACAGCCACCGCGAGAAGGAACGCCGACGAGTTGCCTGTCCACTGAGAAATGGCGCGGGAAAATTCGGTAAATTGATGCGCGAGCGCCGACGAGCGGGCTGCGGGTGAGCGGTGATTATTTTGGCCGTTCTTGTACTTCATATTGATTCTTCTGGTCGGCCGGGATTATAGCTCGCGAGCGCCAACGCGCTGACGTGTTCCGAAGTTCCATTCGGAAGGAAATGGTGACGAGCCGGTTATTTCAGCTTCGGCAGCGATTGCTTAGTGCGAGCAATTGCAGCCCAAGGGTCCGACCGAACGCGCGAAAGCCGCTGCGCCAGGTTTTCAACGGTGTATTGATTGGGGGCCTTAAGGCTGCCCAGCTCAGACCAATCGATCGGAGTCGACACCGGAGCGCCGGCGCGTGCGCGGGTGGAGTAGGGTGCGACCGCCGTCGCTTCCCTGCTATTGCGTAGGTAATCGATGAAAATTCGTTTTGAACGACGGCTTTTCATCGCCGATGCGACGTAGCGGTCGGGTGCGTCTTCCGCCATCGATGCCGCGACAGCATGCGTGAAATCTTTTGCCGTATTCCATGGGACGGGCTTGATCGGCAACACGACATGCAAGCCCTTGCCACCCGACGTTTTCAGGAAGCTCTTGAGTTTCAAGGCGCTCAATCGCTCGCGCACCTCTCGCGCCGCGGCGACAACATCCTTCCAGCCGGTTCCCGGACCCGGATCAAGATCGAAAACCAGCCGGTCGGCGCGTTCGCGATCGTCGATGGTTGTACCGCGGGTATGAATTTCCAGTACGCCCGCCTGTACTAGCGCGATCAATCCGTCGAGATCGTCGATAGAAATGATCTTGTCGCCTTTCTCGGGCACGAGATGAAGATACTCGGTCGCAATGCCCATGGTGGCGTGTTTCTGGAAGAAGCATTGGCCTGACGCGCCTTCAGGACAGCGCACGAGCGCAATCGGCCGGCCAATGACATGTGGCCGCATCCATTTCCAGACCTTGCTGTAGTACTCCGCAAGGTCGTGCTTGGTGATGCCGGCATCGTCCCAATAAACGCGATCAGGGTGGGTGAGCGTCACCGACCCGACCTTTGGCAATTGTTTGCGATTGACGACGGGCGCACTGCGTCGCCTGGCCGCGGCAGCGGTGTTGACAGCGCTTACACTTTTCTTCACCTCGCGCACCACGGACTTTGCTGATTTGTCTTCGCGCAGGCCCTGAAAAGACGCTTGCCGCACTCGGTCGCCATGGGTCCAGCCGTGGAAATCGACTTCGGCCACCAGCTTCGGCGTGACCCAGATTGGTTTGCGAACGCCGCGTTCCTCTGCTGGCACCGCTTCAAAAGGGCTCCGCTCAACCGTGATCGCCTTAAGCTTGCGATACAGTGCGCGTGCGGATTCATGCGTAAATCCGGTACCCGTGCGTCCGGCATAGTGGAGCTTGTTACGTTGGTAGAAACCAAGCACCAGGGCCCCAATTGCATGCGCGTCCGCGCTCGAAGGAACGTATCCAGCAACCACCAGCTCCTGCCTGTCGGAGCATTTGGTCTTGATCCAGTCACGACCACGTCCAGATCGGTATGGCGCGTCCCCGAGCTTGGACACGATGCCTTCCAATCCCATCTTGCAAGCGTGACGAAGAAGAATTTTTCCGGGTTCGGTCAAAAACTCACTTAGACGCAAGGTCTCACGGCCGCTGTGACCATTCACCAACGCCGCAAGCGCGTCTTTACGGGTAACAAGCGGCAGGGGCCTCAGGTCGGCGCCATCGAGATGCAAGAGATCGAATGCGTAGAACGCCATGCGGTCATGCCGGCTTGCTTTGAGATCCTGTTGTAACAATGAGAAGCTGGAAAGGCCGTCAGGCCCTTCTGCGACCAATTCGCCGTCGATCAGTGCATCTTTAGCCGGAAGTTTTGCAACCGCCGCAGCGACGGTAGGAAACCTTTTGGTCCAGTCGAGCCCCTTGCGGGTAAGTAAATTGACCTTGCCGCGATCGAGACGCACCTGGATGCGGTAACCGTCGAACTTGATTTCATGCACCCAGTTGGCACCGTCGGGCGCCTTATCGGCAAGGGTCGCAAGGCAAGGCGGGACAAAATCGGGGAGGGCTGCCTTCGGAGCGGTGCGTAGTTCTTTGTCATTGCCTTTCGCAGTCTTGCGGATCGGGCGCATTGCAGCCGCGCGCACGCGGGTCCGCGGCGGTTTGTTTACTTTTGCCGAACGCGTGCGATTGCTGTGCCATTCCTTTTTCGGTCCCTTGGCGATCTCGTCCATGGAGCGGCCGGTCGCGACCGAGAGTGGCTCCGCATCGAGGATGTCCCGGTCTTTTGCAGAGCGCTCGGCCGCGTCGTGCTGCTTGATCAGCAGCCAATTGTCCCGCTTTTCTCCGCGCCGCCGGTGCATACGGACCAGATGCCAACCGCCGCTGAGCTTTTTGCCGTCCAGTCGAAATGCCAAATGGCCCTTGGTCAAACCCTTGTGCGGGTCATTGTCCGATTCCCAGCACCCGCGATCCCAGATCATGACCGTGCCGCCACCGTATTCGCCTTGCGGAATTGTGCCCTCAAATTTGTTGTAGGCGATCGGATGGTCTTCGACCTGAACGGCCAGTCGCTTCTCACCAGGGACGAGACTCGGGCCACGTGTCACCGCCCAGCTCTTCATGACACCATCAAGCTCCAGGCGAAGATCATAGTGGAGTCGCCGTGCGGCGTGCTTTTGAATGACAAAAGCGTGGCCACGTTTGCGCGTCACTTTGCCCTTTGGCTCGGCCGTGACGCCGAAGCGGCGCTTTGCCCGATAGGTCTTTAGCCCTGATTTTTTTCGACCGCGCATGATCCTGTTTGTCCAGTGTTCCAGGATCGTACGCTAACTCGCCCGTCGGACCTTCCGGCGAGGTGTCGACCGCTTGCTGCCCCCACCATTTCGACGCGTTGCGGCCGGTCTGTGACGTTCTCCCTGCGCGCTGCGACGCAGCGCGTCCATCAAATTGATCACGTTGCTTGGTCGCGGTTCAGACACCACAGGCGGCGCCTTGCCGGCGCGTTTAGCCTTGATCAGATCCTGCAATGCGTTCTCATACCGATCCTCGAACTTGCCTGGATTGAAATGCCCCTTCTTTGTCTCAAGGATATGGACCGCGAGCTTGAGCATATCCGCCGGCACTTTGATGTTCTCGATATCGTCGAAGTAGTCCTTCTCGTCACGAACCTCGTTTTTGTAGCGGAGGGCTGTCGCTAACAATCCTTTGCCGCGCGGTTGCAGCAGCAGCAAATGTTCGCGGCGGTAAATCACGACGCGGGCCAGCCCAGCCAGCTCTTCCTTGCGCATGGCCTCGCGGATCACCGCAAAAGCCTCCTGTGCCACCTCGTCCTGTGGAACAAGATAGAAAGACTCGTCGAGAAATATGCGGTCCACATCCGCCATCGGGATGAATTCTTCGATGTCGATGGTATGCGTGCTTTCCAGCGCAACGTTGTCGAGCTCATCTTCCTCGACCAGTACGTATTGGCCTTTGTCAAATTGGTAGCCCTTGACGCGGTCTTCCGGCTCAACCGGTTCACCGGTATCGACATCAACGACCTCATTCCGAATACGATTGCCGGTATTGCGGTTGATAATGTTGAAGCGAATGCGCTGGCTGGTGGTGGTTGCCGGATAAAGTGCGACTGCGCACGACACCAATGATAGTTTCAGGAAGCCCTTCCAATTCGGACGCGGTGCCATGAACGCTACTCCTTTTACAACGCTACTAGATGAACCAGTTTATCATCAAACCGGTTCCCTGGGCCGGTAACATTGGCTGCGACAAGCGGTTGAAATTTCAATTATTTCAATATCGCGCAATTTCACCCGGCGCGGTGGCCGGCCGACAGTACCTTAGCTGATCGTACAAACGTAAAAACCCTGCGCGGCTCCCGTCGCGCGGGGTTTGTTTATTGAAAGGCTGTTCGATTGCAGCTGACGGCGCGATTAAGGTCGCCGTTATTCTCCGCCGCTCGCAAGCACCGCCCGCGTGGTTTCGTCGGGACCAAAATCTTCAGCGCTGTTAACATGGAGCAACTCAGCCAAGCGGGTTCGAGCTCGGTTGACCCGCGATTTGATGGTGCCGACGGCGCAGCCGCAGATGCCGGCGGCCTCTTCATAAGAAAATCCCGACGCCCCGACGAGGATCAACGCCTCGCGCTGGTCGGATGGAAGTTGTGCGAGGGCTTCACGAAACTCGCGAAATTCTACATGGCCGTATTGCTCAGGCTGCGATTTCAGAGATTCGGCATGATGGCCGTCACTGTCTTCGACCTCGCGCCTGCGCTTGCGATATTCGGAGCGGAAATGATTGCGCAGAATGGTGAACAGCCATGCCGACATGTTGGTGCCGGGCTGAAAGGAGTCGATATTGGCGAGCGCGCGCAGGAGTGTCTCCTGCACCAGGTCGTCCGCGCGATCCACGTTTCCGCAAAGGGAAATCGCAAATGCGCGGAGGCTTGGTACCGCTGTGAGAACGGCTTTGCGGACCGACTCGTCCATCGGCATCACTGCCTATCCTTTTTTTCATCGCCCTCGAGGCGATTGATCAGTTCGTTGAACCGGTCGGGGACGCCTTGGTTGACGACGTCGTCGTACATGGCGCGCAGTTGCTGGCCGAGGCGTGCTTGAACGTCGCGGCCCAATTTCGCCGGTTTCGCATTAGGCTTCTTGTTGCGGGCTGCCGCGGTTTCCATTGGATTTTGCTGTCCCACGGGCTTTCTTTCGTTCATTGTTCAACCCCAACTTCCGAGGCCCTGGGTCGGGCGCCGGTTGCCCCCTTGGTTCAAGTCAAAACCCGTGACCGGGCCGATGGTTCCTCTCGAACGGAACTTTTTTACGGCACTGGCGTTGGCGCGCTACAGGCTGATAGGCGTGTGGGGGGCATAACCCCAATCGGCCACAAGACGATGTGATTCGGGAGGGATTCTTGTCGACATCTCAATCAGTTGCACAGCATTTGCCGTATCTCCGCCGCTATGCGCGGGCTCTTTCGGGTAGCCAGGCTTCTGGCGACGCCTATGTGGCGGCAACGCTCGAGGCCTTGGTCCAGGACCCGAAAGTGCTCGACACCGACGTTTCCACCCGGATCGCCCTTTATCGGCTTTTCACGAAAATCTGGAATTCGATCGGCCTGAACGGAAAGACAACTGTGCCCGCCGCAAGCCAGCCGGTCGAGCGCCATCTTGCGCAGATTGCGCCGATGCCGCGTCAGGCGTTCTTGCTTGTGGCTCTTGAAGGCTTGTCGGAGGACGACGCCGCAAAGGTGCTGGATATTGATGCGCCAAAGCTGCGTGATCTGGTGGAGGATTCTGGTCGCGAGCTTGCCGCAGAGATTGCTACCGACGTGCTTATCATCGAAGACGAGACCTTCATCGCCCTCGATCTGGAAGGGCTCGTCGAAAGTCTCGGCCATCGCGTGCTTGGTGTCGCGCGTACCCATGCCGAGGCTGTGGCGCTTGCCAAGGCCAAACGACCGGGAATTATCCTGGCCGATATCCAACTTGCCGACGGGAGCTCTGGCCTAGACGCGGTGAACGAAATGCTGCGGACGTTTGAGGTACCGGTCATATTCATCACGGCATACCCGGAGCGCTTTCTCACCGGCGAGCGGCCCGAACCGGCCTTTCTCATTGCCAAGCCATTTCAACCCTCAACGGTGTCTGCGGTGCTGAGTCAGGCCTTGTTCTTCGAACGGAACGCCAAACGACGGGAACGCCGGGCGAGTTAATCGGCCCGCTAGCCTTTACAACTAATTACAAACGAGCGTTACGGCTTCTCGCACAATGACAGATTGCAATTCGCGGCTGCCGGCTATGGCCGGCGCCGGACGATATTGCCTTCTAGTTATTTCACGTCCGGTGTACGAGGTTCCGTTGGGTCGCTAGCAGGTCCAGGTCAAATCCGCCGGCGTCAGGGACGCAACAGTTTTCGCATAGCAGCGTTAGTTCATCTGCTGCCGAAAAAGCTTTCAACGCGTTAAAGTACAAGCACCTTCGTCGAAATAACAGAAGTACAAAAATGAGCTCATTCGTTGACAGGCTAAGCCATGAACGTATTCATAGGAATAGTCGGTTCAAATGCCGCCGAGTCCAGCGCCTGCACCTGACGAGGATGCGCGTTGGGATTTAACGAAACGACTGGAATGGTGCGCGACATGTCTACGGCGCAGAATCTCGATCTGGCCAAGCTTCAGGCAGAATATAGGCAGCTGCAGGATCAGGTCAGCGCGCAGGCCTGGGAGTTAAGCCAATTACGGGTTCGTTTTGCTCGCTATGAAACAGCGCTCCGTGGCTCCAAGGTGACCGTCTACACACAGGACCGTGATCTTAGGTACACGTCTCTTAGCAATTCCATACTCGGTCGTTCGGTTGAAGACATCCTCGGCCATACCGATACAGAGGTGCTTCCGTCGGACGGCGCTGCGGCCATGATTGCCGTAAAACGCGAAGTGCTCGACAACGGCGAAGCCAAACGCGTCGAAGTTCCCGTTGAAGAGGCTACTGGCGTGCGCTGGCACGATCTCCACATAGAGCCCCTTCGTAACGAGGCTGGAGATGTTATTGGCTTGACCTGTGCGTCGGTTGACGTGACCGAGCGCAAAGAGGGGGACGCGCATTTACGCCTATTATTGCGCGAGCTAACGCATCGCTCAAAAAACCTGCTGGCAGTGATTCAAGCAATGGCGCGGCAGACTGCCCGCCACACAGGCTCGGTCGAGGGGTTCCTCACTCAATTTGGCGCGCGTCTACAGGCGCTCGCCGCGTCGCATGATCTTCTTGTGCGGGAGAGCTGGTACGGAGCGTCGCTGAGTGAACTCGTCCGCTCGCAGCTTGGTGCGTACCTCGATGGCTCAAGCCAGGTTTCTATGGAAGGGCCGGCGATCGCGATTAAGCCTGAAGCGGCCCAAAATCTCGGCCTCGCACTGCATGAACTGGCGGTAAATGCGGGAAAGTTCGGTGCCCTGTCGGTCCCTGGTGGACGTGTCTCCATCACCTGGAGCCGAACAGAAAATCCTGAGGGCGGCTCTGTCGAGTTTGATTGGCGCGAGCAACTCGGACCTAGGGTAAAGACCAGACGCAAGAAGGGTTTCGGAAGCATGGTTATTGAGCGCAATCTGGCGCGTGCGCTCGATGCCAAAGTGGATCTGGAGTTCGACCCGAATGGATTGCGCTGTCACATTGTCATCCCCGCCAGTCAGATACTGGCGGTCACAAATGCGGGAACATAAGTCGGCCTCCGCCGTTCTCTGTCACGCTTATCGGCGCGCTTGTGGTGGACCTGGCGTGTCCTCGGGCAACGGAGAGCGTCGGTGCGTAGCTTCATTTCATATGTTTTGGCGGCCGCAGTCGTTGTGCTGATGCTGGACGTCATCGCGCCCCCAGCCGGATTCGGCCTTGCGATCGGTGCGTGGCCTTCCGTTGACGGACACGCGAGGTCGCAAATTGTAGATCGCACGCATAAAGGTGACAAATTGCAATTTCCGTCCGCGATCGACCGACGGAACATACCAGCTGGCAGTCCGGCGATGCTGATCGGTTGCGAACCGGTCTTTAGCTCGCTCTCAGGTGCACGGGCGAATTTTGCCGGCCGCTGTGTCGCCTGACGATCCCGACTTGAACGCGATATCGGCAGATTTTCGGACGATGGGAACTTGTAGTTTCTGCGGACGTTGTTAGGCCGTCCTTTAATTGGAAAAAGGAGTTTCACATGCATAGGCCATTGAGCGCTTTCGGTGCCCTCGTGGTCATCGCGGTAATGGCATTGCCTGTACCGGTGATGGCACAGCGCGAACGCACGAAAGTCGGGACCCTGACCTGCGATATTTCGGGCGGTATCGGATTGATCATCACGTCGCATAAGGATCTGACGTGCATGTTCACGCCTGCCCAACCGGGCCCGCGGGAAGTCTACGTCGGTGGCATCAATAAATTCGGCCTCGATCTGGGCGCGACCGCTGGTGGAGAAATGGTGTGGTCGGTTTATTCGCCGACGACCCGGCGCTTTGGTGCACTCGCGGGCAACTATAGTGGCGCAAGTGCCGAGGCGACTGTTGGTGCCGGTCTCGGTGCGAACGTATTGGTCGGTGGCTCGGATCGGACCGTCGCCCTGCAGCCGCTTTCGGTGCAAGGACAGGCCGGCCTGAACGTTGCGGCCGGTGTCGCAGAACTCACTCTGCGCCCGGCGCGCTAAAGCCCCCTGAATAGTCGATGACAGAACTGGTACGGCCGCCCACAGGGGCGGCCTTACTATTTGCGCCTGCGGTTTAGCCGAAGGTGAAGGCGTCGTGGTAGGCGCCCTGCACTTGTCCGCCAGGCACAGGACCGCCGCCGGGCACATGCACCATATTGCCGATCACCGCACAGGTCGCGCCATGCAGGCCGTGACGCGGAACCGCCATCGGAGTGAGTTGCTCCCAGGTATCGGCCTTCGGGTCATAAGCCTCGTTGGTGCCGAACACTTTGCCGGTCGCTTCGCCGCCGAACACCACGATCTTGCCGTTGATGTAGATGCAGGACGGGCCGCTGCGTGCGGTCGGCAGCGGCGCGCGGAACGACCAACCGTCGGTCTTGGGATCGTAGACCGCATTCAAGGACGTATTAAAATCGTAGCTATCCATACGGCCGGCGATGGCGTGGATTTTTCCGTCGACGACGGCGACACCCATGTGATCGCGTTGACCAACGAAAGGCTGCGTGCCGGTCGAGCCACGCATACTCGCGCGGTCGGAGTATTTGTCGGTTGCCGGATCGTAGACCTCGTGCCATTCGACCGAGCGAACGTCGCGCCCGCCAAGCAGGTGGATCTTGCCGTCAAGCACAATCGCCGACACGGCGCCGCGCGGGCGCGAGATCGATGCGATCGAGGCCCACTGGTCGGTAGCCGTGTCGTAGACGAAACACTTGGAATGCGGGCAGCGGTTTTGTTCGACGAAACCGCCAAAAGTGTAGATTTTCGTGCCGATCGATACGCCGGCAACGTGATTGCACGGGTGAGGGAATGGCGCCTTCAGCGACCACGCGCCCGCTTTCGGGTCGAAGACCTGATGGAAATTCTGATCGACACGATGCTTCGCATAACCTGCGATTGAATGAATTTTTCCCTGGCATTCGATCACGGCATGCTCGCCCGTCGGAATCGGCATGCGCGGTTGCTCGATCCATTTGCCGGGATTGGCGGCCTTGGGGGCAACGCTGGTCATATAGCGTTGCTTCTCGACGGTTTTGGGGATGTCGGTGATGGTCTTGTCGTTTAGACCAAGAAAAATCGGAAGTTCTTCTGCCATAATAGACCTCAATTCACGTAACCCGGGACATAGTCCCGCAATAATTTACGCGTGAGCTCAACGCCCTCGCGTGCGACATCGTAAGGCGAGCGGGCCCATTGCTCTGGGTTTGGCGCTTCGTAGCTTAGATAGCCCGTATAACCTTTCTCGGCCAACAGCCCGAGCATTTCGCGCCATTTGACGACGCCCTTGCCGGGCGGCAGCCGGTCAGTTGGCCGACGGACCCCGGTAACCGGATTGGGCGAGAGATCGCTGTACTGAAAGCAGTAGATTTTATTGGCCGGTACGGTCTCGAAGCCGCGGCCGCCGGCGCCGCTGCGTGTGAAATGATACGCGTCGACCAGGTAGCCGCAATTCGGCTTGTTGGCGCCCTCAATCAGTTCGGTCAGCACTTCAAGGCTATTGAGCACGTCATGTTGCGAATTGAATTCGATGGCGAGCTTGAGCTTGTACTCCGCGGCAATATCACCGGCATCTTTCAGATATTTGATCGCGTCCTTGATCGGGCCTTGCACCTGTCCAGGCGCACTCATCAGCGTATCGCAACCGAGTGCCACAGCATTCTCGCAACTTTCCCGGAACACCTTGAACAGGCGTTTGCTCTCGTCGCCAGTAGCGAAGAGCCAGCCATATTCGACGCCGAGAACGCCGCAGGGGATGCCGCTCTTCTTAATGAGATGAAGCACCTGCGCATTGCTCATGCCGCTATCGAAACAGCGCTTGAAGTCGGTGCGGCGCAATTCGACCGCGTCGTAACCCGCCTGCTTGGCCGCGTCGAGCGCGGTTTCAAGCGGGGTGGTGTCGATCGTCCACATATGCAGGGCAAGGCGCCCAAACTTCTGCGACATTCGTTGAACGCTCCGAGTTTCGTTATTTGCCTTCGTATTGCAGGATATAGAGGCCGGCGTTGGTGTCGGTGAGATATATCAGACCATTGTTGTCGACAAACACATCGCAAGACTGGATGACCTTGGCGGGATTGGGCCGCTGGTCGACAATTTTTTCGGGTGGCGGCGGCACAAAATACCCGACTTCTTTCGGCTGGAAAGGATCGCGAATGTCATGAATCCGTAGCCCGGCGTTGTGGTAGGTGGCGAAAATAAAATCTTCGCTTTGCAGTGAACCGGGCCGATTCTCGTGCAAGTTATGGGGTCCGAATTTTGCGCCTTTAGCGCAGAAGTTCTCTTCATCTGGCGTCGGCAGTGTTGCGATTGAGATTGGATTCGATGGTTCGCGGACGTCAATCAGCCAGGTGTAGGCAATTCCGTTTGCGCAATTTGCCGAGGTTGCCTCGTCGGCAAGCACTAGCAGCTTGCGGTTTGGTAAAGGCAGCGGCGTGTGCGCACCGCCGCCGAAGGGCGGCGCGTAATTGCGGTGGCTGAGGAGCTTCGGTTTGGCCGGGTCGCTCAAATCATGGATCGTGTAGCCGCCATCACGCCATGCCGCATAGCCGATATTTCCCGCACTGATGAGATGATGCAGTGCCGTTCGCTTGCCAAAAGATACCGGCGGTGTTTCGCCGCCGGCGCGGTTCATCCCGGGCAGCCACCAGCGTCCGGCCAGCGACGGCTTCTCCGGATTTGACACATCGACCACCGCCAGCACGTGGTCGATGAATCCTTCGAAATGCACGGACACATAGGCATAGCGGCCGCCGACCCACCAGATTCGATGCGCGCCAAGGCCGGCGGTGTTCAGAAATCCGATCTCGCGCGGCTTCGCCGGCTGCGAGACGTCGAATGCGCGTATGCCGGCGCCGAACGGCTGCTCGGTCTGGACGGAATCGGCGAGCGATTTGCCGTAGTAGTCGGCCTGGCTCGCATATTGCTGCATGGCCCAGATATTCGGGCCATTGACGGCGAGCAGGATGTCTCCGTGGATTTGCAGGTGGTGCGAGCGGGTATTTTTTGGGGCCGCGACGAAGGCCACTGTTTTGGGTTTGTACGGGTCGCGTACGTCGACGACCGAATACCCGTCGCTGAACATGTGGCCGATAAATGCGTGTCCCTTATGCAGGATGACCTGCACGCCGTCGGGCCTGCCACCTTGATCGCAGCGCGAGACGTAGCGGACGTTCTTGGCCGACGCTGCCGAGCTCATCTTCTGACCGGTCATCGAGTGGCTGTCTAATTGAAGTGGCGAGGCCCGGCCGGCGTGATGCCGAACCGGGCCCCGTATTAGTTGATTTCCGTGACCGCTAACCAGTCGGCGGAGCGATCTCGTCGAGACCCTTCTGTCGAGCCTCGGGGCCCAGTTGGGTGACTGAAGCGGCTGCAATCAACAGAACCACTGCCAGGCATACGAATACAGTTGTGAGGCCGTAGCCGTTCTGGATCCACAAGATCGTCGGCACGATAAAGGCGGTGGCGAGACGTCCAACACCGGCCGCCCAGCCAAAGCCCGACGCACGCGCGTTGGTGGGGAAGACCTCCGACGCGAAGATTTGCATCGAGTTGCCGGCAACTTGCACGAAGAAGATCATGATGAAACCGGCGACCAGAAGTTGGGTGTCAGTCGCCGCATTCGCAAACACGATCGCCATCAAACCGGCCGCAATAAACGCGCAGACCGATGTAATTTTCCGTCCGAACTTGTCGAGCGCATACATCATGAACAAGCTTGCGCATGGCACGGCCAAGGTCATGCCGAAGGTATAAGTGAGCGACTTCGTAATCGTGAAGCCTTTAGCGGTCATGATGTTGGGCAGCCACGTACCAAGGCCGATCGCGACGCCGAAGAAGGCCGAGAAGCAGATCATGCCGGCGATCACGCGGGTCGGGAACATCTTGAATACGATACCAAACGGATCGGATTTGCTGTCGCTGGCTGCGGTGGTCGCAAGTTGCTCTTTTGGACCCGCGATACCCAGACGGGCGAGCACATCAAGGGCTTCTTTGCCACGACCATGCGTCGCCAGATAGCGAGGCGACTCCGGCAGCGCAAAGCGGAATACCCAGACGATGAGCGCACCGATGCCAATCACGACCCAGACACCGCGCCAACCGATTGAATCGCGGAAGAAGAGGGTGAATAGCGATGCGATCGGCCACACGCAGGCGCCGCCAATGAAGTGCACAATTGCGAGAATGCGGCCGCGGATCGCCTTCGGCGAATATTCGCCGGCATAGGCGAAGGCGAGCGGCTGTTCGCCGCCGAGGCCAAGGCCCGCAATGAAGCGGCATACCATGAGCCAGAACACGGACGGCGATAGCGCGCCAAGAATTGTGAAGACCCCGAACAGCAACAGATTGAATTGGTAGACCGTCTTTCGTCCCCAGCGGTCGCTGAATTCACCTTGGCCGGCTGCGCCGATGAACATTCCAAACACAGTTGCGCTGCCAACCAGGCCGGCCTCGGCTCCGGTGGCGAATTTGGATTGAATCATGTCGGGGATCAGTGACCCGAGCACGATCAGGTCGATGACGTCGAAGAAATAACCGGCGGCGATCAATGCGACCACCTTGACGTGGAGTGGCGAGATTTTTGCGTCGTCCAGTGCGGTGCCGACGAATCCCTCTATGGTTTGAGCCACGGCGATTGCCTCCCTGATTTCCGTTTCTAATTAAGTACCCTGCAGCCGACATCAGGATGAGCCACAAATTGATTGTTGGCCAGCCCATTTGCGCGTGACCTGGCCAACCCATGCTTGGATCGGCTTTTCCAGTTTCGATAAGTGAAAACAGGATGATTGGCTGGGGGACTAGGATTCGAACCTAGATAGCCAGAGTCAAAGTCTGGAGTCCTACCGTTGGACGATCCCCCAACAGGATCGCGGCCGTAAAGGCCCGCTGCCATTCGCCGGAGGTCCCTGACATGCGGCAATTCGGCTGGTTTGACAAGTCCATAAGCAGAACGGCGTCATTCACGCTGTGCTGCGCGGTCGCGTTACAACCGTCAGGATCGCAATGAGGCTGAAAGCGGCCACCGCCAGAAAAACCATGCGCGGGTTGTTGTGGTCCATGATGGCACCGAAAATCAGCGGGGAAATGATACCGCCGATATTAAAGCCCGTGGTCACGAAACCGAACACCTTGCCGAATGAACCGGGCGGGGTGACCTCGCGCACGATCATGTCGCGCGATGGCATGATAATCCCGGAGAAAAAGCCGCTGAGTGACATAACGGCGACCAGCGCGAGCGCGCCGAGATTGATTTTGGCGATCAGCGCGGTGAACACCGCCATGGCCGCCAGTCCAATCGCAGCGACAGTGCCATGGCGCGTGGTGCGACCCACGAGCAAACCGCCGATCAATACGCCAATCGCCGACCACAGCAGATTGCCGGACAGTGCCGTGGTCGCAACGGTTGCCGGTGTTCCGTAGAGCGCACCGAGCGCGACCACGGAATAATTGTAAAGACCGCTGCTGATCATCGCGAGCAGCACGAAAAAAACGAGATTGAGCAGGATCGGTGCAGAGAGTAATAGTTGCCAGCTCGCAGCGGTTTTGTCTGGCCCGGACTTCGCGGAGGCCGGTGATGCCGGCGCGGTGGATTGATCGCGTATTGCGAGGAGGATCGCAGCGACGGCAAAGCCGAGCGCGCCAGCGCCAATAAAGGCGCCGCGCCAACCCCAAAGGCTCTGCATCATGAGCAACGTCACAGGAGCAACGGCAGAACCGAGCATGCCGGCAAATGTGTGGACCGAAAACGCCTGACCAATGCGATCCGATGGCACATGCTGCGACAGCAGCGCATAGTCGGCCGGGTGATAGACCGTATTGCCGACACCGGCGAGCGCAAACATGGCGACCAACACCCAGAATGAATCGACGAGGCCGACAATCACAAAGGCGCTCGCCCCAATCGCGAGGCCGGCGACCAGCAATGCCCGCGCGCCCAACCGATCGACCAAAAATCCTGCAGGCGTCTGCAACGCTGCCGTCACGATATTGAATGCCGCAAAGGCAAGTCCGATTTCCGTGTAGGTGACGCCATACTCTGCGCGTACGACCGGCAGTAGCGGCGCAAGCAGGATGATGTAGTAGTGCGAAACGAAGTGGGCTGCACTGACGGCACCGACAACCCGGATGTAGGACATGCGGCCTGTGCTCAATATGTCAGCCGCTTGGCTCATAGCGCATATGCTCCGGCAAGGGGGCGGACTATCGCCCGGCGGACAGATCCAATCCAATGCGTTTCGGGTGGGTTGCCCATGTCTGTGCGGTATATGGGCACGGTCTTAAAAGCGGATGAAAAATTCCACAAGCACACATCTGTGTATTGAAGCCATTGCCGGCGGTGTTAGCCTTTCATCGGTCATTAGACCGGGGGCTGGCGAGTTCCCGGTCAAGCAGGGACGAGCGAGGGCTCCATGATTGCGCTTAGCGTGAACGGAAAGACGTATTCGCTGGATATCGAGCCGGAAACGCCACTTCTCTGGGTTATCCGCGATGAGCTCGGAATGACCGGGACAAAGTTCGGCTGCGGCATTGCACAATGCGGCGCATGCACCGTGCATGTGGACGGGGAGGCCATCCGCTCATGCGGCGTTCAGGTCGGTGATGTCGTCAATAAGAACATCATCACCATCGAAGGACTTTCGCCCGACAGCAAGCATCCGGTGCAACAGGCCTGGCTTGCAGAGGATGTCCCGCAATGCGGCTACTGCCAATCCGGTCAGATCATGGCCGCAGTGGCGTTTCTGAAGGAGCACCCGCAACCCACCGACGCTGATATCGATGCCAACCTTACCAATATCTGCCGCTGCGGAACTTATGTTCGCATCCGCAGTGCGATCCATCGCGCTGCGGCGCTGATGAAGACGTGAGCGGGAGGGCATCATGAATCAGGTCGTCGACACACTGCTCACGCGCCGTCAGTTCGTCGTCTCGTCAACGTCCGCCGCCGGGGGACTTGCCATCAGCGTGGCGTTTCGAAGCCTAGCGAATGCCGCCAGCATTGGGGCGCAAGTATGGGGTCCTGATAGCACTCCGGACGAGCTCAATGCGTTTCTGGCAATCGAGCCGGATGGCAACATCCTCATTCGTTCGCCACACAATGAAATGGGCCAGGGGGCTGTTACCGCTTTGCCGATGATTGTGGCCGAGGAACTTGAATGCGACTGGTCGAAAGTGAAGGTTGAATACGCATCGGCCTCCCGAAACCTGCGCGACAAGAACGTCTATGGCGACATGGTCACCGCCGGTAGCCGCGGTGTGCGTACGTCTTGGAAAATGCTGCTGCAAGCCGGGGCAAGTGCGCGCGAACGCCTGATCGCGGCTGCGGCACAGCAATGGAATGTGCCGGCGTCCGAATGCACGGCGGCCAACAGTAAGGTCAGTCACGAGAAAACGGGCCGTAGCCTCGACTACGGCGCACTTGCCGCTAACGCGTCTAAGATCCAGTTCGACAAGGAACCGGCAATTCGCACGCCCGATCAGTTCAAGTTGATAGGCAAATCGCTCGCCCGCCTCGACACCCCGCTCAAGATCAACGGCTCAGCTAAATTCGCCATTGATACGCAGGTGCCGGGCATGGTTTACGCGGCGATTTCCAACTGCCCCGTCTTCGGCGGCAAGCTAAAAAGCGTCGACGAGACGCCAGCCAAGGGGCGCCGCGGTGTCCTTCAGGTGGTCAAACTCAACGATGCGGTCGCGGTCGTGGCCGACCGTTTTTGGCGTGCCAAGGAGGCGCTCGCGTTGCTCAAGCCGGAGTGGGACACCGGCGAAGCTGGCAAGACCGACAGCGTCCAGTTTGCAAAGCTCTATCGCGACACGCTCGACGGCCCGATGGTGAGCGCGCGCAATGACGGCGATGTGGATGGCGTCTTCTCGAATGGTGGCAGGATCGTTGAGGCGGTGTATGAGGCGCCGCACCTTGCGCACGCGCAGATGGAGCCGCTCAACGCCACGGTGATTTTACAGGCGGACAAACTTGAGGTCTGGCTCGGCTCCCAGTCGCCAATGGGCAGCATCAGCCAGGCAGCTGCCGCCTCTGGCCTCAAGCGCGAGCAGATCGTGGTGCACAATTGTTTCCTCGGCGGCGGATTTGGCCGGCGCACGCAGAACGATGAGATGCGGCAGGCAATTCTGGTCGCCAAGCAGGTCGGCAAGCCAGTGAAGCTGGTGTGGACGCGTGAAGAGGACATGACGCAAGACCGCTATCGTCCGCAGGCCGCGGTACGCCTCAAGGCAGCGCTCGGCAGCGACGGCATGCCGGTTGCACTCGATGCACGCATTGCCGTGGGTTCGATTCTGCGTTCGATCGGACGCACCAATTCAGACAACGGGCTGGAAAATCAGGCGATCGAAGGTATCGCCAATACCAACTATAAAATCCCGAATATACGCGTTGGCTGCATGCTCAAGAACACACATGTGCCGGTCATGTTCTGGCGCTCAGTCGGATCATCGCAGAATGCCTTCTTCATGGAAGGCTATGTCGACGAATTGGCGCACGCCGCCGGACACGACGCCTACAAATTCAGACGCGCGCTGTTAGCACATCGACCCGACTTTGTCGGTGTGCTCGATAAAATCGCCGAGAAAAGCGATTGGGGAAAACCAATGGAGCCGGGCCGCGGGCGCGGCATCGCCATCCACGAATGCTACGATACGATTATCGGCCAGGTTGCCGAGGTGACGGTCAGCAAGAAGGGCGAGGTGAAGGTCGATCGGGTCGTCGCGGCGGTGGACTGCGGCCACGTGGTCAATCCCGGCATCGTGGAAGCACAAATCCAGGGTGGCGTGATCTACGGCCTTTCGGCCGCGCTGTATGGCGAGATAACGATCAAGGACGGCCAGGTCGAGCAGAGCAATTTCGACAGTTACGAAGTCGTGCGTCTGGCCGATACGCCGAAGATCGAGGTCTACCTTGCGCTCTCCGGCGGCAAGAAATGGGGCGGCATCGGCGAACCTGGAACGGCAGCGACCGCGCCCGCTGTCGCCAACGCGGTATTCGCGGCCACCGGCGTCCGGGTGCGCTCGATGCCGCTGAAGAACGCCAAACTCGCCGGTCCTGTCTGACTGCAGTCCGCAAGTATCAACGGGGCCATCAGGAACGGCGGCCCCGCCGCATTGTCAGGATGTTTGTTTGGCCTTGGCGTCCTGAATGGCGTGCCAGATGCGCGCAGGTGTCATCGGCATTTCCAGGTGATGGATTCCGTAATCCGACAACGCATCGATCACCGCATTTGCGACGGACGGCAAACCGCCTGAGGTGCCTGCTTCGCCGCAACCTTTGGCGCCGAGGGGATTGCTCTTGGTTGGCACGGGATGGCTGGCAACGTTGATCATGGGCGCGTCATGCGCGCGCGGCATGGCGTAGTCCATGAACGACCCCGTCACCAGCTGGCCGTCGGAGTCGTAGACGGCCTGCTCGAGCAGTACCTGCCCAAGGCCCTGTACCACGCCGCCCTGGATCTGCCCCTCAACCAGGAGCGGGTTGACGATGGTGCCGAGATCATTGACCGCGGAATAGCGCACGACATGCGTCGCACCGGTGTCCGGATCCACCTCCACTTCGGCGATATGACAACCGTTGGGAAAAGCCGACGGAACGGGGTCGGTCACGACATGATCGACGTCGAGCGTGGTTGGAACGCCCTCCGGCAGCTTGGGGCCACCGCGCAAACGCGCAGCCAGCTCCAGTAGGCCAATCGACCGATCGGTTCCGGCAATGACAAAGCGTCCCGCCTTGTATTCGATATCGCTCGCCGAGGCCTCCAAGACGTGTGAGGCGACCTGCTTGCCGCGCTCGATCACGATCTTCGACGATTCAGAAAGCGCAGCGCCGACGAACATCACCGAGCGTGAGCCCCCGCTGCCGCCACCGAAGCTCATGCGGTCGCTGTCACCTTCAACCATGCGAATACACTCGAATGGGATTCCGAGTTGATCGCTTAATATCTGGGCGTAGGTGGTGGCATGGCCCATGCCGAAGTCCATGGTGCCAGTGATGATGGTCACCGTGCCATCGGCTTCGAAATGAATTGCGCCCAATTCCTTGCCGGGCGCGGCGGTCACTTCGAGGTAGCACCCGACGCCAAGACCGCGCAGAAGACCGCGCTTCTTGCTTTCGCGCCTGCGTTTCTTGAAACCGGGATAGTCGGCTGCTTCCAGCGCATGTTTAAGCACGCCAAGAAAATCCCCGCAGTCGTAGGTCATATCCGAGGCTGCCTTGAACGGCAGATCACTCTTACGGATCATATTGCGCTTGCGCAGCTCAATACGGTCGATGCCCATCTCGACAGCGGCAAGATCGAGCACGCGTTCGACGTAGTAATTTCCTTCCGGCCGACCGGCGCCGCGATAAGCGGAGACAAAAGTCGTGTTGGTGAAAACACATTTAGTCGCCACTTCCATCACTGGCGTGCGGTAGATGCTCGCGAGATTTTTGACCTGATTGCCCGTCGGCAATAGCGGGCCGAACTGCGCGAGATAGCCGCCCATGTCGCCATAGCCGGTCTGGCGGAGTGCGAGGATGCGGGCATCCTCGTCGAACGCCATCTCGATCACCATGTCCTGCGCGCGCCCATGATGGTCCGACACGAAGCTGCCGGAACGCTCGTCGGTCCATTTCACCGGGCGTCCCAGCTGACGCGCGCCATGCAGGATGCAGATATATTCAGGATAGACCGCCGCTTTCATCCCAAATGAGCCGCCGACCTGACCGGTGAGCACGCGCACTTTGTCGGCAGACGCACCCAGCACGTCCATCAGAGTGGCCTTAATGCCGTGCACGCCCTGGCTCGATGAATAGAGCGTCCATTTGTTGCCCGCTGCATCGTATTCACCGATGGCCGAGCGCGGCTCCATGGCATTGACCACCATGCGCTGATTGGACGTCTCGAGACGGGTGACGTGTTTTGCCTTGGCGAAGGCTTCGGCAACTTTGGCCGCATCACCAAAGTGATAGTCGAGTGCGATGTTGTTCGGCACCGCATCGAACACCAGTGGGGCGCCTGGCTTCACTGCGTCCGCCGGCTTGAGCACAACGGGCAGCGGCCCGATGTCGATCGTCACCGCCTCGGCCGCGTCCTTCGCCTGTGCGACCGTCTCTGCAACCACGCAGGCGACAGGATCCCCGACAAAGCGTACTTTGTCGGCCGCAAGCGCGGGCCGCGGCGTGTAACGGATTGGCGATCCATCCCGGCTCTTCAGCGGCATGTTGCATTTGAGCGGCCCATAGCCCGTCAAATCGCTCGCTGTATAAATTGCGAGCACGCCGGACATGGCTTTAGCCGCGGCACTGTCGATAGAGCGGATGACGCCGTGGGGCTCGCGGCTACGCACCATCACAGCATAGGCCTGGCCAGGACGGCTGACGTCGTCGGTGTATGAACCCTCGCCACGAACCAGCTTGGGGTCCTCGCTGCGACGGACCGGTTGGCCGACCCCGAATTTGGTCAGCGACAGCGCGGCTTCTGTGGTTCGGTCATCCATTGCGGGATCTGGGGTTCGTAGGGTTGCGTGCTGTCAAATAGAGCAGCCCGGCTGCTTCGACAAGAATAGCTTTTGGGACGAAGGGTTGCGCGAGGCTCAGGCGCTGTTACACTTTTCGTGATCGAAAGAACATTGCCGCAACCGTGACGCGCCCAGGGAGTGGCGGCTTACGGGGTGGCAGGAAGGTTTAGACAGCATGAGCGGCGAGGCCGGGGATATCCCGGGCTTCGACCCCGCTATTGATCGGGCACCGTCGGCGCGGGCCCGGTGGGGTCGGCGGTCGCCTGGACGGGCAGATGCTGGCTCTGGCAATGACCGGGGCGGTGCGACCTATGCCGCGCTCGATCTCGGAACCAACAATTGCCGATTGCTCGTGGCACGTCCGTCCGGTGACGGCTTCCGCGTGGTCGATGCTTTTTCGCGAATCGTGCGTTTGGGTGAGGGGGTGTCACTGTCCGGCCGCCTCAGCGACGCCGCCGTCGAGCGCGCGATTGCGGCCTTGGCGATTTGCGGGAGCAAGATGAAGAATAAAGGTGTTACGCGGGCCCGGCTGATTGCGACGGAGGCCTGCAGGGCCGCACAAAACGGCAAGGAATTTCTCGCACGCGTCGCCGAAGAATTGGGCCTCGTGCTGGAAGTAATCGATCGCGAGACCGAAGCGTGCCTTGCCGCGACGGGCTGTACTCCGTTGGTCGACCCGCAGGCGGAAGGCGCGATCCTGTTCGACATCGGAGGTGGCTCGTCAGAACTGGTACGACTGTCTCGCTCCCACAAGGCGAGTGGCGGGCCGCCATTGCCGCAGATTTGCGGATGGATTTCGGTGCCACACGGGGTCGTAACGCTGGCCGAACGCTACGGGGGATTTACGGTCACGCGAGAAAGCTACGAAGAAATGGTGCAGGAGGTAACAGGCCTGATCGCACCATTTGTGCGTGAACATGGCGGACAGACGACAAGTACGATCCACATGCTTGGAACTTCGGGAACCGTCACGACGATTGCCGGGGTGCACCTCAATCTCAAACGCTACGACCGCAATCGCGTCGATGGCTGCTGGATGGGTGCAGAGGAAATCAGCGCCGTCATCGAGCGGCTCCTGGCGATGTCTTACGATGAAAGAGTAGCGAGTCCCTGCATTGGTGCCGAGCGCGCCGACCTGGTACTCGCAGGCTGCGCGATCCTCGAAGCAATCAGGCGTGCATTTCCGTGCCCGCGACTGCGCGTCGCCGATCGTGGTCTGCGCGAGGGCATGCTGGTTCAAATGATGCGCGACGATGGCGCTTGGGACGGCAGCAGCCAGGCGGTGCCGTGACGGTACGCGGCAAAAGCGGCGGCGGCTCGCGCGAAAAGGTCCGGGTCAAAAGCCGCAACCGATCGCAATCGTCCCGGCAGTGGTTGGAGCGTCAGCTCAATGACCCTTATGTCGCGCGCGCCAAGCGCGAAGGCATGCGATCGCGTGCGGCCTATAAGTTGATGGAAATCGACGACAAGGCAAGATTTCTCCGAAAAGGCAGGCGCGTGGTCGATCTTGGCGCCGCGCCCGGCGGCTGGAGTCAGATCGCCGCCAAACGCGTCGGCGCACCGGCGTCAGGACAGGTGATTGCGATCGATGTCTTGGCGATGGATCCAGTGCCGGGAGTCGAATTTTTGCAGCTCGACTTTCTCGATCACGCTGCGCCTCGGCAACTCAAGACGATGATCGGTGGACCTGCCGACGTGGTGCTGTCTGACATGGCGGCCAATGCCACGGGTCACGCTCGCACTGATCACCTCAAAATTATGGCACTTGTGGAAGCGGCCGCGGCCTTTGCCCGTGAGGTGCTTGCACCGGGTGGCGTTTTTCTCGCGAAGGTATTGCAGGGCGGCACCGAATCCGCGCTGCTGGCCGCTCTCAAACGTGACTTTCAAAGCGTCAAGCATGTGAAGCCGACAGCAAGTCGCACGGATTCGGCGGAGCTCTATCTGTTGGCGACCGGATTTCGTGGCATCGATGGAACGCGGAACTAGCCGGCCCGCTGGTCGGACGTTTCCGCTGGCGTCGGCAGTCTGTCGGCCATTTCCGCTCCCGCCTCTGGCGACAACCGGATAAAAATCAATACCGAAAGCGCAGAAATCGCGGCGACCACCAGAAACGCAGGTGGAAAGTCAGCGGCTTGCAGTGAACCGTTTCCCTTAAAGTAGACTGTGAGCTCGACTGCCATTGCCCCGATCGCTACGCCAGATGAGACAGCCAATTGCTGTCCGACGCTCACCAATGCGGTCGCGCGGCCGATGCGACGCGTGTCGATGTCGGCGTAGGCGATGGTGTTGATGCTGGTGAATTGCAATGAGCGGAAGAAACCGCCGACCAGCAGCAGGACCACCATCAATAGAATTGGGGTCGTCGCGGTAAATCCGGCGCAGACGGCGAGGAATGCCGAGCTGATAATCGAATTGACGACCAGGATGGTGCGGAAGCCGAAGCGGCGGAGGATGGTCGCAGTTGCCCATTTCATTCCCATGGCGCCAAGGGCCGTCGCGAACGTAATCATGCCGGACCGAAATGGCGTCATGCCAAATCCGATCTGCAGCATTAACGGGAGCAGAAAGGGAAGAGCACCGAGGCCGAGACGAAAGATAAAGCCACCGACGACGCTGGCGAAAAAAGTCGGTATCCGGAACAATGAGAGATCGAGCGCAGGATTGTCTGTGTTGCGGGCATGCGCCAGATAGGCCGCGATAAAACAAGCCCCGCCGAAAACAAGCGCGGCGACCACGAACCACGGCAGGAAATTCAGGCCGAGCACCGAGAGACCGAATGCTACGCCGCCAATACCGAGGCCGGCGAGCACCATGCCGACGACATCAAAACGTTCGTGATCTTCCGCACGTACGTCCGGAATGTAACGCGTAGCCAGCACGATACCGAGCAGACCGATCGGAACGTTGAGGATGAAGATCCAATGCCAGGTCGCATAAGTCGTAATGAGACCGCCGATCGGCGGACCAAGAACCGGACCGATCAGCGCCGGCGTCGTCACCCAGGCCATCGCACCGACGAGCTCGCGTTTGCTGATGGTGCGCACCAGCACCATGCGGCCCACGGGCGTCATCATGGCCCCGCCCATGCCTTGCACGATACGGGCGATGACAAAATCCGTGAGCGAACTCGAGAGGGCGCAGCCGATCGATCCGAGAACGAAAACCGCGATCGCCGCGCGAAAAACCGTGCGGGCGCCGAAGCGATCGGCAGTCCAGCCGCTCGCCGGAATGAAGATGGCCAATGACAACAGGTAGGAGGTGACGGCGAGCTTGAGCGCCAGCGGATTGGTGCCGATATCGTTCGCGATCGCCGGCAACGAGGTGGCGATCACGGTCGAATCCATGTTTTCCATAAACAGGGCAACCGCGATGATCAGCGGGACAATGCGGTCACGTGGCATAGAGGGGCCGTCCCGAAGGGGCTTGGTCTGTGTCCACGTCTTCAAGCTTAAAGCGGTGGCGGAAGGAAGGCCCCTTCACGTTTACGACTTCATAACAGCCATCTGCGATTGCTCTAGGAATTGCTGCCATCCCGTGCTATCGACCGACGCCAACCCAAAAGCGGGCCGCGACGTAAGGCGAGGGACCCCCCTCGCGACGGGTTTTTACAACCCCTTGCCAGCAGGTCCGGTGCCTTTTCGGGCGAGACGGAGTTGGCGATGGCCGCAAAAAACAATTCAAGCCCGCGCGAAGGCCTCACATTCGACGACGTACTGATCAGGCCTGGTCTGTCGGAAGTGTTGCCCTCGGACGTCGATATTCGCTCTCACGTCACCCGCACGATTGCCATCAATATCCCGATCATCGCTTCGGCTATGGACACCGTGACCGAGGCGCAAATGGCGATCGCCATGGCGCAGGCCGGCGGCATCGGTGTGCTCCATCGCAACATGGAGCCCGATGAGCAGGCCGCGCAGGTCCGGCAGGTCAAGAAATTCGAATCCGGAATGGTGGTGAACCCGCTCACGATCGAGCCCGGCGCCAATCTTCAGCGGGCGCTTGATCTGATGAAGGACAATCACATTTCTGGAATTCCGGTGGTCGAAGCGGCCGGCAACGGCCAACCCGGCAAGCTGGTCGGAATCCTGACCAACCGTGACGTTCGTTTCGCCACTGATCCGCGGCAGAAAATTTCCGACTTGATGACAAAAAAGCTCATCACTGTGCGCGAAGGAGTGAGCCAGGACGAGGCCAAGCGTCTTCTACATCAGCATCGCATCGAAAAACTATTGGTGGTCGATGCGCAGTATCGCTGCGTCGGCTTGATTACCGTGAAGGATATCGAAAAAGCGGTTGCCAATCCGAATGCCTGCAAGGATGAGCAGGGCCGGCTCCGTGTCGCGGCCGCCACGACTGTCGGGGATAAAGGCTTCGCGCGGACCGAGGCGCTGATCGCCGCCGGCGTTGATCTGGTCGTGGTCGACACCGCGCATGGACATTCCAAGTATGTTCTCGATGCAGTCACTCGTATCAAAAGGCAGTCGAACAAAGTTCAGGTCGTCGCCGGCAATATAGCGACTGCGGATGGCGCCAAGGCGCTGATCGATTGCGGCGCCGATGCGATCAAGGTTGGCATCGGCCCTGGCTCGATTTGCACGACGCGCATTGTGGCCGGTGTGGGTGTGCCGCAACTGACCGCGATCATGGATTGTGTGGAGGCGGCGAAGGCGACCGGCACCCCGGTGATCGCCGACGGCGGGATCAAATATTCCGGCGATCTTGCAAAAGCGATGTCCGCCGGCGCCGACTGCACGATGGTCGGTTCGCTGCTTGCCGGCACCGATGAGACTCCGGGCGAGGTTTTTCTTTATCAAGGCCGTTCGTACAAAACCTACCGCGGTATGGGCTCGGTGGGCGCCATGTCGCGCGGTTCGGCCGATCGGTATTTCCAGCAGGACATCAAAGATACACTCAAGCTTGTGCCCGAAGGCGTGGAAGGGCAGGTGCCTTACAAAGGTGCTGCAGCAACGGTCTTGCATCAATTGACCGGCGGCTTGCGCGCCGCCATGGGCTATGTTGGCGCAAAAAATATCGATGAATTGCACGCTAAAGCGGAATTTGTCCGAATAACGGGGGCCGGGCTTCGCGAAAGCCACGTTCACGACGTGACGATCACGCGCGAAAGCCCGAACTATCCGAGCCGCGTCTAGTTATACCTTTCCTGATTGGGAAAGGATGAGGTTGTGCCATGCCGATTTAATTCGTTCTATTGCCGTTGTTTGTTGAAGTTCTGCTTACCTTTGGCGTGATGTTCGGCATGATGTATTACCGGACATCGTCGCTTCAGCGCGGCGACACACGTTTGTCCGACATCGCCCTGCGCGAACCGAATTGGCCAACACGGGCCACGCAATTCGCCTATGCATTCTCCAATCAATTTGAGTTGCCGGTACTGTTCTATGTGCTGACGATCCTGGAGATCATCACTCACCACGCTGACTTGCTGTTTGTCATGCTGGCGTGGATTTTCGTGATAATGCGCGTGTTGCAGGCAGGAATACATGTCACGAACAATAATGTTCGTTTCCGCGGGGCCTTCTATGGGGTGGGCGCGATCGTTTTATTCATCATGTGGATGATTTACATCATCCGTATCCTGCTCGCATTGCCATGACGCCAGCCGCACGGCTTGCTGCCGCCATAGACGTGTTTGCCGCGATCGAAAGCGAACGTCGTCCGGCGGCGGATGCGCTCAAGGCGTGGGGGCTCACACATCGTTTTGCGGGCTCCGGTGATCGCGCTGGCATCGCAGGGCTTGTGTACGACGGGTTGCGTCGGCGCGCTTCGAGCGCGTTCCTGATGGGGGCCGACGCGCCCCGTGCGATTCTGTTGGGCATGCTCAAGCGTGAGCGTGGCCTTGATACGGAGGCCATCGCGAAACTGGCCGATGGCGGACAATATGCTCCCGCAGGATTGACCGCCGATGAGCGCAAGCATCTCGATGGCGTCGACATCAGCGCCGCGCCGCCACACGTGGCGGGCGACTATCCGGAATGGCTCGATGGGCATCTTTCGCGCGCCTTCGGCGAAGCTCGGGCGGAGGAGGGGGCTGCATTGGCCTCGCGCGCTCCGCTCGACCTTCGCGTCAATTTGCTCAAGAGCGAGCGCGACGCGGCGGCAGCAATGCTTGCCGATCTCAAGCCCGAACCCACACGATGGTCACCGAGCGGATTGCGCATACGTCTGCCGGCTGATGCCAAGAGCCCTGCCATTCATGCCGAGCCGGCATTCATGAAAGGATTCATCGAGGTGCAGGACGAGGGGTCCCAACTTGCGGCGCTGTTGTCCGGCGCGAAACCCGGTGAGCAGGTTATCGATCTCTGCGCCGGCGCTGGCGGCAAGACCCTGGCGCTCGCTGCAATGATGCAGAACAAAGGCCAGATTTTTGCAACGGACGACGACAAGCGCCGGCTTGCTCCCATTCATGACCGCCTGAAACGCTCGGGCGCGCGCAATGTGCAAGTTCGGACGCCGAAGTCTATCGGCGGCGAAATCGCCGACCTAGCCGGCCGCATGGATCTGGTCCTGATCGACGCGCCATGCACTGGAACAGGTGCCTGGCGGCGCAATCCGGATGCGAAATGGCGTATGCGGCCCGGCGCCCTTGAACAACGGATGAAAGAACAGACCGAGATCCTCGACCGCGCCGTGCCGCTGATCAAGTCCGGCGGACGTATCGGATACGTGACCTGCTCTGTGCTGGACGACGAGAATGGCGCCCAAGTTCAGGGGTTTCTTGCCCGGCATCCGGGCTTTTCAGTGCAGCCCCCGGCCGAGGTGATTCAGGCGCTTGGCGAACGTGCCTTTATGTTTGGCAAGGCGGCAAGGCTCTCGGCGGAGGGTATATTGATGACTCCGCGTACGACCGACACTGACGGTTTTTTCGTCTCTGTGCTAAGGCACGGCCAGTAAGACCGGCAGCGCCTGGTAATAAAGCGCAAACGGAATTCCTCTATTGCGCCCCAATCCGGGCCAAATTTATCCGCGATGATCGCGTGTCTGTGGAACTCGGAAAGTCTTTGATTTGGGGTTTTTCCAATGCTGGTGGCCAGACGCGAGCCGCCTTTTCACGCGGATCCGCACAACTCGGGACCCGTCAATCCGGGCGTCTACGCAGCCGCTAAAGCGTCGAAGCTTGCCCGGTTTGTGACCGCTATCCAGCTGATAGGCTCGCTGTTGGCCGTTCCGATCGGCATCGCCAGCGCCTATTCGTTCTATCGCGCCAATTTCTCTCCCGAGACCACCTGCCAGAATCTGCGAAGCGGCATTGTCGCGATGCTCGACAAGAGCGTTGACGCGGCGACCCGGCGAATCCTCGTGCGGCGCGATGTCGAGGCGTTTGAAAAGACCTGCGGGACAGTCGATCCCGACGCGACGGCTGCGTTCAAGATGCTGCTCAACGACGAGAAGGCATCGCGTGCAGCCGCCGTCGCAACTGCGCCAGTCGCTCCGAAGGTGCAGCACGTCGAAACATTGGCCAAAGAGCCGGTTCGCAAGGTCGAGCCACGTCCGCAGCCTGTCGCGAAACAGCCGGCAGCAAGTGTTGCAAATGTTGAGGCCGAGCCTGCTCGCCGCGACCCGGCTGTGTCCGATGCGCAGTGGCTAGACGCAGTCCGGCAGGCGCTCGTAACGCATAAGCAGGAGATTCATGAACTTGAGCCCGTCAAGGCGCCAAGCACAACAGAACCGACCGCGCGGCCAGTGCCGCATGAGGCTGCCTTGCCCACGCCTGCGGCGGCTCCGCCGGTAGCGGTCGTGACGCCGCCAGCGGCGCCCGTGGCAGTGGCACCCGTGGCACCCGTGGCACCCGCGCTACCGGCTCCTATTTCGATTGCGCCGCCCCCGCCGGCGCAGCAGGTCGATGCCGATCATCCTGTGCCACCCGGGGCGATCCCGGACTCGGCGACACCACCGGAAAAGGCCGATGCCGCCAAGCCCGATGAGCACGGCCATTCTCGCATCCGAAAATGGATTTCAGAGATCCCGCTACTGGGTCCGGCGGTCGAAAATGGACGACAATAAGCCGACTAACCGGGTTGCCAATCAGCGACCGTCATGATGCTTGTTTCAACTTGCCATCGACCGGCCTTGTCGGGCCGCCGCGCTGTCTGCGTGAGCAGGTCGAGGTAGTCGCGGCGGGAAATTTCCCGGAAGCCCATATCGTGGCAGGTCGGCGTCATCAGCTTGCCGTCGTTGAACGCAAAGCCCCAGTTCGCAAGATGCCAATTGAGCACCGTAAAGCCGATCTTTGACGTGTTTGCCTCGCGCGAGAATTGCGATTTAGTGACAAAAGCACCGCCGATCGCAACACCGTAGCCACCGCCAACGAGACCGCCGCGCTCGTTCCAGACTTCGAAGGAATGTGCATAGCCTGCATCAAACAACTCGGCATAAGCGCGCATGATCCGCGGCGTGATCCATGTGAGATGCCAGCGATCCTGACGATGACCGGCGCACGCCGCGATGACATCGTCGAAGGCCTGATCGAAAGTCACTCTGTAGTTGTCGTGACGCATCTGCCGGCGGAGCCGTTTGGCAATGTGGAGTTCGTTGAAGAACAGAACCGATCGTTTCGGCGGCGACCACCACTTCAGCGGCGCAACATGCGCAAACGGGTAAAGTCCGCGTCGATACGCGGCCATAAGTGTCGGCAAGCTCAGGTCGTGGACAATTCCGGCCAGCCCCGGGGGCTCATCGGCGGCACTTTGGGGCTCAGGGAGCGCGTAGTCCGGCGCGAGAAATTCATCGAAGCAGAGGCGCAGAAGGTTCGGCACGCCGCGAATGCGCTTAGGGCTCAGTGCCCAGGCAAAACCGAGGGCCCAACGTTCGGCCATGTCGGGGAGGCTCTCACGAAACAGCGCAGCCCGGCGGGTGGCGGGCCCGTTGGCCGCTACCGGCAGTCTCATGCGTTCGGTTTCGAAGACCATGGGCGGCTCCCGCGCTCCCGGCTGTGAACAACCGGATGGGGAGACTTTTCTAAGCACGTTCGGGACTAACATTGCGTTACTGTGAACGCGTAAAGGCTTGACCTCGCGGCACAAAGCCCGCAAAAAGCGGCCCCGAACGGCCTTTGCGCGCCCGATTCCGGACACGTTCGGGACACCACGCCGTCCATGCACGACAAAATTCTGATCGTCGATTTCGGTTCCCAGGTCACCCAGCTCATTGCGCGCCGGGTCAGGGAGGAAAAGGTCTATAGCGAAATCGTGCCTTATCAGAAGGCCGAGGCTGCCTTTCGCGAGATGAAGCCGAAAGCGGTGATCCTGTCCGGGGGCCCCGCCTCGGTTCTCGACAAGGACGCGCCGCTGGCGCCCAAAGCCATCTATGACTTCGGCGTGCCGGTGCTTGGGATCTGCTACGGCGAGCAAGCGATGGCGCACCAGCTTGGCGGAAAGGTCGAAGGCGGACATCACCGCGAATTTGGCCGTGCCGAAGTGACAGTCACGGAAGACGTGCCGCTCTTCGAGGGCGTGTGGCGCAAAGGTGAAAAATATCCGGTTTGGATGAGTCACGGCGACCGCGTCACAGTGCTGCCGGAGGGCTTCAAGGTACTCGGGACGTCCCCCAATGCGCCGATCGCGATCATCGGTGATGAAAAACGCAAGTTCTACGCCACTCAATTTCATCTCGAAGTCATGCATACGCCGCACGGTGCTGCATTGTTGCGTAACTTCGTGCGTAAGATCGCCGGGCTGAGCGGCGACTGGACGATGCGTGCTTTCAAGGATGAGGCGATTGAAAAGATCCGCAAGCAAGTCGGCAAGGGCCGAGTGATCTGCGGGTTGTCGGGCGGCGTCGATTCGGCGGTGGCCGCCGTTTTAATTCATGAAGCAATCGGCGAACAGCTGACCTGCGTGCTTGTCGATCACGGACTCATGCGGCTCGCCGAAGCGCAGAAAGTCATGGCGATGTTCCGCGACAGCTACAACATCCCGCTGGTGCACGTCGATGCGTCGGATACTTTCTTGAAAGCGCTCGCGGGGGTCGAAGATCCTGAGCAGAAACGCAAGACGATCGGAAAATTGTTTATCGACGTTTTCGAGGCGGAGGCGAAGAAAGTCGCAAAGGACGGAAAAGGATTGGCGGAGTTTCTCGCGCAAGGCACGCTTTATCCTGACGTGATCGAAAGCGTTTCGTTCACTGGCGGTCCTTCGGTGACCATCAAGTCGCACCACAACGTCGGTGGTTTGCCTGAGCGCATGCATATGAAACTGGTCGAGCCGCTGCGCGAACTGTTCAAGGACGAGGTCAGGGCGCTCGGACGCGAACTTGGTTTGCCGGATGCATTCGTCGGCCGCCATCCATTCCCGGGGCCGGGGCTGGCGATCCGCTGCCCGGGCGCGATTACGCGCGAAAAACTCGACATCCTGCGACTCGCCGATGAAATCTATATCGAGGAAATTCGCCGCAGCGGGCAATACGACGATATCTGGCAGGCTTTTGCCGTTTTATTGCCGGTCAAGACCGTCGGTGTCATGGGTGACGGCCGCACTTACGACTTCGTGGTGGGCTTGCGCGCGGTGACCTCAACAGACGGCATGACGGCCGACTTCTATCCCTTTGACATGAAATTTCTGGGTGCAGTGGCGACCCGCATCATCAACGAGGTGAAGGGTGTCAATCGCGTCGTCTATGACGTGACGAGCAAGCCGCCCGGGACGATCGAGTGGGAATGAGCGTGGCGGTCGTCATCTACGGCATCAAGAATTGCGACACCATGAAGAAGGCACGCGCCTGGCTCGACAAGCACGGGGTCGACTACGTTTTCCATGACTATAAAGTCGACGGAATCGAACGCAATAAACTTGAGCGCTGGGCGGGGAAAGCGGGATGGGAAGTTCTGCTCAACCGTGCCGGAACGACTTTCAGGAAGCTGCCCGACAAAGACAAAGACGGACTGACCGAGAAGAAGGCCATTGCGCTGATGCTGAAGCAGCCATCGATGATCAAGCGGCCAGTGATCGAGCTCGGCGCGGGTAAACTTCTGGTGGGGTTTGCGCCAGAAATCCTATAAGGCAGCAT
The DNA here is from genome assembly GCA_963697885.1 of uncultured Alphaproteobacteria bacterium. GTDB lineage: Bacteria > Pseudomonadota > Alphaproteobacteria > Rhizobiales > Xanthobacteraceae > Pseudolabrys. The sequence goes on from OY969102.1 coordinate 2,260,495, forward strand.
TTGTTTAGCGCGCGTAGTCCATGCTAGCCGCTTGACGACCTTGTCGCAATTTGACGCTTTGCCGGATGTAGTCGTGTCGCCGCCGCCTTGCGAAAATCGGCAAAAATATCGGCACTGACTTCGGCGGCCGACACTGGCTTGCCGAAATAGAAGCCCTGCACCTGATCGGCATCGGCATTGTTGAGGAAGTCAACCTGATCGAGCGTTTCCACGCCCTCGACAGTGACACGCATGTGCATTTCGCGCCCCAGCGCAATGATCGACTTCACAACGGTTTCAACGTTCCCGCCGGATTTTTCGAAACTCTCCATAAAGCTCCGGTCGATCTTGATCTTGTCGAACGGGAATTTCCAAAGGTAGCTCAGGCTCGAATAGCCCGTGCCGAAGTCGTCCATCACGATCGAGATTCCCATAGCCTTGAGCCTCTTGAGATCGACCATGGTCCTCTCACTGTTGCCGAGCAACAGCGTTTCCGTGATCTCCAGTTCGAGGCGGTGTGGGTCCAGTCCGGTCTCTTTGAGCGCAGCCGCGACGCTTTCGACGATGGCACCGGATTCAAATTCCGCCGGCGAAAGATTAACGGCCACAGTCAAATTGTTTGGCCACGTTGTTGCGGTTTGACAGGCCTCGCGCAAGACCCATTTTCCGATTCGGTCAATAAGGCGCATCTCTTCGGCGACCGGTATAAATGTCGCGGGCGGGATAAGCGTGCCGTCCGGTCCGGGCAGTCGGATGAGCGCCTCGAATCCAATCAGTTTTTTTCCGCTCATTTCGTACATCGGCTGGTAGTGAAGCTCAAACAGGTTCTGCGCGACCGCTTCGCGCAGGAGTTTTTCGAGTGTGAGGCGCGTCCGCAGCGCCTCATCCATGTTGGGGGTGAAAAAGCGGACGCAATTACGGCCGGCAGCTTTGCCACTGTAAAGCGCGAGATCGGCGCTCTTGAGCAGGCGTTCCGATGTTTTGCCATCAGTTGGGGCGACGGCGACACCAATGGTCACGTTGGTCTTGAGCTCCTGCTCTTTGAAGTACATCGGTTCGTGCAAAACCGAAGCGATCCGTTGCGCGAATTCCGCGGCTGCGACTTTGCTGTTAATTGCGGTTTGGACGACGACGAATTCATCACCGCCGAGCCGCGCAACGAGATCTTCCATTCGCGTCAAGGCGCTCAGGCGCTGGCCAATTGTATTGAGAAGAAAATCACCGCCGTCGTGGCCGAGGAAATCGTTCACCTCCTTGAAGTGATCGATATCAATAAAGTGTATTGCGATTTGCCCGCCGAGTGATGTCTGTACGGCTAACACTCCTTCAAGCCGTTCGATCAGCCGTGCCCGATTAGCAAGGCCCGTGAGCGCGTCATGGTGGGCCAGGAATCGGATACGGCGGTCGGCTTGCTGCTTCTCCTTGGTGCGGTAGTACCAGGCGACGGCAGGAATGCCGAATGCGGCTCCGGTCAGCAGACAGAGTGAAATCGCGGCGACCATGAAGTCATAAAAGAAATTGTTGCGCTGCTCCGTCTCGTCGACAAAAGCAGCGACGACCGCGACTGGTCGGCCGCCGACCATGACCGGCACATAGGCTTCGGCAAAATGCGCCGGTTGCGCGGGGCCGGAACCCTTCTTGATATCGACGACGGGCAGGCCAAGCTGACCGGCGCGGGCGGCCGCAGTACTGAATTCGGAGAGATCGACCGGCGCAATTTGATCGTGGTCGGATACGAGCTGTGAATAGCCCTCGCGGTTAAAGATCAAATAGCGATAAACCTGTCCGGCTTTGCGTGTGGCGACAAAGAAGGCCAGGCTGGCGCTGGACGGCTGTTCACCATTGGCGATCTGTTCGAGGTCGGTGACATTGGCGGCAATGAATTGCGCCCAATCGCGGGCACTGATCGTCGCGTCGGTGTCAAGCAAATTATCGGTGGTCACCTTTACGGTAACCCAGGTTCCGCCAGCGAGAATCGCCAGCACCGCAAGCAGGATGCCGATGGCGCGCCGAAACGAAATATTCGAAAGAATTGGCATTACTACTCCCTGGGAGCTTCAGCCCGGGCTTTTGCCACCTCAGCTTCGCGAACCTTTGCCAGGCTTGCCGCGGTCAGCTTCAGGAGTTCACCGTTGTGCACGCTCGCGGCCGCCCATTCCTGCGCGATCGACTTGAAAACGCGCTGCGCGACCAATTGATCTTGCGCCGATGGAACGACGATGTTGCGCCGGGCGTCCGCCTTGACGTCGTCCATGATCTTCTTGCCGATTGTCTCGTAGGTCTCGCTGAACTGTACGGCGGCCCACTCCCCGCTGTACTTGCGGATAAGAGTCTTTGCATTCTCTGGCAGCCGGTCGAAAACTTTACGGTTCATCACGAGGGTAAGCGGGGCTACGCTGGTGCCAAGAAGGTAATGATTGCTCGTGAGCCGACCGATGCCGACATCGAACATCTGGGTTATCGGCACGGTAGCGCCATCGAGCGTGCCCGCGCTGATCGCGGGCGCTGTTTCGTTGAACGCCAGGACCACCGGAAGCGCGCCGAGCTTGGCCAGAGCAAGGGCTTGGGTCGGGTTGTTTACGCGAATCTTCTGTTCCTTGAGATCGGCGAGCGAACGAATTGGCTTACGGCTGTTAATGGTTTCAGGTTGGGTGGCAAAGGCGCCGATGACGAAAAACTCTCCATAACCGGCAAGCGCGTTTTCCGCCACGAGACGCGTATAGGTGAGGCTCGCATCGCGCGCGTCGCGAAATAGTCCCGGTAATTCGACAACGGTATTATCCGGGAACAGTTCGGGATTTTGACCAGGAACGATAAACGCGATGTCGGCGATGCCGTCGAGTACCTGTTTTGGCAGCTCCTTCTGGACTTTTCCGAGCGCGCCGCTTTGATAGACGTCGATCTTGATTACACCATCGCCTTCGCTGTTTACGGCGTCGACGAATGGTTTGACCGCCGTTTGATACGCAGTCGAGCGGTCGGACGTGAAAAATGAAAGCTTCAATGTGACCGGCTCGGCGGTCGCCGCAAGTGGCAGAAGCAACGCGGCTGCCATTGCCGCGATCCGCGCAACGGCAATGACCTTCGAACGCGTGGCCAAAATTGCAAGAAGAGAACGTTTGGTAATCAATGTCATTGTCATTGGTACGCCTCAATCGGCCGTATGAAGTTTTGTAAGTTCGGCTTTGACCAAAGTCAGAAGCTCGCGGTTGCGGGGGCTCGATGCTTCCCATTCCGTAACGAGGGCCGTGAATGCGCTGTGCGCAATGTCGCGGTCCCGTTGCGATGGAATGACGATTGTTCGCTGGGGATCGGATTTCAGCATCTCCAAGACAATTTTGTCGGAGACCGAATAGGTTTCAATAAAGCGCTTGGCCGCCCATTCTCCGCTGTGTCTACGGATGATGTCCTGGACAGCCGCCGGCAGGGCGTCGAAGCTCTTTCGGCTCATCAGCAGCGCAAGCGGCGCCCCGTTGATTCCCAGAAAATAGTGGTGAGTGGCAACGCGTTTGATGCCGTAGTCGGACAGTGGCGTCAGCGCGACCGCCGCAGCGTCAATTTTATTGCTGCTGATGGCCTCGGAGATCTGATTGATCGGCAGTGGGACCGGTATGGCACCAAGCTTTTCGAACGTAATAGTCTCGCTCTGATTGTTGACACGAATTCTCTTGCCCTTCAGGTCGTCGATAGAATTGATTGCGACCTTGCCATGAATAGTTTCCGGCTCGCTTACGTAAGCGCCGATGACGACGAAATCACTGTATCCGCGCAGAGCGTTGAGCGCGATCAACTGGGTATAGATAAGTGTGCCGTCGCGCATATCGCGAAACAGCCCGGGCAATTCTATGGCGGTATTGTCGGGAAATTTATCCGGCGTATATCCCGGAACGACGAATGCAATATCAAACGCGCCGTCAAGCACAAGCTGCGGTTGTTGCGCGATATCTTTGCCAAGCGCGCCGCTGAAGTAGACTTTGATTTCGACCAGGCCTTTCGCTTCGGCATTGACGGCATCGACGAACGGCTTCACCGCGGCGAGATAGCTCATCGACAGGTTAGAGCTGAAGAATGACAGCTTTAGTGTGATTGGTTCGGCTGCGGCTATGCACGGCAGCAGCACGAACAAGGTAACAACAGCGCGCACCGCAAAACGAAACATCTGTGACTCTTTGATTGCCCGCGTGAGACAATCTGCGGGCGTGCGCGAGCACTGTTAGGATCCAAACATTTACTTTTGTCTGTGTGGTTCGAGAAAATTAGGCGGTATCAGCTCCGTAGTTTTCCTAAGTATTGTTACGGAGCTGAGCGGCCGCTGGTCGGCACGTGAAGGCGCGGCAACGAATTAAGACGCGCGGCATTTTCCGGGAACAATGTAAATTACCTTGATTTTGTGGGCGTTTGCAGCCACATGCAGGCCATGAACAGGCCGCTGGTTACCTCCGATTCGATCCACGTCACTCCTATTGCCGCGGAAGTCGAGCGACGACGCACATTTGCGATTATTTCCCACCCCGATGCGGGCAAGACGACGCTGACCGAAAAGCTCTTGCTATTTGGCGGTGCGATCAATCTCGCCGGTCAGGTGAAAGCCAAGCGTGACCGGCGTTCGACGCGCTCGGACTGGATGGCGATCGAGCGGGAGCGCGGCATTTCTGTCGTCACTTCGGTGATGACATTCGATTATGATGGTCGCGTCTTCAATTTGCTGGACACGCCGGGCCACGAAGATTTTTCCGAAGACACCTATCGCACGCTGACGGCAGTGGATTCGGCGGTCATGGTTATCGATGCCGCCAAGGGGATCGAGGCGCGCACGCGCAAGCTTTTCGAGGTCTGCCGCCTGCGCGACATTCCCATCGTCACTTTCATCAACAAGATGGATCGGGAAAGCCGCGACCCTTTTGAGCTGTTGGACGAGATTGAGAAAACCCTGGCGCTCGATACGACCCCGATGACCTGGCCCATCGGCCGCGGCCGGGATTTCGCGGGGACCTACGATCTTGCGACCGGCGACATGCGATTGATCAGTGAGGACGGCAAGACTGTCGAGCGGCAGCCGGTCGATCTCACGGCGCTTGGTGCCAAAAACGCAATGCTGGACGTCAAGACGGTTGCCGAGGAACTGGCACTGGTCAAGGATGCCTGCAAGCCGTTTGATTTTGCTTCTTTTCGCGAGGGTCATCTCACGCCGGTATTTTTCGGTTCGGCGTTGAAGAATTTTGGCGTCAAGGATCTACTTGACGCGTTGGCCACTTTTGCACCGCCGCCGCGGGCGCAGGTATCCAACGCACGCACCGTCGATGCCCACGAAAACTCTATGACGGCCTTCGTCTTTAAGATCCAGGCCAACATGGATCCCAACCACCGCGACCGCATCGCCTTCGCGCGGCTGTGTTCGGGCAAGCTGCGTCGCGGCATGAAAGCAACGTTGGTGCGTACCGGCAAGCCAATGACTTTGTCAGCGCCGCAGTTCTTTTTTGCGCAAGATCGCTCGGTCGCCGACGAAGCCTACGCCGGGGACGTGGTCGGTATTCCCAACCACGGAACGTTACGTATCGGTGACAGCCTGACCGAAGGCGAAGAAATTGCATTTCTGGGCGTCCCGAACTTCGCGCCCGAAATCCTCCGGCGCGTGAAATTGGGCGATCCGATGAAGGCTAAGAAACTGAAGGAAGCGCTACAGCAGATGGCGGAAGAGGGCGTTGTGCAAGTGTTTCGTCCGCTTGACGGCGCGCCAGCGCTGGTCGGCGTCGTTGGTCCACTGCAGCTTGATGTGCTGAAGGTTCGGCTCGCCGAAGAATATGGCCTCGAAATCGGTTTCGAACAGCCGGAGTTCCAGCTCGCGCGCTGGATTGCATCCACCGAAGGCAGGAAGCTGGACGATTTTGTGCAGGCAAATTATTCGAGTTGTGCGGAAGATCTCGACAAAGACAAAGTCTTCATGGCGCGCAACCAGTTCGTTCTCGACTATACGCGTGAGCGGGCGCCTGGAATTGATTTCACCGACATCAAGGACGTGAAGAACAAGGCGGCTTAGCGGCTTAGTTCACCTTTACATTTGCCGCTTTGATCACCGGTGCCCAGCGTGCGATCTCAGCGTCCATGCGTGCGCGCAGTTCCTCCGGAGTCGAACCAATCGGCTCCATCAACTGCGCTGCGAGTTTTTCACGTACCCCAGTCTGCATAATGACCTGGGCAACATCCTTACTGATTTTGTCGATGGTCGGCTTCGGCGTGGCACCGGGCGCAATCAGCCCGTTCCATGCGTCGGCTTCAACGTCGATGCCGGCTTCCTTCAAGGTTGGCACGTCTGGCAAATAGGGCGAGCGCCGGGCGGTCGAGACCGCGAGAATTTTCACTTTGCCAGCGGCGGCCTGAGGCACCACCGATATCGCTGGAAGACAAGTTATCTGGGCGTCATTGCGGATTACAGCCGTGATGGCTTGTGGCGAGCTTGTATAGGGCACGTGCACGAGCTTGGCACCCGCGTTGATGGCGATAGCCTCCATAGCAAGCTGTGACAGCGAGCCGTTGCCAATCGAGGCAAAATTGTACTTTCCCGGATTTTTCTTCAACAGCGCGACCAGTTCGGCGACAGAATTGACCCCAAGGTCCGGATTGACCGCGAGCACGCTCGGCTGGGTGACTAACTGGGTGACGGGCGCGATGTCCTTGCGAGGGTCGTATGGCAGGTTCGCAAACAGCAAGGTGTTGATGGCGAGCGGACCTCCGATGCTCACGCCGAGAGTCGAGCCATCAGGCGTGGCCTTTGCGACGGCGTCGGTCCCGATATTGCCGCTGGCCCCGGGTTTGTTTTCAATGACAAATGCAGTTGTGGGATATTTCTGTTGCAGCCCGTCGGCAACCAGGCGCGCCACGATATCCGGCGTTGAGCCCGGGCCGAAGGGGACCACGATCCGGACAGTTTTCGTAGGCCAAGTCTGCACCAATGCCTCCGCTAGTGCAGCCGTAGGCCCTCCCAGCAGCAGTGAATGTGCCACCATCGCGCATTTGAGCAGTCGGCTTGTCGCGGCGAGGTCCATCCAGGCTATGCTCCAACGTGGGACGCGGCTTGCATTGATGGCCGCTATCCTCTACTGCGGCGACCTTATGGTGCGAGTGTAGCATGGGCTTAGGTATTCTCGTTCTCGGCTTGGCCGTTTTTCTTGGAACGCATGTATTCGTGACGTTCCGCGACGCGCGTGCCGATTTGATCGCGCGGCTAGGTCTACATTCGTATCGTGCGCTGTTCGGACTGGTATCACTCGTTGGCCTCGCATTGATCGTATGGGGCTACGGTCAATATCGTGCGCATGATTTGATACAGGTGTGGTCGCCGCCTGCTTTCATGCGGCACATCACCATCGGCTTCATGCTGTTTGCGGTGATCTTCGCCGTCGCCGCCTTTATCCCAAGTCATATCAAGACGCGCCTGAAACATCCGATGCTCGCCAGCATCAAGACCTGGGCCCTGGCGCATCTATTGTCGAATGGCGATCTCGGATCGATCCTGCTGTTCGGCGGGTTCCTTGCCTGGGGCGTCTATGCCCGCATCGCCGCCAAGCGGCGTGGCGATCTGGGGCCGAAGAGTGCGCCCGCGGGTTGGTTCAATGATGTTCTGGTTATTGGACTCGGTATAGTGGTTTATCTCGCGCTCGGTTACGCCTTCCACCCCGCGGTCATCGGCGTACCGGTGTTCGGACAATAGCGATGTCGATCCAGGACGAAATTCGGCGACTGACCGCCCCGGACATTCACGCGCGCAAGGGCGGCGAGCCGATCGTCTGCCTGACGTCCTATCACGCTCATACCGCGCGCATCGTCGACAAGCATTGTGATGTCATTTTGGTCGGCAATTCGCTCGGCATGGTGATGCACGGGCTCGAGACGACCGTGCCGGTGACTCTCGACATGATGATTTTGCAAGGTCATGCCGTCATGCGCGGCTCTAGGCGCGCGCTGGTGGTCGTCGATATGCCATTCGGATCGTACGAGGCCTCGAAAGAGCAGGCTTTCATGAATGCAGCGCGTGTGTTGAAGGAAACCGGTTGCGGTGCGATCAAGGTTGAAGGCGGAAAGCGCATGGCGGAAACCATCCGCTTTCTTGCCGAACGCGGCGTGCCAGTCATGGCGCATGTCGGATTAACGCCACAGGCGATCAACACAATCGGATCCTTTAGAGCGCAAGGACGCGACGAGAGCGATTGGGCGCGCATCGAGGACGACACGGTTGCGGTATCTCAGGCGGGAGCCTTTTCGCTCGTGATAGAGGCGGTGGCGGAACCGCTTGCGCGCAAGCTCACGGCCGCGGTTCCAATTCCCACCATCGGGATTGGAGCCAGCGCTGCCTGCGACGGGCAGATTCTCGTGCTTGAAGACATGCTCGGTCTGTCGCCGCGTGTGCCGAAATTTGTAAAACGCTATGGCGAACTCGGCCCCGGCATAGAAAAAGCCATAGCCAGCTATGCCGCCGAGGTGCGATCGCGCGCTTTCCCCGGTTCCGACCACGTCTATTCAATGAAGAGCAAGAAGGGCTAAGGCCCTGAGATATTAACGATTGCGGGCTTTGGCTTTGCCTTAGGCACGCCACATCGTTAGGTTACGGCGCAATTCGGCCCGGGGTGGGCCAATGGGCGGGTCTGGAGCCATTTGTGGCCGATATTTTTCACGAAGTTGATGAGGAAGTCCGGCGCGAGCAGCTCAAGAAGCTGTGGGATCGCTACAGCATCTATCTGATTGCGCTTGCCGTATTGATCGTTGCCGGCGTGGCCGGCTGGCGCGGCTACGAATATTGGATTGCCAAGCAGGCCGCGACTGCGGGTGCTGCTTTTGAAGCGGCTGCGGCTTTGAGCGAGCAAGGCAAGTACGCCGAGGCGGATGCGGCGTTCGCTAAAGTGGCGATCGAAGCTCCGGCCGGCTATCGCGTGCTTGCGCGCATGCGCGCAGCCGGTGCGCTTTCGCAAGTGAAGCCAGCCGACGCGGTAAAAGCTTATGATGAGCTTTCAGCAGATGCTTCGATTGATACAAGCTGGCAGGACCTCGCCGCCGTGCGCGCGGGTCTGCTTTTGGTCGACACAACGTCGCTGGCTGAAATGCAGCGGCGGCTTGCTCCTCTCGCAGAGCCTTCGCGCAGTTTCCGCCACACCGCGCGTGAACTTCTGGCCTTGTCCGCATGGCGCAATCATGACCTCGCCGTCGCGCGACGGTATCTCGACATGATTGCGACGGATGTGGAAACGCCGGCCGGCACACGCGCGCGCGCGGAAGTGCTGTCGGGGCTGATCACCGCCGACAGCAAAAGCTGAGGATCAAGAAATGCGAGCGATGCATCGTTTTGTCCTGCTGGCCGCGTTCGCAGCCTTTGCTTCGACGTTGACGGCGTGCTCGGATTTCGACCCCGACAAGCTCGACGTCTTCGGGCTCAATGAAAAGAAAAAGATTCCGGGTCAGCGCAAGGAGCTGTTCCCCGGTGGTGTTCCGGGCGTGACCCAGGGCATTCCGCCTGAATTTATGAAGGGCAACCAGCCGCCGCCGGATGCCGCGCAAGCTCCGGCAACCGAACCGGGTAGTCCGGCGGGCGCCGCTGCGCAGCCAGACAAGAAAACGGCCGCGGTCGAGGCCGAGCCACAACCAAAACCGAAACGCAAGCCAAAGCCGCGGACCGTTTCGCAGCCGCCCGCGCAGAGTGCGCCACAATCCGCGGCACAACAGCAACCGGCTCCATGGCCGCAGCAAAGCCAGCAGCCGGCGCCGCAGCAAGGCCAGCCACCCTGGCCGGGGCAGGGGCAGGGTCAAAGCAATGCAGGCGACCCATGGCCATCGTCGCCGCCCAGCACCGTTGCGCGTTGATTGGACGGATCATGCGCAGACGGAAGGTGTGTCTTCGCCCGCCTGTGATCCGTGCATCCCCTTGGCAAGCACATCTTTGAATTTCTCTTGATGGATCGCCGGGTCGAGCCCGGCAATGACCGCTGATGAGCTTCACGATTGCCATTGTCGGCCGGCCTAATGTCGGCAAGTCGACCTTATTCAACCGGCTGGTGGGCCGCCGCCTTGCGTTGGTCGATGACCGGCCCGGCGTCACGCGCGATCGTCGCGAAGGCGAGGGCCGGCTCGGCGACATAGAATTCACCGTGATCGACACCGCCGGATTCGAGGAGTCGGCACCTGAAAGTCTGTCTGGCCGGATGCGCGCGCAGACCGAGGCGGCCATCGAACAAGCAGACGCCATTTTCTTCATGATCGACGCGCGCGCCGGGGCAATTCCGGCAGACCACGCCTTTGCCGACGTCGCTCGCAAATCCGGCAAGCCGATTGTGCTCGTGGCAAACAAGAGCGAAGGCACGGCCGGCGAAGCAGGACGGCTGGACGCCTATGCGCTTGGTCTCGGCGAGCCCGTGCCGATATCGGCGGAGCATAATGAGGGTCTATCCGACCTCTACGACGCATTGCGTGCCGCATTGCCGGAAAGAACCGCACAGCAATTGACGGAAGACCTGCCGGACCAGGCGCGTCCGATCCGCGTGGCTATTGTCGGTCGTCCTAATGCCGGCAAGTCTACGCTGATTAACCGGTTGATTGGTGAGGACAAACTCCTCACGGGTCCGGAAGCGGGCATTACACGTGACGCCATTGCGGTCGAATACGGTTGGCATGATCGCAAGTTCAGGCTTTACGACACCGCGGGAATACGCCGCCGTTCGCGCGTCGAGGAAAAGCTGGAAAAATTGTCGGTTGCCGACGCGCTCAATGCGGTGCGTTTCGCCGAAGTTGTTGTGGTGCTGCTGGACGTAGACAATGCTTTCGAGGAACAGGATCAGCGCATTGCCGATCTGGTCGAGCAGGAGGGCCGCGCCATCGTCATCGCGGTCAATAAGTGGGATTTGAAAGAAAAAACGGCGGGCGCCATCGGCAAGCTGCGCGCACAAGCTGATGAAAAACTGACGCAGCTCAAGGATGTGCCGCTGGTGGCGGTCTCTGGCCTCACAGGCGAGGGTCTTGAGCGTTTGATGCAAGCAATCGTTGATGCCTACGAGGTGTGGAACAAGCGTGTCCCCACCAGTGCGCTCAATCGCTGGTTTGAACACGCAACCAGCGCGCATCCGCCGCCGGCGGTGTCGGGCCGATCGCTGCGGCTCAATTACATCACTCAGGCAAAAAGTCGACCACCGAGCTTTGTCATTTTTTGCACGCGGGCTGACGCGGTTCCCGACGGCTACAAGCGGTATTTGCTGAATTCGCTGCGAGAGTCGTTTGACTTACCCGGCACGCCGATCCGGATCGCGCTACGCGAGAAGGACAACCCATTCAAAGGGCGGGCAAAGCGGAAACACTGATAGCGCCCCCTCAGACAGGCGCTCGGAAATCCGAAAACTTTTTCTCGCGGAAATTATAGATTTTTCCGGTCTCGTTACATTCGGCCAGACAAAGCGGCACGATCGCCCTGGCGACTTCCTCCGGCGTTGGCACTGTCAGTGGATCGATGCCGGGGAAGGCGCCGGTGTACATCCGGGTTCGGGTCGGCCCCGGCGCGAACAGATTGGCGCGTACGGAAGTAGTGGCGCATTCCGCCGCATACGTGCGAACGAGCACCTCCAGCGCGGCTTTCGAGGCAGCATAGGGACCCCAATAGGCCCGCCCAACGTGCGCAACGCCGGATGTGAGGAACACAGCACGCCCGGCCACGGACCGTTGCAGCAGTGCGTCCATGCAACGGATGAGCTGCCAGTTGGCGGTGATATTGACCGCTACCAGATTGTCCCAGTCCTTCGGCTCGATATGGGACAGCGGCGAGAGCGGCCCTAGGATGCCGGCATTGCCGACCAGTACGTCGAGCCGCTGGTAGCGTTCGTTGAGCGCAAGCGCCAGCCGTGCAATGCCGTCGCTGTCCTTGACATCCAACGGCACTAGCGTGGCCGAGCCGCCGGCCGCTTTGATCTTGTCGTCGAGTTCCTCGAGCCCGCCGACGGTGCGCGCAACGGCGACGACGTGCGCGCCGGCCTCCGCCAGTGCGAGCGCCAGGGCTGCGCCAATGCCGCGCGACGCGCCGGTGACCAGCGCAACACGATCGAAGAGGGGTTTGGCCATCCGTGAATGCCGGTTTGCCGGCTGACTAAATTGCTTCCGCCAGCAATGACAATTGCCGCGGGCTCGCCTCTTGCGCGCCGAGATCCGTGAGTGCGGTCGGATAGTCGCCGGTGAAGCAATGGTCGGTGAACTGTGGTCGCACCGGATCGCGGCCCGGCAGGCCCATTGCGCGGTAGATGCCATCGACCGACAGGAAGGCCAGGGAATCGGCGCCGATAAATTTGCGCATGCCTTCGAGGTCGTGGGTCGCGGCCAGCAACTTGTCGCGCTCGGGCGTGTCGATCCCGTAATAATCCGGATGGGTAATCGGCGGCGAGGCGATGCGGAAATGCACCTCTTTGGCGCCCGCATCGCGCATCATCTGCACGATCTTGCGCGACGTCGTGCCGCGCACGATTGAATCATCCACCAGGACAATGCGTTTGCCGGCGACCACGGCGCGGTTGGCGGAATGTTTGAGCCGCACCCCCTGATCCCGGATCTGTTGTGTCGGTTGAATGAAGGTACGGCCAACATAGTGGTTGCGGATAATGCCGAGTTCGTAAGGAACGCCGGCTTCCTGCGCGAAGCCGATCGCTGCTGGCACGCCGGAATCCGGGACCGGCACGATGACGTCGGCCTGAGCCGGGGCCTCGCGCGCCAACTCTGCGCCCATGGTTTTGCGCACATCGTAGACGTGACGGCCGCCGACGATAGAGTCAGGCCGCGAGAAATAGATGTATTCGAAGATGCAGGGCCGTGCCGGCATCGGCGGGAACGGCTTATGCGACTGCGCGCCGTCTTCGTCAAAAATGACAACCTCGCCGTTTTCCACGTCGCGTACATATTGGGCGCCGATGATATCGAGCGCGCAGGTCTCCGAAGCGAGGATCGGACAGCCGTCGAGTTTGCCGATCACCAGCGGACGGATGCCGAGCGGATCGCGCGCACCGACAAGCTTTTTGTTGGTCAGGCCGACGAAAGCGTAAGCGCCCTCAAGTTGACGCAGCCCTTCGATGAATCGGTCGACAAAACGGTTGCGGCGCGCGCGGGCGACCAGATGGAGGATCACCTCCGTGTCGGTGGTCGATTGCATCATGGCGCCCTCGTGCACGAGATCGCGCCGCAGCTTGATACCGTTGGTGAGATTGCCATTGTGGCCGATGGCGAAGCCGCCGCCTTCGAGTTCAGCGAACAGCGGCTGCACGTTGCGAAGAATGGTTTCGCCGGTGGTCGAATAGCGCACATGGCCGATGGCAGATGTGCCGGGCAGGCGGTCGATCACCTCGCGACGTGCAAAGGCATCGCCGACGAGTCCGAGGCGGCGCTCGGAATGAAAGCGCTTGCCGTCAAAGGATACGATGCCGGCTGCTTCCTGACCGCGATGCTGGAGAGCGTGCAGGCCGAGCGCTGTAACTGCGGCCGCATCAGGGTGGCCGAAAATGCCAAACACTCCGCATTCCTCGCGCAGGCGGTCGGCGTCTGGATCGAACTCCACGTCGGCCGTCGGCACGAGATCCTGGGGATGTTTATGCATTGGCTATCGCGTTCCGCTCGCCTTGGGTTGTGTCAACGGCAATTCTGAACGTTGGTCCGGGCCCGAATCCGGCGTGTCCTGGTCGTCCGGTTTCGGCTTCTTCAGCCTCTTCAAGATGGTGCTTTCAGGGTCATCCGGCAACATCGACATCAACCATTGTCCGGTGTTTTGCAGGACCACCTTGGACTTGGCGCCCCGCACCCATTCTGGCTGGCTGCGATCGGGTACCAGCCATGCAAAGAACAGGAAGGCCACAACGACAATGATCAAGCCGCGACCCAGCCCGAACAGAAATCCAAGCGTGCGGTCGAGCGCGCCCACGCGGCTGTCGAGCACCATATCGGAGACGCGCGCTGTGATGATCGACACGATGAGCAGGGTGCCGAGAAATATGCCGCCGGCCGAAACACCCGCGGCGACCATGTCGCTGTTGAAGTACTGCTTCGCCACGGGCAGTACGCGACTGTACGAGTAGAGCGTGACAACGGCTGCGACGCCCCAGGCGCCGATCGACAGGATCTCGCGCATGAAGCCCCGTATCAGGGCGAGCAGCCCGGAAATCAGCATGACCGCTAGCAGGATGATGTCGAGCAACGTGATCGGCATCGGGGCTCATGCACTCCGCGGGTTTAGGCGATCCATGGTGCGCGTGGCGGCTGGCCGACGCGGCGATTCCGGGCCAGCCATAGCGGCTTCGGACCAGCGCGGCAATGTCGACCTTAAGTGCTTAATTTTAAGCCCATTTCTGCGCTATTGGCCGCGCTCGATGAGGCCGCGGAAGGCGGTTTTGACGCGTCCCGTATATAGCCGGAGGTCACCTTGCCGTCACGGGTCTTGTCCACCACTTTTGGCAAACTTGCCCGCTTTTCCGCGTGCCGCGATGTCGGCCACGAGGCTGGCGAGGCTACCCACGTCGGTAACCTTAAGTCCTTGCTCGGCCGTCTCCGCACGCACAGTTTCCGGCACCACCGCGCGGGTAAAGCCAAGCTTGGCGGCCTCCTTGAGGCGGGATGCGCTCTGCGCAACAGGCCGGATAGCGCCGGACAGCGACACTTCGCCGAAATAGACCGCGTCTGCCGGCAATGGCGCATTGGCCAGCGACGACACCAGCGCGGCAGCTGCGGCGAGATCGCCCGCCGGCTCCTGGATACGCATGCCACCAGCCACATTAAGGTACACATCGTGACCGCCGAGACGCACGCCGCAGTGCGCTTCCAGCACCGCCAACACCATCGATAGACGACTAGGGTCCCAGCCGACGACCGCCCGCCGCGGTGTGCCCAGCGAGGTCGGCGCAACCAAAGCCTGAATCTCGACGAGCAATGGCCGCGTGCCTTCCATGCCGGCAAAAACCGCGGTCCCGGGCTGGCCAAGATCACGTTCTGATAAAAATAGTTCGGACGGGTTGGCAATTTCGCACAAGCCCGAGCCGGTCATCTCGAACACTCCGATTTCATCGGTCGGACCGAAGCGGTTTTTGACAGCGCGCAGAACGCGGAACTGGTGTGACCCTTCGCCCTCAAACGAGAGCACGGCATCCACCATATGTTCGACGACGCGCGGCCCGGCAATTTGGCCGTCCTTGGTGACATGGCCAACCAGAATGATCGCGGCCCCTGATTTTTTGGCAAAGCGGATCAGTGCCTGCGCGCTACCGCGCACCTGGGTCACTGTGCCGGGCGCGGATTCGACCATGTCGGTCCACATGGTCTGGATCGAATTGATAACGATCAGCCGCGGTGTCTTGCCTTCCGACAGCGTTGCGACGATGTCCTCGACGGAAGTTTCCGCTGCGAGCTCGACGGCGCTGTCGCGCAAGCCCAACCGTTCGGCGCGCAGGCGCACCTGCGCCACAGCTTCTTCACCGGAGATGTAGACTGTGCGATGGCCCGCGCGGGCCAGCGCCGCGGTGGCCTGAATCAGAAGGGTCGATTTGCCGATGCCGGGATCTCCGCCCACCAGCAGGACGGAGCCGCGCACAAAGCCGCCACCCGTTACGCGGTCGAACTCAGCGATGCCGGAGGGCAGGCGGGGGGCATCATGCGCATCGCCGGCGAGCGGTTCGAGGGCAAATAGACGGCCTTTGCCGGGCTTACGGCCCGGACCGGTGGGCCGCTCGGCGCCTTCCTCGGTCAGCGTGTTCCATTCGCCGCAAGCCTCGCATTTGCCCTGCCAGCGGCTAAAGCTGGCGCCGCAGTTCTGGCAAATGAAGGTCAAGCTGCGCCTGGACATAGCGGAATTGCCCGAAAAGATGCTCCTGGACGCTAGAGCGCCGAAAAGAACAATACAAGAACATTTTTTAAAAAGTCGCTAATTTTCAGGGGGATTGACGATTGGCCCGCTCAGTCCGTCCGGTAGACCCGGTGGTAGCGGCTGCCAAGGCTCGTCAGTACCTCATAGCCGATGGTGCCGGCGGCCGCCGCCAGGTCGTCGACGCCAATGCCACCGCCAATGAGAGTCACCAGGTCGCCGCGCCGGACCGTATGGTCGGGCAGAGCGGTAATATCGATCGCCAGAAGATCCATGGACACGCGTCCCGCGAGCGGACAGCGTGTTCCGGCAACGATTGCATCGGCGCCCGGCGCTGCGTCGGTGGCGCTTGCCGCCCGCGGATAACCGTCGGCATAGCCGGCCGTAACAATCGCAACGCGGGTCGCGTGCTTGGCAGTCCAGAGGGCGTTGTATCCGATGGTCTCGCCCTTCGGCACGGTGCGCACCTGTACGACATGCGCGTGCAGTTCGACGGCTGGGCGCATCGGGTTGTTGCGGCCGGGTGTTGGATTGACGCCGAAAAGCGCAGCACCAGGCCGCACCACGTCGCAATGCGCGCCGCTGCCCAGGAAGATGCCCGATGAATTCGCGAGCGAGCCGGGAATGCCGCGGTAGAGCAGGCGGACATCGCGGAAGAGCTGGATCTGCTTTTCGTTGAGCGGATGCTCCGGCAATTCGGAACAAACCAAATGGCTCATCAGCAGGGTAATGCCGTGATTTTCTGCGCGAATCCGCGGGGCGAGCGCTGCCGCCTCATCGGCTGATATGCCGAGACGGTTCATGCCGGTGTCGACGTGCAATGCAGCCCCACCACGCCACTGGTTGGCGGTACAGAACGCGTCCCATTCAGCGAGTTCAACCAGGCTCCCGATTACCGGCCGTACATTTATGTCAGCGTAAGCTGGTGCCGTGCCAGGCAGCAGGCCGTTGAGTACGTAAACCGCGAGCTCCTGCGCAACGTTGCGCACGCGGCGGGCCTCGCCAAGATCGGCGACGAAGAATGTCTTGCAGCCCGCGCGGGCGAGCGTGCGGGCGACCGGCTCGAGGCCACATCCGTAGCCGTCCGCCTTGATCACGGCCGCGCATTCGGACGGCATGGCGCGACTGCCAAGCTCTTTCCAATTGGCTTCGATGGCTGGCAGGTTGATCGTGAGAATTCCGCCGGCCTGGGCCGCGGAGGGACCTGTCTCGGTCGCGGGCCCCGCCGGCGCCGCTTCTGGATGCAAGTCAGGTTGTAACGCGGTTTCGGACATGACGTGTCGGTTTAGCCGCCCCGGCGCCGGCCGTCTATGCACACGCAATGACTTGCTTAAGTGCGCTCGGGCAGGTGGTTTTCGCGTGCCAGGGAGGAGAAGCGGGTGACTGCGGCGTCGAACTGCATTTCCACGGTTCCGGTCGGGCCGTGACGCTGCTTGCCAATGATGACTTCAGCCTTGCCATGTACCTTGTCAGCCTCGGCGAGCCATTCGGCAAACTTTTCGCGGTTGGATTCCAGAGGCTTGCGCATCTGGTGGTAGTATTCCTCGCGATAGACGAACAACACCACGTCTGCGTCCTGTTCGATCGAGCCGGATTCACGCAAGTCCGAGAGTTGCGGCCGCTTGTCATCGCGGCTTTCTACCTGACGCGACAGTTGGGACAGCGCGAGGACGGGAACGTTGAGCTCTTTTGCCAGTGCCTTGAGCTTGGTGGTGATTTCTGTGATTTCCTGGACGCGGTTTTCCTGACTGCGACGGGTCGAGCCCTGCAACAATTGCAGATAGTCGATCACCAGCAGATCGAGACCACGCTGGCGTTTAAGCCGGCGGGCGCGGGCGGCGAGCTGGGCCACCGACAGGCCGCCCGTCTCATCCACGTACAGCGGGATGTGCTGCAACTCAATCGAGTAGTCCTTGATCTTCTCGAAATCGTTCTCGGTAATTCCGCCGCGCCGGATCTGGTTGGACGGAATTCCGGTCTGCTCGGCGATGATGCGGGTGGCGAGCTGTTCGGCCGACATTTCCAGCGAGAAGAAGCCGACGATGCCGCCGTTGACGGTGACAGTGTGACCGTCCGGCTTGACCTCACCGCGCCACGCCTTGGCAATGTTGTATCCGATGTTAGTGGCGAGGGCGGTTTTTCCCATGCCCGGGCGTCCGGCAAGGATGATCAGGTCGGATTGCTGCAATCCGCCCATCATCCGGTCGAGATCGTCGAGGCCGGTGGCAATCCCGGATAATTTCCCGTCGCGCTGGAAAGCATGCGCTGCCATGTCGATGGCAGTGGTGAGGGCCTGAGCAAAGCGCTGGAAGCCACCGTCGTAGCGACCGGTCTCGGCCAATTCATAAAGCCGCCGCTCGGCATCCTCGATCTGGTTGCGCGGGGAAAAATCGACCGGCGCGTCGAAAGCGACATTGACCATGTCCTCGCCAACCTGGATCAGCGCGCGCCGGATCGACAGGTCGTAGACCGTATGGCCGTAGTCCTCGGCATTGATAATCGTGGTCGCTTCGGCGGCAAGACGGGCAAGGTACTGGCTGACCGTGAGCCCGCCGATATCGACATTGGCGTCGAGGAATGTCTTGAGCGTGATTGGCGTGGCCAGCTTGCCGGCGCGGATCAGATCGCGCGCAAGTTGATAAACCTTCTGGTGGATCGGCTCGAAGAAATGCTCGGGATTGAGGAAATCCGAAACCCGGTAGAAGGCTTCGTTATTGACGAGGATTGCGCCCAATAGCGCCTGTTCCGCCTCGATGTTGTGCGGAGCGGAGCGGTAGAGCTGAGCAGGTTCTGCGACCTGCTTGCGGGCTGTCGAATCAGCGAGGGCCATGGATGTCGGTGCTTACCCGGAAATTGTGGCATAGCACGCGCTTTGTTGCGGAAGCGCATGTCCCGCGCGGTTATCCCGCAATTCACAAGCTGTATTGAGCGGTGGGAAAGGCCGGTTTCTTCTTGACCCCGCTCGTGCGCGCGCGAACGGACTGGTGACTACTCTCCGGCCAGACGCAGTCGCGGCCGCCGCGCACCCTCGACGGCGGCGAGGCGCCGCTCCTCATGGGTAATATAGTCGCGCGCAATCGGCACCACGCCTTGCCGCTTGGTGAGCTGGATCTGCATCACATGCATGTTCTGCTCGCGGAACGACATTTCAGATGCGGCGAGATAAAATTCCCACATCCTCACGAAGCGCTGGTCATAAATGCGCTCCGCTTCCTCGCGGTGTGCCAGGAAGCGCTCGCGCCAATGCCTGAGTGTTTCGGCATAGTGGAGCCTGAGAATTTCGATGTCAGTAACGAGCAGGCCGGCCTTCTCAATTCTGGGCAGGACTTCCGAAAGGGCGGGGATGTATCCGCCGGGGAAAATATATTTTGCGATCCAGGGATTGGTGGCACCAGGTCCTTCCGAGCGGCCGATCGAATGCAGCACCATCACGCCGTCGGCGGCGAGCAATTGCGCGCTCGTCTGAAAGAAGGTGTCGAAATGATTGACCCCGACATGTTCGAACATTCCGACCGACACGATACGATCGAACGGGCCGGTGACATCGCGATAGTCTTCCAGCCAGAAGCGGGCGTGCTCGCCGATTCCTTTTTCGGCCGCCCGTTCGTTGGCGATCGCATGCTGTTCTTGTGAGAGCGTGACGCCGGTGACGTCGGCACCGCCGACTTCGGCAAGATAGAGTCCGAGCCCGCCCCAGCCGCATCCGATGTCGAGCACGCGCAAATCCTGCGCACCTTTATTCGGCTCGAGCCTCAGCTTGGCAGCCAGATGCCGCTTCTTCGCAAGCTGGGCGTCGTCGAGGGATTGGTCGGGCTTCTCGAAATACGCGCAGCTATATTGTCGGTCAGCGTCCAGGAATAGTGAGTAGAGGCGGCCGTCGAGATCGTAGTGATGAGCGACATTGCGACGTGCCCGCGGGCGCGGATTGAACTGGCTCAGGCGGCGGCGCACGTAACGCAGTAGCGCTTGCGGCCTTGCCCAGTAAGGGACTTCCGATTGTTGCCCGAGAGCAATGGCGAGCACGTCGGCGATCGTGCCTTCCTCGACCACAAATGTACCGTTCATGTAGGATTCGCCGAACTTGAGCTCGGGATCGAGGAGAATGCCCCATTCGGCGCTACGTGAGGCAAAACGAACCGAAACCGGGCGGCCGGTCCCATCGCCGAATGTGCAAACTGTACCGCGCGAGGTCGTAACTCGGAATGTGCCCCGCCGGATAAAGGTCTTAAGCAGGAACTGAAGCAACCGATCCATCGGCCGCCTCCATCACTCACTGGTCAATGCGCTACTGGCTATGGATTCGGATTCCCCTCGCCGCCCTATCAACGCAGAGTGCGCAATATTGTTTCAGACCTAGGTATATAATCAAAGTTCCGGCACGCCAGCAATCCTGCAAAAGCGCAGTTTCGCCATTCGTGCGACCACGGGTCACAACAGCGGGATAATGCGCTATCAAGGCGCTGATTCGCTGGGCCCGGTTGGGCGAGATACGGGCCGAAAGGGTTGGCGGACGATGAAATTGTTACGTTGTGGCATTGGCGCGGCAATTGGACTGGCCGGGCTATGCATCGGGGGCGTAGCCGATGCGCAGGAAAATCTGGACCAAGGCAAGAGCGCGGCTCAGCTATTCGCCTCGAACTGCTCGATTTGCCACAAATCGCCGCAGGGCCTGGCCAAGGCCGGCGGAATCCTCGGGCTCGATACTTTCTTGCGTGAACACTACACAGCGAGCAAGGAATCGGCTGGCGCGCTGGCCGCCTACCTTAAATCAATGGACAGCGGCCCTAGCGGCCCCGCGCGGGCGGCAAAGCGATCTGCCAAGGGCGACGAAAAGGCGAAACCCGACGAGAAGAAAAAATCGGACGCCAAGGCAGGTGACAAGGCAGGTGACAAGGCGGGCGAACAGAAGGGGATGGGCAAGAAGCCCGAAGCCGGTGCCGAAACCAACTCGTCTGAGTCAAAACCTGCCGAGACCAAACCTTCAGAGGCCAAGCCTTCGGAGGCCAAGCCTTCGGAGGCCAAGCCTTCAGACGCCAAGTCTTCAGATGGAAGGCCCGCGGATATTGTGGCGCCGGAGCGGAAATCCGACACGAAGTCAAACCCGCCCGCCGCCAGTGAAACAAAACCGGCAGAGGGCGGGAAATCCGAGAAATCAGACTAACAGCTAAAGACGACTTATTCTTCTGTCGGTTTCTTCTTTTTGCCTTTTGCGACCTTCGGCGCGACTTCGGCGGATTTAGCGTCATCCGTCTTCGCGGACGCATCGCCTTCTGCTTGCTCACGGTCCTTGAGCGCTTTCGCTTCAGGGTCGAACATCGCAGCAGCGGCGGCTGCCGCCGCAGCGGCTTCCTCTTCCGCCTCGGTCCGCCGCACGGTGACATCCTCGCCACGGGCAATGCGCGCCGCTTCATCCTGGCTGCGAGCGACTGTCAGTGTGATCGATATCTCGACTTCCGAATGCAGGGCCAGCGGCACTTTGTACTGACCGATGGTCTTGATCGGAGCATTGAGCACAATTTGCGAGCGGCCAACATCGGCACCGCCGGCATTGAGCAGGCTGGCGATGTCGCGGGTCGACACCGATCCGAACAATTGTCCGGTCTCGCTCGCTTGCCGCAGGACAACATAGGTCTTGCCATCGAGCGTGCTGGCGAGCTTGCCCGCTTCGCCCTTCAATTCGAGATTCTTGGTCTGCAGTTCGGCCTTCATCCCTTCGAAACGCTTTTTGTTGTCGGCGGTCGCGCGCAACGCCTTGCCGCGCGGCAGCAGGAAATTTCGGGCAAAGCCGTCTTTCACCCGCACGATTTCACCCATTTGGCCGAGTTTGCCGATGCGCTCTAACAGGATCACTTCCATTGTCTTACTCCTCGATCTGAACTTCGATTATGGTTGAGTTGATGTCACGAAAGGGCAGGCGGCCCACGCTTGCGTGCAACGCGTCCGCGCAAATCAATTGCTGTGTCGATGAGGCCGAGCAAGCAAAGCGCCAGGATCGGCCAACCGATCAGAAATACGGCGGCATAGGTCAGGCCGAGCAGGAAGGGGCGTATCCGCAAGCCCTGAGTAATGGCGTGCAGCACGGCGAAACCGAGCAGGCCATAAGCGAGCAACAGACTTGCTGACGCGATAGCGGCCACAATCCCGAGCAATCCATCGACGAAACTAAGTGCGACAGCGAAGGCCAGGGCCGCTGTCAGCAGAGGTGGAAACCTCAGGCCCGAAAGCTGCGGCCAGGGCCGTGCCAGCCGGCCGGAAAATTTTACAATGCGCGCAGCCAGCCAAAGATTGAATAGATTGGTGATGGTCGCAAGGACCGCCGCCGCCAATGGTATGGCGCTCACCAGAAATTCAATCAGCCGGTCGGCTCTCGCCGGCATGCCCGATGGCGCGTCGGCAGGCGCGGCGATTTCCGCGCGCAGGACAGTATTGAGCGCGCCGCGCAAACCGGCCCGAAAACTTTCAGCGTCCGTCCCGAAATTGGGAATGGCGACGATTACCACCAGTGTGGCGAGAAGCGCGGCCCAAATCACGAGGCGCCCGGGCGGATACCATTCGAGCGCGGATTCTTGCTGACCGCCGGCGCCGTTGGCCGTGGCCGGGCGCGCGAGCATTGCGAGGTAGCCGAGCCACCAGGCGGGAATGCCGGCGCCCGCAAGAAACGCAAACAGGAAAACGACGCCGAAGACGGTACCCAAAGTGAGTGCGCCGGTCAGCGATGCAATGAGTGCGGCCCAATGGCTCCAGCCAAGCCCGGCAATCATGATCGGGAGCGGGGCGAGATAGAATAAGGGGACGGACAACCAAATGCCCGACGTCACCGAAGCAAACAGCAAAGCTGCCGCGACGCCGGCACCAATCCCAACGATTGCAAACTGTACCATCACGAGCTGTCCCGCTCCTCATCGAGCGGTTAGAGACGGAATGAGAACCCGCCCCAACCATCGGCTCTCGGATCGCTCCGGAAGCCTCGTTGTTGAATTACTGGATCACGTAAGGCAGCAGCCCCAGAAATCTCGAACGTTTGATCGCCTGTGCGAGCTCGCGTTGCTTCTTCGCCGACACCGCGGTGATACGGCTTGGAACGATCTTGCCGCGCTCCGACACGTAACGCTGCAACAGTTTGACGTCCTTGTAGTCGATCTTCGGCGCATTGGCACCGGAGAAAGGGCAGGTCTTGCGACGGCGGAAGAACGGACGGCGGGCGCCTCCGGCTTGTGAACCGAATGCCATGGCCTATTCCTCCACCACTGCAGCGACATCGCCTGCGTCGCCGTCATCGCCGCCTTCCTCGCGGCGCGGCCGACGGCCGCCACGATCCCCACGATCCCCACGATCGCCGCGGTCATCGCGGTCCCGATCCGATTTGCGCATCATCGCCGACGGACCTTCCTCGAGCGCTTCGACCCGGATGGTCAGGTAACGCAGCACGTCTTCGTTGAGGCGTTCCTGACGCTCGATTTCGTTGAGCGCAGCCGCCGGCGCGTCAACATTGAGCAGCGTCATGTGCGCCTTGCGGTTCTTGCGAATGCGATAGGTGAGCGACTTCATGCCCCAGTATTCATTCTTGGTGACCTTGCCACCCAACTGTCCGATCACCCCGGACAACTGCGTGGTCAATTCCTCGACCTGCTGCGCGCTCAGGTCCTGGCGCGCGAGGTAGACGTGTTCGTACAACGGCATGAAATGCCTTTCCCTTGTTAGCCCATGGCCGCGACCCTGGCGCCTAGCCCCTCGAGCCCTTCGGGAAAGGCTCGAATGCTCAGAAGGCGGAAGCACGGGACGCCGGGCACATTGGCCCTACCGGATGTTCGTACCGAACGTCATGAACATCTGGCCGTCCGTTCAGCTCCCAACCAGGATCGACGGAACGCGCGGTTTATAGGGGCTTTCTGCGGAAATGCAAGGCAAAACGCGGGCTTTGAGCCTGACCGCGCGTTCGTTCAGGCGCTCTGCGGCCCTCGACCGCTGCCTTGCAGACGATCCGCGAGTTTGACCGCCAGATCGGCGCCTTCTTTGATCAGTCGCGCGGTATCGGCATCCTGATTGCTTGCGCGTCGCATTGTTTCGAGCGCTTCGAGCAGCCGGTCGAGGTTTTGTGCAAGAAATTGCTGACGAAATGCCGGATCGCTGCGCGCCCGCGCGATTTCGTCCTCGCTGACCAAAGCGCTCATCGTCTGGTCCGTAAAAGGTCAGCGGTAACCATACTACGGAGAGCGTTTTCGCCCGGTTACTGGCGGCGACGAAACTTGACAGACGCCATAGCGGGGTGTCTTTCGGCCCGATTTCGACGTGGGTCTTCAAATTAGCGGGCAAGACATGGCGGTTGCGTTCGTTTTTCCGGGGCAGGGCAGTCAGACGGTTGGCATGGGCAAGACGTTGGCGGCGAATTTCCCCGCCGCACGGCAGGTGTTCGAGGAAGTGGATTCCGCCCTCGGCGGAAAGCTCAGCACCACGATCTTCGAAGGGCCGGCCGATGTACTCACGCTGACTGAAAATGCACAGCCGGCATTGATGGCGGTTTCACTTGCGGCCATGCGCGTGCTGCAAGTTGAGGCAGGGCTCGATCTTGCTCGCGAGGCGCAATTCGTCGCCGGTCATTCGCTTGGAGAATACTCAGCGCTGGCTGCGGCCGGTGCTTTCACGGTGGCCGACGCTGCGCGGCTCCTGCGCACGCGGGGGCAAGCCATGCAAAAGGCAGTTCCGGTCGGTGTCGGCGCGATGGCAGCGTTGATCGGCCTCGAATTCGATGCGGCATCTGCAATTGCGGCTGAAGCCGTGCAAGGTGAGGTTTGCCAGGCAGCCAATGACAACGGCGCCGGGCAGGTGGTTGTCTCTGGGAATAGATCGGCAGTCGAACGCGCCGTCGAAATCGCCAAAACGAAAGGTGCAAAACGTGCAATGCTTTTGCCCGTGTCTGCGCCTTTCCATTGTGCATTGATGCAGCCCGCGGCCGATGTCATGGCTGAGGCGCTGGCAAAGGTATCGGTGCAGCGGCCGATCGTGCCGGTGGTCGCCAACGTATTGGCCAAGCCTATCAGCGAGCCAGCTGAAATTGTGCGGGCGCTGGTCGCTCAAGTCACTGGTACAGTCCGTTGGCGCGAGTCGGTTGTTTTTATGGCAGGGGCGGGCGTCACGAAGTTTTATGAAGTAGGCGCCGGCAAAGTTTTGAGCGGGCTCATCAAACGGCTCGCGGAAGGTGCTTCGGTCAGCGCGATCGGCAGCCCTGAAGATATCGCCGCTTTCAAGGCCGGGAGGAGCCCATGATTTTCGACCTGAACGGCAAAACCGCGCTTGTGACCGGTGCGAGCGGTGCGATCGGGGGCGCAATCGCACGCGCGCTGCATGCGCAAGGCGCAACCGTCGCAATCTCGGGGACCCGCAAGGATGCTCTTGATGCGGTGGCCGCTGCGCTCGGCAGTCGCGTGCATGTCCTGCCATGCGACCTTGCCGACAAAGACGCCGTTGAAGCGCTTGTGCCGGCTGCGGAAGAAAAAATGGAGAAACTCGATATATTGGTCGCCAACGCGGGCCTCAATCGAGACAACCTGTTCGTCCAGTTGCGCGATGAAGACTGGGACAAGGTGATCGCGGTTAACTTGACTGCGACATTTCGGCTCGCCCGCGCGGCCGTCTCGCGCATGATGCGCCGCCGCTGGGGCCGCGTGATCGGCATTTCCTCTGTAGTTGGATTCACCGGCAATCCTGGACAAGGCAACTACACAGCCTCCAAGGCCGGCATGGTCGGCATGATCAAGTCGGTGGCCGCCGAATACGCCAAGCGCAACATTACGGCCAACTGTATAGCACCCGGCCTCATCGCGTCGGCCATGACCGACAAACTCAACGACAAGCAGCGGGAGACGATCCTCGCGCGCATCCCTGCCGCGAAACTCGGTACGCCCGAGGATGTCGCGGCTGCTGCGGTGTATCTGGCATCGAACGAAGCCGCTTACGTCAACGGACAAACCATCCACGTTAATGGCGGAATGGCCATGATCTAGCTTATGGCCCCGAAAAGTGGCGGCCGGTTTTCGAGAAGGATCGCGTGCAAACAGGAGGTAGAAATGCAGGTTTTTCAGGGCTTGCTCGCCCCCCCTCCACGCGCTAGTCAACGTATTTGAAGTATGGTAACCGAGCTTCGGCCCGGCTGGGGCGGCCAATAGCAGACGTCAAAAGCGATGTTCCGCGATTGGGGATCGTCTCATCAGCGTCAACCACGACGAGGCCATACCGCGATGGTTGCGATCTAAATTTGGATCGCAGCCCAATTTAAAAAGCACGAGGTTGGAACGATGAGTGACATTGGCGAGCGGGTGAAAAAGATCGTCGTGGAGCACCTTGGCGTAGAGCCCGACAAGGTGACCGATCAGGCAAGCTTCATCGACGATCTTGGCGCCGACAGCCTCGACACCGTCGAGCTCGTGATGGCCTTCGAAGAGGAATTCGGCTGCGAAATTCCCGACGATGCCGCCGAAACCATCCTGACCGTGGGCGACGCGGTCAAGTTTCTCGAAAAGAACGCAAAAAGCTGAGCGGGCGCCGTAGGCTGTTGCTCTCGCTTCGCTTGTCACTGGCCAATGAGCTGTGCGCAGTACGGCGGCAGGCACGGTCCCGCAGTTTGCGCGGGCCTGACTGCGTGTGCGAATAATTTCGCTCGGAGCCGGCCATGAGACGTGTCGTCGTCACCGGATTGGGAATGCTCACGCCGCTTGGCTGCGGTGTTGAGCCAACATGGGCGCGCCTGCTCAAAGGCGAGAGCGGCGCAAAAAAAATCGACCGTTTTGAAGTGGCGGACATTGCCTGCAAGATTGCATGTATGATTCCGCGCGGCGACGGTTCCAACGCAACCTACAATCCCGACCAGTGGATGGAGCCGAAGGAGCAGCGCAAAGTCGACGAATTCATCGTCTACGCTATGTGCGCCGCACGTCAGGCTCTCGACGACGCCGGGTGGCATCCAAAAAGCTACGACGAGCAAATCACCACCGGCGTGCTTATCGGCTCCGGCATCGGCGGCATTGAGGGCATTGCCGAAACCGCAATGGCTCTGCATGAGAAGGGCCCCCGTCGGGTTTCGCCTTTCTTCATTCCGGGCCGCATCATCAATCTCGCGTCCGGGTTTGTTTCAATCGCGCACGGATTGAAAGGGCCGAACCACGCTGTGGTCACCGCATGTTCCACCGGCGCGCATGCGATCGGCGATGCAGCTCGGTTGGTTGCGTTGGGCGACGCCGACGTGATGGTGGCCGGGGGTGCCGAATTGCCGGTCAATCGTATTTCGCTTGCAGGGTTCTCGGCGCTGCGCGCTCTCTCGACTAATTTCAACGACGATCCGACACGCGCTTCCCGTCCATATGATAAAGATCGCGATGGGTTCGTGATGGGCGAGGGCGCCGGCGTGGTAGTCTTGGAGGCAATTGAGCACGCGACAGCGCGCGGCGCCAAGATCTATGCCGAAGTGATCGGTTACGGTCTGTCGGGCGACGCTTATCACATTACAGCGCCGGCGCCCGACGGGGATGGTGCGTTGCGCTGCATGAATGCAGCCATCCGCCGCGCCGGAATTTCGGCTGGTGATATCGACTATATCAATGCGCATGGCACATCGACGCCGCTCGGCGACGAGATCGAGCTCGGCGCGGTACAGAGGCTTGTTGGCAATTCTGCCGGACATATATCGATGTCATCGACAAAGTCTTGCGTCGGACATTTGCTCGGCGCGGCCGGCGCAATCGAGGCTATATTCTCGATTTTAGCGATCCGTGACGGAATTGTCCCTCCGACGATCAATCTAGACAACCCTTCGGTCGATACGCCAATCGATCTGGTCCCCCACCAGGCACGCAAGCGTGATGTCGACACCGCGCTGTCCAATTCATTCGGTTTCGGCGGAACCAATGCCTCGTTGATCTTCCGTCGATACGCAGCGTAGGAGCTCCCGGCGGCAGTCCCCAAGCTTTCGCCATAATTTTTTCTAACGTGCGCAAGCGGTTGATGATTCTCCCGCGTGGCGGCACGATGATGCGAAGCAGGCTGAGTGGCGGTACAGACAGCGGGAGCGAACTTTAGTGAATTCCAATCTACCGCCGGGCGGTGACGCCAACAGTCCGCAGGCCAGCAAACCGCCGGTGCCGCGCAGCCCGCGCGCGGCGCTCGAACCGGAGCGCGTGCCTATCCCGAATCGGCGTTCGCGGCGCGTGCGGCACCCGCTCGTGGTGATCGGAAATGCAGTCTTCACGCTGCTGGTCGTGGTTTCGATTGCGATTGGCACCGCACTGTTCTTCGGAAAACAGCGCTTCGAAGCACCCGGTCCGCTGGCCGAGGACAAAGTCGTCAATATTCCGCGCGGCCTTGGCATCCGCGACATAGCCGATCTGTTGCAGCGCGAGGGCGTGATCGATCAACCATATGTCTTTATGGGCGGCGTGATTGTGCTCAAGGCCCGCGGCGAGCTTAAGTCCGGAGAATACCAGTTCACGAAGCGCGCGAGCCTTGCCGATGTCGTTGACACCATCGTCGAAAACAAGGTCGTGCAGCACAGCTTTACCGTGCCCGAGGGCTTAACGTCAGAACAGATTGTCGCGCGGTTGCTGGAGAACGATGCACTTGCCGGTCAGATCAAGGAAATCCCGCGCGAAGGCACGCTGCTGCCGGAGACCTACAAATTCACGCGCGGCATGACGCGCGAGCAGATCATCCAGCGTATGCAGCAGTCACACCGCCACGTGTTGCAAGAAGTCTGGGAACACCGGGCGGTCGACTTGCCAGTCAAGACGCCCGAGCAACTGGTCACACTGGCCTCGATCGTCGAGAAGGAGACCGCTCGGACGGATGAGCGCACCCGCGTTGCCGCCGTATTCGTGAATCGGCTCAAGGGCAAGATGCGGCTGCAATCAGACCCTACGATCATCTACGGCCTGACCGGCGGGAAGGGCTCGCTGGGCCGGCCGATCCTGAAAAGCGAGATCGAACAGCCGACGCCTTACAATACTTATGTGATTGACGGTCTGCCGCCCGGGCCAATCGCCAATCCCGGCCGCGCGTCGCTGGAAGCCGCTGCCGGTCCTGCGCGCACCAAGGAACTCTACTTTGTTGCTGATGGGACGGGCGGTCACGTATTCTCCGATAATTACGCCGAGCACCAGAAGAACGTTGCGCGCCTGCGCGGCGTCGAGCACAGCAACGGCTCGCCGCCTGCGCCGACGGTGCCCACCAATGGCGGTCAAAGTGGTTCACCGAACGGCGCCAAGCCCTAAACACGCTCGAGGCTTGTGACGTTACGCCCGCGCGGTTAAGGTCGCCGCGCTTTCGGACAGGCAGCAACACGAGATCAATTCCATGGCTCTGTCGAGCATGACCGGGTTTGCTCGCGGCCACGGCGTCGCCGATGCTTACGCTTGGAGCTGGGAAATCAAGTCGGTGAATGCGAAGGGGCTCGACTTGCGCTTTCGCCTGCCGCAGGGCTGGGACGCGATCGAGGTGCCAGCGCGCACCCGCGCCACCGAAAAACTTTCGCGTGGCACCGTTTATGCAAATCTCACCGTCGAGCGCAAAGGAGTGCTGCCAACGGTGAAAGTCAACGAGCCGGTGCTCGACTCGGTCCTTTCGACCTTGAAACACCTCTCCGGCAAAATTGACGCTGCGCCACCGAGCCTTGACGGGATTCTTTCACTGAAAGGCGTGATCGAAATCACCGAAGAAGATGAACGCGAGGACGCTCATCGCGCGGGTGAAAGCGCAATCGCTGCGGGTTTCGAACAGGCGCTGGCTGCATTGATAGCTATGCGCCGGGCGGAAGGCGCTACGCTCGGTCGTCTGCTGTCGGCCAAGCTCGACGAGATTGCGGCGCTTGCCGCACGCGCAGAGGCTGCGCCCGGACGCAAGCCGGAAGCGATCAAGGCGCGGTTGGCCGATCAGGTGGCGACGCTGCTGTCGGCTTCCGAACGCTTCGATTCCGACCGGCTGCACCAGGAAGCGATCATGCTCGCCGCCAAGGCCGATATCCGGGAGGAACTTGATCGGCTTGCCTCGCACGTGACGCAGGCGAAAAAGCTGCTCGCCGACGGCGGCGCCATCGGCCGCAAACTCGATTTTCTGGCGCAGGAACTGCATCGCGAATCGAATACGCTGACCGCCAAAGCGAACGACGTAGAGCTGACCAATATTGGCCTCGAGCTCAAGAGCGTGGTCGAACAATTTCGCGAGCAGGTGCAAAACCTGGAGTGACCATGGCTGGCGTTTCGCACCAAGGTATCGCCCGGCGCGGGCTCATGTTTGTACTGTCGTCGCCCTCGGGCGCCGGCAAGACCACGCTGTCGCGTCGGTTGCTGCAGGGGGATCCCTGGATTCATTTGTCGATTTCGGTCACCACACGCGCCAAACGTCCGGGCGAGCGCGAGGGCCGCGATTATTATTTTGTCGACCAGAAGAAATTTGCGACAATGCGACGTAAGGGCGAACTTCTGGAGTGGGCGGTCGTGTTCGGGAATTATTACGGAACGCCCCGCAAACCGGTGGTCCAGGCGCTCGCGGCTGGTAGAGACGTACTGTTCGATATCGATTGGCAGGGAACACAGCAACTGCGCGAAAAGGCCCGCAGCGACCTGGTGAGCGTGTTCATTCTGCCGCCGTCGGTTGGTGAATTGGAGAGGCGCCTTCATTCGCGCGGACAGGACAATAAGAAAACGATCCGGCAACGGATGTCGAAAGCGTCTGAAGAGATGAGTCACTGGGCCGAATACGACTACGTTGTCGTCAATAAGAAGTTGCCGCGTGCATTTGCCGAATTGCGCGGAATTTTGGTCGGCGAACGCCTGAAACGCGAACGCCAGCCGGGCCTGTCGAATTTTGTACGCAAGCTGCAAGGTCAGCTTCGCCGACGTTGAGCCTTCAAACTCTCAACACCACCCGTCCGACAATGCGTCCAGCGCGCAAGTCGTCAAGTGTCTTGGACGCCTGATCGAGCGGCCGCTCGGCGATTGGTGGCGGCGCGATTTTTCCGTTTCGTACCAGGTCCACCAATTCACGCGCTTCCGCGAGCGTTCCGGTTGTGGTGCCTTCAATTGTCATTGCCTTGAGCGGAAACATGGCGACCGCAGTCGAATAGCCGCCGCCGAGCAGGCCGGTGACCACGACTTTTCCACCTTTCGCCAACACGCCGGTCGCGAAGTTCAAGGATGCGTCGGAGCCTGCGAAATCGCAGGCGGCGTAGATGCCGCCACTTGCCTTCAATAACGCTTTGCGAGCGCCGGGATCGGAGGGATCGAAGGCCTCGCGCGCACCGGCTGCAAGCGCCGCTTCTCGTTTTTTGGCGTCAATATCGGCCACGAAGGGTGCCCCGCCGTACATTGCGCGCGCGAGTGCCAGTCCCATCAACCCGACGCCGCCAAGCCCGACCAGCAGAAGTGGCGCGCGCGCAGCACGATCCGACAAGCGCTTGAGCGCGGCGTAAGCGGTCAGCCCCGAGCACATCAACGCGCCGGCATAGGCCGGTGATAGCGGTGCGTAGTCGATCAGATAGCGCGGGTGCGGTACCAGCACGTGTGTCGCGAAGCCGCCGTCCACCGTGACGCCGAGATGGCGGGACGCCGTGCAGATATTCTCGTCGCCAGCATTGCAGGCGGCACATTGTCCGCAACCGATCCACGGATAGACCGCGACCTGCGCGCCGGCTTTGACATCCGCATCCGGTCCGAAGTCTTCAACCACGCCGGCAATTTCGTGGCCGAGCGTGAAAGGCAAGGCACGGCCCGCGCGTACATCGAGTGTCTTGCCGTCGCCTAATTTAAAAAACCCGTCCTGCATGTGCAGATCGGAATGGCAGACACCGCAACGCGCAATCCGCACCAGGATCTCGCTGCCTTGCGGGGCGGGTGCGTCCACCACGGTCTCGCACAGGGCTGCGCCATAGGTCGTCAATGATTGGCGGTGCATTTTCATTGCGCGCAACCTATCACACCTGATTTTTCGGCTGCCCAGCGAAAATTCGCGCCAGAGCGACGAAGCCGTCGACCGAAATCTCCTCCGCTCGTGCAGTGGGCTCGATCCCCGCTCCAGCGAGCAGTGCGGCAGTATCCACGCCGAGTGTTTTCAGGCTTTGCCGCAACATTTTGCGACGCTGGCCAAAAGCGGCCTCGGTGACGCGCTGCAAGGCGGCCGAATTGCAGGCCAGCGGCACTGGCCGCGGCGTCAATCGCACCACGGATGATGTCACCTTGGGCGGCGGGACAAAGGCAGAGGGCGCGACATCGAACAAGATCCTTGCTTCC
This sequence comes from uncultured Alphaproteobacteria bacterium, assembly GCA_963697885.1. Classification (GTDB taxonomy): domain Bacteria; phylum Pseudomonadota; class Alphaproteobacteria; order Rhizobiales; family Xanthobacteraceae; genus Pseudolabrys. The sequence continues at coordinate 2,292,595 of OY969102.1, forward strand.
GTCCGCCATCCTGCAAGGACTGACAGTCGTCCGTAGGATTTGCTGCCAGGCACGGCGACAATGCGTTCGGCAACCTCGCGCTGGAACATGAGCAGCAGTGAGTCATACCAGGGCGGCCACGGCTCGGCCGTGAGCCAGCCCACGAGGAGAGCGGTCGCGATGTTGTAAGGCAGGTTTGCGACGATGCGGGCCCGTTCCGGACCAAGTTGCTCAATGGGATCGATGGCAAGAGCGTCGCCAGCCACAATTTCAAGCCTGCCCGGATAACGCCCGGCGATTTCCTCCAGCGCGGCTATTGCGCGCAAATCCCGCTCGATAGCGATGACGCGGCGGGCCCCGAGCGCGAGCAGTGCGCGTGTGAGACCACCCGGGCCGGGCCCGATTTCAACGACGGTGATGTTCTCGAGCGGCTCTGCCGCGCGCGCAATGCGTGCGGTCAGATTGAGATCGAACAGGAAATTCTGGCCGAGGGATTTTTTGGGCGTGAGACCATGGCGGCGGATGACATCGCGCAGCGGCGGCAGGTCATCGATCTGCGCCATTTATTTTGCGGGCACGAGTGCCGGTGCGGTCGCCGATAGGCGGGCGGCAAGTGTGAGGGCTGCGATCAGGCTTGAGGGGTCGGCCGTGCCTTTACCGGCGATATCAAAAGCGGTGCCGTGGTCCGGCGATGTACGCACGAATGGCAAACCCAACGTTACGTTTACCGCGTGATCGAATGCCAGTGTCTTGATCGGAATTAGGGCCTGGTCATGATACATGCACAGCGCGACATCATAGGTTGCCCGCGCACGCGCATGAAACATGGTGTCGGCTGGCATCGGGCCCGCCGCATCAATACCCTCGTCTTGCAGGCGTTTCACGGCCGGAGCTACGATCGCAGCATCCTCGGCGCCAAGCGCGCCTTCCTCGCCGGCGTGTGGGTTGAGGCCTGCAATTGCAAGGCGCGGACGGGAAATTCCAAATCGCCGGGTCAGGTCACGCGCGGCAATTCGTCCCGTCTCCGCTATCAATTCGGATGTGAGTTGTGTCGCGACGTCCTTGAGCGGCAGGTGGATTGTCACCGGCACCACAGCGAGTTCGGGAGACCACAGCATCATGACCGGTCGCGCGGCATTGCCGGTGGCCTCTTGCGCTAGCCTGGCCAGGAATTCGGTATGGCCAGGTTCGGCAAAGCCGGAGCGATAAAGCACATTCTTGGCCACCGGGTTTGTCACAACCGCTGCGGCAAGCCCTGACAGCACATCGGCTACTGCGCGGCGAATAGAGGCGATGGCGGCGGGAGCGCTCGACGCGTCGGGCTTGCCGGGCGTCGCGGTGATCGCTGTATCGAGCGGCAGAATAGGCAGCGCGCGCTGAAAACATTCGATGGCTTGCGGTGGCGTAACAACGCTGACCGCAATATCGACGCCAAGTTGTTGCGCACGGCGCCTGATGAATTCCGGCTGTCCGATGAGATAAAAGGGTGGCAGTCGAAGTTCGGAGCGGCGGCGCCAGAGTTGGATCGTCAAATCGGGGCCGATTCCCGCCGGTTCACCGAGGGTCAGGGCGAGAGGAAGGAGGGCGGGCTCGCTCATTGTTTGTTCTTATATTCGATCATTGCCGATTTTCGGATCTCGTCCAGAAACTTCTTGGATTCGAATTCGAAGCGCTTGGTGAAAATCTGCTCCCGCAGTTCGCGTTTGAGCGGGGATTCGGTTGTGCTTTCTTTCTTGTTGCAGACCGCAAACATTTGAAGCCCCTGCGCCGTTACCTCTGGCGTCGTCAATCGGCCGACCTGCATGTTGCCCAGCAAATCTCGCAACTGTGGTGAAAGGTCGGCCGAACTGCGCGTAACCGGTTCGCGCACCGCGACGTCACGCAAGCCGCGCGCCATCGCAAGGCCGTCGTTGCACGAGACGAAACGGCTGCGCAAGTTTTCGGCCTCGCTGCGTTTGGCCGCCATCGTTGCTTCGTTCGTTCCACGCGCGACAACGATCATGACGGGGTAAAGGGTGTAAACGTAGGCGACGGCGGCGGTGTCACTTTCGTTGCGGTCCTTAAGTGCGCTAGCGATATCGCTGTCGCCGACCTGAAGCGATGAGTTGTATTTTCCGCGGATGAGTTGTTGCCACGTCAGCTCGGCGCGAATACGCGCCTTGACGGTATTCGGAGATACACCTGCGCGTTCGAGGACCTGGCCGAATTGGTCCGGCGTGATGTGCTGACGGGTTGCCATGCCCTCAAAGGCGGTGTTGACGTCTGCATCGGTCACTTCCAACCCATACACCTTCGCTCGCGAGATCTTAAGTCGATCATCAATCAGATCGTTGATGATTTCCTGGCGGGTCGGCGGCTTGTGAGTGGAAATCGTCACCAGCTTCGTGCGCTGCTGGATGTCGTATTCGGTGATCGGCGAACCGTTGGCGATGACAATGACTTGCGCCTGCGCGACTGACGGCGCGGCGAGGGCGATGGCGAGGGCAGCGCCCGCCAACCATCGACGGCATCTCACGCTTATTCCCGGCATCGTAGTGTCCACTGTCTCAGAGTTTTCCGGTGGTGGTCCGACTATGGTGTCGACCGCCCAACGCCCTGGGTTGCCGACGTGCCACCCAATGTGCGCAAGCTCAACTGCAGCATGATTGTATGGTTGGCGGCGACGTTTCCGCTATAGGTATAGTTCGTAATGTAGTTCAGGCCCAAAATGAGGCAATCGTCGACATAGCCCAGTCCGACGCGGGTTTGATCGAACTTGCCGGCATTGATGTCGTAGCGCGCGGCGCCTATCAGCACCCAGTTTGCGTCGAGCTTGACTTGGCCGGTTCCCAATACGCCTTGTTGCCGATCGAGAATGCCCAATGCAGGCTGGGCCGCGTAGTCGCCGTAGAGCACACTGCCGCTCCAACGGTCGAAGGTAGCGCGAGCTTCGAGTTCGGTCCGTTTTACGTCGAAGGTGTCGTTGTCGAAGCGGAATCGCGACGTGAACATGTACGTGCTGTTCGGCTGGTACGACACCCGCGCCACGTAGTCGGACATGGTTGTGTCGAGACCGCTGTCGGGACCGGTATTGGTGGGCCCGCCGTTCGCGAAGGAGTTCTGGCCGAACAGGCTGTAGGATTGGCCGAACAACGCGTTGATGAAGCCGCCCTGGTTGATCTGCGCGGTATATTGCAGGCCGTAATTGGCGCGGCTGCCGCCTTCGACTCGGTCCCAGCCGGAGAATTTGTCAACCCGGAAAAGATTGCTGTCGTCGAAGGTAAGGCTTTGTGCATCCTCGTTCGCAAACCGCCCGATCTGCGTTTCGTTGGGACGTACGATAATCTGCGCAATCGGCTCAATTGTTTGCGTGCCCCATGACTGCACGTTGATGAATGGATACCGGTACTCCATCCCGATCGTCGGCATGCCGCGCACCAGGTTGGTGTCGCCTGTATCCATGAAGTTCGCCACGCCGGGATCGTTTTTGATCTGCATCGAAGCGGCATCCGCGCGGACTGAAGCGAACGGAGTGAAAACCTGACCGAATTGGTCGGTAATGCTGCGGCGCCAATCCGCTTGGGCCGAAAAGCGGCTGTAAGTGCCGGGGACGCCGCGTAGCAAACAGCTCGCTGAATTTACGATCGCGGGGTTGGCAGTTTGGGTACAAGTGCCGTTGTTAAGCGCGCTCTGGGTGATCGGGTCGAAGTTTGCTTCGTTACGCGTCAGGCTGGTGAAGTTGATCTTGTAGCCAAGTTCGCCGCCCAGAATCGGACGGTCGAACACGTAGTTGTAATCGACGACAGGGTGGATGACCGGGATCTGGCTTTGCACATCCGCTTCAGAGAAGCCAAGATAATAAATAGTGCGCGCGTCGAAATAGCTGCGGTTACCTTTGCCCGAGAGAAAGAGCTGGGAGACGGCTTCGCTTGCCGGGTTTTGGAACGCATCGTAGGTACGGTACCGCGACAGGCGCGGGTTGTAGTCCTGCAGGAAGGTGCGGTCGGAGAGCAGTGTGCCGTCCCAGCCCCACACCCATTTGCTGTTGAGCGCGAATAATCCGGAGGATTCCAGGCTGCCGCGGAAATCGCGGTAGCCTGGCGTTGTCGTGCCGTCGCTGCGTATGAAATAATCCTTGTCGAACTGGCGTATGCCAGCGGCACGGATCGAATAGGCGCCATTGATCAGCCGCTGGCGGAATTCACCTTCCAGCAGCGGGCCCTGCTTGGTCGTGATCATCGGCGCAAAGGTGGCGTCATAGTCAGGGGCCAGTGCCCAATAATACGGCACTTCGAGCGCGCCGCCGTAAATCGAACTCGACGAAATCGCCGGCGTCAAAACGCCGGTCTTGCGCTTGACGGTCGGATCCGGCGCAGAGAAGTACGGCAGCCACGCAAGTGGCTGGCCGAAAAATTCGAGGCGCGCGTCCTCGAAGTACATCATCTTCTCGCCCTGGTCGTGAATGATGCGCGCGGCCTTTACCTGCCACAGTGGCGGCTTTCGCGGGTCGTCCTTGCAAGGCGCGCAGGCGGTGTAAACGCCGTTGTGAAGCACAGTGAAATTGCCGCTTGACCGTTCGGCGCGTGTGGCCGCCATGCGGGTCTGCTCGGGCGCATCGAGCCGCAGGGAATCGACGAACCCGTCACGATAGTCGTCGGACAAATCCATAATTTCGCCGTAGGTCACCTTTCCGTCTGGTTCGGTCAGGCGGACATTGCCTTCGGCGTGCAAGCGCTTGGTCTTCTGATCGTAGATGACCCGGTCGGCCTCGAGCGTGGAGTCGCCGTAATAAATCTGGACGTTGCCCACAGCGGCTACGCGGTTATTGGCGTAGTCGTAGTTGATCTCGACCGCCTGCACGAGCATCTGCTTCTGACCGGACTTCTCACGGTCGATGGCGATCTTGGATTTTTTCGGCGGTGGCGGGGTCTGCGGGAATTGCAAATCTTGCGCGGGTGCTGAGACAGGCGTGATCAATCCGCCAAAAGCCAGCAGGCTAAGGACGGCCGCAAGTATTGCGGCGCCACGACATTGCGGTCGCGGCGCTGATGGACGAGCGCTAACCAGCCCCGCCATCACCCGTCCTCCTGGTACAACAACGCAATAAACCCCGTCACGCCGCCGACGAGCACAGGCAGCCAAGCCGCTGCAACAGGGTGCATCAACTCAGCTTTGCTCAAATCCTCAGTCACTTTCGATAAAACGTAAAGCAGAAACCCGGCGGCCACGCCACTTAAAACCATTTTTTGGACCCCGCCAAAGCGGAAGAACCGTAGACTGACCGCTGCCGCAAGAAGAACCATTGCGGCCAGTAAAAATGGACGCGCTAAAAGCTTCTGGAACTGCAATCTATAGCCTGAGGCGACTAGACCTGCGTGTTCCGCGATCTGGATATACGTCGGAAGTTCCCAGAACGGGACGGTTTCTGGGGTAGCAAAGCTTTCCCGGACCTGCTCGGGCGTCAGGCTGGTCTTGAGCAAGTACTCCGCCTGATTAGCCGGCAATACGCCGACCGAATAGACCCTGGCGTCGCGCAGCCGCCACACGCCGGGCTGGAGAACCGCGGCACGCGCCTCAATGCGCTGCTTGAAGCGGCCTTCGGTGTCGAAGGTAAAAACCGATACGCCGTTGAGGTTGATGCCCTGGTCCCGGCTGCTGACGGCGTTGATGATCGCCTGGCCATCATCCGTGCGCTGACTGACCCAGGAGGTGCCACTGCTCCGGTTGGGGGCGTTTGCTGTTTGCCCGAACAGTTCAGCTTCGAAACGCTTTGAGCGCTCCTGGAGTATCGCGGAGATCGGATTGTAGATAGCGGTCGCCAGCACGCCGAACGCAAAGGCCACCAGCAGCGCCGGCGTCACGAATTGCCATGCCGACACGCCGGCAGAGCGGGCGACAACCAGTTCCAGGCGTCGCGACAGATTGAGGTAGCACGACATGGCACCGATCAGGACGCAGAACGGCAGAATTCGCTCGACCACCTGCGGCACGCGATAGAACGAGGTTTTTGCCACGAGTGCCGCCGACACATTCGGGATGTCGCCCGCGCGACGCATCAACTCGATGTAGTCGATCAATGCGACCAGCGCGAAGATGCCGGCTAACACCACCAGCACCGCGGCCAGAAAGCGCAGTGCGAAATATCTCCCCAATGTCCCAAAAAAGATCGGCATGGCATCACATCATGGCGTGGCAAAACGCCGACTGATGCGCTCGGTGAGCGCTGTCAGCCAGTCGGTGATGAAGGCGGGCGGCTCCAGGATCAGGCCGCGGCGAATAACATACAATCCGAGTCCGAACGCGGCGGCCATCGCCACGTATTGCAGCGATAGCAGCCACGGCACAGCGGCGCCGAATACGGTTGAAGCAAAGCCGATCAATCGCAAAAGGGCGACGCCACCGACGGCTCCGAGCATCGAGAGTGTGCGGCTTTGCCGCGTCGTACGCGGGGCGCCGAGATAGGCATAGGCGATTATCACGAAGGCGAGCGGATACAACGGCGCCATCAGTCGGTCGTGCAATTCGGCGCGGAACTGATCGGGTTGCTCGACGTAAAACGGATCTTTCGGATCGGGAAACAGCAATTGCCAAAGGTAGCGCTCACGGATCGAATATTTCACGGATTGTGCGCCGCCCGCGAACTGCGATAGGTCGAATGCATACCGGTCGAAACCCACCATCGCTGGGTCGCGCTGTCCGGTCTCGTGGCGCTGCACGACGCCCTTCTGAAGAACCAGAAACGTTCCGCTGTTGTTGTCCAGCAGTTCGCCGATCTCGGAGAGAACAGTGATGCGTTCGTTCGGATTGCGCCGGTCGTCGAGGAAAATGCCGGCAAGCTGTCCGTTTGGCCGCCGCTCGCGAATGTGAATGGTGACACCGCTTTCGATCGCGGTAAAGCGACCGGGTTGCACGATGCTGCTCACCACATTGGCGCGCACTTCGGTCAGCCAGTCGCGCAGCATGCGCAGCCCCTTAGGTGCGAAATAAGCGCTGATCGCGCCGACCAGGAGCGAGACCACGAGCCCCGCGGCTAGGAATGCGCGAAATAAAATCCACGGCGACATGCCGGCCGCGTTCATCACGATGATTTCGGAATCGTTGGACATCTTGTTGAGCACGTGCGCGGCCGCAATCAGCAGTGCGATCGGTGCGATCACGAGGACGAGCAACGGTATGATCAGCCCTGTGATACCGACGAAGACGAGAATGGTCTGGCCCTGGCTGGTCATGATGTCGATGTCACGCAGTGCCTGGGTGACCCAGATCACCGCGGTCAAACTGACCAACACGACCAGGAATGCGCCCAACGTGGCGCGAAAGATGTATCGGTTGATAGACCCCATCCGCACCGTCCCCTGATCCGGCACAAGCCGAACCCCGCGTGCGGCTTCCCCACCGGACGCGAAACGTCTCGAGCTTAAAACCCAACCCCCGTCAGATTTACCTTGTTCGCCTGACAAAGTGGCCGGGCAAAGGCAAACCCGTTGAACATGCACAACAAAATGTAAATGTGGCGGATCGGCGGGGTCGCGGTCCGCGGTTTTCTTGGCCCGCCTTTAAGGCATCTAGGTACCGTCAAATGAGGGCGTTTTCGAAGGTTTTTGCGCCATATGATGGGAAAAAGCCCTAAATCCAGCGACTCGGCCTTTGCAGAGGCCTGAGGGGCGCGCCATATGGGGCCCCAAAAAGCCGGCCGCGAGCCATCTCATCAGAAAAGGACCTCGAGCGATGACCGACGCCCTCAAACTCGGATTTGGCAACTTCGCTGCCCCGGCCAAAGCCGGTCAATCGGGCGTCCTAGTGGTGTTTTGCGACGATGACCTCAATTTTGGTCCCGCCACCCGCAGGGCGCTGGGCTCGGCCGCCGGACTGGTCGGGCGTGCCGCCAAAGCTGAGCGCTTCACCGGCAAGAAAAACACGGCGATTGAACTGGTTGTCCCGGAAGGGCTTGCGGTCGCGCGCCTTGTCGTTGTCGGTGTTGGCAAAGCTGGCGAGCTCAAACCGAAGGACATCCTCAGGCTTGGCGGTCTCGCAATGGGCAAGCTGCCGAACGCCGCGAGCGCTGCCACGATCTTCGCCGAATTGCCGGGCGGGGCTATGAAGCCCGACCAGACCGCCGATCTTGCGCAGGGCGTACGCCTTCGCGCCTATGCATTCGATCGTTACAAGACCAAGCGCAAAGACGAAGAGAAGCCGCCGGCGTCGCGCAGCATCACTGTCGCAACTGGTGACGTCGCTGCCGCGCGTAAGGCCTACGATCCGCGCGCCGCGATCTCTGATGGTGTCCTGCTGGCACGCGACCTTGTCAACGAGCCGGCCAATGTTCTCTTCCCCGAAGAATTCGCGCGTCGTGCCGGTGCGCTGAAAAAGCTTCGTGTGTCCGTCGAGGTGCTCGATATCAAGGCCATGAAGAAACTCGGCATGAACGCGCTGCTTGGCGTCGGTCAGGGCTCGGCGCGAGACAGCCGCGTCGTGGTGATGCGTTGGAATGGCGGCAAGGCGGGCGATGCGCCGGTTGCCTTCATCGGTAAAGGCGTGTGCTTCGATACGGGCGGCATTTCGATCAAGCCGGCCGCCGGCATGGAGGACATGAAGGGCGATATGGCCGGCGCCGCTTGTGTCGTCGGGCTCATGCATGCACTCGCTGCGCGCAAGGCGCGGGTGAATGCCGTAGGCGTTATTGGAGTGGTAGAGAATATGCCGGACGGAAATGCGCAGCGCCCCGGCGATATCGTCAAATCGATGTCCGGCCAAACGATCGAAATCATCAATACCGACGCCGAGGGCCGGCTCGTGCTCGCGGACGTAATCTGGTACACGGCGCAGCGCTTCAAGCCGAAATTCATGGTGGATTTGGCGACGCTGACCGGAGCTATCATCGTTGCGCTCGGTCAGGAATACGCTGGTATGTTCTGTAACAACGATCAGCTTGCTGAACGTTTGACCAAAGCAGGGACCGATACCGGCGAGTTGGTCTGGCGAATGCCTCTCGCGCCGGAATACGACAAGATGATCGACTCCAAATTCGCGGACATGAAGAATACGGGCGGCAGCCGCTGGGGTGGCGCGATTACCGCAGCGCAATTCATCAAGCGGTTCGTGGACGACAAGACGCCCTGGGCGCATCTTGATATCGCCGGGACCGGATTCGATTCACGCCAGACTGATATCAACAGGAGCTGGGGCTCGGGCTGGGGCGTTCGTTTGCTCGACAGGCTGGTGGCGGATCACTACGAAAGGTAGTTGAAGAATTCGCGATGGGTACACGCACATGACCGAGGTTCTTTTCTATCACCTGCAAAGGCAGAAGCTCGAAAACGTGTTGCCCGCACTACTCGAGAAATCTCTCGAGCGTGGCTGGAAAGTCGCCGTGCAAGGATCGTCCGAGGAACGCATCGATGCGCTCGATGCGCATTTGTGGACCTACCGCGACGACGGATTTCTGCCGCATGGCACCTGGCGTGAGCCGGAGGCTGCACAACAGCCAGTGCTGTTGACTCTCACCGACAGCAACCCAAATGCCGCAACGGTTCGCTTTTTGATAGACGGCGCGTCTATGCCGTCCGATCCGCAGAACTACCAACGCATCGTGCTGCTGTTCGACGGGGAGGACGAAGACGCCGTGGCTGCGGCCCGCCAGCATTGGTCCGCGGTCAAGGAAAAGGGTATCGACGCGACCTATTGGCAGACGGACGAGCAGGGGCGTTGGGCGAAGAAAGCGTGATGTGGGCTGCGTGCGGGTCGGCTAGGCCAATGGGTGATCGGCCAATGGCCGATGCAGCTGGTAACCCTTTGGACGAGCAAGACTTGCCGCCTGCCATGGTGATGACGCAAAATACGGCTTAAGGGACAAACAGATAAACCGGTCGGGGACAGCCATTTTGCCGCGCCATCGCGCCATCGTCGGTATTGCGATTGCCTGTGTCACCGCGCTCGCGGCGGCCGGCTGCAAGAATTCGGCTCAGGTGTTTGAGGACCAGAACGACGGCGGCTGGTTTACGAAGCCGGTCAACATGCTGGCCAAGCCCGATTGGGCCCGGCCGACAAACAACAGCGTCAACCTTGGCCCACAAGGTCCGGTCGCACCCGAAGATATGGTCAGCGCAGACGGACGCTGCGCAACGCCAATAGCCACGCTAGCGCAAGCTGCCGAACCGGCGCCCGCCCAGCCGCCGGCGCCTGCCGACCGTCCGGTCGGCTCCGTCGCGGGCGATCTCGCCGGCGCACCTATGCCGGCTGCTACGCAGGCGTCCGCCGATCCCGGTTTGCAGCGATTAGAGCCGGCCACCTCCGGACCCGTGGTGTCCGGGGGCATCGCCCTTGGCATGACCGAGTGCCAGGCTGTGCAACGCGCGGGCTCTCCCAACAACGTGGCGGTCGGGGCCGGCGAAAAAGGCGAGCGCAAGGTGGTGCTGACTTATCTGAGCGGCCCTTGGCCCGGCATCTATACGTTTAACGACGGGCGCCTCAAAGTGATTGACCGCGCGCCAGAGCAACCGAAGCCGGCGAAAGCAGCGCCAAAAAAGAAGGCGGCGAAGCCGAAGACCGCCAGCCACGAAATCGACCAAGCGATCGTACGCTAGCCGGTCACGCCGTTTCCAGCGCCGAACTGGCTGCGAGCCATTCTTCCTCGGCCTTGGCAAGCGCAGCAACGACATTGGCGCGCGTCTTCGACAGCTCCGCTGCTCGCGCGGGCTCGCGGGCAAAAAGGTCTCCGTCGGCAAGCGTCGTATCAAGTTTTTGGAGCTGTCGGGTGAGTTGTACGATTGCAACCTCCGCCTGCGAAATACGTTTGCGCAGTGGAGCGGTCTCTGCACGCTTTTCGGCCGCGGCACGGCGGGCCTGCACCGGGTCCCGCGCAGGTGATTTCGCTCCGACGGTAATTCCCTGGCTTTCGCCGGACAACACCTGGCGTCGATAGTCGTCGAGATCGCCGTCGAACGCCTTCACCTTGCCGCCCTGCACCAGCCACAGCCGGTCGGCGCAGGCTTCCAGCAGATACCGGTCATGCGAGACGACGATCACCGCTCCGGGATAATCGTTGATTGCCTCGATCAGCGCCGCGCGGCTGTCGATGTCGAGATGATTGGTCGGTTCGTCGAGAATGACAAGGTGCGGCGCGCTAAATGTTGCAAGGCCAAGCAGCAGCCGCGCCTTTTCGCCACCGGATAACGTCGTCACGGCATTGTTGGCGGCAGGGCCGGAAAATCCGATCGCGCCCGCTTTGCCCCGTACTTTCGCTTCCGGCTGATCCGGCATCAGGTCGCGCACGTGATCGTAGGGGCTTCGATCCTCGTCGAGCTCATCGAGTTGATGTTGGGCAAAGTAACCGACCTTGAGCATCGCTGCGCGTGTCACCGTGCCGTGTTCGGGCGCGAGCCGACCGGCAAGCAGCTTGACCAGCGTGGACTTGCCGTTGCCGTTGGAACCGAGCAGTGCGATGCGGTCGTCATTGTCGATACGCAACGACAGGCCAGATAGCACGGGGTGACCAGGCTCGTAGCCGATATCCACGTCATCGGTCGCGATGATTGGTGGCGACAATAGCTTGTCCGGCGCCGGAAAGTGGATCGGCCGTACCTCGTCTAATACCAGCGCATTGATCGGCTGCATTTTGGCCAGCATCTTGACGCGCGATTGGGCCTGGCGCGCCTTGCTCGCCTTGGCACGGAAGCGGTCGACGAAGGCCTGCAAATGCTTGCGTTGCGCGTCCTGTTTCTTGATCATCTTCTGATCGAGCACCATGCGCTCGGCGCGCAAGCGTTCGAAGTCGGTGTAACCGCCGCGATACAGCGCGAGCTTGCGATTTTCCAGCGACAGGATCTGATCGACGGCGTTGTCGAGCAGGTCACGGTCGTGGCTGATGACGATCAGCGTAGCCGGATAACGGGCCAGATGATCTTGTAGCCAGAGTGTTCCTTCGAGATCGAGATAGTTGGTCGGCTCGTCGAGCAATAGCAGATCCGGTTCCGCGAACAGCGTTGCGGCGAGTGCCACGCGCATGCGCCAGCCGCCGGAAAATTCCGCGCAAGGCCGCTGCTGGTCGGCGGTGGAAAAACCGAGGCCGGCGAGAATCGATGCCGCGCGGGCAGGGGCTGCGTGTGCGCCGATATCGGCGAGCCGGGTCTGGATTTCGGCGATGCGGTGTGGGTCCTGAGCGGTCTCGGCTTCCGCCAGCAACGCGTCGCGCTCGCGATGAGCCCTCAGCACGATGTCGAGCAGGCTTTCGGGCCCGTTTGGTGCTTCCTGTGCCAGTCGCCCGATCCGCCAGCGCGGCGGAATCTCAACGTTACCTTGCTCGGCCGAGATATCACCGGCAATCACGTTGAACAGCGTGGATTTTCCGGTGCCGTTGCGTCCAACCAGCCCGACACGGGCGCCGGGTGTAATGCGGGCCGAGGCATTTTCCAGCAGTGCGCGACCGGCAATGCGGACAGTGAGATCATCAATGACGAGCATGGCCCGCGCCTTGTGGCTGACCGCGCGGTTCGACGCAACCCCTTGGAACTCCGGGCTTAGCTGATCTTGCGCAGGCCGCCTTGTCCGGTCTCGCGCTGATAGATGATCAGATCGAAGCTTGGCGTCCGCTCGTTGCCGATTACGGCCGAGAGCAGCGCATGAGCCTGGCCGCGGTGATGCGTCTGATGATTGAAAAAATGATCGAGAGCGGGGGAGAGTGTTTGTTCGATGTCCTGCGGATTAACGAAAGTTCGGTAGCGGATCGCTTTCGCGAGATCGTCCTCCCGCAAGCTGCCGATGTAGACGTTGATCAGCGTATCTTCGGCGCGCCGCGCCACGCGTAACTGCGCAAAATCGTCGTAGAGGACTGCATCGAGACCTGGCGGGACGTCGCCTCGGCCAGTGAATCGCCGCATCCAGATGCGGTCGCCGACCAGGAGATGATTGAGGGTCCCGTGTAGCGACTTGAAGAAGGCGCCGCGGTTGGCGCGATAGTCGGCATCCGGGACCTGTGCGGCGGCATTATAGAGGCGCTCATTGCACCAGTTATTGTAGCCGGCAAACATAAGGTAGCGGGCTAGCATGTTACGCTCCTGCAAGTAATTTCGGGCCTACAGGCAGGTGACCTTGCCGCCCGAAATGCACCCCGGTATAAGCCGCGCGGCCCCGCTTCTCCAATGAAACTGTGTAAAGTCTCCTATCAGTCTTAGTGAAGGAATACCCGATGGCGCTCGAGCGTACTTTTTCAATCCTCAAACCCGACGCAACCGAGCGCAATATCACCGGCGCGATCAACGCTATTATTGAAAAAGCGGGACTGCGTATTATCGCGCAGAAACGCGTTCGCATTTCCCGCGAGCAGGCGGAAAAGTTCTACGCGGTGCATCGCGAGCGGCCGTTCTTTCGCGAGCTGGTCGATTTCATGATTTCTGCTCCTGTCGTGGTGCAGGTACTTGAAGGCGAAAACGCCATTGCGAAATATCGCGAAGTGATGGGAGCGACCGACCCTGCCAAAGCTGCCGCCGGCACGATTCGGAAGGTCCACGCCAAGTCGATTGGCGAAAACTCGGTCCACGGCTCGGATGCGCCTGAGACCGCGGTTCGGGAAATTGCCCAATTCTTCTCCGAAAACGAGCTTGTTGGTTAGGTAACCGGCGGCATTGCGCCGCACCTTCGGTATTGAGCCCTCCCTTTTGGCTTTATAGGCTGATAACAAACCGATAAAACACGTCGTCACTGCCGCCGAATGCCGGCAGAAATCGACGACGGAACCAGGGGGACGGAACTGTGGATGCTTTGATGTCCGAAGTGATGCGCCCGGCATTCTGGCTGGCCGCGCTGCAAATCATGGGAATCAATATTCTCCTGTCCGGCGACAATGCGGTCGTGATTGCCCTCGCAGTCCGTGCGCTTCCACCGAAGGAACGGTTCTGGGGCATGGTTCTCGGTGCAGGCGCGGCCGCTGTATTGCTCATTCTATTTACCGGCATCGTCGCGACACTGATGCAACTGCCTTATCTCAAGCTCGCCGGCGGACTTGCGCTGTTCTGGGTCGCCGTCAAGCTCGTTACGCCGCAGGCGCACGATGCTGAAGATACGCCAGAAGCAGTCGAGGATTTGTGGCGCGCTGTCCGCGTTGTCGTTGTCGCTAATATCGTGATGAGCCTCGACAACGTGATTGCCGTCGCGGCAGCTGCCAAAGGCAATTATTTCCTGCTTGGGCTTGGGCTTGCGGTCAGCATTCCGGTCGTCATTGCTGGTAGCGCCCTGTTCCTCGCGATCATCGAGCGCTTCCCGGTCGTCGTGTGGGGTGGCGGTGCGTTGCTCGGTTGGATTGCCGGTGGGCTGCTGCCCGAGGATCCGGTCGTGGCGCAATATTTTTCGGAATCGACAGCAGAGGTCCTGGACGTGGTTTGCGGAATTGCCGGCGCCATCTTTGTCGTGCTGATGGGTCTGTACCTGGTAAAATCACGACGCCTGCGGGAAGAGCCGGTATAGGCGGTCCCTCAAAGCCGAAAAGGCGGTTGTGCGATGAACAAAGCGGTGCGGGGCGTCGGTTCGGCGGTTCGCATCGGGGCAACCGCGTGTCCGCATGATTGCCCATCGACTTGCGCGCTGGAAGTCGAACTGCTCGACGAGCGCACGATTGGGCGTGTCCGCGGTTCGAAAGACAACGATTACACGGCCGGGGTGATTTGCGCCAAGGTTGCCCGCTACGCCGAGCGCGAGCACCACGCCGAGCGACTCCTGCACCCCCTGCGGCGCAAAGGTGAAAAGGGTGCAGGTCAGTTCGAGCGGATTTCCTGGGACGATGCGCTCGACTTCGTTGCTGAAAAATTTCAACTGGCCGAGCAACGGTCCGGCGCCGAGAGCGTCTGGCCCTATTATTACGCGGGCACCATGGGCCTTGTGATGCGCGACGGCATTCATCGCCTGCGCCATGTCAAAAAGTACTCGGGCTTCCACTCAACGATTTGCGTCAATCCCGCTTATGCCGGCTATGCCGCCGGAGTGGGGCGCATCGCCGGCGTGGATCCGCGCGAAATGGCAAAATCCGACCTGGTCGTGATCTGGGGCACCAATGCGGTGAACACCCAGGTGAACGTGATGACGCACGCGGTACGTGCGCGCAAAGAACGCGGCGCCAAGATCGCGGCGGTCGATATCTACATGAACGGTACCATGGAGCAGGCCGACTTGCCGGTGTTGGTGAAGCCCGGCACCGACGGTGCGTTGGCGTGCGCGGTGATGCACTGCCTGTTCCGCGACGGGAAAGCCGACTGGGACTATCTTGACAAATACACCGATGTGCCGCGCGAACTGGAAGCGCATTTGCGCATGCGCGATCCGGTGTGGGCCTCAGCGATAACCGGCGCGCCCGTCGAAACGATTGAAGCGTTTGCGCAGCTGATCGGCGAGCGAAAACGTGCCTTTTTCCGGCTGGGTTACGGGTTCTCTCGCTCGCGTAATGGGCCTCCAAACATGCACGCTGCGAGCTGCATTCCGGCGGTCATCGGTGCGTGGCAATACGAGGGCGGCGGCGCGTTCCACATCAGCGCCGATATTTTCAAGCTCGACAAGACATTGATTGAAGGCCTCGATGTTTGGGATCGTTCCGTGCGCATGCTCGACCAGTCGCGCATTGGCGCCATCCTGACCGGCGATAGCGAGGCGCTGCACGGCGGGCCGCCGGTCAACGCGATGATCATCCAGAATACCAATCCGGTCTCGGTTTGCCCTGACCAGACACAGGTCAAACGCGGATTTGCGCGCGACGATCTGTTCGTCTGCGTCCATGAGCAATTCATGACCGAAACTGCGCGCATGGCCGATGTCGTGCTGCCGGCAACAACGTTTCTTGAACATGACGATATCTATCGTGGTGGTGGCCACCAATACCTCATATTGGGCCCGAAGCTGGTTGAGCCGCCGGGAGAATGCCGCAACAATCATGAGGTGATTTGTGGGCTAGCCGCGCGCCTCGGCGCTGAGCATCGCGGCTTCACGATGAGCCCGCGCGAATTGATTGATCAAATGCTGCAGGTGTCAAAACGTGGGACGCTTGCCGAACTTGAAGCAAACCGATGGCTCGATTGCCAGCCGCCTTTCCGGCAATCACATTACCTCGACGGCTTCCCGTGGCCGGACGGAAAATTCCGCTTCAAGGCGGACTGGCCCAATGTGCCGTTCCGAAGCCCTTACAAGAGTGGGCCAGTCGATGAGATGCCGCCTTTGCCCGATCACTGGGTCTCGATCGAGCAGGCGGACGAGGAACATCCTTTCCGGCTAGCGACGTCGCCCGCGCGCGGCTTTCTCAATTCGACATTCAACGAGACGCCAACGTCGCTCGCACAGGAGCAACGGCCGACAGTAATGATTCATCCCGACGATGCCGAGGCCAGCGGGATCGTCGATGGCGACAATGTGGTGCTTGGCAACATGCGCGGCCAGGTCCGCCTGCACGCGAAGATTTATCCAGGCGTGCGCCGGGGTGTATTGATCGCAGAATCGATCTGGCCGAATTCGGCCTACGCCGACGGGTGCGGCATCAACACGCTGACCGGTGCAGATTCAATCGCGCCTTATGGCGGGGCGGCCGTCCACGACAACAAGGTGTGGGTGCGGCGGCTCAGCAAGTGAGCCGCCGCGCACATCAGATGACTACACTTCTTTGCCGATCATGCGGTCGGCGGAGTATCTGCCGCCGCCATACATAGCGATTGCGAACAGCGCAATGCCGATCAGCAGAACGTATTCGTATCCGCCACCCCCGGCGGCGTAACCTTTCGGAAGATGGACGAACAACAAGGCGATGGCCATCTCTATCGCAAGCGCTGCGGCAAAGGGGCGCGTGAACAGGCCGATAATGAGACAGGCGCCGCCAACGGTTTCGAGAAATATGGCGGCATACGCAAAGCCGAGCGATGGCTCGAGGCCGTTCTTGGCCATGACGTTGGCCGCGACCGCGGCCGCGCCGACGTTGAATTTCCCTGAAACGTGCATCAAAAACATTATGCCGATGATCACGCGGACCAGTGCATACGCAATCGGACCGACCGCCGCGTATAAGCCCGCAAGGCCCGGAAAAATCAGCTTCGTCTCGCCTGTGCCACTCATGGCGTCTCCCCTTTGCTTTTTTGTGCCGCATGCGAGGGCGGCATCGCCCTTACACTGTAGAAGTCTATAACACCGCACCTGCGGCGCGTATTCAATTTGCCGCGTTGCTGCAGCGCGAAAAAATCCACATCAGAACTCGGGTATCAATTGAATAGCGTCAGGAACCCGCACTCCGTCGATCAGGGAGTGATCTTTTTCGATGCGGACTCGGCCTTCCGCGACCAGTTTGAGGGCCAACGGATAGATCCGGTGCTCGACCTTGAGCACGCGCGCCGCAAGCGCTTCTTCGCTATCTCCCGCGAGGACCTTGACCGCGCCCTGCGCGATGATCGGTCCGGAATCCATTTCGGGCACCACGAAATGCACAGTGGCGCCGTGCACATTCGCGCCAGCCTCGAGTGCGCGTTTATGCGTGTCGAGGCCTTTGAACGCGGGCAGCAGAGCCGGGTGAATATTCAGAATGCGCTCTTGCCAGCGGCCGACGAAGTCGGCGGTGAGCAAACGCATGAAACCGGCCAAACACACGATCTCGATGCGGTGCTTATCCAGCGTCGCCTGCACCGCCCGCTCGAAACCCGCGCGATCCTTGCCGAACTGCGTGTGTTCGACGACTTCGGTGGTAATCCCTGCCGCACGTGCGACGAGAAGCCCACCTGCATCCGCCCGGTTTGAAAGCACCAGCGCAATCTCGGCAGGATAGCTGTTATCTTTTGCGGCGTCGATGAGCGCCGCCATATTGGAGCCGCGGCCGGAAATGAGGACGGCGACGCGCTTGCGGCCCATGCGTCACCTGAGTTTGAGTTTGCCGTCGTAAATGACACGCGTATCGCCGGACGCCTTGATTATTTTTCCGAGAGTTACTGCGGTCTCTCCGGCGCGTGTAAAGGCTTGCGCGACCGAGTCCGCATCTTTCGGCGATACGACGACGATCATTCCGATGCCGCAATTGAAGGTCCGCAGCATTTCATGTTCCGCGATGCCGCCTTCGCTGGCGAGCCATTGAAATATCGGGTGGACGGGCACCGCCGCGAGATTGATGCTTGCGCCAAGTCCATTGGGCAATACGCGCGGAATGTTGTCGGGAAAGCCGCCGCCGGTAATGTGCGCGAGACCTTTGACGGCTTTGGTGCCGCGGATCGCGCCAAGACACGACTTCACGTAGATCCGCGTCGGCGTGAGGATCGCTTCGCCGAGAGTTTGCCCGGGCGTGAAGGGTGCTGGCGCAGTCCATGAGAGCCCGGTTTTTTCGACGACCTTGCGCACGAGCGAATAGCCGTTCGAGTGTACGCCGGTTGATGCAAGCCCGAGAATGATATCGCCTTCCACGATGTCGCCACGAGGCAGCACGCCATCGCGCTCGACAACGCCGACGGCAAAGCCAGCAAGATCATAGTCGTCGCCTTGATAGACGCCCGGCATCTCGGCAGTTTCGCCGCCGATCAGTGCGCAACCGGCTTCGCGGCAGCCGAGACTGATGCCGGCGACCACGGCGGCGCCAACTTCGGGTTCGAGTTTGCCGCAGGCATAGTAGTCCAGGAAGAAGAGTGGCTCAGCGCCTTGCACCACCAGATCGTTCACACTCATCGCCACCAGGTCGATGCCAATGGTGTCGTGGCGGCCGGTGTCAATTGCGATCTTGAGCTTCGTGCCGACGCCGTCGGTCGCCGCGACGAGGATGGGGTCGCGGTAACCCACCTTTTTGAGGTCGAAGAGTCCGCCGAAGCCGCCAATTTCAGCGTCGGCGCCGGGGCGGGCGGTCGCGCGCACCAGTGGCTTGATCAGATCGACCATCCGATTGCCGGCATCGATATCGACCCCGGCCTGCGCGTAAGTGAGACCGCGCGGTTTTTCTGCCATTATTAACCCTCGTCCGCGCCGGGTCGTACGTTGGAATCGCAAGTCGCGCAATGGTCCAACCGTCGTTATACTCCGCCGATGGGATTGGCGCAGTTCCTGTCCGTTGGGCTGGGCGGCGTCCACGAGCCGGGATTGCCTTGAGTATTCCGAACCTCATTACGCTGGGGCGTATTCTGCTGGTGCCGATCGTGGTTTGGGCGATCGCGACGCCCGGCGCCATGTGGATTGCATTCGTGCTGTTCGTGGCGGCTGGCGTCAGCGACGCAGTCGACGGCTTCCTGGCCAAGCGTTTCGCCATGACCACCGAACTCGGCGCCTATCTCGATCCGCTGGCCGATAAGGCGCTCATCGTCTCGATCTACCTGACGCTTGGGATCAACGGGGATATCCCGCGCTGGCTCGTCATTCTGGTGGTGTCGCGCGATATCATGATCGTCGGTGCATTCATGTTGTCCTGGCTGATCGGCAGCCCCCTCAAGGTCAAACCTTTGGTCGTTTCCAAGCTCAATACCGCGGCACAGATCGTATTTGCTTGCGTGGTGCTGGGCACGCTTGGCTTCGACTATGAACTTCCAAGGCTCACGCTGGCACTCATGGTGTTGGTCGCCGCCCTTACGTTGCTGTCGGTGGCCGCCTATGTGGCCGAGTGGGTGCGCCACATGAATTCCACAATCGCCAAACCATGACCCCGCGCGCAACACCACGTCAGCGCCGCGAGACCGCCGCCAACGGCGGAGCGGCCTTTCAGCGCCAGCTAATCTTCTGGCTGGGCGCGCTCATCGTGGTCGTGCTGGCCCTGTGGCTGCTCAGTGAGATTCTTTTGCCGTTCATAGCGGGCCTTGCGATCGCGTACTTGCTTACGCCGCTCACCGATCGTCTTGAACGCCTCGGCATCAATCGGCTCGCTGCCGCGCTGCTCATCATAACATTCGTCGTGCTGCTGCTGGTCTATCTCATCTTGCTGGTCGCGCCGATCCTCGGCGGACAATTGTCGTCCTTTATCGAGAGCGTGCCTGGTAACGTAACGAAATTGCAGGCGCTGTTGAGTGATCCGAGCCGCCCCTGGATCCAGAAGCTTCTGGGCGCCAGTTTCAGCGCGGACAAATCGATCGGCGATCTGGTGACGCAAGGCGTCGGCTGGCTCACGACCTTCATACGCTCGTTGTGGTCTGGCGGCCGCGCGTTGGTTTCCGTGTTCTCACTTGTCGTGGTTACGCCGGTCGTTGCCTTTTACCTGATTTATGATTGGCACCGGATGATCCGCACGGTCGATGGATGGATCCCAAGGCAGCATCGCGCGACTGTGCATGTCCTTGCCCGCGAGATTGATGCGGCGATTTCAGGCTTCGTGCGCGGCCAGACCGCGGTCTGTCTCATCCTTGGGTCATTCTACGCTGCAGCACTGACGCTCAGCGGCCTCAATTTCGGGTTGCTGATCGGCCTCATTTCCGGCCTGATCACGTTCATTCCCTATGTAGGTTCCATGACGGGTCTCGTGCTGTCGCTCGGTGTGGCGGTTGCCCAATTCTGGCCGAATTACGGATCGATCCTTCTTGTGCTCGGCATCTTCATGGTCGGACAGTTTTTTGAGGGCAATGTGCTGTCGCCGAAACTGGTGGGCGAAAGTGTGGGCCTGCATCCAGTGTGGTTGATCTTCGCGCTGCTCGCTTTCGGATATCTGTTTGGTTTCGTCGGCCTGTTGGTGGCGGTCCCGCTCGCCGCAACCATCGGCGTACTTTGCCGGTTCGCGCTTCGCCGCTATCTGCAAAGTTCATTTTACACCGGCGAGGAATCGAGTTGAGCGACATGGGCAGCTCATTGGCTCCGCGCCAGCTTGTGCTCGCGCTTGATCATTCCGTCAGTTTTGCGCCTGAGGATTTTCTTCAAGGTCCTTCCAACGCGACGGCGCTGACTCTCGTCGAGCGCTGGCCGGATTGGCCGGACCGGATCGTTGCCGTGGTCGGTCCCGAGGGCTCGGGCAAAAGCCACCTTGCGTCGATGTGGGCGGATAGAACCGGCGCGCGCGTCTTATCGGCGAAATTATTGCCGGTCACCGATCTGCCCGCGGCTTTCGTAACCGGTGCGCTGGTGTTGGAAGATCTGGAATTTGCCGGGCTGGACGAGCGCGCGTTGTTTCATTTTCTCAACCTCGCGCGCGAACAGCGCGCCTTCGTTCTCATCACGTCGCGCTCTCCGCTGTCGACATTTCCGGTGGAGATCCGCGACCTCGCTTCGCGAATGCGGGCGCTGTCGAGCGTCACATTAACGTCACCAGACGACACTTTGCTACGCGCCCTGATGGTCAAGCTCGCGGCCGACCGGCAAATTGTGATGGACGAAACCTTGGTCAATTACCTCGCCAACCATATTGAACGATCATTTGCGGCTGCGCGGGCCGCAGTCCATCGGCTGGACGACGAAGCCATGCGCCAGCATAGGCCGGTAACGCGGGCGCTGGCTGCCGAGCTGTTTCGCACTCCTTAACGCAGCTGTGCCATGATCCTTGACGGGACCGGCAGTTCTGGCGCGAACTGTCATCCACCGGCCATTTTTGTCGGCTAAAGGTTCAATCTTTCAGGCATTCTTTCAATGGCGGATCGCGCGCAAGCTATTGCCCAAGTTGAGGAAATTGTCCCCGCCGCGGAACGGGCCGGGGTAGCGCCCCCTATTCAAAGCCTGGCGTCGAGCCCGGAACGTTTCATAAACCGCGAATTGTCATGGCTGCACTTTAACCGGCGGGTGCTGGAAGAGGCGGCCAACGAACAACAGCCTCTGCTTGAACGTGTTCGCTTCCTGTCGATCTCGGCCAACAACCTCGACGAATTTTTCATGGTCCGCGTTGCCGGTCTCAAGGGCCAGCAGCGCCAGGGCATCACGACCCATAGTCCGGACGGGCTCACGCCCTCAGAACAACTGACGCGGATCGGGGAAGCGGTTTCCCAGCTCGCCAGCGATCAACAGAAGCGCTGGCTTGAGCTTCGTCCGGCGCTTGCGGCGGCTAATGTTATGCTGGTGGAAGGAAGCGACCTCAAGAAGCCGGAGCGCAACTGGCTTGAGGAGCGTTTCCTCACCCACGTTTTCCCATTGCTGACGCCATTGGCGATTGATCCCGCGCATCCGTTCCCGTTCATTCCCAATCTCGGTTTCTCCATAGCGTTGCAGCTCGCGCGTGTGAAAGACGGCAAGGCGATGAACGCGCTCATCCGCATGCCGCAGAAGATTGAACGTTTCATCCGCCTGCCAGGCAGCGGCGATCACGCTATTCGCCTGATCACGCTCGAGGAGGCGACTGCGTTGCACATTGGTCGGCTTTTCCCCGGTTACACGGTGAAGGGGCAGGGCGCGTTTCGTGCCATCCGCGACTCGGAAGTTGAAATCGAGGAAGAAGCGGAAGATCTCGTGCGGCTGTATGAGACCGCGCTCAAACAACGCCGCCGCGGTTCGGTGATCCGGCTTGAGCTCAATGCCACCATGCCGGTCGAACTACGCAGCTTCGTGCAGCGTGCGCTGGCAGTCGCCGATGACGAAGTCTTTTTGGTCGACGGTGTGCTGGCGCTCAACGATCTATCGCAGCTCACCAAGCTCGACCGTCCCGATCTCGAATTTGTGCCCTACAATCCACGCTATCCCGAGCGCATCCGTGATCACGGCGGCGACTGTTTCGCGGCGATCCGTCAGAAGGATTTGGTCGTCCACCACCCTTACGAGTCCTTCGACGTTGTGGTGCAGTTCCTACAACAAGCTGCTCGCGATCCCAACGTCGTGGCGATCAAGCAGACGCTCTATCGCACTTCAGCGGAATCACCGATCGTGAAGCAGCTGGTCGAGGCCGCCGAGGCCGGCAAATCGGTTACGGCGCTGGTCGAGCTCAAGGCGCGTTTCGACGAGGAGGCCAATATCCGCTGGGCCCGCGATCTCGAGCGTGCCGGCGCCCAGGTCGTCTATGGATTCATAGAGCTAAAGACGCACGCCAAGCTGTCACTGGTCGTGCGCCGCGAGGCCGGTGAACTTGCGACTTACGTACATGTTGGAACCGGCAATTATCACCCGGTGACCGCGCGCAGTTATACCGATCTGTCTTTTTTTACAGCCGAACCGGTCATCGGACGGGACGTTGCGCGCGTCTTCAACTACATCACTGGCTACGCAGAGCCCGCCGAACTTGAGCGCATGGCGATTTCACCCATCAACCTGCGAAAAAGAATCCTCGATCACGTTGCGCAGGAAATTGCGCACGCCAAGGCCGGAAAACCCGCATCGATCTGGATGAAGATGAATTCGCTCGTCGATCCGGGAATTATCGATGCGCTCTATGATGCGTCGGCTGCCGGCGTTTCTATCGACCTCGTGGTGCGCGGCATTTGTTGCCTGCGGCCAGGCGTGCCGGGTCTTTCGGAAAATATTCGCGTTAAATCGATCGTGGGCCGCTTCCTTGAGCACGGCCGGATTTACTGTTTCGGGGCGGGTCATCCGCTGCCGCATCCGAAAGCGGCCATCTATATTTCATCAGCCGACATGATGCCGCGCAATCTCGACCGCAGGGTCGAGGTTCTATGTCCGATTCTCAATGCGACCGTGCATGAGCAGGTTCTCGGCCAGATCATGGTCGCGAACTTCAAGGATAATGAGCAAAGCTGGAAGCTCTTGCCGGACGGAAGTTCCACGCGCATAAAGGCCGCCCCGGGCGAGGAACCGTTCAACGCCCACAAGTATTTCATGACCAATCCGAGTCTGTCGGGCCGTGGAAAATCGCTCAAGGAATCGTCGCCGCGCAGCCTTATACGCCGCCTCATCGAAGGCGCGTAAGCGCTCGCCTGCGATCACCCCCTCCGCCAAAGGCCGTCTTGACCATGGGCCGCCCGTTGCGGTCATCGACATCGGTTCCAACTCGATTCGCCTCGTCATTTACGAGGGGCTTACGCGTTCCCCAACGCCGATCTTCAACGAAAAGGTATTAGCGGGCCTCGGGCGGCAAGTGCAGTCGACCGGGCTGCTGCCCGCCGATGCGATCGACACTGCGCTGGATGCCCTGCGCCGCTTTCGTGCCCTGTGCGACATCCTGCACGTGCGCCGGATCTGGGCGATTGCGACCGCTGCCTGCCGCGATGCGCGCAATGGCCGGGCGTTTATCGCCGAAGCCGAACGCATTTGCCGCACCAGCGTCACGATTCTTTCGGGCAAGCGCGAAGCTCATCTGACGGCACTCGGGATCGTCTCTGGAATCCACAAGCCGGACGGCATCGTGGGTGATCTCGGAGGGGGCTCGCTCGAACTTGTCGACGTGCACGGCTCGCGCGTGCGCGGCGGCGTGACACTGCCGCTCGGCGGTCTCGCCCTTCAGGACATCACCGGCAAATCGCTCAAGAGGGCGGAGAAGTTCGTCGAAGAGGCGTTCGAAGAACTGGACATGTTGCATGACGGCGAGGACCGCACGTTCTATGCGGTCGGCGGCACCTGGCGCGCGCTAGCGCGGCTGCACATGTGGCAGACCGGATATCCGTTTCACGTCATGCACAATTACCGGATTTCGGCGCGCGAAGCGCAGGAATTCTCCCGGCTCGTGCATCATGTTGATACCGAGACGCTGTCCAAAATCGAGGTGGTGAACGCCGCCCGCCGGCCTTTGTTGGCCTATGCCGCACTCGTCATGGAAAACCTGGTGCGCACGATCAAGCCGCGGCAGGTCGTCATTTCGGTGCTCGGCGTACGCGAAGGGCTGCTTTATTCGTTGCTCAATTCGCGTGAGCGGGCGCGTGATCCACTGATCTCGGCGGCGGCCGATCTCAACGTGTTGCGCGCGCGATCACCACATCACGGCGAGGAGCTAATTGCCTGGACCGACCGTTTAATGGCGTCGTCGGGGCTGGAAGAGACCGCCGACGAGCGTCGCCTGCGTCACGCTGCCTGTTTGCTCGGCGATATTGGTTGGCGCGCACACCCGGACTATCGCGGCGAGCAGTCAATGAACATCATCGCGCACGGCGCCTTTGTCGCCATTGATCACCCGGGTCGCGCATATCTGGCATTGTCGGTCTACTTCCGTCATGCCGGTTTGAGCGAAGAGGATCTTTCACCGCGTTTGCGGGAGCTCGCCACCACGCGGATGCTGGATCGTGCGCGCGTGCTCGGGGCGGCGATGCGGGTCGCGTATATACTCACTGCCGGGCAGAGCGGCGTGCTGCCGAAAACGCCGATGCAGGTCAAACGCGGCAAACTGATACTCAAGCTTCCCGGCGCCTACCGCAAGCTCACCAGTGATCGCCTGGCTGGCCGGCTCCGCCAGCTCGCGCGCCTTATCGGCCGTGATCCATTGATCGAGGGCTAGCTCTTTTCGACTGTCACCACGCGGCCGTTGTCGACCGCGAGCGCCAGACGCCCGTGCTTGAGCGCCAGCGCCTTTTCGCCGAACAATTCGCGGCGCCAGCCTTTCAGTGCGGGGATGTCGGCTTCGTCGTCGGCTGCGATGCGGTCGAGATCATCAACCGTCGCGATGACTTTCGCGGCAACGCCATGCCGCTCGGCCGTCATCCGCAACAGCACTTTGAGCAGTTCGACGGTCGCGGCGCCGTTCGGTGCTGGCCGGAAGCGATCAAGCCTTGGCAATGTCTTCTGGTCGCGCTCGAGCCCGCGTTTGACGGCTTCGATGATCTGGTCGCCCCAGCGCGAGCGCTCGAAGCCTTTCGGGAGTGAGCGCAAGTGGCCCAGACGCTCGATCGTGGTGGGCGCCTGCACCGCAATGTCGCCGATCACGTCGTCCTTGATCACCCGGCCGCGCGGTACATCGCGCGCCTGGGCTTCGCGCTCCCGCCACGCGGCAACCTCAATCAGCACCGCCAATTCCTTGGGCTTGCGCACGCGGCTCTTGAGCCGCTCCCATGCGCGGTCCGGATCGGCGCGATAGGTTTCCGGCGAGGTGAGGACGTCCATCTCGGCCTCGACCCAGCTGTTGCGTCCGCGCTTTTCAAGGTCGGCCGCGAGCGCCAGATAAACATCACGCAGATGGGTCACGTCAGACAAAGCGTAGGTGACTTGCGCGTCACTCAGTGGACGCCGTGTCCAGTCAGTGAAGCGGTGCGATTTGTCGAGCGTATCGCCGGTGATGCGCTGGACCAGCTGATCGTATGAAATTAAATCGCCATAGCCGAGCACCATGGCGGCGACCTGGGTGTCGACGATCGGATGGGGGATTGTCTCAGCCATATTCCACACAATTTCGATGTCTTGACGTGCAGCGTGAAACACTTTGGTCACGCTCTCGTTTTCCATCAGGGCGAAAAACGGCGCGAGATCGATGCCGGTTGCCAGCGCGTCGATGACGACCGCTTCCTCGGGCGACGCCATCTGCGCCACGCACAGTAGGGGGTAGTAGGTCGTCTCGCGCAGAAACTCGGTATCGACGGTCACGAACGGATGCCGCGCCATGCGCGAGCAAACCGCGGCAAGCTCCTCGGTGGTGCTGATCAGGTCCATTGCGGGGGCGAGCCTAACCCGATCCGGGTCTGTCATGGCAATTCGTCTTGCGCACGACCCAAAGAGTGGGCAGCGGATCATGCACCATATTCAGAGGCCTCGAACGCGTGGCATGTGGATAAATTCCCAGGGGCTTGGCATGGCCGGGACGGGGACCTCGATCAGGGTTGGCTCGCGCCGCGCGAAAGCTTCGCGCATCGCCAGACGCAGCTCGTTGGGCCCGCTTGCGCGCCGGCCCGCCGCGCCGAAGCTTTCGGCGTATTTCACGAAATCGGGATTCGCAAGGTCGCAGGCGATCAGGCGGTTGCCGAATTGTTCCTGCTGGATGCGGCGCACGTTTCCAAATGCACCATCGGCGAAGACCACGGCGACAAGCGGTATACGGTGCCGCATGGCGGTGGCGAGCTCATTGCCGGTGTAGAGGAAACCGCCGTCGCCATTGATCGAGAGCACCGGTACGTCCTGCCTTGCATGCTGCGCGCCGAGCGCGGTGGCATAACCCCAGCCCAGGTTGTCCTGATAGCCCGGCGAGAGAAAGGTCCGGGGCTTATAGACAGGGAAAGCGAGGCGGGCGGCAAAGCCGATCTGAGTCACTTCATCGACATAGATGCCGTCCTCCGGCAACTCGGCGCGGATTGCGTCGAGAAATGCGAGCTGCGGCGCGATCTTGTTAAGCCGCTGCCGGAGCTTTGCCTGCCGCTCTTGCATCTCGTCTCGTCGCGACGCCCGCCGCATGTTGAATTTGGCGAGTTCATCGATGAGCGATCGCAGAATTGGCGCGGTGTCGCCGACCAGCGCCACGTTGGGCTTGTGCAGACGCGCAGGCTGCTCCGGATCGGCATCGACGCGCACGATCTGCAGATTTTTATCGACGCCCCAAGCTGTCAGCGGCGTGAGCAGCCGCGTCCCCACCGCAAGGACCGCATCGGCTTCGGCCCACAAGTCGCGGCCGAGCGGAAGCGTCACGCTGAGCGGATCGCGTGAGTCGAGTACGCCGCGGCCGCGGCGGTAGCCGAGCACGGGCGCTTGCAGCATGCTGGAGAGCAGCGTTACTTCGAGCGATGCATCTTGCGCGCCACCACCCGTCACGATCATAACGCGTTTGGCTTTGCCGAGAATCTTTGCAGCAGCGCGCACTTTGTCCCCGTTGATTTTGGGGGCCCGTGTGGGCGAGGGCGGTATGATCGCTTCGACCGGGCCACGCTTCCCCCACACATCAATTGGACATTCAAGTGCGGCGGGCCCACGACGGCCCTGATGCATTGATTGAATTGCCTTGGCCACTTTCACCGACGCGTCGGCCGCTCCCTTGATGTGCGAATAGTGATCGACAAGCCGCGCGATGATGCCGCCTTGATCGCGGATCTCGTGCAAATGCCCATGGCTTTTGCCGATGGCCGCCGCCGGGATCTGCCCGATAATCGCGAGCACGGGCGCATTCATTCCATAGGCGGTGAGCAGCGCGGCACCGGAATTGAGCAGGCCCGGTCCCGGCACGACGGCGTAGGCCTGCGGTTTGGCGGTCGCCAGCGCCGCCCCAAGCGCCATGTAAGCCGCGCCTTGTTCATGGCGGGCATGAACGACACGCAGATTGTCGCCTGCACGCTGGAAGGCATCAAACAGATGGTCGTTGTGGACGCCGGGTAGCGCATAAACGGTGTCGAGCCCGTGCGCGAGCAACGTGGCGACGGCGGCCTCGCCGGTGGTCATGTCAGTCGCAAGTGACCGGAGTATTTTGTTCGGCCTTTCCTTGAATTTGGCCTTGGATTTGGTCTTGGATTGGGTTTTGGATTTGGTCTTGGATTTGTTCTTGCGCATGGCAGCTTCCGGCTATGAGGCGTCCAATGTGCAGATTGGCGGCGCCCTGTCGAGGGCAGCACAATTCCGCGCGCTAGTCCTTGTAGACATCGCGAAATAGCAGCATGCGGCCAAGCTTGCGCTCGTAGTGGCGTGGGAAGCCGCAGTACGGGGTAAACGTTTCTGTGTCGCGATAGGTGCCGAACAATCCGTCCCAGATCGGCAGGTCTGCGAAATTGTAACGATGCACGTCCAGTTCTTGATCGATCGAATGCAATTCGGGCGTCTGGATAAAGTACGAATAAATATCGTATCACGTTGGGCCGTGCGCCGGACCGGGGCGCGGTGAGCCCGTCGATGCTTGACAAAGCCGGCACCCCATGCGCTTTTCGCCGCCTCACAGCCAGACCCTGAATCGTCCCGGAAATACCCAAAGAATCACTGATGCATCGCTATCGCTCACATACCTGCGGCGCGCTTCGCGACAGCGATATCGGCACCGCAGTTCGGCTATCGGGCTGGTGCCATCGCATCCGCGACCATGGTGGGGTGCTGTTCATCGATCTGCGCGATCACTATGGGCTCACGCAGGTCGTTGCCGATCCCGACAGTAAGGCATTCAAGCTCGCCGAGACGTTGCGTGCGGAATGGGTCATCCGCATTGACGGCAAGGTGCGCCGGCGTCCGGCCGGCACCGAGAACCCTGACCTGCCGACCGGCCAGGTCGAGATTTATATCGACGAGATCGAAGTGCTCGGCCCCGCCGGCGAATTGCCGATGCCGGTGTTCGGCGAGCAGGATTATCCGGAAGATATCCGGCTCAAATACCGGTTTCTCGACCTGCGGCGCGATCATCTGCATGCGAACATCATGCTGCGCGGCAAGGTGATCAACTCGATCCGCCGCCGCATGAAGGAAGGCGGATTCTTCGAATTCCAGACGCCTATCCTCACCGCGTCGTCGCCGGAAGGCGCGCGCGACTATCTGGTGCCCTCACGCATTCATCCCGGAAAATTCTACGCGCTGCCGCAGGCGCCGCAGCAATTCAAGCAGCTGATCATGATCGCGGGGTTCGATCGCTATTTTCAGATCGCGCCATGCTTTCGCGACGAGGACGCGCGTGCCGACCGCTCGCCCGGCGAGTTCTATCAGCTCGACTTGGAAATGAGCTTCGTCACCCAGCAGGACGTGTTCGACGCAGTCGAGCCGGTGATCCGCGGCGTGTTCGAGGAATTCGCCAACGGTAAACCGGTGACGAAAAAGTTTTCTATGATTCCTTACGCGGAAGCGTTGCGCAAATACGGGAGCGACAAGCCGGACCTGCGCAATCCGATCGTGATGCAGGATGTCAGCGAAGGCTTCCGCGGTTCCGGCTTCAAGATCTTCGCCAATATCCTGGCGAACGATCCGGCTGCCCAGGTGTGGGCTATCCCGGCGCCGAAAGGCGGCAACCGCGCCTTCTGCGACCGCATGAACTCCTGGGCGCAAGGCGAAGGCCAGCCGGGGCTCGGTTACATCTTCTGGCGCGAGGGCGAAGAAAGCGGCGCCGGACCGTTGGCCAAGAACATTGGGCCGCAGCGGACCAAGCAGATTGCCGATCAGCTCAAACTCGGCGTCGGCGATGCCTGTTTCTTCGTTGCCGGCAAGCCGAAGGATTTCGTGAAATTTGCCGGCCCCGCGCGCACGAAGGTCGGGGAAGAACTCAACCTCATCGCCAAAGGCGGATTCGAGTTCTGCTGGATCGTCGATTTCCCGATGTACGAATGGAACGAAGAAGAAAAGAAGATCGACTTTTCGCACAACCCGTTCTCGATGCCGAACATGCCGGTCGAGGAATTTCTCGCGCTCGACCCGAAAGACAATGAGAAGCTGTTGTCTATCAAGGCCATTCAATATGACATCGTCTGCAACGGCGTGGAATTGTCGTCGGGCGCGATCCGGAACCATCGCCCCGAGGTGATGAAAAAGGCTTTTGCCATCGCCGGCTACGACGAAACGGTGCTGGAACAGAAATTTGGCGGCATGCTGCACGCGCTATCGCTCGGCGCGCCGCCGCACGGTGGCATTGCGCCCGGTATCGACCGCATCGTCATGTTGCTCGCCGGCGAGGAAAATTTGCGCGAGGTTGTGCTGTTTCCGATGAACCAGCGCGCCGAGGACCTGATGATGGGCGCGCCGTCCGAGGCGACGCCGAAGCAGCTCAAGGAGCTGCACATCCGGTTGGAGTTATCGAAGAAGTGACGGCCCAAGGCCGTCATGGCCGGGCTTGTCGCAACAAGTCGGGTTTACCCGACTTGTTGTTCTCGGTGATGACCGCGGATGCGGTCACTTCTCCGGCAGCGGGATGAACTCGATTTCGTCGCCTGGCACTTGGCCGAAATGGCCGGCTTTCCATTCCGCCTTGGCCTGTTCGATGCGTTCCTTGCGCGAGGAGACGAAATTCCACCAGATGTGGCGGGGACCATCCATTGGCGCGCCGCCGACGATGACGAAATGCGTATCGGTCGCGGCCGTGATGGCCACCGTGTCGCCGGGACGAAATACCAGCAGACGCCCGGCCTCGAATTGATCGCCGGAAATATCGAGCACGCCGTCGATGATGTAGACGGCGCGTTCCTCGTGGCCGGCATCGAGCGGCAGCGTCGCGCCCGCTTTGAGATGCACGTCGCCGAAAACGGTTTCATGCACGGTCGGCACAGGCGAAGCCGCTCCATAAAGCGAGCCGACCACCACGCGCACATTTTTTCCGTTGTCATTGACAACGGGGAATTCGGCGGTCGCGTGGTGCGCGAAACTGGCCTCCATTTCTTCCTTGGCGGCAGGTAGCGCCACCCACATCTGCAAACCATGGATCGGCTCGCCATCGACGCGCCGCTCCGGCCGCGTGCGCTCGGAATGGACAATTCCGCTGCCGGCCGTCATCCAGTTGACCTCGCCGGGCCTGATTGCAACCGCCGTGCCGAGGCTGTCGCGATGCATGATCTCGCCGTCGAACAGATATGTAACGGTGGCGAGGCCGATGTGCGGATGCGGGCGGACATCAAGCCCGTTGCCGGCGTGGAATTCCGCCGGGCCAAAATGGTCGAAAAAAATGAATGGGCCGACCATCCGCGTGCGCGCCGAAGGCAGCGCGCGCCGCACGGCGAAATCGCCGAGATCCACCGTCCGCGGGACGATCACCTGGTCGATCGCATCGCACTGATAGGTATCGCCTGCGGCCGGATCCTTGCCGGGGAAGAAACTCATCACGTTGCTCCTGTGCCGCGCCCTTGCTCACCTTAGTACGGGAGCCATCGGGTCCGCGACGGTTAACTCATTGCTAACCATAGCCGGCTGCATGGCAGCGTACGCGCGCTGGTTGGGCTTACGCGGCCTTAAGCTTAAGGTGGTCTTTACGGCGCCATGGCTCACTACCCCGGCACCAGGATGGGTGGCCCGGGTCGGGGTCGGAATGAGGTCGTTAGTGCGCGCATTCACGCGCCGGAATGTTTTTGCGGTCGTCGTCGGCGCGATTCTGGCCGGCGTTCCACTGGTCGCATTTAATTTCTGGCTTGATGGATTGATAGATCGGCAGGGCGACGCGGAAGTTGGGACTTCCGCGCGGCGCGCGATCGCGCTCGCCGAGACTCGTGTCAGGGATACGGTCGGGGCGCTGGACGGCCTGGCCACGCGCGGCATCGATGCCTGCGAGCCAAATCAGATCGAAGCGATGCGCCGCGCTACCTTCAGTACAATTCCGGTCAAGGAAGTTGCCATCGTCGGTCCCGACGGGGAGACGCTATGTACCGATCTCGGTCTGCCGCCCGGACAGCGCACGGTGCAGTCCTCGGAACCACTGGTCGGTGCGAGCGGCTACTCGTTTGACATCGTTGTGTTGCCGGGCGGCGAGCGCATGGTCCGGCTCCGCCGTCAGGTTGGCGCCGGGCCCAATGGTGTCGCCGCACTGGTGCCGGCGACGTTGTTTCTCCCGCAGGTGTCCACGCAAGGCGGCCCGTTCAGCGCCTATGCGCGCATCATGACCCGGCAAGGCGCGGTTGTCGGAGAAGTTGGCGACCGCTCACGCGCGGAGGCTGGCGCGGATTTTGTCGCCAACATCAAATCGGACAAATTCGGTTTTGACGTCGAAATTCTGACGGCGCGCGCCCGCATTGCCGCCGAACACGCCGACCTCAAATGGATCGGATTTATCGGCGCCGGCATCATCATGATTGCCTTTGCCGCGTTCGTTGCACTGCTTCCGCGGCGCTCGCCGCGCAATCCCTTGACGGAGATCGAGCAGGCGCTCAATGCCGGCGAATTCGTTCCCTATTATCAGCCCATCGTCGATATCCGCTCCGGCCAGCTGTGCGGCGCCGAAGTGTTGGTGCGCTGGCGTAAGCCGGACGGCACGCTGGTGTCGCCGGGCGCGTTTATCCCGCTGATGGAATCCGGTGGTCTTATTCACAAGCTTACGCGCAACCTGATGCAGAAAGTCTGTGTCGAAGCCGGCCCGACCATCGGGCGCCGACCGGACCTGAAAATATCGTTCAATTTTGCCGGCAAGCTCTTCAGCGAACCGACAATCGTGAAGGACGTCCAGAATATTTTCTCCAGCTCGCCGATAAAATTCTCGCAGGTCGTACTGGAGGTAACCGAGCGCGATCCGATCGAAAATTTCACCGAAACCCGCCAGATCATTGCCGCCTTGCAGGGGCTCGGTGTGCGCATCGCCATCGACGATGTTGGCACCGGCCACAGCGGGCTTTCTTATATGCTCAAGCTCGGCGTTGACATCATCAAGATCGACAAGATGTTCGTCGACGCGATCGGCACCGACCGCAACTCAACCACGATCGTCGAAACGCTGGTCGATCTCGCGCGCAACATGCGCATGGATGTCGTGGCCGAAGGCGTGGAGAACTTCGAGCAGGTGATGCATTTGCGCGCGCTCGGCGTTCGGCTGGCGCAAGGTTATGTCTTTGCACCGGCGCTGCCCGGCAGTTCCTTCCTGCAACTGGTCGAGGCGATCGCGCCGCTGCAACAGCCGGCAACCGATACGGCCGTGCCTGCCGCCGAGGAGCGCTTGCGCGCCGCGTCCGCCTGAGCCGCGGCGAGTAGCAGAGACCGGCGCCCGGCCAATTTGATCGGGGCGGGCAATTCCCCTAAAAAGCCCGAGAACGGGGAGACGGAGGGAGTGTCCATGATTCGATTCGCAACAGTGGTGATCGCGCTTGTTGTGTCCGGGCTCGTCCCGGAGCGGCAAGCAACGGCCCAGGACAACACGATGGGCGGCGCGATTCTCGGCGGCGCGGCGGGCGCCATTATAGGCGGTGCGGCGACCGGCAGGGCCGGGGGCGCCGTTGCCGGCGGGATCATTGGCGCCGCAGCCGGCGCGATGATCGGCTCGCAGCTGGAGCCCCGTCCGGGCGGCTATTATTGGTACGATGACCGCTGCTGGGTGCGTTATGGCGACGGCAGCTATCACCGCGTGTCGCGCCGCTATTGCTAAGGTGTGGCCGGCGGAAATGAAAATGGGCGGCCTCGCGGCCGCCCAGTCTAAACGCCACGCGGGAGGAACCTCGTAACGGGTCGGCTGATCATTTCCGCCGGCCCACGTGACTGTATCTTGGGCACAATCCGTCATGTGCCCGCTGATTCGTCAATTGAATTTTTCAGTAATGTGACAGCGCCGGCCAAATATATGCGCCGCGCGGCGTTATTCTGCGGCCAATTCTGTCTCGATGGCGGCGATCACGCGCGCTTCTGTTGGCTCGATTGCCGAGGTAAAGCCCGCCTTCAGGTGCCCGTCGCGCCCGATCAGGTATTTGTGGAAATTCCAGCGTGGCGCTTCCAGTGGCCGCTCCGTTGCGGCCCACCGATAGAACGGATGAGCATCGGGGCCCTTCACGGTCACTTTTGCGGTGATCGGGAAGGTGACGTGGTACTCGCCCTGGGCGGTCGCGTGAATATCGGTCGCGCCGCCGGGCTCCTGTCCGCCGAAGTCATTGGACGGCACTCCGAGCACAACCAGCCCCTTGTCGCGATAACGCGTCCACAAATCCTGGAGGCCGCCATATTGCGGAGTATAGCCGCACTGCGACGCTGTATTGACCACCAGTATTGGGTGGCCGGCATAGGACGCCAGCAGGATTTCCCCGCCATCGAGGCCCTTGAAGGTGAACGCATAGGCCGTAATGCGGCTCATGGTCGTCGCCTTTGCCAATCGGGGGACGAGGCCAGACAGCGATACAGCGCCCAAAAGCAGGAAATACCGGCGGTCGATCATGGCAGGTAATATAGCCCGGTCATCGGCTGCGTGGTGCGCAAAATTACGTGAGGACAGCGCCCCGCACGCAAATGCGCGGCCGCAATAGTGCCGACGGAAGAACAGGAAGCCGAAAGCTAGGCTGCGAAGCGCACTGTGGTCTCAAAGGAGGTGCCACAAGCGTCGCATTGCCACAGGTGCCGCACGCGGCAACCGTCCACACATTCCGACCATTCCGGAATGTAAATCCGTTCGCCACACTGCGCACATTCAATCACGGGACGTGAGCGCGCAAACCTTGTGACCTCGGGCGATAGTTCCATGGGGCTCCTCCCAAAAAATTTTTCTTAGCCCCGTTCCCTCGGGTGTCCGTCACCTTCGACTTTAGTGCCGGGGCCAAGTGCGAATAAAGCAGCAGCACTGACATAACCTATCTGCGGCACATGAAATTTTTACGTCAGAATGATCAAGATGGATTCAAAAGTTTTCGCGGCGATACCGAAAACTTTATGTTGTTTTGTTCGACCGAAAATTGTTTGCGTCGCATCACAGCGTTACGCCGAATTTTCCGAGAAGCCAGATCGTGCCGAGATAGAGCACGAAAGTGAGCACGCAGCATGCGGCAAGCGTAGTCCAGAATCCGGCGCCCTGACGCAGCATGGCTGGCATGACCAGGAACATCGGCAGAGTTGGGAGCACGTACCAGAATGTCGATTGCGCATGCGTGGCGATGCGCTCCGCATCGCTGGTGTCATGCCACAGCCAGAGGATTCCGAGAATCGAGACCAGCGGCAGTGAGACGATGAGCGCGCCGAGAGTCGGTGATCGGCGCGCGACCTCCGATACGATCGCGATAATGATGCCGGATAACGCGGCTTTGATGGTGAGATAAAGCATGGGGAACGCTCCAGCGGGGATGGAATGGCCTCGATATTAAGGTCAGAAGGTTACATGGCCGCGGGCCGTACAGCCAAGCAGCCGGTGGGGCGTCCGGCCGAGCTCGTTGCGGGTGCACTCGGTCCAGGTAGACAACACGGTCCCGGCGCGTTGAAATACCCCACGCACCACGGCGTTGGGCTTCCATGAGCCAGAAGACCGTCGAGAAACCGCGCACCAAGGTGAAGCCGAAAACACAGCGGCCTCCGCTGTGGAAGGTCATCTTGCTCAACGACGACTTCACGCCGCGTGAATTTGTCGTGCTCGTACTCAAGGCCGTCTTCCGGATGAACGAGAGCCACGCCCACAAAGTGATGATGACTGCGCACCAGAAAGGCGCCTGCGTTATCGCGGTCTATACACGCGATGTTGCCGAGACCAAGGCGAAAGAGGCAACCGACATGGGCCGCTCGAAAGGCTATCCGCTTTATTTTACAACCGAGAAGGAAGAGTAGGGAGGACCAATGAAGCGGTATTGTCTACTTCCACTCGCGGTCTGTGTGGTGATGTCTGCCGCTGCGACGCAAGCCATGCCGGTCGCGCCAGCCGCAGTTCCAGCCGCAGCTCCAGTTCCAGTTTTGAGTATTCCTGTGGCGAGCGGGTGCGGGCTCGGGGTGCACCGCGGGCCCTTCGACGGATGCGAAACGGTCTATGACGGCAATTATGCCAGCGCGGGCCACAGCCCTTACAATCAATATTACGTCGGGCAATACGACGTCGGGCCTGCCCGCGGCGGATTTTGCGGTGGACGCGGCACGCATCTCGTTTGCAATCGCTTTGGGCAGTGCTGGGTCGTTTGTAACTGACGCACGATATCTGCGTTGCCGCTTATCGCGCACAGCAATTGGTTACCCGTGACAAACCGTACACGGCGTTGTGAACGTACCGTGGGGACGTCTGAACGGGTTGGGGGTGTTTGGTCCTTATTGGCGCCAGATTAGATGGCAGTCTGGAACTGTTTCGCCCCAGAATTCAATCCATCATCGCTCCAATCCCATCATTAGGACTACTCGAGAACACGACATGACCCAATCAGAACTGACATCGCATACGCAGCAGTCGACAGCGTGGTCGCAGTGGTCGCCTTATATCCTGAGCATCGTGCGCATTGTCGTGGCGCTACTGTTCTTCGAGCATGGCCTCTCGAAGCTATTCGGGTTCCCGCAGCCGGCCCCACCCCCCGCATCGTTTTCGCTCGTCTGGTTTGCCGGCGCGATTGAACTTGTTGGTGGCGCTCTGCTGGCCATCGGTCTGTTTTCACGCGCGGCTGCCTTCATCATGTCGGGTGAGATGGCGTTGGCCTATTTCCTCAGCCACGCGCCGCACAGCTTCTTTCCGATAATCAATCGCGGCGATGCGGCGATCCTTTATTGCTTCATATTCCTCTATTTCGCATTTGCGGGCGGCGGCCCATGGAGCCTCGACGCGAAGCTGTGGGGCCGTCGGCCGGTGCCATAATCGCCGGGAAAAGCGCGGGTTGCGGCCAGGCGCGAAAGGGCCGGCCCGTTGCTGTACTCCGAGATTGGCCGGCGCCGCTTGATCTCATACGGCCTTTATTGAATGATGGACGAATGAAAAGGCTGATGAAAAACGTCCTCGCGGCGATCCTTGCCATTGCGCTGCTGGTCCTTGCGCAGCCGGACTTTGCGGCCATTGCCCGCGGCGGCGGCATGGGCGGCCATTCCTTTCATGCCGGCAGCCATTTCCGGGCGTTCAACCGCCACGGACACGGGCATTTCGCGCGCCGTAACCTGAACCAGTGGCCTTGGTACGGCGGCTACTACGCATTGCCGTCGGATGTTTCCGCTGATGGTGACGTGACGTCCTCGGTGCCGGTGATGTATGTGCCCGTCCGCGTGGCAAGCTGCCACAAGGTGCAGGAGGCCATGACCGTTCCATCGGAAGAGGGCGGAACACGGCAAGTCACAGTGACGCGTTGCCAGTGAAGCTGACGCGCTTCGACTTATTTTAAATCCACGTTTCGGATGCGGCAAAAGGAAAAAGGCGCCATCAATGATGGCGCCTTTTCCTACTATGACGTCGGACCTAGAATTTGTAGTTCACGCCGAGCAGAACATTCTGCAGATCAGCTTTGGCGCTGATGTTCGCGCAGGTCGCACCAACGCAAGCTGTGGTGGCCGCACTTCGTGTTCCGAAGCCCATGAAGTTGTACTCGAGAAAGACTGACCAGTGCGGCACGAACATCCATTCAACGCCGCCGCCCGCCGTCCATCCGGTCCGATTGCCACCCGATATTTGGCCAACTTGCGCACCGGCCGTATTGAATGCGGTCATATCCCATGATGTCCACGCAGCGCCGCCTTGTGCATAGAGCAGGATGTTTGGCTGCACGAGGTAGCCGCCGCGCGCTGTCAAAGCATCGAACCAGTGCACGTGACTATTGATGGTGCCGGCGAACAATGGGTCTGAAATCGTCGCACCGTTGTTGATGCTGGTCCCATCGAACACATTGCGAATACCAATCACCCACTGGTTCATTTGGTAGTCGCAGCCGATCTGACCGCCACCCGCAAAGCCGCTGTTGTGCGGCGAGACTGTTGCGCCCGTGCTGACGTCGGTCGCATCAACGTTTCCAAACGCGCCGCCAATGTTGGCGCCGATATAGCAGCCGGTCCACGTGTAGGCCGGAAGCGGCGGGGGCAGGTACGCGGGCTGCTTGCGCGGCAAGTCGGCTGCCGATGCGATTTGGCTTGCACCGATCGCGAGCAAGGTCGCTGTCAGTACTACTGTTGCTGTTCGGCGCATGATGATATCTCCCCGTTCAGTTACTCAACGCAAAAATGGCGCTCTAATTGCGGTGCAGTAGATAAAAGAGATGTCCTTAAGGAAGGTTACTTCGTCACCGAAAGTCGTATCGGAGTACCGCTAATGGTATTCGAATGGGCGATTTGCGCCGACTATTCTCGGCTCATTGTTACGAGAAAACGAATACTGCACCTCGATTGCTAACGACTTTGCAAAAGCCAGCGTTACCTGAGTCGGCAGACGCGGCGGCGGTATCGTCAGCGGAATATGAAATGCACGCACGCAAAGCGCGCGGTTGCGCGCGCCCTGCTGAGTGTCTTTTGTGTCTAACCGTGACGCGCCCGGCGGGCGCGCCCGGTCTGTGTGCGCAGCCTTACTGAGGC
Source organism: uncultured Alphaproteobacteria bacterium (assembly GCA_963697885.1). Lineage (GTDB taxonomy): Bacteria > Pseudomonadota > Alphaproteobacteria > Rhizobiales > Xanthobacteraceae > Pseudolabrys. The sequence goes on from OY969102.1 coordinate 2,331,082, forward strand.
TCTGCTACCGCTACCGGGCGGGGCACGTCGGCGCCCGGTGCTGGCTCAAGCACCTGTGCGGTGAGCTGCGGCGCCTGCGCGATGATCGCGGGCGGCGTCGGTGTGATCGCCGCGTACAGGGGCGCCAGCACGGGTGCGACGAGAGTTGCGATCGCGTGGCCCCAGGTGGGCAACAGCGCGGCCTGCTTCTTGTTCTGCACGTAGAGATACAATCCTCCGAGCACCATCACGATCACCACCAGGATGACCAGGGCGTTGATGGTTGTGTCGGGGTTGTTGGCGCGCCGTCGGCGCGTCGCTGGCTTGCGTGTCGCGCGTCTTCTGGCCGCGGCCTTTCGCTTCTTCGCCATGTCGTGGAGCTCCCTCGATGGTGTGGCCTACTCACGGCACTGCACCGCAATTCAGTTAGTCCGGAAGCACTGATTTCAAAACAAACCGGCCCCGGAACTGAACCGCCCCGGCGCGCAAATATCAAAGACCGAATCACTGCATGAACGTTAGCCGATTCGCGCCCGCGATGGGTGAATCCGGACCCCGGACGACTGTCTCTGTCGTCAGCGGCCGCAATTCCACATCGGCCCGATCGGGGTCTGCGTATAGCAGGGACCAAACCCGCCCCCATTCCAGCGTCCGCGATAGAAGCCGGGCCAGGCCGGGCCGTAATATTGTGGCCCATGCGTCCGGTAATATTGCGCCGCCCGTTCGCGCTCGATCACCTCCGGCGGGCGGTAGCCCGGCAGGAACCCGTAGCCATGCCAGTGGTGGGTGACGTGACGGGTCACCTGGCGTTTTTTTGGGGCCGGCGCCGCCTGCTCGGGCGCGGCCGTGGCGGCCGACACCAGCAGCAGACACGCAGCGGCGGCGATAAGGGCTGACATCGTGCGCGGCATTGAGGACCTTTCGCAGTCAGGGGCGGCGCGCAAGTTGGCCGCTTTTTTCGTGGTAAAACTGAGACGCGCCTGGGCGCCCTGAGAGCAAGTAAAAAATGGAAAAAAGGGAGAAAATAATGCCGCAACGTGTGCTGATCACCGCCGGCGCCTCCGGCATTGGCCGCGAATTTGCGCGCGCCTTCACGGCGAACGGCGCCAAGGTCTTTGTCTGCGATGTCGACGACAAGGCGCTCGCCGCGATCGCAAAGGAGATCCCCGGTCTGATCGCGCGACGCTGCGATATGGCGAGCCGCGCCGAGATCGAGCACATGGTGCCGGAGGCGGTCGCTGCGCTGGGCGGACTCGACGTGCTCATCAACAATGCCGGTATCGCGGGTCTGACTTTGCCCATCGCCGACTACCCGCCGGATGACTGGGACAAGGTCATCGCCGTCAACCTCACCGCGATGTTCGATGTCTCGCGACTTGCCATTCCGCATCTCAAAAAATCGAAGGCCGGCTGTGTCATAAATATGTCATCGATCGCAGGGCGTTATGGTTTTCCCAATCGCAGCCCGTATGCCGCGACCAAGTGGGGCGTGATCGGGCTGACCAAGACATTGGCGATGGAATTGGGCGAGTGGGGAATACGCGCCAACGCGATCGCGCCCGGCGCAGTGGAGGGTGATCGTATTGTGCGTGTGTTTCGGGGGCGGGCCCAGATCAGCGGCCGCTCGCTCGAGGAGGTGAAGGCGGAGGCGCTGGCGGCATCATCGATCAAAACCATGATCGATCCGAAAGACATCGCGCAGCTTGCCGTTTTCCTCGCCTCGGACGCGGCGAAGTCGATCTCGGGTCAGGTGATCCCGATCGATAACGATCGGCAAAAAGCGTAGTGGCCGGAGACAGGCCGGTTGGAATGGTAGACGGGGCGCGTTAGGTTCTTTGCTCTTTTTTTCGCGATAGGGGTTTGATCCAATGCCACGACTCTTGCGTATCTCTATGTGTGCGGTGCTGCTGTCGTTCGTCACCTGTCCGGCGTTTGCACAATATCCGGCGCCGAAGCCGACAAGTCCTGGTGAGATGGCGGCGATCGACAAGGACAAGGCCGAGAAGCGCGCCGCCTGCCAACGCGAAGCGCGCGCGCAGAAACTGAGTTATTTCAAGCGCCGCCAGTTTGTGCGCAACTGCGCAAGGCGTTGAAAAATTGGCGTTGAAAAATTGGCGTTGAAAAATTGACGCTGAATTAAACGGCGCTAAATCAATTGCGCGCGGCGCGCACGTGTGGCGTGCAAGCGGTTTCGCCAAAAACGCCTGATTGACGGACGCGCCGTGATGAATGGGACCAGGATACCGCAAGTGCACCGCGCATGCGGTATGTTGGGGACATCTGCAATTTTGCCATAAAAAGAACGAGGCCATGCTTTTTTGGTAATGGTCGGCCACCGGCGTCATCACCCGCCGGTGGCCTCATCTTGGGGCCGCCGTCTGTGGACGTGCGGCCCCTTTTTTCGAAGCTTTGATTGATGGCTTCGAAAAGCAGTACGACGCTAGTTCGCCATTTGCAGTCCGGCTGTGATGTGAGTCACAAGATCACCATTTATTTTTTGAGCACGCGTTGCAAAAAAATGGCGGCGTATTTGAGGGCATACGCCGTCGAAGGTCGAAGCCGAAAGGCGGAGGGGACGGGGGGCGGTTTCCGCCTTTCCGGCTGCGAGACATTTTCCGGCAATACGTTTGCCAGATTGCGTCTCGGCGCGGCGGTGAAGCAATCAGCCCTCATAAGAGTGCTTTCCACCGTGCCGAAAGCAGACGCCCGAGCGCCGGCTGGGGCATTGATATGAATCAACGGGTCAGTGTCCGTTCCGCATCCTGTGTTGCGCCGAAGCGCTTGCGCAGCAGGCTGAATTGCGCTTGCCTGTCGGTACTGAAGTGTGGCGACTCGGGGAGCAGGGGAATATTCTATGAAAAAAATGTCCGCACTGGTTTTCGCCGGATTGCTTGTAGGTGCTGCAACACCGGCGTCCGCTCAAATGCGGGAGCAGGGCGTCTACGAGATGGTCACCACGCACCAATATGAAAATGCGTCATTCGGAACGAGTACGGCGCATTACCGCAGATATCCCGGTCATTGGAACGCGACCAGCAGAGTGATCATTCTGGACAAGCGCAACGGCGCGCTGTGGGCGTGGTCGGAGCCGGAACAGACGGTGATGTATCTCGGGCAGATTTTTCCGCTGACCGGTTCGGGCGTGTTCGCCCGCATCATCCAGGTCGAGCCCGACCAGAAGGCGCGCTAGCGGCACGTCTTTAATGTGCGGGTGACGTCGTCGCGGTCGCGGCTTGGCAGCGCGCGGCGCCGTTCAATATTGTCCGGTGCGACGTGCTGTCGCAATTTTCGCGGAGCGCGTCGCTTTAGAGGTATTTCTGCAGGTCTTTAACCTTACTTGGTGAGCTTACCGGCCGGATTTGCTCGCGTCGCGCAGTGCGCGCCGTTAGAAGCCCCCCATCAACAAAATGGACCACAGGCGGAAAACCGATCATTCGGTCGCACCGCTTTTGATTGATGGAGTATCGGTATTGAGACAAGTTACGATCATTCTCGGGGCGCTGCTTCTTTCGACTATCCTTGTTGCGACTGCGGAAGCAAAACCGCGGCACGCACATGTTCGCGGGCACAGCCCGGTTGTCTGCGACGAGCGCGGTTGTTCGGACCACGCCGCGCAGGTGGGCGTTGCCACCGCTGCGCTTGCAATGGATGCCAATGGCAATTCGGGGCCAGCGGCCATCAGCCGCCGGCCGGATGGCTGTCCGCACGCCTTCTGCGGTTGCGAAGCATCGCTTTATCTGTTCGGCGCCATCCGTGCCGATCTCAATCTGGCGTCGAACTGGGCGAGAAAATTCCCGCACACGTCACCGGCACCGGGCATGGCGGCCGTGCGCAATCACCACGTGATGGTGCTGATGAGCCATGTCGAAGGTAATAACTGGCTGGTGCACGACGGTAATTCCGGTGGTGGCCTGACCCGCGAACACGTGGTGTCGATCAGCGGCTACACCATCGTGAACCCGCGCGGCGCCTGAACGACGGCATCGTGCGTTGCGTGTGGGCCGGGCGCAGCCGGGCCCACCCCCCATATCGTTGCATCAAACTTCACCTGCCAGCCGGAACATGGTCCGTTGCTACTTTTTGCAGCTCGCGCGGTCGTACAAACAGAAAAGCAGACGTAGCGGGCATTTGAGCATCGGCACTGGCATTTTTGCCGATGAGGATCAGTCCTGCACCGCCGTTCACAACGACGAAGATGATTGGGTCACCTCGCCACGTCATGATCGGTTTCATTCCGACGTGTAGAAACTCTCCAATTGGCTGATCCAGATATTGGAGCCTCAGTTCGGGTCCAACTTCGGCTGGCGCAAGGCTTAATCCAAACTTCTCTGCGCGGGCATAAACGTCTCTCAGCGATACGAACTCGGTTGTAAGCCCAAGGTCGGCCGCCGAGACGACGACAAGATCGACGTCAGTTTTGGTCGAGGCCAGAGTAAATGCTGGTCGAGCGAGGATTTCCTCGGCGAGGTCTCCGGTGCCGCAATCTGCGGCGTCTAATGCATTACGAAGTGCAAATGAATTTGCAAACTCTCCCAATGCAACTGTCTTCCACACGTTCGGAACGGCACCCGCTTTGGGAACAGCCGGCGCAATAACCGGGGACGCTCTCGGCAGGGCGGTGCTCAGAGCCTCTCGTGCTGCGCATTGAGCCCTGGCTCCGGTTGCATACATGACAATCCCGGCGGCGCAGAATGTCGCAATCAAAAGCTCTTTCCTAAGCATGGCGTTCCCACGAATCTGGCTAGGGACTGATCGGAGCTTAGGATCGTAGCGACAGGCTGGATGTGAAATGGCTCACATGGGGGACCAGATTGTGATCTCCGCAATGTTGGCAGCTGGTTGACGTGTACGGCGCTCGAAATGCGTTCCGCTTCACAAATTTGCTAAAGTGTAATACGTGGGCTCGGCCCTCCCGCGCCTTTGCCCGCCCGGGACTGCAATTGGCTGCTGCACAATTCTAGAGAAGCGAGGGTGAGATGGCTTTTCCCAATCGACTGACGGCATTTGCCGCTTGCGCGCTCGCGCTGGCTCTTTGCGTGACGGCTCTGCCCGCGCTGGCGAAGGATCCGGAGCCGTACAATGCGGCGGACGCCGCCCGTAAGTATTGCGCCGGCGCCTACAAGCGCTACTGCAAGAGTGTGCCGACAGGGGGCATTGAGTCGCTCAACTGCCTGAAGGAGCATATGAAGCGGTTGCCGCCCGCGTGCCGCAAGGCGGTGCAGGCGCTTTAACAGAAAGCGTTGGGCCGGCGCGAACGCGCGTCTTGGCTACCTTGCGTTTGCTACACAGTGAGCGAGGTCACAACGGCTGCGTAATGAACGAGCGCAGCCGTGAGCACGAATCCGTGCCAGATCGCGTTCTGGAAACGCAGGCTTCGCCACACGTGGAATATGACCCCGGCTGAATAGAGCACGCCGCCAATGGCGATGAGCGAAAGCGTCACCGGCGCAAGCGCGGAAGCGATCGGCTCGAACAGGAAGATGCCGCTCCAGCCCATGATGAGATAAAGGGCAACTGACGTACGGTCAAAGCGGCCCGGCCACAGCAGTTTAATCGCCATGCCGGTGAGGGCTGTGGCCCACATGATCGAGAGCACGATTGCCGGAACGGCGCCTTGCATCGGCAGCACGAAGGCGGTGTAGGTTCCCGCGATCAGCAGATAGATCGCGGAATGATCGAGGCGGCGCAGCCACCATTTGAACGGCGAGACCGGCCACAAATTATAGGCCGCCGAAAACCCGAACATCGCCAGCAAGCCCGCCAGATAGATCGTGACCGCGGCGAACTGCACGAGGTTGCCGTGGCGCGCGGTGTTGACGAAAAGCGCAACAGCGCCGCCGATCGCCAGAGCGATGCCGAGGATATGGATGACGGCGTCGGCGAGAGTCTCGCCGCGGTCATAATCCCAATGCCAGCTGAAGGGAGAATTCATGATGCTGGCATAGCCGGTCATTGCGGCGCGGAGCAGGCCGAAAGACGACCGTCACGCGTTCAGTGCGCGTGGGGCTGAAGATCATTTAAATCGGTTTTGACTCGTTGGAGCACGCTGTCCCAATCGCCCGCTGTATTTTGCCGGTAAATTTTTGCCGTTGGATACCAGGGACTATCGGTGCGATCGAGCAGCCAACGCCAATCGGTGTCGAACCGGTTGAGAATCCAGACCGGTTTTCCCAGGGCGCCGGCCAGATGCGCGGCCGCCGTGTCGACCGTGATCACCAGATCCAGATTGTCCATGAAGGCCGCGGTGTCGGAGAAATCGCCGATCGCGCCCGTCAGATCCAGGATATCGGGTCCGTCCCAGCGATTATGCTTGAGGTCGGCGAGCTCCGCCTCGCCATGCTGGCCTTTTTGCAGGCTGTAGAAAGCGACATCCGGGTTTTTCAGCGCTGCGAATTTTGCGAGGGGAATATTACGGCGTTGGTTGACGGACACCGGTTGGTTGGGACGAATGCCGCCGGACCACACCAGCCCCACGCGCAATTTTGTTTTTGTGCCGAGCCTGTCCTTCCAGGCTTTTGATTGGTCCGGATCGGCTTTCAGATACGGGATCGCCGCCGGGATCGTCGCAAGCTCGGTCTTGAGGGCGAGCGGCAAGCTCAACAGCGGGCAGTGAAAGTCGAATGCGGGGAGGGGGCGTCCCGTCTCCACGGTCTGCGCCACGCCGGTGAGGCCCGCGGTCAGGCGCGTGAGTTGCGGGGGAACCTCCAGAATGATGCGCGCGCCGCGTTGCGCGACAAGCGGCGCGTAGCGGCAGAATTGAATCGTGTCGCCGAGGCCCTGTTCCTCGGTGAGCAGGATGGTCTTGCCGGTTATGTTGGCCTCGCCCAGCCAAAGCGGCTGCGGGTAGTCGCGCGCCGCGATCGGGTTGGCTTTCTTTTTCCGCCATTCATAAAGATGCCAGCCGTCCGCAAAGCGACCCATCAGCAGCAGGAGTACGCTTTTGTTGAAGATGGCCTCGGCGTAATCCGGCTTGAGCACGATCGCCCGGTCATAGCTTGCCAGTGCGGGCTCGCAGCGCTGCAACGAACTCAAGGCATTGCCGCGATTGCTGTAGGCCTCCGCGTAATCGGGGCGGGTGGCGATGGCCAGTTCGTAACTTGCGGCTGCCTCATCGGCGCGTCCCAGGTGATAGAGCGCATTGCCGCGGTTGTTATAGGCCTCGGCATATTTGGGCGCGAAGGCGACCGCCTTGTCGTAGCTCGCGACCGCGTCGGTGTGGCGCGCGAGTGCATTGAGTGCATTGCCGCGGTTGTTGTGCGCCTCAGGGTAATTGGGCCGCAAAGCGATCGCCTGGTCGCAGCTCGCGACCGCTTCCTCGTGCCGCTTGAGCGCGTTCAAGGCATGGGCGCGGTTGTTGTGCGCCTCTGGGTAGCCAGGCTTGAGCGCGAGTGCTCTGTCGCAGCTCAAAAGCGCCTGCTCATACTGCTTCAATGCGTTCAGGGCCGCGGCGCGGTTGCCATGCGCATCGGCCAGATCGGCCTTCAGCGCAATCGCCTTGTCGAAGCTCGCCAGCGCCTCTGCGTGGCGCTGCAAGGCCGTGAGCGCGGAGCCGAGATTGCAGTGCGCGGTGGGGACAGCCGGATTGAGCGCGATGGCGTCGCCGATCAGCTCGACGGCTTGCTGCGTCTTGCGGGTCTGCAGCGCGATGACGCCCAGCAGATGCATTGCCTCAAATGATGCGGGCTCCTGTCGGAGGACGTCGCGATATATCAGCTCGGCCTCGGCGAAGCGGCCTTGTTGATGCAGGGCCACGCCCTGACGGAATCTGTCCGGGATCGACGGGGACTCGTCTTTCTGTGCGAGTGATGACGTCGGCGGGCCCATGCGTGAGGCTGCTGTCCGTATTCCGTTCGCTATTGACGGGCTTTGCGCGATTGCGCGCATATCACGCCGACTCGACTGTGCGGGGTATTATAGGGCGGTCAAAGGCTTGCAATGCGGGTTTTTCAAACGCATTGCGGGTCAACGACAAATCCCGCCTCGTCGGCGAACGTCAGCCGGTGCCGTTCCTCTCAACGTCGAGACATTGGAGAACGTACTGGCACGAGGCTGGCTTTTGCGGAATTGCGGTTAAAATGTTTTCGTCAGCATCGAAAAAGGGCATGTCTACTGTCCCACCATGGCCGACATCGGTGTATTTCCACGGTGAGGGCGGACATTGCAGAGCGGCCATCGCTCTGGTTAAATGGTCCAACTTCGCCGGCGAATAAATGCCGTATGGACGGGTGTCGTATTACCCCGGCGTAGCGGGAGATTGTGCTGTGCTGTGACCCGCGCGCTACAGCCGTCGCGGCCCACAGTCGCTACATTGCGACCCGTTAGCATCGAGTACAGAAAATGATGGCGTACGTCGTTAGCGAAGGCAGGCTGTTCGAGTTGAAACCCTCAGAATGGGCGATGTTGCTCGGCGGGGTTGCCCTCTGCGGGCTCATGGCGTTGCTTTTCTTGTGACCCAATTCGTCAGCGGTGCCGGCCGCCGTGCTTACGCTGATTTCACTGGGAACCTGGGCCACACGCCATAACCAGGTGACCCGAGAATTGTGGCCGTCGTCGGCAACGCTTCGGCCAAATATGAGTTTCCATTGAGTCAGGTACGGAGGTTTGGATGATACCACCGGATCAGAAACGCCGCGACGATCGCTAGGGCAAGCGTTCGGGCTCTAACGTAGCGGCAGCTTTGCGAACGGCATGTCGAGAGCGGCCTTCGCGGGTCGCATCAGTCAGGCAAGACCCCAATTAGGCCGTTCTCGACCACTGCCAGGTTCCATCAGGCAGGGATCAGGGCTGCCAACATAATGAGCAGCGCCAACCCGGAAATCGTCCCGACGGGTCCACAAACCTCTCGCGTTGCCCTATCCGCTTGCGCCTGCTTGATATGCTCAATGCGGGTGTGATCGAGTTCGTTTGACATTCGTTGTTGCTCTTTCGTGGCACGACAAATTCTCTGCTCACGAATGTATTGGTCATTCGGTGCCTATCGATGTGAGATAGGTCACACGCATTGTATTTTTCGATCATGCGGTGAAATGTCGGCTTGGTGCGGCAAAAGTCCGCTATCGGGCAGACCGGGTATCGGTTGCCAATCGAACGGAAAACGGCAGCTGCCTCAGAATTTACAGATGAGTGAGGCCAAGAATGCGGCCGACAAGCCACGTGGCAATGGCCCAGCCTGCACCGGTGAAAAATCCCACGCAAGCCCACACTATAATCAGTTCAACATTGACCTTTGTCGGCATTGAATTTCTCCCTCAATGGATTGAGCGTGATGGAGTTGCCAGTCAGCGCGACCGCTTGCTGCACGAATTTGACGCTGCACGCCCAAAATTCAATGTAACTCAAACGCTGACCCGACTAACCGGCAATTTTAACGGTGAGATAAGCGCCGCTGGTGACGCGATCACCAATCGATCAGCTCTTGCTAGAGCTGCTTGTAACTTCTGCGCCGAGCGCTATTGGAAAGTGGACCGTCATCCCACCCCCGTCACTTTTTCTTCTTCACCGGCGCCTTTGCCTTCGACACGATCTTCATCTTCGGAGCCTTCGCGCCCTTCGCACCCTTCGCCGGCTTTGGCGGGGGCGGCGGCGCGTTGAGCGCGGCCTCGCGTTCGGCCGCTTCCTTGGCGAGCCGGAGCGCGCGCAGGCGTTCGGTTTTTATGCGTTCGGCGTTGCCCGCGGCCTTGTATTCCGCCATGGCGGTCGCGCCTTCGCGGGCCTGGGCTTCCTTCTTATGGAACGCGGCTTGTGCGCGTTCCATGTCCTTCGTGTTCTTCGGTGTACTCACGAGCATCCCGTCGTTGACCCGCATGTATCGCACTTCATGCAGGTGCCGTTTCTGACCAAGGTGAAATTCCCACATTCGCCGCAGGCTTCGCCTTCATAGCCTTTTGCCCGGGCTTCCGCACGCTTCTCGGACGCCGCCTGCTTGGCATGCACGCGCGCGTCGCCAGTGTTGATCTGCTCGAGTTGCTGTGCCGGCGAGAGCTTGGCTTCCGGCTCGACTTTGAGCGCGGTCGCGGCCCCCGAGAAGGCGGTCACATTGGAGGCGCCCGCCGCCACGGCCTGCGTGGCGCTGCTAACCACCGACAGGCGGTCGGTGCGCGAACGCGTCAGCCCCTTGGAGACGTAATTGTGCGTGGGCTTGCCTTCCTCCACGCCCTTGCCGAGCGCGTCGAAGCCGCCAGCTTCGCTTGGATCGACATGGGCGAGGTCGAAGCGCTCCAGATAAGAGACCGCCAGCTCGCGGAACACGTAATCGAGGATCGAGGTGGCGTATTTGATCGAGTCGTTGCCTTGCACCGGGCCCTGCGGTTCGAAGCGGGTGAAGGTGAAGGCGTCGACATATTCCTCGAGCGGCACGCCATATTGCAGGCCGAGCGAGATCGCGATGGCGAAGTTGTTGATGATGGAGCGCAGCGCAGCGCCTTCCTTGTGCATGTCGATGAAGATCTCGCCGAGGCGGCCGTCATCGTATTCGCCGGTGCGCAGATAGACCTTGTGGCCACCCACCACCGCCTTCTGGGTGTAACCCTTGCGGCGGTCGGGCATGCGCTCACGCTCGCGCAACACGGTGATGCGCTCGACAATCTTCTCGACGACCTTCTCGGCAAGCCCCGCGGCGCGCGCTGCGGCGGGACGCTCGATGAATGCTTCGACCGCGTCGTCTTCGTCTTCTTCATCCGCAATCAGTTGCGAATTGAGCGGCTGGCTGAGCTTGCTGCCATCGCGGTAAAGCGCGTTGGCCTTGAGCGCAAGCTTCCAGGAGAGCAGGTAAGCCGCCTTGCAATCTTCGACCGTGGCTTCGTTCGGCATGTTGATGGTCTTGGAGATGGCGCCGCAAATAAAGGGCTGCGCCGCCGCCATCATGCGGATGTGGCTTTCGACCGAGAGATAGCGCTTGCCCGTGCGGCCGCACGGATTGGCGCAGTCGAACACCGGATAGTGTTCGGCTTTGAGATGTGGTGCGCCTTCCACCGTCATGGCGCCGCAGACATGGATGTTGGCGGCCTCGATCTCGCGCTTGCCGAAGCCAATGCCGGCGAGCAGGTCAAAGTTGGGAGAGGCGAGGTCCTCGGCGGAGATGCCGAGCTTGTCACGGCAGAATTCCTCGCCCAGCGTCCACTTGTTAAAGGCGAACTTGATGTCGAACGCGGTCGGCAGCGCCTTCTCGACCTTCGCAATCGCTTCGTCGGTAAAGCCCTTGGCCTTGAGCGTCGTGTGGTTGACCGCCGGCGCCTGCGCCAGGTTGCCATGGCCGACGGCGTAAGCCTCAATCTCGGCAATGTCGCTTTCCGAATAGCCGAGCGTGCGCAGCGCTTCCGGAACGGCGCGGTTGATGATCTTGAAGTAGCCGCCGCCGGCGAGCTTCTTGAACTTCACCAGCGCGAAGTCGGGCTCGATGCCGGTGGTGTCGCAATCCATCACCAGGCCGATGGTGCCGGTGGGTGCGATCACGGTCGACTGCGCATTGCGGTAGCCGTGCTTTTCGCCGAGCGCGATCGCGCGGTCCCAGGCGGTCTTGGCATGCGCGATCAGCGTCTGATCGGGGCAGGCGCCATGGTCGAGCGGCACCGGCGGCTGCGACACCTTCTCGTAGCCGGTGCGCTCGTTATAGGCGGCGCGGCGGTGATTGCGCATCACACGCAGCATGTGCTCGCGGTTTTTCTTGTAGCCGGGGAAGGGCCCGAGGTTCTCGGCCATTTCGGCCGATGTGGCATAGCAGATGCCGGTCATGATCGCGCTGAGGGCGCCGCAGATGGCGCGGCCGGCATCGGAATCATACGGAATGCCGGAGGTCATCAGCAGGCCGCCGATGTTGGCGTAGCCGAGGCCCAGCGTGCGGAATTCAAACGAACGCTCCGCGATCTCGCGCGAGGGGAACTGCGCCATCATCACCGAGATTTCCAGTACCACGGTCCACAGCCGCACGGCGTGCTCGTAGCTTTCGACCTGGAATTGACCGGTCGTCTCGTCACGGAAAGTGAGCAGATTCAGCGAAGCGAGATTGCAGGCCGTATCGTCGAGGAACATGTATTCCGAGCACGGATTGCTGGCGCGGATTTCGCCGGAGGCCGGGCAGGTGTGCCAGTCATTGACCGTCGTATGGTATTGCAGGCCAGGATCGGCCGAGGCCCAGGCGGCGTGGCCGATCTTCTCCCACAGGTCGCGCGCGTCGAGCGTCTTCGCGATCTTGCCGTTCTTGCGATAGGTGAGATCCCACTTGGCGTCGGATTCGACGGCCTTGAGGAAGCCATCGGTGACCCGCACTGAATTGTTCGAGTTCTGGCCCGCAACGGTGAGATAGGCCTCGCTGTCCCAATCGGTGTCGTAGGTGGGGAAGTCGATATCCTTGTAGCCCTGCTTGGCAAACTGGATCACGCGCTTGATGTAGTTGTCCGGCACCATCGAGCGGCGCGCGAGCTTGATCTCGCGCTTGAGCGCGGGGTTCTTCTCCGGCGAGAAGCAGTCGTCGCCCGAGCCTTCGCAATTCACGCAGGCCTTCAGTACCGCCTTGAGGTGCTTCTGGTTGATCTTGGAGCCGGTGACAAGCGCCGCCACCTTCTGCTCTTCCATTACTTTCCAGTTGATGTAGGTCTCGATATCCGGGTGATCGACGTCGACGATCACCATCTTCGCCGCACGGCGCGTGGTGCCGCCCGACTTGATCGCGCCCGCGGCGCGGTCGCCGATTTTCAGGAACGACATCAGGCCGGATGACTTGCCGCCGCCGGAGAGCTTCTCGCCTTCGCCGCGCAGCTTGGAGAAATTCGAGCCGGTGCCGGAGCCGTATTTGAACAGGCGCGCCTCGCGCACCCACAAATCCATAATGCCGCCTTCGTTCACCAGGTCGTCGGAGACGGACTGGATGAAGCAGGCGTGCGGCTGCGGATGTTCGTAAGCGGATTTCGAGCGCGTCAGCTTGCTGGTGAATGGATCGACGTAATAGTGGCCCTGGCCGGGACCATCGATGCCATAGGCCCAGTGCAGGCCGGTGTTGAACCATTGCGGTGAGTTCGGCGCGCAGATCTGCGCAGCCAGCATGTAGCGCAATTCGTCGAAGTAGGCTTGCGCGTCTTCTTCAGATTCGAAATAGCCGCCCTTCCAGCCCCAATAGGTCCACGTGCCAGCGAGACGGTCAAACACCTGCTTGGAGGAATGCTCGCCGATGTAGCGTTCCTTCTCGGGCAGCGCCGCGAGCGCCTCCTCGTCGGCGACCGAGCGCCACAGGAACGAGGGAACTGAATTCTCTTCGACCTTCTTCAGGCGGGCGGGGACACCGGCCTTGCGGAAGTATTTTTGCGCCAGCACGTCGGAGGCGACCTGCGACCAGAAGTCCGGCACCTCGACATTGTCGAGCTTGAACACCACGGAGCCGTCCGGGTTGCGGATCTCGCTGGTGGTGAGGCGGAACTCGATACCCGCGTAGGCCGCATCCTGGCTTCCCTGTCCATCCTTGGTGTAGCGCCGTTCAATTCGCATGTGTCTCTAGCCCCAAATTCCGGGCGGTTAACACCGCCCTTTTGTTTCTGGCGAACCTGTCCCGGTCCGCCGCCGTTGCTCTACTCGTCCGACCCGTCCCACCTCATCTAGGTCCGATGCTCTGATCCGGCACCGGTTCGATCCAGGGTTTTTTACCCCGGGCACAAGCAAGTCCCTTTCCCAAACGCCATTGTCCTGGCGTGGGTTGAGCTCGCGACTGGAAAGCCGTTCTGAGGGTCCGGAGGGAACCTGAAACTCAACGCCACCGAACACACCAAAGCTAAGTGGACTCTGCCTACGCGTCAACAAGAGATAGAGGTCAAATCTGAATCAAACACTAAATCTTGTGTCCACCCGGTGAACTGCGGGGACAAAGGACCGCAAGAACACAGCCAGTATTGGGCCATCCCGGCCGTCCGGAAAGTTTTTTTCTCGGGGTTGCTGGGTAGGTTTTTATGCCTCCGGCCATGACAGAAAAATGACGGAAAAATGGGACTTCCGTGCAAGGCACTGGCGAAACCGCGCGTGTGCCCGGCCGGGGACAAAGGCGGGAAAAATCGGCGGAACTCCGGTCCGGAGTTTCTGATTCTCGAAACGTGGTCAGTGCCTTACGCGGGTCGCGCGGCGTGAAGTTGCGGACGGTGATGATACCCACGCCTGTGAATTCAGCTTTGCGGCGTTTATCGGTATCTCGGCGGCATAAAAAACGACGCCGGTCGCGGTTCGGACGTGGGCCGCTGTGCAACGGCGGGCTAGGCTTTGCCGTCGTCTTATTGGGGGAAACACGAATGTTGAAGATCGTATCGGTCGTTACAGCGCTTGGCATCTTGATCGTGTCCGCGCCCGCCTTTGCGCAGAAGAAGTCGTGTCAGGATATTTGTCTCCAGCAGATTTGTGCATCGGCGAACAGCAAGAATTTTTGCATGCAGAAATGCGTGGCGAACTGCAACATGAAGCGCAGTTCTAAGCAGTAAGAACGTGCATTCGGCCACTTGAGCGGCCCCGGACGCCGCGTAAATGAAAAAAGGCGGACCCGAATGGTGTCCGCCTTTTTTACCGGCACTGTCGTTTCGATTCCCAGCGCGGGCGAGCCAAATCTTGAGCGACTCGGGCCCGGCGCTGATGAATTCCTGGGCACCATAGCCGCAGCCTGCGCCCCGGCGCAACATGCACTGCAACATCAGCCGCCCGGTCAAGACGATCGCCGGCCGGCGCGCTTGCGGACCGCGGCCTTCGGCGGCGGCGAGTCCGGGGTCTCCTCGTTGCCGTCGACGCTGATCTGCCGGGAATGGGGCAGCGCTTCAGGATGCTCCTTCTGCAGGAAGTCGATGAGCTTCTCGCGCACCTCGCAGCGCAGGTCGAAAGTGGTGCTGGCCGAGCGCGCGCTCATCAGGCAGCGCAGCTCCATGGTACCCTCTTTGAAGTCGGTCACCTGCAAGGCGCCGACATTGCCGTCCCATGTGTTCGACTGTTTGAGGATGTCATTGAACTTCGCGCGGATGAGTTCGACCGGCGCGCGATAGTCCACGTAGATCATGACATTGCCGATCAGGGCCGAGCCCTCGCGCGTCCAGTTCTGGAAAGGCTTTTCGATGAAATAGGTCAGCGGCACGACCAGGCGCCGCCAATCCCAGAGCTTCACGACGACGTAGGTTGAGGTGATTTCCTCAATCGTGCCGTGCTCGTTTTCCACGGTCACCGTATCGTAGAGGCGGATGGGCTGCGTCATAGCGAGTTGCACGCCCGCCATCAGATTGCTCAACACCGGCCGCGCGGCGAGGCCTACAACGATGCCAGCGACGCCGGCGGAGGCGAACAGGCTGATACCGTATTGCCGCACGGCCGGAAACGTCATCAATGCGGCGCCCAGCGTGATGATCGCGAGCAGCACGTCGATCGTGCGCGACAGCACGCGCACCTGCGTATTGTGTTTGCGCGCCAGCAGATTGTCGTCGACGTCGAGGCGGAAGCGCCGCAGGTAGAGATCGGCGGCAATGTGGAGCGCGATCATTGCGGCCCAGCCGATCAGGCCGATCACCGCCACACCCATCAGGCGCGCGAGCAGCTCGGCGGTTTCGGGACGCAGCGGCGCCACCGGAATGGCGACGATCATCGCCAGGATCAGCAGCGCGAGCCGCGAGAGTCCGCGGGTCTGCGTGAAGGTGGAAAAAACATAAGGATAGCGGCTGGCAAGCGTGCTGCGCACCAGCTTGCGCGCCCATCCGTGCAGCGCGAGTGCAACGAGCACCGCGATCGCGAGGATCAGCAGCGCGACCACAGAATCAGGCAACCAGTCGAGCAGATCCTTGATCCAGGTCAGCGCGGCTCTGAGCGATTCCATGTGACCATGATGCGTTGAGGGCAAGAAGTGCGATTATATCGCTGCCGGTTCCGGATGAAATCCCGCGCGGCTGGACAAGGTCCCGGTGGGGTGGCAAAACGCCTGCAATCCAACCGTTTTCAATGCGCGGCGGCAATGAAAATTTTCCTCCTCAAAGTCTTCACCTGGTGGAATTCGCAGACCTTCGGCACCCAGCTGTGGACCTGGCTGTATGGCGAACCCGTTGGGGATGACGAATTTGGCAATCGCTATTACCGCACCATCGGCGGCAAGATCGACAAGACGCTCGGCTTCGAGCGGCGCTGGGTGATCTACAACGGTTATACGGAAGCGTCGTCGGTGCCGCCGTCATGGCACGGTTGGCTGCACCACACCGTCGACACGCCGCCGACACAGGAAAGCTACAAGGCGCGCCCGTGGCAAAAGCCACATCGGCCGAACATGACCGGTACGCCTGGCGCATTACGTCCGCCCGGCTCGACGCTTGCGGCCGGCCGCCGCCCCAAGGCAACCGGGGACTACAAGGCCTGGAGCCCTGACGGCCGGGGCTAAAGCCGTTGGCCTGCGGTGGCCGGCGGCCGCCCTTCCAACGCCGTATTCCCCGTGTTAACCGGGCATTGCTATCGGCGTCAGGCGAATCCACGCCGGCCAGGCGCAAAAGCCGGATTTTGATGGGGCGTTGCATCCGTTCAGTCGCGTTCCTTGCGCTCGCCGCGTTGCTCGTGGCGAGCCCTGCCGCCGCGCAATTTGGCTCGATCTTCAGCGATGGTCCGCCGCGCCCGCCGGCCAACGTCCCCAATGCGCCGTCATCGCGCCCGCCGCCGGACCAGCAACCATATTATCCGGGCCGTGCCGACAGTCCGCCGCAGCAACCGCTGCCGGCGCCAATGAGTTTGCCGCCGTCGAACCGGCCGGGTGGCGGCACGATCCAGTCGCAGCCGCTGGCGCCGCCGCCGGGCGCGCAGCCGGCGCCGCCGCCGCAGCAGCAGCAAAATGCCGCGCCGCCACCAGCGGCGTTACCGCCCGGTCCTGGTTCGCCGCGCAATGCTCCGCAACAAGCCAACACCGCGCCACAGCCAAACGATGAAGTCGTGGTCGCGCCCCCGCCGCAGCGCATCGCCAATCCGACCGCGGTGTTCTCAGGTCTCGACAAGATTACCGGCCGCATCATCTCCTTCGACGTCGCCATCAACGAGACGGTGCAGTTCGGCGCGCTGCAAGTGACGCCGCGCGTCTGCTATTCACGCCCGCCGACCGAGACGCCCAACACCGACGCCTTTGTTGAGGTCGACGAGGTGACACTGCAAGGCGAGATCAAGCGCATCTTCAGTGGCTGGATGTTTGCGGCGAGCCCGGGCCTGCATGCCGTCGAGCATCCGATCTACGACGTGTGGGTCACCGACTGTAAAGGCGGGAGGAATCCGAACGTCGCCGAAGTGCCTCCCGATGCGGCGCCCAAGCCGCCGGCGCGCGCGCCGCAACTACAACCACCACAACGACGGCCACCGCCGCCACCGCCGCGCGGACCGCCGCCGGGCTTCTTGCCGCCGCCAAGGTAATTCTCCCGCGCAATCCAGTGTGTAGGCGCTCCGTGCCTTGTCGATCGGACACGGCGCGTACCAATGACTGGACTATTGCCCGTCCTGAATAATTGCCAGCGCCTTGCCGCCCGCGATGGAGCGGTCCAACGACAGCGCGGCGAAATCGCCTTCGCCGACCAAGGCCTCTTCCAGCATGCGATGATAGCGCCGCTTGGGCACCTCGACCGCGCCGAAGGTCGTGAGGTGTGCGGTGACATATTGCGTGTCGAGCAGACGATAACCGCCCGCCTTGAGCCGTGCGACCAGATGCACCAGCGCGATCTTGGACGCGTCGCGTGCGCGATGAAACATGCTCTCGCCGAAAAACGCGCGGCCGAGCGAGACACCGTAGAGACCACCAACAAGTTCGTCGCCGTCATAGACCTCGACGGTGTGACAATGGCCGCGCTCATAGAGCGATCGATAAATGCGCCGGATGCGCGTGTTGATCCACGTGCGCGCGCGGTCCTGTTGTGGTTCGGCGCAGCCCTCGATCACGGCGTCGAAGTCGCGATCGACGCAGACCGTCCACGACGTCGTGCGCAAGGTACGGGCGAGTCGCGCCGGAACGTGGAACCCTTCCAGGGGGATGATTCCGCGCATGTCCGGCTCGATCCAATAGAGCGCCGGATCGTCCGCGCTTTCTGCCATCGGAAAAATGCCGCAGGCATAGGCCTTGAGCAGCACCTCCGGCGTGATTTCGATAAACGTGTTTTCGCGGTTCGCCATCGCGTGCTCGCGCCAACAATGACCAAAACTTAGGCCGTTGCTCCCGCTGTGACGAGCGAGGAACAGCGGCGTCAGCCGTTTGTTAACCTTTTGGATACCATAATTGCAGCAAATTTCAGTAGGCGTGGCCGCCCCTTGCGTTGGTTTGCAGGGGACAACAGCGAAACGGGGAGAAGGATGCATGGGCGAGACCATGACGCCGATTTCGGTTTTGCTGGTCGAAGATGAAGTGCTGATCAGCAATCTCGTTGCTGATTGCCTGACCGCATCCGGTTTTACCGTCCACGAAGTGACTACCGCCGACGAAGCGCTGCGCTACATCGATTCCGGCGCCAACATCGATGTTCTGTTCACCGACGTGAACTTGCCCGGCAGCATGGACGGTGCGGAACTGGCGACGCGCGCGCGCGAACGCCGTCCGGAAATGCCGATCGTCTATGCCTCGGGGCGTTTCAAGCTGTCCGACATAGCGCCGTTGGTGCCGCGCTCATTGTTCATGGCCAAGCCATATGATCCGGCCGATGTCTGCGCGCTGCTGACGCGACTTACGGCGGCGGGTCCCCGCAATTAAGGTTCCGCTCTTAAGATTCCATGCCGCCGCGGGCAAGGAACTGCTCCAGCCAGTGAATGTGGTAGTTGCCGTCGATGATGTCCTTTTCGCGCACCAGCGCGCGAAACAGCGGCAGCGTCGTCTCGATGCCGTCCACTACCACTTCATCCAGCGCGCGTTTCAGCCGCATCAGGCATTCGGTGCGGGTCTTGCCGTGCACGATCAGCTTGCCGACGAGTGAATTGTAATAAGGCGGTATTGTATAGCCCTGATAGACGGCGCTATCGATGCGCACGCCGAGGCCGCCGGGCGGATGGTAGTGCAGGATCTTGCCGGGCGAGGGCCGGAAGGACACCGGGTTCTCGGCATTGATGCGGCACTCGATGGCGTGGCCGTGGAAGCGCACGTCGGATTGCTTGAGCGAAAGCTCGGAGCCGGCGGCAACGCGGATCTGCTCGAAGATCAGGTCGATGTCAGTGATCATTTCGGTCACCGGATGCTCGACCTGAATGCGCGTGTTCATCTCGATGAAATAAAACTTGCCGTCCTCGTACAGGAATTCGACGGTACCGACGCCGAGATAGGAAATCTCGCGCATCGCTTTGGCCACCGTCTCGCCGATAGCGTCGCGCGCGGTAGCATTGAGGGCAGGCGAGGGGCTTTCCTCGAGCACCTTCTGGTGGCGCCGTTGCAACGAGCAGTCGCGTTCGCCGAGATGGATGGCGTGGCCCTTGCCGTCGCCGAGCACTTGGATTTCGATGTGGCGCGGACGTTCCAGATATTTCTCGATATAGACGGCGTCATCGCCGAAGGCCGCTTTCGCCTCGGAGCGCGCCGTCGAAAGCGCGGTCGAAAGCTCTCCGGCGGACTGCGCAACCTTCATGCCGCGTCCGCCGCCGCCCGCCGCCGCCTTGATCAGCAGCGGATAGCCGATATCGGCGGCGATTTTAGTCGCCTCCGCGTCGGATGTAATCCCGCCGTCCGATCCCGGAACGACCGGAATGCCAAGCTTCTTGGCGGTGCGTTTGGCTTCGATCTTGTCGCCCATCAGGCGGATGTGTTCGGCCTTCGGGCCGATGAATTGCACGCCATGGTCGGTGAGGATTTCCGCAAAGCGCGCGTTCTCCGACAGAAAGCCGTAGCCAGGATGCACGGCATCGGCGCCGGTGATCTCGCATGCCGACAGAATGGCCGGAATGTTGAGGTAGCTGTCCTTGGCGGCCGGCGGCCCGATGCACACGCTCTCGTCGGCAAAGCGCACGTGCATGGCGTCTGCATCGGCGGTGGAATGCACCGCCACGGTCGGAATGCCGAGTTCCTTGCAGGCGCGCAACACGCGCAAGGCGATTTCACCGCGATTGGCGATCAGGATTTTATCGAACATGCACTCGCATCCTTGATCCGTCACCCGGAGGTGCGAGCCAACGGGGCCGCGCGAAGCGCGGCCCGATGGTAAACTCCGCGAGCCTCGAAGGGTGACGGCCGTTCATCCTTCGAGGGCCGCTTCGCGGCCTCCTCAGGATGACAGAGAGAAGTCTGCCGACGGCTCCGCTCACTCAATAATCACCAGCGGCTCGCCGAACTCGACCGGCTGGCCATCTTCAAACAGGATCTGAATCACGGTGCCGGCGCGCGGGGCCGGAATCTGGTTCATGGTTTTCATGGCTTCAATGATCAGCAGCGTATCGCCGACTTTGACCTTGCTGCCGATCTCGATGAAGGGCTTGGCGCCAGGTTCCGGCGCGCCATAAGCAGTGCCAACCATCGGCGAGATGACCACGCCGGGGTGCTTGGACAAATCGAGCGGCACGGCGGCGGCTTCGACGGGCGCCTGCGGCGCCACTTCGACCCGTACAGCGGCGGGCGCGGCGGCAGCGGCGGCGCGCGCGACGCGCACGCGTTTGCCGTCCTGTTCAATTTCAATTTCGGTCAGCCCGGTTTCATCCAGAAGCTTCGTGAGCTCCTCGATCAACTCGCGGTCGACAATGGTCTTGGTGGGCTTTGCCATTTTCTGGCGCTCAATCTTTTGCCTTGGCGCCAGTCAGCCCGGCGAGCCCGGTAATCGCCAGCGCATAACCGTCGATGCCGAATCCGGCGATGACAGCCTTCGCGGCCTTCGAGACATATGAATTATGCCGGAAGGCTTCGCGTTGATGGATGTTGGTCATATGGATTTCGACCGTCGGCACCGTCGCCTGCACAGCGAGCAACGCGTCCATGATCGCAATCGACGTTGTGGTGTAACCGGCGGGGTTCATGACGATGCCGACTGCCTTCTTGGCGTGTGCTTCCTGGATGTAATCGACGAGCTCGCCTTCCTTGTTCGACTGGCGGCAGACGACGTCGAGCCCGAAACGCGCGGCGGTGTCGCGGCAAAGCTTTTCCACATCGGCAAGGGTCGCGTGACCGTATTTTTCCGGCTCGCGCGTTCCGAGCAGGTTCATATTAGGTCCATTGAGGACGTAAATTGTCTTTGCCATGGGTCCCCGTCCGGAGCGCGCTTGCCAGCGCGTGGAACTGCCGCGCTTTATAGGTGGCTGCGGCGTTTAGGGGAAGCCCGGATCGCATTCAGATTCAAGATTTGCAGGTTCGGGATTTGCAGGTCAGGATTTGGCGCCGCCCAGAGCCTGAGTTTCCGCTGCCGCCCAATCAACCACCTCCTTGAGCGCCGTTAACCTTCTGCGGCCGCCCTCGCGGGCCTTGCCGAAGATTTCGATCTGGCGGTCGGCGCTAGTGCCATGCGCGGCGATGGCATGAAGATGTCTGATCTCGCCCGCACATTCGAGCGCCTCAATATCTTCGGCGATGAAATCAATCACCTGATCGAGCCACTGGACAAGCGTGAGCGGTGAACGCGAGAAGGGTTCGACAAAAGTCGCGGCTATACCGTAGCGCTGGGCATGCCATTTATTTTCCTGCGTGATGGCGCGGCCGACGCGGTCGAAGCCGGCGTTGAGCGCGCGGTCGCGATCGAGCGCGCGCACGAGACAGCGGAACAGCGCGGCGATGCCCACAGCATCGTCGAGCCGTGTGCAACTGTCGGCAACGCGCAGTTCGATGGTCGGGTTGTTCAGGGAGGGCCGCACCGCCCACCAGATATAGCTCGCATCCGGGATGATTTTCGCCCAGGTCAGCGCCGCGACGAATTCGCGGTAGTCGTCATTGGTGCGAAAGAGTTCGGGCAAGCCGGTGCGCGGCAGCTCATCGTATGCCGCAAGCCGGTAGCCGACGAGACCAGTCAGGTGACCTTGCCAGAATGGCGAGGAGGTCGAGAGCGCCAGCAGAAGTGGAAGATATGCCGTCAGCCGCATGATCAAGTTGATGCGGGTGTCGATGTCCGGCACCGCGACATGCACGTGCATTCCGCACAACATGTTGCGATAGCCGATCATCTGAAGGTCATCCATGATGGGGGCGTAGCGCGCCTTGCGGGTCATCACCTGCTCCGGCCAATACGCCAGCGGAAACGTGCCCATCGCCGCAAGGCCAAGCTTATGCTCGGCCGCCGCTTGCCCGAGCGTGCGGCGATAGTGTGAGAGGTGTTCGCGCGCTTCCTTCATGCTGGCGCAAGGTGGCGTCGCCACTTCGATCTGCGATTGCAGCATTTCGGTCATCACACGGTCGCCGAGCTGCTTTTGCGCGCGCGCGAGGAATTTCTTGTTCGCGCGACGCACCGCGTGGCGCGTCTTCGCGTCGAACACGAAGTATTCCTCTTCCATGCCCACCGTATACATGCGCGCAACAACCTCTGGAGCGGTCCCCGGTTCCCTTACGGTGCCCAAGGCGTACAGCAAAGCACGATGCGTCGGTCGACGACCGCGGCGAAAAGGCAGGCGGCCCCGACTATTAAGGGATTATTTTACAGTTTGCTATGAAATCTAGGTGCACGTCACGCGCGCACCCCTTGCGCTGAATGTGAAGAATCGCCCCCAATACAGCTCGTGAAATGGCTTTCCTCAATTCACATGCCGTGCGCGGAATGTCATTGGACCGCTCTGAAAATCTGATCGCAAAAATCGTCTTCGGGATTTTGCTTGCCGTCTCGCTCGGCCCGCTGCTGTTCGTGGCGATCCCGGCCATGGTCGATTACCCTAATCATCTCGCGCGCATGTACATCCTTGCGAGCGCGGGAACGCCCGCGGCCAATCCGTTTTACCAGACGGCATGGGCGCTCTACCCGAATCTGGCGATGGATCTGGTGATCCCGCAGATGGCGCGGGTAACCGGCGTCGAAAACGCGACCCGGCTTTTTCTGCTGTTGAGCGAGGTCGTGCTCGTGAGCGGCACCATGGCCATCGAGTGGGCAGTGAAGGGGCGCGTCCAGCTCTCCGCTGCCGCGGCGCTGATGTTCCTGTACGCCCTGCCGTTCACCTGGGGGTTCCTGAATTTTGAATTCGGGCTGGGTGTGGCGCTGTGGGGCATCGCCTTCGGAATTCTGGTGTTCGAGCGTTCGTGGGCTAGCCGCCTTGCCGTCAACACGATCTTTGTTGCTGTGCTGTTTGCGTCGCATTTCTTTGCGCTGGGCGTCTACGGGCTGACGCTCGGCATCCTCGAGTTGTGGCGGGCCTGGGAGAAGAAGGCGCCTTACGGCGAAACAGCGACGCGCCTGGTCATCCTTGCGATCCCCGCGGTGATCTTGGTGGCCGTCATGCGGCTGACCGGCGGCGCGGTCGGTGGCGGAGAGAATGACTGGCATTTCCAGTTCAAGGCGCTGTGGCCCTACATCATCATGAACGGCTACAGCACGGTGGTGTCGGCGGTGACGACCGTGCTGCTGATCGGTTTTCTCTACGTCGCCGGCAAGCGTAGCCTGCTCAAGATCCAGCCGGCCGGGATTTGTCTCGCCGCCGGATTTTTTGCGCTTTATCTCGCGATTCCGTCCCAGCTTCTTGGCACGGCCTTCGTCGACCTGCGGATGATCGTCGCGGCGGCGCTGATCGTGCCCGCCTATTGCTCGCTGTCTCTGCCGGATCGGCAGTGGAAGCTCGCGGCGCTTGCTTGCGTCATCGCCGTGACGCTTCCAAATCTCGCCGTCGTATACAAGGTGTGGCTGTCATACCGCGCCGACTATGCGGACATGATCCGGTCATTCGACAAGCTCAAAAAGGGTTCGCGCGTGCTGGTTGGCGGCAGCAGGGTGGGCGATGACCCGCCGCTCGACGATCTCACAACCTATCCGATCAGCCACGGACCGACGCTGGCCGTTCACTACGCCGATGCTTTCGTGACGGATCTTTTTACATCGGCGGGCAAGCAGCCGATCCGGCCGCGCCCGGCCTTCGAACGCATTGATGATGGTGCGGCGGGCCCGGTGCCGCTCTTTATCCTGACCGCGATTGCATCGGGAAAGACCTCCGACGCTTTGCCGGTCTATATCCGGACCTGGCCGCGCGACTTCGATTACCTCTATCTGCTCGGGCCGCACGTCGACAATCCGCTGCCCAATCTGCTGGAGGAGCTCGACGTCTCGCGGCGCTTCGTTCTCTATAGAATTCGCCGCGCCCCTTAGGGGACGCGGCGAAGTCAGCTTTCAAATCCGGACGAGTGCGCGGTCTAGCAGCTCGGCTTTCCGCAACGCGATGTGTTGACCTTTTCCTTGAGCGCGTCGATGCCGACAGCGCCGATCACGACGTCGTCGCCAATCACATAGCTTGGCGTTCCGTTGAGGCCGAGCGCTTCAGCGAGCTTGAAGCTCTCTTCCAGCGTGGCCTTCACTTCAGGGCTCTCGATGTCCTTGTCGAGCCGGCCCATGTCGAGGCCGATGTCCTTGGCGACCGCGAGTGCGTGCGCCTTGTCGGCCTGGCCGCGGCCGCCAAGCAGTTTCTGGTGGAATTCAAGATATTTCTTGCCGGTCTTGTCCTGCATGCGCACGGCCACCGCGACGCGGGCGGCTTCGACCGAGCCGGGTCCGAGCACCGGGAATTCCTTGAGTACGACCTTGAGCTTGGGATCGTTCTTCAGAAGCGTGAGCATGTCGTCCATGGCGCGCTTGCAGTAACCACAGTTGTAATCGAAGAATTCCACAAAAGTGACGTTGCCGGCTGGATTGCCGAGCACGACCTGACGCGGCGAGCTGAATAAGGCCTCCGAATATTGCTTGACCGCGGCTTTGTGCTTTTCGAACTCGGCGGCACTTTGACGTTTTTCGAGCTCGGCCATCGCTTCCTGGAGCACTTCAGGATGTGCAACGAGATATTCGCGCACGATGCGCTCGATTTCGCCGCGCTGTGGGCCGGAGAATTCGTCGGCGCGTGATATTTGCGGCGCGGCCAACGTCAGCAACGCCACAGTGGCGGCAGTGAGGAAACGTGAGAACGCGTTCATAAGCTTTGTCCTTGTCACTATTGAATCCCGGCGTTTGAGTTTGGTGTTTTGACGTTGACGATGTCGTCGGCACGCACCCAGGCGGGCGAGCCGATGGGTAACCTGGTCTTGGCGCGCGTCGCAAGCTGACGCGCGGTCTTGATATCGCCGCGCGTAAAGGCGGCTTGCGCCGATGCAAGGTCGGCATTGGCAAGGTCGCCCTTGCGGCCATAGGCCATGGCCAGCTGCGAGTAGGCCTCTGGCGCTTCAGGTTCGCGGGAGATCGCCGTGCGCAGCAGGCCGACCGCTTCTTCCGCGAGCTTCGGACTGTTGGTGGCGTTGAGCGCCTGCGCGAGCAGAATTTCGATCAATGGCGTGCCGTGCGAGAGCGCGGCGGCCTGACGCAGCGGCCCAATCGCTTCCGCCGGCTTGCCGCCCTCGAGCAGAGCCTGACCCTTGAGCTCGTAGAAATAGGGATTGTTGGGCTGCACCTCGATCAACCCGTCGATTTGCGTGAGTGCCTGGCGCAAATCGCCGTGACGGTATGTCGAGATGGCGCGGGCGTAGCGCGCGGGCAGGCTGTGGTCGCCCAGCGGATACCGGTTTGCGACCGAACTCCGGCCGCTCAAGGAAGCCAGAGAGTTTGGCGCGCATGAGGTCGTGTCGCAATTGCAGCTCGGGCAAATCCTTACGGTCCCAATAAGGGCTCGACCGCGCGAGCGTCTCGAGCGCCGCAACTCGGTCGGCCGGCATGGGGTGGCTCTGCATATAAGGATCGATATAGCGGGAATTGAACAAAACTTCGTTGCTCAGTCGCTTGAACAGGTCGACCATACCGCGCGGCGATTGGCCGGTGGCATTAAGAAATTTCACACCGGCGTGATCGGCCTGGTCTTCCTGCGTCCGCACATAAGCCAGCAACGACCGCATGATCGCCGACTGCGGCGCCATGATCGCGGCCGCGCCGACATTGCCCGTGGCGCCGCTGCGGGCGCCCGCAACCGCCATGCCGATGCCGGCCATCAGTGCGACGATCGATGCCGTTTGCGCGGTCGCCAGTTGTTCACGTAGACGCTGCAGATGGCCACCCGCGAGATGACCGGTTTCGTGCGCGAACACGCCGATAATTTCGTTCGGGGTCTTGGCATCGAACAGCGCGCCGGCATTCACGAAGATGTGGCGGCCGTCCATGACGAAGGCGTTGAACGAGCGGTCGCCGAGAACAACGACCCGCACGTTCTGCTTGGCAAGTCCGGCGGCGCGCAGGATCGGCAAGGCATAGTCGCGCAACAGTTGTTCAATTTCGGCGTCGCGGACGACCGGCATGCCGCGCGTTGTGCTGTCTTGCGCGCGCGCGGGCATAGCCGTCGGCCCGCTGGCGGCGCCGATGGCGATGGCGGTCAGCAATGCGATCGCGCGGGCTGCTGGCGCCCCGCGCCGCGTCCTGATAGGTGTGCCGCTCAAGGACATGCAAATATCCGCCCCGACTGGGCATATAACGAGCGTTTGGGCGTGAAACTAGTGACGCCCCAGGGGGCGGTCAACGCGGCGCGCCAACACGACTGGGTCACGGCCGTGCTGTTCGCAAACAATCCGGCGAATACGGCAGGAGCGGGGCAGGGAGTTGAGGCCCAATGGGCCGAAAACGATGCTTGAGGCGGCAAAACAGCTTTTGAAGCCATCCAAACGCAGCGATGTTCCGCCGTTCATTGTTATGGACGTGATGGCGGCGGCGGCGCAGCGCGAGGCGCTGGGTGCCCGCGTCATCCATATGGAAGTCGGCCAGCCAGCCGCGCCGGCGCCGTCCACGGCGATCAAGGCGGCCCAGGCTGCGCTCAAGCATGGCCGCATCGGCTACACCGAAACGCTCGGCATTCCGTCGCTGCGGGCGCGGATCGCGCGTCACTACAAGGATACTTACGATCTCGTTCTCGATCCCGCGCGCGTGGTGGTGACGACCGGGTCGTCCGGCGGTTTCGTGCTCGCTTTTCTGACGTTGTTCGAACCGGGTGACCGCGTCGCGCTCGCCAATCCCGGCTATCCGCCTTATCGGCACATCCTGTCCGCACTCGGGTGCGAACCAGTTCTCATCCAGACGTCCGAGGAAACGCGCTGGGCCTTGTCGGCGAAATCACTGATCGCGGAGCACCGGCGCAAGCCGCTGCAAGGCGTGGTGGTTGCGAGCCCCGCCAATCCGACCGGCACCATGATGGATGCGGACGCGCTCTCGCGGCTGATCGCGGTTGCCGAGGCCGAGGGTATTCGCGTGATCTCCGACGAGATCTATCACGGGCTTGATTATGCCTTTGCGGCGGAGACGGCGGCGAACTTGTCCGAACGGACAGTCGTGATCAATTCGTTTTCAAAATACTTCTGCATGACCGGCTGGCGCGTCGGCTGGATGGTTGTTCCGGACAGTCTCGTCCGCTCGGTCGAACGCTTGCAGGGCAATCTGGCGATTTCGGTGCCGACATTGGCGCAATTTGCGGCGGAAGCAGCCTTCGACGGTCGCGACGAGATGGAAACGGTCAAACATAATTATGAAGAAAACCGTCGTATCCTCACCGAAGGTTTGCCAAAAACAGGTATCGACAAATTTCTGCCGGTTGATGGCGCGTTTTACCTATACGCGAACATCACCCGCTTTTCGGACGACAGCCTGGATTTCGCAAAGCGCATGCTGAACGAAGCGGGCGTCGCTGCGACGCCCGGCATCGACTTCGATCCGATCGACGGCAAACACTTCGTGCGCTTCTGCTACGCGGGTTCGGCGGCGGATATGCGCGAGGCCGTCGAGCGGATCGGCAATTGGCTTACCAGCAATCGTTAGAACTCGACGTCGAGTTCGACGACCTCATCCGGTTCGGCCTTCGCGCCAGCGACCCAGTCGCGCATCGGCGGCATGGCCATAATTATTGCGCAATAGGCGGCGCAATCGCTGTCGAGCTTCACGTCGTAACTCAGGAAGCGCGTGACGACTGGCGCGAACATGGCGTCCGCCATGCATGGTGCCGCGCCGAAAAGAAATGGTCCTTTGTCGGTTGCGAGACATTCGCGCCAGATACTGAAGATGCGTTCGATATCGGCCTGGGCGCCGGCCCAGACCTTGAACCCGGGATGATGCGCCTTCAGGTTCATCGGCAGCGCCGAACGCAAATTGGAAAAACCCGAATGCATCTCGCCGGAAATCGAGCGGCATCGCGCGCGCGCGGCAAGCGTCTTCGGCAGCAAGCCGGCCGCGGGCATGATTTCGTTCAGATACTCGGCGATCGCGAGCGTGTCCCATATCTTGATGCCATTATGGGTGAGGCAGGGCACCAGGAAAGACGGCGACAGCAGGAGCAGCTCGGCGCGCGTTGAAGGATCGTCGCTGGCGACCGTCTGCTCCGCGAAATCGAGACCCGCCATCTTGCAGAGCAGCCAGCCGCGGAGCGACCAGGAGCCGTAGTTCTTGCTAGCGATCGTGAGCGTAGCCTTGGCCATGGGGCGCAAATGTCCCTTGTTCATCACGGCCCGGCATTCGTCAGCTTAGACGAAAGCGTTGCTCTTTCAATACCTTCCCGTAGTGCAAAATTATCGTGCAGGCCGATTGTCCCCAATTTACGGGCACCGGCCGGTAGATCACGAATTTTATCTCGCAGTGCAACATAAAATGCTCTAGCCTTTCGATGCGGTTCGCCGGGACCGCGGGGGACTAGATGCTTTATCAGGCCTATCAGGCCCACACCGACATTATGGTGCCGGTACGCCGTCTCGCCGAAATGGCCGCCCGGTCGGTGGGGGCGAGGCTTAACGGCTCGGCGCGTCCGACCGTCTTGAGCAATCTGACCGCGGCCTATGAACTGATTGCCCGTTCCGGCCTCACCCACGAGCGCCCGCCTTACGGGATCGACGGCGTCACGGTCGGCGACCGTGAGGTGGCGGTAACGGAAGAAGCGGCCGATGTGACCCCGTTCGGCACGCTGCTGCATTTCAGAAAGGATGTCGTGCTGGCGCAGCCGCGCGTGCTGCTGATCGCGCCGCTATCTGGACATTTCGCGACGCTGCTGCGGGCGACGGTACGGACGATGCTTCCCGAGCACGATGTGTTCATTACAGACTGGCACAACGCACGCGATGTTGCGCCCGAGCACGGCCGCTTCGGATTCGACGAATACATCGGCCACCTAATCCGCTTCGTCGAGGCGATTGGTCCGGGCGCTCACATTGTCGCTGTGTGCCAGCCCTGCGTCGCCGCCCTAGTCGCGGCGAGCGTGATGGCGCAAAGCGACAATCCAGCGCAACCGCGATCAATGACCTTGATGGCGGGGCCGATCGACACACGCGTCAACCCCACCAAGGTCAACGACCTCGCGAAATCAAAACCCATAGACTGGTTCGAGCGGCACCTGATCGCGCGCGTGCCTTACCGCTATGGCGGCGGCGGACGCCATGTCTATCCGGGCTTTGTGCAGCTCGCGGCGTTCATGAGCATGAATATCGAACGGCATCTGAAGGCGCATCACGAGCTTTATGAAAACCTGGCGAATGGTGAGGCTGAGAAGGCCGCGCAGACCAAGGCTTTTTACGACGAGTATTTTGCCGTGCTCGATCTGACCGCCGAGTTTTATCTGGAGACTGTACGGCTCGTGTTCCAGGAGCACGCGCTGCCGCTGGGCGGCCTGACCTATCAAAATCAGAAAGTCGAGCCGCAGGCGATCAGGCGGACCGCGCTGTTCACGGTGGAAGGCGAAAAGGACGACATCTGCGCCGTGGGCCAGACGCTTGCCGCGCACGACCTGTGTTCGTCACTGCGTCCGTATCGCAAACGCCACCATATGCAGGCTGGCGTTGGACACTATGGCGTCTTTTCCGGAAGAACCTGGCAAAACCAGATCTATCCGATGGTGAAAAACATCATTTTACAGAGCGACTGACCTGCTACCGCTTGAACGCGCCGAGGATGGTGCGTATCCGCTCGCTATTGATGGTTTCCGATGGCGTCGTGTCGCGTTCCAGGCGTGCGTCACAGTCCACGAAGTTCGACGAGACGATTTTACCAGTTCGATTGTCGAAGCGTCGCTCTTCGCAGCGGCCTTTCTTGTCGGTCTCAACCACGATCGCTGCGGCTCTGTGAGCCGCTGCGCTTTGCTCGACCGACGGCGGCAGTGGTGTGATCTTTGCGAGCGTTTTGCTGTCAACACGATCGGGAGACAAATAGGAGCCGGCTGTTACAAAAATTGCCAGAATAAGGATGCCGGCAAAGGCCGCCGTTGCGATCACCGCGCGCAAGCCTTCGCCAGCCGAAACGCCGTTTTTGGCGCGGCGGATTTTGCCTTTTGCAGCGGCGGTGGCCATGACGCAGTCCGTAATTAAGGCCTTCAGTTTGCTTGAATATTTACCATCTGCGATTTGAGGAAGCCTGAAGAAATCATTTCAATTTGAAGGAAATGCCGCAATCGAAGTGCCATCTTTTATTCATGCTGGCCCATACCTACATGCTTCAACGTCTCTCAAAACTCAGAAAACACCATGCTTGATTTTGCTTCATCGACCGATATCGGAGATGTTGGGGAGGCCGTATCGCCATCGGCCTCCGACACCGAAATCCTCGATGCCTATTCGCACGCTGTAACCACCGTGGCCGACAGCGTCGGCCCGGCGGTGGTGCGCGTGGAGGTCGGCAAAGGGAGCGGCCGCAGCGGCGGCATCGGGTCTGGCGTGATTATCGCGCCGGACGGTCTTGTACTGACCAATTGTCACGTCGTGGAAGGCGCCAAGCACGTCCAACTGCAGGACGCCGAGGGGCGCGTCATGGAGGCGCGCAGTCTGGGGGAGGATCCCGACACCGATCTGGCGCTTCTGCGCGCCGGCTCAGCGCGCGATCTGCCTTGCGCCGCACTCGGCGATTCCAAGACACTCAAACGCGGGCAACTGGTTGTCGCTATAGGCAATCCGCTCGGGTTCGAATCCACCGTGACGGCCGGAGTGATTTCGGCACTCGGCCGCTCATTGCGCTCGCGCAACGGACGGCTGATTGAGGATGTGATCCAGACCGATGCGGCGCTCAATCCCGGTAATTCTGGCGGGCCATTGGTTTCGTCGCGCGGTGAGGTGATCGGCATCAATACCGCCGTCATCATGGGCGCGCAGGGAATCTGCTTTGCGGTTGCCAGCAATACCGCGCGATTTGTGTTGAGCGAGCTGATCCAGCACGGCCGGGTGCGCCGTGGCTACATCGGCGTGTCGGCACAGACAACCGCGGTGCCGCGCCGGCATGCCCGTGCGGCGCAGATCGAGAACAATTCCGGGGCGATGATTACCGCGGCCGAGCCAAATGGTCCCGCGGCTCACGCCGGACTGATGAGCCTCGATACCATCGTTCGCGTCGACGGCGAGCCGGTGACCGGCGTTGACGATCTGATACGGCTGCTCAACAGGGAGCGGATCGGACGCGATGTGGCGATTGACGTGTTGCGCCGCGGCCAGCTGCGGACTTTCACCGTGAAACCGTTCGAGCGTCCCGCCAAACCATCTGCGGCGTAACGTCCGAGACCGCCCGGCAGCGCGCTGTTGCTACTGCGGCTTTGGCGGCGGCACCGCCATTTTTTTCGCGTTCTTCCTGGCCGCTGGTTCGTAATTGCCTTGCGCCATACATTTCTTGATGAAGGTGGAGCGCTTTGCGCCTTCGAGCTGCTGGCTTTCCGCGCCGACTTTGCAGGTTTCCATTTTTTCCTGCGAGGTGATGGCGAGTGCCGGCGCTGCCGCCAGCACAACAGGAACAAGGGCGATGGCCAAAGTTCGCAGCATTATTGTGGCTCCTTTTGCGGTGGTTAGCTTTTATCGCCGAGGAGGCGTTTGCCCCACCAGCCGCGCTTCGGCGTTGCTGGCTCCTCGGGCCCGGTGCTCGATATCACCGGAGTCGACGGTGCGGCGGGCGGAGGTGGCACAGGCGTCCGCTCGCTGGCAAAAGGCGCCGGCTCACGAATAGTCGAGCGCCTGCGTGGCGGCTCCTGCATGTTCGCGGCGGCCGCCGGGGAATCCATTGGAGCCGGCTCCGGACGCTGTTCAATCGGCGGAGCATAGGATGCGGGCGGCGCAGCGTCGTAACTCGCAGGACGGTCCATGTCCTCCACGGCGTGTTGGAGCTCCGGTTCCGCACCATTTTCATTGGATCGGAAAGGGGCCTCGCCATTGTGTTGCCGATTGCGCCGGCCCCCACGACGCCCACGGCGCCGTCGGCGGCGCACGCCATCGCCTTCGCCGGACTGGCCGCCTTCAGGGCGCGGTTGCGGCGGGCTCAAGCCCTCTTCTTCGGGCGAGCCCGCGTCGTGATCTTCGTGTGCGACCGCATGTTCCGGAACGGTATCTTGCGTGAATGCGGGCGCGCCTTCGCGCGGCTCGCCACCGCGGCCTCGGCCGCCACGGCCGCGTCGTCGCCGGCGCCGCGGACCGCCATCGCGTTCGATATCACGACGTGGCGCTTCCTCATCGGCTGGCGCAGGCGCGACAGCCTCTTGCTCCTGCCCTTGCGCCTCGACGATATCTTCCTCGGCCTCGTCGGCAACGAAATCGTCTTCTTCGATCGTCGGGAGCGGCACCGGCTGCGCGGCGGCAATGCTTTTCGCTGCTTCGACCGTGTGGACCTGCTCGCCGCGATCAACCACATAAGATTGCTGGCCGGTCACGGTCGGATCCGCCGAGACCGTGAGAATCACGCGGAAGCGTTCTTCCAGAGCCCGCAGATGGGCGCGCTTGTGGTTGAGCACGTAGAGCGCGACTTCGGCGCGCGTCCGCACGATCAGATTGTGGGTCGCGCCCTTATTCAGCATTTCCTCGATTGCGCGCAGCAATTGCAGCGCGACCGATGATACCGACCGGACGTGACCGGAACCACCGCACAACGCGCATTTCTCGGTCGAACTCTCCAGCACCGAGGTGCGGATGCGCTGGCGCGACATTTCGAGCAGGCCGAAATGCGAGATGCGGCCGACCTGGATGCGGGCGCGGTCGTGCCTGAGGGCTTCTTTCAGCCGGCGTTCAACCGAGCGGTTGTTGCGGCCCTCATCCATGTCGATGAAGTCGATGACAATGAGGCCGGCGAGGTCACGCAGGCGAAGCTGCCGGGCGATTTCCTCGGCGGCTTCGCAGTTGGTCTTGAGCGCTGTGTCCTCGATGTGATGCTCGCGCGTGGCGCGGCCTGAGTTGACGTCAATGGCGACCAGCGCTTCCGCCTGGTTGATTACGATGTAGCCGCCCGAGCGCAATTGCACCACCGGCGAGAACATGGCGTCGAGCTGGCTTTCGATGCCGTAGCGGGTGAAGAGCGGCTGTGTGTCCTTGTAGTGCTTCACGTGCTTGGCGTGGCTCGGCATCAGCATGCGCATGAACTCGCGCGCTTCCTGGTAGCCTTGGTCGCCGGACACGACGATTTCTTCAATGTCCTTGCCGTAGAGATCGCGGATCGACCGTTTGGTCAGCGAGCCCTCTTCGTAGACCAGCTTGGGTGCGGTCGACTTGAGCGTGAGATCGCGCACGGTCTCCCACAGCCGCAGCAGATATTCGAAGTCGCGTTTGACTTCGATCTTCGTGCGGCTTGCTCCCGCGGTGCGCAGGATTACGCCCATGCCTTCAGGCACTTCCAGTTCCTGCGCGATTTCCTTCAGCCGCCCGCGATCCTCGGCGCTGGTAATCTTGCGCGAAATGCCGCCGCCGCGCGGAGTATTCGGCATCAATACCGAATAGCGGCCGGCGAGGGAGAGATAAGTCGTCAGCGCCGCACCTTTCGTGCCGCGCTCTTCCTTGACGACCTGCACAAGCATGACCTGCCGGCGTTTGATGACTTCTTGAATTTTGTACTGACGCCGGAAGCGCGGCATCCGTTCCTGCGCTTCTTCAAGCGCGTCCGCGCCACCGACGGATTCGACAGACTCGTCGTCGTGGTGGTCTTCGCCGTTGCCGTCGGCCGTTTCGTGAACGGCGCCTTCGGTGGTCAGCGCGCCTTCAGCGGCAGCTGAAGGCTGTTCGCCCTCCGCGATGGTCTCGAGCGGTGCTTCGTTAGGCTCCGATGCGACCGACGGCGCGTTGAAATCCTCGGCGGCCTCATGGTCTTGCTGTTCGAGGCCGTGTTCTTCGGGAGCGAAATCCGCCGGTGCCGCATCGGCCTCCGGCATGTGGGCTGTCGTTTCCGTGAAGGGCTCCGGAGCAGACTCACCAAATGACGTGTCTCCGGCCGATGTCGCCGCCGCCTCGGGAGCGGATCCCTCGGCTGCAAGCGGCTCGCTCTGCACGACGTCACGGTCGCGATGGCGGCCAGCGCTGCGATGGCGATGGCGGCCGCCGCGCCGGCCGGCGCGATTGTCGGCTTCCACGTCGGCTGCCCGCTGGTCGTGTTCTTCCTGCGCAATCAGCGCCTGCCGGTCGGCAACCGGGATCTGATAGTAGTCCGGGTGGATTTCCGAGAAAGCCAGGAAGCCGTGGCGGTTGCCGCCGTAGTCGACGAAGGCCGCCTGCAAGGACGGCTCAACGCGTGTGACTTTGGCGAGGTAGATATTACCGCGAAGCTGCTTGCGATTGGCGCTCTCGAAATCGAATTCTTCGACGCGGTTGCCGCGTAGCACAACGACCCGGGTCTCCTCCGGGTGGGTCGCGTCGATCAACATTTTGTCGGCCATTGGAAAATCTCACTGGGCCCGGAATCCCCGCGCGCTCGCGCGCTAAAGACAGCGCAAGACGATTGAAGGGGAGGCAGGCCTGATTGGTGTGGAAGGGAAGGGCCGCGCGGCCGAGAGCTCCGCCTGCGCGCACCGTTGTTATGGCGGTGCGTGGGCGATAGACCTCAAAATACCTTTGCTGCGTCAGTGGCAGCATGAAACTTGCGACCCGTAGCGCTGCGGTCGCGCCTCAAAAGCGCGAACCGAGGTTTCTCATCACTCACGGCTAGGTCGCGAACGGCCCTCGGGCCGCGCACTGATCCGGGTGTCCTTCACAAGGGTTTCGGCTCGTTTCGCTTGGCCGTCCGCCGACCTCCTCGAGGGGGGCGGTACAGGACCAAAGCGGCCGGGGCCCGAACGCGGCACAACCGGAACTCTAACCATAAGCACACCTTACATACGGCCCGGGACCACCGCTGGCAAGGGAAGCTTTGCAGTTCGGCCACACCCGCACAGGGAATAGCCCTGCCGCTCAAGTTCCGTTAACCGAAGCGGGCCTTAATGGGTTAAAAAGGGGCTTCAAAGGGTCCGGATTCGTGACAGCCCGTGCGACGGCAATCATTGGCACACTGGCTTGTGCGCTGCTTTGCAACTCGGCCGGTATGGCCGCCGAGAGCAATGTGGCCGCTCGCGCGCTGGCGGCAGCGAAGGAGCTGCCGGTGGTCGCAACCGATATGCGCATCGGTGGGGATGATAAGCAGACGCGCTTCGTCGTTGATCTGAATCGCAAGATAGACGTGGCTGCGTTCACGCTCGCAGACCCTTATCGCGTGGTGGTCGACCTGCCCGAGGTAACCTTCAATTTGCCGGCCAAAGCCGCCGAACAAAGCCGGGGACTGGTGAAGGCATTTCGCTACGGGGTGATCATGCAGGGCGGCTCCCGCATCGTCATCGACACCAAAGGGCCGGTGCATCTCGACAAGGCTTTTGTGCTCGATGCAGCCGAGGGCCAGCCGGCCCGCCTCGTCCTCGACATGGCGGTGACGGATCGCACGAGCTTCCTGCGCAACATCGCGCTTGAAAATCGCCCGGCGCACAACGCAGCGAACAAGCCGGCCGAGGCGCCACCGAAACCGGATGGCGATGCACGGCCGTTGATCGTTCTCGATCCAGGGCACGGCGGCATCGACAATGGCACCAAGGGCTCGGGTGGAGAAAACGAGAAGGATATCGTACTGGCGTTCGCGCAAACGTTGCGTGAAAAACTCGAGGGAGGCGGCAAATACCGGGTGGCGATGACGCGCTCGGACGATACTTTCATTCCGCTCGCGGAGCGGGTGCGTTTTGCGCGCACGCGCAGCGCGGCGCTGTTCATTTCAATCCATGCCGACGCGTTGCCGCGCAGCGAAGGGCAGGCCGAAGGCGCGACCGTTTACACGCTGTCGGAGAATGCCTCCGATGCGGAAGCGGCGCGGCTGGCCGAGGCCGAGAACAAAGCAGACGTCATCGCCGGCGTCGATTTGACCGCCGAGCCCGATGACGTTGCCAATATCCTCGTTGATCTCGCCCAACGCGAAACAAAGACATTCTCGACGCAATTTGCCCGCACCGCGGTTGGCGAACTCAAGACCGCCGCGCGGTTGCACAAGCACCCCCTCAAGTCGGCAGGCTTCAAGGTACTGTTGGCGCCGGACGTGCCGTCGGTTCTGGTGGAACTGGGTTACATGTCGACCAAGGACGATCTCAAGCAGCTCAATTCGGTGGCCTGGCGCGCCCGTACAGCCCAGGCGCTGGTCCAGGCCGTCGATACATTCTTTACGCCGAAAGTTGCCGGCGCCGGCGGGGGACGCAACTGACATGAGCTACCGGCCTCAGTTTCAACATAAAACCCGGCAAACACAGGGCTTCGCCGCAGCCTTTATTAAGGACTACGGTGGCTTGGCGGTGGTAAGGTGCCTGCCAGTCTTGTGGCTCGCTGCAACGGCGGACGAAGCCTTTAACCGGGCCCAAGACGGGACCATTCGATCATGAAGCTCATGCTGCGCTTTTTAGGCTTCCTGTTCGCGGCGGGCACCATCCTCTTCGTAGTGGGTGTGGGTGCCGCGGCTGGCCTGCTGTGGCATTTCTCCAAAGACTTGCCGGACTATTCGCAGCTTCAGGACTATGAGCCGCCGGTCATGACGCGCGTGCATGCGGCCGACGGGTCGCTGGTTGGGGAATATGCGCGTGAACGGCGGCTTTACATCCCGATACAGGCTGTGCCGAAGCTGGTCATCAACGCCTTCCTCGCGGCCGAGGACAAGAATTTCTACGAACATGGCGGGCTTGATTTCACCGGCATCGCCCGCGCCGGCTTCGTCTATCTTCAGAACTATGGATCGAGCCGCCGCCCGCAAGGCGCCTCAACCATTACGCAACAAGTTGCCAAGAACTTCCTGCTGACAAACGAACTTTCCATGGCCCGCAAGGTCAAGGAAGCGCTGCTCGCCCTCAAAATCGAGCGCACTTACAGCAAGGACAAGATCCTCGAGCTTTACTTGAACGAAATCTATCTCGGCCTTGGCGCTTATGGGATTGCCGCCGCCTCGCTTGTCTACTTTGACAAGGCTGTTAACGAAATTACGATTCCGGAGGCCGCCTATCTCGCTTCACTGCCAAAGGCACCGAACAATTATCATCCCTTCCGCCAGCGTGAACGCGCGATCGAGCGCCGCAATTGGGTCATCGATCGCATGGCGGAGGCGGGCTTTGTAAAGACCGCCGATGCGGAAAAGGCGAAGCGTGCGGCACTCGGCGTGACCACAAAGGTGACCGGCGCGCATATCTTCAACGCCGAATATTTCACCGAAGAAGTCAGACGAGAACTCTATGAGCGGTACGGCGAAAAGAAATTATACGAGGGCGGTCTCTCGGTTCGTACCTCGCTCGACACAAAATATCAGGTCCTTGCGCGCAAGGTCCTCACTGACGGCCTGGTGCGTTTCGACGAGGCGCAAGGCTGGCGCGGGCCCGTCACCAAGATCGACATCGGCGGCGACTGGGGCGTCAAACTCGCCGAAGTGAAGGCCTTAAGTGACGTCGCGCCGTGGCGGCTCGCGGTCGTACTGGAAGTGGGCGATCAATCTGCTCGCATCGGCTTGCAGCCGGGACGTGAGCCGGGCGGCTTCGTCAGCAAGGAGCGCACAATCGGCATTCTCCCCCTCGAGGGGATGAAGTGGGCCAAGACCGGCGGCAAGCCGGTCGGCAAAGTCAGTCAGGTCCTCGGTGCCGGCGATGTCGTTTATGTGGAGCCCGCGAAATCCGATGGTCAATTCGTTCTGCACCAGGTGCCGGAAGTTTCCGGCGCGATAGTCGTTGAGGATCCGTTGACCGGCCGCGTGCTCGCGATGGTCGGGGGCTTCTCCTACGACCAGAGCCAGTTTAACCGGGCCACTCAGGCGCTGCGGCAGCCAGGATCATCCTTCAAGCCGCTCGTCTACGCCGCCGCGCTCGATAACGGATACACGCCGTCCACGATCGTCCTCGACGCACCGGTCGAGATAGACCAGGGGCCTGGCGCCGGCGTTTGGAGACCTGAAAACTACGAAGGCAGTTTTGCCGGCCCTTCTACACTGCGTTACGGCATCGAACATTCGCGCAACGTGATGACGGTGCGTTTGGCGCAGGACATCGGGATGCCGTTGATTGCCGAATACGCCAAGCGCTTTGGCATCTACGACGACCTGCCGCCTTATTTGTCCTTCGCGCTTGGCGCGGGCGAGACCACGTTGCTGCGCATGACCACCGCGTACGCGATGTTTGATAACGGCGGACGGAAAGTTAAGCCGACGCTGATCGACCGCATCCAGGATCGCTATGGCCACACGGTCTACAAACACGACGAGCGCGAATGTGTCGGCTGCGATGCCAAAAAATGGGAAAACCAGACCGAACCGTCGCTGATTGATCGCCGCCAACAGGTGCTTGATCCGATGACGGCCTATCAGATCACGTCGATGATGGAAGGTGTTGTCCTGCGCGGCACGGCAGCCGGCGCGGGCTTTCAGAAAGAGGTCGGAAAACCGGTGGCCGGCAAGACCGGCACCACCAATGACGAGAAGGATGCCTGGTTTATCGGCTTTACGCCCGATCTCGTCGTTGGCGTCTACATGGGTTACGACAAACCACGCCATCTCGGACGCGGTGCGACCGGCGGACATCTCTCGGCACCGATCGTGAAAGACTTCATGAAAGTCGCACTCGCCGATAAGCCCGCGGTACCGTTCCGCGTGCCACCGGGCATCAAGCTCATTCGGGTCGATTTGAAATCCGGCATGCGCGCCGGCCCCGGCACCGAGCGCGCGATCCTTGAAGCATTCAAGCCGGGGACTGCGCCACCTGACAATTACTCCGTGGTCGGCAATGGCGGCGATCCCGGCGATGGGGGTGGTGGGCGCGGATGGGGCGTCGGTGTCAGCCCTGATGCCGATCGTGCTGTTCGCTCGGGCACAGGCGGGCTCTATTGAGGCTTGCTCCCTCGAGTGTTGCGCCGGTGCCGCCGCAACGTTAAATCCCCAACACACGACTCAATGGGCCGCTCGGGCGGCATCGGAATTCGATATGCGTGCGGAAACCCAAAATCTGGTCGAGGAAATCAAGCAGTCCGTGCGGCTGCTGAGGAGGCATCTTTGACGTCGACACCGCGACGCAGCGCCTCGCCGAACTGAACAAAGAGTCGGAAGACCCCAATCTCTGGAACGATCAAGCCCGAGCGCAACGCGTCATGCGTGAACGCGATGCGCTGGATGACCAGCTCAAGGCCATCGGCCGCATCGAGCAGGAGCTTGACGATCAGGTCACGCTGATAGAGCTCGGCGAGGGGGAAAAGGACGAAAAAACCGTCACCGAAGCAGAGGCCGGTCTGAAAAGGCTGAAGGCTGAAGTCGCGCGACGCGAGCTCGAAGCGCTGCTATCGGGCGAGGCCGATGCCAATGATTGCTATCTCGAGGTGCACGCCGGCGCGGGCGGCACCGAGAGTCAGGACTGGGCCAGCATGCTCATGCGCATGTATGTGCGCTGGGCGGAGCAGCACGGTTACAAGGTTGACTGGATCGAGGAGAGCGAGGGGGAGGGCGCCGGAATAAAGTCGGCGACCGTCGTGATCAAGGGCCACAACGCCTATGGGTGGCTCAAGAGCGAGAATGGCGTGCACCGGCTGGTACGCATATCACCGTTCGATTCGAATGCACGGCGCCATACGTCCTTTGCCAGCGTCGTAGTTTTCCCGGTGGTCGATGACCGCATCAAGATCGACATCA
This sequence comes from uncultured Alphaproteobacteria bacterium, assembly GCA_963697885.1. Taxonomy (GTDB): domain Bacteria; phylum Pseudomonadota; class Alphaproteobacteria; order Rhizobiales; family Xanthobacteraceae; genus Pseudolabrys. Next base: position 2,370,969 of record OY969102.1, read on the forward strand.
ACGAGAATGATGTCCGCACCGATGTCATGCGGTCGGGTGGCGCCGGCGGTCAGCACGTCAACAAAACGGAATCCGCTGTGCGGTTGACGCACATTCCGACCAATATCGTCGTCAAATGTCAGCAGGACCGCTCGCAACATCGCAATCGCGCCATGGCCTGGGACATGTTGCGCGCCAAGTTGTTCGAGAGGGAGGTTAAAAAGCGGGAAGCGAAAGCGGAGGCCGAGCAGGCGGCGAAGACCGATATCGGCTGGGGTCATCAGATCCGTTCCTACGTGCTGCAGCCCTATCAGATGGTGAAGGATCTGCGCACCGGTGTTTCGACATCAAATACAGCCGGCGTGCTTGACGGCGATCTCGACGAATTCATGCAGGCGGCGCTGGCGCAAAAAGCCTTTGGCGGCGGACCGGAACAGGTCGAGGATGTGGAGTAGCTACCCAAGCTCGAGGCGCAGTCCGGTTTCTTTCTGCCAGTCTGTCAGCCACTGACGAAAGCGTGCGCCGCCGGATTGTGCGCCGCCGCCATGCAGCGCGGCAAACACCGGACCTTCTTCGGAAAAGATGAGCACGGCATCGAGCGCCTTGGAGCGGCGCAGCGTGTCGAGCGCCTGGGCCGGCGTCTGCGCAATGGGGCCGGCGACATTGAACGAGGTGTTGACCGCGACTTCGACGCCGATGCGGCGGCCCAATGCCTTTAAAAACATAAACGTGAGCGGGTCCGTCTTCTCGCGCACGATCTGGATGCGCCCGGTCCCGTCCGCATGCACGACGGATGGAATACGCGCGTGGGCTTCCGGCTTCGCGTGCGCCGTGAGCACCATGTAATTGTAGGCATTGTAATCGGCATCGCTCGCGCCATCCGACAGCTCGAAAAAACGCTTCGCCGCTTCGAGTGTCATCATTGGCGCCAGCGGTCGAATGGCTTCGCGGTATTTGACGCGCGCGTTGAGGTTTTCGCGGGTTTCCGGATTGCACGGATTGGCAAGGATCGAGCGGTGGCCAAGCGCGCGCGGCCCGGTTTCGGCAGCACCTTGATAGAGCGCGAAAATCGCGTCCTGCGCGGTCATATAGGCCATCAAATCCGCGAATTGCGCTTGCGCGTCGGCGTTTCTGGCGGACTTGAGTTCGATCCATTCAAGGTCGGGGCTTGCGCCAAGCGCCGCGCGGATGTCGCGCTCGGATGGCGGCGATCCGCAATAGAAGGCGTGCTCGATTGGTGCGCCGATTCCGTAGCCGGCGCAGTAGGCGGCCATGTAGGCCGCGCCAACGGTTACACCGGTGTCGCTGGGCACCGGCGGCACCCAAAGGTGCAGCCGGCCGGCGCGTCCCAGCTCGCGCCGATAGAAGTCCTCGTCAAATTGCTCGAGCAGCCGCATATTGGCGAGGGCATTGAGCGCAATGCCACCGGTGAGCACCAGTCGGTCGCTATTGGTGGCCCGGATAAAATGCGCGATCACGTGATTGAGTGCGTCCTCGAACACCATTTGCGTTGCCGCTGCCTTGTCGAGCCGCTCCTGCGTATTCTCCTTGTGACGGATGTCTTCGACGCGAAGGACCGCATCCGGGTTCCACATATCCTTCTGTGCAATCGGTTCGCCCAGAACGCGGGTGAGCGCCTCGGTATAGGGTTTGTCCCGGATATTGCGCTGCCAATTCGCAAGGTCGCGATTAAGAAAAATTTGTCCGTCCGCCGCGAGGTCGAAGATCGGCTTCAACGCCGCATAGTAAGGGTTCGTTTTGCGGTCATTGTTGCCATAGGCAGTGGCGCCCATGTAACGCCCTTCGCTTGAGAGCCAGGTCCAGCCGCCTTGCGTCGAACTGATCACCGAGTAGAAAACGCCAAGCGAGTCGAAAGTGCTGTTGTTGCAGTAGATCCGCTGCATGCGGCCGTCCTGGCAGACGTACAGTGAGACGGCGCCCATGTCGCCGAAACCATCGAGCACCGCCACCATTGTGGGGCCTTGGTCGCGCGCAAACGGCGATGCGGCGAATGAAAACCACGCATGATTGTCATGATGTGGCGTGCCAATCAGCGAAACAGGTTCATTCAGCCCCAGATGTTCTGTGATGTGACGTGACGCGCGCATGCCGCGGTCGACAGCGCGCAAATTGAATGCTGGCGTGTCCTGTTCGCGGAGCAGGCTGAAACTTGCGGGCGCTTCGTCGAGAGTGATGCGGATTAATGTGGCCCACAACGCGACGTAATCCCAGGAGGCGACCCAGGCATCAATGTGCTCGACCTTGAGACCCATCTCGGCCATAGCCGAGAGCATTGCGTCGATGGAATGTCGCGGGTAGGCGTTGGTATGTTTCTCGCCCGAAAATCGCTCTTCCTCATTGTTGAAAATCAACCGGGGCCCGCGCTCACGCGTGACCTCAACGAGCGCGATGCCGGAATTGTGGATTCCGACAGCCGATACGCCGGCAATATAAGCGGCCTCGCCGCGCTCGACTTTTTTTCTGATGGCAGAAAAACGCGCTCGCCCAAATGGGCTGTCGGCGCGAAAGATATGGCGCCGCCGAAAAAACGGATCAAACAGCGCCAGGGCGACGTTGAAGCCGGCAGTCCCAAGCCAGGAGTGGCGTGGCTCGTTCCGCATAGTGATTTCGTCCCCGGGGGCTAGGCTGCCGATTTATGACTTTTGGTATCTGGCAGGACGAATGGCAATGGGGCCATTTTCGCGGATTAAATGTTGCCTAGCCTCAGGCCGGCGCGCAGGAATTTCTGCGGGTCGATCGCCTCGCCGTTGACCCGCGTCTCATAATGCAGATGCGGGCCCGTGGAGCGCCCGGTCGAGCCAATCCGGCCGACGACCTCGCCGATGCGCACGGTTTGTCCGACCTTCACGTCGATCTGGGAAAGATGGCCGTACCGCGTTGCAAGGCCATTGCCGTGATTGATCTCCACCATATTTCCGTATCCGCCCTCACGGCCGGCAATGGACACGCGGCCCGTTGCGGTTGTGCGCACCGGTTCGCCGATCTCCCCACGCAGGTCGATGCCGGTGTGAACGGCAGGACGTCCCAAAAACGGGTCCATCCGCATGCCGAAGGGTGAGCTCATATCTACTTCGCCGATGACAGGCTTGCGTACGGGCACCGCGATCAGCGCATGGCTATAGCGGTCGACCTGCGCGCGCGCGACATTGATGCGGTAAAGCTGCCGCTCGAAAGCGCTGGCGCCCGATTGCGGTGGCCTCACGGGAACGAAGGGTCCGCCGACCGACGCTTCAGCGGGCGCCCTTGCGGCGTCGACGCCGAGGTCGGCGAGCACGCTGCGCATGCTGCGCGCCTTTACGTCAATGCGCTCCTCAAGGTCGGTGAGCGCGGCAGATTGCTTTTGCTCAACCTTGTCGAGCGAGAGCGAAACGCGCGCGAGCATGCCATTGAGGCCGCCCGTTGTCGTACGTTCAGCGACCCGGGTCGTGTCCGCCTGCAGTTCGCGTGATTGCAGGCGCGCCTCGCGGTCCGGCGGTGCGACGAAGATGATCGTGTCGTTGATCGGCGAGGGCCGCGGTGTTTTTTCTGCCGGCATCACAGACGGCGGTGCAATCCGCGCCGGCTTGATCGAGCCCGTGCTTGAAACATCGCCACCGAGTGCGGCGGCCCGCTGATCGAGCGTCGACTGGCGTTGAAGCAAGACATTAAGTTTTTTCTCGAACTGCTCCTGGTCAAGCAGTTGCCGGCTCATGATTCGGTCGACTTGCGCGCGCAATTCGGCGATCCGGTCCTCATACGCAAACTGCATCTCGGCCTGCCGGCCGATCAGGCGGGTGAGGACATTGTCGCGGAATGCGAAATAGGTGCCGGTCGCGATCGACCACACTGCCATGATGACCAGCGTGCCCACGACAATCCAGAATGCAACCGGGCCAATGCGGATTTGGTGCCCGGCATGCGTGAGCGTGTAGCCGTCATGGCTTCGGTGGAGATGCCGCGACATCGTGCCGGCCGATCGCGCCGGAGGGTGCGCGGGGCGGACAGTCTGGTTGGCTGCCGAATGGTAGGAAGGGGACGTATGCAGCATCGACGCTCCGCGCCGGCTCGGCGGTCATCAAGCCACCAGCCAGCAGGGCGATATCAATCCGATATGGTTAAGAAACCGGTAAATGCCCCGGCGTATGCTCTTAATTCCCTAGTATTTGCCGGGAATTAGAGGCCACGGGCGGCTGCCAAAACTTCTTCGGCATGGCCAGGCACGCGCACTTTCGGCCAAATCCGGACGATGCGCCCGGCCGCGTCGATCAGAAACGTCGTGCGGATGACCCCCATGAATTTGCGCCCGTACATCGATTTCTCGCCCCAGCCCCCATAAGCTGCCAGCATCGTCTTGGTCTCGTCGGAAGCGAGCGCGATGGCAAATCTATGCTTGGCTTTAAACCTGTCCTGAGCCGCCACCGGGTCTGCCGAAACCCCGAGAATCGCCGTCCCGGCCTTGGAGAAATCAGCGCGAAGCCGCGAGAATGCGATAGCCTCTTTAGTGCAACCGGGCGTGTCTGCCTTCGGATAGAAAAAGAGGACGAGGTTGCTGCCCTTGAAGTCCTTCAGCGAGACTTTGCCGCCGCCGTCACGCGGCAGGGTGAAGGCCGGAGCCTTCGCACCCGCAACAAGGTCTCGCGCCATGTGCCTTCCTTTCGTCGTTTTCGAGCGGTCATGTCGCACATGCCATTTGCGTCGGAGGGGCGCAACGGGTTCCACAGATTTGTGCCGTGAGCCGCGCCGCGTATTCGTTGGGCGGCCGATGCGCTACCTAAACAGCGTCAGACGAGGGGCGCGACCAAACGCATGACGGGGAGCGAGCAGGAGCACAGTCATCGCGCCCATGCAGTCGCTGTGGGCCACGCGCCGCATCGTCGGCGGGTCGCGCGTACCCTCGGCGGCCGACGCTGGAACAACCTGCGGTACAGGGCGCTCGGCTGGCTCCGTTCACCATTCATGCGGCGTTTGTTTTGGGGTCTGGCGATCTGCGGAGCCCTTTTCACCATTGTCGTACTCGGCCTGTGGTGGCGACTGTCCAGCGGACCCATCGCCCTTGATGTGGCGACGCCCTGGCTGAAGGCCGCGATCGAGGAAAATTTCGGTGGCCACCATAGCGTAGAGGTCGGCGGTACTCAGCTTGAGCGCGACGAGCGCGGACGCACCTCGCTGCGCTTGCGCGATATCGTCGTGCGTGACGCTGATGGGACGATCGTGGCGAGTGCGCCCAAGGCCGAAGTTGGTCTGTCCGGCCGAAGTCTGCTGATGGGACAACTGCGCGCCCAAAGCCTCAATCTCGTTGGCGCGGAAATGTCTGTCCGGATTGAGCCCGACGGACGGCTGACGGTGTTTGCCGGCGCCGACAACCGGCCCATCGCGACCGCCGCGCCGACCGTCAAGGCTCCGCGGCCGGGTGGGTCCGGGGCGGACGCCGCGCCGCAAGGCGCGCTCGGCGCGGAGTTCGAAAATATCGCGGGCATGATGGCTCGGCTCGACGCCGTCGGTGAGACAGGTCTCGACGGCCACGATTTGCGCGAACTTGGTCTCAAAAACGGAAATCTTGTCGTCGACGACCGGCGTAATGGAAAGCGGTGGACGTTTGACGGCATCAACGCGAGTTTGACCCGTCCTCGCCAAGGCGGTGTTGTTTTCCGTCTTGAGTTCGACAATCCCCAACGTCCCTGGGTCCTTAGCGCGGCGATGCGTCCGATTGCCGATGGCATGCGGGCGATTGGTATCGAAGCGCGCAGGGTTTCCACGCGCGATATCATGCTGGCGATGCGGCTCAACGCGGGCGATATCGATATCGACCTGCCCCTGTCCGCGAGCATTCGAGCCGACGTTTCGGCTGATGGCACCCCACAACTGGTGCAGGGGCAATTGGTCGCCGATGCGGGCACGATCGTCGATCGTGACAACAGCAAAGTTAGCTTGAATATCGACCGCGCAGATTTTCGATTTAATTGGGATGCCCGGCGGCGCAGCCTGGTCGTGCCGTTCCAGGTTCAATCGGGCGGCAATCAGTTCACGATGCGCGCGACGCTGGAGGGTTCGCCGGAACAGAACGGGGCGTGGTTGCTCGGTGTGACGCGCGGCGATCCCGTAATTGATCCGGTCATCGTTGCGCCTGGGGCGACGGCTGACGACGAGGGTATCGCGATCAACAGGGTGGCCGTGCGGGCGCGCATCGACACGGACCGCAAACGCATTGAACTCGAGCAGGGGGACTTCAGCCGCATTGATACGCGTCCCTCCCACAACATCGGGATCGCGGTCACGGGCAGCTTCGATTATTCAGGCGCCGAGCCACACATCGCGTTCGGGGTCGCGGCCACGCGTATGCCCATGTCGGCGTTGAAGCGGCTCTGGCCTTTGTTTGCTGCTGTCGCTGTTCGATCATGGGTCGAGGAGCATATTTCCGGCGGTATGGTTGAGCGCGTTGTGGTCGCCGGCAACGCGCCGCTGGAAGACTTCAAGCATAACGGCCCGCCCGTACCAGAGGACGGGCTATCGGTTGACATCGAGACGAGCGGAACAACCTTGCGTCCGATCTCAAATTTGCCACCCATTCGTGATGCCGACCTCACGGTCCGCATCACCGGCCGAAACGCCGTCGTCAATCTCGGTCGCGGCACCGTAGAGGCGGCGCCTGGCCGAAAGCTCAACATTGCGAGTGGTGTATTCGAAGTGCCGGATACCCATCCAAAGCCGGCGCCGGCACGGGCGAGCTTCCGCATGGATGGCGGCGTGCCGGCTGCTGCCGCGCTGCTTGCAAGCGACGGCTTGCGTGATGAAGTCGGGATAACGCTCGACCCCGCCACGACGCGCGGCACGATTTCCGCCCAGGTTGCCGTGAAGCTGGCCATCGCCGAGCCGATGCCTGAGGATGCTTCAAGCTATCTGATCAGTGCAGATCTCACGAATTTTGCCGCCGACAAGATGCTGCTCGGCCAGAAGGTGGAAGCTTCGACGCTCAAGGCCGTGGCTACAGGCGACGGCTTTCAGATCAAAGGCGACGTCAAGATCAACGGCACGCCCGCGACGATCGATCTACGCAAGCAGAAAGGCGACGCCGACGCCGAATTGCACATGCAGTCGACCATCGACGAAGCGGCCCGCCGCAAACTCGGGATGGACCTCGGCTCCGCCCTCACCGGCGCCATACCTATCAAGGTCGTGGGGCGTATGAACGACAATACGACCGATGATGGAATGAGCGTGGAGGCCGATCTCACGCCGGTGAAGATCGACAATCTTTTGCCCGGTTGGGTGAAGCCGGCGGGGCGGCCCGCGCGTGCAACGTATACGCTGCTCAGGACGGGAAAATCGGTGCGGATCGACGACCTGAGCATTGATGGCTCCGGCGCGACTGTTCGCGGCTCGGTTGAGCTCGACAGTGCCAATGAAATTGTCTCGGCAAATTTCCCGGTCTTCGCCGTATCCGACGGCGACAAGGTCACGTTGAAGGCCGACCGTGGTCCTGACGGCGCGCTACGTGTGGCGATGCGCGGGGACATCTACGACGGACGCAATTTCGTCAAATCGACGCTGGCAAATACCGACAAGATCAAACAGAAGCAGGAGGACCTTGATCTCGAGATCAAGGTCGGAACCGTAGCGGGCCACAACGGTGAAACGCTGCGTGGGCTTGATCTGAAATTATCGCGGCGCGGCGGCCGCATTCGCACCTTCAACATGACAAGCAAAATCGGGCGCGATACGCCGCTCAATGGTGATCTGCGTGTGCGTGCACGCGATAACCATCAGGTTATCTACTTCGAGACCGATGACGCCGGCGCCTTGTTCCGCTTCACCGACATGTACCCACGCATGTTCGGCGGACAGATGTGGGTCGCAATGGATCCACCGACGCAGGAGCAATCGCCGCAAATCGGGACGCTCTTCATTCGCAGCTTCGCGGTGCGCGGCGAGCCGGCGCTTGAGAGGGTTGTGTCAGGCGCGCCCGGTACGGCAGGAGCCAATGGTGTCGATTTCAGTGAAATGCGTGCCGATTTCACGCGCTTCCCGGGCAAGATGTCCGTCCGCGACGGCATCGTGCGTGGACCACTGGTGGGTGCAACCGTCGAAGGCAACATCGACTACACCCGCGACGACGTTCATTTGCGCGGCACCTTCGTACCGTTCTACGGCCTCAATAACATGTTCGGGCAAATTCCGATCGTCGGGCTGTTTCTCGGCGGCGGCAATAAAGAAGGATTGCTCGGCATCAACTACGAGGCGGTCGGTCCGCCGGGCGCGCCGCGCATCTCGGTCAACCCGGTCAGCGCGATTGCGCCAGGCCTGCTGCGCAAATTCATCCCGTCGCCGGGCACGTTCGACCCGAATTTCGCGCCGCCGTCGCGGTGAGGGTGTCGTCAGTTCGGCTTCAAAAGCACGTGCTGTTTTTTTCCGAGCGACAACTTGATGACACCGTCCGCCGTCACGTCCTTTGCGGCGACCACATGTTTGTCGGTGGTGACCCGTACATCGTTGATCGCGATTGCGCCGTTGTTGATTGCACGCCGAACTTCCCCGTTGGAGGCGGCCAGACCCGCAACCACGAAGGCGTTGAGTACCCCGATACCCACCGCAAGGTCCTTGGACGGTATCGATACGGTGGGCAACGCGAGTGAAGTCGAACCTTCTTCAAAGGTCTTGCGCGCTGTCTCGGCCGCTTGATCGGCGGCGGCGCGACCGTGCACGAGAGCAGTTGCCTCGGTCGCGAGTATTTTCTTCGCCTCGTTGATTTCGTTGTCCTTGAGCGCGGCCAGTTTGGTTACCTCGGGCAACGGAAGGATGGTGAACAGCTTGAGGAAGCGCGCGACATCGCCATCCTCGGTGTTGCGCCAATACTGCCAGTAGTCGTATGGGCTCACCAAATCGGCATTGAGCCAGACGGCGCCAGCGGCGGTCTTGCCCATCTTGGCGCCCGACGAGGTGGTGATCAGCGGCGCGGTGAGCGCAAACAGTTGTGCATTGCGCATGCGGCGACCGAGGTCGATACCGTTGACGATATTGCCCCATTGATCGGAACCGCCCATTTGCAGAATGCAATCGTGGCGCTCATTGAGTTCGACGAAATCGTAGGCCTGCAACACCATATAGTTGAATTCGAGGAACGACAGTTCCTGCTGGCGGTCGAGCCGCAACTTGACCGAATCGAACGAGAGCATCCGGTTGACGGAGAAGTGTCGGCCAACGTCGCGCAAGAAATCGATATAATTTAGCTTGTTGAGCCAGTCGGCGTTGTTGCTCATGATGGCATTGCCGCCGGCGTCTTCGAATTTCAGAAATTTCGCAAAAATCGCGCGGATGCCTTTGAGATTGTCGTTGATCGCGTCCTCGGTGAGGACGCGGCGGCTTTCATCCTTGCCGGACGGGTCGCCCACGCGCGTGGTGCCGCCACCCATAAGCGCGATCGGTCGATGGCCTGACTGTTGCAGCCAATACAGCATCATGATCGGCAGCAATGAACCGACGTGCAGCGAGGCCGCCGTGCAATCAAATCCGATATAGGCGGTAATCGCGCCCGCTTTGGCGCGCGCGTCCAACGCCTCGGCCTCCGAGACCTGGTGGATGAAACCGCGCTCGGCCAGAATATTAAGGAAATCGGATTTATAGGCGCTCATTGCTGTTATCTCGGCCGCGGCCTTGTCGCTTGCGTCGGCGGGTGGTGTAACAGGTCCGGCGTTGGATTCAACCAACGAGCGCGGCCAAAAGAGGTGGGTGTTGGGGTTAGCGAGGGCGATCGGCCTGATGAGCGGGACCTCGCTCGACGGTGTCGATGTGGCGTTGATTGAAACGGACGGCGAGCGCATCGAGGCTTTAGGGCCGACGGGCTACCGGCCGTATTCCGAAGCGGAACGCGATCTCCTGCGGCAGGCGCTTGCGGGTGGTGTGGCGTTGTCCGACCGCTGGCAGCGACCGGGCGTGCTGGCGGAAGCCGACGACTTCGTGACGCGCGTCCACGCCGAAACGATCGAGGCTTTCCTAAAAACCGAACATATCAAGAAATCGGATGTCGATATTGTCGGTTTCCATGGGCAGACGGTCCTGCACCGTCCGGCCACCCGTCTGACGGTGCAGATTGGCAATGGCGAGAAGCTGGCCGCGCGTCTTGACCTGCCGGTTGCTCATGATTTCCGGGCCGCGGATGTTGCGGCCGGCGGGCAGGGCGCTCCGCTGGTGCCGGTGTTCCACCAGGCACTGGCGCGTGATCTCGATCGGCCACACCCGATGGCGGTGTTGAATCTGGGCGGCGTTGCCAATGTCACCTTTGTCGATGGCGGTGATCCCATCGCATGCGATACCGGCCCCGGCAATGCATTGATCGATGACTTCATGCGCGCACGCACCGGCGCGCCTTACGACAATCACGGCGATGCAGCGGCTGACGGCAAACCAGACCAATCCTTTATCGACAACGTCCTTGCCGACCCGTTTTTTGACCTCAAAACGCCGAAGTCGCTCGACCGCAATGCGTTCGCGTTCGGACATATCGGGTTGCCGAATTATTCGGTCGCTGATGGTGCGGCAACCCTTTCGGCGCTGACAGTTCAGGCGGTCGGGCGCATCGTTCCGCATCTTCCGGCGGTGCCGAAGGCCTGGATCGTTGCCGGCGGTGGCGCACGCAATCGCACCCTGATGAAAATGCTTCAGCAGCGTCTTGCTCCGGCGACAGTGGAGACAGCGGACCAGGCAGGCTGGTCATCCGATGCACTCGAGGCCCAGGCATTTGCCTATCTCGCGGTGCGCACGCTCAATGATCTGCCGATTACATTTCCGAAAACGACCGGGGTGCCGGCCCCACTTACGGGCGGGGTCGTTGCGCGGCCCTAGAACGCGCTCGCGGCAATCGGCGTTTCGGCTTTAAAAATGCCGCGCAAAACGCCGCGTCGAACAGGCGATAATTGTTGGTGATCTCTTCGCCCTTGCGGATGTCGCGGCTGGCGACGATGTGGCCATTACGCCAATGGGTGTTGGCGTCTTCCGAATGATTCATGTGGTGATCATGGTCGATGGTCAGCAGTACTTCGCCATCGACCCGGTAGCCGTAATTTCTAATGTAGTCCCGCGCCGGTTTGGGCAGTTTGGCGAATTCTTGTGGGGAATAGACCCGGTCGAAGCTTTCAACAAATCGCCAGACCTTGGCACCTTTGCGAATGAATTCGTCGGCATAAACGCCGAGCCCGTGAATCGGGCTTCTGTCGAGATAGGTTTTGACAAGCAACATGATCAATCATCGCGGACGGGCATCCGCGCGTCACCGTTCGCTGGCCGAACGTGCCGCCAGCCGGCGACGGAGAATCAGGCCGCCGGCTTGCGTTCGGTCTTCAGGCGCTTGTCGAGATAAGCGCTGATCGAAGTGAGCAACGCTTCCACCTTGCCGTCAAAGAAATGATTGGCGCCTTGCACAACTTTTTGCTCGATCACGATGCCCTTCTGGGTCTTGAGCTTATCCACCAAAGTGGTGACGTCCTTGTGCGGGACGACGGCATCCTTGTCGCCATGAATGATCAGGCCCGACGACGGGCACGGTGCCAGGAACGAAAAGTCATAGAGGTTTGCCGGTGGGCAGATCGAAATGAAGCCCTCGATCTCCGGACGGCGCATCAAGAGTTGCATGCCGATCCACGCGCCAAACGAGAAGCCGGCGATCCAGCAGCTTTTCGCCTCCGGATTGATGGTTTGCGCCCAGTCCAGTGCGGCTGCTGCGTCGGACAATTCGCCCTGACCATGGTCAAAGGAACCCTGGCTGCGCCCGACACCACGGAAATTGAACCGGAGTGCCGAAAAACCGCGGTGCACGAAGGCGTAATAGAGCTGGTAGATTATCGGGTGGTTCATCGTCCCGCCGAACTGCGGGTGGGGATGCAGAATGATGGCGATCGGAGCGTTCTTCTGGCGCGCAGGGTGATAGCGCCCCTCGATGCGCCCGGCGGGGCCGGTGAAGATAATCTCAGGCATTTCTGTCGACCTCAGACCGCGCATACCACAAAGGGCAGCAGCGGGATTTGTTGTGTGCCCGGCGGAACTTAGCGGGACCCGGCGGGTAGTCTAGAATTATTCTAATTATGTGATTTCCGCTGTTCCCGGCCGCAACTCACGCTATAAGGGCCGGGTAATTTCGGGCTTCTACCACGATCCCCAGGGCAAAAAGCAAGCTTTTTGCGGGGTCTAGCCCAAAAACGGTACTCAGGTATTGGCAAAAGCCATGGTTGAACGGGCCTATTTTGATTGGAACGCGACAGCCCCGCTGCGCGAAGAGGCCCGCGACGCCGCAATGGCGGCGCTGGCCCTGACCGGGAATGCGTCCTCCGTGCACGCAGAAGGCCGTGCGGCTCGCCGCCTGGTGGAAGAGGCGCGCGGACGCGTTGCCGATCTGGTCGGTGCCGAAGCCAGAAACGTTACATTTACCAGCGGCGCCACTGAAGCCAACATGTCGGCGTTGACGCCGGCGATCGAAGTCGGCGGCCGCAAAGAGCCGCGCGACCGGCTGTTCATCTCGGCGATCGAACATCCGTCGGTCCGAAGCGGTGGTCGCTTCGCCCCTGACCAAGTTGAAGAATTGCCGGTGACCGCGCGCGGGCTTGTCGATCTCGTTGCGCTGAAGCGAGTGATCAGCAGCACTGAACGGCCGCTAGTTTCTGTGATGCTCGCCAACAACGAAACCGGTGTGATTCAGCCGATCGCGGACATTGCAGAGATCGTGCACGCCGCCTCTGGCGTTCTGCATATCGATGCCGTGCAGGCACCAGGCCGTATTGCTTGCGACATCGCGGCGCTGGGCGCCGACCTGCTGTCGCTCTCATCGCACAAGCTTGGCGGTCCGCAAGGCGCGGGCGCACTCATTCGCCGCGGCGACATCCACATCACCGATTCCCTGATCAAGGGTGGCGGGCAGGAGCGCGGTCAGCGCGCGGGGACCGAGAACGTGGCGGCGATCGCCGGCTTCGGCGCAGCTGCGGTCGCGGCAAAGCAGATGGACGGCGCTCGCATGGCCGCCCTGCGCGCGCAGGCGGAAGAGGGTATCAAGGCTGTGACGCCGCAGGCGGTGTTTTTCGGCGATAATGCGCCCCGTCTGCCAAATACCAGCCTTTTCACGGTTCCGGGGTTGAAGGCGGAAACCGCGATAATTGCATTCGACCTCAATGGGATAGCGGTATCTTCTGGCTCCGCCTGCTCGTCCGGCAAGGTGCAAGTTTCGCATGTGCTGGCAGCGATGGGCGTGGAACCCGCACTTGCGCACGGCGCAGTGCGTATCAGCCTCGGCTGGAGCACGACCGAAGCGGATATCGAAAGACTGCTAAATGCTTGGAATACAGTGGTTTCGTCACTACTTAACAAGCAAGCCAATGCCGCATAAGCGCATGATCCCGAAAAGCGGAAACCGGTTTTCGGAAAAGATCATGCGCCAGAAAGCGGCGTCACCTGGGATGATCGCAACGCGATAAGCGAACGACCATAACCGACAAATCCAACCCGCGGTCCTTGCAACCGTGAGCGGAGGGAAGAATGCCGGCCGTACAAGAGACCGTCGAGCAGGTCCGCCGTATCGACGTTGATCAGTATAAATACGGGTTCGTCACCGATATCGAATCCGAGAAGGCCCCGAAGGGCCTGTCGGAAGATACCGTCCGTTTCATTTCGGCCAAAAAGAATGAGCCGGAATGGATGCTGGCGTGGCGGCTGGAAGCCTACAAGCGCTGGCTCACCATGCGTGAGCCGACATGGGCGCGCGTCGACTATCCCAAGATCGATTATCAGAACGCTTATTACTATTCGGCGCCGAAGAAAAAGGCGCTGGCGTCACTCGACGAAGTCGATCCGGAAATTCTCAAAACCTATGAGAAGCTCGGTATTCCGCTGCGCGAACAGGAGATCCTGGCCGGCGTCGTCCGTCCCGAGGGTGAGCGGCGCGTGGCGGTGGACGCGGTGTTCGACTCTGTTTCGGTCGCCACGACATTCAAGGAAGAACTGAAGAAGGCCGGCGTGATTTTCATGCCGATGTCGGAGGCGATCCGCGAACACCCCGAGCTCGTGAAAAAATATCTCGGCACCGTGGTGCCAACATCGGACAACTTCTTCGCGACGCTTAACTCCGCGGTGTTCTCCGACGGTTCGTTCGTCTACGTTCCGCCAGGCGTACGCTGCCCGATGGAGCTGTCGACTTATTTCCGTATCAACGAGGCCAACACCGGCCAGTTCGAACGTACGCTGATCATCGCCGACAAGGGTGCCTACGTCAGTTATCTCGAAGGGTGCACCGCGCCAATGCGCGATGAAAATCAATTGCATGCCGCGGTGGTCGAGCTGGTGACGCTCGATGACGCCGAGATCAAGTATTCCACCGTACAGAACTGGTACCCCGGCGATGCTGAAGGCAAGGGCGGCATCTTCAACTTCGTCACCAAGCGTGGCGACTGCCGTGGAGCACGCTCGAAAATCTCGTGGACGCAGGTCGAGACAGGCTCGGCGATCACCTGGAAATATCCAAGCTGCATCCTGCGCGGTGATAATTCACGCGGCGAGTTCTATTCGATCGCCATTTCCAACGGTCGACAGCAGGTCGACAGCGGCACCAAGATGCTGCATCTCGGCAAAAACACGACGAGCCGCATCATCTCCAAGGGCATCGCCGCTGGAAAATCCAACAACACCTATCGCGGACTGGTGACGGCGCACCGCAAGGCCACGAACGCGCGCAACTTCACGAATTGTGACTCGCTGCTGATCGGCCACGACTGCGGCGCCCACACCGTGCCTTACATTGAAGCGAAGAATTCATCAGCTGTGTTCGAGCACGAGGCCACCACCTCGAAGATTTCCGAGGACATGTTGTTCTATTGCCGCCAGCGCGGCATGTCGGCTGAAGAAGCGACGGCGCTCGTCGTCAACGGTTTCGTCAAGGACGTGTTGCAGCAACTGCCGATGGAATTTGCGGTCGAGGCGCAAAAGCTGATCTCGATCTCGCTTGAAGGGAGCGTGGGCTGACATCATGGCGCAATACTGGTTCAGACCCAAAAACTACGGCTACGGGGCGACGCCGGTGACTTGGGAGGGCTGGGCGGTGACGATCGCGGCTGCGGCCGTGGTAGCGGCGTCGGTCCTCGCATTGGAATTGCTGGTCGACCGGTCCGATTTCGTTGCCTGGATGGTGTGGGCACTGTTCATCGCCGTGGCGACATGGTGGTTCGTCCAATTCTGCCGTCGTCGCACCGACGGCGAATGGCAGTGGCGGTGGGGCGAAAGCTCAAACAAGACAGAAGCCTGATGCGGCACGATGGAATGAAATTTGTGAGGTAGGGACGTGGCTTTTCTGGAAGTTAAAAATCTGCATGTCGAGGTCGAGGACAAGAAAATCCTCAACGGCCTGAATTTGTCCGTAGAGAAGGGACAGGTCGCGGCGATCATGGGGCCGAATGGCTCCGGCAAATCGACGCTCGCTTACGTACTGGCCGGCAAGGACAACTACAAAGTCACCGAAGGCGATGTGTTGCTGAACGGCGAAAGCATTCTCGAAATGCCACCGGATGAGCGTGCCGCAAAAGGCGTGTTCCTGGCATTCCAGTATCCGGTCGAAGTGCCGGGCGTTGCCACCATGACTTTCCTGCGCACCGCGCTCAATGCCCAGCGCAAGACGCGGGGCGAAAAGGAATTTTCGACGCCTGAATTCATGAAACTGGTGCGGGATACCGCCGCAAATCTCGGCATCAGTCAGGAAATGCTGCGCCGCGCCGTCAATGTCGGGTTTTCCGGCGGCGAGAAAAAGCGCAACGAGATTCTGCAAATGGCAATCCTGCAGCCGCGGCTGGCCGTGCTCGACGAAACCGATTCGGGTCTCGATATTGACGCACTGAAGATCGTCGCGGAGGGCGTCAACCGTTTGCGCTCTGCGGAACGATCGATGATCGTCATCACGCACTATCAACGGCTGCTCGAGTTCATCGTCCCGGATGTGGTGCATGTGTTGGCCAAAGGAAAAGTCGTGAAGTCCGGCGGTAAGGAACTGGCACTCGAACTCGAGGCCAAGGGCTATGCACAATTTGCCGGCGAGGCGGCCTGAGCGATGAACGCGGATGTCCGCAATCTGAAAACTGATGCCGAGCAGGCATTGAGCGCGGCCTACGTGGCGGCGCGTGGCTCGCTGCCGGGCAAGGGTGCGCTCGCGACATTGCGCGAGGATGCATTCCGCAAGTTCGACGCGAGCGGGCTGCCGCACCGGCGCGTCGAAGAATGGAAATACACGGATTTGCGGGCGCTGATGCGCAATCTTTACCCGTTGGCAGCGGCGCCGGACGCAGCCGCGCGCGCGCGGGCAAAGAATGCCGGCAAGCTGCTGGGCGGCGTGGATAGCCGCCGTCTGGTCTTTGTCGACGGGGCTTTCGCGCCCGATTTGTCGGACCTATCGCCGGAGCAGGGTGTCACGGTGGGTTCGATGGCCGAAGCGCTCGGCAAAGGCGACCCTCTGGTGACCGCTCACGTTGGCCGAACTTTCGTAACCGATGACGCGGCCGTGTCTCTAAACACCGCCTTGATGGGCGATGGCGCCGTCATCCGCGTTGCCGCCGGCGTCACGGCGAAGCGGCCGATCAATCTCGTTTTTGCGACCGGCAGCGAAAAGGCCAGCTCTGCTTTCGTTCGCTCGTTGGTCGTGGTGGAGAAAGGTGCGAAAGCCACCATCATTGAGACCCATGAGAGCGGAGATGCGCAGGTCAATGCAGCGCTTGAGTTGGTGGTCGGCGATGAGGCGCACGTCGACTACATCAAGATCACGCAAGCGCGTGCGGTCCATATTGCTAGCCTGCTCGCCACGATCGGTGCACGCGCGCAGTTCAACAGCTTCGCCTTCACTGCCGACGCTCACCTGGTGCGCAATCAGGGCTTTATCCGCTTCGCTGGCGAGGGCACCAAGGCGGGGATTCGCGGCGTCACCCTGTTGCGTGGCAAAGACCATGTCGACACCACGCTGCTGATTGAACATGCCGCCGGTCATTGCGAGAGCCGCGAGCAGTTCAAGGCGGTTCTGGACGACCAAAGTCACAGCGTGTTCCAGGGCAAGATTGTCGTAAAACAGCATGCGCAGAAAACCGACGCCAAGATGATGACGCGCGCGCTACTGCTTTCGGATGAAGCCGAAGCCGACAATAAGCCGGAACTCGAGATCTTTGCCGACGATGTGGTTTGCGGTCACGGCGCCACGGCCGGTGCGCTCGATCCGGGTCTCAAATTCTATCTGATGTCGCGCGGTATCCACGAGAAAGAAGCCGAAGCATTGCTGATCCAGGCCTTCATCGGCGAAACGCTTGAGGAAATCAGCCACAATGGGATTCGCGAGGCACTGATGATCGCCAGCCTGAAATGGCTGGGCGTGCGAGCCTAAGATGCGCAAGCGCAGCAACACACTCCGTTCGTTCCCATGTAAGCGGGAATCCAAAGTCAAGAACTGGGTCCCCGCTTACGCGGGGACGAACGGATATTGGGTTCAGGTCGAAAAATGAATATTCACGCCGCCGACGCGTACGACGTCGCCAAAATCCGCGCCGACTTCCCTGCGCTGGCGATGCAGGTTTACGGCAAGCCGCTCGTTTATCTCGACAACGCCGCCTCGGCGCAGAAGCCGATGCAGGTACTCGACAGGCTCCAGAAGGCCTATACCGAGCAATACGCCAATGTGCATCGCGGTCTGCACTATCTGGCGAACGAGGCCACCGAAGCCTATGAGGGCGCTCGCGAAACGGTGCGCGCGTTCTTGAATGCCGAGCGCAAGGAAGAAATCGTCTTCACCCGCAATGCGACGGAGGCGATAAATCTCGTGGCGTATACGTTCGGGCGCGAGCGCATCAAGCCCGGCGACGAGATCGTGCTCTCGATCATGGAGCACCACTCCAACATTGTGCCATGGCATTTTCTTCGTGAGCGGCATGGCGCGGTCATCAAGTGGGCGCCGATCGACGAGGAGGGTAATTTTCTCCTTGATGAATTCGAAAAACTGCTTGGTCCGCGCACAAAAATGGTGGCGATCACGCAGATGTCAAATGCGCTGGGTACCGTCGTGCCGGTGAAGGAGGTCGTGAAACTTGCGCATGCACGCGGCATTCCCGTGTTGGTCGACGGCGCGCAGGCGGCCGTGCACATGGATGTGGACGTCCGCGACATCGATTGCGATTTCTATGTGTTCACAGGACACAAGCTTTATGGGCCGACCGGGATCGGCGCGCTCTATGGCAAATACGAGCATCTTGCGGGTATGCCGCCGTTTAATGGCGGCGGTGAAATGATTCGTGACGTTTTTGAAGACCGGATTACGTATGGCGAGCCGCCCTACAAATTTGAGGCGGGCACGCCGGCGATTGTGCAGGCAATCGGGCTCGGCGCCGCGATCGACTATGTGAATTCGATCGGCAAGCCGCGCATTCGCGTGCATGAGGGCGCGCTGGTCAAATACGCGCAGGAGCGGCTCGGCCAGATCAACTCACTGCGCATCATCGGCAACGCGCCAGGCAAGGGACCCATCGTTTCGTTCGAATTGAAGGGCGCACATCCGCACGATGTGGCGACTATCATCGACCGTGCCGGCGTTGCGGTCCGCGCCGGGACCCATTGCGTGATGCCTCTCCTGGCGCGCTATGGTCTGACCGCCACCTGTCGTGCGTCGTTTGCCATGTATAATACCAAGGACGAGGTGGAGACGCTCGCCGCCTCGCTCGTCAAGGCGCAGGAATTTTTCGCATGACCGACAACACACCTGAAGCCGACACCGCATCCGCCCCGGAGAAGCCGCCGGAAAATGCCGCCATTGTTGGATCGCCGACAGTGCCGGCGGATGAGCTCAACAAGCTCACGGACGATATCGTCGCCGCGCTCAAGACGGTTTACGACCCGGAAATCCCGGCCGACATCTACGAACTGGGCCTCATCTACAAGATCGACATCGGCGACGACCGCGGTGTGAAGATCGACATGTCGCTGACTTCGCCCAATTGTCCTGCGGCGCAGGAACTACCGATCATGGTGGAAAATGCAGTGTCTAGCGTGGGCGGGGTGAAGGAAACCAAGGTGGCCGTGGTGTGGGATCCGCCGTGGGACCCCAGCCGGATGTCAGACGAGGCCCGACTCGTGTTGAATATGTGGTGAGATGAATTTTTAGAATTAAGCACTAGATAAAGGCGACGACTGAGAGGACTGCCATGGCCACTGCACGACCGAGACCCCAGGTAATGCGGCTCACAGATGCCGCTGCGCTGCGCATCAAGGATGTGATGGCCCGGGCCGACCGCCCGGTCGCCGGCGTGCGGGTCGGCGTCAAGAACGGCGGCTGCGCCGGCATGGAATACACCATGGAATACGCCGTCGATATCAAGGCGACCGATGAGGTGGTTGAGGACAAAGGGGTCAAGAATTTCTCGTCGATCCCAAGGCCGTTTTGTTCCTGCTCGGGACCGAGATGGACTACAGGACCGAAAAATTGTCGGCGCAGTTTATCTTCAACAATCCGAACCAGACGAGTGCCTGCGGCTGCGGTGAGTCGGTGCAGCTAACGCCGGCGAAAAGCGCCGAGTAAGGCCGTCAGGCCACTTCAGGCCACTTGCGACGTGGTGTCGGGCGCGGACACTTCCGGATCAGTTTCACACATCACGCGATTGCGCCCATTTCGTTTGGCGGCATAAAGGCACGCGTCGGCGCGCTCCAGGATAGATTGCGCGCTGTCGCCCTCGCGCAGTGTGGCGACGCCGGCCGAGATCGTGATGCGGCCGAGATGCTCGCCGGTGGAGCGCTTCATCAGTTCCTTGGTCATCACGGCACGTCGAATATGTTCCGCAACCGTGATTGCCGCGCGCAAAGCCGTGCTCGGCAAAATGATGGCAAATTCCTCGCCGCCGTAGCGCGCCGCGGTGTCCTTGCCTTTGACATTGTGCTTCACCGACATTCCCACCAGGCGCAGCACCTGGTCACCGGTCAGGTGGCCGAAATTGTCGTTGAATGTCTTGAAATGATCGATGTCTGTCAGCAGTAACGAAAGCGGCTCGCAATTGGCGACGGCATTCGCGATTGCTTTTTCCAGCGTGGTGTCAAAGAATTTACGGTTGGCCAACTGGGTCAGCGGGTCCGTGAGGCTTTCGGTCCGCACGACCTCCAGGTCTTCCTGCAGCTCGTTGATTTCGCGTTTGGAAGCGAGGAGGCGTTCCTCCAGCTGCTGGTTGGAGATTTCCATGACCTTGGTGGTTTGCACCAGACTTTCGACGATTGCGCGCAGGCCTTCGCGATCTTTTGACAGGTCGAGTTGTTCTGTTGCGCCGGCGAGGCTCTCCGAGTAGCTGCTGGCCGAGCCGACAGCGGCGTCGATCATCGCCATGACCTGATCGATCTCGCCCTTCACCTGGCTGCCGACTTCATCGATGCGCTCGGTCAGCCGAGCCGGTGTCAGATGGTTCTCATAGATCTTGGCGAGATCGGATTCGGAAATCGTACCTTTGGCTTTGATTGTCGCGTTGACCTGCTGGTTGAGTGCCGGGTGGAAGCCGGTCGCGTAAGTGTACCAGATCTCGTAATTGCGCGGGGTCGCGGGTTGGCGCAGCGCTTTCATCTGCCCGAGAGCGATGTCCGCGAACGCAATCGTGCGTTCGTAATCCTCGGCACGCCCGGTCATTGATAGGACCCCCAGTTGCAGGGCCAAGCCCCGCTGAGGACGGCAAGTATGGCGTCTCTCACCGAAACGGTATTCGAGGGAGATGAATCAGGGGTAAATTTGGAACCCGCACACACAACGCAAGGTTGCGAGCCGGGCCGCAGCGCTCAGGCTTTGACTGAAATGGGCCGCAGCAGAAAGGCCGGCAGGTGGCCGCTTTCGGCGTCCTCAACGGGCGGTGGAGGCTGATGGGTCGGCGCTTTGTGCGTGGGCGCCTGGTGTGACGGCGCCTTGTGGGCCGCCTCTTTTTTTGGTCGCCGCGCACCGTGCTGACGATCCCGGTGCCGATCACGCGGGCGTTCGGAGCGGGCAGGTCGCTGGCTCTCCTGCGCTGGGTTTGCCTCTTGCGCCGCGATAGGTGCGGGCTCGCCCGTCATCCAGGGAATGGTCTCGCCAATCAGCCGCTCGATTGCTCCGACCGCTTTGCCGTCGATCGGTGCGACGATGGTAATCGCGGTGCCGCTGCGGCCGGCGCGGCCGGTGCGGCCGATGCGATGTACGTAGTCGTCAGCGTGATGCGGCACGTCGAAATTGAAGACGTGGCTCACCTCCGGAATATCGAGGCCGCGTGCCGCGACGTCGGAAGCGACCAGCACCGTGACCTCGCCCTTGCGGAATTGCTCAAGCGCGGCTGTGCGTGCGGACTGGTCCATGTCGCCATGCAGGGCGACCGCATTGAACTTGTGGCGCAGCAACGAACGATGAAGCTGCGCGACCTCGCGTTTGCGATTGCAGAACACGATGGCGTTCTTGTAATTGGCGGCCGATCGAATGAGGCGGCGCAGCGTTTCGCGCTTTTCGTGCGGATCGCGGCCGGTCGAAACGAGCAATTGTGTGATGGTGATTGCTGCGGTCGCCGGCTTCGATACTTCCACGCGCACCGGATTGTGCAGGAATTTATCGGCAATCCGCTGGATTTCCGGCGGCATGGTCGCCGTGAAAAACAAGGTCTGCCGGGTAAACGGCACCAGTTTGCCGATGCGCTCAATATCGGGAATGAAGCCCATGTCGAGCATGCGGTCGGCTTCGTCGATCACCAGCAACTCGACACCGGAGAGCAGCAGGCGTCCGCGTTCGGAATGGTCGAGCAGGCGCCCTGGCGTTGCGATCAGCACATCGACGCCGCGAACGAGCTTGGCATCCTGGTTGTCGAATGACACGCCACCGATGATTAGCGCGACATTGAGTTTGTGGTTCTTGCCATATTTCTCGAAGTGGTCGGCGACCTGCGCGGCAAGTTCGCGAGTCGGCTCAAGGATGAGCGTGCGTGGCATTCGCGCACGCGCGCGACCTTGTTCGAGCATCGTGAGCATCGGCAACACGAAGGCAGCGGTCTTGCCGGTGCCCGTTTGCGCAATTCCCAGAACATCGCGACGTGCAAGCACGTGCGGAATGGCCTGGTCTTGGATCGGAGTGGGAGTTTTGTAGCCAGCCGTTTCAATGGCGGCGAGAACTTTGGCGGATAAGCCGAGATGGGAAAAAGCCATATATCCTCAGAAGCCGCCCAGATCGCGCCGGACTAATAAAAACCAGTTGCATTGCGCGGGGGACGGCCGAATCTTCATGTCTGACCGGTTATTTGGGAACATAGGGGGCAAAGGGCCAAAGTCAATGCTTCACAATGCGATAAGTCATATTAATTCTTAATCTTTTCGGCCTTGGAGCACATATGGCGCCCGTTTTACCGCTGGTTCTGGTCCCGGGGCTGCTTTGCAGCGCCCGGCTTTACGCGCCGCAGATTGCGGCACTTTGGCCGCACGGTGCGATAACCGTTGCCGACCAC
Source organism: uncultured Alphaproteobacteria bacterium (assembly GCA_963697885.1). GTDB lineage: Bacteria > Pseudomonadota > Alphaproteobacteria > Rhizobiales > Xanthobacteraceae > Pseudolabrys. Next base: position 2,393,417 of record OY969102.1, read on the forward strand.
CGGCGCGACAGCGAGATGGCTGCGATCGCTGCGCGCATTCTTGCGGACGCGCCGCCGCGTTTCGCGCTCGCCGGACTTTCGATGGGCGGGTATATCGCCTTCGCAATGTTGCGGCAGGCGCCCGATCGGATCGCCAAGCTCGCGCTTCTGGACACCTCGGCGCGTCCCGACACTGCAGAGCAATCCGCGGGCCGCGAAAAATTCATTGGTATGGCCGAGGCAGGCAAGCTGGGCGACATCGTCGAAGCGCTCACCCCACGCTTTCTGCACCGCAACCACCACGGCGATGAAACGCTCAAGCGAGTGGTGCGTGACATGGCGGCCGACACCGGCGCGGATGCATTCGTGCGGCAGCAAAGAGCCATAACGTCGCGGCCCGATTCGCAGCCGTTGCTTGCGAGCATCCGCTGTCCAACCTTGGTTATAGTCGGTGACGGAGACGAACTCACCCCACCGGAGCTTGCGAAAGAAATTTGCACGGGGATTTCCGGTGCGCGTCTTGTCGTCGTGCCCGAATGCGGGCATTTATCCACTATCGAGAAGCCTGATGCGGTCAATGCCGCATTGGCCGAGTGGCTTTGCACCTGAATCGGCCGCGCGATGTGCGTTGAAGTAACGGAGCAATCATGGCTGAAACCCGAAATACCGCGGGCGTGATCGCACCGCCGCCGTTAGTCGCACTGGGTGTAGTCATCGTCGGCGTCGCGCTCGATTGGCTGTTGCCAGCCTACGTCTTGTCCGCGATCCTGACCCGGAACGAACGGATCATCATCGGCGTATTGCTAATCGCGGCGGGCGTCGCCATTGGCATCGCCGGCCGCGGGATTTTTGCACGCCTTGGCGCCAACGTTAATCCATACAGGCCGTCGAGTGTACTGGTGACCACCGGTATCTTTGCTTATGTGCGCAATCCTATGTATGTCGGCTTCGCTCTTCTGATCGCAGGGATTGGCGTCGCTTTGGCGTCGGATTGGACACTGGTGATGCTTGTGATCGCCGCGCCACTGGCCCACTTCGGTGTCGTCAAACGAGAAGAGCGCTATCTCGAAGCCAAATTTGGCGACGCCTACCGCAATTATATGAGTAGAGTGCCGCGCTATGGCCTGCCGTTCTGATCCAAGCGATTGTGCAAGTTTTTCCGGCCTTCGTCCCTTTGCCTCCGTTGCGCGAGATGCTTATAGGGAACGCTGAAAGCAGCCGCCGGGACACACCACATGCGTACACAAGTCGGAATTATCGGCGCGGGACCAGCCGGCCTGATGCTCGCGCGGCTGCTGCATTTGCAAGGCATTGAGTCGATTGTTATCGAAAATCGCAGCCGCGACTACATCGAAAATCGTATCCGTGCCGGCCTTATCGAACACTGGGCGGCCGATCTTCTGGTCGACGTGGGTGCGGGCGCACGGATGCAGCGCGAAAGCATGCTGCATTGGGGCATCAATGTCGGCATCAACGGGGATCTTCACCGCATCGATTTCAAGGCGCTCGTGGACAAACGGGTGACGATCTACGGCCAGCAGGAGGTGGTGAAGGATCTGGTTGCGCAACGGCTCGAGAATGGTGGTTCACTATTGTTCGAGGTCGATGACGTCAGCGTGCATGAGTTGAGCAGCGCGCGGCCAAAAATCCGCTTCACGCATGAGGGGCGACCGCAGGAGATCGATTGCGATTTCATCGCCGGCTGCGACGGCTTCCACGGAATCTGCCGGCCAAGCATTCCGGATGGCGTGCTGAGTGTATTCGAGCGTGATTATCCCTTCGGCTGGCTTGGGATATTGTCGGAAAGCCCACCGCCGGACCATGAGCTGGTCTACTCCAATACCGATCGCGGTTTTGCGCTCTACACGATGCGCTCGCCGACGCTCGCGCGGCTCTACCTGCAATGCGACCACAATGAGGACATCAACAATTGGCCGGACAATCGCATCTGGGACGAGCTGCACAAGCGGCTCGGCGGCGCGCGCAAGCTGGCCGAAGGCAAGATGCTGCAAAAGGGCATCACGCCGATGCGCAGTTATGTGGTCGAGCCTATGCAATATGGGCGCTTGTTCCTGGCCGGCGACAGCGCGCATATTGTGCCGCCGACCGGCGCGAAGGGCATGAATCTCGCTTTTGCCGACGTCGTGCAGCTGTCGCGCGCGCTTGAAGCATTCTACAAAAGCAAACGAAACGAATTGCTGGAAAATTACTCGGCCAAGTGTCTGCGGCGGGTCTGGTATGCGCAACGGTTTTCATGGTGGATGACGCAGATCATGCATCGCTTCCCCGGTGAGTCGGTTTTCGATCACCGCCGCCAGCTCTCCGATCTTGATTATATCACCAGTTCCAGTGCCGCGGCGACTTCGCTGGCTGAACAATATGTTGGATTGCCGCTGGACTAGTCGTTCAGCACTGCGCGGAGAGGTCGACGCAGAACAATGATCGCGACACCGGCCGCGGCCGAGAGGAGCGCGAGCATCAGAAAAAAACTGCCTTTGTTCATGCTCGACCAGAACGTTCCGAGATATCCGGCGAGAAATCCGCCAATGAAGCTGGTCGAAAGCCACACACCCATCATCATCGACAGCAAAGACGCCGGAGCCATCTTCGTGACCAGCGACAGGCTCGTCGGCGAGAGATAAATTTCGCCGACGGTGATGACGGCGAAATAGGCGAATAACCACAGCCAGTCCGCTTTTCCTCCATCGGTACTCCAGGCCGCGGCCACCATGACCAGATAAGACAGCGCGTTCAGCAGGCAACCGATGGAGAGTTTCGTGATGGTCGAGTGTTCGCGGGGGCCCTGCCATCGCCAGAACACAACGATGAGCGGCGTGAAGGCAAAAATCATGAAGGGATTAAACGCCTGGAACCAGGTCACTGGAATTTCGCCGCCAAGGAAACGGCGGTCGGTAAACTGATCGGCCCACAGCGCAATGGTATTGCCTTGCTGTTCGTAAGTGGCCCAAAACAGGCTCACGGGTGCGAACAGCAGCAACAACGCGAAGATTGATTGCCACGCTGAGCGGTCGAGCGGTTGTTGCAGCGGCGCCCGTCTTACAAACGCGTCTTCGGGCAAATTCGGTGTGGCCAACAGATAAATGATGAGGCTGAGGGTCATCCCGACCCCGGCAGCCGCAAAGCCATAGTGCCAGCCGATCTCTTCACCGAGCGTGCCGCAGATAAGGGGGGCAAGAAAGGCTCCAAGATTGATGCCGACATAAAAGATAGAGAAGGCGCGGTCGCGGCGCCGATCGCCTGGCGAATAAAGCGATCCAACCTGGGTCGAGATGTTCGGTTTGAAGGCGCCATTGCCCAGAATGAGAAAGCCGAGTGCGAACAGAAACAGCTGTTCAAAGGCCATCATGAAATGCCCGATAGCCATCAGGGTTGCGCCGGCAATCACGGTACGGCGCTGCCCGAGCACACGGTCGGCCAGCAACCCGCCGAAGATCGGGGTTAAATAAACCAGCCCGGTATAGAACCCATAGATCTGCGAGGCGAGGGGTTGCGTTGCCAGCGGCCCGAATATCGTTTCGAGCATGGTCTTGAACGAGGTGAGGCCAATGACGCCGCCGGTTCTCTGAGGATCAAGTAAAAATTTGACCATGTAGAGGACGAGCAGCGCGCGCATCCCATAGTAGGAAAAACGCTCCCACATCTCGGTCGCAAACAGGTAGGCGAGCCCGCGGGGATGGCCGAAAATGTCGGCCTTCGCGCCTCGGTTGTATTTGGGAATTGCGCGGCTCGCGCACATAGTCATGTCCGGAGGGACTGGCGATAGGCAAACAATAGCACATTCGACAAAAGCGTTTTCGTATTGCCGTGCCCGGTGTACGCTTTTCGCAAGCGTGGCCGAGGGGGACGGCGCGCAATAGGGGGATTCAATGACGATGGTTTATAAAACAATAGCCTGCGCGCTGACGGCGGCGCTCGCCGGCTTTTCCATGACACCGGCGCGTGCCCAATCCGACTTTCCGAACCGCCCGATCCATTTCCTCGTTGGCTTTGCGGCCGGCGGCGGCAATGATTTGTTCGCCCGGCTGGTCGTACAGAAATTCCAGGAGAACACCGGCACCACCGCTGTGATCGATAACAGGGTCGGTGCAGGCGGACGCATTGCCGCGGAATTTGCGGCGCGCGCGCCGGCCGATGGCTATACGGTGCTGGTGGGCGCGACCGGACAGATGTCGATCGCAAGCGCGATTTTCCCCGATCTCAGCTATAACGCCAGCAGTAGTTTTATTCCGCTCAACATGATCGCATCGTTCCCGCTGGTGCTGGTCGTACCCGCGGATCATCCGGCCAAGAACGTGAAGGAGCTTGTCGCCTGGGCCAAGGCCAATCCCGACAAATCGAATTACGGGACGTCGTCACCGGCCTTCACCATTGCGAGTGAGTTGCTCAAACTCAAAACCGGAATGCCAGCCGTTGCGATCCCGTACAAGAGCAGCAATGAATTGAATCTGAGCGTGCTCGCCGGCCAGTGTCTGTTCACCATTTCTGATGGGCCGCCGGCGATCCCACTGGTTAAGAGCGGCAAGACCCGCGCACTGGCGGTCACCGGTTCCGAACGCTCGCCCGAGCTGCCGGACGTCCCGAGCATGGCCGAAGCGGGCTTTCCCGAGGTCGATACCCAACTCTGGAGCGGATTCTTCGTGCCTACCGGCACGCCCGCGCCCATCGTCGCCAAGCTCACCGCGGAGTTGGGCAAGGCGCTCGCCGATCCCGGTGTGCAGGACGGCCTGAAGAAGATGGCCGTGACACCGGGCGGGCCGACGGGTGACGCGTTCAAGAAACGCATCGACGCCGACATCAAGACTTTTGCCGACGTCGTGAAGGCCGCCAACCTGAGCTTTAAGTAGTCATCAACGCTATATCCATCGCGCGACGCTTAGCACGTCGTACACTCGTCTAAACCGATTGCCGCCGCGCCTGCCACTGCTATTGTTAGCTTAAAGTGGGATAGTGGTAATATGCGCTTGCTGGCAATTTCTGTGGCCGTGGCGACCTTCGTCGTGTCGGCGAGTGCGAGTGCGGGGGCGGTCGACGAGTTGTTCCAGCAATTTGGCCTGTTTGGAACATGGGCGGCCGATTGCAACAGGCCGGCGACCCCATCCAACCCGCGTGTCAGCGTTACGACGCCGAGCGCAGGTCTGGTGCTTGAAGACCACAACCTGGGCCCAGATTTTTCTGTCAACCGCTATAGCGTTTTGTCCGCCGAAAGGGTTTCGGCGAGCAGTATATCGGTCGAAGTGATTTTTCAGCCAGGCACAGAGCTCGAGGAGCGGCAAAAACTTGTTTTCTCGGTGCATGACAACACGCGCCGCACGATTTTCAATCAGGGTGATGGTGGGACGGTGCGCGTCAAGGACGGCATCGCGCTCGCGCGTGGCGGCAAAACGCCGCTGCTACGGAAGTGCGAGGAGGACGGGGTCAGCCACTAAGCGTTGTTGCACGTGGCAGGAAACTAGACGTCCAGCAATTCCGCGCTGGCAAACTCGGCCTTTTCCTGAATGAATTCAAAGCGTGCTTCGGCCTTGGTGCCCATGAGGCGCTCGACCGCCCGGGCGGTCGGTTTCATCTCTTTGTCCGCCAGGATGACTCGCAGCAATGTGCGCTTGCCGGGATCCATGGTGGTTTCCTTGAGCTGCGCCGCCATCATCTCGCCCAGGCCCTTGAAGCGGCTGATCTCGACTTTGGCGTTGGCGTGGAACTCCTTCTTGAGCAGCGCGTCCTTGTGCTTGTCGTCACGCGCATAGACGATCTTGCCGCCGTGTTGCAGACGAAATAATGGCGGCACCGCCAGATAAAGCCGGCCGCCCTCGATCAGCTTTTGCATCTGCCGATAGAAGAATGTGATCAGCAGCGAGGCGATGTGCGCGCCGTCGACATCGGCATCGGTCATGATGATGACCTTCTCGTAGCGCAGATCTTTCTCGTGATAGTGCGTACCGGTGCCGCAACCGAGCGCCTGGATCAGGTCGGCAAGCTGGGCATTCTGCGCCAGCTTGTCCTTGCCGGCAGAGGCGACATTCAGGATCTTGCCGCGTAACGGCAACACTGCCTGCGTACGGCGATCGCGCGCCTGTTTGGCGGAGCCGCCGGCGCTGTCGCCTTCGACAATGAAAATCTCCGAACCTTCCGAGGCGGACGATGTGCAGTCCGCAAGCTTGCCGGGCAAGCGCAGTTTACGAACCGCGGTCTTGCGCGCGATGTCCTTTTCCTGGCGGCGGCGGAGGCGTTCTTCGGCGCGCTCGATGACAAAATCGAGCAGCTTGTTGGCCTGCAGCGGGTTGCCGGCGAGCCAGTGATCGAAGGGGTCCTTGATCGCCTGTTCAACGATCCGCTGAGCCTCGGCGGTGGCAAGACGGTCCTTGGTCTGGCCCTGGAACTCCGGCTCACGCACGAACACCGACAGCATGCAGCCGGCGCCCGTCATGATGTCGTCGCTGCTGACGGGAGCAGCGCGCTTTTCCTGCCCGACGCGTGCAGCGTGATCCTTCAATCCGCGCAGCAGTGCCGAACGCAGGCCGGATTCGTGGGTGCCACCATCGGGCGTTGGGATGGTATTGCAGTATGAGTTGAGAAAGCCATCAGTGTCGGCAGTCCAGGCGACCGCCCATTGAACGGCGCCATGCGCGCCGACCTTTCCGTGGGTGCCGGAAAAGATCTCGGGATGCACGAGCGTCGCGTCTTTGAGCTGTTCAGAAAGATAATCCTTCAGCCCTTGTTCGAAATGGAAGGTCGCCTTTTCGGGCACGCCCTCGACGCCCTTGAGCAGGGCCTTGTCGCAGTGCCAGCGAATTTCGACGCCGCCAAACAGATAAGCCTTCGAGCGCGTCATCTTGAATACGCGATCGGCCTTGAAGGCAGCCTTCGGTCCGAAGATTTGCGGGTCGGGCCTGAAGCGGACCTTGGTGCCGCGCCGGTTCGGCGCGCGACCGGCTTTTTCCAGCTTGCCCTTCGGCTTACCGCGTTCGAACGCCATGCGGTAAAGCTGCTGCTCGCGCGCGACCTCGACTTCCATGCGTTCGGACAGCGCGTTGGCGACCGAGACGCCGACGCCGTGCAGACCGCCCGAGGTCTCATAGACCTTCGAGTCGAATTTGCCGCCGGCGTGCAGCGTGCACATGATGACTTCGAGCGCCGACTTGCTCTTGAACTTCGGGTGCGGATCGACGGGAATGCCGCGGCCATTGTCGGTAACCGAGACAAAGCCGTTCGCTTCCATCTCGACTTCAATCCAGTCGGCGTGACCGGCGAGCGCCTCGTCCATGGCGTTGTCGATCACTTCGGCAAACAAATGATGCAGCGCCTTTTCGTCGGTGCCGCCGATATACATGCCGGGTCGCCGGCGGACAGGCTCAAGACCCTCCAGCACCTCGATGTGCTTGGCGGTATAGCCGGCCTCCGCGCTTGACCCGCGCCCTGCCGGTTTTCCCCGCGCGCTGGTCTTGGCGCGCGCCGACGCCTTCGGCGCCTTGCGGGCGGAGGATTTCGAATTCCGCGCCGAATCGAACAAATCGGGTTGTTTTGCGGGTTTTTTCTTGGTCGAGGTCTTGGCCATTGAAGCCTTCAGATAGGAATGCGGCGAATCAGTTGCCAGCTAATATGCCACGGTTGTGCGAATTTGACCGGCGCAGGGTGCGCTCGGTCACTTAAGAGAACGTTTATGAGGGCTGCACTTACAAAACTCTAACCGCCTCATCCTGCATCGGTTTCCGTGCAACCTCCGACGAACGCAGGACCCGTAACTCACAAGCGCAAAATCATCTCGGCGACGATTCAATTTGACGCTTGAGGGCATCGATTAAGGCCGTGAGGCCCGGATCCGCAGGACTGATTTGGGCCAGTCGTTGGGCATAGTCGAGCGCGGCTTTAGCGTCGCCACTGTCTCGGCTGAAGCTGATCAGTGCCAACAGGGTGTCGCGATCATTCGGATGGCGTGCGAGATTGCCTTTCAGAACGGTCATCGCATCTTGAGTTCGTCCGCCTGATTGCAATGCAACGGCATAGACATAGGCATATCTCGCCCGCTCGGGATCGAGCTCGCTGGCTTTGTTCAATTCAGCAAGCGCCTCATCGTTGCGCTTCAGGCGCACGAGCGCGAGACCGAGTGCATGATGAAGGCCGGCGTCTTGCGGCGCCGAGACAATGGTCTCCTGGAGGACCTTTACGCCGTCCCCGTCGCGTCCCTGCTGCCGATCGAGATCGGCAAGATTGATTGCCGCGGGTGCGAACTGCGGACTTAGCCGGAGGGCGGCGGTGAATTCTTTTTCGGCTTCGGTGGTATTGCCGCGACGGACAAAGAACGCTCCCAGCGCCGTGCGCGCTTCGGGACGGTCAGCATTCAGACGCTGGGCGGCAATAAACTCGGCCGCCGCACGGTCGAAACGGTCGCGATCGGCCGGCGGCTGCCTGGGCGTCGGGACCGTGGCAAGCAAAGAAACGGCCCGGATACGTACGCCGCGGACTGAATCACTCAATAACGGCGAAAGCAGCGGCCACAGGCCTTCGACCTGAATACCTTCAAGCATGTCGAGGGAACCAAGGCGTACCATCGGATCAGGGTCGGCGAGACCCTTTCTCGCCAGATCGAGATTGGCCGGGGACACGAAGGCGTTCAGCTCCGCCAACGCGCCGGCGCGCACGTAAGCGGGCGTACTGCCATTGGAGGCTACTGTGGTGAGCAGCCCTTCTGCGTCCGGTTGCTCCGTCCACGCGGCGTGGAAAGCTTCGGCATAATTCTGGAAACCAATCCGGTTCGGCCCATGCCAGCGCTCAATGGCCGCTGCCGCCCATTGCGGTGACTGGTCGCGATGGCAATTGTTGCACGCATTGGGCGTACCGATTTTTGCCGACAGATCGGGTCGCGGAACGCGGAAGCTATGATCGTGCCGCGGGTCGACGACCATATAGGTCCGCGTCTGCATGTGACAGGACGTGCACGCGAGCGCCGGCTTCACATCCTCATGATGGCGGTGGGCGGCAATATCGAATTTGTCGAGGGCGTGACATTGCACGCAGACGCCGCTGCCGGGCGCACGTAGCGCGGCGCTGTGCGGCTCGTGGCAATCGCTGCAGGTGACGCCCTTCGCGAACATCGCGCTCTGCTTGAAGGGCTGATAGTTGTATGGCTCCTCGACGTCGCGTGTCTGACCGTCGGCATAAAAGAGTCTACGCTCAAATTGTGACACCCGATGTGTATCGGACAACCAGTGGCCCGGGATCCAATCCTCGGAGAATGCGCCGCCGCGTGCATGGCAGAAGCCGCAGGTCTCCACCTCGGTACGCAGGAGTGCGGGAGAAATACTGCGCTGGGGCTTGCCGGTTTGCGGATCCGCCGTCCAGGTGACGTTTGCGCGTTCGTCGAAGCGAACCGCTAGGCCTTTGCTCCGGTCTTCGCGCTTGCCGAACGGCCACCAGCTTTGTTGATTTCGCGCCCAGGTGACATGGGCCGATCCGGTTCCGTGGCATGTTTCGCAGCCGACGCTGATCTCAGCCCACGTGGTCGCGAAGCGGTCGGCTGCCGCATCGTAGTTTTTGCGTACACCGGTCGAATGGCACTCGGCGCACATGAAATTCCAGTTCTGGTTCAGCTTGGTCCAGTGCAGAACATCGTCGTGGCGGATGTCTTCACCGGGGTAAAGATGAAACCAGCGCTGGCCGCCTTGGTCCTTCGGCCGCGAATCCCAGGCGATCGACAGCGCCTGAATGCGTCCGTCCGGAAACTGGATCAGATATTGCTGCAAAGGATCGAGACCGAACGTGTATTTAATCTCGAACGTTGCGAGCTTGCCGTCAGGGCCATCGGTCTCGACGAAAAACTTTCCATCCTTGCGGAAGAAGCGCGACGTGACGCCGTAGTATTCGAACGTCACACCGGAGAAGTCGCCCAGCACCGATCTGTCGGTGGCATGGTCCATTGCTTTCTTGTGCTGGGAGGTCTGCCAGAACTTTGCTTCGGGCTGATGACAGCCGGCGCAGGTTTCGCTGCCGACGAAAGTCGCCGTTGCGGCCGGCGTACCGGATTGTCCCGCAACGAATGTCGATAACGAGCCGCTGCCGATCAGCCCTGTCACCGCGGCTGCAGCGATTACCAATATGATTGCAGCTGCGATCCACCAGGCGCGTTTGCGCGCGCGCGGCCCGTCGCCGGACGGTCCGCCTACCGATGAAGCGCCTTGGCTTTTATTTGGCTTAAATCTTTGCCGCGGCTCGCGATTCGAACTGGCCATCGATGAGCAGGTCTCCCGCGTACAACGTGGCACAAAAGCTAACAGTCCGCGAGACGCAGGGTTTTATTGCCCCGGCGGGAATATAACTTTCCAATCCTTCTTCATGTCCGCCACCGTCCATTTATTGAGGGCCGCGGCGTCCAGCGCTTTGTCGAGTTTTCCAAACTCGGTGTTGCGGTCATAGGCATATTCCCGTTCGGCATCGGTATGGTGGACGATCAGGCCAAATCGCACGCCGCCACTCATCGTTGTCCATTGCAGCATCTCAAGGTCGCCATCGGAATTGCCAAACGCGGCAATCGGGCGGCGTCCGATAAATTCATTGATGCCGACCGGCTTGCCGCCTTTGTCATCGACAAAGTTGACCTCCGGCAGGCGGAACAGCTCCGGCCTGCCTTGGCGCATCTCGAACCTTGTCTTGATTGATGAGCCCACGACTTGCTCGGGCGGGACCCCATAGACGCGCTCGCTCCACGGCCGCATGAACTCGATGCCGCCGCCGGAGACAATATAGGTCTTGAATCCGTTGGCACGCAGATAGGCGAGCACTTCGAGCATCGGCTGATAGACGAGCTCGGTATAGGGGCGCTTGAAACGCGGATCACGCGCGGTGGCTAGCCAATCGGTGACGATCTTTGCGAATTCATCGCTGGTCATGCCGGCATGAGCCGCCATCATCACTTCCACAAGACCGCGTTCGCCAGAACTCCGCCAAGGCTTTCATGTCGCCATCCAGCACCGCCTTGAACGGCTGCTTGTCCTTCCATTCCGGATGCAAGGGCGCCATCGCTTTTACGCGATCGAGCGCGAAGACCAATTGCACGTACATGGGGTGCTCCGACCACAGCGTGCCATCATTATCGAATGTCGCGATGCGCTGCGACGCCGGAACGAAATCCGGCGAACCCTCGCGCGTCACCGCTGTGACGAAATTGATGATCGACTGCTTCGAGGCGCCATCGTTCCAGGAGGGGAGCGGATCGCTTGTCGCGGGTTGCGCAACCGCGGGCAAGAGCGTTCCGGGCAATAGTGCAAGTACCACGAGGGCCGACAGCAGCGTGCGACGGACGAGGCCCGAGAAGAACGGAGTGCGTGACATGGTACCTGCCTTTCAGCCGCGTCAGGGCTTCAGCGACAACACCGTAGACCAATACTGAGACCGCAACGACGGGCGGTTATTGCGAGCCGCCCGCCGTTAAGATCCGGTCACTAGTTGCTGGGACCCTTGGCAGCCGCCTCCGCCTGCTCCATCCGCTTGGCCATCTCAGCTTTGACGGCATCAAGATTGAAACTCGCGCCGCGCTGCATCGGCGGGAAGTCGAGGAAGGTCTGGAGTTCCTTGCCCATGACCTGTTGGACGAAGACGAAGCGCCAGAACTGGTATTTGAACCAGTCGAAATATTGCTGCGCACCGTCTTTCGTGCCGTTGTTCGGCCAGCCTGTGCGCTCGAATGGATCGAGCCTCAGGTTGGTGATGTAGGGCACGTCAGGCTTGGTCTTTTCGCCCAACCAGCCCGCAGGTTGGTCGATAAAGCGGAACTTGTAGTCGTCAATACGCACCGCGCCGACTGTGCTTTCACCAAGGTAGAAGATTTCGTGACGCACGGACGGTCCTTTGCCGGTGATGGCGGCCAACTGGTTGTAGCCATCCAGATGGTTCTTGTAGGTCCGGTCACCGATCGTTTTGCCTTTCAGCAATTCTTCGGTGATGTTCGGATTACCGGCAGCGGCCACAAAGGTCGGCAACCAGTCCAGGCCGGAGAAGATTCCATTCTGCACTGAATCCGCCGGCACCTTGCCCGGCCAGCGAATGATCGCCGGCACACGGAAGCCGCCCTCGAGGACTGTACCCTTGGATTGGGCGAACGGCGTCTGGCCGCCATCGGGCCAGGTAAACACTTCGGTGCCGTTGTCGGTGGTGAAGACGACAATGGTGTTGTCATCAACGCCGAGGTCCTTGATCTTCTTCATGACCAGACCGATGTCGTCATCGAGCTGGGCCATGCCGGCTTCTTCTTCCGACCAGCCGTTCTCCGAGTTGCGCAGCGCCTCGTACTTGGGCGAAAGATGCGTGACGATGTGCATGCGCGTCGGATTGAGCCAGACAAAGAACGGCTTGTTGTCGGCTTTGGCCTTGTCCATGAACTTGAGGGCAAAATCACGGATCTCGTCGTCCACGGTTTCCATCCGTTTGGGATAGAGCGTGCCCGCGTCTTCAATTCGTTGCTTACCGATCTTGCCCCAGCGCGGCATGTCCGTGGGATCGTCTCTGTCGGTGGCCCAGCTATGAACCATGTTTCGTGGGCCGACGACGTTCAGCAGATTTTGCGGATAGTTGGGATGCGCCGGGTCTTCCATTGCATCGAGGTGATATAAATAGCCGAAGAACTCATCGAAGCCGTGCACCGTCGGCAGGAACTCGTTCTTGTCGCCGAGATGATTCTTGCCGAATTGGCCGGTGGCGTAACCCATCGATTTCAGCACCGTCGCAATCGTCACCGCCTCGGCCGGGATGCCGACTGATGCCCCAGCCTGGCCAACGGTAGTCATGCCGGTGCGGATCGGCAGTTCTCCGGTGATGAAGTTCGCGCGACCAGCGGTGCAACTTGCCTCGGCATAATAGTCGGTAAACAGCATGCCTTCTTTGGCGATCTTGTCGAGGTTCGGCGTGCGGCCCGCCATCATGCCGCGGTGGTAGGCGCCGATATTCCACATGCCAATGTCATCGCCCATGATGACGAGGATGTTCGGCTTCTGTTGCTGTTGCGCGGTTGCAGATTCAGTCGCAATTGTTGCCGCGGCGAGCGCAGCAAGCAGGCCGATCCATATTTTTCTATTCGTAGTCATGTCGCATTTCCCCGCTGGAGAAGCTGGTCGGCAAATTGGTGTTGCGGCGTGACACTAACGACTTCACGCGCAAAGTCATCCTCACACTGGAGTCGGGCAATTTAAACTGCCCAAAGAGGTAGGTCGCAAAATATTGTGGCCGGGGGGAGTCTTACCGGCGCACGCAATGGTTTAATTCAAATCGTTTGCGCGCAGTATCGCTTCTTCGCCGGGCAAACTTGCGCACGTCCGCATTTTTTATCGTGCCCCGGCCTTCTCGATCGCATCAAACAACTGACGTGCCGGGAAGGGCTTGCGCAGGCAAGCTATGCAGCCTGTTTCAACCGCCTGCCGGCGAATGGCTTCGTCATCGAGCGCGGTCATGAAGATGACCGGAACTTCTGAGTGAGAAGCCTTGAGCTGCCGCTGCAAATCAATGCCGGACATGCCGGTGAGATGGATGTCCAGAAGGAGATAGTCGGCTTCATGTCCAAGCTTGCTTGCCAGGAATTCTTCGGCGGACGGGAAGACCGCGGTCAGAAAACCCTGCGCGTCCAATAGATCCTTGGTGGCCCGGAGCATGCTCGGGTCGTCATCGACAATGGCCACGACCTTGCGGCGCCCTTGCATAGATACCCTATGACCATCTGGTCCAGACAAGCCGGGTCGGAAAGCCATCTCCATGTTGTGTCCATTGTGACAGAAATGGCGGCTGACCGGACCTGCCCCTTGGGGCGGGCCGTATAAGGGACCTGAAATTTTGCAGCGTCAGAGTTGCCGGCGCCCATTAATCGCGCTGCGGTCGACGTGTGCGGCTGCGGCGCCCACAACTGTTTCGCCATGCGGTAACAATCCGAGACGTTCGGCAATGACCGCAGCCTCCGCCAGCGAGCGAACTTCAAGTTTCTGGACCAGTTGGTGCCGGTGCATTTTGACCGTTCGCTCCGATATTCCCAGCTCATAGGCAATCTGCTTATGGGGTTTTCCGCGTACCAGCAAAGCGAACACTTCCTGTTCGCGACGGGTCAGCTTCGCGTAAAGTGATTGAAGGGCGGAAATCTGCTTTCCCCGTGTCAGCATGTCCTCGTACCGGGCGAGGGCGCGCTGAATCACCTCCAATAGTCTTTCCTTGGTCGCTGGCTTGGTCAGGAAATCCTCTGCGCCCGCCTTTATCGCAGTGACGGTTGTCGGGACATCGCCATGCGCGCTGAGAAAGACGACGGGTATCTGACATCCGAGGTCCGCCAGCTGAGCCTGGAGCTGCGGGCCATTCATGCCGGCCATTTGCACATCGAGCAGGATGCAGGCGGGTTCCCCATTCAGCGGTGTTGCAAGGAGCTGCTTCGCCGTTTCATAGAGCGATACGCGATAGCCGCAAGCACCTAGCAAGTCCCCGATCGCCGTGCGGAACGACGCATCGTCGTCGACAATGTGGATGACCGGTGACGGCATCGTCATGTGGTGACCACCTTCAACAACGGTACTGTAAAGCAAAATATTGCGCCACCCCCAAGCCGGTTTTCAGCCCAGATCCTGCCACCGTAAGTCTCAATGATCGTACGTGCGATGGAAAGCCCAAGTCCGGTGCCTTGTTTTTTTGTCGTATAAAATGCGTCAAAGATCTTGCCCAACTTGTCAGGAGGAATTCCGCTTCCGGAATCTTCGACCCACACTTCGACAGCGGAATTTCCGACCAGTGCAACCTTCACTGACAGTTTGCCCTGGCCGGGTTTGCAGGCCTGCATGGCATCGATTGCGTTCATCGCCAAATTCAGAATGACTTGCTGAAGATGAATGCGGTCACCGCGTACGAAAAAGTGGTTGGTTTGCTGATTTGCAACAAGCTCAATTCCTTTCTTCACCGCCTCGGGCCCTACAATCTGAAGGGTGTCGCGAACAACCTCATTGAGATCGATCTGCTCCAGCTCGTCCTCATTTTTTTTCTTCAAGAGTCCACGCAGATGGCTGATGATCTGCGCGGCGCGATCATTGTCCCGAAGGATATTGGAAAGTATCTGTTCGGCCCTTGCGACGTTGGGGGGATCTGCGCCGAGATAGAGCATCGCAGCCTCAGCGTAGCTCTGGATGGCACCGAGGGGTTGATTTAACTCGTGAGCGATCGAGGCCGACAATGTCCCGGCGACGGCCGTGCGATTCAAGTGAATAACTTCCAACAGCCGGTCGCGTAGCTCCCGCTCGGCGATTTGACGACGGCGTCGTTCCAGAAATAGCCCTGTGATCACGGCGCCTTGCGCGAGCACAATGATTGCAATGGAAATTATCTGCCAGCGGTATTGCTGCCAGACACTGGCTTCGCGAAATTGAACAATGCCGTCGGACGGAAGCCTGGCCTCGCTGATGTCCCACCGCCGCAACTCGCGCGCGTCGTAAACGGCAGGACCGAAGTATACATTTGGCGTTTTTATGGTGCGCGGCCTTTCTCCTTTCAAAATACGAAGCGCAACTTCCGCTCCTTGGTTCCCGAGAGCCTGCGTCTGCATCAAGGGCCCTCCGACAATGCCGCGGCCAAGTTCGAAGTCTCCCATTCCGAAAATCGGCACATTGGCCACCTCGCGCATGGCTTCGAGTGCGCGATCTTGCGAATAGGGGACGCCCGCAGCATCTTCTGACATCAAAAACCAGAAAATGGCGGAGTGTGGTGGCATTGATGCCGCGCGCTTCAACATTTCGTCGAACGTGAGGTCGTTGAACCACTCGATCTTCAGACGATCGGCAAACGGCTGAAACTCGCGACGAAGCTCCGATGTCCAGTATCGCTCAACAGGGGAATTTCCGACAATAACAGCGATCTCCGTCGTCTCGGGCCGCAGCTGCAATACGTTCTTGAGATAGGCCGCGAGATCGAGGTCCAGCATCACGCCGGTGTCAATTTCCTTCAGGCTGGAAATTGGAATCCGGCGGCGGTCGGCGCCGACAATCAGCATCGGCGTATCAGGAAACAGTTGCTGACGATTGCGTTGGACGAAAAAAGCTCCGGGTGCACCTATCGGAACGACTAGGTCGAGCTTGCGCTCGGCAACGAGCGCGCGGATATAGTCGACAAATGGCCCGTCATCCCGCGAAGTTTGGGCGCGCGCCGTATCGAGCGAGACCTCGTAGAGTTCGATTGGCTGCGGCGATTTTTTGACCAGTTCGGCGCGAAAACTTGCCGCCATGTCACTCCACGGCGAGTAAGAATGGCCAAATGCGTGCAGCAATAAAACACGCTTTGGCTCCGCGGCCGAAACACCAATCGTGACCGCGATCAGAAAGGCGATGGACGTCAACCCCACGCGCATCCAGTGCACCTTCAAAACACTTACACGTTCAACAACCCGATCTCATCCGCCTCGAGGCGAGAGTATTCACTGAAAATTCGCCCCAAGTTGCGTCAAAGCAACGGTGATCAGCTTACTATCAAGGCGAGCGTTTTCCGAACACCATCGCTGCATGTTGGCGCCACCGCAAATGTCGCAACTGTGCTTGGCAGCCTTGAATCAGCGCCATAGGCCGTCGGCTACCATGAACTAATCACGAACATGTGACAGGCCGGGGCTGCCTCAAAGGGAAGTTTCGGACAGCGACCTTTTTCGGCAGGCTGATGTTGTTGGAGCGCGTACTCCCAATCAATTCGGCCGCGCAGCCTGAAGGCAAAGCGAACAACGACAGCTTGGAGAGGTCTGCCATGATGAAGGTTTGCATCGGTTTGCTCACACTCGTTGTCACGGTGATCGCCGCATGTATGCCGGCTTCCGCGCAGCTCCCTCAGAAGCCCAACATCCTGTTCATCATGGGCGATGACATCGGCATCATGCAGCCGAGCATCTACCACCGGGGTTTGATGGTCGGGGAAACGCCAAACATCGATCGCATCGGCAATGAGGGTGCGATTTTCATGACGTACTACGCGGAGCAAAGCTGCACCGCCGGGCGAAATGCGTTCTTCACCGGCATGCATCCGCTGCGCACCGGCATGATTCCGCCGCAACTTCCGGGCAGCCCGTCCTGGTTGCGACCCGGCACTCCGGCGGTCGCCAAGTTTTTGCTTGATCAGGGCTACAACACCGGCGAGTTCGGCAAGAACCACCTTGGTGATAACGTCGAGGCGCTGCCAACCGCGCACGGTTTCCAGGAATTCTGGGGTTATCTGTATCATCTCGATGCAATGCAGGGTGTGAGCTTCCCCGACATCAATAAGTCGCCAACCGTGCAGGGCATCGCGCCGCCGTGCAAGAATTCACCAATCCCTGGCCTCACCGAGGTTCCCGGCGCCGTCGATCCCAGAACGGCCACCTGCCTGACGCCGCCGCGGCCAGTGCTCGCGTGCAAGTCATCCGACGGATCGCAGAAAAACCAGACCTGCAAGGATGAGGGCCCGCTGACACTCGATCGCTCGCGAACGGTTGACGAGGAAATCTCTGCCAAGGTCATCGATTACCTCGATCGCAACGACCCGAAGAAGACCAACAAGCCATTCTTTGTCTGGTACAACCCGGCGCGCATGCACATCACGACTGTGCTGCCGCCGAAGTACGAGGCGATGATCGGTGAGCCCGGTGGCAAGGACTGGGGCCTCAACGAAGCCGGCATGAAGCAGCTGGACGACAATATCGGTTACGTCCTCAAAAAGCTTGAGGATATGGGCCAACTCGATAACACGATCGTCGTCTTCACCACTGACAACGGCGCGGAAAACATCACATTCCCCGATGGCGGCACGACGCTCTTCAAAGGCGGCAAGCTGACCACCTGGGAAGGCGGCATGCGCGCGCCACTGCTCGTCCGTTGGCCCGGGCACATCAAGCCGGGCACGATCAAGAACGAGATGTTTTCGGCCCTCGACTGGCTGCCGACATTGGTCGATATCGCCGGCGGTCCGAAGGGCGACGCCTTGAAGAAGCAGATCGAGGCCGGCACCTATCCCGGCATCGTCAAGACCACGCTCGATGGCGTTGACCAGCGCGCTTACCTCGAAGGCACATCGGATAAATCGGCGCGCGACGTGTTCTTCTACTACACCGGCTCGCAACCATCGGCAGTGCGCTACAAGAACTGGAAGCTCTACTACACGATGGTGCCCGATACCGGGACTGGCGGATTGTATGGAGCCACCACCTATCATTGGACCCAGATCGCCAACATCAAACGCGACCCCTTCGAGCAGACGGTCGGCGCCGACGCAAAGTCGTTGCTCGGCTATGCCGGTTCGATTGGCTCCCCAAGCACGGCCTATCTCTACGACTGGAATATCCTGCCAATCGGCCAACTGCTGTGGACGAAGGAGCTGATGTCTTACAAGGAATTTCCCCCAATGCAGGCGCCGGAAACCTACAACCTCGACGGCATCCTCAAGGCAATGCAGGCGGCCGGGCACCAGAGCGAGTAACCAATCAATCCGCGTGGACAGAGGGGGACACATACGATGGTACGCATCGCAGCGTTAACAGCAGTCGTCGTCGGCTTACTTTGCGTGCCAGGGTTGGCGCGTGCACAAAACGCGCCCTCAGAATCGTCGCATGTGCCGCTTCAAAAAACCATCGGCGGGACTCCCAAGACAGAGGTCGTTCCGTCGCTCATTGTTCTCAATTCCCAAGGCGTCAGCCTGCAGGGTAATAAACTGGTGCTGACCGGAGTATCTCCGAATTCTATCGTATTCGCCGACAGGCCGGTCCGTGCCGCCGGTCACGATCTCACGAGCCATATTGTTGAAGACTGGGGAACCGGCAGCGACAATTTTGCAAAGGATCCTCCCAATGCAACCGTATCCGCCTTCAGCAAGAACGGCTCGACAATTCGGGATGCGGTGGTCGTTCTCAAGACTCCGAAGCTCGAGGGTGACCGGCTCACGTTCGACGTGGAGGTGCTCGAGGGCAACCTGACGGGAGCCGACGGCGCAGCGGCTGTCTTCATCGATATTATCGGAAGGCCGCTGACCCCGCTGTCCTTTGCGGGCGTCGCGCGACGTAGCGCTTACCGTGGCGCGTACTACGCTGGAGCGGCTGCTCTTGGCACGGCAGCTGTCTATGGCGCCGCCGCTGCTTACGGCGCGGGCGCGTACGGCTACCCCCCGCCTTACTACGCGCGTCCCGCGTGCGGTTATTACCCTTACCCGCCTTGCTACTGAGGCGCCCAATACGGCGCGATCAAAACTCACGGGAGAATAACATTCGATGTCACGAACATGTTCAGCACTGCTGGCACTCGCTCTGATCGCAATGACAGCCGCGTCTGCCGAGGCTCAATCACCCAACTGGACGCAAGCGGGCATGTTGCGTTGCCGGCTCAATCCGAGCATTGGTTTCATCATTGCCGGCCATCAGTCCATGGAATGCCAGTTTACGCAGAATGCGCAGGTCCCGCCGCAGGCCTACGCCGGCGCACTTAACACGGTTGGCATCGATATTGGGATTTCGGCGGGGGGTGTCATGGCCTGGGCCGTTCTCGCGCCGACCGTCGGTGTACCGTTCGGCGCGCTCGCCGGTGACTATGTGGGCGCGAGCGCGGATGCCGCCCTCGGTCTTGGAGTCGGCGCCAACGTCCTGGTGGGCGGATCAGGACGCACAATTGCGCTTCAGCCGGTCTCGGTGGAGGGCTCGGTTGCCGTCAACGTTGCTGTCGGAGTCGCCGCACTCAAGCTACGGCCACTGCCTTGAACGCAGAAGTCTACGAGAGTTTGCGCAAGCGCTTTCATCTCGCCGACTTGATTCCGGACCAAGCCACAATTCGTAATGGGGGACACGATGCTCAATACCAAATCAGTACTCTTCGTTGCGGCAGCATTGGCGCTCGGGCTCGCGCAAACCGCGTCAGCTGCGGACTTGCCGCAGCGGCCGGCAGCGGCGCCGCTCTTGGCTCCCACGCCGGTCTATAACTGGACCGGGATTTATATTGGATTGAACGGCGGTGGTGCCTGGGGTCAGCAGGATCCGCTTAATCTGCTCACGAACCGGTTCGATGGCCAGTCCGTTGAATTTTCCGGCGGCGTGTTCGGCGGCACAGCAGGCGCGCAAATTCAATCGGGCCATGTTGTTCTTGGTTTCGAAGCTGATCTCGACTGGGCCAATATGAAGGGGTCCGCCACATTCATTCCGAGCGCCGGCGGCATTCCCATTACATCCTCTGCCGTCAATGCGAGCACCAATGTCGACTGGGAAGCAACGGCCAGGATGCGCGTCGGATACGCTCAGGAGAATTGGCTGTTCTACGCGACCGGGGGCCTTGCGTTACTGGGCGCTAAATCCAGCTTTGTTCCGGCGGCCGGAGTTTCCTGCGGCACATTTGGAATCATCAACTGCTCGGGCACGAATAAACAAGTAGGCGCGGTGCTTGGGGCAGGCGTGGAATATGGCATCACGCAAAATGTCAGCGCGAAGCTTGAATATCTTTATATTACGGCGGCTTCGCTCGACATCTCCCATCACGGTGAAATACGTGCCGGACTGAATTACCGGTTCGGCGGAATGTAGAAGCACGAAGTAGAA
The DNA here is from genome assembly GCA_963697885.1 of uncultured Alphaproteobacteria bacterium. Taxonomy (GTDB): domain Bacteria; phylum Pseudomonadota; class Alphaproteobacteria; order Rhizobiales; family Xanthobacteraceae; genus Pseudolabrys. The sequence continues at coordinate 2,413,944 of OY969102.1, forward strand.
ATTTGGGAGAAACCGTATGCGAAAAACTCTGATCCTGGTTGCGGCAGGACTCACGTTGTCTTTCGTAAATACCGGTGCCAACGCACAGGTTGATCTGAGTACTTACGCGGACGCTGAAGGATACCTCGATGTTCAGACTTTGAGTTGCGCGCAACTCGCCGGAACGTGGCAGGATCAGGCTGACTTGCTCACCACCTGGTATAGCGGTTGGTACAACGGACTTGCGAAGAAGCACTATCTCAACATTGGCCGTTCGAAGGAAACAGAACACGAAGTGATCGTGTACTGTAAGGCAAATCCGCAGGTGAAGATCATCGAAGCCATCGACATCGTCTTCAAGAAGTGGCGAGCGGAGCGCGGGATCATAATTGCGAAGTAGTGAGCTTTCACTGTTAGCGGTACGCGATGCCACATAAAAGCCTACGGATATCACTTCTTGTTGTGGCGGCATCTTTCGCTGCCGGCATTTCCCATGCGCAGACCTACAATCTTCCCTGGTGTGGAATTGCGGATAACGACGGTAACCTCAATTGTGCTTACACCAGCGAACAACAATGCCGGCAAACCTTGAGCGGCATTGGCGGCGAGTGCGTTCGCAATCCGGCGGGCGGCGGCCAGCAAGTTCCGGCGATGCCGCCGTCTTCAGAAAATGCGCAGGGCCTGTTGCCTCTCCAATTGGAGAGCCCGGGTCCACCGCCAGGGCTTGGTGGCTCCGCAGGACCAGGACCTCCGCCGTAACGGGTCGTGTTTGCGGTTTATGATGGAGCTGATGATGCCGATTTATCGCGTGCTCATCGGAATTGTGCTGCTGGCCCTGAGCCCCTCGCTTGCGGCCGCGCAACAACAGCAGGTGTTTGTTATTCCGAACAATTTATTCACGGCCGCAGGCTTCATGGTGAAGTACGCGACCACACCGGAAAAGCACGCGCTCCTGAATTCATTGCCGCCCGACAAGCTCGTCAAACGCACGAAGGATGGAATAGTCTATTATGTGTACGCCGATGCGGCGCGTTGCAATTGCGCCTATGTCGGGACTGCGCAGGCCTATGCGGCCTATCAGAACGGGCCGTTTGATCCGGCCGTCGGCGGCACCAACAATGCCCTACAAGCGATAGATAGTGACGTCACCGCGCCTTACATACCAGCAAATATCGGTCCAAGCATGGACAGTATTCTACAGCCGGATTTTTGATAACGGCACGACCGTTATCCCTGCACCGCACCACACTTGAAGCGGGTGCAATCCTGATAAACGCCCCGACACTCGGTGGATGGTATTTGCTTCAGAGACCGGCAGTCGCGATATCGTGCGCGACAGGTGTTTATGCATTGCTGTTTGGCGGTCTGAGCCGCCGCGAAGGCGAGGGGTGCCAGGCCGGCGTCCCGCGCATTGAGCGTGCCCTGATTTAAAGACAAAAGCGCCGCGAAGAGTACGAAGACGACGGCAAACGACTGCTTGCTACAATTCATGGCGTGGCCCCCAATGTTGTCAGCAATTGCGCGCTGTTCCTATCATACACCTTTGGACGCATAGCTCGACCTGGCCCGCTGGCAACCCCATCTTGATCTGGTTGTTACGACAGCACGTATAGCAGGCCTTTTCCGACTTGCTCTTCTTCGCGGCTAACTCAGTGGATGGTTGCGACACCGTCTGAGCGGAGGAATTACTGGTAAGCCCCGCGAACAGGAATGCAGCGCAGACGACGACAGTTGATGACAAGCGCATTTGACAATGTCCTTCTGGCAACCGGGTTACCGCTCCTGTGTTCACTCGCCACGACAATGGCCGGCTTTGCAAACAGTGATTGCTTCGCGACAGCGATTGCATTGGGTACCTACTTCACCGGGAATAGTAGCGCGATCGAGGTCCGCAATTGCCAGTCTGATGCGCCGGTCGGACGTATTGCGTTGTAATACGCGGCGATAGATGCATTCAGCGGTTGATCGCCCACTTTGAATACTCGACCGAAGCCACCACCGACCGGCACGGTCCATTGCTCGCCTGCCGCTGCGAGCCAGTTCACGGTGATGATGGGAGATGTGGTCAAGTACCAGCCGTGCTCCATGTTGTAGTTGACAAACGGCTGGGCGAGACCGGTGTTCACCGCCGGCCGCAACGCATTGCCGCCGATCGACCACTGATTATTCAGGAGCACACCGAGTACCCAATGGCCTGGCGTCGTCAGGAACACGGCCGTCGGACCGAACAAAACTCTTCCCGTCCCGAGAATCGGATCGTTGGCGGACGGAACGGTGAAGACAGGGCCAATACCCCAGATCAGTTTGCCAGGGTTCGTCGGCGACAGAAACAAGGATTGGGTAATATCGCCAATACCGCCGACGCTACTATCTTTCGCCGGGTCAGGCTGGCTTACCAGCGGAATGATGGTGCGCGAGATTACGTTCCAGTCCTCGTTCAGGTGCATTGGAACGACCGGCTGGATATTGAGTATTTCCTGCGTGCGGTTGAAAGGCCCCGCATTAAAGTTGGTGTTGCTCTGGAATGGCAAGCTCACAAGATCAGCGATCGGGTTTTGCGATTGCTTCTGCAGGTCTTCGTCTTTAGCCGGTCTGGCTGAACCACCGGGGCGCGACGGCTCTGCCGCAGCGGGTACACCACTCTCGAATTTATAATTGATGCCGGCCTTGACCGTTTGAACGTCGTGGCCCAGCGCCACCACCGGGACCGGGGCCGAATTCCAGCCCGACAGTGCCAGGTAGTCGTATTCGAGTTTGACGGTCCAGTGCGCCTTGAAGCCGTATTCGACACCCCCGCCAATTAGCCAGCCACTGTTGGTGCTGGACCCGTTCCATGTCGGCAAAGCGGGCATATTCACCATCGCGTCGCTTCGCACCCAGCCGCCGCCCAGCTTGGCGAAAACAAGCCAGCGGTCGTTCACGAGGCCAATGCGGCCTGCCACGGTGCTCATCCAGTGGTTGCTGACGGAGCCTAGCGTCGGAGCGGGAAGCGTCGGATGGTTGAAACTTGCCCAATCGAAGTCGGCTTCGGCACCAAGCAGAACGTGCCCTGCCTGAAGATTATACCCGGCCTGGACGCCACCGACGAACTCGGTAATGCCGCCATATAAATTATTGTCGGGAATGTTCAGGCTGCTGCCTGTCCATCCCCCGCCGAAATTAGCGCCCACATAAAACCCCGACCAGTTGTACGGCGGCGGCCCGGTCGGAGTTTTGTTGGCCGCCGCTTTCGTAGTCAAATCCGATGCAACGGCGGATGCACCGATTAATTCAAGTGCCGTGATGCCTATCAGGAAGAGTGTTTTCACGACGCCCTCCGAATAGAAACTGATCGCCGACCCTTCGTGGCGGTGCATTCCATAGTACAATTTAATACAGGCAACAGGGCGACAGAATTGCCTCAAGGGGCATAGCGCGGGCTGCTATTTCGAATTGGTAGTCGGCGCGCCGGACGACAGGAGGGCGGCGATCGCCTCCCAAGTCGCGTTTTTCATGTCGACGAGCGGCGGGTTATCCAGTTCCACTGCCGTCTCGGCTTTTGCGTTGCATCCTTCGACAAGTCGGGAAATCTTGATTTCACCATCCGTGTAGTACCGGTCACCTTCTCCGTTCCGGCCGTTGAGCGTCGGGCCGACGCCGGAAACTTCATAGATCGCCTCAACAACTTTTGCGGTTTTCAGGTCGGCCGTGAACTGGTCTCGTTCGGCATCGATATTGGGGGCGATATGATGTGTGACCTGAGCGGTCAGGCGGCTGAGACCCACGCCGCGGTCGAACGTCGCGGAGCCGAGCCACACGGGCCTTCCTTCTTCGCCACGTTTCAAGACCTCCCAGAACCGCACATGTTGGCGGCGATCGGCGCTCGTGCCGTCGGGCTTTTCGAATGCAAGGTCTTCGGCTCTGCCTTGATAAAAAAGGTTGCTCACCGGCGCGTCCCGATACGGCCGGTCGAGGACGACGCTGCCCACAATCGCAAGAACTCGATCGCAGCGTAATTGGATCGGCAGGATACCACCGGGCCGCATGCATGGCGCACAGCACATCGTCTTTTGATCCGACCAATCCGACATTGATCGCATCGCCGGGAATGCCCTGCGCCGTCCGCGTCACCATTGGGAGGCCCGCGAGTCCCTTTTGATGTTCGTAGTGGGTCCAGGCCAGGGGAAGCACAATGTAGGCGAGGATGCCGTAGCTGGCGAGAATTGCCGCAACGACGATAGCCGCCATCACTGTTCTTGAACGCCCCGACGCCATAGTGTCAGCCTATCGAATTTTCGGTCATCCTAACACCGCAACCTCGTTTCTGGATTGCCGCGTCCTGCTATATGCTGCGATCGGGAAAGCGCGCGAATATAACAACAATTGGCGGAAAATCGGGTCGTGCACACTGCTGTAATTTCATTGATTGTTTTGGCACTGATCATCGCAGGCGCTCTGCTTGGCGCGTTTGCGCGGACATTCCTGTCGGAGGAACACCTGAATTCCGACACTAAAGATGTCATCAAGTTGTCGGTCGGGCTGATCGCCACACTTTCGGCTCTTGTTCTCGGGTTGCTGATTGCGACGGGAAAAACATCCTTCGATGCGAGAGTCACGCAAGTCAGGCAGATTGCGGCTAACGCCGTCCTGCTTGATCAAACACTCGCGCAATATGGCAATGAAGCCGCGAATGCCCGTGTTGCCCTTCGTCAGACCTTCGGTTTGATGGTCGATCGAATATGGAACGAAAATAATGCGATATCGCGCGGTCCAAGTCCGTTCCAGATGACGGGCGCGGCGGACTCATTCATCCAGAGCCTTGTCAATCTGCCGGCGACGACGGATTTCCAGCGTGCGCTGAAAACAGAAATTGTGAACATCGCCAACGAAATCGCAAAGGACAGACTGTCGCTCTTTGTGCAGGGCCGCGATACGATTTCCATGCCGTTTTTGACAATATTGGTGTTCTGGCTGACCGTGATATTCGGCATCTTTGGTCTGCTGACGCGGCTCGACATGCTGGTTGCCGTCATTGTGTTGTTATGCGCGGTGTCGGTGTCCGGTTCGATTTTCCTCATTCTCGACATGAACAGACCGTTTGACGGGATGATGCGGATCCCTAGCGCACAGATGCGCAACGCATTGCCGCCGCTCAATCCCTGACCGCGATCCCTCGAGGGCGTTTGTTGATGTTTGAAATGGCGTACCGCGCGGTTGTTGTGGCGCTCATGTTGTGGCTGACAGCGTGCGCCGCCACATTCAATGAGCCGATTAATTTGCCTGTGGCCTCCAACGCAGCAATCGTGCCGCCTTTGACGCCGCCAAATGTTGCGGGCGATACAGTGGTGGCGCTTGCATTTTCCGGCGGCGGAACACGCGCAGCCGCCTTTGCATTTGGTGCCATCCGCGGTCTCGACCGTCTGCCGGCCAGGGGACGCGGGACGTATCTCGACCGGGTCATTTTCATCTCAGGCGTGTCGGGAGGGGCGGTTGCCGCCGGCTACTTCGGTTTGAAGGGGCGCGCAGCGCTCGCCGACTTTCGCGAACGATTTCTTTTAAGAAACGCCGAGGAAGAGCTCAGTACTGACATCAGCGTCGTGAACCTGGCCAAAGGTTTCGGTGGCGGGGTCAATGATGCCTCACGGTTTGCTGGCTGGCTCGATCAACACCTTTACGAGGGAGCGACGTTCGCCGATCTTTATCAACCGGGAAAACCGATTGTTTGGCTCAATGCTTCGGATCTCTACAATCGCACGCCATTTTTGTTTTCTCCGGTGACCTTCGAGGCCCTGTGTAGCGATCCACGCAAATATCCGATCTCGCAGGCGGTTGCGGCCTCGGCCGCCGTCCCCGTCGCATTCGTGCCGATTGTGCTCGCCAGCTTTTCCGACGCCTGTACTGTGCCCCTGCCGCCGTGGGTCGATCGCGTGCTCGCCGACCGGAGTACCGGCGCCCAGGTTCGCGCATTTGCGCAGGCACTCAAGCGCTATCGCGATCCCGGACAAATCCGCTTCGTTAAGTTGGCCGATGGCGGCATCACTGACAACTTCGGGCTCTCCGGCGTTACCATTGCTCGCGAGGCCGCAGGCCTCCCTTATGCGCCTCTGACGCGCGAAAGGGCGGTGCAATTGCGTCATCTCGTTTTCATCGTAGTCAATTCCGGTTTGGCGCCGCAGGGTGAATGGGCGCAAACCGTACAAGGCCCGTCAGGAAAAGAGATGATTGGCGCGCTCACCGATACAGCCATCAATTCTGCGGTTCGCAGCGGGTTCGATGCGTTTCGGCTAACCGTCAAGAACTGGGAAGACGATACGCGCAAATGGCGGTGCCGCTTGTCCCGGGCCGAGGCGGCAAAGCTTGGCGCTACGGGGGATTGGCGCTGCAGCAACATCAGTTTTGATGTTGCGGAGATCTCCTTCGCTCAAATGGACCCGGCGCGAGCCGCAAGGCTTGACCAGGTACCGACCAGTTTTCATTTGCCGGAAGAAGAGGTCGACCTGGTGGTACAGGCAGGCACAGATACGTTGCTGGCGCATCCGACCATCCGCGCGGTCCTTGGCAAGGCAAATTGACGATCCGGCAAGTCACCCTGAGCCGCATTTCGCCGTCTTTGCAGGGCTTTCACCGGGTGCGAAGCTCAGCAATTTGCATGGCAACCAAACGGAACCTCACCCGTTATCAAGGCCATGGAACAAACCAGCCCCAAGACGGCGCAACGGCGTGCGGAAAAGCCCGATGAGGTCCGCCGCGCCCGTGCGGCGCGTTTTGCGCTCGCAGTCAGCGATCCACAACCGATAGCGGAAGTTGCGCGCTTTTGGCGCACCGCCGCCCAGTCGGCGACCATCGGGATGTTCGTCGTTGTCCTGGTCGGGGCGCTGTATTTCGCGCGTCCCATTCTTCTGCCGGTCGCGTCGGCGTTCGTCGTGGCAATGATGCTTGGGCCATTGTCGGCGCGCGCAGAGCGCTATCGCATACCGTCGCTGCTATCGGCGATCGTGCTGTGGCTGCTGGTGATCGCGGTGTTCTATGGCGTCATCGTGCTCCTGGCGGCGCCGGTGGTGGATTGGATCGGCAAGGCATCTGATATCGGCCGCAACATCCAGGAAAAATTGCACGTGCTTGATCGGCCGATTGCTGCACTTCAGGAGATGCGCGATGCGCTTCTGCCGGCCGACAAGAAGGGCAGCCTCGGAGTCGATATCATGACTTTCGTTCAGCCGGCCGTGTTGATTGTCACGCCGGCAATCGGTCAGATCTTTATTTTCTTCGGGACGCTGTTCTTCATGCTGCTCGGCCGTTCCCGGATCAGGCGCGTGCTGGTGATATTCTTCGACCAGCGCGACGCGCGCCTGCGCACGCTCAAGATCATGAATGACATCGAGCACAATCTGACCGGCTATCTGAGCATCGTTGCGGTTATCAATGTTGCGGTTGGATTGTGCGGGGGCATCGCTGCGTGGGTCGCCGGACTTCCGGATCCTGTCGCCTGGGCGGTGCTCGGCTTCCTCCTCAATTTCATTCCCTATATCGGCGCGCTGATCATGGAAGCCGCATTGTTCATGGTCGGCCTGGTAACATTCCCGACGCTGACACAGGCGCTGATCGCGCCGCTGCTGTTCCTCGCACTGGCGACGCTGGAAGGACATTTTATTACACCGAGCATCATGGGCCGTCGGTTGACGCTCAATCCGCTCACTGTCTTCTTGTCGCTCATATTCTGGACGTGGCTGTGGGGTCCGATTGGGGCCTTTCTGGCCGTGCCGTTGCTCATTATGGCGCTGGTCGTGATCGATCATCTTTTTCCCGAGGATGGCCGAGAATTGCCGGCCTAGCGTGACGGACGCGGGCGGGCTAGACACAGGAGACCGCGCCCGGCCCGATCCCCCCGATGGATATTCACGAAATCGTCCAAGATACAGTCGACTTTGTCCGCACCAACCAGGCTTGGGCGGTGCCGGTCGTTTTTGCGCTGGCGTTCGGCGAATCGCTCGCCTTCATCTCGCTCTTGATCCCCGCTTGGGGCGCGCTGGTCGCCATCGGCGCTTTGATCGGGTCGAGCGGAATCAAATTCTGGCCGATCTGGGTCTCGGCTTCGCTCGGTGCCGCCTTCGGCGACTGGCTGTCGTACTGGATCGGACTCAAACTCGAACACACCGTCGCGCATGTGTGGCCATTGTCACGACACCCCGACCTGATTCCGCGCGGCGAAATCTTCATGAAGAAGTGGGGCATGCCCGGCATCTTCATTGGTCGGTTCTTCGGGCCTCTGCGCGCTTCAGTCCCGTTGATTGCCGGGATTTTCGAAATGCCGTTCTGGCGCTTTCAACTTGCCAATTTCAGTTCGGCCTTTGTCTGGGCGGCGGTGCTGCTCACAATTGGCGACGGCATATCCAAGGCAGTGAAGTGGATTTGGTGGTAGCCCTATAAAAAATCCGCCGGGCTCTGGCCCGGCGGATGATTGAATTGTGCATCTATCTGCTGAGTTGAATCAGGCGGATCTCACCTTTGACCAAATCAGGCACAGCGACGAATGTTCCTTGCTCATTCGGGAATGCGCAGAAATCGGCCGGACCTTTGAAGTCGCTGGCAAGCTTCTGCATGCCGTCTTTCTTGTTCCATCGCGTGAGCGAACCGGTCTTCCAGTCGGTGAACAGAATGTCGCCATTCCGCATTTGGTAGAGTCCGTCGAGCAGGCCGAAATTATCGGTCTGTGCGATCGGGTCCTTGCCGGGTGCCATTGAGTAGATGGCGCGCGGGTTGTCTTTGTCCTTGAGACCGACCATCAGCAGGGCGCCGCCTTTACCCGGGAAAAGCCCGTTCGGGTTGATGGCCTTGTCCTTGAACAGCACGCTGATCTTCGGCGCTGCTTTTGATTTCAGGAAGTCGGCTGGTTCCACGCTGACCAGCTGGTCGGAGCGGTTGTCGCTCACATAGAGCACGCCCTTCATCCAGGTCACGTCATTGGCAAATGTGACTCCTGGCAATTCCAGTTTCTTGCCTTCTTTGGTCTTGAGGTCGAAGACCCAGACGGAGTCGATGTCGGTTACCCAAAGCCGGTTACCGCGGATCCATATTCCCTTGGGCTTGTTGAGCACCTGGCCGTTAACCGGCAGAAATTTGTCTTCGAGGACCTTCCCGTCGAGTGAAATCTTGGTGATCTTGCCCTTGCCATCCTTGTCGGCCGACTTGAGTTCGGGTCCGAAGTCGCTGGTGTAAAAGGCTTTACCTCTCGGATCGTAACCGACGGATTCGACGTGACCGAATCCGGTGACGGTTTTGTCCGACAGTACTTTCAAATCCTTCGCCGATGCGGTCTGGGTTGTCGTGGTTCCGCTGACCGCGAAACATCCCAGCGCAATTGCCGCAATAATTACCCGGTTCATTATTTTCCTCCCGTGCGAAGCGAAAAAACCGCCGGGACTGTTGTCCCGGCGGCATCCGATGCAAGGCGCCTGCATTTATTTCAGTGCGGCCGCGCCAGCTTGCGAGACAGCGTCGTCCTGTGAACCCGAGCCGCCGCTCACGCCGATGGCGCCAATAATTTTGCCACCAACGACGATCGGATTGCCGCCGCGTGAAGCAATAAATGCGTCGCCGAGCGTTGGCAGATAGGCGAAGAAGGCACCTTTGCCCAGCAGCCTTTCGAACACGACAGTTGGCCGGCGATAGCGAGCAGCCGCGCGCGCTTTGTGCTGCGAAATGTCAATCGAAGCGTACTGACAATTGTCGCCTTTCATGAAGTACACAAGATCTCCGGACGGCGCCACGACGCTAATGCAGAAAGCGTCTTTCCAGTTGCGTTTGGCGACTTCGGCCGCCGCCGCCTCAGCGGCCTTCTTGGCATCCGCGAGGTTGATGGTCTCGCCATACGGAACGACGTTCACTGCGTCCGGTATGGTCTCATTAGGATTAGCCGGGTCGGCCGGCACCTGCGCGAAAACGCTCGAGCTCATCAGCAGCGCAGCGCCCAGGGCGCCCGCCAACACAGTCAAACGACGCATAATTACTCCCTCCCAAGTGATTGTTTATCCGGGTGGACCCGGTTGGGCTCTTGTCCCGCGTTGAGTATCGCAGGACTATCCCCGCAGCAGCTTAGCCAACCGTTTGGCATTCGCCTATACGGTTTGCCGTATTCTGGATAAGGAATATGGCCTGACATCAGGGGTTATTGCGCGGCCGCCATGACTGAAACCGCTTTCGAAGCTGCACTCACGGCGCGCACCGCGGACATGCTCGACGCCTGCACGCGCTGCGGGAAATGCGTCGAGGTCTGCCCGATGGCGAAGCCAGCTGGCGTCGGCGATGCCACTTCGGAGAGCGTGATTTCCGGCGTGCTCGATATCGTTCGTACGGGCGAAGGGCCGGCTGCATCGAAAGCCTGGGCCAAAGGTTGCGCATTGACCGGCGACTGCATCACGGCGTGCGGCGATGGGGTTAATCCGCGTTTTCTGCTGGCAATGGCGCGCGTGGCCCTCGCAAAACAGTCAACCGAGATGCGCGATCGGCGGAAGCATGGCATCGAGAACTTTCGGCTGATCGCGGATGGCGTCAACGTGCTGGCGCGCATGCAACTTGACGAAGACGAGCTCGCGCGTCTCGGCCAGCAGGTCAATGAGCGATTGCAGAACGGATCGACCGCGAAGGCCGGCGAGCGGCCGGATTTCGTCTTCTATACCGGTTGCAATGTGCTCAAGACGCCGCACATGGCACTGATCGCGCTTGATATGATGGACGCTCTCGGCGTGACCTATCGGGTCATGGGCGGGCCAACTCATTGTTGTGGGGTTATTCAATTGCGGGCCGGCGACACAGACGTGTCGGGTCGCGTCGCCACCAGTTCGCTCGACAAGCTCGCCGAAGGAAAAACCGGCGTCATCTCGTGGTGCGCGAGCTGCCACGTGCAGTTCACCGAAACCACGATCCCGACCGTGGAGAAGGTGAGGGGGTCGCGACCGTTCGAGATGACACCGTTCATGTTGTTCCTGAAGACCAGGTTCGAAGACCTTCGGCCGATGCTGAATAACCCGGTGCCGATGCGAATTGCGTTGCACAAGCATCCGGGGGTCAAGGGCGTCGTCGAGGCCGGCACCGAACTGTTACGCATGGTGCCGGGCATCGACATCGTTGATCTGCATCAGCCGGCGGTCGGTCTCATGAGCAACGCGCTTAACGCGCTGCCGGACTACAAACGCGGCCTTCAGCTTGCTGAGTTGGAGGCCGCGGAGGCCGCCGGCGTCGATGCTCTGGTGGCCATTTATCACGTCGACCATCGTGAGCTATGTGCGCACGAGCGGGACTGGCCGTTCCGCATTATCAATATTCTGGACATTGTGGGCGCCAGCATGGGCCTGCACCACGACGATCATTTCAAGCGCCTGAAAATCATGCAGGACGCCGATGCAATCGTGGCCGACTGCAAGGATATGATCGACGCTTACCAAATTGACCCGGCGATGGCGCGTACCGTGGTGCTCAAGGCAATGCTGAATGAACAACCATTGGCCCTCCTGGGCCGGCGCCTTGACCGGGCCAAAGGCGCAGCCTATATGCCCCGCTCATGACGATGCTTATTGCAGTAAAGAAGCTCCGCCGCCGCCGCCGTATCACCACGGCACGGGCGTAGCATCGTCATTTCCCGTGCCGCCGGATTTATGGCCGCGGCACACTTCCCGAACTAAAACCGCTGTTGGCCTTCTTCCGGTAGTTCTTTAAGACTTCTGGATAAGGATCGAGTCATGGCCACGAAAGCGAAGATTGGCGTGTTGGGAGCCTCGGGCTATACCGGGGGCGAACTGGTGCGCGTATTGCTGCGCCACCCGCGCGCCGAGATCGTTCTGCTGACGGCCGAACGTAGTGCCGGGAAGGCGATGCGCGATGTATTCCCGCAGTTTTCGCCGTTTGCCTTGCCGCAGCTTGTCGCCGTCGATGGCCTCGATTGGGGCAAGCTGGCGCTCGATGTGGCGTTCTGCGCCTTGCCGCACGCGACCACACAGAAGGTCGTGAAGGATCTGCTCAAGCAGTCGCCAACAACGAAGGTTGTTGACCTATCGGCCGACTTTCGGCTCGCCGATACAGCCGCCTACGCGAAGTGGTATGGCCACGAGCACCACGCGCCCGAACTCCAAAAGGAGGCGGTCTACGGCCTTACGGAAATTCACCGGCGCGCGATCAAGAATGCGCGCCTCGTCGCCAATCCCGGCTGCTACACGACCTGCGCGCAGTTGCCACTGATCCCGCTGATCAAGAACAAGGCGATCGAACTCGACGAAATTGTCGTCGACGCCAAGTCCGGAATGACGGGGGCAGGGCGCGCCGCGAAAGAGGCCATGCTGTTCTCGGAAGTTTCAGAAGGCTTCCATGCCTACGGCGTCGGGCATCATCGGCACATGGCCGAACTCGACCAGGAATTTTCGCTGGCGGCCGAGCGAGAGGTGATCGTGACCTTCACTCCGCATCTGGTGCCGATGAACCGGGGTATTCTTTCGACTATTTATGTGCGGGGGCGGCGCGGCCGGACGCCCGAGGACCTTCATGCAATACTTTTAAAGTCGTACATGAGGGAACCGTTTGTTCACGTACTGCCGTTCGGTGAAACGCCGCAAACCCGGCATGTCCGTGGCTCGAATATGACCTTCATTGGCGTCACCAAGGATCGCATCCCTGGGCGCGCCATTGTCATATCGGCGCTGGACAACCTGGTGAAAGGCGCCTCCGGGCAGGCCATCCAGAACATGAATCTCGTCATGGGCTGGGCCGAGACCATGGGTTTGGAGCAGGTGGCGTTGTTCCCCTGATTCGGCTGGTACAATGCAGGGCTCATATCGGAGACCTACGACCGATGTTCGAGGTCCAGAATCAGCCGCCGCCGCTTGAGCCCTACAACCTGTTTTCGAGCGACCGCGCGCTGCGCGAAGCCGTGGGGCGAGAAGCGGCGGGTTGGGCCGACGGCGAACTGAGTGCACTGGGCGCAACGCTCGGCAAGCCGGAAACGATTCAGCTCGGCTTTGACGCCAACAAGTTCACTCCGCAGCTGCGCACGCTCGACCGCTATGGTCACCGCATCGACGAGGTCGAATTTCACCCGGCCTGGCACGATCTGCTCGAAATAGCGCTCAAAGCGGGGCTTCACTCCAGTCCCTGGGCTGAGCCGAAGTCCGGCGCGCATGTGGCCCGCGCCGCCGGCACCTATATGCTCGGGCAGATCGAAAGCGGCGTCTATTGCCCGGTCGCGATGACCTATGGCTCGGTGCCGACGCTGCGCCACACACCCGCGATTGCTGCGGAATGGCTGCCAAGGATCTTTTCGCGCGACTATGACCGCCGCTTCCGGCCGGCGCGGCTCAAGAGCGCCGTGCTCATCGGTATGGGCATGACCGAAAACCAGGGCGGGTCCGACCTGCGCACCAACACCACGCGCGCGGAGCCTGCCGGCGACGGGACGTACCGTCTGTACGGTCACAAGTGGTTCATGTCGGCGCCCATGTGCGACGCCTTTCTTGTTCTTGCCCAAGCCGCGAAAGGCTTGAGCTGTTTTCTCATGCCGCGGTGGACTCCTGAAGGTGAGCGCAACGGCATCCAGATTGTTCGTCTCAAGGACAAACTCGGAAACCGCTCGAATGCCTCGAGCGAAGTCGAGTTCTACGGCACCTATGCGCAACTTGTGGGTGAGGAAGGACGCGGAATTCCGACCATTATCGAAATGGGAAACTACACGCGGCTCGACTGCTGTATTGGGTCCTCGGCCCTGATGCGCCAGGCTGTTGCGCAAGCGATCCACCATGCGCGCCATCGTACCGCATTTCAGAAAAAACTGATCGACCAGCCATTGATGGCCAACGTGTTGGCCGATCTCGCCATTGAGTCCGAGGCCGCATTAGCGCTGACAATGCGCCTTGCCCGCGCCTATGACGAAAACGACGAGGCGGCGAAGGTGATCCGCCGCGTGGTAACGCCGGCAGCCAAATTCTGGATCTGTAAACGCACGCCGTTCGTGACTTATGAGGCGATGGAGGTGCTGGGCGGCTCCGGCTACATTGAAGAATGTATTATGCCGCGGCTCTACCGCGAGGCTCCGGTCAACTCTATCTGGGAAGGCTCTGGCAACGTCATGTGCCTCGACGTGCTGCGCGCGATGGGGCGCACGTCGAATATGGCTGACGTTTTGCGCAGCGAACTTAACGGCGATGCGCGGCTGAAGGCCTTTGCCGACCGCCTGTCAAAACGTCTCGCTGCGTCGGACCACAGTGACGAAGCGCAGGCGCGCGCACTGGTGCGCGAGCTGGTGCTCGCATTGCAGGCTGCGTTGCTGATCAAGCACGCACCGGTGGCCGTGGCGGATGCGTTTTGCGCGTCCCGGCTCGATGGCGGCTCAGTGTTCGGGCTGCTGCCCCGAGGGATCGACCTGGGGGCCATTGCGGAACGCGCTGCGCCGAGCAGCTAGAGTTTTCCGAATACCGCCAGTGCGAGCGATGCTTGCGCCGCGAAACCGGCGGCAAAGGCCAGCGTACGCAGGATCGGCACGCCCATCGTGTAGACGACGGCGTGGGCAAGCCGTGCCCAGAAATAAACCGCGCAGGCGATAACGGTGCCTTCGGTCGAATAGCCTTGCGCGTCGAGAATCAGGACCAGCGTCGCGAAGATGACGAGATTTTCGACGGCGTTGGTATGTGCAAAATAAAGCCGCTGCGCCCAGGGCGATTGCGGTTTGTCATTGCGCGCCGGGTTGGCCATGGCTCCCATCAGGCCGCGCACCAATATGCGATCGAGAATGTAGGGTACCCACATCAATCCAGTCAGGATGACGGTCAGCGTCAGCCACAGCAGTTCCTTGGACATTACCGTTCCCCAGTCTTGTTGCCCTAAAGCGGGGGCAGCATAAGTGATGTTGCTGGCATTGTCCCGCCGACGGACGTCAAGAACCTGTCATTGAGCGCTGCGGCCGGTTCCAGCACTGCCTCGGAATGCGTGGTCAGAGCGAACTTTTCACTCTAACGTATGATCCGGGCGCGTCTTCGATTGGCTTGAGTTTTGCGCTGCCGACTTTGCGCGCCAGCACTGTTTCCGCGTTCTGGCCTTTGAGCCACTCCAGCCAGTCGGGCCACCAGGAACCTGCGTGCTCAGTTGCCGTCTTGCGCCAGCTGTCGACGTTGGAGCCCGTCGGTTTCTCACCTGTCCAATATTGGTATTTCGGCTTGGCAGGCGGATTGATCACGCCGGCGATATGACCGGAGCCAGCCAGCACGTATTTCACCGGGCCGCCGAAATATTGCGAACCGAACAGCACCGATTTAGCCGGCGCGATGTGATCCTCGACGGTCGCGAGATTGTAAACGGGGACTTTCACTTTGTGCAGATCGAGAGTGACCCCGGCGATATCCATTTCGCCCTTGGTCAATTTGTTTTCGAGATAGCAGTTGCGCAAATAGAACGAATGATTGGCCGCCGGCATGCGGGTGGCATCGGAATTCCAGTACAGGATATCGAACGGCAACGGCATCTTGCCGCGCATGTAGTTGTTGACAATGTAGGGCCAGATCAGGTCGTTCGAGCGCAGCATGTTGAAGGTATTCGCCATACGCGAGGCTTCGAGATAGCCTTGCTTCTTCATATGCTCTTCGAGTTGCTTGACGCGGTCTTCGTCGACAAACACCATCAGATCGCCGGCGTAGCTGAAGTCGACCTGTGCGGCGAACAGTGTCGCCGACTTGACGCGGTTTTGTTTTTTCGCCGCGAGATAGGCGAGGGTGATCGACAACAGCGTTCCGCCGACGCAATAGCCGATAGCGTTGACCTGTTTTTCGCCGGTAGCGGCTTCGACCGCGTCGAGTGCTGCGATCACGCCTTCTCGCATGTATTCTTCGAAGCTTTTTCCCGCGAGCCGGGCATCAGGATTGACCCAGGATACGACGAAAACTGAAATGCCCTGGTCTACACACCACTTTATGAAGGATTTCTCCGGGGTGAGATCGAGGATATAGAATTTGTTGATCCACGGCGGCACGATCAGCAGAGGAACCTTCAGGACCTCCTTTGTCGTCGCTTCGTACTGGATGAGCTGTATCAGCTCATTCTGGAAAATGACCTTGCCGGGTGTAAGCGCGAGGTTGCGGCCGATCTCGAACATCGACGGATCGGATTGCCGGATCTTGAGATTGCCATGGCCGGCCGTGATGTCCTCGGACAGCATGTGCATGCCACGCACGAGATTTTCCGCATTCGACGACAGAGTTTCGCGCAGCAATTCCGGGTTCGTCAGCACGAAGTTTGACGGTGAGATCGCGTTGGCAATCTGTTTGACGTAAAACTCCGCCTTCTTGCGCGTCAGCTCGTCCACCCCGGCGGCGTCCTTGACCAGGCGGTCTCCCCACTGTGCGGTCAGCAGATAGACTTGTTTCAGAAAATCGAAGAACTGGTTCTGCGACCATTCGGGGTCTGCAAACCGTTTGTCTCTTGGATCGGGGCTGGCAACCGGCTGCGTCTGCTCTCCGGCCATGCGTTTGACCGCGCTGGCCCACAGATCGAGATAGGCGCGACCGAGGCTGGTCTGGACTTCAAGTGCGCGGCGTGGATCGGACAACCAATATTCCGCGACGCGGCCAAGTGCCTTCACCGCATCGGTGACATCATCGGAAAGATCGCCGGAGACCTCGCCTTGTTCGCGCGGTTTCAGATATGCGGCGAGCGCCTTACCGCCTTCCTCAACCATGCGAGCGAGGTTGTGCGAGAAAGCCTCGATGTCGACTTCGCCGACGTTGGCCGGGTCTTTGGTTGGCTTATCCATCCGGTGTCCGCTCGATACCTGCCAACAGAAGTGGCCCGGACGCTGTTCCATCGCAAGCCGCGTTTCGGCGCATGGTTTCGCCGGTGTTGGGCCGCGCCGTTAGCGCCGCGTGACCTTGCTGTGGCCATATTAGCCCGATAGCGGGATTATGTTACAATTCATTGAGTTTACATCGATTTTCCGTTCAGCCGGCAGGGCCTCGCGGACGCATGGGTGTATTTGGACGGACACTTTGGGCTTCCGCGTGGCTCGCCGGGGGCCTCAGCGCTTGCGCGCCCGGCCCGATCATCGACCGGATCCCGGCGGATGTGATGGGTTTGCCGGCCGGCACCCCGGCGCGTCCGGAGGCGCCGTATAATTATCCAGCTGTCCACGACATGCCGCCGGACCGTGCATCGGCCCCAATGACCGACGAAGAACAAGTCAGGCTCGAACGGGACCTGGCGAACCAGCGCGACCGGCAGGAAGGCCGTCCGGCGCCCGGGAAAAAGCCGCCTTTAACTGCCAAAAAGCCGCCGAAAGACGCTGAAGACGGGCAAAATACTGGCGCGAAGACGAACCCGTGATAAAAGCCAGCCGGGGTAATGTCTGCCGGCTGGAAAGGGCAGCCAGTGCCTGGTCCCGAATGGCGGAAACCGGTTTTCGGACAAGACCATGCGCAGGCAGACGATAGCCTTTAGGGTTTGAGCGATGGACGAGTTTTACCGCATTCGCCGTTTGCCTCCTTACGTTTTTGAAGAGGTAAACAAAGCCAAGGCGAAGGCCCGCAACGCGGGAGCGGATATCATTGATCTCGGCATGGGCAATCCGGATTTGCCGGCACCCGCGCACGTGATCGAGAAGCTCAAGGAAACGCTCGGCAAGCCGCGCACCGATCGCTACTCCGCGTCGCGTGGCATTGCCGGATTGCGCCGCGCCCAGGGGGCCTACTACGAGCGCCGCTTCGGCGTGAAGCTCAATCCCGACACGCAGATCGTCACGACGCTCGGTTCGAAGGAAGGCTTTGCGAATGTTGCGCAGGCCATAACCGCGCCCGGCGATGTCGTGCTGGTGCCGAACCCGAGTTACCCGATCCATGCTTTCGGTTTTCTGATGGCGGGCGGTGCGATCCGTTCGGTGCCGTCAGAGCCGACGGCGAATTTCTTTCATACGCTTGAACGCGCGATTGTGCATTCGATCCCGAAGCCGACCGCCGTTGTAGTCTGCTATCCGGCCAATCCAACGGCCTATGTGGCGACGCTCGATTTCTACAAGGATCTGGTCGCGTTCGCGAAAAAGCACGAAATTCTTGTTCTGTCCGATCTCGCCTACGCTGAGGTCTATTTCGACGACAATCCGCCACCGTCGCTGCTGCAGGTGCCGGGTGCCAACGATATCGTGGTTGAATTCACATCGATGTCGAAGACGTTCTCGATGCCTGGCTGGCGCATCGGCTTTGCCGTTGGCAACGAACGCATCATCGCGGCTCTGGGGCGCGTGAAATCCTATCTCGACTACGGCGCCTTTACGCCGGTGCAGGTGGCGGCGACCGCCGCGCTTAATGGGCCGGACGATTGCATCAAAGAAATGCGCGAGATTTACCGACGCCGACGAGACGTTCTGGTCGAAAGCTTTGGACGTGCCGGATGGCACGTACCGGCGCCGCGCGCGTCGATGTTTGCATGGGCACCGATCCCGGAGCCTTTCAACACTCTCGGCAGCGTGGAGTTTTCCAAGTTGCTGGTGGAGAAGGCTGATATCGCGGTGTCGCCCGGCATCGGATTTGGTGAGTACGGCGAGGGCTTCGTGCGCATTGCGCTGGTCGAAAACGAGCAGCGCATCCGTCAAGCCGCCCGCAACGTCCGACGCTTCCTCGACAACGCGCCGGAACAACTGCACAACGTCGTTCCGCTCGCCACGCGGCGCTAACCACGGACGCACACGTTCATGGCCGCAGCGCTGAAAGTGGGTGTCGCCGGATTAGGCACAGTCGGCGCGGCTTTGGTCGCGCAAGTGACGCGTCAGCGTGAGGCGTTGGCCGCACGCTGCGGCCGCGTGATTGAAATCGTAGCGGTCTGTGCGCGGTCGCGAAGCAAGGACCGCGGCGTTGATCTCAGGAAGCTGAAGTGGTTTTCCGATCCGGTTGCGCTCGCGCGTGAACCTGGCATTGACGTATTCGTCGAATTGGTCGGCGGTGCGGGCGATCCGGCGAAGAGCGCCGTCGAAGCCGCGCTCGCCTCCGGTAAGTCGGTGGTCACGGCCAACAAGGCATTGCTTGCCAGGCATGGCGGAAAACTTGCGGCGCTTGCCGAGGGCAAACATGTCGCGCTCAACTTTGAGGCCGCAGTGGGCGGCGCTATTCCGATCGTGAAAACTCTGCGCGAAGGAATGGCTGGTAATTCGTTCGAGCGCATCTATGGCATCCTGAACGGCACCTGTAATTACATCCTCACGCGGATGGAGCAGGAGAAGATGGCCTTTACCGAATGCCTGAAGGAAGCGCAGCGGCTGGGGTATGCGGAAGCGGATCCGAGTTTCGATATCGAGGGCCACGACACCGCGCAGAAGCTTGCGATTTTGGCGAGCCTTGCCTTCGGTACCAAAGTTGACCAAAGCGCGATCTACGTCGAGGGCATATCCTCGATTACCCCTGCCGATTTGGCGGCGGCGGATGAACTCGGCTACCGGGTGAAGCTGCTGGGCGTCGCGGTCAAGACGCCAAAAGGGATTGAGCAGCGCGTCCACCCGACGATGGTGCGCAAGGACTCCGCCATTGCCCAGGTGATGGGTGTCACCAACGCCGTGACAGTCGACGCTGTCGATATCAACCCGCTGACCCTGGTCGGCCCCGGTGCAGGCGGCGCGGCGACAGCATCGGCCGTTCTCTCGGACATCGGCGATATTGCACGTGGCGTGCGCACCGCACCATTCGGACGCCCGACCGCGCGGCTTACGAGCGTGCGCAAGGCGCCGATGCAGCGTCACGAGGGAGGCTACTACATCCGCCTCGTCGCGCGGGACAAGCCGGGAACCGCGGCGACGATCGCAAAACGTCTCGCGGAGCAGGAGATTTCTCTGGAGTTGATTGTGCAGCGCCACGATCCGGCGCACCTTGGCCGCGATACCAAGGCGGGTTCCGTCCCCGTTATCCTCATTACCTATGCGACCAGCGAGGATGCCGTGCGCAAGGCCCTTGCGGCGGTGGGCCGCGATAGGGTGATCTCAGGCCGGCCGCAGGTGATCCGGATCGAAAAGAACTAAGCGGCCCGCTGTTGCGAGATCCGCGTTTGTGAGGGAGCGTCTAATGGCGAGTATTACCGTCCAGCCGGAAATGGTGCTGGAACGCATTCTCAGCCTCGAGATCGTGCGCGTGACTGAACGCGCGGCGGTCTCCTCGGCGCGCTTACGTGGTCACGGCAAGGACAAGGCCTCCGATCAGGCTGCGGTCGACGCGATGCGGCGGGAGCTCAACAAGCTGCCGATCGACGGCACGGTGGTGATCGGCGAGGGCGAGATCGACGAGGCGCCGATGCTCTTCATCGGCGAGAAGGTCGGCACCAAGATGGGACCGAAAGTCGACATTGCGGTCGATCCGCTCGAAGGTACCACACTGTGCGCCAAGAACATGCCGGGAGCCATTGCCACGATCGCGATGGCGAATGACGGCACGCTATTGCACGCACCCGATTGCTACATGGACAAGATTGCCATTGGCCCCGGCTATCCAAAGGGCACCATCGATCTCGATGCTCCGCCCGACGAAAATATCCGTAGTCTCGCCAAGGCCAAAGGCGTGAAGCCGAGCGAAATCACCGCGATCCTGCTGGATCGGCCGCGTCACGCCGACATCATTGCCGCTGTGCGCAAGACTGGAGCCGCCGTCAGCCTGATCAGCGATGGCGACGTCGCCGGCGTCATTCATTGTGCCGAACCAAAGACCGGCATCGACATCTATCTCGGCATCGGAGGTGCGCCGGAAGGCGTGTTGGCCGCCGCGGCGCTACGCTGCATCGGCGGCCAAATGCAGACACGTCTGATCATCGATACCGAGGCATTGCGCGAGCGTACGCGCACGATGGGCATCAAGGACCCAAAGAAAAAATATCTGATTGAAGACATGGTGCGGGGCGATTGTCTCTTTGCCGCGACCGGCGTCACAAGCGGTGCCATGCTCAGCGGCGTCAAATTCGGCAAGGACGTCATCGAGACTGAAACGGTGGTGATGAGGTCGGTCACAGGTACCGTGCGGCGTGTTGTAGCCGAACATCGGCAATTCGAAAAATTCCATCTTGACTGAGTGAAAGGGGCCGTTGCCCAACTGATATATGTCCCGCTATGCGGGGCGAAATCTCGTCGTGTTCACTTGTCACATCCCGGCGCCGCGCCTTTAATCTTGCGCTGTTGCTAAAGTCGGGAGGCTTCTCATGCGTCACGTTCATCTTGTCGGCAGCGTGCCGCTTCGCGATGCGCGCGAAGTCTTCACAACTGTCAGCGCTGCGCTCGGGCCGCGTTTGAAGCGTATCCCAGACGGCGAGACCGGTGAGCGCTCCGACTGGATCACCTGGCTGGAGCCCGCCTTCGCCAACAATCCGGGGCTGGAGAAATCCGACGAGCTGTTCCGTATCCATGCGACGGGTACGGCGCGCATTCGTTATCGCCTGCGCGCGGGCAAGGGCATCAGTGATGTGCGTTTCGACAATCTTTTCTATGCCGACATCGCGAAGGCGTCTTACGCTGAATTTGCCGGGCTCAAGCGGCAAGGCTTGATCCCGCAAGAGTGCCGCTTTCAGATTGATCTCGTGCCTGCACATTCAGTGATCTGGCTCTTCCTGCAAGACGATCTTCACCAGCCCCTCGATCCTGTCTTTAACGAGGCTCTCAAGCGCGAGATCGACAAGATTGCGGCCGCACTTCCGCACGATCAGATAGCTATTCAGTTCGACGTGGCGTCCGCGGTGTTCGCGCGGCTCCAGCGTGGCGAGCCGAATGCCTACGGCAGGACGCGTGGCGAGATGCTGGCCACGTTCTCGCGCATCCTCACCGATCTGGCCGATCGCGTTCCAGCCGATATCGAGCTCATGTTTCATTTTTGCTACGGTGACTCCAATCATAAGCACGTGGTCGAGCCGACCGACATGGGCGATATGGTCGATGTCGCCAACAGGCTTTCCGCTGACATCAAGCGCACAGTCGAACTGATCCATATGCCGGTGCCGCGCGATCGAAGCGACGACGCCTACTTTGCGCCTCTCAAACGCTTGCAAATGAAGGCGGAGACCGAACTCTGCTTGGGCCTGGTGCACTACACCGATGGCATCGCTGGGACGAGAAAGCGCCTGGCGACGGCCGAACGATACGCCGGGCGCTTTTCGGTTGGGACGGAATGCGGTTTTGGCCGGCGGGACCCGGCGACCATCCCGGATTTGCTGCGGATTCATGCGGATGTCGCGGGCTGACATGGGCTACGACTGGGCTGGCATGCCCGCGCGCGCTTCGTCACTATATGTGACTTCCGGAAACCGATTCCCGGGACCACAACGGTCCCGCATAATGGCCAATGGCAATGGCGCTGCCCGCAATTCAATTGGATCCAAGAGACCGCTTTTTCCTCGGCGTCGAACGCTCGTTTAGCGGGCGCGCCTGGAAGGATCGTCTTGATGAGCGCGGATCGGCGCGCGCGCTGGCGATCGCCCAGCGGTATGGCCTTGATGAATTGCTGGCGCGGGTTCTGGCCGGGCGGAATGTGGATATCGACGAGGTCGAAAGCTTTCTCGATCCGACCATCAAGCGACTGATGCCCGATCCTCACGTCCTCACCGACATGGATAGTGCCGCGCGCCGTATTGCCGACGCGGCGATCCGCGGCGAAAGCGTCGCCATTTTCGGGGACTACGATGTCGATGGCGCAACCGCTTCGGCGCTGCTTTGCCGCTATCTCAGGCAGTGCGGACTGGACCCGATCGTCCATATTCCGGACAGGATCTTTGAAGGGTACGGCCCCAATGTCGATGCCATCCGTTCGCTTGCCGAGCGCGGCGCGAGATTGCTGGTCACGGTCGACTGTGGCGTAACCAGTCTCGAACCGCTCGCCGAAGCCAGGAAGCTTGGTCTCGATACCGTGGTCATCGACCATCACCAGGCCGATGAGAAGCTGCCGGACGCCGTGGCTATCGTCGATCCGAACCGCTCGGATGATCTATCCGGCCTCGGGCACCTTGCCGCCGTTGGTCTGGTGTTTCTCGCTCTAGTCGCGGTCACACGCGAGCTGCGCCAGCGCGATTTTTGGACCAGCGCGCGGGGCGAGCCTGACCTCCTGTCATTGCTGCATCTCGTCGCGCTCGGGACCGTCGCTGACGTGGTGCCACTCAAGGGCCTCAACCGCGCCTTTGTCTCGAAGGGGTTAATCGCGTTACGTCGCCGCGAACATCTTGGCCCAACCGCGCTGATGGATGTGGCGCGCCTGAGCGGCCCGCCGGAACCGTGGCATCTCGGATTTCTTTTGGGCCCGCGTATCAATGCCGGCGGCCGCATCGGCCGCGCCGACCTTGGCGTGCGCCTCTTGCTGGAAGAAGACCCGAGCGAGGCTGCGCGCATCGCCGGCGAACTTGACCGCCTCAATCGAGAGCGCCAGCAGATTGAACAGACAACGCTCGCTCAGGCAGAAGCAGAGGCATTGGCCGCGCTCGGCCTGGAAGAGAAGGGGGCCGTAGTCGTCACCGCGTCGGAGGGCTGGCATCCCGGCGTCGTCGGGTTGGTGGCAGCCCGCCTCAAGGAACGCTATGGCCGACCGGCTTTTGCGATCGCGCTGGAGCCCGGTGGCACCGGCACCGGCTCCGGCCGATCAATTGCCGGAGTTGATCTTGGTGGCGCGGTGAGGCAGGCGGTGCGTGATGGCTTGCTGCTCAAGGGTGGCGGTCACGCCATGGCCGCGGGGGTGACGCTCAGAAAAGATGCGCTGGGTGAATTCCGCGCATTTCTCGAAAATACATTGGCGGTAACGGTCGAAGCAGCCCGGCGAGATCGAGCGTTGCTGATTGATGGCGCAGTTTCAGCCGGCGGGTTCAATCTTGCGCTCGCAGAACTCCTGGCGCGCGCCGGACCCTACGGTGCGGGCAACCCGGAACCGGTGCTGGCTCTTCCGGGACATACGCTCGCTTACGCCGATCCGGTCGGGGAGAACCATATCCGCGCGCGCTTCCGTTCAGGCGATGGAAAGTTCGTAAACGCCATCGCGTTCCGGGCCGCGGGTCAGCCGCTCGGTAAGGCGCTTCTGGAAAACCGCGGTCGGCCTGTGCATGCCGCCGGCCAAATCGCCATTGATCGCTGGCAGGGCGAAGAGCGCGTGCAGTTCCGGCTGACGGACCTTGCTGCCGCATAGCAGGCGCGACGAAAATTTCGGTTATCAAATTAGTGTAACTTTATCCGTCAGGGCGATTCGTGCGCCCGAGTTCGCGTCGGCGTGCTCGTGCACCATCGAAACGATGCCATCGGGGGCGCCCATGACACTCAACACCCTACCGGACTCGGCGGAAGAGCCTCTCGGCTTCCAGGAGGTTGATCGGCGCGAACAACTGATCACCATCCTCGCGACCTCGCTCGGCGTGATGATCGTGGCGGCTATCGCCGTCTTGATGGGAATGGCTTGATCGTTTTGCCTGGTCGTCGCGCCGGCTCAGCCTCGAAGGCCTTGCGCGCATCGGATGCGAACTGCCGGCGCCACATCACGATCACGACGCCCGTGGTGGTGAGCGCGAGTGGCAGCGGTCCGAGAAACCAGCCGAGATAACCCAGAGCAAAAAAGAACGCGCGTTGGCCACGATTGAAATGACGGCCGGCATCGGCGCAGAGCTTTGCCGCGCGATGCGCAAAAGCCTGCGCGGCAGCAGTGTCTTTTTCCTCCGGCGGCGGCGCGGCGCCGACCATGATGGCAAAATAATTAAACAGCCGATAGGACCAGGCAAATTTGAAGAAGGCGTAGACGAAGATGATGATCAATCCCATCATCTTCAAATCCCACAATCCGCGCGACGGTGTGGCGCCGAACGGCAGTAGCGACATGACCGTTATGATTTCCTCACTGGAGCGCAGCAACGTCAGCGCGCCGCCAATAGCGATCAGGCTCGTGGACGCGAAGAAAGCGGTACCGTTTTGCAGTGCCGCGGTGACCTGGGCGTCGACCATGCGCATGTCGCGCATGAGCAGCTGTTCCATCCACTCATCTCGGTAATTGTTCATCAGGGAATTCAGGCTGGTGCGGCCCTTCGCCGTATTCTCGATCACGATTGAATAGATAATCCAGGCGCCGGCGAACCAGGCGAAGGCGGCGAGATCGGGCAAGGAGAGGGCTGTCATTGGCGTCGGTGTTCCCCGCGCCGGGGATGGTGCCCGCTTGCGCGGCCGGCTTCAACAGTCCGGCTTGAGTGCGGTGAGGCGCTCTGCCAGCATGAGCACCCGCAGGGAGACCTGGAATGCCACAGACAATCACCGTCGGTTATAAAGCCTTGTGCGAGGCCGCGGAACGCGAAATCGAAACGTTGCCGGTCGAGCAGGCGGTCCAGCTCGCCGGGCGTGATGACGTCGTGCTCGTCGATATCCGTGACATCCGTGAATTGCAGCGCGACGGGCGTGTACCGGGCGCCTTCCATTGCCCGCGCGGCATGCTCGAATTTTGGATCGACCCGCATAGCCCGTACCACAAGCCTGTCTTCGCCGCCGACAAGAAATTCGTCTTCTTTTGCGCGGGCGGCCTGCGCTCGGCTCTTGCGGCGCAAACGGCGCAACAGATGGGCCTAAAGCCGGTCGCTCATGTTCAGGGCGGCTTCGGCGCCTGGAAAAAAGCCGGGGGACCCGTCGACGCTCCCGATCCCGCACCAGGCGAGGCGAAGAAGGCATAATGCGTCGCGCATGACCCTCACCCTCGTTATCGGAAACAAGAACTATTCGTCGTGGTCGATGCGGCCATGGATCGCGATGAAGGTCGCCGGCATCGCATTCGATGAAAAGGTGATTCCGCTCTACGAACCGGGGAGCCGCGAGCAGGTCCTGCAGCACTCACCGGCCGGCAAAGTGCCGGCGCTTGTTGATGGTGACCAGCGGGTTTGGGAATTGCTCGCTATCCTTGAATATCTCGCGGAGAAATTTCCGTACGCAAAACTGTGGCCGGACGACGCGCGGGCCCGGGCTCATGCTCGCGTCGTGGCGACTGAAATGCACGGCGGCTTTCAGGCTTTGCGCAAAAACTGTCCGATGAATTTCTGGCTGCCGGTGAAATCGCGGCCTTTGCAGGAAGACGCCATGGCGGATGTCCGGCGGATCGTTGCGCTGTGGGCCGATTGCCGCATTCGCTTCGGGCAAGGAGGGCCATTCTTGTTCGGCACATTCGGGGCGGCCGATGCAATGTATGCTCCCATCGTTGCGCGCCTGCACACTTACGGCGTCGATGTTGATGGCGTGACACGTGGCTACATGGAGGCAATCATGGCGTTGCCGGCATGGAACGAGTGGCGTCAAGCGGCGCTCAAGGAGCCATGGATCATGAAAGGCAATGAACCGGACTGGCCGCTGGTGCGCGGGGTGGCGCTATCATAACAACACCTGTTCGTCTTCATTGTCCTTCAGGCGCCGGACAAGTTCGTCGATGAAGGCCCGCTGCCCCGGCAATATCTTTTTCCGGGCAACGGCGAGGCTGAAGTAGGCAATCCGGTCAATTTCCGGGAAGCTTTGCTGCTTGCCAGACCGCGGGGGCCATTCCATCTCGAAATGATTGCTGGTGAATTCGCCGAGGCCGAAATCGGCTTCGAGCGCAAAGGCATGGACGACCTTTCCGCTTTTCTGGCGCAGAGGGGTCAGCGGCACGAAGGGGCCTGTCGCGACGAGGCCGGTCTCTTCGGTGAATTCGCGTTTGGCACAAGCCAACAGGTCGTCAGACTCGACATTGCCCTTGGGAATAGACCAGGCGCCTTCGTCTTTGTTGCGCCAATAGGGCCCGCCCGGGTGGGCGAGCAATACCTCGAACCGCGGATCGCGGCGAAAGACGAGAATGCCTGCGCTGACCTCTGATCGGCGGGACATGAGCCACTACTCGGTTATGCCTCACGCGCCTCGCCACGAAAAAGCCCGGCGCAAGCGCCGGGCTCTTTTATTCGATATGTGATTGTCGTCAATCGTCAACGGCTTCCTTAACTGTGTCCTTAATACCGCCGATCGTGTTCTGTATTTTGCCGGCAACTTTCTCGGCCTTGCCCTCGTTTTCGAGCTTGGTATCGCCGGTGACCTTACCGGCAACTTCTTTCACTTTACCTTTAACCTGTTCCGCGCTGCCTTGAATGCGATCTTTGTTCATAGCGTCCTCATTGTTCTGAGTTCTAATTGTCGGGGTCGTCATGGAGTCAACGCCTCGGCACGCAAAGCCGTTCCCGCAGCGTCTCCTGCGAACGATTTAAGCATGCTGACTATTCTGGCCAATGCACCGGACCCCCGCGCCAATCCATACGGCGCGGGGCATCGTCGCTCGTACTAACGCGTTACTGCTTCGAGCCGGTGGTGCTCTTGTTCGGGTTTGGCGAACAATTCAGATTTTGCGGCTTCGCATCTTTTTCGCAGGCCGCCATGCTTGCATATTTACAATTCAATCCGCCGCTTGCCGACGTATTGATACAAAACGGCGAAGACCCGATTGTCTGAGATTTTTGCATGCTGCTGCCCGATGAGGGCGAGCCCATGGTGCCTTGAGCCTGGGCGAAGGAAATACCCGCGATCAACGCGGCTACCGCGGTCAAAGTGGTCAACGTCTTCATTATCAGCCTCCTCGGTGGGAATGTGCCGATGCACGACACCCGGAACAACGGAGGGCGAGGGATGGCGTTCCCGGAACCGGGTCGTTTTTTGGGAAAAAGTTTCACTAGGGGCCAGAAAATGGCAAACGGCCGGGAAAGTTCCCGGCCGTCGGCTTTAGATCATCGTAGTGAGAAGTTACGCCTCGACGATTGCGACGATCTCGTGCGTGCGCGGATTGATAATCACAATCTGATCACCAACGAGGATGTAGTCGTAGCCGCGCCAATCCGGGTAGACCGCAATGACTTCAACCGGCAGCGGATACACATGGACGTTGGTCGGAATACGTGTTCCCACGCTCACCGAAACACTGAGATGAGCCGGTTCGACCTTGTGCTGCCGAATGACCGTCGTGATCTTCGTGCGTTGCTCGGTCGACAGCTTTGCAGACCCGGCGGCGGCGCCCTGGCCGGTCGTCGCGCGGTTCTGCTCAGTCGTCGTCTGGCCTGAGCGTGACGAAGCGCCGTTTTCCTCGCTCTTTGAGCGGACGTCCGATTTGCCGGTAGCCGCGGCGCCCGATTTGTCCTTGTCCATGGTGGTATCCTTGGCCTTGTCCTTGTCCATGGCGCGGTTCGGGGTCGAGGCCTTGTCGTCAGCATCCGACTTCGGCGACTGCCCGGTTGTTTCGTGGGGCTTGGCTGACTTCGCATCCGGCGTTGCCTGGCCAGTGGTTTGCGGCGCCTTATGCTCGTCACCCTTGATGGACGGCGCAACCTTTTCCGCCGGCGCGTTCTGTTGCGCTGCGGGGGCCTGCTGCGGCGCCTCCTTGTTCGTGCCTTGTGCCGATGCGGCGCCGGCGCTCAACAGCAACACGGCCGCTACGGTCGACAACAGTTTCGCTTTCTTCACGGAACGTCTCCTCTGGATGCCCCCGAATTCCCGACGATGTCGAGACCTCGTGTTCACAAACGTTCCGCGAGAGCTGTCGGTTCCACACATTGACGAAGTGTAACGTCGAAGGGGCGCCATTGCGTTCCGGGTTCCATCGGGGCACCTTTTGGCCCAATCGGGGAGGGAGCCTTGGCGATTCTGGCGTCATCGATCGATCAAAATGCCTCCGAGTTTCGGGCCAATGCGGAACGAATGCGCGCGTTGGTTGCCGAATTGCAAATGCGCCGCAGCGAAGCGGCCTTGGGCGGACCCGAGCGGGCGCGCGAGCGCCACGTTGCGCGCGGTAAGTTATTGCCGCGCGACCGCGTGATGAATTTGATCGATTCCGGCGCGCCATTCCTCGAGCTGTCGCCGCTCGCAGCAAATGGCATGTATGACGACGCCATCCACGCTGCAGGAATTATCACTGGCATTGGGCGGATCGAGGGTCGTGAATGTGTGATCGTGTGCAATGACTCGACGATCAAGGGCGGCACCTATTTCCCGATGACAGTTAAGAAGCATCTGCGCGCGCAAGAAATCGCGCGCGAAAACCGATTGCCCTGTGTCTATCTGGTGGATTCAGGTGGCGCGAATTTGCCGCACCAGACCGAGGTGTTTCCAGACAGGGAGCATTTCGGCCGCATCTTTTACAATCAGGCAACGCTGTCCGCGCTCGGCATCCCCCAAATCGCGGTCGTGATGGGCTCGTGTACTGCGGGTGGCGCTTATGTGCCGGCCATGTCGGACGAAACGATCATCGTCAAGAATCAGGGCACCATCTTTCTCGGCGGGCCTCCACTGGTAAAAGCAGCAACCGGGGAGGTTGTCAGTGCAGAGGAATTGGGCGGCGCCGACGTGCATGCGCGCAAGTCCGGGGTCGCCGACCACTACGCACAGGATGACCATCATGCGCTGAGCGTTGCTCGCCGGATCGTGGCAAACCTGAACAAGCCAAAGAACGCAGACGTTTCGCTGCGACGGTCGCGTGAGCCCGTCTTCGACGCAGCGGAACTGGACGGGATCGTTCCTGTGGATTTGAAGAAACAATACGACGTGCGCGAGGTGATCGCGCGCATTGTGGATGCGTCCGAGTTCGACGAATTCAAGGCGCTCTACGGATCGACTCTGATTACCGGTTTTGCGCGCATCCATGGCATGCCGGTCGGCATTCTCGGTAACAATGGAATCCTGTTTTCAGAAAGCGCGCTCAAAGCTGCGCACTTCATAGAATTGTGCTGCCAGCGTCGAATTCCATTGCTATTCTTGCAGAATATCGTGGGCTTCATGGTCGGACGTGACTACGAAGCCGGCGGAATCGCCAAGGACGGCGCAAAGATGGTGACTGCGGTTGCCTGCGCGCAGGTGCCTAAGGTCACCGTCATCATCGGAGGGTCCTACGGCGCCGGAAACTACGGGATGTGCGGGCGCGCCTATAGCCCGCGTTTTCTATTTACCTGGCCCAATGCGCGCATCTCGGTGATGGGCGGGGAGCAGGCCGCAAGTGTGCTTGCAACCGTCAGACGCGACAATATCGAGGCCGGCGGCGGCAAATGGTCGGAGGTCGAGGAGGAGGAGTTCAAGCAGCCGCTGCGCGACCAGTTCGAAACCGAGGGTAACCCTTTTTATGCGACGGCGCGGCTTTGGGATGATGGCATCATTGCGCCTTCCGAAACGCGCCGTGTGCTCGCTCTCGCATTTTCCGCCGCACTGAACGCGCCAGTGCCGGATACGAAGTTCGGCGTATTCAGAATGTGAGTTTTTGGCTCCGCGCCCGTTAAAGGCGCTTTCCCGGCGTCTGGCCCGGGCAGTCGCCGACGCGCCGCATCATTGTGAGGATCGACGAAGAATACTTGGGCGCATCAACGATCAACGTCTCAATGGTGCTGCTCACCATGTCTTTTGCGAAACGAAAGCTGAGAATTGTTTTGCTGCCCCTGCATTGCATGGCGAAGGCAAAACCGTTCGGAAACGATTTGGTGTCGCTCAACTGGCAGCCATTCGAAAATTGCGGCGCCTGCCGATATTGCGCCATGGTTTCGTTCCGGAAGGCATCGAAATCCGCCGACCCGAGGCAGGTCTTGCTCTTGACCGGCTGGTCCTGGAATGCGGAGTTGCGGCTCTCGGTCTCGTAAAGGCCGGGGACGAAAGCCGGTTTAGGCTCAAGGAGAGGTGCCGCGGTCTGAGCGCGAGCGACCGCAACCAATGTAACGAATATCGAGGCGCCCGCACGAACTTGCTTCGCTAAAATCATAGAGTCCATGATAGTTGCAATCGTCCGGACGGAAAATAGCCGTTCGCATTTGCTACAGGAGATTGCACATGAACTACCGCACCGCGCTCATTGTCGGCGCCGGCTCCGGGTTGTCCGCCTCGGTGGCGCGTGCATTTGCCAGGGCTGGCATGAAGGTTACGCTTGCCGCGCGCTCGACCGACAAGCTGGCCGCGCTGGCGAAGGACATCAACGCAAAGAGCTACGTCTGTGACGCGACCAAACGCAGCGACATCGACAAGCTCTTCACCGATCTCGACGCTGCGGCAGCAGTGCCCGATGTCGTTGTCTACAATGCAAGTTACCGCACGCGCGGGCCATTGATCGAACTCGATCCGTCCGAGGTTGAGCGGTCGATCCAGGTCTCGGCCTTTGCGGGGTTTCTGGTGGCTCAGGCTGCCGCCAAGCGCATGTTGCCGCGCAAACACGGTGCGATTTTGTTCACCGGGGCTTCTGCAAGCATCAAGGGCTATGCGCAATCGGCACCCTTCGCCATGGGCAAATTTGCGCTGCGCGGGTTGGCCCAAAGCATGGCGCGTGAACTATCCCCGCAAGGAATTCACATTGCTCATTTTGTAATCGATGGCGGTATCCGTAGCGCGCGTCGTACCGAGCCGTCCGATCCGGCGGATGCATTGCTTGATCCCGATGCCATCGCGCAGAGTTACCTTGACGTGCTCAATCAGCCGCGTAGCGCGTGGTCCTGGGAAATCGAGCTGCGGCCGTGGGTGGAAAAATTCTAGAAGCCCTTCAACGCGCCAACATTCCCATGACGGCGTCCCAATTCACGAAGGGCTGCTTTGGACCCGCGTGTATGACGCCCTTGTCGTGCAGGAATGCGCTGCCCAGCATCAGCGCGGCGCCGACAAAAACCCCGAAAATGAACCTCATGTGCAAGCCTCCCGGCATTTATCCGTGTGATTCAAACCCTAATTAGACGTGCGTAGTTTTGCCACCGTCGAATATCGAATTAGACAAATTCCAATGTTTCATCGACGGCTTGCGCCAATTCCGGCGTGGTGACAGAGATGCCTTGACACGCATCGTCAGGCGAGGCCGAGCCATGTACCGGATAATTGTTTTGCTTGTTGCGGCGCTGCTGCCTTTCATCGCGCTGGCGCAGCAATCGACGCCACCAAAAGAATCGCCCAAGCCAGCCGGAAAGGAAATGTCGAAAGCCTACGTGCCCGGCCTTGAGCAGTTCATGAACGTGATCTTGATCGAACACAACAAGCTTTGGTTTGCCGCGAAGGCGCGCAATTGGGCGCTTGCCGACTACGAACTTGGCGAGATCAAGGAGATCATGGGTGACGTGCAGGACCTAGTGCCGACCTTCAAGAATCTTCCGCTGGCCGATATGCTCGACGCGGTCGTCACCAAGGAAATCGCCGCGCTTGAGAAGTCGATCGAGGCGAAAGACTACAAAGGCTTCACCGCAGGCTACGACAAGCTTACGAAGGCCTGCAATGCATGCCATCAGGGCACCGAAAACGGCTTCGTGGTGATCAAGCGGCCGACGCAACCTGCGTTCACTAACCAGGACTACCGACCGCACAAGTAAACGCGTCACGCGGGCGTGATCGGCCGATTCATCAAGCGTTTACGGCCAAGCCTTACGCGTATGCGGTGTAGAGGCAACTTCTGTATGATTTCTATCGTCAATGGCTATGTCTGCACGACGTCCTGTGAGGTGGCCAGCGCCAAACAGGGCAAGGACCCGAGCGCGCCACCCGGGTCACCGCCGGGCGTGGCAGGCAAGAATAAGACCTCGGCATTCGCGGGCCAGCCGTCGACCATTCTCGACGGAGCGCTTGCAAATACAAACGTCCTTACTTCGGCGAATAGCGCGCAACAGTCGCGGCTCGACCGTCACGCCTGATGCGGTAGCCCGGTTTGTCGGCGCATGCTAAACGCTTGTGCATGACCAGCCCTGACGACCTCAATCAGCTCGCACCCACGGGAAAATTGCGCGGGGGCATTGTTGCCGCACCGGCAGCATCTGCTTTTTTCGCTATAAAAAGCGGGAGCGCAGACGTGAAGGGTGTGACCGTCGACCTGGTTCGCGGATTTGCCGCTGCGCTGAAATTGCCGCTTGAGTTGAAGATCTATGAAAATTCGGGCCAGGTGACCGATGCGGTTGCGAACGGCGAATGCGACATTGCCTTTATGCCGCAGGATGCGGAGCGCGCCAAGCGGGTGGATTTCGGCCCTGCTTATTACTTCATCGCAAGCACGTATCTGGTGCCGGCAGGCTCGACTATAAAAAATATTGATGAGGTCAATCGGCCCGGCCGTCGCATCGTCGCTATTTCCAACACCACGACCGCGCGTAGCGCGCGGCGCACGGCTCCAAACGCCACCGTCGAAGAAGTGCCCAGCGTCGACCAAATGACCGAGATGGCGAGCAAGGGGCAGGGCGACGCCTTTGCCCTGTCACATGACTCTTTCGCCGGCTTGTTACCAAAATTGCCAGGTGCGCGTGTGTTGTCCGGAAATTTCCAGCAAACCGGCATCGCCGTGGCCGTGCCAAAGGGTCGTCCGATCGCATTGAAAATTGCGAGCGAGCTGCTGGAGGTTGCAAAAACATCCGGATTGGTGCGCCGGGCGCTCGATGCCGCCGGGTTTCCGGATGCGGTTGTTGCGCCGCCGGCGGCCTAACGCTCATTCTTTACGATGACGTTGCCGAGCGTACCGCGCTCGACCGCTTCGTGAGCAGCCACGGTATCGGCCAAGGCATACGTCGGGTGCGCGGCCCGATTGAGTAGGTGGCCTGCCTGAAGCGCATCATTGATCGCGGATAACGCGCGCTCGCGTTCAGCGGCGTCGAGTTCGTAAACCAGAAAAAATTGCAGGCGAATCGAATTGACCAGGCAAAAGGCCGCCGGCAGAGGTGCCTCGGCTCCGGTCCCGTAGATGATGACACTGCCCTTGGGCCGCAGCACGGCCGGGATGAGTTTGGCATTGGCGGTCAGGTCCATTTCAATGATGGCGTCGACGCCGCGCTTTCCGGTGATGTCCATCGCCCGCTCACCGACGTTCTCGCGTTTATAGTCGATAGTGGCGTCGGCGCCGGCTTCCTGGGCGGCCTTGGCTTTTTCGGCCGAGGAAATGGTTGTGATGATATTCGCGCCCTTGGCCTTTGCGAATTGTATGACGTATTGACCAACCGCACCCGCGCCGCCGGACACAAACAACGTCATGCCTTTGGTGACGTTCGCTAAGGTGACGGCGTGAACGGCAGTCATTGCCGGGATGCCCAGGCAGGCACCTGCTTCGAAACTCGTTTTGTCCGGGAGCGGTACGGCCTGAGCGGCGGGTAACGCGATAAATTCGGCGGCCGTGCCAAACGGCCGTTTCCATTGGCCGTTCCAGACCCAAACGCGCTCGCCGACGCGACTTTTGCTCACGCCCGCGCCGACTTCATCGATGACGCCGGCCCCGTCGCTGTGGGGGATCACGCGCGGATACGCAATTTTCCTGGTCGTTCCCAGCCGCGATTTGACATCGGAGGGGTTGACGCCGGAGGTCGCGAGCTTGACGCGCACTTCGCCCGCGGCGGCATGAGGCGTTTCTACTTCGCCGACCCGCAAGACATCGCGTGCGGTACCATTACGTTCATAATACACGGCTTGCACGGTTCACCTCCGGAACCGAACGATAGCATGCCGCCACGATCAGCAAATCAGGTTCCGAACCGCAACGACGCTTGGACGCTGTCTTGGTGCGTATTTTTGAAAAGGGGCATGGCGCGTGACGCGGGGCGCACAGGCCAGCGCGAGCCGAGCGATGGCCTGGCTGATTGGACGGATTGTCAGCTGGTCAGCCGCGTCCATTCCGCGCGAGCGCGTTCGGAAAGATGATCCCATTTGGTATTGACGACGTCCCAATTCACCATCGGACGCTGGGCCCCGGCGGCGGCAAGCGCGCTATGGGAGTCGTAGAGATAGGCGCCGCCGACAGTCAGAACGGCACCGAGGATGATTCCGATAAGGACGCGCATGATGAATCTCCATTCCCCCTCGCTCAAAACGCAACCGCGGTGACGCTGTTCCACGGTGGAGCGGGACTTTTGATGCCCAATTGTGACCTGGACCCGGCCATTTCGAGGCCCTTGCGTTAACCTTGTGCGCTTACCAAACGCGTTCTAACTTATTGAAAATGCTACTGTTCTGCCCTGAAAAACTTTGCCCGCAACCTAAATTTGCTGCTATATTGAATATATGAGCAGACATTCAACAAAACCCGCAGGACGGTCCGGCAAGACCGCTACGCGAACCGCCAAGAAAGGCGAGAAAGCCTCGCGCGTGGCGGCAAAAAAAGCATCGAAATCGGCTCGGCTCCCGGTCGGCAAAACGACCCGAGCGGCGCGGGCGGTCGCGACGGTCGCGAAGGCGGGGAAAATGATCCGCACGTCGAGCCCGCCAGTGCAGCCTGTGGCCGCGCACGAAGTTCCGGCGCGTTTGCACAAATACCAGATCGGCGAGACGGTCTACTATACGTCGCCGACCTTCGGTCGTGCGGCCGCGACCGGTAGCTACATCGTTGTCAAACTGCTGCCGTCGGAGGGTGACGACTACCAGTACCGGATCAAGAGTTCCGGTGAGGCCTTCGAACGCGTCGCGAAGGAAAGCCAACTCGATCGGGCCTGACGGCCGGCGGTTTGCTGTCGCTATTTCGCCGTGGCCGCACCCTATGATGCTCCAAATTGCGCAGGTGTCGCGTCGCAGGAGATCAGGGCATGCCGATTTACATCACACAGGGGCGTTATACGCGCGATGCGATCAAGGGCATGATTGTTAAGCCGGAGGATCGCGCCGACGCCATCGGGCGCCTTTTGTCGAAAATAGGGGGCCGATTGCTGGGTTATTACCTGACGTTTGGTGAGTACGATTTCCTGGCGATCGCTGAAGCGCCGAATGATGTGCAAATGGCGGCCGCGCTGCTGGCGGCGGGGAGTGGTGGCGGGGTCACCGACTTGCGCACGACGGTCGCCATGACTTCGGTTGAAGCAAAGGGTGCTTTTGCCGCCGCAAGCGACCTTTCACACGGCTTCAAGTCGGCTGGTGGAACCTAGCTTTCGGTTCGAAGGAATAAACAAAAGTATTGCGGCGTTATAGACAACCTGAACGGAAGCCAACGAAAAAAAGGGGAGAGAGTTCATGCGCGCGTTTTTGCGTCTGGCCACATTCATACTGCCGGTTTTTCTGGCATTGCCAGCTGTGGCACAGACCTACCCAAACCGCACTGTCAAAATGATCGTACCGTTCGGGGCGGGTGGTCCGGCCGACGTATATGCTCGGGTCCTCGCCCAACATTTGGGTGAAGAGACCAAGCAATCCTTTATTGTTGAAGATCGACCCGGTGCGGGATCCGTCATCGGTACCGATGCGGTCGCAAAGTCGGCACCCGATGGCTACACGCTCTTGGTGATGTCAAACACCCATACGACCAACGAGTCGTTATTGCCCAACAAGCCATACCAACTGATGCGTGATTTCGTGCCGGTCGCGACGATCAACTATTCCGACCTGTTGATGGTGATTCACCCATCCGTTCCCGCCAAGTCCGTCAAGGAATTCATTGAATTGGCGAAGAAGGAACCAGGCAAGCTTAACTACGCGTCTTCCGGCCCCGGCACGCCCTACCACATGGCGGGTGAGCTGTTTAAGGCCATGACTCAAACAGACATCGTGCACGTACCGCACAAAGCGTCCGGTGATGCGCGCAACAGCACGGTTGCCGGCACGGTTCAGATGATGTTTGACGCTGTGACCACCATGTCCGCGCTGGCCAAAGGCGGGCAGGTGCGGGCGCTCGCCACCACGGGCGAAAAGCGCAATCCACTGACGCCCGATCTGCCGACCGTGGCTGAGACGGTTCCGGGCTATGAAGCGACCATCTGGTTAGGCGTGATGGCGCCGAAGGGAACGCCTAAGGAAGTCATTACTTTCCTCAACACCGCAATCAATAAGGTCATCAATCGGGACGACGTGAAGGAAGTCTGGCTGAAGCAGGGTGCAATCCCGCTGGTGAAGACGCCCGAGGAATTCGACGCCTACCTGCGCAAGGACATCGAAAAGTGGGCCAATGTGGTAAAAGTATCGGGAGCCAAGATCCAATAGCGCGCGGTCTCGAAAAGCCACAATCGGCTTCGAATAAGGTCATGCGCAAACATATCGAACGCTGATGCCGACCATCGATGGCACATTCATAAACGGCCTGCTTTCTACGCCGCTGGTGCTGCCGGCCTCTTTGGCGGGTGCGCTGGCGGCGTTGTTCGTCGTGATCATCGTGATTGCGGTGCGGCGCGCGGCAAGCAGCGGCGGCACGCGACTGCTGGTTCCGCTGACTGCAATAGCGGTCGCGGCAATTGCCGTGATTGGCGTGCTCGAGCGCATGGCGACCAACGAGCGGATGGCGGAGCAACGTGCGCTGTTGTTGCGCCACACGCAGCTCAGTTTGAGCGCCGTTGCTCCCGGTTCAGCGCTCGCCTGCCTCGACGGCGCCGCGGGCGAACAGATTGAGACCGCCTGTGAGAAATCGGTGTTCGCCGACGCGCAAAGCGCGGCGAGTGCCGTCGCCTATATCGGTGCGCGTCTGTCGCTGCTGTCCGATGTATTCACCGCGGCCCAGCACGGTAGCCCTGACTTGCAAGCCGTGCTCACGAACACGCGCCGTGCCATCGAGCTCGACCGCTATGGCATTGCCGCACATGTTCTGGCGGAGCGCGACGGGTGTACCGCCGAGCGCTGCGCCGCTTTTGCCATGTTTCAGGATGCCGGAGTGCTCAAGGCCAACCTGAAGGTGCATGCTTTCGATACTTACGTCGGCCGGTACGCCGCTGACTGGGGCAAGAGGGAGCCTCCCGCGGACAAGCAACCGCAAGCTTCTGTTTCCGCGCCGTCGCCCGTTGCCAGCGCCGGCCCGGAAGCGCTTCCGACCGGCCATCCGGTCGATCCCCGTTACGACTTTCCCTCGGCCGCCTCGATCCCGCCAGTCAGCATTATGAATGCCGAACCGCCGGTCCCGAAAGATCACGTGGCCGCACCTGCCGGGCAGGCGCCCGCGACGGCTGACAAGGCCGCCGCCGGCAATCCGCCGGTGCCCCCGAAGCGTCCACAGGCTCAAGCGGCGACGCCGCCCGCGCGCTAGTATCGGCGCCGACGTAACGCGGGCCCTCATGTTCAAATCCGTCCTGATCGCCAATCGCGGTGAGATCGCATGCCGCATTGCCCGAAGCGCGCGCCGCCTGGGCCTGCGCAGCATCGCGGTTTATTCGGACGCGGACCGGCACGCGCTCCACGTGCGCGTCTGTGATGAGGCCCATGCCATCGGTCCGGCCCCTGCCGCACAAAGCTATCTGGCGATCGAAAAGCTCATCGCATGCGCCAAGGCGGCGCATGCTGACTGTATTCATCCCGGCTACGGCTTCCTTTCGGAAAATGCCGAATTTGCCCAAGCCTGCCTTGAGGCCGGCATAGCGTTTGTCGGTCCGCCCGCCGACGCCATCCGCGCTATGGGTTTGAAAGACCGCGCCAAGGCCATCATGGAGAAGGCCGGGGTTCCGGTTGTCCCCGGTTATCACGGGGAGATGCAGGAGCCAAAATTTCTCAAGCAGAAAGCCTACGAGATCGGCTACCCGGTCCTGAT
This sequence comes from uncultured Alphaproteobacteria bacterium, assembly GCA_963697885.1. Classification (GTDB taxonomy): domain Bacteria; phylum Pseudomonadota; class Alphaproteobacteria; order Rhizobiales; family Xanthobacteraceae; genus Pseudolabrys. The sequence continues at coordinate 2,452,289 of OY969102.1, forward strand.
CAAGGCAGTCGCCGGCGGAGGCGGCAAAGGCATGCGGCGCGTTGACCGCCATGCCGACTTCGATGCGGCGCTGGAGGGCGCCCAGCGCGAGGCCAAAGGATCATTCGGCGATGGGCGAGTGCTCATCGAGAAATTCGTATCCAGTCCGCGCCACATCGAACTGCAAGTCTTTGCCGATCGGCATGGCAACACCATCCACCTTGGCGAGCGTGATTGCTCACTTCAACGCCGCCACCAGAAAGTCCTCGAGGAATCGCCGGCGCCGGGCATGAGCGCAGAATTGCGCGCCACGATGGGTGCCGCGGCGGTCGCTGCGGCGAAAGCGGCTGGTTATGTCGGTGCCGGCACGGTCGAATTCATCGCCGACGGCTCGAGCGGCCTCAAAGCCGGCAGCTACTGGTTCATGGAGATGAATACCCGGCTCCAGGTTGAGCACCCGGTCACCGAGGCCATTACCGGGCTCGATCTGGTCGAATGGCAGTTTCGCGTTGCCTCTGGCGAAAAACTGCCACTGTCGCAACAACAAGTGAAATTTGACGGTCACGCTGTGGAGGCACGGCTTTACGCAGAGGATCCGGAGCGCGGCTTCTTGCCCTCGACCGGTCGGGTCATTGCTCTGGAATTTCCTAAATCCGGGGGCGTACGTGTCGATAGCGGGGTTGAGGCGGGCGGCGAGGTCACGCCGTTTTACGACCCGATGATCGCCAAGCTGATCGCCCACGGGAAAACCCGCGATGAGGCGCTCGATCGTTTGGCGGGCGCGCTCGACGCGACCATCATTATCGGTCCCCGAAGCAACATTGGCTTTCTAGCGCACCTTTGCCGGGCGCCGGCTTTCCGCAAGGGTGATTTCGATACCGGTTTTATCGACCAGAACCTACCCCGCCTCGGCGCAACGCCGCACCAACTCGACCGCGCCGCCGTGGCGCTTGGGGCGCAGGAACTCTTGGCGCAGGAACAGGCTCGCCTCAATGAGGGGGAGGAGCGCGGCGTCGACGAGCCTGTTTCGCCAAGGAATTCACCTTGGGATGCCGCCGACGCGTTCCAGTTGTCAGGTGCACGGCGGCTGGCCCTCCCGATCACCGCTGAAGGCGAGAACTCTCGTCGCCGAGATTATCTATGGCCCGCAAGGGGCCCTTGTTTCTGTGGAGGGGGTGCCCCCGGCTGCCGATGCGGTGGCTGTCGCAGACCAGAACGCGGTCTATGTCTTGCGTCACGGCCGTCAGACGAAAGTCACATTACGCGATGCAATGCTTGACGAGGCTGGGGATCAGGACAAAAGCGGTCTTGTCCGCGCACCGATGCATGGCAAGGTGCTGTCCCTGCTGGTGGAGCAGGGCGCGTGCGTTGTCCGCGGCCAGCGGGTCGCTGTCATTGAGGCCATGAAGATGGAGCATACTTTGATTGCGCCGATCGATGGCACGGTCACGGAGATCGCGGTTGCGCGGGATGCGCAGGTGGCCGAAGGCAGCAAGGTTATGGTCATCGTCGCGACGCCAAACGAGTAGTCAGATATGCCGCTACATCTCATTAAATTATGTGTTGGCTGCGATTCGGTTGCCGACCTCGAGGATTGGATCAGGCAAAAGCTGAAAGAGAAGAAGCGACGGGGGCAAAAAGCCGAGCATATCCATACGACGCGGATGGTACCCAAGCGCGCAGCGGAACTTATGGACGGTGGGTCACTCTATTGGGTGGTCCGGGGTCAGATCGCTTGCCGCGAGCGAATTCTCGACATTCGGCCTTTTACCGACAAAGACGGCATCGGCCGTTGCCGGGTCGTCCTCGACGGGAAAGTTGTGCTGGTCGAACCGAGACTGCGCGCTGCTTTTCAGGGCTGGCGCTATCTTGAGGCAAAAGAGGCGCCACGCGACCTCTCGCGAGCAGCTCCGGGCGCGGCCAAAATGCCGGAGGCCATGCGGCGTGAGTTGCAGGAACTGGGGCTACTCTAGACCGCGATATTGTCGATCAGCCGCGTTTTCCCGATCCTGGCGGCGAGTAGCAGGCGGACCGGGCCGTCTTTGGATGACGCGATGGGCATCAACGTCAGCGCGTGACGCGCTTCGAGGTAGTCCAGGGTGAATCCGGCGAGATCAATCTCTATCCGCCCAACATTCAGGACGCGGTCAATCTTCTCGCCATTTCTGATACGGCCAGCGCAATCTTTGAGCACGCGGTAGAGCATGGGCGCGACCGCACGCTCACCCGGCGAAAGATAGACATTGCGCGAAGACAAGGCGAGACCGTCTGATTCGCGCACTGTTGGACCACCAACCACTTTCACGGCGAGATCGAGGTCGGCTGCCATCTGCGTAATGACACGGAGTTGCTGGTAGTCCTTTTGGCCGAATAGCGCGAAATCAGGCCTGACTTGCGTGAACAGTTTGGCCACGACGGTCGCGACACCACCGAAAAAATGCGGTCTGAATTCGTCCTCCAGGCCGACTTTGGCGGCGCCCTCAGGAGAAAGCCGCGTCGCAAAGCCGGCCGGATACATTGCTTCAACGGACGGCGCCCAAACGAGATCGACCTTTGATTCGCGCAAGGCCTTGAGATCGGTCGCGAAGCTGCGTGGGTAGCTCGCGAAATCCTCATGCGGTGCAAATTGGGTCGGATTGACAAAAATCGAAACGACGACGCGCTTTGCGCGTTGGCGTGCTTCGCGCACCAGCGCCATGTGGCCACGATGCAACGCACCCATGGTCGGCACCAGCGCAATCCGATCGCCGGACTTCCGGTAGAGTTCCAACGCTCGGCGCAGCGAAGGAACCGTGCGTACGACTTTCAGGCGACTTGCCATAATTTGGAGCCTTGTCGGCGATCGGTCGCAAAACCGGACTACGACCTAGCAAGGCAAGCCGAAGGGGGCCAAGCAAATTGGTGATCAAGTCGGGATTAACTTGACTAAAGTACACTAATATCTTGAGATTTGGCGGTCGTGGGGGGCGGCATGCTGATCCAACCGATCGCGGAAACTGTCCAATCTGCACATGTCGTCGTGCTCGGTAACGAGAAAGGCGGCTCCGGTAAATCGACAACCGCTTTGCACATCGCTGTCGCTTTGCTGAAAGCAGGCCAGCGCGTCGCCACCATCGACCTCGACTCGCGTCAGCAGAGCTTCACGCACTATATCGACAACCGACGCGCCTGGGCTTCGCGTGCGCGCGCCACACTCGAACTGCCAACGCACTATTGCATCGCGCGCGCCGAAGGCAATTCGCTCGAGGCGAATGAGGCGGAAGAGTTCGCCAATTTCTCCGCGGCGATTAGCGCGATCGAACACAGCCACGACGTCGTCGTGATCGACACGCCGGGCGCCGATACGTATTTGATGCGGCTCGCACACTCGATGGCGGACACACTGGTGACGCCGCTCAACGACAGCTTTCTCGATTTCGATGTACTGGCAACACTGGACCCGACCAATTTCAGCGTGACTGGCGAGAGCCACTACGCGGAGATGGTGCGGGAAGCGCGCCGGCAGCGGCGTCTGGTCGACGGTCGGCTCACCGACTGGATCGTAGTGCGTAACCGCCTTTCTACTCTTTCCTCGCGCAACAAGCGCCTGGTCGGCGACGGCATCAACGAATTGTCGAAGCGCATGGGCTTCCGGTGTATCGAAGGTTTCGCCGAGCGCGTCGTCTATCGCGAGTTCTTCCCGCGCGGGCTGACTGCACTCGATGACCTCGATGAGGAAACACTCGGCACGCGGCCGAACCTCTCGCATCTGACGGCGCGCGAGGAAGTTGTCACGTTGCTCAATTCGCTGAATCTGCCGCTGTCCGAGAACGGCAAGCGGCGGGCTGCCGCGCGCGCTGAATGGTACTCGGTCATGGACCAGCCGCTGCAGGTCCACGATATTATCTTATAGAACCCGTTAAGCTTGAATAGAGATGCGAATGTCGCCACCTGGTGCCAGGTGGCAGCGGAGGTCGCGCGCGCCACGGCGTTTCAGTGTAGAATCTTCCCATGAGCAAGGACCCACATCAGGCGCCGGCGCCGGTCTCGTCGAAGCCGGACATCGAGGCATTCGTCGAGCGTGTTCGCGCGCTGGGACCGGCGACCGCTCCGGGAACGCGCGGCCGCTTGATCTTTGCGCTCGATGCCACGATGAGCCGGCAGCCGACCTGGGACACAGCCTGCGCGTTGCAGGCCGACATGTTTCGGGAAGCCGCGAGCATCGGCGGCCTCGATATCCAGCTCGCTTATTTCCGAGGCCTCAGTGAGTGCCGCGCGTCTGGTTGGGTTGCTGGTAGCGAACGGTTGGCCGAACTGATGTCGCGCATCGATTGCCGGGGAGGGCAGACACAAATCGGGAAAATTCTCAGTCATGCCCGGCAGGAGCAAGCCCGCCAACGCGTACAAGCGCTGGTGTTCGTTGGGGATGCCATGGAAGAGCCAATCGATCACCTTTGCAAGGCTGCCGGCGAGCTGGGGTTGATGGGCGTGCGAACTTTTATGTTTCAGGAAGGCAATGATCCGGTGGCGGAGAATGCATACCGTGAAATTGCGCGCCTGTCGCACGGCGCCTATTGCCGCTTCGACGCGGGTTCGGCACATCAGCTTGGCGAACTGCTGCGTGCCGTCGCCGCCTATGCGGCTGGCGGCATCAAGGCCCTTGCCGACTTGTCGGCGAAGCGCTCATCCGCTGCGCATCATTTATTGGCCCAGTTGAAATAGCCATGCCGGCTCTCATATTCGGTGTGCTGGTGCTGGTGCTCGCGTTGTGGGCGCTCAGCGTTATTTCCAAAGTCGATCCGAAGGTGGCCGCGCGCGTCACGAAAATCGGCGGCGGCCTGCTTGCGCTCGGCTTCGGCGTGTTTCTTGGATTGCGCGGTGAAGTCGGCATTGCCATTCCGCTGGGCGTGTTCGGGCTTGGGCTGCTCGGATGGGTGCCATTTGGCCCGGCCGGATTTTCCGCCCGCACGCAGAAGAGCGGAGGACAGACCTCGCGCGTGCGCTCGGCCTACTTCGAACTGGAGCTCGACCACGATACCGGCGCGATGCATGGACGCGTACTCGCAGGCCGCCACCAAGGCGCTGAACTTGAGCGTCTCGACGTCAAAACGCTTGTCGCGCTGCTGAACGAGATCGATGAGGAAAGCCGCGCGCTACTTGTGGCTTATCTTGACCGCCGGGATCCCAGCTGGAGTGAGCACGCGCAAGCGGACGCGACAGCGGGGCGGCATGCTACGAGCACCGGCAAAATGTCGGAACAAGAGGCCTATCAGATCCTTGGCCTGCAGCCCGGTGCGAGCGCCGACGACATCGGCCGCGCGCATCGCACGCTGATGAAGAAAATGCATCCCGACCAGGGGGGCTCGACGTATCTCGCGGCCCGAATCAATGAGGCGAAAGAGATCCTTCTTCGCAACCATCGCTGAGGTACTCCACAAACTTGACCATCAGCGGCTCCTGGTATTGGCACATCCCTGTTATTATTTTTGTCCGTCAATTCTTCAGAAACATACACGGAATTTCATTGCGTTTTAGTTGCTTGCAAACGGCTTCAGCCCGATCTTTTTCCAGGCCCGCAAAGCGGGCGCGGAACATGGCCTTGTCGCCCTTGGTGGTTTTTTCGGTGAATGCTTCGGCGTGCCCGAGCAGGTCCTTGGCTTTGCTTTGAGCAAGGTCCAGTCGCTGCTTGGCGTCTTTCTCGTCGTCGAAGGCACCAACTTGTACGAGCCAGCCACTACGTTTGACCGCGGGCTCGACAGCGGCTGCGGCTGGCACCGGAACGTTCTTGCTTACGGATGCGACCTTCGCCGGGAGCGTACCGAGCACACCCGGCCTAGCGCCTGATGGTGGTTCGACTGCGGACAGCTGCGGTGGCGGCGATTGCGGCGGGGACAGTTGCGGCGGCGGCAACTGCGGGAGAGAGGACTCACTCTTCACGGTGTTGATCGTGGTGATGTTCGCCGCACTGGCGGCCGCGGGAGCCGGGGTGAGCTGCCGGTTGTCGGACGGCAACGGCGACAAGGATGTCGTCTGCATGCTGCCCGGATGCACGATGACGGTTTTCACTGTGTTCGGCTTGATCGGTTCGGTGGATCCGGGAGCAGGTGCATCGACGGCGACCGCCGTCGGCGTGACCGAGGCAACCCGCACCGGCGCCGAGCCTGTGCGGTCATCCTCCTTGCCCTCCTTGATATCCTTGCGCGCGATATCTTTAGCCGCTTGCGCGGTTTCCCACCCTTCAACGACCGGCGGAGAGGTTCGTTTGACCGCTGCGACGTTGACATTGCTTTCGATCAGGCCGCGCACGCGCGCGTCGCGGGCTTCGGCGGTGCGGCCGCCAAAGACGACCGCAATGATATGATGGTTAGCCCGGCGCACCGACGTGACGATGTTAAATCCGGATTCGTGAATATAGCCAGTCTTAATGCCGTCGACGCCGTCGACCGTGCCGAGTAGATGATTATGGTTGCGGATAGAATTGCCGCGATAGTCGAACGTCCGCGTCGCAAAATAGCGGTAGTAGTTCGGGAAGCGATCCTGGATCGCCCGGCCGAGGGTTGCCTGATCGCGCGCCGTGGTGATCTGCTGGTCGTCAGGAAGACCGGAGGCATTGCGGTAAACTGTCTGCGTCATGCCGAGTGCGCGCGCCTTCGCGGTCATCATCTTGGCAAAATTCGGTTCATCGCCGCCGAGCGCTTCCGCCACGATGACGGCCACGTCGTTCGCCGACTTGGTGACGATGGCGCGGATCGCGGTCTCGACGCGGATCGAATCTCCGGGCTTGAGCCCGAGCTTGGACGGGGCTTGCACGGCGGCGTGGGTCGATACCGGCAGGTCGGTGCTTAGCGTGATTTTGCCCTGCTCGAGGCGCTCGAACAGGAGATAGAGCGTCATGATTTTGGTGAGCGAGGCGGGATGGCGCGGGCTGTCGGGATTGCTCGACTGCATCACCGCGCCCGAGTTCACGTCCACCACAATCGAGGCGTAAGATGGATTGTAGCTTTCGCCGCTGTCCGAGCGGGCCCGGAAGTGCCGGCGGGCGTCGGCGTTGTCAGTCAGGGACGCGACGGCGACAACGACCGTCAGGCCCAGGATGCCCCAGCGCAGGCCACGACGGCCAAAGACTCCCCCACGCGGCATTCGCTCTCCCCAAACCCCGTTTTGTGGTGGCGGTCCCCTAGGCCGCTATCGTGGCCGTTTTGTAGCCTATCGGCGTCGCGACAATTTATGACGGTAGGAGAACGCGGTTTACAAATAATTAAGGCAATCCCCCGGATTCTAAAGGAGTTTTTGCACTGCGATAAAATCTCTTGACTTATTGTGCACTGCAATATAAATGATCCGTATTCCCGGGAGAGGCCGGGTTCAAATTTCAGCACATTGGCACCGCATTGCGGGCCGGGAAGGGATCCAATGGTCAAGAATTTAGAGGACCTCCAGCAGGTCAGCAAAGACAACGTTGACGTTACCCTGAAAGCTATGGGCGCTCTGTCGAAGGGCACACAGGCGATCGCGGTCGAGGTCGCGGACTATTCGAAGAAGGCCTTCGAGGACGGCACTGCTGCTCTCGAGAAGCTGTTCGGCGTCAAGTCACTCGATAAGGCGATCGAAGTGCAGACCGAATACGCCAAGACCGCCTATGAAGGCTTCGTGGCGAAGGCCTCCAAGATCGGCGAACTGTATGCCGATCTGGCCAAAGAGACCTACAAGCCGTTCGAGACCATTATCGCGAAGGCGAAATAAGTCGCGTTGCGTTGCTTAGCGTTGTTTGTTGGTATCCGTAGCGTGGCGTGAGTTCGTTCGCGTATGCGTTTTGGAATATAAAGCCCGGCTCAATTGGCCGGGCTTTTTGTTTGCCGTGAGCTATTGCGCGATGCGGAGTTTTGTCAGCTCAGTCCCGATTTTGTCGAACGTTGTGATGATCTGATCGGCCGACGTCAGGAGGGAGAATTTGTTGGGATCCGGAAACTTCCTTGCAATCGTGTCGGTCGGTGCCGTGCCCGCGCAGTTCTTGAGCAGCGTCGATGTTGGATCGCCGCCAGTGTTGACCTGGATTGTGTAGAGGTTGATGTTAGCCGCATTGATATTCGCGCAGGTGCCGTTTCCGCTTGAGTTGCGCATGCGCGCGTCGACCGCGGTACTGGTATGCGATCCGTCGCCGTCCCAGCGGTTCTGCGTATTCAAGCCATCCGATAGCAATATGATTGCATCGACATACTGAAAGCCGGCGGTCTTCGCCGGCGCGGTGAATGGCCCGCCGCCGACGAGTGATTGCCACCCCCACACCAGCCCGATGGGTTGATTGGTGCTGCCGTTGGTGCCCAAACCGTCGACCAGCGATTTCATTGCCGACCAATTGTAACTGAGCTCCATCATCGCCGGAGGGCATGTGACTTTGTCATCCGGCGGAAACCTGGAAGAGTCGTCGCTTAAGCTCTCTGGCTTGAGGGTTTGATCATACGCATTACCGCCGGAAGCTGGCTTGACGGGTGGGAGCGGCCCGCGGTCGGTTGTGCAACCGGACCAGCTTTTGCGGGATAGAAGATCGGGCGTCCATACGCCTACGGTCCAGACGCCTGGCGTCCACACGCCCGCAGTCCAGACACCGGCGGTCCAGACACCGAATGTCCAGATTCCGCCTTTCTGGGAACACTTGCTTTGCGTCGTCCACTGCGACAGTGAGCAAACCCCCGCCGAGTTGCACGCGGATTTGGAAGAGCTGCCTGAAATCGAGCAGGTGCCTGCGGACGTACAATTGCTCTGGCTGTTTTTGCCCGATATCGAGCAGGTGCCGGCATTCGTGCAGCTTGATTGCGTCGAGTTACCGGATACCGAGCAGGTTCCAGCGGCGGTACAGGTGCTCTGTGTCGTAAAGTTCGAAAGCGAACAAGCGCTGGCGCAATTGCTTCTGGTGAGGATGCTACCCGACGTGTTGCATTTGCCATGGGTTGCATCCCAGGAATTAGGGTCGGATTTCGCCTTGTCGTCCCAGTAGATCCAATTGTCCCAGGTAGCGTCGTAGTTGTTTTCGATCCTCACATCCTTGGCGAACGGTAGGATCGACACATAAACGTCGCCGTCGACCGAAGCAGCGGATTGTAGTTGGGTCACCAGCTTTTTCGTAGCCGTTATGAGTGCACCGATCTTGCCGTCGCTCGCCATCGATCCCGTAGTGTCAAGCACCAGCGCCACGCGCAGTCGTGATGCGCCCCATTTCGCGGTGGATGTCGCCGTGAGATTTACCGTTTTGAGGCCGAGAATGCCCATGAACTCGTTGTCCATATCGGCGGAGGCGCTGATCACGATCTGAGAGCCGGCGGTCGTCGAATAGCTTGCAGTGATTTTGGTGTTTGTGGCGTCTGGCCTTTTGAAAAGGGCAGCGAAATAACTTTGTGCCGAGGTCTGCACTTGGTCGCTGGTGAGGGCTGTTGCATTCTTCGACAGCATCAATGCGGTCGAATCGACCGCCAGCTGAAGCGAGGTCCTGACTGAATTGGCGCGGGTATAGTCAACTGCTGCCCCGACCAGCGCCAGGATCGGGATGAGCGAGAACACGAAGGTAAGGGCGACATTGCCGCGGCGCGCACGCACGAACCGAAACCACGCACGCATGCGTCTCTTGCGTCGTTTGATGATTGTCAGCATTTCTTTTGACCGGCAGCGATGAAGCTACTCAATCACTGTCGTAGGCCTCGTCTCTGACGGGGCGTATAATTGATTACCGAAAATGAGATGAGCATCGTCAATCACGGCACCAGCATCGCACGGGATGCTCAATGGCGCCGGAGGTCGTATGTGGTTAATCGATATTTTAGAATACCTCCCAGCCTTTAAGTGCAGCGCGCTATTGCCGCAGGCGCGGGTGATATTGAAATGAAACGAGCGGGCAAAAATCTTGCCCGCTCGTCGTAATTGCCGCGGTTAATACGCAACCCGCAACTTGGTCAGGTTGGTGCCGATCGTGTTGAACGTCGCAGTCATCTGGTCCGCTGACGTCAGCAGGTAGAACATGTCGGCGCTGGTGGCGCAGTTCTGCAACAGGGTCGACGTCGGATCACCACCAGTGTTCACCTGGATCGTGTACAGCTGGATGTGCTGCGCTTTGATGTTGTCGCAGGTCAGCTGTTGGCGTGTGTCGATCGAATTCTGATCGGTGTACCAACGGTTCTGCGTATTCAAACCGTCGGTCAGCAGAATGATCACCTGCGTGTACTGGAAGGTCTGATCCAATGGCGGCACCGAAAAGGGCCCGCCGCCCACAAGTGACATCCAGCCAAGCTGCAATCCGATGGCCTGGTTGGTATTGCCGTTCGGCGACATGTTGTTGACCAGCGATGTCATCCCCGACCAGTCGTAGCTCAGGCCCTTAACGGCCTGCGGACACGAGCTGTATTGCTCGGCCGGATAGAGCGACGACCAACGCGGTGTAACCGGATCCGGCGAGATGGCATTGGTATCGTAGTTGTAGGTCGAGTCCGGCCCGCTTTGGCCGCCCAGATTGGCGGGCGAGGCGGGATAGCCGCGATCCATCACGCAGCCGTTCCAGGTGTTGTGGTTTTTGACCGTCCAGGTGCCGTGCGTCCAGACGAAGGCTGTGAAGGTCGCGGGCGTCCAGACGCCGGCCGTCCAGGTGCCGGGCGTCAACGTCCAGACACCGACGGTCCAGGTGCCATTGTTATTCTTGCACTGACTTTTCGACGTGTACTGCGATTTCGAGCACACGCCGTTGCTGGTGCAGTTGTTCTGCGTTGTATATTGCGAGAGGCTGCACGTTCCCGCACTGTTGCAGCTGTTCTGCGTATTGTGACCCGAGATGCTGCACGTTCCCGCCGACGTGCAGCTGTTTTGCGAATTGTTGCCCGAGATGCTGCACGTTCCAGATGAGTTACAGGTGCTCTGCGACGTCGTCCCGCCCACACTGCAGGTGCCGTTACCCGTGCAGTTGTTTTGCGTCGTGTAGTTTGTGTTGCTGCAGACGCCTACGTTAGCAAAGCATTTGCTTCGCGTGTTCTGGCTGTTGTGGGGTGTACCCCCAGCGTCAGTGCAGACGCCATAGGTGGCATTCCACGATACGCTGTCGGTGCCCGCCGCATCCTGAATCGGGTCGGCGGCATTGTTGACGTTACTGTCCACCGAAGAGGTGCCCCAGTAAACCCAGTCAGCATTGTAATTCGCGGGTCCAACGTTCACGTCCTTCACGAACGGAATGATGGAAACATAGACGTCGCCGGCGGTTGTCACGGCATTCTGGAGCTGCGTGAGAAGGTTTTTGGTTGCGGTCTGCATGGCGGCCATCTTGCCGTTGTCAGCCATCGACCCGGTGTTATCGAGTACGAGCGCCACGCGCAGCCGCGTGATGCCCCACTTTGCGGTCGATGTCGCCTTCACCGTGAACGTGTCGAAGCCGAGAACTTGCACGAACTGGGCCGGGAGTTGCGCCGAGGCACTGAGGAGGATTTGGGAGTTGTTGTTCGGATCGAAGGTTACGTCGACCCTGATGTTGCTCGCGTCGAGCTTGGCGCCGGTCACTTGCGGAGGGTCAAACAACTTGGAGAAATATTTTAGCGCGTTGTCATTGCGTTGGGTGTCGGTGTCGGTCGCCGCTTCCTTCGACAGCATCAGCGCGGTCGCGTCGAGCGCCGCCTGCATCGAGGCCTTGACCGAATTGGCGCGGCTATAATCGACGGCAGCGCCGACGAAGGCGATGATCGGCAATGCTACAAGGAGGAAGGTGAGGGCGATATTGCCCCGCTGATCAGCCCCGAAGGCCGACAATTTCTGACGAAGATTCTTCCAGGCGATCATCATGGCGATCCACCAAGCGAGAAATGAGTTGAACCCGGGTTATCTGATAAGGCCCGTTGTTAAAGGGCTGGTGTACGGTTAGGGGCCAAATCCGGCAGCAGTAGTAAGGCTTTGCGACGTCTGTCCGGACTTAATTGCGTTATTTCAGGGACTTCGCTGGTAAACGTCATTTGCTGGGAATGCCGCGAATGCCATGCAGTTTATTATGCGCGTCGTTAACGTGCGGTTGGCCGAATGCTCGATTCTCGTCGTCCAGACAAAAAAAGAGCGGCGCCGAGGCATCCCGTGTCGGGACCCTCGGCGCCGCGGTATCGCTTGTTACATTGCCAGGCGCAGCTTCGAGAGCGACGTGCCGATCTGACCGAAGGTGGTCACCATCTGCCCGGCCTCCGTCAGCAGGAAGAACTTGCCTGCGTCGGTGGCGCAGTTCTGCAGCAGCGTCGACGTCGGGTCGCTGCCGGTATTGACCTGCACCGTGTAGAGGGTGATGCCCGCGGCCTTGATGTTGTCGCAGGTCTTCTTTTGGCGGGTGTCGATCGAAGACGCGCTCGTGTACCAGCGGTCCTGGGTATTGAGACCGTCGGTCAGCAGGATGATGACCGTCTGGTACTTGTAGTCGGTGTCGATCGGCGGAACCGTGAACGGTGCGGCCGTCAAGGTTTGCCAACCCAGCTGCAAGCCGATTGCCTGGTTGGTATTGCCGGCCGCCGTCATCGTGTCGATTGAGGCGTTGAGCGTAGTCCAATTGTTGCTCAACCCCATCACAGATGCCGACGGACAAGATGAATATTGCTCCGCGGGATACAAAGTGGCGCCTGCGACCGGGGCGTCGTTTGTCGTATCAAAATTTTGATCACGGTCGGTGACGCAGCCGTTCCAGGTGCTGTGAGCGTTGGGCGTCCAGACCTTGCTGTGCGACACGCAGGTCGACTTGTCTGTGTACTTTGTGCTGCTGCATCGTCCGTTGACGGCGTCCCAGAGGTCCCAGCGCAACCAGGTTTGATTGTAGTTGGATGGGCCCATGTTCACGTCCTTCACGAACGGAACGATGGAAACGTAGACGTCTTCCGGATGAACGGCCGCCGCCTGCAACTGCGAGAGCAGGTTATGCGAGGCGGTCTTGAGAGCGCCGATCTTGTCGGAATCGGTCATTGATCCGGTGTTGTCGAGCACGAGCGCCACGCGCAACCGCGTATTGCCCCAGGTCGACACCGACGTTGCCGAGATGTTGACCGTGCTGGCAATGACGCTGATGAAGCTCGTATTGACGGTGGCCGTGCCGGACAGCGTCAGTGTTGAACCGCCCGCCGTTGTGAAGGTCGGCGTAACGTGAACGGATGACGGGGCCACGTCCGGATGGCTAAACAGCGCGTTGAATTTGGTTGTGGCCTCGGTTTGAAGGGCATCGCTCGATTCCATCGCCGCATCTTTCGAGAGCATCAATGCGGTCGAATCGAGCGCAACCTGGAACGCCGAACGGGCGGCGTTCACTTTTGAATAGTCCATGGCAACGCCAACGCCGACCATCAGCGGGAGGGCAACGACAGCGGCGAGGGGGGCTACACCGCCCCGGGTGTTGTCGAGAAAACGGGCTAACATGCGGGTTCACCCAATATTGTGGAAACTACCTACGACCAGAGTTCCTCCATATGGGGGTACCCGCCTTGAGAAAACGTGAGAATGACGGCGCGAATTTGGGGGAAAGTCGCTTCAATTTGCCCGCAAACGGGTTGCGATCGTTTAAGCAATAGCTATCTGGATCTGGCGTGCAAAACGGCGAAAGTGTGGGCCTTTGTCCCGGAACGGGGCACCCTTAGGCGAATTGTCGGCTTGGAATTGGTGTCCGTGCGTCTCTATGATGCTGCATGGCCACGCGCTGGCGCGTCCACGGTGCAACGTCAAGGAAAGTCATCACTGCTACGGCCCATCATGAAGTCTCCAGAGCATATGACCTGTCCAACCGCCTCGGCTTTGGCGATCGACGCTGGGCCGCGGATGGCGGACGACGACCGCAAGCGCCGGAATGAGCCGGGCGGGCCGGGCACCGCGGTCATTACCAAGACCAAGCCACAGACCAAGCGGCCGAATTTGTACCGCGTGCTCATTCTCAATGACGATTACACGCCGATGGAATTCGTCGTGCACGTGCTGGAACGATTCTTCGGCAAAGATCACGAAGCCGCCACAAGAATTATGTTGCATGTCCACCACCACGGGATCGGCGAATGTGGCGTCTATACGTACGAAGTAGCAGAGACCAAGGTAACGCAGGTGATGGACTTTGCGCGCAAACATCAGCATCCTTTGCAATGCGTGATGGAAAAGAAGTGAGATTCGGAAGCGCTCAATACAAATGAACTGGAAGAACTGAATGCCGACATTTTCCCGCAGTCTCGAACAGTCGCTCCATCGTGCGCTTGCGCTCGCCAACGAGCGGCACCACGAATATGCGACGCTTGAGCATCTGCTTCTGGCCCTGATTGACGATCAGGATGCCTCGGCGGTTATGCGCGCATGCAACGTCGACCTCGACAAGCTGCGGCGCAGTCTGACGGCATATCTTGAATCGGAGCTCGAAAACCTGATCACCGATGGCGCTGAAGACTCCAAGCCGACGGCAGGTTTTCAGCGCGTGATCCAACGCGCGGTCATTCACGTGCAGTCATCGGGACGCGAGGAGGTGACTGGCGCCAACGTGTTGGTCGCGATCTTCGCCGAGCGCGAAAGCCACGCCGCCTATTTCCTGCAAGAGCAGGACATGACGCGTTACGACGCCGTCAACTACATCAGCCACGGCATCGCCAAGCGGCCGGGCCTTTCGGAGTCGCGCCCCGTGCGCGGCGTTGAGGAAGAAACCGACACCAAAGGTGGCGACGAACCCAAGAAGAAAGGTGACGCGCTCGAGGCCTATTGCGTCAACCTCAACAAGAAGGCCAAGGACGGCAAGATCGATCCACTGATTGGCCGCGAAGCCGAAATCAACCGCACGATCCAGGTTCTGTGCCGGCGGCAAAAAAACAATCCGCTGTTCGTCGGCGAAGCCGGCGTCGGCAAGACCGCAATCGCGGAGGGGCTGGCGCGCCGGATCATCCATGGCGAGGTGCCGGACGTGCTCAAAGGCGCCACGGTGTTTGCGCTCGACATGGGCACGCTGCTGGCCGGCACGCGCTATCGCGGCGATTTCGAAGAGCGCCTCAAGCAGGTGATCAAGGAGATCGAAGCCTATCCTGGCGCAATCATGTTCATCGACGAGATTCACACGGTGATCGGCGCCGGCGCGACGTCGGGCGGGGCGATGGATGCCTCGAACCTGCTCAAGCCCGCGCTTGCTTCGGGCACGATCCGCTGCATCGGCTCGACGACCTACAAGGAATATCGCCAATACTTCGAGAAGGACCGCGCGTTGGTGCGGCGATTCCAGAAGATCGACGTCAACGAGCCGTCGGTGCCGGACGCGATCGAAATCCTGAAAGGCCTCAAGCCCTATTTCGAAGAGTATCACAAGCTCAAGTACACCAATGAGGCCATCAAGGCGGCGGTCGAACTGTCGTCGCGCTACATCCACGATCGCAAATTGCCGGACAAGGCCATCGACGTGATCGATGAGTCCGGCGCGGCGCAGATGCTATTGCCGGAAGGCCGCCGCAAGAAGACCATCGGTATCAAGGAAATCGAGACCACGATCTCGACCATGGCGCGAATTCCGCCGAAGACCGTGTCGAAGGACGATGCCGAGGTGCTCAAGCATCTCGAACATACCTTGAAGACGGTGGTCTACGGCCAGGACAAGGCGATCGACGCGCTCTCGGCTTCAATCAAGCTGGCGCGCGCTGGCTTGCGCGAACCGGAAAAACCGATCGGCTGCTATTTGTTCTCCGGGCCGACCGGCGTCGGTAAGACCGAAGTTGCCAAGCAGCTTGCCGCCTCGCTAGGCGTCGAACTGATCCGCTTCGATATGTCCGAATACATGGAGCGGCACACGGTTTCGCGCCTCATCGGCGCGCCTCCGGGCTATGTCGGCTTCGACCAGGGCGGCCTGTTGACCGATGGCGTCGATCAGCATCCGCATTGCGTGCTGCTGCTCGACGAGATCGAGAAGGCGCATCCCGACTTGTTCAACGTGCTGCTCCAGGTCATGGATCACGGGAAGCTCACCGATCACAACGGCAAGTCGGTCGACTTCCGCAACGTGATCCTGATCATGACCACGAATGCGGGCGCGTCGGATCTCGCCAAGCAGGCTTACGGCTTTACGCGCACCAAGCGGGAAGGGGATGATCTGGAAGCGATCAACAAGATGTTCGCGCCTGAATTCCGCAACCGGCTCGATGCCACCATCACGTTTGCACATCTGTCGCAGGATGTAATCGCCAAGGTGGTCGAGAAATTCGTGCTCCAGCTTGAAGCCCAGCTCGGCGACCGCAACGTTACGATCGAACTCTCGGACGAAGCGAGCCGCTGGTTGATCGCCAATGGCTACGATGAGCTGATGGGTGCGCGGCCGATGGCGCGCGTGATCCAGGAGCACATCAAGAAACCGCTGGCCGACGAGGTCCTGTTCGGCCACCTCAAGAATGGCGGGCATGTACGCGTGGTCGTGGACAAGGATGAGGAGGGCCGCGACAAGCTTGGCTTCCAGTTTCTCGATGGGCCGGTCACGCCGAAGCCGGAAAAGCTGCCGGCGCGGCCGAAGGCCAAACGCCGCCCGCCGCGGCCAAAACCGAAGCGCGGCTCGGTGCCAAAAGTGCCGCTGGCGAAGGTCTAGGCGGCGCGACCAAATAAAATCGGCGAGGCCGGGCCCGCGTGCCCGGCCTTCGCATTTTTGCGGGGGGCACATGCGGGCGTGCGGTTGCGCCGGTACCAGCGCTATGGGACAGGTGTGCGGCACCCATGTCGGCTACTGCGAAATTTCCATCCTCGGGAGCGGCTTTTTTCAGCGGCGTGACGAAGGCGTTGACCTCGGCATTCTTCCTGGTGCTGGCTGGCACTTACATCGGCATCGGCGCGCTGGCGCATAGTTTTGGGGTCGGCGCGGGATGGCTCGCGTTGTCCACCGTGCTGGTGTGGGCCGCGCCGGCGCAGGTGATCCTTATTGCGGCGCTTGGTGCAAACGCGCCGCTGCTCGAAGTGGCACTGGCCGTGACCTTGAGCGCAGTCCGGTTGTTTCCGATGGTGGTGGCCTTACTGCCTTTGCTGCGCGAGGAACGCACGCGGCTGCGCGATCTTTTGCTGCCGACCCATTTCACCTCGGTCAGCATGTGGGTGGAGTCGCTGCGATTGTTGCCGGCGGTACCCCGAGAGCAGCGTATCCCTTACTGCAATGGGCTGTCAGTCGGGTATATGGGCACGGCGGCAAGTTTTGGGTTCGTCGGTTATTTTCTTGCGGGCGAATTGCCGCCGTTGCTGGCCGGTGCCTTGCTGTTCCTGACGCCGATGTCATTCCTGATGTCGACTGCGCACAATGCGCGGCTCATGGTGGATCGGCTGGCGTTGGTGCTCGGCCTGGTGGTCGGGATTGCGTTGGCGGCAAATCACGTGCAGTTCGACCTGATGTGGACCGGCTTCGGTGGCGGCACTCTCGCTTACATCGTCCATCGCTTGCGCGAGGCCGCCGCATGAGTGCCGTCTGGAACGAGTTATGGCCGTATTTCGTGCTGATCCTGGTCGGCTATCTGCCGAACGAGATATGGCGCTTGCTCGGGTTGGTGCTGGCGCGTGGTCTCGACGAGGATTCCGAGGTCGTGGTGTGGTCGCGGGCGGTGGCGACAGCAATCCTCGCCGGTGTTATCGCCAAGCTGATCCTGTTCTCGACTGGAGCGCTTGATACGATTCCGTTGTGGGTGCGCGTGACAGCGGCGGTGTGCGGATTCCTCGCCTTTCTGGCCGTGAAGCGATCGGTGTTCGTCGGTGTCGCTGCCGGGGAATTGGCGCTGCTGGCAGGCGGTTTTCTCTTCATGCACTAACCGCCGGCGATGGCGGCGGCGAGCTTCTTGGCGTTCTCGGCCAACACGTCAGGCTTTTCCTTTTCGCTGGCCGGCGGCTTCATGGCCGTGCCAGCCTTGCGGGGGATGACGTGGAGATGCAGGTGGAACACGACTTGTCCGCCGGCACCCTCGTTGAATTGCTGGATCGTAATGCCGTCAGCGGAAAATGCCTTGATTGCGGCTTTGGCGACCTTTTGCGCGACGGTTGCGACGTGCGCGAGGTCGTCGGCGCCGATATCGAGGATATTGCGGGCAGGGGCCTTCGGCAGCACCAAAGTGTGACCCGGAGCGCGCGGCATGATGTCGAGGAACGCGAGCGTCTTTTCGTCCTCATAGACTTTGTAACATGGCAGCTCGCCGCGCAGGATCTTGGCGAAGATGTTGTTGGAATCGTAGCTCGGCATCGGCTCCCCCGATCACTCTTGTTCGACCAAATCCTTACGGAACGGCGCGGCCGCCGCAAGCTCCTCGGCTGCGGCTTGTACATAAACGCGCTCGCGCGCGAGATAGTCGGCAACCGCCCGCCGCAAGGCCGGATTGGCAATGAAATGCGCGGAATAGGTGGTGTGGGGCAGATAGCCGCGCGCGATTTTGTGCTCGCCCTGAGCCCCAGCCTCGACCCGCCGCAACCCGTGAGTGATCGCGTAGTCGATGGCCTGATAGTAGCAAACCTCGAAATGCAGGAAGGGGTGATGCTCGGTTGCGCCCCAATTCCGGCCATAAAGCGTATCGGCGCCGATGAAATTGATGGCCCCTGCGATCCAGCGCCCGGCGCGGCGCGCCATCACGAGGAGGATCCGGTCGCGCATTCTTTCACTGACAATTGAAAAGAATTCGCGGGTGAGATAGGGGCGGCCCCATTTGCGCGAGCCGGTTTCCATGTAGAAAGCGAAAAAGGCGTCCCAGACTGCCTCGGTCAGCTCACCGCCCGTGAGCCAGCACACTTCGACGCCCGCGCTCAACGCCTCCTTGCGCTCCCGGCGGATCGTCTTGCGCTTGCGTGACGCGAGAGCGGCCAAAAAGTCGTCGAAAGAGGTGTACCCCCCATTCTCCCAATGAAATTGCTGGTCCGTTCGCTGCAGGAAATTGCGCGCGCCGAGTGCGCGCCACTCAGGCTCGGTGAGAAATGTGACGTGCGCGGACGACAGCTCATTGGAGGACGTCAGCTCAACCAGGGCATTGGCGAGCCCGCTACGCACTGCGTCGGCTCTCGGGCCGGGACGGGCGAGCAGGCGCGGGCCTGTCACAGGAGTGAACGGTACCGCGACCTGGAGTTTGGGATAGTAGTCGCCACCGGCGCGTTCGAAGGCTTCGGCCCACCCATGGTCAAACACGTACTCGCCACGCGAATGGGTCTTCACGTAACAGGGTGCTGCGCCGAGGAGGGTGCCGCCAACGTCTTCCGCCAGCAGGTGGCGCGGCTGCCAGCCGGTGCGGCCGCCTACGCATCCGGAATCTTCCAATGACGAGAGAAATTCGTGAGAAACAAATGGGTTACTAACGTGTCCTCGCGTGAATAACTCCGGGGACGAGTTATCCTCAGGTGTTAGTTTAATTTCATGTGTCGCTTTAATTGGGTTCGTTCCGGCGCTGGCCGCGCAAGTGTTCCACTCCGCGGCCGGGACCTCGGCAAGTGATTGGGCGATGCGGATGCGGAGTTCGATTTCTGTCATCGGGATTGCGGCTTCTATCCTGACTTTATGCCGGAAATCGTTCGGAATTCCTCGATCTTTCGCCCCACCCTAAGGTCGCCAACCCTCGAAAATGATCTGATCGGCCCAGCGCGCCGCGCGTTTGCGATTGTCGTCACTACGAACCGTCCAGGTCAGCAGCGGCAGCCCGAATAGCGTGCGGGCGAGTAGCGCCGGCGCTGCTGGCAGGTCCTGCACCGAGTAGGCGATAAACTGCGGCCGGCTACGGGGGGCGTGCAGCAGCCAGGCTAGGCTTTGTTTCCGCAAGAGAGGCAACTGGTCCCATTCAGGATGGGAATAGTGACGCTCGGCCACGATGCCGCGCGTCAGGGCCGGATTTGCCTGCCGGACAGCCTCGATCAGATCCGGATCGAACGACATGATCGCGGCGCGTCCGGGATAGCGTGCGATCAGATCCGCGGCGCGCTTTACCAGCCGCAAATCGTTGTCAAAGCGGCTTTTGAGCTCCAGCAGCAATGGCGAGCGTCCGGCTACAAGCTCGCACAACTCTCCAAGGGTCAGGATACGGGCGGTACCGCCCTTGAAACGGACGGCTTTGATGTCCGCGGCGCTCAGGTCGGCTAGGCGGGCAGTGCCTTCAGTCAGGCGGCCGAGCGCATCGTCATGATGAACCATGGCCTCGCCATCGGCGCTGATTTGCAGGTCGGTTTCGATGCCATATCCCCCGGTCATCGCCGCCGCGAAGGCCGGGGCCGTGTTCTCGATCACGCCCGCCGAGGCGTCGTGCAGGCCGCGATGGGCAAAAGGTCGCTCGGTGAGCCAATCCAGGTCAGACATCGGGCCTTCATGCGCCGGATATATCGAACAGCCCTTCGACTTCGACCGCCGCGTCCGCTGGCAGCGCAGCGACACCGACCGTGCTGCGCGCGTGACGTCCCTTGTCGCCGAACGCTTCGACCATCAGATCCGATGCACCATTCATCACCTTGGGGCCGTCGGCAAAACCCGGTGCCGAATTGATAAAGCCTCCAAGGCGCACCACGCGTACGACGTTGTCGAGATCGCCAAGCGCGGCCTTGAGTTGGGCGAGCAAATTAATCGCGCAGGCGCGCGCGGCTTTTTGGCCATCTTCAATGGAAACGCCACCGCCGAGTTGGCCTTTCGCGACGAGTTTGCCGTCGGCGCCGAAGCAAAGCTGGCCAGAGACGACGAGGGAATTGCCGCTGCGCACGAACGGCACATAGTTGGCAACGGGACTGGCGGGCGACGGCAGGCTGACACCCAGGCTTGCGAGCTTCTTTTCGACAGAGCCGGCCATGCTTGCCTCCACGACGGGACTATTGGGGCGATCCTTAGTCGCGATCCTTGGCCGCGATCCTTGGCTGATTGGCTGCTGTGGCGCAAGCTGGGTTCCGGCCATAGTTGCCGGAATCTGCCGCGGCCTCTATCTTGCCCAGATCTTGCACCTTTCTGCTGTGGCGCGTCGCATTTATGGGGCGACGGAGAGGCTTGGATTCATGAACATTACGACCGGCGCCAGACTTTGGATTCTATCCATTCTCGCCATGGGTATAGCTGCGGCGGCCGTCGACTGGCCGGCTTTGGCCGCGCCACCCACCGATCAGGTCCTCCTTGCGCCGCATCGCGCGATCTACGATCTCAAGTTGTCCAAATCACGCGGCAGCCGCGGCATTGAGGGGGTGCGCGGACGCATCCTCTATGATTTTTCCGGGAATGCCTGCGAGGGCTACGAGCTGCAATTCCGTCAGGTATCCGAACTCGACTCCGGTGAAGGTAAAGCGGCGCTGAGCGACTTACGATCCACCACATGGGAAGATGGTGAGGCCACGAAATTCCGGTTCAACTCGGAAAATCTGTTCAACGAGCACCAGACCGATGCCGTGGACGGTCATGCCGAGCGCAGTACAAAGACGGTCGCGGTAAGCCTCAGCAAGCCAAAAGAAAAAAGTTTCACAGTGCCGGCCGGCGCGGTGTTTCCAACCGAGCACATGCGCCGCATCATTGCGGCCGCGCGCGAAGGTAAATCGGTTCTGGAGTTTCCGGTCTACGACGGCTCGGAGACCGGCGAGAAGCTTTACAACACGCTGACGGTTATCGGCCGCGCCATTCCTCCAGGCGAAAAAACGCCGAGTGACGCAACGGCAAAATTACCGGCATTTGCAAAGCTGACGCGCTGGCCGGTGACGATCAGCTACTTTGACAAAACCGACGAAAAGACCGAGCAGGGGGGCGAGCAAACGCCGGTCTATTCGATCGGCTTTGAGCTGTACGAAAACGGCATCTCGCGTGCGCTCGTTCTCGACTACACCGATTTTACCATCAGCGGCGAGATGACTTCGCTCGAACTGAAAAATGCGAAGCCTTGTCCGTAGGCTCGGACGGGGCCTCGTCGAGCGCGAGACCTTTTACGACAGCGTTGCGGCCGAACTTCGAACGTAGCCTGTCGACTGCGTGCTCGGCTTCCGCTGCGCGGCGATCAATGAGATCGGCGAATTCATCCCCTTCGACGTCTTCCAGATTGCTCACGCCTATACCGATCAGGCGATAGCGTATCGTGCCCACTTCATGGGCGAGCAGGTCGCGGCCAGCGGCGAAAATGCGGGCTGCCAGCTGCGTTGGGCTTCCCACTGACCGCGCGCGTGTGCGGGTCTTGAAATCCGCACTCTTGAGCTTGAGCGTCACGGTCGAGCCAGCAAGGGCGCTGGCCTTGAGTTGCATCGAAACGCGCTCGGTCAGATCCCACAGATGCTGCTCAAGCGGGCGGAATTCGCCGATGTCCTGCTCGAATGTGGTTTCCGCCGAAACGCTCTTGGTGTCGCGTTCAGGATCGACTGTGCGGGAATCGATGCCGCGCGCAAGCCGCCACAGCCGTGAGCCTTCCTCGCCATAGCGCCTTATCAGGTCGCGCTCGTCGGCGCGCTGGAGATCGGCGACCGTGCGAAAACCATCGCTGGCGAGTTTGGCCGCGCTCACCGCACCAACTCCGTAAATAAAGCCGACCGGTTTTGCGGCCAGAAATGCTGCCGCCTCTGTCTGGCCAAGCGCCGCGAAGCCGCGCGGCTTGTCGAGGTCCGATGCAATTTTTGCCAGGAACTTGTTGGCGGACAGGCCAATCGACACCGTAATGCCGAGGTCGCGTTCGACGTTGCCGGCAAAACGCGCGAGCGCCCTTGCCGGGCTCATGCAATGCAGGCGTTCCGTTCCCGAGAGATCAAGAAAGGCCTCATCAATCGACAGCGGTTCGACCAATGGCGTAAGTGCAAACATCGCCTTGCGGACTTCACGGCCGACCTGAACGTATTTCGCCATCGTCGGCTTGACGACAACCGCATGCGGGCAGCGGCGCTTGGCCTCGAACATCGGCATCGCCGAACGAATTCCATAGGTGCGCGCGACATAACACGCGGCGGCGACCACGCCGCGCTTGCCGCCCCCGACGATGACCGGCTTGTCGACCAGCGAAGGGTCGTCGCGTTTTTCGATGGTTGCGTAGAAGGCATCGCAGTCGACGTGAGCAATGGTCAGCGTATCGAGTTCCGGATGGCGGGCGAGCCGCGGCGAGCCGCACTCCAGACAGCGCGGAGCGCTCTCGGGCGTGTCGGCCAGGCAATCACGGCAAAAGCTCATGGCAGCTCGCGCTCCCAAGGGCTCCCGGCCAGCGCGGCACGGGCTTTGCCGACATCGCCGGGATCGAGTCCGGTTTCGGTCGCGAAAGTGCCGATGAGCCGTTCGTCAGAGGCCATGTATTCGAGCACGCCCGCCAGAAACCCGGGTTCACCCGCGGCGGCGCGAATCTCAGCCGGCCCGATCCCGGTGATTGCGAGGAATCGCCCAAGCCGTTCACTGTCGCCGGCGATGAACGTAAGCGCCTGAATCGCAAGCGCTTCTGCTCGATCTTGCGTCAGCTGCGGGGCCTGCTTCATCAGTCAAATTTGCCTTTCCGTAACATATCCCCACTACCGTGCATCATGCCCGAGCGCGCATGACCTGGCGACGCCACAAGCGCGCTTTGTGCGCATCGTTGGGGACAAATGGGCGGGGAGGGGTATGCCGAAGACCGTCCTGATCGTGGAAGACAACGAGCTCAACATGAAGCTCTTTCACGATCTCCTCGAAGCTCATGGTTACCAAACCGTCGGTACGCGTAACGGGATCGAAGCGCTCGATCTCGCCCGCAAGCACCGGCCGGATCTGATTTTGATGGACATCCAGCTGCCGGAAGTGTCGGGGCTCGAAGTGACCAAGTGGCTGAAAGACGATCCCGAACTCAAAGCCATTCCGGTGGTGGCTGTGACGGCCTTCGCCATGAAAGGCGACGAGGAGCGCATCCGCGAGGGTGGCTGCGAAGCCTATCTGTCCAAGCCGATCTCGGTGGGAAAATTCATCGAGACCATCCGTCATTTCCTCGGGGCGGCGTGATGGTGCAGCAATGACCGCCCGTGTCCTGGTTGTCGACGACGTCCCCGCGAATGTGAAGCTGCTCGAAGCACGCCTGTCAGCGGAATATTTCGACGTGACG
The DNA here is from genome assembly GCA_963697885.1 of uncultured Alphaproteobacteria bacterium. Lineage (GTDB taxonomy): Bacteria > Pseudomonadota > Alphaproteobacteria > Rhizobiales > Xanthobacteraceae > Pseudolabrys. Next base: position 2,476,228 of record OY969102.1, read on the forward strand.
ACGGCCAGCAACGGCATCGAGGCGCTGGCGCTGTGCGAGCGGGCAGAGTGCGACATCATTTTGCTTGATGTAATGATGCCGGAACTGGACGGCTTCGAAGTCTGCCGCAAGCTGAAATCCAATCCGCAGACGCACCATATTCCGGTCGTGATGGTGACGGCGCTCGATCAGCCCTCCGATCGTGTGCGCGGGCTGGAAGCGGGCGCCGACGATTTCCTCACCAAGCCCGTGACGGACATTGCGCTGATCTCGCGCGTACGTTCGCTCGCGCGGCTGAAAATGGTGACGGACGAATTGCGTATGCGCGCTGTCACATCCAAGGAAATCGGCTTGCAGAGCCCCGAGCGCGAAGCGGTGCTGGATACCGGCCGGGGCGGCCGCGTACTCATCGTCGATGATCGTCAAAGCTCGTACGAACGCATCGTGGCGACTCTTTCGGCGGAGCATACCGTCGATGTCGAGCCCAATCCGAATGAAGCCTTATTCCGTTCGGCGGAGGGAAACTACGACCTGGTCGTTGTCTCGCTCAATTTAAAGGAATTCGACGGCCTTCGGCTGTGCAGCCAGGTCCGCTCGCTCGAGCGGACGCGCAATCTGCCAATTCTCGCGCTTGCTGAATCCGACAGCACTGCGAAGCTTGCGCGCGGTCTTGAGATCGGCGTCAACGACTATCTGGTGCGGCCGATCGATAAAAACGAGATGCTGGCGCGCGTGCGTACCCAGATCAAAAAGAAACGGTACACCGAGCGGCTGCGTGACAACGTGCAAATGTCGATCGAGCTAGCGATAACCGACGGTCTCACCGGCCTGTTCAACCGCCGCTACATGGAGACGCATCTCGGCACATTGGTTGATCAGTCGGCCGCCCGCGGCAAGCCGATTACGGTGCTTGTGCTCGACATCGATTATTTCAAGGCCATCAACGACAGCTACGGCCACGATGCCGGCGACGATGTGCTGCGCGAATTTGCGCTACGCATCCGCAAGGCAACCCGCAATATCGATCTCGCTTGCCGTTATGGCGGTGAGGAGTTCGTGATCGTCATGCCGGAGACGGACATGGCGGTTGCCACGGCGGTGGCCGAGCGGCTGCGCCGGCGCATAGCGACTGAGCCGTTTGCGATCCAGAAAGGCGCGCGTCACCTCGAGGTGACGATTTCGATCGGAATTGCCGCGCTGTCGGGCGTTGGTGACAACGCCGCGACCATTCTCAAGCGCGCCGATCAGGCTCTCTATCGTGCCAAACGCGACGGCCGTAATCGCGTGGTGCCAGACGCGGCCTAAGCGTTGGCTGGCCGGCCAACAAGGCCGGCGTCCGCCAACAACCCACTCTATTCAGCACTTTAGCGAACGCATTGGTCGGTGCGGGTGCCTAGTCTACCTTTGTCGACGACCCAACTGATTCGGCGCAAGGGATGGTCAGCGCCGGGTTCAACGCGTCCTAAGCGCGTTCACGCGCGTCTTGACGCGCTATGGAATACCCTACGGAGTGCTCAGGTCCGCCGCATCTCCTGGGTCCGTGGGGTTCGGCCGGCCGTGGAGCGGTGCGCGTGGCCTCACGCCGCCGTTTCCGGCCGGCTACCTGTTTTTGATCTCTCAGTTGTCATGGCCGGGCAAAGCCGTTCGAAGAACGGCGTCGCTCGCTCGCCTATGTCCCGGCCATCTCGTGTAGGCGGGCACGGCCTTGCTTTACTAAGCTAGGTCACATCGGAAGTCGGGCTTGCCTGACTTCCGCGCCATTAAAAAAGCACAAGTCGGGTAAACCCGACTTGTGATGACAAGCCCAGTGACGACAATTTTATTACGGCCGGACGATCGTCCAGCCTTGCTCGCCGAGTTCAATCAATGTGACGACGCCGGCCTTTACGCGTTCGGCGTTCTCAACCAGCGGCGGCTCTTTCCCCTCTTTACGGGTCATGGCTTCGAGCGTGTTTTCGCAAGCCTTGAAGGCAACATTCGGCATGCCCTGTTTGAAGGATTGCAACCTGGTGAGTACGGGCGACTTGTCCTGACGCAACATGTTGAGGCCGGCGTTGAATGCGACGACCTGAATCTCGATCTCTTCGCCCTTGTCCGAATAATACTTCGACACGTTGGCGGCGACGTTGAGCACAGCATTCATCTTCGTCGCGTCGTCGTCGCTGATCTGCAATGCGAGCCGATGTTTTTCGACGGCGCTCGCGGGCGTCAGCGCGAGTGACAGTAGCGACACCAGCGCGATGAACATGGTGCGGAGCATCGGTGACGCCTCTCGCGGTTACTTGATCTTGGATTCGGAATATTCGACGTGCTTTTTCGCGATCGGGTCGTATTTCCGCTTTTTCATCTTGTCGGTTTGCGTGCGCGAATTCTTCCGGGTCACGTAGTAGTGGCCGGTGCCGGCGCTGGAGACGAGCTTGATCTTGAGACTTGCGGCTTTGGCCATGGAATATTCCCTTACAACTCAATGTGCGGCGGCGAAGGTGCCTTTGGCGCGGAACCTAGCGCCGAGGCGGCAAATGTCAAGAAATGCGCTGCTTTCCAGCGTTTACAGCAGTTCCCGGCGGAATTTCTGGTCGGCCATGAAATAAAAGGGCACAGCGAGGGCGTGTCCCATGCCGGCCGCGACGCGCGCCAGCAATTCTTCGAGCACGACTCCCGTGATGGTCGGCATGTCGAGATGCGTCGCCTCCTCGATCGGAACCCAGGTGAGCTCCACCAGCTCGGAATCGGGCCCCACAACGCCTTCGATCGTATGGGCGACCGCCGATGCATCGGCGGTCAAGAAACGCGTATCGTAACGCCGCGGACGCCGCGGTGGTGTAATAGCACGGGCGATGAAATGGATTTGGCCAAGGTCGGGATGCACGTTGGCTTTGGCAAACTCGGCCCAGATTTCTCCTGGCACCTGCGGTGGGTGATCGCGCTTCGCGCCAAGCAGAAGCCCGGTTTCCTCGGCGGTCTCGCGCACCGCGGCGAGCGGAAAGGCGCGTGCAAAATCCACACTTGGCTCCGCGACCCGTACCATCAGTTTTCCGAGCGCGTCGGGGTGCAGTTCGCTGACCGAAGTCATCTGACGATCGAGCGGCTCGATGCGGCCGCCGGGAAAGACAAACTTGCCCGGCATGAATTTGTGGCCAGCGTGTCGTCGGCCGAGCAGTATTTTTGGTTTGGGTCCGGAGCGGTCAATCAGCATCAAGGTCGCCGCGTCGCGTGGTTCACTGTCGGGAAATGACGTGTCGCGCTCGGCAGTCGTCATGCGCTCGGACATAAGTTTTCCGAAGTCTTTCGTCATCATGTCTTCCGTTGCTTGCGGCGATGTCGGTTTGGAACATAGCGGTCATTCGGCCGCGCTTCGCGGGGAGGGCCACGGCCGGGACGTCCGGCGCGGCCTTCCGACAAAAGTGCGAAGCGGAGTGCGCCGGCCACCGGCGCCGCTTCCACCAGCTTGACGCTCACCTGGTCGCCGAGCCGGTAGCTCTCGCCAGATCGCGCCCCAATCATCGCGTGGCCTTTCTCGTCATAGCGGAAATATTCATCACCGATCGTGCGCGCGGGGATGAAGCCATCCGCGCCGGTATCGCGCAATTTTACGAACAGCCCGGCGCGCGTTACGCCGGAGATGCGGCCGTCAAAGCTCGCGCCAATGCGATCCGACAGGAAGTGCGCGATGAGCCGGTCGTTTGTTTCTCGTTCGGCGAGCATAGCGCGGCGTTCGGTCGCTGAAATCTGCGCGCTGACTTCGGCAAGGGCCTTGTGATCGGTGGCCTCAGGCAAGCCATCCTGCCCCAGTTTCATCGCCCGGATCAGACCGCGATGCACGATCAAGTCAGCGTAGCGGCGAATGGGTGAGGTGAAGTGCGCGTAGCGGCGGAGGTTGAGGCCGAAGTGCCCGTAATTTTCGGCGGCGTATTCCGCCTGGGCCTGCGTGCGCAGTACGACATCGTTGATGAGCTGTTCGGCATCGCGGCCTTTGACGCGCGCGAGAACGCGATTGAAGGCTTCTGCCTTGAGCACGCCGCCTTTGGCGAAGGGGATGTCGAGTGTCGCGAGGAACTCGCGCAGGGCATTGACCTTTTCGATCGAGGGTTCGTCATGCACGCGGTAGATCAGCGGCACCCGCGCCTTTTCGAGCGTCTCAGCGGCCGCAACGTTGGCCATGATCATGAATTCCTCGATCAGCCGGTGCGCCTCCAGCCGCTCGGGGGTGATGACGCGGTCGACGGTGCCGTCGCCTTTCAGCAGGATTTTGCGTTCGGGAAGGTCGAGATCGAGCGGCTGGCGTTCGATGCGCGCACGCACCATCGTTTCATAAGCGGTGTAGAGCGGCGCGAGCACCGGCTTGACCAGCGTCTCGGTGTCTTCATCGGGGCGTCCGCCGATCGCGAGCTGCGCCTGCTGGTAGGAGAGCTTTGCCGCTGATCGCATCATGATGCGATGAAAAGTATGTGAGCGCTTGCGGCCATCGGCGCCGATGATCATGCGTACGGCGAGCGCCGCGCGCTCTTCGTGCGCCCGCAGCGAGCATAGATCGTTCGATATGCGCTCCGGCAGCATCGGCACGACGCGATCGGGAAAATAAACTGAATTGCCGCGCACCAGCGCTTCGCGATCGAGCGCCGAACCCGGCTTGACGTAATGCGCGACATCGGCGATGGCGACGTTGACGATAAATCCGCCGTGGTTGTTTGGAGCGGGATCAGGTTCGGCCTGAACCGCGTCGTCATGATCCTTGGCGTCGGGCGGGTCGATGGTGACGAACGGCACGTGCCGCCAATCCTCGCGGCCTTGCAAGGTGGCAGGCTTCGCGGCGTCAGCTTCCTGATGCGTCTCGCGGCGGAATACGGACGGAATGCCGTGCGCGTGAATAGCGATCAGGCTGACTGCGCGTTCGGATCGAAGCGAGCCGAGGCGCTCTACCACGCGGCCGGTGGGCAATCCCAGGCGTGGCGCGCGCGATGTCTCGACTGCGATCAGGTCACCGTCTTCAGCGTCAGCCGTTGCACCAGCGGGGATCGAAAGTTCTTTGCCCAACATCTTCTTGTCGACCGGCTCCAGCCGTCCGCCGCCCTGCGGACTTCCACGGAATATCCCGAGCACCCGGTGCTTGGGATGATCGATGATTTTGATGATGCGGCCGCTATGACGAATTCCGTCTTCTTCTTCAGTTTCTTCAACACGCAGCAGAATGCGGTCGCCGACGCCGGCGGCTTCGCCGGGCCGCGTCTTGCGCGGCACATGAATTCGGATTCTCGGCGCCGGTCCATGGGCGTCCTCGTCCCACTCATCCGGCGTGGCAATGAGGTCGCCGTCGCTGTCGCGCGATGTCACATCGGCGAGCACGGTCGAGGGCAGGACGCCGGGATGATGCAACTTCTTGCGTCGCTTCTCGATGGAGCCTTCGTCGGCGAGCTCGCGCAGCATGCGCTTGAGGTCGGCGCGCAGAGCATTTTTCAGGCCGAAAGCGCGGGCAATTTCGCGGGTGCCGACTTTGCCCGGCTTGTTGCCGATAAAGGCGAGGATGTCGGCCTTGGAGGGAAGGGAGGGTGTTTTCTTAGATTGGGTTTTCAAAATAACAGTCCTGCGCCGCGCGCGTGACCCCGCAGACCGGCTCGCGGCTTTCAAACAAGGTCATGCGCCCATAATGGGGCGCGATTGAATGAAATGTAATGGTCGAAACTCTGCTTCGCCAGTTATTCGGCGGCCGTGATTTTTCTGGCCTTTTTTGCCGGCTTCTTGCGCGGCTTGGCGCTTTTCTCGGCCGTATCCGTAGTTTCGGCGGCCTTCTTCTTGCGGCCCTTCGGTGCTTCCGACGGCGCCCCCGCTTTCTTGCGGCCCGCCGCGCGGCGTGGCTGTGAGCCGAGCTGTTCGGCGCGCGCATCGAGCAGCACGACCGCCTCGGTCAATGTGATCGTTTCCGGCGTCTTGTCGCCGGTGATGGTCGCATTGATGCCATTGTGGCTCACGTAGGGACCGTAACGCCCATTCTTGACGACAACGGGTCCGCCTTTGTCGGGGTGCTCTCCCAATTCCTTGCCAGGGTCTGCACCGAAGCGCCGTCCCTTCTTCGGATTGGCCTTCTTCTCGGCGATCAAAGTCACCGCGCGATTGAGACCGACGGTCAGGACATCGTCGCCGTCTTCCAGACTCGCGTAAGTCTTGCCGTGTTTGACGTAGGGACCGAAGCGTCCCATGCCTGCGAGGATCGGCTCGCCGTCCTCAGGCGACAATCCGACTTCGCGCGGCAGAGCGAGCAAACCGAGCGCCTTTTCGAGATCAATGTCGTCGGGCGTAACACCTTTCGGAACACTAGCGCGTTTCGGCTTTTCGACTTCCTGTTTCTTTTCGCCCTTCTTCGGCTTCGGCGGCTTGATCTGTTCGCCGAGCTGCAAATAGGGCCCAAAGCGGCCGCCACGCAGCGTTACTTCAAGGCCGGAGACCGGGTCCTCACCCAGCACCTTCTTGCCTTGAACACCATCAGCACTGGGCGTGATCTGCCGCGTGAAATTGCAGTCCGGATAGTTCGAGCAACCGACGAAGGCCCCGAAGCGTCCGGTCTTCAGCGAAAGCTGGCCGGTATTGCATTGCGGGCATTGCCGGCGCGGCGTGCCATCGGTGTGTTCCGGAAAGATATGTGGCTCAAGCAGATCGTTGAGCGCGTCGAGCACGACGCGGTTGCGGACTTCCTTGATATCGTTGACGGCGCCGATGAACTGACCCCAGAACTCGGCGAGCACGGCGCGCCAGTCCATCGTGCCGGCGGAAATTTCATCGAGCTTTTCTTCGAGGCCGGCGGTGAAGTCGTATTCGACGTAGCGCGTGAAGAAACTTTCGAGGAATGCAACGACAACGCGGCCTTTGTCTTCGGGAATGAGGCGCTTCTTGTCGATGCGGACATAGCCGCGGTCTTGCAGCACCTGCAGAATGGAGGCATAGGTCGAGGGACGGCCGATGCCGAGTTCTTCCATACGCTTGACCAGTGCGGCCTCTGAAAAGCGCGGCGGCGGCTCGGTGAAGTGCTGCGACGACTCAATCGCCTGCTTGGCGAGCGTTTCACCTTCTGACATTGCGGGCAGGCGGCGCGATTCATCGTCCTCGGAGGTCTCGTCCTGGCCTTCCTGATAGAGCGTCAGAAAGCCATCGAACTTGACCACCTGGCCGGATGCACGCAGTTCGATATTGCGCGACCCCGCTTTGGCAATAATGTCGACGCTCGTGCGCTCGAGCTCGGCGGATTCCATCTGGCTCGCGATTGCGCGATTCCAGATCAACTCGTAGAGCCGCGCCTGGTCCCGATCGACATATTTGGCGACTTCCGCAGGTGTGCGGCTCGCGCTGGTCGGGCGCACCGCTTCGTGGGCCTCCTGCGCGTTCTTCGATTTGTTGTGATACTCGCGCGGCGTCGCCGGGACGTATTCCTTGCCGTAGTTGCGTCCCAGCATGGCGCGCACGTCGGCAATCGCCTCCGGCGCCATGTCGATACCGTCGGTACGCATATAAGTGATCAAGCCGGTCGTTTCGCCGTCGAGCTCAACGCCTTCATAGAGCCGCTGCGCAAGGCGCATGGTGATCGCCGGGGCGAAGCCGAGTTTGCGGCTTGCCTCTTGCTGCATCGTCGAGGTGGTGAATGGTGGCGGCGGGTTGCGGCGGGCGGGCTTTGCCTCGACGCTGGTAATCTTGAAGTTTGCGTTTTCGAGGTCGCGGGTAAACCCTTCGGCCTCGGCGCCCGAGCCGATGTCGAGGCGCTGGATCTTCTGCCCATCGGCGCCGACCAGGCGCGCCTCGAAGACTTCGTTACGCGGGGTCGCCAGTTTGGCAACGATCGACCAATATTCCTTGGCGACGAATTTTTCAATTTCGAGCTCGCGGTCGCAGACAAGCCGCAGTGCCACCGATTGCACGCGGCCGGCAGAGCGTGCGCCTGGCAGTTTGCGCCAGAGCACAGGCGAGAGCGTGAAGCCGACGAGGTAATCAAGCGCGCGACGGGCGAGATAGGCATCAACCAGCGCCCCATCGATCTCGCGCGGATGCTGCATCGCTTCAGTCACGGCTTGTTTGGTGATCGCATTGAAAACAACGCGCTCGATCTTGTGATCCTTGAGTGCCTTCTTTTCCTTCAGCACCTCGAGCACGTGCCAGGAGATCGCTTCGCCCTCACGATCCGGGTCGGTGGCGAGGATCAGCTTGTCGGCGCCCTTGAGCGCGCGGGCGATATCGTTCATGCGCTGGTTCGATCGGGCGTCGACCTCCCAGAGCATGTGGAAATTGTTGTCCGGATCGACCGAGCCATCCTTCGGGGGGAGGTCGCGGATATGGCCAAAAGAAGCCAGAACCTCGTAGCCGGAGCCGAGGTATTTATTGATTGTCTTCGCCTTGGACGGCGACTCGACTACGACAATATTCATTGAAATCCAGTGGGTTATCCGCCCGCAATCGTAAGAATCAGGGCGGAATTGGCCGCATGATTGGCCCGGAACATGGGGAAGGCGACCCCTAGTGTCAAATGAGCGGGTTAAGAACCCGTGTCAGACCAGCCAAATGGGGCACGAAAGAGACCGCCATTCTCTACAATCCTAACGTGCATACCCAATTTCCGCTATCAAAAAGATAGCGTCAGCGGCGCTGGCCGTGTGCATCGGGCGCGCTAGGGGACGTTGATCCCAAGCTTTTCCAAAAGTGGAGCCGTCGGATTTCCGTCCGGTACCATGCCGAACTTCTTTTGCTCGCTGCGGATGTTGTCGCGAAGATCGAAATCAATGTGACCTTCGAAGTCGCTCACTTTGTAGCCGAGCGTTGACAACTTTTTCTGCAGGGCAATGCGGGCGTCGCGTGACAGCTGGTGGTCGTCTTTCGGCCAGACCGTCTTGATCAATCCGCCGCCATGGATGCGGTCGGCGAGGTGACCTACGGCGATCGCGTAGGCATCCGAGTTATTGTATTCCTTCAATACAGCAAAGTTTTCCGTGACGACAAAGGCCGGGCCACTCGCACCGCTCGGAAAGAACAGGATTCCGAGGCCGGTTTCCGGAAACGGCTTGCCGTCCGCGCGGTGCACGCCGAGTTTCTGCCATTCGCTGAACGTGGCGCGGCTGCGCATGTAATCGAAATTTTTCGGCACCATCACTTCGAAACCCCAGGGCAAGGCCGGGTTCCATTTCCATTTGTGGAGATAATTCGCCGTGGAGCCAAGCACGTCCGGCACATTGGTCCAGATGTCGGCGCGGCCGTCGCCGGAGAAGTCGACGGCATAGTCGACGAAATTTGACGGCATGAATTGCGTCTGGCCCATGGCGCCCGCCCATGAGCTCACCATCTTGTCACGCGCAAAATGGTTGTCCTGCATGACACGCATCGCAACGATCAACTCGTTGCGGAAATAGGGATCGCGATATTTCACGTAAGCCAGCGTGGCGAGCGATCGGAATACGTCCCAGCGGTCTTTCTCGGTGCCGAAATCGGACTCCATGCCCCATAAGGCGAGCAGCACCCATCGCTCGACCTGATATTTCTTTTCGACGGCGTCGAACGTCTTGGCCCATTCGCGCGCTTTGAGTTGCGCATCGGCGATACGGCGGTTCGAGACGATCGCATTCACGTAGTCGCCGACCGGCTTTCCATATTCGGGCTGCCGTTTGGTGGCGGCGATCACACGCTGGTCTGGCGTGACGCCTTTCATGGCCGCGTCGAAATTGACGCGGATAACGCCCTTGGCTTGCGCGTCGGGCCACAGTGCATTCACAAAAGCGGCGAAGGACTCGTCCTGCGCGCGCGCCGGCGCAGCCGAAAATGTCAGCAGGAGCGCGAAGGCAAAGAGGGGGCGGCCGATCATGGAAAAATCTGGGAGAAACCGGGTGGAGGAGGTCATATCGCACGTTACAGAAGCGATACCAACCCTGCGCCGTGGCGCGTGAGCCGCCCTGCGATCTCGAGTTCCAGCAGCACGGTGCGCACAATGGTTGGCGAGGCTCGCGACAACCGCACCAGATCGTCGATCAAGACCGGCGTGGGCCCAAGAAGAGAAATGAGGCCGGCGCGCTCATTTGCGCCCGGTTCGCTGTCCGCCGGTGCGAGCGGCTCCTGTGGCGGCTCCTGCACGGACGGCATCATGGGGCCACGGCCGAGGATCGGCTCGATCACTGCAATGACGTCAGCGGCCTCGGTGATTGGTATCGCGCCTTGCTTGAGCAGTCCGTTGGTGCCTTCGTTGCGGGGATCGAGGGGAGAGCCGGGTACGGCAAATACTTCGCGTCCTTGCTCACCGGCGAGGCGCGCCGTGATCAGCGAACCCGAGCGCCGTGCGGCTTCGACGACAATGACGCCGACGGATAGCCCCGAGATGATACGGTTGCGGCGGGGAAAGTCATGCGCGCGCGGCTCCCACGTGAGGGGCATTTCCGATATGGCGACGCCTTCAATCAGAATCTTTTCCAGCAAGCCAATGTGGTCGGCCGGATAGATGCGGTCGTGCCCGCCGGCGAGCACGGCAACCGTCCCAGTGGCGAGACTTGCACGATGGGCTGCGGCGTCGATGCCGCGCGCGAGCCCGGACACGACCACAAAACCTGCGTCGCCGAGATCGCGCGCCATGCGTTCGGTGAATTTCATGCCGGCGGCCGAAGCATTGCGCGAGCCGACAATCGCAACGAGCGGCCGTAACAGAATCTCGAGCTTGCCGCGCATGGCGACGACCGGCGGCGGGTCGTCGATCATTTTCAATCGCGCGGGATAGTCCGGCTCGCCCAATGTGAAAAATTTGACGCCGGTAGCATGCGCTGCCTTCAACTCCGCTTCGGCCTGCGCGCGTGAACAGATTCGGATCGGCCGCGCCGAGCCGCCGCGCCGCGCGAGGTCGGGCAAAGCCGTAAGTGCCGCGCGAACGCTGCCGAAGTGTTCGACGAGATCATGGAAGGTACGCGGGCCGATATTGTCGCTGCGAATGAGGCGCAGCCAATCAAGCCGTTGTTCGTCGCTGAGTTTCGTCCGGTTGCTCAACGCGCCACCCGCTCTGCCTGGTCCGGCGCAGAGCACTACAACCGATCCTGATTGAATACAACCTTAAGTTTAGTTGGGGCTGGCGGCTTTCGCCCCTATCTTGCCTTCGCTGCCATTGAGCAGACGCGCGATATTGGCTCTGTGCATGATCCACAGCAAAACGGTCAGCAACAAAAACAACGCTGCGGCGTCAGGCCGGCCCAGCAGCCAGAGACCGAAGGGGGTGAGGGCGCTCGCGATGAGAGCGGCCAGCGAGGAGTAGCGGGACGCCGCAGCCACCGCGAGCCAGATCAGGCAGAAGATGAGCGCGGCCGGCCAGTGCAGGCCAACCAGCAGACCGATGTAGGTCGCGACGCCCTTGCCGCCCTTGAATTTCAGCCAGACCGGAAAGAGATGGCCGAGGAATGCGCCGAGGCCGGCGGCGAGCGCCGCTTCCGGCCCGTAGCGCATCGCCACGAGCACGGCGACCGTCCCCTTGAGCATGTCGCAGAGCAATGTCGCTGCGGCGAGCCCCTTGCGGCCCGTCCGCAGCACATTTGTCGCGCCGATATTGCCGGAACCGATCGTGCGCAAATCGGGGCCGCCGGTCGCGCGCGTGAGCAGTACGCCGAACGGAATCGAGCCCAGCAAATAGCCAAATGCGAAGGCGAGCGCGAGGATCATACGTATTCGTAGACGGTGCGCCCGGCGACGATCGTGCGCACGACGCGACCGGTAAGCCGGGCTTCATCGAACGGTGTATTCTTGCATTTCGACTTCAATTCGTTGGGGTCGAGCACCCAGGGCAAGTCCATGTCGATCACAATCACATCGGCAGGGGCGCCGCTCTTGAGCGTGCCGCCGGGCAGCCCGAGCAATTCGGCAGGCCGCGTCGACATCGCGCGCAGCAGCGTCGCGAGGTCGATCTCGCCACTGTGGACGAGGCGCAGGCCCGCGGTGAGCATCGTTTCGAGGCCGATTGCGCCCGGCGCTGCTTCGGCGAAAGGCAGGCGCTTGGTTTCGACGTCCTGCGGATTGTGATCCGACATGATCACGTCGATAAGGCCGGCGCTCACCGCTTCGACGAGGGCTTTGCGATCATCCTCGGCGCGCAGCGGCGGCGTCACCTTCAGGAAGGTGCGGTAGGGCCCGATGTCAATTTCATTGAGCGTGACGTGATTGATCGAGGCCGACGCTGTGACATCCAGTCCGGCATCTTTGGCGCGGCGCAAGACCTCGAGAGATTCAGCGCAGGTCACGGACGCGGCGTGATAGCGTCCGCCTGAGAGGGCGACCAGTCGTATGTCGCGCTCGAGCATCACCGTTTCGGCCGCCTTTGGAATGCCGAGCAGTCCTAGGCGAGTGGCGAATTCGCCTTCATTCATCACGCCATCGCCAATCAGGTTTGGATCCTCGGTGTGATGCACAATCATCGCATCGAAATCCCCGGCATAGGTCAGCGCGCGCCGCATCACCTGCGCGTTGACAACGCTCTTTACTCCGTCAGTGAAGGCAACGGCGCCGGCCGCTTTGAGCAGGCCGATCTCCGTCATCTCCTTGCCTTCCAGCCCCTTGGTGATTGCGGCCATCGGATGCACATGCACGATCGCATTGTCGCGTGCGCGGCGCAGGACGAAATCGACGGTCGCGGGATTATCGATGGTGGGTGATGTGTCAGGTTGGCAAATAATGGTGGTGACGCCGCCGGCCGCCGCCGCCTGGCTCGCAGAGCCGAGAGTCTCGCGGCTGGCCTCGCCAGGTTCGCCGATGAAGGCGCGCATGTCGACCAGGCCCGGCGCAATCAGCTTGCCACGGCAATCGATGACGTCCGTGCCTTCCGGTACGCCGGCCGCGCCAATGCCTTTCTTCGCCTCGCGGATAACGCCTTCTGCGATCAACAGATCGCCGACAATATCGAGATCGCGCGACGGATCGACGATCCGGGCGTTGGCGAGCAGGATCGGGTGGCGGTCGGACAGCATCATGTCACGCGCTCGGTAAATTTCGGGAGAGCGCTTCCAGCACCGCCATGCGCACGGCGACCCCCATTTCGACTTGCTCGCGAATGAGGGACTGGGCGCCGTCGGCAACGATGGAGTCGATTTCAACGCCGCGGTTCATCGGCCCTGGGTGCATGACCATCGCGCCCGGTTTGGCATAGGCGAGCTTCTTTTCGTCCAGGCCATAGTAATGGAAATATTCCGACATCGACGGCACGTAGGAGCCGTTCATGCGCTCGCGTTGCAGCCGCAGCATCATGACGATATCGGCGTCGGCGAGCCCCTCGCGCATGTCGCGTGCAACCTCGACGCCAAAGCGTTCGATGCCCGGCGGCAGGAGCGTTGAGGGGGCCACAACACGCACACGCGCGCCCATGGCGTTGAGCAAGATGATGTTCGAACGTGCAACGCGCGAATGCAAGATGTCGCCGCAGATCGCGACCAGCAGGCCATCGATGCGCCCTTTATTTCGGCGGATGGTGAGCGCGTCGAGTAAGGCCTGGGTCGGATGTTCATGCGCGCCGTCGCCGGCGTTGATGACAGAGCAGTCGACCTTGCGGGCCAGCAGTTCGACCGCCCCGGAGGCGTGATGGCGCACGACGATGATATCGGGGTGCATCGCGTTCAACGTGATCGCGGTATCGATCAGGGTCTCGCCCTTGCGCATCGAGGACGAACTTGTCGACATATTCATCACGTCGGCGCCAAGCCGCTTGCCCGCGAGCTCAAACGAGGCTTGCGTTCGGGTCGACACTTCAAAGAACAGGTTGATCTGGGTGCGGCCGCGCAGCGAGGTGCGTTTCTTTTCGACCTGCCGGTTAAGCTCGACGAATTCCTCGGCGAGGTCGAGCAGCCCGGAAATGTCCTCGTGGGAAAGCCCTTCGATCCCCAACAGATGCCGTCTGCTGAGTACGAATGAGGGTTTCGGCGCAATGGTCATTAAAGCCAGTCGTATAGGGGCAACTTGCTCGCCCGGCAAGAGTTTTACCGGTTGATCCACAAGGCCATGATTTTGATCGTTAATAGGGGATGCACGTATCGGCGTCCCCGATTTGTATCGGGTTCAAGTCAAATTTAGCGACAGCATGCCGGCAACGGCCCGCGCTTCCTTAACTACAACACAGCAAGATCAGTTGGTGGTTTCACGGATTGCGGGGCACGCCGGAAAAGATCAGCTTTTCGCGGCGCGATGCTCCCCGCCATCGTGGCAAATTCCGAAAACTTATCGATGCACGCAATCGGGCTGGGCAATATGGAGAGTACCAATGCAGTGGAAGAAATCGTTCTTCATGTACGCATCGGCGATCAGCATTGTCGGCGTCTTGGTGCCCGTTTCAGCCACGCCCGGCTTCGCGCGCCAAGCCAAAAATGCAGCGCAAAATGGCTATCAGTTGCAGTCGGCAGGATCCTCCTATGCCTATGAGCCTCAGACCGTGGCCATGAGCGCCCGGCACGGCCAGTGCTGGATCGCGACGGACGCAAGCCGCCCGTATGGTTACATGGACAGCTGCGCCAACCCGCTGGCGTATGATCCAGCGCTTAGCCCGACCTACAATGGGGAGCTGCATGGGGAGTAACGAAACCCCGCGCGACGTCGCAGGGGCGGACCGCGGTCCGCCCCTTTTCGTAACTGGCTTTTGGTTCCCACCACATGTTCGTGAAGGCTTCAAAACGGCACGGCGGTAGTTCAGACGGAACGATCGCACCTGTTCCCGTGTTGAGCATCGATAACTCGAAGGCCGGCACGGAAAAGGAGACCGAACATGAAGACGATTCTAAAATACGCCGCAACTGTGGCGCTGACGGGCGCGATTGCGCTGGCAGCGGCTGCGCCGAGTGAAGCGCGTGGCGGTCGTAACGCCGCCGCCGCCGTCGGATTTGGCGTTGGTGCGGTAGCCGGGGCGGCGATCGCTAGCTCCGCCTACAACAACGGATATTACGCGGATCCGGGTTATGCTTACGCGCCTGGCTACGTGGACTCGGGCTATGCTTACGCGCCTGACTATGCGTATGAGCCCGGTCCGGTTGACGGCTCGTATGCCTACGGGCCGGCGCCAAGCTACCGCTACTACGGTAACCGTTGGTCGAGCCAGCACAACACGAACAATTTCTCGCTCAACTCGCAGCGCTAAACTTGAGTGATAAGTTGTGAAGAAGAGGCCGCTCTTATGAGCGGCTTCTTTTTTACAGGTTTGCCAAACGGTCCAGCGCGCCTTGCAGGATAAAAATAGCGGCATGCTGGTCGATGACGGCGGCGCGTTTGGCCCGGCTGACATCGGCGGCGATCAGTTCGCGCTCAACTGCCACGGTCGACAGTCGCTCATCCCACAATGCGATCGGCAGTTCGGTCAGTTTAGCAAAATTGCGCGCAAAGGCTCGCGTGGATTGGGCGCGCGGTCCTTCGCTGCCGTCCATGTTCAGCGGCAGGCCGAGCACGAAACCGACCACCGATCGTTCGGCGGCGAGTGCAAGCACGCGTTTGGCATCGGCCGTGAAGGCGGTACGAGCGATCGTTTCTACGCCCGTTGCAAGTTTCCGATCGGGATCACTCACCGCAACGCCAATTGTCTTGGTTCCGAGGTCGAGGCCGATGAGCGCTCCGCGCGCGGGCCAATGCGCGGCGGCTTCAACCAGCGGCAGAATAACGGACATGCTCAAGCGCTAGCACACATCACGGCACAGTTCCTGGCGGAAGCGTGCCGGCGCAGGCTGCAATGTCGCCGGCAGTTGCAAGCCATACGCGATCGTCGGCGCGATGTACGATGTGCTTGAGCGCACGCGCCAGATGCTTGAAGCGATGCGGCCAACCGACAACGTACGCGTGAAGCGCGATGCCCATCACAAGCGGCCGCTTGGCGCACTCATCATGCATGACTTCGAACGCGTCCACGATCATGTCGGCGAATTCGGAGCCCTCGCGTTTGCGCGCGACGATCTGCGGGATGTCATTGAGTTCCTGCGGGTAGGGCAGTGACAGGATGCGGCTCTTGCGGGTCTTCATCCAGACCGGTTGATCGTCATGGCACCAATCGAGCAAATAGTTGTAGCCGGCTTCCTGCAGGAGATCTGGCGTGAGGTGGGATTGCGAGATCCATGGTCCGAGCCACCCGCGCGGACGTTGACCCGAATGTTTCTCGATTGCTGTGGTCGTCTCCTCGATCAGCAATTGCTCCTTGTACTCGGTCAGATCGCCCTGACGCTCCGAATTGCTGCGGCCGTGCCCGACAATTTCGGCGCCTGGAAATGCCGCGACGGCTTGCGGCGCGTGTTCATACATCTGCGCATTCACCAGCAGCGACACCGGCAGTTTTAATTGCGCGAACAGGTCGGCGAGGCGAAATACGCCGACGCGGTTGCCGTAGTCGCGCCAGGCGTAGTTGAGCACGTCCGGTTGCGGCCCGCCGGGCGCCAGTTCGGCTCCGAGACCTTCGCCGAACGAAAACCATTCGAGATTGAGCGCAACATAAATTGCCAGGCGTTTGCCGCCGGGCCAGTCATAGACCGGGCGGGCGGAGATAGGAGAGTAGGGATAGCGGTTGTGGCTGCGGGCGGACATGGGGAAATGTTAGCCGGTTCCGTGTCGGCTTGCCTGCATTTTCGCAGCCCGCTAGGCCTTCGCCGCCAAGGCCATGCTCGGTAAAGCCATTGCGAATGTATCACTCACGCTGGACGGGATAGGCTGACCTTCTCGATGATGGGACCATGCCGATGTGGCCGGACCGCCGATTGCTCGATCTGTTCAAAATCGATCATCCAATCATGCAGGCGCCTATGGCCGGTGCCATGGACGCGGAGCTTGCAATCGCAGTCGCCAGGGCCGGTGGCCTTGGCGCGCTTCCGGCCGGCATGCTCAACGCTGAGCAATTGCGTGCACAAGTCACGCAATTTCGCGCCGCCACAGGCAACAAGCCAATCAATCTCAATTTTTTGGCGCACAAGATGCCGGTGCCGAACAATGCGCGCGAACACGCGTGGCGAGAAAAGCTCAAACCTTACTATGTCGAGTTCGGTATCGATCCGGCGGCGCCCGTGACGACAGCAAATCGCATGCCGTTCGATGCTGCGATGTGTGCGGTCGTCGAAGAGCTCAAACCGGACGTCGTGAGCTTCCACTATGGCCTGCCGGAGCCGGTATTGGTCGGGCGCCTGAAGAGCGCGGGCTGCAAGGTCATTTGTTCGGCCACCACGGTTGCCGAGGCGCGTTTTCTGGAGGCGCATGGTTGCGACGCGGTGATTGCTCAGGGGCTTGAAGCAGGTGGGCACCGCGGCATGTTTCTGAGCGCGGATGTCGACACGCAAGTGGGATTGTTCGCACTGTTGCCGCAGATTGCGGATGCGCTGAAGGTGCCGGTGGTCGCAAGTGGCGGGATTGGGGATGCCCGCGCGATTGTGGCGGCGTTCGCGCTGGGAGCTGCCGCTGTGCAGATCGGCACCGCGTTCCTGTTCTGCCCGGAGGCGAAGACGCTGCCTCCCCATCGTGCGGCGTTGCGGGCCGCGCGTGACGACAGCACCGTCCTGACCAATGTGCTGAGCGGGCGACCGGCGCGCGGCTTGATCAACCGGGCGATCCGCGAACTTGGCCCCTTCAGCGAGGTCGTTCCCGCATTTCCGCTCGCCAGCAGCGCGCTGGCGCCCCTGCATGCCAAGGCGCAGGCGCGAGGGTCGGGAGACTTTTCGCCCATGCTGGCGGGGCAGGCCGCTGCCCTCGGCCGCGAGCTGCCGGCAGGCGAACTGGTCGCGAAATTGGTCTCGGAATCGCAAGACGTCCTGCGCCGGCTCAAGGCGTAAGGCGCTTGGTAGGAGCCGGTTGTCGCCGTGAAAGGGCGTCTGCTATAGGCTGGCGCCAATAGAACAGCGGTTTGGAAATTTAATGTCCGTTGACGCCGATACCGTCCGCCGCATCGCGCACCTTGCCCGGATCGCCGTGGCCGAGAATGAGGTCGAACATCTCAAGGGCGAGCTCAACACCATGCTCGCTTTCGTCGAGCAGCTTGCCGAGGTCAACGTCGAGAACGTCGAACCGATGACCTCGGTGACGCCGATGGCTATGAAAAAGCGCGTGGATGCAGTGACGGACGGCGGTCTCGCCGAGGATATCGTCAAGAATGCGCCGATGAGCGAAGATAACTTTTTCCTCGTGCCGAAAGTGGTCGAGTAATGTGCATTGCTTGTGAACTCGGATACTGGTCCATGATCGACGCGCTTGAGGCGGAGCGAAACGCTTTGCAGGAAAAAGCAGCGCCCGCTGAGGCGCGGTTTGCGTGCGAACCGGTCGCCGACCCGGATGCGCCCGAACAGCCGCCGCAATCGGTGGATGAGCGCACGCCGTGACGGAACTGACTTCGCTCAGTTTGACCGAAGCGCGCGACGGGCTGACGAAGAAATCCTTCTCCGCGTCCGAATTGACCGCTGCGCACCTGAGCGCAATCGAGAAGGCGCGCGCGCTCAACGCCTTTGTGCTGGAAACGCCGGATCGCGCCGCCGACATGGCCAAGGCGTCTGACGGGCGCATTGCCACCGGCAAGGCGGGGCCGCTGGAAGGCATTCCGCTCGCCATCAAGGATATGTTCTGCACCGCGGGCGTGCGCTCGACGGCGTGTTCTCACATCCTCGACAACTTCGTGCCGACCTATGAGTCCACGGTGACATCGCAGCTTTGGCGCGACGGCGCGGTGCTGCTTGGCAAGACCAATTGCGACGAATTCGCCATGGGGTCGTCAAACGAGACCTCGCATTTCGGTCCGGTGCATTCGCCGTGGCGGCGGAAAGGCTCCAACACGCCGCTCACGCCCGGCGGTTCATCAGGCGGGTCAGCCGCCGCAGTGGCTGCAGGGCTGTGCCTCGGCGCCACCGGTACCGATACCGGCGGCTCGATCCGCCAGCCGGCGGCGTTTACCGGCACTGTCGGTATCAAACCGACCTATGGCCGTTGCTCACGATGGGGCATCGTGGCCTTTGCATCGTCGCTCGATCAGGCGGGCCCGTTTGCGCGCGGGGTGCGTGATGCGGCCATCTTGTTGCGCTCGATGGCCGGGCCGGACCCAAAGGACACGACCTGCGCCGAGCTTGCGGTTCCAGACTACGAAGCCGCGGTCGGGAAATCGGTGAAGGGCCTGCGTATCGGCATCCCGAGAGAATATCGCCTGGACGGAATGCCTGCCGAGATCGAAAAAATCTGGGAGCAGGGGCGTGGCTGGCTGAAAGCGGCCGGCGCCGAGCTGGTCGAGGTATCGCTGCCGCACACGAAATATGCGCTGCCGGCTTATTACATCGTGGCGCCAGCGGAGGCCTCATCCAATCTCGCCCGCTATGACGGCGTGCGGTACGGCCTGCGCGTGCCGGGCCAGGACGTTATCGAGATGTACGAGAAGACGCGCAGCGACGGATTTGGCGAAGAGGTGCGACGGCGCGTGATGATCGGTACTTATGTTCTGTCGGCGGGCTATTACGACGCTTACTACCTGCGCGCTCAGAAAGTGCGCACGCTGATCAAGAAGGATTTCGAGGATTGCTTCGATGCGGGCGTGCACGCGATGCTGACGCCCGCGACGCCGTCGGCCGCGTTCGGGCTGGGCGAAAAGGGCGGCGCTGATCCGGTCGAGATGTACTTGAATGATGTGTTCACGGTGACGGTGAACATGGCGGGCTTGCCGGGCATTGCAGTGCCCGCGGGCCTCGACGCGCAGGGGCTACCCTTGGGTCTGCAGCTGATCGGCCGGCCGTTCGATGAAGAGACGCTGTTCTCGCTCGGGGCCGTGATCGAGCAGGCGGCAGGGACGTTTCGTCCGCAGCCTTGGTGGTGAGGCAGACCTTACTCGGGCGCTGAAGCGACCGGGGGCAGGTCCTGGTCACCCTCGATCGTTTTTTTGCCGCCGAGCTCGCCGCCGCTGAGGATGAAGATCGCCGCGATGACGGCGACGACGCCCCCGACGATGATGCCGAATGTTCCGTTGCTGTTTCTGTTCATGACGTTATTCCAACGTCCGCGGCGCGACCGCGTTCCGATTGCGTGTGGAATTGCGCTACGAATTCGGCGAAATTCGTCGCAGAATTGGGCCATTTCGAGGAAATGCACGCTTATGCACTTGCAGCGCAGGCAAGGCAGCATTGCGCGGATGTCCGGGCTGCGCCGGCCTATTCCGGAAGGTTCAACCCAGCCACCTCTCCGGGCGCGGGGCCGGTGCCAGGGCCAGTGTTTGGATATCCGTACACAAAGAATGTGCCGATGAGCGCGGTGACGACGAGGGCTTCGAGCAGCAGCGCTAAGACTGGACGGTCTTGGCCCATGGTGATGACTCCCCGGCTGGAGCGAATGTTTGATATTATCGGCCGCGAATGCTGCACGCGGATGCCGGCTTGCGGCGGACGGGTGCGAGCCGCTACGAAATACCAATTGGCGGCCGTCGGCAGCCTCAAACATGAATCAGGGTGATATGGCTGTTCACGCCAACGCTAAAAAGCTTTTAAAAGGCGCGACCGGCGACTGGGAGGTTGTCATCGGCATGGAAGTCCATGCGCAGGTGACCTCGCAGTCGAAGCTGTTCTCGGGCGCATCAACGGAGTTCGGCGGTGCGCCCAACAGCCATGTTTCGCTGGTCGACGCGGCCATGCCAGGCATGCTGCCGGTGATCAACGAGGAATGCGTGCGCCAGGCGATCCGCACCGGTCTCGGCCTGAAAGCTAAAATCAATCTCAAATCTGTGTTCGACCGGAAGAATTATTTCTATCCCGACCTGCCGCAGGGTTACCAGATCAGCCAGTACAAATCGCCGGTGGTTGGTGAGGGCGTAGTCACTGTTGACCTCGACGGCGGCGACAGCGTCAACGTGGGCATCGAACGGCTGCACCTCGAGCAGGACGCCGGCAAGAGCCTGCACGACCGCCATCCGACTTACTCTTATGTCGATCTCAACCGCTCCGGCGTTGCGTTGATGGAAATCGTGTCGAAGCCGGACCTGCGTTCGGCCGAAGAGGCCAAAGCCTTTATATCCAAACTGCGGTCGGTCCTGCGCTACCTCGGCACCTGCGACGGCGACATGGAGAAGGGGAGCCTGCGTGCCGACGTCAACGTGTCGGTGCGCCGTCCCGGCGACCCGCTCGGCACGCGTTGCGAAATCAAAAATATGAATTCAGTCAGTTTTATCGGCGACGCCATTGAACATGAAGCGCGGCGTCAGATTGAAGTTCTCGAAGAAGGCGGTGTGATCGAACAGGAAACACGACTTTACGACCCCAATAAAAGAGAAACACGGCCGATGCGCAGCAAGGAAGAGGCGCACGACTACCGTTATTTCCCCGATCCCGATCTTTTGCCGCTGGAATTCGATCAAGCATACGTCGATGCGCTCGCAGCCAAGCTGCCCGAGCTGCCCGACGAAAAAAAAGCGCGCTTCATGCGCGATTTTTCCCTGTCGGCATACGACGCCGATGTGCTCGTGGCTGAACGCGAAGCGGCGGACTATTTCGATGCCGTTGCCAAAGGACGCGACGGCAAATTGGCCGCAAACTGGGTTATCAATGAGATGTTCGGTCGGCTGAACAAGGAGGGCGGCACAATCGCATCCTCCCCGGTCGCGGCCGATCAGCTTGGTGCACTGCTCGATATGATCGCCGACGGTACAATCTCCGGAAAGATCGCCAAGGACCTCTTCGAGATCGTCTGGACCGAAGGTGGCGACCCGCGCGCCATTGTTGAACAGCGAGGGATGAAACAGGTCACAGACCTTGGCGCAATCGCGAAAGTCGTCGACGAAATCATCGCCAATAACCCGGACAAAGTCACCGATGCCAAGACCAATCCGAAGGCGATCGGCTGGTTTGTCGGCCAGGTGATGAAGTCATCCGGGGGTAAGGCAAGCCCGCAGGCGGTCAATGATCTTCTGAGACAGAAACTCGGGCTTTGACACGAGCGCATCGCGCCGCCGTCGCGCATCCATCCGCTAAATTCGATTGACCCCGCACCATCCGCGAACAGTCGACGTCCACTGCGTCGGAGTCGTCATTGTGCTGCGCGGTCCTTCGTTCAGGCGACAAGTTTGGTGCGTTGGAGTGACGAATCACCGCGAATCACCCGGCACTGATTCGCTCGTTTTTGATCGATTCCGGTGGTCAGCGAGCCTTACATAACGTCATCTGTGCAAAAATTTTTCAACATTTTGACGCGCTTGCGGCAAACATTATTAACGCGAAACGCAACGCGCGTGGCGTGGAAATCTTGCTGCAAAAACACGCACGCGGAAAATTACCGTCGATGCAAAAAGCCTTATTTCACCGAGCGTTTTTAAAGTTTTCAGACGCGCGCACGAAGGATTGTCGGGTGTCACACGTGCGCACAATCATCTTCGATTTTGTTCGCGCGATGATGCAGAAGTGTGTCGCGTCGTGTGCGCATACACGTTTCGTTAGGCGGTAACGTTCTTTTTTCCGTCGTGCTGTAGTAAATGGAATGCAGTGCGTGTCGATTCGCGACGCGTGCTGATGCGACACCCGCCATGACTTCATGGCTAGGAGGGCAGCAATGGCTAAACGTAGGAAGAAGGCAGCGGCGAAAGCAGCGAAGAAGACGAAGCGCCGGAAGCGGAAGCTCTAGTCTGACGCCGCTTCCCGATCTTCGGCCTTACGTGTCGGAGATTGAGTCATACGGGCCGGTGTGCGTCATGGAGTAATCTGCGCAACGCGGTTGTTCCGCGGCGCCCCGGTTCCGGATGACAATCGAGGGCGTCGGCGAGACCTAAAGTCTCGCCGACGCCCTCAATCATTTTTAGATCCGTTTTTGTTTTCCAACGCAGTTAGAAATTAGTGCGTGCTATTTGGCAGCCGCCTTCATGCGCTTGTTGCAGGCACTCCAATATTTTGGCCAGGTCGCATCCTTCTCAACTTTGCCTCCGGCTTTTGCTTCCTTCCATTCGGCCGCGCATTTCTTTTGTCGCTCGCGTGCGGCAAGCAGGCCCGCGCTCGGTTCTTTTTTTGTTTTGGCATCCTTGTCCGGCGCGCTCGCCTGCTGTTGAGCGGCGGCGCCCGGAATAAGATGCGGCATTGGCGCCGTGATCAGTGCGACGGCGAGCGCGGCAGAGAACATAACTTTGTACATGACGTCATTTCCCTCGTGGCTTCCAAAGGCGCGGGCACCAGCGGCCGGCAATCGGCCGCTGTCCGCAACCTGGGCAGCAGAATAACCCGCATAGGTTGTATGCTCCATCCTGCGATCGCATGAGGCCCCATAGGCGCAGTTCTGCAGCGGTTGCGGATTGAGGCCGTCGGGCTTAGGTCTGGCTGGTTGTCCGCAAAAACAATTGGGAACGGAGCAGGGCATGGCGCGCGCGAAGAGACGGTCGGTCGCGAAATCGGCCAAAACGAAACCGAAAAAGAAAAAAGCGGCCAAGGCCGCGAAACCGATCGAGCTTTATTACTGGCCAACGCCGAACGGCTTCAAAATCTCGATCATGCTGGAAGAATGCGGCCTGCCGTATGTCCTCAAGCCGGTGAATATCTCCAAGGGAGAGCAGTTCAATCCGGACTTCCTGAAAATCTCACCGAACAATCGCATGCCGGCAATTATCGATCCGCAGGGTCCGGGCGGGCGGCCCATTTCGATCTTCGAGTCAGGCGCGATCCTTCAATATCTCGGGCGCAAGACCGGAAAGTTTTATCCGGCCGATGAGCGCGCGCGGGTTGAGGTTGATCAGTGGCTGTTCTGGCAGATGGGCGGCGTCGGGCCGATGGCCGGTCAGGTGCATCACTTCAAGAACTATGCCGTCGAGACGCTGACCTATGCGATCAATCGCTACATCAATGAAGTGAACCGGCTTTATGGCGTGATGAACATTCGCCTCAAGGATCGGCCATTTATTGCCGGCAAATATTCCATCGCCGACATGGCATTGGTTGGCTGGGTGAACGGTTGGGAGCGGCAGGGGCAAGACATGAATGAATTTCCGAACCTGAAGCGCTGGCTCGAGGCCGTGAAGGCGCGGCCGGCAGTCAAACGCGGCATGGCGCTCGGGCTCGAGTTGCGCCAGGGCATCGATATGAAGGATCCGAAGGTCCAGTCCGTTCTGTTCAACCAGCGCGCAAGGACGGGGTGAGGGGCACGCCCGGCAGGTTGCTCCGCTCATTCCCGCGCAAGCGGGAATCCAGAATCACGAACCCGGAATTTGCGCGCCTGGATCCCCGCTCGCTTTCGCGGGGACGAACGGAAAGACATCTAGTTCGCGCGCGTCCAGGTGTGGGTCTTGCACAGCACGGCAAGAACGCAGCCTTTGACCTTCGCGACGCCTTCGGCCTCAACCTTGAGGTTTGCTTTATAGGTGTGGCCGTCGTCGGCATTGTAGATGAGCCCGGACCAGGTGTTGGGGCCACTTGGCGCGAGTGCGTGCACGACTTCCAGACCGATGAGCGGACGGTCGCGCTTGGCCGGATCGGGATTGAGCTTGTCGGTCTTCGGCTTGCCAGTCGATGGATCGACTGGACGATCGAGCCACACCAACCGGGCGCACAGCTTGTTGCCGGCACAGTTTGAGATATGGACTTTTGTACCGCCGTCCTCCGACAGCCAGTTGCCTTCGGGAGAGGCGGCCAATGCAAGATTCGACAAAAGAAAAAGCCCGGTAGCGATTAAAATCGGAAACTTCATTTCGACATCCATCCATTTGACGCACGCGCGAAACTACGAAACGCAGGCGAAGCGTGGCCAGATCATGGCGAGATCGTTTGGTGGTTATTTACCGCTGAATGAGCGCGGTTACCGATCCCTCAACGGACATCGAAACAGGCTATTTGCGGCAGTAATTCGACGTTGCCGCGCGGAATGCCGCGAAGGCCGGCGCGCGTTCATGTTCGATTCATCGCATCATTTAAACTGCCATTCAAATTTTCTCCCGATGATCGCCCTGCTCGGACGAAGAGTCCGCGCAAGGGACGTAACGACCGGTCGCTTGGGGCGCACCGGTCGGAAAAATAACGGGGAGCAAAATGACGAGTATGGAGATTGCTGCAGGGGGCGCAGAGCCTGCGAACGCCGAAGACTGTTTCGGCCTTGGCATGGTCTTCTCCGCAGGTGCGGGCGTGGCTGTTGATCTGGTGCAGGCGCACAAGTGGTTCAACATCGCCGCCATGCGTGGCCACAAAGATGCCGCGCAGTTGCGCCGTGAAATCGCCGAACAGATGAGCGATTCCGAGATCGGCTGCGCACAGCGCGCGGCGCGTGATTGGCTCAAGGCCCATCCTCAGGCGCCGGCTCCGGTGCGGGCTGTCCGCGTAGCGGCCTGATCTGCCGGATTATTCCGTCGGGGCGATGCGCAGCAGCGCATCGCGCGTTGCCGCAATGACACTTGGCCAGTCGCCTGCCGTGGGCTGACGGAAAAGCCGCGTTTGCGGATACCAGGGGCTGTGCGTGCCGGTGAGGGTCCATCGCCAATCCGGAGCGTAAGGCAGCAAAACCCACGCCTCGCGACCCATGGCGCCGGCAAGGTGAACCACCGATGTATCGACCGCGATGGTGAGATCGGTGAGGGTACTGACCGCGGCGGTATCGGCCATGTCCACAAGTCCGGCGCCGAGGTGAGTGACGTCAGCGTGCCGCGCAAGCAATGCAGTATCGTCGTCGCTCAGGTCGCGCTGGATGCTGATGAAGGAAACACCTTCGATCCCGAACAGCGGCTCCAGTAATTTCAGATCAATCGAGCGATTGCGATCATTGGGATGTCGCGCATGGCCGGCCCAGGCGAGAGCGACGCGCTTTCCGGGCAGCGCCTCAATGACCGGCCGCCATTTCTCGACATGCGCATCGTCGGCGCGCAGGTAGGGGATATTGGCCGGAATTGTCGACGGCTCGGTCTTGAACGCCAGCGGCAGGCTGCCAAGCGGGCAATAGACGTCATAGGGCGGGAGAGTTTCGCCGCGCGCGTGGCACGACGCGATGCCATCGGCGGCACCGAGCAGCGCCTTGAGTTCAGGCTGCACCTCGAGAGCGACCTTTGCGCCGGCCTGCGCGAGCAGCGGCGCGTAGCGGACGAACTGGATTGTGTCGCCCAGACCCTGTTCGGCCGACAGCAGGATGGTGCGCTGGCCAAGAGGAAACTCGCCGAGCCATAACCGGCCGCGGTAGCCGCGCCGAGCGTCGGCCATGCCGGCGCGTTTCCAGCGCCATTCATATTCCGCAAAGCCACGCCGCATGTCGCCAAGCGTGAGCAGAGAAAGCGCCAGGTTGGAACGGGCGTCCGAATAATCTTTGTCGAGCGCGATCGCTTTTTCAAAACTTGCGACAGCGTCGGCGTGTCGGTTCAGCATTTGCAGGGCGCGGCCGCGATTGTTCCATGCCCGCATATTCTTTGGCGCTTGCGAGAGGGCGTAGTCGAAGGCGGTCAGCGCCTCGGTCGGACGGCCGAGATCGAGCAGCGCTGTTCCGCGATTGTAGAGAGCCTCGACATGGTTCGGTGCTTGCGTGAGCACTGCGTCGAAATCAGCGAGCGCTTGCGTGTGGCGTCCCATGGTCGCGAGCACGCTGCCGCGATTGAGACGTGCGTCGCCGCGGCGTGGGTCGTGTGACAGCACAGCATCGAAGCACGCAAGCGCTTCCTGCGGGCGGTTAAGCACGCTCAGCGCGTTTGCGCGGTAGAGCAGGGCCTCCACGTCGCCCGGGCGGGCGGCGAGCGCCTTGTCGAGACACTCAAGAGCCTCGGTGTCGCGCTTGAGAGCGTGCAACACGTTGGCGATATTGATCAGCGCGTCGGGGACGTTCGGGTTGATCTTCAGCGCTGCCGACATCAGGCGATAGGCTTCGCCCATATGGCCGCTTTGCGCCTTGACCAGCCCGAGCAGGTGCAGCGCGTCGAAATTGTCCGGCGCGGCCTTGAGTGCGCGCGTGTAGAGTTTTTCGGCGTCGCGCAGGCGCCCCTGCTGCTGGAGGCTCACCGCTTCCTGCAAGGTTTGCGCAATATTGAAAGGCTTTGACTGCACGGCGGCGCAATTGCGCACGCCCGTAAAAAGCAGTCAATGCGAGCCGCCGCTTGCCTTACTTATTCTTGCGGGCCCGCGCCGACGGCCGCGGATTATAGAATTGATTGGGCTCGCATGAGCCGCCGATCCCGCTCACTGTCGCCCGGCATTGGTCGATGGTGAGGAATCCGCAATTGGATGCGCCGCCGGCATCGCCACTGTAAACGGCGCACCACGGGTAGGGATCGTAGGGCATGTCGTAGGCTTGCGCGGGCGTGGCCGTCAGTGCGGCCGGCATCGCAAGTGCCGCAAGGCCAAGTATTGTCAGTCTCATTGCTCTGTCTCCCGGTGTATCTTTGCCTGAATAACCCCCCGGCCAACCCTTTAGTTCACGGGCCAGGTTGGAGATTTAGCCGGCCTCAGGGCTTTTGGACCCAGAATTGATACATGCCCGAAAATGTGTCGGGGTAACGGCTCTCAAACTCATGCCAACGATCGAGGTCGGTCAACGACCAGCCCGACGCCGCGAAATGATTTCGCAATTGATGCGAGACCGGCGCGTCGAACTCAAATCCGAGAAATTTCAGACGGTGTTGGCCGATGAACGTCGCGACGGCGGGAATTGTCATGCGTGCTTCATGCACATGAAACAGCAGGTCGCGGCATTCGCTGGTGGTGAAAAAATCGGTGAACCGGACCACGCTTGCCAGAGACGTCTTGAGCAGCTCCTGCCGGCACCGCCGGATCTCGGACAGTGTTGAACCAAAGCCACGGTCGGCGATGAACGAACGTGCCGCGGCCACATCCTTGCGGCCAGCCTCGCTGTAAAATCCGAGATGCATGAGCCCGCCAGGCCGCAGCAACGTCAGCAGGATGCGCCAGCCTTCAAGCGGATCCGCCATATGGTGCAGCACGCCGCTGCAATCGATCACGTCGAAATTGCGTCCGATCGTTGCGAGCTTGAGGATATCGCCTTGCGCATACTCGACGTGCGCGGCCAGCGGCGCGGGCGTGTTGCGTTTGGCATAGCTGAGGCTGCTCAGGCTCAGATCGACAGCGAGCACGCGTGCGCCGAGATATTTTTGTGCGGAGGCGACGGCAATTTGGCCAGTGCCGCAGCCGGCGACAAGGATATCAAGGGCGTCAGTTTTTCCGAGCGGTGCAAAGTCGCCTCCGGGACATTGTTCGCGCAAATATTGGTCGATCGGGGCTGGCGCAACTTGTCCGGCGGCGCGCACCCAGCGCGGGTAGGGGTTTTCCTCATATTGTTGCCGGACCCGCTTTGAAACGTCATCCTCAATCGTTGTGAGGCGCGGGATTGAATCACGTAACTCGAGCTCCCGCGCGGGCTCACGCACCTGCTGGGTCAGTACGTTATCGAGGGCCGGCATCCACTGGCGAACGAGCAAAGCGGGCGCGAACGGCTGCGCATGCAATGGCTGGTACATGGCGAGTACCGCAATCGTCATCGCCTCAATTGCAGTGTTCGAAGCAAGCGCATCACCAGCTTCGCGCGTGAGGCTCTCGATCTGGGAATCCTCTTCGGCTGACGTCGCAAAAACATATTCATTGATGAAGCATTGTTGCGCGAGAACGCAGGCGAAACCGAGCGCTGTGTTGGAGGCCGCTCCCCGGGTATGCGCGGTGCTCAAGAGCGCCCGACGCAGCGACGTGAGGAGGCGCTCGAATGCGATATCCTGCACCGGGATTGATTGCATCACTTGCAGCAGCAGTGGATTGTCCGCGATTGTGGCGAGCCCGTCGGATCCAAACAGCTCGCTTTCGGTCAGTTGTTTCGGCCAGGCGTCGGTTTGTTTGCGCGATGCTTCCCCAAAAGCCGGCAGCACGGCGATCAGCGTCGCGCAAATGCCGGCATATTGTTTGAGCAGTTGCGGCATGAGCACGAGTGCGCGCGCGAAATGCGCGGAAGCGTCTTTTGGCTTACCTTGTGCGAGCAACACGCGACCGAGGTTGTTGCAAGCTTCGGCGTGATCCGGCTTGAGCTGCAGCACGCGTTTGTAAGTGCGCACGGCGTCGTCGAATTTGCGCAAGCGTTCATACTCGGCCGCTTCGACGAGGAACTGTTGAATTTGGTCGCTGGTCGATTCAGTGCGGAGGGAACCGGCTGGCCGGCCATGCTTGTGCGTGGCGCGCCGTTGTTTTCGATTCATCAGCCGTGAGTTCCTTGGACGTTGCTCACCAAAATCAGCTGCGCCGCGAATTTTCAAATCCGCTGTTTGACCACGGTTTCTGGATTCTATACGCCTTCCAGCTTGCGGAGCTGTGGCCGAGTGGCTGAAGGCGGCGGTCGCCAAGACCCTTAACACAATTATTCGCGCCCGCTATTTTACCTATATTTACTGAGGCTGCGTTGTAAATAAATGAATGATATTGAGCAGGCCAAAAGGCTGTTTTTCGAGGGACTGGAGTATCTTGAAAGTAACAATTTCGAGATGGGGGAAAGTCGTTTCATCGATACGCTGAAGCTCACGCCGGAAAGCATTCCGACACTCAACAATCTTGCAATTGCGCAGTTCAAGCAAAAAAAGTTCAATGAAGCGGCGACAACGTCAACAAGGGCTATCGAAATAAAACCGAACAACGCTGACGCATACTGCATGTTGGCGGCCTGCCAATGCAGATTAAAAAGATTTTCAGAAGCACTCGCCACCTGTGAGAGAATTATCTCGATCGATCCGCAAAAAGCGGAGGCCTATTCAAATCGCGGTTTTATTTTTAATCAACAGGGGCAATTCAACAAAGCCCTCGCAGACTTTGGTCGAGCAATATCAATTGATCCGCTTTTATATGAGGCGCACCTAAATCGAGGAAATACATTACGGCAGCTTAAGCGCTACGAAGAAGCATTGACAGCAAACGATAGTGCGTTAGCGCTGGAGCCCGAGCTTGCCGATGCGTGGCACAGCCGGGGAACTGTATTGTATCAGCTAAAGCGCTATGACGATGCGCTTATCGCCTATGAAAAGGCTCTGGCACTCAAGAGTAATTCCGCTGATCTGATCGGACTGCGCCTATGCACAAAGTTGCAACTATGCGATTGGACTAATTTTGAAATTGATTCGGCGCATGTGATTGACAGTATTAGAAGTGGGGTAGCAGTAGCTCCTCCTCTTGCGTTTATTTCATTTTGCTCATCGCCTGCAATGCAACTCAAGTGCTCCGAAATTTGGACGCACGATAATTTCCCTATGGTGGCAAATCTGCGTGGCGATCGATGGAGCCATGATCGAATCCGCATTGCATACATTTCGAGCGAATTTCGTCCACATCCAGTACCTCAATTGATTGCGGGCCTTCTTGAAAAGCATGACAAGGTACGTTTCGAAGTTTTCGGCATTTCATTGCGGCCAGAGCACCCTTCGGATATGGGGCGGAGGATCAAGCGGGCATTTGAAAAATTCATCGACGTGTCCGACAGGGCTGATGATGAAGTTGCCGATTTAATTCGCGAATTGGAAATCGATATTTTAATTGATCTGGATGGATACACGGGAGACAGCAGGACAAACATTCTCGCGCGGCGCGCCGCGCCAATTCAGGTAAACTATATTGGGTTTCCAGCAACGATGGGCGCGCCGTACGTAGATTATATTGTCGCGGATCAAATCTTAATCCCGGAAGACCAACGTGAGCATTACTCAGAAAAGATCGTTTATATGCCCGATAGCTACCAGGCCAATGATCAGGAGCGACCCATTCCGCAGCGGATGTTTACGCGCGAGAAATTAGGGCTGCCCTCCGATGCGTTTGTGTTTTGCTGCTTCAACAACAATTATAAAATTCTGCCCGATGTTTTTGACGACTGGATGCATATCCTCAAGCGCACGCAGGGAAGTGTTCTTTGGCTGCTAGAAGACAATATGATGGCTAAAAAAAATCTGAAGAAAGAAGCTGGGCGCAGGGGAGTAGATCCGGACAGGCTCGTATTTGCGCCTCGCATGTCGCCGTCGGAGCATTTGGCAAGGCATGAATGCGCTGATTTGTTTCTCGATACACTTCCGTATAACGCGCATACCACTGCAAGCGATGCGTTATGGGTCGGCTTACCGGTGTTGACTCACGTCGGAGAAACGTTTGCCGGAAGAGTTGCCGCAAGTTTGTTGAGAGCGATTGATCTATTTGAGCTTATCGCGCCAACGCGACAGGATTATATCGAGATGGCCGTCGAGCTTGCGGCAAGTCCTGGAAAATTAGCCGCTGTTAAAGCCAAGGTCGCCAAGAACCGATTCAGCTCTCCGCTTTTCGACACCTCGCGATACACACGTCACATCGAAGCAGCATACATTCTGATGCATGAGCGGCATCAAGCAGGTCTTGCTCCTGAAAATATCCTTGTGCCGAAAAGCTAACGTCTTTGTCGGCGTCAGGTCTGCTCATGGCATTTAGCGGCCATCACGCGACGGAGCTCTGCCTGAAATTCTTCGGCTCCGACCGCATTCAAAGCCTGTGGCCGTTTTTCGAGGCTGCCATGGATGTCCGTAGACGTCCGGGACGCGCGTAACGGTTTGGGGAACTTTGTCTGAGGCGCTTTGGATTTGACGAAGTTGGCGAGCACTTATAGGGCTTTGTGACGCGGAGCTGTGGCCGAGTGGCTGAAGGCGGCGGTTTGCTAAACCGTTATACGCTCCAAAGGCGTATCGAGGGTTCGAATCCCTCCGGCTCCGCCAGTACCATTGTTCGCCATTGTTCGAAAAAGTGCTGATAGTTCAGTGGCTTGATTGAACTTTTTCGTTGCCGCCATCCCCCGCCGTTCGCCACAGATTATGAGCCGAAAAACCCGACAGGGCCTCCATGCCGATGGGGGTGGGCTCTACCTCCGGATCGGCAAGGCCGGGACTAAGTCCTGGATCTTCCGCTTCATGCTCGCCGGCCAATCGCGGGATATGGGCCTCGGCGCCGCTCACGCCGTAACCCTGGCGCAAGCCCGCCAGAAGGCTAAGGACGCGCGAAAGCTTCTCTCCGATGGAAATGATCCCCTGGCGCAAAAAATCGCAGCAAAAGGCGAAAGACGGCTCGAGGACGCGCTTAAAATCTCATTCGAGGACTGTGCGAAGAAATATATCGCCGCGCATGAAAAAAGCTGGTGCAACGAGAAGGACCGCGCGCAGCGGCGAGCGACTTTGGAGACCTACGCGTATCCCGTCATAGGCAAGCTGCCGGTGGCCAACGTCGACACGGCGCTCGTCACAAAGATCATAGAGCCAATCTGGTCGACCAAACCCGAGACGGCCAGCCGCGGTCGGGAGCTTCGCATCAGCTGACCAATTCCTCTGGGACTTTTGGACGCGTGGCAATCTGGGAGGCATCGCGGTAGCAGGCAACCCGGGGGCTCGCCGATTTCGCTCCGGACAACTCCGATGCCACTGTCACGCCGCTGCCAGCTGCGTTACCGCTGTTTGCCAGCGGCGGCGGTCTGCTCGGTTTCTTAGGCTGGCGCAGAAAGCGGAAGAACACTGCTCCTGTCGCAGCCTGATCAAATTTTCTGATCGGATTTCGGAGAGACCGCCGCGAGGCGGTCTTTCATTTTGCGCGCGCACTTTTTCGGAACTGTTATGCCTGCGCCCGCGAGCTGTTCACGCGCGTTGGAACTGGCCGTCGGAAGAAGAGATCAGACAAGTAAATTATATCTCTAGTCGATCGCTTATGGAGAAACGGTGACCCTGCAATTCTGCTAAGCCAGCAGCATTTTCTAGCAGTGCATGCAGTTCAACTTTCCTGCGACAGGATGCCGCGCAGAACGCGGAAGGTGCGGAGGATTATGACGCCGGGGTTGGTGTTCACCTATCGGAACGGCGCCGCGGATGTCGCCACGCGCTGCGGTTGCCAATCCAGGGAAGGCCGTCTCGCGGCGGCCTTTTCTTTTGGGTCAACATAGTTGTCCTGCCGGCGGCCTGACCCAGCCAACGCTTGCCCGCGCAGACTGCTGCACACTGTAGTCAGGTCTCAAATCAGCGCATCGCCATCCGCAAGCCGTACATCGGCAGCGGCGCTCAATATCCCGCAATGTTGCACCGTCACCAAAACAATCGACGGCAATCGTCCTCACGCTTTCCGTTGCAATAGACCAGGAGTGTTCGCACGCCGTGAGCGCGGACTGAGGCGATAGTCACCTGTGACATACGGATGATTTTATATGGTTCACTTTGTCGAACCGCTTGGTAATCACTTTTGTTGAGCCCCCGCGGTCCGTCGCCATTCATCGTCAAGTTCGATCGACAGTCTTAAAAGCTCGTCATTCTTCGCCGCAATCTTTCTGAGACGCTCAGGCGTCAAATCATCCTCTTCAATCGCATCAAAGAGTGCCAGGTGATGGTATAAGTAAGTTGAAAACAGCATAAGCTTGCCGGCTTTCATCGTTGCAGCGTGCGTCTTGTATTCGTCCATTGCCATTACAGCGGCTTGGCGCATTCTTTCGCGGCGAGCACCGGCGCTGCCCCGGCGCTCATCATTTGTTGGAAGCCTACGTTTGAAGTGCGACAGCGCGGGGTCTTACGGCCCCGCGCACAATTTTCATAAGTCAATAAATCGAATGCTACTTCGCTGCACCTTCGACAATGAACGCAAGCGAGTCCGTTGATTTGTCGCGGGCTGCGTTAATGTCTTTCTGCGCCGGCGAATTGTACCAAGCTTGTGCTTTCTCAACGCTATCGAATTCGATTATGACGAAGCGCTCCGGCGCCTTTCCATCTAGGCTTATTACTTTCTGGGTACGGACGAGATAGTGACCGCCAGCTTTTGCCAATTCCCCAGGCGTCGTCTTATCGACAACGCCGGCCTTGAAAGCGGCGGCATCTTTTATGCCCCTGATAGGAATAACGACATATCCGGGCGGCTTGGTTTGGGCGTGAAGGTTTTGGATGGCCGGTCCGCCGATGATAGGGCCTACGATGAGTGCGATCGCCAACTTGTATTTCGTTTTCATGGGTTTGCGCGCCTGATTATGTCGCCCAGGTGCAGCTTAAATAGAACCAAGGGACGAATGCGTAAATTCGCCCTCAATATTGGGGCATGAGATCTCACGGCCCCGCGCTCCTCGGACGTGAGCCTAATGTTCAGGGCTGGCGGGCGGCGTGACGTCTGTGATCGGGTTGCGCGGTTCGACGGGGACAGCGGGGGCGGCCGGCACAGTCGGAGCGACCGTGGTCTTCTGCACTGTCATAGTTGTGGGCAGTGGTAAGCCATGCGGGTAATACGTCCAAAAAACAAAGAGTCCCGCGAACACTATTGCCGACAACACGGCGGCCCTAACGCTGCGCCCGAAGGACAACAAGTTGCCCACCAGCGCAGCAATAAAGACGAGAACCGCTAGCACAGCGACATAGAGCCAGCTCACAGTTGCCAGATCGATCGGCATGGGAAGTTCTCTCCCGCAAATACATTCGACAGCGATATTATCGCAGATCGAGGAAAAAAGGGCTGCCAATTAAGGCAGCCATTGGCAGTAGACGAGGGGGTCTTACGGCCCCGCGCGCGCTTCTCAGGTCCATAAAAATCAGTTGAGCTCAATCTTTGCCGCGTGAAGGTGGTGACCGGCGCGCTGGTGGCCACACCTCGACGAGCTTCGCGTCGAGTGGTCGCCATGCGTGATCGGTCATGCAATCCGAGCAATGTGCGTATGAGACCAAATTTGGCATGCGATCAAAGCCCTCAGCATCGGTCTCGACGCCAGTGGAAATGTCTTTGCCCGTGACAGGGCATTTGATGATCAGCACGCCCATGGCGTGAGCTCAGTGCCGCTACAGATCATGTCATCTGTTCCCAGTCCCGATACCTAAACTCCTCAACATGGTTCCAGGTTCAACCGGGAATTGTGGAAATTTTCTCGTGGCAGGAAAGAGTTTGGGCCGTCGACGCGGATGTGCGCGGCGCGGCCCTTTTTTCTTTGCTCGACGGCAGCAACTTTGTGTTGGTCGTCACAAAAAGGCGCAATGAGTACGATCTGTGATCTACGGCACAGACTGTATTGAGTGGTTCGGCGATGTTGAATGTACGAGACGCCGAACAGCTAACTTAACCAGGGTCCCCCGATCCCGGCGGAACGTAGAGAGGGATCGCTGTGTAGGCCACAGCGGTCTCTCTTCTTTGCGGTGGTCTGTTAAACGACGCGTTCGATCAATTCTTTGGCCAGTCGTTCGACCTCGGGAACACACCTTTTCAAAATGTCGAGTGCGCGCACGTAAGCGGCGCTGCGAATCTCGAAACTTTCGGCGTCCGTCAGACCCTCCACAAGCGTACAGACCTTGGCGTGATCGGACTGCGCGGCGTACTCGTGCGTGGAACATTCGAACAATGCTTGCGCTTCGATGCCGGCCACGCACAGCGCTATTTGATCAACCAACGGTAAATGCTCTGCCGAACTAATTTCTGCTTTGCCGCTTCCATCCTCACCGATTTCGATTGTTCCGACAGTTAGTCCAAGGGCGCGCGCAACGACGACGTGACCGGCCTCGTGAAAAGCGGCACCGCGAAGAGCCTCGTTTGTGACATTCATTGTTGATTGGCCGGAAGAGGGCGGGCGCGTTCGTCGTCCTAGTACACATTCTGTTTGTGGGGCGATTTGTGGGACAGGCGAGGGCGGGGAACCAAGTCGTTGATGTGAGTTGCGAAAAACCGACTATTGACGGACTCCGGCTCCGCCAGCCTTTAATCCGCAAAGTGTTCCGAATCGGTATTCGGCGGCTGCCTGTTAATTAAGCCGGACGCGGTCTCGCGACGGACATGGACGACGGCAGTGCTCCCAAAATCGGCTATGTGCCCGCATCCAAAAGAAGAAATTTCCCTAGAATATCGACGTCAGGTTGTTGTGTCGTCATCCATATAAGCCATTGAAAATATTGATTTATAGCTGGATTACATGGCCTTCGAAGGTTCGTTCGTTCTGGCACTTAGAACGTGCGTGTTTTTTGCGCAACACCTTGTCGAAAAGCGTCATGAGGGGCTGTGGGAATGGCCCTTCTTCATTGCTTAGAGGGGGTCATTCGTTAAGGTGATCAAGCGACGGAGGGGGGCATCCCCCTGTTGTGCTGATCGGGCCTTGGCTCGGCCAGCGGGGAGCAAGGGGAAGTTCCAAAGGTGCTGTCGCACTGGGCGGATACCGAACCCTCTCAAGAAACAATGTTTTGGAGGTTCAATATGAAGATGGTGAAAAGTCTTCTCCTCGGTTCGGCAGCGGGTCTCGTTGCGGTAGCCGGGGCGCAGGCAGCCGATCTTCCCGTCAAGGCCAAACCGGTCCAATACGTGAAGATCTGTAGCCTGTACGGCGTCGGGTTCTATTACATCCCCGGCACCGACATGTGCTTGAAGATGGGCGGCTGGGTCCGCGCCGAATACGCCTATGGCGATAACGGCAACATGACCTGGGGTCCGTTCAACGGCAATGCGAATAGCCGTGCGACCAGCAACAGCACGTTCCGTGCTCGCGGCTACATCACGGCAGACGCGCGTAACCAGACTGAATACGGCACCGTTCGTGGCTATATCGCCGTTGGTATCAGCACCAGCGACGTCGGCCTCAACACGGCGGCCAACCAGTTCAGCGCGAACCGCGCCTTCATTCAGTGGGCGGGCTTCACGTTCGGTCTGGCGCAGTCGTTCTATGACTTCTACAGCGTGCCAGCGACTTCATACTGGGGCATCTTCCCGGCCTCCGACACTGGCGATCCGGGTTGGGTCACCTTTGGCTACACTGCGCAATTCGGCAACGGTTTCTCCGCGACCATCGCGGCTGAACAACGCCGCATGACGCAGATCATCAGTGAGAGCGGCGCCGGCGGCACAATCAATCCCGGTGGCTACGACAACGCCGGTTCGGCTGTTGTTGCTGGCATCAACGCGGGCGCTGGCGCCTACGGCGGCTTCCAGATGCCTGACATCGTTGCCAACCTGCGCGTCGACCAGGCTTGGGGTTCTGCCCAGATCATGGGCGCTCTGCACCAGGTCAACTCGCTCTACTACGGAACGACTGGCACGAGCACGTTCCTGCGTGGTAACGGCCATCCCGACGACAAGTTGGGCTTCGTCGTTGGCGCGGGCATCAAGCTCAATGCTCCGATGATCGGCCAGGGCGACTTCTTCCAGGCCCAGGTCAACTACACCGAAGGTGCGCTGCGCTACATCTTCCAGACCCCGAACTCGAACTGGGGTAAGGTCGATGGCGTTGGTGCAGGCTGGGGCGTGGTCAGCGATGCCGTTTATGGCGGTTCTCTGGCGGGCACCGGTGCAAGCGCTGCAAGCGACAACGAACTGACCACAGCATGGAACATCAACGCGGCCTACGAGCACTTCTGGAATGCGCGTTGGCGGACGTCCGTGTACGGTGGCTATGCGGCTGTCAGCTACAACAGCACTGCGAACAGCATGCTCTGCGGCTTCGGCCTCGGCAGCTATTCCGACGACCGGGCTTGGCTCGGGCTGCGACAATGATTGGAACACCTGGTGGGTCGGTTCGCGCACTCAGTGGAATGTCACCAAAGACTTCTACATGGGCGTGGACGTGCTGTACCAGAAGCTCGAATCTGCGAACTTTGGGCAGTCGAACGTCGGTAACGGCTTAGGTGTGATTCAAAACACCGCGCTTCAAACGGGCGGCACAGTTGTTCCACAGAAGGACGTGGACAACGTGGCCATCCGGTTCCGCGTGCATCGCGACTTCTATCCTTGATCGCCTGATCTCGGACGTGTGATCAAAAGCCCCCGGCAGGAAACTGCCGGGGGCGCTTTTTTATCAAGCGGGCACTGAGGGGATGACCATGTCCTCAACGGCCGTTCACAGATCCAACCCCGCCGAACCCAAATCGCGACGGTTCGTGTGCAGCTCCTTCGAATTTAGAGGAGTCTGATTGGGATCCCCCAGCGGGAGCGATCACATTTTTGACGCGTTATTGCATTCGCCCCCTCGTCGTGAATTATCCGGCGCGCGTATTATTTTCCGGAGACTTCATCGCATCGCATCCCGCCGAAATAGGGTAAGAATACCGATATAGCGATACGTCCTTCGCATATTCGATTGTGGCTTGCAGCATTCCGATAGATGCCATGGCAGACAATGAAACGAAGTTTCAAAGCGCTGTGGCACTTTTGAGCGCGGGAGATCTTCAGGGCGCCGACCGGCTTTTTAAAGAAATTCTAATTATCGAGCCAAGGCATACTGGTGCATTGAATTTATTAGCCGTGGCGCTGATGAGCCTGCGGCGAAATCAAGAAGCAGAACAATTCGCAAAAAGAGCTGTAGAAGTTGACCAAAGCTCTGATGCGACCTTCTACAATTATGGTCTGATTTTAAAATCGCTTCACCGGCCACAGGATGCGCTGGAGCAATTCAATAGGGCTTTGGCACTCAATCCTTCAGCCGCGGCAACGTGGAACAGTCGTGGCACGGTGTTCAATGACTTAAAGCAGTATGAGCTTGCGATATCGGATTTTGACAAATCAACGTCATTGAATCCGGGCTATGCCGATGCGGTTTGTAATAAGGGAAAATCGCTCAACGAACTCAAACGTTACGATGAAGCGCTTGCCGCGTGCGACAAAGCTCTAGCCCTTAAAAACGATTTGGCTGAAGCGTGGCTCGGTCGTGGCAATGCACTCGCGGAACTCAGGCGCTACGATGAAGCCATCGCTTCATATGACAAAGCGGTAGCATTCAAGCCCGTCCTCGCTGAAGCATGGTTGGGTTTTGGCAATGTTTTTGTCAGGCTAAAGCGCCATGCCGAGGCTTTTGCGGCCTTTGATAAAGCTTTGGCTTTCCAGCCGGAGTTGGCGAATGCCTGGTTTGGTCGTGGCAATGTCTTCAATGACCTTAAACGTCATGAGGAGGCGGCCAATGCATATGCCATGGTGCTTAAGCTGGATCCGCAGCATCCGTTTACAAAGGGACGGTTTCTCCATCAGAGGATGCTTTCGTGCAATTGGAAGGGAGTGGACGCCTTAGTAGCCGAAATTGATGACGATATTTTTTCGAGCAGACCATCAGCTGAACCGTTTGGTTGGCAAGGCGTGTCGAAATCGCAACGAAGCCTCCAGTTATGCGCGGAAATTTTCAACAGGGAGACTTATCCAGAGCGCGCGCAGGGCGCCACCGGAACGCGTGCAGCAAATCACAGTAAAATTCGCGTTGGTTATTCTTCTGGTGAGTTGCGGGAACAGGCGACCTCTCATCTCATTGTTGGTGTGCTGGAGCAGCACGACCGATCAAGATTTGAGGTCTATGCAATTGACAATGGGTGGGACGATCAAAGCGCAATTCGCAAACGCATCAATGCATCGGTGCAAAAAGTTATTGATATAAGAGGCCTGACCGACAAATCCGCGGCTGCTGCGATCACGCAAAATGAAATAGATATCCTGATCAATTTGAACGGCTATTTCGGTGAAGAGCGCAACGGCGTATTCGCGCAGCGGCCGGCGCCTATCCAGGTCAACTACCTTGGATTTCCAGGAACGTTGGCTGCGCCTTACATGGATTATATAATTGCGGATAAGGTTGTCGTTCCGCCGGATCAAAAGGAATTCTATACGGAAAAAATTGTTTATCTGCCCAATTGCTATCAAGCGAATGACCGCAAAAAGGCAATAGGCACCCATGAATTCACCCGGGTGGAGTGCGGCCTTCCCGAAAAGGCAACTGTATTCTGCTGCTTCAACAACAATTACAAGATTCTTCCAGATGTATTCGATACCTGGATGCGCATATTGGGTCGCACCAACGACAGTGCGCTGTGGCTTACGGAGGACAACGCCGCCGCTGCGGAAAATCTGAGAAAAGAAGCGATAGCGAGGGGAATTAATGCGCAGCGTCTGGTATTTGCGAAGCGGCTGCCATTGGCGGATCATCTCGCGCGACATCGCCTGGCGGATCTATTTCTCGATACCTCGCCCTATAACGCGCACACAACCGCAAGCGATGCACTATGGGCTGGCTTACCGCTATTAACGCAAATTGGCGAGACGTTCGCTGGCCGCGTCGGGGCAAGCTTGTTAAATGCAATAGGCCTGCCAGAACTAATTGCTTCAACGTCCCAGGAATATGAAGCACTTGCAATTGAGCTTGCAAACAACCCGGAAAAATTGGCGGTTATCAAAGAAAAACTTGCGAACAACCGTCTCACAACGCCTCTATTCGACACACAATTATTTACTCGTCATTTAGAGGCTGCATACGCAGGGATGTTTGAGCGTTACCGGGCCAATGCGCCACTTGATGATATCTACGTTCAACCATAGTGGGCCAGGCAGGTAGGCCGATGGGTCACCTTGCAAGTGGTTTCGCTCTCTTGTCTGGGAAGTATCGATACAGCGGGCTAGAATTACGGTGACATAGGAAAATCAGATGACCGCGAGTCCTCTCGTAACTGTCGTCACCCCCACAACCGGCAATCCGTGCGTCTTTCGGGCGATCGAAAGCGTTGCCGCTCAAAGTTACAAACCGATCCAGCACCTGATCGTCGTCGACAATCCCGATACATCCACCGAAACAAAACGAAAAATCCGGGAATACAATGTCGATGTTATCGAGCTTCCTTATGCAACAGGGAAGGACCGCTTTCTTGGCCATCGCATCTATGGGGCGTCGGCCTTTCTCGGTAAGGGCGACTACTTCTGCTACCTCGATGAGGATAACTGGCTTGATTCGAACCACGTTGCTTCGCTCGTAGACGTCATTAGACGTGGCTTTGCCTGGGCATATTCATTTCGGAAAATTGTCGACTCAGACGGCAATTTTATCTGCGACGATGACTGCGAAAACCTGGGCAAATGGCCGTCGGTCCTTGGCGAACTCGATTATTTTGTCGATACGAACTGCTACTTTTTGCCGAGAGACATTGCAGTCGTGACAAGTCCGATCTGGTATCGCCGATTTCGGGAGCCAAATGCCCTCGATGCGGATCGCACGCTGGTATCCTTTCTGCGGACCAATGGCGCTCCCTATGAAAGTTCGTATCAATACAGCGTCAATTATCGCGTCGGAAATACCGGGCTTTCCGTTCGCAAAGAATTCTTTCTGGAAGGAAATCAACGGATGCTGCAACAGCGTCAAGGCAACCTGCCTTGGAAAGTTGCTGAAAAAGTTGCTGGCACATTCGATCGCACTTAAGTTACAGGACGAAATGGATTCAAAAGCCTGCGCTCCCGGAACTGTCCTGGTCGAAAAACAGGGATGTCCAGTTTTCCGTTGACTGTGCGCGAGATTAAAGTTGTAAATACTGGGTAACCGGGATTCGATCTATGCCAGCACGCATCTACAAGCCCTCGAAGACCGCGATGCAATCGGGCTTTGCCAATACGAAGGTCTGGGTGCTCGACTTTGAACCCGAGGTTCCGCGTCAGGTCGAGCCGCTCATGGGCTGGACATCGTCGGGCGATATGCGCCAGCAGCTGCGTTTGCAATTTGACAACAAGGAAGAGGCCGTCGCTTATTGCGAGCGGCACGGCATTGCCTATCACGTGTTTGAGACGGCGCCTCAGAAGCGGCGCACAATTTCCTACGCCGATAATTTTTCCTTCAAGCGTCGCGACGCCTGGACCCACTAAATCGGTTGTGCGCTATCGATCAGCCGGGCTGCTTCTCTGTTTTGGGGACGGCGGCGTCAAGGTTGCGGCCTTGCGTCGCCGCGCGCTGGCGCAGCAGTGATATAAAGCGCTCTTCAGGCATGGGCTGGCCAAGCAGATAACCCTGACCGTAGTCGCAGCCCATGCTCACAAGGGCGAGGGCGTCGGCTGCCTTCTCGATGCCGGCCGCGACCACACTGCGACCGAAATTGTGGGCAAGGTCGATCACCGTCTTGCAGAGCGGCGCGTTCACCTTGTCGGTCCCGCAGTCTGTGACGAATGTGCGGTCAAGTTTGAGCTCCTCGAACGGCAATTCTTCAACCTTGGCCATTGCCGAGTAGGCGCGGCCGAAATTGTCGATCGCGATGCGTACGTTGAGCGGTTCAAGTTTCTTGCACTGCTCGGTCGCAAGCGCGAGGTCGGTGACAATCTGGTCTTCCGGAACGTCGATGATCAGTCCGGGCCATTTTTCGTCGGCAGGGTGGTGCGCCTTTATGATGTCTTCCATAGAAAGCTTGACGAGCGCCGGCATTGGAATGTTCACGGCCAGCCGCAGATTGACTCCCAGTTTTGAAAAGTGGGCGCCGGTCTTGAGCGCGCTTTCCAGCGCCAGCTCCGATAGTTTGAGCGTCGCGGAGTCCGAGGCATCGGCCGTGAATGCGCCGGCCAGAACGAGCCCGTGTTGCGGGTGGCGCACACGGGCGTAAGCCTCCGCGCCCGCCAGCTGTTTCTTGCGAAGCGCGATTTTCGGTTGATACCAGAATTCGATCCAGTTGTTCTTGATGCAGTCGTCGAGTACAAGGCGCGCCGCCACGGCGGGCGGCATTCCAAGTTTGAGCTCCTGGATGATCTTGATGATTGTGTCCGTCTCAAACGGCTTCTTGAGCACCGGCATCATATGGAGCTTATGCTGCGCCCCGATGCCTTTGACGTGTTCGAGGACGGCTGCGCCGCGCGCGCTCATCAGCTGCACTGCGCCGCGATATTTCAGCCTGCCAAGCGCTATGACCGATTCAATTGCATCGTTGGATTCGAGGGAGATGTTGTGAAACACCAGAGCGGGAGGTCGCGCTTCGACCGCCTTTCGCATCGAGTTGCCGTCGGGAAATTCGACCGTGTCTACACCGGCGCCGTGCAGGATCAACGACAGAAAATGCCGGATACTGGGCTCTTCATCCACGACATAGCAGATCGGGGCGCCGTCCGGGGCGAGCGGCGGCGCGTCGACGGCGGGTACGCCGTCGGCTGCGGTCGACGATTTGGCAGGTGTCTCGGCCATGCGATACGGGCGCGCTCGAACCGAGGGAATTGAAATGGTCCCCCAACCGTTATTCGTGTGCCAAACTTATTAATTATGCGTTTCCTATAAGGCCTCACCCGCAACCGGTGGCTGTGCTAGACCGCTGGCTACCCTGGGAAATTGGGGTCGAGGCCCATTGATAAGCAGGTACATTGGTCGGGTTTGGCATTGGGCATGGTGTTGA
The DNA here is from genome assembly GCA_963697885.1 of uncultured Alphaproteobacteria bacterium. Taxonomy (GTDB): domain Bacteria; phylum Pseudomonadota; class Alphaproteobacteria; order Rhizobiales; family Xanthobacteraceae; genus Pseudolabrys. The sequence continues at coordinate 2,519,165 of OY969102.1, forward strand.
AATGAACGGGGACGATCAATTCGTTCGGGCGCTTTCTGAATTCCTCGCGTTGCATACCGAGCAATCGTCAGCCTATCTCGGCAGCCTGATCAGGACATTCCTGAAGGGGCCGCAAGGGCGCCCTATGCTTGATGTGTCTGCGCGGGATTCGATGGTCGGCCGCCTGAAAACTGAAATGGCCGCATATAACGACGTTCCCAGCTTCCTGCAGAATTATTTGCTCACACACCTGGCGCATGGCCAGTGGCCTGCCCAGGCCACCTTCGTCGCCTCGCGCTATCTTGCACGCCAATCAGCCGATCGGTTCATCCCGTGGGAGCGCCGCCAGCAGTCCGTCGCCGAGCTCGACGGCGAACCGATCCGTGGAACGGAGTTAGGTTTTCGCCAAATGCTTTACAGCCAGGGCGCGGGGCCGGTGTTTCGCTGGCGCGGCATTCCTTGCTTCAAGTCGAATTATGATCTCGCGATCTACGCGATGCTGATTGATGATCTAAAGCCGGAAACGATCATCGAATTGGGATCGGGAGCAGGAGGGTCATCGCTCTTGCTCGCCGACCTGTGCAAATCGATGGGCCTGACAACCCGGATTTTATCAGTCGATAAAACAGCGGCGGAGGTTTCCGACTCCCGCGTGACCTTTATTCAATCTGATTGTGTGGCGTGGCTTGCGGCGACTGCAAAATCCAAGCCGGAATTTCTGCGGCCTTGTTTGCTGATCGAGGATTTCCATGGCGACCTTGCGGGGTTTTTCGGTCACATCGATCAGATTCTTGAGAACGGTGATTATCTCGTGGTCGAGGACAGCTTCCCGAAACAGCAGCGAATTTCGGAGGTGATCCGCGACCGGCCCTATCTCGTCGATTCACGATACACGGACTTTTTTGGAGTCAATTGCACGAGCGCCGTCAACAGCATCTTCGTGAAGCAGACTGGCACGGGCACGCCAGAGCCGCGCGATCGCAGGTGACACTTCGGGATATTCTGTGATGGACCAGGCCAGCCAGATGACGCTCAGGTTTCGATGCCCGCCCGGGCTCGAGAAGATTTTGCCGCGTCCGATCCCTGCCGTGCAGGGCATGCCGGACTGGTTCAAGAGCTTGCCGTTGAAGGCCTTCAACCCGTCCATGGGAGAGGAGAGCTTCACCGTCAAGAAATGTCCGCCGTTCATCGACGCTATGACGTACGGATTTCTAATCCCGCTGGCGACAGACCTTGAAGTTCGGAATGGCGAATTCAGCTGGAATTTTGAATTGCCCGAGGGGCTGCAAGGAGATTATTCGCATTCGCCCATCGATTTTCATGATTCGAGCCAGGCAGCTGGAACGCCGTTCTTCAGCGAAGATCGCTTCATCATCAAGTTCAACAATTTTTGGACCATCGAGGCTCCGCCCGGCTACTCGTTGTTGTTCACGCATCCGGTCAATCGGTCTGATCTGCCGTTTACAACGCTCACCGGCCTGGTCGACGCCGATACATTTCACTTAAGTCCCGTCCATTTTCCAGCGCGCTGGAATGACGCCGATTTCAATGGCGTGCTGCCAAAGGGCACGCCGGTGGCGCAATGTGTTCCCGTGAAGCGCGAGGTATGGAGCGCTGCCTTCGAGGAACTCTCGGCCGAAGGCATCAGGCGCATGATGGAAACGCAGGATGCGACGGATCGGGAGCCGGGCGTCTATCGCCGCCAATTCCGCGCGCCCAAGCGCTAGGGCGCTTTTGCCAGGCTAGCCGCTTTCGCCGCGCAGGAATTTAGACGCTGCGCTCGGCCGGAGCCAGAACCGGCCGCGGCCGGACTTCACCAGCGTTGTGAGCGCCCCTGAATAACGTTTCTGGTCGCCGCGCGCGGCCTTGCGGAAACACTCATAGCCCGCATCACGATCGCCGATTTCCAGGAGCGAGTGGCCGAGATTGAGCAGTGTGCCCGCGTCGTCCGGAGTATGCGTCAAACAGCGTCGAAAATAATCGGCGGCAATCCGATTTTCTCCGACCCCCTGGTGGGCTTTGCCCATTCCCCACAATGCGCTCGGCGCATTGGGCGCAACCGCCAATGTTTTTGCAAAGGCTTTCTTGGCGCCGACATAATCTCTGAGAGCGAGGAAAACGTGACCAAGTTGACTACACAGTTCAGGCATTGGCGCAGCCGCTAGACCGGCATTGAGTGCTTCGGCGGCCTCGCCATAGCGTTTCAAGGACAACAGCAGAGAGCCGAGCTCGTAGAAGGCAGGGGGAAACGGAGGGCTCCGTTTGGTCGCGCGCTTGAGCCGGGCGACCGCGTCTTCGTCCCGTCCGGCCTGGCGGAGGGCGAGCGCAAGCTGAGTATCGATCTCTGGATCGCGCAGGTGGCGCGCGGCGGGTTCGAGCATCTCGATAGCGTCGTCGGCGCGTCCCTGCATCAGCAGGGCATAGCCCACGATCGTAAGTGCAGGGCCATGGTGTGGATCGGCCCTGAGAACTTCGCCCGCGATCTGTTCCGCGTCCTGCGGACGCTGGCTATGCAAGGCAAACCGTGCTCGCTGAATGGCGTCAGCGTGCCGGACTATACCTGCCGCGGCCGACCCTGCATGTGTTGATTTGTTCGCCATCAATAGCCCTGAACAGCTCGCGGGGTGCGCTTAGGATGTGCCTTTTGATGCCATCTCCAAGCCGTGGCGACAATATTAGAAAGCTCGGAATTTACCGGCTCGAAGCCCAGGTGTTTTCGAGCGAGAGCGATATCTCCAAGCAGGATTGGCGGATCGCCCGGCCGACGCGGCCCCGCGATTGCGGGGATTTCGACTTTTGAGACTCGTGCGATTTCATCCAAAACCTGTTGGACCGAATAACCCAAACCACGTCCCAAATTAAACACTCCGTTTCCGCCGTGCGCGAACAACTTGCGTAGGGCGAGGATGTGCCCTTGAGCCAAATCACAGACGTGGACAAAGTCGCGAACAGCCGTCCCGTCCGGCGTCGGATAATCGGTCCCGAACACACGAAATTCATCGATGTGGCCCTGTAGCCACATCATTGCTCGTGGAATGAGATGGGTTTCGTTGCTTCTGAGTTCGCCGATTTCGCCGTCAGGATCCGCACCACAAGCATTAAAATATCGAAGTGCAATCCCGTTCAGGCCGTACGCTCGTCCGTAATCTGAGAGGATGCGTTCCACCATTAATTTGGATGCACCGTAAGGATTGATCGGGTTCGGTGCGGTCTCCTCGGTGATCGGCTGATCCTTGGGCGCGCCATACACGGCGCAGCTACTCGAAAATACAATTGTTCGAACGCTGGCTGCTTGTAGCCCCTCTAACAATGAAAGTGTGGATGCAACATTATTTCGGTAATATTTTGCTGGTTCAACGACGGACTCTTCAACAATAGCGTGCGCAGCAAAGTGAAGCGCAGCAATGACCCCATGCGTTCGACACGCGTCTGCTACCTTTGCGGAATCGGCGATATCGCCTTCTACAAGCGGGCCCCACCGCACAAATTCGGGGTGCCCCGTCGAAAAGTTATCGAAGGTTACGGGGGTGTACCCAGCAGCCGACAATGCCTTGCAGGTATGCGCACCGATATAGCCGGCGCCGCCAACAACCAAAATCGCATTTTCCATCGTGTCGGATCCGGGTCGCGTGGAGTTGCCGTCGACTGTTGGAAGGTGTGGGAAACAAAAGAGAACAGTGGCGACACACTGCAACATAAAAAGAGGCCCAGTGTAAAAACTAAGCCCCTGTTTTTATTGGCGACCCCGGCTGGATTCGAACCAGCGACCCTCAGCTTAGAAGGCTGATGCTCTATCCGGCTGAGCTACGGGGTCCGCGCGTCCTTGGTTTAGCGGTCCGACACTATCGGCGCAAAGTCGTAAGACAGCCTTACACAGGCCAGCCGCTCCTGTAGGTGGGCCGGGGCGCGATGCCAGGGAATGGAGCATCCGCACGGGCTTTTCCCTGTTAAATTAAAGTCTTGCAGCGATTTCCTAGACTAGTTCACGTTAATTCTGAGGATATCCGGCGAGGTTTTTGATCAGCAGACCAATTCCGGCCTAGTCTTGGCCCGCCAAAATTGCCTCGCGGGGGCGTTGAACCTGCAAGGACATGTCCTCGACACCATCAAGGACTGAACTGATTATCGCCTAAGCCTGCTGTCTCCGGAGGTTTCGCCCCATGCGTTGCGTCGTTCGCGCCGGCCTCGTCGCCGCGCTCGTTGCTCTCGTCGTTTTGCCGGCATTGGCAGCTGACAAGGCATTCAAGCAAGGCGCCCTCGACGACTCCGCAATCAAGCTCGAGGCCCAGATCAAAAGCGACGCGGGAACCGTCACCAAGCCTGCGGCGACACTGCGGCGCGACGCCGACGCCGCCTTCCAGAAGAACGACTTCCGCACCGGGATGCAGGTTCTCGGTCAGCTTGTCACGGTTGGTCCGACGGACGCGGCGAGCTGGCTGCGGCTCGCGCGCACGGTCCTGCAAATCAAGCCGCGCGATGATCGCGAGAAAGCCCTGCTGCTCGATCGCGCCTCGACTGCCGCCTATATCGCCTACCAACGCGCGGGCGACCGCAATCTTGAGGCGGACAGCCTGTCTGCGCTCGGTAAATCGCTCGCCGATCGCGAACAATGGCGCGCCGCGCTCGATTCATTGCGTCTGTCGCTTGAATTGCGTGAAACCGCCGACCTCCGCGGGCAATATGAAAAGGTGCGGGCCGAACACGGTTTCCGCTTGCTCGACTACACCATCGATTCCGAACTCGATATCTCCGCGCGCCTGTTTCCAGTTTTCCGAGGAGTTGCCTGGGCGGCGCACTGACTTTTCACCCTTTGTCTCGGTTGCCGGCATGGACCGGCCGGCGACGTCGGCAAATGAAAAGCAGCTTTGCGTCGAAGGCCTCAAGCACGGCGAACGTTATTCGGTCACGCTGCGGGCCGGCCTGCCGTCGGTGGTCAAGGAAACCTTGGCGAAGTCAGCCGACTTCACCATCTTCGTGCGCGATCGCAAACCATTCGTGCGCTTTTCGGGCAAGGCCTATGTGCTGCCGCGCACCGGTCAGCGCGGCATTCCGGTCCTGAGTGTCAACACCAAGGCCGTTGGGCTGTCGGTCTATCGCGTCGGCGATCGCAACCTCGTCGACACGCTTCTCGGCTACGACTTTCAACGCAATTTGAGCCGCTACCAGGCTGAGCAGCTGGCAAACGAACGCGGCGCCAAGATCTGGGCCGGCGAGCTTGCCGTTGAGTCAAAGCTCAACATCGAAGTGACAACGGCATTTCCACTCGATCAGGCTGTCAAGGATCTCGGCCCCGGCGTCTACGCCATGACGGCGGAAGCCAAAGATGCCGTCTCCAATGAATACGGGCAGCAGGCGACGCAATGGTTCATCGTTTCCGATCTCGGCTTGACTGCTTATAGCGCGCATGACGGGATCGATGTCTTTATCCATTCACTGGCGAGTGCCGAGCCGCGCGGCAGTGTCGAAGTCCGCCTGATGGCGCGTAACAACGAGGTGCTTGCGGTCCGGCAGACGGATCGCAACGGCTTCATCCATTTCGAGGCCGGGCTGGCACGGGGCGAAGGGGGTGTCGCTCCCGCTGCCATCGTCGCCAGCGAGAAGGCCGACTACGCATTCCTCAGCCTGAAATCTCCTGCGTTCGATTTGTCCGATCGTGGCGTTGCCGGGCGTCCCGTTCCGGCCGGCCTCGATGCGTTCGTTTATACGGAGCGTGGCGTCTATCGCAGCGGAGAAACGGTTGCTGTGACTGCCTTGCTGCGCGATGCGCGCGGGGTCGCGGCGCCGAATGCGCCGCTCACTGTGGTGGTCGAGCGCCCCGATGGCGTCGAATACCGTCGGGCCGTGGTCGCCGACCAGGGTCTTGGCGGTCACGCATTGAGCGTTCCAATCGTTTCCTCGGCAGCGACCGGCACGTGGCGCGCGGTCGCCTACACCGATCCCAAACGCCCACCGGTCGGCGAGACGACCTTTATGGTCGAGGACTATGTGCCCGACCGCATCGAGTTTGATCTCACCGCGGCGGCCAAGGAAATCTCGCGCAGCGCGCCCGCCCAACTCACTGTCGACGGTCATTTTCTTTACGGCGCGCCGGCCTCCAACCTGGAGCTTTCCGGCATTGCGACAATTGCCGCCGCCAAAGAGCGCGGTGGATTTCCCGGCTACGCATTCGGCCTGTTCGACGATGAGGTGAGCGCCGTCCGGCAAACGCTCGATGATCTGCCGAACACCGACGCCGCCGGCAAGGCGACGTTTCCGCTGAAGCTCGACAACGTGCCCGCAAGTAGCGGGCTGCTGGAAGCGCAGGTGACCGTGAGCATGGCGGAATCAGGCGGCCGGGCTGTTGAGCGAAAACTCACTCTGCCGATGACGCCTGATGCCGCGATGATTGGGGTGAAGCCGATATTCTCCGGCCGCTCGCTGAGCGACGGCGCCAACGCCGAATTTGACGTGGTTCTGGCCGCGCCCGACGGCAAAACGCTGGCCAAGTCCGGCCTCCACTACGACCTGCTCAAGGTCGAGAACAATTACCAGTGGTACCGGCAGAACGGGCAGTGGCAGTACGAGCCCGTCAAGCGAACAGAGCGGGTTGCCAATGGCGCGCTCGATGTTGTCGCCGACAAGCCGACGCGTTTGTCGCTGCCCGTAAAATGGGGCCGCTACCGCCTTGAGGTTTCAAGCGGCGAGCCGAACGGCCCCGTCACTTCGCTGGGCTTTGACGCCGGCTTCTACGCGGAGTCGAGCGCCGACACGCCCGACCTGCTGGAAGTCGCGCTCGACAAGTCCGACTATAAATCCGGCGAGAGCATGAACGTTGCCGTGACGGCGCGGGCCGCGGGCCGGCTCACGGTGAATGTTTTCACCGATCGCCTCGTTGCCAGCCAATCGCAAGATGTAAAGCCGGGCGCGGCACACATGAGCCTCACTGTCGGCAGGGACTGGGGCACCGGCGCTTATATGGTTGCGACGCTGCGGCGTCCGCTCGACGCGCCGGCCCAGCGAATGCCGGGACGCGCCATTGGCGTGCAATGGTTCTCGATCGACAAGGCCGTGCACACGCTTGCAATGGATATGAAATTGCCGGCGGCGATTCGGCCGAGTTCTCGGTTGAGCGTGCCAATCAAGCTGGCAGGGCTTGCGTCGGGAGAAGAGGCGCGCGTCGTTGTGGCGGCCGTGGACGTCGGCATTCTCAATCTTACAAATTACAAACCGCCGGCGCCCGACGATTACTATCTCGGTCAACGCCGCCTGACCGCGGAAATCCGTGACCTCTATGGGCAATTGATCGACGGCATGCAGGGTACGCGCGGCCAGATCCGTTCCGGTGGTGATGCTGGGGGTGCGGAATTGTCCGGATCGCCCCCGGCACAGGCGCCGCTCGCGCTTTACTCCGGCATCGTCGCGGTTGGTCGCGACGGCACGGCACAGGTTCAATTCGACATCCCGGCCTTCGCCGGCGCAGTCCGTGTGATGGCGGTGGCCTGGAGCAAGGATAAAGTCGGCAAGGCGTCCGGCGACGTGGTGGTGCGAGATCCCGTCGTGCTGACCGCTACGCTTCCGCGCTTCCTGCGCACCGGAGATAAGAGTTCCCTACAGCTCGAGCTCGACAATGTGGAAGGCGTTGTCGGTGACTACAATGTTTCCGTCGTCGCGGACGGCTCGATCAAAATCGACAATGACAAGCCATCGACACTGAAACTCGCCGCCAAGCAGCGAGATCGCGTTTCGTTGCCAGTGGGCGCGGCGGGGGCGGGGCCAAGCACGGTCACCGTAAAAGTCAGCGGGCCTGATAACTTTGCGCTTGAGCGAAGCTATCCGCTGGATGTGCGACCGGCGACGCAAACTCTGACGCGTCGCAGCGTACGCGCACTGGCGAAAGGCGAGACGCTGACGCTCTCGAACGACATCTTCGCCGACTTTGTACCGGGCACGGGCCGCGCCGGTCTCTCGATCGCGGTGTCGACGTCGCTCGATGCTGCGACCTTGCTCAATGCTCTTGATCGCTATCCGTTCGGATGCTCGGAGCAGATCGCAAGCCGCTCCATGGCCATGCTCTACGTCAACGAACTCGCGGCGCAAGCGCGGCTCGCGCCCGATGGCGAAATTGACCAGCGCATCAAGGATGCCATTCCGAGATTGCTGGCGCGGCAGGGATCGAACGGCTCGTTCGGCCTGTGGTCGGTCGGTGGAGACGATCCGTGGCTTGATTCCTACATTACCGACTTCCTGACACGCGCGCGTGAACGCGGCTTCGACGTTCCGGCGGTGGCCTACACGCTCGCTGTCGATCGCCTGCGCAATTATGTCGCCGCCGCTCCCGAACCCAGCAAGGACGGAGGCCGCGAACTGGCCTATGCGCTCTACGTGCTGGCACGCAACGGCGCGGCGCCGATCGGTGATTTGCGTTACATCGCCGACGTGAAGCTGTCCGACGTGGCGACACCTATCGCGAAGGCACAGATTGCCGCGGCGCTTGCCATGGTCGGCGACAAAGCGCGCGCCGACGACGTGTATCTGACGGCGCTCAATGCCATTGCGCCGCAACCCAAGCTCGATCTTGGCCGCGCCGACTTTGGTTCGGCGTTGCGCGATGCGGCGGCGCTCGTGACGCTGGCCTCGGAAGGCCGCGCCCCGCAGAAGACCATCGACGACGCGGTGGTGCGCATCGACGCCGCGCGGGCGTTGAGCGCCAGCACGTCAACGCAGGAAGATGCTTGGCTCGTGCTGGCCGCGCGTGCCCTGAGCAAACAGCTCAACGCGATCTCGCTGGCGGTCAATGGGGAAGCGCGGAAGGGCGCGTTCTACCGCAATCTGCGTCCTGATGATCTCGCCGCGCCCTTAGCGATCAACAACACCGGTGACGGCAATGTGCAGGCGGTGGTGTCGGTGAGCGGTTCGCCGTTGACGCCGGAACCTGCTGCCGAGCAAGGCTTCAAGATCGAGCGGACGTATTACACGCTCGATGGCGACAAAGTTGACGCGAGCAAAGCCAAGCAGAACCAGCGCTTCGTCGTGGTGCTGAAGATGACGGAGCCGCAACCGCAATTCGGCCGCGTCATTGTCGCCGACTATCTGCCCAGCGGCTTCGAGATCGACAATCCGCGACTGGTCTCGTCCGGGGAGACGAGTACGCTGTCCTGGATCACCGACGCGGCCGATCCGGTGAATAGCGAATTCCGCGACGATCGGTTCAGTGCGGCCTTCGATCGCAATCAGGAATCCTCGCCCGTATTCACTGTGGCCTATGTCGTGCGCGCAGTATCGCCCGGCACCTATGTGCTGCCGCAGGCGAAGGTGGAAGACATGTACCGGCCTGACCGGTTCGGCCGGACTGCAACGGCTACAATCGAGATCGCGCCGAAATGAAGCGCAGGCAAATTGTTCTTGCAGGCCTAGGCGGCGGCGCGGCCATCGCGCTGCTTGCCGGCGCGCTCTGGGTGCAATCGCTCGGACCCGCGCCGCTGGGCAATAACCTCGACTATTCGCATATCGTGCTTGATCGCGATGGCAGACTATTGCGGGCCTATGCGACCAATGAAGGCCGGTGGCGATTGCCGGCCACACGGAAGGATGTTGATCCCCGGTTTCTCAAGCTACTCTTTACCTACGAAGATAAACGCTTCCCCGCGCATTCGGGGGTTGATCCGCTCTCGCTCGGTCGTGCGGCTTTCCAGTTCGTGGCCAATGGCCATATCGTTTCCGGCGCGTCCACGATCAGCATGCAGGTCGCGCGTTTGCTGGAGCCGCGCGAGCATCGCAGCCTCGGCGCGAAGCTGCGGCAGATTGTGCGCGCGTTTGAGCTCGAACGCGCGCTCGGCAAAGACGGGGTTCTTTCGCTCTACCTGACGCTTGCGCCCTATGGCGGCAATCTTGAAGGCATTCGCGCGGCCTCGCTTGCGTATTTCGGCAAGGAGCCGCTCAAGCTGTCGCTTGCCGAAGCAGCGTTGCTCGTTGCGTTGCCGCAGTCGCCCGAATTGCGCCGGCCGGATCGTTCCCCCGTCGCCGCGCGCGATGCGCGCAATCGCGTGCTTGATCGGGTTCTGATGGCAGGCGCGGTCCCACGCGACGAATGCGAGCGCGCCAAGCTTGACCCAATTCCGCGCGAGCGCAAGCAACTGCCGATGCTGGCGCCGCACGCGGCGGATCAGGTTGTGGCTTTAGAGCCGGACCGGCGCATTCATCGGCTGACCATCGACCTGCATTTGCAGAGGTCTTTGGAAGATCTCGCGCGCGAACGCGCGCGGGCGCTTGGCCCTGATATGTCGATTGCCATTCTTGCGGTCGACAATGCGAGCGGCGAGGTGAGGGCGCGGGTGGCGTCCGCCGATTATTTCGATGCGCGCCGCGCCGGCCAGGTGGACATGACGCAAGCCCTGCGCTCACCGGGATCGACCTTGAAGCCGTTCATTTACGGACTTGGCTTTGAGGACGGTCTGATCCATCCCGACACGTTGATTGATGATAAGCCGGCACGCTACGGCAGCTATACGCCGGAGAATTTCGATCTGACGTTTCAGGGCACGGTGACCGTGCGCCGCGCGCTGCAATTGTCACTCAACGTTCCGGCGGTCGCGGTTCTTGGCAAGGTCGGCGTCAACCGGCTGAGCGCACGCCTCTCGCAAACGGGGGCGGCGCTGGTTCTGCCGAAAGGTGAAGAGCCGGGGCTGGCCATGGGTCTCGGTGGCGTCGGTGTCCGGCTTTCCGATTTGGTCATGTTGTATGCCGGTCTCGCGCGGCTCGGCGCCGCCTTGCCGCTCGTCGAGCGCAGCGGAATGTCCGCGGAAAATCCGCGCCGGCTGCTTGATCCGGTCGCGGCCTGGTATGTCGGCAATATCCTCATCGGTGCGCCGCCTCCGGAAAATGCGCCGCACGGCCGCATCGCCTTCAAGACCGGCACATCGTATGGCTATCGCGATGCGTGGGCCGTCGGGTTTGATGGACGCATGACCATCGGCGTCTGGGTCGGGCGGCCGGACGGCGCGCCAGTGCCAGGCCTGGTTGGCCGCGCATCGGCCGCTCCAATTTTGTTTGATGCATTCGCGCGCTCGGGCTTTGCGCCCACACCGCTGCCGCGCGCGCCGAAAGGCGCCGTTTTCGCCGCCAGCAACAAACTGCCACCTCCGTTGCAGCGGTTTGGCGCGGGTGGGGGTCCCGTAGAAGCCGGCGAGCCGCCGCGCATCATGTTTCCGCCCGATGGCGCGCGTCTGGAGCTCGCGACGATGAACCAACCAGATGCCATCGCGCTCAAGATCGCGGGCGGACGTGCCCCACTCACTGTGATGGCGAATGGCGTGCCGCTGGACCCGCAGAATGGACGCCGTGTCCTGTACTTCCAGCCTGACGGGCCTGGCTTCGTGCGGCTGACGGTGATGGATGCCCGCGGCGCTACCGACAGCGTCACAGTGCGATTGCAGTAGGAAACGCACACCGCGCAGGGCTTTTCCCATATCCCGCCTCAGACTAATTGGCATCATGCGCGCCCAATGACAGGGCAGGGCCCAGAGCTTATTGTCCGGGCAAAATCGCGGATTCAAGGCGCACACGAGTGAGCACGACCACAGACGAGGCACGGCCCAGTTTTGCTCCGGCGCGCGGGCTTGCCGCCGCGCTCGACTTTGCAGTCGGGTCGCATCGGCGCGCTGCCGCGTTGCTGGTGGCGTTTTCGCTGATTGCCTTCCTGCCCGGCTTCTTCCGGATACCGCCGGTTGATCGTGACGAAGCGCGGTTTGCGCAAGCCACCAAGCAGATGCTGGAGACGCGCGAATATGTCGACATCCGTTTTCAGGACGAGGTGCGCTACAAAAAGCCGGTCGGCATCTATTGGCTGCAAGCGGCGGCGGTGAAGGCGGGCGAAGCGCTCGGCGTCCCGCGCGCGCGCACGACAATCTGGCTTTACCGTCTACCCTCGCTTGCGGGCGCAACATTCGCAGTGCTCCTGACATACTGGGCAGCGTTGGCCTTTGTCGCGCGTCGGGCAGCCCTTGTCGCCGCGATGATGATAGCGAGCTCGATTCTGCTCGGTGTCGAGGCACGGCTTGCCAAGACCGACGCGATGCTGCTGCTCACGGCGGTCGCGGCCATGGGCGCGCTCGCACGCATTTATCTCGCCAGCCGGCGAACGCCAGAGACAAACATCGGCTGGCGTGAACCCGCAATCCTGTGGACCGCCTTGGCGGGCGGCATGCTCCTCAAGGGGCCGCTGATCCTGATGTTCGTGGTGCTGACGGCATTGACGCTGTCGATCGCCGATCGGTCGGCGCGCTGGCTATGGACGCTTCGGCCATTTGCGGGCCTCGCATGGCTGGTGCTGCTGGTGCTGCCCTGGTTCATCGCCATTATCGCGAAATCAGGCACCAGTTTCTTCGCCGAGGCGATCGGCCACGACATGCTGGACAAGGTCACCAGCGGGCAGGAAGCGCATGGCGCGCCGCCGGGATTTTATCTCGTTCTTTTCTGGATTACGTTCTGGCCGGGTTCCTTGTTGGCCGGTCTGGCCGCGCCCGCGGTTTGGAGATCGCGACGCGAACCCGGGGCGCGATTTCTTCTTGCGTGGCTCATTCCGTCCTGGATTATTTTTGAAGTGGTGATGACCAAGCTGCCGCATTACGTGCTGCCGCTATATCCGGCCATCGCCATTCTGATTGCCGGCATTCTCGGTGCTGGTAGCCTGTCGAAAACTCGGTGGATCGTGCGCGGAACGATCGGCTGGTTCCTTTTTCCCAGTGCGGTCGCGGTGGCCGTCATAGCTGCCTTCGTCATGTTTGGTGGCGACCTCGGCCTAATTGCTTGGCCGTCTGCCGCAGTCGCATTGGTTTTCGGATTATTCGCCTGGTGGCTTTACGACGTCGACGGTGCGGAACGGGCGTTGCTGCGCGCCATGCTGGCCTCCATCCTCGTCGCGGTTACCGTCTACGCCGTGACATTTCCGTCATTGCCGTCGCTATTTCCCAGCGCGCTCGTCGCCGATGAGATCCGCGGCAGTGACTGCCCGGATGCGCATGTCGCATCGACCTTCGCCTATCAGGAGCCTAGCCTGGTATTCTTGCTCGGCACCGATACGCGATTCACCGATGGTGCCGGTGCCGCCGATTTTCTGCGGTCGGGGCCGTGTCAATTTGCGCTGATCGACCCACGCAACGAGCGCAGCTTCGTCCAGCGCGCGGAGTTGACAGGTTTGTTATATTCGCGCGCACAACGCCTTGAGGGCTTCAATTTCAGCATCGGAAAGCCGGTGACTTTGACCATCTTCCGTTCGCAGGCAAACCCATGAGCCTGGCCAACGGATTCAATCGCAGCGAAGGTCAGGGCGCCACGAATGTCCGCCGTTGCCTGGCCAATGTCAGGACAGCACTGTTGATGCTGACGCGTCCCGCACGCTTGCATGCGGCCTGGCCCTGGATGTCGGCGCCGCGCCAGATCGCAATCGCGGCCGGCATTAGCATCGCGGTGCTGCTGTTATTAATGGTGACGATCGATGCGGCCGCAATCCGTGGCGTCGGTCACCTGCCGCGCTGGATTGTTTCGGCGTTCGACGACATTACGGATTACGGCAAGTCGGGCTGGTTCCTCTGGCCGCTTGGCCTGATATTTCTCGCGCTCGCCGCTCTGCCGCCGATGCTGACGCCTTTTTCCCAGCGGGTTCTCGCCGCGATCATGGTCCGTATTGGCTTCCTGTTCACGGCGATTGCGGTGCCGAGTTTGTTTGTGACGATCGTCAAGCGGCTGATCGGGCGGGCGCGTCCGCTGGTTGGCGGCAGCCTCGATCCGTTTCTGTACAGTCCATTTGTGTGGCGCGCGGACTATGCCGGCATGCCGTCGGGTCACGCGACCACGGCCTTCGCGGCACTGGTCGCGTTCGGAACGCTGTGGCCTCGCTCCCGCACGCTTTGGCTGATCTATGCCTTGCTGATTGCGATCAGCCGGGTGGTGGTGACCGCGCACTATCCAAGCGATGTGCTCGCGGGAGCCCTGGTCGGGATAGGCGGGGCAGTTGTGGTACGCCGTTATTTTGCGCAGCGCCGGCTGGGCTTTGCGATTGGCCCTGATGGGACGATTCATCAATATGCTGGCCCCTCGCTCCGGCGCATCAAAGCGGTTGCCCGCGGGCTCCTGGCCCCATAAGACATCGCGCCATGAGCACGATTGATCCGGCGATTTCCATCGTAGTGCCGGTGCGCAATGAGGCGGGCAATATCGCGCCACTGGTGGCCGAGATTGCCAAGGCGCTTGATGGGCAATGGCCCTTCGAGGTCGTCTACGTCAATGACGGTTCAACCGACGGTACGGATGCCGAGCTCGCGCGCCTGATGGCACAACATCCATGGCTGCGGCGGGTGCGCCACCGGCAATCGTGCGGGCAGTCGTCGGCCGTGCGCAGCGGCGTGGCCGCGGCACGCGCGCCTCTTGTCGTGACCCTGGACGGCGATGGGCAGAACGATCCGGCTTTCATGCCGGCGCTGGTGCGGGCTTTGGAGACGGGTGCGCCGCGCATTGGATTGGTTGCCGGGCAACGCGTTGGGCGCAAGGCGAGCGGTTTCAAGAAATTGCAGTCGCGCATCGCCAACGCTGTGCGCGGCGCCGTGTTGCGAGACGGCACGCGCGATACCGGCTGCGGGTTGAAGGCATTCCGGCGCGACGTGTTTTTGAATCTACCGTATTTCGATGGATTGCACCGCTTCCTTCCGGCGCTGGTGCGACGCGAGGGATTTGACATTGCCTATGTCGACGTAGTCGACCGCCCTCGCGCCCACGGCGTTTCCAATTACGGGATGTGGGACCGACTATGGGTCGGCATTCTTGATCTCGCGGGTGTGTGGTGGCTGATCCGCCGCAAGAAGCGAATTCCGGAAATATCGAAGGAGTAAGAGTCCATGCTGATCGACATCGCAAATGCCGTCGGCGGCTATCTGCACGATGTGTTTATCGGAAACGCCGATTGGGGAATTTTGATCGGATATGTCGCGCAAATCTTGTTCGCCATGCGCTTCGTCGTGCAATGGATCGCGTCGGAACGCGCCGGAAAGAGTGTCGTGCCGACGGCCTTCTGGGTTTTCTCGATCGGCGGCGGTTTGATGCTGCTCGGCTATGCGCTCTACCGCAAAGATCCGGTGTTTATCATCGGGCAGGCGTTTGGCGTCTTCGTCTATTTGCGCAATCTGCAGTTCGTGATGCGCAGTGGTGGAACCGCGGCTGCGGCGTAGCGCATCGCGTTGCTATATCACGCGACAGTCATCCGTCACCGCGTTGTGAATGGATGGATTTCAGGAACCTTCCGTTGATCGCCCGCGTTGTTGCCTTGTTGTGTCTGACGGAACTCAGAAACCATGTCAGAAACCAAGGAAGGGCAAGTCATGACGATTCGTAAATTGATCCTCGCGACCGCGATTGTCGCGGCGGGAACCAGCTTCGCGCTCGCGCAGAGCGCGCCTGCGCCGGCCAACCAGTCAGGTGGTGGCGTGAGCGCGACGACGCCTTCGCCGACCGACCCGTCGACAGCGTCGGAAACCGGCAACGGCAAGGGCACGCCGGCGCGCGGGACGATGAATGCGCGGCCTGGAACAACCGGGATGGGCCCCGCCGGTGCAAACAGCCCGACGCCGGGATCGAACGCCAAGGAGACCCAGGAGAAGAACGCCAGCCCGGCATCGCCGGCCGAAGGCACCGAGAAACAGAAATAAAACAGTCTCGGACTGGCGCTGATAATCCCGTCGGGTCGCCCCGGCGGGATTTTCGCATGCGACATTCAAACGTGAGGGAAGCCGCTTACGAATTCTGACGGAGTGCCGAAAAGCCGCGCTCCAAATCGGCCATCAGGTCTTCGGGATCCTCCAGCCCAATGTGGAATCGAACCGTCGGTCCGCCGGGAGCCCATTTTGTCGCCGTGCGGTATTCCGCGCAGTCGAACAGGATCGCCAGACTCTCAAAGCCGCCCCATGAGTAGCCGAGGCCGAAGAGCGAGAGCTCGTTAAGGAAGGCATGCACCGATTTTTCGCTGGTCGGTTTGAGCACGATGCTGAACAGGCCGCAGGCGCCCGTAAAATCCCGTTTCCAGATGGCATGTCCCGGATCGTTTTTAAGCGCCGGGTGCATCACCCGAAGGACTTCCGGCCGTTGCTCCAGCCAGCGCGCAATCTGCAGTCCCGCCTCGTTGTGACGGGCAAGCCGTATGCCGAGCGTGCGCAGACCGCGCTGCGCGAGATACATATCGTCGGGGCCGACACAGAGCCCCATCGTGTAGACCGTGTCTTTTAGCCGCGCGAGCGTGGTTGCGTTGGCCGATACACATCCGAACATGATGTCGGAGTGTCCGCCGATATATTTGGTGCCCGCCTGAATTTGCATATCGACGCCTTTTTCGAAGGCGCGGAAATAAAGTGGCGTCGCCCACGTATTGTCCATCAGCACGATCGCGCCCTTTTCGTGGGCGACCTTGGCGATGGCCGGGATGTCCTGCATCTCGAAGCTTTGCGAACCGGGCGCCTCCGTGAACACAACCCGCGTGTTCGACTTGAACAGCTTCCCGATATCTGCGCCGATCAACGGATCGTAGTAAGTTGTCTCGACCCCCAGCCGTTTGAACACGCCGTTGCAGAAATTGCGCGTTGGACGATAGACGCTGTCGGTGACGAGGACATGGTCGCCGGCGCCTGCGGTGGCGAGCAGGGCGGCGGAAATTGCCGCCAGTCCCGAGGGGAGCAGTGCAACGCCGGCACAGGCCTCGCCATCGAGCTCGCGCAAAGCGTCTTCCAGCGCTTCCGAGGTCGGCGTGCCGCGCCGCCCATAGCTGTAGCGCGCCCGGTGGGCCACCTGATCTTCCGCGGTGGGATAGAGCAGGGTTGAGGCATGGTAGACCGGCGGATTGACGAAGCCGTGATAGGCCTGTGGATCGCGGCCGGACGTCACCAGCCGCGTTGCCGGCTTGATCGGGCCTTTGATTTTTTTCGTCATGCGTCTTTAGACCGCTGATAGAACCGCGCCTGCTGCGGCGACGACATATACGTCCGCATAAGCCGTGAGCGTCAACCCCTTGACCCAGCAAGCCGATCGTTCTGTGATATGAAAAGTAGAGGGGTCTTCGGGATAGAAGGGGCCGGAAACGGCTTGGATTGCCGCCGAGCGTCGCTCCGGCGGCGGAAGTGTTTAGAGAGTCCCGCTGGGCCGTTGTAGCTGAGCCCGTTTTGAAGGAAATGCCACATGAAGCGATTTGCCACCGTTCTCGCGCTCATCCTCGCTGTCGCCACACAAGGTGCGTCCGCTCAGACGCTCAAGGCGGTCAAGGATCGCGGCATGCTGAATTGCGGCGCCAATGGCACGCTCGCCGGGTTTGGTCTTCCCGATGCCCAGGGCAACTGGACGGGTCTCGATGTGGATTTTTGCCGGGCGATCGCTGCGGCCGTGCTGAACGACGCGACCAAGGTCAAATTCGTCCCGCTGTCGACCAAGGATCGTTTCACGGCCTTGCAATCCGGCGAAGTGGACGTGCTGGCGCGCAACACAACATGGACGTCGTCACGCGATTCCTCGCTTGGCCTCAATTTCGTGGGCGTCAATTATTATGACGGCCAGGGCTTCATGGCGCGCAAGACGCTCAAGGTCAATTCGGCGCTCGAGCTCAACGGCGCGGCCGTGTGCGTGCAGCAAGGCACCACCACCGAACTCAACCTCGCGGACTATTTTGGCGCGCACAAAATGCAACTCAAGACCGTCACCTTCGCAACTGCCAATGAGGCGCTGAAGGCTTACGACGCCGGTCGCTGCGATGCCTACACGACAGACGCTTCCGCACTTTATGCCGAGCGATTGCGTGTCGCCAATCCGAACGACCATGTCATTCTTCCCGAGATCATCTCGAAAGAGCCGCTGGGTCCGGTGGTGCGCCACGGTGATGACCAGTGGTTCGACGTCGTGAAGTGGACGTTGTTTGCGATGTTCGACGCCGAGGAGTTGAACATCAATTCGAAAAATCTCGATGAAGCGATGAAATCCACCAATCCCGAGGTTAAGCGGCTCGTCGGAACCGAAGGCAATTATGGCGAACAGCTCGGTTTGACCAAGGACTGGGCGGCGCGCATCGTCAAGCTGGTGGGTAACTACGGAGAGTTGTTCGAGCGTAATGTCGGGCAGGGCTCGCCGCTCAAGATCGAGCGCGGCTTGAACAAGTTGTGGAACAAAGGTGGCATTCAGTACGCGCCGCCGATCCGCTAGCCGTGAATAAGATAAGCCGCGGGTATTGAGACCCGCAGCAATCCGCCGGGAGGACGTCTCCGCGCCGCAGGCCCGACGAGGGGAAAATGTCGAGTGAGCTTCCGGCCGCGGCGTACCCTGCGAAGGTCGTTTTTTACAACGACCCCAAGGTCCGCAGCATTGTCTATCAAATCGCACTCTGTGCGGCCGTTGCCTTTTTGGTCTATGGCGCCGCCAGCAACGCCATTGAAAATCTCGCCCGCGCGCACATCGCATCCGGTTTCGGGTTCTGGGAGAACACCGCCGGCTTCGACATCAGCCAGACGCTGATCGAATATTCGTCACGCGGCTCGACTTACGGGCGCGCCTTCTGGGTCGGGCTGCTCAACACATTGCTTGTGGCCGGGATCGGCATCGTCTTTGCGACCATCATCGGCTTTGTTGTCGGCATCGCGCGCCTGTCGCGCAACTGGCTGGTCGCGAAAGTTGCAGGCGGTTATGTCGAAATCATTCGCAACCTGCCGCTGCTGTTGCAGTTGCTGTTCTGGTACAACGCGGTGCTCAAGGCGCTGCCGGATATCCGCGACAGCCTGGTCGTTGGCGGGGGCCTTTTTCTCAACAATCGTGGCCTGTTTTTGCCGGAGCCGGTTTTCAAGGCCGGTTTCGGCGCCGTGCTGATCGCTTTGCTGGCCGGGTTTGCGGGTGCGGTTTGGTTTTATATCTGGGCCCGAAAGCGGCAGGAGCGAACCGGGCAGCAGGCGCCGGTGCTGCGGGTTGCGCTCGCGCTGGTCGTCGGGTTGCCGTTCGCGGCATTTGTCCTCGCGGGCCGCCCGCTGGGGTTCGAGTTTCCGCAAGCCGGGCGCTTCAACATCACCGGTGGCGTCGAGATTCTGCCTGAGTTCGCGGCGCTTCTGTTCGGCCTTTCGATATATACAGCCGCGTTTATCGCCGAAGTTGTACGCGCTGGTATCCTGGCGGTATCGCGCGGGCAGAGTGAGGCGGCCTATTCACTTGGGCTCAAGCCAGGGCCGACGCTGCGGCTGGTCGTGGTGCCGCAGGCGATGCGGGTGATCATCCCGCCGCTGACCAGCCAGTATCTCAACCTGACCAAGAACTCCACGCTGGCAGTCGCGATCGGCTATCCGGATCTGGTGCAGGTTTTCACCGGCACAGTCCTCAATCAGACCGGCCAGGCGGTGGAGGTCGTTGCGATCACCATGCTTGTGTACCTGTGCATCAGTCTCGGCACTTCGCTGTTGATGAACATTTACAACAGCCGCATGGCCTTGGCGGAGCGGTGAGGGTGCACCCATGACCATGTCCGAAGGCGATCTCGCGGTCACCGAAATCGCATTCGTGCGCCATTCCACGATTGCTGCGCAGCCGGCGCCGATGACGATGACTGGCGTTGTTGGCTGGCTGCGCGAAAATCTGTTTTCGTCACCATTCAACATTGCTCTCACAATTTTACTCACATTGTTATTCGCCTGGGTCATCCCCGACCTGATCAGGTTCCTGCTGATAGACGCAGTGTGGACCGGTGCTGACCGGGATGCCTGTCTGGAATCCGTACAACATCGGGAGATCGGTGCGTGCTGGCCGTTTGTGTGGGAACGGTTGCCCTATTTCATTTACGGCTCCTACCCGATACCCGAACGCTGGCGGGTCGATGTTTTCTTCGCGCTGCTCGCCATCGGCATCGTCTGGATGTTGTGGCTCAACGCGCCTCACCGAGAATTGGGCGCCGTCTATTTCTTCGTCATCATGCCCATCTCGTCATTCATCCTGCTGACCGGCTGGAGTGCGATCGGCTTGCAGCCGGTGGACACCGTGCTGTGGGGCGGCGTGCTCGTAACGATCGTGGTCGCCTCGGTTGGCATCGTTTTTTCATTGCCGCTTGGAATTCTCCTGGCGCTCGGCCGCCGGTCGCGCATGCCCGCGGTGCGAACTCTGTCCGTCATCTTCATCGAATTTGTGCGTGGCGTGCCGCTGGTGACCGTGCTGTTCATGGCCGGCGTCATGTTGCCGCTGTTCGTGCCGGAGTCGCTGTCGCCCGACAAACTGGTCAGGGCGCTGGTCGGTATCGCGATCTTTGCGTCGGCCTACATGGCGGAGGTGGTGCGCGCGGGCCTGCAGGCCGTGCCGAAGGGCCAATATGAGGGCGCGATGGCGGTGGGCCTGCGTTATTGGCAGATGATGCGGTTGATCGTTTTGCCGCAGGCGCTGAAGGTGACAATCCCGAATATCGTCAATACCTATATCGGCTTGTTCAAGGACACGACGCTCGTTTTCATCGTCGGCATCTTCGATTTGCTGCACACGATCGAGGTGGCGCGCATCGATCCGAAATGGGCAACGCCGGTCACCAGCACAACAGGTTATGCAGTGGCCGCAATGTTCTATCTGGTCTTCTGCTATGCCATGTCGCGCTATGCGCGGGCGATGGAAGCGCGCTTGGCCAAGAGCGACCGACGGTGAGAGGGGTCCCATGAACGACGCCGGCAACTCGGGATC
This sequence comes from uncultured Alphaproteobacteria bacterium, assembly GCA_963697885.1. Taxonomy (GTDB): domain Bacteria; phylum Pseudomonadota; class Alphaproteobacteria; order Rhizobiales; family Xanthobacteraceae; genus Pseudolabrys. The sequence continues at coordinate 2,539,838 of OY969102.1, forward strand.
ATTGCTCAAGCCTGCAAAGCTCAAGACGGCCACGGCTGTCGAGCTCGCCCGCGTGAACAAGTGGTACGGCGATTTTCACGTCCTGCGCGACATCGATCTCAAGGTCATGGGTGGCGAGCGCATCGTGATTTGCGGTCCATCCGGATCGGGCAAGTCGACAATGATCCGCTGTATCAATCGCCTGGAAGAGCATCAGGCCGGCCGCGTTGTCATTGACGGTGTTGAATTGACGGCCGACCTCAAGAAAATCGACGAGGTGCGGCGCGAGGTTGGCATGGTGTTCCAGCACTTCAACCTGTTTCCGCATCTCTCGGTGCTCGACAATTGCACGTTGGCGCCGATCTGGGTGCGCAAGATGCCGAAAAAAGAGGCTGAGGAAGTGGCACTCCACTATCTCCAGCGGGTGAAGATCCCGGAGCAGGCACAGAAATACCCGGGCCAGCTGTCGGGCGGTCAGCAGCAGCGGGTCGCGATCGCACGCGCGCTCTGCATGAATCCGAAGATCATGTTGTTCGACGAACCAACATCGGCGCTCGATCCCGAAATGGTGAAAGAAGTGCTCGATACGATGGTCGCCCTGGCCGAGGATGGCATGACCATGCTGGTTGTCACCCACGAAATGGGATTTGCGCGGCAGGTCGCAAACCGCATCGTGTTCATGGATGAAGGGCAGATTGTCGAAGCCAATGTGCCGGAGGAATTTTTCGCGCATCCGCAGCACGAGCGGACCAAGCTGTTTCTCGGACAAATCCTGCGCTGACCCTTTCGACGCCGACCGCCACGAGTTCATCCGTTCGTCCCCGCGCAAGCGGGGACCCAGTACGCGCACATCTTAGCTGACACTGTGACTCTGGGTTCCCGCTTGCGCGGGAACGAACGGAGACTGAATCGAGGCTAGCGTGCCGCACGCTAACGCGAAAGTTCGCCGCCTGCTCTTTTCCAAGCATCGATGCCGCCTTCGACATGAATTGTGGACATCATGCCGGCATCCTGCGCGGCCTGCACCGCCATCGCCGAGCGCTCGCCGAAGGCGCAATAGAATACGATTCTTTTGTCGGTCGCGCGTGCGAGCTCGCGCAACATTCCGCCGGCGCGGATATTGTCCTGAAGGTTGCCATAGGGCGCGTGCAGCGAGCCCGGAATGCTGCCATGCTTTTCGCGCTCGCCGGTTTCGCGCAAATCGACGAAGGCGACGTCGGAGCGGCCGACAAGTTTCATCGCCTGCGTTGCGTCGAGCGCCCAGCCGCGCCGCGCGATCTCCTGCTGCGCCAGCCCTATTTTCATGTTGGAGGGAACTGCCACGTCCATCATCTTCGGATTCGGCAGTTTCAGATTGGCCATCAGTGTGACGTAGTCGTCCGCCGATTTCACCTGCAGGCGCGGATTGTAGCGCCGCTCTTCGCCGATGGTCGAGACCGTGTCACCTTTGTAGTCGTGCGCGGGAAACACCATGGTCTCGTCGGGCAACCGCAACAGTTTTCCGAATAATGACTCGTATTGTGTGCGTGCGTCGCCATTCTGGAAATCGGTGCGGCCGGTGCCGCGGATCAGCAGCGTGTCGCCGGTGAACACGCGGTCGCGCATGAGGAAACTGTAGGAATCGTCGGTATGACCCGGGGTGTAGAGTACGTCCATGCTCACACCTTCGATGGTGAGCTTGTCACCTTCGGCAAGGCGCATCGATACGACGTCGGCTTTGGTGTTTTCGCCCATCACGGTGATGCAATGTGTGCGGTCGCGTAGTGCGCCCAAGCCCGTGATGTGATCGGCGTGCAGGTGCGTATCTACTGCCTTGACCAGCCTGAGGTTGAGCTCAGTAATCAATTGCAGGTACCGATCAACCTTCTCCAATACAGGATCGATGATCAGTGCCTCGCCGCCGCTTCGGCTGGCAAGCAGGTAGGAGTACGTGCCTGAGACGCTGTCGAAGAGCTGGCGAAAGATCATCGGCTGCCTTGCGTGGTCGCGACCAGTCATATGCAATATTTTATATATTGCAAATCAATCGCGGCAGCAAAAGGCCCCAGTCTTTGGCTAGTCTTTGGCGACCTGCAGGTCAGGGCGGGCGCCCCATTCGGCCCATGATCCGTCATAGACGCGGGCCGGTTTTTTGCCGAGGGCGTCGAGGCCGAGCGTGAGGATGGCGGCGGTGACGCCGGAGCCGCAACTGGTGATCACGGGCTTGTCGGGATCGACGCCCGCCTTTTTAAACGCCTGCGCGATGCGTTCGGGCGAAACCAGGCGACCGTTTTCGACGATCTCGGTGAAAGGGACATTGAACGCGCCCGGCATGTGGCCGGAGCGAAGGCCTGCCCGCGGCTCTTTCTCGCGTCCGGCAAAGCGCGCCGCCGAGCGCGCATCGACAACCTGTGTACTCTGATCGTTCAGCGCCATCTGCACGTCGCCGACCATGGCGACCGCGCCAGTGTCCATGCTGGCACTGAATGTGCGCTTGTCTCGCTTGACTTGACCGGCTTCCGTCGGCCGGCCATCCGCTTTCCATGCCGGCAGGCCACCATCGAGAATGAAGACGTTCTGCGCGCCGAAGATGCGGAATGTCCACCACACGCGCGGTGCCGAATAAAGGCCAGTGCCATCATAGACGACGATCGTATCTTTCTCTGAAATTCCAAGCGCGCCGGCCGCGGCGCCGAACTGATCCGGGCCGGGCAACATATGCGGCAGGTCGGTCGAATGATCGGCAACGGCATTAATATCGAAAAACACAGCGCCAGGGAGATGCGCCGCGAGGTATTCGGCCTGGGCGTCGCGGTTCTGCGTGGGGAGATAATAAGAGCCATCGACGATCACGACGTCCGGTTTACCGACCTGGCCGGCCAACCATTCCGGAGATTTAAGCCATTGGCTCGCCGATCTCGGGCTTGCGCTTGCTGCGTTCATGATTTTTCCCAATCGGTCGTGTTAATGCGCACCATCGCTCAATCGTTCCTTCACGGCAACTATGCAAAGGCGAGCCGAACGCGGCGGTTCTGCTTGCCCTTCTTTTCAATCTGGCTGACGCGCACCGCGCCGATCTCGCCGGTGGCGCGGACATGGGTGCCGCCGCAGGGCTGCAGATCGAGCCCGGCGATTTCAATCAGCCGCACACGGCCGGTCCCCATCGGCGGTTTGACTGACATTGTCTTGACGAGACCCGGGTTGGCATTGAGCTCCGCATCGCTGATCCAGCGGCTGCTGACAGCGGCATTGGTCGCGATCATCTCGGTCACTTTTGCGGTGATCGCGTCCTTGTCGAGCCCGGCCTCCGGAATATCGAAATCAAGGCGGCTTTCAACGTCGCCGACCGAGCCTCCGGTCACCGCATAGGGCAAAACGGCCGATAGCAGGTGCAGTGCCGTATGCATGCGCATGCGCGCGTAGCGTTTGTCCCAGTCGATTGCCACCGTAACAGCGTCGCCGATTTTTGGCGCCGTCGAGCCCGCGGCCGGCAGGTGCGCGATTTCGCTCTTGGCGGCGTCGATATAGACTGCATTTTCGATCGGGACACGCGCTCCGCCGGCTGCCGTCAGCGTTCCGGTGTCGCCCGGCTGCCCGCCGGAGGTCGCATAGAACACCGTTCGGTCGAGCACGATGCCGCCTTGCTCGGTCACGCCAACGACGCGCGCGTCGCAGCTCTGCAGATATGAATCGTCGCGGAATAGGCACTCGGTCGCCATCGTCAGCTCTTCTCAAACGGCGGCTTGATTGTCGATTTGCGCTCCAGCCAATCCGGCACGGGCAGCTTCTTGCTGCGCAGGAAGTCCGGGTTGAACAGCTTTGACTGATAGCGTGAGCCGTAATCGGCAAGGATCGTGACGATTGTCTTGCCGGGGCCTAATTCTTTTGCCAGTCGAATGGCGCCAGCGATGTTGATGCCGGAGGAGCCGCCGAGGCAGAGACCCTCGTGCAGCATGACGTCGAAAATGAGCGGCAAGGCTTCCTCGTCGGGGATGAGATAAGCCTTGTCGACGATCATCTGCTTGACGATGGCCGTCACGCGGCCGAGCCCGATGCCTTCGGTGATCGAGCCGCCATCGGTGGCCTTTGCCTGGCCGTCCTTGAACAAGTGATACATCGCCGCGCCGCGCGGATCGGCGACGCCGGTGATGATGTTCTTGTTCTTCTCCTTCAGATAGCGCGATACGCCGGCAAGCGTGCCGCCGCTGCCGACCGCGCAGATGAAACCGTCGATCTTTCCGGCGGTGTCGTCCCAGATTTCGGGCGCGGTCGAGACGTAGTGGGCCTTGCTGTTGTCGAGGTTGTTCCACTGGTCGGCGAAGATGACACCGTTCTTTTCCGTCTTCTTCAAATCGTCAGCGAGCCGCCGTCCCACGTGCTGATAGTTGTTGGGATTGGAAAAGGGGGCGGCCGGCACCTCGACCAGCTCGGCGCCATAGAGGCGCAGCGCATCTTTCTTTTCCCGGCTCTGGGTTTCCGGGATGACGATCAGCGTGCGGTAGCCGCGCGCATTGGCGACGAGCGCCAGACCGATGCCGGTGTTGCCGGCCGTCGCCTCGACCACCAGGCCGCCGGGACGCAAGTCGCCGCGTTTTTCCGCCTCCAGGATCATCTGGCGGCCGGCGCGGTCCTTCACGGAGCCGCCGGGGTTCATGAATTCAGCCTTGCCGAGGATGGTGCAACCAGTCGCCGCGGATGCACGCTCAAGTTTAATGAGCGGCGTGTGGCCGATAGCTTCGATAACGCCGTCGCGGATATGCATGCCCGGTTCCAGGCTGGCGGGGGACATTTGAACCTAGTGGAGGGCAATTCGCGCCACAAGGCCGGGGCTGGCCCAGGAATTGGCGGCATTCGCGCCCGAAACCGGGATAAGGGGATTCATTTCGCCGCAGTTTGGAAAGGTTCGCGAAACCATAGTGCTGCTTTGCCCGCGCCGGAGCCACCGCATTCACCAGTTTTTTCCGGGGTGGTTCTATTCGTGAAACTGCGGATCCCGGGCCCCAGAACAGGGCCCAAAGGACCGGTCGATGGACCGGTCCAAGGCGCAGGTTGGCTACGGACTAATGACCCTCGACGTCCACACGCTGTTCTTGGTGACGATCTATGTCGAGGCGATCCTCGGCTTGCTGCTGTTGTTTGTCTGGGCGCAGAACATGGCGCTTCGCGCCGTGTGCTGGTGGGGTTTCGCGTACCTGATCCGCCTCGTCTCAATCGGCCTCTTCGGGATGTACGGAGAGGTACCCGACGTCGTCAGCATCGATCTCGCCAACGCGCTCCTCTTTACGGCCTTCGCAGCGACCTGGACGGGCGCGCGCGTGTTTGACAGCCGTCCGGTCGAGCCGGTCTACCTGGTGACCGGCGCCGTGCTCTGGTTGCTGATTTGCCGTCTGCCGATCCTTTCCGAGAATCTTGATGCGCGGGCGCTGATCGCCTCGGGCATCATCACCGCTTATACCTGGCTCACCGCTTTTGAATTCTGGCGTGGACGAAGCGAAGCATTGGTATCGCGCTGGCCCGCGATCTTCATGTTCTTCGCCCATGGCGCACTTTACATTTTGCGCACGCCGCTGGTCGCGATGTTGCCATCGGCGGCGACAAACGACACCTTGTTCGCCAGCGTCTGGATGACGGTGCTCAGCACGGAGTCTCTGCTGCTGACGATCTCCAGCGCATTCATCCTGCTGGCTATGGCCAAAGAGCGCAGCGAGTTGCGTCATCGCACGGCTGCGATGGTGGATCCGCTCACCGGCATCGCAAACCGTCGCTCATTCATGCAGGATGCTGCGCTGTTCGCGAAACATCATATCGCCGACCCCCGTCCGACCGCTGTTCTGTTGATCGATCTCGATCGCTTCAAGTCAATCAATGACCGCTTTGGCCACGCGCTCGGTGATCGCGTGCTGGAACTTTTCACCGATGCAGCGCGCAAGTCGACGCGCGGGTCGGATCTCATCGGCCGGCTCGGCGGCGAGGAATTTGCCGCCATGCTGATCGATACCAACCGCGACAAAGCGGTTGAGGTGGCCGAGCGGATTCGCGAGAGCTTTGCCCAGATGGCGCAGGAAGTCGACGGACGCGAGGTTTGTGCGACTGTCAGCATCGGCCTGGTTCATACCGAAGCGCCAACACTCGACCTACCGGAACTGCTCGCCCAGGCCGACCAGGCGCTCTATTGCGCCAAGGAGCGCGGCCGCAACCGCGTCGAGATTGCTTCGCTCGAAATGATGGTCGAACGCCCCACGGCGGCCGATGCGGCGGCAGCGATCGGCGTCAAGAGAGCCGCCAAAAGCGCGGCCTGAACCAATCCTCACTGCCGTAAAATTGGGCGAGCTGCGTTGCGGCGAGACGTGTTGCCGCGCCATTCTCGATTGACCAAGGGCTTCGACTTAGTCCAGTTTAGGTTGAATGGGCAGCGCAATGCCGGCCCATCGATTAGTCGGATTCCAAACTAATTCAAGGATGTAGGGAGGATAACAAGATGCGTATGATTGGATGGCTGGGCCTTGCGGCTCTGGCCTTCACAGTGGGCGGCGCCGCGCAGGCCGAGACCGTCAAGGTCGGCGTCGTGTTGCCGTTCAGCGGCGCCAATGCAGACCTGGGTCATCAGATCGACAAGGCATTCGATCTGTACGTCAAGCTTCACGCCAACGACATCGCGCCGAACAAGGTCGAGATCATCAAGCGTGACGAAGGTCCGCCGACCGGGGCCGTGGCCAAGACCGTCGCAACCGAACTGATCACCAATGACAAGGTGCAGATCCTTACCGGCTTCGTGTTTTCGCCGTCGGCGATCGCGCTTGCGCCGGTCGTGACGCAGGCGAAAGTGCCGATGGTCATCGCCAATGCCGGCACTGCCTGGATCACCAACCTGTCGCCCTATATCGCGCGGCTGTCGTTCAGCATGTGGCACCATGGCTATCCGATGGGTGCCTATGCGCACGACAAGATCGGCTGCAAGACAGCGGCGCTTGCCTATACCGATTTCCCGCCCGGCAAGGATTCCACCGAAGCCTTCAAGACCGGTTTCGAAAAAGCCGGCGGCAAGATCACCGATTCGATTCCGATGGGCAGCCCGGTGCAGGTGCCGGACTTCACACCGTTCTTCACGAAGGTGAAGGATGCGAAGCCGGATTGCATGTATGTCTTCATTCCGTCCGGCGCGCACGCGGCCGGCGTAATGAAGGCCTATGGCGAACTCGGCATGCGCAAGGCCGGCGTCAAGCTCATTGGTCCGATGGACCTGATCCCCGACAACAAACTGCAGGACATGGGTGATGCCGCCATCGGCACCATCGTGATGGGCAACTATGCGGTCGATCTCGATAATGCCGACAACAAGGCATTCAACGCCGCGTGGCACAAGGAGTATGGCAAGGATTCATATCCGGACTTCATGTCGGCGGCCGGCTGGGACACCATGCACGCCATCTTCGACACCATTAAAAAGCTCAACGGCAAGGTCGACGACGGTTCCAAGGTGATTGACGCCATGAAGGGTTGGTCCACCAACGGTCCGCGCGGCAAGGTCTCGATTGACGCGGCCACGCGCGACATCGTGCAGGATGAGCGCGCGATGGAAGTCATTCGCAAGCCGGACGGCAAGCTTGGAATCAAGGTGCTTGGCACCACCAGCGCGGTGAAAGACGAGTGCAAGGAGCTCAAGGTCGGGCGCTGCGGCTCCTGATCGCCGGCGACGTTTGACACGCAACGGCGCCGCCGCGCATAAAGGCGCGGCGGCGTTTTTCGCGATAACGGGGTGGGGCTCGTGCCGCATTTTGCCAACATAGCTGTCAGCATTCTTTTTGACGGCTTGGCCTACGCGATGTTCCTGTTCATCACCTCGGTTGGCCTTTCGGTCACGATGGGGTTGATGGGTTTTGTGAATCTCGCGCATGGCGCCTTTGCCATGGCCGGTGGGTACATTGTTGTTTCGCTCACGCGTTCACTGGGTATTGATTTCATTCCGGCGCTCGCCATCGCTTCGGTGACAATCGGGGTGGTAAGCATCCCGTTCGAACGCTTTCTTTATCGCCAGCTCTACCGGTCGACCGATCTCGAGCAGGTGTTGCTGACGATCGGCCTGGCGTTCATGGCGATCGCCACCGCCACATATTTCTATGGGCCAATTCCAAAATCGGTGCCGCTGCCCGAGTGGCTGCAAGGCGACATCAATCTCGGCTTCCGCTATTTCCCGAGCTATCGGGCATTTCTGATTGTGTTGGGCGCCGCGCTGATCGCGATTCTTTGGTACGCGTTCGAACGCACCAACATCGGCGCCAAGATCCGCGCCGCGGTTGACAACAGGCGCATGGCGGAATCGGTCGGCATCAATGTCGACCTGCTGTTCACGCTCACCTTCGCGGTGGGGTCGGGGCTGGCCGCACTTGGCGGCGGCCTGGCCATCCAGTTGTTCGGGCTCTCACCGAGCTTTGCGGTGATTTATCTCGTGCTCTTTTTGATTGTGGTTGCGGTCGGCGGCCTGGGCAGCCTGAAGGGCACGTTGCTCGCGGCGCTGGTGCTCGGCGTGTTCGACACCGGCGGAAAATATCTGCTCGCGGATGCGGGCGGCTTTTTCATATATGCCGTGACCGTGGCGGTCCTCCTGATCAAGCCTGCGGGGTTCTATGGCCGCGAGTGAGACCAAGAGCGATACCGCGAACACGACGGGCCGTGAACGCGCGCGCGAGCGTGCGGCCGAATATCTGCTCAGGCGGCATCGGTTTCGTCCGGCCGAGGCCTTGCCCTGGCTGATCGCCATCGCCGCCTTCTTCATTTTCCCCGATCGCATGACGTTCGGCAGCCAGGTGCTGATCATGGTCATGTTCGCACTCTCGCTCGATCTGATCCTCGGCTATGCCGGCATCGTCACGCTCGGCCACGCGGCGTTTTTCGGGATCGGCGCCTATACGGTGGGGCTGGCGGCGGCGCGCTTGCACTGGAACGAACCAATCAGCGGGCTGTTCGCGGCCGCGATCGCCGCGGGCATTGTCGGCTTCGTCACCGGCTGGTTCCTGCTGCGCTACCGCGGGTTGACCCTGCTGATGCTGACGCTGGCGACAGCCATCATGCTCCAGGAGACCGGAAACCTGCGCTCGGATATTTCCGGGGGCTATGATGGCTTGCCGGGACTGACGTTTGATCCGCTGCTCGGCAAATTCGATTACGACCTCTATGGCCACACTTATTATCTCTATGTGCTCGCAGTGCTGGCGGTCGTGTTCTTTTTCGTCCGGCGGATTGTCTATTCGCCGTTCGGGCAGGCGCTGACCGGCATCAGGGAGAACGTGCGGCGCATGCACGCCATCGGTTCCCCCGTGCACCGGCGGCTGGTGACGGTCTACACCATCGCGGCGGCCATCGCCGGGGTTGCCGGGGCGCTGTTCACGCAGACGAATGCCTACGTCACCTTGACGGTGTTCGATTTCGACAACTCCGCCAAGGTGATGGTGATGCTGATCCTCGGCGGAACCGGACGGCTTTACGGTGCCTTCCTCGGAGCGGTCGTCTACATGGTGCTCGAGGATTACTTCTCGAAGCTCAGCCCGACCTTCTGGCAATTCGGCATCGGGCTGATGCTGGTGCTGGCTGTGCTGTTTGCGCGCCGCGGGCTGCTCGGCCTGTTCGAGAGCGCCGCGCAATATTTCTCCGAAAGGAGAAAGTCATGATCGCGGCGCTGCAAGTCGAGGGATTGAATCGGGCGTTCGGTGCGTTGCCGGTCACGCGCGACGTCAATCTCAGGCTTGAACGCGGCGCGCGGCGTGCGCTGATCGGTCCCAACGGAGCAGGCAAGACAACGCTGGTGAATTTGATCACCGGCGCGCTGAAGCCGGATTCCGGCCGTGTCATCCTCAACGGCGAGGACATCACCACATCGAGCCAGGCGGAGCGGGCACGGCGCGGGCTAGCCCGCACCTTCCAGATCAATCAGCTGTTTCGCGGGCTGACGGTGTTGGAAAATCTCTGCATGACCATCGGCGAGCGCGACGGAAACTGCAACAATTTGTGGCGCTCGGCTGGCGCCAAGCGTTCGGTGATTGACGAGGCCATCGACCATCTGGAATCGCTGCGGCTTGTTGAGGACGCCCTCAAGCTGGTGCGTGAGCTGCCTTACGGGCGCCAGCGCCTGGTGGAGATCGCCATCGCGCTCGCGCAAAAGCCGCGCGTGCTGTTGCTCGATGAACCGGCGGCCGGCGTGCCGTCGTCCGAAAGCCATCTCATTCTGGACGTCGTCGCCGCGCTCGATCCCGACATCGCAGTGCTGATCATCGAACACGATATGGACGTCGTGTTTCGTTTTGCCAGGGAAATCACCGTTCTGGTGCAGGGTGCGGTGCTCACGCACGGTACGCCCGATGAGATCATGAACAACGCGCAGGTGAGAGACGTCTATCTCGGGCAGGAAGGCCACCGCGGGGGTCATCATGGCTGAGCCCGCACTCGTGCTGGATAATGTCCGTGCCGGTTACGGCGAAACCGTCGTGCTGGAGGATATCCGCTTCAATCTCGGTGCGAGCGAGACGGTATCGATCATCGGGCGTAATGGTGTCGGCAAGACGACATTGCTCGCGACCATCATGGGACATACGGCGCTGCACGGCGGCCACCTGTCGCTCCATGGCAAGGACATCTCGACGCTCGCTACCTATCGCCGCGTGGTTGCGGGACTTGGCTACGTGCCGCAGGAGCGCGAAATTTTTCCCTCGCTGACCTTGCGTGAAAACCTTGAGGTAGCAGCGCGGCCGGGCCCCTGGACGATGGACAAGGTGTTCGAACTTTTCCCGCGGCTGGGCGAGCGCGCCGGCAATCGCGGCAATCAGCTCTCGGGCGGCGAGCAGCAGATGCTGGCCATTGGCCGCGCGTTGATTGGCAATCCGACCGTCCTGCTGATGGACGAGCCATCGGAAGGCCTCGCACCGGTGATCGTTGAGGAACTGGCGCGTGCGGTGAAGCGGCTGACGCAGGCCGGCGGCCTGGCGACGATTCTGGTCGAGCAGAACTCGCGCCTTGCGCTCGATATCGCGTCCCGTGCGGTGGTGATGGATCGGGGGCGGATCGTTTACGACGGGCCGAGCGAAACCTTGCGCAACGATCCCGCCAAGCTCGAGCAGCTCATCGGCGTGGTGAAAGCCTAGGCTCTTCCGCGAGTGGGGCGTCTGCCCACGTTATATCATTTGCGCATATAGAACATGCATTGCGTTCCACGCGCGCCGGAGGCATAGAGCGCTCATGAAACGCAGCAGCGATCGCATCCTCACGACCCATGTCGGCAGCCTGATCCGTCCCGCGGCCTTGCAGGAATTCCTGCGCGCCCGGCAAGGCGGCAAGCCCTACGACGAGACCACCTATCAAAAATGCCTGACGGACTCGGTCGCCGAAGTCGTGGGCCAGCAGGCCAAGACCGGCGTTGATGTTGTCAGCGACGGTGAATTCGGCAAGTCGATCAGCTGGTCGCAATATGCATTGGAGCGGTTGTCCGGGTTCGAGCGTCGCGCCATCAAAAGCGAGGCCGCCAATCCGTTCAAGCGCGGCGCCGACCGCACGCGCTTTGCGGAGTTCTATGCCGAGCTCGACGCGCGCGAAGGCGTGGCAACGACGACCGAGGCTATTTGCATCGGCCCGATCAAATATACCGGACAGGCCGAACTGCAGCGTGACATCGACAATTTCAAGGCCGCGCTCAAGACCGCAAAAGTCGAGGAAGCATTTTTGCCGGTTGCCGCGCCGGCGAGCGTGATCCCCGACCGCAAGAACGAATACTACAAGAACGAAGAGGAGCTGCAGGCTGCGATCGCCGGCGCCATGCACACCGAATACAAGATGATTATCGATTCAGGTTTCCTGGTGCAGCTCGACGATGCGCGCAACGCGGTCACCTTTGATCGCATGGTTCCGCCGGCCAGCTTCGCTGACTACAAGAGCTGGCTGGCGCAGCAGGTCGACATCATCAATCACGCGATCGAAGGCCTGCCGCAGGACCGCATCCGCTATCACGTGTGTTGGGGCTCCTGGCCCGGCCCGCATGTGAGCGATGTCCCGCTAAAAGATATCGTCGACCTGATCCTGAAGGTGAAGGTGGGCGCCTACGTGATCGAGGGCGCCAACCCGCGCCACGAACACGAGTGGCAGGTGTGGAAGAATGCCAAGCTGGGGCCCGGCCAGCTGTTGATCCCCGGCGTCATCAGCCACGCCACCAACGTGGTCGAGCATCCGGAACTGGTGTCAGAGCGCATTGTTCGTCTGGCGAAAATCGTCGGCCGTGAAAATGTCATTGCTGGCACCGATTGCGGCTTTGCGCAGGGGCCATTCCACCGCCGCGTCCACCCCTCGATCATGTGGGCGAAACTTGAGGCGCTGGTCGCCGGCGCGAGGCTTGCGAGCAAGGACCTCTGGTCCTAGGCTGACGGTTCACCGCCGGAGCCGATGTCATGAACGTCAACACGCAGTCTGCAAAGGGCCTCGCTATCCCGTTCGACCATGCGCGTCTCGATCGTTTGATGGACGAGGCGGGCATCGACGTCGTGCTCGCGACCTCCAAGCACAATGTGCAGTACTTGCTCGGCGGACACCGCGCCAATTTCTTCGACTACATGGATGCGAGCGGCGTCACGCGCTATTTGCCGGTCTTCGTCTACCCGAAGGGCCAGCCGGAGAAGTCAGCCTATATCGGCCATCGGCTGGAGAGCTTCCAGCACCAGGCCAAGCCGCTGTGGACGCCGGAGACGCAGACCAACACCGCCGGCTCGGTCGATGCCATGCAGAAGGCGGTCGATTACATCCGCAAGACCGGTATCAAGACCAAACGCATCGCGACCGAATTCGGCTTCCTGCCGTATGACGCATCGAAGGTGCTGCGCGCCGGCTTCCCCGATGCCGACTGGATCGACGCGCTGTTTGTGCTCGAGCGCCAGCGTGTGAAGAAAAGCGCCGCCGAACTAAAGATGCTGAAGTTCGCGTCGGAAGCGGTGCTCGATTCAATGAATGCGACGATCGCCGCGACTCCGCCGGGCACCACCAAAGCCGACGTTGTTGAAACGCTGCGGCGCGAGGAGACCAACCGCGGGCTGACGTTTGAATATTGCCTGATCACCTGCGGCACCAGCATGAACCGCGCGCCGTCCGACCAGAAATGGCAGAAGGGCGAGATCATGTCGATCGACAGCGGCGGTAATTATCACGGCTACATCGGCGACATCTGCCGCATGGCGATCCAGGGCGAGCCGGATGCCGAGCTCAACGATCTGCTGGCCGAGATCGAGCAAATCCAGCGCGCGGGCTTCAAGGCGGTGCGTGCCGGCGCCATGGGCCGCGAACTTTATGCCGCCGCCGAACCGCTGGTGAAAAAATCCAAGCATCACAACAATCTGGAATTCCTCGCGCATGGCATGGGCATGGTCAGCCACGAAGCGCCGCGGCTCACCGATCACGGGCCGGTGCCTTATCCGGCGACCGATGCCGACATTCCGCTTGAGATTGGCGAGGTGATCTCGGTCGAGACCACGCTCAAGCATCCGGCGCGCGGCTTCATCAAGCTCGAGGACACCGTGGTCGTCACCGAAACCGGCCACGAGATCTACGGCGAAGGTGCGCGCGGCTGGAACCGGGCGGGGAAGTAGCTCCGGTCATTTCAGGGGCGCCGACGCCGACGTTGTCGACGCCGGCATTTAAAACCAGACGCATATGAACCGAAAAGAGCGGCGCGCCGCCGGGAAGCAGGGGAGAGCCGCTACTCGGCCAGTCTTAGCCGATGACATCAATAAGGTATTGCAAATCGCCAACTTGATGGTGGCGGCACGAACGCAATACCAGGAGGGGCGGCTCGAACAGGCTCAGGATATTTGTAATCAGATTCTGGCGCGCGCGCCCTCGCATGTTCAAAGCCTAAATCTTCTTGGCATCATTGCCCAGGCATCCGGCCGCCATAATGTCGCGGTGAAGATGCTGGCGAAAGCGCTTGCTTCGGATGAATTGAATGCGGCCTGCCATTATAACATTGGGACCTCTTATCAGGCATTAAATGAGCGGGACAAAGCCTCTGCTCATTTCAAGAGGGCCATCGCACTCGGGATGAGCGATAAGAATATTGAAGAATTTATCCTGCAGAATCCGATTGTCACGACGTGTATCGAGCAAATTAGTGCGAAATGGCCGCAGCCGGTCAATACTGATGAGCTATTCGGTGGGCCCGGCATTGAAACAATTGCGAACGATGTATTTCTGCAATGTGTGCTGGAGTTTGCGCCCATCCGCGGCATCCCGCTCGAAATGTTTTTGACCCGTCTCAGGTTCGCGTTGGTCCACCTTGTTCTCAAAAATGAAAAAATAAACGGCACCGCCGTCAGGTTGTTCTGCACCCTTGCTGCGCAATGCTTCATCAACGAATACGTTTTTCAACATGGCGATGAGGAAATACAACTAGGTAAACCAATTGAGGGATTTATTGTCGCAACGTCTCGCGGACGGAAAAGAAGTTCCGCCGTCTATGCTGGCCGCAGTCGCGGCCTATTACCCGCTGCATTCGATCGCCATGGCTCAGACTCTCTTGACGCTTGACTGGCCAGAGCCTGTCGCCGGTCTGGTGCGCCAGCAAGTCCGCGAACCGATGGAAGAAGCGCAAGATCGCAATGCGATCCCGGTTTTGACCGCCGTTGAGGACAGCGTGTCGCTGCAGGTCATGCAGCAATATGAGGAAAATCCCTACCCGCGCTGGACGATCAATCCTCTTGCAGTGCTCGCAGGCGACAGGCGCAGGGAGGTCGGGCCCGCCGATGGATCGCGTGCCGACAAAGAAATATTGATCGCCGGGTGTGGTACCGGAAAGCAGGCGTTCTACATCGCACAGATTTTGCCCGAGGCGCGTGTGCTCGCCGTCGATATCAGCTTGCCCAGCCTCGCTTACGCGCGAAGAAAGACGCGCGAAGAGGGCCTGTGTAACATCGAATATGCGCAGGCCGACATCCTGAAGCTGGGAACGATCGGCCGCACCTTCGACCGCATCGAAGCTGTCGGTGTACTCCACCATCTCCGTGAGCCTGAGGCTGGGTGGCGCGTATTGGTCGGGTTGTTACGACCAAAAGGTGAGATGGGTATCGGACTGTACAGCGAGGCCGCGCGGCGACCCATAGTCGAGGTGCGCGAAATGATCGCAAAGCGTGGCTATCGCGCAACCGCAGACGACATTCGGAAGTGCCGCCAGGAGGTGTTTCCTGAGCAGCGCTGGAAAAGAGTTACCGCGTCAAATGACTTTTATACGATGAGCGGGTGCCGTGACCTGCTGTTTAATGTCATGGAGCACCGCTTCACCATTCCGGACGTCGCGCGATTTCTGAAAGAGCAGGGGCTTACGTTTCTTGGCTTTAAACTCGACGCACAGATCATCGAAGCTTTTCAGAAGGAATTTCCGGGTGCGAGTACGTTGACAGACCTTGACTGCTGGCACGCATTCGAAATGGCCAATCCGCTGACCTTCCGCCTGATGTACATATTCAACGTCCGCAAAGACTAGCGGCCGCTCGGTTTACACGGTCTCGCAATTCTGATTTGCTATTCTAGTATTGCAGCCGCTGTGGGGGCGAGTATGCGTAGGCGTCAAGGGCAGGGCCACAGTATGGTCGGTGCCGTCCTGGCCGTGGCACTGTTTGCGGCTTTTCCGGTTTTTATCATTCTAGGCGCCCAATCCTGCGCCGACGGTAAATCAGGTGGCCTCTGCGCGGCGGTAAAGTTCGTACTCGAAGATTCACCTTCGATGCTGCGAATCGCCAAGGGGAAACTCGCGCAATAAATCTCCTTTTAGTTGGTGGCCACATTCTGCTCCACGCCCGTTGATGTCCGCTTTGGATACGCGCCGGAAGGGGACACGATGGAGGCTATTAAATCACAACAATCACCCAGGCCAGGGATCCGGTTCTTGCAAAAGCAGGCCAGCAAGCTCTTTGTGTCTGCCCATGAGCTGCTTGACGTCCTCCTCCATTTCAATGGCGGGATGGACAAGCGTCCAATAGTGAGCAGTCCTGATAAACGCAAGAAGCGCCAGGAGATACTCGGCGCGTGTGCCGCCAAGGGCGTGCCGCAACGCCAGGAGGGCCCGCTCGGACTGCATCGGGTTTACAAAGATCAGAGCGCAAGCCGCGAAAAGCTGGTCTTCGATTTCGGTATCAGGCGCGGGCCAATCGACCGGCCGGTTCATCCCCTCCAGGCTGCTATAAATCGGTGCGAGGTCCCGCCGCCAGGGCGGCGGTGTTTGCAGAAGCGTCATCACCTGCTCGATGGTTTGTACTTGAGCGGCCGGATCGCCCGCCGAATGCCCGTAGCCAATAAGAAATCCGCAGTGACGCACGATGCAATAGCGAACCGGGCAGAAGCGCGAGAGGAAGACAAAAAGCCGCTCTTTGAAAAGAGTCGGGATTGGGTTGTCGAGATACGCAGCCGCAGCAAAGGCCCATAGTCTTTCGACGATCTCCGGTGCATCCGGGGCCGACACAAAAAAGTTGGGCACCAAACGGAAGCGCTTTGCCACCTGGTCAGTGAACGAATTTTGTTCGCTCGCTTTGGGCGCGGAGGAAACATCCGAGGCAACGCCGATGACCGGCGTCTCGGCTTCTTGATGGGGGATATTATGATTGGTCATAGCGCGCTCCCTACACAGGCGGGAGTGCTACCGGACTTCTCAGTCACTGACGCCTGTGCCCGAGGGCCGTGTCAGTGATCGTTTTATATGGGCTCTCTGACCCAATTAGTCTAGCCGTCGACCCGGAACGCTAAGCGCGGGCCAATAGCGGCAAATGTCGCGTGGAACTCCAATGTCCGATTTGGGCCATGAGCGGGCCGTATCACTTCAAATCTCGACCGCGCCCTAGCGCGCTTTGACGTGCATCTGCGCCGCCAGCGCCTTGAGCCTTTCTGAAATCGTCACGGGATAGTCTTTACCGCTTTCGAGCCGGCGCAGCGGTTCGGGCAGCCGCGCGAGTTCGCGCGTCGCGCGCTCGCGGATTTGCGCAAGGCTCGGCGCCGCTGCGACCCGCTTGCCGTTCTGCATCACCGGCGCGATCAGCGTTTCGCCCGACTGCGTGTCGCTCTCCAGGGACAGAATGTCGCCATGGATGCGTCCGCCGCTGTCGGAGGTGCGCCACACCTGCTTGCGTCCCGGCCAGGTCACCTTGCCTTCGGAGAGCTTGCGGCGCGCCGTGCCGGCGTATTCCTGCAGCTTGTAGGCGCAGTCGAGTGACGGCGCATCGATCGACGCATCCAGATTGACGCCAATGCCATAGCCGTCGATCGGCGCCTTTGCGGCAATCATCGTCTGTAAGACATCTTCATTGATTCCGCCGCTGACCAGGATGATCACATCCTTCAGTCCGCCGGCGTCGAGGATGGCGCGCACTTTCCTTGCCATCACCGCGAGGTCGCCGCTATCGATGCGCACGCCGCGGATCGTAATGCCGTCCGCCTTCAGCTTTGGCGCGAGCTCAACCACTTTGCGCGCGCCACCTTCTGTGTCGTAGGTGTCGATGAGCAGGATGACGCCATCGGGCCGCGCGCGCGCAAAATTCTCGAAGGCAGTCATCTCGTTGTCATGCACCTGCACGAACGAATGCGCCATCGTGCCGACGATGGGGATGCCGTAGCGTTCGCCGGCGAGCACGTTGGCGGCGCTGGTAAAGCCGGCGATGTAGCTCGCACGCGCCGAAAACAGACCGGCTTCTGCGCCGTGCGCGGTACGGAGACCGAAATCCGAAAGAATTTTCCCGGGCGCCGCCAACACCATGCGCGCGGCCTTCGAGGCAATCATGATCTGGAAATGCAGGATGTTGATCAGCCGCGTTTCCACCAGTTGCGCCATCGGCAGCGGCGCGGTGATGCGGATCAGCGGTTCATTGGGAAAGCAGACGGTGCCTTCTGCAATCGCGTGCACGTCGCCGGTAAAGCGGAAGCCCGCGAGATAGTCGATGAGGTTGCCGCGAAAACGTTTGGTGCTCTTGAGCCAATCGATTTCGGCGTCGGAGAAACGCAGGGTCTCAAGATAAGTAAGCGCGTCGTCGAGGCCGGCGGCGAGCAGAAAGCCGCGCCGGGCCGGCAAGCGCCGCACGAAAAATTCGAAAACGGCCTCCTTGTCCTCGCCGCGATCCAGATAGGCCTGGATCATGTTGAGTTCGTACAGGTCGGTGGTGAGCGGGCTGGTGAGGGGCGTCATGGTGCCTTGCGCGCGCCAGGCTTTGCTGAATACGGAAAGCGTAGCCCGCAGGTTGCGGCGCGTCGAGGATGGAAAAGTGAAGTGGCTCCCGGGGCCGGATTCGAACCAGCGACCAACCGGTTAACAGCCGGTTGCTCTACCACTGAGCTACCCGGGAACACAGCCGGCGCTTCAGCACCGGGCCTATAACAAAGCCAGCCTCCTTTGCAAAGCGTGAAGGCTGCCTGCCGTACGCGAAGGCTGGTGGAGGCCACGGCCGGAATCGAACCGGCGTGCAAGGATTTGCAGTCCTCTGCGTAACCACTCCGCCACGTGGCCAACCGTAGGTATGTGAGGGCGTAGGGTCGGTCCCAGCCTATATAGGAGCGAAAGCCTTACGACAATCGCAAGCCAAGCCTTGAGTAGAGCCTTGCGTTTTGTGCCCCATTGCCGCAAAAGGACCGCGCTTTCCGCGCTTTGTCCGAGGACCGCGATGACCGATTTCGCCACCGCACGCCGTCATATGGTGGATGGCCAGGTCCGCACCGCCGACGTCACGGACCTGCGCATCATCTCCGCCATGATGGATATTCCGCGCGAGCATTTTGTGCCGCCGGCGTCCGCCGGGCTTGCTTATCTCGACCTCGATTTGCCAGTCGGCAATGGCTCGCGTCGGCTGCTCAAGCCGATGGTGTTCGCCAAGCTGATTCATGCGGCGGACATTGCATCCAGCGATCGCGTTTTGGATGTTGGTTGCGCCACCGGTTACGGCGCGGCCGTGCTCGCCCGCATTGCCGGTCAGGTGACTGCGCTTGAACAGGACAGCGGCCTCGCGCAGGCCGCCCGCGCGGCGCTCGCCGCCCAGTCCAATGTGACTGTCGCCACCGGGCCATTGACAGCGGGTTGGCCGCAAAACGCGCCCTATGACATTATCGTGCTGGAAGGCGCGACCGAAATCGAACCGCAGGCCTTTTTGAGCCAGCTCAAGGAGGGCGGGCGGCTGGTCTGCGTGCTGGGAAGTGCCCCCGGCGCCAAAGCCATGCTTTATTGCCGCACTGGCCGGGAAATAGGGGGGCGGCCGATTTTCGATGCCGCCGCGGGCCTGCTTCCGGGCTTTGCAAAGGCGCCGATTTTCGCGTTTTGATTGCAGTCTGTTCCGAACGTTGCGTAAATACCCCAGTTCTCAGGCAAATTGCGGGGTGGGTGGCCTGAGGGGGTTTTAACGCTTGGCAGGTACGCATATGGTTCGCGGTTCGTCGCGGCGGTGCGAATCTGGCAACATGCTGGTCGCGCTATGGACGGGATGTGGGGATGACGGGTTGGGGTTTCGGTAGGTGGGCGCGCGGGCTGGCGGTCGGCATGACTGCGTGCGCCGTATGGCCGATTGCGCCTTTTTCTGCCTCGGCGGACACCCTGGAGGGTGCCCTGGCGCAGGCGTACCAGAACAATCCGTCATTGAACTCGCAGCGTGCCTTGGTGCGCGCGACCGATGAAGGCGTTCCGCAGGCGCTGTCGGGCTATCGCCCGCGGGTGACCGCGAGTGCTTCGGTCGGCGAGCAATATTGGGACACGACCACAAAACTCACGGGCGCGGGATTGACCGGTCAGAACGCGTATCTGCAGCAATCCGGCAACATGACGCCGTACACCTACGGAGTGACCGCGACGCAGACGCTCTACAACGGCTTCCAGACTTCGAATAGAACGCGCCAGGCGGAGAGCCAGGTGCAGGCCGCGCGCGAAACCTTGCGCACAACCGAGCAGACGGTCTTGCTGAGCGCGGTGACGGCCTACATGAACCTGTTGCGCGACGGCGCGATCCTCGATCTTCAACGTCGCAACGTCGAGGTCTTGCAGGAGCAATTGCGGCAGACGCGCGACCGTTTCAATGTCGGCGAAGTGACGCGCACGGACGTTGCGCAATCGGAATTGCGACTGGCGTCAGGACGTTCGCAAGTGCTCAGCGCGGAAGCGACCTACAAGGCGTCCGTGGCGACCTACCGCCAGGTGATCGGGATTGAACCGGGCAAGCTCACGCCAGGTTCGCCAGTCGACCGCTTTTCGCCGCCGAACCTGCCGACGTCGATCGGGGTTGCGACTGCGACCCATCCCACAGTCACCAGCGCGCAATACAATGTCGACGCTGCCCTGTTGCAGGTGAAGGTCGCGGAAGGCTCGCTCTATCCGACACTGTCGTTGCAGACCAGCGCGCAGCAGAGCAATGAGAGCAGCCTGACCTCGCTCAAGAGTTTCAATGCGGCGGTGCTCGGCCAGCTCACCGTTCCGATCTACCAGGGCGGCGCGGAGTATTCGCTGATCCGTCAGGCTAAGGAGACGCTTGGTCAGAAGCGGCTCGATCTCGATACCGCGCGCGATCAGGCGCGACAGACGGTCGTGCAGTCGTGGGGCCAGCTTGAGGCGGCCAAAGCCAATATCGATGCGACCCAGGCGCAGGTGCAGGCATCTGAAATTGCCCTGAACGGCGTGCGTGAGGAAGCGCGCGTCGGCCAGCGCACCACGCTGGACGTGTTGAATGCTCAGCAGGAACTGGTCAACGCCCGCGTGGCATTGGTGAGCGCCCAGCGCGACCGCGTGGTGGCCTCCTACACGCTGCTCTCGGCGGTCGGGCGCCTGTCGCCTCAGGTGCTCAGCCTGCGGGCCCCGGTCTATGACTCCAACGTTCATTACCAACAGGTGCGCGATACCTGGGCCGGCGTTCGGACACCCGACGGGCGCTGATTCGAATCTGACGCGGCGCAATACGGCCTTCGTGTCCACAGTTCATTGCGCATTGCTGAGGTTCCACCTGCCACACCGGCACTTCTCTGGCGTATAAAAGGTATACGGGAGCGATTCGCGCCGGCGAGGGGTCCTTGCCCCGCGGAACGTAGGGAGCGTGTCGGGATTTTCAGGGAATGACCCAGGCGGCAAAGGCGCAAGAACCCTCAATGGAGGAAATCCTCGCCTCCATCCGGCGGATCATTGCAGACGACGACGTCAGCAAGCCCGCCAAGGTGCCCGAGCAGGCTTCTCCAGCTAAACCGGCGGCCACCACGCCCGGTGCCGCCACCGCGGCGCCTGGCCGGCCGTCACCGACGCCAGCGACACCGTCAAAACCCGCTGCTGCAGCGACACCATCACCGCCAAAAGCGGCTCCGCCGACGGCCGCCGTCGCCAATAGCCAGGACGAAATCGACGCCATGCTGGCCGAGCTTGACGCACCGCCCAAGGCGGCCGGCAAGTCGGCGGCCATTCCTTCGTCAATGTCAGCGCCAACACCGGCGCCGATGCCAACGCCGATGCCGACGACATCTCCGACGACTTCGCTGCCTTCCGCCGACGTTCTCGATCTGACTGAATCGATGACGTCACCGGTCGCGCCGCCGCCGAAACCCATGCCGGGCTTCCAGACGATTGACGGAACATCCGACGTGGTTTTCACCACCAAGGCACCCGAGCCCATGCCTGAACGTGCTCTGATCTCGAACGAGACCATCGCGGCAGTCGACAGCGCCTTCAACTCACTCGCGCACACGGTGATCGGGCAAAATGCCCGCACGCTCGAGGATCTCGTGCGCGAAATGTTGCGGCCGATGCTCAAGTCCTGGCTCGACGACAATCTGCCAGGCATGGTCGAGCGCATCGTGCGCGCTGAGATCGAACGCGTCTCCCGCGGTAGACCTTAAGCAACAAAATACGCGCGCGCCCCTCGGGGTCATGCGCGGGCTTGACCCGCGCGTCCATGATGAATTTCAGCTGGCAATAACCTTACAGGTGTCGTTGCGGAGCTGCCTCATGGATTGCCGGGTCAAGCCCGGCAATGACAGCTGAGAGGTTGGCGCACATTCGCGAACAGAATTCTACTAAACTCCGTCTTCACGCCGCCGCTTGAGCGCGCGCGCAAACCATAAGCCAAGCGCGGTCAGGCCCGCCGCCGCGATCAAGAACACTGGCACCGCCGTGAAACGGTCGAAGATCGCGCCATTGACAGCGACACCCACGGTCTGTCCGAGATAAAGAGCGGAAGAAAAAATTGCGACCGCGGTGCCGCGCGCTTCCGGCACCATCTGCGTGGCGTTGGTCTGCAATGTGTTATGCAGCATATAAAAGCCGAGGCCGATGGCGGTGATCGCAACCGGCGCAATGTAGGCGTGCGGCTCGAACGCGAGCGTCATGAAAGCCAGCCCGAGCAGCGCGCCGCCAAGCGTTGCGAGCCCGATCTGCCCGAAGCGCGCGACCAGTCCGCGCACCGAGAAGCTGTAGATCAGGCCGCCGATGGCGAAGGCCGCAACATAGAGCCCCACCAGCGTGAAGCTCACGCCGAAACGCAAATGCAAATCGGCGCCCACGTAAGTGAATGCGCCGAACATCAGGCCGCTCTCAATGAAGGCCATGACAATCAGTGTGCGCGCCCACCCCGAACGCAGCACCGTGGAATAATCGGCGATGAATCCGCGGCCAGGCTGCGCGCTGGCGTGACGCGCATGTGTGATGGGGTTGCGCAGCAGCTCGTACCAGAGGCCCGCAGCCGCGAGCGCGAGCAGGCCGGCGAGCAGGAAAAATACGTTTCGCCAGCCGAACCAGTCGCCGAGCACGCCGCCCGCCGCCTGGCCGAATAGCTGGCCAAGAATCTGCCCGGACAGGAAACGCCCGATCACCTGTTGCCGCCGCTCATAGGGGATGACGTCGCCGACAAAGGCGAGCGCCAGCGGAATGATCCAGCCGGTCGCGAGCCCACTGCCGAGCCGCGCGGCGATCAGCACCGGCAGCGACGGCGCCAGTCCGCAGATCGCCACCATCACAGTCGACACGGCCGCGGCAAAGGCCATGCATCGGTACTTGCCGAAGCGGTCGCCGATCGGGCCGATCACCAGCTGGACCGAACCATGGGCCAGCAAATAGACCGTCACCACGATCGAGGTGGCGCCCACCGTCACGCCGAAATCGGCGGCAATTTGCGGCAGCAGCGAATCCGTGACCCGCACCATGGCCTGGGCGGCGAAGGCGACGATGGCCAGCAGCGTGATGGCGGAGGTGGCGTTGCCGCTGGACACGGGTGGATTGGGGGGCAAAGTTGACTCCGGCAGGCTCGGCGGGCTTTCTACCGCGCGCTTATATGACCGATCCGTTCGTCCCCGCGAAAGCGGGGACCCAGTGCAGCCTCGGCATCTTTGTGCTGGATTCCCGCTTGCGCGGGAACGAGCGGAGAATGGTTCGAGGCAAGTAGGACATTCTTTAGCGCGCGACGCTATCAAGACAACCAGACGCCGATGATTGATAAGACTTACCAGCCTTCGGAGGTCGAAGGCCGCATATACCGGACTTGGGAGCAGGCGGGCGCCTTCCGCGCTGGCCGGCCCGAGCGTGCCGGCGCGAAACCTTACTCTATCGTCATTCCGCCGCCGAACGTCACCGGCTCATTGCATATGGGCCATGCGCTCAACAACACGTTGCAAGACATCCTGTGCCGGTTCGAGCGCATGCGCGGCAAGGACGTGCTCTGGCAGCCGGGCACCGACCATGCCGGCATCGCGACGCAGATGGTGGTTGAACGCCAGCTGATGGAACGCCAACAGCCGAACCGCCGCGAGATGGGCCGCGAAGCTTTCCTCAAGCGCGTGTGGGAGTGGAAGGCCGAATCGGGTGGCACCATCGTCAACCAGCTCAAGCGGCTTGGTGCGTCGTGCGACTGGTCGCGCGAGCGCTTCACGATGGATGAGGGCTTGTCCAAGGCCGTTCTTAAAGTTTTTGTAGAACTTCATCGCGAGGGGCTCATCTACAAGGACAAGCGGCTGGTCAACTGGGACCCGAAGCTGCTGACCGCTATTTCCGATCTCGAAGTGGTGCAGGTCGAGACCCGGGGGCACCTCTGGCATTTGCGCTACCCGATCGAAGGCAAGACCTTCGACCCGAACAATTCCTCGACCTTCATCGTCGTAGCGACCACACGTCCGGAAACAATGCTCGGCGATACCGCGGTGGCGGTGCATCCCGATGACGAGCGCTACAAAAAACTCGTCGGCAAGAGCGTGATCCTGCCGCTGGTCGGGCGCAAAATTCCGATCATCGCCGATGACTATTCCGATCCCGAGAAGGGCTCAGGCGCGGTGAAGATCACGCCGGCGCACGACTTCAACGACTTCGAGGTCGGCAAGCGGCACAAACTGCCGCTGGTGAATGTCTTCACCACCGAAGCGAAGCTCAATCTCAAGGGCAACGAGGAGTTCCTCGACGGTGTGCCGAAGTCTGCCGATCTCGACGCCACGTTGGCGATGCACGGTGTCGATCGTTTCGTGGCGCGCAAGCAGATCGTCGCCCGTCTCGAAGAAAAAGGTTTGGTCGAGAAAATCGAGCCGCATTCGAACGTCGTACCGCACGGCGACCGTTCAAACGTCGTGATCGAGCCTTTCCTGACGGACCAGTGGTATGTCAACGCGCAGGAACTGGCGAAGCCCGCGATTGCAGCGGTGCGTGCGGGCAAGACCAAGTTTATACCGAAGAATTGGGAAACGACCTACTTCAACTGGATGGAAAACATCCAGCCCTGGTGCATTTCGCGCCAGCTTTGGTGGGGTCACCAGATTCCGGCGTGGTACGGGCCGGACGACAAGGCGTTCGTCGCGCTCAGCGAAGCTGATGCTCAACGGGATGCCGACAAACATTATGGCAACGCGACCAAGCTCACGCGCGACGAAGATGTACTCGACACCTGGTTCTCATCAGCTTTGTGGCCGTTCTCGACGCTGGGCTGGCCCGACAAGACACCTGAACTGGCGCGCTTTTATCCGACGGCGAGTTTGGTCACCGGCTTTGACATCATCTTCTTCTGGGTTGCGCGCATGATGATGATGGGCCTGCACTTCATGAAGAACGAGAAGGGCGAGCCGGAAATTCCTTTCCACGATGTTTATATCCACCGCCTCGTGCGCGATGCGTCCGGCGCCAAGATGTCGAAGTCGAAGGGCAATGTGGTCGATCCGCTCGGCGTTATTGACGAGTTTGGCGCAGATGCGCTGCGTTTTACACTGGCGCGAAATGTCGCGCCGGGGCACGACATCAGGCTCGGCCCGCAGGACGTCGAGAACAACCGCAACTTCGCGACCAAGCTCTGGAACGCGGCCCGCTTTGTTGAGTTCAACGGCGCGGCACGGGTCGAGGGCTTTGATCCGAAATCCGCGAAGGAAACGCTCAACCGCTGGATCGCGCACGAGACGGCGAAGGCGGCCACCGAGATCACCCGCGCGATCGAAACTTACGCTTATGCCGAGGCCGCCGGCGCCGCCTATCGCTTCGTCTGGAACGTTTATTGCGACTGGTATGTCGAGCTGTCGAAGCCGCTGTTGACTGGTCCGGATGGCTCCGCAAAAAACGAGACGCGCGCGATGGCGGCATGGGCGCTCGATGAAATTCTCAGGCTGCTGCATCCCTTCATGCCCTTCATCACCGAAGAATTGTGGGCGGTGACTGCGGAGCAGGGGCCGAAGCGTTCTCAATTGCTCGCGTTGAGCGGCTGGCCAAAGCTCGACGGCCTTGCCGATGAAAAGGCCGAGGCCGAAATCGGCTGGCTGATCGAGCTTATCACCGCCATCCGCTCGATCCGCGCCGAGATGAACATCACCGCGGCGATCCCGCTGGTGCTCGCCGGCGCATCCGCCGAAACCAAGGCGCGTGCGGAACGATGGGCCGAGTTCATCAAGCGGCTCGCGCGCGTGTCCGAGATTTCCTCGGCGCCGGCAGCCCCGCAAGGGTCGGTGCAGATCGTCGTGCGCGGCGAGGTGGCGGCATTGCCGCTCAAGGGCGTGATCGATCTTGCCGCCGAACGCGCGCGGCTGGCCAAGGAAATGCAGAAGGCCGAAGCCGACATTGCGCGCACCGACGCCAAGTTGAACAATCCAAAGTTCATGGAGCGCGCGGCTGAAGATGTGGTCGAGGACGAAAAAGAAAAACGCGAGGAAGCGGTCGGCCGCAAGGCCAAGATCGCCGAGGCGCTGGAACGGTTGAAGGGGGCGGGGTAGTGCCCGGAATTGAAGCAATCACCATTGCCGTTCGTCCCCGCGCAAGCGGGGATCCAGGGCTGCACGCTCCGAGCTTTTGGCTCCTGGATTCCCGCTTTCGCGGGAATGAGCGGATAAGAATTAAGCTGGTCACATGAAAATATTTCTGGCCGGAGCAGGCGGCGCAATCGGGCGCAAGCTCACGCCGCTGCTGCGTGCGGTCGGGCACACCGTAGTCGGCACCACCCGGTCGGCCGACAAGGCCGATGTTCTGCTGAAGCTCGGCGCCGAGCCGGTCGTGGTCGATGTCTTCGATGTGGAGGCGCTTACGCGTGCTGTCAGTGCGGCGGCGCCGCAGGCCATCATCCACCAGCTTACGGATCTGGCTTTCGCGCCGGGCACGCCGCAATTCGACGAAGGCGTTGCGCGCAATGCCCGTCTGCGCATTGAGGGGACCGCCAATCTCGTCGCGGCGGCGCGGGCGGCGAATGTGAAGCGCATGGTTGCCCAAAGCGTTGCATTCGCCTACGCGCCGGCTAAAGGGACGCGTGTCGAAAGTGATCCACTGAATCTCGGCGCCGACGGCATCGCCGGCCGCAGCGCTGAAGCGGCGGCTGCGCTTGAGCAGGCGGTGCTGGAAATTCCGGAAGGGATCGTACTGCGTTTCGGTTATTTCTACGGACCCGGGACCTGGTACGACACGCCCTCGCGGACGCCATCGATCCACATCGATGCCGCGGCGCGCGCAACGATGCAGGCGGTCACCAAGGGAAAGCCCGGCATCTACAATATCGCGGAGGATGGCGCCGCCGTGTCGAGCGAAAAGGCCAAGCAGGACTTCGGTTTCGATCCGCAGTCCAGAATCAGGATGAGGGCCTGAACGGCTTGCTCAGGAATGGTGAGCCTTCCAGGCCGTAACGCCACGGCTTCGCGACCGCCTTTGTGATGCCGATGCGGGGCCCAGTCACGATTGCCGGCGTTTTGCTGCGCGCACGCAATTCGAACGGGGCCCGATCGACCGGCATTCCATTGTGCTTGTGCGTGATGGCCAGTGCCTCGCACAGTTTTCCCGGTCCCGAGCACAGCGCGCGCTCGTCTTTGATACCGCGTCGCCGCCGCATGGCGGCGAGCCCCTCGGTCGGCGCGATGGCGCGGATCAGCACCGCGCTCGCGCTGCCGTCTCCCTCGCAGACAAAGTTGAGACACCAGTGGATGCCGTAGGACCGATAGACATAAACGTAACCGGCCGGCCCGAACATCACCGCGTTACGTTCCGTGCGCCCGATGTAGGAATGCGCCGCCGGGTCGGTGTGATGATAGGCCTCTAGCTCGACAATGATGCCACCCACGCCGTCGACCAGCAGCGTCGCGCCGATGAGTTCGGGCGCGACCGTGAGCACCGGACGGTCAAAGAATGAGCGGCGGAGGCGAGGGGGCTGCGGCATGGGACTAACGGTTTCTCCGTGTACCGGGCCCGTTCTTCCCCGCGAATGCGGGTACCCAGACCACTATTGAGGCCATATCCACGGCCTCGCAGTCCCAGCTTTCAGAGGCACGAACAAGTGTTTTAGGGCCGGTCTTGCCCAAATGCGCTGGCCGGGGGCGGTAGTGGTTACGATTGTGCCGGCGCCAATCGCGCCGCGCGCCAGTCACACCTGTGTCCGGCCTGCAACACTTTTAGAACATTTAAGCCATACCCTCCGATGACCCTCGCCGCGCCGCGATTCGGCCATACCCTTCAACGACATCGGGGGCCGCCCAGCCGGGTGATCGCCTCAATAAGCCGGCCGGGCCGATCCGGTCGCGGTAACCGGGGGCGGGGGCGACAAGGCATTATGGACGCAAAGACCAGTTTGAAGTCGAAGCTGCCGAGCCGGCACGCCACCGAGGGGCCGGACCGCGCGCCGCACCGCGCCTTCTATTACGCGATGGGTCTGACGACGAAACAGATCCATCAACCTTTCGTCGGCGTCGCCACCTGCTGGAATGAAGCCGCCCCCTGCAACATCGCGCTGATGCGTCAGGCGCAGGTGGTGAAGCGAGGCGTTGCTGCCGGCGGCGCCACGCCGCGCGAATTCTGCACGATCACCGTCACCGACGGTATCGCGATGGGCCATGCCGGCATGCGGGCATCGCTGCCGTCGCGCGAGGTGATTGCCAATTCCGTCGAGCTCACCGTGCGCGGCCACGCCTACGACGCGCTCATCGGGATTGCGGGCTGCGACAAGTCGCAACCCGGCATGATGATGGCCATGTGCCGTCTCAACGTGCCGTCGATCTACATCTACGGCGGCTCGATCCTGCCCGGAAAATTCAAGGGCAAGGAAGTCACAATTCAAGACGTGTACGAGGCGGTCGGCAAACATTCCGTCGGAACAATGTCCGACGAGGATCTCGATACGCTCGAGCAGAACGCCTGCCCCTCGGCTGGCGCATGTGGTGCGCAATTTACCGCCAACACCATGGCAACAGTTTCGGAAGCCATCGGTCTCGCGCTGCCTTATTCGGCGGGCGCGCCGGCGCCGTACGAAATTCGCGACAAGTTCTGCATGCTGGCCGGCGAAATGATCATGGATTTGATCAGGCAAAACCTTCGTCCGCGCGACATCGTCACGAAAAAGGCGCTGGAAAACGCTGCGGCGGTGGTCGCCGCGTCTGGCGGCTCGACCAATGCTGCGTTGCATTTACCGGCGATTGCCAACGAGTGCGGTATCGAATTTACGCTGTTCGATGTCGCCGAAGTCTTCAAAAAGACTCCTTATATCGCAGATTTGAAACCGGGCGGCCGTTATGTCGCCAAGGATATGTTCGAAGCTGGCGGCGTGCCACTTTTGATGAAAACTCTTCTCGACCACGGTTACATGCACGGCGATTGCATGACGGTCACCGGTCGCACGATCGCCGAGAATATGAAAAACGTGAAATGGAATCCCGACCAGGACGTCATTCGTCCGGCTGACAAGCCGTTGCTGGCAACCGGCGGCGTGGTCGGGCTCAAGGGTAATCTCGCACCCGAAGGTGCGATCGTGAAAGTCGCCGGCATGAAGACGCTGAAGTTCAGCGGCCCGGCGCGCTGCTTTGACGGCGAGGAAGCCTGCTTCGACGCGGTCAAGCATCGCAAATACAAAGACGGCGATGTGCTGGTGATCCGTTACGAGGGACCGCGCGGCGGCCCCGGCATGCGCGAAATGCTGTCGACGACGGCGGCGCTTTACGGGCAGGGCGCCGGCGAAAAAGTCGCGTTGATTACCGATGGCCGTTTCTCCGGTGCGACGCGCGGTTTCTGCGTCGGCCATGTCGGCCCCGAAGCCGCGATCGGCGGCCCGATCGGACTGATCCGCGACGGCGACATCATCGAGATCGATTCCGTGAAGGGCACGCTCGACGTCAGGCTTTCCGCCGACGAACTCGCCAAGCGCAAGAGTCAGTGGAAGGCGCGCGAGAGCGATTTCACTTCAGGCTATCTGTGGAAATACGCGCAGCAGGTGGGACCCGCCGTCAATGGCGCGGTGACGCATCCCGGCGGCGCGGCTGAGAAAGAGTGTTATGCGGACACTTGAGACCCTGTTGCGTGTGATGCTAATCGGCGCCGGCCTGATGGCCGCGGCGCCCGCATTCGCACTCGACGGCAGCAAGTCCGACGGCAGTATGGCGCCGCCTCCGATGACGCCGGTGGAAGCGTTCCGCTCGGGTGCGCATTGGCTCAAGACCGGCGAAACCGTGAAAGCGGTCAACTCGCTCGAATACGCCGCCGAAAAAGGCCACGCGCTGGCGCAGTGGAAACTCGGCCGCATGTATGCCGAAGGTGACGGTGTCGCGCAGAACGATCTCAAGGCGTTTGAATATTTCCGCCGCATCGCCGACGGCCACGCCGAGGACAATCCCGATACACCGCAGGCGCGCTTTGTCGCCAATGCCTTCGTTGCGCTCGGCCACTATTACCTCGAAGGAATTCCAAAGACCGAGATCAAGCGCGATCCTGATCGCGCGCGCGAAATGTTTGCTTACGCGGCGTCGTATTTCCGCGATCCCGACGCGCAATATTATCTGGCGCGGCTCTACCTCAATGGCAACGGCGCGCCGCACGACCCGCGCCAGGCCGCACGCTGGTTTGGTCTTTCTGCGCAGAAGGGCCAATGCGAGGCGCAGGCCATGCTTGGCGCCATGCTGTTTGAGGGCGATCACGTTCCGCGCCAGGCCGCGCGCGGTTTGATGTGGCTTGCGCTTGCAAAGGACAGCGCGCGCGCCGACCAGGCATGGATCACCAAGCTCTATGACAGCGCCATGCAGCAGGCGAGTGAAGACGAACGCGCTTTGGCGGCCGTCTATCTCCGCCGCTGGCTCGAGACGCGAAGAGAGTAGTTCTTTGATTGGATTAAGTAATTCTGTCATTGCCGGGCATAGCCGTTCGAAGAACGGCGTGCTTTCGCACGCTTATGTCCTGGCCATGACGGAGGAAATCTATCTCGCGTCAATATCCAGATCGATATAGACCGGGACATGATCAGACGGCTTGTCCCAGCCGCGCACATGGCGGTCGATGCCGGCGTCAGTCAACCGGTCCGCGGCTTGCGGAGACAGCAACAAATGATCGATGCGGATGCCGTCATCCTTGGGCCAGGCGCCGGCCTGATAGTCCCAGAACGTGTAGAGGTCGGAGGCGTCACTCACCGCCCGCACGGCATCCGTCAGCCCCAGATTGATTAGCGCACGATATTTCTCGCGCGTTTGCGGAAGGAACAATGCATCGTTCTTCCAAGCCTCCGGGCGGCGGACATCGGCGGGGGTGGGTATCACATTGTAATCGCCGGCCAGCACCATCGGTTCCTCTAGTTTAAGTCGTTCATGTGAGAAGTTAATCAGCCGGGTCATCCAATTGAGCTTGTAGTTATATTTGTCGGTCTCAGGCGGGTTGCCGTTGGGCAAATAGAGGCTGATGACGCGCAGCGCGCCCTTTTTTGTAGAAACAATCGCTTCCAGAAAGCGCGCCTGCACGTCGTTCTCGTCGCCGATCAGACCGGGCGCGACCTCGTCGAACGGAAGCTTGGAAAGCAGCGCCACGCCGTTGAAGGTCTTCTGGCCATGCACCGCTACGTTGTACCCGAGCGCTTCTATCGGCTCCCGCGGGAAAGCATCGTCCATGCATTTGATTTCCTGCAGGCAAACGATGTCGGGCTGCCGTTCCTTGAGCCAGGCCTGCAGGTTGTCCATGCGCTGGCGGATGGAGTTGACGTTCCAGGTGGCAATTCGCATGGATTTCGGGGTCCGGTGGGGCGAATAGGGCTTTATTTGCAGTGTTTATCAGACAGCCGCAGGGATATGCACTCGGTAACGTTTATATGCTAGGCAAGCCGCTAACGCGGCCCCAAAGTGCTGTGAATACAACGCCGTTCCGAGGGTGAGGGAAAGTCCGGTCAAGCGCACTATGAGTCCGGACAAATATTGCAGATGACCAAACGCAAATGGCTCATTGGGGGGGCGGTCCTCGCCCTGATCGCCATCGCCGTGCTCGTGCGCGGCATTTGGACGACGGACGGCGTTGCCGCCCGCCAGGTCCAGGCCCGCGTGGTTCCGGTTGAAACCGCCACTGCCGAACGCAAAACCATGCCGGTACGCCTGAGTGCGCTCGGCAACGTCACCCCCATCGCGAGCGTCGCCATCAAGACGCAGGTGGACACCACGATTACCGACGTCCATTTCCGTGACGGTGCTCATGTCGAAAAAGGCGATTTGCTGTTCACGCTCGATTGCAGGCAAATCGAAGCGGACATGAAGCGCGTGCAGGCGGTGATTGACGGCGCGCAGGCAACGCTCGAGCAGGCACAGCGCGATGTCGAACGCTACACCGATCTCGCGGCGCGCAACGCGACCCCGATTGTCACGCTCAACAACGCGCAGACCGCAGTCAACATTTCGCGCGCGACTGCTGACTCGAACCGCGCGCAGCTTGAGAACCTCAAGGTTCAGCTCGGCTTCTGCGGAATTCGCGCACCGATTTCCGGCCGCATCAGCATGGCCAACGTGAAGGTCGGAAACTTTGTGCGCCAGGCCGACACCTCGCCCATGGCGACCATCAACCAGATGGTGCCGGTCTACGTGAGCTTTACGGTGCCGCAGAAAAATCTTCCGGACATCCGCAAGGCGATCGCCGCCGAAACCGCGACCGTTGAGGCGATCATTCCCGGCGACCAGAAGCGCGCCAGCGGCCAGGTCACCATGATCGAGAACACGGTCGACCCTGCGACCGGCATGGCGATGGTGCGCGCGACGATGCAGAACAAGGATGAATTGCTCTGGCCCGGCACGTTGGTCACCACGGACATGACATTGCGGAATGAAGAGGGTGTCGTCGTGCCCTCGAACGCGGTGCAGGTGAGTTAGACCGGCACCTTTGTGTTCATCGCCAAAGATGGCGTTGCCAGGATCCAGCCGGTCACGGTTGAGCGCCAGATCGGCACCGAAAGCGTGATCGCGTCCGGACTGACCGGTGGCGAGACCGTCGTGACCGAAGGGCAGTTGCTGTTGTCGAACGGAACGCCCCTCAATATTCGCCCGCCCAAAGTCGCGGGCAGCTGAACCATGAATATCTCGGAAACCTGTATTCGCCGCCCGGTGCTGACGACGCTGATGACGGCGTCGCTGATCGTTTTCGGGGTCTTTGCCTATCGGCTGCTGCCGGTCGCGGCACTGCCGGCGGTGGATTTTCCGACCATCCAGATCACGGCGCAATTTCCGGGCGCCAGCCCGGAAACGATGGCGTCGTCGGTTGCCTCGCCGATCGAGCGGCAGCTGTCGACGATTTCCGGCATCTCGTCGATGAATTCGTCGTCGGCGCTCGGCCTGGCGCAGATCACCATTCAGTTCGATCTCGGCCGCAATATCGACGGTGCAGCACTCGACGTGCAGACCGCGCTGGCGACCGCCGCGCGCCTGCTGCCGATCGAAATGACGATACCGCCGTCATTCCGCAAAGTGAATCCCGGCGATTTCCCGGTGCTCTATGTCAGCTTGCGGTCCGATACCGTGCCGCTTTCGACGGTCGACGATTATGCCGAGACCGTTCTGGCGCCGCAGATTTCGCAATTGCCAGGCGTTGCGCAGGTGCTGGTTTATGGCGCGCAGAAGTTCGCTGTGCGCGTGCAGGTCAATCCGACCGAGGCCGCGGCCCGTAATATTTCGCTTGAAGACGTGCGCAATGTCGTCGCCAAGGCCAACTCGAGCACGCCAGTCGGAGTTCTAACCGGTCCAAAACAAAGTATCACCCTGGCCGCCACCAGCGCGATGCCGCATGCAACCGATTATCGCGACGTGGTCGTGGCGTACCGCAATGGCGCGCCGATCAAACTGAGCCAGATTGCGCGGGTGATCGACAGCGTCGAAAACGACAAGGTTGCCACGTGGTTCAATGATGCGCGCGCGGTTGTGTTGGCGATCCAGCGTCAACCGGATGCCAACACCGTGCAGGTCGTCGACCTCGTGCGCCAGGGACTGCCGAACATGCGGGCGCAGGTTCCGCCATCGATCCAGATGGAGCCTTTGTTCGACCGCTCGCTGTCAATTCGTGCGGCGGTGACTGATGTGCAGGAGACGCTGGCGATCGCGGTCACGCTCGTTATCCTGGTGATCTTCCTGTTCCTGCGCAAAGTTTCGGCGACCATCATCCCTGCGCTCGCCGTGCCGGTGTCGCTGGTCGGCACATTCGCCGCGATGTACGCCTTCGGCTTTTCCATCAACAACATGACGCTGCTGGCGCTCACTTTGTCGGTAGGCTTTGTCGTCGACGATGCCATCGTGATGCTGGAAAACATCGTGCGCCACGTTGAAGGGGGGATGCGGCCGTTCGAGGCAGCATTAAAGGGCTCGCGCGAAATCGGCTTCACCATCGTGTCGATTACGTTCTCCCTGATCGCGGTATTTATCCCGGTGCTGTTGATGGGCGGCATGGTTGGCCGCGTCTTCCGCGAATTCGCGGTGTCGATCGCCGTCGCGATCATAGTTTCCGGCTTTGTGTCGCTGACCCTGACGCCGATGCTTTGCGCGCGCGTGCTCGGCAGCCATCACCCCGAGGACGATAAAAAACAATTCTTTGTGCTGCGCATGTTCGAGCAACTCTTCGAATTGATGCTCAACACGTACCAGTGGACGCTGGACCGCGTGCTCGCGTTCAAGTGGATCATGCTCATGGTCACGCTCGGCACGTTTTTCGCCACCATTATTCTCTACGCAATAGTACCCAAGGGCTTCTTTCCGACCGAGGACACCGGCTACGTCATCGGCATTACCGAAGGTGCAACCGACATTTCGTTTCCGGAAATCTCGCGGCTTCAGCGCCAAGTCGCCGACCTCGTACGTGCCGATCCGGCGGTGGACTATGTGAATTCGACGGCCGGCAGCGGCGGTCCGAACTCGGTTGGCAATAGCGGCCGCATGCTTGTGGCGCTCAAGCCGCGCAGCGAGCGCGACAGTCTCCAGACGATCACAGCGCGTCTGCGCCGGACCGCCAATGTCGTACCTGGCCTCGCAATTTATTTCCAGCCGATCCAGAACATCAATCTCGGCGGCAAGCTCGCCAAAAGCCAATATCAGTATACGTTGCAGTCCAATGACACGGCGTCGCTCTACCGAATAACGCCTGATCTGCGCGACAAGATTGCCAAGATCCCCGGCTTGCTTGACGTCACCACGGACCTCTACGTCACCAATCCGCAAGTGACCATCGATGTCGATCGTGAGAAGTCGGCGGTTTACGGCGTGACCGTCGATCAGGTCCGGCAGGAACTTTATAACGCGTTCGGCGTGCGGCAGGTCGCGACCATCTATAGCCCGGTGAACTACTATCAGGTCATTCTCGAGACCCAGCCGGAATTTCAGGTCGGTCCGGATGATTTGGCGCGCGTCTATGTCAAGACATCGAGCGGCACGACGGTGCCGCTCTCGGCCGTGACCCGTTTCGATCGCACGGTCGGTCCGTTGCAGGTCAATCACCAGGGCCAGCAGCCAGCGGTTACGATTTCATTCAATCTTGCGCCTGGCTTCTCGCTGGGCCAGGCCGTCGATGCCATTCAAAACCTGGAGCGCGAAGAGCGATTGCCGGCGACCATCACCACCGGTTTCCAGGGCACCGCTCAAGTGTTCCAGGACTCGCTGCGCGGGCAGGGCATTCTGATTCTG
The DNA here is from genome assembly GCA_963697885.1 of uncultured Alphaproteobacteria bacterium. GTDB lineage: Bacteria > Pseudomonadota > Alphaproteobacteria > Rhizobiales > Xanthobacteraceae > Pseudolabrys. Next base: position 2,575,127 of record OY969102.1, read on the forward strand.
GCTGCAATCTTTGCCGCTTACGTCGTCCTCGGAATTCTGTACGAGAGCTTCATCCACCCGATCACCATCATCTCCGGTCTGCCGTCGGCCGGCATCGGTGCAATTTTGACGCTGATGCTCTTTCGGATGGACCTGTCCGTCATCGCCATGATCGGCATTGTGATGCTCGTCGGCATCGTGAAGAAGAACGCGATCATGATGATCGACTTCGCGATCGAGCGGCGGCGCGTCGGATTGTCGGCGGAGGCCGCAATCCGCGAAGCCGCGGTTCTCCGATTCCGTCCGATCATGATGACGACATTCGCGGCGATCTTCGGGTCGCTGCCGATTGCGCTTGGAACAGGCGCCGGCGCTGAATTGCGCCAGCCGCTTGGCGTTGCGGTCGTCGGTGGTCTGGTGCTGTCGCAGCTGCTGACGCTTTACATCACGCCGGTGATCTATGTTTACCTGGATCGCATTGACCGCATGATCAAGCGCCGGCTCGAGCCACAGCTTGCGGAAGTCGAGGAAGCTCCGCCGGCGGTTGCCGCGGAATAATCGATCAAAGCGCGAAGCTGGTGCCGCAGCCGCAGGAGGCCTTCGCCTTCGGGTTATTGACCTTGAACGACGCGCCGATAAGGCTGTCGACGAAATCGATTTCCGAGCCGGCCATGTAATTGACGGACACCGGATCGATCAGGACAACTGCGCCATCGTGATCGATGACAAGATCGTCGGCGGCTTTGGCGCGCTCCATATCAAATTTGTATTGAAATCCCGAGCAGCCGCCGCCTTCCACGCTGACGCGCAGCATGGTGCCGCTCGGCTCAGCCTTGAGGATTTCGCCGATCCGCCGCGCAGCCCGCTCGCTGACCGTAATGGCCGTGCTCATCGTTCGCCTTTTCGGGCCCATCCTATTGGCAGATGGCCCAACGGATAGTTAAGTGCGCGGGCCAGTGAGGTCAATGCGGCGCATGACCCCGAAAAGCTTGTCCTCGACTTGATCGGGGATGGAAACCGGTTTTCGGATAAGATCATGCGCCAACGATAAGAAATGCCAATGGCGGTTGAAACTGGGCGCGAACGGGCCGTTTATGCCACCAATCCGGTGCAAAGCCGCGGCCGCCGCTATGCTGAGCCGGCGAGCCCGACCCGCAATGCCTTCCGCCGCGACTGCGACCGGATCATCCATTCCGCTGCGTTCCGCCGGCTGGCCCATAAGACGCAGGTGTTCGTCTATCACGAGGGCGATCACTATCGCACGCGGCTGACGCATACGCTCGAAGTTGCGCAGATCGCGCGCTCGCTGGCGCGCGCGATCGGCCTCGATGAGGATCTCAGCGAAGCGCTGGCCTTGGCGCACGACCTTGGCCATTCGCCTTTCGGCCATGCCGGCGAACGTGCACTCGATGATCATCTGGCCGACTTCGGCGGCTTTGATCACAACGCACAGGCGCTGCGTATTGTGACCGATCTTGAGCGACGTTACGCGGCCTTCGACGGTCTCAATCTGAGTTGGGAAACGCTGGAAGGTCTGGTCAAGCACAATGGGCCGATCGTTGATCGCGAAGGCCTCGCCGTTGGTCGCTATGCAAGACAGGGTGCACCGGCACCGATCGTCGCCTATTCGAGGATTCAGGATCTGGAATTGTGGACTTATGCCAGCGCGGAAGCGCAGGCCGCGGCATTGTCAGACGACATCGCGTATGATGCCCACGACATCGATGACGGCCTTCGCGCCGATCTTTTTACGCTCGATGACATTGCCGGTGTTCCGCTGATCGGAAGCATACTGAGCGCGATCGATGCACAGCATCCTGGCGTCGAGCCCACGCGGCGTGTGCACGAGACCGTGCGCGCGCTCATCACGCGCATGATTGAGGATGTGATCGCCGAAACCAGCCGTCGCGTCGCGATGCTCAAGCCGCAATCCGCTGCCGAGGTGCGCAATGCGCCGCGCGCCATGGTTGGGTTCTCGCCGGCGATGGAAATGGCCGACCGCGACATCAAGGGATTTCTCTACCCGCGAATGTACCGCCATGAACGTGTGATGCGTGTGATGGCCGATGCCGAGCGCGTGGTCCATGATCTCTTCGCGCACTACATGGCGACACCTGCTGATTTGCCGGCGGAATGGGGCGAGCGGCTGGATATTACGGATACGTCCGCGCGCGCCCGCCGCATTGGTGACTACATTGCCGGGATGACCGACCGATACGCGCTCATCGAGCATGCGAAATACTTCAAAGAGACTCCGGAGTTACGGTGAGCGCACATACCAGAATCGGCACAGTGAGGAGCTAACTTATGGCGCGGTTGGCGGGGAAGGTTGCATTCATAACAGGTGGTGGCGGAGGCATTGGCCGCGCCACGGCTGAACGATTTGCCGAAGAAGGCGCCAAAGTCGTTATTGCGGAGATTGATGCGCCGCGTGGCGCGGCTGCGGCAGATTCGGCGCGTGCGCGCGGCAAGAATTCCGGCGGCGATGCCCACTTCATCGAATGCGATATTCGGGAGCATGCGCAGGTAGACGCTGCCTTCGCCGAGACCGTCAGGCGCTTTGGCGGCTTGCATATACTTCACAACAACGCCGGTGGTTCGTCGCCGGACGACGACCGCGTAACGGACGTTTCCGAAGACGAGTTCTGGCGGGTGATCAAGCTCGATCTTTACGGCACGTTTCTGTGTTCCAGGCTCGGCATTCCGCACATGATCAAATCGGGTGGCGGTTCGATCATCAACATGTCTTCGATTGTGGCGCTGCGCGCGCTGCCCGGGCGCGATTGCTACACCGCGGCCAAGGGCGCTATTGCCGCATTGACGCGCTCAATGGCAGTCGAATACGCGCCCGACAAGATCAGGGTGAACGCAATTGCGCCAGGCGTCGTGCTCACCGAACGAGTGAAGAAGCTTCTGGAGGGCTCAAAGGACATCGAGAAATTGGCCGCAACGCATCTGCACGGCCTGGGTCTACCGATCCACATGGCCGACATGGCCGTCTACCTGGCGTCCGACGAGGCCGCGATCACCACCGGTCAGATCTTGTCGGTCGATAGCGGGGCGACGATCCGATGACAGCCTCGACGGCCGCCTGTCGACGGCTCGATATGCCGACAATTTTTGACTCCCTTCCCGAATTACGTTAGCCGCAGCGCACAATGCCGAGCCCAGCCAAGCCCCAACATCTGTTTGCCGATATGCTTGAGCGAGCGTGTGCTGCGACCGCCGCTGTGCTCGGTTCCGGGGCCGATCTTTCGCGCATTGTTGTCGAGCCGCCGCGCGATCCGACCCATGGCGACATGGCGACCAATGCCGCAATGGTGCTCGCCAAGGACTCCGGCAAGAAGCCGCGCGAACTTGCCGAAGCGATTGCCGACAGGCTGCGCGCAGACGACAAGGTCGCCAAAGTCGACGTCGCCGGGCCTGGTTTTATTAATCTCACCCTCAAGCCGCATGTCTGGGCCGAAGAGCTGCGTCTCGTGCTGGCGATGGGCAGGGCCTACGGGCGCGGCGAGATAGGCAAAGGTGAGAAGGTCAACGTCGAATATGTCTCGGCCAATCCAACAGGACCGATGCACGTCGGGCATGGGCGCGGCGCGGTGTTCGGCGATGCGCTCGCAAATTTGCTGGCCTTCGCAGGGTACAACGTGACGCGCGAATACTACATCAACGATGCTGGCGCCCAGGTTGATGTGCTCGCCCGTTCGGCGTTCTTGCGCTATCGCGAAGCGCTCGGCGAAAACATTGGTGCAATTCCCGAAGGACTTTACCCGGGCGACTATCTCCGCCCGGTGGGCGGCGAGCTTGCGGCCGAGTACGGGGCCAAGCTCAGCACGATGAAGGAGGCCGAATGGCTACCTGTTGTGCGCCCGAAGGCCATCACGATGATGTTGGACACGATCCGCGACGATCTCGCTGCGCTCGATGTTCATTTCGACGTGTTTTTTTCGGAGCGCTCGTTGATCGAAGGCGGCCGCGACGAAGTTGGCGCCGCGATTGAGGATTTGCGTAAAAGCGGCGAGGTCTATGAAGGGCGTCTGCCGCCGCCCAAGGGTGGCAACCTTGAGGATTGGGAAGATCGTGAGCAGACGCTGTTTCGATCAACCGATTTTGGCGATGACGTCGACCGGCCTCTCAAGAAGTCCGACGGTAGCTATACCTATTTTGCGTCCGACATCGCCTATCACCGATCGAAGGTTGCGCGCGGTTTCCGCAACCTGATCGATGTGTGGGGCGCTGACCATGGCGGCTACATCAAACGGATGCAGGCGGCGGTGAAGGCGGTCAGCGGTGGAAAGGCCGAGCTGGACGTGAAGCTCGTGCAGCTCGTGCGTCTCCTGCGCGCGGGCGAGCCGGTAAAAATGTCAAAACGGGCGGGCGAGTTTGTGACGTTGCGCGAAGTCGTTGACGAGGTTGGTCGTGACGCCGTGCGCTTCGACATGCTCTATCGCAAGAACGACGCCGTGCTTGATTTCGATCTCGCCAAGGTGATCGAGCACACGCGCGAGAACCCCGTGTTCTATGTCCAATACGGTCATGCGCGTGGGCAATCGATCTTTCGCAATGCGCGAGAGGAAATGCCGGATTTGCCCGAAGCCCCGGCGGCGCGGGCGGCGCTGCTGAAGAAAGCACCGCTCGACCGGCTCAGTGACGCGGGCGAAGTTTCCCTGCTGCGGCGGATTGCGCTCTATCCACGCACCATCGAGGCCGCCGCGGTCGCCCATGAACCCCACCGGATTGCGTTCTATCTGTATGAATTGGCAAGTGAATTTCATGCGCTGTGGACGCGCGGAAAAGACTTGCCTCATTTACGCTTCATTATCCAGAATGATCGAGAAATGACAGCGGCCCGGCTTGCCTTGGTGGAGGGGATAGTCACCATACTCGCATCGGGTCTCGCCCTACTTGGGGTCAGGGCGCCGGACGAAATGCGATAAATCCCGTCTGCGACGATTTGTGCCTGGCATGGATCGCGAGCGACCATACAAGCGGGGCATGGGCGAATTCAGTAACCGGGGACCGAATGGCGGACGACCAAAGCCAGCGACCATATCGTGCAAGTGAACCGCCCGTGCGTAGCGCGGCCAAGCCGTCTGGCAACGATCCGCTCGCGGAACTTGCGCGTCTCATCGGCCAGACTGACCCGTTCGCAGAATTCGGCCGCGAGAGCGCACGTCGTGCGTCTGCACAGCAACCGGGCGAGCACAACGACTGGAACACACAGCCGCTTGGGTCTCCTTACGCCTCACCAGGGGGCGCTGTACCGCGGGCTCCGGCGGCTCCGCAGAAATTGGGCGGGAATGGGTACTTCGCTGCGAGGCCTGAGCCCGCTGAACAATCTACGGGCGCCTCGCAGAACTACACGGGCCAGAATTACGGGCGCCAACCCTACGGAAGCGCGCCGTTGCCACGCGCCGATGATGAGGACTATCGGACCGAGCAGGATGCGCGCGGCTACGCTGCGGAGCAGGGCGATTACGAGCACGACGGTTACGAGCACGCCGCGCATCAACAAGTCGATGAGGAATATTACGAGGACGTGCCGCCCTCACGCAGGCGCCTGGGCGTCATGGTGATCGCCGGCGTGTTCGCTTTGGCGGTGATCGGAACGGCAGGCGCGTTCGGCTATCGCGCGCTGTTTGGGTCATCTGGCTCGCTCCAACCGCCGCCCGTGATCAAAGCTGATGCGGGGCCGAGCAAGGTCGTGCCCGCGACGACCGGCAAAGACGCGCAATCGAACAAGCTGATCACCGATCGGATGAACGAGCGGGGCCAGAGTGAAAAACTGGTTTCGCGCGAGGAACAACCGCTCGACAAGCCGGCAATGGCCGCACTGTCACAGTCCGCTCCGCCGGCCGCGCTCGGCAGCGGCGTGGTTGCGGGCGAACCGAAGAAAATTCGTACCATTGCTATACGCCCCGACCAATCCGCGGTTGCTGACGCGATGCCATCTTCGCCGCTTGGCGCAGCAGCGGCGGCTCCAGCACGGGCTGTGCCAACGCCACCACCGCAAGCTCCGGCTCCACGGGCAGCGCCGCCGCTGGCGCGCGCCTCGGCCGACGCGGCCACCGCTGATGCGGAGCAGGAGCAACCACCGGCTCCGGCAGCGCGTCCGGCGCCGCCTGTCCGGCAGGCTGCGCCAGCCCCGAGCGGCAGTGCGCCATTGTCCCTGAACCCGAATGCGGCACCTGCGCGCGTGGCGCCAGTGCCTGCTGCGCCGACGCGCACCGCTTCACTGCCGCCGCCAGCGGCCACCACCAGTGCCAATGCTGGCGGGCCGGGCAGTTACGTCCAGGTGTCCTCGCAGCGCAGCGAATCCGAGGCTCAATCGGCCTTCCGTGCCTTGCAGGCAAAGTTCCCCAGCCAGCTCGGCAGCCGCCAGCCACTGGTCCACAAGGCCGATCTGGGTGCCAAGGGGACATACTACCGGGCCATGGTCGGGCCCTTTGCGAACGCCAATGAGGCCGCCGAATTGTGTTCGAGCCTCAAGGCAGCCGGCGGCCAGTGCCTCGTCCAGAGGAATTAACAGGCCAAAACTTGACCCATGCGGCGGGCGCGGGCTAATCCGCGCCGATGGCGGCACGCGCATTCATTACCGGATTGGCGGGGTTGAGTGTTTCCGCCAATGAGCGAGCCTTTTTCCGCGATGCCCGGCCTTGGGGCGCCATCATCTTCAAGAGGAACGTGAATACACCGACTCAAGTGCAGGAACTAATTCAATCTTTTCGTGACATCGTTGGCTGGGAAGCCCCTGTACTTGTCGATCAGGAGGGTGGTCGCGTTCAGCGGCTCGGTCCGCCGCATTGGCCAGCTTACCCGCCCGGCGAACGTTACGGCGAGCTCTACGACCGTGACCCAACCTCTGGCCTCGCGGCAGCGCGGCTCGCCGGCCATCTGATTGCTTCGGATCTCAAATCGCTGGGCATTGATGTGGACTGCCTTCCGATCGCCGACGTGCCGGTCGCCGGCGGGGATCCGGTGATTGGCGACCGTGCCTACGGTCGCGAGCCGGGCAAGGTCGCAGCGATCGCGAGAGCTGTCGCAGAGGGCCTGGAGGCCGGGGGCGTGCTTCCGGTGCTAAAGCACCTGCCGGGTCATGGCCGCGCCACCGCCGACAGTCACCATAAGCTGCCGGTGGTCGATACAGATCGAGCAACCCTGGAAAACACGGATTTCGCGGCATTCAAGCCGCTGGCCAGCCTGCCGCTCGGCATGACCGCACATGTTGTGTTTAGCACTATTGATCCAGTCGCGCCGGCCACCACTTCGGTCACAATAGTCAGGCAAGTGATTCGCGGACTGATCGGATTCCAAGGGTTGCTGATGAGCGATGATGTGTCGATGAATGCCCTGTCCGGCACCATAGCCGAGCGCAGCCGCGACGCGCTGGCGGCGGGCTGCGATGTCGTGCTTCACTGCAATGGGGATTTGGCGGAAATGTCGGCTGTTGCCGGTGTCGTACCGGAGCTGGCGGGCGATGCAGCCAGTCGAGCCGACGCAGCGCTCGCACGGCGCTCGGCGCCGGAAGAATTCGATACCGATGCCGCGCGCAGAGTGTTCACACAAATGGTTGCCGACGAACGAACGCAACGGAAGACCGGGTCATGAGCAGCGAAGATTTCGACACCACGCTTGGTGCCGATCGCGGCGCCACCGAGCCCGCGATGATCGTGGACGTGGAAGGCTTCGAAGGTCCGCTCGATCTGCTGTTGATGCTCGCGCGCCAGCAAAAGGTCGATCTTGCGAAGATTTCTATTCTTGCGCTTGCCGATCAATATCTGTCCTTTATCGAAGCTGCGCGACAGTTGCGGCTCGAACTTGCAGCCGACTACCTCGTGATGGCGGCCTGGCTGGCGTATCTGAAATCGCGATTGCTGCTGCCCGATTCAGGGCCAGGCGAGGGCCCCAGCGCCGAAGATATGGCTCTGGCGCTGGCCAATCGGCTGCGCCGGCTGGAGGCGATCCGCGACGTGGCAACCCAGATGATGGAGCGCCCGCAACTCAATCGCGATATCTTCGCGCGCGGCTTGCCGGAGCCGATTGCCGAAATCAAACAGCCGGAATGGTCGGCGACGCTCTATGATTTGCTGACCGCTTACGCCACGCAGCGATCCCGCAGCGCGCTCTCGCGCGTCCGGTTCAAGCAGCGCACCGTGTGGTCGCTGGCTGAAGCGCGCGTGGCGCTTGAGCGCTTGATTGGTCAATCGGCGGATTGGTCTCGCATCGACCAGTTCCTGATCAGCTATGTGGTCGAACCGGCATTCGCGGCGACCGTGTTTGCGTCTTCGTTTGCCACCGCGCTTGAGTTGGTGCGCGAAGGGGTTGCCGAGATCCATCAGAAAGAGTCATTCGCGCCGATCTACATGCGCAAGCGTGTCGGCGCGGGTGGAAATGCTGCGACGCATGACGCACAAGAAAACGCATAAGGGGAAGGGTTCCATGCCGAGCGTGGCCAAAAAGCTCGTGGTGGTGCAAAACAATGAGCCGGCGCCTGAGGCTGCGCCAGCACCAGCCACGCGTCCCGAAGAATTGCGATTGTTGGAAGCTCTGCTGTTCGCGGCGGGTGAGCCGCTCGACGAGGCTACGCTAGGGCGCAGGTTACCGAACGGCGTCAACGTGAAGGCCACGCTCGCCCAGCTCAAGGATGAGTATGCGATACGTGGCGTCAATCTCGTGCGTGTCGGCAAGAAGTGGACGTTTCGCACGGCTGGCGACTTGTCCTGGCTGCTGACGAAACAGATCGTCGAGACGCGCAAGCTGTCGCGCGCAGCAATCGAGACGCTGGCAATCGTGGCCTATCATCAGCCGGTGACGCGCGCGGAAATCGAAGAAATTCGCGGTGTTGTCGCCGCGGCCGGCACGCTCGATGTGTTGCTCAAGACCGGATGGATCCGTCCGCGCGGTCGCCGCAAGGCGCCGGGCCGGCCTATTACTTATGGAACAACGGAAACGTTCCTCTCGCATTTCGGGCTGGAGGAGGTCGGCGACCTGCCGGGCCTGGACGAGCTCAAGGGTGCCGGACTGATCGAGGGCAATTTGCCTCCCGGATTTGCCGTCCCTCTGCCGTCCGACGATTCAACGCTGCGTGAGGACGAAGATCCGCTCGATCCGGGCGATCTCGATCTTGGGCTGGCGCCACCGTCGTCGCGCTCCGAGAAGTGAACGCACGCCAATTAGGGTAAATTCCGTAAATTCAACGGACTGCGCGGCTCTTTGACCGGGCCTAAGTCCTTGTTTTTGCCGCTTGCGGGGCCTAGTTTCTCATTCAAATCATGGCGGGACGAGCCGAAAAGCCCGTCGCCGCGGAGGATTTGCCGATGGGTTCCCTAAGTATATGGCATTGGATCATCGTCCTGCTGGTCGTGATGGTCTTGTTTGGAGGCCGTGGAAAGATTTCGTCGCTCATGGGTGACTTCGCCCAGGGCATCAAGGCCTTTAAGAAAGGCATGTCCGAGGACGAGAAGTCGGCGGACGCCAAGAGCGAGCCGGTCAAGACGATCGAAGGCAGCGCAACGAAGACGGAAGCCGAGCGGCGCGCCGAAGGCGTGCGTTCCTGATCGCTGCACAGGCGCGCCGGGCTATGCCCCGGCACAATCGTTGCGGCGGCGCCGGTGCGTGAGCGACTTGGAGTTGACTAATCCATGTTCGACATAGGTTGGGGCGAGCTCGTCGTCATCGGCATCGTCGCGCTGATCGCGATCGGGCCGAAAGAGCTGCCGACTGTGTTGCGCACGCTTGGCCAATTCATGGGCAAAGTGCGACGCATGGCTGCCGAATTCCAGGGGCAGTTCCAGGAGGCCATGCGCGAGGCCGAGATGGCCGATCTGAAAAAGCACGCCGAGGACATCAAGAGCTCGGTCGGCGATATTACCAATTTCAATCCGATGGCGAGCACGCAGCAAGAAATCGAGAGTGCATTCGATGCGGCCGACAAGGGCGCGGCGAGTGAAGCGTCCGCCGAAACTCCATCCGCGACGTTGCCTGAGCCGACACCGCAGGTTGAGGTGAACGTGCCGCTACCCGAGCTGCCGCCGCCGGTGAGTGAAAAAGACTTTGCTCCCGCCGAAACTCTGCCGCCCAAGCAGGCCGGAGGCGGCACATGAGCCACGAGGACATCGAGGCGACCAAAGCGCCATTGATGGACCATCTGATCGAGCTGCGGTCGCGGCTGATCAAGGCGCTGATCGCCTTCGGGATCATGTTCGCGATCTGCTTTGTGTTCGCCAAGGATATTTACAATGTCCTGGTATGGCCGTTCGTGTGGATTGCCGGGCCGGAAAACTCCAAATTCATCTACACCGCACTACTCGAATACTTTGTCACACAGCTTAAGCTCGCGATGTTCGGCGCTGCGTTTCTGTCGTTTCCGATCGTCGCGGCGCAAATCTACATGTTCGTGGCGCCGGGACTTTACAAGCATGAGCGCAGCGCGTTCCTGCCGTATCTGATCGCGACACCGGTTTTCTTCGCGCTCGGCGCGGCGGTCGTCTATTTTCTGGTGTTGCCGATGCTGGTGCGTTTCTCGCTTGGCATGCAGCAGACCGGATCGACCACCGATGCTTCGATCGCGCTGATGCCCAAGGTCGGCGAATATCTCTCGCTGATGATGGCGCTGGTGCTGGCGTTCGGCGTGGCATTCCAGCTTCCCGTCATCCTGACGCTGCTCGGGCGCATTGGCATCATCACCGCCGAGCAGCTCAAGGCCAAGCGGCGCTATTTTATCGTCGGCGCGTTTGTGTTGGCCGCCGTACTTACCCCGCCCGACGTCATCAGCCAGATGTCGCTCGCGGTGCCCTTGCTCATTTTATATGAAGGCTCGATCTGGTCGGTGCGCATAGTGGAGAAAAAGGCGCAGGCCGAGGCCGCAGCCAAGGCGGCCGCCGACGCCGCCGCGGCGACCGCGAAGCCTGCGGAGTAGGGCGTTCAGGTAGGCAACGTGTTCGCCGTGCGCTAAAAGCCCACCCATGTACGACATCAAATGGATTCGGGAGAACCCGGACGCCTTCGACCGCGGCCTGAAACGGCGCGGTCTGGAGCTGCTGTCGAAAAAACTGTTGGCGCTCGACGAAAAGCGGCGCGCCGCTATCACCAAATTCGAGCAGGCGCAGGCGCGCCGCAATGCCGCCTCCAAGGAAATCGGTGACGCCAAGAAGGCTAAAGACGAGGGCAGGGCCAATACGCTGATGGCGGAGGTGAATGAGCTCAAGGTCACCTTGCCTGCACTCGAAGAAGAGCAAAAAACGCTCGGTGCCGAGCTGGACAAGGAATTAGCGCAAATTCCCAACGTGCCGCTCGATGACGTGCCGGATGGCGCCGATGCAAGCGGCAATGTCGAGCATCATGTCGTCGGAAAAAAGCGCGATTATTCGTTCAAGCCCAAACAGCATTTTGAATTGGGCGAAGCGCTCGGAATGATGGATTTCGAACTGGCCGCCAAATTATCCGGCGCGCGCTTCGTTGTCTTGCAGAAAGGTTTGGCGCGCATGGAGCGCGCCCTCGGGCAATTCATGCTCGACGTACATACGGGCAAGGACCATGGGTACACGGAAGTGAATCCGCCGATCTTGGTTCGGGACGAGGTCATGTTTGGCACGGCGCAACTCCCGAAGTTTGCTGACGACCAATTTCGAACGACAAATGATTTTTGGCTCATTCCCACCGCTGAAGTTCCTCTCACCAATCTCGTCCGCGAGTCGATCGTCGAAGAAACGCAATTGCCGATGCGCCTGACGGCGTGCACGCCATGTTTCCGCGCCGAGGCAGGTGCGGCCGGCAAAGACACGCGCGGCATGCTCCGCCAGCACCAGTTCACCAAGGTCGAGTTGGTCTCCATCACAACACCGGAAAAATCAAAAGAAGAGCACGAACGCATGCTCGCCTGCGCGGAAGAAGTGCTCAGGAAACTCGACTTGCACTACCGCGTGGTCACGCTTTGCACCGGGGATATGGGATTCGCCGCGCAGAAAACCTATGACATCGAGGTCTGGTTGCCGGGCCAGAATATGTATCGCGAGATTTCATCATGCTCTGTCTGCGGCGATTTTCAGGCGCGCCGCATGAATGCGCGTTATCGGGCCAAAGAGGGCGTACGGCACGTCCACACGCTCAATGGATCCGGCGTCGCGGTTGGCCGTGCGCTGATTGCGGTGATGGAAACCTACCAGGACGACAAAGGCGCGATCGTGGTTCCCGAGGCGCTTAAGCCCTATATGGGCGGGATAGCGAAGATAGAGCGCAATTGAATGGCGAACGCTTTGCAATTTTCGTTGTCATCGCCGGGCTTGTCCCGGCGATCTCGCTTAGGTAGGCAAGGCCTCGGGTCCCTTATCGGGATGGCCGGGACACAGGCGAGCGAAGCGACGCCGTTCTTCGAACGACTATGCCCGGCCATGACAGAGTAATTTATGCGTATTCTCATTACCAACGACGACGGCATTCATTCGCCGGGACTTGAAGCCTGCGAGACAATTGCGCGCGCGCTGTCTGACGATGTGTGGATCGTAGCGCCGGAATCGGATCAGTCGGGCGTGTCGCATTCGCTGTCCCTCAATGACCCGCTGCGCATGCGCGAAGTCGGCGAGCGGCATTACGCGATCAAAGGGACGCCAACCGACTGCGTGATCATGGGCGTGCGTCATCTGATGAAGGAAAAGGCCGACCTCGTGCTGTCTGGCGTCAACCGCGGCCGCAATTGCGCCGAGGACGTGACTTATTCCGGCACAGTCGCGGGCGCGATGGAAGGCACGGTGCTCGGGATTCCGTCCTTTGCTCTCTCGCAGGCTTATGCGTTCACAACCAAGCATCATCCCTATTGGGACACCGCAATCAAATTTGCTCCCGATCTCATTAAGCGCGTCCTAGATACCGGAATGCCGCGCGATGTCCTGGTGAACATCAACTTTCCGGATTGTCTTCCGGATGAAGTGGCCGGGATTTCGGTTGCTGTGCAGGGAAAGCGCGATCAGGAACTGCTACGGATCGAAGCGCGTCACGACGGACGCGGCAATCCATACTACTGGATTGCATTCGGACGCGGCGGCATTGTCGGGGCGGCGCCGGGAAGCGATCTCGCTGCGTTGAACGAGAAACGTATTTCGGTGACGCCGTTGCGGCTCGATCTGACCGACGAGCCGTTCATGACCAAGCTGGCAAGTGTTTTAGGCTAAGCCATCAATCCGGCGAGCGTGGTTTTGAGTTGCTCGGCCTGGAATGGTTTCTGAAGCGCAGGGCGACCGCGATATGCCTCCGGCAGGCTGCGCTCGCCATAGCCGGTCACAAAAACGAACGGCAGGCCACGCTTGGCCAGAATATCGGCGACAGGATAGATCTCCTGGCCATCGAGATTGACGTCGAGAATGGCAGCGTTGAACTCACCGTCCGTGGCAAGTTGACGTGCTTCCGAAATGGTGCCGACGGCGGCAGCCACGCCATAACCAAGTTCGTCCAGCATGTCCTCGAGCAGCATGCGGATCAGATATTCGTCCTCGACTACGAGGACGCGTCGCGTTGCCGAGGACGTAGTCATTGATGTCTCCCGCCCCTACAACTCGATGAGGGCTTCAGAGTTCCATTTTAGCGCAACCCTCGGCAAACATGCTACTAACGCCTTGAAAGGGGCCTAAACGTGTCTAGAACGCCGCGCCATCAGCAGGATGACGATCGAATGGAATTCCTGCTGACGTTGCGCCGACGCGGCATCAGCGACCAAGGCGTTCTGAGGGCGATGGATGAAGTCCCGCGCGACCGTTTCGTCGAGGTGGCCTTCGCGGCCAGCGCTTACGCGGACCAGGCCCTGCCCATTGCCTGCGGACAGACCATCAGCCAGCCCTACGTCGTCGCTTACATGACCGAGCACCTGGCCGTGCGGTCACATCATCGCGTGCTCGAGGTGGGGACCGGGTCGGGTTATCAGGCCGCCGTATTGTCACGGCTGTCCCGTGAAGTGGTCAGCGTCGAGCGCTATCGCACACTGGCCGACACCGCACGCGAGCGGTTGAAGTCACTCGGCTACAACAATGTGGAAATTGTCGCCGGCGACGGCTTCGTCGGTGTGCCGGGCAGGACGCCCTTTGATCGCATCATCGTCACCGCGGCGGCCGAAGCCTTGCCGCAGACGTTGCTCGATCAGCTCGCCGATGACGGCATCATGATTTTGCCGCTCGGTTCGCATGACGGCTCGCAACATCTAATCAAGCTTACCAAGTCGCAAACGGGAACCCGGCGCGAAAATCTGATCGCGGTGCGTTTTGTCCCCATGTTACCGGGACAAGCTGAAGAACTGTGAGATTTTGACCGCCTCGAAAGCGTCGTGAAGCGACAAATGCGCCGGTTTCCGTGCGTTAATAATTAAAGCCTTGTTTACTCGCGGCTGCTTTATTTCAAACTCTACGTTTCATGCGTACGAGTGAGTAACCACATGCCGCGCCTCCAGGTGCAATCTCGCCCGCTTGCTTGGCCGCGCGTCGTAGTTCTTGCGCTGGTTGGTATCTCCGCCGCCGGTTGTGCGGACTCCGCGCGCTTCGACTCCAGTTCATACGACGCCGGTCGTCCGGCTCCGCCGCAGAGTGTCGCGACCGCTGCTCCGGCGCCGCAGGCTTATGGCCGCGTCGAGGCGCAGCCGCTGCCGGCGCCCGCTCAGCCTGGCACCGTTCCGGCTTCGCCCAATTACGGCTATAGCTCGCAAGGCACCGGGGCCTATCGGCCAAGCGGCCAATATTCCGACATCACCGGTTCGGTCGCCGCACCAAAAACGTCTCCTGCATTACACGGCCATTGGACCTGGGACGGCGGCTCGCCAGTAACAGTCGGGTACGGCGAAACCGTCGACAGTATCGCGCACAAACATCACGTGCCAGTCGCGGCACTTATGCAGACCAATGGTCTCCGTGAGGCTGGTCAGATCAGGCCCGGCCAGCGTCTGGTCATCCCCCGTTACATTTCGGGTGGGTCGCAAACAGCGGGCGCGCCTGCTGCGGCGCCCGCTCGGGTCGCGGCCGGTGGCAATGTTCACGTCGTCCAGCGCGGCGATACGCTCATGAGCATCGCGCGCCGCAATGGCGTGACGCTGACAGCGCTGGCGCATGCCAACAAGCTTCAAAACACCAGCAAGCTGAGCATCGGCGATCACATCACTATTCCCGGCGGTGGCCGCCAGGTCGCTGCGGCGCAGCCTGCGCCCGCGCGTCCGGCACCTGCATCATCCGCGCCCGCGCCGCAGATTGCCCAACCGCACACTGTTCCCGCGACCAAGGTCGCGAGCGCCGCTCCGGTGCAGACCGCGCGCGTCGCCAAGGAAGAGCCGCACACCACCGAAACCGTGGTCAAAACCGCTGAGCCGAGCGGCGCCATGCCGTCGTTCCGCTGGCCCGTGAAGGGTCGGGTGATTGCCGGTTTCGGCAACAAGCCGAACGGCACTCAAAATGACGGTATCAATCTGGCGGTGCCGGAAGGTACGCCGATCAAGGCCGCCGATGATGGCGTTGTTGCCTATGCCGGCAACGAGCTCAAAGGCTACGGCAACCTGGTGCTGATCCGTCACTCCAATGGCTTCGTCTCGGCCTATGCGCATGCCAGCGAGCTGATGGTCAAGCGTGGCGACACGATCAAACGCGGGCAGGTGATTGCGCACGCAGGGCAGACCGGCAACGTGACATCGCCGCAATTGCACTTCGAAATCCGCAAAGGCTCGACCCCGGTCGATCCCGCGCAATATCTCGGTGGCGCCTAGTTCTTCAGCGCGACGCCGAGACGTCCGGCAAGATCCTGCACGAACTGCCAGGCGACGCGGCCCGAGCGCGAGCCGCGCGTGGTGGACCATTCCAGCGCCTCGCGATGCAATGTCTCGCCGTGCGCCGAAATCTTGAAGTGGGTGATATAGCCGTCGACCATCGCGAGATATTCGTCCTGGCTGCAGCGGTGAAATCCGAGCCAGAGCCCGAAGCGATCCGAAAGCGAGACCTTTTCTTCCACCGTCTCACCCGGATTTATCGCGGTCGAGCGTTCGTTCTCCATCATGTCACGCGACATCAGATGGCGACGGTTCGACGTGGCGTAGAAAATAACATTGTCTGGCCGCCCCTCGATGCCGCCTTCGAGGACCGCTTTGAGCGATTTGTAAGTTGTATCTTCGGCGTCGAATGACAAATCGTCGCAAAACAGAATAAAGCGGTGTGACGAACCGCGTGTGAGCGACATCAGCGCGGGCAGACTGTCGATATCTTCGCGGTGGATTTCGATCAGCTTGAGCGGCCCCGCCTGGCTGTTGCGTGCGAACGTGACATTGACTCCGGCATGAGTAGCCTTCACCAGCGACGACTTGCCCATGCCGCGGGCGCCCCAGAGCAGCGCGTTGTTGGCGGGCAGGCCCTTCGCGAAGCGCTCGGTGTTCTCCACCAGCACGTCTCTGACGCGGTCGATGCCTTTGAGGAGCGACATCTCGACGCGGTTGACGCGCGCAACCGGAGCAAGCCGGCCATCCGGGTGCCATACGAACGCGTCAGCGGCGCCAAAATCGGGCAGGGTCGCGCGTTGTGGAGCCAGGCGTTCAAGCGCGGTGGCGATGCGCTCGAGCACGTCGTCTTGTCCGGCGGGCCGCCCGCCCGTTTTCGGTTTCGGCGTGGATCGGCGTGTCGATCGGGACTTTGATTTGGCCATCTGGGTCTTTCCGGAAACCGCGCTGCTCTTAGCGGGGTGGCGTTGCCCCCGCAAGCGGCCATGCGGGGAAATGGCTGAAAATGGCGGGTTTCAGGGATAACGCAGCGTTGCAATTGGGTGGGCGGCCGCTATAGTCCGCGCGAAATTCAAGCGCCTTCGGGGCGCTCGGGAAACCACGCAAGGAAAGCTTCGATGTTCGTTACGCCTGCGTATGCGCAAGGGTCTCTGGGGTCTTTATTCGGCGGCGGCGGGGCAGGTGGCGATGGCGGTATGCTGATGTCGCTGCTGCCATTCGCGCTTATTTTCGTCATCATGTATTTCTTGATCCTGCGTCCGCAGCAAAAGCGGGTGAAGCAGCACCAGGAAATGGTCAAGAACGTGCGGCGGGGCGACACGGTCATCACCAATGGTGGCCTTGTCGGCAAGGTCACCAAGGTGATCGACGACGACCAGATCGAAATCGAGATTGCGGACGACGTTCGCATCCGCCAGATGCGGCAGATGGTCTCCGACGTTCGCGCCAAAGGTGAACCAGTCAAGGAAGAGGCTGCAGCCGGCTAAACGTCGGCAGCCTCGGCCTTCGAGCCGCAAGTCGGGACGTCATGCTTTATTTCACGCGGTGGAAGGCGCTGGCGATTGTTCTAACGGCACTCGTCGTATGCCTGTTTGCCGTTCCCAATTTTCTGCCAGATAAATTGGTGCAGAGCTGGCCGAAGTGGGCGCAGCGCCATATCGTGCTGGGTCTCGACCTTCAGGGCGGTTCGCACATTCTGCTCGAAGTCGACACTAATGCAGTTCGCAAGGAAAAGCTCGAAACCCTGCGTGATGACGTTCGTCGCGTCCTGCGCGACGCGCGTGTTGGCTACACCGGACTGGTGGTTCGCGGCAACGTCGTGGAAGTGCGTATCCGCGAGGGCAGCAATTTCGATCAAGCTGTCACGAAACTGCGCGAATTGTCCCAACCGCTTGGTGGAATTCTGAGCGGTACCGGCCAGACGAGCCTCGATATATCGACCGAAGGCGGAAGCCTGGTGCGGCTCGCCGTCACTGAACCCGCGCTGGTTGATCGCGTGCGCCAGTCGGTCGAGCAGTCGATCCAGATTATCGAACGGCGCGTCAATGAACTTGGCACCGTCGAGCCATTAATCCAGCGCCAGGGCACCGACCGCATATTGGTGCAGGTCCCGGGACTGCAGGATCCGACGCGGTTGAAGGAGTTGCTCGGCAAGACCGCCAAGCTCGATTTCCGAATGGTCGATGTGTCGATGCCGGCCGAGCAAGCGGCGCAGGGGCGTGCGCCTCCCGATGACGAAATTCTCTACAGCACCACCCAACCCAAGACGCCGTATTTGGTCGAAAAGCGCATCCTCGTTTCGGGCGGCGACCTGACCGATGCGCAGCCCGGGTTCGATCAGCGCACGAGCGAGCCGATTGTTTCGTTCCGCTTCAACACCTCGGGCGCGCGCAAATTTGCGCAAGTCACGCAAGAGAATGTCGGCAAACCTTTTGCGATTATCCTCGACAATCAGGTGATCTCGGCGCCGGTCATCCGCGAGCCTATTCTTGGCGGGTCCGGACAGATATCGGGCAGCTTCACTGTCGAGAGCGCCAATGATCTCGCGATCCTTTTGCGCGCCGGCGCGTTGCCGGCGCCCTTGACCATTATCGAAGAGCGAACGGTTGGTCCGGGTCTCGGCCAGGACTCGATCGCCAAAGGCAAGGTGTCGTCGTACGTCGGCGCGGCGATGGTGATCGTGTTCATGCTGGCGACATACGGACTGTTCGGCCTGTTCGCCAACGTTGCGGTGGCCATCAATGTCGCCATGATCTTCGGTGTGCTGTCGCTGCTCAATGCAACGCTCACGCTGCCCGGTATTGCCGGCATCGTGCTGACTGTCGGAATCGCGGTCGAACTCGAACGTGCTGATCTATGAGCGTATCCGGGAGGAAGTGCGAGGCGGCCGTACGCCAATCAATGCCATCGACGCAGGATTTTCGCGCGCGCTTGCCACGATTCTCGACTCCAACATCACCACATTTATTGCTGCGGCGGTGTTGTTCTATATCGGCACCGGGCCCGTTCGCGGCTTTGCCGTCACGCTGGGCATCGGCATCATCACCACGGTCTTTACCGCCTTTACGCTGACCCGACTGATCGTGGCTTATTGGGTGCGCTGGCGGCGCCCGCAACGCGTGCCAATTTAGGAACCGCGCCCGTGCGCCTGCTTCGCATTGTTCCCGACGACACCAAATTCGATTTCATGCGCTTTCGGCGCATCAGCTTTCCCGTGTCGGCTCTGTTGTCGATTATCGCGATATCGCTTTATTTCTTTCACGGGCTGAATTTCGGCATCGACTTCAAAGGCGGCACACTGATCGAAGTTCAAACCAAGGCGCCCTCGGCCGATCTTGCGAGGATGCGCGCCGCACTCGGGGAGCTGGGCCTCGGCGAAGTACAATTGCAGCAATTCGGCTCGCCGAACGACGTGCTGATCCGGATCGCCGAACAGCCGGGCGGAGAAACGGCACAGCAACAGGCGGTCACCAAAGTCCGCGGCGCGCTCGGCAATGAGGTCGATTATCGGCGTGTCGAGGTGGTCGGGCCGCGCGTATCGGGTGAGCTGCTGTCCTACGGCGTCGTCGGGCTAATGCTCGCGATCTTCGCAATTCTGATCTACCTCTGGTTTCGCTTCGAATGGCAATTTGCGCTGGGCGCAATGATCGCGAACGTGCACGACATTGTGCTGACGATCGGCTTCATGTCGGTGACACAGATCGATTTCGATCTGACAAGCATCGCAGCGCTGCTGACGATCCTCGGCTATTCGCTCAATGACACCGTCGTCATCTACGATCGTATCCGCGAAATGCTGCGCCGTTACCGCAAACTGCCGATGCCGGAATTGCTCAATGCGTCGGTCAACCAGACGCTATCGCGTTCGGTGATTACACACGTGACGGTTTCTTTGGCATTGTTGGCTCTACTGCTTTTTGGCGGGCAGGCCATTCACAGCTTCACGGCGACCATGATGTTCGGCGTGGTCCTGGTCGGAACCTATACGTCGGTCTTTATTGCCTCGCCGATCCTGATCTATCTCGGCGTCGGTACAGGCCGCGATTCACTGACCGCGCCGGACCGGGATAAAAGCTAAATGACGCCCGGCGTGCGGGCGGACGCTCCGCATCTGCCGCACCCTGCGCCCATCGAGGCCTATGGCGATGGTGGCTTCCGCTTCGGGGGCATGTCGCATCGCGGGTCATTGCTGTGTTTCCCGGACGGAATCTGGGCATGGCCGATCAACAGCATCGCTGAGCTATCCGTATCCACACTGGTGGCGGCTTTCGATCGCGCTCAGAGCCTGGACTTTTTCCTGATCGGTGCTGGCCGCGATCCGTGGGTATTGCCGGAGGGATTGCGTAGCCGGTTTCGCGATCTGTCGCTGTCAGTCGACTGCATGCCGACCGGTGCGGCAGTGCGGACCTATAATATCTTGCTTGCGGAAAACCGCCGTGTCGGCGCCGGGCTCATTGCCATTGCGTGATCGGCGCTGGATTGTGTCTTATGCAGGGTCATTTTGAACATTGCGCTACGCTCGTGCGCGAGGTCGACAGGGACCGCTACCTCGCGGCGTTGTTTGCACCTGCAGGACGGCGCGACGCGCTATTTTCGTTGTATGCCTTTAGTGCCGAGATCTCGCGTATCCGCGAGCTGGCGCGCGAGCCGATGCCCGGCGAAATCCGCCTGCAATGGTGGCGCGAAGTGCTTATGGGGGAGCGTGTGGGGGAGGCGGCAGCTCACCCGGTGGCGATCGCGTTACTGGAGACGATTTCGCGCCACAATCTGGCACGCGAGCGTCTGGTTGAACTGATCGAAGCACGCCGTTTCGATATCTACGATGAGCCTATGGCCAGTTATGTCGAGCTTGAGGCTTATGCGGCCGCAACCTCGGCAACGATCTTCGAATGCGCAACACGCATCCTGACTGGCCCAGAGACAGTGTTTGTCAATGTTGTCGGTGAGGCCGGCCAGGCCGAAACGATTGCCAATCTGATCGAACGCCTGCCACGACACGCGGCGCATCATCAGCTTTACGTGCCGCTGGAAATTCTTCGGCACTATGGCGCCGATCCTGCGGATGTCTATGCCATGCGTGCGACACCGGAATTGCGCGCCGCACTGGCTGAACTACGCCTGCGCGCGCGCCGACATCTTTCACACATCGCGGACGCCGAGATTACAGAGCGTGCGCGACCGGCGTTTTTATCGTTGGCGCCATTGCGACAGTGGCTGCTCGCGATGGAGCGGAACGATTACGATCCGTTCCACCCGCCGGAGGTGCCGCAGTGGCGGCGGCAATGGCGTATCTGGCGCGCGGCAAAGTCGCTGCGGCGGATTGGCGATTGATGTTTATTCGGCGGCGACCGCCGGTGGTTCGCCTGTGATCCAGAGTTCGAGATCGACGAGCGCGCGCCGGGACAATGCACTTTTTCGCGCCTGCGCTTTTGCGGCCGCGCGGCTGAGCTTGCTCGGCTCATCATACGAAGGCGCTTCTCGCAATGGTGGAAACAGGCCGAAGTTCACGTTCATCGGCTGGAACGACTCCGGGCCGGCATCGATCGTCTCGATGTGACCACCGGTGATGTGGGCGAGCAAAGCGCCGTGCGCCGTTGTGGCCGGCGGCGGCACGATATTTTGGCCGCGGCGCTCGGCAGCCGCGAACCGACCGGCGAGCAGGCCGATCGCGGCCGATTCAACATAGCCCTCGCACCCGGTGATCTGGCCGGCAAAACGCCAGCGCACGTTTGCCTTCAGGCGCAAGGTTTCGTCGAGCAACTGCGGTGAATTGAGAAATGTGTTGCGGTGCAGGCCGCCAAGACGGGCAAATTCCGCATTTTGCAGTCCGGGAATTGTCCGGAAGATGCGAACTTGTTCGCCGTGTTTGAGCTTGGTCTGGAAGCCGACCATGTTGAACAACGTGCCAAGTTTGTTGTCCTGGCGCAGTTGCACAACTGCATAAGCTTTTGCGTCCGGTTGGTGCGGATTGGTCAGGCCGAAGGGCTTCATGGGGCCGTGCCGCAGCGTTTCCGGGCCGCGCTCGGCCATCACCTCGATCGGCAGACAGCCATCGAAATAGGGCGTGGATGCTTCCCAATCGTGAAAGCTGGTCTTGTCGCCGGACAGCAGCGCTGCAACGAATGCCGCGTATTGTTCGCGTGAGAGCGGACAATTGATGTAGTCGGCGCCGGTGCCGCCCGGGCCTGCTTTGTCGTAACGCGACTGAAACCATGCTTGCTTCAGATCGATGCTGTCCCGGTGCACGATCGGCGCAATCGCATCGAAGAAGGCCAGTTGTTGCTCGCCCGTCAGAGCGGCGATCGTTGCGGCGAGGTCCGGTGAGGTCAGGGGGCCCGTCGCGACGATGACGCTGTCCCATTCGGCGGGCGGCGATGCAATCTCGCCCCGCTCCAGCGTGATCATGGGATGGGCGGCAAGCGCGGCGGAAACCGCTGTGGAAAATCCGTCGCGGTCGACCGCCAGCGCGCCGCCGGCGGGCACCTGATTTGCATCCGCGGTGTTCATGATGATCGATCCGAGCCGACGCATTTCTTCGTGCAGGAGGCCGACGGCGTTGTGTTCGCGATCGTCCGAACGGAACGAGTTCGAACAGACCAGCTCGGCATAACCGTCCGTCTTGTGGACCGGCGTCGCACGCAGAGGCCGCATTTCATGCAGGACGACCGGAATGCCGGCCTGCGCGAGCTGCCAAGCCGCCTCCGACCCGGCAAGGCCGCCCCCGACGACATGAACGGCTTGAAATTGGCTCTGTGTCATTCGATGATCATTAGGCCGGCCGGCAGCGGGCCGCAATGGTGGTAAAGGGTTCCATATGCTCAGGAAATTGATGGTCTGCGCGGTTGCAGGCGGGATTGTCTATGCGGTGGGCGGGACCGTAGCCTCAGCGGCAACTAGCCCCAGTGTCGTTGATGCTGCCTACGGAGGCCTGTCGGTCACCCCACCGACCCCAAGCATGGTTTTCGTGTGCCACGGCTTCGGCTGCAAATACCGTGATGAGGTGGATTTGACGCCGGGGGACCGCGCGAAACTGACGCAAATTCTTGCGGCTGGCCGGGCGTCGCCGGCGGCCGAGCGCAAGGCCGTCGCCGCGGCGGGGGCTTGGTTCGATCGGCGCGTGGGTCCGGTCGCTGGGACCCAAAATCACGTGGCGCGCGCCGGCGCCAAGTACATGTACGACGTCCACCAATTCGATTGCATCGACAGCAGCCGCAACACCACGAGCCTGCTTTTGGTGCTCGATCAGCTCAAGCTGTTGCGCCATCACGACGTGGATGCACCTGAAGCCCGCGGGTTTTTTATCGACGGACGCCCCCCGCATGCGACCGCCGTCCTGGTTGAAAAGGGGACCGGCACGAAGTGGTCGATCAACTCATGGACGGTGGGTTATGGCCAGGCGCTTGAAGTCATGCCGCTGGATCGCTGGAAGGCGATCGATTAGGCCATCGCTTTAGCGTTGGCCGGCGCGCAATAAGCGAAACGCCCGCGGCTTGGCCGCGGGCGTTTTCAGTTCAATCAGCGACGGATTGAATTAGTGTTCGTGCGCAGCGTTCCAGGCAACCCGCGGAATGTCCGAACGGCTAATGCCGATGTCGGCGAGTTCGCGATCCCCAAGGCGAGACAGCTCGCTGAGGCTCTGGTTGTAACGCTTCCACTCCTGAATGAAGCGGGCGAGTGCGGCAATCATGGTGTCCTTCTTTCTTTCGTAAGTCCGGCGGCGCCGGTCGTTTCGAAAGGAAAATAGGCATTTAGCGGCGTTTGAAAAGCAATATTGTTGCGCTGCAGCTAGGTAGAAAACGCATGGCTTAAATAACTGTATTTTAACGAAAAAAGTGAAAAACGGCGTGTTTCTGGCTTGTGTGCTCGTGACGTAATTGCGGCGGCGCACAAATCCGGTGCTTTCCGGCGAAACAAACCGCTTTCGTGTAGGTTAGGCTCCGAAATCGGGAGACGAAGCCTCATGAATTCGCATATCTGGCGCACCCTCGCTGTTGCTGCGTTGCTGACCTCTGGCGCGCTGGCGCCAGCGCCTGCCGCCGAGCTCAAGGTGCTCACTGCCGGGGCCTTCAAACAGGTCGTCGTGGCCCTGGTGCCCGCCTATGAAAAGCAGACCGGCAACAAGGTTGTTATCGATAACGACACCGCTGGAGGCCTTAAGACGAAAATTGAAGGCGGGGAGGCTTTCGATGTCGCCGTTATTACCCCTGCGGTGCTCAAGGAACTCACCGCCAGCGGCAAGATCGCTGCCGGCAGCATTGCGACGGTAGCGAGCGTCGGTGTCGGCGTGGTCGTCAAAGAGGGCGCGCCTAAGCCGGATATCAGCACCGTGGATGCCTTTAAGCGCGCGCTGCTCGCGGCCAAGTCCGTCGCCTATATCGACCCGGCGAGTGGCGGCTCGAGCGGCATCTACATCGACAAGCTGCTCGAACGGCTGGGTATTGCCGACCAGATCCGGCCGAAAGCCAAACTCAAGAATGGCGGCCACGTTGCCGATCTCATTGTCAGCGGCGATGCTGAACTGGGGCTACACCAAATCAGCGAAATTGTGCCGGTGAAGGGTGCGGCGCTGGTCGGTCCGCTGCCCAAGGAGATCCAGAACACCACGACCTATGCGGCTGGCTTGAGCGCGTCCACGCAGAACAAGGCTGCCGCGCAGGCACTCATGCAGGTGTTCTCTGGTGCCGAAGCGGCCGCGGTGCTCAAATCCAAAGGCATGGAGCCGGCGAACTAAGGACGGCACCCTTTGGAATTCATGGGAGAGGCGCGCGCGCTCGACCGCCGCGTCGTCATTACTGCGCTGGGCATTGCCCAGATCCTGGCCTGGGGTACCTCGTTCTATTTTCCCGCAGTTTTCGCCGAGCCGATCGTTGCCGAGACCGGCTGGTCGCTTGGTTGGGTTGTCGGTGGCACGTCGATCGGTTTGCTCACCGCGGGTCTGATCTCACCGCAGGTTGGCCGCATCATCGACGCGCGCGGCGGACGTCCGGTCCTGCTGGCCAGCTCCACGTTCTACGCCGCAGGCCTTGCCGGTGTCGGCCTTGCGCCGACGCTGCCTTTTTATCTGTGCGCCTGGGTGCTGATTGGAATCGGCATGGGCACCGGGCTTTACGACGCGGTTTTTGCAGCGCTGGGCCGCATGTATGGCAACGAAGCGCGCGGCCCGATCACCAATCTCACCCTGTTCGGCGGTTTTGCCAGCACCATTTGCTGGCCGCTCAGCGCCTTCATGATCGAGCACGCGGGATGGCGCAGCGCCTGCTTCATCTACGCGGCACTGCATCTGTTCGTGGCGCTGCCGCTGCAAATGGCGGTCGTGCGGCGTGTGCCGTTGCGCGCGGGCGCAAACAATACCGATGCCGGCACCGTCGACCCCGCCGCCGCTCTAGCGCCCATCCCCAACGAAACGCTTATCTTCGGGTTGCTGGCCGTCGTGCTTTCGATCGCCGCCGGCATCGGCTCGATCGTCGTGGTTCATTTGTTGATTTTTCTGCAGGCGAGGGGACTGGATTTTGCATCAGCGGTGGCCCTCGGTACGCTGTTCGGACCGGCGCAGGTCGGCGCGCGTGTCGTGGAGCGGCTGTTCGGCAGCCGCTATCACCCGATCTGGACCATGATCGCATCGTGCACACTGATGGCCATCGGTCTGCTGCTGCTGTTTGGCGCCGTGCCTGCGCTGCTCCTCGTGATCTTGCTTTATGGCGCCGGCTACGGAATCTCCTGGATCGGACGCGGCACGCTTCCGCTGGCTTTGTTTGGGCCCGTGCGCTTTCCGCGCCTGATGGGCAAGCTCGCTTTTCCGAGTTTGATCGTGCAAGCGCTCGCACCGTCCGCAGGTGCTCTTTTAATCGAGATGAACGGCACCGAATGGACGATTGGTGTGCTGACGTTGCTTGCGCTCGGCAACATGGCGCTGATCGGGCTGCTGTGGTGGCTGTGCCGCGAGCCGTCTATTGACGGGTGATCATCGCGGATTCAGGAGACGTGGAATCCTGTTCGCTTTGCACCCCATTGAGCGAAAATGCCGTTCCGAGGAGCATCAATGCGAAGATACTGATGGCAAGACGAATGAGGATCATGGCACGTATGGTTTCCAGAAAATGACGATGCGACTTCAAATTGAAACACCGGGCGGAGGCCGTGATCTCGGCCGCCATCCGTCTAACTCGCAAGAGGCGGAAATGTTGCCGCCGCCGATGCTTTATTTATTGCCGCGGGGTCCGGCAAGGCGGAGAAATACTGACGGGCAGCACCGGACGGCCCGAGCTGTACTGCGCCGATGGAGCTTGGCAAGTCGGTAAAGGGACGACAGATTTTCATCGACGGGGGATCTATGAACTGGAAACTGGGGTTTTTCAGGCTTTGGATTGTTGCGTCTGCGTGCTGGGCGGCTGCCGTCGGTTGGCTCTTCTATACTGCCGTCGTCGCGCCGCGATCGCTGGCGGCGATCCAGGACGCATGCGTTGAGGCGCGCAGGGCCGAGCCGGCGCTTGGCAGTCCCTTTGATTGCTTCGCGAAGGGAATGAACTTTGATTACGTCATTCCGCTCGGTCCGATTGTCGCCAAATATCTCGCTCTGGCGGTCGGGCCGATGCTCGCCGCGTTTTTATTCTGGTTTGTGGGCGAGTGGATTGTGGCGGGGTTCTACCGCCGTCGTCCCAAACGTTAAGCGGTACGCCTGAACTCGTATAGGGTGACAAGGGGCGATTGAAAACGGGGGCCAGCATGCGCGTGATTTTCGTCCTGGTAATCGTTCTATTCGCAAACTCCGCGAGCGCGCAGCAATGTCCGCAATGCGCCGCGGCCGACGCCTGCATCAAGGACTACACGCGCGCGATTACAAAAATAAAGTCCGATTACAAGAAAGGTGTTGTCGATCAGCGGAAAGGACGCGAACAATCTTTGCGCGATCGGTTCTCGCCACGGTCTGCGGTGACCGACCAGGATGGTCTTGACCAGACAATCCGGTCCGAAATTGACACGTTGAAGGAGTGTCTCGGCAAGGTCCGCTGAGAATAGCTTGAGAATGAGGACATTGTTATGGCTGTACGCACGAAACGCGTGACACTGACGTTTCGGCATCCCTTTTCACTCAAAGGCGTCGACCGGCGGCTTGCGGCCGGCGATTATGAAGTGGTGACAGACGAAGAACTGATTGAGGAGATGTCGTTCCCGGTCTATCGACGTGTCGCCACACTGATCTTCTTGCCCGCCGACGCAGGCCAACCATCTTCGATTGAAATGGTCAACGTCGATCCCGTCGATCTTGCTGCGGCCCATGAGCGGGATCAGGCTGCGTGAGTGGTGGAGACATGAAGCCTCCATCGCCACTTAGCTGATCCACTTACGCGTCAGGCAAATACGCTGGCCGAAGGCGTGAGATCGCTTTCGGGCGCAACCCGCTCATATTTTTCGACGGTACTCTTGATGCGATAGCGGGGGTCTTCAGGGTCCCGGTCCGAGGCGGGTATGAGATGGCGAATTTCATAGGGGCCTTGCGCCATTGATCGAAGGACGTGGGGCGCTAGGTCGACGATCTGGCCGATTTTAAGCTTGTGAGCCATCAGGGATTCCCTCCGTCACTTCTGTTTGGGTGCGCACCAGGCAGAGCCATCCTCATCTTTTTGCTTGTGCAGAAAGCGCGCGATTTGCGCTCTCAACTCGGACGATTTCAGCACATCTCCCACCGAACCCGCGGTGTCGAAGAGCTCCCGCTGGAGCTTCGTCGGAATTGTGTTCCACTGCATGATAACGGCCGCACCAAGACAACGAAGAATACGCTCTTCGACTTCGGCGTCGGCTGCTTCCGCCCTGGGCATCCCAGTGCCGTCATCGGCAGACGGGATAACAGGTGAGTGAATGACCTTGTCGAAATTGGTCGCCAGCCAATCCTCGTTTTCCGCCAGTGCGGCGTAACTGTCCTTTGCGCGCTCAAGTTTGCGGATTTCACTCGGAACGTCAGTATGCTTGAGCAATTCGACAGATTCAGCCGCTTTCTCGCGAAACTGTTTTGCCGTGAACATGGGATGCTCCCTGCGCGACAAGCGTCGAGCGCATCATCGCTCGACGGCGCCGTTCATTCTGCCTGTTGGATGTTGTTGATCTTATATGGGGGCGATTGGGCCGAATTGCGACCGCAATCGCGCAGTTTGAGCATTTGGAGGGTTAATCGGCTCCGTGCCGCTCGCAGATGCAGCAGAGGTTTATTTCACTCAGAGGAGCGTCCGCCCCCTGTGCTTATGACAATTCGTCGCCACATAAAGGCGTTGTTTGAATGATAATCATGCTGAATATGTTACTGCTTTAATCGATATGCCGGACCGCAAACATGGCGATCAATTTTCCGAATCGTAGCCGCAGTTACGATGCGACGCGGCGGGCGGTTCGCTTCTGGGGATATGACCGCTCCATGGAGAGCTCGTTCTTTATCATGGCGGATACGTTGAAGCAGATGCAGCCGAACCTTCAGTTCGAAGCAACCGATATCCTGCAGGCCTTCGACACCAACCGCGAGCGTATCTATTCGATTGCCGCGAAGGTCTACGCCCGAGGGCGAAGGGGTACGTATGACCTCAATGTCGAAGATATTTGAATCTGATTGTGCGGGACCCGCATGACGGGGTCCAAGGCGCCGGAATACAAGGCAAAGGAATTGTGATGAGCCAGGATACTAAGAGACCGACAAATCTTCGCGCCAATGCGATGCCGCCCGACGGCTATGTCCTGACGGTCGATGGCAAGTTAAAGACGCGATACGAGACGGAGGCGGAAGCCGTTGCCGCAGGCTCAGAACTCAAACTAAAATTTCCCGCAATCCGGGTTACGGTGTTTGAACCGATCGCGCGCGTGTACACGCCTGTTGAGTTGCCGGAGACGGAAACAGGCAAATAGGCGTTACGCCTGCTTTTTCATTCGCCACAATTGGAAGCCGTCATTGGTAATCGACGCCTCAATCAGGTCGCGGCTTAAATTGTGGGGCGGCGCTGCATCCGGCCGGACAACACCAACAGCATGCCAGGGTCGGAATTGCGCCGGCAGTTTTTCGCCTTCCTGATCGTCCGAAAACGCACGCAAGGATGGGCTCGTATCCGACTTGAAAATGAAGATGCGCATAAGTGCCTTTCAGCGGACATCATTCGCCGCTCAGGGAGGTTACACCTTTTTCCCGACAGTCGTTAGTGCATCACCGCCGCGGTGACGAAAAAGCCCGGCGCTGGGCCGGGCCTTCTTTCGTGTATGGTCGTGCAGCCTACTTTTGCTGCTGCTGGCCGGCCGGCTTGTCGGTATTCGGCTTCGGATCGCCCTGCGTCTGCTGCTGCGGAGTCGGAGCAGGCGATACGGGCTTCTGGGGTTCATTGGATGAAGTAGAATCCGTCATAGTATGCATCCTTTCAAAATGACCTAAATACGAACTTAGTACCCTTTGTAGTTGTGTACTCGGTCGGCAATAACAAGACGCTGTGGCCGCCATTGGCCGGTAAATTTAATTTTGGTCGCTGCCTTATTTCAGAGCGAGCGCGGAAAAGCCGGCTTATGCGCTGGTGCGAGTTTTCATGGACTCAGGGAAATGTTGCGCCCATAGGTAATGTCGATGGTGAATCGGTCTGCCAAGCTATTGATCGTTTTCGCTGTAGGTGTCGCTTATGTCGTGCCGGCAGGCGCCCAGACACTCAAGAAAGAACCCGACACAAACCAATTATCGTGCGGACAGAAAGTCCTTGTTGAAAACAACACGTGTCCAGCAGATGAAATTCTGGAAGTGACCGGCAGTTGTCTCGGCGCGATACCGTCGATTGATGTCGTGATGATGCCAAGGGGACGGCAATATCACTGTATCAAGCGAATTCGAAACTAGAGCCAGCCTCACCGGTTCAGGGCCGAATACGGACACGACGCTGACACCGCGTGTTCAGATGGAGCCTGGCGCCGTTTTGTCGTCGATCCCGAGGCACTTTTGCGCTCCGGCGGGCATCTGCGGCACGCGCAACCGACGACCCATGAACGTCACCCATGGTTTCTCCGAGATCGGCTGCAGATGTGCAAAATTCCAGAACTGCCGCTCGTTCATCTCAATCTCGGTGACCTCGTTCTCAAGCACCCAATTGCGAAGCGTCGTCATTCTGGATTGATCGTCGCAGAACATTTTCTCCGGCAAGGCCTTTTTCATGGTCGCGACTCCTGGTTTGTTTGAGTGGGCCCTCAAATTCCGCGTCCCGCTGTTCGATGACCTGAGGCCATCAAAAGCGCGGCAAGCCGGATTTTAAGAACGATCGCCTTTACCGCTTTAGCCCCTTCCGCCTTAACAAGGTCTGACACCACCAAACCTCGGATTCCGTGCTACACGTGAGGAGATCCACGAGGGAGGGCACTGAAGATGGTACTGAGCAATTGGGCATTTGCCGCGACGTTTGCGGCCGCCATTGTTGGTTGTCTGGTGGTACTTTTGATCGTGTGGGTCCGGCGTCCCAAGCCGGAGCCCTAGGAAATGCAGATAGCCAATTGAAACCGTTAGAATTACGTCTGCTTTATTTCGAGGATCTCTCGGTCGGCATGACTGAGACGCTCCATAAGACAATTAACGCCTCCGATGTCGTGGGCTTTGCCGAGGTCACCGGCGACCGCAATCCAATTCATCTGTCTGAGCATTTTGCCGCCAGGACACCATTCGGCACCCGCATTGCACACGGCCTTTACACCGCCAGCCTGATTTCGGCAGTGCTGGGCACCAGGCTTCCGGGCCCTGGCGCCGTCTACATTTCGCAAACCTTGAATTTCCGCGCGCCGGTCAAGATCGGCGACACCGTGGACGTCAACGTCGTCGTTGCCGAATTGATGCCAGAAAAAACCCGCGCCCGGCTGACTTGCACCTGTTCTGTCGGCGGTGACGTTGTTCTCGACGGCGAAGCCTGGGTGAAAGTGCCATCAAAAGAGGCGGGTGGCCGGCCGCTACCGCGAATTTAATTCAATTATCTGTTGATTTTGCCCGGCTATCCGCAAGGAACTCGAAAAGAAATTCTGCGTTACATCAAAGCAGGCACGGAAATTGCGAAGAAGGATCGCAGCAACAATGGAGGCCTCGCCATGCCCATACAGCTGCGACCAAAGGCTCGTGCCCAAGCCGTACGCCCGCCCAAGCGCGATGCGATTGCCACGGTCGATTGGCTCGCACTCTGGGGTTTGTCGCTTGGTTTCTGCGCCATAGTACTTGCCGGCATTGCTGACTTCGTTGGTCACGACAATCTTGGTGCCGCATTTATTCTGGTTGGGACCGCGGGCATTATCGCGCTGATTTTGCAGGCGGGCACGCAGCCTGCCGACCGGGACTAGTCTGACAATGGATTGCATGAGCGCGCACCATTGCCCGGCGCGCACATCCTGATCGACAGCGACTCGTTTATAATCCGGGCTTTAGCCCGAAGACACAGCGTCGCGTTCCGTCGGGCCGCCGGCATATCGTCAGTTGACCGTCGGGAGGTGCCACCGGCATCGCTTCATCGAACGGCACCAGCTCGCCCTCGATCATCCAACCTGTGGCCGTCGAGGACGTCCGCGTGTAACTCTTGCAGTCATAGTCGCCGCAACACCATTCGCCCGCGGTGTTCCTGAAGCCGCCGCGGTTGACCCAGCTATCGTGCGCGAATGCGACAGTGGTGCTGACAAGAACTGTGGTGCTGACGATAAACGCGGGCGCAAAGACAAGCAGCGAGCGAAACAGTATTCGCGACATCGGTGGCCTCCATTAAAACCTCCCGGCGCAGCGTTGCTGTGGCGTCTTGAACTGCTCCTCGTCCGTCTCCCGTAATCGGCGGCCCGCCGGATGTTGGTCCGTTGCGATGCCTTTATCCGCACGCACGCTTTTGATCGATTGTGACGAATCAAAGCGACTGCAAAATGCTAGCACGAACGCTGCGGTTGTGTCGGCAGGTTGTGCGCCGCGGTATACCCGTTATGCAGCGGATGGAATTGGTAAAACTACGCACGCAACGAAGGTTTCGATGGTGCTTACAAGTGCGGATACAAGGGCGAAACCTTGGCAACTCTGGCGTGACCGGCGCGGACGGCTGTCGCCTTTGCGTGTTGCGACGCTTGCCATGCTGCTGCTGCCGCTCGCCAAGGCGTTGTTTGACGCGGATGCAATCGCGCATGGCGCGCGGCCGGTCAACGATCTGATCCATCGCGCCGGATTCTGGGCGCTGGTTTTTCTCGGCCTGACGCTGGCGGTGACGCCGTTCCGGCGCATTTTTCGCTACGGTAATCTGGTCGATATCCGCCGTATGCTCGGAGTAGGGACGTTTTGCTACATCGCAATGCACCTGACGCTGTTTTTCGCCGATCAGAGCTATGATGTCGGCAAAGCCGTGCACGAGATCACCCACCGCGTTTATCTGATCATCGGTGCAACGGCGTGGCTCGGCCTTGCGGTGCTGGCGGCGACGTCAACTGACGGCATGGTCCGACGCCTGGGTGGGCTGCGCTGGCGTCGGCTGCACCAGGCGATCTATGTCATCGCACTGCTCGCGCTCATTCATTATTTCCAGCAGACCAAGGCCGACGTGACGGTGCCCACCTTCGCCGCCGGTCTATTTTTCTGGCTGATCGCCTATCGTCTGCTGGCGTGGTGGCAGGTCACAAGTGATCTGTCGACGCAAAGCCTGCTGGCGCTCGCGTTTGTAACATCAATCGTCACATTTACCGGCGAAGCCGTCGGCATTGCGATTGCGTTTCATGTTTCGCCGCTGCTGGTACTTGGCATGGTCTTTGACTTTGGCGCCGGCGTCCGGCCCGGCTGGCAGGTGCTCGCTGCCGGTCTTGCGGTCGTCGTCATCGCGGCGGTGATGGGACGCTGGAAAACGCGCGCTGTACGGACGCGCGCAGTTGCGGCGGAGTAAGGGAGCGGGCCTAGCGCACGCCGCCTTTCTTTTGAACGGGTCCGGTCAAAGCCTCGAAACGCTTGCGCAGGTCGGCGACCTTTTTCGTATCGCTCATGAAAGCCGGATAATTATTGGCGAGTTTGAGCGAGAACAGCGGCGGCAATCCGGCCGGGGGCGGCATGTCCGTGCGCGGCGACCAGGTGTCGAGCTTGCCCTGCTGGTCTTTTTCCAGGAACCAGCTCAGGAACAGCCGCGCCGCGTTCGGGTGCGGCGAGTCCTTGAATGTGGCCGCCGTCTGCGCCCAGACCGGCGTCGGATCGATCTTCGAGAATGAAATCTCGACCGGTTTGCCGGCGCGCTGCTCGCGCAATGACAGGTTCGGGTTGGAATCGACCGATACCGTAGCCTCACCCGAGGCGAGACCGCGCGATACTCCAAGGTGACCCTGGATAAACTGCGCACCATTGGCGATGTATTTGTTCATCCACTCCCAGCCGTAGTGATCGACCAGCGTGTAGAAGAGATAGAGCGTGATGTCGTCGTCATGCGGATAGCAGGAGATCATTTTGCCCTTGAATTCGGGCTTGAGAAAATCCTTCGCGGACTTCGGCGCATCGGCAGCCTTCACCAGGTCCTTGTTGTAGGCATAGGAGACCGAGGTTACGAATACGCCGACGTAATATCCGTCTTTGTCCTTGAATGTCTTGTCGATCGCGCCCCAGGCCGCGGGCCTGAATTGTGCGAGCACGCCCTCTTTCTTCCAGCGAATGTAATCCTGCACGGTCTGCAGAATGGCGAGGTCTGCGTCCAGCGTCTTGCTCTTGAGCTGTTGGTTGATCTTCTCGTCATGGACGTTGCTGAAACCGGCATGGATCGTGACCTTGATGCCGGGATATTTCTGTTCGAAGGCGCGCGCCGGTGCCTCGTAAAGCGAGGTCGGGCCGCCGCCATAAATGATGAGCTCTTTTTCCTGCTTCGCCTTCTCGTAAAGCTCCTGCATGCTCTGCGCGTGTGCGGTGCCGGAAACAGCCGCGGCGCAAGCAAAAATCGCCGCGAAGCGGCGAAAAGAATGGGTCATCGCTATTTCCCCCATACACACGAATATCTTGTTGATTGAAAAAAGGGTAGCGCGCGCGAGGCGGCGAGTAAATCGGCGGTCAGATTTTGCGGCTGTCATAAGCCCAGTACAGCAGCGCTTGCCGCTGGCGGCGGCGGCAGAGCAGGTCACCGGGCGTGCTGCTTCGCCTATGGCAGCAAGTCGGCATATTCGGGATGGCGATCGAGATAGGCTTTTACGAAGGGGCACACCGCATTGACCTTGAGGCCCTGCGCGCGGGCGATGTCGAGAATACCGCGCACGAGTGTCGAGCCGATGCCGCGTCCCTCGAGCTCCTTCGGGACTTCGGTGTGCAGGATCGTCAACACTCCATCGGAACGCTTGTAATTCGAGAATGCAACATGTCCGTCGGCGTCGAGCTCGAAGCGGTGGCGTTCGGTGTTGTCGCGAACGTTATTGGACATCGGTCATTTTCCCTGCACATTTCCGCGGTATCGCTGACGTTCGGTTGAAATCCATTGTTTGACAAGGTGTTGCATGCCCAAAATCACGCTCTATCACGCTTCGCCGTCGCGTTCCTCCATTGTGCTGTGGATGCTGGAAGAAATAGGCCAGCCCTACGACATCAAGCTGGTGACCCTGAGCAAGGGCGAAAACCAGAAGCCCGAATATCTTGCCATCAATCCCATGGGCAAGGTTCCCGCGCTCAAGCACGGCGATACGGCCATCACAGAGGTGGCCGCCATATGCACCTATCTCGCCGACGAATTTCCCGACAAGAAGCTGAATATCCCGGTGGGGAACCCACGCCGCGGTGAATATCTCAAGTGGCTGTTCTTCGGGCCGAGCGTGATTGAGCCCGCGATGACCGACCGTGCCTTTCCGCGTAAGGAGGATCCGCGCGCGGCCGCACTCGGCTGGCGCGATTTCGACACCGTGCTCGACATCGTCAGCAAGGCCGTCGCAAAGGGGCCCTATCTGATGGGCGAACAGTTTACGGCCGCGGATATCGTCATCGGTTCGGGTCTGCGCTACGGCATGATGTTCAAGCTGATCCCCGAGCGGAAGGAGTTCCAGGACTATATCGGCCGTTTCGCGACGCGGCCGGCGGCCCAGCGCGCGGCAGAAAAGGACAAGGAGCTTTCCGCGCAGGCAGCGTAGTTATTGTCCGTCATGACGATTGACTGAGCATCTTTCGCACGATGTGCCGGCGTGCTCCCTTTTGGCCGACCAGCGCATATCCTGCCTGCTCGAAAGCGGACACATAACCCCCGAAGCGGTAGCTCGGAGAATCCGGATCAACAGGATATCCTTCAAGCAGAGTCGCTCCGTTTCTCGCGGCATGCTCTTCGGCAGCCGAGATCAACTTCTGAAACATCCCTTGTCCACGGAAGGGCCTCGACACGAAGAAGCATACGATCGACCAGATTCTCTGCTTCTCGTCACTCGGCATCATATCGCTCATTGACGCGCGGTACGTGTCCCGAGGCGCGATCGAGCACCATGCGACAGGCTTCGAGTCAAAGTAACCGAGCAACCCAACGGGTTCTCCAGACGATATGCGTCGCTTCATCTCGAGCTTTTTGGCGGTGGCGGGCCGCTTCGCCGTCGGGAGAACCTCCACCTTTCGCCATACCGTACACCAACACGATTTGGGGCCACCCCGACTTTCGAAGAGTTTTTCAAAGTCATGCCAATTCTCTGAAGTAACTGGCCGAAATTTGATTCCATCAACCACCACAATACCTCACTCGGTGAATAACTTAGTCTGCCCTCTGCGGCGTCCGCCAAATTTAAACCGGACAGTCGTGGGTCAAGCCCGGGCATGACAATGCGGTAGGCCGTCAAGATACAT
Organism: uncultured Alphaproteobacteria bacterium; assembly: GCA_963697885.1. Taxonomy (GTDB): domain Bacteria; phylum Pseudomonadota; class Alphaproteobacteria; order Rhizobiales; family Xanthobacteraceae; genus Pseudolabrys. Next base: position 2,610,613 of record OY969102.1, read on the forward strand.
TTCGATTCACGAAGCCTTGCGCAGTCTCTCGCCGCCGCCACGCAAGTCGCCGAGGATGGCGAGCGCCCGCGCCATGGAGAAATCGCGCGTCTGCTTGCTGTAGGCGGCGCCGGCATCGGGCATCATGTAGGCGTGCTTGACGCCGGGAAAAATGTGCAGCTCCACATTGCTCATGCGCGGCGGCACTGCACGAAAGGCTTTGAGCACGTCCGGCGGCGCCTGGTTGTCTTCGTCGCCCCAGATGATGCAGATCGGCGCGGCGAGGCCGTCGAGCTCGCCGATGTAATCCTGCATGCGTGTGCCGTGGCATGAAATGCCGGCGGCATAGCCGAGCCGCTTCGGCCCGATGATGGCGTAGGGGCCGCCGTAACAGAATCCCATGACGGCAGCGCGCCCGTTGAACTCCGGCAGCTTGCGCAGCATGGCGAGCGTATCGGCGATGTCAGCCTCGCCGGTCGCTATCTTTTCCGGCCGCGGCTGCGAGCGCTTGCCGGTGAGCTCGCCATCGGCGCGTGTAAGCGGCCCGGGAACCGTGCGCCAGAACAGATCGGGCGCGGCTGCGATAAAGCCGTGCGAGGCAAATTCATCGGCGAGATCGCGCAGATCCTTGTCGACGCCGTGCACGGCACTCGCAAGCACCACTGCCGGCACCGGGCCCGCGGCCTGTGGGATGACGAGATAGCAATCGAAATCACTGCCTGCGCGCCCGTGGATCTGGATGGTCTTGCCCGCCATGGTGTTTAGCTCCTGCATGTCGGCTGGAGTTTACGCTGCTGGCCGCAATGAAGGCGAGGGGTAGGCCCGTTGCGGGCCATTCTGCTGGCTGAACGGCGCCGGGTTCCGTCCCGCCCGTCATCCACAGAAGAAAACGCCGCAAAGCATTTGTGAGTGGATAACCGCTTTGCGTGCAGGGGTCGGGGATTATGATTGGCTCATGGTCAAGACCCCCCTCAATGTCGATCTGGCCCGGCTCAGGCAATTTCTGAAGTCGCTGGAGGCCGATGCGCAAATTACGGTCGGCGACGTCGATTTGAACGGCCGGGAAATCGAAATTCTCAAGCGCGAGATCGCCGATATCGAGGGCGTGCTCAATGGCAGCCCGGATCACGGGACACGCGCAGTCCTGTTTGAGATCGATATCGACTTCGGCGTGGACCACCACCAGAACAGTGGCCACGATCACGCCAGCGATGCAGCGGTAGCGAAAGCCGCCTGACGCTTCTATCCAAACCGCAGGCTGATGTCTTCGAGAGGAATGCCTGACGCTTTTGCGGTCCAGGTCTCGCCGGCGTTCACAGCCATTGCGAGCGTGAGCGTGCCGGTCGAGATGATTTCGCCGGCTCCGATCGGCGGATTGTGCGGGTCGTCCGCCAGCAATTGCACGAGATGGCGCAACGCCAGCAAGGGACTGTCGAGCACCAGTGCGCCGCCGCCGTGCTGGGTTGGTTTTCCTGCGCAGGCAAGTTCTACCTTGAATGTTGCGAACTCGCGCAACCAATGCGCCTTGCGAGGCGCGATTGCATGGCGGGCACCGACGAGAAGCGCGCCATGCACGCCATTGGCGGCGACCGTGTCGGAGGCCTGGAATTTCCACGCGGGATAAATCGATTGCACAACCTCGTAACCGAACGACACCCAATCAATGCAATCGAGCAGCGCGGAGTCCTGCATGTCGGGCGCGGGCGCCGATTTCATGCCGAACATGATTTCCGGTTCGATGCGGGGTTCGGCAAAATCCGCAATACGCTGTGTGGGCATGCGCGCAAGGTCGTGCGCCGTGCGGTTTGTGACGTAGCCCCACACCGGCGCCTTCGCGCCGTACACCTTCCACATCTCACGATTGGTGAAGCCGATCTTGCGCCCGACGATCGTCTCGCCGCGCGCCTCAAACGCCGCGCGGAGCAAAGGTGTGACGCGGTAGGAGTCCGCCAACGTCAACCCGCCCCGCCGCGACGAGAAGGGCACGATCTGCCGATGATCGGTGATAGCCGCGATTGCCTCGCGCGCGACGGCTGCGATATCGGGCGCTGCGCCTCCACTGTCCATGCTGCCTTATCGCGGGGAACACCAGCGCTTGGCAAGGTCTTGCCAAGGTCTTGCCAAGGTCCTGGCAAACCCTTGGCAAGCGCCGGTATCTACCGTTACGGTCGCGACCAATCGCAAAGGATCTGTGCTTTGGCCGATACCACGCTGACCGCGCCGCCTGTTCGCGCCGCTAATCCATTGCGGCCCTGGTATCTCGTCGCGGCGGTGGCCGCGATCGCTGCCATGATTGCGGCCATCCTGAGCCCCAGCCTCTGGTTTCTCAATTTCGTGCATGTGATGACCGGCGCACTGTGGACCGGCATTGACCTGTTCATGGGCTTCATTGTCGGCCCGGTGTTGCGCAAGGTGTCGTTCGAAACGCGGCGCGCGATCATCGCAGGACTCATTCCGCGCACGCTGATCTTGATGCCGACGTTGTCGACCATCACATCCACCGCCGGCTGGTTCCTGGCGGTGCGGATGGGATTTCTCGATCTGTCCTATCCGGAATTCTGGTGGGTCATCGCAGCCCTCGCGATCGTCACCGTGCTCACAGTGCAGGGGCTCGGCTATCTGTTGCCGACCAATCTGCGGCTGTATTTTGAGGTGCAGAAGCCGCAGCCAGATGCAGAAAAAATCGCGCGCTGGATGAAAACTTATGTGCGCGTCGTGGCGGTGCAGGGTACAATGCAGGTCGCGATTATCGTCGTGATGGCGCGCTTCGCGACGGGATTATAGCCAAGGGGAAGACTCGCAATGAAAAACATCGTTCTCATTCTCGGGCTGGTGCTGATCGTGATTGCCGGAATTTATTTCCTGATGCCGGCGGATGCATTGCCGAGCTTCTTCCCCGGACACGAAACAGGCCTTGCGCGAATTCGCGTGAAACACGGGCTGTTGTCCGGCGGCCTCGGCATTGTCCTGATCGCAGGCGCCTGGCTCATGGGGCGGAAATAGACCGCCGGGCGCGATGCTGGATCTCGTCCGCACGTCGAAAAATCCCAGCGGCGAATGGTCGGCAGACGATTACGATGTATTCGACGGTACGGCGCAGGTTGGCCGCATCACGCTGACATCGCAGGCGCCACCGGGAACGCCCTGGTTATGGGTCATCACCGCGCGCGATCCCCAAAGCACGCAAAACCGCGGCTATGCGGTGAGCCGTGAGCAGGCATTGAAGGAATTCAACGCGCGCTGGCGCAATCCGGCGCGATTTTAGGGCGGCGCGGGCGGCAGCGATATCTATTTGGCGGCCGTACACTTCACGATGAAACGCAGCCGTTTGGCGAGGCGAAGATTGCGTTCATCTGCCTGTTTTTTGCATTCGGCGCGCTTGGCGGCTTTCACTGCAGCGGCGGCCGCCTTTCGCGCGGCCTCGCGGCTCATCATGCATTCCAGAAACGCGTTGGCCTGATGCCGGTCGACCTGCTTTGAACACTCGGCGCGATCCTGCTGGTGCAGCACACGCTTGGCCATGAGCGATTGAGCCGAGGCGGCATCGGCGGCGAAGATGAGCAAGGCAGCAGAAATTGCAGCGAGTGAACCTGAATAGCGCATTTATCTCCCCAGAATAGAAACGCTCTTCAGACTGATTTTTGCGTTCCGTTAAGTGCCAAATTAGCAGACGGCGTAGGTGTTGTCTTTCAATGATGGCTGGTATGTGACGGTTGCACTCTAGCTACTCCGCCGCCTCGATCCTCTTCTTCCGCCGCGTCGGGCGCCCCAACACCGGTGCCAAATACTGTCCGGTGTAGCTGCGCTTCACCTTCACAATATCTTCCGGCGTGCCTGATGCGACGATCTCGCCGCCGCCGTCGCCGCCTTCGGGTCCCAGATCGATCACCCAGTCCGCGGTCTTGATCACTTCCAGATTGTGCTCGATCACCACCACCGTATTGCCGGTGTCGGTGAGTTCGTGCAGCACGTCGAGCAGCTTCGCCACGTCGTGGAAATGCAGGCCGGTGGTGGGTTCATCGAGAATATAGAGCGTTCGCCCGGTCGCTCGCTTCGACAGCTCCTTGGCGAGTTTGACGCGTTGCGCCTCGCCACCGGACAACGTCGTGGCCTGCTGGCCGACATGAATGTAGTCGAGGCCGACGCGATGCAGCAGCGCTAGCACGTCGCGCACGCGCGGCACCGCCTTGAAGAATTCGAGTGCCTCTTCCACCGTCATGTCGAGCACGTCGGCGATCGACTTGCCCTTGAACAGGACCTCGAGCGTCTCGCGATTGTAGCGCTTGCCCTTGCAGACATCGCAGGTGACGTAGACGTCGGGCAGAAAGTGCATCTCGATCTTGATGACGCCGTCGCCCTTGGCAGGCCTCGCAGCGGCCGCCTTTGACGTTGAACGAGAAGCGGCCCGGCTCGTAGCCGCGCGCCTTGCTCTCGGGCAGCGCCGCGAACCATTCGCGGATCGGCGTGAAGGCGCCGGTATAGGTCGCGGGATTGGAGCGGGGCGTGCGGCCGATCGGCGATTGATCGATGTCGATGATCTTGTCGATATGCTCCAGCCCCTCGATGCGGTCATGCGGGGCAGGGGCGAGCGAAGCGCCGTTGAGCTTGCGCGCCACCGCGGCATAGAGCGTGTCGACCAGCAGCGTGGATTTGCCGCCGCCGGAGACGCCGGTGACGCAGGTGAACAGGCCGAGCGGGATTTCCGTGGTGATGTTCTTGAGGTTATTGCCGCGAGCATTGACGACCTTGAGCGCGCGGCGCGAGCGCGGCCGCCGTTCGGGGATCGCCACCGACAGTTCGCCGGAGAGATATTTGCCGGTCCATGACTTTGGCGCGGCGATGAGATCATCGACCTGGCCTTCGGCCACGATCTCGCCGCCATGAATGCCGGCGCCGGGGCCGATATCGAGCACATGATCGGCCGTGCGGATGGCGTCTTCGTCATGCTCGACCACGATCACGGTATTGCCGAGGTCACGCAGCCGTTTGAGGGTTTCGAGCAGGCGCGCATTGTCGCGTTGATGCAAGCCGATCGAGGGCTCGTCCAGCACATAGAGCACGCCGGTGAGCCCGGAGCCGATCTGCGAGGCAAGCCGGATGCGCTGACTTTCGCCGCCGGAGAGCGTGCCGGAGGCGCGCGAGAGCGTGAGATAATCGAGGCCGACGTCGACCAGGAATTTCAGCCGCTCGCGGATCTCCTTGAGCACGCGCGTGCCGATCTCGTTCTGCTGCGCATTGAGCTGCTTCGGGATCTCGGTGAACCATTCGCCGGCGCGGCGAACAGACAGCTCCGCCACCTGCGAAATGTTCTGCCCACCGATCTTGACGCAAAGCGCTTCCGGCTTGAGGCGCGCGCCGTGGCAGGCCTTGCAGGGCACATCGGTGAAATATTTCTGCAGATCCTCGCGCGCCCATTCGCTCTCGGTTTCCTTGAAGCGGCGCTCGAGATTGGTGATGACACCTTCGAACGGCTTCTTGGTCGTGTAGCCGCGCAGGCCATCGTCATAGACGAATTTGATCTCGTCCTCGCCGGAACCGTAGAGGATGGCGTCCTGTGTTTTCTTCGCCAGGTCCTTCCATTTGGTATCGAGTGTAAAGCGGAAATGCTTGGCAAGCGCATCGAGCGTCTGCGTGTAATAAGGCGATGAGGATTTCGCCCACGGCGCAATGGCGCCTTTGCGGAGCGTGGCGTCGCGGTCGGGGATCACGAGATCCGCATCGATATGCTGTTCGACGCCGAGGCCGCCGCACTCCGGACAGGCGCCGAACGGATTGTTGAACGAGAACAGCCGCGGTTCGATTTCCGGAATGGTGAAGCCGGAGACCGGACAGGCGAATTTCTCGGAGAAGATCAGCCGTTCTGCGTTCGCATTGCGTCCGCGATTGGCGGTCGCGCCGGAAGCTTTTGTGTCGGCGAGTTCGACCACCGCAAGGCCTTCGGCGAGCTTGAGGCATTGCTCGAGCGAATCCGCCAGCCGCGTGCCGATGTCGCCACGCACCACCAGCCGGTCGACCACCACATCAATGTCGTGGGTGAATTTCTTGTCGAGCGGCTTTACGTCACCGATCTCGTGGAAGGCGCCGTCGATCTTCACACGCTGGTAGCCCTTGCGCAGGAAGTCAGCGAGTTCCTTTCTGTATTCGCCCTTGCGGCCGCGCACGACCGGCGCCAGCACGTAGATGCGCGTGCCTTCCGGCAACGCCAGCACGCGGTCGACCATCTGCGAGATGGTCTGGCTCTCGATCGGCAAGCCGGTGGCCGGCGAATAGGGCACGCCGACGCGCGCCCACAGCAGGCGCATGTAATCGTAGATCTCGGTCACGGTGCCGACGGTCGAACGCGGGTTCTTCGACGTGGTTTTCTGTTCGATGGATATCGCCGGCGACAATCCGTCGATCTGGTCGACGTCCGGCTTCTGCATCATCTCGAGGAATTGCCGCGCGTAAGCCGAAAGCGACTCCACGTAGCGGCGCTGGCCCTCGGCATAGATCGTGTCGAAGGCGAGCGAGGATTTGCCCGAGCCCGACAGGCCGGTAAACACAACCAATTGGTCGCGCGGAATGGCGACGTCGACGTTCTTGAGATTGTGCTCGCGCGCCCCGCGGATCGTGATCTGGCGGGCGTCGCGGGCAGCCTTGATGGAGCGTTCAGCCATGTGATCCGGGGTACCTGTCAGACAAAGTTATCCCCGCGGACCCGCAAAATGCGGGGCCGTTCGGGCCTGCTAAAGCGGACGTAGTAAGAACAGGCGGATTTTGCCAGCGGGTCCTCCGAATAGCGGTTGAAAACCTCGGAGAAAACGTTTAGAACATAACAAGAACACTATTTCGGGAGATCGTTCAAGGCCGAAATGACCGGTGCGGCAGAACCCCTGTGGATTAGGGCTCAACGCGCGTGCCGGCCCCTATGTCGCTTCTTTGGCGAGGTCTAGGGTGAGTTCGGATTTTCAACGGGGCTGGCGCCGGCGCGCAGCCCTCAAACGGCGAGCGGCGATGGCTTCAGGCGAAGCTGTCTGCGCGTCAATCGCCACGCGGAGAGCATCATGGCGGGTAGCGTCAACAAGGTCATTCTCGTCGGCAATCTAGGCGCCGATCCGGAAGTTCGGCGGACGCAGGACGGCCGTCCGATCGTCAATTTGCGGGTCGCGACCTCGGAATCCTGGCGCGACAAGAACTCCGGCGAGCGGCGCGAGAAAACCGAATGGCATCGCGTCGTCATCTTCAGCGAAGGCCTTGCCAAGATCGCCGAGCAATATCTGAAAAAGGGCTCGAAGGTTTACCTCGAAGGCGCTCTCCAGACGCGCAAATGGCAGGATAAAGAGGGCCAGGACCGCTATTCAACCGAGGTTGTGCTGCAAGGCTTCAATTCGGCGCTGACCATGCTCGATCGGGCTGGCGGCGGTGGCGGCAGTGCAGGGGCCGACGACGGCGATTTCGGCTCCGCCGGGCCAACGGCGTCGCGCGAGCGTAAACCGGCGATGGCGGCGGCCGGCGCTGGCGGCGGCAAGCGCGACGACATGGACGACGAGATTCCATTCTGAGGCACTTCGTTACGCGGCCGATTGCGGCGGCTCGCGCAACATGCTCCGCGTCATGCGCGGGCATAGCCGTCCGAAGGACGGCGTGCTTTCGCACGCTTATGACCCGCGCATCCATGATGAGACGCCACGTCACGTGCAGTACAGCTATCGTTGCTGCAATTCATCATGGATCGCCGGGTCGAGCCCGGCAATGACAAGCTGAGAGGCACACAATCTTCGCCGCGCCGGTAGCAACGAAATCGCCCCTAGATACGCCGCGAATTTGATCGCCGCATCACGCTTTAATATCGACCGCGTTGTCTGAATCCGGCGCGGCAATCTGCGTAACGCTGTTCGCGCCGTTGCCGTCAGGATCGCTGGCGTTTGTGCCACTTGCGCCCGACGTGCCTGACACTTCACCGCCGCCACCGTGATGATGGTGATGATGGCCGCGCGCCTGCTGCAACGATGACAACACCTTTTGCGCGTCGGCGAGGCTCGCGGCATCGCCGGACTGCAAATCCTGGCCGATCTGCTGGATCGCTTGCGCGAACGGGCTGTTGCCCTGCGCCATCGGTGACGCCGCCAGCGTATTGTAGGCGTCTTGTGCGGAGGCCAGGTCGCCAGATTGCAATGCGCTGGTGAGCTGGTTGAAGGCTTGCCGGTCTTGTTGAAAGCTTGAAATCGCGGACGCGTTAGACGAGGAAATTGCCGAGATCGTCATGACACCCAATCCTGCCGGGAATGCGTCCCGTGAATGAGCGTCGCCCCGCGCGCTGCCTAGCCGATTCCCGATTACCGGGTGGTAAAAATTCGCGGTTCGCGCGCCATCGGCCGTCGATATTACGCAAAATTTATTTCGTTGAGATCCACTGCGCCGGAAGCAGCTACAGGAAGTCAGCACAAACTCCGTTCGCCCCCGCGAAAGCGGGGGTCCAGTTTCTGTGAACAGGTCTGGGTCCCCGCTTTCCGCCTTCGCGCTTCGTCGGACTTGAACCCGCCGAAGCTCGCAAAGCGAGCGTAGGCTGGGTCGCGGGGACGGACGGCGAGAAACCGGACTCGTTGAAATCACCCCGCCAATGCGGCGCGGGCGCCGTCGATCACATACTGGACCGCGAGAGCCGCGAGTAGCACGCCGAGCAATCGCGACGCGACCACATTGGCCGTGACGCCAAGCCACTTCGCAATGCGCGCCGACAGGGTAAAGACCACAAAGCAAAGCGCGATGACTGCTGCAATGACTGCAAGCAAGATGGCGAGCAAAACAAGATCGCCATTGCTGCGGCCGGCGAGCAATATACTCGCTGTGATCGCGCCCGGGCCTGCCATCAACGGAATGGCGAGCGGAAAGGCGGCGATGTTGCGCACGTGCTCCTCGATCGCTTCCTCGGCCTGCCGCGCCTGCCGCTCGATGCGCAGGCCGAACACCATTTCAGATGCGATGGAAAACAAAAGGAGCCCGCCGGCTATACGGAATGCCGGCAGACCAATCGACAGCGTGTGCAGAAGCCAGCCGCCAATCAGCGCGCTGCCGGCAAGGATCGCGGCCGCGATTAACGCCGCCCGCAAGGCGACACTGCGCCGCGCGCGTTTGGGCAGGCCATGCGTAGTCGCCAGATAGGACGGGACGAGGCCGATGGGATCGACCACGACGACCAGTGTAACGAAAGCGGAGATGAGAAATTCGACCGGCATGGGCAACCAGCAAACTACCACGAACACCGTTCGCCCCCGCAAAAGCGGGGGCCCAGTTTTTGAATAAGTCTGGGTCCGGGGACGCTGGTCGTCCCCTTTTCGACCCATATTGGCGCGCGAAAACCGTGCCGTTCTCCAGCCGCCAGAGGCGATGTAACATATTGAATTAAATGAGGATATTAGCCTGTATAGGACCTGATTTCGGATGACAGGCCGGGCCTGAATCAGCTACAAAAACGTAACAAAATCTCCACGCAGGACGTCGCCTTGGCCGACACCGAACCTCCGAAAACGGGGGACGCAACTCCATCCGATGTGCGCCCCGTCTCCATCACCGAGGAGATGAAGCGCAGCTATCTCGATTACGCCATGAGCGTAATCGTGTCGCGCGCGCTGCCCGATGTGCGCGACGGCCTAAAGCCCGTGCATCGTCGCATTCTCCATTCGATGAACGAGCAGGGGCACACGCCCGACAAGAAATACGTCAAATCGGCACGCGTGGTCGGCGACGTGATGGGCAAATATCACCCGCACGGCGATCAGGCGATCTACGATGCGCTGGTGCGCATGGCGCAGGATTTCTCCATGCGCCTGATGCTCATCGACGGGCAGGGCAATTTCGGTTCGGTCGACGGCGATCCGCCGGCGGCCATGCGTTATACCGAATGCCGTCTCGGGCGGCCGGCGATGGCGCTGCTTGATGATATCGACAAGGACACCGTCGACTTCCAGGAAAACTATGACGGCAACGAGAGAGAGCCGGTGGTGCTGCCGGCGCGCTTCCCGAATTTGCTGGTCAATGGTGCCGGTGGCATCGCCGTCGGCATGGCGACCAATATCCCGCCGCACAATCTCGGCGAGGTTATCGATGCGGCTACTGCGCTCATCGACAACCCAGCGCTCACTATCGACGACCTGATCAAGATCGTGCCCGGTCCGGATTTTCCAACCGGCGGCATCATCCTCGGCCGCGATGGCATCCGGTCGGCCTACAGCCAGGGTCGCGGTTCGATCGTCATGCGCGGCAAGGTCGAGATCGAGACCGTCCGCAAGGAACGCGAAGCCTTCATCATCTCGGAAATTCCGTACCAGGTGAATAAAGCGGCGATGGTTGAACGCATCGCCGAACTGGTGCGCGACAAGAAAATCGACGGCGTGGCTGACCTGCGCGACGAGAGCGACCGCGATGGCTACCGCGTCGTGGTCGAGATCAAGCGCGATGCGGTGCCGGATGTCGTGCTCAACCAGCTTTATCGATTCACGCCGCTGCAATCATCGTTTGGCTGCAATATCGTTGCGCTCGACGGCGGCCGTCCGCTGGTGATGACGCTGAAGGACCTGCTGGTCGCCTTCATCGCATTCCGCGAAGAAGTGGTGTCACGGCGCACCAAATTCCTGCTCGGCAAGGCGCGCGACCGCGCTCATATTTTGGTCGGCCTTGCCATTGCGGTCGCCAATATCGACGAGATCATCAAGCTGATCCGCGCCGCCAAGGACCCGAACGAGGCGCGTGAAGCCTTGATGAAGCGCGAATGGCCGGCAACCACGGCGGCCACGTTGATCGAACTGATCGACGATCCGCGTCACAAAGTCAGTTCCAAAGGCACCGCACGGCTTTCGGTCGAGCAGGCCAAAGCGATCCTCGATCTGCGCCTGCAACGCCTGACCGCGCTCGGCCGCGACGAAATCAAGGAAGAACTGGACAAGCTCGCCGCCGAGATTGCCGACCATCTCGACATCCTGCGTTCGCGCGCGCGCATCCAGACGATCATCAAGAATGAACTCGCGGCGGTGAAGAAGGAATTTGCCACGCCGCGCCGGACCGTGATCGCGGAAGCGGCCGGCCATGTCGAGGAAGAAGACCTGATTTCGCGCGAGGAGATGGTGGTCACTGTCTCGCACCAGGGCTACATCAAGCGCGTTCCGCTCTCGACCTATCGCGCGCAGCGCCGCGGCGGCAAAGGCCGCGGCGGCATGCAGGTGCGCGAAGAGGATTTCGTGTCGCGGCTGTTCGTGGCGTCGACACACGCGCCGGTCTTGTATTTCTCCTCGCGCGGCAAGGTCTACAAGGAAAAGGTCTGGCGGCTGCCGATCGCGGCGCCGCAGGCGCGCGGCAAGGCGCTTATCAACATTCTGCCGCTGCAACAGACCGAAACCATCACAACGATCATGCCGCTGCCTGAAGACGAGGCGACGTGGGCCAATCTCGATGTGATGTTTGCGACAACCAGCGGCACCGTCCGCCGCAACAAGCTCTCCGACTTTGTCGATGTGCGCCCGTCCGGCATCATCGCCATGAAGCTGGAAGACGGCGAGTTGATCGTCGATGTGCAGATCTGCACCGAGAAGGACGACGTGTTGCTCACGGCCAATGGCGGCCAATGCATCCGCTTCGCGGTGCCGGAGGTGCGCGTATTCCAGGGCCGCACATCACGCGGCGTACGCGGCATCACATTGGCCGACAAGGATCTCGTCATCTCGCTGTCGATCCTGAGCCATGTCGCGGTGACGGCGGAAGAACGCGCCGCCTACCACAAGCGCGCCAGCGCGGTGCGGCGTGGCATCGGCGATGAGGAGGTGCCGGTGGCGGCCGAAGCCGAGGAAGCGGTCGGCGCGATTGAACTTGGCGAGAAACGCTATGTCGAATTGTCGGCGGCCGAGCAGTTCGTGCTCACGGTGTCCGAGCGCGGGTACGGCAAGCGGTCTTCGTCCTACGAATACCGGACGACCGGCCGCGGCGGCAAAGGCATCGTCGCCATGTCGCTCACGAAGAAGACCGGAAAGATCATCGGCTCTTTCCCGGTCGAGGAAGCCGATCAGGTCATGCTGGTCACCGACCAGGGCAAGCTGATCCGCACACCGGTGTCCGGGATCCGCATTGCCGGACGCTCGACGCAAGGCGTGATCGTGCTCAACACGGCGGAAGACGAGCGGGTGGTTTCGGTCGAGCGGCTGAGCGAGGAAGACGGCGAGTAATTCGCCAATTCCGTTCGTTCCCGCGCATAGCCGTCCGAAGGACGGCGTGCTTCGCACGCCTATGGCGGGAACCCAGTCAAATGGGGTTGCTCTGGGTCCCCGCTTTCGCGGGGACGAACGGTGATTTGACGCAACATCTCGACCGTTGTTGGCGTTCCAAAGCTAGCGCGCGCCAGCGGCGGTCAGAAGAGCAACCATCTCCGTATAACCCCGCCTTTTTGCCAACGTGAGCGGTGTGTCGCCCGATCGGTCGGCGAGGAAGATGTTGGCGCCGGCGTCAACCAGCGCCTTCAACGTGGCGATATGCCGTTTGCCGCCGTCGCCGAGCACGATCGACTTAATGACCGCGGTCCAACCCAGATTGTTGACGTGATCGAGCGGCGCCTTGGCTGCAATCAGCGTGCGCACGACCTCATCGTGACCGAGATGCGCGGCCGCGATCAGCGCGGTGCCGTGATAGGGACTGGTGATATTGGTCGCCTTGCAGCCGCCCGCGAGCGCGATCTTGAGCATCGGAACATCGTCTGCGACAGCGGCGATCGTGACGATGTCGTATTGTTGCGCCTCCAGCGCGTTGGCATCGGCGCCGAGCCGCATCAGCGCGCGCGCCGCATCGGTCTTGCGCATGAAGGCGGTGACATGCAGCGGCGTGCGGCCGTGTCCATCACGCGCATCTATCGCAGCGCCTGCCTTCACCAGTTTTGCGATTGTCGCGCTATCGCCCTTGGCGGCGGCCGCATGCAGGCCTTGATAGGCCTGAAGTTCGGCCGCGCTGGGTGCGATTTGCGCGGCGGCGGGGGCGGTCAGCGCAAGTAACAAGATCAGCCACGCGACGTGTGCTCGCACTTCTATTCCGTTCGTTCCCGCATAAGCGGGAACCCAGCGAAAAGCGGTCAGCCTGGGTCCCCGCTTTCGCGGGGACGAACGGGTGAGTAAGTGGTGTGTGGCGGACAAAGTATTCACGTTCAGTCCACCTGCAGATTCAACGCCGCCACGATCGGCTTCCACTTCGTGACTTCGCGCTGGATATGATCGGCGAGTTCTTGCGGCGTGCCGCCGCGCGGCTGCGCGCCGAGCTTGGCGAGCGCATTTTTCATCTGCTCACCTTTTAAGGCTGTGTTGGTAGCGGCGTTCAGCCTGGCGATGATGGCGGGCGGCGTGTCGCGCGGCGCCATCAGCGCGGTCCACGCGCCGCTGGTGACAGAGGGAAACCCGACTTCGGGCATGGCCGGCACGTCCGGCAATTCCGGCGCGCGCTTCGGCCCGACAATGGCGAGCGCGCGCAATCTGCCGTCCTGGATCAATTGCAGCGAGGTACTGACGGTATCGAACGTCATCTGTACTTCCCCTGCCACCACCGCGGTCAGCGCAGGTCCGCCGCCTTTGTACGGCACGTGCAGTATATTTGTGCCGCTGACGGACTTGAACAATTCCGCATTGAGATGCGGCAGCGTGCCCACGCCGCCGGTCGAATAGTTGAGTTTGCCGGGATTGGCTTTGGCGTAGGCGACAAGCTCTGCAATAGACTTGAACGGCAGCTGCGAATTGATCACGAGCACTTGCGGGGTTTCGGCAACAAGAGCCACTGCGGCAAAACTCGATGCGTCGTAGCCGGCACTCTTGACGATCATCGGGCTCATGATGAGGCCGCTCGCCGCCGAAACCATGAGCGTGTAGCCGTCGGGATCAGCGGCGGCCGCCTGACGCGAGCCGATCGTGTTGCCGGCACCAGGTTTGTTCTCGATGAAGACGTTTTGCCCGAGCACCGGGGGCAGGGCATTGGCGAGCACGCGCGCCATCACGTCGACAGGTCCGCCGGCAGGCGTTGGCACGATGATGCGGATGGGCCGGGTTGGATAATCCTGCGCGAAAGCGCACGTGGCCCACATCAATGCGGCAGCGGCGAGAACAACCCGGCGCATGGTGCATCCCCTCGGCAATTGCGTCGAGCGGAGCCTAGCCGCGAAGGAGGCGGCGGGTAAGAGGCGCTATTGTGCGACGCGATCGGTGACGATCAGCCGGATGTGCGGGTTGCCAAACTCGGTACCGACGCAGTTGAGGTAAGGCCAGGGCCGCTGCTTGCAGGCGGTGATGGCGTCGGCCGCCGGCTGCGGGAGCGGACTGGCGACGAGATCTGCGGCTGGCGCCGACAAAACGGTAATGGCGGCAGCAATGACTGCGGCGAGCGTGATAGCGGCGAGAGACTTCAACATGACAGCCCCCTGTTTTGGCTTGTCCGCCGGAGTTTTTTTGCTCTCGGCGACGATGACCCTAGGGGAGGTCCCTGTCCGCCGCTGTGACCGAAGTCACAGATGGGCGCATTTGGAGACCCCGCCCTCCAACCTTGGTTCAACCTTGGGTCGCGGCCGCCGGGGAAAAGGTTCAACGCCAAAAGCGCGCGGCCTTGCGGGGCCTTGAGGGGCGGGTTAGACCCCAATTTATGCCGAGAATTGCACTTTATGCGGGATCGTTCGATCCGGTGACCAACGGCCATCTCGACGTGGTGCGTCATGCTGTGCGGCTGGCTGACCGGCTGGTGCTCGCGGTCGGCGTCCATCCCGGCAAGGCGCCGTTGTTTGCCACCGAAGAGCGGGTCGCCATGCTGGAAGAGGTCTGCGGCCCGCTCGCGCGCGAAGCAAAATGCGAGCTGTCCTGCGTTCCTTTCTCGGGGCTGGCGATCGAGGCGGCGCGCAAGGCCGGTGCCACGCTGCTGGTGCGGGGCCTGCGCGACACCACCGACTTCAACTACGAAATGCAGATGGCCGGGATGAACGAGGCCATGGCGCCCGGCATCCAGTCCGTGTTCCTGCCGGCTTCGCCGGCGGCGCGCCCGATCACCGCCACATTGGTGCGTCAGATCGCCGGCATGGGCGGCGATGTGTCCGCCTTTGTGCCGGCATCCGTCGCCGCGCGCCTCAAGAAAAAGTTCGCGCGCTGACGCGCCGCATCCTTTAACCGGGGAAAGCAATGACCGATCGCCGTACAATCCTTTCGCTCGCACTTGCCTTCATCATGGCCGCCGTCACGGTCGCAGTGCCGGCATTGGCACAATCGCCGCTCGACAATCCGGCAGCGCTGCGCGAGCAGGCGCCGGCAACTTACAAGGCTCGCTTCGACACCAGCAAGGGCGTGTTCGTGATCGAGGTAACGCGCGCCTGGGCACCGAAGGGCGCCGACCGTTTCTACAATCTGGTGAAGAACGGCTTCTACGACAATGTGCGGTTCTTTCGCGTGGTGTCCGGCTTCATGGTGCAGTTCGGCATCAATGGCGATCCCGCGGTCATGGGGCGCTGGCGCGCGGCGCAGATTGCCGACGATCAAGTCACCCAGAGCAACAAGCGCGGCATGATCACATTTGCAACCGCCGGACCGGGCACGCGCACCAGCCAGGTGTTCATCAATTTTGCCGACAACGACAATCTCGACAGCATGGGCTTCGCGCCGTTCGGTCGTGTCGTGTCAGGCATGAATGTCGTCGATGCGCTCAACGCCGAATATGGCGAAGGCGCGCCGCGCGGTCGCGGCCCGGACCAGAGCCGCCTGCAGAACGAAGGCAATGCCTACCTCGCGAAAGAATTTCCGCGGATGGATTTTGTGAAGAAAGCCACCATCGAGCGCTGAGGCGCACGAACGATTTGTGAAAGGGAGTACGATGGCCAAGCCAGAAGATACGCTGACGTTGGAGACCACCAAGGGCAATGTGACAATCGAAATGCGGCCAGATCTCGCGCCCGGTCATGTCGCGCGCATCAAGGAACTGGTGAAAGACGGTTTCTACGACGGGATTGTGTTTCACCGCGTCATTGACGGCTTCATGGCGCAGACCGGATGCCCGCAGGGCACCGGCACCGGCGGCTCGGGCAAAAAGCTCAAAGCCGAGTTCAACAAGGAGCCGCATGTGCGCGGCACCGTGTCGATGGCGCGCGCCAGCAATCCCGATTCCGGCGACAGCCAGTTCTTCATCTGCTTCGACGATGCCGGCTTCCTCGACAACCAGTACACGGTCTGGGGCAAGGTGATCGAAGGCATGGACAACGTCGACAAGATCAAGCGCGGCGAGCCGGTCAAGGATCCCGACAAGATCGTCAAGGCGACGATGGGGGCGTAGCCTCCCGCGGCACGCCAATTGTTTTGTGTCATGGCCGGGCTTGTCACCCGCAAGCCGGGTGTATTCGACTTGCGGCAGGCTACAGAACGGAAGTCGGGCAGGCCCGGCTTCCGATGCCATCTCGCTTAGGATTGTGAGACCGTGCCCACCTAAGCGGGATGCCCGGCATAAAGCCGGGCATGACGAAGGATAGGCATGAAGACCGACCTTTTCGACTTCGAGCTGCCCACGGATCGCATCGCGCTGCGGCCGGCGAGCCCGCGCGATGCGGCGCGGCTGCTGGTTGTCAGGCCGGGGGTTCAGAGACCGGGTTCCGCCACCCCACCTCCGTTCGCCCCCGCGAAAGCGAACGGCGAGGTTTTCGAAGATCGCTCGATCGGGGACCTCCCGGGCCTGTTGCGGCCTGGTGACTGCCTGGTGGTCAACGACAGCAAGGTCATCGCGGCGCGTCTGCACGGCCGCCGCATCGGCCGGGGTGCCACGGAACCCGCAATCGAGGCGACGCTTCACAAGCGGATGGATGGCTCGCATTGGCGGGCCTTTGTGAAGCCGGCGAAAAAGCTCGAACTGGGCGACACGTTGCGGTTTGGCACCGAAGGTCGCGTGTGTTTTCTCGGTGAGCTGGATGCTCAAGTTTCACATAAAGACGAAGGAGGAGACGTAACCCTTTCATTTTCCTTTCATGGAGCGGTTCTTGACCAGGCGATCGCCGAGCGGGGCGAGATGCCATTGCCACCCTACATCGCCTCCCGCAGGGCGCCCGACGAGCAGGACCGGTCCGACTACCAGACCGTTTTCGCCCATGACGAGGGCTCGGTAGCGGCCCCCACGGCGGGCCTGCATTTCACCGACCGGCTGCTGGCGCGGCTGAAGCAAGCCGGCATTGCCCTCCACAAGGTCACGCTGCATGTCGGCGCCGGGACGTTTCTGCCGGTGAAGGCCGACGACACCGAGGGCCACCGTATGCATGCCGAATTCGGTACGGTTTCAGCCGAGGTCGCCGCGGCGCTCAATGCGGCGCGGGCCAAAGGCGGACGCATCGTCGCCGTGGGCTCGACCGCGCTGCGCATCCTGGAAAGCGCCTCAGACGCGGACGGCCAGTTGCGGGCATTTTCTGCGGAGACGGCGATCTTCATTACGCCCGGTTACAAATTTCGCGTCGTGGATCTCATGCTCACCAATTTCCATTTGCCGCGTTCGACGCTGTTCATGCTGGTTGCGGCGTTCAGCGGTCTCGACACCATGAAACGCGCTTACGCGCACGCGATCCAGGCCGGCTATCGTTTCTATTCCTACGGCGACGCCTGTCTGCTGTTCCCGAGCACTCGGGCGGTATAGCCTTTTGGTCGAAAATGCCCGGCCGGTCATTCGGCGGGCGCAATGTCCCTGGGGAGGGATCGCCATGCCGTCCATCACCGAGCAAAGCCGCCGTAAATTCCTGAAATTTATGGCCGCCAGTCCGCTATTTGCGACCGGGGCCTTGGCCGGCGAAGGACCGATGGCGCCGGTCAAGCCAACCGATCCGATTATTTGGGCACCGTTGCAAACCGACAGGCTGATCAAGTCGCCGAAGGACGCCATCAATGTTTTCGACTTTGAGGCACCCTGCCGCGTGAATGTCCCGCCGGCGCATTTCGGGTACATGGCCTCCGGCATTGACGACGAAGTGACGCTCCGCGCCAACCGCGAGGGATTTTTGAAATTCCAGTTGCGTCCACGCCGGCTCGTCGACGTCAGCAAGGTCGACATGTCGACGGATATTCTCGGCGTCAAATACGACACTCCGATCGTTGTGGCGCCGGTCGGTGGGCATAATATGTTCCATCCCGAGGGCGAGAGCGCCACGGCCAAGGGCGCGAAGGCCGGAAATCATCTGCATGATACTTTCGACAGCCACGACCACCGGGGTCGAGGACGTCACCGCGGCGCGCGGCGCGCCGGTCTGGTACCAGCTCTATGCGTCGAACAGTTGGGACGTGGCGAAGGCGCTGGTGTTGCGCGCCGAAAAAGCCGGCTGCCCGGTTGTCGCCGTGACAGTGGATCGCTCCGGCGGCCGCAACCAGGAAACGCTGTTCCGGTTGCAGCAGACCGATACCCGCGATTGCTCCGGTTGCCACGACCGCAGCAGTCTAACCGCCAACCAGGCGCGGCGGTCGATGTACCAGGGCGTCGATCTGTCCAGTCTGAAGAACACCCAATCGTCGGCCATGAATTGGGATTTCCTCAAGCGGTTGCGCGACACCACCAAGATGAAAATCGTGCTGAAGGGAATCCTCGCTTATGAGGACGCGGTGCTCGCCGCCGACGCCAGCATGGACGGCATCATCGTCTCCAATCACGGCGGACGCAGCGAGGACAGCGGACGCTCGTCCATCGACGCGCTACCGGAGATCGTCGAGGCGGTCAAAGGCCGCATGCCGATTTTGGTCGACAGCGGCTTCCGCCGCGGTACTGACATCGTCAAAGCACTGTGCATGGGCGCGACCGCGGTCTGCGTCGGGCGTCCTTACATCTGGGGCTTGGGCGCCTTCGGCCAGCCTGGGGTCGAACGCGTGCTCGAGCTGATGCGCGAGGAGACGTACGGAGCGATGCAGCAGGTCGGCGCGCCGACCATCAAGCATCTGGCGCCGGCAATGGTGCGGCGGGCTTAAGGCAGTCACCCGCCACGGAATGACCGAGCCCTTTTCCTTTCGTCTGATCGCCCGCGACGGCGCCGCGCGCCGCGGCGAATTCGTCACGCGCGCATGGCCGCGTGCAGACGCCGGCCTTCATGCCGGTCGGCACGCAAGGCACCGTGAAGGGCCTCATGCCTGACGATGTCCGTGCGACCGGCACCGAGATCGTCCTCGGCAATACCTATCATCTGATGCTGCGGCCGGGAGCGGAGCGGATTGCGGCACTGGGCGGCCTGCACAAATTCATGAACTGGCCGCTGCCGATCCTGACGGATTCCGGCGGCTTTCAGGTGATGTCGCTCTCCGAACTTCGAAAATTGGATGAGCAGGGCGTGACGTTTCGGTCGCATCTCGACGGCGCCATGGTTGCGCTGTCGCCGGAGCGCGCTATCGAAATCCAGGCGCTGCTTGGCGCCGATATTTCCATGCAGCTCGACGAATGCCTGAAGCTGCCGGCGAGTGCCGACGACATCGCGCGCGCGATGGAGTTATCGCTGCGCTGGGCGGAGCGGAGCAAGCGCAGCTTCGAAAGCCGGGCTCGGGAAGGCCATGCGCTGTTCGGCATCGTGCAGGGCGGCGACGATGTCGCGTTGCGCGCAAAAAGCGCGCGTGAACTCACCGGCATGGATTTCCAGGGCTACGCCATTGGCGGGCTAGCGGTCGGCGAGCCGCAGGAGGTGATGCTCAAGGTCGTGACAGAAACTGCGCCGATTTTACCGGCCGAGCGTCCGCGCTATCTGATGGGCGTCGGAACGCCGCACGACCTCCTGGAGGCCGTCAAGCGCGGCATCGACATGTTCGATTGCGTGCTGCCAACCCGCAACGGCCGTCACGGCATGGCCTTCACGCGTTTTGGCGCGATCAATCTCTCGAACGCGCGTCACGCCGAAGATCCGCGCCCGCTCGACGAACAAAGCGTGCATCCCGCGGCACGGACCTATTCGCGCGCCTATCTGCATCACCTGACCAAGGCCAACGAGATACTCGGCCAGGTGCTGCTCTCGACCATCAATCTTGCCTATTACCAGTCGCTGATGGCGGGCATGCGTGAGGCGATTGCCGGCGGACAATTCGCCGAGTTCCAGGCTGCCGCGACGGCGCAGTGGGAGCGGGGCGATCTGCGGGCGTCATCCTGAGGAGGGCGCGAAGCGCCCGTCTCGAAGGATGAGGCAACTCCATGGTTCGAGACGCGCGGCTTCGCCGCGCTCCTCACCATGAGGCCGTAAGAGGGTTGTCTCAATGCTGTGCCTTGGCTAAAGCCAGCCCATGAACGTTCAGCCATCCTTCCTCGCCAAGCGTCGGAAACCCGATCTTCAAATTGCCGCCGGGCAGTTGCGATGCGCATTGTCACGTCTTCGGTCCGGGCGACAAATTCCCCTATGCGCGCGAACCGGCGCTACACGCCGGACGATGCACCGAAGGAGATGCTGGCGGCGCTGCATGCCCATCTCGGCATCGACCGCGCCGTGATCGTGCAGGCCAGCTGCCATGGCACCGACAATGCCGCGATGCTCGACTGTATTGCGTCCGACCCCACTCGCTATCGAGGCGTCGCCATTGTCGACGACAGTTTCACGGACAAGGATCTTGATGCGCTAGACCGCGGTGGCGTGCGCGGTGCGCGCTTCAATTTCGTCAAACATCTCGGCGGCGCCCCCGACATGGCTGCGTTTGGCCGCGTCATCGACCGCATCAAGGGCCGCGGCTGGCACGTCGTGCTGCACATCGACGCTCCCGATATCATTCCGCTCTCGGATATGATGCGAAAATTGCCGCTGCCTTTCGTCGTCGATCACATGGGGCGAGTGCCGTCTGCGGCAGGCGTCGATCAGCCGCCATTACGGGCGCTGATCGAGCTTTCGCGCCTCGAAAACTGCTGGATCAAGGTGTGCGGCTCGGAACGCATTTCCGCGCCGCCTTATGCAGCGGCCGTTCCGATCGCGCGTGCCTTGGTTGAAGCGGCGCCAGATCGTGTCCTGTGGGGCACCGATTTTCCGCATCCGAACGCGACGCATGAAGCCGATGAAGCCGATCTGGTCGATCTCGTGCCGCAATTTGCGCCCGACCCGCTGGCGCAGAAGCGCCTGCTGGTGGACAATCCGGCAAAGCTTTACAATTTTAATTCATAAAAAAATTGGTGGAGGCGAGACATATGAGCATCGGGATCTTCAGGAGCGTGCGCCGATATGCGATGCTAGCGGCCGCCGTTCTGGCGCTGGCGCCATTGAGTGGTGCACTGGCGGCGTGGCCGGAGAAACCGATCAAGTTTGTATTGCCGTTTGGCGCCGGTGGCGTTGCGGACGTCACGGCCCGCATCATTGCCGACAAGCTTGGCCAGAAACTCAACCAGCGCGTCGTGGTCGAGAATATGCCTGGTCCCGGTGGAATTGCCGCGGCGCGCGCCGTAATCACGTCGCCGCCCGACGGCTACACGATGGCCTGGGTCACCAATGCCGCCGCCATCAGCGTCGCGACCTTCCAAAACCTGCCGTTCGATCCAACAAAAGATTTTGCAATGGTTTCGATGGCCGGAACGTTCGACCTGGTGTTCGTGGTCAACAGCCAATCGGAATACAAAACGCTGGGTGATTTTATCAAGGCAGCCAAGGCCAGCCCCGGCAAATTGAACGTCGGAACGATTGCGGCTGGCAGCACGCAGAATCTCGGCGGCGAGCTCTTCAAGTCGGTGGCCGATCTCAATGTGCAGATCGTTCCCTACAAGAATTCGCCTGACATCGTGGTCGCGCTGCTGCGCAATGACGTGCAGCTCATGGTCGATTTTCCGCCAGCAGTGGCCGGGCAGGTGGCCGACAACAAGCTGCGCATTCTGGCGACGTCCAGCCCGCAACCGTCACCGCTGTTGCCCGGCATACCAACCGCGGATCAGGCCGGGGTGAAAGGGTATGAGGTCGTGTCGTGGAATGGTGTCGGAGTGCCGAAAGACACGCCGAAGGATGTCATCGATACGATGAACAAAGCGATGCGCGATGTTCTCGCCATGCCCGACGTGGTCGAGCAGCTGGCCAAGGTTGGTGTGATCGCGAAAGCCAGCACGCCCGCCGAACTCATGACGCGTCTCACCGCCGACATCAAGAAATGGAACGAGGTAGTCGACAAGGCGGGCATTCCGAGGAAGTAGTTAGCGTCGGGTGGTCCGCACGCCGGCCAGGGAACGAACAATGAGCGCCACGCCGCGAGACTACCCCGACCTGCACGAGCATCTTGCCGCGCTCGAGGAGCGTGGCCTCTTGCAGCGGATCGACCGGCCCATCGACAAAGATGCGGAAATGCATCCGCTGGTGCGCTGGCAATTCGTCGGTGGCATCGACGAGGCGGAGCGCAAGGCGTTCCTGTTCACCAATATCGTCGACGGGTTGGGACGGAAATACGACATGCCCGTGGTCGTTGGCGCCATCGCTGCCAATGCGGAAATTTACAGCATCGGCATGCGCGCGCCGCTCGGCGAAATCCAGGCCAAATGGGATCACGCCATAGCCAATCCGATTGAGCCAAGGCTGGTCAATGAGGCGGTGTGCCACGAAGTTGTAATCGAGGGCCCGGCACTCAAGGAGATCGGCAACGGTCTCGACCGGCTGCCGATTCCGATTTCGACGCCGGGGTTTGACAGCGCGCCGACATTAACCGCCACCAACGTGATTACGCGCGACCCTGAGACCGGCGTGCAGAACATGGGCACCTATCGCGCCGCGCTGAAGTCGCCTGACCGGCTTGTGGTGCGTATGGCGACGCGTGTTGGCGGCGCCGGCGGCTACCAGCATTATCTCAAATACCAGAAGCGCGGCGAGCCGATGCCCTGCGCCATCGTGCTCGGCTGCCCGCCTTATGTCGCCTTCATGGGGCCGCAGAAGTTGCCGATCGGCGTCGATGAGATGACTGTGGCCGGCGGACTTGCGGGTGGTCCCATCAATATCGTACGTGCGCGCAGCGTCGACCTGACGGTGCCGGCGGAATCTGAAATTGTCATCGAGGGGTTGATCGACACCGAATATCTCGAACCTGAAGCGCCCTTCGGTGAATTGCACGGCCATGTTGCGCTTGAGGAATTCAATATGCCGATGCGGGTGACGGCCATCACGCATCGCAAGAAGCCGGTGATCCCGTCCTATATCAGCCAGGTGGCGCCCAGCGAATCGAGCGTGATCAAGCGCGTCGCCTACGAACCGCTGTTCACCGCGCATTTGCGCAACACGCTCGGTATCAAGGGCGTCAAGAAGGTGGCGCTGCACGAACCGTTGACGGGGTTACTGCGGGTCACGGTGATCACGCTGGAGAAGGGCGTGCCGCGCACCGAGGTGTGGCGCGCGCTCAAGGGCGCGGCTTTCTTCAAGGGGGATTGCGGCAAGATCTGCATCGCCGTCAACGAGGATATCGACGTCGATAATGCTGACGCACTCCTTTGGGCGATGGCCTATCGGATGAATCCGGTTGAGGACGTGCAATTGGTGCCGCACCGCGGACAGGGCCACGGGCCGAAGCGCGAACACGACCATGAAGAAGACTCGACCATGCTCATGGACGCCACCATGAAAGGAGACCTGCCGCCGCTGGCGCTGCCGAAGCAGGAATACATGGAGCGTGCCAAGACGATCTGGCAGGAGCTCGGCTTCAGGCCGCTGCGTCCGCAGGCGCCGTGGTTCGGCTATTCACTCGGCGATTGGTTGCCGCAGTGGGACGACGCGGCCAAACGTGCCGCGCAGGGCCGCTACCTCGACAACGGCAAGATCAGTGAAAAATTAAAACGCAAAGGTCTCAAGCCGGAGACCAAGTACCGGCCCGACAAGGAATCGTCCAAGTAACGAAACGACCACGGTGGCTACGGCCCACCGTAAAGCCAGGCGATGCCGTCGAGTGCCTGCTCGTTGGTACGGCCGCCGACCGCCATGTCGCGCAATTCCGCGGTCACGCCACGCGCGTGGTAAAATTCGCCATAGACCCGCGCCATAATCTGCGTGCGCGCCGTGCGTAGATAGCGCTCCTCGGTGTAGGCTGTGAACGCTGCCGCTGGATCATCCGGTTGCTGCGCGACCTTGTCCGCGAGAACCACGGCATCTTCGGTCGCCATACAGGCGCCTTGCGCGAGATATTGCAGCATTGGGTGCGCGGCATCGCCGAGCAGGGTGATGCGGCCCTTGTTCCAGTTCTTGACCGGCTCGCGGTCGCACAACACCCACATGCGCCAGGTGTCTATCAATTCCAGCATGCGCGTGACCTGCGGCACCTGCATTTTGAAGTGCTGCCACATCACGTCTTTGGCGCCTTCGGCGTTCCAGCCTTCCTCGTAGTGATCGGAGTGAAACACCGCGACCAGATTATACAGTTCGCCACGGCGCAGCGGGTAGTGCACGAAGTGCGTGCGTGGGCCGGCCCACAGCACCACGTCGGGCCGCCAGAGATCCTTCGGCACCTCCTCGCGCTTGAGCACGCCGCGATAGGCAATGTGGCCCGAGACGCGCGGTTTTCCGTCGCCGACGATGGTGTCGCGGATTTTCGACCACATGCCGTCGCAGCCGATCAATGCGCAGCCTTCGACGGTCTCGCCGTTGTTGAGCGTCACCGTGACGTGGTCGCCGTGGTCCTTGAAAGCGTCGACGCGCCGGCTGGTTTCGAGCGTGATCAGGTTGCTGCCCTGACAGGCTTTCAGGAACGCGCCGTGGATGTCGGCGCGATGGGTAACGCCGTATGGCTGACCGAAGCGCTCCATGAATTTGGCGTCGAGCGGCATGTTGGCAATAAGATCGCCGGTCAGCGCGTTGCGCATTTCCTGCGCCGGCGGGCGGTGGGCGTCGGCCAGGACGACGTCCTTGAGGCCGATTGTCTCCAGGACACGAAAAATGTTCGGGCCGAGCTGGATGCCGGCGCCCACTTCGCGGAACTCGGGCGACTGTTCGAACAGCCGGACCGGAAAACCCTTGTGAGCGAGCGCGTAGGCTGTGACCAGGCCGCCGATTCCGCCGCCGGAGATCAAAAAGGGAGCAGAACCACCATTCGTACGAGCCATGGGCACAACCTCATCTCACGCAAACCAGTATTGCCCCGACCATAAAACCAGCGAGCGCCCGACGCCAAGAGCGCTTCCACAATTAAAAAACCCGCCGGCAGGGTACCGGCGGGCGGGTTTCGGGGGATGGCCCGGGGTCCTATCGGTGACTACTTGGTCACTTGGTCACTTGGCCGCGGATTTCGCCGCCTTTGTTCGCGGCGGTATGAACGTTGACGTACCACTTACCGTCCATCAGCTCGGTCGCCTGCGCATCGGTGAGGGTCGCGGACCCTTCAAATGCCCCTTTGTCGGCGCCGGCAATCGGGACGGCGACGCCGCCGTTCTTGCCGACTTCGCCGGCGTGGAAATGCGCAGCCGTGGCCGGGCCAGTCAGGCCCGAGACAGTGCCTTTCCAGGAGAGTTTCTTGCTGGCGGTGTCAAAGGTGGCTGTGACTGCACCGGTGCCCTTGCTGTCTGTCGGCGGCACTTCACTGGTGGATTTCAGGTCGGCCTTCAAATTGACCGTGGCGGCCATGGCGGGGCTCGCTACAGCGAGCACGGCAACGCAGGCGAAAGCGGTCAGACTTAACCTCACGAACGAATTCGTCATTCAGTTCCTCCCGTTGGGAATAAGGCAAAATGCAAGACATTGAGGCGAACAATCAAAACTAGCACTTATTCCTGCCGGGTGCCCTTCAATGTGCCGTGAGCGGGATAGAGCTGCTGGAGAATTCGCCGCAGCCGTCGCATTCCCAATGGTGGCGGATCTCACCGCCTTCCACGAATTCCGACGAGACTGGCGCCACCATCCAGTCCCCGCAATGGGGACAACGCATAGGCGCCGAGAAGGCGCGGATGGCTGAGAGCTTCGCCGTGTGGCTATGAAGCTGCATGTCATGGCTCCTTCTGTTCGTCGATCGTGACCGGGAGTAATGGTGCATCATGGCGCTGGCGAGACGCTTTGGTGAAACTGTGGTGGCCGGAACACTAAACTTTTGCGACACAGATTGCGTCGCTCCTGTGCGCGTTTTTGCCTAAAACACACGCCGTTTGGAGTCTTTCTCGAATTTATGAGTAATGACGCGTGCGCTGCGGCGAACAAATTTTCGACGATTTTATAAACCGGTCGCCGCGAAATTGGTGAGCGCGCAGGGACTCGAACCCTGGACCTACTGATTAAAAGTCAGTTGCTCTACCGCCTGAGCTACGCGCTCGTCACCCGGCGCATGGTCGTGCCTGAAAACCGGTACCAGTCGTTCAGGAGACCTGCGCTTGGCGCTGTGTAGGGGCGGCAGCCTGCCCGGTCAATAGGCGCCATTCGTCTTCTTGAACTCGCGCAAGGTTCGATATTTGCTAGACTATTGCTGCGGCCGATGCCGCCCGGAGAGGCCCATGCCAATCGTCAACCGCGTCGCCGACCTGCACAGCGAGATCACCGGCTGGCGGCGCGACCTGCACATGCATCCGGAGCTGATGTACGACGTGCAACGTACGGCCGGCACAGTCGCCGAGAAACTGAAAGCCTTCGGTTGTGACGAGGTGGTGACGGGCCTCGGAAGGACCGGGGTGGTGGGTGTCATTCGCGGGCGTAAGGGTGGGGGAGGCAAGACGATCGGACTGCGCGCGGATATGGATGCGCTGCCGATCGATGAGGCCAACGACCTGCCGTACAAGTCGACAATTCCCGGCAAAATGCATGCCTGTGGCCACGATGGTCATACCGCCATGTTGCTCGGGGCCGCGCGCTATCTTGCAGACACGCGCAATTTCGCCGGCACCGCGGTCGTGATCTTCCAACCGGCCGAAGAAGGTGGTGCGGGCGCCAAAGCGATGCTCGATGACGGGATGCTGGACCGCTTCGGCATCGGTGAGGTTTACGGCATGCACAACTATCCGGGCATGCCGGTCGGAGCCTTTGGCATCCGTGCCGGACCGGTCATGGCGGCGGCCGACGCGCTCACCATCGATATCGAGGGTGTTGGTGCCCACGCGGCGCGACCACATCTCGGAATTGACACCGTGCTTGTGGGCGCACAGATCATCAATGCGATTCAATCGGTGGTCTCACGCAACGTCGATCCGCTGAAATCGGCGGTAGTATCGATCTGCATGTTCCGCGCGGGCAATACTGACAACGTCATCCCACAGACGGTGCAGTTGCGCGGCACCGCGCGCAGTCTCACGCCGGAGGTGCGCGATCTGCTTGAAAAGCGTTTGCATGTGGTGGTGGAGAGCACGGCAACCGCCTATGGCGCGACTGCCAAGCTGACCTATCGCCGCGGCTATCCGGTCCTCGTCAACCACGAGCAACAGGCGGATTTCGCTGCTTCGGTTGCCGGCGAAATTGCCGGCCCGGAGAAAGTCGATACTTCACTGCCGCCGATGATGGGCGCAGAGGACTTTGCGTTCATGCTCAATGCGCGGCCGGGCGCCTTCATCTGGATCGGAAATGGGGAAAGTGCCGGCCTGCATCATCCAGCTTACAACTTCAACGACGATGCGATCCCATTCGGGACGTCGTACTGGGTGAAGCTCGTCGAAACCGCGCTGGCGGTTTAACCCCGCACGCCTACTGAACCAATTCGCCGGGTTTGGGCGCCGGGGTCGGATGCGCTGCTTCCGCGATCGTAGCGGTCCGCCGGGTGATTGGCAGCAGTTCGGTGGCACGGGCCTCGAGGCTGCGCCAATACGCGAATTCATTCAGACGCGTGCGCTCGATCACGGCGAGCCCGACTGCGGCGATGAATGGCAGACTTTGGACCACGAGGACGATGGCGAAAATATTGATCTCGCGGATTTCCTTGACGTTGAATGTAACGAGCACGACCGCGCCGAGAAGAAGCAGGCCCGCCAGAATTGCTTCCCAGAAGGCATGGAAATCGGCCGAGCGCCGCATGCCGCCTTTGGACGTGCGCACGAAGGGCAGGTGGTCCTTGACCAGACCAAGGGTTACGGCGCGGGCGACAGTCCACTGAACCGACATGGCGGCAAACACCGAACCGAGCAATTGGCCTTTGCTGACGCGCACGCGCAATTGATAGAGCGTGGTGAAATGCAAGACCGATACGACGAAACTCACGATGATCGGTGCCGTCAGGATCCGGTCAGGGACTGCAATATCCAGGAAGGAGACCACCGGCACCCACAAGATGTTCAGGATGGCCACGGCGACGCCGATACTTTCCGCGCCGAGCCAATTGAGCCAGCCGAGCGCGAACTCGCGCTTCTGCTCGCGTGTCAATCGACTCGCACCCGGCAGGAAACGCCGCCAGTGCTTCCTTAGAATCTGGAATCCGCCATAGGCCCAGCGGTGACGCTGTTTCTTGTAGGCCTCGAAACTGTCCGGCAGTAGGCCGTAGCCGTAGCGCTTATTGGTGTACTGCACCTGCCAGCCAAGCTCGAGCAAGGTCAGGCCGAGATCGGTGTCCTCGCAAATCGTATCACTAGACCAGCCGCCGGCAGCCTCGATCGCGGCGCGGCGGATCAAACACATCGTGCCGTGCACAATGATTGCGTTGACTTCATTGCGCTGAACCATGCCGATGTCGAAGAATCCGGCGTATTCGCCGTTCATGGCGTGGTGCATGACGCTGCGTTCGCCATCGCGATGATCCTGCGGTGCTTGCACTAAACCGACGGCCGGGTCGTTGAACAGCGGAACGAGATCTCTGAGCCAGTCCTGATGCACCACGTAGTCGGCGTCGAGCACACCGATCACTTCAGCGTCGGCCGCCGTATGAATCAAGGCAAGACGAAGTGCGCCGGCTTTGAAGCCCGCGATATCGTCCGCCCGCACAAACTTGAAGCGTTCGCCGAGCGCGCGGCAATGCTCTTCGATCGGCAGCCATAGTGCGGGGTCTGGAGTGTTGTTGATGACGACCACGCATTCGTAGTTCGAGTAATCGAGTCGGGCGATCGCATCGAGCGTCTGCTTCAGCATCTCCGGCGGTTCATTGTAGGCCGGGATATGAATGGAAACCTTCGGACCTTCGGCCTGTGGAGCCAGCGGCGGGCTTACGATCAGCCGTGACGGTTTGCGGCCAAATGCAATGGCTGCAATTTCCTCGATGCGTGCAAGCGCGATCACGATCAACGGAATCAACAGGACAATACCGAGGCCAAGCGCGAATGCGGACCCTGGCACGAAATAATGGCCGTTCCAGAAGCCGAACACGGTCGCAAACCATGCACCGACGACGTTGGCTGTGCCGGCGAGCAGCGCCGCCTGCCACATTGTTACAGTGCTCATGGCGAGCAGAGGTAGAGATAAAAGTATGCTCACCAGGATAGCGATCGTGGCAAGGCGCCAATGATTGGGATCCGTAATCGGACCTGTCCAATTAAATTTCGGATGGCGCGAGGCGTCAAACAGTCCCCAGTACGGACCGACGCCACCTTCGAATGTTTTCCAGGGCTGATCGATTGCTTCGACAATGTTGTAGTCAATGCCGTATGCATCCGCCCGCGTCACGAAGTCGCGCAGCAGCATCGCCTGTTCAATGCGGCCTGGATTGGCGTCGTGCATGTTGTAGCCGGCGCTCGGCCAGCCGAACTCGGCGATCACGATACGCTTGCCGGGGTAAGCCTGACGCAGCTTGTCATAGATCAGGATTGACTGATCGACCGTCTGCTGCTCGGAGAAGCCTTCCCAGTATGGCAGGATGTGCGCCGCGATGTAGTCGACGGCCGACACCAGTTCGGGATGCTCGATCCATACGTGCCAGATTTCGCCGGTCGTCACCGGAACGTTGGTCGAGCGCTTCACGCGCTGAATCATCTGGATGAGATCGCTGACTTTCTGTTCGCCGCGGAAGATCGTTTCGTTACCGACGATGACGCCGTTGATGTTGCTGTGCCGTTTGGCGAGATCGACTACGGAGCGAATTTCACGCTCATTGCGATCCTGATTCTTGTCGATCCACGCACCGGCCGTGACGCGTATTCCGAATTCGGATGCGATGCCGGGCACGAGCTCCACGCCGCCGGTTGCGGAGTACGTGCGGATTGCTCGTGTGAGGGGCGCGAGCATCTTTAGGTCGGCGCGAATTTGCGCGGCTTGCGCCTTGCCGCCGGCGTCAGGGTGTACCGAACCTTCGAATGGGGCGTAGGAAACGCTCGCAAGCTGGCCGTCGAAGTTGGGGGCGCGAACATTCTCGCGCATTAACGCCCACAACCCGGCATGCACGCACGCCACGAGGGCGACGACGGCAGCAACGGTGCGCATAGAACTCAAAACCAACTGGGGCAGAATGGCAGACCCTCGAACC
Source organism: uncultured Alphaproteobacteria bacterium (assembly GCA_963697885.1). Taxonomy (GTDB): domain Bacteria; phylum Pseudomonadota; class Alphaproteobacteria; order Rhizobiales; family Xanthobacteraceae; genus Pseudolabrys. Next base: position 2,640,834 of record OY969102.1, read on the forward strand.
CGTCCCCTGGGCTCAGCCGATACTCCGTCTGCGAGGGCGCAGCGTAGCGCGGCATAAGGTGGATACTCAAGTAATTAGCAGACATGGCAAATCCTAGGCAGACGCATGGCGTCCCGACGAAATTTTTATAAATGGCAACGCAGTTCAGCGCTGGGTAGTTCCGCCCGAGGTTGCCGCCGGAGGTTGGGCGGCTTCGGCCGCCGGGGTCGGCTCCAAGGTAGGGTTAAGCCAGCAGGCATGCACCCGGCCGTTAAGCGTCTCCTGGGCCTTGGGATCGATGTTTCCCTGCCGGACAAGACAGCGGAAGGTGGCCTGGATGTGGGCACTTGGGCAGCCGAAACGATCGTAAAGGTCTAGATGGCGAAAGGCGGTGTCGAGATCGTCGCGCCAGAGCAGTGTAACCACGCGACGGCCCAGCCAGACGCATTCCGGATTGCCGGCTGGACCAGTCAGCAGCCGCGTCGCCTCAGCGATTTCGTCGATCTTTTTCTGACTTTCCTTGGCAGAGTCAGCGGCTGGCTTTTGCGGTTCGGGCGGTTTGCCATTGCCGCCGCTTTGCGCGAATGCGACCGGACCATTGAAACCGAGGGCCGCCGTGCAACAAAGCATGGCAAAAGCCTGACGCAACTTCAGAGTGAACCGCATTGTCCCCGTCGGATGTTTGCTCTTGCCCGTACGCCCGTCCTTCGCCCCTGTGTGGAGCCCGATTGGGACGCTAATACGGCGGTGATTTACCTTGTAAATCCGCCCCCTTGATCCGGCGGTACGCCTGACGTGAAAAATCGAGTTTTAAGAATTGGCCCCAATTGCCGGATTTTGTCCAGCTTATCCGTTTCCGTTCCTTAAAGCGCCCGGCATCGGCTCGGCTTGGCAGCGCCGGTAACCCGAGATAAGCCCGTCCTGCCGCCAATCGCTGATCGGGTCCTCGATGCGTCAAGCGTTCGCCTGCCTTCTTCTCACGGTGCTGGCCATAAGCGGGGTCTGGGCGTGGCTGGGCAGTCCGGTGCCCCTACCGCGCACCCAGTCTGGCCCTGAAAAGCTCTATTGCGTGTCCTACACCCCATTTAGGGGCAGTCAGACGCCGCTTGATCCATCAACCATGATACCGGCGGCCCAGATTGAGGATGACCTGGCGCGCCTCGCCCAAATCACGGAGTGCGTGCGTACATATTCGGTCGATTTCGGTCTGGATCAGATCGCAGGCATTGCGGCAAAGCACGGCCTGAAGGTCATGCAGGGCCTATGGCTATCAAACAGCCTGCCGAAGAATTCCTACCAGATTGAAACCGCAGTCGCGCTTGCCAATAAATATCCCGGCACAATTCGTTCCCTGGTCGTCGGCAACGAGGTGCTGTTACGCGGCGACATGACGGCGACGGATCTCGGCAATACCATTCGCGCAATCAAGGCGCGTGTGAAAGTACCGGTCACTTATGCGGATGTCTGGGAGTTCTGGCTGCGCAATACCGAGATCGCGAGCGTCGTTGATTTCATCACGATTCATATATTGCCCTACTGGGAGGATTTTCCGGTTTCCGCCAGCGACGCCGTGGCGCATGTGGAGATGATCCGTCAACAAGTGGTCAACGCATTTCCTGGAAAGGAAGTGCTGATCGGCGAGGTCGGATGGCCCAGCGCCGGTCGCATGCGGGAAGGTGCCTTGCCATCTCCGGTCAATCAGGCGCGCGTCATTCTGGATGTCTTGGCGTTGAGCAAGCGTGAGCACTTCAACGTCAACGTGATCGAAGCCTTCGACCAGCCGTGGAAGCGTGCTCTCGAAGGCACCGTCGGCGGACACTGGGGTCTTCTTAAGGCTGCAACGCGCGCCCCAAAATTTTCAGACGCGCTGGCAATTTCTAATCATCCATTTTGGCTCTTGCAGGGCGCCGGCGGAATTCTGTTCGCAGGGATCGTTTTTGGCGCAGCGATTCTCGTCCGCACCAAAGACACGCCACTTTCGATATGGTTGGTGATAAGCGTGAATGCCTTCGCCGGCGGAATCCTGCTCGGTTGGACGATCGAAAGCATTCCGATTGAAAGCCTGGGGCTCGGCGGCTGGTCGCGATCGGTGGCGCTTGCAGCAGTCGCCATCGCCGCGCCGCCGGCAATTAGCGCGGCAATCATGCGCGGCATGCCCGCGCCGAGTTTCGCGCGTCTGCTCGGTCCGAAGAGTGAGCGGGCAGGAGATCCTCTCGCGTGCGCGGTTGGCGCAATTTCAATCGCCTTGTTTCTGCTCGCGTTTGTCGTTGCTCTCGGTCTGGTCTTCGATCCACGCTACCGCGACTTTCCATTTGCCCCGCTGACCGCAGCGGTTGTTCCATTTCTCATGCAAAAGCTGACAGTGGCACGGCCGAAAGGTTCGCGCAGTGTTGCGGAAACTGCGGGCGCAGCCGTGATTACGCTTTCGGTTTGTTACATCATATTTAATGAGGGCTTCGCCAATTGGCAGTCGCTGTGGACTTGTGCGGCCCTGGCTGGGCTTGCGATCAATCTGGCTCTGGTGCGCGACGAGCGAAGCTGAGCACCAGCAGGCCGGCCGCGAGCGCGGACAAGGCAATATTGTACAGAACGATCCCGCAGCACGCGGCGGCGAGAGCCGCTCCGAAAAGCATCAGTGACGGACGCAATAAATTCAGCGCTGCGACGATCAGGGCAAACCAGCCGAAGACCGAGTAGGTGAAAAGGCCAATCGTGATCTGCCGCGTGACGCAGAGCCACGTGTTCAACCCGGCCTGACAGGCAAGGCCAACCGGCGACTGCTCGACTGCGAGGTAGCGCATGTAGAGCGCGTAGCCAATCGCACAAAATCCGACGATCAGAAGCCAATTGGTCGCGCGTGCGCTTGGTAGAAACAATTTCATAAGTGCAGTATGCCGACGCGCCGATGCCGCGACAATCAGCGATCCGCGATCTGTTCGCCGTCGAATTTGGCGGATTTGCAGGCGGTGCGGGCGGCCGCAAAATGCGCGCAAAGGCCGGTTGCCGCCGGGCTGTTCGGCAAAGGCCCAACCACCAGGCGATAGCCTGACGCTCCTGCCCGACGTTCATGAGCGGCGAGTGGATACATCCCGCTCAACAGAGGGCCGAAATTGGCTTTTACGGTGATCCAGCGCTGGCGAATGCCGTCCAAGGTCGCGGCGCCTCCGAGATCGAGTCCGAATTCGCTTTGAGCGGTGGCCGACGGCGGAGGTTCGCCTACCGCAACGGTGGCGACCCGCGTGGGTGGCATCGGTACGGCGGGCGCGTTCGACGCATCGGCCCTTGGCGTGGACGCGGCTGCCGCCGCCGCAGAGAGGGCGGCAGGCGCGGCGGTAGCGGACGGACTGGCGGCTGCTGCTGTGGTGGCAGGCGCTGTGGCGGCAGGTGCGGCCGACGCCGGCGGCGCCGATTTTGCGGCAAGCGCGGCGGCAGTGGCGGCCGCCTGCTTTTTGATGGCGCCGGTCATGTCGTCGATACTGCTTTCAAGAAGTGCGATACGGCCGGCCAGCCGGTCGCGCTCGACGGTGAGTGCGTGCACTTGCGCCGTCAAAAGCTTCATGTCGGACTCGAGCTGGGTCACGCGCGGCGGCATCTGCGCAATAGCGGCGGGCTCATTCAATGCAAAGATCTGGCGCAGGCGTTCGCCCGCGGTTTTGGTCTGGCTTGCGATAGCCAAAGCGATCAGAGCGATTGCTGCGGCGCCACCCCATCCACCCAGCCACAAAAGCGCTTTGAATTGGCGGCTGCGCCGGCGCGGCTCGCGCAAATCGGGTTCCAGCGGCGTCTGTTCAGTCGCCATACGGCGCCTCGATGGGGCGAATCATTGAAAACGTTAGCAGAATCCGGCAAATCTTGCCTTCTGCCCGCCAAACCGACGGGGATCAGGCGGTGGGCTTTTGCCGATGCACCGGCTCGGCTATGGGATGCCCACAAATCCAGCGAAAGCGTGAGCCAAGGCGGATGCCTCGACGAACATGTCTAGCCATCGTGCTCGCGGCCGGCGAGGGCACGCGCATGCGTTCCGCGCAGCCGAAGGCATTGCATGCCCTGGGCGGCCAGTCGTTGCTCGCGCATGTGATGATGGCTGCAAATGCTGCCGGCACTGGAAATCTGGCTGTTGTTGTTGGTCCGGATCACGGCGCGGTGGCGACGGAAGCGCTAAAACTCGCGCCGAAGGCGCGGATCTTCGAGCAGCGAGAGCGGCACGGTACTGCCCATGCGGTTCTCTCCGCCGCCAAGGCTATCGAGAGCGGCGTCGACGACGTGCTGGTGATCTTTGCTGATACGCCATTGGTGCGCGCTGAAATGCTTTCGAAATTGCGGGGCGCGCTCGCGGGCGGAAATGCGGTGGCCGTTCTCGGTTTCAATCCGGCTGACCCACACGGCTATGGACGGCTCGTGACGCGCGGAGATGAACTGCTGGCGATCCGTGAAGATCGCGACGCCACGGCCGAAGAACGAAAGATCGGGTTCTGCAATGGCGGTCTCATGGCGCTTGCCGGCCAGCACGCACTCGCCATTCTCAAACGCATCGGCAATAGCAATGCCAAGGGCGAATTCTATCTGACTGACGCGGTTGCCATTGCCCGCGAGATGGGCTTGAAGGCGGTTGCGATCGAAACGCTGGAGGATGACGTGCGCGGTATCAACACCAAAGCACAGCTCGCTGAAGCGGAAGCCGTGTTGCAGAAACGGCTGCGCGCCGCGGCGCTGGACGCCGGCGTCACTATGATCGCCCCGGAAACGGTTTTTCTCTCTGCCGACACCAAATTCGGCAAGGATGTGACGATTGAGCCGAATGTCGTGTTCGGGGCGGGCGTCACCGTCGATGACGGCGCGACGATCCGTTCATTCTCGCATCTTGAAGGGGCGCATGTCGGCAGAAACGCGCGGGTCGGTCCGTTCGCCCGGCTCCGGCCCGGTGCAGACCTTGGACAAGATGTACACATCGGCAATTTCGTCGAGGTCAAAGCAGCCACGATCGACGCGGGCGCCAAGGCTAATCATCTTGCATACATCGGTGATGCGCACGTCGGTGCTGATGCCAATATCGGCGCAGGCACTATCACGTGCAATTATGACGGGGTCGCCAAGCATCACACCGATATCGGCAAAGGCGCCTTCATCGGCTCGAATTCGGCGTTGGTAGCGCCTGTTAAGATTGGCGATGGTGCCTATATCGGCACCGGGAGCGTCATCACCAAGGATGTCCCTGCCGGCGCGCTGGCGCTCGCCCGCGCAAAACAGGTGGTTAAGGAAGGTTGGGCAAAGCGCTTGCGGCAGATGAAGGCCTTGGGCAAAAACCTCAGCAGGAAGAAGCCGAAAAAGTAGCCAGGGCGCGTGCAAGGCCCGTCGTCTGGACACCGCGGCGCTGTCACATTGCGAAACGGGTTTTGATTTCCTCAAGCGTGCGGGCGACAGCTAGACCTTGAATGACGGGCAAAGGGGACATCCAGACGGATGTGCGGAATTGTTGGAATTTTAGGAACCAGGCCGGTCGCCGGCCTATTGGTCGACGCGCTCAAGCGCCTTGAATACCGCGGCTATGACTCGGCGGGTGTTGCCACTCTCGATCATGGTGTGTTGGGCCGTCGCCGTGCGCAAGGCAAACTGAACGCACTCGAAGCTCGGCTCAAGCAGGAACCGCTCGGCGGAAACATCGGCATCGGTCACACGCGCTGGGCGACGCATGGGCGTCCGACGGAGGACAATGCGCATCCGCATGCCACCGATCTGGTGGCGGTCGTCCACAATGGCATCATCGAGAATTTTCGCGAGTTGCGCGAGCAACTCACCAAGCGTGGCCATAAATTCGTCAGCGAGACCGACACCGAGGCTGTGGCACATCTCGTCACGCAGGAGCTCAAGAGCGGCAAGTCGCCCGAAGACGCCGTCGCGGCGTCACTCAAGCAATTGCGCGGCGCCTTCGCGCTGGCATTCCTCTTCACCGGCAAGGACGATCTGCTGATCGGCGCGCGCAAAGGGTCGCCGCTCGCTATCGGCTATGGCAAAGGCGAGATGTATCTCGGCTCGGATGCGATCGCGCTTGCGCCCTTCACCAACACGATCAGCTACCTTGAAGACGGCGATTGGGTAGTCCTCACGCGCAAGGGTGTCGACGTCCGCGACGAGCAAGGGCGCAAAGTCGAACGGGCCATTGTGAAATCGACGGCCTCCGCGCAGATGGTCGACAAGGGCAACCACAAGCACTTCATGGCCAAGGAAATTCACGAACAGCCCGAAGTGGTCGGACACACGCTGGCTCACTACATCGACATGGTGAACGAGCGCGTTGCGCTTCCCGGCAAACTTCCGTTTGACTGGAAGAAAATCAAACGACTGTCGATCTCTGCCTGCGGCACCGCCTTCTACGCGGGACTGGTCGCAAAATACTGGTTCGAACGCTTTGCAAAATTGCCGGTCGAGATCGATATCGCATCGGAATTCCGCTATCGCGGTGCGCCGCTCGAAGCCGGCGATCTTGCGATCTTCATTTCGCAGTCGGGCGAAACCGCCGACACGCTCGCGACCTTGCGTTACGCCAAGGAAAACAAGCAGCACATTCTCTCCGTGGTCAATGTGCCGACTTCGACCATCGCACGCGAAAGCGACGTGGTGATGCCGACGCTGGCGGGGCCTGAAATCGGCGTTGCTTCCACCAAGGCCTTCACCTGCCAGCTCAGCGCGCTGGCATGTCTGGCCATCGCGGCCGGCCGAGCGCGCGGGCATTTGTCAGAAGGCGACGAACAGAAACTCGTGCATGCACTGATCGAGGTGCCGAGGCTGATGGCGGCCGCGCTCACGCTCGAACCGCAGATCGAACGTCTGTCGCACGACCTCGCCAAGGTGCGCGACGTCCTCTACCTTGGCCGCGGCACAAGCTTTCCGATCGCGCTGGAAGGTGCGCTCAAGCTCAAGGAAATTTCCTACATTCATGCGGAAGGTTATGCCGCCGGTGAACTCAAGCACGGCCCCATTGCACTGATCGACGAAACCATGCCCGTGATCGTGATTGCGCCCTACGACCGCGTGTTCGAGAAGACAGTGTCGAACATGCAGGAAGTGGCCGCGCGTGGCGGCAAGATCATCCTGGTCACCGATCCACAGGGCGCCAAGGAAGCCACCATTGAGTCGGTCGAGACACTGACGCTGCCGGAGATGGCCTCGACTGTCACTCCGCTCGTTTACGCCATTCCCGTGCAATTGATTGCCTATCATACCGCCGCGGCCATTGGCACCGACGTTGACCAGCCGCGTAACCTCGCGAAATCGGTCACGGTGGAATAGACTGACATCATGACAGAGCTCGATCAGAGCGGCGGCGCGCCAACGCCCGTCGAGACGACGAAAGTGGTGGCCTCGCAAACCAGTTTTGCCGGCCGCGTGCGTAACTATTTCCTCACCGGTCTGGTGGTGGCGGGGCCGCTGGCGATTACCGTGTGGCTGATCTGGACGATTATTAACTGGGCGGATGGCTTCGTGCGGCCGCTTATCCCGCCGCCATACCGGCCTGAAAGTTATCTGCCGTGGCCGATCCCGGGAACGGGTCTCATTATCTCGTTTGTCGTTCTGACGCTGCTTGGTTTTCTTACCGCCAACCTCGTTGGACGCACACTCGTTGAGCTCGGCGAAGGGCTGCTCAATCGCATGCCGATTGTGCGGCCGGTCTACAATACCATGAAGCAGATCTTTGAATCGCTGTTTTCAAAAACGGGCTCTAGTTTCCGCAAAGTGGCCCTGGTGGAATTCCCCGCACCAGGCATGTGGTCCCTCGTGCTGCTGTCGCAATCGCCGAGCGCGGATCTCGCGAAGAAACTACCGCCGGGTGAGTATGTCTCGGCCTTTATGCCGTGCACGCCCAACCCGACAACGGGCTTTTTCTTCTACGTTAAGCGCAAAGACCTCATCGAGCTCGACATGTCGGTTGAAAACGCGATGACGCTGTTGATCTCCGCCGGCATGGTGCAGCCGGACGCCGAGGCGCAGAAGAAACTGGCCTCGCTCGCGGCCACCGCGAAGGCAGCGCGGGCGAAGCGCAAAGCCGCGCCCGTTACGTAGGTCAGCAATTTGATAGGCCTGTTGCTGCTGTGCTGTCGCATTGCGCAACAACTGCTACGTCGTGCGATCGGACGGCCGCGCAGGAGGCACATACGACAGCGTAGAAAACAAATAGAAAAAAATGTGAATTGCGCGACTGTCTCTTTCTCGATCTCGATTTGACTGTACCCTCAGCAATCAACCGCTGAGTTTCGATTATGAATTTCGCCGCGGCAAGGCCGAATACGCACTCGCTGACGAGGTGAGAGCATTGCGACGATGCGGGAAGTACTGAGCCATCAATTAACGATCGAGGATTTGAGTCTTGTTGTATCGCTATTCCTCAATTGTCTTGCTTTCCTTGGAGTGCTTGTTTTGGTTGACGCGCGCTTCGCGCGGTGGCGACGAAAACGTGAATGGGACTCGTCACAAAAGCGCAAGAAGGACTCAGTGCAAGAAAGTGTGCGAAACCCGGTCTATGGGATGAAACCTCGCGACTAGGCGGTACTGAGTTTGGGCCGGCGCCGCTCGTCAGCGATTGATTGTCAGCCCGCGCGGATCAATTTGATCGCTTCGTCCTTGCCGAAAAGATAGAGCAAGTGCCGCAAGGATTCGCCGCGGGGCGTCGCGAGTGTCGCATCGCGCGACAGTATGAGCGCCGCATCGTCGCGCGCAGCTCCCAGATATTTGCCATGCACCTCGGGCCGCGCAATGTGGAAACCCGGCAAGCCGCTCTGTCGCGTCCCCAGCACGTCGCCTTCTCCGCGCAGCCGCAAATCCTCCTCGGCGATCCGAAATCCGTCTTCGGTCTCGCGAAGGATTGCGAGCCGCGCCTTGGCAGTTTCACCAAGCGGCGCCCGGTATAAAAGCAGACAGGTCGATGCGCCCGTTCCGCGGCCGATGCGGCCGCGCAGCTGGTGCAATTGTGCAAGGCCAAAGCGTTCGGCGTGCTCGATCACCATGATGGTGGCTTCCGGCACGTCCACGCCGACCTCGATCACGGTCGTGGCGACAAGCAACTGCTTTTCGCCGGAAGCAAAACGCGCCATGGCGGCATCCTTGTCGCTGCCTTTCATGCGGCCGTGAACGAGATCGACACTCTCTCCGAATTTTCGTTGCAGCTCCTCGAAGCGTTCCTGCGCGGCGGCAAGATCGACTTTCTCGGATTCATCGACGAGGGGACAGACCCAATAAGCGCGCTTGCCGTCGTCGAGTGCGCGGCCAACCGCTTCTTCGACCTCTTCGAGGCGCGACAGGGGAATTGTGCGGGTGTCGATCGGCTGGCGGCCGGGCGGTTTCTCGCGCAATTCGGAGATATCCATATCGCCGAAATAAGTGAGCACGAGCGTACGCGGAATGGGCGTGGCAGTGAGCACGAGCACATCCACCGACTCGCCCTTTTGTGTGAGCGCGAGCCGCTGGTGCACTCCGAAGCGGTGCTGCTCGTCCACGACCGCCAACGCAAGATCGTGAAAGGCCACGTCCTCCTGAAATAGCGCGTGGGTACCGATCAGGAGATCGATATCGCCGAGCGTGAGTCGATCGAGGATCTCTTTACGTCCCGGACCACGCTCGCGGCCGGTGAGAATGGCGACGCGGATGCCCGCGGCTTCCGCCAAAGGCGCGATCGTCATGAGATGCTGGCGCGCGAGGATTTCTGTCGGCGCCATGAAAGCGGCCTGGCGGCCCGCCTCGATCACCGCTGCGGCTGCCGCCAGGGCGACCACGGTTTTTCCCGAGCCGACGTCACCCTGCAACAGCCGCAGCATTCGTTGCGGACGGGCGAGGTCGGTGACGATGTCGTCAACAGCTTTTTGTTGCGAATGTGTCAATGCGTAGGGCAGCGCCTTGAGGATGCGTGCCCGCAGGCGCCCTTCGCTGGCGCTGCCGCGGCCCGATTGCCGACGCATGTGTGCGCGCACCAGCGCGAGCGCGAGCTGACCTGCCAGCAACTCGTCATAGGCAAGCCGCGTCCATGCGGGTGTCTCCGGCATGATGTCGTGCGGCTCTGCCGGCCGATGCAAATGGCGGAGCGCTGCGGAAAAAGCCGGGAGACGTTCGCGCGCAACCCAGGCCTCGTCCTGCCATTCGGGTAGATCCGGCAGCCGGCCGAGCGCGCCATCCATGGCGCGCCGGATATTGCCGAGCGCGAGGCCCTCGGTCATTGGGTACACCGGTTCGACCAGCGGCAACGCGGCAAAGCCCGCCTCGTCGACGACGCGGTCGGGATGCACCATCTGCAACATGCCGTCGTAGAATTCGGCCGTGCCGGAGACGTAGCGGATTTCGCCTTCTGGCAGCAGCTTTTCCAGATAATCGCGGTTCGGGTTGAAATAGGTCAGCGTGAGGTCGCCGGTGTCGTCGCTGGCGTAGACCCGATAGGGCGCGCGCGAACGGCGCGGCGGTCCGGGGCGGTGTTTGCCGATGGTGACGGCAACGGTGACGACCTGCCCGGGTTGGACGTCGCGCAGCTTCGGCCGCGCGCGGCGATCGATCACACCGGAGGGCAGGTGGAACAGCAGATCAACGACGCGCGGCGCCTCGCGGTCGAACAAGCGCGCATAGAGCTTTTCCAGCTTCGGGCCGACCCCGGGCAGGCTGGTGAGCGAGGCAAAGAGCGGATTGAGGACGGGTGGCCGCATGGGCACCCATGCTGGCTCGCACGCAATACCAGTGCAATGCGGGTCTGTGCAAAGCGCGGCTGACATCGCACGGCCGCCCCTCTATATAAACCCTCGCCCGGCCCCGTCCGGGTTTTTGGCGTTGGAGACACGTAGTGACCACCGGGACGAACAGGTCGAGTGAGGGTCTGGATGACCGCCGGCGCCGGCTGCTGTTTCGCTGCTGGCATCGCGGTATCCGGGAGATGGACCTTGTGCTTGGGCCATTTGCCGACGCGCAGATTGAATCGCTCAACGAGGCCGAACTCACCGAGCTTGAAGGCTGGCTGGAAATTCCCGATCAGCAAATTTTCGCGTGGGTGAACGGGATGGAGCCCGCGCCCGCCGAAATCGAGACCGGGCTGTTTCGCCGCTTGCGGGATTTCCGCGGGAAGGGCGTTGCGTGAATCCATCCGTGAAATCACCCGCCGAGCAGCTTAAGCCGGGCAAGGTGCTCACTTTGGCCCAGGTCGCCGACGGGGCTGAAGGTCTGGTGCTGGCCGATCTCGCGCGCTCGATTGCCGCGGGCAAAGACCCGCCGGCGATTTCGCTCGCCGTGATCTGCCGCGACGGTCAGCGCATGGCCGCGTTGTCACGCGCGCTGTCATTTTTCGGGCCCGATATCGAAGTGATGGAATTTCCGGCGTGGGATTGCCTGCCTTACGATCGGGTATCGCCCAATGCGGCCGTGGTGGCCCAGCGGATGACGGTGTTGTCGCGACTCACCCGGGTCAAAGGTCGCGATAAGCCGTCCGTGCTCCTCACGACCATCAATGCCGCCCTGCAGCGGGTGCCGGCCCGCGAATTCGTGGCGACCCACGCACTTTCAGTCGCGGCCGGCAACGTGATCGGAATGCAGGGCGTGATCGAGTGGTTGGAGCTCAACGGTTATATCCGTGCCTCCACTGTGCGCGAGCCCGGCGACTATGCCGTGCGCGGCGGCATTCTCGATCTTTTTCCACCCGGTATGGATATGCCGGTGCGGTTCGATTTTTTCGGCGATGCACTGGAGACAATTCGTGTTTTCGATGCACAGACGCAACGCAGCGAGGAACAGCTGCGCGGCCTTGATCTCGTTCCAGTCGCGGAATTCCAGCTCATCACCGAGACCATCCGTCGTTTCCGAACCGGTTACGTCGCCGAATTCGGCGCGACGACGCCCGACGACCTGCTTTACGAAGCCGTGAGCGAGGGGCGCCGCTATCCAGGTATGGAGCACTGGCTGCCGTTGTTCCACGGGAAACTTGAGACGGTTTTTGACTACCTGCCTGGCTCCGCGCTCGCACTTGAGCATCTGGCCGAAGACGCGGCGCACGAGCGCTTCACGCAAATCGCCGACTACTACGATGCACGCCATGAAGCGCTGAAACAGGGCGTGACTCCTCCCTACAAGCCGCTGCCAACGGAACGGCTCTATCTTGGCGAGCCCGAATGGAAAGAGCGCCTCGAGTCTTCGGCGATGGCCCGGTTGACGCCATTCGCTGTGCCGGATTCCGGCGCGATCGACGTGCAGGCGCGGCAGGGACGCAATTTTGCGGCCGAGCGTGCCGAACCGGGCGCGAATGTCTTTGAAGCAGTGACGGCGCATGTGCTGGCGTTGCAAGCCGCCGGCAAGCGCGTTGCGATCGCGCTATGGAGCGAAGGCGCGCGCGATCGCATGAGTCACGTGCTCGCGGACCATAAACTGCACAATTTGACGCCCGTCGGGTCGTGGCCGCAGGCGTTGGGACTCCCCAAGCCTACGGTCGCACTTGCCGTGCTCGGTATCGAATCCGGCTTCGAGACCGCGGAAGCCGCATTCATCAGTGAGCAGGATATCCTCGGCGATCGGCTGGTGCGGCCACGCCGCGCCGCCCGCCGCGCCGAAAATTTCATTGCCGAGGCGACCAGTCTCGCGCCGGGCGATCTTGTTGTGCATGTCGACCACGGCATTGGCCGCTTTGCTGGTCTGCAGGCAATCGAAGCCGTCGGCGCGCCGCACGACTGCCTCGAAATCCATTACGCCGACGACACCAAGCTGTTTCTGCCGGTCGAAAACGTCGATCTGCTCTCGCGCTACGGCTCCGAGGAAACCAACGTCGAGCTCGACCGCCTGGGCGGTGGAAACTGGCAGGCGCGCAAGGCGCGCATGAAGAGCCGCATCCGCGAAATCGCGGGTGAACTCATCAAGATTGCAGCGGAGCGGCTATTGCGTGAAGCGCCGCGTTTAACTGTTGGCCCGGGTGCTTATGACGAGTTCTGTGCCGGTTTTCCATACGAAGAGACCGACGATCAGCTCTCTGCAATCGATGCGACCATCAAGGATCTCGGATCCGGACGTCCGATGGACCGGCTCATCTGTGGCGATGTCGGCTTCGGCAAGACCGAGGTGGCACTGCGCGCAGCCTTTTTGGCGGCCATCGGCGGCAAGCAGGTCGCCGTCGTGGTGCCGACGACGTTGTTGGCGCGCCAGCATTTCAAGACGTTTTCCGAACGATTCCGCGGTTTCCCGGTCACTGTCGCGCAGGCGTCGCGACTGGTGCCCAACGCAGAGCTGACCAAGGTGAAAGCCGGCTTGGCCGACGGCAGCGTCGATATCGTAATCGGTACGCACGCGCTCCTCGGCAAGGGCATTACGTTCAAGGATCTGGCTTTGCTGGTGGTCGACGAAGAGCAGCATTTCGGTGTTGCCCATAAGGAAAAGCTCAAGGCGCTACGTGCGGAAGTGCACGTGCTCACGCTGACGGCGACGCCAATTCCGCGCACCTTGCAACTGGCACTCACCGGCGTGCGGGATTTGTCCATAATCGCTTCGCCTCCGGTTGATCGTCTGGCGGTGCGGACTTTCGTGTCGCCGTTCGATCCCATTACGGTCCGCGAGGCGTTGCTGCGCGAGAAGTACCGCGGCGGGCAGGCGTTTTATGTATGCCCACGGATCGAGGATCTGGCGGGCTCGAAAGATTTCCTCGACAAGAACATTCCGGAAATTCGCGTCGCGGTGGCGCACGGACAAATGCCGCCGACGATGCTCGACGACATCATGTCGGCCTTCTACGACGGCAAATACGACGTGCTGTTGTCCACCACCATCATCGAGTCCGGCCTCGACATTCCGACAGCCAATACATTGATCGTGCATCGGGCCGACCGGTTCGGCCTGGCCCAGCTCTATCAGCTGCGTGGTCGGGTGGGGCGCGCGAAGCTGCGCGCCTATGCGTTGCTGACGTTGCCGACGCAGCAAAAAATCACGCCGCAGGCGGAGCGGCGGCTCAAGGTTTTGCAATCGCTTGATACCTTGGGCGCGGGCTTCCAGCTGGCATCGCACGATCTGGATATTCGGGGTGCCGGCAATTTGCTCGGCGAAGAACAATCCGGTCACATCAAGGAAGTCGGCTTCGAGCTTTATCAGCAGATGCTTGAAGAGGCGGTCATGAGCCTCAAGGCCGGAGTCACCGCGCCGGTGGCCGACCGCTGGTCGCCGCAGATCACCATTGGTGCGGCTCTGCTCATTCCGGAAGACTATGTCGCCGATCTTTCGGTCCGACTGTCGCTGTATCGACGGTTGGCCGAAATCGAGGACGAGGGTGAAATTGATAGTGTTGCCGCCGAGCTGGTCGACCGCTTCGGCAAGCTTCCGGTCGAAGTCGAGCAATTATTGCAGGTGGTGGCGATCAAGGCACTCAGCCGCCGCGCCAATGTGGAGCGCGTTGAAGCCGGGCCGAAAGGCATCGTGCTCGCCTTCCGAGACAATGTCTTCGCCAATCCGGACGGGTTGATCGCTTTTATCCGTGAGCAGGGTAGCGGCGTGCGCATGCGCAACGACCCGAAGAATCGCAAAAGGCCAGCAGCTCGTGTTCTTCGATGATTGGCCGCTGCCACAGGATCGGCTGAAAGGCACCGCCGCGGTACTGCGCAAGCTTGCTTCGATTGCGGAGCAGGCCAAGGCCGCCTAGTGCGGCATTCGCAATACCGGCTTGATCGTCTTGCCGGCGGCTGACTTCGGCCGCCGCCCGGTTGATCTCGGCGAGCGGATAAAACGTGATCATGCGGTCGACGGGAAACCGGCCGGCCATGATGTGATCGACCAGTTGCGGGATGAATTCCTGCGGAACACTGTCGCCCTGGATCACGCCGCGCACGGTGCGGCCATTTTGCAGAAATGGCGTTTCAAATGAGACCTCGGTGCCTTTGCGCGCGCTTCCAAGCAGGACGCAGGTGCCGGCCGGCATCAGGCAATCGACCGCCTCACGGAATATTTCAGGCAGCGCGGATGTCTCCAGAGTAAATCGGGCGCCAAGGCCGGTGACTTTTCTGATCTCGGCGACGACGTCGGTCCGGCTGCCGTGGTTGATGGTGTGCGTGGCGCCGAGGCTACGCGCAAGCGCAAGACGATGTTCGTGCACGTCGACGGCGACAATCGGATCGCAGCCGGCGATCTTCGCCGCCATCAGGCCAGACAGGCCGACTGCGCCAACACCGAACACGACAAAACTGTCGCCCGCGCGCGGCTTCATCACATTGAGTACCGCGCCGGCGCCGGTCTGGCCCCCGCAGGCGAGAGCGCACACGTGCTCGATAGGGGCGTCATTGCGCACCTTCACCGCAAACCGCTCGTTGGCGATGGTAAAAGTGCCGAATGAGGATTGCTGGAAGAATGCACTGTAGATCGGCTTGCCGTCTATCGAATGGAGCGTCGAGCCGTCGGCGCGGGTACCGTTCATTTTCAGATCGAAAGCATGCAAACAGTAACTTTGCCGCTGTGTCTTGCAATTCGGGCATTCCCCGCACCACGGATAGGCCATGACGACCTGGTCGCCGGCCTTGAATTTGGTCACACCGGAGCCGACCGCGCGCACGATGCCGGCGCCTTCGTGGCCGAATACCTTGGGAAATTTGGTCGGGTAATAGGCATCGCGGCCGTGCATGTCAGTCGCGCACATGCCGGAGGCGACGACTTCGACCAGCAACTCGTCGGCGCGCGGGTCGCAGAGATCGACCTCCTCGACGTTGAACGGGCCCGAACGCTCGTGCACGACGGCGGCGGTAATCTTCATTGCCTCTATCCGAAATTATTCTGCGGCGTCGGCGTCTTGCGCCATGCGCGCAATCGCTTCGGCAATATCTTCCGGCGCCTGCGCGCCCGACACCGCGAATTTTCCGCCGAAAATAAAACACGGCACGCCTTCAATACCGGCCTCCTTGGCGGCCAGCGCCTCGCGCTCGATTTCGGCGACGTCCTGATCGCTCTTGAGCGCAGCGCGGATGTCATCGGCCTTGAGGCCAACTTCGGCGGCGGCTTGCACCAACACGGCATGGTTGGTCAGGTCGGCGCCTTCGGTGAAATAAAGGTCCATCAATTTCTGCTTCATCTCGGCTGCCTTGCCGAGGCTTTCCGCCCAACGGATCAGCCGATGCGCATCGAGCGTGTTGGGCTGACGGCTGATCTTGTCCATTGCATATGTGAGTCCTTCGGACGCTGCCGCCGCCGCGACGCGTTGTGCAATGCCTTTGTAGCGTTCGGGCGAGCCGAATTTTGATGTCAGATATTCCTCGCGCGAGATGCCTTCGCGTGGAATCCAGTCGTTGAGAAAATAGGGCCGGTAGTGCACCTCGACCGGGATGTCAGGATTTAGCGCGATGGCCTTTTCCAGCCGGCGCTTGCCAATAAAACACCAGGGGCAGACCACGTCGGAGACGACGTCGATGCGAACGGGCTGGTGGCTGGACATGGCTGGCTCCTTTTCGGCGCCAGCCTAAGCCGCTGGCTATTCTGCCGCAACCATGCGGCTACCCATCACGCGCATCATCAAGGTGTCGAGGGTATCGCCCGCCTTCAGCGTCGCCAGGGTTACATTGGCGGTAAACGGTTCGGTGGATTGCGAGGTAAGCATTGTATTCTTGAGCGCGCCGGCCAGTCGACGGACGAAGACATGCGCACCACGCAAATCGGTTTGCGTGAAAGCGACGAGAATTGCGCCTTCTTCGTCACGGGTCGCAAAGTCGATATTGCGGATCAGCCGTGTCATCAGGCGCGCGGCATCGAGGCTGGCTCGCGCATCAGGCGTGCCGTCGAATGTAAAGCGCGCAACGGATAGTGGGAGGCTGCGGTCGGCGGATTCTGCCGCGACCTTACCAAGATCCTGCCAGAAGCATTCGCGTGTCAGCAAACCGCTTTCGGGGTCGAACATGCCTTCGGTATCGAGCGACTTCAGCATACGCCGGAGCCGCGCCTCAAAAGCGCGCATCCGCACCAGCGGCACCATGCGCGCAACCAGCCGCGCGGGGTCAGCGGCGACTTGATCGATATTCGGCAGTGCGTCGGCAAATTCCGGCGGAGCTTCGCCGATCACCGCCACGGGCACGTCCCGGAAACGGGGCTCTTGCGCGAGGACGGTGAGAAACGCTTCGACCATACGTGGAGAAAGACCATCGCCGACCACGACGCCGTCAATGTCCCGGGTGTTGAGATGTTTGGCGGCCGCTTCGACACTGAGTGCGCCCGCAATCTTGACGCGCTCGCCCATAGCGACGCTGAGCGTCGGGTACAAAGGCCCGCGGCCGACAATCAACACGGTCGCGTCGTCAAGTGCGTCACCCACCGGCAGCATTGGCAGACGGCCATCGTGTGAGGCGAAAACCTCGATGCGACGCAAAACAGCAGCATGGAGCGCCCGCACACGCATGGCTGATTGCAGACGCGCGAGCAGACGTTCAACGGGCAACGTGGCGTCGGCGGGCATTGCGATCGGAGTGGCGGCATCTTCATCGCCGCGTACACGCGCGATCACCGGCACGATCGGACCATTGAGAGTTGCAACCTGCAGACAGAGCATGCGCGCCGAGGCTTCATCGGCTGGTGGCCCGGGTTCGGCAACGACAATGGCGGCCGGTTTGACGGTGAGAAAAGCGGCCGGCGCATCGGCCCATTTCGCTTCGACGATAGGGAAGGCGCC
Organism: uncultured Alphaproteobacteria bacterium; assembly: GCA_963697885.1. GTDB lineage: Bacteria > Pseudomonadota > Alphaproteobacteria > Rhizobiales > Xanthobacteraceae > Pseudolabrys. The sequence goes on from OY969102.1 coordinate 2,658,442, forward strand.
GGCGGCGCTGAGCGCTTCGACCAAATCAGTCGCCGGTTGCTCGGCAACCACGATCAGTGGACCTTGAAGCGACATCGGGGCGCACGCACGGTTTGCAGAATACGCACCACCTTAGCCGTGTGCGATTAATACCTCGTCAATGACAAGTTGAAATTACGCGGCTTCCGCAGCACCACGGGCTCTAAAAGCCTCGCTAATCAGGGGATTGACGCCCCGCGCCCGCAAGTCCGCGCACAGTGCCGAGCGGTCCGCCGCCGTCCCGGCGAGACGTTGGCCGAGGTCTCTGTCAGGCACCGCAATGATGGTTGCCTCCGGATCGGCGTGCGCGACCATAGCGTCGACTTCGGATTGGCGAAGACGATAGCCGCCAGTGACGGTTATGCCAGCCGGGGGTGCCGTCACATGAAGCCTGCGAACCGCGGGGTCGGATCGGCAGGGGAATCCGGTATCGATAAAGCCTGCGCCATCGGTCTGAAGGTGTGGGGCATGACTGCATTCGACGCCCGGTGAAAAGTCATGGACCGGCACCATTCGACCCCGCAATGCGAGCATCCCTGCACCGTTGCGATTGGTTTCGATCACGGTCGGCGCTCCCGAGACACGTCGAGACGCGCTGGCTGTACCAAGCGGGAACGGGACGGGCAGGTTATCTGGGCCGCGGCGAGCTGCGATGATTCCGATTTCGCCAAAACTTGCCACGTCGACGATCGCCGACGGATTGTCCCATGCTCTGGCCGAATTCATCCGTTCCGGCGCGCGCCAAAGAGCGACCGCGGTTTGATGTGCATCGATCAAGCCCGCATCCGCAACAGCAGAGATCGTAGCGGCGGGAAGCATGACAGCGGCGCTCGTTATTTCGTGGCACTGTGCAGCAAACGCATCCGGATCAAAGCCGTGATGAAGGTGCAGCGACCCACCGCACAACAACCAATGCAGCAGCGTCAGCGAGATGCCAGCGAACGAGCCGATCGGAATCGTCGACAGTGTCGGTGTTTCGACGACAGAACCCGCCTCCAGAAATGTTTCCAATCCGCCGGCGACGAGTTCAATGTGGCTTCGCGCCACTGGGAGCAAATCGCGATCGAACGTGATGGCTGCAATATGCGCGGCGGCCGGCCCGGACCGGGTTGAGGCGGCTGGCATATCAATCTGGGCGGACCCGAATACGTCGTCGAGCGGCACCATCCCGTCCGGCAATTCATGCCCGAATCCGCACACCTGGCGGACGGGGAACAGCGCGGCCGCAGCCCGCATCGCGATTTCGGCATGGGCGGCCGAGTCGATCCGGGACGAGGTAACGATGGCTTTGGCGCCGACGCGGCCGAGTGCCGCTACAATATCCTGCTGGCGCCAGAGCAATGGAATTGGTGCCGCGATCAATCCCGCGCGCAGCACACCCAGAAATGCAACGATGCTCTCCACCGTATTCGGCAGCTGCATCGCCACGACCGAGTCGGTATGGAGACCAAGGCCGCGCAATTTGGCGGCGATCGCGGATATTGCCCGGTCGGCCTGGGCATAGGTTAAGCGACGGGACGCGTTATCCGTGAAATCCGCGCGATTGGGCGGATCGGCGAGTGCAAGTGCGTCGGGATGACTTACGCCGGCTCGGCGAAAAAGATCGTCGAGTGTGGCGGCGGTGGCCGCCGTTCGGCTGGCTTCCCCGAGGATCATGAGCGAGGCCTCAAGACCTTTGGTCCTTTTGCCACCAGGTTTCCGGCAGATAGCCGAACAGCGAGGTCCTTGAGGGATGCTCGATTCGCGTCCAATGCGCCACCCATTGAACGGGTGGAAAATAGAGAGGCACGACGTAAAAGCCCGAAAGCAAAACACGGTCGAGCGCCCGGGTCGCGGCGACAAAATCATCACGGTCCGTTGCACCAAGCATCGCAGCAATCATGGCGTCGACGGCCTTGGATTTCACGCCCATATAGTTTCGGCTGCCTTGCTGGGAGGCGGCAGCCGAACCCCAATAGAACAGCTGCTCGTTGCCGGGCGAGAGTGATTGCTCCCAGCGATAGTCCATCATGTCGAAGTCGAAGCTGATGCGGCGGCGTTCAAATTGAGTGGCATCGACCGTCCGCACCCGCGCTTCAATGCCGGCGCGTTTCAGGTTTCGAACGAAAGCAAGCGCGAGACGTTCCTGGTCTCGCGTGGTCGTGAGAATCTCGAATGATAGCGGGCGGCCGCTTGCGGCATGAATCAGTTGTGTTCCTTTGAGTTCATAGCCGGCGCTTTTGAAAAGGGCGAAGGCTTGTCGCAGGTTCGTGCGGTCATGTCCCGAGCCGTCTGTGACCGGCGGCGACCATGTGCCGTCCATGATGTCCGCGCGCACCGCATTCGGAAATGGCGCAAGCAATCTGATCTCACGCGAATTGGCCGGGACGCCGTGAGCGGATAAATCGCAGCCGTCGAAATAACTCGCGGTGCGTTTGTAGAGATCAAAGAAATAATTGTGATTGACCCATTCGAAGTCGAACAACTGAAGGATGGCCTCGCGCACGCGAATATCGGCGAATACCGGTCGGCGCGTGTTGAACACCAGACCCTGCATGCCCTTTGGCAATCCGTATGGCAAATCTTCCTTGGCAACGCGGCCCTCGCGCAGGGCCGGAAAATCGTAAGCGGTCTGCCAGCGACCCGGGTCGGTCTCGACGCGCAAATCGTAAAGTCCCTTCTTGAAGGCTTCGAAATGCGTATTGCCATCCCGATAATAGTCGTAGCGAATGGTATCGAAATTCCAGAGACCGCGATTGATCGGCAAGTTGCGGCCCCAATAATTTGTATCGCGTTTAAAGGTGACGTTTTCACCAGGCTTCACCGCGCTGACGATGTAAGGCCCGCTGCCGCGCAATGGCTCGAAGCTGGTGTCCTCAAAGGTCGCAGGATTGATTGCATGTTTTGCCAGCACGGGCATGAGACCGATGATCAGCGGAAGTTCGCGATCGTCGGCGCCGGACAGATCGAAACGCACGGTACGGCTGTCGGTCACTTCCGCCTTGTTGGCTTTAATGTAGTAGGTGCGATAATTCGGTCGGCCTTTGTCGCGAAGCAATTCCCAGGAAAAAATGACGTCGTCAGGGGTAACGGGCTTGCCGTCCGAGAAGCGCGCGGCCGGATTGATGGTGAAAGAGACGAACGAACGGGCTGCGTCCGTTGTGACGCTCTCGGCAAGCAACCCGTAGAGCGTGAATGGTTCGTCGTAGCCGCGGGCAAGTAGGCTTTCGACGACATAACCGCGAATATTGGCCGCTGGCAGTCCCTTCACGATGAATGGGTTGAGGCAGTCGAACGTTCCGAGCACGCCCTGGACCAGTTGTCCGCCTTTGGGAGCCGATGGATTGGCATAGGTCGGACTGACGAAATCTGGTCGCCACGCCGGTGCGCCGTGCATTGCGATGGCATGCGACGAGGCTTGTGGCGCGGCTTGTGATGCGGCTTGTGATGCGGCTTGGACGCCCGCGCGGGGAATGGCGATGCCGGAACCTGCCAGCAACGCGCCGAGCACGACTGTGCGCCGGGACGCGCGCCATTGCGTCACGGCGGCAGCGGCAAAGGACGGCGAGGGCAAGTTTCGGATGCGATTCGTTCCGGTTTTGCGTGAATTTACCACAGGGCTTGATCGTTAGCCGGGCAGCATTTTCGGCGCATTCGTGGCTTTATTGCAGGCGGGAATTGGGCTATCAGGCACCCATTGAGTGTCACGCTCTCGCCGTATTTCACACGGAGAGAGCCGGTTGTGAGGCGTCGTTCGGGGGCGGTGGGCCGCGAACGGTCAAGAACAAGGGACAATGCAAATAAATCATCGGATCGCATCGGCCCGGCCGTGGGGCCGGGCGCTGACGGCCACTTTGGCTGCCGGTTTTGTCGCCGTGACGGCATTGGGATCGAGCGCGCTCGCCCAGCAGCCGAAGCCGGCCCCCAAGCCGCCGGCCGCGGCGCAGAAGCCGGCGCCAGCCGCACAGCCACAGCAACCTGCGGCGCCCCAGCAGCCCGGGCAGCCGGGCCAGCAAGCTGGTGCCGATCAGCAGCCACAGTTGATGTATTCGCCCTGGATGAAAGTCTGCGGCAAGGGACCTGACACCAACAACAAACAGGTCTGCGTCATCACAAAAGATGGCCGGCTGGAGAACGGCATGCCGGTTGCGATCGTTCAACTGTTCGAGCCGGAGGGCGGTGCGAAGGTGTTGCGTGTCACAGTTCCGCTCGGCATGCAGCTCGCGCACGGGACGCGGCTGCTCATCGATCAAAATCCGCCGGCACAATCACCCTACAGCATCTGCTTCCCGGTCGGCTGTATGGCGGACTATCCGGTGCCCGATGACATGATTGCCAAGATGAAGAAGGGCCAGAACATCACCGTGCAGGCAATTAACATGCAGGGGACCCCGATCAGCCTGCCGCTTCCGCTTGGCGATTTCGCCAAGGCCTATGACGGGCCGCCGACCGACCCGAAGGCGTTTGAAGAGCAGCAACGCAAATTGCAGGAAGAGTTGCAAAAGAAAGCCGACGAGGCCCGCAAGAAGCTCGAAGGGCAGCAGAGCCAGGCGCCAGGCGCGCCGGCCGCTCCGACTGCTCCGGCGGCCGCCCAGAAGAAATAGCGCGCAACGCTTCGACTATCGCGAAAGAGAAAGGCGCGGCTTTGGGCCGCGCCTTTTTTATGACCAGCGCGCGCCGAATGCGCGCTCAATGCATTTGGTTATGCCGTGGTCGATAGTCGCCACTGTCATCCTGCTCGAAGACGTCGGCGACGTCAGGATGTCGAACGGGCGTGCCGGAGGTGTCGGGCAGGAGATTCTGCTCGGAAACATAGGCGATATATTCGCTCTCCGCATTCTCGGCGAACAAATGGTAGAACGGTTGGTCCTTGTGCGGCCGGATTTCTGCCGGGATCGCTTGCCACCATTCCTCGGTATTGTTGAACACCGGGTCGATATCGAAAATAACGCCACGAAACTCATAGAGCCGGTGCTTCACCACCTGGCCGATCTTGAATTTGGCGTTACGCATCTTGTCCATTGCAAAATCCTTGCCGCGCGCCTTAGAGAGCGTAACGCGCGGCCATCTCCGGGTCCTTGGCGGCAACAAGCTTGGCAAGGTCCAGAAGTACCTTGGCCTGCTTCCAGGTTGCGTCGTCTTGCATCTTTCCGTCGATCATGACCGCGCCGGCGCCGTCCGGCATGGCAGCAACGATCTTTTTGGCAAAGGCCACTTCACCGGGATCGGGCGAAAACACAGTCTTGGCGATTTCGATTTGCGACGGATGCAGTGACCAGGCTCCAAGACAACCCATCAGGAAGGCATTTCGAAATTGTGCCTCGCATGCGGCCGCGTCGGAAAAATCTCCGAACGGTCCGTAGAACGGTTTGATGCCGGCGGCCGCGCAGGCGTCGACCATTTTGGCAATCGTGTAATGCCAGAGATCCTGCTGGGACGCGACGCGCGGTGCGTCGCCTTGCGCGTCGGCGAGAACTTTGTAGTCCGGATGTCCGCCGCCAACCCGCGTCGTTTTCATCGCGCGCGAAGCGGCGAGATCTGCGGGGCCGAGACTCATGCCGTGCATGCGTGGCGAAGCAGTTGCGATCGCTTCCACGTTGTTAACACCTTGCGCGGTTTCGAGAATGGCGTGGATTAAAATCGGCTTGCGCAGTTTGTGGCGCGCCTCGAGTTGCGCGAGCAATTGGTCGAGGTAGTGAATGTCCCACGGGCCATCGACCTTGGGCAGCATGATGACGTCGAGCTTGTTGCCGACGGCACCCACAATTTCCGAAATGTCGTCCAGCGCCCAGGGTGAATTGAGCGCGTTGATGCGTGTCCACAAACCCGTAGAACCGAAATCCACCGCTTTCGCCATCGCGATGAAGCCCGCGCGCGCAGCCTGCTTGGCTTCGATGGGGATCGCATCCTCGAGATTACCGAGAATGACGTCGACCTGCCGCACGAGGTCCTGAACTTTCGCGCGGACCTTCTCGTTGTGCGGCGGCACAAAATGGATCATGCGCTCCAGCCGCACCGGCAGCTCACGCAGCGGTGCGGGTGCGCCGATGGCGAGCGGGGCAAAGAACTGGCGCGGCAGCTTCATGACACCTTCCAAAAGACGGTTCTGCCCTTTAGAGCAATGCAAAGGCCGCGCCAAGTAGGCCAAAAGTGGGGCAGTCGGGGGCCCAAATGATCGACGTTCTCAATCTAGCGTTGCCGTATTTCGGGCTCATCTTCATCGGGTTTGCCTGCGGGAAGTTCAAGCAAATCCCCGATACGGCGCTGGCCTGGATGAATTTCTTCATTGTCTATGTTGCGCTGCCGGCTCTGTTTTATCGCATTCTTGCCCAGACGCCGCTGGAACAGCTGGCGCAGGTCGATTTCATATTTGCCACCACGCTGGCGACGTTCTGGGCTTTCGCCGTGTCCTTTGCCATCGGGATGATGATCCGGCATGGCAACATCGGAGAATCCACGATCGCCGGACTTGCAGGTGGTTACGGCAATATCGGCTACATGGGGCCGGGTCTGGCGCTGGCAACGCTTGGCCCGCAGGCTGCGGTTCCGGTGGCGTTGATCTTTTGCTTCGATACGTTGCTGCTGTTTTCGCTGGTGCCGTTCCTGATGGCGCTGGCCAATCCGTCCCAAAAGAGCATCGGCGCAACCGCGATCGACGTCGTCAACCGCATCGTAACGCACCCTCTGGTCATCGCGACGGCGGTCGGTGTTGCGTCTGCTGCTGTGCATTTCCAGCCGCCGCTCGCGCTGGAGCGTTTACTTCAATTTTTGCAGAATGCAGCCGCGCCATGCGCGCTCTTTACGCTCGGCGTCACGGTAGCGTTGCGGCCACTGAAGGAGATGCCATGGGAGGTGCCCTTCCTGGTATCAGTCAAACTCGTGCTACACCCAATTCTGGTATTCCTGCTGTTGTCCCTGTTCGGAGTGGGCGATCAGGATTGGGTCTACACAGCCGTGCTGATGGCGGCGTTACCGCCGGCCCTCAATGTATTCGTGTTCGCGCGGCAATACGATACATGGGTTGAACAGGCGTCCGGTGCGGTATTGGTTGGCACATTGATATCAGTGGTCACGCTGACCACGGTCATGTGGACGGTAAAGACGCATACGCTGCCACCACTTTTGTTCAGGTAACCATGCAACCCTTGTCCGGCCTTCTGGTTCTCGATTTCAGCACATTGCTGCCGGGACCATTGGCGACATTGATGCTCGCGGAAGCCGGCGCCGAGGTGATCAAGATTGAACAGCCTGGCGGTGAGAATGCGCGGCGCTTTCCGCCATTGGTCGATGGCGAGAGTACGGCCTTTGCCATGCTCAACCGCGGCAAGAAAGCGCTCGCCCTCGATCTCAAGAACGAGAGCGGCCGCGCTCAACTTAAACCATTGCTTGAGCGAGCTGACATCCTGGTTGAACAATTCCGTCCCGGCGTCATGACGCGATTGGGTTTGGCTTACGAGGACGTGCGCAAGATGAACCCCAGGGTGATTTACTGCTCGATTTCGGGTTACGGGCAAAGCGGGCCACGTGAGCAGGAGGCGGGCCACGACATCAATTATATCGGCAATGCCGGTTTGCTGGATCTGCAACCGGGATCACCGGAATGCCCCGTGGTGCCGCCCATGCTGGCGGCTGACATCGCGGGTGGAAGTTTTCCGGCAGTCATCAATATCCTTCTGGCATTGCGCGCACGCGATCAAAGCGGGCATGGCTGCCACATTGATATCGCGATGACCGACGCGATGTTCACTTTTGGTTGGGCCGCACTGGCACTCGGGGCGGCGACCGGGCGTTTTCCAAAACCGGGAGAGATGTGGCTCGTCGGCGGTTCGCCGCGCTACCAGATCTATGCGGCCAAAGATGGCAAGTTGATTGCGTGTGGAGCACTGGAGCCAAAGTTCTGGGACGCATTTACCAAGGCGATCGCGCTGCCGGAACAATTCATCAACGATACGCGCGATCCGAAGGCGACGCGGGATGCGGTCGCCAAGCGCATTGCTGACAAGACGTCCGACGAATGGCGGCCGATCTTTGCGGCGGCTGACTGCTGCACAACAATCCTGGTGCCATTGGAGGAGGCCATGCGCGATCCGCACTTCGTCCAGCGGGGGCTATTTGCGCATCAGGTCGCAACGGCCTCGGGCAAAACGTTCCCGGCGTTACCGCTGCCGATTGCGCCGGAATTTCGCGATGCGCCAGGATCGAAGAAGGCGCCGAAGCTCGGCTAGAGCGCTTCACCGCGCATCAGGCGCGGCTGCGCGACGGCAGGCGCTATGCCTTCACGCATCACCGCACGCCGGAGCGGGCCAATGCGATCCATCATATAGAGGCCAAGTCCGCGCATGCTTTGCACTGGCAGAAAGTCTGTGAGCAGCGTGCGGTTGAGCAAATCGATGGCCACTGAACGGCTACCAACGTCGCTGCGCCGCATACGGTCATAGTCGGCCAGCACGTCGGGTCCGCCGATATCGCGGCTGTGGCGATGTGCACCTACGGCAAGTTCACCGATGGTGGCAGCGTCGCGCAGTCCCAGGTTTAACCCTTGGGCGCCGATCGGCGGGACAACATGGGCCGCTTCGCCGACCAGTGCGACGCGCTTGTCGGCAAAACGCCCGGCCGTCGCGATATGGAGTGGAAACACTCCACGCCCCGGCTCGACGTGGATCTTGCCGAGAATTGAATGTGATGCGTATTCGATCTTGTCGGAAAGCTGCTGGTCATCGAGTGTAGCAATTTCGTCAGCCTGTGCCGGATCGAGCACCCAGACCAGACTCGAACGAAGGCCTGGCAAAGGCACCAAGGTGAAAGGTCCCGTCGGTGTATGAAATTCGGTTGAGGCGTTCTGATGCGGCCGCGAATGCCGCATGCATACAGTAAGGGCGACTTGCGGGTAGCGCCGATCATCGACGCCGATTCCGGCGGCATCGCGACAAAGAGATCTTTGCCCGTCGGCGCCGACGACAAGCGCTCCGTGCAACGCAAGACCGTTTTTCAGTTCGACCGTTATTGTGGCTGCTTGCGGCGAGACGGCGCTGGCTTCGTCTTCGATAATTTGCAGTGTCGACAAGGCATGCACACGCCGTTCGAGCGCTTCGACCAGATAGCGATTCTCAATGTTATAGCCGAAGGCAGCGAGTTCGATTTCACTCGCGTTGAATTTGACTTCGGGCGCGCGCCACAGCCGGCCGGTGTCGTCAACGATGCGCATAATCTCAAGTGGCGCTGCATGCGCCGCGCAATGATCCCACACGCCCAGGGTTTCCAGTGCGGTGACGGAACCCGCCAGCAAGGCGGTGGTGCGGTTGTCAGGTTTTCCCGGTCGTTTCGCCACCAGCACCGTGGTGATACCGCCGTCGGCGAGCGCGATCGCCGCGGTAAGGCCCGCAGGCCCGCCGCCGACCACGATTGCCGTTGGGCTATTGTAATGTTTGTCCGGCATCAACACCCACGCTCTGGTTTGCTGTTAACCGCACTAGCATGCATCGACCGGCGCGGAAACCACGTGGTCGACTGGCGGTACCCCGCGCCCGCGCGATGCGCTATGCAAAGGCTGTCATGAGCGAAGCGGCCCGACACGATTTCGACCATTTGCCGCCCGGGGCGGCCGGGCTCGGCCATGTCTTTGCGCGGCCAAAGTTGGTGGCGGTGTTGTGCGTTGTCGTCCTGGCGGTTCTTGGCTGGGTTTATCTTGCACTGCTGCTGGCTGGCATGAACGGGTCGTTGGGCGGATCGTTCGGCGGGTACGCGGCCGGCATGGTGCAGGCGCTTTGCCGACCATTGCCTGACGGTTCATGGGCTGCCGGCAGTATTGCCGTTGTCGCGTCGATGTGGAGCGCAATGACGCTCGCGATGATGCTGCCGAGTGCTGCCCCAATGATCATGACTTATGCCGGGATCGCCGACACGGCCGCGTGTAAAGGCGAAACCATCGTTTCCCCGTTCGTGCTCGCCGCCGGCTACACCATGGTCTGGCTCGGTTTTGCCGTCATCGCAACGCTTGTGCAGGTTGCAATGACGCGCGCGGCCTTGCTCGACGCCGGTATGGCGTCAGCCAGCGGTTTGTTCTCGGGCGCGATTTTTATCGGTGCCGGCGTCTATCAGTTCTCCGCGCTCAAGCACGCCTGCCTGAAGCGCTGCCAACACCCGTTTCCGTTTTTCTTTACAAACTGGGCGACGACGTCACGCGGTGTATTCCGTCTCGGCGTGAAACAAGGCCTCTATTGCCTCGGCTGCTGTTGGGCGATGATGCTGGTGATGTTCGCCGTCGGTGTCATGAATGTGCTCTGGATGGCGGGGATCGGCATTGTCATGGCGATCGAGAAAATGCTGGCGGGACGGCGCTTCACTTACGCGGTTGGTCTGGTGCTGATTGTTACCGGCGCCGCAATTATCGCAACGGCTGTGGCTAGCCATTGGCCGATCCGGTCGAGCTGAGTTAGGAACCAAGAAAAACGGGAGTGACGCGTTGACGGAAAGCTGGAGCATCAAAGGCGAGATGGCGCTGTCGTGCAGTTGCACGGTTTTCTGTCCTTGCGTGCTGTCGCTCGGGGACCATCCCCCGACCGAGGACCGCTGCCAGACCTGGGCCGGGATCCGCATCGATGACGGCCACTTCGACAATGTCGATCTGACGGGTCTCAAGGTCGGACTGATGATGGATCTGCCCGGTATCATGTCGCGCGGCAACTGGACGGCAGCACTTTTTGTCGACGACAACGCGTCGGCCTACGCGGTAAAAGGTCTGACCCGTATTTTTACCGGCCGCGCCGGCGGCACGACGCATTTGCTGTCGATCCTGGTCGGCCAATTTCTTGGCGTGCGTCAGGTCCCGATCACGTACGAGACCAAAGGCGAGACCCGCATTGTGCGCATCGAGAAATACGTCGACGGCGCTATTACACCCGTGCCTGGGAAGGAAGCGGGGCAGAACGTGGTGATCCGCAATAGCGAATACTGGATCGGGCCCGATGTTATTGTTTCACGTGCGGACAAGTCGCGCTTTCGTGGCTTTGGCCGCAACTGGAATTTGGCGGGCCGTTCGGCCGAGATCGTCAAACTGGATTGGGGCAACAGCTAAGTGGCGAATTTCGAGCGCATCCGCGCGTTTACGGTTCACATCTTTACAGCGACCGGCGCCGCGCTGGCATTTCTTGCGATGATCCTCGCAACCGGCGGCCATTGGGCGGCGATGTTTCTCTGTCTCGGCCTGGCTTTGGTCGTGGACGGCGCCGACGGGCCGATGGCACGCACGTTCGACGTGCAGAAGATCCTGCCGCGTTGGTCGGGTGACACGCTCGACCTGGTCGTGGATTACACCACCTATGTGTTTGTCCCAGCCTATGCGATTTCCGCGAGTGGTCTATTGCCGCAATGGCTGGCGATTCCGGCCGGTATTGTCGTGGTTATCAGCGGCGCCCTTTATTTCGCCGACCGCGAAATGAAGACCAAAGATAATTATTTCCGGGGCTTTCCGGCCGTCTGGAATTTGGCGGCATTTTATTTTTATCTGCTCGAGCCTCCGGAATGGGTGGCGGCGATTGCGGTGGCAGTTCTGGCTGCGCTGAGCTTCGCACCGATCAAGTTTCTGCATCCGCTGCGCGTTCAGCGCTGGAGGATGTTCAACATCGTGTTGCTTGCGTTATGGGCTGTACTCGCCTTTATCGCGGTCGTTCAAGATCTATCGCCCGGCATTTACGTCACGCTGCCGCTGTCGTTGATCGCTGCGTACTTTTTCGCCGTGGGCTTATTGCGAACGCCAGTCTGATCGTGTTCGATCTGCTATCGTTTATTCCGGAGTAACAAATGTCCAGACCAGTCCTGCTCATCGCCGGCGGAAGCCGCGGTATTGGCGCCGCAACGGCCAGACTTGCCGGCGTGCGCGGTTACGACGTTGCGGTGAATTACAAAACCAATTCGAACGCCGCGACCTCGGTCGTCAAGGCCGTGGAAAAGGCCGGCGGCAAAGCGATCGCCATCCAGGGTGATATGGCGCTGGAGAATGATATTGAGCGGGTATTTAACGCCACCGGCGATAAGTTCGGTTCACTCACCCATTTCGTGCACAGCTCCGGCATCATCGGCGACAATTCGCGGCTCGATGACGTCAGCCCGCAAACAATCCGCGACGTGCTGGACGTCGATACGTTCGGGGCGCTGCTTTGTCTGCGAGCATGTATGCGTCGCATGTCTACCAAGCACGGCGGCAAGGGTGGTGCGGTGGTAATGCTATCGTCCATGGCAGCTCCGCTCGGCGGCGCCAATGAATGTGTCTGGTATGCGGCGGCGAAGGCCGGAGTTGACTCCATGGTGATCGGTGCCGCTCGCGAGGTCGCCAAAGAAGGCATGCGTATCAACGCCGTGACGCCGGGCGTGATCGATACCGACATCCAGCCGCCAGGTCGTATTGAGCGCGTGACACCTATGCTTCCGATGGGCAGGGCGGGACAGTCCGACGAAGTGGCAGAGGCTGTCCTGTTTCTGCTCTCCGACGCGGCTTCTTACATCAACGGCGCGAATTTGCGCGTTTCGGGTGCGCGCTGAACCGCCTTGCGCTTGTCGCGTGGCTGCCTATGATCGCCGGCGACGTCTATCCCCATAACAAAAGCAATCGTATTCAAGGAGTGAAACATGGTCGCGGCAGTGCGCGTTCACAAACCTGGTGGTCCTGAAGCCCTCATTTACGAGGATGTTGAGATTGCCGCACCAGGCCAAGGCCAGATCAAGATCAAGCAGCACGCCTGCGGCGTCAATTTCATCGATGCCTATTTCCGGATGGGCATGTACCCATCGCCGGTCGGCATGCCGTTCATAGCCGGCAACGAAAGCGCCGGTGAGGTGATGGCGGTCGGCCCCGGCGTCACTGATGTCAAAGTGGGCGATCGTGTCGCCTTTGTCGGTCCGCTCGGCGGATACGCGGCCGAACGTCTGGTACCTGCCGATCGCGCGGTGAAGCTCCCGGACAACATCACGTATGAACAAGCGGCCGGCATGATGCTGAAGGGCATGACCGTCCAGTATCTGGTCAACAAGACCTACAAGGTTGGCAAGGGCACGATCTGCCTCATCCATGCGGCTGCCGGCGGCGTCGGCTTGATTGCCTGTCAGTGGGCGAACCATCTCGGCGCGACCGTCATCGGAACCGTTGGCTCCAAAGAAAAGGCTGAACTCGCAAAGAAGAATGGCTGTCACCACACGATTCTTTATCGCGACGAGGATTTTGTGGCGAAGGTAAAGGAATTCACCAGCGGCAAGCTCTGCGACGTCGTCTACGATGGCATCGGTAAGACCACGTTCCCGGCTTCGCTCGACTGCCTGCGTCCGCTTGGCTACTTCGTCAGCTTCGGCAGTGCCTCCGGTCAGATCGACGCCTTCAACATCAATATTCTGCAGACCAAGGGCTCGCTCTTCGCTACGCGACCGACCCTCAACCATTACGTCGCCAAGCGTGACGATTTGATTGCCACGGCGGCAGACCTGTTCAAGGTGGTCGGCTCGGGCGCGGTCAAGATCCCGGTCAATCAGAAATATTCGCTCAAGGATGCTGGCAAGGCGCACAAGGACATGGAAGGCCGCGACACCACCGGTTCATCCATCCTGATGCCATAGCGGCTCGTTCGGCGATGTTTCGCGCGGTGGTGGTCATCACGTTCCTCGCCACCGCGCTGCCCGCCCGTGCGGGCGGTATTTCTGATGCGGAAGCGATGGCAATCGTTCAAAAACACTGCGTGATGTGTCACGCGGCAACGCCTTCACACGAGCGCTTTCGAGAGGCACCGAAAAACGTCACGCTGGAAACAATTGCTGAAATCAGGAAGCATGCGGCAACGGTGTATAGACAAACGGTGCAAACCAAAGCCATGCCCCTCGGCAATCAAACCGCCATGATCGATGACGAGCGCACCGCTCTTGGTCGGTGGCTCGGGCAACAGCCGTGAGCGAAGACATAAAACAATGGGGTATTTTTGCTACGTTCGCACTCGGCGCGATCGCGCTGCTTGTTGGCCAATTGTCCGGGATTGTAGCGGTCAGCGGGCTTTATGGCTTCGATCTAAAACAGATAGGGACGATCAGCCGGGATGGCGGCGGCATCATCTTGTTCATCTGCGTTTCCGCACCCGTGCAGGTGGCGTTGCTGGTGGCTGCTGCCGCCTGCAAAGGTAATGCGGCTGCTTATCTTGGTTACAAGCTGCCTCGACGAAGCGAAGTCCTGTTTGGCATTGCTGCGCTTGCAGCGCTGATCCTCGTCGGTGACATCATCAGCTTGCTGGCGGGCCGAAGTGTTGTCGACCCATTTCAGAGCGATATCTATCAAGCTGCACAAAAAGAAAATTTGTTTCCACTATTGTTGTTTGCCATCGTCATCCTGATCCCCATCGGCGAAGAAAGCCTGTTTCGCGGTTTTCTGTTTCGCGGCTGGCTCCAGTCTCCGCGTAGCGCGTGGCCCGTCATCGTGCTGACCGCAGGTTTGTTCGCCATTATTCACGTCCAATACGACTGGTTTCTCATCGGCCAGGTGTTTGCTTTCGGCGTCTTGTTCGGATGGATGCGCTGGGTCACAGGGTCCACCTTGTTGACCATGCTGCTGCATGGCCTGGTCAACCTGGAAGGCATGATCGAAACTTTACTGACTGCGAGCAGCTGAGTGATACGCCGCCGCGGAACTTAAAGCAGCGCGGCGATGCGAGCGATGGCCGGATGGTGATAGAGACCGGGCGGCAGCCGCGGTAGCCCGATGACCTCGATGCCACCTGCAAATCGAGAAATACTCGTAACGGTGTCGTCAAGCTCAACGGTGTCGCGTTCGTGTTCGCTCACCACAATAGCGGCAATGGTCAGTTTGCGCTGTGCGAGTACGTCGAGCGCCGTGAGTGTGTGGCTGATCGTACCCAGATATCCGCCGACCACCAGCAGCAGCGGAATATTGAGCGCGGCCATCCAGTCGAGGACCGTGCGGCGGGCATCGATCGGCACCATGATGCCGCCAACGCCTTCGATGAACAGGGGCCCTTTTGCCGTAGAAATCGCGTCGCGGCTGAATGCTATCAGTTTGTCAAAATCGATTGCACGACCTTCGCGGGCGGCAGCAATATCTGGCGCAAGTGGGGCGCGGAAACGCCAAGGGGCGATGCGCGCGATTTCCTCAGCAGTAACCTGTCGGCCGAGCGCCGTCAGGAGAACCGCGGGGTCGCTGGTTTCGACCACGGAGGAGTCGTAGCCACTGACCACGGGTTTGAGCGCGGTCACTGGCTGGTTGGACTCTCGCAGATAACGAATCAAGCCAGAAGTGACAAATGTTTTGCCAACATCGGTACCAGTTGATGTAACGAAATAGGAAGCCACTGGTTACGCCAATATCTTGTCGCGGACGATGTCGGCCAGTCGCTCGATCGCATCATCAGGATGCTGTGCAGTGAACGTCGCGCGAAGCCGGGCGGTACCGGGCGGTACGGTGGGCGGGCGGATCGCGACGACGAGATAGCCTTCGTCTTCGAGGTAGCGGGAGGCAGCCATCGTCGTTTCTTCGTCTCCTATAACAATCGGTACAATTGGGCTCTGCGCGTCAGGTAGCCCGGCGCGCTTCGTAAAGGCTTTGGCTTTCTGGACAGGTAGCGCCGCATAGGCCGGTTCGCGTTCGATCAGGTCGAGTGCGGCAATGGCAGCGGCCACGCAGGCGGGTGGCAGGCCGGTTGAATAGATCAGCGTGCGTGCGCGATTGCGCATCAATTCGATCACAGGCTCCGAGGCACAAAGATAGCCGCCATAGGATCCGAGCGCTTTCGACACGGTTCCCATCTGCAGCGGCACCGGGATATGCGTATTGCCAGCGAAGCTCGATCCGCGGCCGCTGCCCACCACGCCGATGCCATGCGCATCGTCCGACATCAGCCAGGTGTCGTATTCATTGGCGAGCGCAAGCAACTCGGTCAGGGGCGCCAGATCACCGTCCATCGAAAACACGCCGTCGGTGACAATCAAAGCGTGATCATGCTTGGAACGATGTGCGGCAAGCAATTCACGCGCGTGAGCAAGATCGTTGTGATGAAATGCCATCACTTTGCCGCGAGACAGCTGCGCGCCGGCATAGATGCAGGCGTGGGACAGTTCATCGACCAACACCAGCCCGTTCTCGCCGATCAGCACGGGGATGATGCCGGAATTGGCGAGATAACCCGAGCCAAAAACGCAAGCCGCCTCGGTGCGCTTGAACTGCGCGAGGCGCGATTCCAGCCGCGCGTAAAGTGGATGATTGCCGGTCACCAGGCGGGAGGCGCCGGAGCCGGCGCCATATTTCTCGATCGCGGCGATCGCGGCGGTCTTGATCGCGGGATGTTGTGTAAGATTGAGATAGTCATTGCAGGAAAAAGACAGGAGCTGTCGTCCGTTGCGTTCAAGCCAGATACCGTCCTCGCGCATTGTTTCGCTCAGCGCCCTGTGACGGTGGCGGCGCTTGAGGTCATCGAGCTTTTCCTGCGCAAAGCGGTCGAGCGAGTGCATGAGAGGACCTTGCAAGGTAGCGAGACAGGTGCTTAGCACGAACGGGGCAGGGACGAGTCAAATGCCGGACAGAGCCAGCAAAAACAATGTGATGCCAGCCTGGTATGCCGACGGGCTGGATCACGTCTGGCTGCCTTACGCGCAAATGAAGACCGTGACAGCACCTTTGCCGGTCGTGCGCACCGATGGCGCCCGCATTGTGCTGGCAGACGGGCGCGAACTGGTTGACGGCATTGCGAGCTGGTGGACCGCCTGTCACGGCTACAACCACCCGCACATCCGCCAGACTGTAGAAACGCAGCTGGCGCAGATGCCGCATGTCATGTTCGGCGGGATTGTTCACGAGCAGCCGTTGCGGCTTGCGCGCCGTCTCACGGCACTACTGCCGGGCGATCTTACCCGCGTGTTCTTTTCCGAGTCAGGGTCGGTCGCGGTGGAGGTCGCGCTAAAAATGGCGGCCCAGTATTGGATCAATCGTGGCCAGTCGTCGCGGACCCGTTTTGTGAGCTTCCGGGGCGGGTACCATGGCGACACCGCGTGGGCGATGGCCGTGTGCGACCCCCAAATTGGTATGCATGGTCAACTCGCCGGCCTGGCGGCGAGCCACCCCGTTGTCGCGTTGCCGCGCGATGAAGAAACGACGCACATCCTCGACCGTGTGCTCGAGCGCTACAACGATGACTTGGCTGGCATTGTTGTCGAACCGCTGGTCCAGGGTGCCGGTGGCATGAAATTTCATGACACCGCTGTATTGAAACGGCTGCGAACACTCGCCGACAAACATAATCTGCTGCTGATATTCGACGAAATTTTCACGGGATTCGGCCGCACGGGCAGTATGTTCGCCTGCGAGCAGGCAGGGGTTGTCCCGGACATCATCACATTGTCGAAGGCCATTACCGGTGGCACGCTTCCGTTGGCAGCCACTGTTGCGACGCGAGAAATCTTCGAGGCCTTCTGGTCGGATGACCCGCAGACGGCGCTCATGCACGGACCAACGTTCATGGCCAACGCACTGGCGTGTGCTGCCGCAAATGCCTCGCTTGATCTATTCGAACGTGAGCCGCGGCTGACGCAAGTTGGTGATATTGGCGCTGCGCTTGAGCGCGGGCTGGCGCCGTGTCGTGGATTGCCGCGCGTGACGGACGTTCGCGTTAAAGGCGCTATCGGCGTGGTTGAGCTCGATCATATCGGCGACCTCAACGCGATCCGCACACGGTTTGTCGATCTGGGAGTGTTCGTCCGACCGATCGGCAATGTCATCTATCTTACTCCGGCCTTCACGATCTCGGCCGAAGAACTCAAAAGGCTGACTGACGCGGTCGTCAAAATTGCGCACGAAACAAAATATTGAGGAGCCTGGGAATGGCGTACACCGGACCGGTGATCGATACCCACCATCATATTTGGCTGCGCAAGGATGTAGCCTGGCTTGCCGACCCACCGATCCCGCGGATGTTTGGCGACTATTTTGGCATTCGCCGCAATTATCCGGTCGAAGAGTTCATTCAGGACGTCAAGCCGCAGGGTGTCACCAAATCGGTGCACGTGACTGCGATGTGGGCTCCGGGCCGCGCACTCGACGAGTCCAAATGGCTGCAAGCGGTCGCCGACAAACAGGGCTTTCCGCACGGGATCGTCTGCAATGCCGATCTAACGGATCCGAATGCCGAAAGCGCGCTGAAGGCGCAAAAACAATTTCCCAATCTGCGTGGCGTTCGCCAGATGCTGTACTGGGACAGCGAGGCGGTACGCCAGGGTGCGCCGCGACCCGATTTCTGCAACGACCCGAATTTCCGCCGCGGGTTTGCGCTGCTGGAAAAACACGATCTTCATTTCGAACTCCAGGTCTACGCCGGGCAGGCAGCCCACGCCGTTGAACTGATCAAAGCCTTTCCGAATGTGCGCATGATCCTGGTCCATGCCGGCATGTTGGCCGCGCGCACGCAGGGGGCGATCGACCAATGGCGCGCGGCGCTCACCGCGATGGCGGCATATCCGAACCTACACGTGAAGATTTCGGGCCTCGGCATGTACACCAACGGCATCACCGCGCCGCAGGCACGGCAGGTGATCCGCGACGCGATCCAAATCTTCGGGGTAGAGCGCACGATCTACGGCAGCAATTTTCCACTCGAAAAATTGCATGCAAGTTATGGTGATTTTCTTGGCGTCTATCGTTCGGTCTTGTCCGAATACAGCGACGTCGAACAGCGCGCGGTGCTGCACGACAACGCGATGAAGTTTTACCGGATTTGAAGTCTAGAAACCGACCGTGCCGCCGTGCAGGTCATACTGGTCTGCGCGCTCGATCCTGACCGTTGCGATCTCACCAACCCGTAAGGGGCGATGGCTGGCCACGTAAACCGCGCCGTCTATTTCCGGTGCATCGGCCATGGACCGGCCCTTGGCAACGCTCGGGCCAACCTCGTCGATAATCACTTTTTGCCGGGTGCCGACCTTGCGCTTTAGGCGGCGTGTCGAAATCTTCTGCTGCGCTTGCATGAACCGGTGCCAGCGCTGTTCCTTGACCTCGTCCGGAACGGGCGCTCCCATGTCGTTGGCGGCAGCGCCCTTGACCGGCTCATATTTGAAGCACCCGACACGATCGAGCGAGGCTTCCTCTAGCCATTGCAGCAGGATTTCAAAGTCTTCTTCCGTTTCGCCGGGGAAGCCGACGATGAAGGTCGAGCGCAGCGTCAGATCGGGGCAGATTTCACGCCAGCGCGCGAGCCGCTCGAGGGTTTTCTCCTGGGCAGCCGGGCGCCGCATGCGTTTGAGAACATCGGGGGAGGCGTGCTGAAACGGGATGTCGAGATAGGGCAGAACCTTTCGGTCCGCCATCAGTGGAATGACCTCGTCAACATGCGGATAAGGGTAGACATAGTGCAGGCGAATCCAAACTCCGAGCTCGCCCAGGGCGCTTGCCAGGTCGATAAATTTCGCGCGCACGTCCTTGTCGCGCCATTGGCTCGCAGCATATTTGATGTCGAGCCCGTAGGCTGAAGTGTCCTGCGAGATTACCAGCAATTCCTTGACGCCGGCTTTAACCAGTTTTTCCGCTTCACGGAGCACGTCGCCCGCGGGTCGTGACACGAGGTCGCCGCGCAAGCGAGGAATGATGCAGAACGTGCACCGATTGTTGCAGCCTTCAGAAATCTTCAAATAGGCGTAGTGGCGCGGCGTGAGCTTGATGCCTTCCGGCGGCACGAGATCGAGGAACGGATCGTGTTTCGGCGGCAGCGCTCGATGCACCGCCTCCACCACACTTTCGTACTGTTGCGGGCCGGTGATCGCGAGCACATCCGGATAGGCTGACGAAATGCTTTCCGGCTCGGCGCCCATACAGCCGGTGACGATCACCTTGCCGTTTTCCTTCAGCGCATTACCGATCGCCGCAAGCGACTCCGCTTTGGCGCTGTCGAGAAAGCCGCACGTGTTGACGATGACAAGGTCCGATCCCTCGTGCTTGCGCGAGAGTTCATATCCTTCCGCGCGCAGGCGCGTGATGATGCGCTCGCTGTCGACAAGCGCTTTCGGGCAGCCAAGCGAGACAAAACTCACCTTGGGCGCCGCGACATTGTCGTTTTTTGCTGTGGGATCACGCATACCGGCATGGAGCTAATGGCGTTTGCGCCGAATAGCAACCCATGAGGTCTTCGACAGCTACCTGTTCCGCAGCGCTTCCGCCTCTTCGTAGAACTTCTTTTCCCAGGCCTTCTGGTTATCCATGCCCTCGCGGATAAAGGGCGTAAACATGGCCAAATGCAGCAACATCCAATTGATGGCATTGGCGGGAAAGCGCAGCGGTTTCCTGAAGTCGACGAACAAGACTACGCGCGTATGGGGCGTTCGATTCCAGGCTTCGTGCTCATAGGCGTCATCGAAAACTACGGCTTCGCCTTCATGCCAGCGATAGACTTCATTTTTGACGCGGATACCAAGTTGGTCGCGCGGCTCTGGCACGATCAGGCCGAGATGCAGGCGCAAAACGCCGTTATAAGGTCCGCGATGCGGCGGCAGATGTTTGCCGGGTTCAAGGATCGAATACATCACCGTGATCAGTCCCGGGATGTTCTGGCAGACGCGCCAGGTGTCCGGACACAGCTTGATGTTGTTTTTGGATCGAAAACCGTAGCCGGCGAGCAGGAAGGTCTTCCAGCCCCGGTCCTGGCTGATGCTCGACACGTCGGTTGCCAGTTCGTGGAATCCGGGCAGCTCTTCCTTGCGCGTGAGTACCCGATCGAGTTCGGCCCGGATTGTGCGCCAGTCTCGCTCGATTGTGCTGACCCAGGGGAAGGCAGCCTTGTCGAAGATCGGCGGGTTGCCGACTTTGGTCATCGCGAGATTGAGGCGTTCCGCCCCTGCGACCAGTCGCATGAAGAAGCGGGTGACCACACTGGGCCGCACCAGTGGCTTGATTCCAGTTGTGCCGAACTTTTGGGCCGGGACGTCATCGTGACGGGCTTGCTGCTCTGCAACGCTACTCAAGGCCGCTGTCCTCCGCGTTGCCCCGAAAAACTGACATTTTCCGTGGCCACAATAGCAATCGTGTCCGGCGCACGGAAGTTCCCATAAACCGCCGCAACCTCGTTGGCGGATCGGCATCGGCAGCGCTACTGTGTCGTTCGGTGGTACAAATGCACATGAGACGAATCATCGTCATCCTGGGGCTGTTTTGTGTCGTCCTGCTGGCGGCGGCCGCGCCGGCCGCAGCGGTCGATGGTAAAACGCCAACATGGCGTTTTAATTCACATGGGACGGAATTGCCGTTCCCACATAGCGGGCGCGCCGAGTCAGTCTGGGCCTCCGGCGCCTGCTGGACGGAGTGTGGGTCCTATTGCGCATGGGGGATGGCGGGTTGCCTCAAGGAAAACTCGCAAGGGCGTTGCATTAAATTGACCGACAAGTGCGATCGCTATTGCCAGCGTGAATGCCGGACCAGGGGCGGGCCGTATTTGTCGATCGAATTTCCCTGGGAGTAGTTGCTAGAGCCACAGGATCTTTTTGCGATACGCCAGATCCTCGAGCAGCGGTTTTGCCGGCCCCTGATGGACCACCGCTCCGCGCTCCAGTGCAAAGACACGGTCGGCGAGCGCCAGCACCAGATCAAGATTGTGTTCGACGATGATGATCGACACGTGCTGGCGCAATGCATCGAATACGCGGAATAATTCGAGCACGACGGCAGGGGCCAATCCTTCGAACGGTTCATCCAGCAACAGCAGTTTGGTGTTTCCCGACAGCGCCCGCGCAACGGCGACCATTTGCTGCTCGCCGCCGGATAAATAGTCAGCCGCGACATTCATGCGTTCTTTCAGGGGTGGAAAAAAGTCGAGGACCTTTTCTTCGCTCCAGACGATGCCGGTGCTGCCATCGGTCTTTCGTGCCAGCCGACCGAGCGCCAGGTTGTCCGCGACCGTCATGCCGGCAAACAGGCCGCGCCCTTGCGGCACGTAGCCGAGCCCCATACGGGCTATTTCTGGCGTGGGGAGTCCGGCAATATTGCGGCCATCGAACTCGATAATTCCAGACGCCGGTTGCACGAGTCCGCAAAGTGTCTTGAGAAGTGTCGACTTGCCGGCGCCATTACGACCCAGCAGTGCGACGATTTCACCGTCCCGGACGTCGAGGGTTGCATCGTTAAGAATATGACTTTTACCGTAGAATGCGTTCACGTCCTCGAATCGCAAAACGCATTTTTCACTTGAGGTATTGGCGACGCGCGCGGCCTCGGGCGGCACGCCCGTTCCGGTATAGACTTCCTGAACACGTCGATCGTTACGCACCTCGTCTGCACTGCCGGTCATGAGCACCTCGCCCTGATTCATGACCGTCACGCGACGCGAGAAGGCAAGTACGCGATCGATGTCGTGCTCGACGATCAGGACGGGGATGGTATTCACGACGTTGCGTATCAAGGCCGACACGCGCTCACGCTCGGCCGCGGCAAGGCCGGCGAGCGGCTCGTCGAGCAGCAGAACCTGTGGTTTGGACCCGAGCGCGATGCCGAGGTCGACCAACCGCTGCCCGCCGTAGGACAATTCTCCGCCCTGGATATCCTCGATGCCCTCGAGTCCGAGAAAACGAACCAATTCGGCTGTTTCGGCGTGGATATCGTCATAGCTATCAATGTCGCGCCAGAAATTGAAACGGCCCGCATGCTGGGCCTGCAGCGACAATCGGATGTTCTCGTAGATCGACGACGTCCGGAACAAACTCGTGATCTGGAACGAGCGGGCGAGTCCGTGTTGACAGACGGTCTGCACGGGCAAGCCGTTAATGGCGCGGCCATTGAGACGGATGTCCCCTTGGTCCGGATGATACAGACCAGAGACCAGATTAAATAAAGTCGTTTTGCCGGCGCCGTTCGGGCCGATCAAGGCATGGATTTCGCCAGCGCGCAGCGCAAGGCTCGCACCCGATACAGCTCGAATGCCGCCGAAATGTTTGGAGACGTTGTTGACCTCGAGCACGACGCCTTGCGCTGCGGTGGGGCACAGGAACGTCGGCAGCGGCAGGCCTTCGTAGAGTTTTCGCCGGCTCATGGCCGCGGATTCCTCGAGGGCAGGGCGCCAGCGCCGGCTGACTGTCGCCCAGATGCCGACGAGCCCGCTCGGCGAAAACAGCACAAAACTGACAAATATAAGTCCAAACCAAAGCAGCCAGTTCTGCGTCCAGATCGAAAACAGTTCGCGAAACAGGATGAAGAACAACGCCCCGAGCGCCGGGCCGAGAATATGATGCATGCCGCCAATCACGACCATGGCGAGTAGCTCGCCGGAAAACGGCACCGAGACCGCTTCAGCCGAAACCAGGTAAGTCTGAAATCCGAGCAGCGCTCCGGCAAGACCGGTCACCACCGCCGACAGCACGAAAACCGCCAGCTTGTAGCGATTGATCGGATAGCCCTGAAACGTGGCGCGCAGCTGATTTTCCCGGATCGCCACCAGCACATGTCCGAATGGCGAACGAACGACGCGTAATAGGACGTAGAGTGCGGCAAGCCCGATCAGCGCCACCACGATGTAAAATGCTAACCCGTCATCCAGAAAGATCGGCCCGATGGTGCCGCGCTTGAGACCGCTGAGGCCGTCTTCGCCGCCGGTGACCTCGGTCCAGCGGAACGCAACGGTGTACGTGAGGGCGGAGAGCGCCAGTGTCAGCAATGAGAAATAGACACCACGGCGGCGCAGGATGAGCATGCCGGCGGCCGTCGATGATATCGCTACCACGACCATCGACAGCAATAAGGGAAGCCATATCTGGTCGCGAAACCAGTGCAGCTGGATCAGACCGGCGGCATAGGCACCGATGCCGAACCATGTGCTGTGACCGAACGAAACCAGCCCCGTGTAGCCGACGCACAAATTGAGCGCCATGGTCGCGATCGCAAGAATGACCACCATAGATGCCGTGTTCACCGACAGGCCAAGCACACGCATCAACAACGGCAACGCGATGAGCGAGGCCGCGGCAATCCACAGCGGCCAATATTTCGAATGCGACCGCGCCTTGTTCATTCAAATTTCTCGATACGTTCGCCGAGCAGGCCGCGCGGCCGTAAGAGCAGAACCAGAAACATCAGGATGTAAATCGAGGCCTCGCCAGCGGCCGGTGCGAAATGGATTGTGATGCCGCGCACCACCCCGACCAAAAGGGCAGCGAGTACGACGCCCCAGAAGCTTCCCAGGCCGCCTATCACGACAACGACAAACGCAACGGTGATGATTTCCGCGCCCATGGCCGGATGCACAATTGTGATGGGTGCAAAGAGTGCGCCGGCCATCGCCGCCATGCCGACGCCGAGCACGACGATCGTCGTCATGTAGGGTTGCAGCCTGATACCGAGCGCGGCGACCATATCCGGTCGCTGAATCCCGGCGCGCACGACGCGGCCGAACGACGTCTTCTGCAACAACAGCCAGACACCGAGCAGAATGGCCGCGACGACGGCCAGCAACATCAACCGGTACCGCGAAAACAGAAAGTCGCCGAGGAAAATAGCGCCCTTCAGGCTTTGCGGCATTGTTTGCGACAAGGGCGCCGCGCCCCAGATGATGCGCAACACTTGTTCGGCCATCATCGCGAGGCCGAACGTCACCAATAAACTGAGAATCGGGTCGGCTGTGTAGAAGCGCCGCAGGATAAACCGTTCGAAAAAGAGTCCGAGAATTCCCACTGCGATTGGGGACGCGACGATCGCTGCGCCGAAGCCGAGATACTGCGTGAGCGCGACTGCGACATAGGCGCCGAAGGCGTAAAATGCGCCGTGCGCCAGATTCACCACGCCGCCGACGCTGAAGATCAGCGACAGGCCGAGCGCAATCAGCAGATAGTAGCCTCCGAGGACGAGGCCGTTGACCACCTGTTCCAGCAAGAACATGAGCGGAGTTCTCAAACCTGATCGCGGATAACAATAGCGCGTGATTGCGCCAGCCGCGCCGAGGGTTACGGGACGCAGGCGTTCAAACGCCCGCGTCCCGCGTGTGCGGCTACAAAGTGCAGGGGTTCTGCTCTTTTGTCGGGTTGATCACTTCGAGCGGTTCGTTCGCGTTCGGGATCGCCGGACCCAACGCCAGGAAGTCCCATTTGTCTTTGGCCTGGCCCTTCGGCTTGACCGTGAAGGGGTAGGCCTCCTGGATCAATTGATGGTCCCACGCCCGGAAATAGCCCTTGCGGCCTTTGAGGATGTCGAACTGGGTCTGCTTTTCCAGATAGGCGATCAGCTGCTCGCTGTCGGTCGATTTAGTCTCGTTCATGGCCTGCGCCATGATTTTGAACGAGATGTATTCGATCCAGGCGTGGTTTTCCGGTGGCTTGCCGTGCTTTTTGATAAAGGCCGCCACGAACGCTTTTGAGGCTGGCACGTCGAGATCGTGATGCCAGACTGTGGGCCAGGTGCCGCTCAGATTACCTTCGCCGGCAGCCCATGCGTCCGCGGTGTTGAGGTTAAAACCAACGATCGGATAGGGCAGGCCGAACTCGGCGTATTGCTTGATCAGATTGGTGACCTGGTTGCCTGCGAGATTGCAGCACACCACGTCCGGTTTTGCCTGCCGCACCTTGAGCAGATAGGGGCTGAAATCGGTTACGTCGGTGGCGATCAGCTCGTCACCGAGCAAGGTCGCCTGATTGGCGTCAAAGAATACCTTGGCGGCCTTGAGCAGGTCGTGGCCGAAAATGTAGTCC
Organism: uncultured Alphaproteobacteria bacterium; assembly: GCA_963697885.1. Classification (GTDB taxonomy): domain Bacteria; phylum Pseudomonadota; class Alphaproteobacteria; order Rhizobiales; family Xanthobacteraceae; genus Pseudolabrys. The sequence continues at coordinate 2,684,122 of OY969102.1, forward strand.
GCAGTCAATGTGTAGAACTTCTTCCCATTGACCATCTTGTCGCGTTGCAGGGCCTTGCCGACCGCGTTGACCATTACCGTGTTGGGGATGTCGACATGAAACGTATACTTGTTGCAGTTCTTGCCGCGCAGCGCGTCCGAGCGCGCGCCGATCTGCATGAATAAACGCTTGTTGCGCGCCGCCACCTGCATGATGGTTATCGCGGAGGCTGAACTGATCTCACCCATCAGGAAGGCCGCGCCATCCTGATCAAGCATCCGCTGCGCCTTGGTCGCCGCGGTCGCGGGATTGACCGAATCTTCCGAGATCACCTCGAGCGGCCGTCCCATGATGCCGCCGGCACTGTTGATTTCCTCCTCGGCCATCCGCATGCCGAGCTGGGCATAGGTCCCGAGCGCACCGAGAAATCCGGTCAGCGGCGTCAGGTGGCCAATCTTGATCTTGTCGGATTGCGCGCGGACGATTGCCGGAAAGCCGAGCGCGAGCGTGCCCGTGAGCGCCGCGCCACCCTGCAATAGGCTTCGTCGTGTCTTGCTGGTCATCCCTGGTCCCCTCCCAATGGGCAGCGGCTCGCGCTGCCGGTTTGTTCTGACGCATCCGCTCCGGCTTTTGTTGTTCTGCCGGATTGAGGCGTAGCATCTCACAATGTCAGAAGGGCTTTCAAGTCTTGAGATACGCCCTCCGGCGGCTTAGTGTCGCCCTGCTACAGTTGAAGCAGCCGCGCCCCATAAACGATGGGAGCGTTTATCCCGCGAAGGCGGGCAGGGAGTGACTATGCCGAGAATGAAGGGCGCCGAGCTGATTACCGAATATCTGATTGCCAGCGATATTCCGTACGTGTTCGGCATATGCGGCCACGGCAATGTCGGGATGCTCGACCCGCTGTATCAGGCGCGCGACCGCATCACCCTAATTTCGCCCCGCCACGAGCAGGTGGCCGCGCATATGGCCGACGCCTATTTTCGCATCAAGCACAAACCGGTGGCGACGCTGACGTCCTGCGGACCGGGCTCCTGCAACATCATCATGCCGCTCGCCTGCGCGTTGACGGATTCCTCTGCGATGCTCGCGATCACGGCCAATGTTCCGACCTCGCAATTCAACCGCAGCCCGTTTCAGGAAATCAACAAGCATTTCCAGGCCGACTTCGTGAACATCGTGCGGCCCGTCGTAAAGCGGAGCTTTCAGCCGACCCGTGTCGACATGTTACCGCTGGCGCTGCGCCAAGCGACCACAACGATGCTATCCGGCCGCCCCGGCCCGGTGAATGTCGACGTCCCGTTCAACGTTTTCCAGGAAGAAGACGACGTCGAGGTCCCGTCGCCCGCGCCTCCGCTCAATACGCAGCGCAGCGGGGCCTCGCCAGAAGAGATTTCGACCGCGCTCGATATGATTCTGGATGCGCAGCGTCCGGTGATTTTCATCGGTCACGGCGTCACGTTGTCGGAAGCAAGCCGCGAACTCACCGAATTCGCCAAGAAGCTCGGCATCCCGGTGATTTCGTCACCAAACGGGATGGGCTGCTTCGATATGACAGACCCGCTCTCGCTTGGCTTCATTGGACGCAACGGCGCGTTCCCGGCCAACGAAGCCGGCCGCCGTGCCGATCTGGTCGTGGCCATTGGCGCGCGCTTCGACGACCGCTCCGCATCGTCCTGGATGCCGGGCTATTCGTGGAATTTCCCGACCACCAAACTCATCCATGCCGACATCGATCCGGCCGAGATCGGCCGAAACTATCCGCCGGATCTCGGCATTCTCGCCGACGCGCGCACGTTCCTCCGCCAGTTGCTCACTGAACTGGAACGCCGGCGAAGCAAGGGCAGCAACACCAAGGCTTGGCTTGCCGAAATCAAAACTTGGCGTACCGAATGGGACAAGTTCACCAAGCCGAATTTTGATCTGCATGCGTCGCCGATCCGCCCCGAGCGCATCGTTGCCGATTGTCAGGCGGTTCTTCCGGATGATGCCATTCTCGCTTGCGACGTAGGCGTCAATCACAACTGGTACATGCAGTTCTGGAATGCGCGCAAACCACAGACCATGCTCAATTCCTGGGGCTTCTCCGGCATGGGTTTCGGTACGGCCGGCGCGCTTGGCGCCAAGCTTGCGGCGCCGGACCGGCCGGTGGTGTCGATCGCAGGCGATGGGTGCTTCACCATGGTGCCGCACGTTCTGTGTACTGCGGTCGAGTACAACATCCCGGTCGTCTGGGTGATCTGGAATAATTTCGGCTGGGTCTCGATCCGCGACATCCAGCTCGGTATGTTCGGCGGCCGCGAGCATGGCACCATGTTCCATCAGGGCGAGAACAAAAAACCGTACAACCCGGACTTCGCCGCCTGGGCCAAGGCCACCGGCGTCGAAGCGATGACCATCACCAAGTCGCAGGACTTCAAGGGCGCGCTCGAACATGCGGTGAAAGCCAACAAGCCCTTCGTGCTCGACGTGCATGTCGACGCCGAAGTGCGGCCACCCTCGACCGGTGCGTGGGAGCTACCGCCGACCCCGTACAAGGAACCCGTGTTCGGGCAGCGCTTTCTGCCCGATGCCGCTCCGGTGAAGTGAGGCTATCTATGTCGAAAGACGAGCGCCGCGCCTCCATCAAGAATATCGCGGAAACACCGTGGCGGCAGTTTCCCAATCACTTCGGCGGTGCGCTGTCCAAGCCGCTCGTCATGCCGGAGACGATGCATTCAAAGCATCTCGATTATCGCATATCGATGTACCAGCCGATGGCCTATGTCGAAAAGCACAGCCACGAGGTCCAGGAACAGGTCTATCACGTGCTCGAAGGCGAGGGGCTGATGGAGGTTGGCGACAAGACGCACGTCGTGCGCAAACACGATGTGATTTATCTGCCGCCGGGCGTGCCGCACTCGATTAACAATACCGGCGCAGTCGATCTGGTCTTTATTGTTGCGACCTCGCCGGTAACCGACGAGCCGGTCTAGCTTCTCGCGGCTGCGTTCCGTCCGGCGCGCCGGCCGGACAAGAAGGCCGGAGCCAGACGATAGCCGTGACCTTTCAGCAGCAGTCTGTCTGGCCCGTTGAGCACTATTGCATTGATATCGTCAACCCGCTCAGGCTGAGGGATGCCTGAAATCCGACTTGCCGGCCACGCAGCGTAAGAACGACGCCGTTTGCATTCTGGAGCGTTACCGCCCTTGCGCCCCCGGCCACGGCTATCCCGGCCGAGAGGGCTGAATAGGTGCCAGCGATGTCTGCCGCGGTACGCAGGTGCGTGGCCGTGCCGACGAGATCGGCCCCGGCAATGCCGATCGTTCCGGCGCTAACCCCGGAGATATTAAACCGGTAATGCCTGCCGTGAAATGTCAGTGAACCGGAACCACCGCCGACGCCGACAATGAAGCCGACATTGGTGACTCGAATACGCACTGATCCAGTCGCCGCAAATGATTGCGTGGGAATGACTGTGAGAAAGCCCGTCACCGCAACAACAGCTGCTGTAAATATGGATGCACGAAAAAACCCGAACATTTACGCCTCCCTGTTTCGTTTTCAATTTTTACAGTGATTGGATCGATTTATGTGACGAGACGTGCAGACCATGTCTCGGGGCGAAACCACTAAACGGAACATTGCGCTTCTCCCTTACTCTCTTGCGCCGTGTCACGGCGCACGTCGTATCCGACAGCGGCACGCGTCACGGCCATCGATTGCGCATGCAATGTGAATAGGCGCGATCGAACAGCGTAGAGCTTTGGATGCCGCGCGATGCGCCACCAAGAAGTGCACCGGCGCCAGCGCCCCGGCCAGCCCCTCGGCCGCCATTCACGATGCCGCCAATGACGGCGCCACCGAGCGCGCCCCGCACAACGCCACCCATGGCGCCACCGCGCGAATAGCGGAGAGAGTAATCACGGGCATACTCTCGACAAAAGTGGGATCTTGACGATTGGGCGAAAGACGCCGTAATCGGCAGAGCAAAGCCAAGCGTTGCAAAACAGATCGCGATGGCGAGCTGTCGCCACCCTGATGGACAAAAACAGCGATGCATTGCGGTCCTTTTGATGTTTGGCCATGGCTGGAGTCGATTGTCATAACGTAATTCCGAAACACCGGCCGAATGCCTTCGACATGGTTCTCCCCCATCTCGCGGGCATTAGCGGCAGCGTCTCAGATCGGCGTGCCAAAAAAAGTTAATTCCCATCCCATTTCCAGCCTAGTGGACCTAGGTCCAATTAGAGTGAAGCCTGTATTAAGTCAGAGTCCGGCCAGGCTGAAGGCAATGACCACGGAGTGCGAAAATGTATTTCGATGGAGGGTACACCTATCCGAATTTTCTAATGAACGTTCTTGGCATTTTTGCCTTTGTCGTTTGGTTCTGGTTGCTCGTGGTCATCTACGGGGACCTATTCCGACGTCACGATATTTCCGGCTGGGGCAAGGCTCTTTGGGTGATCGCGCTGTTCCTGTTCTCCTATATCGGCATCTTTGCTTATCTGGTGACTTAAGGAAAAGGGATGGCCGATCGCAATGCCCGGCAGGCGCAGGAGGCGCGGGACGAACTGCGTCGTGCCGTCGGATTCAGTACCGCCGACGAAATCACCAAACTCGATCAGTTACGGAAATCGGGGTCTATAACCGATACCGAATTCCAAAGCCTCCGGGCCAAACTGGTCTAGCCAATACGCTCCAGCGACCTGAATGTAGTTCTCTGTCACAAGGCGAAACCAAGCTAAGCCTCTGCACATTTTACCCGTGCCTTTTAACAGCCCGCACAATCGCGGTTGTCTAGTTAAATTCCTGGCGCACGCCTGGTTTCCGATTGCTTCCGGACAAAAGCAGTGCGATCCATTCAGTCGATTTATGTTGTTCGCAGATCGTCAGGAGAGCGATCGTGATGGGGAGGCCGATAAATGCCCCCGCGATGCCCCACAAGAAGCTCCAAAAAAATACCGCAAGTAACACAATGAAAGGCGACATCGACAACGCAGCGCCCGCAATCCGGGGCTCAAGATAACTTCCAATGAAGAACTGGATGAAATTCAGGCTCGCGAACACGACAAAGCAAACCTCCCACGATCCCGTCTGGGCGAGCACAAATAGAGTTGGAAAGACGGTTGCAATAAGCGGCCCTATGAATGGGATATAGTTCAAGACAAAAGCAATAACGCCCCACGCAGTCGCCAGCTCTATGCCGGCGACGAGGGCGAAGCTCCAGACCACAACACCGGTTAAAAGGCTCATCGTGGACCGGACGATCATGTACTTTTGAAATTTTCCTGCAATGTCCTCCGCGCTGACCAATAGTGACCTTCGTAGTGAAGGGTTTTTCAGGCGTCCGATATTGTTTCGAGCAATGTCGACCTCAAGCAAGCCGAGGATAATAAATGCGAAGGCGATAACAAAAAACGACACAAGGCCGTAGCCTCTGCCGCCAACCTCCCGAAGTGCGCCGGTGATCCATCCAGGGCTGTAGTTATCAGCCACAAGGGCAGAGATTGATACGCCGTGGCTATCAAGCCATTCACTGGCTTGCGAATAGAGCGTGTGAAGGCGTTCGGTGTTGTTGACCAGCCATTGGACAACCCGCCCAAACCCCCAGACCACCAAAAATACCAGGACGGCAAGGACGGCAATGGTCACTACAATCGTGACAACAACAGCCAGAAGTTTGGGGATTTTCTTCTGTAACGCGCTCTGAAGCGGCCAGGCTATGGCGACCGTGAAAACAGCAAACGTCACCGGCGCGGTTATCGCGCGTGAGAAATATAACGCAACCAGAATGATAACAGAAGTCGAGAGCAATAGTGATGTTCGTATAGCGCTGTCCTGCTTCATCGATGGTCAGCGCTCCTTACTCGCTATTGATCGTCGTCATCGTCGATGTGAGGAAATTCGAGTGACGGGAGGGTTGTGCGGAACAGGAGCCACAGGCTGAATACAAGGACGATTACCTCCACATACGTCGTGAGAAGCAGGGCCAAAAGTCCCGCGATGTCAGCGGCCGAGACCCAGCTCGCCGGCCCCCCGGTTGTCTGTACGACCGGAACGCCGGCCTGCGGCGCGCGAAGAAAATAAATCAGAAGCTGTATGACCTCGAAAAGCATGACCAGCATCGACAACACGATTCCGAAGGTGCTTGCCTTGATACCGGTCCACACCGTTCTCTGCACAGCTTCTCTGGTTGGGTGGCGCTCCGGATCGGTAAGGCGGATGGCAAGGCGTGTGTAACGAAAGGACCACAATGCCGTAAACGCGAGCACGATAAGGCCGGCGATCGAAAGATATTCGATCAAGGGAAGACCCGCCCGTGTTCCGGGTGTAGGGTTGCGGCCAAATGCAAGCGCGTAGATGGTGAGCGCTAACGGGACGGAGCCCACAGCGATCTGCATCCAGAAGCCGAGCCAGCCCAGGCTCGAAAATGACTGGGAAAGACCGTCATTTCGGGACGGCCAGAAGGCTTTTCGAAATATTCGAAACACGTCTGAATGGCCCCATTCAACGTTCGCCCCCTATGGTACAGAATGGCGTAACCACGTGCCGTTGGCCTTTGGGGCAATCGTTTTGCGCCGCCGATTGCAGCTAGTGTGTCGGCCCGGATTTCAAGTGGGGAGGTTGCAGGTGGCGGACCCGGGTCCAGGACGAACAGAAGGGCCCATTCGTTCGCGACGATGGGTGAAATACGCGATTACACTGTTTTTGCTCGCCGCCGTTGTTCTGACAGCAGCGTTGTCATCCCGATCGCGCGATGCATGGTGGGAAAAATATCTGAGCTATGTCGTAAGACCGTAGTCGCCGCTGACGAGCCTATGGCGTTCAGTAGGTCGCAGCTGATTGGATAAGGCGTGCAGGATCTTGCCGAAAAAAGTAGTGCACCAGCGTCAGGCCGACGCCCTTTGACCAGAGTTTTCAGCGGGCTGACCAGGGCTGTTTGGGTTTTATGCGAAGCCTTGCTCATCGCCTGGTGCATCCTGGCCATTTATTATTCGAACCTGCCGTGGCCAAACCTTCGGCTTGCCTTGGCGATAGGCTTTGCCGGCATTGCGACATGGGCGCTTTGGTTGTCGCGGCGCCGCGGGGCGCTCACGATCTTTGTTCTTCTGCTGACCGGCGTTGTTGCGTGGTGGATATCGATCCTTCCATCGCATAACCGGGAGTGGCGGCCGGAAGTTGCGGTCATGCCGCGGGCAACGATCGATGGCGATCGCGTGCGAATAACCGGGGTCCGGGATTTCGACTACCGCAGCCGGAATGACTTTACGGTTCATTATGAAGAGCGTGAGGTGCAACTATCGCATCTGACGGGACTTGATTTTTTCGTGTCGTATTGGAGTGAGGGACCGGTAGGCCATACATTCGTAAGCTTCATCTTCGACAACGTTCCCCCGTTGAGTATCTCCATCGAAACCCGTCCGGAAGTGGGCGAGGGCTTTGATCCTATCGCCTCTCTCTTCAAGCAGTTCGAGTTGATCTACGTGGTGGGAGACGAACGTGACCTTGTCCGCGTGCGCACAAATTATCGCAAGGAGACGGTTTATCTCTACCACCTCAATTCACCGGTCGAAAACGTCCGAAGCCTGCTGTTGATATATCTTGACCGGATTAACGACCTTGCGGATCGCCCCGAATTCTATCATCTGCTGACCAACAGCTGCACCATCAACATCATCCGTTATGCGAATGCCGCCGGTCGAAGCGGCTCGTTTAACTTTCGTCATCTGCTCAACGGGTTCATCGACAGCTACCTTTATTATTCCGGCCGGGTGAATACGACGTTGCCGTTCGAGGAATTGCGACGACGCTCCCAAATCAATGATCTCGCGGAGGCCGCTGACGGTGCGTCTGATTTCTCCGATCGCATTCGCGTATCGCTACCGGCCGCTCGTTAGGCCGATTGCAACTGCATTGTATTGGATTGAACGATGCTTGAGAGCCCTGACAATAGACGTCGGTTGTTTGTTTTCCTCGTATTGATGGCGGCTTCGCTCCTCGGGCTGCTGCTGTTGCCGCAAATCAATCAGGATCAGACCTATCACGACTTTGCCGATCAGCGGACGATCTTTGGCATTCCGCATTTCTGGAACGTCGTTTCAAACTTGCCGTTCATTGCGGTCGGCGTGGCGGGCATCTGGCTCTCTCATCGGAACCCTGCGATTTCTGTACTTTTTTTGGGAATACTGATGACGGGCTTCGGCTCGTCCTACTACCACATTGATCCAAACGATAGGACGCTGTTTTGGGACAGGCTGCCAATGGCAATTAGCTTTATGGCTATTCTTGCTCTCGCAATCGAAGAGCGCCTGGACGCCAAGGCAGGAGCCATTCTTTTGTGGCCGCTCATCGCAATCGGCGTATTCAGCCTTTTGCTGTGGCGCTGGAACGGTGATCTTCGGCTCTATGGCTGGGTACAATTTTTTCCCTGCGCTGCGCTGCTGCTGCTGTTTCTTCTCTTGCCGCCCAAATATACCGGCACATTTTATTGGCTTCTTGCCGCGGCGCTCTATGCGCTCGCGAAGCTCTTCGAATTTTATGACAGCGCGATCTACTCTGCCGGTTCAATTTTGAGCGGGCATACACTGAAACATATTGCTGCGGCCGGTGCATGCTTCATGGTGTTCAGGTATTTTCGGGAGCGGCGGTTGATCGGAACGCAACCGGAGCTCAGCATCGCTGGCGACAAGCAAACATGATTTCTGCGTGAGTCGAGATCGTGCAAGATGTGTTTAAGTGTCTTCCGTCGAGGCGGTGCTTCCATGGTCTGGATGTTGATTTCCGTATCGACGAGTCCTAGCATTTCCACTGATTGGATGCGCACAGTCTGAGTCACCGACGATGGCAACCAAACAACGCCGACTGAAGAGACCAAGTGGCTCTATCTGGTTGGCGGCGCTTCTTACGTCTCTTTGGTTCGCGGCGAACTCTTCTTTTGCATTTGAAGCGCTCGCGACGGGAGCATTGATATCGACGAGTCTCGCCTTCTTATTCACGCGCAAGCCAAGTGCATGGCGTGATATCCGTTTCTCTCCCAAACGGGCCTACCATTTCGTTCTCTATACCGGCGTTTTTGTAATTGAGCTCGTGCGTGCGAATATCAGTCTGATGCGCTGTGTTTTCGCGCCGCATATCGTCATCAAGCCCGGTATTGTCAGGATCAAAACAAAGCTCAAAACTCCGGTGGGGCGATTAGCCCTTGCGAACTCCATCGCCCTGACACCCGGGTCACTTGTGATCGACGTCAAGGGCGAAGACCTCTTTATTCACTGGCTCGACGTCAAAACGACGGATCCGGACGAAGCAACCCGCGCTATTGCAGGTGTGTTCGAGGAGCATTTGGAGAAAACGTTTGGCTGAAAAAATCCTCATCGTTGCGGCAGTCTTGATTTTTCTCGGCGTCGCTCTCGGCGTCCTGCGGCTCATTCTCGGCCGGACAGTGGTTGATCGCGTCGCAGCCGTCGACATGCTGACGGTCGTTTCAATCTCGCTTATTGCGCTTTACGCACAAGTCGGTGGCCGTGCCATCTATCTGGACGTCGCGCTGGTTTACGGAGTTCTGAGCTTTCTGGCAGTTCTTGCGATTGCTCGTCATCTGGATCAGGGACTTTGAGAGCATGCTCGAGCTTTTCACTTATTTGCTGTGCGGCAGCATATTGGCGGGCGGCATTCTAGCGGTCCGCCTCGGCAATACCTTGGCGGCGGCCGTGAGCGGGGGGTTGGTCAGCCTGTTTGCTTCGGTCTGTTACGTCCTGCTGGCGGCGCCGGATGTCGCAATGACGGAGGCATCAATCGGCTCCGGGCTGTCGATTCTCATTTTCGTCTATGCGATCCGCAGGACTACAGGAAAAGCACAATGATTGAGATCCTCGGCAGCATCCTGGTGTTGCTGGGCGCGCTCTTCCACTTTTCGGCTGGGCTCGGCATGCTGCGCATGCCCGATGTCTATACGCGCATGCAGGCGGGCACCAAGGCCTCCACACTCGGCAATACCCTCGTTCTCATGGGTCTTGCGATCTATCAGCCGGGATGGAGCCTGAAGCTTTTGATCATTGTCTATTTTGTGCTGATGACAAATCCGATTTCATCGCACGCGCTGGCTCGGGCAGCGTATGGAATCAAGATCCCGATGGCAGGCAACACCGGCATAGACGCGCTGCGCGACGTGCGACGAAAATCTGGAGGCCGAAGGTGATTCAGCGCCTTTTCGTCGCCATCGTCGTAGGCGCCTTCGGACTTGTGTTTGCAAGCCTCGCAGTCTCCTACACCGAGCAGCACTCGCTCCGGCCTTTAGCTGAAAGCTATGTGAGGCTCGTTCCAAAGGACCTTGGCGCGCCGAACGTCATTACCGGAATTCTTTTGACCTACCGCGGCTTCGACACGCTCGGAGAGGTCGCTGTTCTGTTCATGGTGGCGGCGAGCGTCGGCCTCGTGCTGGGGACGCGGCGCGCAGGGCGCAGGCCGTCGACTAAGGATCGTCGCGACGAGACGCGGCCGTCATCGGAGATCGTGCGAACGGGAGCCGAAATTCTCGTTCCACTCATTTGCATATTCGCGGCCTATATTATCATGAACGGGCATCTGTCCGCGGGCGGCGGCTTTCAGGGCGGCGCCGTGATCGCCTCGGGCGTTTTGCTGACACTTCTGGCGTTCCCGCAATATCAGCCCAATCTCGAATTCCTCAGCATTACGGAATCAGTCGCCGGCGCGCTGTTTGTTCTCGCCGGAATCGCGGGGCTATTCATGTCCGGCGGCTTTCTGGATAACCGCATTCTCCCGCTTGGACAGTTCGGCGCGTTCTTCAGCGCCGGCGCCATTCCTCTTTTGTCCGTATTGCTCGGCATCAAGGTCGGCTGCGAATTGAGCGTCATCCTCGAACGATTTCGTCCGCAAAAGTTGTGAAGGCGAGCTGATGATCTCACACATTGTTCTGGTGACCGGCCTTTTGCTGATCCTCATCGGGCTTTGGGGTTTGCTTACTCACCGCAACATTCTGCGGATTATCATCAGCTTCTCTCTGATGGGGACCGGCACTCATATCGTAACCGTCGCAATTGGATATGTCAGAAACGGTACAGCTCCGATCATCGATCGCACTCTGGATGCGTCGGAAGCCGTGTCGCGTGTTGTCGACCCAATACCCTCTGCACTTGTGGTTACTGCAATCGTGATCGGCATGGCTGTGACGGCAATCATGCTTGCCTTTGCTATCCGACTTTATGATTCCAAGAAGACGCTCTCCGTTGACGCCTTCACGGAATCAAAATGGTGACCGGGCTTCTCCATCCCCTGAACATCTTTATTGTGGGCCTGGGCGCCGGATTTCTGATTCCATTGTTCTATCGCCTCGGCAGCACCTGGGTGGCGGTCGTCTTTGTTCTTTCACTCGCGGCCATGACCTTGATCTCCGGGCATGCCGTGTTGACGCTTTTGCAGGGCGCCGCGCCGATTGAAATTTTCACGGGCGGCACCAAACCTCCCTATGCGATTAACCTGCGCATGGGTTTTGGCGAAAGTATCGTCGCTTTTTGCCTCAACCTGACCGCACTGGTTGGCGCCGTCTATGTCGTGCGCGAGAAATACGGCGTGTTGCTGCTTTACCTGCTGCTCGTCATGGGCATCCAGGGCATGGTGATGACCCGCGATCTCTTCAATCTCTTCGTGTTCCTCGAGATTGTCTCCATCGCGACCTACGGCCTGCTGGGATTGCGCGATACGCCGGCCGCGTTGTCCGCGACATTCAAATTTCTCATGGCCACGGTGCTGGCATCGACATTCTTCCTGATCGGCACCGTCCTGCTTTATGCCGCTACTGGTCTCCTTAACATCGACGACCTGATCGCAAATCGCGACGCGATTTCTGGTCCGATCGGTTTTGCCGCACTCATGTTTCTGCTCGCCTGCCTGCTGTTGGAATTAAAACCGTTCCCGGCGAACGGATGGGGCCTCGACGTTTATGAAACGGCGCGCAGCGATGTCGCCGCGATCATCTCGGGCGGTGTTTCAGCCGGTGTTTGCTATGCTCTTCTCAAGCTGCTTCCGCTATTCGAAGGTCAACTTGAGCTTATCGCTGCGCTCGGTGCGGTGACGTTTGTCATGTCGAACCTCATTGGTCTTCGGCAGACGAAAGCACAACGTCTCCTTGGCTATTCCTCGGTTGGCCAGGTTGCGCTGCTGACCATTGCTGCGTCCTTGCTGTACCGGGTAGGTACGAAAGAGGTGTTTTTCCTGGTCGTCGGCGGTCTTTTTGTGAATCACTTGTTCGCAAAAGTCGGTCTCTTCTGGCTTGCGGGTTATGTCGGAAAGGAGCGCCTGCAAGACTGGTCGGTTCTTGTTGCAAAACCGGGCGCATTTGTTTTGTTCGGAACGCTGATTGTTGCAATATCCGGTCTGCCGCCATTCCCCGGCTTCTGGGCGAAGTGGCAACTCATAATGACGCTGGCCTCCGGCAAACACTATGCGTGGATTGCCATCTTGCTTGCCGGCTCGCTCGTGGAAGCCGCTTATATGTTTCGCTGGCTCGGCCTGGCTCTGCATTCGTCTGCCGGGCGGGCGAAGGCCGCTGGCAGGCCGCGCGACCTAGTTCCTATCGCCGCGATGGCTTTCCTGCTCTTCGGTCAGCGGCCTTATCGCTGCCAACCTGGCGGGGTTCACCGCGCACTGGATGTATTTGCCGGTCTCTGCGGGGCTCGCCGTGTGGCTGCTGAGTCCGTTGCCTGGCCGCGCACAGGGTCTCATCGTCCTCGTTTTCGTGCTGGCCGGAAGCATTTGGCTCATTTCCGACTTGTCGGGCCTCAACCATCTGTTCGCTGTCGTTCTGGTCGCCGGCGGTTTCGTCGTTTCGATCGCCTGCCTCAGCCGCGCTGACCGACGTCCGGGTTTCTACCCGCTTCTGGCAATCATGCTACTTTCGCTGGCCGCGCTTCCGGGCGTCACCTCGAGCCTTGAATTCATTTTCGTCTGGGAGCTGATCACGCTCTCGTCTTATTTCCTGATCCTGCGGAGATCCGAAGCAGCGCCGCATGCGCTTCAATACCTGTTGTTCTCGCTGGTCGCGGCCTTTTTTCTATTGTGTGGATTTGCGGTGCTGCAAGCGCAGACCAACAGTGTGTCGCTGTCGGCCCTGCGTATGGCGGGTCCGGACAGCGCTGCCGTCTTTGTGCTGCTGACTATCGGTTTGCTCATCAAGGCGGGGACTGCCGGCGTTCATGTCTGGCTGCCGGGGGCCTATGCCTGGGCCGATGATGATGTGTCCGCCTTGCTGTCAGCGGTGATCAGCAAAGTGGCGATCTTCGGGTTGCTGGTAAGCACCTATGTGGCGATACGTTCCGAGGTGAGCCTGAATCTTGCTCATATCCTCGGATGGATCGGCATGCTGACGACATTGGTCGGCGCCATGCTGGCGGTTAGCCAAAACGATATGAAGCGCATGCTGGCCTATTCCAGCATGAGTCAGCTCGGCTATATCGTCACGGCGATTGCCCTGATGAGCCATCTTGGATGGGTCACCGCGCTGTATCTTGTCGCCAATCATCTCATGGTGAAGGGGGTACTCTTCCTCGTTGTTGCGGGACTCATAATTCGGACAGGCACACGCCATTTCGACGATCTGGGTGGGCTCGCTCGCGTTATGCCTTTCACATTCGCGTCGGCGACCATTGCCATTGTTGCGATGTCGGGCCTGCCGCCGCTCGCCGGTTTCGGCGGCAAATGGCTGCTACTGAGCGCGATGATGGAAAAAGGCTGGTACGGACCAGCCGTGATGACGCTGCTGGCGACCTTTGTCGGTTTTCTCTACATGGAGCATTTTGTTCATGCGATCTTTTTTGGGCGTTGCAAGGCGAAGCATCGCAACTTGACCGAAGCGCCACTCGCCTTGCTCATATCTCAATATCTTCTCGTCGCGGGCATTCTGGTGATGTCGTTTTTTCCGAAACTTTTGATCGAGCCGGTTTCTCAGGCGATCGATCCGCAATTTGCGTCAACGCTGGTGTGGCAAGGCATGTCGCTGGAGATGATTTATGGCTATTGGAATCCGTTCCCGGTCATGATGGTTGCGGTGATCGTTTCCGCCGTGTTGTTTGGATTGTTCTGGTTGGTGCGGAATGCTGGTTGGCTGCGGACACGCGTCGGCGTCTATCGCTTCTTCACGGCCGTTTTTTCGACAGTGACGCCGCCTGTCGCCGTCGCATTCTGGAGTGGATTGAGCAGCGCCACGACCGCGTTCGCGCAAGGTGCGCGGAAGCTCTACACCGGCAATGCCCAGACGTACAATTTGTACATCTTGTATTATTTTATTGTTTTATACGTCGCCGCCGGCAGCCTCCGGTTTGCACTGATCAACTAGGGGGCCTTGCCTCTCCTAACAGGCCCGTAAATCAGACCTGCTGCAGTAGGACGTCCAGGTCCATAGACGATTGCTTGCCTATATTCGAGGCGTTGGCGCTTAAGAACACATCCGCGGAACGCCGACCTTCATCGCGCAACATGCATAGAAAATCCCACTCGGCATTTAATTTGGAAGATGCTCCAAGCGTGGCAAGGAGTGGGCTTGCGATAAGATGAATGCGCATGTGAGCCCACTGTGCTCCCTCACTGGTTCCAGGATCCACGACTTTCCGCAACAGCGCGATCATTCGCAGCTCTTTCAATAGTGCGGAGTTGAATGAGACTTCGTTCAATCGATCGAGGATGTCGCGTGCAGAACGCGGCGTCCCTGGGCGTTCAACGGGATTGACCGCGACAAGGAGCGTGTCTTGCGATTTGCATTCGCGTACGAGCGGGGTAATTGTCGGATTACCGGTGTAGCCGCCATCCCAGTAGGCCTCGCCTTCGATTTCGATCGCCTGGAACACCGTTGGCAAGCAGGCAGAAGCGAGAAGCACCTCGGTCGTAATCTCCGCGTTGCGGAACACGCGGCCGCGGCCCGTTCGAACGTTGGTGGCGGTTATAAACAATCGAATCGGAGCCCGCGCGACCTGACTAAAGTCGACACATTCTGCGAGGATGTCGCGGAGGGGATTGGTGCCTTGCTGCCCAAAATCGTAAGGCGAGAAGACACGACTCGCCAAGTCAAAGGCGAGGTAAAATGGTGACGTATCCAATGTCCACCGGCCCAGCAGAATATCCAGCGGGCTTCGCCGGAGAGGACTGAATCGTGCGGAGTGCGAAACACGTTTCCAGAAAGCGTTAAGCGCTGTCTTGGCGCCTTCAGGACCGCCCGTTGCAAATCCTGCGACCAGCACGGCACCATTCATCGCCCCGGCGGAAGTCCCTGAAATTCCATCAATGCGTAGCCACGGCTCCTCCAGGAGACGATCGAGCACGCCCCATGTGAAGGCACCGTGGGAACCGCCTCCCTGCAACGCAAGGTCTACGAGCACTGTATCGCGGTCGGACTTCGGTTCATTCGCCATGGCGCCTCGTATTCAGCGCTGCTTGCCTGACGGGCAGCACACGCTAGTTCGCGGTCGCGGCTTTCGCGTCCGAACTGTCTTCCTTTCCCCGAAACCACGCTACGTAGAATGCCGGCAAGAAGACGAGCGTCAGGATTGTTCCGACGAGCAATCCCCCCATGATCGCGAAGGCCATCGGTCCCCAGAAGACCGTCGGAGCGATCGGGATCATGCCGAGAACTGTCGAGATTGCCGTGAGCATGATAGGGCGGAAGCGAGTACTGCTCGCATCAATCGTTGCCTGCCAGATGCTCTTGCCTTCACTTCGTTCAGCTTCGATCTGCCCGATCAGAATGACGGCGTTTTTGGTGATCATGCCCAGAAGCGCCAAAATGCCGAGGATGGCAACGAACCCGAGCGGCTTACCTGACAGAAGGAGGGCGCTCACGACGCCGATCAATCCGAGCGGTCCAACGCTGAGGACGATGAACAGGCGTGAGAAGCTCCGCAGCTGTACCATCAGGACGGTGAACATGATCAGCAACATCGCCGGCACGACGGCAATGACTGAAGCCTGCGCCTTTGCGCTGTCCTCCACGACCCCGCCCGTCACAATCCGATAGGGCTGCTTCAACGACTTTGCCGCCTCCTCGACGGACGGCGCCAATTCGTCAACGACTGTTGCCGGTAGTACGCCGGGTCTTACGTCGGCCTGCACCGTCAACGTCGGGACGCGGTCACGCCGCCAAATCAACGGTTGCTCCTGATCATAGGTGAACGATGCAAATTGGCTGAGCGGCACCGTCCGCCCGTTTGCCAGCGACACCTGAATCGATCGTAGCGTATCGAGCGAGACCCGTTCCTCATCGGTGGCGCGCATGACAACGTCGACGAGATAAATGTCGTCGCGTACCTGGGTGATGGTGCTGCCCGATATGACAGTATTGAGCACGCTCGCAAGTGCCTGCGAGCTTAGCCCCAACAGGCGCGCCTCGTTCTGGTCAATCTGGATACGCACCTGACGGGCCGGCTCGAACCAGTCGTAGTTGACATGCACGACCTGCGAATTTGCCGCAACGACTTGTGCCAGTTTAAGCGCGATGTCGCGCACTTGCGAAATCTCAGGTCCGCTGACGCGATATTGCACCGGCCATCCGACGGGCGGGCCAAGCTCGAGCGTAGAGACGCGGCTGACGAGGTTGGGAAACTCGTTCGCCAGAACATTCTCCAGCTTCTGGCGCAGACGGTCTCGGGCATTGACGTCTTTGGCAACCACGACGGCCTGGCTGAAGAAATTGTTTGGAAGCTGGACGTTAAGCGGCAAATAGAACCGGATTGCACCGCGGCCCACGTTGGTGCTCCAACGCGCGACATCCGCATCGTCCTTAAGGACGGCGTCTATACGACGAGCCACGGTTTCGCTGGCAAAGATCGAGGCATTCTGCGGCAGCGTCATGTCGATGAGCAGTTCAGGCCGGTCCGAGGATGGAAAGAACTGGTTGGGAATGAGCCGGATCGCGAATATCGAGGCGACGAACATCGCGAGCGTGACCGCGAGCGTCAGCCATTTGGCTCGAAGCGCCCAGGTGAGAAACGAGCGATAGGTACGGAAGACCCAGCCGGGCTCCGGCGACTTTGCCGCCTTGGGTGGTTTCAAAATGGCGATGCCGAGCAGTGGCGCGAAAAGAACAGCGACAAACCAGGACGCGATCAGCGCGATTGTGATAACGGCAAAAAGCGAGAACGTATATTCACCGGCGCCACTTGCGGCAAATCCCACGGGCACGAACCCCGCGATCGTCACCAGCGTGCCGGCAAGCATTGCAAAAGCATAGGTGCGGAAGGCAAATGTCGCGGCATCTACTTTGTCGTCGCCCGCCGCCAGGCGCGTGAGCATGGCATCGGTGGTCGTCATGGCGTCGTCGACCATCAACGCCAGCGCGATGATGAGTGCACCCAACGAGATGCGCTGCATGTCAATATGTGTCATCTGCATGATCGAAAAGACCACGACGAGCGTGAGCGGGATCGCCGACGCAATCACAAAGCCTGGACGGATACCCAGACTTATGAAACTCGCGGCCAGGATGATCGCGATTGATTGCCACAGCGATGTCATGAATTCGGAAATTGCGGTGTCGACCGTCGCCGCCTGGTCAGCCACCAGTTGCGGCTCTACACCGAGCGGCAAACTCGCCGTGGCTTCGCCAAGAGCCGTCTTGATGTTCTTGCCGAGGGCCAGGATGTCGCCACCGTCGCGCATGGCGATTGCCAAGCCGATGGCCGGCTGTCCGTTAACGCGAAACAGAGGTTGTGGAGGATCGGCAAAACCGCGCCGGATCTGTGCAATATCGCTTATGCGCAGCATGCGTCCGCCGACCGCGAAATTGACGTTAGCCACATCCTGTTCGGAACGGAACGCGCCCGAAACACGAAGCGACAGTGTTTCATTGCCGGTTTGTATGGTACCGGCCGGCTGCACGACGTTCTGCGCCTGTAGAGCCGCGATCAAAGCCGCGCGGTCAATGCCAAGACTGGCCAATTGCTCCATCGAAAATTCGACAAAAATCCTCTCGTCCTGCGCGCCCAGAAATCTCAATTTTCGAGACATCGGGGACGTGCAGCAACTTCGAGCGCACGTCCTCGACATAATCTCGAAGTTCCCGGTGAGTGAAGCCGTCAGCAGTGAAGCCGTAGATGATCCCATACGTATCGCCAAACTCATCATTGAAACCGGGTCCGACGACACCGATCGGCAGCGTATGACGCATGTCGCCAATGCTCTTTCGGACGTGGTACCAGATGTCCGGTATTTCGTTGGGGCGAGTGCTGTCCTTGAGGTTGACAAAGATTGTAGTCACGCCGGCGCGTGTGAAACTGCGCAGGAAATCGAGGTTTGGCGTTTCCTGCAGCGTGCGCTCGAGTCGTTCGGTGACCTGTTTGAGCATGTCGTCGATGCTGGCGCCGGGCCACGAAGCCTGCACCACCATCGTTTTGATGACGAAAGTGGGGTCTTCATTGCGCCCGAGCCGCACAAAGGCGAAGAGTCCCGCGAGCACCGCAATGATCATCAGGTAGACGGTCAGCGACCAATTCTTGAGCGCCCATTCCGAAAGGTTGAAGCCCATATCACGGCTCCGATCCGAGCAGACGGACCTTCTGGCCGGGATGCAGGGCCTGCACACCTGCTGTGACAATGACCTCGCCGGTTGTAAGGCCGCCCGAAACCGCGACTCTTGCCGGGTCGTAACGCAATACGTCGACGTTTCGAATAGAAACCGTGCGGTTCGCGGGATCGACGATCCACACGGCGGGCTGACTGTTGAACTTCGTTAGCGCCGTTGCGGGGATGTCGATCACCGGAACTGAATCGCCTTCCATGCGTCCCGTCACCGTCGCGCCAAGCCGCATCGTGGGCGGAGGATCGTTCAAACCGACCTTGACCGCGAACGTCCGCGTTACGGGATCGGCCTGGGGTGCTATTTCGCGCACACGTCCGGCCGTCATCACTTTCGGATCGTCCGTAAGGCTCACGGTTATCCTTGGGTCGCTCGGGGCCGCCCGGATGATTTGGGCCGGAACGTCAAACACAGCATCGCGCCCGCCTCTGCGGGCAACCCGGACTAGCATCTGGCCTGCTTGCACGACTTCACCAGCGGCAGGGCCGACCGCGGTAACCACTCCGGGCGCATCCGCCTTGAGCTCGGTGAAGCTCACGAGGTCATACGCCGTTTTCATTTGCGCTTCGGCGGCGTCGACCTGTGACTCCGCAGTTTGCTGTGCCTGTTTTGCCTGGTCGTGATTTGCGCGCGTGGTCCAGCCTTGCTTGAGCAAAGTATCCTGCCGTTCGAAATGGTTGCGGGCTTGCGTCAGTTGCCCTTGCGAAGCCACGAGGTTGGCCTGCGCCGCACGCAAACTATTGCGCTCGTTTTGAGATTCCAGCCGTGCCACGACCTGTCCGGCTTCGATCCGATCTCCGAGCTTGCGGTCGTTTTCAAGCACGCGGCCGGAGATGCGAAATGCAAGTGCGACTTCATCCTCCGCTTCAATCCGGCCGGTCAAAGTGACAGCTGCGCCGGCCTCGCGTTGCTCGATGGTGACGGTTCGAACCGGCCGAGGCTGAGGTGCAGCAGTTTCTGTCTGCGGTGAACAGCTACAAAGAACCAGCGGCACCACCAACGCAGCTGCGGCAGCGAACATTTTTCTGGTGCGATCAATGTTCATATGCATGTCCAACTCTTCCCGTTGGATTTGAGAAATCACCAGACAAATCAATGTTTCACCTCAATGAACGGACGTTCGAGGTGTTCAGTCCGGTATCCCCTGCTGGAGATAAAGCAGCCTCGACAGCGCAGATATGGGACTTCGGGCCAATAGGCCGCCTCTGTATGATCGATATAGATTTATCTCACGTCGTCAGTTGATCAGGGTCGATGGAGCATGCTTATGAAACATGCGGCTGTAACGACATTTGTTGCCACTCTCGTTTTTGCTCCGGCCGCAGCGCTGGCCCATCCCGGGCATGATGGCGCAGGCGGGCTAGCCCACGGCTTTATCCATCCAGTCACCGGCATCGATCACGTGTTGGCGATGATCGCCGTCGGCGTGCTCGCTGCACAATATGGTGGCCGAGCATTGTGGCTGGTGCCAATGAGCTTTCTCGTCACTATGGGAGCCGCGGGCGCCATTGGTATGGCTGGAATTCCCGTGCAAATCGTGGAGGTCGGAATTGCTCTTTCCGTCGTCGTCCTCGGGCTCATGATCGCCTTTCGAATTAAACCTCCGACGTTGGCGGCAATGGTGGCCGTCGGGTTTTTCGCACTATTCCACGGCTATGCGCACGGCTCTGAAATGCCTAACGGTCAAGCAGGGCTGTCATTTGCCGCAGGCTTTCTCGTTGCGACGGCTTTGCTGCTGGGTGCGGGCGTAGGACTTGGGCTGTTCATGCAACGGCAGGCATTGAGCCGCCGTCTGATTCAAGTCGGCGGGGGAGTGATAGCGCTGGTCGGCATTGCAGTGTTGGCGAGTGTCCTTTGATCAAGGGTCGATGAACGACGCGGTTTTTCAGTTCGTGTGGATGGGAGGAACAGAATGCAGCTAACTCCGAGAGAGTTCGACAAGCTGCTCATCTACTCGATGGCCGAGGTTGCATTGAAGCGAAAAACAAAAGGCCTGAAACTCAATTATCCTGAAGCTGTGGCTATCATCTCGGCGGTCGCACTTGACGGCGCCCGTGCAGGTAAAACCATCGAAGAAGTCACAAAGGATGCACGCTCCGCGCTGACCAAGAACGACGTTATGGATGGCGTCGCGGACCTGGTGCCGATGGTGCAAATCGAGGCGGTGTTCACCGACGGCAGCCGTCTGGTGACCGTTCACACTCCAATACAGTAGTGCGCGACTGGAGGTAACGATGGCCAAGGCCAAGACCTTTCCAACCCTTTCTCCAAATGTCGACCCGGCGTCGGAGGATGTGCCTTTCGGTGGTTATGTTTGCAGCCCGGATCCAGTCACTTTCGATGAAAAAAAACAAGTGACAAAGCTTTCCGTGCGCAATACCGGCGATCGGCCGGTACAGATCGGCTCGCATTTTCATTTTTTTGAAGTCAACCGCGCTCTGGAGTTCGACCGGGCGGCAGCGTTTGGCCTCCACCTCAACATTCCATCGTCGACCGCCATGCGTTTCGAACCCGGTGACGAGCGCGAGGTAGCTTTGGTGCCATTCGGGGGAAAGCGCGCCGTTTTCGGATTCAATAACCTCGTCGATGGTCCGACGTCGGGTAAGGATGCTGCTGCTCGGAAGTCCAAAGCCGTAAAATTGGCAAGTAAGCGTGGATTCCGCTCGGCCAGCTCGAAGTCCTGAAGGAACGCCCCATGGCTACGATTTCCCGCAGTGAATACGTCAATTTATTTGGTCCAACGGTCGGCGACCGCATTCGATTGGGCGATACCGGGTTGTTTGTCGAGATCGAGCGCGACCTGCGTGGCCGGTTTGGCGACGAGATTGTGTTCGGGGGCGGCAAGAGCTTGCGCGAAGGCATGGGCATGGACAACCGGTTAACGCGCAAGGCCGGGGCGCCTGACCTTGTCATCACCAACGTTACAATCATCGACGCAGTACAAGGCGTGGTAAAAGCTGACGTCGGTGTCAAAGACGAACTCATTTGTGGCATCGGTAAGTCCGGCAATCCGCAGACCATGGATGGCGTGACGCCCGGTTTGGAGCTTGGTCTCGCGACTGATGCGATTTCGGGTTCGCATTTGATTCTGACCGCGGCGGGTGTCGACACGCATATCCATTTCATCTCGCCGCAGCAGGCAGAGGCGGCTTTATCCAACGGAACGACGACCTTGATTGGCGGAGGAACGGGGCCGTCAGATGGCTCCAACGCTACGACGGTTACGCCGGGTCCAGGCAACATCGAAATGATGCTGAAATCTTTCGAGGGCTGGCCTGTCAACGTCGGAATTCTTGGCAAGGGGCATGGACACGGTAAGGCCGCGCTCGTGGAGCAAATCGAGGCCGGTGCGGTGGGCTTCAAATGTCACGAAGACTGGGGGACCACTCCGGCCGTGCTTCGTTCCGCGCTGACGGTGGCGGACGATATGGACGTGCAGGTCTGCATCCATACCGACACATTAAACGAATCCGGATTCGTCGAAGACACGATCGATGCTTTCGAAGGACGCACTGTCCATTCGTTCCACACTGAAGGTTCTGGAGGCGGGCACGCACCCGACATCATCAGGATCTCCGCGCTGCCGAATGTTCTTCCGTCGTCGACAAATCCGACGCTTCCCTACGGCATCAATTCGCAGGCCGAGCTCTACGACATGATCATGGTCTGCCACCATCTCAGTCCTGATATTCCGTCTGACGTCGCGTTCACTGAGAGCCGCATCCGGGCCGAAACCATCGCCGCCGAGAACGTTCTGCAGGATCTGGGCGTGATTTCGATGTTCTCGAGCGACTCGCAGGCCATGGGACGGATCGGGGAATGCTGGCTGCGCGCTATTCAGACTGCCGATGCCATGAAGTCCGGCCGCGGCAAGCTGCCGGAGGATGCGCCAGGCAACGACAATTTTCGCGTGCTGCGCTACGTGGCGAAGATCACGATAAATCCCGCAATATCGCACGGAATTTCGAAAGTCCTAGGCTCGGTCGAGATCGGAAAGATGGCGGACCTGGTCTTATGGGAGCCGGCCTTTTTCGGTGCCAAGCCGAAACTCATTATCAAGAATGGCCAAATCAGCTGGGGACTCATGGGCGACCCGAACGCGTCGCTGCCGACACCGCAGCCTGTTTATTACCGGCCGATGTTCGGCGCATTTGGCGATGCGCTGTCAAGAAACTGCATCTCGTTTGTCTCAGGCGCAGCGCACGCCGCCGGTATCCAAAAGCGCCTGGGGCTCAAGCGGAAGGTGATCCCGGTCAAGAACATCCGGAAAGTTCGCAAACGCGATATGGTCCGCAATTCCGGCACTCCAGATATCAAGGTCGATCCGGAAACATTCGCTGTCACCGTTGATGGAGTGCATGCGACGGTTCCGCCGTTAAAGGTGGTTTCGCTCAATCAGAAATATTTCTTTAGCTAGCAAGCAGCCATGGTCATCATTGAAACAGTTCTCGGCAATACCAACGATCGCGAATGGGCGAAACGATTGTCCGGTGCCAGCATCGATATTCTTGAACTGGATCAGTGGGAGGCGCAGAAAAATCGCTTTCGAAAAATGACTGCCAAAGGAACCGAACTTGCCGTCGCGCTCGATCGTGGGACGGTCATTCGGGACGGAGACATATTGGTCTGGGAAGAGAGCAAGGCCGCTGGCATCGCGGTGCGGATACGCCTCCGCGAAGTCATGGTCGTCCACCTGGACGGCTTGGCACATCTCGCACCCGAGATTGCGATGCGCACCTGCCTGGAACTCGGACATGCGCTCGGCAACCAACACTGGCCCGCGCTAATCAAAGGCGATCATGTCTATGTGCCACTTACCGTCGACCGCAAGGTAATGGCCTCTGTTATGAAGACGCATCGCTTCGAAGACATTCGTTATGAGTTTGTGCCGGGCAGCGAGGTCGTTCCCTATCTCGCGCCACATGAATCGCGCCGGCTCTTCGGTGGTGCCGAAGGCCTAGTGCATTCTCACGCGCATGAAACCTTTGCCGAGTTCGATGCCGAAACGGGGCATGTGCACAGTCGCTCTCCAACGCGTCCCCACACGCATGGTCATGGCCATTCCGGCGACCACGTCCATTTACATGGATCGCCGGCGCGTCTTGCAGATGACAATACAAAGTGATCGTGTCGGCAGGCCGCGGACGGCGGCCCTTCTCGCTCGGATGTTGCAGTTCGGGGACTCAATGTTTCCGATCGGCGGGTTTTCATTTTCGTGTGGCTTGGAGTCCGCGATTCAAAAGGGCATCGTCGTGAATACTGCGACGCTTGCGGCCTATGCACGCACCGCGGTGGTACAGGCGGCACGTGGCGACGGAATCGCCCTAATTGCCGCACACAATTCCGCGACTGCGGGTGACTTCGATGCGCTCGTCCCGATCGACAGCGTTGTGTTCGCACGCAAGCTGTCTGAAGAAACGCGGATGATGACCATTCGCATGGGCAAGAAGTTCACCGAGATCGGGCTGCAAGTCATTGACGTTCCGTTTCTGCGCAGATGGTGCGAATGCATCGAAGCCGGTATTACGCCCGGATGTTACCCGGTATCGCTGGCGATCAATTTCGCAGTACAGAATCTTTCTGCGAGGGAGGCGTTTGTTGTTCATCAATACGGGGTAGCGGCGATGATCCTCAGCGCATCGCTCCGACTGATGCGGATCAGCCACATCGACACGCAACGCATTCTCTATGATCTCAATGCCCGCGTGGATGCAGACTTCCAGGTCGCGGCCAAGGCTCGCCTGTCGGACATGGCGGGCTATGCGCCAATTACAGAAATCCTAGCAGCCGTTCACACCCAGGCGCATGTGCGGCTGTTCATGAGTTGACCGGATTGGACATTCGAATGGCGAAAAAGAAAATTGTACGTATTGGGGTGGGTGGACCGGTGGGTTCCGGAAAGACGGCAATTGTGGAAACCATCACTCCGCGACTGCTCGATCTCGGCATAAAAATACTCATCATAACCAATGACGTCGTGACCACGGAGGATGCAAAACAGGTCCAGCGAACGCTGAAGGGCGTACTAATTCAAGAGCGGATCCTCGGGGTCGAGACCGGCGCATGCCCTCACACGGCAGTGCGCGAGGACCCGAGTATGAATCTGGCGGCAGTCGAAGAGATGGAAGCGCGGTTCCCCGACAGCGACGTCGTATTGATCGAGAGCGGTGGCGACAATCTCACGCTGACGTTCTCACCGGCGCTGGTAGATTATTTTATTTACGTAATTGACGTTGCTGCGGGTGACAAGATCCCACGCAAAAACGGACCGGGGATTACTCAATCCGACATCCTCGTCATTAACAAGACTGACCTCGCGCCGCACGTCGGTGCGAGCCTCGACGTTATGAAACGAGATTCGCACCTAATGCGCGGCAGCAAGCCGTTTCTGTTCACCAATTGCAAGACCGGCGAGGGAATCCCTGCGCTCGTCGAGCTCATTGTGCAGGACTTGCTGTTCGATCTGGAGGTGCCGCGAAAGAGGTCGGCGTGACGTCCTCAGCCGCCACGACCTGGCATACCGCCGAAGCGCTTGGTGCATCGGCTCCGGAACTTGCGCCATTTCAGGACGAACCGGCGCAGATGAAAAGCGGGACTGTGGGCAAGACCGGCTTCTTGCGTCTCGGCTTCGAATTGCGCGGCAGGCAAACGATCCTCGCGGACCTTGACCGCCGCGCGCCGTACATGGCCCAACGCGCGCTCTATTGTGACGACGGTGTGCCGGGACTCGCCCACGTATTCATGATCACCACAACCGGTTGCCTTTTGC
Source organism: uncultured Alphaproteobacteria bacterium (assembly GCA_963697885.1). GTDB lineage: Bacteria > Pseudomonadota > Alphaproteobacteria > Rhizobiales > Xanthobacteraceae > Pseudolabrys. The sequence goes on from OY969102.1 coordinate 2,709,426, forward strand.
AGGGCGACCGCCTCGCGCTCGAGATCGCGGTCGGGCCGCGCGCGCAGGCACACGTGACCACACAATCTGCGACCAAAGTTCACACGATGGATGCCAATTTTGCGGCACAGACGCAGACCATAACACTTGGCGAGGAATCCTATTTGGAGCTACTTCCTGATCCGCTGATTCCCCACCGGCGCGCACGCTACCTCAGCGATACGCGGATCTGTGTTCCGGCTTCGGCAACGCTGCTCTTTTCGGAGATCATTCAGGCAGGGCGGAAGCATCATCACCCCGATGAATGCTTTGGCGCGACAATGTTGTCGATCGCCACGACCGCATCTCGCCCCGACGGCCGGCTGTTGTTTACCGAAAAACTCCTCATCGACCCGCAGCGATACTCAATGCGGCAGACCGGTGTGATGGATTCGTTCGATGTTTTTGGCAACGTGATCTTGTGCACGAGCAAAGACAAAGCCGCGCACATTTATGCGCGCGTACAGGCTGATGTTGACCTCTCAGTTGGTGTGGCCTCGGGTGCCTGCTGGCTACCCAACGAAGCCGGCCTCATCTTCAAGGTCGTCGGCCGGGAGTGCGCGCAGGTCAAGACGAAAATACGCGAATTTTGGGGCCTTGTTCGCAAAGAGGTGACGGGCGCCGACCTCCCGCAACCATTTCTCTGGCGTTAAATGTAAAACGAGCACGAACACAATCGCCAAACTACAGCTCACTGCACGACAGGAGTCGGTAATGAAGGAAGTCTTGGCAAGCTGGGAAAAGCTATGTGTGTCGTCTGCAAGTCTGCGTTTCGTCGACATCAACCTGCGCGGCACAGGGCAGGTCATGCTTCAGGACAATCCACTCAGCGGCGCACTATTTCTCGTTGCCATCGCCTGGGGCTCCTATGCCGCCGGCGCGCCACAGATTGCGATTGGAGGAGTCGTGGCGCTCCTCACAGCAACGCTTACGGCATACTGGGTTCGCGCCGATAAAAAATCGTTGGCGGAAGGTCTTTACGGTTTCAACGGCATTCTCGTGGGATTGGCGCTCACCACGTTTCTAGCGCCGGGTCCGCTGCTTTGGGCCTATGTGATTCTCGGTGGCGTTGTCTCAACGATTGTCATGATGTGGACGGTCAAGCTGGTGACGCCATGGGGCGCCGCACTGACCTTTCCATTTGTGGTCACCACCTGGATTCTTCTTCTGGCGACCTACGGATTTGCCGGACTGACGGGCGCCGCATTGCCGGCAGGAAAGGTCGTCGGGGCCTTCCAGGTTGTCGCCTCGGACCCTCTTCAGATTAGCGATTTTGTGCAGGGTACATTGCACAGCATCTCGCAAGTGTTTCTGAAAGGAAACGGCTTGTCTGCGCTGCTGTTTCTGGCCGGATTGGCAGTCAATTCACTCGCAGCTGCCGCATTCGCATTTGCGGGCGCAGTACTGGCCGTAATTGTCGCGCATCTTCTCGGAGCAGAGAGCGACTTGATCACCGGTGGACTGCTGGGCTTCAGTCCGGTGCTGACCGCCATCGCGCTCGGCACCGTCTTCTACCGGCCGAGCCTTCGTGTCGCATTATACACTGCGTTGGGTACGGCGATGACGGTCGTCGCGCAAGCGGGACTGAATGTTGCGCTGACACCGTTCGCCATTCCTGCACTGACCGCACCATTTGTACTGGTGACCTGGATGTTTATGGCGCCGCGTGAGCACTTCGAATCGAGTGCAAAGCGACGAAGCCGAAGGGCGGCGTAGGGAGGGTTAAGCCATGGGACTCCTCGGGATATTGCTCGCGCTCGCCCTGTTGATGTGGCTGGCCTTTCAGGGGTGGAGCGTACTGCTGGTGGCCCCGGCGGCCGCGCTCCTGGCCGCTGCGATGTCGGGCGAGCCGCTTCTCGCCCATTGGACGCAGACTTTCATGGGCGGTGCGTCTCGCTTCGTTCGCACAATGGTTTCCCTTGTTCCTGCTCGGCGGGTTGTTCGGCAAGCTCATGGATGACAGCGGTTCGATCACCTCGATCGCGCGTTTCTTGACCGAACGGTTGGGAACACACCACGCGATGCTCTCGGTCGTGCTCGCCTCAGCCGTCGTCACCTATGGTGGCGTCAGCGTCTTTGTTGCCTTTTTCGTGCTGGTACCCATGGCGCAGACGATGTTTCGAGCCGCGGATATCCCGCGCCGCTTGATGCCGGCCACGATCTGTCTCGGTGCGTTTACATTCACCATGTCTGCGCTTCCGGGATCGCCCTCGGTCAATAACGCCATTCCGATGCCTTACTTCGGCACCACGCCCTTCGCGGCTCCCGGTCTCGGCATCATCGCGTCGATCATCACCATGGCTTTCGGCATGTGGTGGCTCGGCCGTGCCGAAGCGGCCGCGCGCAAGGCCGGCGAGGGCTATGGCGGCGACGTCGGACGCTGCTCCCGTCATCGACGAGAAGATTCGCGAGCATGCGACGGCGGCCGGCGATTTCGATCCGGCCGAGATACACCATGGCAAGCACGCCAGCAGCGAGCCTTCCTTCGTTCTCGCCATGCTGCCTCTCGTCGTGGTCATCGTCATGAACTTCCTGATGTCGCTGGTCGTGCTCCCGCGCCTCGATTTTTCGTTTCTGGCCGAGGAAGTGTGGGGCGGGACCACGATCGGGGCGGTGGCCGGTGTCTGGTCGGTCGCCTGGCGCTCGCGGCCGGGACCCTGACCGTCGTCATCATCAACTACCGGCGTCTGCCCGCCTTGCGCGAAAGCATGGATGCCGGCGCCAATTCCTCGGTCTTGCCGATCCTGACGGTCGGCAGCCTCGTCGGCTTCGGCGCCGTGGTGGCGGCCATGCCGGCGTTCGCGGCGGTCCGCGACGCGGTGCTGTCGATTCCGGGAGGGCCGCTGGTTTCGCTCACCGTCGCCATGAACTTGCTCGCCGGGCTGACCGGTTCGGCCTCCGGCGGGATGACGATTGCACTCGATGCACTCGGCGACACCTTTCTGCGCCTCGCCGCTGAGCATGGCATCGATCCCGCGCTGATGCATCGCGTGGCCACGATCAGCGCCGGCACGCTCGACGCCCTTCCCCACAATGGCACAGTCCTGACGGTGCTTCAGGTCAGCGGACTGACCCACCGCGAAAGCTATTTCGATATGGTGATGACTGTGATCGTCAGCGTGATCATCTCACTTGTTGCGGTCATTGTACTGGGTTCGGTGTTCGGGTCGTTTTAATTGACGGCGGACCGGTAGGGTCCTCGGCGACTCATTATTGGGCCTTGATCCAACTCCCAAACCACGGGAGATTATCCTAAGGCGATTGTGCGGCTACAGCCGCACAATACGTACGGTTTCCATTCAACTTCGAATACGAAAAATTACTGCCGCCCATATCAGGAAAGGATCTGCGCCGTGTCTGATGATCTCGAGTGGGACAACCTTGATCGCCGTCATTTCATGGCTGCGGCGATCGGGGCATCGGCTGTATTGGCGGCCGACGTCGATGAAGCAAGCGCGCAAGGCACTGGTCAAACCGCAACGCGGCCGGGAGGGACTGCCTATACGGGAGACGTCATTGACGGAAAGAAGGTCATCAGCGCGCTTAATATCGATGACCTTGAGCCGGGCAAGAGACACCATTTCTATTTTCAAGGCGCACAGATGGCGACCGGGCAACATTGGTACGTGTCGACCATCGTTGTTAAGGGCGCGAAATCGGGCAAGCGTGTCGCTCTTGTCAGCGGCGTCCATGGCGACGAAATAAGTACGGTGCGTACGATCCAAACCGTGTTCGATCGCCTCAATCCGGCGGAAATGTCCGGCGCGGTATTTGCGATCCTCGATGTGTCGCGTCCGGCCATGGAAAGCATGACGCGTCGGTGGCCCAACTACGGGCGCGGCTTCGACCTCATCGACCTCAACCGTGAATGGCCGGGAAATGAGAATGGCTTTACCGCACCGTCTCGGCATGCCGGACTACTGTTCAACAGGTTGCTCAGGCCGAATGCGAACTACGCGATTGATTTCCATACCTCGACAACTGGAATTGACATGACATCACTTCATATCGCGCGGATGGACCTACCAGAGGTCCGCGCAATGGCGGAGCTGTTTCCCATCAAACAGATTTTCGACAACGCCGCTTACCCTGGTATTTTGGCAAACGCGTTTATCGATGCCGGTATTCCATCATTCACACCGGAAATTGGCGCTGCGCGGATTCTCGATCACGACATGATTGCACTGTTCGTGGAAGGAACGCTAAACGTACTCAAGCACCACGGGATTATCGCAGGGCCGCCGGGGCGCACGGGTAAAGATTCGAATATCTTTGTCGGCAACAGTGCGCACCCTGTGCTCGCTACGCGCGGAGGATTCGTCGAATACTCAGTCAAACTGGATGACAAGGTCGAAGCGGGACAAAAGGTTGCCGTTCAGCGGAATACGTTCGGAGACGTTGTCGCGGAATATACCAGCGGCGTAGCCGGCAAGGTGGCGGCGTACCGAACCGACGTGACAACTGAGCCGGGCAACATGCTCATGACGATTTTATACAACCGCGCCCCGGCTGATAGCCTGGACCCGCTGACGGAATGATATCCACTTATGGCGCGTGAAGGAGGCGCGTCACGCCCGTGTCGATTGGGCCATGGCCCATTATGACAGCTTTAAGACTGCGAAGTTCAAAGGCATCGTCGGCGATGTTCGGGATGGTTGATTGGCGCTATATTATTTCGATCCGAGGGAAGGATCGATGGCCAGCCTCGCTCCCGAAATTGCGATCACTGATCGGCCACGCGTACCGCGGGGCGATTTTGTTAAAATCATCCGAAATCCATTTATTGTTGCAATCGCTTATTACCTGGGCGCCGAAGCTGCTTTTCTCATCGGCACGCTTTCGGACAAGATATTCGCACCATTCTGGCCCCCAAACGTCGTCTTATTCTGCGCGCTGCTGCTAACCGATCGCCGGCGCTGGTGGGTGTTGATAGTGGCGACATTGCCGGCACATGCCGCCGCGGAGTTGCGGATCGGCATGCCGATTCTTCAACTGCTCGTGGCCTTTGCGACGAATTGTTCAGTGGCGGTTATCAACGCGCTGGCGGTGCAACACCTGTTGGTGGAGCCTCCGTGGTTCGGCAGCATTCGAAAAGCGACCACTTACGTCATCGTTACTGCCTTCCTGAGTCCATCGCTCTGCGCACTCGGTGGCGCGTTCGTTCAAATTCTGGGAGGAGGCTCATTCGAGCAATACGGTGTGTACTGGGCACGTTGGTACGCATCGAATGCGCTTGGCAGCCTCACGCTTGCTCCCATCGCGATGATCTGTCTTGAAACCGTCAGGCCACAACTCGCGGTACCGAGATTTCGCCATCTGGAAGCAGCTTTGGTCGTGGCAATTCTGGTCGCTGTTTCCGCTTTCGCTTTCGAGGACTTGCCTGCCGTCGCGACTGGTTACGTTCCATCGCTTCTTTATTTACCCTTGCCAATGATCATCTGGGCTGCGGTGCGGTTCGGCGCGAAAGGCGCGAGCGGGGCCGTTCTCGTCGTCAGCGTTGTGTTGATCTGGCGCACATTGAACAGTCCGAGTCTCTTCGATGTTGGAACGCCCGAAGCCAACGTCTTCGCGATGCAGTTGTTTCTGATCGGACTGTCAACGCCAATCATTCTTCTCGGTGCGGCGATTGAAGAGGCGCGCCGCGCTGAGACGACGATTCGCGAACGAGAGGAGCGAATTTCGTTTGCCGCCGCAACGTCTGGTGTCGGCCTTTGGCAATATGAATTTGCGACCCGTTCGCTCTGGGTCACTGAAAGCTGCCGCGGTTTGCTTGATCTGCCCGTTGAGACCGAGCTTGACCTCAATGTTCTTCTCAGCCGGACACATCCCAATGATTATCAGACAGTCAATGCGGCGCTCAAATCGGCTGTGCGGCGCGCCACCGCACTGGAGATAGAATTCCGTGTTCAGATTGGTACTGGAGGAGAGCACCGCTGGCTTTCCGCCCGCGCGCAACCCGTGTTCGACAATGACGGCGCGCCAACTGCCATGACCGGCGTTTTTTCCGACGTCAGCTCGCGCAAGGCCACGGAAGCTGAAGCGGATCTGCAGCGTCAGGAAATTGCGCATCTCATGCGCGTGTCTACTTTGGGTGAACTTTCTGGTGGTTTGGCGCACGAGTTAACGCAGCCGTTGACGGCAATTCTTTCAAATGCCCAGGCCGGCAAGATGCTGCTGGATCAAGGGCACAAGCGCTTGGCGGAATTCGGGGAGATTTTCAATGATATTATTGCTGAAGATATGCGCGCCGGCGCCGTCATTCATCGCCTTCGCGGATTACTGAGAAAGGATGAGGTAAAAGATGAAGCGGTCGACATGGTCGGGCTTGTATTGTCGACCCAGGCTCTCATGCATAGTGAGTTGGTTACCCGCGGAATCTGTGTCAGCAACGATTTCGGGGCCAATGTCCCGACCGTACGCGGCGACGCTGTGCAATTGCAGCAAATACTACTCAATATTTTTATGAACGCGATGGACGCAATGGAAAATGTTGCGCCGGAGCGGCGCACAATTTTTGTTGCCGTAGACAGGTCGAAGGACGGGGGCATTGAGTTGCGTGTCGCTGACTGCGGCATGGGCCTGCCGCCAACGCGCGAGAAAATCGTTTTTGAACCTTTTTTTACAACGAAAAAACACGGTCTCGGTCTCGGACTTTCAATCTGCGCGTCGCTCGCGAAACTGCATGGGGGCACGCTTTCGCTTCAAAACAACGTGAGCGCAGGCGCTACGGCGATATTGCGGTTTCCACCCCCGGTGGATTGAGTTAAAGGTTCTCATCTCGCGGGGGTGGCCTATGGCCGAAGCGTGTTTCACGACTTTCCTCGTCGACGACGATCCGGCCGTTCTGAGGTCGATTACGCGCCTGTTGAGTGCTGCCGGATATAAAACAAAATCATTTTCATCCCCGCAGAACTTTTTAGTGACACACGATCCCTCAGTTCCGGGATGTGCAATTATCGACCTTGCCATGTCGGAGCTCGACGGCCTTGGTGTTCAGCAGGCTTTGATCAAGAGCGGGTCGAATCGACCGATTATCTTTTTGACCGGGCGAGGGGATGTCTCCTCTACCGTCAAGGCAATGAAGGCCGGCGCTGTCGATTTCCTGACCAAACCTGTCGAACGTGAGGCCCTTTTTTCCGCACTGGAGAGAGCCGCGGAACTGGATACCTTGTCGCGGCAGAAACGCCGCGAAACGGCGTCCATCGCCGAGCGTCTTGACACGCTGACACACCGCGAACGGCAAGTCCTCGAACACGTGATTTCCGGGAGGCTCAATAAACAGATCGCAGCGAGCCTTGGCACCGTCGAGAAAACGGTCAAGGTGCATCGCGGGAGGATGATGGCGAAGTTGGGTGTGCGGAGCGTGGCCGACCTCGTGCGCCTTGCTGAAAAGGCAGCAATTGAGCCAGCCCAAGCCCCATCGACGTGACCAAAAACTAGGCCCTTCGGTCAACTCGACGTTTTGCGGCGTTTAGCGAGAATGCGTCGTATGCGCAAGGCGCCGATACGCGTAGCAATCGTGGACGACGAGCCAGCTGTTAGAACGGCGCTTGCCCGCCTCCTGGCGGCATCGTCATTCGAGGCTAAAACCTATGGCTCGGCCCGCGAGTTCATTGATGGCATGGGTCGCGATATTCCTGAATGTCTGGTCGTGGACGTGCATATGCCGGATTTCACGGGTCTGGAATTGCAGCGCTATCTCAATCGCATCAACAAGAAAATTCCGACGATTGTGATAACTGCTTTCGACGATATCGCGACTCGTGAACGAAGCAGTGCATCAGGAGCCAGTGCATTTTTGACCAAGCCCCTGGATGGGTCGGCACTCATCCAGGCTATCAACGATGCAATAACGAAGCCGCGAGCGGATCCGGTCAATAACCACGATAAGTGCTAACGGTGCTCTTACATCCGCGGTCGCTGCCGCTCACATGGGCGATTGCGCGGCGCGTTGGCCCGCCGTAGTCCCGGCGATCTTGCCGAACACGGAGCCCGCCATCAGGCCGGTGCCGCCCGGATAATTGAAATAGAACAACCCGCCGACGAGTTCGCCCGCCGCATGCAAGCCGGCAATTACCTGGCCATCAGTGTCGATCACGCGGCCGGATGTATCGATCTTAAGTCCGCCAAATGTGAACGTAATGCCGCAGGTGACCGCATAGGCCTCGAACGGCGGTTCATCGACCGTGTTCGCCCAGTTCGATTTGTTGATGGCGAGGCCATCGGTGCGGCGGCCATCCTTAACGTTCGGATCGAACTTGACGTCCTTACGCACCGCATTGTTGTAGCCCTTGATCGTTTCCAGCGCGCGCTCGGGATTCACGTCGTCGAGCTTTTTCACCAGTTCTTCCAGCGTGTCGGCGCGTACCTTGGTGACCTGCTTGATGCGATATTCATCGCGCAGCATCGGAATGATCTTCTTGTCGAAGACCTGCCAGGCGAATTGACCCGGCTGCATCAGGATGATGCGGCCATATTTGGCGTAAGTATAGTTGCGGAAGTCCGCACCTTCGTCGACGAAGCGCTCGCCATTGGCATTGATCATGATGCCCCATGGATATGAATGCTTCTGGAAGTTGTCGCCGACCGCCAGATCGCCGAACTCTGGCGCGTTGCGATCCCAGCCGACCGCGTGACAGCCGGACCAGTTGCCGGTCGGCATCGCTCCGATGTCGAGCGCCATGCGAATGCCGTCACCCGTGTTGAAACGGGTGCCGCGAATCTTGGCCAGCTCCCATGTGGGCCCGAGGTAACGCGTGCGCATTTCGGTATTGGCCTGGAAGCCGCCGGCTGCGAGCACAACGCATTTCGCCTTGACCTCGGCGGTGCGGCCATCATGCTTTACGCGCACGCCGTGAACCCCGTCGTCATCCGCTATGAGCGACAACGCACGTGCGTTGTAGGCAACTGTGACGCCGTTTTTCTTCGCGATTTTCGTATGCGCCTCGACCAGGCCAGGACCACCGCCCCAGGATTCGACAGTGAGGCCGCCCCAGAACTTGAACTTGCCATCGATCTTGTAGGCCTGCCGGCCGTAGATCGGAATGAAGCGAATGCCTTTCTTTTGCAGCCAGCGCATCGTTTCCTTGCTGCGCGTGACCAGCAGCTCGCACAAATCGGGGTCGGTCCGGTATTCGGTGACGCGCCCCATATCGTCGAAGAATTTTTCCTGGGTGTAGGTGCCGAAGTCGGTATTGGCAACTTCTTCATCGCTCAGGTCGGGCATCAACGCGCGCAGGTCCTCGACGCCGTCGTACACGCAACGGAACGCGCCCGCGGTGAAACGGCTGTTGCCACCCGATTCAACCTCAGGTGCGCGTTCAAGCACGAGCACGGAAACCCCGTGTTCGGCGGCGGCATGGGCGGCGCAGAACGCTGCATTGCCGCCGCCAACCACGATGACATCACTTGAAGCAGGCAACATGCGTTTCGATCCGTTGTTTTTATGGCGTCGATGGGTCAAGGGCCGTCAGTGGTCAACCGTCGCTGCCGCGAAGCCGAACGCGGCCAATTTCTCGACACTGTCGAGAATATCCTTGTCGGCATTGCGGGAAATAATCTCGATCATCGGGAGTTCGTGGTAGTCGACATCGCGTAGCATGGCCGGGATATCGCGAAAAGGAACGCTGCCTTGGCCAACCGCGTCGTGGCGGTAGTGCTGCTGCCCGGTATCGGAAAGATGCACGAGCCGCAGGCGTTTGCCGCAACGGATGAGCCCGGCCCGAATATCCTCGCCGATAAAATGTGCGTTCGCCACATCATAGACGACGCCGATCTCGTCGTTGCCGTAGCGGTCCAGAACACGCATGAGCGCATCAATGCCCGGAAGATATGCGAACGGCATGTTCTCGACCCACAGCGCGGTACCGCCGGACTTGGCCAGTGGACAGAGCACGTCAAGCGCCGAGAAAAAATGCGACGTCAATAATGCGTCATCCGCCGGAAACAGCGGGTTCGCCTTGCCCGGCCCGATAACAATGCCGCGCACCCCGATTTCAGACGCGAGCCGGACGGTGCCGGTGAGCATGGCGAGCGAGTACTCCCGCGTCCCCTCGGCTTCGGCGGCGATGTTGGTGTCTATATTCGGCATGTTGAGCGTCACGACCTCGAGGCTGCGCGCGCTCAGGACACGGCGCAGGTCGGCAAGGCCATCGGCCGCCGGTCCCGGCGGCCACAAATGGCCCGGGTGCACCATCAGTTCAAATTTGCGGAATCCGAAATCGGCAAGGCGGGCGATGCAGGTCTGGGCAGGCTCCGACCGGATATAGGAATAGGTATTACAGCCGAAGCTTTCCGCCTGCGTTGTCATTCCGTCATCCCGCACGCTTACGCGAAGTCGGGCGGCAGTGTATGGCCCGACGGCACCGAGTCAACGCCTATCCGACAATGTGAGTGATGATTTGCCAATTTGAAATCGTGGATGCTAACGTGCGACTTGTCGTGTTCGTTAGGACCGGAGAGCAAGTTTGAGAAGCCGGGCAAAGCCAAAAAGCCGCGTTGACCGAGCCCGCCCTGTCGGTGCGGCCGGCGCAATCGCGCGGGTTGTCAAAACTCCGCTGTCCGATATCGATGACGACGTTGAGGATCGGGCGCGTGGCGGCGTTCAATCGATTGGCCGCGCCTTCGCCATTCTGGAGGAAGTCGCGCGCAACCGCGATGGCATCGGGCTCGCCGATCTCAGCAAGAAAGTCGGCTTGCACAACAGCACGACCTTTCACCTCGTTAAGACGATGGTCTCGCTCGGCTATATCCGCCAGCTCAAGGACAGCAAGCGTTACCGCATCGGGCGTCCATTGTTTGCGCTGGCGGCGAGCGCCCTCGATGAGATGGAAATGGTCAGCATGGCAACGCCCGTGCTCGACGATCTGTCGCGCGCGACGGGGGAAAGCAGCCACTTTGCAACGCGCATGAGCGACGCCGTCGTGGTGATGGCGCGCACGCCGGGTCCGAGCGCCTTTCAGTTGACCGATCGCGTCGGCGTGGTGCGGCCAGCCTACTGCACGGCGCTGGGCAAAGTGATCCTGGCGGCTTTGCGGTCGGATCAGCTCGACCGTTATCTCGAACGAGTAGAGCTAAAGGCGCTGACATCAAAAACGATCACCAATGCGCAACGCCTGCGGCGTGAACTTCAGGACATCCGTCGGTCGGGAATTGCGATTGACGACGGAGAGTTTGACAATGAAATGCGGTGTGCCGCCATGCCCGTGCACGATTTCAGCGGGCAGGTCGTCGGTGCGATCGGAATTTCGGGTCCGGTCTGGCGCCTGTCGATTCAAGCCTTGCAGACCAAGGCCCGCGATCTCATGGGCGCCGCGAAAAGCCTGTCGGAAGCATTCGGCTGTTCCAAGTCGCCCACCAGGTAGAACATCATGACACACGTTGTAGTCGCGTACTGGCGTCCGCGTGCCGGGCAAACCGACAAGATCGCGGCGATCTTGCGCGAGCTGGGGCCAAAAATACGCGCGGAGCCGGGTAATCTGATGTTTGTCGTCAACCGGTTGCTCGAAAACCCGAATGAATTCCTGCTTTATGAACAATACAAAAGCGAGCAGGCCTTCATTGACCACCAACAGACACCGCATTTCAAAACGCTGGTACTGGAACGTGCCGTACCGCTGCTCGAGCGGCGTGAACGTGTCGCCTATTCAGTGATGACGTGAGACCGCGCGCCACCGATCACGGTGACCGTGCCGGCTTGCGGGCTCCAATTCTGTGCACAAAAAAGGACCCAAGGAGAACATGATGCTGCTGTCGGGTAAGAAAGTCGTTGTCATCGGAGGGTCATCTGGAATCGGCTTTGCGACTGCCGAGCGTGCCAAGAAAGAAGGCGCCGAGGTCGTCATCGCCTCGCGCAATGCCGAACGCTTGAAAGCAGCGGCGAACAAGATCGGCGTTACCGCGATCACTGCCGACGTTACCAACGACGACAGCGTTGCCAATTGTTTCCGGCAATGCGGACCGGTGGATCACGTCGCCGTCACCGCCGCACAACTCAAGACCGGCCCCTTCAAGACCGTGTCGATGGATGACGTGCGCGCAACAATGGAGAGCAAGTTCTGGGGCGCCTGGCGTGTTGCGCGCGCCGCCGAAATTCGCGCCGGCGGGTCGCTGACGCTAGTGACCGGCTATCTGAGCCTGCGCCCCCGGCCCGGTGCCGCGATCGTCGGCGCGGTGAACGGCGCGCTTGAGTCCCTGACGCGCGGCCTTGCGTTGGAGCTTGCGCCAATCAGGGTCAACGCGGTCTCGCCTGGCACGATCGACACCCCCATCCGCGCCAGCATGCCGGAGGCCGCACGCCGCGACATGCTTGAGAAAGCGGCCGCGGCGTTGCCCGTGCGCCGTGTCGGCGTGGGTGACGATATCGCGCAGCAGATCCTGACGTTCATGACGGTCGGCTTTGCCACCGGATCGATCGTTTATATCGATGGTGGCGCACTCATCGTTTGACTGTGCGCCGGCGAACGGCCGGTTCTATGTGCCACTTAAACGAAACGGGCTCGGCAATCCCGAGCCCGTTGGATTCTCAGGCGTTGTGCCCACCAGCTTAGTTCGACTGCGGTTTGCAATCCTTCGCATAAGGGTCCGCATTGTTGGAAAGCACCTTCTCGACGATCGATGTTTGATATTTTCCATCGGCGCGCTTGACGACCTTGGTCAAGTAGAAATCCTCAATCGGATAACCATTGACGTTGAATTTGAAGGGCCCGCGCAGTGAGGTGAAGTCCGCCTTCGTAAGCGCGGCGCTGAGTGCCTTGGTGTCCGACATATTACCCTTGACCGCACGCACGGCGCTGTCGATCAACATAGCGGCGTCGTAGGCCTGCATCGCATAGGAGGCCGGTATTGCATTATAGGCAGCCTCGTATGCCGCGACGAATTTCTTGTTCTGCGGACTATCCGAGGTCGGTGCCCAAGTCAGCGCGCCAAATATTCCATCGGCAGCCTCGCCCAGCGCCGGAAGCGTCGCTTCGTCGGCGGTGAATGCTGAAATAATCGGAAATTTTCCCTTCAAGCCCGCCTGATTGATCTGCTTGATAAGGGCAATCCCGAGGCCGCCTGGCATGAAAGTAAACAACGCATCGGGTTTGGCAGCGCCAATTTTGCTCATGTCCGAACTGAAATCGAGATTGGTCAAGGGAACCAGCGACTCTTCGACGATTTCGCCTTTATAAGTACTCTTGAAACCGGCCAACGCATCTTTGCCGGCCTGATAATTCGGCACCATGGCGTAGACGCGCTTATAACCTTTGTCGTTCGCAACTTTGCCCAGCGCCGCGTAGATCTGATCGTTTTGGTACGACGTCACGAAAAAACGCGGATTACACGAAGCGCCGGCGAAAGATGACGTGCCGGCATTGGTGCTGATGAGGATTTTTCCAGAATCCATGACCGGCTTGTGAATTGCTTGCAGCATATTGGAAAAGATTGGGCCAACGACGATGTCGACTTTGTCGTGCTCGAGCAACTCCTGGACCTTCTGAATAGCGACGTCAGGCTTCAAGGTATCGTCGACGACAAATAGCTCGACATCTTTGCCGCCCATTTTGCCGCCGAGGTCCTTAACCGCGAGTTCGAAGGCATTCTTCGATTGCTGGCCGAGGACGCTCGGAGGTCCCGACAAGGTATAAATAAGTCCGATACGGATCTTCTCCTGCGCGGTGGCGGCGCTGCCTGCAAATGCGAGCGTGGCGGTGACCGCAAGCAGCGTGGATACTCGGTACATTTTTTTCCCCCTGAAAAAGAGCGCCGTAGGTCGATGCGCCATTAAAGCACAGGCCGGCGGCAACGGGTCAAGCGCCGATATTGTGGCCAGCCGTGCCCGAGTTCACAACTTTGACTCGCTCATGTATGTTGCCGTGCGTTCGGTCTTATTGCGTTATTCAAGGGGGAGTCGCGTGAGTGAGCAGGTCAAATTTGTCTTGGATGAGACCCACATTCCGAAGGCCTGGTACAACCTAGTCGCCGACCTGCCGAAGCCGCCCCCGCCCGTCCTGCATCCCGGAACCAAACAGCCGGTCGGCCCCGCCGACCTCGAGCCGCTGTTTCCGATGGACTTGATCATGCAGGAGGTGTCGGCCGAACGATACATCGACATTCCCGAACCGGTGCGCGACGTCTATCGGATGTGGCGGCCTTCGCCCCTGATCCGCGCGCGCCGTCTGGAGCAGAAGCTCGGTACGCCCGCCAAGATCTACTTCAAGAACGAAGGTGTCTCGCCGGCGGGTTCACACAAGCCCAACACCGCGGTCGCCCAGGCCTGGTACAACCAGCAAGCCGGCATCAAGCGGCTGAGCACGGAGACCGGGGCGGGACAATGGGGCTCGTCGCTTGCCTTCGCTGGCGCCTTGTTCGGCATTGAAGTCACTGTCTTCCAGGTTCGCGTGTCCTTCGACCAAAAGCCATATCGACGGGCCCTGATGGAGACATATGGAGCGCGTTGTATTGCTTCGCCGTCGAACGAGACAGAGTCCGGACGCGCGATCCTGAAACAGAATCCCGACAGCCCGGGGTCCCTTGGCATCGCGATCTCCGAAGCGGTGGAAGTGGCGGCCAAGGATCCGGCAGTGAAATATTCACTGGGCTCAGTGCTCAATCACGTGCTGTTGCACCAGACCGTCATCGGCCAGGAAGCTATCGAACAGCTCGCCATGGCGGGCGATGACCCCGACGTCGTTATAGGCTGCGCCGGCGGTGGCTCGAATTTCGCGGGCCTGGCGTTCCCCTTCCTCGGCCTGCAGTTGCGCGGCGGCCGCAAGCGGCGGGTGATCGCGGTCGAGCCGGCAGCCTGTCCGACCCTCACGCGCGGGAGATACGCGTATGATTTCGGCGACACCGCGCATCTGACGCCGCTGGTCAAGATGCATACGCTTGGTTCGACCTTCATCCCTCCGGGCTTCCATGCGGGCGGCTTGCGTTACCACGGCATGTCGCCACTGGTGTCGCATGCAAAGGAATTGGGCCTGATCGAAGCTCGGGCCTATCATCAAAAAGTCTGCTTCGAAGCCGGAGTCGAATTCGCGCGCTGTGAAGGCATCGTGCCGGCACCGGAGGCCACCCATGCGGTGCGCTGTGCCATTGACGAAGCCTTGCGTTGTAAGAAAGAGGGCAAGAAAGAGACGATCGTCTTCAACCTTTCCGGCCACGGCCATTTCGACATGCAGGCCTATATCAATTTCTTTGAAGGCAAACTCGTCGATCAGAACTACGACGAGAAGGAATTGGCGATGGCGCTCGCGGGCTTGCCGAGCGTTGCGGCGTAAAGTGCGCAGGGGGGGAAGACCATGATCGAGCCCTATAACGCTGTCGGCCTGATCCCTACCTTCTGGGGCATCCGCCGCCGTGAAGAGATCAAACACAACATCGAACACCTCAAGGGCCTGACGAAGGCGGCCTTTTGGCTTTCGAATCTCGACATTCCGGTGCGTCTGCTGGCAATCCCAGAAGGCGCCTTGATGGGCTTCAATGATGAGGTGCTCGACGTCGACCACGCCGACTATGCCAACACGTGCTGCATCGACATTCCCGGCCCTGAGACGGACGAGGTCGGTAAACTGGCGCGGCAATGGAACGTCTACATCATGGCGCAGGCCAAGGCGCGTCATCCCGACTGGAAAAACCGCTTCTTCAATGTCGGCTTTATCGTTGATCCCGACGGCAAGATCATTTTGAAGCACTACAAAATCTCGGCGCTACTGCCGGTCGAGCGTTCAGTCTCTCCGCACGACATCTATGACTGGTGGATTGCGAAATATGGCCGCAATCTGCAGGCGTTCTGGCCGGTGGCCGACACCAAAATCGGCCGCCTCGGTATCATGATGGCAATGGAAGGTAATTACCCGGAGAACGGGCGCGGTCTTGCCATGAACGGCGCCGAAGTCGTGTACCGCGCCTCGATGCCGGCCCCATTCACCGAAAACGACATATTTGAGATTTCCAATCGTGCCCGTGCGCTAGAAAACAACATGTACATCGTGGCGCCGAACATCGGCAGCTATCACCTGGATGCCGATCACCCCGTCGGTATCGACGCCGGCGGCGGCCAGTCCATGATTGTCGACTACCGCGGCCAGCTTGTTGGCAAACAGCGCGATACCAACGGCTCAACCTTCGTCGCGGGCGTGATTAACATCGAAGCGTTGCGCCATCATCGCGAGTTGGCGCAGGTGACGAACTGGATGAAGGATGTGCGCAGCGAGCTCGCGCAGATCATCTATGAAAAGCCGATCTACCCGAAGAACCGGTATCTAAAGAAAATTCCGCCCAAGCACGCCGACTACAAGCGCGACGTTATCGATAAGCAGGTCACGCTGATGCAGAAACGGAAGATCTGGAAGAAGCCTTCTTATTAAAACGCCTGTCTGGACCTGCGGTCGGCAATTCCACTCATCCGTTCGTGACGCGCCCAAATCGTACCGGTAATCGGATTTATCGGAAGTAATATTCAACACTGGTTTGATTGGGGTGGGGCAGTGACCTGCCGCAAAGATTGTCCGCTTTCGGGGGTAAAGCGGACGCCGCATTTGGCAGTCGCTATGTCTGCTAATGACCCAAAGCGGACATGGCGCTGGTTGAAGCGACCATATCAGACTTTCGCTGCTAGGGTCGCGACTGCAACCTCCCCATCGGTGACGTAGTGATTGACTTGATCGGCGCCGAGATGATGGCCTGCTTTATATGAACTTACGTCCGCGATGACTCCGTGCATTCTTAGCTCGGCCACAATGTAATCTCGCTCGTTATTCGTATCCGAGTCCGTCGCGTGGGTAATCTGGAATGTAAGACGGGTTAAAGAGAGACCTGTATCTTTTGTGCCAGCTCCAACCCAATGAACGCACGTACCATCAGGTGGACGGTCGGTGTTTAGCCAAAAGCTCGCTTTTCCTAAAGCGGAGTCGGCGTGTTCAAGGCTCAAAGCCCAGAATCGAATGTGATGCCGTTTGCGCGGGCTGTTATCGATTGCTCTCTGGAAACCGACGTCTTGGCGACGCCCAAAAAGGTAGAGGCTGCTAAATGGGGCTGTTGGATACGGGGAGTTGAAAACGAATGCTCGGACCATCCCCCACGAGCTTGCCAAACCGAGTTGGTCTGCCCCTGACCAGCCGGCGGTTGAAAACGTGGCTTGAAGCTGTTGCAGCGTTCCTGTCAGCACCAAATTAACCGGGTCGCCGGGCAACCCGTCGCCGGTAGTCGTATAACGGGGCACACGTTTGCGCTGGAAGATTTTTAGGCCCATGCGAACGGCGCGTGGCAGAATAATATACGCTGCGATTCCATAAGTGACAGCCAGCGCCAGCACCCACGGTAACCTGCGGTCCGTAAATCTAAAGACAAAATCGATCAGCCAGACGCTAAGGATGCCTAAGGCCAGGATCAGCAAGCGCTGGAACCAGCGTTTCAGCAATCTCATGAGTTAGTCGTCCAACAATCCATCGTCGTGCGAAAAAAACTGACAGAGGTTAGTATCCGCCCGCAAGCTGTATACTCGGACAATACAATTGCGCAATCTCGTGTTTGCTTTTGCCGAAGTCGTCGCCGGCTAGCAATGTCCGCTTTTGACCCAAAGCGGACAATTCGTACGCGGATACCGTTTGTGAATGTGCACTGCGGTATTGCCCCTTTAGCCAATATTTATGACCCTGATCCCCTCGTAAACTGCGCGCTGAAATGCGCACGAGCCTGAAGCGACTCCATCACCTCTCGGTTCGCTTGCAATAAGGAGGATCACCATGCATCGAACGAAGAGTCTCTCAACTAAATCAGTGACCATTGCGGGGATTGCGGCCAGCCTCATCTTGGGGCTTGCAGGTGTCACTCTCAGTCCAGCACCGGCTAGCGCCGTAGTTTACTGCCAGTACGTTGACTATCCGCACGGTTGCGTGGCGAGGGCCGGCGTCGTGCTCAGGCCTCGTCCGGTGGCGCGCGCTGCGGTCCGTCATAACGCCGGTGGCAATGCAAATGGCGGCGTCAATCGTGTAGGCGCGGGGCGGTAAAGAACTTGTTTGCGGCTCACGACCTTGGCGCGGCAGGCTGGCAAGCCAAGGTCGTGATCCGTTTACATTTTGTCATCAGCATCATTGGCGCGCCCGCTATGGCGGCGTCCAAAAGTCCTTGAGGCTTGGTGCAGTATCTAAAAGGACAAGCAAAATGAAACTTCGTTTGATTAGTACAGCGTTTGCAATCTCGCTTCTTCCGATGGCGGCGAATGCGCAGCTTACCATCAATATGGGTGCATTTACATGCAGCCAATATCTAGCAATGTCGCCGTCAATGTCTCGTGACTTTTCTGCGTGGATGAGCGGTTGGTTCAGTTATCAGACCCACAGGACCGTTTTGGATTTGGCTACACACCAGAACAACATCGCGAAGCTAAAATCGTGGTGCCAATACAATCCGCAAGCGAGCGTGATGGCTGCCTTGCAAAGCGTGATCCCGCAGTGACATTTTAGAGTTTTGGAGGCAAGCCATGAGATGGAATGTTCTTCTCGTAGCAGCGATTATGCTGGTCGGCGTTACACTGCCAAGTGCGGCTCAGATTAGCGTGGACATGAATCAGATCACTTGCGGAAGCTTTCTCGGATATAGTCCCGACATTCGTAATTTCGTCCGATCTTGGATGAGTGGCTACTACAATGCGGCCGCCAACAGCAACATCTTGGACTACGACCGGTTTCAGAAGAATTCTGCAAAAGTCACATCCTACTGCAAGACGCACAAATCGCAGACCCTGCCCACCGCGGTCAAAAATCTCGGCTTGTGGTAGTGAAAGCCGGGTTACGCTTTCGGGGTAAAAGCCGACATCGCTTTTTTGATGATTGGACCGACTGGTTCGACCCACGTCTGCTTTTGGGGGTAAAGCGGACATAACCAGCTCAATATAGATTGTCCGTGATGACCCAGCGCTGACATGGTTGCGGGCGTTCAACGGCTAAGTCGGCGCAACTTTTACCAGATCGCGAACCAGATAGGGGATGTGCCGCACACGCTTTATTACCACCGTGAATTCGCTTTATGAATGCGGGACCTCGTTAGGTTGGCCCAAACGCCTCGCTATCAGCAAACCCGGTGCGAGAGAGACTTCAACGCGGTCCCGCCCCGCGACGGCTAGTAGTCCTCACACGCCCAAACGCGCTGGAGGCCATAGGGTGTGCGAACGAACTGCCAACAGTCATCGGCGGCGTAATATGGCGCGGCGATTATCACGCCAAAGTTTCGGAAGCCACGATGAAAGCCGTGGTGAATTCCGCCGCCATGAAATCCACCGTGAAATCCGCTCGGGTGACCGGCCATGTTAGCGAGAGCAGCGCTCGGTAAGGCGGCAACGGCGAGTGCGATCAGCAACGCGCGCATGTTCTTCTCCATTTTCGCCCCTTAAACACACTAACACCGCCCGTGGCTCTAACCTGCGGAGTGGTCACGCGATCTTGAGGGGGAGTTAGGTGCTCTTGGCCACGCAATCGCCCGCGAAGCAGACGACCCGGCCCGAGTGCCCGATATCGCACAATGAAACGAGCACCGTTGCATCGCGTGCATACCTCCGCGGTACACGCCGAACCGGCCGGCCTCAGTGCGAGCACCGAGGTCGCTTCTTGGCCGCGTCGACGAAGTGACCGAGTAAACGCGATGGCCGTCTTATGGCACTTAGCGGACATCCGATTGATGCCGGCTAATGTCCGCTTTCGGGGTTAAAGCGGACATGGTGTTTGCGCTGCGAGATGTCGGCTAATGACCCAAAGCGGACATTCGTCCAGACCGGCGCTATAATTACGGATACAGTCGAAGTTGGTCTAGAAAATATCGGAACAGTTGCTTCTCCGCCCAATCGCTCAGTCAGGGAGTGCGCGATATGCGAAATTCGTTCGCCTTTGCTGCCCTTGCGGTCGTGTCGTTTGCCATCATGCCGATGATAGCGTCGGCCCAGACGTTCGAAAAGAAGAACTACAACTACAGTGAATGGACCAAAGGACGGTTCTCCGAAGCCGTGACCGTTACCGGCCCTGGCAAGATGATCTTTCTCGCAGGCGTTGGGTCCGAGGATGAGAACGGCAAGGGCGGAGATATTCTCCACAAAGGCGATTTCACCGCGCAGTGCAAGTATGCTTTCGACAAGATCAAGCGTGCGCTTGAAAAGAACGGTGCCACACTTGGCGATATTGCGAAGATGGTCACTTATATGACTGACGTTCGGTATCAGGCCGAGTTCGGTAAGTGCCGGCAGGACACGTTCGGGACGACGCCGATGCCTGCTCACACGCTGCTGACCATCAGCCAACTTGCCTGGCCTGGCATGCTAGTCGAAATCGACGTCACCGCAGTCGTCCCATTGAAATAGCTCGCCAACGCGCTGCGCGGGCATATTGCGGTGCCTACTTTTGGCACTTAGCGGGCCTGCCGGTCTCACTGGTCAATTTCCGCTTGCTATGTCCGCTTATGGCCCAGCGTTCGTTTAAACTGGGCACGCAAACTGTAGACGGAGGTTATGATGCAAAATCGTAGAGAGGCAGTAGCAGCAGCAGGACTTCTAGTTGCTGGGAGTCTCGCTTCGCCCGTGTTTGCACAAAGTGGTTCGTCGACGACGTCGTTGGCCGAGCGTTTCGCTGCAACGTTGAGTGCGCACGACATTGATGAGTTCACCACACTTTTTTCCGATAACTACGTCAATCACCAAGCCAGTGCTGCTGCGCCACCGTCACCTCCGAATGTGACTCCAAAGCAGGGGACTATCGCATTTTTCAAGGCACGACTAATGGGACTACCCGATCTGAAAGTTGCAATCGAAGCTGTGGTCGCAGATAAGGACCATGTGGCGGCGAGTTTTATTTACACCGGCACACACAAAGGCACCTATTTTGGCATCGCGCCAACGGGTCGGTCGTTGCGCTTCACTTCGTGCGATATTTTTCGGGTGCAAAATGAACGGATCGTCGAGCATTGGGGCATGGGCGATATCGCAGGAGTCCTAGCACAACTCCGCGCGTGATATTTCGTTTGGGGAGAGTTCTGCTATTCGCACTTAGCGGACATGAGCACATCTGTCGGAATGTCCGCTAGTGACCCAAAGCGAACTTAGAGTCCCGATGGGTGAGAGCAGAGTGACGAAAACTCACCCAACTCTGAGGTTATCGGTATTTAACAATCTCTGTAGTTTCGTGCTGACACCTCGGACATTCGAATATTCGCTTGTCATGGTCCGGCTTGTCCGGCTCGATGAGTGCTAGCCACATCGACTCGCCACACTCCGGGCAGCCGGGCCGCTGAAGCGCCCCCAGCGCGTGTGGAGGCTCATGTGAAATCCTGTTGTAGGTGATCAGCGTTCCCCAAGTGGAAAACCAGATGGCGGCGAAGTGCAATGAGGTCTGTCCCATAAGAGATTTCTACTGTTGCTCTCGCTAAAAAGTGCTGTTCCGCAAGTCTCAGTTTTTAGTAAATAGGGGACTGACCCAACGGTCCCGCAGTTAAAGCAGACATCGCTTGATGGCGACCGAAATATCCCCTGGGTACGCCAATACCAAGAACAATCAGCGGACATAGCTCAGGCGCCGCTCGCCAATCTCTGCTTTGTCCTGATTATGGAATTTATCGGAAAAAGGTTCAGCCCCGCGCGACGGCGATCTCCAGCGGAAAGTCGTCAACGACCTCGTGTCCACGTTCAGTAACAATGAATGTGTGGCCGAGGAAAATACCGAAAAGCCCGTCTGGCGTGATCGGATTGGGTTCGGCCATGATGACCATACCTGGCTTCAGAATTTCTTCGAATTTCTCGGCCGCGACGTGCTCGGCAACGACGTGCGGCTTGTCGGTGACGAGATCAATGCCGTGACACTGTGTGGGGCGTGACTGATAGCCATTGTCCCGGAAGAATTTGCTTGCGGTGCGCATAGCCTCAACCGGCTTGCCCGGCGCGATCTCGGCAATGATGCGTCGATAACCTGGCAACGTGATTTCATTCCAAAACTTTTTCACCATGTCAGTGGGCTCGCCGATGCAAATCGGTGAGCCGATCTGTGCGGTATAGCCGCGATAACCGGCGGCGAGCTCCATGTTGATGATGTCGCCCTGTTGCAGGACGCGGGCAGAGGGACGCGGGTTGCCAAAAACCATTGCCGGGTTGGCCATTGGCGTTGACCCGATGATCAGAAAATCGATATCGCCACCGCCGTCGAGGATGGCGGCGCCGGCCGCTGCGCGGAGTTCGAACTCTTTCGCGCCGGGACGGGCGCGTGTCACCATCGCGTCCATTGCATTGCGGCACAGCACTCCGGCCTTGCGGACGCAGTCTAGCTCCTCGGCGCTGTGGATCGAAAGCAGCTCATGCAAGAAGCCCTTGGTGAATATCAATTCGGCATCGGGCAAATTCTCGCGCAGCACGTTGTATTGATTCACTGGAAGGTAGTCCGCGTGGCGCGGGTCGATCTCCATCAGGCCGATGCGGCCTCGCTCAAGTTTCAATTCGCGGATGCGTTCAACCATGATGTCTGCGTAGCGGCCATTACGACTATGACGGACATCTTTGACGGCGACCTCGACCTGTCGGCGCACGGCTTCCGCATGCGTGCCACCCATCGAATAGATCAAGGTCGGCTCGCCTTCGCGTGGAACGAGGACATAGCTCGACAGTGCATGCCACTCCCAATGTCCCGTGAGCCACAGCATCCCGCCGCCGAAGCTCCAGTGGCTCGGCCCGCCGGGGACAATCACCACGTCGAGTTTGTGCTCGCGCATTTTATCGCGCAAGGCACGATAGCGGCGCTCATATTCTGCTTTCGAGAACTGCTCCCACACAGCATCGCGGTAATAGGGCGTGTCGCGCATATTGGCGAAGGGCAGTGACTGGTCGAGCTTCGTTCGCACGGTTTCCCACGGCTGTGGGCCGATGCGTGGCGGGACGATGGTCATTGGAAGGGTTCCTGAACTAAAGACGGGCGATGCCGGCGGGACATCGCATCATGGCTGCACGCCAATCGGGTTTAGTCGATCGGTTTGATATCCGCTTGTTTGGCGAGATCGACGGTCGCGGCAAGATCATCTTTAAAGAATTTGGCGAATTCTTCCACGCTGATCTGCATCGGCTCGACGCCAAGCTTGCCCAGTTTTTCGCGGAGGGTGGGGTCGCCCAGCGCTTTGAGAGTCACGTCGTGAATTTTTTGCACGACGTCGGGCGGAGTTTTCGCTGGTGCCGACAACCCGTTCCAGAAGCGAAACACGGCCTCCGGATAACCTGCTTCAACGACCGAGGGCACCTCAGGCAATAGCGGCACCCGGTTCGGCGAGCTCACGGCCAATATCGTCAGCTTGTCACTTTTGAGCGCTGACGCTGCTGCCGCCAGTGGAATGAAATAGAAATCGATTCGCCCCGCCATTACTTCTAAAAGGCCGCCTTCGCGGAACGGTACATGGTGGACGTCAATTTTGGCGGCGAGACGGAAACGCTCGGCGGCCATGTGCGACGAGGAGCCAATACCCGCGGACGCGAAAGTAAGCTTGCCAGGGTTAGCTTTTGCAGCGGCGACGAGGTCGGCAACTGTCGTAAAGCCACTGGCTTTAGAAGCAACCAGCAGAATTCGGCGACGTGCCGATCAGGACGACCGGCACGAAACCCCGAACAGGATCATACGGCAGTGTCTTGTGCAGCACGCTTTCGGTTGCCATCGAGGATGTGCTGGCCACAAGGGTGTAGCCATCCGGCTCGGCCTTCGCGACGTAGCTAAAGCCGATGCTTCCTCCGGCACCGGGCTTGGCTTCAATGATCATCGGCTGTCCGATGAGTTGTGAAACCTGATCGACGACGACACGCGTGACGGTGTCAGAGGCGCTGCCAGCTGGGTACGGGCTCACAACCCTGATCGGACGCGTCGGAAAGTCCTGCGCGGAAGCCGACGCCGAAGCCAAAAGGATTGCCGCTACAGCGATACGGCAGAGTGCGCGCAAGTCTGTCGCTCCGGGTTTCTTGAGATGATCCATCATGGTTCTTTCTCCGAGAGGAATATAGTCGGTCTGCTTTTCATGGTCATACGGTTCAGAGCTTGGCAGGCCTAGCCCATGGCCGGTGCGCGCGGTCCTGCTCTTTGAACGCCGATATTCGATCGCGATAGCTGTCAGTCAAATCGACGTCGTCCCAGCCGTTCAGGAGCTGGTTGCGGCTCACGGGATCGATCGCGAAGGCATAGCTGCGGTTGCCGCAGGTGATTGTCTGCTGCTCGAGGTCGACCGTGACCGGACGATCGGGATGAGCTGTGACCGCGGCCGCCAGCTCTGCCACATCGGCTTCGGGGACAATCGCGGTGAGCAAACCGTTCTTGACGGAATTCTGCGCGAAGATGTCGCCATACGACGGCGCAATGACGCAGCGAAAGCCATGATCGTACAGGGCATAGACGGCCGCTTCCCGTGACGAACCGCCGCCGAAATTACGCCCGCCGAGCAGGATTTTGGCGTCGCTATGGACGGATCGATTGATTGGAAAGTCTTCGCGTTCCTTGCCTTCGTTGTCGCGACGCAAATCATGGAACAGCACCTGGCCAAGACCGCGTGAACGCGGCCACTTGAGGTAGCGCGCCGGAAGAATCTGGTCGGTGTTCAGATTGGGTAGCGGCAGCGGGCAGGCTTTGGCGGTGAGGCGGGTGACTTTTTCCATGTGTGGCCTCAGGTCTTCCGGCCAGCAAGCAGTGGCCGCACATCGGCGAGATGACCGGTCACTGCGGCGGCGGCAACCATGGCAGGCGACATCAGATGGGTGCGCGCACCCTGGCCCTGGCGGCCGCGGAAGTTGCGGTTGGTGGTCGAGGCGCAGCGTTCGCCCGCGGGCACGATATCCCCGTTGATGCCGACACACATCGAGCAACCGGAATCCGCCCATTCCAGCCCCGCGTCGCGGAATATGTGGTCGAGGCCTTCTTCTTCGGCTTGCTTTTTCACCATCGATGACCCGGGCGAAACAAGCCCGGGCACTTTGCTGGCGCGTCCGGCAAGGACCGCTGCCGCAGCACGCAAGTCTTCAATACGGGCATTCGTACATGAACCGATGAATACGCGGTCGACGGCGATATCGGTCAATTTCGTACCCGCCTTAATTCCCATGTAATCGAGCGCTTCACGCACATACTGGGCCCGCGTGGCATCGGGTTCGCGAGACGGATCGGGTACGCGCGCATCGACCGGCAAGGCGTCGTCCGGCGTCGTTCCCCACGTCACGATCGGCGTGATCTGGCCAGCGTCGAGCGTAACGTCGCGGTCGTATGCCGCGTCTGCATCGGAAACGAGTGTCGACCAGGTCTCGCGCGCGCGCTCGAAAGCGGCACCCTCGGGGGCATAGGGGCGCCCGTCGAGATAAGCGAAGGTCGTTTCGTCGGGCGCGACCATGCCGCAACGTCCGCCTGCTTCGATCGACATATTGCAAAGCGTCATGCGGCCTTCCATTGACAGCGCGCGAATGGCCGTGCCGGTAAACTCGATAGCGTGGCCTTGCGCGCCGTCGGCGCCGATACGCGCGATGATGGTAAGCGCGATGTCCTTGGCCGCGATGCCGGCAGCGGTCTGGCCATCGACCACGATGCGCATACGCTGTGGTTTTTTCTGCCAAAGTGTTTGCGTCATCAGTACGTGCGCGACTTCGGACGCGCCGATCCCGAAGGCGTAGGCGCCGAACGCACCGTGCGTCGACGTGTGGCTGTCGCCGCAGACGATCAGCAGGCCTGGCAGAGTCAATCCCTGTTCGGGACCAACTACATGCACGATGCCCTGGCGTGGATCGCGCAGGCCAAAAAGCGTGATGTGATTGTCGGTCGCGTTAAACTCAAAGTTGCGGACCATCGCCGCGATGTCCGGATTGGCGATGCCGACCGCGCGGCCGCGGGTCGGCACGTAGTGGTCGGCGACGCCGAACGTGAGTCGCGGCTCGGCGACGATACGTCCGCGCGCCTTCATCTGGCTGAAGCCGTGGAATGACCCTTCGTGCACGTAGTGGCGGTCGACCCAGAGCAGGGCCGCGCCATCTTCGCGCCGCGCGATTTCGTGCGCCGACCACAATTTGTCGATCAGGGTGCGGGGTTCGCTCATGTCGGGTCGCGTTTGCCTTAGCCGCGGCAGGCTTGTCGAGGGTCCGCAATATTGTATGCTAAAAAATACCAAGTAAAGCGCCGGCCGAAAGGCCGCGCTGGCGTAGGGGAGCGCGGGCTTGCGGGACTGGCTGGGCGAGGCGAAGGCAAAGCAGGTCTATCTTGTGCTGCGTGACCGCATTCTGAGCGGTGCCGTCGCCTTCGGAGCAAAACTACCCAATGAAAATGAACTGGCCGAATACCACAGCGTGTCCCGCGTCACCGTTCGGCGTGCGCTGGGGGAACTCGCGCGAGAACGATTGATCGAGCGGCGGCGCAGCGCGGGCACGCGGGTTGTCTATCGGCCATCGCCGGCCCCGATGAGCGCCGATATTTCGGGCGTGCTTGCCAATCTTGCGGATATGGGACGCCGCACGGCGGTGAAGCTTCTGTCATTCGATTATGTGCCGGCGGGAGGTGTGGTCGCAGAGGCGTTGGGTATCGCGTCAGACCAGTTGCTACAACGCTCGGTGCGCGTGCGCTCGGTCGACGGCCTGCCGTTTTCCTACCTCACGACCCATGTTCCCGAGAGCGTGTCACTGACGTTTTCGCGGCAGGATCTCGCCACGCGACCTTTGCTGGAGCTGCTTGAACGCGCAGGCGTGAAAGTCGAACATGCACGCCAGCGCATCAGCGCGGGACTTGCAACACCGGACGTTGCCGAGGCGCTTGGGCTGCACACGGGCTCGCCTCTGATCGAGCTTGTACGCGTCGTCTTCGATCAATCCGGCCGTGGCGTCGAGCATCTGCACGCGCTGTACCGACCGGATCGCTACGCCTTCGAAATCGATCTTGTGCGTTCTGGCGCAGCCGACACCAAAGCCTGGGCGCCGCTGATCCAACAGCACCCGCGAAGCGGCGCTTCAAATATCAGTTCAAAAATCTCGAGCCACAAGGCCAGAGCGGCGGAGTCCGCGCGGCAACGCTAACCAGTAGGGGAGAGTCATGATGTCTGACCAGAGCAACTCATTTGATCGCCGCCGTTTTCTCACCACGACCGCGCTTGGCGCCGCAGCGGCAGCGACCGGCACGATCGCCATGCCGTCCATCCTGCGCGCGCAAGGCGGCACGGTAAAACTTGGCGTGCTGCACCCGGTCACCGGCGCGCTGTCTTATTCCGGCCAGCAAGGCCGGCTCGGCGCTACCATGGCCATCGAGGAAATCAATGCGGCCGGCGGAATCAAGGGGCTCGGCAAGATCGACGCCGTGCTCGGCGACGCGCAGTCGACGCCCGAGGGCGGCACGGCAGAAGTCGAGAAAATGAATTCAGCCGGCGTTGCGTGCATCGTCGGCGGCTATGCGAGCAACATCTGCCTCGCCACCACACAGGCCGCGGCGCGCTATGAGTTGCCGTATGTGGTCGATGTCGGGGTCGCCGATGGCATCGTCACGCGCGGCCTGAAAAATACTTTCCGCTTTGGTCCCGGTTTCGGCGTGATATCCAAAACCGCGCTGGCCAATCTCGCCGCGATCAACGATCAGGCCGGCAAGCCGGCCAAGACGGTTATGATCGTTCACGAGGATTCGCTGTTCGGGTCAGGCCTTGCCAAGTTGCTCAATGCTCAGCTGCCGCAGCAAGGCTTTCAGATTCTGGAGACGATCCCCCATCCGACGCCGACGCGCGACTTCAACAATGTCGTGCTCAAGATCAAGGCGCAGAACCCGGACATCGTCATTCCGGCGAATTACTACAACGAATATGTCTTGCTCGCCCGCACCATGCAGCAGCAGCAGGTCAAGCCGAAGGGCATCTATTCGGTGCTTGGCGGCGCGGCGTCATCCTACAAGTTCGTCAAGGAATTCCCCGACGCCGCCAAATACATCATGGATTGCAATCACTGGTTTGACCCGCGCAACGCCAAGGCGCAGGCGCTTAAGAAACAGGTCGAAGGCAAGGGTCAGTTTTTCACCTACGAAGTCTACATGAACTACAGCTGCGTCTTGCTGATCGCCGATGCGCTTCAGCGCGCTGCCTCTGCCGATCGCGCCAAACTCACCGACGCGTTGGCGAATTCGACCTTCGCGGGTCACCTGATGCCTTATGGGCCGACGAAGTTCGTCAACGGTCAGAACGAGGGCGCCGCTCCCGTCAACACGCAGGTGCTCGACAATGACATCAAGGTGATTCTGCCCGCGGCTTTCGCGAACGCTAAACCAATTTTCCCGATGCCGGCATGAACGTCATGAGGTTGCCGACCGCGCAAACGGCGCGCCGCCGGCGGCCGTGACCTAAGGCATTGCGCCCGTGCTGTCGCCCATTATCCTTATCCCTGCGATCCTCAACGGTCTGTTGATGGGCGCCGTCTATGCGCTTGTGGCCCTGGGTCTGACGCTGATCTATGGCGTCCTGCACATCATCAATTTCGCGCACGGCGCCTTGTTGAGTGCGGCGCTCTTTGCCGCCTTTTTCGCCTTTCGTTTGCTGGGCCTCGATCCCTACGCCGCGGTCTTCCTGCTGGCGCCGCTTTTCTTTGTGTTCGGCTATGGCTTGCAGCGGTTTGTGATCGGGCCGGCATCGCATGGCGACGACCGCAATATGCTGCTGGTGACACTCGGCATCGCTGTTGTCCTCGAAAACTTATTGCTGTTTGCGTTTCGCGCCGACACGCGCACCATCAACGTGCCCTACGCGTTTGAGACCATCAATTTCGGATTTACGTTTCTCGCAGTGCCACGCGTGGTGGGCTTTGTGGTCGTGTTTGCAGTCGCCCTGGTGCTCTGGCTCATCATGACGTTCACCGATACCGGTCGTGCCATCCGCGCGGTCGCGAAAGAGAAGCTCGGCTCGGAACTGGCCGGCATCGACGTTGCGCACATTTATGCCGTGACCTTCGGACTCGGCACCGCTTGCGTCGCCATTGCCGCCTGTTTGCTGATCCCGACGTATTACGTCAACCCGACGGTCGGGAATGCCTTCGTGCTGATCGCTTTCACCATCGTCGTGTTGGGCGGGATGGGCTCAGTGCCGGGCGCCGTGATCGGCGCCTTGCTCATCGGCGTGGTCGAGAGTCTCTCCGGCCTGTTCCTGGGTGAATCGCTCGGTCAGATCGGCATCTTTATCATCTTCATCGTGGTCCTTCTGGTGCGGCCGAGCGGGCTGTTCGGGGCGCGTGCATGAAGCAATTTATGCCAATCATCGCAGTCGTCTCGGTGCTGGCCGCTGTGCCACTGGTCGTGCAATCCAATGCAACGCTCAATTTTCTGGTCGTGGCTCTGATGATCGCGCTGGCCGGGCAGGGCTGGAACATCCTGGGCGGTTACGCTGGGCAGTACTCTTTCGGGCACGCCGCTTTCTTCGGGACTGGCGCCTATGTCACGGCGATCCTGCAGGTGCGTTATGGCGTCAATGCCTGGTTCGGCTTCGGCGCAGGCATTGTGTGTGGCGCGGCCCTCGGCGGCGTGATCGGGGCGCTGACATTTCGTTCGGGTTTGCGTGGCTCCTACTTTGCGTTGGTCACGCTTGCATTTGCCGAGGTTCTGCGCATCATCGCCAGCGTTGCGCCGATCACTGGCGCGGGTGTTGGCACGCTGATCAACCTCGATCTGGGCGCCCGTGCCTTTCAGTTTCAGAGCCGCGCGGTATTCTACTGGGTTATCCTTTCATTGGTCGCTTCATCGCTTGTCATCACGCGGCTGATAAAGCAGTCACGTTTCGGCACCTGGTTGATTGCGGTTCGCGAAAATGAAGATGCCGCGAAGGCACTCGGTGTCGATACAAGCAGCGTCAAGACAACGGCCATGGTGATCTCCGGCGCCATGACCGCGGCCGCCGGATGCTTTTACGCGCAATATTTTCTGTTCGTCGATTCCGGCATCGCCTATGGCACATGGATCTCGATTGAAGCGCTACTGACCCCGATTATCGGCGGCGTCGGCACCGTCTTCGGGCCGTTGCTCGGCGCGCTGGCGGTCAGGTTGGTGGGCGAGGGTGCGAAGCTTGTCACCGGAGATGTACCCGGGCTCGATTTGATTCTATATGGCGCGGTGCTTGTGCTGGTCATCTGGTTTACGCCGCGCGGCCTGATTGGCGGGTGTAAGCAGATGCGCGGCTGGTTCACGCGGCGCGGCGCGCCGGTTGGTCCTTCCGTCAATGAGGTGGGCCAAGGCTGATCCAATGGCTGATCCGCTTCTCATTGTCGATCGCGTCACGCGCCGTTTCGGCGGACTGCTGGCCGTGAATGGCGCCTCGCTCACGGCCGATGATGGGCGCATCACGGCGCTGATCGGCCCGAATGGCGCCGGCAAGACCACGTTGTTCTCTATCATCTCCGGGTTCCTCAAACCGAGCGCTGGCGATATCCGTTATGCCGGCGAGATCATTACCGGCGAACCGCCGCATCGCCTCGCGCGGCGCGGCATCGCGCGCACATTCCAGATCGTGCAACCTTTCGGCGGCCTGACCGTGCGGGAAAACATCCTGGTCGGCGCGCATCTGCATCACCGTGGGCGCGCAACGGCGTTCGCTGCCGCCGAAGAGGTCGGCCGCTATGTGGGGCTGAACGATCAACTCGACCAACCGGCAGATACGCTCACGGTCGCCGGGCACAAGCGGCTTGAACTTGCGCGCGCCCTGGCGATCGAGCCGAAATTGCTACTGCTCGATGAAGTGCTGGCCGGCCTGAACCCATCGGAAATACGCGACATCGTGCCGATCATCCGCGGTCTTTGCGCCCGCGGCATCACCATCGTGATGATCGAACATGTCATGCAGGCCGTGATGAGCCTCGCCGAAAAAATCTTCGTATTGGCCGAAGGGAAGGTTATCGCTGTGGGTGCACCGGCGCAGGTCGCTGCGAACCCCATCGTCATCGAAGCCTATCTCGGCCATGGTGCTGCGGCGAAGCTGAGGGCGTCGCATGGTCACTAGCCCAATGCTCACAGTACAAAACTTGTACGCCGGTTATGGTGAAACCGAGGTCCTGCGTGGTGTTGATCTCGCCGTAAACGCGGGCGAAGTCGTCGCCGTTCTCGGCTCGAATGGCGTTGGCAAGTCGACGCTCAACCGGGTGATCTCCGGCATCCTGCGCGCGCGATCGGGGGCAATCGTTTTTGACGGCGTCGATCTCGTCCGCGAAAAGCCGGCGGCCATTGTTGCGCGCGGGCTCATCCACGTGCCGGAAGGCCGGCGAATCTTTCCAAATCTGTCTGTGCGGGACAATCTCGATCTCGGCAGCTATCGCCGCGCCGGCGTGCGCCGCGCAAAAAACCGCGAGCGCGTTTTCGCAATATTCCCGCGCCTTTATGAACGCCGCGCCCAACGCGCCGATACGCTGTCGGGCGGAGAACAACAAATGCTTGCCATCGGCCGCGGTCTTATGGCGGAACCGAGATTGATTATTCTTGACGAACCGTCCTTGGGGCTCTCGCCGCTGCTCGTTGAAGAACTGTTTGTGCTGATCAAACGCATCAACGCCGACGGAGTTGCCGTACTGCTCGTCGAGCAAAACGTTATTCAGAGTTTGGAAGTCGCCAACCGCGCCTACATCCTTGCGGAAGGAAAATTCGTCATGTCCGGTAGCGCCGCGGACATTGGCGCCAATCCCGAGCTCAAGCGCGCTTATCTTGGACTGTGACGCATGACCGATGCCACCTTACGTGCCCGTCTCGCCCGTCCGCCCATCCTCGTCGCCCCCGGCGTCTATGATCCGCTCACTTCGTTGATCGCCGAGCAGGCCGGTTTTGACGCGCTTTATGTGTCGGGCGCCGGGATCGCCTATACCCGGCTCGGCCGGCCCGATATCGGGCTGGTCAGCATGAACGAGGTGGTGGAGACCGTATCGCTGATCCGCGACCGCGTGCGCGCTCATCTAATCGTCGATGCCGACACCGGCTACGGCAATGCATTGAATGTCGATCGCACGATCCGGCTCCTCGAACGCGCGGGCGCCAACGCCATCCAGATTGAGGATCAAGATTTTCCGAAGCGCTGCGGTCACCTCGACGACAAGGTGCTGATCCCGGCCTCCGAAATGGTCGGCAAGATCAAGGCGGCGCTCGACGCGCGTCATTCCAGCGAAACTTTGGTGATTGCCCGCACCGACGCTATTGCCGTCGAGGGCTTCGAACGCGCGGTGGCGCGCGCGGTCAGCTACCGCGAGGCAGGCGCCGACGTACTCTTCGTCGAGGCGCCCAAGACGCGCACCGAGCTCCAGCGCATTCCGCCGACGCTCAAAGGCCTGCCCCTGATGGCCAACATGGTGGAGGGCGGCAAAACCCCTCCGCTCGCGGCGACGGAACTGGAGGCACTTGGTTTTTCTCTGGTCATATTTCCCGGCGGAATTGTGCGCGCTCTGGCGCGAACGGCGAGCGACTACTACGCCTCGCTTGCTACACATGGCACTACCGAACCATTTCTCGATCGGATGTACGACTTCGCGGCCCTCAATGACGTGATCGGCACGCCGGCGCTGATCGCGCTCGGGAAACAGTATGAGGCAGCGGCTAGGCCGCGCGGAAAAAAAGATCACGGCAAATAAAGTCGGGTAAAGGAACGTCTCGCATGGATAAACTTTTCGATACCGTCATCAAAAACGCCCGGGTGGTTCGCCCGAACAAGACCTCCGTCGATTGCCTCGACATCGCGATCAAGGATGGAAAGATCGCGCAGCTCGGACCTGACATTCAGGCCGATCTTGCCAGGCAAGTCTTTGATGCCAAAAATCGCCTCGCATTTCCGGGTTGCGTCGATGCGCATATGCACATCGGAATCTATGCGCCGCTCGCGCAGGATGCAGTGTCGGAAAGCAAGGCCGCGGCCATGGGCGGCGTGACCTCCAGCCTGAATTACCTGCGCACGGGACACTACTATCTCAACCGGGGCGGCCCGTACCGCGAGTTCATGCCGGAGGTCCACAAGCAATCCGAAGGGCATTTCTGGGTCGATTACGGCTTTCATCTGGCACCGATCGAGGCGAGCCACATCGACGAGATGGAATATCTCGTCACGCAACATGGCGTCACCTCGTTCAAGATCTTCATGTTTTACGGCGGCTACGGGCTGCACGGCGCCTCATCGCAGCAAAATAATTTTTTGATGATCGGGCCCGAAGAGCGATATGACATCGCGCATTTCGAATTCATCATGCGCTCCGCGCAACGCTTGATGGCGAAATTTCCCGAGCAGGCTCCGCACATCAGTGTCAGTCTTCATTGCGAGCTCGCGGAAATCCTCACCGCCTATACAAAGATTGTGGAACGCGAGGGCAAGCTGACCGGCCTGCATGCCTACAGCGCGGCGCGTCCGCCCCATTCCGAAGGTCTGGCCATCTGGATCGCGTCTTATCTGGCCAATGAAACTAATTGCCTGAACATCAATCTGTTGCACCTGAGTTCGCGCAAGGCGGTTGATGCGGCCTGGACCATGCAACAGGTTTTTCCGCACATCGCCTTTCGGCGCGAAGTGACTGTGGGCCATCTTCTGCTCGATACCGACTGTGAATGCGCAGTCCATGCCAAAGTCAATCCGCCCATCCGCCCGCGCGAGGACGTCGAAGCGCTGTGGCAGGCCGTGCTCGACCGTAAGATCGACTGGATCGTCAGCGATCATGCCTGCTGCTCCGCTGAACAGAAATGGTCGAAGGATGACCCCAGCAATATCTGGCTGGCCAAATCCGGATTTGGTGGCACGGAATATCTTTTGTCGGGGGTTCTGAGCGAGGGCAGCAAGCGCGGCATGTCTTACAATCACATGGCCGAGCTTTTGAGCTGGAAGGCGGCCCAACGGTTTGGCCTGCCGAGTAAAGGCGATATCGCGCCGGGTTATGACGCCGATATTGCGATCGTCGATCCGCACGAGAGTTTCGTGGTTCACTCCGCGGAATCCGAATTGGTGCAAGGCTATTCGCCGTTCGAGGGATTCGAGCTCAGTGGCCGGGTGAAGAGTACATTTTTGCGCGGCGCTCTCGTCTACGACAACGGGAATATCATGGGGCCCGCGACCGGACGATATCTGCGGAGATCCGCCGTCACTGGGGCGCAATGAGCACGCATGTCCCGGTACTGATCGTCGGCGCTGGCGCCGCCGGGCTTTGCGCCGCGATCGCGGCGAAAGAGGCGGGCATCGACCCGGTGGTGATCGAACGCGATGCGGTGCCTGCGGGTTCGACGGCGCTGTCAGCCGGGCTCATTCCAGCGGCGGGTACGCGCTTTCAGATAGCCAGGGGCATTGCCGACAGCCCAGCGGCGTTCACCGAGGATATTCAACGGAAGGCCAAGGGCGAAGCCAACCGCGCTGTGGTCGAGGCCGTAGCGCAAGGCGCAGGACCGCTCATCGATTGGCTCGCCGATCGATACGAGATGCCCTTCGATGTCGTCGACAATTTCAATTATCCGGGTCACTCGGCCATGCGCATGCATGGACTGCCGAGCCGGACCGGCCAGGAATTGATCGATCGCCTCCGCCATGCTGCTGAAATGAATGACATCGTCATTCTAACGCGCAGCGTCGCTGAACGGGTTGTGGCGGATCCCGATGGTCGTATCCGCGGCATCGATATCGTTCATTACGACGGAACGCACGAAAGCATCGGATGCGGTGCGCTGATTTTGGCGTGCAGCGGTTATGGCGGAAATCCGGAGCTGGTGCGACGGTTCATTCCTGAAATGGCGGAGGCGCTTTATTTCGGCCATCCGGGCAACCGGGGCGACGCCGTGATCTGGGGCGACGCGCTCGGCGCGCAACTGTCACATCTCGGCGCCTATCAAGGTCATGGCTCGGTCGCGACGCCGCATAATATTCTGATCAGCTGGGCGGTGATCATGCAGGGCGGCATCCAGATCAACAGCGAGGGCCGCCGGTTTTGCGACGAAACCCACGGCTATTCGGAGCAGGCGGCTGAAGTCCTACGGCAGCAGCGCGGATTTGCCTGGGATGTGTTCGATGGGCGCATTGCCGAAGTGGCGCGACAATTCGAGGACTTCCGGAACGCAGAACGCGCCGGCGCTATCTTCATCGCGGATACGATCTCTGGTCTCGCGGAGGCGATGCAAGTGCCGCCTGCAATTTTTGCCGTGGAATGGAATGAGGTCGAAAACTTCAAATCAACCTGCGGCCGCGATCGCTACGGCCGCAAATTCCTCGCAGGGCAATCGTGCAAGCCGCCATACCACGCAGTCAAGGTGACTGGCGCGCTGTTTCATACCCAAGGCGGGCTCGCTGTCGATTCAAAAGGCCGCGTAAAACGCATGGACGGAACGACATTTACGAATTTGTTTGCGGCTGGCGGCGCGGCCGCCGGCATCTCGGGCTCGGTTGCCGCCGGATATCTGTCGGGCAATGGGCTGTTGACCGCGACGGTTCTCGGGCAACTGGCGGGCAGGACGGCCGCGGAGCTCGTGCGCAGTCAGGGCGATCAAATGATTGCGTGACGAATTCTGGCGGAAACCCATTCGCTGACGACTACAGTGCCAATAATGATGAGCAAAATGAGCGAGACCTGGGTCCAGTAGAGCTGTGTAATGGCTGCGTTGAGTTCCAGTCCAATTCCGCCAGCGCCGACAAGGCCAAGGACGGTCGACTCGCGGATATTGATGTCCCACCGGAAGACCGAAATGCCGGCAAAGGCGGGCATCACCTGCGGCACGATTCCATAAGCCGTCACCTGCGCGCCCGAGGCCCCGGACGCGCGCACGGCATCAACCTGACCTGTGTCGATTTCCTCAATCGCTTCGTACAGAAGTTTGGCGCAGAAGCCGATTGAACGCAGCGCAATCGCGATGATGCCGGCAAATACGCCCGGGCCGATAATCGTCACAAGCATCAGCGCCCAGATCAGCGCATTGATCGAGCGCGACGACACGATAATGAACAGCGCAATCGGGCGCACCACACTGACACTCGGCGTGGTGTTGCGCGCGGCGCAATAGGCAACCGGAATCGCGAGCACGATCGCCACGGCCGTGCCAATGGTGGCGATATTAACGGTGTCCCAGATCGGCCTGCCAAGGGCGCGGATATAGAGCCAGTCTGGCGGCACCATCCGCACGGCGAGGTCGCCCGCCTGTTGCGGCGCGTCCCAAACGAAGGCCCAGATGGTCTTGTCGGAAATGAGCTGGAAGCAGCCGATGAACAGGGCGACCGCAACCAGCCAGGCCGCCCAGATCATCAGTTGGGTGCGCGGCGCGCGGCGCTGCCAGGTCCGTGCCTGAGCCGGGATAGTCGCCATCACTGCACCCAGCGCCGTAAATAGCCGGAGCCGTATTCGCACGCCATCACGATGATGATAATCACGATGATAATGGCGGCGGCCGAGTTGAATTCATAACGATCGAAGGCCGTGTTGAGTGTCGCGCCTATGCCGCCACCGCCGACAATTCCGATCACCGCGGATTCCCGAAAATTGATGTCGAAACGATAGAGACCAAGCCCGACCATGCGCGGCATGACTTGCGGCTGTACCCCGTAATTGATCCATTGCAGCCAGCTCGCGCCGGACGCTCGCACCGCTTCCGCCTGGCTCGCGTCCATGTCTTCGATGTCTTCGGCGAGCAGCTTGCCGTAGAAGCCGATCGTAGCGAATGAGAGTGTCACGAATCCGGCAAACGGCCCGAAGCCGAACAACTTGACGAAAAAGATCGCAAGGATGATTTCCTGAAAGCTGCGTGACACCGCGAGCACGGCACGGCAGAAATAATACACCGGCGCCGGCGCGATGTTTTTTGCCGCCCCAATTCCGACTGGAATTGAGAGAGCAATGCCGACTACGGTCGAAACGACCGTCATCCACATGCTTTCCGCGATGCCGTCGGCAATTTCATCCCAGCGGCTGACGAAATCCGGCGGGAAAAAGGCCGACAAAAACGCGGCTCCGCGCGGCAATCCTTCCCATACGCGCGTCCAGTTTACCGGCGTCGTCTGAAATACCAGCGTGAGGTAGACCGCAGCGCCGATTGCCAGGGTCCAGCGCAGCCAGGCCGATTTA
The DNA here is from genome assembly GCA_963697885.1 of uncultured Alphaproteobacteria bacterium. Taxonomy (GTDB): domain Bacteria; phylum Pseudomonadota; class Alphaproteobacteria; order Rhizobiales; family Xanthobacteraceae; genus Pseudolabrys. Next base: position 2,746,453 of record OY969102.1, read on the forward strand.
ATCAAGGCGGGCTTTTTCCAGCGACGAGGTGCAGAGGCGTCGGTCGCGAGGGTCATAACAGAAGCCGCCTCATGTCCGTTCGTCCCGTGCAAGCCGGGACCCAGGGCAAGCTGGAAAGAAATCTGGGTTCCCGCTTACGCAGGAACGAACGGAGCAAGTTACTTGTACCATCACGTCAACCCGGCGAGGCGGTTACGATCGGGGAGAGGCACCTCAAACGGCACGACATTATCGGCATCGTTATCCGGTGCTTCGTCGTCGACCTTGCGAATGGTCGCCGACCAATCCTCCTCACCGTAGATCGAGGTAAGCACCTCGGGTGTCAGTTTGTCGGGCGGCCCATCAAAGACGATTTCGCCGAGCCGCAGGCCGACTATGCGTTCGGCAAACATTTGCGCCAGCATGACGTCGTGAATATTGATGATCGCCGACAGCTTACGCTCGCTGCATAATTCTTTGATCAGCCGCATGATCTGCCGCGACGTTTTTGGATCGAGCGAAGCGGTTGGCTCATCCACCAGCAGCAATTCGGGATTCTGGATTAACGCGCGGCAGATACCGACCCGCTGGCGTTGCCCGCCGGAGAGCTCATCGGCGCGCTTGTCGGCCATGTGGTCGAGACCGACGCGCTCGAGCAGGCGGAATGCTTCGTCAATGTCGGATTGCGGAAAGCGGCGCAGCCAGCTTTGCCAGAAACCGACATAGCCAAGCCGGCCGGTGAGAACATTCTCCATCACCGAGAGGCGCTCCACGAGGGCATATTCCTGGAAGATCATGCCGATGCGCCGGCGCACGCGCCGTAAGTCTGCGCTACCGAGCTTGACGATGTCGACGTCATTGAGCGCGATCGAACCCGTGGTGGGCTCGACCAGCCGGTTGATGCAGCGAATCACCGTCGACTTGCCGGCACCCGAAGGGCCGATCAGCGCCATGACCTGGCCTTCGGGCAAATCGATATCAATGCCCTTGAGCGCGAGATCGCCAGTTCGATAGCGCTTGGTCAGCCCTTTGATACGCAGCATTCGAGGCCCCCGCGGCTGCGTATCGTTACTTGCAGGAATATTTCACGCCGCTCGCCGCGTCGATCTTGCGGATGACGCTCCAATCTTTCTTGTAGGTGATCGGAACGAACTTGTCCTGGCCTTTGAACTCCGCCTTGAGTGATGAGCCCTCCCAGGGAAAGGTGAAGAAGGCTTCCTTGATCTTCGCCTGCAGAGCTGGATCGAGCGTGTGCGCTAGGCCATAACCGGTGGTCGGAAAAGTTTCAGACTTGTAAATCGTGCGGATCTTGGCCTTGTCCACGACATTGCGTTCGAACATTCGGAACATCACCTCGTTGGCGATCGCCGCCGCGTCGTAATCCTTGTTAGCGACGCCAAGCACCGAGTTGTCGTGCTTGCCGGAGAACACCGGTTCGTAGTCGCGCTTGGCGATCAGATTAAATTCCGACTCGAGCAACGCCGACGGCGCCTTGAATCCGGAATTCGAGGTTGGTGCGGTGAAGGCAAGTTTCTTGCCCTTGATGTCAGCCGGCGTCTTGATCGTGCTGTCGGCCGGCACGATAATTTCCATCTCGTAGCCAAATGTGCCGTCCTTTCCCGCCATGATCGCGAAGGGCACAAAGCCAGCGCAATTCACTGCGATAGGATTGGAGCCGGTGTTAAAGCCCGCAATGTGCAGGCGGCCGGAACGCATTGCCTCGATTTCAGCTGCGTTGGACTGGACCGGAAAAAACACGACCTTCTTTCCCGTGACCTTTTCCATGTGCTTGATAAAGCCGTCCCACACCTTGGTGTAGACCGCCGGATCTTCGACCGGCGTATAGGCAAAGATCAGCGTCGACGGATTGACGAGTTGCTTTGGATCGGTTGGCGTATCGGCCACCAGGTCGCCATCCCGGTCGCAATAGGCCTTGTCGAGGTCACCGCGCGGACAGTCTTGCGCGCGCGAAACACCAATGAGGCCGACGCCGACGACGAGTGCCGCAAAGACGCCCGCAATGAATTTGATTTGCCGTGCCATGATTGTTTCCCCTTGCGGTCGCCGCACATCAGGCGGCTCCGGTCACCCGATCGTTGCCACCAGCTTAGCCCACTATTCGGGGAAGCGAAATCGCACCCCCCATCCGGTCGCAATGTGCTAGGTTGCATCCATTGCAACCAATACGCGGCTCTCACGGAAGCATCTGCAACGATTGGTTTCACATCACGGCGCGGCCGCAGACTGCTCGCCACGCGCAATCAGTAACCCCTGACGCAAGTGATCGGCTTATCGACGTTATTTCCATCAAGCGTTACGTTCGACAGCCAAAACTTTTGCTGGTTTCAAGTCAAAGGGGAGGAGAATGATAAAACGGTCCATAATTGCTGCCGCTTGTCTGGTTATTTGCCTTGTGGCTTCTCCCTCTGCGCAAGCGGAATGGCCGGATCGGCCGGTTCGCTGGGTCGTCGGATTTGGACCCGGTGGCGCCAATGATCTGATCGCTCGTTTTGCGGCCGAGGGTGTCAGCAAGCGGATTGGGCAACCGATCGTCATCGAAAATCGCCCCGGTGCCGGCGCGGTGATCGGGACCGCATACGTCGCTCATTCGCCACCAGACGGCTATACGTTCCTGGTCGGCGCGGCGAGCACCATCACGAACAGCCTCATGTTGAAGGATCTTCCCTATGCCGACTCCGATCTCGTACCGGTCGGCATGATCGCAGTCGCGCCGTCGACGATCATCGTGCATCCGAGTGTTCCTGCGAACAACATGACGGAGTTCGTCGCCTGGGCGAAGGCGCAAGGCGCAAAAGGCATCAACTGGGCCACGGCCGGCAACGGCAGCACACCGGAATTTGTCGCCGAGATGATCAAGGAGGCGACCGGCGTCTCCATCACCATCGTCCCATTCAAAAGCGGCGGCGACGGGGTGAATGCCGTTCTGGCAAACAATGTTTCGGCGACGTCGGAGGCGAGCATTGTCGTACTACCTAAAATCAAGGCGGGACTACTGAAGGCAATCGCAACGACTTATGAAAAACGCATCAGCGCCTATCCGTCCATTACAACCACGGCGGAACAAGGCTTCCCGACCGTGCAAATCGGGCACTGGGCGGGGCTCTATGCGCCGCGCGGTACCCCGGAGGCTATCATTCAACGGATGAACGCCGAGTTGCAGGCGGCACTCAAGAGTGACGAAGTGCGAAGCAAGCTCATCCCGACCGGGATAGAACCGGCCGGCGGCTCGGTCGCGGATTTTGTCAATTTTACCAAGACCGAACGGCAGCGCCTCAGCGATCTTGCGGCAAGGATGAAAGTCACCAAAGAAAAGTAGGTCCGTCAGCCGTTCGCCAAGACCTGTGCAATCTGCTCGGCGCGCGCAAGCTTTTCGGCGCCGAGCACGAGGTTGACCACGTCATCCGCCTTGGCGGCGCTCACGACGTGCGTCGCGAGTTTCTTGAATTTCTGCACGATGTCGGATTCTGAGGCAAAACTGTTTTCGCTGCCGCGCGGCGCTTCAACGGTCTGCTCGAGCTTTGTGCCATTCTTCAGATTCACTTCCACCCGCACCATGTGCCGGTAATTCGAGCCGCGAGTGGTAATTGAGGGATCGTGCATCACGCTGACTTTTTTCGATAATGCGATGCGTCGCTTGTCGTCGATCACCGCGTCGGTGAACTGATCGACGAACACGTCACCCTCGAGCAGGAGGGTGGCAACACAGAAGGGGAGATTCAATTGGGCTGATACCAGGCCCTGCGGCTTATACGGCCAGCCGACGTGCTCGACCGTCACCTGCGAGCCATGCACCACAATAGACGCGATATCGTCAGCCCCGAATGGCGTCTTGAGTTGCATATCTCGAATGGCATCAAGTGTCGTGTGGTTGCTGCCGACGCAGGAATAGAACTTCAATGAAATGCGCATAGTTTCCCACGCTCGGCCGAGCTCCCACGACAGCTCGTCGAGATTGAAACGGTCGTTCGAGCGCGAGAACGTCGAACAAAACCCGCCATAGGGCGATTTAAAAACGTCGACAATCCCGGTGAACCCGGCTTCCGCCAGCAGTGCACCATAAAGGCCGCTCTGTGCAGCGCGTCCCGCATGCATTCGCTTGACCATCGCTCCATATTGCGCGGCCATCAGCCCCGACGATTGGGTGCCCGCGATCCCCAAGGCGTGAACGGCTTGTTCACTGGTGAGCCCCAGCGCAGCGGCGGCGCCTGACACGGCTGAAAACACCCCCACAGTCGCGCCGGAGTGCCAGCCCTGTCCGATATGCTGCGGGCCCATGCATTTGCCCACGCGAGGCCCTATTTCGTAGCCGGCCACGGCAGACCGCAGGAAGTCGCGGCCGCTCAGGCCAGGGCGAAGCTCGATGACAGCCAGGACCGGCGGCAAAGTCACCGCGCCGACGTGCAGCACGCCCTGGCGATGAACATCGTCGAGCTCAAAGCTTTGAACAAGAGTGCCATTGAGCAGCGCGGCATGTGGTGCCGATAAAAGTTCCGGCGTGCCCCACACGCGGCAAGCCCTCGTAGCATCAAGCTTCCCGAGGGTCGCCCGCAAGATTCGGCTCCATTCAAGAGCGCTGCCATAGATTGCGCAGCCCAGCGAATCCAGAATCAATAACTTGATACGCGCGATGACTTCATCGGGAATAGCCTCGTATTTGATCCGAGAGATAAATTGAGCAATCGCGCGGGTATGTGGATTGTTGCTTGAACCTGACATGCGCGCTTTCCGACTCACCAACCAGGTTATGAGTATTTTTTCTCGAGCGCATCGAACCGCGATTTGCCAACAAGCCGTTGTCGCTCCTCGAAGCTGGCGAGCTGCTCGGAAACACCATCCAGCGATCCATGCTCTTTGAGGTGGCCAAGAACATTTTGCATTCCAAGAACCGATGCCTGCAACGCGGCATTGGCGTAGAGAACCATGGAGAACCCCATGCTTTCCAGCTCGTCGATGCCGATCATTGGCGTCAGGCCGCCGGCAACAATGTTGATAAGTTGCGGCGCCGCCAGACGCCTGGGAATTTCCGCAATCTGTGCCTTGGTTCGCGGCGCCTCGACAAACGTCATATCCGCACCGGCTTCAATATAGGCGGCCGCGCGCTCCATCGCGTCGTCAAATCCGTTGGCAGCGATCGCATCGGTACGCGCGATGATCACGAGATCAGAATCGACCCGCGCGTCGACAGCGGCATGAAGTTTCTGAACCATCTCGGCCGGGTCTATGACGCTCTTTCCCGAAAAATGTCCGCACCGCTTCGGAAATTCCTGGTCTTCAAGCTGAATGGCGTTGGCGCCGCTGCGTTCAAGAACCTGGACGGTCCGCGCCACGTTAATCGGATTGCCGAATCCGGTATCCGCATCGACGATGAGCGGGAGCGAAACAACCTCGCGCATCGCGCTGACGTGGCTGGCCAGTTCGGTCATCGTGATCAAGCCGATATCTGGCACGCCAAGAAATGTATTCGTGACGCCAGCGCCAGTGACATAAATTGCCTTGAAGCCAATATCTTCAATAATACGGGCGGCGAGGGCGTTTGCCGCGCCCGGCAAAACAACGGGTATTCGATTGTTCAACATTTCGCGCAGTCGTCGATTGCAGGTCTCATTCATCTGCGTTTCTCTCATTGTCGCCGGTAAAGGGCGGCAGCTTTCGACGCATCCTCGGACGGCGGGCTCGCAATAGACACCCGGATCACCAGTCCATAAACTTCCGCAACATCTGAAGCAATGCATGAGTGCAGCCGGCACGCATCTCAATGAGCACAATACGCGAAGTTGATCTGTTGATCGCGGGGGCAGGCCCTGCCGGGATGACGGCCGCGCTGATTGCGAGTTTGGAAGGACTCGATGTGCTGCTGTGTGAAAAATCCCGACAAGTCGGCGGAACCGGATCGACGTCGGCCGGCACGCTCTGGATTCCTGGAAATCATCAGAGCCGTAAAGCAGGATTCGATGACAGCGTGGAAAAGGCTGAAGAGTACCTGGACGGGTTGATCGGAGCGCCTGTGAACCGGGATTTGAGAGCGGCCTATCTCAGAACCGGTCCGATCGCGATCGACTATCTGGAAGAAAACACCGACGTGAAATTCCTGCCGTGCGGGCGGCATCCCGATTACCGCGACAATATGCGGGGCGCGGCGGTGGCCGGGCGAGCAATCATCCCGCAACCGTTTGACGGGCGTTTGCTCGGTTCCGATTTTGCGCGAGTCCGTCCTCCCATCCGTGAGTTCATGGTGTTCGGCGGCATGATGGTCGGGAAGGCCGACATCGCTGCGCTCATCGGGCGCTTCAAGTCGCTATCCAACTTCAGGCAGGCGGCCGCGCTTTTCGGCCGTTACCTCCTGGATCGCATGCGTTATCCGCGTGGCACGCGGCTGGTCATGGGCAATGCTTTAACGGCGCGGCTCTATTTCAGTCTCAGAAAGCATGGCGTAGACATCCAGTTTGATGCGGCAATCGCCGATATCGTTCGGGACAACGGACGCGTCACGGGCGCAACGATCACGGTCGCGGGTGAAGAGGTCTACGTAAAGACGCGAAAGGGTGTTGTGCTCGCAACGGGCGGCTACGCTCACAACAAAAAATACCGTGAAGCCTTCATGCCGAGCCCGGTACCGATTTACTCGATGAGCAGCGAATTCAATCGGGGGGATGGGGTCGCACTCGGCGAACGATTGGGCGCGCGCATCGCGCCGGAAGAACATGGCCATAGCGGTTTATGGACGCCGGTATCTGTCACCACCAGAGCAGACGGAACGACCGGCCTATTTCCACATTTCATGTTTGACCGCGCCAAACCAGGATTGATCGCGGTCAATTCATCCGGACGCCGGTTCGTCAATGAAGCTGTCTCGTACCATGACTTTGTTGAAGCCATGTTCGCGGCCAATGCCACGGCGCCGTCCATTCCCTGCTACCTGATCTGCGATGCGACGTTCATCAAAAAATACGGACTCGGTGTCGCTTATCCGGGCATGGGGAACCTGTCGGGCTTGCTAAAATCGGGATACCTCAAGCGTGGCGTCACGCTGGAGAGTCTCGCATCGCAGATTGGCGTTGACGCGCAAGCGCTGCGCAGGACGATCGCGCGCCATAATGAATTTGCACAGACCGGCATCGATGTCGATTTTGGAAAAGGGGAGACGGAGCTCAATCGTTTCAATGGCGATGAAACGCACAGACCAAATCCCTGCATTGGTCCACTGGTGACCGCGCCATTTTACGCTGTCGAGATCTGGCCCGCCGACATTGCAGTGAGCACAGGCTTGTCCACCGATTCAAACGCCCGCGTGTTAGACAAGAACCGTCAGGTCATTCCCGGCGTTTATGCATGCGGAAACGACATGGCGTCGCCCATGTCGGGCTCCTATCCAGGTCCAGGCACAACGCTTGGTCCCGGGATTGTTTTTGCGTATCGCGCGGCGATGCACGCGGCCGGAAAGACTTCAGTCGAATAAAGAAGCAGTAGGCCGCCGGGCGCGGAAAGCGGAGGCACGGCGCCTGGTCAGAATGGTTTTTGAGGGATTAGGTGTTTATCGCATCAAATTCTGTGGACTCGGCCGCGGAATTATCGGTCTCCGGTGAAATATCCTGGTGCTTTTGCCGGCGGCCAAATTTCGGACCGGCAGCATTTAATACGACCAGCGGCGACGCACATCCGACGAGAGTGAGGCCTGCAGCCAGGTAATAAAACTCAAAGAAATAGCTGATGGCGGCGGCTAGCCACCAAGCCGGAAGCGAAACGATCAACAGCGCCACGAAAAAATACATGCGACCGTCCGATTCGCACTTTATTTCGAAACACTTATTGGTTGCAATGGGGCGTTGCTCCGTGGTGCACAGGTGCTTTGGGCGGCCTTGGGGCGCCACGGTTGCATTGCAACCTAAATCGGCGCAATATAGCCGCGTGGCATCGGCCAGGGGTTGGCGATGCGTTTGCGTTTTTTAGTAGTGCTTGTGGCGCTGATGACTTGCGCATCGGCAAACTGTTATGCCGCGACCACCAGCCTTCCACCGAATGGATCGATCGACGTTTTGGGCGATCTTTCCCAATTTCCGGTCGACCTCGCCGATACTCCGGCATTCAAAGCTCTCGAAACGAGAGTTGAGACGCGGACACCGTTACCCGCGACTCTGTCTCTCTTCGCTGGTGGGCTCGGCGCTTTGGGTTTGTTTGGCTGGCGCCGGAAATGCCGTGAGATATTGCAGAACGTTTTTACGTTTCTGGAAAAGCAATGGCCATGCATCATCGTGGCTTTAGGTGTCGTGACAACGATTGTTTGGATAGCTCTGCTAACGTCGTACCCGCTGCGACTTATTGTATCGGTGTTTTGAGTATTCGAGCTGCTTGGCTCATCCGGGAAGTGCGGCGTTGCGTAGGCTGGGTTTGAAAGCCGGTTTGCGAAATATACGCGGCCAATCTCGCAGAAATTTTGTGGCCTCCGACCAAAGTTTTTAGATGAGAGGTACTTCGGTGGGTGAAGCATTGCTGCATCGCCACAAAAATATTGCAATGATGCGGCTACATACCGAAATGGAACCTCACGTTGTAAAACTCATTTTTTCCATTTTGTGTGTGGGCTTTGCGTTTGGCTTTGGTACCGGATACGCGGTACGAGCAATCATTTCTTACTACCGTCGCGTCACCGCGGAACGAAGTCGAAATATTGTTTGGCACGATTCGCATATTCGCGAAGTTCATTGAACGGCCGGCATGCGAGCAGCTTCGCCATCTCCTGTGTCCAATCAAGCCAAATGCGCCGCGATCGCTTGCGGGCTTGAAGTGGCGAGCTGACCCCGCGCATTGCGTATTCAGTGGGGGAGCCATGCAATGCGACGTGGGGAAATTTGCGTCGGGTGTCTTCATAATGAGGGAAAGGCCGCCGGGGACCCGAACGGCCTCTCCCGGGAACGGGCAACCAGAGTTGTGGCTTTATCTGTGATTGACCAGTCCCGTCATCTAAACTCCTCAACATAGTTCCAGGTTCTGCCGGGAATTGTGGAACCTTTCTTGTGGCTGAAAGGTTTGGGCCGCCGACGCGGATATACGCGGCGCGGCCTTTTTCTTTGTCGACGGCAGCAACTTTGTGTTGGCCGTCACTAATATGCGCAAACCAACACAAACTGTGATCTGCGGCACAGACCGCCTTGAGCAACACTGCGATGGTTCGTGTGCGAGACGCCGAACCGTTACCCGGATCAAGGGTCCCCAATTTCGGCGGAACGCAGGGAGGGGTCGCTGCGCAAGCCACACGCAGCGGCCTCTCTTTTTGCGACGGCGGTGATCGCGATGGCTTCGTTCGAGCACTCAACTGTCTTCTGCGGGCAGCAGATCACACGACGCGCCACCGGCCACGTGCGTAATTTTCTTCCGGCGCTGAATAGAAACTGACCGCACCCGCCGCCCCGGAACGCCATCAGGACGGTGCCAAAAACGCGTACGCACGACGGAAACTTGCTGAGCGCGATCCAGCTCGTATCAATTTTATGACGCGGAAACTCTGATGCCGGCTTCGCGAAGCGGTTAGCTATTTTTGGCACAAGCGAAATCCTGAAATGCTAAAAACAGAGAGGGTGATTGACGTAGAGGGGGAATTAGCCGTTGATGCTCTTTTTCTTCACAGCCAATGCGGTGCATCGCTTATGACCGTGACCAAACTCCCAGCGCGAACGCTCGAGCTGAAGGTATTTGCGCCATACGGCGAAATTATTTATCCCCGCGCCGCGGGCGGCCAATTCGACAATAACCCTTACGATCCTGAAACCAGCGGCGAAGAGCCGAAGTTGATTCTTACGAATGGCACGCCGCGCTTGTGGATCATGGACCTCAAGAAAAATGGGCTTGCCTTCTCCAAGATGGCGCGTCATCGGCGCGTTAGCCAGTGTCTGGGGTCAATGCAGGGTAAGGAGTGGTTTATCGGCGTCGCTCCGGCCAATGAACTTGCTGACGGCACGCGACCGGAGATCGGGCGGATTGCAGCATTTCGAATTCCAGGCGATTGCCTAATCAAACTTCACGTTGCGACATGGCATGCAGGCCCGCACTTCGTTCATGACGAGTGCCTTTTTTTCAACCTTGAAAATCTCGACACCAACAAGCGTGATTTTGAAGATCGCGATTTACCGAACGAATTTCAAATCTCGCCATGACGGCGCATCCTGCTTTCGGTGTGAGAGCGGACATGGCTTCCGCATCGCGGAATGTCCGCTAATGACCCAAAGCGGACATCAGTCGAGTTCCATCGTCCGGCGCGGCATCTGCCCCGTGGCACAGTGGCACAGTGACAAAATATTGGCCGAAATGAGTTGACCGAGCCGATCCAATCACCCTACCGCATCGGTTGTGGCATTTCAGTCGTTGTTCGATAGGGGAGATTATGCAGGTCAAAAGGCTTTTGAGCAGGCTAGTAGTTACGGCTGGCGTGATTGTGGGTGCAGCGCTTGGGGTCCCCGCAGCCAACGCGAGCGTCATTTACAATTTCAGCGGAGATTTTGCTCCCCCCGCATTTACTGCGACCGTATCGCTGGACGTGGTTGGAGGTCAGGCGCTTAGCGGAATAGGCTCTATTACTTTCGGTGCCAGTACCTTCGATCTCACATTGATCACCCTCGCGACCGACGGTGGCAATGGAAATTACGGTGGTCAAACTGGGTTTCGCGACAATCACGGTACGGATATCTTTGGTGGCGATACGACTATCCCAATCGACACCAATGGGCTGATCTTCGCAATTTCGAATAATCCGTTGCGAGGGCAAGATGCATTGTTTGCTGCGTGGGACAACGGCGGTGGCACTTTTGCATTTTTGATCAGCGGTACACTCGCGGGCGTGTTTGATGAGTATTACAAATTGAGCGTAGGTAGCGGTGAAATTCTGACAGGCGGCAATGCCTCCGAGACGCCTCTGCCTGCGGCTCTGCCGCTCTTCGCCAGTGGTCTCGGCGCGTTAGGTCTGGTTGGTTGGCGCAGAAAACGGAAAGCTGCTGCACTACCAGCCTGATCGAAGCATTGATTGGATTTCGGAAGGACCGCCGCGAGGCGGTCTTTCTTTTTGCGCGAAATTGGCCGATGTCCGCTTTTGGCACTTAGCGGACATAGGCTATCGCACTGCACATGTCGGCTTTTGACCCAAAGCGGACATCGGCCGTGGAGCGCCAACGCCAGGCCACTACTTCGCCTTCAGGGCTTTTGTATTTCGGACTTTCTCCCCTTCTGCTTGTTGTTTTAGAGCCGTGTTCATGGCTTTGAATCCTGCACTAGTCGCCGCTAGCGTCCCGCCCAAGAGGCCGACCAGAAGGCCCGAGAATTTTTCGCCTTGCGTTAAGCGTGTTCGGTTCTCCCCGATGGGTTCCAGCAGAAAGTAGTGCTCGCCGTCAAAAATGCCTGGCACGAGCAGATGGCCCAACCAACGTAATTCACGCTCGGGTCGAACTGAAAGGACGGTCGGCTTAAAATGCATCCCGGACGAGCCGGGCGGGGCGATGTGAACGGCGAGCCGAGCACCTTGCGCGAGATTTCCCGAGATGGACTTGATGAACGGATTCCAGGACGGCATCCGTGCAAAATCAGTCAGAAGCCCCCAAACCCGAGGTGCAGGGGCATTGATCTCGATATCTGTTTCGATGCGACGCTCAGCCATGGGGCTCCTTAAGTCCGGATGTTCGGGCGAAGCGACTAAATTAATGCTTCAGTCAGCGCTTGCCCCCGATACCTGTCTGCCGGACCAGTCAACTAGGCCCAAAGCGGACACGATCGGTTAGTTCAAAACATGCTCATTGTCGTTAGGACTTCGCCGCGGGTCGTACCAAAGAGAGCGACCAACCGGTAAGGACAATTGCCAAAGCCATTAAAAACGGCCCGGTAACGAAGAAGCCCCATAACCCGCAAAGATTGCCTGAAGCCGGAGAGTTACAGGCCAGATCGATTCCGAAAATCACACCAAAGTAACCGGCGAGGACGCCGAAAATAATTACAGCTAAAACGTATGCAATACCCGGAACACGACGTTCTGGTTCAACACGATCACGATGGCGATTGTAAAAAAGAATTGCGGATAAAAGCGCGACCAATGGCGATATAGGCCCGAGAAACATGAGAAGCGGAAACAGCTTAAATATCACTGTCTCAAGTGTGCTCATCCTGCGGCCCCGATGGACTCCAAATTGCGCGTGGCGTAGCCGTTAGCCTACCGGCAAACTTGGAGAACTCCTTGATTTTTTGTTGTGACGGGCTTGATTTTCCAATGCGTCCCTACGGTCTTTGTCCGCTGTTGGCACTTAGCGGACATCGTGGCGTGACGGATTAATGTCCGCTTGCGAGGTAAGAGCGGACATGCGGCGGACGTCCTGAAATGTCTGCTAATGACCCAAAGCAGACGCACTGCGCTTCTCTGCACTCGATGGTATTGATAATCTTTTACGGGCCCACAATGCGGCGCAACGCTTCATTCCCGATAAGCGAAAGGACACGAGAGGGCAGTCGACAAGAGGCACGGCTGGCTTGTCTGTTATTTCGATTGATTGCTCGCCCCGTTCTGATCCGCTACAAAGGCAAATAGGGAGCGCATCATGCGGCGGCGTCAGGTCTGGTCCGGACTCATCGCCTTGTTCGTGTTTGCGGCTGCCGCGAGTGGCGCCGCTCACGCGCAGGGCGCCACTTACCCGGCCAAGCCGGTGACCATCATCTCGGATGCTGCGGCGGGCTCCGCGCCCGATGTCGCTGTACGTCTGGTGGCCAACGGTTTAGCGGAGGCCTGGGGCCAGCAGGTGATCACGCTCAACCGCCCGGGCGCGAACGGCAGCATTGCCGCACGCGCGGCCTCCGAGGCTGCGCCGGACGGGTACACTTTGTTCATGCCGTCGCTGTCCACGTTCGTGGCCCTGCCGACGGTCGCGCCGAACCTGCCGGTGAAGCTGCCGCGCGATTTCCTGCCGATCGGATTTCTCGCCGACCAACCGATGTTCATCACGATGAGCCAGTCGGTGCCGGCGATGACGCTAACGGAATTCGTTGCGCTCGCGAAAAAAGACCCAGGCAAGTATTCCGTCGCGGTTTCCGGTGTCGGGCGCTTGACGCATTTGACCAGCGAACTGTTGCAGAGCCGGGCCGGGATCAAGCTGGTCAGCGTGCCGTACACGAAGGGCATGGGCAATGCCATCGGGGACGCGGCATCCGGCCGTGTCTCGCTGATCATTGAGAACTTCTCAGCGGTTATCGGTGGAGTCAAAGGCGGTCAGGTCAAATTGCTCGCTGTCGCATCGCCCAAGCGGCTGCCGGATTTTCCTGACGTGCCGACTGTCGGGGAGACCTTGCCCGGCTTCATCGCCAGCGGCTGGCAGGCCGTCGTTGCGCCCCTCGGGACACCGAAGCCTATCATCGACAAGATCAGCGCGGATCTGACGAAGATCGTGACCGATCCGGAGTTTGCCAAGAAGTTTGCGCCCTTGGGCGGCTATCCCCGTGCGATGACGCCCGCCGAAACCGAAGCCTTCGTCGCTCAGCAGCAGGAGACGTGGCTGCCGATCGTCGAAAAGATCACGCAGAATCAGTAGCGCCTAGTCGCCACTCGAACATTCATCCCGTCTGTGGAGCTACGCGCCGAAGCCGCGCCCTGTCTGCTCATAGCTCTTAGCAGACATCAGCTTTTGCGCGGCACGTGTCCGCTAATGACCCAAAACGGACCTGGAAACTCGCTGTCACCTGCTCGGTAGACGTAGCGTCGCAAGATCCGTCCCCACAATGGTTGTCCCGGTAAACCCACTTTCCTCGGCAGCTTTTCTATAGTCCGTTTCGGTTAGAGGACCGCCCGGAATTTTGAATGGTCCCTGTTTTTCTGCGCCGAGTGGCGGGATCATGTGCGTAAGCATGAGATATTTTGCGCCCGTACGTTTGGCCATTGCCCCAAGATCGAACGCATTGCTCTGCCGAAAATAGGCGTGTGGGAAGAAACCGCTGCCCTTATCTGGGCCCATAATCGGATGAATGGTGGAATGCACGATCACGTCCGCGCCCTTGGCCAACCTTTCCACCTGTTCGGATGCAGACGAAGATCGCGGCGGCAGTGGCACATCATTGCCAGCATCTCCGCCGATCACCACACTTCCGGCAGGCGTATCCACTCGATAAGACACATGGCCAGCAATATGTGTTGAACGAATTGCGCTGACTTTAACGTCGCCAGCAGTCCACACGATTTGTGGATCGTCTTTCGTCTCAAAAGTGATCGTGTTGATCAGGTCCGCAGGCCCACCGGCAGTACGTTCTTTGATCTCCGAATGACGCTGCGCGACTTCGCCAGATTGAATAAAGGAATCTGCGACGTGCGTGGTGAATTTTTGACAGCTGATTGTGAAGCCTAATGTTGAAACGACATCGGAACTACAGACCGCATCAATCTTGGGACCTGCACCAAAAAACATCCAACGCAGCGTCACAAGATCCGCGAAGCCCTCGGTATGGTCGGTGTGCATATGCGTGAAGAAAACAGCATTCAATTGCTCAGGCGAAATGTTCAGTTCTGCGAGCCGCATCACGGTGCCCCGGCCAGCATCAAACTGCAGCTTCACGGCGGAACAATCGTTGCTGTCTTCGCCGTAGCGCACGAGTGTTCCGGGCCCAGCCAGACCCTTGAAGGCGGGCGGACCTCCCTGAGTTCCTGTTAGCGTTATCATGAGACACGGCGCGGCCTGAGCAAGTGAAACGAATGAAGGCACCCACGCCATCAAAGCCACTGCACCAGCAACAAGAATGCACTTCATGTTTTTGCGCCCCACAGTCTTTGGCAATGGAATGGCTTATTTTGGTGTGCAGATTGGCTGCGCACAAGGGGATAGTCCGCTATTGGCACTTAGCGGACATTCCTTTGTCGCTCTCGAATGTCCGCTTTCGGGGGTAAAGCGGACAGGGTGTTCGTCGCGGAAGGAACGCTGCGCTCTGATTGCAAACTCATGAAGTGCCGTAAGACCGGCAGTCTCCAAGTTCATCCGGAAACGACGTAATATCGATGCCAACTAACCGTTCGCCGCCCTCATGCGAGCAACGCCAACTCACCGTGCATCTTGAGCACGCGCATCCGATTTATGGTTTGATAACCAGTTCGATGACAGAAGCGCGACTCCAGCCATGCCACAAAGCATTAGCATCGTGCGTGCGCTAATCACCGGCTTCCCCTCGTAAGGGCAGCTTGCCACGCCGCCTTAAAGGCCGCCATAGCTAGCACAACGCGCCGCGCAACCGTGGCAGCTAGTGAAAAACGCCCGCCAACATCGAACGTGACATCACCAGCGATACAAGTTCGAACCCAGCAACCAACGCAAACAATACGCCCCAAATCGTGGCTATCCCTGCGGCGGTGCGATTATCGTGGCTTTGTTCTGCGGCCTTCTGATCAAAGTTGTTCATAGCAATCGCTCCCTGTTGAGACGGGCTTACTACGATTGCCGAGCGGCGAAGGTGGCCTACCTCACACTTGCCTTCATCCACCGCACCTTTTGCAGTACCACTAGCTTCGAATGAATGGTCGTAAGAGCCTCCCAGCGTAGTAGGGGCCTTACTTGGCCGATGCCTTATCTGTCGTTTTAGTGACAGTGATATCGGACGTACTTGGCTTACTCGCTTTTTTGGCTTCTATCTGACCCTGTTTGATATGCTGGCCGGTTGCGGTGTGTTCGTAAAGTTTACCTGACGAATTTGATTTTGGTCCTTTGGCCATCGCGGGAGATGACGCGGCGAGGGCAACCGTTATTGCGATTATCAAAGTGGCGTCGAGTTTCCGCATGGTAGCCTCCCTGTGTTTTGAAAACGTGTAGAGCAGGGTATTCCGAGATAGTTGGGCGAGGAATATAGAACTTTGCCAAATTATCTTAAAAAGCTTTTCGCGAGTGTGACCGTGTTCACTGACCAGGAGGAAAGTCAGGGTGCGACGCGCCATCCGATGACGTTGGCATCGATTGGTCCGCCGATTGCCGAATTGTGCCAGCCGTCGCCGCTCCAATGGCACTTGTATGGCAAGAGGTAGGTCCCGCTACTGTCCTCGCATAGGACCTCAAGCGGCCGGTTGGACGGCGGTACGCCTTGATCGAATTCGTCCAGTCGATGTTGGCGGGTGACCATCAAAGTATCTCAATCAATTCGCGCCATGTGTAATGTTGGGTGAAACGGCCGCACATCGGTCATGGTGCCTTTTGTTTGTACTTAGGTCCGTGCTTAGCAAAAGCAGTTCAGTAAATTTGTGGGTCTGACAGCCGCTTACAGTGCGGTTTGGCGGAAGGGGTGAGATTCGAACTCACGGTACCCTTGCGGGTACGCCGGTTTTCAAGACCGGTGCCTTAAACCACTCGGCCACCCTTCCGAAGCCTGTCGTTGGACTAGCGCAACGGCGAATATCCCGCAATTTCAGCGGTCTACCGGCGCCGCACCCGTAACAGATCAGTAATCAAGCGGTACTATAGAATCCAGTGGATTTGTATAAAGCTGAACATGAGTGGATCCGATAAGCGACGGTCGTTCCGGCTTGAGCCCAAGGGGCTGGTCCCCCGGGTCGCTAAGATTTTGCCCGGTCCCAAGATGGTGCCCATCGACTGCCGCGTGATTGATCTGTCGGCGGGCGGCGCCTGCCTCGAGTTGCCGCGCGCCTATACACTGCCGCATCGGTTTGAATTCCTGCATGGCAGCACGAAGCGCTTTTGCACGTTGGCCTGGACGCGCGGCTACCGCATCGGCATTTCCTACGACGGCAGCATTTCAAGATCCTCGGTCTCAGGCGGCCTGAGCCGGCCCAAGGGCGGCGCAAGCCTGCTATCGCGCGATCGCTAGCCCTCCAGCCTTGAAAGTGCCCTTCGCGGCGTCTATGCCCGCACCTCGGCGGCGTCAAAGCAGCCAGGGTAATTCACCTGGAAACTGACCTGGAACAAACCGTTTACCAGGCCAAGCGCTGACGGTTCCCGTCGGCCTCGTGGCGGGGTAATCTGGCGGCTTCCGATCGGGGATCGTGCAGGGATGGGTCAGTTGGGGGCTTACCGCGGTTTGGGCCGTACTGCGCGCCTTGTTGGCTTGGGCGCAGCCAGCCTTGCCCTCGCTAATTGCTCCGGCGGCAACATGGCCGGCCGGATCGACCCGCGTTACGGGGTCGCGGCAAGCGCCCGCGTTGTTGAACCGGGTCAGCCGGTGCCAAAAGGCGGCGGTGTCTACCGGATCGGCAAGCCCTACGAAGTCGCGGGACGGACCTATGTCCCCGAAGAAAATATGAACTACAGCGCCGTCGGCATGGCCTCGTGGTACGGCGATGATTTCCATGGCCGCTACACGGCCAACGGCGAAGTCTTCGACATGAATTCCATTTCGGCGGCGCATCCGACGCTGCCGTTGCCGTCTTATGTGCGGGTCACGAATCTCGCCAATAACCGCTCGATCATCGTGCGTGTCAACGATCGTGGCCCCTACACCGGAGGCCGGCTGATCGATCTGTCAGTCAAGACCGCGCAGCTGCTGGACTTCCACGGCCAAGGTCTCGCGCGCGTGAAGGTCGAGTATGTCGGGCGCGCGCCGCTGGAAGGTTCGGACGATCGCAAGCTGATGGCAACCTTGCGCGAAGGCAACCCGGCGGTGGCGCCGATCCAGGTCGCCGCCGGCAGATCGTTCACGCCGGCCCATTTCGATGGCCGGCCGATGACGCAATATTCTTCGGCGCAGGTTCCGTCGCCGCCGGATCGTCCGTTCCGGCTGGGCGAGGGCGCCCGCGAAGTGCCCGGTGTCGAGCCGGAAACGACCGAACTTGCGGCCGCAGCCCGCCCGCGCACCACCGGCAACGCGATGCGCGCCCCGGTTGCCGATGCAGAGCCCGCCGTTTCGCCGGTTTCCGCCTATGCGCCCGCCCGGTATAATGGCCGGACTGATTTCATGGGTGGCCGCGGCCTTTACTGAGCCGTATTCTGGCGCCACAGGTCCGGGCGGATGGCCTCGCAGCCGCTTCACGCCGTTTTGGCGGCATTATCGGCGAACGAACTCCAATGACGACGAAACAAAATAATCGCTTGGGACGGTGGCTGACGGCGGCCGTTGTGCTTGCCGGCTTCTGCGCGGGCGCGCTTGCGGCAACACCGGCTCACAAGATCGTTCCTGGCCATAAGGCTGCCGCCACCGCGACCGCGCCCAAAAAAGACGCGCCGAAAAAAGACGAACCCAATATCTCCGCGCCGCACGCCATCCTCGTCGATGCCGAAAACGGCAGCGTGCTGTTTGAGCGCGATGCGGACAAGCTGATTTTCCCTGCCAGTCTCGCCAAGCTGATGACGGCGGAATACGTCTTCCATGAACTCAAGGAAGGCCGCATCAAACTCACCGACGAGTATATGGTCAGCGAGAATGCCTGGCGAAAGGGCGGCGCGCCCTCGCATGGATCGACGATGTTTGCGGCGATCTACAGCAGGATCCCAGTCGACGATCTGTTGCACGGCATGATCATCCAGTCCGCCAACGATGCCTGCATCGTGCTGGCGGAAGCACTCGCCGGTAACGAGACCGCATTCGGCACGAAAATGACCGAACGCGCGCGCGCGATCGGGCTCGAAAAATCGGTGTTCACGAATTCGAACGGCTTGCCCGATCCGGGCACGCAGGTCACGACGCGCGAGCTTGCGATGCTGACGCGCCACATCATCCGCGAATATCCGGAATTCTATAAATTATTCGGCCAGCCCGATTACACCTGGAACAAGATTCGCCAGCAGAACCGCAATCCGCTCCTGAGCATGGTGACCGGCGCCGACGGCCTGAAAACCGGATTCACGACGGAGGCGGGTTACGGCCTGGTCGGCTCTGCCGTGCAGAACGGGCTGCGGCTTATCGTGGTGGTCAACGGTGTGGCCACAGCCAAGGAACGTGCTGACGAAGCCAAGAAGTTGATCGAATGGGGTTACCGCAATTTCGAGCAGCGCATTCTGTTCGCCGAAGGTCAGACTATCGGGGCGGCCAAGGTCTATGGCGGCGCCAATGGGCGCGTGTCGTTGGTGGCAAACGGCGACGTGCGGGTCATGTTGCCCAAGTCCGGCGCCGAAAAGCTGATCGCGCGGATCGTCTACAGCGGGCCTGTGCCGGCGCCGGTGAGCGAAGGCACGCCGATCGGCAATCTCAAGGTCTGGCGCAACGAAAACCTGATCCTGACCATGCCCTTGAAAGCGTCCGAAAGTGTCGAAAAGGGCAATATGTCCCAGCGCGCCTTCGATGCTGTGACTGAAATGATAATCGCGCTGTTCCGGGCTGGAGCCGAGCGGCTATGATGATGGCAACCGCCCGTCGGCGGTGACCGGAAAAGGCTTGGCTCGCTTGCGCGGACACTTCATCACCTTCGAGGGCGGGGAAGGCAGTGGTAAATCAACCCACGCCGCAACCTTGGCCCAGCGCCTGAAATCATCCGGCGTGCCGGTTGCGCTGACTCGCGAGCCGGGCGGATCGACCGGCGCGGAAATTATCCGGCATATTCTGTTGTCGGGCATTGCCAAGCCGCTCGGTGCCGAAACCGAGGCAATTTTGTTTGCCGCCGCGCGCGATGATCACGTGCGCAATGTCATTCTACCGGCGATCAAATCCGGCACCTGGGTGATCTGCGACCGCTTCATCGAACTCGACGCGGGTCTATCAAGGCGCGCTCGGCAACGTCGACCAGCGTCTGATCCGCAGTCTTGAACGGGTGACCGTGGGACCGGCGGTACCCGACCTGACGTTCATCCTCGACGTGCCGGCACAAATTGGCCTGGCCCGCGCCAAAAGCCGACGCGGACAGGACGTCGCCGACCGGTTCGAGGCCGAGTCATTGGAGTTTCACGAGAAACTTCGCCAGGCTTACCGCGCGCTCGCGGCCGAAGAACCGAAGCGCTGTGTCGTGATCGACGGGCGGGCGCCGCGCGAAGTGGTGTCGGAGCGCATATGGACGCTCGTACACGAGCGACTGCTGACGCGGAATGCGGGCGTGGCGGAGACCGTGGCGCCGTGAGTGACGAAGACAATGGCGGCGACAATGGCGACGTCAAGCTGCCGCGCGAAACGACGGTGTTGTTCGGCCATGAAGATGCCGAGCGTGCGCTGCTTGAATCCTACAAAAGCGGGCGGATCGCGCACGCGTGGTTGATCGGCGGGCCGCCCGGCATCGGCAAGGCCACGTTGGCGTTTCGGCTGGCGCGCTTCGTGCTCGCGCATCCAGACCCCGGTGCCCCCGAAGTCCAAAACGCGACATCGCTCGCCGTAGACTCTGATCACCCGGTTGCGCGCCGCATGGCCGCGCAGGCACAGGGCGATCTGCTTGTGCTCGAGCGCAGCCTCAACGAGCAGACCGGAAAGCTTTACACCGTGATCCGCGTCGACGACGTACGGCGCACGATCTCGTTCTTCGGATCGACCGCGGGCGAGGGTGGCTGGCGCATCGCCATTGTCGATGCCGTCGACGACCTGCAGCGCGAAGGCGCCAATGCCCTGCTCAAGGTGCTGGAAGAACCTCCGCAGCGCTCGCTGCTACTGCTCATCAGCCACGCGCCCGGGCGCGAACTACCGACGATCCGCTCGCGCTGCCGCCGCCTGCTGTTGCGACCGCTGGAGACAACAGACGTCACGCGCGCAATCACGGCGGCAACCGGTCTTGATGCGGAGGCACCCGAAGTGCGCCAAGCGGCCGCCCTCGCGGAGGGCAGCGTCGGCCGCGCGCTCGCTCTGCTCGACGGGGCGGCCATCGCATTGCGCCAGCGTATGCAAGACCTGTTCGCGCAGTTACCCGACCCCGATCCACGCGCCTTGCACGCGCTCGGTGAAGCGATCGGCGGCACGGACCCGCGCACGCTTGAGGCCTTCATGGATATGGTCAATGGCTGGCTATCGGCGCGGCTTGGTGAAGGCGTTCAACACAAAGCACAGATGGCGCGCGTGGCCGAGACCTGGGAGAAGGTCAACCGCGCCGCGCGTGACGTCGAAACCTACAATCTGGAACGAAAGCCGCTGGTCTTCACGGTTTTTGGGGCGCTGGCTGAGGCCGCGCGGAGCTGACATCCCGCACCGATGGGCGACGTGGGCAAAACAGGGGTTCCCCTCGAGCGTTGCGATATGATTGAATTCGCGACGATTGCATCACGTCACAATATCCGGCCGCGCCAGAACGGCTGAGTGCTCGGGGAGGTTGCCATGACCTACAAGACCAATCGCCGTCGCTTTCTTGCCGGTTCGGCTGCCGCGGCGGGCGCCGCCGCATTTCCGATGCCCTCGATCGCGCAGAATGCGCCGCTCAAGATCGGCCTGCTCACCGTGAAGACCGGACCGCTCTCGGCCGGCGGCATTCACTTCGAGGAAGGCATCAGTGCCTTTCTCAAGGACAAGAACTTCACCGTGTCGGGCCGCAAGGTCGAGCTGCTCGTCGCCGACACCGGCGGCAACCCGGCCGGCGCCAAAACCAAGGCACAGGAAGTGGTGGAGCGCGACAAGGTCGATATCGTGCTAGGGCCGTTCGCCGCCTTTGAACTGCTCGCCACGGTCGACTATCTCGCCCAGTCCAAAATGCCGACACTTGCTTTTGCCGGCGCCGAAGACGTGACGCAGCGCAAGGCCAACGGTTATCTCACCCGCACATCTTATACGTCGGCCCAGACGCTCTATCCGCTCGCCGATTACGTGGCCAACGAGATGAAACTCAAGCGGGCGGCAACCCTGGGGGACGATTTCGCCTTCGGCTATGAGCAGGTCGGCGGTTTCCAGCGCGTGCTCGAAGATCACGGTGGCCAGGTCGTGAAGAAATTGTGGGCCCCGCTCAACACCGCGGACTATGCGCCCTATGTCGCGCAGATTCCGGACTGCGACGTGGTTTGCGAGGTGTTTGCCGGCTCGAACCCGTTGAAGTTCACCAAGCAGGCGCGCGGGCTCGGCATGAAGCAGCCATTGGTCGGCGGCTCGACCGTGGCCGACGACACAATTATCGGCGCGCATGACGAGAGTGCGGCCGGCCTGATTAACACCAATCCTTACTCACTCGACCACGAGAGCGAGGCCAATAAGCGCTTCATTGCCGCGATGAAGAAGAACTACGGCGATGAGGTACGCATCGGACACTATGCCGCGTGCTTCTACGCCAACGGACAGATCATTGAAGCGGCCTTGGCCAAGACCGGCGGTAAGTCCGACAACGCGGATGCGTTCGTTAAAGCGGTGCGCGCGGTCACCCTCGCCGATACGCCGCGCGGCCCGATCAGCTTCGATGACCATGGCAACGCCGTGATCGATGTTTACGTGCGCCGCGCCGAGAAGCAGGGCGGCAAGATGGTCAACAAGACCATCAAGACCTATCACAAGGTCAGCCAGTTCTGGACGATGGATCCGAAGAAGTTCCTCGAGCAGCCGGTCTTCTCGCGCGATTTCCCGCCAATGAAGAGCTGAGCCTGACTGCGCGCGACCGCGAGTCGGCCGCGCGCTTCCGGTCAGGCAGGGAAGGACAGCGTCTCGGGCTTGCGGTCTTTGACATACTGATCGAGACCCCAGCGCTCGACTTGCGCGAAGACTTCGTCGAACTCCGCGGGCGGCAGCGGCTGGTTGACGAATATTTCGCCGCGTCCAAATTTGCTGAAATCCCACGCGTGGTAAGTTTCGAACTCGGCCGGTACTGCGAGCTTCCAGAGCGGCAGATATTTGGGCAGGTCCGCCGCGAGCGCCTGTTCGGCGCGGTTGAGCGCACGCATGTACCCATGCACGACGTCCGGCGTCGCGCTGTCCGGTACCCACCATAGCGTCTTGAATCGATCCTCGATGATCTTGCGCAGCCCCAGTTGTTCGGCCATCGCGATCTGCGGCGGCAGCAGGCTTGCCGCCTCGACCTCGCCGTCGAGCAGCGCCTTTAGCCGCGCGCCGAACCCGCCGGTGTTCACGGTCTTGATGTGCTCGAGCGGCAAATATTGTTCGAGGCGATAGGGGACATTGAAATGACTGCCCGCGCGCATGCCGACGGAAATCGGAATGTCCTTCAGGTCTTCCGGCTTGCGAATTTTTGACTCCGGTCGAACGAAGATGGCCCAGGGTGAATCGCCATAGCCTTCGGTCACGACGCGGCCCATGCCGGCGCTGGCGTTGCAGATGGTGCCCCACAGGCACGCGCCCTGCACGACGTCCTGCTTGTCCTCGGTATAGGGGCGGTCCTGCGGACGCTGAAAATATTCCAGACCCTTCCAGCTCGATTGTGTGCCGCGAAATGTTTTCCAGTCGAACTCTACGTCGAGACCTTCGGCGGCGAAGTAGCCTTCTTGCATCGCGACAAAATCATTGAGACCCATGCCCTTGGGCGCGACCCTGACGCGGTTAAGACTGGCGGCCATGACTAACTCCTCCCGGCGGATGTTGTTGGTTGATGACAATTTACCACAATCAGGCTCCAGCGCGAACAGGCGAGCGTCATGGATTTGCGCCCACCGCGGCTGCCCACCGGCGGCTTGTCAAAGATTTGCTTCGCCGCGCGGTATGTCAAATTTTATCGAATTGCAAAGCAGACCGTTCCGGAACCATGGGTAAGACGGACCCAATGAGTATTGCGAGCACCATCGCTGTTTCCGGTCTCAACGCCGCATCGCTGCGCCTTGACGTGGCGGCGAGCAATATCGCCAATGCGCGGTCAGTTGGCCCGTTGGCGGGCATTGCCAACCCGGAGAAGTTTCCGACCGCCTATATGCCCTTGCGGGTGAGCCAAACCGATGTCGACGGGAGCGGGACCAGCGCGACCGTGCAAGCCGTTTCCCCGGCGACGGTCTCCACATTCGATCCAAATGCGCCCTTTGCCAATAGCGATGGTTTTGTGGCGAGTCCGAATGTCGATCTCGCCAACGAAATGGTCCAGCTTTTGATGGCACGCATCAATTATGCCGCCAACGCCCAGGTCATCCGCGCGGATGCGCAGATGAGCGCCGCGTTGCTCAATATCACCGCCTGATCTGCGCTGCCCCGCGTTCTCTTAATCGAGAACGGCAAGACTCCGCGTATTTGCGCCGTGGTTTGGCCTGATTTTGGAACCTTCGCGCCCACACAGGCATTGTCAAATGCTTGGGTTCGGAGGATGAGATGGTCAGGACGGTTACAAAAACGGCGAAAGACGCGATCGTCGATGTCGCGCAGGGTGTCAGGACGATGGCCGGCGAAGCCTTCGGCGCAGCGACCAAAGCCGCAGCCGATGTCGTGTTTGAATCAACTGCGAATGCATTGGAAGCCGGCCGCGTAAAGCTCCGCCGGGCGACCCCGGGGATGGAGAACGCGCTTGGAAATGCGGCACGACGAAGTGTCACTAAGAGAAAAACGGCCGGACGCAAAACGGCCGCTGCAATAAAACGCGGCACCAAACGAAAAACCGCGTCTAGGAAGAAGGCTACCAAGATAAGACGTACGGCAAAGCGGCGCCGGTCTCGCTAGGACAATCAACGATTTTGAGTGCGAGGGGCCGGGGCTGAGGCGCGCTGGAACCAGAACTCGTATCTGCCGTTAGTGCGATGACGTCTGGCAGCGTCCCGGAGGACGTATGGCGGGAAATTCAGCATCTGGAGAACTGGACGTGCGGCGGCCTCATCGCGCCGGTGCCAAGGGTATTACCGATCTCGTGGCTGACATTCTGCGCGACATCGCCGACTTGTTTCGTGCCGAGTTGCAATTGCTGCACGCGGAGGTGTCCGAAAAAATCACATTTACCGCGCTGTCGATCTGCATTATCGCGGCCGGCGCGTTGTTTCTCGTGGTCACAATTGTTCTGCTCCTGCAGGCCGCCATTGCCGCCCTCGTGGCCTACGGGGTGTCGTGGCCGGCGGCGAGCCTGATCGTTGCCGGAGTAACGTTCATCATCGGCGGCGGGCTGACCTGGTACGGCCTCAATCGCTTGAGCTTAGGTCGGCTGACGCCATCGAAGACGCTCAATCAGCTGCAAAAAGACGTTAACATCGCAAAAACGGGATAAATGAAATGACATCGTCGTCCGCACAACTTCAACGAAAAGCAGAACAGGCGCGCGAGCGTTTGTCAGGTCGACTGGAAGATCTCCGTGAACATCTGTCGCCCTCGCTTGTCATCGACGATCTGCTGGATGCCGGCTCCCGGATCTGGAAAGGTGATGAGATCGTGCCCCTGCTGATGCGGCAGGCCAAAAGCAATCCGATGGCTTATGGGCTTATTGCAGCGGGTCTTGGATGGCTGATCTACTCTGAAACGCGCGGCGCGACATCGGCGGCCGCTACCGGCAAGCGTCGTCCGGCCGCAAAGCGCCGGGGGCGGAACGCCAAAGCCGGTGCTCAGGCCATGCCGGCACGGCGAAAGCCTTCGAGATAGTGCTGCCGGTCGATGTCGTGTTGGAACGGCATTTCCCGCGCGATCCACTCGATCGAAATGTTGGGTTGCACGCGTCGTAAGTCCTCCAGGGCGGTGATCGCAATCTCCTGGTGTCCCGCCATCGCCGCTGCCGCCGTGTACACGCGGTGCCCCCCGACAAAGTCGGCACGTTGCCGAATTGATTCGCGGGCCAGCTGCATCGCCTCGTCATAATTTTGGGCAACGTATTGCGAGTATGCTGCGATCCCGCAGTAAATCGCGGAAAACGGATCGCGCGGACTCAGGCGGAGCGCGCGACGGGCTGCGACGTCAGCCTCTTCGCAGCGTCCGCAATACGCCAGAACCAAACCGTAATAGCCCTGCGCCAGCGAAAAATTAGGGTTGAGTTGCAGGGCGAGCTCGAATTCAGCGAGTGAGTCATCGAAGCGGCGGGTAAAAAGGTAAACATTGCCGAGCGCATAATGTGCCCATGGGTCTTCACTGTCGGCCCTGATCGCCGCAAGAGCGCCGCGCTCCGCGACGGGAACGATGGCAGCCATGTCTTCCCATCCCATATGGGCGCTGAACGTGTGGCTGGTGGCAAGCAGACCATGGGCCTGACCGTAGTTGGGATCGATAGCGGTCGCCTTCTCAAGCAAAGCCTGCGCGACCACGTTGTCCTGTCGGGTCACGCGCCAGTAGTGCGATAGGGCGCGCATCACCAGGTCCCACGCGTCCATGCTGTCCGGCGCCTTGCGCTGGGCG
Organism: uncultured Alphaproteobacteria bacterium; assembly: GCA_963697885.1. Lineage (GTDB taxonomy): Bacteria > Pseudomonadota > Alphaproteobacteria > Rhizobiales > Xanthobacteraceae > Pseudolabrys. Next base: position 2,772,514 of record OY969102.1, read on the forward strand.
TGAAAATTCTCAGCGGCGTAAAGTTGGGGTTCAATCGCGGCCACAATCGCTTCAGTGATTTCATCCTGGACCGCGAACACGTCCGCGATATCGCGATCGTAACGTTCGGCCCACAGGTGGCTGCCGGTCACCGCGTCGTTGAGCTGCGCCGTGATGCGCACGCGATCGCCACCCTTGCGCACGCTGCCCTCGACCACATAGCGAACGCCGAGTTCTTCCGCGATCTGTTTTAAAAGGACGGCCTTGCCTTTGTAGGTGAATGATGAATTGCGGGCGATCACGAAGAACCAGCGCAACTTCGAAAGCGCAGTGATGATGTCCTCACTGATTCCATCCGAGAAATATTCCTGCTCCGGTTCGCCACTCATATTGACGAAGGGAAGCACCGCGATTGCCGGGCGATCGGGCAGGGGCAAGATAGCTGGCGCGGGAGCCGCAGCCTCCGCCTTAGATGCCGCATGGGCATCAGCGGTATCTTCGCCGTCGAAGCGTACTTGCACCTCACCGACAAACCGCAGCCCCTTGCGTGCAATGGTGCGGATCACTTTCTGGCTTCCGCCGCTGTCACCCACCGCCTTGCGGGCGGCATTGATTCGGCTGGTCAGGGTCGAATCCGAAACGATGCGACCGCCCCACACTGACGCGATGAGGTCATCCTTGCTCACCACGCGGTCGCGGTTCTGCACGAGGTAGATCAGCAGGTCGAAAACCTGCGGCTCGACGGGAATCGATTGCGCACCACGTCGAAGCTCGCGTCGGTCGTCGTCAAGCGTATGATCGCCAAAGAGAAATTGCACGCCGGCGCCCCCACCGCGGTAACAAACCGATCTCAAGAAATAATCAAGCCCGTCTCAAGGACAAATCAAGCCCCCGGCAAAGTCTTACGGGCTCATGTCCGGTACTCACATCCCAATCATGTTGGAAATTGGACAGGAGCCATTTATGCCCACAGCGTCACTCGTTGCAACCCGCGCCCCCAAGCGGGAACCGGCGCCCGTATCACCGGATCTTGAGGTCATCAAGACCCGCCAGCGGGTGGCCTGGTCGTCAGGAAACTACGCGGTTGTCGGGACGACACTGCAAATTGTCGGCGAGGAACTGTGCGAGGCGCTCGATCTGCGGGCTGGCCGCAAGGTGCTCGACGTAGCCGCAGGAAACGGCATGGCGAGCCTCGCTGCGGCGCGCCGCTGGTGCGACGTGGTTTCGACCGATTACGTATCGAGTTCTGCTGGAGCGCGGCCGCGCCCGGGCATCAGCCGATGGCTTGCCGATCGAGTTCAAGGAAGCCGATGCAGAAGCGCTGCCTTTTGGCGACAACTCGTTCGATATCGTGATCTCGACCTTCGGCGTGATGTTCACGCCCAACCAGGATCAGGCCGCGGCGGAACTGCTGCGCGTTTGCAAGCCGGGTGGCCAGATTGGCCTCACAAACTGGACGCCGGACGGGTTCATCGGACAAGTTTTCAAAACGCTCGGAAAATATTTGCCGCCTCCGGCCGCCGCGAAGTCTCCATTGCTGTGGGGAACGCGCACGCGTCTCACTGAAATGTTCGGGTCGGCAGCCACCTGGATCAAGACCAAATCACGGCACTTCAGCTTCCGTTACCGTTCGGCCGAGCATTTTGTGGACGTTTTCCGGAACTACTACGGCCCCATGCTCAAGGCCTTCGCGGCCCTCGATCTGCCGCAGCAGACCAAGCTTGAGAGGGACCTGTACGACCTCATCGCGCGGATGAACAAAGCCGACGACGGCACGATGGTTGTGCCAAGCGAGTACCTCGAAGTCATCATTGCAAAGCGATGATGGTGTCATGAGTTCCGTCCATCCCTCAACTCAATTTGCAAAACTACAGGTGAAGCCATGAGCCGGGTCATCGCATTGGTGTATGGCGTCGCGTCGTACATATTTTTCTTTGTCACGTTTCTTTACGCGCTCTGCTTTGTCTCCGGTTTTATCGTGCCGAAGACAATCGACAGTGGCGCACCCGGACCAGCGATGGAGGCAATTCTCATCAACCTTGTGTTGATGTCTATCTTTGCCGTCCAGCATAGCGTGATGGCGCGCAGGCAATTCAAGGAGTGGTGGACGCGCATCGTGCCGAAATCGGTCGAACGCAGCACTTACGTGCTCTTTGCAGACTCTGGCGCTGGCGTTGTTATGCTGGCAATGGCGTCCGATGCCCGCGGTTGTTTGGCAGATCGACAACCCGGAGATCGCGAAGGCAATCATGGGTGTGTCGCTCATCGGCTGGCTTATCGTCTTGACGAGCACTTTTCTCATCAATCACTTTGAGCTGTTTGGCTTACATCAGGTCGCCAATAACCTGACAGGCCGGCCAATGCCGTCGCCGCGCTTCCGCACACCGTTTTATTACAAGTTTGTTCGGCACCCCATTTATCTTGGCTTCATCATCGCGTTCTGGTCGGCGCCGGTCATGACCGTGGGGCACCTGCTTTTTGCGGCGGTTACCACGGCCTACATCTTCGTTGGGATTCTCCTGGAAGAACGCGATCTGATCGACCTCTTCGGCGATGAGTATCAGCGCTACCGCAATCGCGTGTCGATGTTGGTTCCCTGGCGTAAGTCCGCCTGAGCGATCGCCATATCCCGGATGCCCGGCCTTGCATCGGCAAGGCCGGGGCATTCATTGGTCCCTCGTTTTTGAAAAAGGAAAACGGCAATGGTTTCGACAACCTATGGAGACTATCGCCTCGCTCGCGCCACCGGCGCTTCGGATGAACGACCACAATCGCACAGGGGGTTTTTCGTCCGGTTGATGGATTCGATCGCCGAGTCACGGCAGCGCGCGGCAATGATCGAAATCACCAAACACGCGCATTTGCTGTCGCCCGCGTGGTTCGAGCAAATGGACCCTGGCGCTAGTTCGTGCGCGCGGCACGATTAGGGAGGCGGTGAAAGTCGAGGATCTGTTGCGCGGTTGCCTGCTTGAGGCGGTTGAATGAGGGCATGACCTGATCAATTCCGCTCGTGGAACGCCGGTACCGCTGCGCCGCCAGCACCATGATGCTGCGGGTCGTTTCCCACGACAGGCCGACGGCCTTTGCCAGGACCAGGAGCGACTGCGCGTGAGTATCGCGCATGTTACGTTCGATCGTGGCAGTCGGAACGTTCGATAGAAGCGAAAGTGCCGTTACCAGCTCCTCAAACCGGCCATCGTGAGCGAACTCCTCAAGTTTTGCCGGAATGAGCAGGCCAGCCTGGTGCATCAACTCAACCAGTACCTGCGCAGCTGCGTAGCTTAGGGGCTGATCGTTTCCGACAGCATGAATACGGTTGGTCACGTTGCCAACGACGCGTTCGATGTCCGATGCCGCATGCTCACGCTCGGCCACGAGCCTGGCGCGGACCGTTTCGGAGGCAGCTTCGAGCAGTTGTTCGAACAGTTGAGGGGGCAAATCGGCGCGTGCGCCCACGCAAGCGGCAAGCTGATCATCGCCGTGCGAGCGCTTGATCATAATGCCGAAACCCTTGCCGGAGAATTTTGCACCCGCGTTTTTCGCGGTGCTTAGCACGACCTGCTGGTCGCCACGTTCAACGAGAACGTCTGTAAGCGCCTCCGGCAGCGTCCTCCGGCGGGAGATCGCAAGCAGATGCTCCTGATGCTTGGTTCGGGCGCATTCGATCAAGGTATCGGTATCAAGGCGATCAGCCTGGGTCAGGACCGGGGAGGCGACCTCGATGGCATCATCGCACGCGAGCAGACGCAAGATTTTCGGAGGCGCGCTTGATACGGGCCCAAGCCGGATCGCCAGCAGCGCCCGCGACAAATCTTCAATAGTCGCGACCAGCCGCACGAACACGTCGTCGATCAGGTCAATCTCGGCATCGGAGTACTGATCGGAGCCGACCAGGAACAGGTCGGTAACATGGCGCAGCATGGCCGAGCGCCGCTCGTCCGAACTTTGCGAAATCGAGCTTTCCAGCTCGTGGATCAGCGTGAGCGGAGCGCCCATATGCCCTGGGAAACCATTCTGGTTGGCCACGGATCGGCGAACTGCCGGTGGTTAACGTCCCTTCAGAGTGTATGCGATGTGGGATTAGGAATTCGTAAAGGCCGCTGGCGGTGACGTCCGACGAATTTCGCCTCCAAGATCAAGGCCATGAAGCCTTAGTCGGGCCCAGGAAGCGCAGGCTACTGCTTCAGGAGGCCGCAATACTTTTGGAAGCCGGTGTCCCAGCAGCCGATTTTCATGCAAAGTGATTGTCGCATACCGCAATTGGTGATGCAGGTTGATATCGAGCTCCGGTCGATGCTCTTGTTGCAGGCCGCAATGCAGATTTTTTGCTCGCCACTGCACCGCATGGGGGCCGCGACCGCGGCCTCGATCCAGAGCAGGCCGAGGCCTAAAAATACTGCGGCAATGAGAGAATCAATGATCTGCTTCATACGGCTACGGATATCACAGTGTCGGTTGATTCCTTTCGACAATTGCGGGCTCAGATTGATTTTGCGATGACTCAAATCCAGGTTTCGCAACGGGGCTGATTTGCCCCTGAATGGAGACGAAAATGAAAATAGGGCAGGTCGTGGGGGTAGTGGGACTGGCGGCATCCGTCACATTGATCAGTCACGGCGCTTATGCGTTCGACCTCAATGGCGCATGGGCGACGAACGTCTCGTCGTGCGGGCAAATTTTTCAAAAGAACAAAGATGGTGAGCTCTCGATCGCGGCGGGCGCCGACATGCATGGCAGCGGCTTTATCGCCCGCAAGGATTCGATCGTCGGCAACAACGCTACATGCAAAATTGTGTCACAAAAAGTCGCCGGGCCGGTCAGGCATCTGGTCGCGCAATGCGCGGCGGAAAACGTCGCGTTTTCGACGTTTCAGTTCAGTTACCGGGTCAAGGACGACAACAGCATCGTTCGCATATTTCCCGGGATAGAAGAACTCAACGTCGCTTACAGCCGTTGCAAGTTTTGACGCGCCATCATCGCGATCAGTTGCATCGACGCCAGCAATATGTCCCGGCGTAGGCGCAGGCAACATATGAGCCGAAACCGCAAAACTGGTTTTCGCCCGCGTCGTAGCCAGAAACATTGAAGCGGCTGGGCATGTACGGAAAGTCGCGGGGAAACTGGCGGGTCACGGAATAGGCCCGGCGATGACCAATCCGGGAGGCGCAATGGCCGGCTGGATTCTGGCATTCGTTCGAAATGAGGTCCGACACCAGAACTGTCTGTTCGCTTTTTATTGATTCAAATCGCGAGACAGGCATCGTCTGGGCGGTTGCCATGCCGGCAATGATGATGCCAAAGGCGAGGGCGGACGCAAAAAGCTTGCTCATCAACACACCTTTACGCAGTTACTGACAAATACGGGGCACGCCGTGCGTGCACAGCTACATTTTATGTCTCCGAGGATGGTATCGCCTAAGCCCCAGCTTGGAAACGCCTGCAGCGCAATTGGGTAAACGAGATCTATCGCGGTCCAACGTAACGTGTTCGCCGCAGGATTCCGCCTTTTCTCAATTCTTTTCCATAGCTTGCCCCGGCCGCCGCCGGTTGATACCTAATCCCGGACTGTCATGGCCGGGGGCTTCCCGGCCATCCACGTCTTTGAATGACACAGGCAAATGCCGGACAAGACGCCGTTTTACGTTACGACCGCGATTTCCTACCCAAACGGCCCGCCGCATATCGGCCATGCCTATGAGGTGATCGCAACCGATGCCATCGCGCGCTTCATGCGGCTCGACGGATATGATGTTTATTTCCTCACCGGCACCGACGAGCACGGTCAGAAAATCCAGCAGACCGCTGCCAAGGAGGGACTGACACCACGCCAGTTGCTCGATCGCAATGTGCCGCGCTTCGAGGCGATGGTGAAGCGGATGAATTGCACGAATGACGACTTCATCCACACAACCGAAGAACGTCATCATCGCTCATCGGAAGTCATCTGGCAGCGGATGGAGCAGAACGGTGACATCTACCTCGACAAATATGCCGGCTGGTATTCGGTCCGCGACGAGGCCTATTACGCCGAGGACGAGACGCACCTCAATGAACAGAAAGTGCGGGTCGCGGCCAAGACCGGCACGCCGGTCGAATGGGTCGAGGAGGCGAGCTATTTTTTCAGGCTTTCCGCCTACCAACAAAAACTGCTCGATCTCTATGCGCGGCCGAATTTCGTATTGCCGAAGGAGCGCTTAAACGAAGTGGCGAGCTTCGTGCGCGGCGGACTGCAGGACTTGTCGATTTCCCGCACCACGTTCGACTGGGGTATCCGCGTGCCCGGCGTCGACGGCCACATCATGTATGTGTGGGTTGACGCCCTCACCAACTACATCACCGGCGTCGGCTTTCCCGATACCGGCAGCGAAAAATTCAAGCGTTACTGGCCGGCGGCGTTGCACGTCATCGGCAAGGACATCGTGCGTTTCCACGCGGTCTATTGGCCCGCGTTTTTGATGTCGGCGGGCATCGAGGTGCCGCAGCGCATCTTCTCGCACGGATTCCTGTTCAACCGCGGTGAGAAGATGTCGAAGTCGGTCGGCAACGTGATCGACCCATTCACAATGACCGATACCTATGGTGTCGATCAGTTTCGCTATTTCTTCCTGCGCGAAGTACCGTTCGGCCAAGATGGCAATTACAGCCATGAGGCGATTGTCAACCGCATCAATGCGGACCTCGCGAACGACCTTGGTAATCTGGCGCAACGCTCGCTCTCGATGATCGGCAAGGCCTTCGTTGGCACGTTGCCGGAACCGGGCGCCTTCAGCGATACCGACAAGACCATGCTTGCCGCCGCCGATGCGATGATCGGGACCGCGCGCGAGCACATGAAGTCGCAGCAGCTTCACCAGGTTCTGAATTGCGTCTGGGCTGTTGTGGCCGACGCCAATCGCTATTTCGCATCCGAGGCCCCTTGGGCGCTCGCGAAGACCGATCCGAAGCGGCAGGGCACCGTTTTGTATGTGACTGCGGAAATTCTTCGACAGGTCGCAATTCTGGCGCAACCCTTTGTGCCCGCATCCGCGGCCAAATTGCTCGATCTGCTGGCGATTGGCGCAGAAGAACGGAGCTTTGCGGCGCTGGGGCCGAAAGGGCGGATCGGGGCCGGCGTTACGCTGCCGGCGCCCTCGCCGGTTTTTCCGCGCTACGTGGAAGCAGAAGAAAAGGCCTAAATCATGTTGGTGGACAGCCACTGCCACCTGGATTTTCCGGATTTTTCCGCGGAGCGCGACGCGGTCGTGGCACGGGCGCGTGCGGCCGGCATCGGCCGCTTGGTGACGATCTCGACCCGCGTGAAGAAACTTCCACAGGTCGTTGCGATTGCTGAGAAATTCCCCGAGGTCTTTTGCTCGGTCGGCACGCATCCGCACAATGCGCATGAAGAGCTGGACATCAACGCGAGCGCGCTCGTTGCGCTTTCCAAACACCCGAAAATCGTGGCGATCGGCGAAGCCGGCCTCGACTATCACTACGACAACAGCCCGCGCGACGCGCAAGCACAAAGTTTTCGCCAGCATATCGCGGCAGCACGCGAAACCGGATTGCCCCTCGTTATCCATTCGCGCGACTGCGACGCGGACATGGCGGCGATCTTGCGGGAGGAAAGCGGGAAGGGCGCCTTCCCGGCCGTGTTGCACTGTTTTACCGGCGGGCGCGATCTGGCGTTCGCGGCTATCGAATTGGGACACTACGTATCATTCACCGGAATATTGACCTTCAAACGTTCGGAGGATCTGCGCGCAATTGCGGCTGCGCTGCCGGTTGATCGCATCATGGTCGAAACCGATGCCCCATACCTGGCGCCGTTACCATTTCGCGGAAAGCGTAATGAACCAGCCTACGTGGTCGAAACTGCTAAAGTTTTAGCTGATGTTCGCGGGGTGTCGGCCGACGAATTGGCGCGCCAGACCACGGAGAATTTTTTCCGGCTGTTCAGCAAAGTGCCACGCCAGCTCGCCAACGCCGCATGAGCCTGACATTCACCATCCTCGGCTCCGGCTCGTCCATGGGCGTTCCGCGCGTTGCGCTTGGCTGGGGTGAATGCGATCCGAACAACCCGAAGAACCGAAGGCGGCGTTGCTCGCTGCTGGTTGAACGTAAGAAACAAGACGGTCTGTGCACACGTGTGCTGGTTGATTGTTCACCGGACCTGCGCATGCAGCTCCTCGACGCCGACGTTGACTCGGTCGATGGCGTGCTCATCACCCATGAACACGCCGACCACACACACGGCATCGACGATCTGCGCCCGCTGTTCGTCCACAAGCGGCGCCGGGTCGATGTCTACCTTGATGAACCGACATCGCGCGCCATGCTCGCCCGCTTCGGCTATTGCTTCAAGACACCACCCGGCAGCGAATATCCGCCCATCCTCACCGAGAAGCGCCTGGTGGCCGGCCAAACCGTTCATATTGAGGGGCAGGGAGGCTCGATCGCAGCCCTGCCTGTTCTCCAGAACCACGGTGATATCCCCTCGCTGGGTTTCCGGTTTGGCAACGTGGCCTACTCGGCAGACATCAAGAACCTGCCGGCCGAAAGCATCGGTGCGCTCGCAGGAACTCGATGTCTGGATCGTAGACGCGTTGCGCAAGACGCCGCACCCGAGCCACTTCAATCTCGACGAAGCCTTGGCGTGGATCGCCCGGATCAAGCCGAAACGGGCGATCCTGACCAATCTGCACACCGATATGGACTACGCATCACTGCGTGCACATTTGCCGGCTGGGGTCGAACCGGGGTTCGACGGCATGAGTTTCGCGGCCGCCTAATGCCAATCGCTAGTCTCTGCAAACACATTGAAATCCCATTGAAACATCGAATTTTACCGATCGCATCGTCGCCCCAGATGCCTCAGACCCCATGTTTAAAGGGCCGTCTAGAATTATTCCATAATATGTCTTATGCGAATCACTGGTACGTGGTCGCCGCCGCGGCTGCGCTTTGCTAGCCTCTCGTGATCAGCCCTTAGAACCCCAGCCCACACACAGCACCCGTGAAGCCTTCCCGCGACATTTCCCGCCTGATCGAGATCATGGCGGCGCTGAGGACGCCCGGTAGCGGCTGCCCATGGGATCTGGAGCAGAATTTCAGAACCATCGCGCCATATACGCTCGAGGAAGCCTACGAAGTGGCCGACGCCATTGCGCGCGAGGATCTGCTCGGACTGAAGGACGAACTGGGCGACCTCCTGCTGCAGGTCGTTTTCCATGCCCGTATGGCCCAGGAACAAGACGCCTTCGATTTTTCCGACGTCGTCGAAACGATCACCACGAAGCTGATCCGTCGGCATCCGCACGTATTTGCTGATGCCGAGGGCAAAACTGCCAAAGCCGTCGAGGGCCTGTGGGAACGCATCAAGGCGGAGGAAAAGGCCGAACGTGGCGAGGCCGCGAATACCGGTGCCAATACCGGCGCCTTGGCCGGTGTCCCAATCGGTCTTCCGGCGTTAACCCGTGCACTCAAGTTGCAGACCAAGGCCGGGCGGGTCGGCTTCGACTGGAACGATCCGCGTGCCGTCCTCGCGAAAATCCGTGAGGAAGCCGACGAGATCGAGGCAGAACTCGACCGTGGCGACAAGGCCGCAATGGCAGCAGAGGTCGGCGACCTGTTATTTGCCGTGGTCAACCTCGCCCGCCATCTTGATGCCGACCCGGAAAGCGTTTTGCGCGGAACAAACCTCAAATTTGAACGCCGCTTTGCATCAATCGAGCGCGCATTGGCCCTACGGGGCAAAACACCAAAGGATGCCAGTCTGGCCGAAATGGATGCGTTGTGGAACGAAGCAAAGGTGGCGGAAAAGGCCGGCTTGTCCAAAGATTGAAAGCGGTTGCCGCCGATTTAATTCGCCGGCTTGCTTTCCGTCGTTCCCGGATATTTGTGCTTGACCATCTCAGCGTTCTTTGGATCGGCCCGCACACTGAGTGCCATGCGTCCGTCCTCTCGCATCTCACGCGATAGCACTTCCGAATGGCGATACAGCCAGCTCAAACCCGCTCCATCGGAAGGGTCGATCGACAATTCAAGCGTCTGGCGTTTTTCACCGAGGCGCGTTTCGATGGCGACTAGGAGATGGTCAATCCCTTCCCCGCTCAATGCTGAAACCAGAAGCGGCCGGCGTCGCTCCGCTTGGCGCTCGGCCAGATTTGAAACGCGAATCCGTTCATTCGAATTCAGCCGATCGATCTTGTTCCAGACTTCAATCACGCGTGTGTCGCCGGATTCTATGCCAAGTTCAGCGAGCACTTTTCCAACGTCGTACGACTGCGCATCGGTGTCTTCGTGCGACATGTCGCGGACGTGCAAGATCGCGTCCGCTTCGATGACTTCTTCGAGCGTTGCGCGGAATGCGGCCACGAGCATCGTGGGCAAGTCTGAAATGAACCCGACGGTATCGGACAAGATAGCGCGGGCGCCGTGCGGCAACTCGACAGCGCGTAGCGTCGGATCGAGTGTCGCAAATAACATGTCAGCCGATAATACGCGTGCCGCTGTCATGCGATTGAACAAGGTCGATTTTCCGGCATTGGTGTAACCGACCAAGGCCACGATCGGATAAGGCACCCGTTTGCGACTGTCGCGGTGCAGCTTGCGCGTCCGCTTGACCTTGTCGAGCTCAGTTTCGATGCGCGCGATGCGCTCCTCGATGACGCGCCGGTCTGCCTCGATCTGTGTTTCCCCCGGCCCGCCCAGAAAACCAAACCCGCCACGCTGCCGCTCAAGGTGTGTCCATGAGCGAACCAGCCGGCTCTTCTGGTAGGTCAGGTGCGCGAGTTCAACCTGCAGCGCGCCTTCGCGAGTGCGCGCACGCCGTCCAAAGATCTCGAGGATCAGACCGGTCCGATCAATGACTTTTGCATTCCAGGCCTTCTCCAGATTGCGTTGTTGAACCGGAGAAATCGGGCAGTCCATCACCACGACGGACGCTGATTGACTTTTCGCGAGCCCAGCGATTTCGTCGACTTTGCCTTTGCCGATATAAGTCGCAGGACGAATGACATTGAGCGTAACCAGTCCGGCCTCGACGACCGTCAGGTCGATCGCGCGAGCGAGTCCGACTGCTTCTTCAAGGCGCGCCTCAGGCGTACGCGCCTCCGCCGGCGCGCGGACAGCGCTCTTGCGCATCGGGCTTTTGACCCAGGGCTCTATAACAATCGCACGGCCCGTCTCTGCGCCCGACGATGTTGGGCTCAGGAGATCAGCGGCTTGATCACGACGACGGACTTCCAATTAAACCTTATCTCCGGCCGGCGGCTCTTCGGAACCTTCGAACAGCTGGATCGGGTGGCCGGGCATGATGGTGGAAATCGCGTGCTTGTAGACGAGCTGCGAGTGCCCGTCTCGCCTCAACAGCACGCAGAAATTATCAAACCAGGTCACCACGCCCTGCAATTTAACGCCATTCACCAGAAAAATGGTGAGAGGTATTTTGCTTTTGCGGACGTGATTGAGGAAAGTGTCTTGCAGGTTTTGCGCACGATCGGCTGCCATGGCCGTGTTCCATTTTTTTGCTCGCGTCTAGCGCGCGAGACCTTCTTTGCCCGGGTCCTCCGCATGCGAGTTCCGGATGCATGCGCCCGCTTTGCCCCACGCAGAACGGTACGAGGCCGGGAGATCACTATTAGATGGCAGCTACCCGCCGGGTGCAAGCAGAAGTTCAGGTCGTCTGCGCCAAAATACTGAAATCATTGGTGGTTTACTTACTGGGCTATGGCGCGGGGGCGCCCTTCGACCGGACATAATCCCTACCCGCCGGCCTCGGCATGACGATGATAGTCTCGCCGCAGGGCCGTTGCGACGAGCCCGGGCGCGCCATTGCCAACGGGACGGCCATTGATGCTCACGACCGGCAGCACAATCTGGCTGGCCGAAGTGATGAACGCCTCACGCGCTGCATAGGCCTCCTCAACGGTGAAGGCCCGCTCTTCAAAAACCAATCCTTGTGCCTTGATTACGTCGATCACCACGGAACGTGTAATCCCCGGCAGAATGTCATGACCCAGCGGATGCGTAATCAGCTTGCCTTCGCGGTTGACGATCCATGCATTGGACGAGGCGCCTTCGGTAATTCGGCCCTGCGCATCCGTGAGCCATGCCTCGCGCGCGCCCTGCTCGCGCGCGGTTTGCTTCGCCAGTACGTTTGGCAGCAGCGCTACCGATTTTATGTCGACGCGTTGCCAACGGATATCAGGAACCGTGATGACTGCAATTCCGTCGGCAGCAATCTGCTCAAGACGCTCGAGATCGCTACTGCGCGCGGTCACAACCAATGACGGACGCGTCCCGGCCGCCGGAAATGGAAAGTCACGACGGGCCACGCCTCGCGTGACCTGCACGTAGACGATCCCGTCGCGTACCCGGTTACGCCGAACGGTTTCGCGCAATACAACAGAAAGGGCGGCGGGCGACATCGGCCTGACAATTCGCAACTCACCAAGTGAACGATCGAGGCGCGCCATATGGCGTCGCTCATCAATCAGGTGGCCACCCCTCACCTCGCAGACCTCATAGACACCGTCCGCAAATTGGTAACCGCGATCTTCCACCGCAACCTTAGCTTCGCTGCGCGGCAAGTAACGGCCGTTGACATAAGCGATGCGGGACATGAGGTGTCATTCCTTGCGCATGATCTTGTCGTAAAATCGGTTTCCGCTGTTCCGGATTATGCGCTAATCAATTCCAAGCGCCTTGAGCTTGCGGTGCAGCGCGGAGCGTTCCATGCCCACGAATTCGGCGGTGCGCGAGATGTTCCCTCCAAAGCGACTGATTTGCGCCACGAGATACTCGCGCTCGAATACCTCGCGCGCGTCGCGTAACGGCAAGCCCATGAGATGCTCCCCGCCATTGCCGTTTGGCATGTTTGGGACCATCGAACCTACGTCCGGCGGCAACATGCTGGCGTTCATCACCGCCTCGGGATCTCCACCGGCAAGGATCATCAGGCGCTCAATGTTGTTGCGCAGCTGCCTGACGTTGCCCGGCCAATTGTGCGACTGCAGGACGGCCATTGCATCGTCGCCAATCCGACGCTTCGGCAAGCCCGTCGCCTGCGATATCTGGTCCATAAAATATTCAACCAGTTCGGGGATGTCCTCGCGCCGCTCGGCCAGCGGCGGTACACGGATGGGAACGACAGCAAGCCTGTGATAAAGATCCTCGCGGAACTTGCCTTCGACGATAAGGGCTTCGAGATTCCGCGCAGTCGACGAAACAATTCGGACGTCCACGGCGATTTTAGTGCTGCCACCAACCCGTTGAAACGTCTGATCAACGAGCACGCGCAATATCTTGTTTTGCGTCTCGCGCGGAAGGTCCGCGATATCATCAACAAACAGCGTGCCGCTGTGGGCCTCTTCGAGCGCGCCGGGTTTGCGGCCCTCCGAACCATTGGATTGGTCGACACCGAACAACTCTATTTCCATCCGCTCCGGTGTAATTGCAGCAGCATTTATGACAATAAAAGGCCCATTCGCTCGCCCGGAGAGCTGATGAAGTGTGCGCGCGGCGAGCTCCTTGCCTGCCCCCGAGGGTCCGACCACCAGAACGCGGCTGTTGGTCGGCGCTACGCGTTCAATTGCCTGGCGTAACTGGCCAATTGTCGCCGAGCGGCCGACGATCGTGGATGGCACCGGCGCCAACTGTTTGAGCTGCTTGACCTCACGTTTAAGCCGCGAGTTCTCCAATGCACGGTCCGCGACCAACACCAGTCGATCTGCCTTGAACGGCTTCTCGATGAAATCATAAGCGCCATGTTTGATGGCGGCGACGGCGGTCTCGATATTGCCGTGGCCCGAAATCATAACGACAGGTAGATCTGGATGTTCCTGCTTTACGGCATCCAGCAGCTGGAGGCCGTCCAGCTTGCTGCCTTGCAACCAGATGTCGAGGAAGACCAGATTAGGCCGGCGCGTCGCGATCGCCGTTAGGGCGTCATCGCTATTGCGCGCAGTGCGCGTGCTGTAACTTTCGTCCTGAAGAATCCCCGCCACGAGATCGCGGATATCGGCCTCATCATCGACAATCAGGATTTCGCCCGCCATCATTCTACTCGCTCGCAACCCGTGGTTTTTCGAACTCGGGGGTATCGGCTTTGCCTGCAGCGGCAAACCGCACCCTGACCCATGCGCCGCGTTGTCCGGGAATTTTCTCCGCGGCGTCACGCAACTCGATTGAACCGCCGTGCTCCTCGATGATTCGTCCAACAATAGCGAGACCGAGGCCCGTGCCCTTCTCTCGCGTCGTGACATAGGGCTCGAGCAACCGGCTGCGGTTCGCCTTCGGCAGGCCAATGCCGTTATCAACGACGTCGATCACGATGTCTTCGCCGTCACGCGCTGCGTATACGTGGATAATGCCCTTGCCGAGCTCGTTGGGCGGCACTGCACCAATTGCCTCAGTCGCGTTCTTGATGATGTTCGTGAGTGCCTGAGAAATCAGACGCCGATCAAACCGCGCCGGCATCGGATCCTCGGAAATATCGACATCGATATCGATTTCTGAATTGCCCACGCGCATCAGGAACGCAGTCTGACGCACTGCATCGGCCACATCTTCGGCAGCAATGACCGGTTTCGGCATCCGTGCAAAATGCGAGAATTCGTCCACCATGCGCCTGATGTCATCAACCTGACGAACGATCGTGTCGGTGCACTGCTCGAATATATCGCGATCCTCAACGATCATTTTTCCGTATTTGCGCCGTAGCCGTTCGGCGGACAACTGTATCGGCGTGAGCGGATTTTTGATTTCGTGCGCGATACGCCGTGCCACGTCCGCCCAGGCAGAAGTCCGCTGAGCCGTTACGAGTTCTGTAATGTCGTCGAGCGTAACCACATAGCCACGGTCTGAACTCGCTGGACTGTTCGCTGGTGACCCGCACCGACAAATTTCGTTCGCGGCCGTTGCGGCTGATCGTGACCTGGTCCTGAGTCCGCGCACCTGATTCAGCTGCCGCCATGGTATCAGCAAGCTCAGGCAGAACTTCGATCAATGGCTTGCCAAGGGCTTCGGCTTCCGTGCGCCCGATCAATTTCTCCGCCGAACGATTTAATATACTGACGGCCCCGGTACCATCGACACCGATGACGCCTGCGCTCGCGCCCGCAAGCACGGCTTCGGTGAAGCGTCGGCGGCTGTCGATAAGATCGCGCGCGTGCATGATATCGTCACGCTGCGTGCGCAATTCCTGGGTCATGCGATTAAAAGTTTCACCCAGATGAGCAAGATCGCCTTCCGCCTGGCGCACAGGAACACGAACGTAAAGATTTCCGGTGGATACCGCGTTGGCGGCACCTATCAGCCGGCGAATTGGCGCGACCAGTCTGTTGGCGAAATTCAGCCCGATCCATACTGCCGATAGAAGAACGATTAACGCGATGACGGTGTACATCAGTCCAAACGCGACCTGAACGCCCAAACGGCGTTGCTCGATTGCGGCATATTCGCTGACGCTCGCCCGTGTTGCCTGCAATTGCGGTACGACACGCGGGTCAAGCAGTCTTGTCACATAAAGATAGTAATCGTTGTATTGCTCCAGCTTGATGATTGCGGCGACATAATTTGTATCGGGCAACAAAACAATTTGAGGGTCTTTGTCGCCGATGTGACCCAACGCTTCACGCGGCGGTAGTGCAAATGTCTGATTGATGTTGACGTCAGCGCGCGCCACCACCTTGAGATCTTTATCAAGGACGATGGCGGCAGCCAGACCGCGAACTGATGCCTGGAAGGTCAGAAATTGGCGGAGCTTTTCAGGATCCTGATCGAACACCGTTTTGCTGCGCGCAATATCATACGCCATCACCATGATATCGGAGCGCGCAATCTGGGCATGATCGCGCAGATATGCCTCCGCCACGATCAGAGAATTCTCGATCGCCGCGCGTGTGCGCGTCGAAAATAACCGGTCGAGACCGCGGTCGAGCGTAACGCTGGCAACAATCGCCACCATGATCGCCGGCGCGGCTGCTATGATCGAGAACAGTCCAACGATACGTACATGCAAGCGCGCGGCCGCGCGGCCGCTGCGGCGAGCCTGCACCACTTTCCAGACTTCGCGCACGATGATGCCAAGCAGCAGAAGCACCGTCGCAGCGTTTGCAAGCAGCAGCGTCACCACCACGTAGTGCGTCGGTGAAATTGGCGTCAGATCCGCGAGGACGACGAACGTGACGAAAGCCGATAGCAGGGCCAGCCCCACCGCCAGCGGACCGAGAATGCGCGTTTCCCCGCGTCGCCCGGGCGAGCCTGCAAGCGCTGTTTCTGCGGTGGCAGCCTGTTCGACGCTCATAGACCCCTGGCGGCGGAAAAAAGGAGCTGCATTGCCCCGTTGGAAAGGCACCCAAAAAGGGCTCAGTTGCCCTCCCCGGCACTGATGCTTTTATACAACAATGTTGCCGAATTACGACAAATCCGCGGCGCAAAAACGCGGATTAGTTGCCCGGTGTCAGCTGCCGCGAAAAACCTGGATGTCGAGGTCGCGAATCTTCTTGCGCAGGGTATTGCGGTTGACGCCCAGCAAATCCGCTGCGCGGATTTGATTGCCGCGGGTCGCTGCCAAGGCCGCAGTCAGCAGCGGATGCTCAATCTCCCGCAAGATCCGGTGATAAAGCCCGGCCGGTGGCAAGCCGTCCTCAAAGCCGGCGAAATAATTGGCCAAATACCGTTCGACCGCCGCACTGAGATTTTCATCCGACCGCGGATCTTCGCCGCCCGCTGGAAATGACGGCTGCGACAACTCCGCGTCCATCACTGCGGCAGAAATCGTTTCTTGCGGGTAAAGCGCGGCCAACCGGCGGGCCAAGTTTTCCAACTCCCGCACGTTCCCAGGCCAACGATGCCGCTTGAGGCGCTCAACCGCCGCCTGATCAATCTGCTTTGGCGGTAAGCCTTCGCGCTGGGCCTGCGCAAAGAAATGCCGGATGAGATCGGGAATGTCCTCCGTCCGCTCACGCAAGGGCGGCAGGCGCAATGGCACAACGTTCAATCTGAAGAACAAATCCTCGCGGAACAGGCCTTGCTGGATCAGCAACCGGAGATCCTTGTTCGTGGCCGCGATGATGCGGACATCGCTCTTGATGGGCGTGCGGCCGCCAACGGTCGTGTATTCGCCCTGCTGGAGGACGCGCAACAAGCGCGTCTGGGCTTCCATCGGCATGTCGCCAATTTCATCCAAGAATAGCGTACCGCCCTCCGCCTGTTCAAAACGCCCGGCGCTGCGCGTGTTTGCACCGGTAAAAGCCCCCTTTTCGTGGCCGAACAATTCCGAACTCAATCAAATCCCTTGGAATCGCGGCCATGTTGATCGCAACGAAGGTGCCGGCGCGCCGCTTGCCGTAATCATGGAGTGCGCGCGCGACCAACTCTTTGCCCGTGCCCGACTCGCCCGAAATCATGACTGTCAGGTCGGTCTGCATCAGGCGCGCCAACACCCGATAAATTTCCTGCATAGCCGGCGAGCGGCCGACCAGCGGAATACCTTCGAAGTCCTCGGCCTTGACGGTCGCAGGCCGCGGCTCTTTTGGCTCCGACAGCGCGCGCCCGACAATGGCGATGAGTTCCTTGAGGTCGAAGGGCTTCGGCAGGTACTCATAGGCGCCGCGTTCCGACGCGCGAATTGCGGTCATGAACGTGTTTTGTGCACTCATCACAACGATAGGCAGGTCGGGTCGCGCCTTCCGGATGCGCGGGATCAGATCGAAGGCATTCTCGTCCGGCATTACGACGTCGGTGATCACCAGATCGCCGTCACCCTGCGTGACCCAGCGCCATAGCGTCGCGGCATTGCCGGTCGATCGCACTTCGTAACCGGCACGTGAAAGTGCCTGATTAAGGACGGTGCGGATCGCTGCATCGTCATCGGCAACCAATATGCTTCCCGTTGGCATGTCTTATCTCACGGGCTCTGGACGGACGGCGCATCGTCAGTGATCGCACCGTCGCCGATGTATACCGGCATTAACACGCGAAAGATCGTTCGCCGCGGCTGCGACTCGCATTCGATGATGCCGCCATGGTCGCCTACGATTTTTGCCACCAGCGCAAGGCCAAGGCCGCTACCGCTTTGCTTGGTAGTGACGAAGGGGTCGAACAGATGCGGCATCAAGTCTTCTGGAACACCCGGTCCGTTATCCTTGACGCAGAATTCCAACGGCAATGAAACGCGCGCCTTACTGCCGGGTACAGAAAGTCGCACGCCCGGACGGAACGCCGTAGTAAGTTGTATTTCACCGTCGATTGCGTTTTCACCGATCGCCTCGGCAGCGTTTTTCAGAAGATTGAGAAACACCTGAACGAGCTGATCGCGGTTCGCCAGGACTGGCGGCAGTGACGGATCGTATTCTTCGGTGAATTTGATGTGACGCCCAAACCCCGATTGTGCCAGGCGTTTTACGTGGTCGAGCACAACGTGAATATTGACCGGCTCACGATCGATCGGACGCTCGTCCGCGAATACTTCCATACGGTCGACAAGCTTTACAATACGGTCTGTCTCATCGCAGATCAGTTTCGTAAGCGAACGATCGTCGTCACCTGCCGATTGCTCGAGTAACTGCGCGGCGCCACGAATGCCCGACAGTGGATTTTTGATTTCGTGTGCGAGCATGGCTGCCAGCGCGATGACAGAGCGGGCTGCGCCACGATGAGTAAGCTGGCGGTCCATCTTATCGGCAATGGTTCGTTCCTGCAGCATAACCACAACGTGTCCCGGATATTCCGGCAGTGGCGCAACGTGCAAATCAACCAGGCGTTCGCCGGGATTGCGTGGGGTCGCAAGATCGACCTTATATTCGTTGACCGCAGCGCCGCGATGCCGCACTTGCTCGATCAATGTAAGGAGCGGCGACCCGAACGGCACAAGCTCACGCACCATGAGCCTACGCAGCATCGGAATCGATGCTTCGAAAAATTGTTCGGCAGCAACATTGGCGTCTGCGATCTTGCCGTCAGGCGACACCATGATCACTGGATGCGGCAATGCATGCAGAATTGCATCAGCGGGCGAATTGACGATTGCCGAGACCGCCTGTGCGCGTGTCATGCCGCGGCCCTCCAGGCGAAATCATCATAAGCATCGGCGAGAAAGCGGCGCGCTTGCGATGGCTTGTCGGCCGTCAGCACGCGATTCCGGTGGTCCTTGAGTAGTTCGATCGGTGCCTTGACGGTTGCCGCGGCCGAGTCGAGCGCCCAACCGAGGTGTTTCCTGGCATGGCGCCGGCCGATGGCCATGCCGTGATGGTCAAGCATTTCGTCATACAGCGAATCGATGATTTGGAACTGTTCACTGAGCGCTGGCGTACGCTCGCGCGCACCGGTGGCAAGAAATCTTGCGATCTGCCCCGGCAGCCACGGACGCCCCTGCACTGCTCGACCGATCATCACTGCGTCGGCGCCGGAAATGTCGAGTGCGCGCACGGCATCCTCGGATGAGCGAATATCGCCATTGACGACAACCGGAATCGATACAGCTTGTTTGACTGCTCGAACGGCACGCCAATCAGCTCTGCCATCAAAAAACTGGCAGCGCGTGCGACCATGCACCGTGATGAGTTTGATGCCCGCGGCTTGCGCGCGGCGGGCAAGTTCCGGTGCATTTATCGTGGATGCATCCCAGCCCAGGCGCATTTTCAATGTTACCGGTACCCCGACGGCGCCAACGGTTGCTTCGATCAACGTCAGCGCATGATCGACGTCGCGCATCAACGCGGAACCGGCAGCCCCGTTGGTGACCTGCTTGGAGGGGCAACCCATGTTGATGTCGATGACAACAGCGCCATGCGCCTCAGCGATCCGGGCCCCCTCGGCCATCCAGCGCGCCTCGCAGCCGGCGAGCTGAACGACGTGGATGCTGACGCCGTTTCCCTCGCTACGAACGGCTGCTTCGCGCTCGCCCCGAACCAGCCCAGCGCACGCCGTCATCTCGGAAACAACCAGACCGGCTCCCAGCCGCTCGGTCAGACGCCGGAATGGCGCATCCGTAATACCGGACATCGGCGCCAAAATGACCCGGTTCGGCAAGGCAACCTGGCCAATTGCGAGAGGAGGCCCTCGGAACTCGTTATTTTCGTCCGCTTCGCACCCAGTGCCTATCATTTAGGCTGCCCTTTTTCGATGCTCATAGTTTAGCCATTTCCATCGGCCGCGCAAGTGCTGCACTGCAAAAAACATGTTTATTCTTAAAGCGGGGCGTTGGCTTTTCCCGCGTTTCCGTGATGTCACGAACGCGGTAAAGGCAGACGTGGGCAGGAGCTGAAGCATGGTGCAGGTCGCAGCTGTCGTGGTAGCCGCCGGTCAAGGCGTGCGCGCGGGTGGCGATCTGCCCAAACAGTTGCGGCGCATCGCCGGCGAAACGCTGCTCCGCCGCGCCATATCGAGCTTCGTCACGGCCCCCAAGGTAAGCCTCGTCCAGCCCGTGATCCGGTCCGAAGATGCCGACCTCGTGCGGGTCGAGATGGCCGGCTTGAGCGTCCTGCCGCCAGTCTTCGGCGGCGCAACCCGCCAAGCCTCCGTTCGCGCCGGCCTTGAGGCGCTGCTTTCGCGCAAGCCGGACATTGTACTCGTGCACGATGCGGCACGCCCATTCGCCAGCGCGGATCTTATTGCGCGCGCCATCGTGGCGGCGGAAAAAACCGGCGCTGCAATCCCCGGGATACCGGTAACCGACACGATCAAACGCGTCGACAATTCCGGAACTGTGGAAACAACGCTTGATCGTGGTTCGCTTCGCCTCGTGCAAACACCGCAAGCCTTTGCCTTCCCGGCACTTATCGCGGCGCATCGGCGGGCAGTCGAACAGGGCCGTGAGGATTTCACGGACGACGCCGCGCTTGCCGAATGGGCCGGAATGAAAGTCAGTGTGTTTCCTGGCGAGGTCGGCAACACCAAGTTCACAACCCCGGAGGACTTTGTGCGGGTCGAAGCAATGCAGTCAGCGGCGCTCGGCGATATACGAACCGGATCGGGACTGGACGTGCATGCATTCGGGCCCGGCGATCATGTCACGCTTGGCGGAATTCGCATTCCGCACAGTCAGTCTCTCACGGGTCACTCCGATGCCGATGTTGTGCTCCACGCGCTCACCGATGCAATTCTGGGCGCCCTTGCAGACGGGGACATCGGTGCGCACTTCCCGCCGAGCGACCCGCAGTGGCGCGGCGCATCGTCCGACCAGTTCCTCGTCTTCGCCGTCGATCGGGTGCGCGCACGCCGTGGCCGCATCGCCCATCTCGACCTTACCATCGTGTGTGAGACCCCCCGTATCGGCGAATACAGAGATCGCATGCGCGCGAACATCGCAAAAATCGCGGACATCGGTATTGAACGCGTGGGGGTGAAGGCCACCACAAGTGAAAAGCTTGGTTTCACCGGGCGCGGCGAAGGTATCGTGGCCTACGCGACCGCGACCGTTCGTCTTCCGTGGGAATGATTGAATGCCGGACGAAGCTGCCATCACTGCCGCAAAGGCCCTGCTCAGTATCTGCGTGAAGAAACAGTTGACTCTTGCGACAGCGGAATCTTGCACGGGCGGTCTCGTGGCGGCGACGCTCAGCGAAATTCCAGGATCGTCCGCGGTTCTAGACCGTGGCTTCGTTACATATTCGAATGAGGCCAAACAACAAATGCTGGGTGTCACTCCGGCAACCATCGATGTTTATGGCGCGGTCAGCACCGAATGCGCCGAGGAGATGGCCAAGGGTGCCCTCGCCCATGCATCGGTCGATCTCGCTGTCTCGATTACGGGCATTGCAGGACCAACCGGGGCTGTGCCGGGAAAGCCGATTGGCCTTGTCTTTTTCTGCGCGGCTTCACGCAGTGGCCGGGTCATCGCGCATGATCGCAAATATGGCGATATCGGTCGCGCCAATGTCCGCCACCAGTCCGTGTTGCAGGCTTTGACCATGCTCAGGGAATTAGCGGACAAAGAAGAACCGCGGCCGCCGGCCGGAGAAAGCTAGACTCCCTCGCCCCGAGCTTTCCGATCAGTTCTCGGCGATCCGGTAGCCGATACCAGGTTCAGTCAAAATGAACCGTGGGTCATCGGGATGGTCTTCGACCTTCTGCCGAAGCTGGCCGATGTAGACGCGCAAATACTGGGTGTCCTCAGTGTGCGCCGGTCCCCAGACCGCCGTGAGGATCTGTTTGTGTGTGATGACACGCCCGGCATGCTTAGCGAGGAAGGAGAGCAATTCGAATTCCTTCGGCGTGAGTTTAAGCTCCGCGCCGGCACGCGTTGCGCGATGCCGCACCGCATCAACCTCGAGATTGCCGACATGCAAAACGGGGATTTCCGCCTTGCGTTGCATGCGATGCCGCAATGCCGTGCGCATGCGCGCGAGAAGCTCACCGATATTGAACGGCTTGTTGACATAATCGTCAGCGCCGAAATCGAGCGCTTCAATCTTTTCGGCTTCGCGCTCGCGCGCCGACAATACGATAATCGGTATATCCGACCATTCACGAGCGCGTTTGATGACTTCTTTGCCGTCTCCATCAGGAAGACCGAGGTCGAGTAAAACTATGTCTGGCGTTTCGGCGGCGATGCGCTTGATTCCTTCGGCGACCGTACCCGCACTAGCCATTTCATAATTATTCGCTTCAAGCGCTGGCTTGAGAAAGCGCAGGATGGCCGCCTCGTCATCGACCACCATGACGCGGATCTTGGCGCTCATGCGCTCACCTCCTCGCGGGGGAACGTCAAAACGAAACGGGCCCCGCGACCGTCCGCGATCGGACTTTCCACACTGATTGCGCCGCCATGAGCCTCCATAATGCCCTTTGCAATCGCAAGTCCGAGACCTGTACCCTGACTGCCATCAGCGCCATATCCGGGGCCTTTGAAGAACTTGTCAAAGATGTTCGGAAGCCGATCGGCCGGAATGCCCGGCCCATCATCCGTGACGCGCACTGCCACGCCGTTCGCCGTAACCTCGGCGGCCAATACGATGTGCGTCTCGGGCGCGGTGTGGACGATTCCATTGCCAACCACATTTCCAATTGCCTGTTCGACCAAGGTAGCGTCGGCGCGCACCAGCGGAAGATCGGACGGCAAATTGATTTCGATGTGCTGCCGGGCGCCATGCCGCCGCGCGGCGCTGACGACGCGTTCGGCCACTTCCCGCAAATCGAGCCAGTCGCGGCGCAATTCTAGCGCACCGGCGTCGATGCGGGTAATCGCCAGAAGATTTCGGACCATTTCATCGAGATCCTCGGCTTCCTTTTTGATTTGGCCGAGCAGGTCTTTCTTCGCCGTTGCATCCAGCTTGTCGGCATAATCGATGAGGCTGGTGGCCGAACCCAGAATCGATGAAAGTGGCGTCCGGAAATCGTGCGAAACCGATGCCAGCAGGGTATTGCGCACCCGTTCGGTTTCCGTCGCGGTCCTCGCACTCACCATTTCACGGGCGAGCGAGGCGCGATCCAGCGCCGAGGCAGTCTGCTCGACTAGCGTATCGAGCAGAGCCCGCGCCTCGGAGTCGAGGGGCGACGTATCCTTCTCTTTGGAAACCCCAATTACCCCAAGCGCCTTTGCGCCGACGCGCAATGGTACGAAGTACCACGGGATAATCGGCAATGTGCTGGTGTCGGCACCCGCAGGTTCGTCATGACTGTAGGCCCAGCGTGCCGCCGTCATTGCCGCAGCATCCAGGCTATCCTCCGGTGGCCACGCCGCCGTCAGAGACAGGTCGTCGCCGTGGGTCAGCAGCACGACGACTGGACACCCGAGGCTTGCGTGGATTTCGCTGGCGGCGCCTTCCGCGACAGCATCTAGCGTCGCCAGCCCGGACAATCGCCGCGTAAACTCATAGAGTCTCCGCATGGCGCGCATGCGGCTCGCTGAAATTCGGGCTTGCTCGCGCACCCGCCCGGCCAGCGCGGAGCTGATCACGGCGACAACCAGAAAGATCACCAGCGCCAGCAGCTCATAGGGTTCGGCAACGGTGAACGTATAAATCGGTGGAATGAAAAAGAAATTATAGGCGAGGAAGGATAGAACCGAGGCGTAAATCGCCGGCCAAATGCCGAAGCTCATGGCAGTTACGAGGACTGCGAGCAGGAATACGATCGATAGATTGGGGATAGGCGTGATTTCAGTCAGCACTTCACCAACGGCAAGCGCCGCCGCAACAGCAAGTGTCGCGTACAGAAAAGGCAGCGGTGCGAGGACCAGATGTTTCGGCCAACGCAGCAGGGGCGCCCTCGCCGGCTGTTCCGCTTCTCTCGTTACAAGATGGATAGCGATATCTTGGGTCCGTCGCACCAATTCGTGTGGAAGAGATCGACGCAGCAATTCGCTGAAGAAGCCACTCGGGGATCGTCCGATCACGATCTGGGTGACGTTCTCGAATTTTGCAAAGCGCAGCAATTCGGCCGGCAGATCTGTTCCCGTCAGCGTCTGCGTTTCGGCACCCAGGCTCTGCGCCAGTTTCATCGCCTCATCGAGGCGTTGACGAGGCCCATCTTCAAGTGTCGATCCCGGGCGCTCGACCGTGACTGCAATCCATGGCGCATCCATGAGATCGGCGAGGCGCTTGGCCGCGCGCACCACGGTGGGTGATATCGGGTCGGCTCCGATACACGCCAGAATGCGTTCACCGGCCGCCCACGGGCCTTCAATCGCATGCGCCTGCATGCGCTCGATCAGGTCGGCGTCGATCCGTTCAGCCGCACGACGCAAGGCAAGCTCGCGCAATGCGGTGAGATTTTGTGGCTTGAAGAAGCTCTCCACCGCACGTGCGGCGGTGTCCTGCACGTAGACCTTTCCCTCCGCCAGGCGCCTGAGCAATTCGTCGGGAGGAAAATCGACCAGGATGATCTCGTCGGCCTTGTCGAAGACCATATCGGGCACGGTTTCGCGGACCCGCACCTTAGTGATCTTCAAAACAACGTCGTTAAGGCTCTCGAGATGCTGGATGTTCAGCGTGGTCCAGACGTCAATTCCGGCCGCCAGCAGCTCATCGATGTCCTGCCAGCGCTTTGGATGGCGGCTGCCCGGCACGTTGGTGTGGGCATATTCGTCGACCAGCAGCAGTTTCGGCCGGCGCGCGATCGCAGCGTCGAGATCAAACTCGCGCATCACCTGGTTACGGTAGACAATCGGCTTCCGCGGGAGGGCTTCAAATCCTTCGATCAACTGTTCGGTCTCGCGCCGGCCATGCGTCTCGATCAGACCGGCGACAACGTCCCGTCCGCCCGATTTTTCGGTGCGCGCGGAGGTGAGCATGGCGTAGGTTTTGCCCACACCGGGCGCTGCCCCAAGAAATATCTTCAGGTGTCCCCGCCCTTCCTTTTTGGCGAGGGCGAGGAGTGCGTCAGGCGAGGCTCTCTGCGCTTCGTCTCCAGCCATGCGGCTCCTCTAGCGCATCATACCGCAAAAAGCCTGCCCCGGACTTATGCCCGGGACAGGCAGGCAGGGAATGCACATTGACGGTTACGACTTGAGTGCGTCCAGCGCGATATTGAGATTGAGGACGTTCACCCGCGGCTCGCCAAGCAGGCCGAATGTGCGGCCTTCGACCTGGGTCTCAACCAGCGCGCGGACCCGCGCGTCCGACAGGTTGCGGGCCTTGGCCACGCGGGGGACCTGGAAAAAAGCGGCCTCTGGAGAGATGTGCGGATCGAGGCCACTGCCCGAAGTTGTCACCAAGTCGATCGGGACTGCGGCCGACGGATTCTCTTTCTTGAGCGTGTCCACATCGCCCTTCAGGCGATCCGCCAGTGCCTTGCTGGTGGGGCCGAGATTGGAGCCCATGGAGTTGATGGCGTTGTACGGTGCGTCGATCGTCTTGGTCGAATCCTTGGGGTCGGGCGCGTTGGTCGCCGACGGCCGGCCGTGAAAATATTTGTCGTCGGCAAACACCTGCCCGATCAGCGCCGAACCTATGACCTTACCGTCTTTCACGATCACGCTGCCTTGTGCCTGGTAGGGGAAGATCACGCCGGCAATCCCGGTCATGGCGAGCGGATACGCCAAGCCCGTGATCAGGGTCAGCAACACGACCAAAACGATCGCGGGGCGGAGTTCTTTCAACATGACTGTCTCTCCTCAATTTTCTTGCGCGTGATCTTTTCCGAAAACCGGTGCCCACTTTTCGGGACCGCGCACTAGACCAGATGTAAGGCATTGACCAGGAGGTCTATGGCCTTGATGCCGACGAACGGCAGGATGATGCCGCCGAGGCCATAGATCAGCAGATTGCGCCGCAGCAGTGCAGCCGCGCCGACCGGACGGTAGGCGACGCCCCTTAGCGCCAGCGGAATCAGCGCGATGATGATCAACGCATTGAAGATGATCGCAGACAGGATGGCACTCTGCGGCGTGGCCAGCTTCATGACATTAAGCACGGCCAGTTGCGGATAGAACGCGAGAAAGATCGCCGGAATGATGGCGAAATACTTCGCAACGTCATTGGCGATCGAGAACGTGGTCAACGCGCCGCGCGTCATCAGCAGCTGCTTCCCGATTTCGACCACCTCGATCAATTTGGTCGGGTCGGAATCGAGGTCGATCATGTTGCCAGCTTCACGCGCGGCTTGCGTTCCGGTCTGCATGCAGACACCGACATCGGCTTGGGCAAGCGCAGGCGCATCGTTGGTGCCGTCGCCGCACATGGCGATCAACCGGCCTTCTGACTGTTCACCACGGATGTACTGGAGTTTATCCTCTGGCGTGGCTTGGGCGATGAAATCGTCGACACCCGCTTCCGAGGCGATGGCCGCTGCCGTCACCGGATTGTCGCCGGTGATCATCACGGTCTTGATTCCCATGCGGCGCAACGCGTTGAAGCGGTCCCGCACATCTGGTTTCACGACGTCTTTGAGGTGGATGACGGCGAGGATGCGATCCCCTTCGACCAGGCCCAGCGGGGTGCCGCCGGATCGTGCGATCTTGTCGACGGCCGCCCGGAAAGCCGGCGGCTCCGTAATATTCTGGCCCGCTTGCTCGCGCGCAAATTTAAGCACGGAGTCCACCGCACCTTTGCGCAATTTTCGCTTGCCAATGTCGACGCCCGACAGCCGCGTGGTTGCCGAAAACTCTATGAATTTCTCGCATCGGCGGGCGCCGCCTGCCGGCGCGCGTGATATTTTTCCTGCACAAGCGTGATGATCGAGCGGCCTTCGGCCGTCTCGTCGGCGTCGCTGGACAAGAGCGCGGCTTCCGCTGCCTCATGCTCGGTCACCCCGGGAACCACAATAATTTCGGTCGCGAGGCGATTGCCAAACGTGACGGTGCCGGTCTTGTCGAGCAGCAGCGTGTCGACGTCACCCGCGGCCTCCACCGCGCGGCCTGACATGGCAAGCACATTGAAGCGCACCAGCCGGTCCATGCCGGCGATGCCGATGGCCGAGAGAAGTGCGCCGATTGTGGTCGGGATCAAAGTGACGAACAGCGCCACCAAGATGACAACGGAAACCGTGCCGCCCGCGTAAGTCGCGTAGCTCGGGATCGTGGCGGTCGCGAATACGAAGATGATGGTCAGGCCGATCAGCAGAATGTTCAGCGCAATCTCGTTCGGCGTCTTTTGCCGCTCGGCGCCCTCGACCAGCGCGATCATGCGATCAAGGAACGATGAGCCAGGCGACGACGTAACGCGCACGACAATCCAGTCCGAAATCACGGTCGTGCCGCCGGTCACCGCCGAACGATCACCGCCGGACTCGCGAATGACGGGTGCAGATTTACCGGTGATTGCCGCCTCGTTGACCGAGGCAATGCCTTCGACCACATCGCCATCGCCGGGGACTACGTCACCGGCCTGGACGACAACAAAATCGCCAGCCCGCAGATCCAACGCCGGGACCCCTTTATAGCCGGTGCGCTTTTTTGGATCCGAAAGCTTCTTGGCCTGTGTCTCGACGCGGCTGCGACGCAATGTATCGGCCTGCGCCTTGCCGCGACCTTCTGCGACTGCTTCGGAAAAATTAGCGAATAGTACCGTGAACCACAGCCACAAAACGATCTGGAAGGTGAATCCGGTACTGTCGTGATGCTGCGCGAGGTCACGCACAAGCAAGACAGTGGTCAATGCTGTGACGATCTCGAGCACGAAGATCACCGGATTCCTGATCAGCGTGGCCGGATTGAGCTTGACGAAGGCCTGGCCAATCGCAGGCATCACGATCTTTGGATCGAGCAGCGTGGCGACAGGCATCCGTTTTCGCAGTTTAGAGGTATCCATGGTGGTAGCTCCAAAAGAATCCAGATCAGAAGACCGTGCCGGCCGTCATCGCGAGATGCTCAACGAGCGGCCCGAGCGCAAGCGCAGGGAAGAATGTGAGACCACCCACGATGACGATCACGCCGACGACCAAGCCAATGAAAAGGCCACCCGTGGTCGGGAACGTGCCGGCGGAAGGCGGAACCGATTTCTTGGCTGCGAGCGAGCCGGCGATTGCCATGGCCGGGATGATCATCAGGAAGCGGCCTACGAACATGGCGACGGCGCCGGTGATATTGAAGAACATCGTGTTCGCCGTAATGCCGGCGAACGCCGACCCGTTATTGCCGGTGCTCGACGTGTACAGATAGAGCATCTCCGAAAAGCCGTGCGGTCCCGCATTCCCAAGCTGGGTCAACGCATCCGGGTTGACGGCAGCCACGGCTGTCCAGCCGAGATACATCACCGGCAGGACCAGAATGGCCAGCATGGCCATCTTGACCTCTTTCGCCTCGATCTTCTTGCCAATGTATTCTGGCGTACGGCCGACCATCAGCCCGGCGACGAAGATTGAGATGATGACGAACAGCAGCATGCCGTAGAGGCCGGCGCCGACGCCGCCAACGATGATCTCGCCGAGCTGGATATTGATGAGCGGAATCATGCCGCCGAGCGCGGTGAACGAATCGTGCATCGCGTTGACGGCACCGCAGGAGGCGGCTGTGGTGATCACCGCGAACAACGCAGAGGCAACGATGCCGAAACGGACTTCCTTGCCTTCCATGTTTCCGCCGGTGAGACCGAGTGCATTGAGCACGGTCGTACCGTTGGCTTCGGCCCAGTAGCACACAATCACGCCGGCAATGAATAACACGCCCATCACCGCGAGAATGGCCCAGCCCTGGCGCTGGTTGCCGACCATGCGGCCGAACACGTTGGTGAGCGCCGCGCCGATCGCGAAGATTGAGATGATTTGCAGGTAGTTCGACAGCGCCGTCGGGTTCTCGAACGGATGCGCTGCATTGGCGTTGAAGAATCCACCGCCATTTGTGCCGAGCATCTTGATCGCGATCTGCGAGGCGACCGGGCCGACTGCGATCGTTTGCTTGGCGCCCTCCAGCGTCGTTGCTTCGACATAGGGGCCGAGCGTCTGCGGTATGCCCTGCCAAACGAGGAACAGCGTAAACACGATGCAAATCGGCATCAGGATGTAGAGCGTGCAGCGGGTGATATCGACCCAGAAGCTGCCGATCGTCTTTGCCGACGCGCGCGCAAAACCGCGGATGAGCGCAACCGCCAGCACGATGCCGGTCGCCGCCGACAGAAAGTTCTGATGCGTCATGCCCAACATTTGCGTGAGGTATGACAGCGTGCCTTCGCCACCATAGTTCTGCCAGTTGGTGTTGGTGATGAAGCTGACCGCCGTATTAAAAGATAGATCGGGCGCCACGGCCGACTGCCCGGCCGGATTGAACGGCAGCGCCGCCTGGAAGCGCATCAGACCATAAAGAATGAGAAAGCCACCGACATGGAACAGTAGCATGCCGACTACGTAGGTGACCCAATTCTGCTCACGTTTCTCGTCAACCCCCCCCGCCCAATAAATCGCGGCTTCAACCGGCCGCAGCACCGGTGACAGGAACGTGCGCTCGCCATTGAAGACGCGCGTCATATAAGCGCCGAGCACCGGCGTGATCGCGATGACGATCGCGCAATAAATCAGGATTTGGACCCAGCCAATTGCAGTCATGACACGCCTCTCAGAATTTTTCGGGCCGCAGCAGAGCGTAGGTGAGGTAGAACAGCAGCCCCGCGGTCGCGAGGCCGGAGAGTGCATAGTCAAAGATCATGGCTGTTCCCCTTAGAGCCGGTCGCAGGCGTAGGCGTAACCAACCGACAACAAAAAGAGGCCGAGACCCAAAGCCAGGAATACGGTGTCCAACATGATTGCTCCCTCCAATTTTCTGGGGCGAGCTTTCAAGTAGAAGTCAGGCGATAAAGATGCGATGTGAATTGCGCGCACGGGACATCAAGAAGAAATAAAGACCGGTCCGTACGGGCCGCAGCGCGGCTCTTACCGGACCCCGATTTTGGGCTTTTTCTTTGCCGCCGTTCGCGTAAGATTGTGCCGTCGGTCGCCGGGACGAGGCGAGCCTAGAACAAACATGCGTGCAATCTCCTTCGGTCGGCGGACCGGCGTCAACCAGGGGAAACGCCATGAAACGTCGACAATTCCTGCAAGCCGCCAGTGGCGGACTCGCCGCCTCGGCAATTGCAGCGCCGGCAATTGCGCAATCGTCTCCGGAGGTGAAGTGGCGCCTCACCGCGAGCTGGCCGAAGTCGCTCGATACGCTTTATGGCGGCTGCGAATATTTTGCCAAGCGCATCGCAGAGATCACCGATAACAAATTCCAAATTCAGGTCTTCGCCGCCGGCGAAATTGTTCCGGGCCTGCAAGTTCTCGATGCGGTCGGCAATGGCACCGTCGAGATGGGCAATACAGCGCTATATTACTATTTTGGCAAAACCCCCGCCTTCACGTTCGGGACGGCGCTGCCATTCGGACTCAATACCCGACAGATGATTTCCTGGGTCCGCTTTGGCGGCGGTGAGGAATTGCTCAACGGCGTGCTCAAGGACTTCAATTGCATCGGCTTCGCCGCCGCAAATACCGGCGCGCAGATGGGTGGTTGGTTCCGCAAGGAGATCAACACCCTCGACGACATGAAGGGATTGAAATTCCGCGTTGGCGGATTTGCCGGAACGATTCTGCAAAAAGTCGGTGTCGTACCGCAGCAGCTTGCCGCCGGTGATATCTATCCGGCCCTGGAAAAAGGCACCCTCGATGCCGCGGAATGGGTCGGACCTTACGACGATGAGAAGCTCGGTTTCGCGAAGATCGCCAAATACTACTACTACCCGGGCTGGTGGGAGGGTTGTGGTCAGGCTCACAACATCATGAACATCGCGAAATGGAACGAGCTGCCAAAGCAGTATCAGTCCGCCATCATCACGGCATCCAATGATGCCTGGGTGTGGACGCTCGGCAAATACGACTACGTCAATCCGCCCGCCATGAAGCGTCTGGTGGCAAGCGGCGTGCTGTTGCGCGCGTTCCCGCAACCTGTTTTGGAAGCCTGTTACAGCGCGGCAAATGAGATTTACGCAGACCTGTCCAAGACCAATCCTCACTTCAAGAAACTGTACGAGAGCCTCGTCCCCTATCGCAACGACGCCTACGCGTGGCTGCAGGTGGCAGAGCTTGGATTCGACAGTTTCCAGATTCGCGCCCGCACGCGAACCTGATCAAATCGATACGTCGACGGCCCCGGTGCATGCAGCGCCGGGGCCGTTGCGTTATGTGGCGGCAATCATTTCGGACAGCGCAGCCTGCGCGCGCGGGATCACACCGTCCCACCGGCGTGATTCGTCTTGCCGGAACAAGCGTGCTGTCGGATACCACGGGCTGGTATCGCGATCGAGCAGCCAGCGCCAATCCGGCAAGTAGGGCAGCAAAATCCAGACCGGTCGGCCCAACGCGCCGGCAAGATGGACCGTGCTGGTGTCAACCGAGATAATGAGGTCGAGTTGAGCCATGACCGCTGCGGTGTCCGAAAAATCGGCAAGCTCCTCGCCGATCTGGATAACGTCGCTGCGCCGCGCGAGCACCGTCGCATCGGCCGGGCGGACGTCTTTCTGAAGGCTGAAAAAGGTGGCTCCTGTGTCCAGAAGAGGCTCAAGCGCACCGAGTTCAACCGACCGGACCTGATCGCGGTGATGCGCAGGATTGCCTGACCAGACCAGCCCGACGCGCAATCCATGTTTAGGCCCGAGCCGGGTGTTCCATTTCGTCAACCGTTCAGGCGGGGCGCGCAAATATGGCGTATGTGACGGAACGGTCTCGAGCAACGTGTGAAAGGCACGCGGAAGGCTAAGCAAGGGGCAATGCACGTTGAATTCCGGCAAGGCATCCCCAACCGAGACAACTTGCGCCGCGCCACCAAGGCTCGACATCAGTTCCTGCAGTCGCCTGTCGACCTCGAGAATAACGCGTGCGCCACGTGCAGCGACGAGCGGTACGTAACGACAAAACTGAATCGCATCTCCCAGACCCTGCTCGCTATGCAACAGGATTGTCTTATCCACGATCGGTTCGCCACACCACTGCGGCTGCGCGAAGTTACGCCGGGCGACCGCCATGGTTTTGTATTTCCAGCGCCACTCGTACTCCGACCAACCACGCTCGAAGTCCCCCGTCAGCAATCGCAGTGACGCCGCATTCCAGTGCGCCTCAGGAAATTCCGGCTGCAACGCGATGGCGCGGTCGTAACTTGCCAGCGCCTCGTCGTGCCGTTTGAGCTCCCACAATGTCGCACCGCGGTTCGAACAGGCTTCCGGATAGACCGGCTGCAATGCGATGGCTCGGTCGTAGCTCACAAGGGCTTCGTCATATCGCCCCATCTGATGCAGCGTCGTACCACGATTGTAATGAGCACCTGCGTGCGTTGGTTGACAGACTATTGCGCGATTATAACTTGCCAATGCATCATCATATCGCTTCAGGCCATTCAGGGCGTTGCCGCGATTGGTGAGGGCCTCAACAAGATCCGGCCGCAGCGCCAGTGCGCGATCGAAACTCGCCAACGCGTCGTCGTAGCGCTCGAGCGCATTCAACGTGTTGCCGCGATTGGCGTGGGCTTCGACAAGCCGGGGATCGATCGCGAGAGCACGGTCATAACTTGCTATCGCTTCCTCAAAGCGCCCCAGTTTTTGTAAGGTACCCCCGCGGTTATAGTGCGCGAGCACCTGATCGGGCCGTATCGCAAGCGACCTATCGTACGTCGCCAACGCCTCCGCATACCGCGCCATCTCGAACAAAACCGCGCCGCGGTTGGAAAGCGCGCCCGGATAATCCGGCTGCACCGCAAGCGCCCTGTCAAAGCTGTCGAGCGCCTCATCGAAGCGCTTTAGTGCCTTTAGCGTATTGCCGCGATTGGATAGCGCTTCGGCGTGCCGCGGCTGCAAGGCAAGCGCGCGGTCATAGTTTGCCAGCGCTTCAGTGTTTTTCCCAAGAGTAGCCTCAACGACCGCTAAAATATAAAGCGCATCAAAGAAATTACGGTCAATCGAAACAATCTGCTGACAGATATCTTCGGCCTGAGGAAGTTGCCCTGCTCGGTAGGCCGCAATCGCTCGATTGAGCGCCTGTGGCAGGTCTAGTGCGGGGCTTGCCATTGCAACGAATGATCATTGTGCCGGGTTAGAGAATCAGAATCACCGGAACTCATGCGTCGCGACGCTATTACGCAAGCACCTGCTGTCAAGTCGCTATCAGCTCCAGAACCACGGATCTACGACACGCGCCGGCGGCCATAGACAGCATCGGCGCGCTCTTCGAAAGCCGTGGCGAAACGTCGGAAAGCTGCGTCGAACATGGCGCCCATCACAAGCGCCAGCGCTCGGCTTTTGAATTCATAGTCTATGAAAAATTCAACGTCGCAGCAGTCTTCACCGATCGGGACAAACGACCAGCGATTCTGCATCCGCTTGAATGGCCCATTGAGATATTCGACAAGAATTTTCAGGGCCCTGCGGTCGAGCGTGACGCGGCTGGTGAAGGTTTCGCGGATTATCTTGTAGGAAACAGTCATGTCCGCCACGAATACGTCGACGCCGTTGCCCTTGTCGACGTGGCTCTTCACCGCGAGTGCGCTGCAGAGCGGCACAAACTTCGGATATTTTTCAACATCCGCCACCAATTCGAACATATCGGTGGCGGCGTGACGAACGCGACGCTTCGTCGAAAATTGCGGCATAAATTATTAGCGAGTTGCGGCGCGCGCGGCCTTCAGGCGCGCGAAGTCCTCGCCGGCATGATGGGAGGACCGTGTGAGCGGCGATGCCGCCACCATCAGGAAGCCCTTGCTGTAGGCGATCGTCTCAAGCGCCTTGAACTCGTCCGGCGGAACGAAACGCTTCACCTCGTGATGTTTGCGCGTCGGCTGAAGATATTGACCGATGGTGAGAAAATCGACGCTGGCCGAGCGCAGGTCGTCCATAACCTGAAGCACTTCGTTCCGTTCTTCACCCAGGCCCACCATGATTCCGGATTTTGTAAACATGCCCGTATCAAGCTCTTTCACGCGTTGCAGAAGGCGGAGCGAATGGAAGTAACGGGCCCCCGGACGCACCGTTACGTAAAGCGACGGCACGGTCTCCAGATTGTGGTTGAACACATCCGGCTTGGCGTCGACGACGAGTTCAAGCGCCCCGTCTTTGCGCAAGAAATCCGGAGTAAGCACCTCGATCGTGGTTTGCGGACAACGAACCCGAATGGCGCGGATCGTGTCGGCGAAATGTCGTGCCCCGCCATCGGCGAGATCATCACGATCGACCGACGTGACGACAATGTGCGCAAGGCCCAATTTAGCAGTCGCGCCGGCGACATGTTCGGGTTCGGATGCGTCGAGCGGGCCGGGCAAGCCGGTCTTCACATTGCAGAATGCACAAGCCCTCGTGCAGGTGTCACCCATGAGCATGAATGTGGCGTGCTTCTTCTCCCAGCACTCGCCGATGTTCGGGCAACCGGCTTCTTCACACACCGTGTGCAGGCCGTTATCGCGCATGATTTTGTGGGTCGCGGAATAGCCGGGCGACACCGGAGCTTTCACGCGAATCCAGTCGGGCTTCTTTTGCGGAACAGAATCCGGCCGGTGCGCCTTTTCCGGATGGCGCGGGCGCGGGTTGTTTACGAGGTCGATAACAACGGCCATGCCTTTACTTACGGCCGGGACCACGTCCCTGCAAGGCTCAGCCACTTATGCCCTTCGAATGGCCCGCCAGATAAGCAAAAAGATGACCGCACCGATGGTGGCGGTAATCAGGTTTCCCCAAAAATCGGGCATGACGTGCAAGTTGAGCTTGTCGAACAAGAACCCGCCGACAATGGCGCCGATCAGCCCGACCGCGACGTTGCCGAACAAGCCGCCCCGGCCCCCAAGAACTGCATGCGCCAGCCAACCGGCTACCAACCCGATAATGATCCACGCAATAATGCCCATGACCACCCCCGCTCACGCCGCCTTCGGTGGCATCCGGTGATTCGGCGTCGAGTTCGAAATTTTCAGCTCATCCTCATTCATGTCGACACCAACGTCGGCGAACAGCGGGGTCGATAGATAACGCTCGCCCGTATCAGGAAGCATACAGAGGACAGTCGAACCTGGCGCTGCACCTTTGCAAACTTCAAGCGCACCGGCGAAAGTCGCGCCGCTCGTGATCCCGACAAAAATACCTTCCTTCTGGGCAAGCTCGCGGCTGTATTTCATCGCATCGGGACCCGCAATTGTGATGATGCGGCTGATGACACCCATGTCGACCGCATCACCCGTAATCTTTGGAATGAAGTCAGGGCTCCAGCCTTGCATGGGGTGCGGCTTGAACGCCGCGTTCGGCTTGGCGGGCGAGCCGTCCGGATTGCGTTCCTGAGGCGACTTGGTCGACAGCATCGGCGCATCCGCAGGCTCGCAAACGACGATTTTGGTATCCGGTCGCTCTTTGCCGAGCACGCGCGCGACACCTTTGAGCGTGCCACCTGTGCCGAACCCGGTGACCCAGTAATCGAGTTTCTCTCCTTTGAAATCGTCAATGATCTCACGCGCGGTCGTGCGCGAATGCATGTCGGGATTGGCTTCATTTTCAAACTGACGGGTCAGAAACCAGCCATGAGCCTTGGCAAGCTCATTTGCCTTGTTGACCATCCCCATCCCGCGTTCCGCCGCGGGTGTAAGGACGACCTTGGCACCCAGAAACCGCATCAGCTTGCGTCTTTCCACGCTGAACGTTTCAGCCATTGTAACGACCAGCGGGTAACCTTTGGCCGCGCAAACCATGGCGAGACCGATACCGGTATTGCCCGAGGTCGCCTCAATCACCGTCTGGCCGGGCTTTAGCTCACCCGATTTTTCCGCGGCTTCAATAACGCCCAGCGCCAGGCGGTCCTTGACCGAACCAAGCGGATTGAACGCCTCGATCTTTACAAACAGATTGATGCCTTTCGGCCCAAGCTTGTTGATTCGGACGACCGGTGTCCGGCCGACGGTTTCGAGGATATTCGCGAACTTGGCCATCAATTCGTCTCCCGCAATATTGGCACTCACATATTCAGAACGCGTCCATAGGCATCGAGGACCGCTTCCTTCATCATCTCGGACAAGGTCGGATGCGGGAAGACGGTGTGCATCAATTCTTCTTCGGTGGTCTCAAGGTTCATTGCGACCACATAACCTTGAATCAATTCTGTGACCTCGGCGCCAACCATATGTGCACCAAGCAATTGACCCGTTTTTTTGTCAAAGATCACCTTCACAAGACCCTGGTCTTCTCCAAGCGCAATGGCCTTGCCATTGCCGATGAATGGAAACCGGCCCACGCGAATGTCGAGTTTCTTGTCCTTCGCGGCTTGCTCGGTGAGACCAACCGAGGCCACTTGCGGCGAACAATATGTGCAGCCGGGAATCATTAATTTGTTCATTGGGTGCGGATTGAGGCCCTTGATCGCCTCGATGCAGACGACGCCCTCATGTTCGGCTTTGTGCGCCAGCATTGGCGGACCTGCCACATCGCCGATGGCGTAAATGCCCGGCACGTTGGTCTTGCTGAATTGATCGACTGAAATAATACCCCGTTCGGTTTTCACACCGAGCTTTTCGAGACCGAGATTTTCGATATTGCCCACGACTCCTACGGCGGAGATGACGCGTTCGACGGTTATAGTTTGAGACTTACCGCCCTCCTCGATCGTGGCAGCAACACTGTCACTTTTCTTGTCGAGCTTGGTCACCTTCGCATTCGTCAGAATCTTGATGCCCTGCTTCTCGAAACTCTTGCGCGCGAAGGTCTGGATCTCGTGGTCTTCGACCGGCAAAATTTGGGGCAGGACTTCAACCACGGTTACTTCGGACCCAAGTGTCCGATAAAACGAGGCAAACTCGATACCGATCGCGCCTGAGCCGATGACCAATAGTGATTTCGGTATGTGGTCGGGCGCCATCGCCTCGAAATAAGTCCAGATCAGTTTCTTGTCCGGCTCGAGGCCGGGCAATACGCGCGGCCGAGCGCCGGTGGCGATGATGATGTGCTTGGCTTGATAGCTGCCGGGCCCAAGCGTGCCTTTCGGCGCTTCGTTCTTCGACGCCTTCACCGTGACCTTGCCGGGCGCATCGATCGAGGCTTCGCCCCAGATGACGGACACTTTGTTTTTCTTCATCAGGAAACCGACGCCGTCATTCAGGCGCTTCGAAACCGCGCGCGAACGCGCGACCACCGCCTTGGCGTCATAGCCGACATTATCGGCCTTCAAACCGTAGTCTTTGGCGTGCTGAAAATAGTGAAAGATTTCCGCCGAGCGCAGCAGCGCCTTGGTCGGGATACAGCCCCAGTTGAGACAGATCCCTCCGAGGTAATCGCGCTCGATAATCGCTGTTTTATAGCCGAGCTGCGCGGCACGGATGGCGGTTACGTAGCCGCCCGGCCCCGAGCCGATGATCAGAACGTCGAAGGAAGTATCCGCCACGCCTCGCTCCGCTACTACCACCTTTTATGCCCTCGGTGTCCCATATGGCCCAGCATCAATCAAGCCGCAGACCCTATTGAACGGGGCGTCATTCGGGAATTTACTCGGTGCAACGATATGTTTGGACCCCGGGGAAACGTCATGATTAAAACGATGGGCCGCCTTGCCGCCATCGCGGGCATGTTGCTTGCGCAGGCAACATGGGTCGATGCCGCCGAGATCAAGGTATTCAGCACCGTCGGGATCAAGAGTGTCCTGGACGAGCTGATCCCTAAATTTGAAAAATCCACCGGCCACAAGTTGGAGATGACATGGAGCACAGCGGCCCTGCTCACCAAACGCGTGCAGTCGGGCGAGCAGGCCGACGCACTTCTCCTCATAAATAGCAACGTTGAGACGTTGCTCAAGGAAAGCAAGATCGTGCCGGGTACCGACACACTGTTTGGACAATCTGTCTTCGCGGTCGGTGTAAAGACCGGCGCATCGAAACCTGACATATCGAGTCCCGAGGCACTCAAGAAAAGTCTTTTGGCCGCAAAAGCGATCAGTTATTCCGATCCCGCTTCCGGCGGCGCCAGCGGCGTTTATATCGCCAAGCAGATCGAACGAATGGGCATTGCCGAGGAGATGAAAGCCAAGACCAAGCACCCGCCATCCGGCGGTCTTTCGGGAACGCTTCTGATCAGCGGCGAAGCCGACATCGCCATCAATTCCAAGCCAGAACTCCTGTCGGTTCCGGGCGTCGAGGTCGTTGGACCTTTGCCCGGCGACATGGCGTTCACGGTCGTGTACGCGGCCGCCGTGCAGACGGGCGCTGCACAAACTGAAGCGGCTAAGGCCTTCGTCAATTATTTGAAGTCGCCTGAAGCGCAAGCGGTATTCAAGGCCAAAGGATACGACCCGGCGTAACGCTCAGACTAACATCATCACCGGATTTTCGATCAGCATCTTGAACGCGCCGACTAGTTCGGCGCCGAGCGCACCATCGACAGTCCGGTGATCACATGACAGCGTCACGCTCATGATCATGGCCGGCACGATTTGGCCGTTGCGAACCACAGCACGTTCTTCGCCGGCACCGACGGCCAGAATTGTCGACTGCGGCGGGTTGATCACCGCGGTAAAATCCTTGATCCCGTACATCCCCAAATTCGACACCGACGAGGTGCCGCCCTGATATTCTTGCGGCTTGAGCTTGCGGGCGCGGGCGCGGGCAGCGAGGTCGCGCATCTCGTTGGAAATTGCCGATAGTGATTTGCTCTCGGCGTTGCGAATAATCGGCGTGATCAGCCCGCCCGGCAGCGCCACTGCGACTGAAATATCGGAATGTTTGTGTTTGAGGACGCCAGACTCGGTCCAGCTGACATTGGCGTCGCGAATGCGTTGTAACGCGAGCGCAAGCGCCTTGATGACGAAATCATTGACCGAAAGTTTGTAGGTGGGCTTGCCGTCCTTGTCCTTGGGCGCAGATGCGTTGATTTCTTCCCGGGCAGCCATCAGGCGACCGATATCGCAGTCGACCGTGACATAGAAATGCGGAATGGTTTGCGTCGATGCGGTCAGTCTTTGCGCAATCGTGCGGCGCATGCCGTCGTGCGGCACGAAGTCGTAGCTGCCGTCTTCGTATAGCGAGCGGATCTGCTGGTCCGACATCAAAGGTGCAATTGATGGCGCACCTGCCCCCGATGCAGGCGATCCACCCGCCCCACGCAGGCCCTTCCCGGATTTTGCGTCCGCGATGTCACGGGCAATAACTCGGCCATGTGGACCCGAGCCCTGCACACGATTGAGATCAAGGCCCGCTTCCTTGGCGAGCCGCCGCGCAAGCGGAGACGAGAAGATCCTATTGGCGCCACTCGCAGCTGCTGGCTGGGCAACTTGCGTCGGCACCGGCTTCGATGGGCCAGGCGCGGCCGAAACCATCGCAGCTGCCTTTACCGGTGCAGATTGTGGCTTAGGAGTTTCCGGCGATTTCGGAGTGGCCACCGGTCCGCTTTTTGCGCTACTTGCCGCAGCTTTCACGTCTTCGCCATCGCTTGCAATCACCGCGATTACTGAATTCACCGCGACGTCCTGCGTGCCTTCCGGAACGACAATCTTCGCAAGCGTGCCGTCATCGACGGCCTCGTATTCCATCGTGGCCTTGTCGGTCTCGATTTCGGCGATGACATCGCCGGACTTGATTTTGTCGCCCTCTTTCTTCAGCCAACGCGCCAGATTGCCCTTCTCCATCGTGGGCGACAGCGCCGGCATGAGGATATTGGTGGGCATGCGTGCCTACCGGTAGCAAACGGACTTGGCGGCTTCGACAACCTCGCCAACTGACGGCAGCGCCAGCTTTTCGAGATTGGCGGCGTACGGCATCGGCACTTCTTTTCCCGAGACGCGTGCGACAGGCGCATCAAGGTAGTCGAAGGCGCGCTCCATAATGCGTGCAGCAAGCTCGGCGCCGACACCGTTTTGCTGCCAGCCTTCCTCGACGGTCACAGCCCGGCCGGTCTTCTGGACCGAGGCGACAATGGTGTCCGTGTCCATGGGTTTGAGCGTGCGCAGGTCAATAACTTCGGCATCAATGCCGTCGTTCGCCAGCTCTTCGGCGGCTTTGAGGGCATAGTTCATACCCATGGACCAGGAAATGATCGTCACATCATTGCCGGCGCGTGCGATTTTAGCCTTGCCGATCGGCAATACGAAATCGTCAAGTTTCGGCACCGGCGACGAATGACCGTAGAGGAGTTCATTTTCGAGGAAGATCACCGGATTGAGATCGCGGATGGCCGCCTTCAGCAATCCCTTGGCATCGGCAGCGGTCGACGGCGCGATCACCTTCAGACCGGGGATGTGCGAATACCATGCCGAGTAATCCTGGCTATGTTGAGCCGCGACGCGCGACGCTACACCGTTGGGCCCGCGGAAAACGATTTGGCAGCCCATCTGCCCGCCTGACATGTAGAGCGTCTTTGCCGCGGAATTGATGAGCTGATCCATGGCTTGCATGGCGAAATTGAAGGTCATGAATTCGACGATGGGCTTGAGGCCAGCGAGCGCGGCGCCGATGCCGAGACCGGCAAACCCGTGTTCAGTAATCGGAGTGTCGATCACGCGCTTCGCGCCGAATTCCTGCAGCAGGCCCTGCGTAACTTTGTAGGCGCCCTGATACTCGGCAACCTCTTCGCCCATCACGAATACGTCTTTGTCACGCCGCATCTCCTCGGCCATCGCGTCGCGCAATGCCTCGCGCATGGTCATGGTGACCATCTCTGTGCCATCGGGAATATCAGGATCGTTCGCCGCGTGGGGCGCCGGCGCGTCGGGTGCCTTCACCGGTTTTGGCGTTGGAGGGTCTTGCGTCTTTGCCTGAGGTTTTTGCGCCTTTGCTGGCGGCGCCACTTCTGCTGCCTTGTTCTGCTGTGCGGGCTTGGCGGCTTTAATCGATGACTTATCCTCCCCCTCTCCGAGGATCACTGCGATTGGCGTGTTCACCGCGACATCAGCGGTGCCTTCCGGAACGAGAATCTTTCCGAGCGTGCCCTCGTCAGCCGCCTCGACTTCCATCGTCGCCTTGTCGGTTTCGATTTCGGCAATCACATCCCCGGATTTGACCTTATCGCCCTCTTTCTTGAGCCACTTGGCAAGATTGCCCTTCTCCATCGTGGGCGAGAGTGCGGGCATGAGAACTTCGGTCGGCATGGGCGCTATTGTTTTCCGGACAGGAAGGATCAGCGGTAAACGTCGGTATATAGTTCGGCCACGTCCGGTTCAGGATCGTGGGTGGCAAATTCTGCCGCTTGATTAATAACGTCGCGCACTTCGCCGTCGATTTTTTTCAGCGCGTCTTCGTTGGCGATTTTCTTCTCAATAATACGATGTCGCGCCATGTCGATCGGATCATGATGCGTGCGCACCTCATCAACCTCTTCACGGGTGCGATACTTTGCTGGGTCCGACATCGAATGTCCGCGATAGCGGTACGTAAGCATTTCAAGAATGTAGGGGCCCTTACCGTCACGGCACCATTGCGCCGCCTTCTCGCCAGCAGCCTTCACCGCGCGAACGTCCATCCCGTCCACCTGGTCACCAGGAATATTGAACGATAGACCGCGGCGAGACAGATTGACTTCGGCTGAAGACCGCGTGATTGCGGTACCCATCGCATAGCGGTTGTTCTCGATCACGTAGATGGCGGGCAGCTTCCAGAGCTCCGCCATGTTGAAGCTCTCGTAGACCTGACCTTGATTGGCTGCACCATCGCCGAAGTAAGTAACGCTGATGTTGCTATTGCCGCGGTAGTGATTGGCAAAGGCGAGACCGGTTCCAAGCGGAACCTGGGCGCCAACAATGCCGTGTCCGCCGTAAATCCCTTCTCCACGCTGAACATGTGCATGGAGCCACCCTTGCCTTTTGAATAGCCGTGGGCTCGGCCGGTGAGTTCGGCCATGACACCTTTTGGGTCCATGCCGGTCGCAATCATGTGGCCATGGTCGCGATAACCGGTGATGACCTGATCGCCAGCTTTCAGCGCCATCTGCATGCCGACCACCACGGCTTCCTGGCCGATGTAGAGGTGGCAAAAACCGCCGATCAGCCCCATCCCGTACATCTGCCCGGCCTTCTCCTCGAAGCGGCGAATGGTCAGCATGGTCCGATAGGCGGAAAGCTCCTGTTCCTTGCTGAAATCGGCGACGGATTTGGCGTCGGCGCTCGGGTCTTTTTGGGCGACCGCCATTGGCACTCCCTGCGAAAGCGTCCGGCCATTGTGTCGAGGTGCCGGTAAACTTCCGGAACCCCCAATAGCTTAAATCGCCCCACGGTGAAAGCGCGAGGCCGCCGTAC
Organism: uncultured Alphaproteobacteria bacterium; assembly: GCA_963697885.1. Lineage (GTDB taxonomy): Bacteria > Pseudomonadota > Alphaproteobacteria > Rhizobiales > Xanthobacteraceae > Pseudolabrys. The sequence goes on from OY969102.1 coordinate 2,815,054, forward strand.
AGAATTGCGGAAAACGCCCGCAAATTGGCGGAAAATTTCACGGCCAGCGGTGGATAACGCCGCCAGTCGTTTCCGGTTGCTAGCGGGGATTGAGCAGCAGGGTCAGGTCGCGGGGGTCAAGATAGCCGACCAAGGCGCGGGCGCGCTCATCGAGCATGTCCGGATCAATTCGGTCGGCGCGGAGCAGCGAAACTCGGCGTTCCCAGTGCGCTCGTTCCGCCTTGAGCCCATTCAACTCGCCTTTCATGGCCAGCTGCTGCTGCTCAAGATCCTGCTGTGCGCGCAGACCATGGTCGCCGCTGAAGGCGTTCATGCCGAAATAACCGATGAACAGCGCCGCAAACACGTAAAGACCAAGCGCTGTCAGGAAGGTGCGGCGGCGGCGATGAGAAACCATGGCCCAGGAAGATGCCCGAGGCCCCTTAAGGCAGATTTAATGGCCTACACCCGGTGGCGGACTTCATTGAGAACAAAATTGCCGACCCGTTTGCCCCGATTGCGCAATATCTTCAACAGGCCTTGGTCGACGAAATAGGTCAACAGGATCGAGTTCCGCGTCTTCACCCCGTTATGCACCGGGTCAGCCGAGTGCCAGGTATCGGTGCCAACCGCGAAGGCATAGCCGGAATTGGGCGCAAAGCGCATTTGCGCTTTTTTTGGTAGCGAACCGTCCGGAAGCTTTTCGTGGAAAATAGTTCCAATATCTGTGTTGGCATCGTCCTTCGGCAGGTACAGTTGGACTGTAATCCCCTTCCAGCGCGTGTCGGTGTGCGGCGTAATCAGATATCCCGGAATGTCGCGAGTCAGAATCGGGATTGGGTACATGCCGACCTTTGCGAACTTCTCACCAAAGCGTTTCGACAGACCGGGTTCCAATCGGCGGATGAACGCTTGCTTGACCGGCTCGGAACAAAGCGCGCGCCCGACGACATCCCACAGAGAGCGTTTCTCCAGCGGCAGGTTGCGAATATATTCGGGGAACAGATCGATCTTCACGCGAGTATGGGTGCCATCTTCGAGATCGTGACCCTTGCTGCGTCCATGCATCGGTCGATAGTCCGAAAACTCAGGCATCAGCGTCAGAATTTGCGCGTATATGTCGTCCGGAAATACACGATCGAACTCAAGATGGAAGAACGGCCTCTCGACCGCGCGGGCTCCATCGACCGATTGGACAATAAAATCGGCCAGGCGGCTCACCGAGCGGCGGCGGTCGTAGGCGGACAGCGTCGTTGTCTGGTCCATGTCAGTTACCCGGTGTCAGAATTAACAGGCAATTTGTGGCCATTGGGGTGGAAAATGCAAGACGACGTCCGGCCGCGGCGCCATCAAGACAATTTGAGGGCATCGCGCCCAGCATATTTCGCTTGGGTGCCCAGTTCCTCCTCAATGCGCAAAAGCTGATTGTACTTGGCCGTGCGGTCGGCGCGGGCGAGCGAGCCGGTTTTTATTTGTCCGCAATTGGTCGCGACCGCAAGGTCGGCAATAGTCGAAGTCTTCGGTTTCACCGGACCGATGCGACATGACCGCAGTGTATCCAGCTTTGTGAGCCATCTCGACGGCGGCAAGCGTCTCCGTCAGCGTACCGATTTGGTTGACCTTCACCAGGATCGAATTTGCAATTCCGTCCTTGATGCCTTTTGCAAGTCGCGTGACGTTCGTCACGAACAAATCATCGCCGACCAACTGACACTTGCTGCCGATTTTTTGCGTCAGTAGTTTCCAGCCCTCCCAATCGTCTTCGGCCATGCCGTCCTCGATTGAGACGATCGGATATTTGCCGGCCAGCTGCGCAAGATAGTCGACCTGTTCTTGTTTGGACCGCTTTTTGCCTTCGCCCTCGTAGGCGTAGGACCCATCCTTGTAGAATTCCGTGGCCGCGCAATCGAGTGCCAGCATGACGTCGCCGCCCGGCTTGTAGCCGGCCTTGGTGATCGCTTGCATGACAAAATCGAGAGCGGCTTCGGCCGACTTCAGATTGGGCGCAAAGCCGCCTTCATCGCCGACATTGGTGTTGAGCTTCGCTGATTTGAGTTGGGCCTTAAGTGTGTGAAATATCTCCGCACCGGCGCGCAAGGCTTCCGCAAATGTCGGAGCGCCGACGGGCATGATCATGAATTCCTGGAAGTCGATCGGATTGTCGGCGTGCACGCCGCCATTCACGATATTCATCATCGGCACGGGCAAGACCCGCGCGGCAGTCCCGCCGACGTAGCGGTAGAGCGGGGCCTGTTTGGCCGCGGCCGCTGCCTTCGCAACCGCAAGCGAGACACCCAGAATGGCATTAGCGCCAAGCCGGCCCTTGTTCGACGTGCCGTCGAGAGTGATCAGCGTTTCGTCAATTTTGGTCTGCGCTTCGGCATCCATTCCACCCAGCGCATCAAAAATTTCGCCATTGACGGCATCGACCGCTTTGCGCACGCCCTTGCCGCCATAGCGTGCTTTGTCACCATCGCGTAGCTCGACCGCCTCATGTGCGCCCGTGGAGGCGCCTGAGGGAACCGCCGCGCGGCCCCGCGAACCATCTTCGAGCAAAACATCGACCTCAACGGTCGGATTGCCGCGGCTGTCGAGGATTTCGCGGCCGATAATGTCTGTAATGGCAGTCATGGACCCGTCCGGCGCTGTTAATCTTGGGCTTCTACAGGATCGACAACCCCCTTGTCATGCCCCGCCCTGAGCGGGCATCCAATGGGCCTGAATCAGGCAGCCAATACAGATGGCCAAGAAACGATTGCAACTCGGACGCCCAAGCCCGATTCCGGCCTCGCCCGGCAAGGCTGTGCTGGATCGCGTGCCAAATCCGCACGCGAATACGAACTATGTCGCTCGCTTTACTGCGCCGGAATTCACCACGCTCTGCCCGATCACCGGGCAGCCCGACTTCGCACATCTGGTGATTGACTATGTGCCGGACCGCTTCCTCGTCGAGTCAAAGTCCCTCAAGCTCTATCTCAATAGTTTCCGCAACCACGGTGCATTTCACGAAGACTGCACCGTCGCCATTGGCAAAAAACTTTCCGCGCTGCTGAAGCCGAAATGGCTCCGCATCGGCGGCTACTGGTTTCCGCGGGGTGGGATGCCAATCGATGTTTTTTGGCAGACCGGAAAATTACCGAAGGATGTCTGGGTCCCGGACCAGGGCGTCGCGCCCTACCGGGGTCGCGGCTAGGTCGTTAACGCCGGCCTTCGCATCTGCAACGCGCAAATCCATCCCGTTGCGGCCAACGCCACTGCGCCGGTCAACAGCACAGCCGTTATGCCAACACTTTGCAGGCCAATGCCGTACACCACTGGACCGGCCGCCTGACCAAGAAAAAAGAACAGTGAATGCGCCGCCGTGGCCGAGCCACGCGCCGCGGGCGCGAGCTCCGTGACATAGACCTGGATGCAGCCATGCAGCAAATAGAAACCGAAGCCGAGCACAATGAAGTTTAGGAATTCAACAGGCCAAGGCATCCGCAGCGCAATCACAACGAGACAAAATCCCATGGCCATGCCGCCCGCTGCCATCAGCCGCCGCTCGCCGATACGCGCAAGAAGCCAGGCCACCATGAAAGTGTAAATCACACCGCCAATGCCAAAACCCGAGATGACAACGCCAGCGATTGAAGATCGTACGACGCCCTCAGTGCGAAGCAGTACGGCCATATAGGGGAATACGCCGAAGAGAAAAACGGCTTCGATGAAAACGGCCCCGAAGCAATATTTCGCCATGGGGTTGCTGAAAATGGCGCGGTAGTTGGGAATTAACATCGACAGGTCGAAGCGGCCGGGCTTTTCCTCAATGCTGCGGAATCCCGGAATTGCGACAGCAAGTGCGACCAAATCAATGACGCCGGTGGTAAAGAATACGCCACGCCACCCGACCACGTCGCCAATAACGCCAGCGCCAGAGGCACCCAGCAAATTTCCGCTCATCGCTGCAAACAGCAGCCGCCCGATTGCGACCTGCCTTTGTTGTATCGGAACGCGATCGCCGGCCACCGCTAGCGCTATCGGGAAAACACCGCCAGCGGTGATGCCCGCGATAACGCGCAGCGCCATGAGTGTCTCGAAGTTCGTTACGAGACCGCATGCAATGGTCGTAATTCCGACAATCAGCATGCAAAGCGCAATCAGTCGCGTCTTGCTGAACATGTCAGCAAGGGCGCCCAGCACTGGTTGGATCAGCGCATAGGGCAAGGTGAACCCGGTGGATAGCAGCGCTGCGGTCGTCGGCGTTACGTCCAGTCCCTGCGCAATCTGTGGAATAACCGGATCAACCGAGCGCATGAACAGCGTCGTCGCGAAAATGACGAACGCCATGAGATTGAGGACGCGGCCCATGCAAATCAGACGGTAGGCGGTTCAGCGCTTGGCCAGCCGATCAAACTCGATCAGCGTTCGCAAAATCGGCTCCATCTCCTTCAACGACATCATGTTGGGACCATCGGATGGGGCCTTGTCGGGATCCTGATAAGTCTCGATAAAGACACCGGCAACTCCAATGGCGACGGCGGCCCGCGCAAGGACGGGAACGTATTCACGCTCCCCGCCGGATGATGTGCCATGCCCGCCCGGCTGTTGGACCGAGTGGGTGGCATCGAAAATTACAGGTGCATGTGTCGTTCGTTTGAGTATGGGCAGCGCACGCATGTCGGATACGAGCGTGTTGTAGCCGAACGACACGCCGCGTTCGGTGACCAGCACATTACGATTGCCCGCGCCGGTAATTTTCTCGACGACATTCTGCATGTCCCATGGAGCGAGGAACTGGCCTTTCTTTACATTGACGACTTTGCCCGTCTTGGCCGCCGCAACGAGAAGATCGGTTTGTCGGCAGAGGAAGGCCGGAATTTGCAACACGTCGACGGCTTGCGCGACGCGCGCACATTGCTCGGCATCGTGCACGTCGGTGAGGACCGGTACTTTCAACTTGTCGCGAATTTCGGCAAAGATCGGCAGCGCCTGTTCGAGGCCGAGGCCGCGCGCTGACTTCGCCGACGTACGATTGGCCTTATCGAACGAAGTTTTGTAGACGAGGCCGATGCCGACACGCCCCGCTATTTCCTTCAGCGCGCTCGCCATCTCCAACGCATGTGCCTTGCTTTCGAGGGCGCAGGGGCCCGCGATGACGGCCAGCGGCACTTGATTGCCGAAGCGCAGTTCGCCAATCATGACGGTGGTATTGGGAAGCAGAGCCTGATCCAAAATATCGCTCCTCGCGCGCGACCATGAAACGGGCCGCCTTCCCGGTCAACGGGCCGGTTCAAATACCAGAATAGCCCCCATAGCATCTTCGCGGCCGATGACCGTCGCATCTCCAGCATACAGACCGGCAATACCGGCCTCCGCAGGAGTTGCTTTAAGGAGACTTCCGTCCGCCACCGAGAACCGCAGGGCCGCCAGCCTTGCACCTTGTGAAACGGCTGGCGGGGCCACTCCAAAACGCTGTACGAAAGCGGCGGGCATCACAACATCGATGTCACCGCGCGGAGTTTTGATTGTCAGGCCGTTCGGTGTCGTGGGGATTGGATCAACGCCGGCGAAGGCGCTCAAAAACCTGGCGTGGCGGCCGGGGTCCTGTGCAACAAATACAACGCCGGCGACACTTTTCGCCGTATTCGCGTGGATCTGAAACGCAGGATTCCAGAAATTTTCAGGGTAACGCTGCTGGCTGGTAAAGAACCCGACGTCAGGCGCGTCTGGATCTGATGCAAATGCGAGGGCAAACGCAACTTTCACCGGCTTGCCATCCGGACGTCGGCCCTCGCGCTCGAACTCATAGAGCTCGAAATCGCCAATTCCCTTTGCGCGAAATTCGTCGGCGTCGGATATTCCGCGACCTTCGAGCACCAGCATCGAAAGCCCCTGCCCGTTCATAAGAAAATCGCGGTTGAACGCGCCGAATGAAAAGTGCATTGGCGTGCGCGGCACAATTCCGCTGGTATCCGCAAGCGACAGTAACTCAACGAACGTTCCCGGAAGTTGAATGATATGGTTTTGCGTTCCCCACGCGCGCGGATGCCGGTTACGCGCGCCAACCTGAAAGCCCATGCGACGATAAAGATCGACCGCTGCGTCGAGGTCTTGCACAGCATGGACGATGTGATCGAGACCGCGTGCCATTGCCGCAGCGCTAGACCAAGCGGCTCTGCTCGACTGCTGCGCCGATAAATGACGCGAACAAAGGGTGCGGTTCAAATGGCCGCGATTTCAGCTCTGGGTGGAACTGCACTCCGATAAACCAGGGATGATCCTCGTATTCAATAATTTCCGGCAGAATGCCGTCCGGCGACATGCCAGAAAAGCGCATGCCGCGTTGCTCGAGCCGGCCTTTGTAGACGGTGTTAACCTCGTAGCGGTGGCGATGGCGCTCTGAAATTTCCGTACCACCGTAGATTTTCGACACGCGGCTGCCGCGCATCAGCGTCGCATCGTAGGCGCCGAGCCGCATGGTGCCACCGAGGTCGCCGCCGTCCATGCGCTTCTGCAATTCGTTGCCCTTGAGCCACTCGGTCATTAGGCCGACCACCGGCTCGTTCGTCGCGCCAAATTCGGTCGAATTGGCATTCTCGATACCGCACAGATTGCGCGCGGCTTCGATGCAGGCCATCTGCATGCCGAAGCAAATGCCGAAATACGGAACGTGCCGTTCGCGCGCAAACTGCGCGGCTTTGATCTTGCCCTCTGCTCCACGCTGACCAAACCCGCCAGGAACAAGAATCCCGTTGACGTGTTCGAGGAACGGAGTCGGATCCTCATTTTCGAATACTTCAAACTCAATCCAGTCGAGATTGACCTTCACTTTATTTGCAATGCCGCCGTGTGACAGCGCCTCGATCAGCGATTTGTACGCATCTTTCATTCCGGTGTATTTGCCAACGATGGCAATCGTAACGTCGCCTTCCGGATTGCGAACGCGCTCGTTGATCAAGCGCCAGCGTTCGAGATCTGGACCCCGGCGTGGCTCGATCCCGAACGCCGCTAGCACCTCGGCGTCTAGGCCTTCAGCTGAATAGGCTTCTGGTACGGCGTAAATATTATCGACGTCGCGCGCTTCGATGACGGCGCTTTCTCGGACATTGCAGAACAGCGCCAGCTTGCGCCGCTCACCCTCGGGAATTGGTCGATCGGTACGACAAAGCAGGATGTCGGGTTGGATGCCGATTGAGCGGAGCTCCTTGACCGAGTGCTGCGTCGGCTTGGTTTTGAGCTCACCCGCACTCGAAATGAATGGCATCAGCGTGAGATGAATGTAGATCGCGTGCTGGCGCGGCAAATCGTTCCCCAGTTGCCGGATCGCTTCGAAGAAAGGCAACCCCTCGATGTCGCCGACTGTGCCGCCGATTTCGCACAACACGAAGTCGAAACCGTCATTGCCGTCGCGGATGAAATCCTTGATGGCATTGGTCACGTGCGGGATGACCTGGATCGTGGCGCCGAGGTAATCGCCGCGCCGCTCGCGGGCGAGGATGTCCTGATAGATGCGGCCCGTTGTGATGTTGTCGTGCCGGGTTGCAGGCCGCCCGGTGAAACGTTCGTAGTGACCGAGATCAAGGTCTGTCTCGGCGCCATCGTCGGTAACAAAAACCTCGCCATGCTGGTACGGCGACATCGTTCCTGGGTCGACGTTAAGATATGGATCGAGTTTGCGAAGGCGGACCTTGTAGCCACGCGCCTGCAGCAGCGCGCCGAGCGCCGCAGAAGCAAGACCCTTACCCAGTGAGGAGACCACGCCGCCGGTGATGAAAATATACCGCGCCATGGGGCCTACCCTTTAACCCCCGAGGATTGATTCGACGAGCGCGAAAAGGGCAGGGCCGCTCTGCACCTGTGTGTAGCTTTATAAGCTGCGGGTTTTACAACGGGTTGCGCCACGATTTTCATGCCCTCATCACAGCCGGTTCCGAATTCTCTCGCCACATTGCTCCACAACGTTGAAGGGCCGGATTTCCCGGCCCCTCGCTCGCGATTTCTATTTCGACTGCGGCACCTGCGGTCCCGCCGGGGCGGCTGGAGCCGTCGGCGCGGCTGGCGGTGAGCCACCTTGCAATTGGTTGAGCAAGCCCCCTCCACCTCCGAGCGGTGTCGGCGCACCAGGGGCAGCCGGCACACTCTGGCCGCCCTCAAGAATCGAGGTGGGCTTACGATTTATCCCTGCCAAAATCGAAAGCAGGAGGCTGGTCACAAAAAACAGGCCTGCCAGGATCGCTGTCGCCCGCGTCAGGACGTTGGCGGTGCCACGGCTGGTCATAAAGCCGCCAGACGAACCAATACCAAGTCCGCCACCCTCCGAGCGCTGCAACAGCACGACCCCGATCAGGGAGAGAACCAGCATGAGGTGGATGACAATGATTACTTGCTGCATCAGGCCACTATCCGTTCAAACCGAGCCAGTCCGGGCACTCTGCCCCGGCGGCGCCATCTGGCTATATAGGAATTCGCCGCGGTCTCTACACGATCACTTGTCGATTTTCCACCCTCGGGATCACTAACGGTAAACCGCCGCAATACCCAGAAAATCCTCGGCTTTCAGGCTTGCCCCACCCACAAGGGCGCCATTCACATCGGGGATCGTCAAAAGCTCTTTGGCGTTGGCTGGTTTGACCGAGCCGCCATATAGGATTCGAACGCGTCCGCCTTCGGCGCCAAAGCGTTCAACGAGCCGCTTGCGAACGAAGGCATGGACCTCGGCAACGTCGTCCGGTGTCGGCGTGAGCCCGGTGCCGATGGCCCAAACAGGCTCATAGGCAACGACGAGGTTGGCGCCTGTGGCGCCGGGGGGCAAAGATCCATCGAGTTGGCCACCGACCACGGCCAGGGTCTTGCCCGCCTCGCGCTCGGCCCTCAGTTCACCGACGCAGGCGATTGCAGCCAAACCAGCCCGCCAGGCCGCCTGCACCTTCGCGCGCACCTGTATGTCCGTCTCGTGATGATCGGCGCGCCGTTCGGAATGACCAACGATCACCGCACGGGCACCCGCGTCGGCCAGCATCTCAGCCGAAATATCGCCCGTATGCGCGCCGGATGCTTCGGAATGACAATCCTGGCCGCCAATGGTGAGCAGGGAGCCCCGCGCTGCGGTGGCGAACCCCGCAATCAGAGTTGCCGGAGGACAAACCATCAGCTCGGTCTTTCCAGCGAGACCCCGCGAACCGGCAATGATCTTGGCGAGCTCCGCGCTGGACCCGCCGAGCCCGTTCATTTTCCAATTGCCCGCTACCAGCGGAATTAAGTGAGCCGCCGCCATCCACGATCCCCTTGCGCGTGCGGTTATCAGACCCGCTCAGGCAATGCCAGCATGCCTCGTCTGGAGGCTGATCCTTCTTGAGTTGCAATGAGTTGGCCCGGTCCCTATGGTGCGCCTGCCCTGCTTGGGTTAGACAAGCGCGGTCATCCAATCAATCCGCCATCACAAGTTACGAAAACGCGCGCATGCTTCGTGGTCTTCATAAAGCCTCCTCAACCTGGCTCGGCAAAGCCGTCATGGCGGCCGTCATGGGTTTTCTCGTTATCAGCTTCGCCATCTGGGGCATCGGCGACATGTTTCGCGGTTTCAGCCGGAACGACGTGGCAACGATCGGGGGCACGGAAATCTCGATCGAACAGTTCCGCCAATACTACAGCGAACGCCTGCAGCAATTGGGCCGTCAGGTCGGCAGACCAATCACGCCGGATGATGCGCGAGCGCGTGGACTCGATCGGCAGCTCCTCGGCCAGCTGATCGCCGAAACGACAGTTGACGAACAGGCCAAACGTTTGCGGCTCGGGGTCGCAGATACCGACATCGCTCAACGGATCGCGAATGACCCCTCATTCCGTGGCCCGAGTGGCCAGTTTGACCGGACACGCTTTGAACAGATCATCCGTCAGGCCGGCTTCACGGAGAGCCGCTACGTCGAGCAGCAAAGGCGCGCGGTCCTGCGCAAACAGATTGCGCAAAGCATCACCGGCGACATCAAAGTGCCCGCGGCCGTGATGGTCGCTATCAATCAGTACCAGAACGAAAAGCGGCGCATCGAATACGTGGCCCTCGGCGCAGCACAAGCGGGAGATGTCCCCGCCCCGACGCCAGAAGATCTGAGCAAATATTTTGAGCAACGGAAAACGCTGTTCCGCGCACCGGAATATCGAAAGATTACCGTGCTCCCACTCGCGTCCGCAGAATTGGCAAAGCCGAACGCAGTTAGCGATGAAGATGCAAAAACTTATTTCGAGCAACGCAAGGACAGCTACGGCAAACCGGAAAAACGCGAGCTCCGGCAAATCGTTTTTCCCAACGCCGAGGACGCGGCGGCCGCACGCGAGCGTATTGCCAAGGGAGCAACCTTCGACGAAATTGCGAAGGACCGCGGCGTAAACGCATCGGATACTAATCTTGGCAGCGTCGCGAAGTCTGAGATTATCGATTCGGTCGTCGCGGATGCGGCGTTCGCACTCAAGCCCGGCGAAGTAAGCGCCCCTGTCAAGGGTCGGTTTGGCACCGTGTTGTTGCAAGTCGGAAAAATTGAGGCCGGTGAGGAAAAGACCTACGATCAAGTCGCAACGCAAATTAAAAACGAAATCGCCGAAAGTCGCGTCAAGAGCGAAATCGGAGGTCTGCGCGACAAGATCGAAGATGAACGTGCGGCCGGATCAACATTAGCCGAGACCGCCAAGAAACTTGGTCTCAAAGCGATCAATATCGAAGCGGTCGATCGGTCCGGGCGCGCGCCTGACGGAAAAACGGTCGCAGGCTTGCCGCAAAATCCGAACGTGATCAACGCCGCGTTTACCAGCGATGTCGGTGTCGATACCGAGGCATTGCAATTGCCGAGTGGCGGCTACCTCTATTTTGATGTCACCGGCATAACGCCGTCGCGTGAACGCGCGCTCGACGAAGTTAAAGACCAGGTAGTTGCGCGCTGGCGTGATGACGAAATCGCCAAGCGATTGCAGACAAAATCGGATGACCTGCTCGCCAAGCTTAAGGCAGGCACCGCTTTTGGCCAGGTGGCTAGCGAAGCTGGGCTCAAGATAGAGAATGCCGCCGATCTTCAGCGCGGAAAACCCGGTGGCTTCATTCCGGCAAAGCTTGTTGAAGCTGTTTTCCGTACACCGAAGGGCGTTCCCGGCGCAGCGCCGGGCAACACCGAGACCGAGCGCTTCATTTTCCAGGTCACCGATGTGACCGATCCTGCATTCGACGCCAACACGCAACAAGGCAAGGCAATCGCCGACGTTTTGCAAAATTCTTATACCGATGACGTTATCGCCGAATATATCACGCGGTTGGAAAACGAATTTGGCGTCACCGTCAATCAATCCGCGCTGAACCAGGTCGTCGGCGGCGCCACTCAGCAATAGTCCATCCCATGCAGATCGAGCCGTCTGAAACCGCCTTTGCCGAACGCTATAGGCGGGGCGAAGCACAGGTGGTCTGGACCTCGCTGGTTGCCGACCTCGAGACGCCTGTCTCGGCATTCCTGAAGCTTGGCGGTGGCAAGGCATTGAGCTTTCTACTCGAGTCGGTCGAGGGCGGCGCGGTCCGTGGCCGTTATTCAATCATCGGTCTTGAACCGGACTTAGTCTGGCGAACAAGCGCCGGAAAGGTGCAAGTCAATCGCAACGCTCGCAACAAGCCGCATGCATTCGAGGCATATGCCGAACCGCCACTGCAAGCTTTGCGCGCGTTGATCGCGGAAAGCCGCATTGCATTGCCGGATAGCTTGCCGCCGATGGCGGCCGGCGTGTTCGGCTACCTCGGTTACGACATGGTGCGGTTCATGGAAGAGTTGGGGCCATCCAATCCGGACCCGATTGGCATTCCCGACGCAGTATTGGTCCGACCAACGCTTATTATCGTTTTTGACGCCGTGAAGGATTCCATCACAGTTGTCACGCCCGTGCGGCCAGAAAAAGGCGTCGATGCGAAAACGGCGCTTGCGCGCGCCATTGAGCGGCTTGCGCGCGTTGTCGAAAGCCTCGATCGACCGTTGGACAAATCCCTATCCGAACACGAGGCCGGGCCCATCGACGTTCAGACGCAGTCGAATACGACGCCTGAAGAATACAAGGCCATGGTTCACAAGGCGAAGGAGTACATTGTCGCGGGCGATGCTTTCCAGATTGTTTTGGCCCAACGCTTCGAGGCACCATTTACATTGCCGCCCTTCTCACTCTACCGCGCGCTGCGGCGCACGAATCCCTCCCCCTATCTCTATTTTCTTGATTTCGGTGAATTCGCTATCGCGGGGTCGAGTCCGGAAATTCTCGTCAAGGTTTCTGCCGACGTTGTCACCATCCGCCCGATCGCCGGCACACGTCAGCGTGGCGCAACACCGCACGAAGACAAGGCGCTCGAAGACGAACTGCTGGCAGATCCGAAAGAATGCGCCGAGCATCTCATGCTGCTCGATCTCGGACGCAACGACGTGGGCCGGGTCGCGGCGATTGGTACCGTCAAGGTCACAGATCAGTTTTTCATCGAGCGTTACAGTCATGTGATGCACATCGTCTCTAACGTCGAGGGAAAACTCGCCACCAATCGCGACGCGCTAGACGCATTAGCTGCCGGATTCCCGGCGGGCACCGTATCCGGCGCGCCCAAAGTACGGGCCATGCAGATCATCGACGAACTGGAGAAAGAAAAGCGCGGGCTCTACGCCGGCTGTGTTGGCTATTTTTCCGCTGCCGGGGAAATGGATACTTGTATCGTCTTGCGCACCGCGTTGGTGAAGGACGGCAAGATGTATGTGCAGGCCGGCGCCGGCATCGTGGCCGATAGCGTCCCGGATTTCGAACAGCAGGAATGTATTAACAAGGCGAAAGCCCTGTTTCGCGCCGCCGAAGAAGCCCGCCGCTTCGCCAGCGCGGCCAAACGCGGGCAGTAACCACCGCCAATTCGGGCTGCTTGACCCCCTGTGTCGTGGGTCTTAAGACCTTGAATCGGCGGGAAAACATGATCGTCTTGATCGACAATTACGACAGTTTCACCTTCAACCTGTTCCACTATCTGGGCGGGCTGGGCGCTGAGGTCGCCGTGCATCGCAACGACAAGATTTCGGTCGCCGACGTCTTGGCAATGGCGCCGGACGCAATCGTGCTTTCACCTGGCCCCTGCACGCCGACCGACGCGGGCATTTGTCTCGACCTCATCAACAAAGCCGCACCGAGTATTCCGATCCTGGGCGTCTGCCTCGGTCACCAGGCGATCGGGCAAGCGTTCGGCGGCAAAGTGGTGCGCACCACCCCCGTCCATGGCAAGGTGTCCGAGATCAAGCATACCGGCACTGGCGTGTTTCGCGGCATCAACGGTCCCCTGAAGGCGACCCGCTACCATTCGCTTGTCGTCGAACGCGCCAGCATGCCGCGCGAGCTGATCGTTAATGCCGAAACAGACGATCGATTGGTGATGGGATTGATGCATACGAGCCTGCCGGTGCATGGCGTCCAGTTTCACCCCGAAAGCATTGCATCCGAGCACGGTCACCTGATTCTCAAGAACTTTCTGGACCTTGCAACCGACTGGAATGCAAAACGCGGCAAGCGCACCGCTCCGACGCACGCGTCCGCGACGTTGCACGCGGCGACGTGAGACATTTGACATGGCCGACGATTTCAAAGTGCTCATCGCCAAGGTAGCGACCGGCGCAAGCCTCACGCGCGAGGAAGCCGCCGCTGCTTTCGACCGCATGATGTCGGGCGAAGCCACGCCTTCCCAAATGGGAGCATTGCTGATGGCATTGCGCGTCCGCGGCGAAACCGTCGACGAGATCACCGGCGCCGTCACCACCATGCGCGCCAAAATGCTTGGGGTGAAGGCGCCACCTGGCGCTGTCGACGTTGTCGGCACCGGCGGCGACGCCTCCGGTTCATTCAATATATCAACTTGCGCGGCCTTCATCGTAGCAGGCGCCGGGGTGCCAGTCGCCAAGCACGGCAATCGCGCGCTATCATCAAAGTCGGGCGCAGCCGACGTATTGCAGGCACTCGGCGTTAAAATCGAAATGGATCCAAACCAGGTCGGCGCGTGCATACGCGACGCCGGCATTGGTTTCATGTTCGCGCCAGCGCATCACCCAGCCATGAAGAACGTCGGCCCGACGCGGGTCGAACTTGGCACCCGTACGATTTTCAATCTGCTGGGACCGCTGTCGAATCCCGCAAGCGTCAAGCGACAGATGATTGGCACGTTCTCAAAGCACTGGGTTGAGCCAATGGCGCAAGTGCTGAAGAATCTTGGCGCGGAAAGCATCTGGGTGGTGCACGGCTCGGATGGCCTCGATGAAATCACGACATCTGGCCCGACCAGTGTCGCTGCGCTCGAGAATGGCAAGATCCGGACCTTCGAGGTCAATCCCGAAGATGCTGGGTTGTCGCGCTCGAAACCCGAAGCCTTGCGCGGCGGTGACGCCGAGTTTAACGCAAAGGCACTCCTCGACGTTCTCAAGGGCAAGCCGGGCCCCTTGCGCGATGTCTCGATTCTCAACGCGTCGGCAGCGCTCGTCGTTGCAGGCAAAGCGAAAGATCTCAGGCAAGGTGCGATGTTGGCGGCAAAATCGATTGAATCCGGCGAGGCCGAAGGCCGCCTCGATCGGTTGATCGCAGTATCAAACGCCGTGGAGGCGTGACGCATGACCCCGAAAAGTGGAAGCCGGTTTTCGGATAAGATCATGCGCAGGAATAACTGAATGGCTGACATCCTCACCAAGATCGAGGCCTATAAGCGCGAAGAAATCGCCGCCGCAAAGCGGGCACGTCCGATTGCGGAGCTCGAAAAGCTGGCAAAGGCCGCGCCCTCGCCGCGCGGCTTTCTCGCGGCAATCGAGCGCCGCATTGCCACGGGCGACTACGCGCTGATCGCTGAAATCAAAAAGGCCAGCCCGTCGAAGGGCCTGATCAGGGCCGACTTCGACCCGCCCTCCCTCGCGAAAGCTTACGAGGCCGGCGGCGCCACCTGCCTTTCGGTCCTGACTGATGCACCATCATTCCAGGGCAAACCAGAGTTTCTTGCCGCGGCCCGAAATGCCACGGCTCTGCCCGCGTTGCGCAAGGACTTCATCTATGAGCCATACCAGGTGATCGAATCACGCGCCCTTGGCGCCGATTGTGTCCTCATCATCATGGCGGCAGTCGACGATCAGATAGCGCGTGCCATCGAAGACGCCGCAAACGCATATGCCATGGACGTTCTTGTTGAAGTTCATGATGAGGTTGAGCTTGGCCGCGCCCTCAAGTTAAAATCGCGTCTGATCGGCATCAACAATCGAGATTTGCGCACGTTCAAGACCTCGCTCGCGGTTAGTGAGTTGCTGGCGCCGAAAATCCCCCGGGATCGTGTCGTTGTTGCCGAAAGCGGCCTCAACACCCCTGCCGACCTCGCTCAGCTTAAGCGTATCGGAATCTCGACGTTTTTGATCGGCGAAAGCCTGATGCGGCAAGGCGACGTTGCTGCCGCCACACGGTCCATTATTGCGCGCGAGCCGCGCCGAACTGCAGCGGAGTAAAGCCATGGCGCGACGCAAGAAAAAGATCGCGCGAGGCCCTAAAAGAAAAAGCGCTCCTCGTCGTCCGAAGAAAAGCGCGGCCCGCCGACCGAAGCGAAAAACCAAATCAAAGCCAAAGTCGCCAACTTTACCGCCGCCAGCGAGCCCGTTGACCCATATCGACCAGCGTGGCGAGGCGCGAATGGTGGACGTGTCCGACAAGGGCTCCACCGAGCGGATCGCAATCGCGGAAGGCCGCGTGATTATGCGCAAGGAGACGCTCGACCTTGTGGTGGAGGGCAATGCGATGAAGGGGGACGTGTTGGGCGCCGCACGGCTTGCGGGCATCATGGCCGCCAAACGGACTCATGGGCTGATCCCGCTTTGCCACCCACTCCCCCTCACCAAAGTAGAGATCGACATCAATCCGGAGCACGCGCTGCCCGGGTTTCTAGTTCAGGCCACGGTCAAGGTCACCGCCAAGACCGGCGTCGAAATGGAGGCTCTGACGGCGGTCTCGATCGCGTGCCTGACGATTTACGACATGGTCAAGGCGGCCGAACGCGGCATGCGGATCGAAGGCATTCGTCTGCTGCACAAGAGTGGCGGAAAATCCGGCGAGTGGCGCGCGGAGGCGTAACCTTGAGTTTGATGCCGGTTGCCGAGGCGCTACAGCGGGTGCTCGCCGATGCAAAGGCGCTGCCTGCGGAAATGGCGCCCCTTTCAGATACGCTTGGGCGCGTCTTGACCGAAGACGTGTCCGCGCTGCGCACCCAGCCGCCCGCCGCCGTTTCCGCCATGGATGGCTATGCCGTTCGGGCAAACGATATCGCGCAGTCGCCTGTTAAACTTAAACTGATAGGTGAAGTCGCTGCTGGACACCCTTTTGAGGGCGAGATCGGCTCGGGCGAAGCCGCCAGAATTTTCACTGGCGGCGTCATGCCCAAGGGCAGCGATACTGTCGTCATTCAAGAGCTCGCCACCAGTGATGGCAAAACGGTCACGATCCAAAAAGCGACCGCCACGGGCCGCAATGTGCGTGCCCAGGGCATCGACTTTACGCAGGGCCAACCTCTTTTGCACAAAGGGCAGCGGCTAAGTGACCGGGATCTGATGTTGGCGGCGGCCATGAACCATCCGCGTCTGAGCGTGCACCGGCAGCCCAAAGTGGCGGCGCTCGGAACGGGCGATGAACTGGTGCAACCCGGCAGCAAACTCAATCCCGGCGAAATCGTTTATTCGAATGGCTTTGCTCTCACGGCGCTCGCGCGCAGCGAAGGCGCCACGGTTCTTGATCTCGGTATCGCGCAAGATCGTATTGAGGCCATCACGACCGGTGTGCGCCGGGCACGCGAATGGGGTGCCGACATCCTGGTCACCACAGGCGGCGCCTCGGTTGGTGAGCATGATCTGGTGCAGCGCGCGCTGGCGTCTGAAGGTCTCGATTTGTCGTTCTGGCGGGTGGCCCTTCGGCCCGGCCGGCCGATGATGCATGGCCGGCTGGGCGGCATGCAGGTGCTGGGTCTTCCGGGAAACCCTGTATCCTCGTATGTCTGCGCGTACCTGTTTCTGGCGCCCCTGATCCGGCGGTTGGCCGGCCGACACGACGTCGAGCACATACCCGGCCGCGCGCGGCTCGGACGCGGTTTGCCTGCCAACGACGAGCGTGCCGACTACCTGCGTGCGACCCTCGCGCATGGACCTGACGGTCCGGTGGCCACCCCACTTCCAGACCAAGACAGTTCCCTGATGGCGCCGTTGGCAAAGTCGGCCTGTTTGGTGATTCGGGAACCACACGCCCCGGAAGCCCCGGCGGGTTCAGACTGTGTCATCCTTAAGCTAGGCCTTTAGGCGTCTTTCGAGTTTTTCACCCCAAATTAAACAGTTGCGGAACACATATCGAACAGATAGTGTCCGTTCATGATTTGTTTCTGGCCTGTCCCTCCGGGGGCCTGACGGGGAGAGACCGATGCTGACCCGCAAGCAGTTCGAGCTTCTGCGTTTCATCCACGAGCGTCTGACCGAAGCCGGGATACCGCCCTCTTTCGACGAGATGAAGGACGCCCTCGACCTGCGGTCAAAGTCGGGCATTCATCGGCTTATCACGGCTCTGGAGGAGCGCGGTTTCATCCGGCGCCTGCCCAATCGCGCCAGGGCGATCGAGGTGATCAAACTGCCGGATTCGGTGGGTCATGGGCTCGGTTCTTCCCGATCGCGCGGCTTTACGCCGAGCGTGATCGAGGGCGATCTTGGCCGTGTTCGCGCCAGTTCCGAGGATGACGGCGGCGGCCGCCCGGTTGCGGTGCCGGTGATGGGTCGCATTGCGGCGGGCACTCCGATCGAGGCGATCCAGACCCGCAGCCATGTCATCAACATGCCTCCCGACCTGCTTTCGGCTGGCGATCATTTCGCCTTGGAAGTTCGCGGTGACAGCATGATCGAGGCCGGCATCCTTGACGGCGACATCGCGCTGATCAGAAAATCCGAATCCGCCGAAACGGGCGATATTGTTGTTGCTCTGATCGATGACGAAGAGGCGACCCTTAAGCGCTTCCGCCGCCGTGGCGCCTCGATCGCGCTTGAACCTGCCAACCCCGCTTACGAGGTGCGCATCCTCCCGCCGAACCGGGTACGTATCCAGGGCAAGCTCGCCGGGCTCTTCCGCAGGTATTAGTCGTCCGCGGAAAGATCGTCGTCGCGCGGCGCCGCATCATTCGAGCCTCTTGGCGTTGCCGCTTGCGTGCTTTCCGATGAGCGTATGGGCCTGGTCATCCACGGCCGCTCTGCGCCAGGTGGCCGCGCGAGAGCAAACTGGAAGTGATCGCCGATTTTGCGCAGAGCCACGGCGCCATGTTCGCGCGAAGTCTGACGATCAATGGCAATAGCGGCACAGCCTGATGCCGGGATCTCGCGCGCGCTTACGATGACCGCGGCGCGCGCGCAATCCTCGGCGACGGCTTCGATTCCAAGCACCATTGAGATAAGGCGCCCGTCGTTTAGCGTACCAATACAGCCAATCGGGTCGCACCTGACGCCATTGGCCAAACTTGAATCTTTCGGTGCGCGTGCGTCGGCATCAGCCGCAAGCCACTCCTTGACGGCGAAGGTGTCGCGGCCGTTGTGCAGAATTGCAAGGCGTCCGTCGCTGCCACGAAATGCGGCCGATTGACCGTCACTAGCGATCAAGACATCCGGCTGCGGTGCCACGACGGCCCACAGGCTGGCACTAACGGCCAGGGCCGCCCCGCTCCAGCGCAATGGCGTACGTAGCAAGCAGACAAGCAAAATACCCGCTGTCCCCACCAATAGTGGGCCGGTCCCAAAGGCGTGCAGCCGCCCCACGGCGCCTGGCAGACTGGCAACCCAAAGCGCAACACCATTCATCCAATCAATCCCGCCGCTCATCAGCCGCCAGAACGGGGCATCGAATCCGAATGGCATCGCTAGCAACCCAAGAATCCCCATTGGCATGACCAGCGCGGATACGACCGGCATCGCAAGGAGGTTGGCCAAGGCTCCGTATGGCGCGAGCCGATGAAAATGGTAGGCCGCATAAGGTGTCGTTGCAAAACCGGCAACCAGCGAGGCCAGAAGCAATCCAAAAACTTCTCGCGCTCCCCAGAGCGCCACGCGCATCCCGAGTGAACTATCTTTACTGGCGCGCCACGGTAGCCCGTATTGGTACGCCGCAATCAGCGCCAACGTGGCAGCAAACGACATCTGGAAGCTCGGATGAATGACGGCTTGCGGAGCAAGCAGCAGCACACCGATTGCCGCCACGGAAAGCGTCCGGAAGGTAAGCGTCGTGCGATCGACCATGACGCCGATGAGGACGATTGCAATCATGATGAAGGAGCGTTGGGCGGCAACCTCAACACCTGAAAGCAAAAGATAGAACCCTGCCGCGACCAGCGCGCCGAGTGCCGCCCATTTTTTGATGGGATGACGACTCGCCAAAGAAGGAAATAGCGCGAGACCCGCGCGTATAAAAAAGAACACGATCCCGGCCACCACTGCCATGTGATAGCCCGAAATCGACAGGACATGGGCGAGGCTCGAAACATACATAGCGTCGTTGACTGGTGTCGAAATTGCGTCACGTTTTCCCGTGATTAGCGCCGACGCGATGGAGCCATTGTCGCCGGGCATCACTTCGCGAATGCGCTTGTCGATGGCTTCCCGCACATCGTCGATGATCGTGGCATATTGTAACCAAAATCCGCGCGCGACTGGCGGGGCCTTGATCTTGATTGCGCCAAGCGCATAGCCGGATGCGCCGATGCGTTGGAAATACATATCGCGGGCAAAATCGTAGCCACCGGGGCGCAGAGGCTGCATCGGTGGCGACAGGCGAGCCTTGAATTCGACAAAGCTACCGACAGCGGGAGCGCTTCCTTTGCGTACCGCGACGCGAACGCGCTCAGGTGCAGGTTTTGCGAGCGAGCCCTCGATAGCTTGAACGCGCACGACGATACGATCGCTGCGCTCGCGCTCCTCACGCACCTCGACGAAACCTGACACCAGCACGCTTGCGGCCGACGATTGCAAGATCGGGTGTGCGATGCGAACCGTTTGCAGCGTTGCCGTCGCAAATCCTGCGGCGATCGTCGCCAACCCAAGCACCAGTGGGAACCCGATCGGACGATGGCGGGCCAGAACGGTCAGGACGACGCCCGCAATCGCCAAGGCCACCGCCGCCCACCAGGCCGGTTCGCGATCTGCGCTGAAGTAGGCAACAATGCCAAAGCCGAAGGCGACCGGCAGCCATGGCATCAGCCGGCCCGGCGCAACTTCAGCCACAACCCACTCAGACAACAGCCCGCGCAGCGAACCAGCCGCATCGACCATTCCATCCGGCAGCAAAAATCCAGCCGGGCGACGGGCGGCATCAGCCGTCGGCGCCCAGGCCTTGGCGCGCGCGCGTGGTCGCTCGTGGTGGGTACTTTGCCGGACCAAGGCGCGGGGGCGCCTCCCCGACGCCGACGGTTACAACCGCGCCCATCATAACTCATCCATAGGTTGTGGCCAGTACCTTCAGGCTTACCCTGTGGCTTTCTCCTTGGCCCATGTATCCCGCAGCCCGATTGTCCGGCTGAATATAGGCGTCGCCGTTTTTGAGTTTTGATCGAGACAAAAATACCCCTGCCGCTCGAACTGCACCGGCTGCTCGACCCGGGCTTCGGCGAGCGCCGGCTCCAGCCGCGCCCCACTCAGTAATTCCAGCGAATTGGGATTGAGTTCGGCAGTAAATCCTTCCCCGCCGCTGGGATCAGGCTTTGTAAACAGCGGATTGTAAAGCCGCACCTCCGCTGGGATGGAGTGCGTCGCCGACACCCAGTGAATTGTTGCCTTCACCTTGCGTCCGTCCGGCGCATTGCCACCGCGGGTCGCTGGATCATAAGTGCAGCGCAACTCAGTAACCTCGCCGCTCGTGCTTTTGATGACTTCACGGCAGGTCAGGAAATAGGCATAGCGCAAGCGAACCTCAGATCCAGGAGATAGTCGGAAGAACTTCTTCGGCGGATTCTCCATAAAATCTTCCTGCTCGATAAAAATCTCCCGCCCGAATTTGATCTTTCGCGCGCCTGCCGCAGGATTGTCAGGGTGATTGACCGCTTCCAATTCCTCAACCTGTCCTTCGGGATAATTTTCGATCACGACCTTGAGCGGACGAAGCACCGCCATTCGTCGCAATGCGGTCTTGTTAAGCGCTTCGCGGACGGAAAAATCGAACAGCCCCACGTCAACAATGCTGTTGGCCTTTGCAACGCCGATGCGTTTGACAAAGTCCCGAATGGCTTCGGACGGAACTCCTCGTCGGCGCAATCCCGCCAAAGTGGGCATGCGGGGGTCGTCCCATCCGTTGACATGTCCGCCCCGCACCAATTCAGTCAGCACGCGCTTGGAAAGCACCGTGTAAGTCAGATTAAGGCGCGCGAACTCGTACTGATGGGGTTTCGACGGTACATCCAAATTAGCGATGAACCAGTCGTAGAGCGGACGATGATCCTCGAATTCCAGCGTACAGATTGAATGGGTGACCTGCTCTATCGCATCCGACTGACCATGGGCGTAGTCATAACTGGGATAGATCTTCCATTCCGTGCCGGTGCGTGGGTGATTGGCGTGAAGAATGCGATACATCACAGGGTCGCGCAGATTGATGTTGCCTGAGGCCATGTCGATTTTTGCCCTCAGCACCCGCGCGCCGTTCGGGAATTCACCCGCGCGCATACGCCGGAATAAATCGAGATTTTCTTCAACACTGCGGTCGCGGAACGGACTGTTTTTGCCCGGTTCGGTTAGCGTGCCTCGATTGGTTCGCATGTCGTGCGGATTCTGATCATCCACATAGGCTTTGCCGGCACGAATTCAAGTCTTCCGCCCATCCATAGAGCCGCTCGAAATAGTCCGAGGCGTGGTAGAGGTGTTTGCCCCAATCAAATCCAAGCCAACGCACGTCGCGCTCTATGGCGTCGATATATTCCTGCTCTTCCTTTGTGGGGTTGGTGTCGTCAAAACGAAGATGGCAGCGTCCGCGGAATTCTTCCGCAATTCCGAAATTCAGGCAGATCGATTTAGCGTGCCCAATATGAAGGTACCCGTTCGGCTCGGGCGGAAAGCGGGTGACCACCCCCTTGGCCCGACCCGCGTCC
Organism: uncultured Alphaproteobacteria bacterium; assembly: GCA_963697885.1. GTDB lineage: Bacteria > Pseudomonadota > Alphaproteobacteria > Rhizobiales > Xanthobacteraceae > Pseudolabrys. The sequence continues at coordinate 2,837,162 of OY969102.1, forward strand.
AGGTCGGCTTTAACGATATCGCGGATGAAATCGCGCCCGGGTTCACCCGTAGTCGCTTCGCCCCTTGCATTATTGTCCGTCACCATGCTTCCTCAAATTCCGCGAAACCCATCCGACGCCACGAACGGCGGCCTATGCCATGACGGGACGTCCGGCTCAATGTCAATCGCGCTGACACCTTTTCCGGCAAGTGTGGTAGATCGCCGTCGATGAGTGAGCCCGTCGTCACCCGCTTTGCGCCCTCACCGACCGGATTCCTCCATATCGGGGGAGGCCGTACTGCGCTGTTTAATTGGCTGTTCGCACGCCGGCATGGCGGAAAAATGCTGCTGCGGATCGAGGACACTGACCGCGAGCGTTCGACCGCCGCGGCCATTAACGCCATCATCGACGGGCTGACCTGGCTCGGTATTAACTGGGACGGCGAGATTGTCTTCCAGTTTTCTCGTGCTGCCCGCCACCGCCAGATTGCCGAACAGCTTCTGGCGTCAGGTCACGCCTATCGCTGCTACTGCAGCCCTGATCAATTGACCGCCATGCGAGAGAAGGCTCGCGCGGAGGGCCGCACTCGCCTTTATGACGGCCGATGCCGAGACCTCGCCCCTAAGGATGTCCCAGCCGGCATCAACCCGGTCATCCGCCTCATGGCTCCGTTGACCGGTGAAACTGTCGTCGAGGACCAGGTTCAGGGCCGCGTCGTTTGGCAGAACGAAAACCTTGACGACTTCGTGCTCCTGCGCTCGGACGGCACTCCAACCTACATGCTGGCTGTGGTGGTCGACGACCATGACATGGGGGTGACCCATATCATCCGCGGTGACGACCACCTCAACAACGGAGCACGCCAGACCCAAATCTATCAGGCGCTCGGCTGGAAGGTGCCGATCATGGCCCATATCCCGCTTATCCATGGCCCGGACGGTTCCAAGCTCTCAAAGCGCCATGGTGCCCTAGGCGTCGACGCTTACCGGGCGATGGGATACCTGCCGGCGGCGATGCGAAATTACCTGGTGAGGCTCGGCTGGGCGCACGGCGATCAGGAAATATTCAGCACAGAGGAGATGATTGCGGCTTTCGACCTGCCGCAGATCGGCCGTTCGCCGGCGCGCTTCGATTTCACGAAGCTCGAGAGCCTCAACGGCCACTATATCCGCGCGAGCGATGACGCCGACCTGATCGCCGCTCTCGAGCAACTCTTGCCCCACATCGCGGGCGGTCAGGAACTCGCAAGCAAAATGACCCCTGCGTTACGCGCCAAGCTGCTGGCTGCCATGCCGGGACTGAAGGAACGGGCCAAGACTTTGGTCGAATTGTTCGACGCCTCCCGGTTCCTTTGGACAAGCCGCCCGCTCGATATCAACGATCAGGCCAAAACCCTGCTGACAACCGAAGCCAAAACCCTCATTGCGGCCTTGCTGCCGGAACTGGAGGCCGTCACAGAGTGGACTGCCGCCTCGGCCGAGGCCATCGTGCGCCCCTATGCCGAACGCGCTGGCCTAAAACTAGGCGCCGTGGCACAGCCGCTTAGAGCCGCCCTCACCGGCCGAACCACATCGCCGCCAATTTTTGACGTGCTGGCCGTGTTGGGACGGGACGAGAGCCTCGCTCGGTTGCGAGACCAGGCGACACCATAAATTTTCATATTGGGCATACGTGCCGCGCGCCCGTTATTGCCCCTATATATGGCGAAGCCGCGCTATCTTGCAGCGCACACTTGAATGGGATACGCACAAAGCGACCGGAATCCCTGAGGCCTGACCCGACGGCACGCCAGTCCGGCCAAAACGTTTTCCACGCGCATCGCTCGCGGCCAAATTCGAGGGCTCGACCATGGACGCCAAGACCAGCGCCAAGAACAAGACCGGCACTCTGACGGTCGGCAACAACAACTGGGACATGCCGGTGTATCCCGGCACGATTGGTCCCGACGTGGTCGACATTTCGAAGCTCTACGCTCAGAGCGGGATGTTTACATACGATCCCGGCTTTACCTCGACCGCGAGCTGCGAATCCAAGATCACCTATATCGATGGTGACGAGGGCATCCTGCTCTATCGTGGATATCCGATCGAACAGCTCGCCGAACACGGCGACTTCCTAGAGACCTGTTATCTACTGCTCTACGGCGAATTGCCGACCACGTCGCAGAAGGCAGACTTCGACTACCGCGTCAACCGGCACACGATGGTGCACGAGCAGATGATGCGGTTCTTCCAGGGCTTCCGCCGTGACGCGCATCCGATGGCCGTCATGACGGGCTGCGTCGGCGCGCTATCGGCTTTTTACCACGACTCCACCGATATTTCCGATCCACACCAGCGAATGATTGCCTCGATCCGCATGATTGCGAAAGTACCGACGCTCGCGGCCATGGCTTACAAATATTCGATCGGCCAGCCGTTCGTGTACCCCAAAAACGAACTCGACTACGCCTCGAATTTCTTGCGCATGTGTTTCGCGGTGCCGACCGAAGAATACACGGCCAATCCGGTACTTGCGCGCGCGATGGATCGCATCTTTATCCTGCACGCAGACCACGAGCAGAACGCATCGACATCAACCGTCCGGCTTGCCGGCTCATCCGGCGCCAATCCTTTCGCCTGCATTGCGGCGGGCTGCGCTTGCTTGTGGGGCCCGGCACATGGTGGCGCGAACGAGGCCGCGCTCAACATGCTCCGCGAAATTGGCTCGGTCGACCGCATTCCGGAATTCATCAAGCGTGCCAAAGATAAAAACGACTCGTACCGGCTGATGGGCTTTGGTCATCGCGTCTATAAGAACTACGACCCACGCGCCAAGATCATGCAGAAGACGTGCCACGAGGTCCTGACAGAACTCGGCATCAAGGACGATCCGCTCCTCGACGTCGCCATGGAGCTCGAGAAGATCGCGCTGCATGACGACTATTTCATCGAGAAAAAGCTCTATCCAAACATCGATTTCTATTCTGGCATTACGCTCAAGGCGATGGGTTTCCCAACCACAATGTTCACCGTGCTGTTTGCGGTCGCCCGCACAGTCGGTTGGATCGCCCAGTGGAAGGAAATGATCGAAGACCCGCACCAGAAAATCGGCAGGCCGCGTCAGCTCTACACGGGCGCGACGCGTAGGGATTATGCGCCAATTTCACGGCGGAAATAGATTCGCTAGCGGCTCTTACCGTTGGATTTGCCGTTGGATTTGCCGTTGAGCATCGGCGCGGTTGCGCCGTCATAGGCCCATTGCACGTAAATTCCTGCCCAGGTGAACCCACCGCCAAACGCGGCAAGCACCATACGGTCGCCGCGCTTTAGCTTTGGCTCATAGTCCCACAGGCAGAGCGGGATGGTGGCATTGGTGGTGTTGCCGTATTTGTGGATGGTCACCATCACCTTATCCATCGGCATGCCCATGCGCTCGGCGGTCGAACTCGATAATGCGCTTGTTGGCCTGATGCGGAACCAGCCAGTCGATCATCTCGGCGCGCAAATTATTGCGCGACATGATCTGGCCGGCCACTTCCGCCATTTTGGCGATGGCGAACTTGTAGACCGCAGCGCCTTCTTGATGGACATAGTGCAACCGCTTGGCCACGGTTTCGGTCGTCGCCGGCATGCGGCTGCCGCCTGCTTTCTGATGAAGATGGATCATGCCTGACCCATCGGAATGAATCAGCGCATCGATGATGCCGTAGCCGCTATCGTTCGGCTCGAGGAGCACCGCCCCGGCACCATCGCCGAACAAAACGCAGGTGGCGCGGTCGGTGTAGTCGATGATCGATGACATTTTATCGGCGCCGACGACCACAACTTTTCGTGCTGTGCCATTGGCGATGAACTGCGCGGCGATCGTCAACGAGTAGAGAAATCCCGAGCAGGCCGCCTGCACATCAAAACTGCCGATATTGCGCACACCGACCATGTCGCAGATCAAATTGGCCGTTGAGGGAAACTGCAAGTCCGGCGTCGTGGTTGCGCAAATGAGCAGGTCCACCTCATCCGGCTTTGTGCCGGTCTTCTCCAGCAACCCACGCACCGCCTCGGCGGCCATATGCGAGGTCCCAAGACCTTCGCCCTTCAGGATATGACGCTCCTTGATACCGGTGCGCTCGGTGATCCAGGCGTCACTGGTGTCGACCAGGCGCGCGAGCTCCGCATTGGTGAGCAGATCGGGCGGCACGTAGCCATGAACGGCCGTGATCGATGCGCGCGGGGAAGGGGTCAAAGGCTGAAATCCGGTTTGCTACAAGGACATACGCCTTTCCGGGCGGACCCAGCAAGCTAGGATTGTGACAGGGCTGATATTCCAGTTTCGCGCAATAATTGGCCTCTTTTTATCGCACAATCGAGCACCAGCGAAGCCGCCCGATCGCTGGGCTGAACGATCCCGACTTCCATAATTGCATCGAGGCGGGCAAAGGCGTCGATTTGCCTTCGCCGCTCTGGTGTGTCGGCCAGCAGCGGCAATACAGCGCTCGCGAGCCGCACAGCTGTGCAATCCCGCTGAATATACTCCGGCACAACATTTTCCCCGAGTGTCAGATTGGCGAGAATTGCCGAAGGAACATTGACCAAGAGACGTGCGGCAAGTTCTTCGATCACACTAACCTTGTACGCCGCTACCATCGGCACACCCGCAAGCGCGAGCTCAAGCGTCGACGTGCCCGATTTGGTCAGCGCCGCACGCGCGGTGCGAAATGCCTCATTCTTTTCACCGGCGTCAGTCATCACGCGGGTCGGAACGCGCCATGAGGCGACCGCCGTTCGCACCATGTCGGCAAGCCTCGGCACCGCCGGAACCACTGCTTCAATATCCCCGAACTGCTTGGCCACACGGCCAACGGCCGCACCAAAAACCGGCGCTAGGCGCCGGATTTCGCCTGACCGGCTGCCCGGCATCACCAGCAGCAATGGAGGGCCGGCCATCCGCAAGCGCTTTTCAAGCTCGTTCGGGCGTAACTCGTCGAGCTGCTCTATCAACGGATGCCCAACATAACTGCACGGCGGGCCGCCGAGTTCACCCATGACTTTTGGTTCGAACGGCAGCAGAGCAAGCACAAGATCAATATACGTGCGCATGGCGCGCGCGCGACCCGGACGCCATGCCCACACCGAGGGGCAAACATAATCGACGATCGGAATATCAGGAGCACGGTCGCGTACAGCGCGCGCCACGCGATGGGTAAATTCGGGGCTATCAATGATAACCAGCGCGTCCGGCTTTGCCGATATAACAGCATCCGCCGTCTCGCGAATGCGCCGGAAGATCTTTGGCAAGCGCGTCAGAATCCCGCCAAATCCAATAATCGCAAGATCACCAAGTGGGAAAAGACTTGGTGCGCCTTCCGCTGCCATATGTGCACCACCAACGCCGGAAAAGCGGGCGCGCCCTTGCGTGCGTTGCTTTATCGCCGCGATCAGTGTGGCACCCAGCCGGTCGCCCGACTCCTCGCCCGCAACGAGAAAAATATGCGGGCTCATCGCTCTCTGCCGGCCCGAACGCCAAGAACAAATATTCCGGCGCGATCGGCTTCAACGACGACGCGCTCCGGTTCCGCAACCACGGTCGCACCGCCAACAACCGCAATTCCCGCAAGCTGCGCGCGAGCCACCCCGGCTACGGTATTTGGGCCAATCGAGGGCAAGTCAAAACGGCGGTCCTGCTCCGGTTTAGGCGCTTTCACCAACACGCCAATCCCTGGGGGACCACCGATCCGTCCCGCAATTCGCAATTCAGCAACGCGCGCCAGCATCTGGTCGGTACCCTCGGCCGCCTCTACTGCCAGCACGCGTTTGCCCGCCACCACCACAGCTTGGCCAATATCGAACGCACCGCTCGCGTGTAAATAATCGAAACCGAAAGCAATATCCTGCTGATGCTGCTCCGCGGCAACAATGCGCCCGAACACCCCTTCCGGCACCAATATCTCCGGTGCAACTTCATGGGCCCCAAGGAGGTGAAAGCTATGATCCTCGACGATCCGGCTCACGCCCGACAGTAAATGATTATCGCCACCACGGTACGCAGCCATAATTCGCGGCAATAACATCAGCGCCTTGAAATCGGGGCGAAGATTCCAGAGGGTCGGCCGCACCAGCGAGCCGATAAAAACCACGTCTCGGCAGCCGGCGGCACGGGCGTGTCTGATGAAAGCGCCCAGTTGACCGACACGAATCCAGTGGTGCGGATAACGTGCGACCATTTCCGGATCGGCATGGCCGCGAAGCGCAAAAAGGAGGACCTCTCGTCCGCGTTTCGAAACGAAGTCCGCCACCGCCAGAGGTAGCGTGCCGCCGCCGCATATGAGCGCGAGCGGGCCGTTCTGCCCCACAGCTGCCGACGCGTTCATGCGTCCTCGTCCGCCTCACCGCGCTTGATAGCCATTGTGAACGGACGCTTTCCCGCACGAATAAATGCGATGATCTTGCCGACCAGCGCCCCGTCATCGAAGTCGGCGGCGACCTTGTCGATGCGCGCACGGAACTCGCCCGCGCCGAAAAACAAGGCTTCGTAAGCGGCACGAACGCGGTGAATTTCCGATTTCGAAAGTCCGCGCCGCCGCATGCCGACCACATTAAGTCCAACCAGATTAGCAAGCGAGCCTTGTGCCATCGCGAAGGGGATAACATCAGCGCGTACACCGCTCAGGCCGACGATCATCGCGCCCTCACCGATCCGGACGAACTGACGCACGGCTACGCCTCCACCGAACACCACATTATCGCCAATGGTGACATGCCCGCCCAGTACCGTGTTATTGGCTAACACCACTTTGTTGCCGAGATGACAATCGTGGCCGACGTGGCTGCCGACCATGAAAAAACAGCCGTCGCCAACTATTGTCTTGCCGCCGCCATCTTCCGTGCCAATGTTCATGGTGACGTTTTCTCGAATATCGCAATCCGCTCCGACCTCAAGTGTCGTGGGACCGCCGCGATAATTGAATGACTGCGGCGGCGAGCCAAGAGATGTGAACGGATGGATGACGGTACCAGCACCAACCGTGGTGTGGCCCGTGAGATTGACGTGTGCCACCAGACGGCAGCCGTCGCCAATGCGAACATTCGCACCAATCGTGCAATAGGGGCCAATCGTGACGTTGCTTCCGATTGCCGCTCCGGCCTCGACCCGAGCCGAAGGATCGATCATGCGCGCGCTCATGCGTCTGAAAGCATAGCGCCGACTTGCGCTTCCGCGACGATCTGACCGGCGACTTTCGCTTCACCGCGGTACCACCACATGGATTTGCGATGCGCGATCCGTTTCATATGGTATTCGATGGTATCGCCCGGTCGCACAGGCTTGCGGAATTTTGCCTTGTCGATGGTGAGAAAAAAGACCGATTTCGGCTGCGCGCCCGATGCGGCAATGCACAGGACGCCTGCCGTCTGTGCCATGCCTTCGATCATCAGCACGCCGGGAAATACCGGATTGCCAGGAAAATGGCCCTGGAATTGCGGCTCATTGATCGTAACGTTCTTTATGCCGATGCCGGATTCGTCGCCTTGAATGTCAATAACACGATCGACCATCAAGAAAGGGTAACGGTGTGGAAGCATTTTCAACACCATCTCGATGTCGGCTGCCTCAAGCCTCGTTACGGCTTTATCCATGGCACAATCTCATTCGTCCGCGGCCGTTTTGGCGTCACTTTGCTGGCGTGCAAGTCTTGCAATCATTTTCATTTCACGGAACCACAATTTGATCGGTTTCGCCGGCGTGCCACCCCAACGCGCACCCGCGGGCACATCATCGTGGACATTACTAAGTGCCGCGACCTGCGCACCTTCGCCGATTGTTACGTCATTGCCCAGACCGACACGGGCCCCCAGAACAACGAAATCTTCCAGCGTTGCACTGCCGGAAATGCCTATTTGCGCCACTAAAATGCAGTGTCGGCCAATACAGACATTGTGGCCCACCTGAACCAAGTTGTCGATCTTGGTACCCTCGCCGATGACTGTATCGCGAATGGCGCCGCGATCGATGGTTGTGCCCGCGCCGATCTCCACGTCGTCCTGAATGATAACGCGCCCGACCTGCGGGACTTTGAAATGGCCGTTGCCTCCCATCACGAAGCCGAATCCGTCCTGGCCGATCTTGCAGCCCGGATGGATGATGACGCGATCCCCGATCAATGCCTCGCTGATGGTTGCATTGGCGCCGATCGAACAGTTTCGTCCGACCCTCACTCCCGCGCCGATCACCGCGTTCGCCCCAATCACGCTACCGCTGCCGATCTCGACGTCGGGCCCGATGACTGCTCCCGGATTGATTGACACGTCATCTTCCATGCGCGCGCGCGCGTCTATATGTGCCCCGGTAAACTCACCAGGCGCGGATAGCGATGACGGACGCAGCGCTTGCGGAAATAATTCGCGGGCCACCGTAACAAACGCGCGATAAGGGTCCCGCACCGTCAGAACAGCCACCTCGGCCGGCAGATCACCCGCAAGTGCTGTTGTCGTGAGACAGACGCCAGCGTGGGTTGCGCTTGCGGCCGCCGCGAATCTCCCGTTGTCAAAAAAGGCAAGATCGTGAGGCGATGCGCGATCAAGCGGCGCAACATTGACCACGCGCCGCGAATGCGGAGCGCGCGACGTCAGCGTCGCGCCGGTCAGAGCAACGATCTCATCAAGTGTGAGACCGCGCGAGTGTCGTAATAAGGCCGGCTCGTTCATCCTGCAGGAGTCCGATCCGCCATACCGCCGGACACAACCAAAATCAGAACTTGGTGCCGCCGCTGAAGCGGAAGACCTGCGTGCGGTCGCAAACTTGCGTGACGTTATCCGACCCGGTCGCGCAATATTTTGTAATCGGATAAGCCAAATCGAAACGCAGCGGTCCGAGCGGGGAGTCCCACAGCAGGCCAACACCAACTGAAGAGCGGATCTTTGCCATACCATCGAGGCCGACCTGGAGTGTTTCGCCGGTTACACTCCAACTCGTCGGACCTTTATAATCCCAAACGTTGCCCGCATCGGCAAAAGCCGCAAGCTTAATGCCGATATCCTTCGGCAAGAAATACAACGGCGTCTGTGCCTCAAGGCTCACACCCCAATACAAGCTGCCGCCGAGGGCGTCATTCGTTGTTCCTATCGTGAGGTCGCGCGGGCCTATGCCAGCGGGGGCAAAGCCACGCACGAGGTTTGGCCCCATCTGGAATTGGTCCAGCATGCGCAAGCTCTGGCCACCCCAAGGCGTAATATTACCGGCTTGAAGCTTTACGACGCTGACGACATCAGAAAACACTTCATAGTAATTACGCGCTTCAACGGACGTGCGGATGAAGTTCACGTCGCCGCCAACGCCGGCAAAATCCTGCTTGATCTCGGTGTAAAGGCCGCTCGTCGGAAGCCTGTTGTTGTCGAGCGTATTGTACGAAAGCGTGTAGCCAACCAGCGACGTATTGACCGGACCCGCAGCCAGTTCCTTACGCACTGCCAGCGAAGCCTCGCCGTCCGCATAACAGCCACCGAACGGGCCATTTGCCAGCAGACTCGTGTCCAATCCCGATGCTTCGGCGATCGGATTAACGCCGGGGCCCGGTGGAATCAGGCTTGAAAATCGACAGTTATTGTACTGGTCAGGCAGCGTAATCTTCTGCTGGTAGAACGAATACCGCGGCTGGAACGCGATTTCCTCGGTCAGCGCAAATCCGAGGCGCAGATTGGTGCCAACGGTCTGGGAATCGTACGAGACGTAACTGTTTGCGAGATTTTGTCGCGCGAACAGGTCGATTCCGCCGGCCATGCGGTAGCCGAAAAGATAGGGCTCGACGAACGAAAGGTCGAAGCCCCTGACGTATTGTCCGTAAGTCACAGACGCCTTGGCATAGTCGCCACGACCCATGAGGTTGCGGTCGGCAACGCTCACTTCGCCAATCAGACCATCGGCGGTGGAATACCCGCCGGAGACCGAAAACTCGCCGGTCGGCTGTTCCTCAACGTCAACGTTAACGACCACACGATCGGGGGCTGAGCCTGGCTCATTGGTAATTTTCACCGTCTTGAAGAAGTTGAGATTCTTCAAGCGGCGCTCGGCGCGATCAATAAGTGCGCGATTATACGCGTCACCTTCACTCAGATCGAATTCCCGGCGGATCACATAATCGCGGGTGCGGGTATTGCCCCGCACGTTGATGCGCTCAATGTACGCACGAGGACCCTCTTCGAGCACGAAGGCGAGATTAATGGTCTTGGCCTCGAAATTTCGGTCGCCGCGCGGACGGACCGTCGCGAAGGCGTAGCCACTCTTCGCGGCCGCGATCGTCATCGCCTCCACGCTTCGTTCTACAAGATCAGCATTGTAGACGTTGCCGGAGCCGAGTTTGACCTGGGATCGTAGCGCGGCCGGATCGATTGCGCGCACGTTCGAAACGACGTCCACCGTGCCAACGCGATATTGGGCACCTTCATCGATCGTGAAAGTGACGACAAATCCCTTCTTGGACGGATCGTATTCGCCGACTGCAGAGACGATGCGTACATCAGCGTACCCGTGCTTCAGGTAGAACCGGCGCAACAGATCGCGGTCGGCCTCCACACGGTCTGGGTCGTAAATGTCGGTGGTCTGCAGGAAGCTGAGAAAATTGCTCTCGGAGGTTTTGACGATGTCCTTCAGACGGCCTGACGAATATGCATGGGTGCCGACAAACCGGATGTCCTTGACGCCGGTTTTCTCGCCTTCCTTGATCTCGAAAACCAGGTCGACGCGATTATTGGGTAACTCAATGATCTTCGGATCGACACTGACGTCGAAACGGCCGCTCCGGTGATAAATCTCGATGATGCGCTGCACATCGGCCTGGACGGTCGGGCGCGACAGGGTCCCACGCGGCTTTGACTGGACCTCCGCCGTGAGCTGCTCGTCCTTGGCCTTCTTGTTGCCTTCGAAGGCAACCCGGTTAATCACCGGATTTTCGACCACGGTCACCACAATGCGACCGCCGGTATGGCTGATGCGGACGTCGGCGAAAAGACCAGTGGTGAGGAGGGCCTTGAGACCCTCGTCTTCCTGTTCAGGGCCCAACCGGCCCCCCGGGCCGGGCTTGAAATAGGAACGGATGGTGTCGGCCTCGACCCGGCGGCTGCCCTCGACAACGATCGAGTTGACCGACTGTGCAACCGCGACTCCGGAGGAGGCCACTGTCACACAGCAAGCGCCGACGAGGATCCCGGCGAGGACTAGGCAGTTAAACGCCAGTCCCCGAACCACCCGCACACAAATTCCCATGCGCTACGCGCCCTTTTGATCCATGCGGCCGCCCCCACTGCGGATTCGTTAGACGGTCCGGGCTGGCATAGGCCCGCTTTGTACAGCGTTTTTTATGCACTGCAAACGAAAGTCCCGCCCAACTTTCCCTTTCCCCTCAAAAAGTTGCCCGTCAGCAACGGTCTCAGGACGACGCCGGAAAGAAGATGCCTTTTATGTCATTAAAGGTTGCAAAAATCATCAACATGACAACCAGCGCAAGGCCGATCCGGAATCCAACCTCCTGGGCGCGCTCTGATAGCGCCCGGCCTCGAATCGCTTCAATAACATAGAACAAAAGGTGACCCCCATCGAGCAAAGGGATGGGGAACAGGTTCAGGAGGCCAATCGAGACCGACAGCACGGCTGTGAGGTGGATGAGTGCCGCAAAACCAGCGGTAGCCACCTGCCCCGACACTTGGGCTATGCGAATGGGCCCGCCAAGCTGGTCAGCAGCCTCCCGGCCGGCAAAAACGCCCGTGATATAGGACAGCGTCCGGTCGACGACGAACCAGGTTTCCTGCGCGCCCATCACGACGGCGCGGAACGGCCCTGCTTTTTCGGTCTTGATGTCGCCAGGCGCCATTGACCGGCTGATACCCAGCACTCCCAAACGGTGGACATTGCCGAAATTGTCCTTGATCTCCTTCAATTGGGGAACGGCCTTGAGTGCGACCGGCACACCACCGCGATCCACCTCGATAGCGAGCGGCTCCCCAGCACTGATGCTGACGACCCGCTGCATGTCGGAAAAACTCTCGATCTTCTCGCCGTTGATCGACAGCACCAGATCGCCCGGTTTGAAGCCGGCCACCTCGGCCGAGCTCCCCGCCAGTACGGTATCGACGCGTGGGCTGGTGGTCTGTTTGCCGACCGTCATGAAAATGCCGGCGAAAATGGCGATTGCCAGCACGAAATTCGCGATCGGCCCTGCAGCGACCACGGCCGCGCGTGAACGGACCGGTTGGAACACGAAGCTGTCCTTCTTATCGGCTTCGCTCATGGACGCGACGGCCGCGCGGTCAGGTGTGCTCGCCGCATTATCGTCGCCGAAGAATTTCACGTAGCCACCAAGCGGAACCGCGGAAATCTTCCAGCGCGTGCCGTAGCGGTCGTTGAAACCTGCGATTTCGGGCCCAAAACCGATCGAGAAGACCAGAACCCTGATGCCGCACCAGCGCGCCATCATGAAATGGCCGAGCTCGTGGAAAAACACGACGATCGTCAGAACGAAAAGGAACGGCACCACGTAGCCGACGAGGCCACCGCCAAATGCGCTCAAGCCCCCCATGATTTCCGTACCCATTACGCTCCGCGCTCCTCGTTTCGCCCTGTCAGGCCTGTTTATCGCCCGCAAACTACCTAGGATGCCTTTACGGCAATTTCGGGCAAGAGGTCCCGGGCCAGACTTCTTGCAATATGGTCAACAGCCAAAGCGGCATCGATTCCGGTCGGCTCGGCCAATAAACCGCGCTTTGCGGCCATATCAAGGGTCGCTTCCACCAGAGCCACAATGGCAGGAAAAGAGATCTTGCCGGCTAGAAACTCGCTGACGGCAACCTCATCGGCCGCATTCAAGACAGTGGGTGCCGCCCCGCCCGTTTCCATGGCGCGTCGCGCCAGCCCAAGCGCCGGAAATCGTTCCAGATCCGGCGCCTCGAAGGTGAGTTGCTTCACTGCAGCGAGGTCAAGGCGGGCGGCCGGCCCGTCAATACGGCGCGGCCAGGCCAGACAGTGGGCGATCGGAATGCGCATATCGGGCGAGCCGAGTTGTGCCACGACCGATCCATCGCGAAATTCCACCAGCCCGTGCACCACCGATTGAGGATGCACCAAAACGTCAATCTGTTCGGATGGCAGCGCGAACAGGTGGTGCGCCTCAATAATCTCAAGGCCTTTGTTCATCAGCGTTGCCGAGTCGATTGTGATCTTCGGACCCATCGACCAGTTCGGATGCTTGAGCGCCTGTTCAGGCTTCGCGGCCCTAATGGCATCTGTCGACCATGTTCGAAACGGTCCGCCCGATGCTGTCAGGATCACGCGCCGGACGTCGCCCCAGTTGCCGGAGCCAAGCGCCTGAAACACCGCGTTGTGTTCGGAGTCGACTGGCAGGATCGTGGCGCCGGCCTTCGCGGCGCTACGCATGAACAGCCCGCCTGCGCAAACCAGGCATTCCTTGTTGGCGAGGGCGACGGTCGCCCCACGTTCAACCGCGGCAAGTGTTGGCTTCAATCCGACCGCGCCACTGATCGCCGCCATCACCCAATCGGCAGGGCGCTGCGCCGCTTCAACCAATGCATCTTCGCCCGAAGCGGCTTCGATGCGAGAGCCGGACAGCGCGTCTTTGAGTTCACGATAGGCGGCATGGTCTGCAACTACCGCATGGCGGGCGCCAACCTCGCGCGCGATCTTACCCAACGCTGCCGCATTGCGGCGCGCGCTGATCGACTCGACGCGATACCGATCGGGTTCGCGCTTGATCAGATCGAGCGTGCTCGTTCCAACCGAGCCGGTGGCGCCGAGGATGGAAATGCTACGCACGCCGCCGGCAGGCGCTGCTTTCGTGCGCACCGCTTCGACGACCGTCATGCTTTCACCATTGTAGCAACCCGCGCGCCGGCGCATCGAAACCGCCGCGCACCAAACCGATAACGCAACCGACGAGCGCAGCGGCCCAGAAGCCGTCGAGCCGGTCCATCACGCCGCCATGACCCGGAATGAGATGACTCGAATCCTTCGCGCCGAATTTCCGCTTTACCCATGACTCGAACAAATCGCCGCATTGCGACACGACGGACAAGACGAAGGCGATGGTGATGATTGCCGCTCTGTTGAATGACCCGAACAGACTCGCAACGAACAACGCGACCAGAATGGCACCGACCGCGCCGACAATTGCGCCTGACCAGGTTTTTTTCGGGCTCACAACAGGCAGCAATTTTGGTCCGCCCAAGGCGCGGCCGGCGAAATAAGCAAATACATCGGTAGTCCACACAATGGCGAACAGTAGCACGATCGCTGCAAATCCGAACATGTCGTCTGCACGCAGAAAAACCGGCGCCAGCAGCAGCGCTCCAGCATAGGCAATTCCGGCTGTGACCCAGACCTGCCGCCCATCAGGCGCGAATATGGCGGAGGCAAGCCCGCCCAGCCCCACCATCAATATGGCAACGATCGGACGGCCGAGCCAAGCGACGAAGCCTGCAATCGCAATGGCGCCACCGCAGGAGGAAAACATCAGCCGATACGAGGCACCCACAACCATCGTCGTCCATTCCCACAAAACCGCGATTGCAGCCAAGCCCCAAAAAAGTATGAACGGCCAGCCGCCGCGATAGGCGGCGAATATGGCGAGCGGCGCCAGCACTACGGCCGAGAGAACGCGCAGCGCCAGGTTGTTCATGGACATGGGCGCTCGGGAGGCAGGATCTGCATCGACCACGGATCAGGATCCGGTCTGCGCGACCAGGCCGCCGAACCGCCGCTCGCGTTGCTGATATTCGCGAATGGCGGATTCGAGGGCGGCCCGATCAAAGTCCGGCCAATAGGTCGGCACAAAGACCAGTTCGCTGTACGCCGACTGCCAGAGCAAAAAATTCGACAGGCGCTGCTCGCCGCTGGTGCGGATAATGAGATCGGGATCAGGAATGTCGGGCGCGTCGAGGAAGCGCGTGATCGACTCCATATCAATGTCGGAAGCGGTCATCCGTCCGTTCGCTATTTCTTCGGTGATGTGCTGCACCGCGCGTACAATTTCCTGCCGCGCGCCATAATTGAACGCCACCACCAATACGAGACCGTCATTGTTCTTGGTGAGCTCCTCGGCCTCAGTCAGCAACCGTCCGATATCCGGATCGAGGCCTGTGCGCTCGCCGATAATGCGAACCCGAACGTTGCTTTTGTGAAGCTCAGCCAGATCATTGCGAACAAAACGGCGCAATAATCCCATTAGCTCGCCGATTTCACTTGCCGGTCGCGACCAGTTTTCCGCACTGAACGAGAAAATCGTGACGATCTTGATGCCGATTTCACCAGCGGCGCGAATGGTTCGCCGCAAAGCCTCGACTCCGCGCCGATGACCCTCCGCCCGCGGCAAGCCGCGCGCAGCCGCCCATCGGCCATTGCCATCCATAATGATGGCAACGTGACGCGGCACATCGAATGCCGGCGGAGCAGTTTGCTGAAGTTCGGCCTCGGGCATGACATGCGACCTCAGACCGTGAGGATTTCCTTTTCTTTTGCCGACAGCATGTGATCAATTTCCGTGATGCCGGCGTCGGTCGCTTTCTGGATATCGCCGGAAAAACGGTCGTGATCGTCCTTGCTGATCTTGTGATCCTTTTCGAGCTTCTTGATGACATCCATGGCGTCGCGCCGGACATGCCGCACTGCGACGCGTGCCGTCTCGGCATATTTATGCGCCACCTTCACCAATTCCTTACGCCGGTCCTCGTTGAGTTCGGGAATGCGCAAGCGGATGGTTTGGCCTTCGGTCGCCGGCGAAAGCCCAAGATTGGAGTTCACGATCGCCTTTTCTACCGGGTGAACGAGCGAGCGATCCCAGACATTTACAGAGATCATCCGGGGCTCCGGCACGCTCACCGTGGCAACCTGAATGAGTGGCATCTGTGCGCCATAGGCCTCCACCATGATTGGATCAAGCATATGGGCAGAAGCTCGTCCGGTGCGAAGGCCCGACAACTCGGTTTTCAATACGCTGCTCGCGCCCTGCATGCGGCGCTTGATCTCGTTAATGTCGTGTGTAGTGCTTGTCATGGCAATTCCTCGAACACCGCGCCAGTAAACGAAGCCGCAATTGCCGCGCCGGCCTAGCCGACAACGGTTGCGCGCCCTTTGCCGCGCAGTACGGCTTCGATGGCGCTCTTTTCCGCAATCGAAAACACGATGATAGGCATCCGGTTTTCACGGGCAAGCGCGAAGGCGGCGCCATCCATGACCTTGAGGTCCTTTTCGAGCGCTTCCTGGTGGCTGAGCTTGTCGTATCGTGTGGCCTTTGGGTCTTTCTTCGGGTCAGCGGTGTAGACGCCGTCAACATTGGTGGCCTTGAGCACCGCCTGCGCCTCAAGTTCTGCGGCGCGCAGCACCGCGGTCGTGTCGGTCGTAAAGAAGGGATTACCGGTGCCGGCGGCCAGCAGTACAACGCGGCCCTTGCCGAGGTTTTTCATGGCCCGTTTGCGGTTATAGGTTTCGCACACGGCGGTCATCGCGAGCGCCGACAACGTGCGCGCCTCGCACCCCGCCCGCTCGATGGCCGCTTCCAACACAAGACAATTCATCACCGTCGCCAGCATGCCCATGGTGTCGCCGACCGGTCGCGGCACGCCGCGCTCCGACACTTCGACGCCGCGGAAGATATTGCCGCCGCCGACCACGACGCCGAGCTCGACGCCGAGCTTGGCGGCAGCCGCAAGATCGGTGGCGAGACGTTCGACTGTTGCCTGATCGATGCCGAAGCCCTGCTTGCCGGTGAGCGCCTCACCGGACAGCTTGACGATCACGCGTCGGTAAAGCGGATCACTCATGCGATGCGATCCTCAATTCTGCTGCGCGCCGCTATCAGCTTTGGCCCGCGGCGGCTGCGACCTCGGCGGCGAAATCGGTTTCCTGCTTCTCGATGCCCTCACCGAGCGCGAACCGGACGAAGCCCGTCACCTTGATCGGCCCGCCCACTTTGCCCTCGGCTTCCTTCAATGCCTGCGCGACGCTTTTTTTATCGTCGAAAATGAACGGCTGCTCGAGCAGGCACACTTCCTTGTAGAATGTCTTCAATCCCAACTCGACGATCTTCTCGATCACGTTAGCCGGTTTGCCCTGCTGCTTGAACTTGTCCGCGAGCACATTCTTCTCACGCTCCACAACGGCCGGATCCAGCGCCGCCGCATCGAGCGCCAGGGGATTGGCCGAGGCGACGTGCATGGCGACCTGTCGGCCAATAGCGACCAGTTCGTCGGAATTGCCGGTCGATTCGAGGCCGACGATTACGCCGATCTTGCCGAGGCCATCGATGACCGAATTATGCACGTAGGAGCCGATCGCGCCCTTCCCGACCGAAAGGCCGCCGGCGCGGCGCAGCGTCATGTTCTCGCCGATCTTCGCGATCGTGTCCGAGATCGACTCGGCCACCGTGATGCTGCCGGCTTTCGCCGCATTTATTTTCTCAACGTCGTTGCCAACCGTGAGCGCCACGTCGGCGATCATCTTGACGAGACCCTGGAACAGGTCGTTGCGCGCAACGAAATCGGTCTCGGAGTTGACCTCCACGACAACGCCCTTGGCGCCCTGCACCAGGACGCCGATAAGCCCTTCGGCCGCGACGCGGCCGGCCTTCTTGGCGGCTTTGGACAGACCCTTCTTGCGCAACCAATCCTGCGCCGCCGTCATATCGCCATTGGTCTCGGTCAGCGCGGACTTGCAGTCCATCATGCCCGCGCCGGTGGACTCGCGCAGTTCCTTGACCATCTGGGCGCTGATATTTGCCATCGAACCTGATCCTTCATCCGGTCCAGCCGCGCAACGTGCGGCCGACGGTCGTTATCAAGGGAAAACGAGGCGGCGCTATTCCGCCGTCAATTCCTTGGCCTTGGTGACCCAGCCGGGCACGCGGCCCGGGAGACCCACTTCTTCGCCGACATTGTGTGCGGCTTTCTCGTTGAGTTCGGCAATCTGCGAGAAGTGGAAGATGCCGAGATCGTTGAGTTGTTTTTCGATCGCCGGCGACACGCCGGGCAGCTTTTTGAGATCGTCGGCGGCGCCGCGCGGACCGGGCAATTGCTCGAACCCGAGATCGCCGGCAGCCGGCACCGTCGGAATCGGCTCGGCAACGATGGGCTTCTCGGCCGCGCCGGCGTCCACGCCCATTTCGCCTTGCGCGCGCGAGATGCCGTCGATCGCAGCCTTGGCAATGAGATCGCAGTACAGCGAAACTGCTCGGCTGGCGTCGTCATTGCCCGGCACGACATAGGTGATGCCGGCTGGATCGCAATTGGTGTCGACGACGGCAGCGACCGGAATGTTGAGGCGCTGTGCTTCCTTGATTGCGATGTCTTCTTTGTTGGTGTCGATGACAAACAACAGGTCCGGCACGCCACCCATATCCTTGATGCCGCCGAGCGAGCGGTCGAGCTTGTCGCGCTCGCGCTGCATCGTGAGGCGCTCTTTCTTGGTGTAACCGCCGGTGTCACCGGAACTGAGCATCTCGTCGAGCTTACGCAGCCGCGAAATCGAGGCGGAGATGGTTTTCCAGTTGGTCAGCGTGCCGCCAAGCCAGCGCGAATTCACGTAATACTGTGCGGACCGTTTGGCGGCATCGGCGATCGAATCCTGCGCCTGGCGTTTGGTGCCCACGAATAGGATGCGTCCGCCTTTGGCAACGGTGTCGCTCACGGCCTGAAGCGCGCGATGGAGCAACGGCACGGTCTGGGCGAGATCGACGATATGGATGTTGTTGCGAGTGCCGAAGATGAACGAGCCCATCTTCGGATTCCAACGGTGGGCCTGATGGCCGAAGTGCACGCCAGCTTCCAAAAGCTGACGCATCGAAAAGTCAGGAAGCGCCATAAATCTTCTCCGGTTGATCCGCCGCGGACGGTTGTGAGCCCGATTGGGCCACCGGACGGCCTTTGTGACCCATTGTCGGGGCCTAAAGCCATGCATCCGCGTGAGTGATGACGGGCTTATATAGGTGTGATTTCTGGAATGCAAGGCGCGTCAAAAGCTTAGCCATGCCTGCCCTGCTCCGCATCTCCCTTGCCATTTTGCCGGCTCCAGGCGTGGCAACGCCAGCGCGCTCGACACGCGCGCGGATGCCCGGAAATTTCTGCTCGAAGGTTTTGCCGACTTTCTCTGCGAGCTGAAGATCAGCCGAAGTGTACCATGTGACCTGACTTTCCTTGGTCGCGGCCGCAACCAGCGCCGGCGTAATCACTTCCGCCGGCGGCGGCGCTGCCCGTAGAGGCGTCGCATAAACCATCGGCAGCGCGACGGCCGCTTTCAGAAGATCGCGGCGGGAGGGCTCATGAATTCGCATGCCGAGCAAGTCCGCTGTCATGGCCGGGCTTGTCCCGGCCATCCCGCTTAGGAGACGCCATGCTCACCTGAGCGGGGTCACCGGGACAAGCCCGGTGACGACCAGAACTTTTACAACGCCTCGACCTGCACCACACCGGGGACGGCTTTGATGGCGCCGGCGATTTGCGGGGAGACCTTGAAGCGGCCGGGAAGCTTCACCTCAACTTCGGTGCCGCGCTGAAGCAGCAACACGACACTCACTTCGCCATCGCCGTTTGCTTGAGCTGCGCGCGGTGCGGGCTCCAGGCGCTTTGCCAGGGCCTCGAGGGGGGCACCGTCGCGCAGGAAAACGCGCAGGCCCTTCTGCAGATTGGCCGCGGCACTATCGAGAGGTTCGGCCGACTGGATGCGCGCACGCACCTCATCGCCCTGCACTTCCGCCGACAGAAACAACAGCACGGCCGTTCCGGGTTCGAGTAAATCGCGATGCTCGGCCAGACCCTCCGAGAATATGACGGCCTCGAAATGCCCGGTCGGATCGGACAGGCCCATGATGCCCATCTTGCTGCCCATCCGCGTGCGCCGCTCAGTGCGCGACACGACAGTGGCGGCGACTCGGCCCGCGGTCGCGCCGCCTTTGACGGCGCGCGCGAATTCCGCCCATGGCTGCACCCGCAATTTCTTCAGCACCGCAGCGTAGTCGTCGAGCGGGTGACCAGACAGGAAGAAGCCGACGGCCTCGTATTCGCGACGCAACCGTTCGGCCGGCAACCAGGCTTCAACCTGCGGCAGCGCGATCGGCTCGCGCGTTCCGCCGCCGCCGAACAATTCACTTTGACCGATCGCCGCGGTGTCGTGCGCGTGCTGCGCGCGGCCGAGCACGGCGTCCATCGCGCCAAAGATGCGCGCGCGATTTCTCTCGAACGCATCAAAGGCGCCGGCCGCCGCGAGACTTTCCAGCACGCGCTTGTTGACGGCGCGCGGATTAACGCGCGCCGCGAAGTCGGCAAGATCGGCAAAGTCGCCGTTTTGCCGTGCGGCAATGATCGCTTCCACCGCCTGTTTGCCGACACCTTTGAGGGCGGCCAGCGCATAGATGATGGTGTTGCCATCGACTTCGAAATCGACCGCGGACCGGTTGATCGATGGTGGATCGACCTTGATGCCAAGACGTTCGGCCTCAGCGCGGAATTCTGCGAGCTTGTCGGTATTGCCCATGTCGAGCGTCATGGTCGCCGCCAGGAACTCGACCGGGAAATTCGCCTTCATATAAGCGGTTTGATAGGCGACGAGCGCATAGGCCGCCGCGTGGCTCTTGTTGAAGCCGTATTCGGCGAAACGTTCGAGCAGATCAAAGATCGCATCGGCCTGGTGGCGTTCGACACCGTGCTCGATACAGCCGGCGACGAAATGCTTGCGTTGATCTTGCATCTCCTTGCGGATCTTCTTGCCCATGGCGCGGCGCAGAAGGTCGGCCTGGCCGAGCGTGAAGCCGGCAAGAATCTGCGCGGCCTGCATCACCTGCTCCTGGTAAATGATGACGCCAAAGGTTTCCTTCAGGATCGGCTCGAGCTTCGGATGAATGTAATCCGGCTTCTCCATGTCGTGCTTGCGCGCGCAGTAAGTCGGAATGTTCGCCATCGGGCCGGGGCGGTAGAGCGCGACCAGCGCGATGATGTCCTCGAACCGGTCGGGCCGCATATCGAGCAGCGCGCGGCGCATGCCCGCACTTTCCAGTTGGAAGACCCCGACCGCTTCGGCGCGCGCCAGCAGATCGTAGGTGCCTTTGTCATCGAGCGGGATCGCGGCGAGATCGATGTCGATGCCGCGTCGCTTTACGAGCGCAACCGCCGTTTGCAGAACCGTGAGCGTCTTGAGCCCAAGGAAATCGAACTTCACCAGCCCCGCCTGCTCGACCCATTTCATGTTGAACTGGGTGACCGGCATGTCGGACTTCGGATCGCGATAGAGCGGCACCAGTTCGGACAGCGGCCGGTCGCCGATTACGATACCGGCGGCATGCGTTGAGGCATGGCGATTGAGGCCTTCGAGCTTTTGCGCGATGTCGAAGGCGCGTTTGACCACCGCATCGCCATCGCGCTCAGCCTGCAGGCGCGGCTCGCCCTCGATTGCTTGTTTGAGCGAAACCGGTGCCGCAGGATTTTGCGGCACCAGTTTGCAAAGCTTGTCGACCTGCCCGTACGGCATTTGCAGGACGCGGCCGACGTCACGCAGCACGCCGCGCGCCTGCAACGTGCCGAAGGTGATGATCTGCGCCACTTGATCGCGCCCGTAGCGTTCCTGCACGTAGCGGATGACCTCGTCGCGGCGCTCCTGGCAGAAATCGATGTCGAAGTCCGGCATCGACACGCGCTCGGGATTAAGGAAGCGCTCGAACAGCAGCCCGAAACGGATCGGGTCGAGGTCGGTAATTGTCAGAGCATAGGAGACGAGCGAGCCTGCGCCCGAACCACGGCCCGGGCCAACAGGTATGCCCTGTTTCTTTGCCCATTGGATGAAGTCGGAAACGATCAGGAAGTAACCTGGATATTTCATCCCCGCGATCACGCCGAGCTCGAAATCGAGCCGTTCGCGGTATTCGTCGACCGTATGGCCTGCGGCAACGCCGGCGGTTTGCAGGCGCCGCTCGAGCCCCTCTTCAGCGCGTTTGCGCAGCTCACTGGCCTCGTCGAGCGCCTTGCCGTTTTCGCCGACCGAGAAGCGCGGCAAAATCGGCTGGTGCGTGCGCGGGCGGAACGCACAGCGTTGCGCGATCTCAACCGTCGAGGCGAGCGCCTCGGGCAGGTCGGCGAACAGTTCGACCATTTCCGCACGGCTCTTGAAGCGATGTTCGGCCGTCAGCTGCCGCCGGTCGCTCTCCGAGAGCAGCCGCCCTTCGGCAATGCAAATCAGCGCATCCTGGGCTTCATAGTCCTGCGCGGTCGCGAAATACGGTTCGTTGGTCGCCACCAGCGGCACGCCCTTGCCATAAGCGAGATCGATCAGCATCGGTTCGCTGCGCCGTTCGGCGGCCGTGCCGTGACGTTGCAACTCGATGTAAAGCCGGTCACCGAACAACTTGATCAGCGTGTCGAGGCGAGCCGCCGCCAGATGGCTTTGTCCGGCGGCAATCGCATGATCGAGCGGGCCGCCCGGGCCGCCGGTCAGCGCAATGATGCCGCCGGTTTCCCCCACTAGCCATCCGAGCTCTAGCCGCGGCGGCTCGTTAGACGGCGTATCCAGGAAGGCGCGCGAGTTGAGCCGCATCAGGCTGCGATAGCCCTGCTCGTTCGCCGCCAGCAGCACAATGCGCGTGCGCTCCGGCTGCACATTGCCGTTGCGCGGCCCATGATCCGTGTCACCGAAATCAATGGCGAGTGCGCAGCCGACGATCGGCTGGATGCCGTAGCCCGCAACTTTTTCGGAGAACTCCAGTGCTCCGAACATGTTGTCGGTGTCGGTGAGCGCCAGCGCCGGCTGACGGTCGGCCTTCGCCAACTCAGCCAGACGCGCGATCGGAAGAGCGCCTTCCAGCAGCGAATAGGACGAGTGCACATGCAAGTGCACGAAATCGAGGCCGGGCATGTGTGCTCGAAGGTTGGGCGATTCCCTGTCACCGACAGAGTGGGGACGCGGTGCGCCTATGTCCACCAGCCCGTAAGAGCTCGTCCCACCTTTCCCCGTCATCCTGAGGTGCGAGCGAAGCGAGTTTCGAAGGATGACGCGGCATCGTCGTGGCCGTCGCCCTTCGAGGGCCGCCTGCGGCGGCCACCTCAGGGTGATGGATCAGGCTCAGAGCTTGCCGAGGACCTGCGTCCAGATGGCGATCATTCCGACGAACAACGACAATGAGGCCAGCGCGGCGGCCTCCTGCATCACAGCTTTGAACATCGCTTTCATTGGCTCTCTCCCACAGAACAGAGAGAGAACATAGTTCAGTGTTTGTTCTAGAGTCAAGCGGTGGCTACCGCATTCGTTTACTCAAGCGAAATTAGCTGCTTAGTGAGTTATCCTCATGAAATATATGAGGAAAAGCGGCGCGTCGCGCCCGCCGATCAGTCTAATTCCACGAGCTTCCCGTCCCGCAGCGTGACCCGCCGATCCATTCGGGCCGCGAGGTCCATGTTGTGCGTGGCGATGACGGCGGCGAGCCCTGAAGCGGTGACAAGCTGCGACAGGGCGCCGAAGACATGTTCGGCCGTGTGCAGGTCGAGATTGCCGGTGGGTTCGTCGGCGAGGAGAATGCGCGGGGCATTGGACACCGCGCGCGCGATGGCAACCCGCTGCTGCTCGCCCCCCGATAGTTCCGCCGGCCGGTGGTTGAGGCGGCCGCCAAGTCCCAGATACGTCAGCAATTCGACCGCCCGCGCTTTTGCTTCGGTGCGCGTCAGCCCGCGGATCATCTGCGGCAACAGGACGTTTTCGAGCGCGGTGAATTCCGGCAGCAGGTGGTGCGATTGATAGACGAAACCGATCTCATTGCGGCGAATGCGGGTGCGTTGGTGGTCGGCCAAAATAGCGGTCGAGCGGCCATCGATATAGACATCGCCATGATCCGGATGTTCGAGCAGGCCGGCCACGTGGAGCAGCGTCGACTTGCCGGCGCCCGAGGGCGCCACAAGCGCCACCGACTGGCCGCTCCACAACGCGAGCTCGATACCGTTGAGAACATTCACCGTCTCATCGCCCTGCCGATAGTGGCGCTCGACGTCCTGCAGGAACAGGATCGGAATCTCCTCTTCCTTCAGCTGCGTTGGTGGTTGCTGCTGGTCGACCATTTCCACTCTCACGGCAGTATAGGCCTCACTCATAGCGCAGCGCCTCCACCGGATCGAGGCGCGCCGCGCGCCAGGATGGATAGAGTGTCGCCAGCAGAGACAGCATCAGCGCCATCACGACCACCGCCGTCGTCTCGCCTGAGTCCATATCGGCAGGCAAATGCGAGAGGAAATAGAGTTCGGGCGAGAACAATTCCGTATTCGTGAGCCATGACAAAAATTGCCGGATGCTCTCGATGTTCAGACAAATCACAACCCCGAGCAGGAAGCCGACAATGGTGCCAACCACGCCGATCGAGGCGCCCGTAATCAGGAATACGCGCATGATCGCCCCTTGGGTCGCACCCATCGTACGCAAGATGGCGATGTCCTGGCCTTTGTCCTTCACGAGCATGATCAAGCCCGAAACAATGTTGAGCGCAGCGACCAGAACAATCAGCGTCAGGATCAGGAACATCACATTACGCTCGACCTGCAGCGCATTGAAGAATGTCGCATTGCGTTGTCGCCAGTCGATCATGAAAATCGGCCGTTGTGCGGCGTCCTGCACCGCCGTGCGGTAGCGGTCGACGCGGTCGGGATTGTCCGTATAGATCTCGATGGCCGTTACATCGCCGGAACGGTTGAAATAGGCCTGCGCCTCCTTGAGCGGCATGAACACCATGGCGCTGTCGTATTCCGACATGCCGATCTCGAAGACCGCGGCGATCTTGTAAACTTTGATGCGTGGAGTCGTGCCCATGGGCGTGACCGCGCCGCGCGGCGCCACGAGCGTGATGTTGTCGCCCGAGCGCAACGACAGCTGATCGGCGAGCCTGCGGCCGATCGCAACGCCCATGTCCTCGTCGAAGCCCTTGAGCGTGCCCTGCTTGATGTTGTTGGCGATCGAAGGAAGCTTCTCGAGGTCCATCAGGCGGATGCCGCGGATCAATACACCGCCCGCGTTAAACGGCGAAGATGCCAATGCCTGGCCCTCGACAATCGGCGCGGCAAGACGGATGCCTTTGACGCCGGCGACGCGCGCGGCCACCTCATCCCAGTCGGTGAGTGGCTTTTCCAGCGGCTGAATCAGCAGATGGCCATTGAGGCCGAGGATCTTGTCGAGCAGCTCTTTCCGAAAGCCGTTCATCACCGCCATAACGATGATGAGCGTCGCAACGCCGAGCATGATGCCAAGGAAGGAGAACCCGGCAATCACCGAGATGAATCCCTCCTTGCGCCGCGCGCGCAAGTAGCGGAGCGACAGCATCCATTCGAACGGGGAAAAGGGCCGCGTCCCGTTGGGCTCGGTCATTATTGGGTTCCCGCGCTCGACTGTTCAGATGATTTTGGCGGATTCGTGCCCTTGGCGCGAGACTAAGGCCATTGGCCACACACAGGATTATTCGCGCGCCGCGTGTATATAACGCGGCAATTCCACAGCCTAGCGCGTCAGAAGGTCCAGCACAGCGGCCGGACTGAGGTTTTCCCGGCTGCCGTCGGCCCGCTTTTTGACCTCGAGTTTGCCCTCGGCGAGCCCCCTGGGCCCGACCAGCACCTGCCAGGGGATACCAATCAGGTCGGCGGAAGCGAATTTGGCGCCCGGCCGTTCGTCGAGGTCATGGTAGAGCACCTCGATTCCCTTGGCCGTGAGGTCGCGATAGAGCTGTTCGCAGGCTGCATCGGTCTCGGACGCTCCCTGCTTCAAGTTGAGGATCGCGACCTTGAATGGCGCGACCGGCTCCGGCCAGATCGATTCCCGCATCATCGTGCGATGCCTCGATGATGGCGGCGACCAGACGACTCGGACCGATGCCGTAGGAACCGCCATGCACCGGCACCTCCTTGCCGTCCTGCGTGGTCACCGTTGCCTTCATCGGCTCGGAATACTTGGTGCCAAAATAAAAGATATGGCCGACCTCGATGCCGCGCGCCGACACCTGCTTGTCGCTCGCCACTTTGGCGAAGACGGCTGCATCGTGCATGTCCGAAGTGGCGGCATATTGCGACGTCCATTTGTCGACGATGCCTTGTAGGCCCGCGACGTCGTCGAAATTCACATCCGCCGGCGGCACCGCCATGTCGAGATAGTCCTTGTGACAAAAGACTTCCGAACTCTCCGGTCTGCGCCAGGATGATGAATTCGTGCGACAGGTTTCCACCGATCGGTCCAAATTCCGCGCGCATCGGAATTGATTTGAGACCCAGGCGCGCAAAAGTGCGCAAATACGCGACAAACATCTTGTTGTAGGAATGTGTGGCGCCCGCCTGGTCGAGATCGAACGAGTACGCATCTTTCATCAGGAATTCGCGCCCGCGCATCAGCCCGAAGCGCGGGCGTACCTCGTCGCGGAATTTCCACTGGATGTGATAGAGATTGAGCGGCAGGTCCTTGTACGATTTAACGTAGGCGCGGAAGATTTCCGTGATCATTTCCTCGTTGGTCGGCCCGTACAGCATGTCACGCTCGTGCCGGTCCTTGATCCGCAGCATCTCCTTGCCGTAGGCATCGTAGCGCCCGCTCTCGCGCCAGAGGTCGGCCGACTGGATTGTGGGCATCAGTACTTCGATGGCGCCGGCGCGGTTCTGCTCCTCGCGCACGATCTGACAAATCTTTTGCAGAACACGGACACCGAGTGGCAGGAAGGCATAAATGCCGGCGGCCTCCTGACGCATCATGCCAGCGCGAAGCATCAGCCGGTGCGAGACGATCTCGGCCTCTTTCGGCGTCTCGCGCAAAATCGGCAGGAAATAACGGGACAGGCGCATGGAATCCTTGAGAGATTCGAGGTGACGAGGTCAGAGTGAAAGCGGATCGGCCGCAAAAACACAAGACCCGGGCCAATTTTTCGGGAATTTATCCGCGTCGGCAGCATCTAATATTTGTGGTAGATTGCTTGGACTGACATAAGGACAACATGCGGGCTGGCAGCAGACGGATTGCGGGGGTGGCGGCGACCATTGCGGTCGCCCTGCATACGATTCTGTGGGCCGCCGTCGCGCCATTCGCGACGCCGACCATCGATCCTTTTACCGTCATCTGCCACAGCGAGGCATCGGCCCCCGCTGACCAGACACCTGCCAACGGCGCACTTCCGCCGGCGCATGCCTGCGATCACTGCAATCTCTGTAGTGCAATCGCCCCGCCCGTGCCGCTTAACGGGCCATCCACGACCCTCGCGCCCGCGCGAACCCTCCTGGTGTTGCGCCCGGCTGTTGTTACGCCTCACCGCGACGCCACCGCCGACCCCAAGCTTGCCAGAGGCCCTCCAGTTTTCGCCTGACGTAGCCGGCCGCTTTTGAGGCGGCCAAACGAACCGTCACAGCGACACTGGAGCTTTCCATGTTCTGGAATTCATGGCCCAATTCTTGGCCCAATTCGTGGGCCTTGGCCATGTTCGCCGCCAGCCTCACGGCATCGGCAACAATTGCGCACGCACACGAAATCGTCGGCAACCGCTTCTTTCCCGCAACGCTTGCCATTGACGATCCCGGGGTAAACGACGAACTCGCTTTACCGACCATCGCCTTGTCGAAGACCGGCGACGACCCATCGTTCAAACAACTCGACGTATCAGCCGAATTCTCAAAACGCATCACCGAGGATTTTGCCGTGTCATTCGCCCCGACCTGGTCGCGCCTCTATGCACCGGGCGGCCCCACCATGAATGGTGCACGCGGGTTCCAGAATCTGGAGACAACGTTCAAATACCGGCTGCTCAAAAATGCCGAGCATGAATTTGTCATGTCGGTGGGACTGGAAATCGAATGGGGCGGCAGCGGCGCTCAAGATGTCGGCGCCGAACGTTTCAACGTCTACACACCGACGATTTATTTTGGCAAAGGCTTCGGCGATCTGCCGGCCAGCGTGAACTGGGCGCGGCCTTTCGCGGTCACCGGTCAGGTCGGCTACGCGATCCCTGCCGTCTCGCACACCACAACCGCAAGCACCGACCCCGACACCGGTGAACAAAATATCGACACGGAATTTCAACCACGCGTGCTCAATTGGGGCGCGACGCTCCAGTATAGCATGCCTTATCTGAAATCCGTCGTGGTCGATCTCGGTCTGCCCGATTTCGTCAACCGGCTGATCCCGATCGTCGAGGCGGCCATGCAAACGCCGGTCTCGAATACGGCAACGTCCGGCACCGTGACTACCGGCACCATCAACCCCGGAATTATTTATGCCGGTGACACGTTCCAGGTTGCGATCGAGGCGATGATTCCAGTCAATCGCCAGAGTGGAACCAGCGTCGGCGTCATCGGACAATTGCATTTCTTTCTCGACGACATATTCCCGACCACGCTCGGGCGCCCGATCTTTGCCAACAATATCAACACAGGGAGGCCGACTTTCGGCCGCTAGCCATGCGCATCATTGCTGCATCCATCGCTCTTCTTTTTGCGCTTTCGGGCAGCGCATTCGCCCACGCCCATCTCGACCATGCCAGTCCAAAGGTCGGCAGTACTGTGTCGCCAGCGCCGCACGAAATAGTGCTTTGGTTTACCGAAAAACTCGAAGCAGCCTTCAGTACGATCGAGGTGCGCAACGAACAGGGCGCGGCCGTGCAGGCAGGCAAAGCAAATGTCACCGGCGATCGCACCCAGTTACGCGTATCGCTCAAGGCATTGTCGCCAGGCACCTACAAGGTGATCTGGCAGGTCCTGTCGGTCGACACGCACCGCACGCAAGGTGATTTCAGCTTCCGCGTCGGTCCCTGATAAGCGAACACGGGACCCATCGTGAGCACCGATCCACTGATCTTCGTGCGTGGCGTCCATTTCGCCGCAACGCTACTCGCCGCAGGCACGACCGGTTTCATTTCGTTGGTGGCTGAACCCGCCGCAAGCAAGACCGGGTTTGCAACGCTGCAGCGCCAATTGATCCTGTTGGTTTGGCTCGCGCTTGCCGTTGCTGCGATCTCGGGCGCGGTCTGGTTGGTTTTGCTGGCGTCCGACATCCTGGGCACATCGATCGCCGACGTATGCCTGCACGGCGGCGCCTGGCCGGTGCTCACGGATACGCGCTTCGGGCTGGTGTGGTGCATCCGCCTCGCCCTGGCACTGCTGCTTGCCCTGATATTGCCGTGGCGAGGGGCGCGGTGGTTGCAAGTTACCATCGCCGCCGTGTTTCTGGCTTTGCCGGCATTGGTCGGCCACGCTGGCGCTACACCGGGCCTGGCGGGGGACCTTCACCTTGGCTCAGACATGCTCCATATGCTCGCCGCGGGCGCCTGGCTCGGTGGCCTGCCCGCCTTCGCAATCCTGCTTTGGCGAACGCGCGGCAGCGCTGGACGCGGCCAGGGCGCGGCTGTGATCCGGGTGGTCGATCGTTTCTCGCGACTCGGCGTTTTCAGCGTCGGAATTCTGCTGGCGAGCGGCATCTTCAACAGCTGGAACCTGCTGAGCGGGCCGCGCGACCTCATTGCTTCGGACTATGGGCGCTTGGTGGCGCTCAAGATCG
Organism: uncultured Alphaproteobacteria bacterium; assembly: GCA_963697885.1. Lineage (GTDB taxonomy): Bacteria > Pseudomonadota > Alphaproteobacteria > Rhizobiales > Xanthobacteraceae > Pseudolabrys. Next base: position 2,866,646 of record OY969102.1, read on the forward strand.
CGCTGTTCGGGGCGATGGTCGCGATCGCGGCGGTCAACAAATTCCACCTGACACCGCAACTGCCCCAGCGGGCCGCTTTGCGTGCGCTACAACGTAACAGCTTGACTGAAATCTGCCTCGGGCTCTGCGTGCTGATGTTCGTCGCCTTGCTTGGAACGTTACCGCCTGCCGTGCATGTCCATGCCGCTTCGTCAGGCATTCCACCCGATGCTGCATTTGTGCACATCCATACGTCGGAGGTCATGGCCGACGTAACGATCGAGCCAGGGCGCGCGGGACGCACTGACGTCACGATACGCGTCACGCGCGAGGATTTTTCTAAATACCCGGCAAAGGATGTGCGCCTGGCGCTCGATCCTCCAGCCGCGGGTGCCCAAACGATCGAGCGCAAAGCCGTCGAACAGCCGGATGGTAGCTGGCTGGTCAATGACTTAACGCTTGCGCCGTCCGGCATCTGGGCAACGCGGGTGATCGTTCGACCCGCCACCGGCGAGCCGGTCGTGCTCGATGCGCCCGTCGTCATCGAACGCTGACGACACGAATACTGGTGACAGTGTTCGGATGATCGGTTAGCGTGCGCTTTGCCCGTAAGAGCGGAACCCGGCGGCAAGACCGGCTCCAAACTGCGGTCCAAGTCTTGGGAGGGAAGCAAGTCCTAGGCGCGTGAATCGCAGCCACCCGGAAAACAGATAAACACCGGGGCAAGGACTTAAGAATGCGACGAGCAGGGCTTCGCGCCCTGCTCTTTTTTTGTGGCGCGCGGACTCAACGGCGCGGCGGACCGGAAATCGCCATCAGCATGTCGTACGGAATGAGACCCTGCGTGTAGACCACGTAGAGAATTCCAAAAATGATGGTGGCAAACACAGTCGTCCAGCCGAGCTTGCGCCACATCCGGTGCAAAACCGGCGCGCCTGGATCGGTGCCCGGCACGACCTCGCCGCTCTCTTCCTGGTTGCGCACGCCCCAGGGCAACACGACAAACAGCGTTATCCACCAGACCAGAAAATAGATCGCGATTGCTGTGCTGGTGCTCATGAAATCTTGCTTGCGCCTGCGCTACGCCTGCTCGAGCTCGACGAGCGTGCCGCAGAAATCCTTCGGATGCAGAAACAACACGGGTTTGCCGTGAGCGCCGATTTTCGGTTCGCCGTCGCCGAGCACGCGCGCGCCCTGGCGCTTGAGTGTGTCGCGCGCAGCGCGAATATCATCGACCTCATAGCAGACATGGTGAATCCCGCCGTCGGGGTTTTTCTCCAGGAACTTGGCGATCGGCGAGCCTTCGCCCAGCGGCTCAAGCAATTCAATTTTGGTATTGGGCAGCGTGATAAATACGGTCGAAACGCCGTGATCGGGTTGAGGCACCTTGGCCGACACGTCCGCGCCCAATGTGTCGCGGTACACGGCGGCCGCCCTGGCGATATCGCGCACGGCGATGGCTACGTGATTGAGACGACCGATCATGATTGTCCTCGTTTCCAGCGCGCTATCATACGTCCAAGACATGCACGTAGCACATCGGCTTTTTGCCCCAGCGCTGGGCGATAGCAGCGCGCACCGCGCGTTTCACGGCTTCGCCAACAGCGTCGGGATCGCGTTTGCGCGCACGCGGCAGGGACTCCATGGTCGCGATAATGGCGTCATAGGCCGCCTCGTGGATCGAGCCGCCCTCGCGATCACGCTCGGGGATGCCGATCATATCGAGTGAAGGATCATCGACCAGTTCGCCTTTATCGGTGATGGCCAGCGCAATCGATACTGTACCGGCAAAACTCAGCCGCTTGCGGTCGGCCACCGTACGTGCATCCGCTTCGACCAGCAGCGCGCCGTCTTTGTAAAGCCGGCCCACCGGCACTTCGTCGATCAGGCCGGCCTTCGGCGAGAGCCGCAACAGGTCTCCATTACGACACTGCAGGACCTCGGGCACGCCGCAGCGTCGCGCAAGTGCGGCGTGTTCGTGCAGGTGTAACGCCTCACCGTGCACTGGAATGAGAATCTTCGGCTTGACCCAGCCAATCAGCTCTTCAAGTTCGGCGCGACGCGGATGGCCCGACACGTGCACGAGATGCGTACGGTCGGTGATGACCTCGATGCCCTGCTCGATCAGCAGATTGATGACACGGCCGACGGCCTTTTCGTTGCCCGGAATGGTGCGCGCGGAATAGACCACGGTGTCGCCGTGGGAGAACGTCACCTCCGGGTGCTGATCCTCCGCGATGCGTGAGAGCGCCGCACGCGGCTCGCCCTGACTGCCGGTGCAGAGCGCCACGACTTTGTTCGGCGGCAGATAGCCATAGGCATCCATCGGCCGAAACTCCTGCACGCCGTCGAAGTAGCCGGTCTCACGGGCGATCTGCACGACGCGTTCCATAGCACGGCCGATGACGACGACTTCGCGGTCCGCAGCTTTCGCCGCATCAGCGACCGAGCGCAGACGTCCGACATTGGACGCAAATGTGGTGACCGCGACGCGGCCACGCGCCTTCTTGATAATCTCGGCGATCGTTTTTCCGACATCAGCCTCCGACGGCGAGCGGCCTTCGCGCACGGCATTGGTCGAATCGCCGACGAGAGCGAGACAACCCTCCTCACCCAGCGCGCGCAGCTTTTTCTCGTCGGTTCGATCGCCGAGGATCGGCGTTGGGTCGATTTTCCAGTCGCCTGTGTGCAAAACCGTGCCGCCGGGCGTGCGGATGATGAGTGCGTTCGATTCCGGGATCGAATGCGCCATGGTGACGAGTTCGACGTCGAACGGGCCTACGGTGAAGCGGCCGCCGACCGGGATGATCGTCACCGGGATTTCAGGCGCGCCCGGCTCGCTGGCGCACTTTGCCTCGAGCAACGCGGCCGTGAACGGAGTCGCGTAAAGCGGCACCTTGAGCCGCGGCCAAAGCTCGATAAGCGCGCCATAATGGTCTTCGTGAGCATGGGTGAGGACGAGGCCGGCGAGGTTCTTGCGCTCCTCCACCAGGTAGCGAATGTCGGGCAGGATGAGATCGATCCCCGGCAAATGCTCTTCGGCGGCGAATGATACGCCGAGATCGATTGCGAGCCAGGTCCGGCGCCGCTCGTCGCCGACGCCGTAGATCGACAAATTCATGCCTATCTCGCCGACGCCGCCGAGCGGCGCGAACACGAGTTCTTGCGACGGGCTAGCCATCAGAGAGTGCCTCTTTCACCGGTTTGGGATGCTGCCTTGCTTTCATGATGAGCCGATCCCGAAAACTTCACCGGCCGTGATCGTGGTCAGGCCGGTATCCTGTTCGAGCAGCAAACGTCCGGCCTCATCGAGACCCTGAAACCGGCCCGTCAGTTCGCGCGCCGACAGCCGCACGCGCAATATCTCGCCGAGGCCGGCCGCACGTTTGAGCCAATCGGCCCGGATCGCTGCAAACCCCTGCCCGTGGTGCCATTGCGCGAGGCGGCGCTGCGTGGCCGTCGCCAGTTGGGACATCAAGGAATCGGGCGTGACAACGGCGCCGTTGGCCACGAGATCGGTCGCGGGATAGGCGACATCGGAAGGATGCGTGACGCAGTTGACGCCGAAGCCGATCGCAACGGTGAAAACAGGATCGCTCTCCCCTTCGATCAGGATGCCGGCGAGCTTGGCCGGCCCGACGAGCAGGTCATTCGGCCATTTCACCTTCAACGCTGGACCAAGCTGCGGCGCGCTCGCTGCAACCGCATCATGCAAGGCCAGCGCGGCCACAAAGGATAGCTGGGGTGCCTGTTCGGCCGCCGAGGGTTCGGTGAGCAGGAGCGTCGCGTAGAGATTGCCCCGCGGAGATATCCATGCATTGCCGCGGCGGCCGCGTCCCGCGCTCTGGCTTTGCGCGGTGATCCACAACGGGCCTCGCTCGCCGGCACGTGCGAGCGCCAGCGCCTCGGCATTGGTGGAGCCGAGCGTCTCGTAACCGATGTGTCGGACCCCCGCCAGGCCCGTGGCTTCGCGGTACATCTCGCTTGCGCGCGCTCTTGAGCGCGTCAGAACAAAGACTTCGCCGCCACCGTCGCCGCGCCCACCAGCGGCGCCGGATAGGCAAAGAACAGGATATTCGCTAGCCCTGTGAGGCCGAGCACCAGGCGCAACAGCCCAGGCATGGGCTGGAAGCTGCGCGCCGGCTCATCGAAATACATGACTTTGACGATCGCGAGATAGTAGTAGGCGCCCACCACGCTGGTGAGCACACCGATCACGGCGAGCGTAAAGAGCCCTGCCTTGATGGCGGCAAGGAAGACGAAATACTTCGCGAAGAAACCCGCGAGCGGCGGAATGCCGGCGAGCGAGAACAACAGCACCGCCAGGAAAAACGCCATCGTCGGGTGCGTGCGCGAGAGGCCGGAGAGATCGCTGATATTTTCCACCAGCTTTCCGTCACGCCGCATCGCAAGGATCACGGCGAAGGTGCCAAGCGTCATCGCAACGTAAATGCTCATGTAGATCAGAACGCCCTGCACCCCTTCCGCCGTGCCGGCCGCAAGGCCGACGAGCGCAAAGCCCATATGCCCGATCGACGAGTAAGCCATCAGCCGCTTGATATTACGCTGGCCGATCGCGGCAAAGGCGCCGAGCGCCATCGAGGCGATCGATACAAACACCACGATCTGTTGCCATTCATGCGTGATGCCAGGAAAGGCCACCACGGTCGCGCGCGCGAAAATGGCGATACCGGCAACCTTGGGAGCGGCGGCAAAGAAGGCGGTGACCGGCGTCGGCGCGCCCTCGTAGACGTCGGGCGTCCACATGTGGAACGGCACTGCGGAAATCTTGAAGCAGAAGCCCACGAACAGAAACACCAGCCCGAAGATCAGCCCGATGCTGGCGCCGTTTTGCGTCGCCTTGGCAATGCCGCCAAAATTGATGGTTCCCGTGAAACCGTAGATCAGCGACGCGCCATAAAGCAGCATGCCCGACGACAACGCCCCGAGTACGAAATATTTCAGACCCGCTTCAGTCGATCGCACATTATCGCGGTTGGAGGCCGCGACCACGTAGAGCGGTAGGCTCATCAGCTCGAGCCCGAGATAGAGCGCGATCAGGTCCGACGCCGAAATCAGCATCAGCATGCCCAGCGTGGCGAGCAGGAACAGCGGCCCATATTCGAATTTCTGTTCCTTTTCGAGCGTCAGATAATCGAGTGAAAGTACCAGAGCGCCCGCCGACCCGGTCAGCGTGAGCAACTTCAGAAAGCGCGCATAGTCATCGACAACGAAGCTGCCGCCAAACAATGACTCTCGCCCCGGCGGGATCATCGCCACCGCAAATCCCGCGAGCACCAGGATGGCAATGCAGAAGGCGTTCACGATGGCCGCGCCACGCGGGCCCTGCCCGAGCGAAACGCCGAACATCAGCATCACCATTGCGCCGATCGCAAGCACGAGCTCGGGCAGCAATGGCATCAGTCCGGAGTTTTGCAGCACCTGCATTACGGGGCTCATTGGGCGATCAGCGCTGCCGTTTTAGCGGCGGCGATGGCATGGTTGTAATTGTCGAGGAGCTGGGCGACAGCCGCGGACGACATATCGAGCACGGGCTTCGGCGCCACACCGAACAAAATGGTGAGGATGACCAGCGGCGCGAAAATCACGCTTTCCCGCCATCCGATATCGCGGATGCCCTCAAGCGCCGGTTTCAGGTTGCCGAAGATCATCTTACGGTAAAGCCACAACGCGTAGGCCGCCGACAGGATCACGCCGAACGTGGCGATGGTCGCAACCGGAATGTTGGTTTTGAAGGTACCGATCAGTGCCAGGAACTCACCGATGAACCCGGACGTCCCCGGCAAGCCGACATTGGCGAGCGTGAATACCATGAACACGAAGGCATAGACCGGCATGCGGTTGACCAGCCCGCCATAGGCCGCAATCTCGCGCGTGTGCATGCGGTCATAGACCACGCCGACGCAGAGAAAGAGCGCGCCGGAGACAATGCCGTGGGAAATCATCTGGAAGATGCCACCCGCAACGCCTTGCGTCGTGGCGGCGAAAATTCCCATGGTGACGAAACCCATGTGCGCGACGGAGGAATAAGCGATCAGTTTCTTCACGTCCTCCTGCATCAGCGCAACTAATGAAGTGTAGATGATGGCGACAACGGAGAGCGTGAAGATCAGCGGCGCGAATTCGTGGCTCGCTGACGGAAACATCGGTAGCGAGAACCGCAGGAAACCGTACCCGCCCATCTTCAGCAGGATAGCGGCAAGAATGACCGAGCCCGCTGTCGGCGCCTCGACATGCGCGTCCGGCAACCAGGTGTGCACCGGCCACATCGGCATCTTCACCGCGAACGAGGCGAAGAACGCAAACCACGCCCATTTCTGCAAGCCGAGCGGGAACCCGTGGCGCAACAGCGTCACGATATCGGTAGTGCCGGCCTCCCAATACATCGCCATGATGGCGAGCAGCATCAGGACCGAACCGAGCAGCGTGTAGAGGAAGAACTTGAAGCTGGCATAAACCCGGCGCGGCCCACCCCAGACCCCGATGATCAGGAACATCGGAATCAGGCCACCCTCGAAGAACAGATAGAAAAGCACGAGATCGAGCGCCGAGAACGTGCCGACCATCAAGGTTTCCAGCACCAGAAAGGCGATCATGTATTCCTTCACGCGCGTCTGGATCGCGGTCCAGCTCGCCAGAATGCAGATCGGCATCAGCGCGGTGGTGAGGATCACGAAGGGCAACGAAATGCCGTCGACCCCCATGTGGTAGGAGGCAATGCCGAGCCAGTTGTATTTCTCGACAAACTGGAATTCCGGCGAGCTCGCGTCGAAGCGCCAGACCATCACCAGTGAAAACGCAAAGGTCACGAGCGTGGTCCACAGCGAGATCCAGCGCGCGGTGCCGCGGGCAAACCGTTCGTTACCCCGCACCATCAGCATGATGAGCACCGCGCCGAACAGCGGCAGGAAGGTCACGACCGAGAGAATGGGCCAGTTCAGATTCATCGTTTTTCCTGCTAGCGCACCGCGAACATAAACCAGGTGATAAAGGCGGCTGCGCCAATCAGCATGGCGAAGGCGTAGTGATAGAGATATCCGGTCTGCAACCGCACCACATTGCGTGTCACGTCGAGCACGCGGGCGGAAACACCATCCGGCCCGAAACCGTCGATGAGCCAACCATCACCCTTCTTCCAAAGCTCGCGCCCGATCCATTTGGTCGGCCGCACGAAGATCAGGTCATACAACTCGTCGAAATACCATTTGTTGAGCAGGAAGCGGTAAAGCCAGTCGTGCTGGCGCGCGAGCTCGACCGGAATGTCCGGACGCCGGATATAGAATTGCCAGGCGATGACAAACCCGAGCGCCATCATCACGGTCGGCAGAATTCCGATCTGTAATGGCACGTGATGCATGTCCTCGAGCACTGTGTTGTTTTTGGCGAAGGTGAGTGACTCGCGGAAGAAGCCTTCGACGCCGTGACCGGCGAAAATCTCCTTGAACGGCAGGCCGGCGAGCACCGAACCGGCGGCCAGGAACCCGAGCGGGATCAGCATCACCATCGGGCTCTCATGCGCGTCTTTCCAGTGCTGGCGGTCATGCGGCTCGCCATGGAAGGTCTTGAAGATCAACCGCCACGAATAGAACGAGGTGAGCAGCGCGGCCACGACCGTGCAGATGAATGCGTAGAGCGCCAGCGGATTCCTGCCGACATAGGCGGCCTCGATGATCGCATCTTTCGAGAAGTAGCCGGCCGTCAGCGGGAACCCGGTGAGCGCCAGCGTGCCGACAATCATCACGATGTAGGTGTAGGGGATGCGGTCCTTCAGCCCGCCCATGTGGCGGATATCCTGCTCGTGATGCATTGCATGGATCACCGAGCCGGAGCCAAGGAACAACAGCGCCTTGAAAAAGGCATGCGTGAACAGATGGAACATGCCCACAGAGTAGGCCCCCACTCCCATCGCGACGAACATGTAGCCAAGCTGCGAACAAGTTGAGTAGGCGACGATCCGTTTGATGTCGTTCTGCACGAGGCCGATGGTGGCCGCGAAAATCGCGGTGGTCGCGCCGATCAAGGTCACGAAGGTCTGCGCGTTGGGCGCAAGCTCGAACAGCGGCGACAGCCGTGCCACCATGAAAACGCCGGCGGTCACCATGGTGGCGGCATGGATCAAGGCAGATACGGGAGTTGGGCCTTCCATGGCGTCGGGCAACCAGGTGTGCAGCAGGAACTGCGCCGATTTGCCCATCGCACCCATGAACAGGAACAGACAAGTGAGCGTCAGTGCATCAACCTGCCAGCCGAAGAAATTGATCATCTTGCCGGCAAGCGCCGGCGCCTGCGCGAATATGGTTTCAAAATCGATCGCGCCAGTGAGCATGAACACCGCGAAGATGCCGAGTGCGAAACCAAAATCGCCGACCCGGTTGACGATGAAGGCCTTGATGGCGGCCGCGTTCGCCTCCGGCTTGTGGTACCAGAAGCCGATCAGCAAATAGCTCGCGAGACCGACGCCTTCCCAACCGAAGAACAGCTGGACCAGGTTGTCCGCCGTCACCAGCATCAGCATCGCGAAAGTGAAAAACGACAGGTAGCTGAAGAAGCGCGGCCGATATGGATCCTCGTGCATGTAGCCGATCGAATAGAGGTGCACGAAGGCCGATACGGTATTCACCACCACCAGCATGACCGCCGTGAGCGTGTCGATGCGCAGCGACCACTCGACCTTCAGGTCGCCGGCGGTCATCCAGGTGAACACCGGCACACGCATGTCGTGATGCGCAAAGCCGACATCGACGAAGGCGATCCATGACAGGATCATGCAGATCAGCAAAAGCGTAGTCGTAATCAGTTCTGCCGTGCGCGAACCAGCGGCCGCAGGCTCATGCTCTTCCGCCTCATGATGCGAGGAATGGATGACGCCGCCACCCTGCACGCCAGGACCAGCATGATGCCCACCGTGATCGACCGCATGGTCCTCACCACCTGCCGCCGGGCCTTTGCCCGGGAAACGCGCACGCGCACCGGCAAGCGCTATCATGCCGGCCAGAATGGCGCCGAGAAGGGGGAGAAAGACGATCGCCTGGTACACGCCCCTCACCCCTTCATCAAATTAATGTCTTCAACCGCGATCGAGCCACGATTGCGGTAGTACACGACCAGGATGGCAAGCCCGATCGCCGCCTCCGCCGCCGCCACCGTGAGCACCAGCAGCGCGTAGATCTGCCCGGTGATGTCACCGAGATGCGTGGAGAAGGCCACCAGATTGACGTTGACCGCCAGCAGGATCAGCTCGATCGACATCATTATGATGATGACGTTCTTGCGGTTGAGAAAAATGCCGAAAATCCCCAGCGTGAACAGGATGGCAGCAACCGAAAGATAATGTCCGAGGCCGATGGTCATATGTTGCTCCCCAGCCCCTGGCCCGAGCGCACTTTCACCACCTCGATGGACGCAGACGGTTTGCGCGCGACCTGCTCGCCGATGTCCTGGCGGCGCACGCGCGGACGATGCTGCAGCGTGAGCACGATCGCGCCCACCATGGCAACGAGCAGGATCATGCCAGCGGCTTCAAAGAAATAGACATAACGCGTGTAGAGCACGAGACCGATCGCCTCGGTGTTCGAGATATTGGTCGGGATCGGCGCGGTGATCGCCTGCGGAATGCCCGGCCCGATGGCCCATGCGCCGACCACAAGCAACAGCTCGGCCAGAAAAATACCGCCGATCAACATGCCGATCGGCAGATATTGCAGCACGCCCCGCTTGAGCTCCGCAAAATCGACGTCGAGCATCATCACCACGAACAGGAACAGCACGGCGACCGCGCCGACATAAACCACGATCAGGATCATGGCGAGAAATTCGGCGCCCATCATCACGAACAGGCCGGCGGCATTCACAAAGGCAAGGATGAGATAGAGCACCGAATGCACCGGGTTGCGCGCCGCAATCACCATGACGGCGCTGGCCACGCAGATGCCGGCAAAGAGATAAAAGAACAGCGCGACGACGATCATCGGGGTTACCTGTAAGGCGCGTCGAGAGCGAGATTTTTGGCGATCTCGCGCTCCCAGCGGTCGCCGTTCGCGAGCAGGCGCTCCTTGTCGTAATAGAGTTCCTCGCGGGTTTCGGTGGCGAATTCGAAATTCGGCCCTTCGACGATCGCATCCACCGGGCAGGCCTCCTGGCACAGGCCGCAATAGATGCACTTCACCATGTCGATGTCGTAGCGCGTTGTGCGGCGCGTGCCGTCATTGCGGCGGGGCCCCGCTTCGATAGTGATCGCCTGCGCCGGGCAGATCGCCTCGCACAGCTTGCAGGCAATGCAGCGCTCTTCGCCGTTGGGATAACGGCGGAGCGCGTGCTCGCCACGGAAGCGCGGCGAAATCGGTCCCTTCTCGAAGGGATAATTGAGGGTCGCCTTCGGCTTGAAGAAATAGCGCATGGCCAGCACGAAACCGGTCACGAACTCCATCAGGAACAGGCCCTTGGCCGCGCGATCGAGTCTCATCGCATCCTCACTTCATCGCCGCTTTTGCCAGGTCGCCGTACTGGATGACGGCGGCGACAATCGCCACCATCGCCAGCGACAGTGGCAGGAAAACCTTCCAGCCAAGCCGCATGAGCTGATCGTAGCGATAACGTGGAACCATGGCCTTGGCCATGGCGAACAGGAAAAACATGAAAAACGCCTTGAGCGTGAACCAGATCACGCCAGGCACCCAGGTGAATGGCGCATAGGGCACCGGCGACAGCCAGCCGCCGAGGAACATGATGGTGGCCATGGCGCACATGGTTCCAATCGCCACGTATTCGCCGAGCATGAACATCATGTAAGGCGTCGAGCCATATTCAACCATGAAGCCAGCAACGAGTTCTGATTCTGCTTCAACAAGATCGAAAGGCGGTCGGTTCGTCTCGGCCAGCGCCGAGATGAAGAACACCACGAACATCGGAAATAGCGGCAGCCAGTACCAGCTGAACATGCCGTATTTGCCGTTCTGCGCTTCGACGATCGCCGACAAATTCAGTGAGCCGGCACACAGCAGCACTGTGATGATGACAAAGCCGATCGAGACTTCATAAGACACCATCTGCGCCGCCGAGCGCACCGCCGCCAGAAACGCGTATTTCGAGTTCGACGCCCAACCCGCCATGATCACGCCGTAGACCATCAGCGACGAGATCGCGAAGATGTAGAGGATGCCGACGTTGATGTTGGCAATCACCCAGTTCGGGTTGACCGGGATTACCGCCCACGCGGCCAGCGCCAGCACGCAGGTCACGAGCGGGGCAAGCAGGAACACGCCCTTGTTGGCGCCTGACGGTATCACCGGTTCCTTGACCACGAATTTCAGCAAATCGGCAAAAGACTGAAACAATCCCCACGGCCCGACCACATTGGGCCCGCGCCTGATCTGCACCGCCGCCCAAATCTTACGGTCCGCCAGCAGGACATAAGCGATCGCCACCAGCAGGATGACCAGCAGCAGCACCGATTGCGCCACCATGACGATGAGCGGCCAGAGATAGGTCCAGAAGAAATCCATCATGCGCCCCTACTCCGCCGCGGTCCGGGCTGCCGCATGCGCGAGTGCCGAACATTCCGCCATGATAGCGGAGGCGCGTGTGATCGGATTGGTCAAATAGAAGTCAGATACGCCGGAAGCAAAGGCTGCCTTGTCGATATTGCCTTCGAGCTTTGCGAGCTTGCCGATATCCTTGTCGTCGCCGAGCTCGATCTGGCCGATGCGCATGAGATGCGGATGCGCGGCGAACAGCGCCTGGCGCAGGGCGCTGAGTGAGTCATAGGGCAGCTTGTGGCCCAGCGCCTCGGACAGCGCGCGCATAATTGCCCAGTCTTCGCGCGCATCACCCGGCGGGAACGCGGCGCGCTCCGTCATCTGCACGCGGCCTTCGGTGTTGACGTAAATTGCCGATTTCTCCGGATAGGCTGCGCCCGGAAGCACCACGTCAGCGCGGTGCGCACCACGGTCGCCGTGGGTGCCGATGTAGACGACGAAACCGCCTGAAGGTGCCTCGACCTCATCAACGCCGAGCAACAACAACACATCGAGCGCACCCGCCTTCAGCATCGCGGCGGTATCCATTCCGCCCTCGCCCGGCACAAATCCGACATCAAGCGCTCCCACCAGCGCCGCTTCGCTGTGCAGAATGTTGAAGCCGTTCCAGCCATCCTTGATCACGCCAAGCGATGTTGCGGCTTTTACCGCCATGGCCAGAACCGCGCCACCATCCGGGCGATTGAGCGCGCCTTGCCCGATGATGAACATCGGCTTTTCAGCCTTCACCGGCGCGTGGTCGACAAATTGCGCCAGGCTCTCGGGGCCGGCACCCAGGTAATAAGTGAACGGATAAGTCAGATCGGCCTTTTCGCCGATCATCCCGATCGCAACATTGCCCTTGAGATAACGCTTTCGAATGCGGGCATTGAGCACCGCCGCTTCACGCCGCGGATTGCTGCCGATCAGCATGATGGCATCAGATTGATCGATACCGGCGATGGTCGAATTGAACAGATAGCTGGCCCGGCCGAATTTCGGATGCAGCGGCGAGCCCGGATAGCGCGCATCGATGTTGCCGACGCCGAGCGCAGCGATCAGCGACTTCAGTGCGAACATTTCCTCAACGCCGGCAAGCTGCCCGGCTAGGGCGCCGATGCGGTTGCGCGGCGCTGCTTTCACTTTCGCCGCGATGACGTCAAAGGCCTGTTTCCACGTTGCCGGTTGCAGCCGACCATTGATGCGCACATAAGGCTGGTCGAGCCGCTGCGTGCGCAGACCGTCGACCACATGACGCGTCTTGTCGGAAATCCACTCTTCGTTCACGTCCTCGTTGGCGCGCGGCAGAATGCGCATGACCTCGCGCCCACGCGTGTCGATGCGGATCGCCGAGCCGACGGCGTCCATCACATCAACCGATTGCGTCTTGACTAGCTCCCACGGGCGCGCCGCAAACGCATAAGGCTTGGACGTGAGCGCGCCGACTGGGCAGAGATCGACCACGTTGCTTTGCAGTTCCGAGGTCATCGCATGCTCGAGATAGGTGGTGATCTCCATGTCCTCGCCGCGGCCGATGGCGCCGAGCTCGGGGACACCCGCCACTTCGGTCGCAAAGCGAATGCACCGTGTGCAGTGGATGCAGCGGGTCATGATCGTCTTGACCAGCGGGCCGATATATTTGTCTTCGACCGCGCGCTTGTTTTCGCTGTAGCGGCTCGCATCCACACCATAGGCCATGGCCTGGTCCTGCAGATCGCACTCGCCGCCCTGGTCGCAGATCGGGCAATCGAGCGGATGATTGATTAGCAGGAATTCCATCACGCCTTCGCGCGCCTTCTTCACCATCGGCGTCTTCGTATTGAGGACCTTCGGCGACCCGTCTTTGTTCGGCGGCAAATCCTTCACGCCCATGGCGCAGGAGGCCTGCGGCTTCGGAATGCCGACGACCTCGATCAGGCACATGCGGCAATTGCCGGCGATCGACAGGCGCTCGTGGAAGCAGAAGCGCGGAATTTCCGCGCCCGCGGCTTCGCAGGCCTGGAGCAGCGTGTACTCCGGCGGAACGTCAATCTCTTTGCCGTCGACAATGACTTTGGTCATGCCGCGTGCTCGCTTTGTTTGTCGCAGCGCGCCATCTTCCAGAGCCGCGCAGCCGGGATGCTCTCCCAGCCGAAGGCGTAGTCACTCGCGTCGTGCGCCTTGAGGTGATCAAGACGCGCAACGCCTTCCGCCAGATCGGGCCGATGTCCGGCCGGCATCCACCACAGCACCAGTGGCGTCTCGATCGGCTCGAACCATTCACGGCGGCGGCCGTAGAAACGCCGATGCAGCGTCTGCCAGACAAAGCGCTCCAGCGCCTCGACATTTTCCCAGACGGTGAGGTTCGGCAGGATGCGCGGATCGTCATAGACCGTCATATTCATAGCGTTGCCGCTGGCATCCTGAAGACGCCAAACGAAGCCATCGATCTGTTCCGCCAGTTTGTTCACCCGCTCGACGTTTTCGACAAACTCCGCCATGCGCGGATCGTCGAGCGGATAGCGGATCCGCGCGATGTTGAATTGGGCGAGATGGCGAGCGTTGGTCATGCCGCCAACTCGCTTGGCGTGCAACGTGCCGTCTTCCAAAGTTGCGCCGAGGCGCCCGCCCAATCAAATGCGTGGTCGCTCGGACCATGTTGCTTCAGGTGTTCCAGGCGGCTCACCGCCTCCTCAACGCTAGGTCGGTGTCCAACGGGCACCCACCACAACACGAAATATGGTCCATCGAAGTGCTCGAACCATTCTGCGCGCCGGCCGTAAAAACGATTGTGAACCGTCTGATAGACGAAACGCTCAAGCGCCGCGACATTCTCCCACACCGAAAAATTGACGATAATCCGTGGATCGGCGTAGGGCCGCGTATCGGTGGCATTGCCGCTTTCGTCAACATAGCGCCACACGAAGCCGGGCGTGCGTTCAGCCAGGCCATTCACCAGCGCAAGGTTGTTCGTGAAATCCGCCATGCGCGGATCATCGAGTTGGTAGCGGGTCCGCCCGATGTTGAGCTGCGCAAGATGATGATTGGCAGGTTGCTGCATGACCGTTACTCCGCCGCCTCGCGCACGGCGCCGTGGGCGTCGGCATTGCGCGTGTATTCGTCGATTCGCCGTTCGATCTCCGGACGGAAGTGCCGCAGCAAGCCTTGCACCGGCCAAGCCGCGCCGTCGCCGAACGCGCAAATGGTGTGGCCTTCGATCTGCTGGGTGACCTGCATCAGCATGTCGATCTCGCGTTTCTGCGCGCGGCCTTCCGCCATACGGGTCAACACGCGCCACATCCAGCCCATGCCCTCGCGGCACGGCGTGCATTGGCCGCAGCTCTCGTGCTTGTAGAAATACGAGATGCGCGCCATGGCGCGGACGATGTCGGTCGACTTGTCCATCACGATCACGGCCGCGGTTCCGAGTGCCGACTTCTTGTCGCGGCAGCCATCGAAATCCATCAGCAGACTGTCGGCTTGGTCCTTGCCGGCGGGAACCAGCGGCATCGACGAGCCGCCCGGGATAACCGCGAGCAGATTGTCCCAGCCGCCGCGCACACCGCCGGCATGGGTTTCCACGAGCTCGCGCAACGGAATGCCCATAGCTTCTTCCACATTGCACGGCCGCTCGACGTGCCCGGAGATGCAGAACAGCTTGGTGCCGGTGTTGTTTGGACGGCCGATACCGGCAAACCAGGATGCGCCGCGCCGCATGATGTCCGGCACGACAGCGAGCGATTCAACGTTCTGCACGGTGGTCGGGCAGCCATAGAGGCCGACATTGGCCGGGAATGGCGGCTTCAGGCGCGGCTGCCCCTTCTTGCCCTCCAGGCTTTCCAGCAGGGCGGTTTCTTCGCCGCAAATATAGGCGCCGGCGCCATGGTGGACATAGAGATCGAAGTCCCAACCGTTGACGTTATTTTTTCCGATCAGCTTGGCGTCATAGGCTTCGTCGATCGCGGCCTGAACCCGCTCGCGTTCACGAATGAATTCGCCGCGGACATAAATATAGCCGACATTGGCGCCCATCGCGCAACCGGCAATCAGGCACCCTTCGACCAGCAAATGCGGATCGTGCCGCATGATTTCGCGGTCCTTGCAGGTGCCCGGCTCGGACTCATCGGCATTCACGACGAGATATTGCGGGCGGCCATCCGATTTTTTAGGCATGAACGACCATTTGAGGCCGGTCGGAAAACCGGCGCCCCCGCGCCCGCGCAGGCCCGAGGTCTTTACTTCCTCAATGATCGCATCGCGCCCTTTTTCCAGAATGGCCTTGGTGCCGTCCCATGCGCCGCGCGAACGCGCACCCTTGAGGCCCCAGTCGTGCTGGCCGTAGAGGTTACGAAAGATGCGGTCCTTGTCAGCCAGCATCGCTTACGCCTTTTCCTTGAGCGTGGTTGCACCGCCCACCGGCGCCGATTGCTGCCGGTCGACTTGCGGTCCAGGCTTTACTTTCTTGCCGGCGCCAAGATCGTCGAGAATCTTGCCGAGACTTCTCGGCGGTGAGGTCCTCGTAATAATCGTAATTGATCTGCGCCATCGGCGCATTGACGCAAGCGCCGAGGCACTCGACCTCGACCCAGGAGAAGTTGCCGTCTTTGGTGACGTCACCCTGCTCGCCGATCCGCTTGCGGCACACCTTCTCCAGATCGTCAGCGCCGCGCAGGCGGCACGGCGTGGTGCCGCAGAGCTGAACGTGAAATTTGCCGACCGGCTGCAGGTTGAACATCGTGTAGAAGGTCGCAACCTCAAGCGCGCGAATGTGCGCCATGCCGAGGAAATCAGACACCTGGCGGATCGCCGCCTCTGGCAACCAGCCGCCGGACTGTTCCTGCGCGCGCCACAGCAACGGAATGATCGCTGACTGCTGGCGGCCTTCCGGATATTTCTTCACCTGCTCTTTCGCCCAGGCGAGATTGTCCTTGCTGAAGGCAAACTCCTTCGGCTGCAGGTCGGGCGGAGCGAGACGACGTACGCTCATCGGTCCACCTCCCCGAACACAATATCGATTGAGCCGAGAATGGCAGAGACATCAGCTAGCATGTGGCCACGGCAGAGGAAGTCCATCGCACTCAGGTGCGCAAAACCGGGCGCGCGGATTTTGCATTTGTATGGCTTGTTGGTGCCGTCGGCGACGAGATAAACGCCGAACTCGCCCTTCGGCGCCTCGACCGCGGCATAAACCTCACCGGCCGGAACATGGTAGCCCTCGGTGTAAAGCTTGAAGTGGTGGATCAGCGCCTCCATCGAGCGTTTCATCTCGTCGCGCTTGGGCGGCACGATCTTATGATCGTCGATGGTGACCGGCCCTTGCCCGGCCGGCGACCGCAATTTCTCGACGCATTGCTTCATGATCTTGACCGACTGACGCATCTCTTCCATGCGGATGAGATACCGGTCGAAACAGTCGCCGTTCTTGCCGATCGGAATATCGAAGTCCATTTCCGCGTAGCACTCGTAAGGTTGCGACTTGCGCAAATCCCAGGCCGCGCCAGAGCCGCGCACCATCACGCCGGAGAATCCCCAATTCCATGCGTCCGCAAGCGAGACGACGCCGATATCGACGTTGCGCTGCTTGAAGATGCGATTGCCGGTGAGCAAAGCATCAAGATCGCCGACTACTTTGAGGAAGGGATCACAGAACGCGTAAATGTCGTCGATCAGCTTCGGCGGCAGGTCCTGATGCACGCCGCCCGGCCGAAAATAGGCCGCGTGCATGCGCGAGCCGGACGCGCGCTCGTAGAACACCATCAGCTTCTCGCGCTCTTCAAAGCCCCAGAGCGGCGGCGTGAGCGCGCCGACGTCCATCGCCTGCGTAGTCACGTTGAGCAGATGCGACAGCAGCCGGCCGATTTCTGAATAGAGCACGCGGATCAATTGTGCGCGCCTGGGCACCTGGATGCCGAGCAGTTTTTCAACGGCCAGGCAAAAAGCGTGCTCCTGATTCATCGGCGCCACGTAATCGAGCCGGTCGAAATATGGCACCGCCTGCAAATAGGTCTTGGCCTCGATCAATTTTTCGGTTCCGCGGTGGAGCAGGCCGATATGCGGATCCACGCGCTCCACGACCTCCCCGTCGAGCTCGAGCACCAAACGCAGCACGCCGTGCGCGGCCGGATGCTGCGGTCCGAAATTGATCGTGAAATTGCGCACCGCGGTTTCGGCCATCAGGACCCCTTGCCTTCGGTCTTGGCTTTCTCGTCGCCGGGCAACACGTAATCGGTGCCTTCCCATGGCGACAGAAAATCGAAGCTGCGGAATTCCTGCGCCAGCGAAACCTTGTCGTAGACCACGCGTTTCTGTTCGTCGTCGTAACGAACCTCGACGAAACCGGTGAGCGGAAAGTCCTTGCGCAGCGGGTGCCCCTCAAAACCGTAGTCGGTGAGGATGCGCCGCATATCGGGATGGCCGGTGAACAGCACCCCGTAGAGATCGTAGGTCTCGCGCTCGAACCAGTCGGCGCCACGGAACAGATCGATCAACGACGGTACCGGCGTCGTTTCGTCGGTCACAACCTTGAGCCGCACGCGCTGATTCAGCCGCGGTGACAGGAAGTGATAGACGACGTCGAAGCGCTGCTCGCGCGCCGGCCAGTCAACGGCGGTGATATCGATGACGTTGATGAACTGGCAGGCGGGGTCGTCGCGGAGAAAAGCCACCACCTTGATGAGGTCGGTGGCCTTGGCGCTGACCGTCAGTTCGCCGCGCGCGACCTCATAGCCCGTGACCGAAGCGCCGAGAGCGTTCTGGATCGTTTGCCCTAATCTGTCGAGCGTCTCGTCCATGCGGCCCTGCCTAGCGCTCGATCGTGCCTGTACGGCGAATTTTTTTCTGCAACAGCATAACGCCATAAAGCAGCGCCTCCGCCGTCGGCGGACAGCCTGGCACATATATGTCAACCGGCACGATGCGGTCGCAGCCGCGCACCACGGAGTATGAATAGTGATAGTAGCCGCCGCCGTTCGCGCATGACCCCATTGAGATCACGTAACGCGGCTCGGGCATCTGGTCGTAGACCTTGCGCAGCGCCGGCGCCATTTTGTTGGTCAGCGTTCCGGCGACGATCATCACGTCCGACTGGCGCGGCGAGGCACGCGGAGCAAAACCGAAGCGCTCGGCGTCATAGCGCGGCATCGACATCTGCATCATCTCGACGGCGCAACACGCCAGCCCGAACGTCATCCACATCAGCGAGCCGGTGCGCGCCCAGGTGACCAGGTCGTCGGCGGCCGTGACGATGAAGCCCTTGTCGGAGAGCTCGGCATTCACGCCGGCGAAATATGCGTCATCCGAGCCGACCGGCTTGCCGGTGTTCGGGTCGAGGATGCCTTTTGGCGCGGGTGCAACCAGGGTCATGGGCAGATCAATCCCATTCGAGCGCCCCCTTCTTCCACTCATATATGAAGCCGATGGTGAGTACGCCAAGGAACACCATCATCGACCAGAAGCCGAACACGCCGATTTTCCGGAACACAATCGCCCAGGGGAACAGAAAGCTCACCTCAAGATCGAAAATGATGAAAAGAATCGCCACCAGATAGAAGCGCACGTCGAATTTCATGCGCGCGTCGTCGAAGGCATTGAACCCGCACTCGTAGGCGGACAGCTTCTCGGGATCCGGCTGCTTGTAGGCGACGATAAACGGGGCGATCAGCAGCGCGAGCCCAATGACGAGCGCGACCGCGATGAAGACAACCAGTGGCAGGTAATCCAGCAGCAATGCGCTCATCGCGACCTCAAGCGTACAGCCCCGGCCTACCCCGATATACGCCCGCCTTGGACTGATCGGCAGCCCGAAAGGCGCCGGTGACCCCGCACAACCTGGCCTTCACTTGTATGGAAAAGCCTCCAGGACGGGAGCGACCGAGGCTTAGCGCAGCGGTGTTGGGGTGGCAAGCCAACCTTGGGCGGCATCCACGAGCGATCGCGGACCGAAATCGCGGGGAATATTCCCACGATTGACAGCGGCGCGAACCGCCCTCGATAGTCGCCGCCGGCGACGGCAATCGCGTGAATTTGGGAAACAGCATGAAGCTTCTGCGACACTTTTTAGCTCTACTTGCGCTCGTAGGCACCGTCATCGTCTCGACGCTGCCTGCCAAATCCGATGAATACCCGTCGCGGCCGGTCAAGGTCATCGTACCGTTTGGCGCCGGCGGCCCCACCGACGTTTATGCCCGCGCCATCGCGGAGGAGTTGAGAAAATCCCTGCACCAGACATTCGTCATGGAGAATCGCCCAGGCGCCGGTACCACCATCGGAACAGAGGTGGTCGCGAAGTCGGCGCCGGATGGCTACACGTTGCTGATGGTGTCGGGAACACAGGCCGTCAACGAAACGCTCTACGGCCACAAGCAATACCAGCTCATGCGCGATCTGGTGCCGGTCGCGCCGCTGATCGACACGGATCTCGTCCTCGTCGTGCATCCATCGGTGCCGGCGAAAAATCTCGAGGAACTGCTGGCGCTCGCGCGCGCCAAGCCCGGCACCATCAATTACGGCTCATCGGGGCCCGGCTCGAACTACCACATGGCCGGCGAACTCCTGAAGAACCTCACCGGCATCGACATCGTGCACGTGCCGTACAAAGGCTCGACCGGCGCCCGCAACGACATCCTCAGCGGACAGATCCAGGTCCTGTTCGATTCGGTGCCGACCATGGCGCCGATGATCAAGGCGGGGCTGGTGCGAGCAATCGGCACGACTGGCAAAACGCGCTCGGCGATCCTGCCGGACGTACCGACGATCGCCGAAGCCGGCGTTCCCGGTTTTCAGGCAACCTTGTGGGTCGGCTTCATGGCACCCGCCGGGACGCCGCAGCCGATCGTCGACAGGCTCAGCACAGAGATCAACAAGATCCTTGCACGTGCCGACATCAAGGAGGCCTGGGAAAAAACCGGCGCGAGCCCCATCGTAATGACTCAGCCTGAATTCAAGGGCTTCATGGAAGCCCAGGTTACGAAATGGGCGGACGTCATCAAGGCCAATCACATTCCGCCGATCAACTAGTTCAGTAGCCAATATGGGTGACCGATGAACGAAATGAGCAAGCCAGGCGCGGCGATCAAGGGCGAAGAGCATTGGACGACAAAAGACGGCGGCGTGAAGCTGTTCTTGTTCGAAAAATGCGCGGGCGACCCGACCAGAACACGCGGCACGATCCTGTTCGTGCATGGCTCGTCGATGGCTTCGCAGCCAACCTTCGATCTGCAAGTGCCGGGCCGGCCCGATTCATCGGCGATGGATCACTTCGCCCGCCTCGGCTTCGATTGCTGGTGCGCCGACATGGAGGGCTATGGCCGCTCGACCAAGGATCGCGATAACAACGCCCCAATCTCGCAAGGCGCCGACGATTGCTACGCCGCCGCACTCTATATCCAGAAGCTGCGCGGCAAGCGGCCTTTCCTCGTGTACGGTATTTCCTCGGGCGCGCTGCGCGCCGCGATGTTTGCCGAACGTCATCCCGAGATGGTGGCGCGTCTGGCGCTCGACGCCATGGTATGGACCGGCGAAGGTTCGCCGACGCTCGAACAGCGCCGCAAGAAGCTCACTGAATTTCAGGCGAAGAAGCGCCGGCCAATCGACAAGGCTTTTATCCACTCGGTGTTCGACCGCGACCATCCGGACACGGCCGAACGCAAGGTGATTGAAGCCTTTGCCGATGCGGTGACCGCGCTCGACAATTCCGTGCCGACCGGCACCTATGTCGACATGTGCTCCCGACTGCCGGTGGTTGATCCGGAAAAGATCAAGGCGCCGACGTTGATCATGCGCGGCCAGCACGACGGCATCGCGTCGTTGCAGGACCTGATGAAATTTTTCGAGAAACTGCCGAACCCGGACAAGCAATTCACTGTCATGTCCGGCATTTCGCACGCGAGCTTCCAGCAGAAGAATTACATGATGGTCTATCACATCCTGGCGAGCTTCTTTTCGCAGCCGGAGCCAGTTTATAAGGGCTGATCCCCCGAAGCCGTCATGGCCGGGCTCGTCCCGGCCATCCCGTTCAGGGAAGCAAAGCACTGCCAACCTAAGCGAGGTCATCGGGACAAGCCCGGTGACGACAATTTTTCAGGCCCCGAGTTTATCGGCGAGATCACTGAGGTTCACACCCGCCGCATCGACCGGCACGCTCGGTGCGGTTTCGCCCGTGCCCGGCCCGTATTCGTTCGGCCGCGCAATGTGTCCAGTCCGCAAGCCGCATGCCGCTGCGGCCGCAAGATCGCTGCTATGGGCCGCCACCATCATACATTGCGCTGGCTTGAGATCGAACGCCTCGCAGGCGGCGAGATAGACGCGCGGCTTGGGCTTGTAGTCGCCGGCCACTTCCGCTCCGAGGATGGCGTCCCACGGGAAATCATTGCGGCGCGCGAGATCGACCATCAGCGAAATATTTCCGTTCGAGACTGGCGCGAGCAGAAAGCTTTTCTTGAGCCGCCCGAGTGCAGCGGCCACGTCCGGCCACGCATCGAGCCGGTGCCAGGTGAGCGTGAGTTCGTGCAAGACATCGTCCGGGAGATCGCGCAAGCCAAGACGCGGAATAAATCGCTCCAGATTGCGCCGGTGCAGGACGTCGAGCTTGCAGAACGGGATGCGGCCTGCCCGCACCTCTTCCATCCCGGGCTGGTATTCGCCCCGCCAGGCGTCCGCAAAAGCCGCCCAGTCCAGGTTATGCCCAAGCGGTGTGAGGACTCTTTGAGCCTCGCGGGCGATCGAGGTCCGCCAGTCGACCAGTGTCCCGAAGACGTCAAAAAACATCGCCCGAACGGGGGTCATCGGCGCGCCTCGGGCACCTTTTTCCGGCACCAATACGCGCGTGTTTTGCCGCCGGAAACCATGGCTAAGTTATTGATTAAATGGCGGGAGCGACGGGACTCGAACCCGCGGCCTCTGCCGTGACAGGGCAGCGCTCTAACCAACTGAGCTACGCCCCCGCGGGCGTTGGTTCGAGTTATAGACGGCTCCATACCAAGTCAAGGTAAAGGCATCCTCACCCACGGAAATTGCGAAAAAGCCTTATTTACCTAGAAGAATCGATGGTCAGACCGCCCCCGAATCGTCTATTCGGGCGTTGTGTTTGGCGCTTCGCCAAGCTCGCGGATTCAAGAGGAGGGTCCACTGATGGCAATGGTTCCTGGAAAAGCTCCGACACCACCGACCGTCACGCTCAAGCATCTCGCCGCGGCACTCGCAGAAACGCACGAGATGTCGAAGAAGCAGGCGGAGACCGTGCTCGGGGATCTGGTTGGCAATATTGTCAATGCGTTGAAGAAAGGCGAGCGCATCCGCATTGGCGGGCTCGGCATCCTTCAGGTGCGCAAACGTGCCGCACGCATTGGCCGCAATCCAGCGACCGGCGAGCAGATCCAAATTAAGGCGAGCAAAAAGGTCGCTTTCCGCGCGTCCAAAGAATTGAAAGAGTTGATCTGACGACTTTCTGCGTGACCCTCCGGGGAATTACGGCAGGCGCGGAGCAATCGCTCTTCGCCTGCCGTTTCTTTTTGAACGCCACCTGCCGGCTTGCATCGGAGCGTGGTCGCGCGATATTGGCAGGACGCAAGATTGGATCTTGATTGGATCTTGATCTTGGGCGGTTAGCTCAGTTGGTAGAGCGCCTGCTTTACACGCAGGATGTCGGCGGTTCGAGTCCGTCACCGCCCACCAAGCGGCCATGCCCGCCATTGAGGGGTAAAGCAGACATAGCCCGAACGCGTCACACCACTGGCGTGACGTTCGATCGGGCCGAACGCCGGCGCGAACCGTCGTGACTATCGGCAATCGCCGTCAAAAGGGCGGTCGCTACGCGACCGCGTCTTTGGCAGCCTTCACCGGACGGGCCCGCACGATCTTCCGGGCTGGCTTTGCCTTGAAGATTGTCGGCTCTTTAGTGAACGGATTGATGCCGGCCCGCTCTTTTGTTGCCGGCTTCTTGATAACAACGAACTTGGCGAATCCGGGCACAAGGAAAGTCCCTGATTTCTTGAGCTCCTTGTATCCAATCGTCGCGAGGGACTCGATGACGACTTTGACGTCCTTTCGCGACAGATTGTTCGGATGCTTATCAGCGATTTCTTGAATGAGCTGGGACTTCGAGATCATTTTGGTCATTGCCTCCTTGATACGTCCGAATCGGGCGGGACTGAGTTTGCCCGAGCTTTGGCGCATAGGGAACTGGCAAACCCCTAAATTTAAGACATTTAGGGATAAGTCCACCTTATCCGTGTGTGTTTAGGCTGGGCCCGCAGCTAGGCCGCGGGACCCGATCGGGGGCGGAGCGGAACAACGCGCTTGCCCTTCCGCGGGGTGGCATTGACGCGCACCAGGGCCTCCGCAAGGTCGCGCTGAAGGTAAGGCTTCGATAGCTTCGGCAAACCGATATCATCGCCCGGAACCCGGTCTGCATAGCCCGTCGCGAGCATGACCGGAATATCCGGCCATTCGCTTTTCATGGCTTGGGCGAGTTGTGTCCCGCTCATTTTCGGCATGGCTTGATCGGTAATGACCAGGTCGACGGAATCCTCGCGCCGGAGAATCTCAAGCGCTTCCTGTGCCGAATAAGCCTCGAATGCTGTGTGACCAAGGTCTTCGAGCATGGCGACCGTATTCATCAGCACCAGCGCGTCGTCGTCTACGGCCAGGATCGTCAGTGAAGGAACAAACGTCACCGGTGCCTTCTGGGACTGGCCGTGGCTGGCCGTCTCGGCGGACGTGTTGGCAACCGGCAACCAAATCTCGGCAGTCGTACCCTTGCCCTTGCGACTGTGGAGAATGAAACACCCGCCCGACTGCTCGGCGAAGCCGTGCACCATCGACAAGCCGAGGCCGGTTCCTTTGCCAAGACCCTTCGTCGTAAAAAATGGTTCCACAGCCTTGTTCAGCGTTTGCGCGTCCATCCCCTCGCCCGAGTCGGTCACGCTGATGCAGACATAGGTACCGGGCTTTACCTTGCCGGCGACAAGGGTGGCGACAATTTCCTGGCGCGCAGCCACAATAACCTCACCGCCCTCAACCATGGCGTCACGGGCATTCACGGTGAGATTGAGGAGCGCCATCTCGAGCTGGTTTGCGTCCGCCAGCACTGGTTTTAGAACGAGCGGGAAATGAGTTTCTATCCTGATCGTTGCGCCAACGGACCGTTGAAGGAGATCCGTCATCCCGCGCACGAGTTCCGGAATGTCGATTATTTCCTGCTCGAGCTCCTGATTTCGCGCGAAGGCAAGCATGCGCTTGGTCAGGATTGTGCCCCGCTGCGCGCCTTGGGCGGCGTTTTCAAGCAACGCGATACTTTTGGGATCGTCCGGCAAACGTTTGCGCAGCAATTCGAGACTGCCAAGCACGGCGGTCAGCAGATTGTTGAAGTCATGAGCGACGCCGCCGGTGAGCTGGCCGATCGCTTCCATCTTCTGCGACTGGACCGACATCTCGCGCGCTTTCTCGAGTTTTTCCTGGATCTGCTTGCGCTCGGTGATGTCGCGCGTGATCTTGGCGTAGCCGAGAATGCCTCCTGTGTCGTTGCGGATGGCATCGATAATGACGTGCGCCCAAAAGCGCGTGCCGTCCTTGCGAACGCGCCAGCTCTCCTTTTCAAACCGCCCCTCCCGCTCGGCGATCTCCAGCGCCTTTTGCGGCTCATTCGTCAGGCGCTCCTCATTGGTGTAGAATCGGGAGAAATGCTGCCCGATAATTTCGTGCGGCAGATAGCCCTTGATCCTCTGCGCGCCGGGATTCCAGTTTGTCACGCGGCCTTTGTCGTCCAGCATGTAAATGGCGTAATCCGTGACGCCCTGCACAAGAAGCCTGAACTGCTCTTCGCTTTGACGTAGCTTCTCCTCGGCGGCTTTGCGCTCGGTCAGGTCGCGCGTGATCTTGGCAAAGCCGATAATCTCGCCGGACGGTGTGCGAATCGGATCAATAACGACGAAGGCCCAAAAGCTCGAACCGTCTTTTCGGATGCGCCAGCCTTCCGCCTCGAATTTTCCGTCCCGAGCGGCTGTCGCCAACGCGCGCGCGGGCAAGCCGTTTTTCCGGTCTTCTTCTCTGTAAAACCGCGAAAAGTGTTGTCCGATGATTTCGTCGGCTGCGTAGCCCTTGATCCTCTGCGCTCCGGGATTCCAGCTGGTCACAATTCCGGTGGGATCCAGCATGTAGATGGCGTAATCGGAAATTGCCTCAACGAGGAGACGGAAGCGCCCTTCGTTCGCGTTCGCCGCCTTTGGCTGTTCGGATGGCCCCATCAATGTCCTACTGACTCGCCTCTCGCCGATGATCCAGGCCAGAGCGTAACTAAATCAAACTCCCATTGGATCGAATAGTTCCGACGCATCGCCATACGCTTGCATTTGGAACACAACGTCTAGGCCGACAAAGAAACGGCGCCCTTCGGCGCCGTTTCCAGTTCGTGTTGTCAGACCGTTTAGTGGGCGGTGAGGCCGGAACCGTCCTCGTCCACCGCGGGCTCGGCCGCCGCCGCTTCGGCCGCAAGCTTGGCGCTCGCCTCGTCCCATTCGATTGGCACGGGCGGGCGCACCAGCGCGCGGACCAGTACTTCGTCCATGCGCGTGACCGGAATGATCTCAAGGCCCTTTTTGATCGTGTCGGAGATTTCCACCAGATCCTTGGCGTTCTCCTCCGGGATCAGCACGGTCTTCATGCCGCCGCGTGCGGCGGCCAGCAGCTTCTCTTTCAGGCCGCCGATTGGCAGCACACGGCCGCGCAGGGTGATTTCGCCGGTCATGGCGAGGTCACGGCGCACCGGAATGCCCGTCATCACCGAAACAATCGCGGTGACCATGGCAACGCCGGCCGACGGCCCGTCCTTCGGCGTCGCGCCTTCCGGCACGTGCACGTGGATGTCGCGTTTGTCGAACAGCGGCGGCTCGATGCCGAAGGCAACCGCGCGCGAGCGAACATAAGAGGCCGCCGCCGAGATCGACTCCTTCATCACGTCGCGTAGATTGCCGGTGACGGTCATTCTGCCCTTGCCCGGCATCATCGCGCCTTCGATGGTGAGCAGTTCCCCGCCTACATCGGTCCAGGCAAGCCCGGTGACCACGCCGATCAGATCTTCTGCCTCGATTTCGCCGTAGCGGAATTTCGGCACGCCGATGTAGTCGCCGAGATTTGCCGCGGTGACTGCGATGGACTTTTTCTTCGAGGTCATCAGTTCCTTGACCGCCTTGCGGATCAGGGTCGAGAGTTCGCGCTCGAGATTGCGAACCCCGGCCTCTCGCGTATAGCGGCGGATCATGAGCATCAGCGCATCATCGTCGATTGACCATTCCTTCGGATCGAGGCCGTGCTTGGCCACCGCCGCCGGGATCAAGTGCTTCCGCGCGATTTCGACCTTCTCGTCCTCCGTGTAGCCGGCGATGCGGATGATCTCCATACGATCCATCAACGGCGGCGGAATATTGAGCGTATTCGCCGTGGTGATGAACATCACGTTGGACAGATCGTAGTCGACCTCGAGGTAGTGATCGTTGAACGTGTGGTTCTGCTCAGGGTCGAGCACCTCGAGCAACGCCGATGACGGGTCGCCGCGGAAATCGGCACCCATCTTGTCGACCTCGTCGAGCAGGAACAGCGGATTCGAGGTCTTGGCTTTCCGCATCGACTGGATGATCTTGCCGGGCATCGAACCGATGTAGGTCCGGCGGTGGCCGCGGATCTCGGCCTCGTCACGCACGCCACCCAACGACACGCGCACGAATTCGCGGCCGGTCGCTTTCGCGATCGACTTGCCAAGCGAGGTCTTGCCGACGCCGGGAGGACCGACCAGACACAATATCGGGCCGGTCAATTTATTGGCGCGCTGCTGCACGGCGAGATATTCGACGATCCGTTCTTTGACCTTCTCCAGGCCATAGTGATCGGCGTCTAGGATCTCCTCGGCCAGCTTAAGATCTTTCTTGACCTTGCTCTTCTTGCTCCATGGGATCGAGAGCAGCCAGTCGAGATAATTGCGCACGACCGTCGCTTCCGCCGACATCGGAGACATCTGACGGAGCTTCTTGAGTTCGTGCGTTGCTTTCTCGCGAGCCTCTTTCGAGAGCTTGGTCTTCTTGATCTTGTCTTCCAGCTCCTGGAGTTCGTCGCGACCTTCTTCGTCGCCGAGCTCCTTCTGGATCGCCTTCATCTGTTCGTTGAGGTAGTACTCGCGCTGGGTCTTCTCCATCTGCCGCTTTACGCGGGTACGGATGCGCTTTTCCACCTGCAGAACGGAGATCTCGCTCTCCATCAAACCGAGCACTTTTTCCAGGCGCTGGGTAACTGACGGCGTCTCCAGGATATCCTGCTTATCCGGAATCTTGACCGCGAGGTGCGAAGCCACCGTGTCGGCGAGCTTGGCGTAATCCTCGATCTGCTGGATCACGCCGACAACTTCGGGCGACACTTTCTTGTTCAGCTTCACATAATTTTCGAATTCATTGACGACCGAGCGCGCCATGGCTTCCGCTTCGACGCGGTCACCCACGTCGTCCGCAAGCGCGGTCGCGTCGGCTTCGTAGTAGTCGGCCCGATCCGTGTATTTGAGAACCTTTGCGCGCGTCGCGCCTTCGACCAGCACCTTGACGGTGCCATCGGGCAGCTTCAGCAGTTGCAACACGCTGGCGAGCGTACCGACCTCGAAAATAGAGTTGGTTGACGGGTCGTCATCGGAAGCATTCTTCTGCGTGGCAAGCAGAATAAAGGTGTCGGAGCGCATCACTTCTTCCAGCGCCTTGATCGACTTTTCACGGCCGACGAAGAGCGGGACGATCATGTGCGGAAACACCACGATGTCGCGCAACGGCAAAACAGGATAGGCCCGGGTTTCGCCGGGTTGCAGCTGGGGTCGTGGTTTGTTGGTCATTGGCCCTGTCCTTTTGTTGTGCCCCTGTCGATTGACCCGCGGATGCGGCATCGCACAACAGTGCCGGTATGTGTGGGCAAGGAGACGCCGGACAGATTAGTCCGGCATGCTTTGAGGGAGGTTACGAAACCCTCGCCCAGTCGGTAGCCAGGTACGATTGCTCGTAGGCTGGGATATTTGACACGCAATACGTATGATGAGGCGCATTGGTCCGCAAGAAGCGCCGCTTTTCGTCAGTAGAAGCGAGTCCCGCGCCGGTAACAACCCGGAAATCGTGCGAATCAGCAGGCTTTTACGAAGTTCCGGCCCCGCAGCCGACAGACGGATCAGGCGCTGGCGCTGCCGGTCTCGGCCGTCCGGTCACTGCGGTCGGCATAGATGTAGAGCGGGCGGGCCGTTCCCTCGACGACCTCTTTCGAGATCACCACCTCTTCGACCCCCTCAAGGCTGGGCAGGTCGAACATGGTGTCGAGCAGGATGCCCTCCATGATGGAGCGCAGACCGCGTGCGCCGGTCTTGCGGTCGATCGCCTTGCGGGCGATGGCGCCAAGCGCCTCCTCGGCCAGAGTCAGATCGATCGATTCCATTTCGAACAGCCTCTGGTACTGCTTGACCAGCGCGTTCTTCGGTTCGACCAGAATCTTCTTGAGCGAGGCCTCGTCGAGGTCTTCCAGCGTCGCAACCACCGGCAGGCGGCCGACGAATTCGGGGATCAGGCCATACTTGAGCAGATCCTCCGGCTCAACTTCGCGGAAGATTTCGCCCTGCTTGCGATCCTCGGGCGCAACCACCTTGGCGCTGAAACCGATCGAGGTCGACCGGCCGCGCGCCGAAATGATTTTTTCGAGGCCGGCGAATGCACCGCCACAGACGAAAAGGATGTTGGTCGTATCGACCTGCAGGAATTCCTGCTGCGGATGCTTGCGGCCGCCCTGCGGTGGCACAGAAGCGATGGTGCCTTCCATGATCTTCAGAAGCGCCTGTTGCACGCCCTCGCCCGAAACGTCGCGCGTAATGGACGGATTGTCGGATTTGCGTGAAATCTTGTCGATTTCGTCGATATAGACGATGCCGCGCTGCGCGCGCTCGACATTGTAGTCGGCGGATTGCAGCAGCTTGAGAATGATGTTCTCGACGTCTTCACCGACATAGCCGGCTTCGGTCAGCGTCGTGGCGTCCGCCATCGTGAACGGCACGTCGAGAATGCGGGCGAGCGTTTGCGCGAGCAGGGTCTTGCCCGAGCCGGTTGGTCCGATCAGCAGGATGTTCGATTTCGCGAGCTCGACGTCGTTGTGCTTGGCTTGGTGATTGAGCCGCTTGTAGTGATTGTGGACGGCGACCGAGAGCACCTTTTTCGCGTGATCCTGCCCGATCACGTAGTCATCCAGGACCTTGCGGATTTCCTTCGGCGTCGGAATGCCGTCGCGCGACTTTACCAGCGAGGATTTGTTTTCCTCGCGGATGATGTCCATGCAGAGTTCGACGCATTCGTCGCAGATGAACACCGTCGGGCCGGCGATAAGCTTCCGCACTTCGTGCTGGCTCTTGCCGCAGAACGAGCAATAGAGGGTGTTCTTGGAATCGCTGCCGCCGACTTTGCTCATTCCATTCTCCGTCACACGCTTCCGTAACTTCCGCGACCAATATCGCTTCGCTTAGCCACCGTCACGCAACGAAGCAAGTTTCGCGCCTAAACTCCAGCACGGCGGCCCTTGTTCTGGGAAGGCCCGCACACCCGTCACACCCCACACCATAAGCGAAGCATGCTAACGACGTGATAATCAACATTCCATTAACGATAACACCGCAACCACAGCCGTTAGTGCGACCATTCTCACACAGTGAAAACCATATGGAACCTTGGCCTCAGGCGGGCTTGGAGCCCGTCTCCTCGGGTCGCTTATCAATAACCTTGTCGACCAGCCCAAATTCCCTGGCCGCCTCAGCGGTGAGAAAATAGTCACGCTCAAGCGCGTCTTCGATCTTCTTCAGCGACTGGCCGGTATGCGCCACGTAAATTTCGTTAAGCCGTTTCTTCAGGTTCAGAATCTCCTGCGCATGCAGCATGATGTCGGTCGCCTGGCCCTGGAACCCTCCGGACGGCTGATGCACCATGATGCGGGCGTTCGGCAGCGCGAAGCGCTGGCCCTTGGCCCCGGCGGCAAGCAGAAGTGATCCCATCGAGGCCGCCTGCCCCACGCAGAGCGTCGACACTGGCGGCCTGACGAATTGCATCGTGTCATAAATCGCCATGCCCGAGGTCACCACCCCGCCGGGCGAGTTGATGTACATCGATACTTCTTTTTTCGGATTTTCCGCCTCGAGGAACAGCAATTGCGCCACGACCAGCGTGGCGACCCCGTCCTCGATCGGCCCGGTAATGAAAATAATCCTCTCCTTGAGGAGCCGTGAGTAAATGTCATAGGCCCGCTCGCCACGGTTGGTCTGCTCCACCACCATGGGCACCAGATAGTTCATGTAGGTATCGAGAGGGTCTCTCATTTCGTCTCCTTAACGCGAATCATTCCGGCTAGATTAGCCGCACAGGGACATCCGACGATCTATTTTCCCACAAGGGCGAGCGCAAGACGTCTCCCGCGTCAGGCGACCGATTCGTCTTCCTTGTATAGCTCCTCGCGCGAAACCTTCTTCTCGTCCACGCTGGCAAGCTCGAGCAGGAAGTCGACCACTTTTTCCTCGAATATGGGCGCTCGCAAGGCGGCCACCGCCTGTGGATTCTGGCGGTAATAGTCCCAAACCCGCTGCTCCTGGCCGGCAAACTGACGCGCCCGCTCCATCACAGCACGGCTCAATTCCTCTTCCGTGACGGTAATGTTGTTTTTTTCGCCGATCTCGGCGATCACCAGGCCGAGCCGCACCCTGCGCTCGGCAATGGCGCGATATTCCGCCTTGGCTTTATCCTCGGTGGTGTTCTCGTCGGCAAAGGTCTTGCCTTCGCTCTCAAGCTCCGAAAGCACCGACTTCCACACGCGCTCGAACTCCTCTTCGACCAGCGTCGGTGGCGGATCAAATTTGTGCATCTTGTCGAGATCATCGAGCAATGCCCGCTTGAGCTTCTGCCGCGACATGGCCGCGTGCTCGCTCGTGATGCGGTCTTTCACCGCTTCGCGCAGCTTGGCGATTGAATCCAGTCCGAGCGCCTTGGCAAACTCGTCGTCGATTGTGACTTTGCCTGGCGCCTCGATTGACTTCGCTGTGACGACGAACTCGGCATTTTTGCCGGCCAGATCTTGCTTCATATAGTGCGCGGGAAACGCCACTTTCAGCGTGCGGGTTTCGCCCGGCGCAATGCCGATGAGTTGATCCTCAAAGCCGGGGATGAATGTGTTCGAGCCGATCAGAACGACCGCGTCGTCACCGGAGCCGCCTTCGAAAGGTTCGCCGTTGATCGTCCCCGCAAACGAGATCGTCACCCGGTCGTCCTTGGCCGCCTTTTCGCCGTCGCCGCGCGCGGTGAAAGGCTTGTTCTGGTCGGCAATACGGGAGACACCCTCCTCAACTTCGGCATCGGCTACATCTGCGACGAGTTTGCTGAGCTTGATGCTCTTGAAATCGCCGAGCGCAATCGGCGGCACGATTTCAAGCGCCATCGTGTAGTTGAGATCGGTCTTACCGGCGATTAATTCCTCGATCGCGCCTTCGTCGGTCGGCAGCGTAACCTTCGGATCGGCGGCGAGCTTGAAACCACGCTCGGTGACGATCTGGTTGTTAGTGTCCCGCACCGTCGCCTCGATCACCTCCGCCATTGCGGAGCGGCCATACACCCGCTTGAGGTGAGCGACCGGCACTTTACCGGGACGGAAGCCGTTAATGCGGACGCGGCCCTTCAGATCATCCAGACGCTCGTTTACTTTGGCGTCGAGCTCGGCAGCCGGCACGACCACCTTGAATTCGCGTTTGAGACCGTCCGATAGTGTTTCGGTAACCTGCATGGATCACTACTCGTTGCTTGCACTCGCGGACGCTTGCCAGATTTGAAGTCAGCGTACCGGAGCGGTTTCGGAAAACGGGCTGGCCACCCGCACTTCTATATAGCCCTCGTCATGGTGCGGGCGGAGGGACTCGAACCCCCACGACTTTCGCCACTGGAACCTAAATCCAGCGCGTCTACCAATTCCGCCACGCCCGCAAGGGGCGGTTTCAGGAAGATCCTGGCGCCGCAATCCGGCAGGGCTTAACGCGGCGATACCCGCCAAGGCAAGCCATAAGCGTACCGCCGTGAAGGCACAGTTATCGGTTTTGGCAAGCGACAAGTACGGCAAATACAGGCCTTTCTCGCGCGCCCGCAAGCGACAGGATCGCGTGACCGGGTCAGCCCGCGGGCTCCGCCGGTAGGCGCCGGTAAACGCGCGGCAACATCTCCGGAAGGTCCTCAGCGATTAGGCCCGGTCCGAATTCGTTCGCCGCCTCGCCGTGCAGCCAGACCCCGGCGCTGGCGGCCTCAAACGGCGGCATCCCCTGTGCCATAAGACCGGCAATGAGGCCCGCGAGTACGTCGCCCGAACCAGCTGTCGCAAGCGTCGGTGGGCCATTGTTGGCAATTGCGGCCCGCCGGTTCGCGCCCGCAATCACCGTGTCCGGACCCTTCAGGACGACAACAGCGCCAACAATTCCGGCCGCTAGCCGAACTTTTTCGAGTTTTGAGTTAGATTTAGAGACTTCATTTATGGTACTGAATAAACGTGAGAACTCGCCTTCGTGTGGTGTCAGGACCACGCTCCGGCCCGCCCTTTTACTGATCGCCGAGACAAGTGCCGTGGGCTCATCCGCAAAGCTCGTGAGCGCATCGGCATCCAGAAGCACCGCCGCCTCGCTGGCGAGGGCTGCCTGGACCTGCTCACGCATCGCTGGCCCGACCCCGCCGCCAGGCCCGAGCACGACCGAATTGCGCCGTTTGTCGGCGAGGAATTCCGCAAGCTCTGATGGGCCGTCGACCGGGCGAACCATCACAGCCAGGCTGGCCGCGGCATTGACGTTCAAGGCTTCGCGCGGTGTCGCGATCGTCACTAGCCCTGCGCCTGCCCGCAGCGCGGCGCGAGCCGCCAGACGCGCTGCGCCTGTAGTCGGCAGGCCGCCGGAAACTATGACCGCATGGCCGCGCGAATATTTGTGACCGCGCGGATCCAGCCTCGGAAACGTGCCCCGCCAAAGCGCCGGCGCGTCGGCAAATGTTGCTGGCTTGATCTTGTCGAGCACACTTTCCGGAATGCCGATATCGGCAACCTCGATCGCCCCGCACTGGACCCGCCCTGGCAGCAGCAAGTGTCCCGTCTTGCGCCGAAAGAACGTCACCGTGCGTGTCGCTTCGACTGCGATTCCCATCACGCTACCGGTGGTACCGTTCACCCCACTCGGAAGATCGACCGCAATGATCGGCACGCCGCTCGCGTTCATCGCGGCAATCATCGCGCGCGGTAATCCGTCGACGTCGCGATCAAGACCTGCGCCAAACAACGCGTCGATGATCAGATCGCAATCTCTGAGCGAAGCCGGCGACGCCTCTTCCACCGGTCCGGTCCAGCGCTGGGCGGCGAGTGCCGCATCGCCTTTGAGACGCTTCCTGTCGCCGACGAAACTCACGCGCGCCGCGGCGCCACGCTCGGCCAGATAGCGGGCCGCGACAAAACCGTCGCCGCCGTTATTGCCGGGGCCGGCTACGACCACGACGCGCCGACGCTCCATTCGGGCCGCCGCGTCGGCGACCGCGCGGCCGGCATTCTCCATCAGCGCAAGACCGGCGACACCACCTGCGATCGCGAGCCGGTCGGCTTCCGCCATTTCGGCCGTGGTGAGCAACTCGATCATGGTTCAAAGACTACCCAAGAATCAGGAGCAATGGATTGACGCACCACAACTCTTTGGCGGCTGGCTAAAATCTAGACAGTTTGCTTAACTTCTGGGCGTCGAACATTAGGCAATCCGCGCACCGGCCCGCCGACTTTCGAATAAGCCACTGTTATGGAAAGGCTTTTTTGGTCTCGCCGGCTTGGCACGGGACCTGCTAACCGGTAGCCGGCTCTCCGGATTTGTGTCGGAGAGCTGGGTGGAAGGACAGGCAATGAAAAAAATCGAAGCCATCATCAAACCCTTCAAACTCGACGAGGTGAAGGAAGCACTCCAGGAGGTCGGCCTACAGGGGATAACCGTGACCGAAGCCAAGGGCTTCGGACGACAGAAAGGACATACCGAGCTATACCGCGGCGCCGAATACGTCGTCGATTTTCTCCCGAAAGTGAAAATCGAAATCGTCCTCGGCGACGACATGGTGGAAAAAGCGATCGATGCAATCCGGCGCGCTGCTCAGACTGGCCGGATTGGCGACGGAAAGATTTTCGTTTCCAACATCGAAGAAGCCATTCGGATCAGGACCGGGGAATCCGGAATTGATGCAATCTAATCCGCAGGCAACCGTCCTCGCGGCAATTTCATTAAATAAGGGGGAATGCAGTCCATGACGACAGCCAAAGAAGTCATGAAGATGATCAAGGATAACGACGTGAAATACGTCGATTTCCGTTTTACCGATCCACGCGGCAAGTGGCAGCACGTCACCTTCGATGTCACGATGATCGAAGAGGATACTTTTGCCGAAGGCATCATGTTCGACGGATCGTCGATCGCCGGCTGGAAAGCGATCAACGAGTCGGACATGAATTTGATGCCGGACCCTGCGACCGCCTGTATTGATCCATTCTTCGCCGAGACCACGCTTGTGCTGGTTTGCGACGTTCTGGAGCCAACCACCGGCGAACCGTATAACCGCGACCCGCGCGGCATGGCCAAGAAGGCTGAAGCGCTGGTCAAGTCGACTGGAGTTGGCGACACGATCTACTTCGGTCCCGAGGCCGAGTTCTTCGTATTCGACGACGTCAAATACGCGACGGATCCGTACAACACCGGTTACAAGCTCGACTCCATCGAGCTGCCGTCCAACACCGCCACCGAGTATGAAGGCGGCAATCTCGGTCACCGCATCGGCACCAAGAAGGGTTACTTCCCGGTGCCGCCGCAAGACTCGGCTCAGGACATGCGGAGCGAAATGCTTGCTGCCATGGCCAAGATGGGAGCGAAGATCGAGAAGCACCACCACGAGGTGGCATCGGCTCAGCACGAACTTGGTTTGAAATTCTCGCCGCTGACGCAGATGGCCGACATGATGCAGATCTACAAATATTGTATCCAGCAGGTGGCCCAGATCTACGGCAAGACGGCGACTTTCATGCCCAAGCCGGTGTACGGCGACAATGGTTCGGGCATGCACTGCCACCAGTCGATCTGGAAAGCCGGCAAGCCGGTGTTTGCGGGCAACAAGTATTCGGATCTGTCGGAAACTTGCCTGTCCTACATCGCCGGCATCATCAAGCACGCCAAGGCGATCAACGCCTTCACCAACCCGACCACCAACTCCTACAAGCGTCTGGTGCCGGGCTTCGAAGCGCCCGTGTTGCTCGCTTATTCGGCGCGCAATCGGTCGGCGTCATGCCGCATTCCCTACACGACCAACCCGAAGGCCAAGCGCGTCGAGGTGCGTTTCCCCGATCCGCTCGCCAATCCATATCTGGCCTTCTCCGCGATGTTGCTCGCCGGTCTCGATGGCATCAAGCACAAGCTCGATCCGGGTTCAGCGATGGACAAGGATCTCTACGATCTGCCGCCGGCCGAGCTCAAACAAATCCCGACAGTTTGCGGCAGCTTGCGCGAGGCGCTGCAAAACCTCGACAAGGACCGCGACTTCCTCAAGTCGGGCGGCGTGTTCGACGATGACTTTATCGACTCGTATATCGATCTCAAGATGCAGGAAGTGATCCGCTTCGAGCACACCCCGCATCCGGTCGAATACGACATGTACTACTCGGCGTAAGCGTTCCTCCCAACCATCGCATATGCGATGCAACTGATCGGGCTCTTCGCAAGAAGAGCCCGTTTTCTTTTGCGGATGACCGGGAACAGCTACGCGATCAGAAAAACGACCATCGCGAGACCGGCGGCAATGCCGGCCGCAGTCGCCAGCATGTGCCCGCGGTGACGACGAGGGCCATACACGCCGGCAGCGCGGCGTTCAGCGATCAGCGCTGCATCGAATTCAGCCGAGTTCGAATAAGCGCAAGCCAAAGCGGCGCCGGCACGCTCGGCGTAGGCCTCAAGAGTATCGGCACCGCTGCGGGCAAGACTCGGTGAACGCCACATGCCGACATGATACCGCGCATAGGGTAAACGAGAGGTTGCGGTCAGCCCTGCTGGCGACCCGACGATCAGGCGGCTGTGCTGCGCCGCGAAATCCGCGCAAATGCGGGCATACGCTGGGCATGGGGGCGGCGCGCGGCGGCGATCAAGCGTGCCCGCTCGGCTGCCATTTCCTCTTCGGCAATGTGCAGACGATTCCGGCCTTCGTGCTTGGCGCGGTAAAGCGCGGCGTCGGCCCGCGCGATCAGCGCGTCGATCGACTTGACGGGGTCATAAGAGATGGCGGCACCAATACTCACCGTCGCACCGATGACGTGCTCTGCTACCGTCGCGCCAGCCGTTTCGAAGCCGACGCGGACACGCTCTGCGATCTTATTGGCGCTCTCCAGACCGCCCGGAACGATCGCGATAAATTCTTCACCGCCAAACCGGCCGATGATGTCGTCGATACGCGTGCTGGCCCGCACAACCCGGCCAAAGAGGCGCAAGACTTCGTCGCCCGCCGCGTGACCAAAGCGGTCATTGATCGACTTGAAATGATCAAGGTCGAACATCAGCATCGCCACCGGCTCGCTGCGCTTGCCCTGCTTTGCGCACAACGCGAGCGCGTTATCCAGGAAGGTCCGGCGGTTGAGCAGACCGGTCAGGTGATCGGTGCAAGCCGCAGTGCGATAGACGTGGACGTGATGGTCCTTGACCATCAGCATCACGATGAATGCGGTGCCAACCGCATAGAGAATTGTTTCAAGGGTAAATACCGTCAGCCAGGCAGCGTTATAGCCTTCCGGCAGGAACGCGCGCATCGCCAGCGGTACGAGGAAGATCCCGGCATGCAGACACGGCACCACGATGGCCGCGGCGCGTGAATAGCGCGTCCGGCGCCGTTCTCGCCAAAGTTCTATGGCGATGAAGAACGTGTAGACCGGAACGATCATGGCGCCGAGGATCGGGCCGTTGCCGTTTTCCATCAGGCCTGGAATGCGGGCCAAACCAAGCCAAACGGCTGCGCCAATGAACGTAGCGAGCGGCAGTACGCGTCTACCCTGGAACAGACGGACGCCGTTCCAAACCATGCCGCAAGCGAGGAAGGTTAAGGCACCGGGAGCGGACAGCGGTATCTTGATGAGCGACGGTGGCATGTTGCCGAGCGCCATCGCCGAGGCGCCGATCAGATAGGCCGAGCCCCACCAGGCCAGCGCGCGGACATTGCGCTGCTGCATCCAATCGATGATGAGGAATAGCCCGAGCAGGCCGGCGATACATACCGCCACCAACGACAAGGTCGGCATATCCAACGACGTGGATTGCAGGCCGCCTGCGAGCAACATACGAACTCCCACCTCGGTCCAGCCGGCATGCACCCGGACCGTGCCGGTAAAATAGCGCTGTGCCGTCGGTAAACCGTTGCGCTTTTAAAGGGGCTTCGATGAAAGACTGGCGCGAATTGTAATCAATTTCGGACTCCGGCGATGGAGGACGTGGACGCAATACTGTCGCCACCGCGTGAACGAATTCGCTAGAATTTTAAATAGTCGAAAATGCAAGCAAAAGGCCCGCTTTTTGGCGGGCCTCTGCAACCTTGCAAAAATCCGGTCGACTAGCGTTTCGAGAACTGGAACGAGCGGCGTGCCTTTGCGCGGCCGTATTTCTTGCGCTCAACCACGCGAGAGTCGCGGGTGAGGAAGCCGCCACGCTTCAATGCGGAGCGCAGCTCGGGCTCGAAGTAAGTCAGCGCCTTCGACAATCCATGACGCACCGCCCCGGCCTGGCCGGACAGACCCCCGCCCGAGACCGTGCAAGTGACGTCGTATTGTCCGGCGCGATTGGCGGCGACCAGCGGCTGCTGGATCAGCATGCGCAGCACCGGCCGCGCGAAAAAGGCTTCGACCGCTTTCGTGTTCACAAGGATCTTGCCGGAGCCCGGCTTGATCCACACGCGGGCAACCGCGTTCTTGCGCTTGCCGGTCGCATAGGCTCGGCCCTGCGCGTCCACTTTCTTCTCGTATTTCGGGGCTTCGGGCGCAGCCGGCTTGAGTGAAGCCAGACCTTCGAGCGATTGCACGGTTTCGGCCACGGTTAGGCACTCCTCACGTTCTTGCGATTTATCGCGCCGACATCGAGCGTTTCGGGCTTCTGCGCCTCATGCGGATGCTCGGAACCGGGATAAACACGTAAGTTCCCAAGCTGCACGCGACCCAGCGGCCCACGCGGAAGCATGCGCTCGATCGCCTTCTCGACGATGCGCTCCGGAAAGCGGCCTTCCAGGATCGACTTGGCCGTACGTTCCTTGATGCCGCCGATGAAGCCTGTGTGGTGGTGATAAACTTTCTTCTCGCGCTTGCGGCCCGTAAGCACGGCCTTGGCGGCGTTGATGATGATGACATTGTCGCCATCATCCATGTGTGGCGTATAGGATGGCTTGTGCTTGCCGCGCAGCCGCAGCGCGACGATCGAGGCAAGGCGGCCAACGACAAGCCCGGTGGCGTCGATGGTCACCCATTTCTTCTCGATGTCGGCCGGCTTTGCCGAATAAGTCTTCATGACGATTTGTCCTTGAGAACTGTCCTTGCGAGCTATCTCTGAGAGCTTTCCTAGAGAGCTCGCGCGCGCCCCAGCCGCGCCTAAGGTGCAGGTTTCTAGCCGAGGCGCAGGCTCACGGTCAACGCCCGATAGGCACAATTGTTGTAACTATTACAATTACTTAAAAGAATGGTATTTTAATACCTACGGCTAATTACCGCCATTTGGAATGGAATAGGTGGAAGTGACGTGGGCCACCGGATCGCTGGACCCGTCCGAATAAATCGTGACCTCGCCAACCGCCAGCCGTTTCCCCACTTTCATCAGGCGCGCGTCCGCGAGCAGATCGGCCCGTGCCGGCTTGCGGAGGAAATTGATGTTGAGATTGGTCGTTACCGCCAGCGGCTGCGGACCCACTGCGGAGAAAACGGCGACGTACATCGCAAAGTCTGCAAGCTCCATCATTGTCGGTCCGGAAACGGTGCCCCCAGGCCGCAACTGATCTTCCCGAAAATGCCGCCGAACCCGAATGTCCCCGTGGTCCACGCGTTCGATCGTCAACCCACACCCGGGGTAGAAAGCCTGTGGGAACACCTCGTGCAGCAGCTTCCCAATCGCATCCGCAGTCATTGCCGCAGCCGGCATACGGTGCCCCCTCGCCGGCCGATCCGGCGCCTTGGTCTTAGAGGGCGCCGCGATCAGGTCAATCTCGGAATTCAGGCCTTGCGACGAAGCGCCTGGAAGGCCCTTGCCGCCTCATCGCAGCGGGTTAAGTTCGGGCGACGCCGGGCCTGGAATAACCTCGGATGAACGCTCCTACTATCGCGCGCGCCGAAACGCCTGTGCTCCTGCGCGAGCGCAACAAGGATATTGCGATACTCGTGCTCAACCGTCCGCAGGCGCGCAACAGCCTGTCGGAGGCACTGCTGGTCGCACTGTCCAGCGCCTTCAATGAGATCGCAGCCGATAAAAGCGTGCGCGGTGTTTTGCTTGCGGCGAATGGATCGGCTTTCTGCGCCGGTCACGATCTCAAGGAACTCACCGGCCGACGGAGCGATGCCGATGGTGGTCGCGCGTCTTTCCGTCACATCATAAAAACCAGCAGCGCGATGATGCAGCAGATCGTCAACCTGCCGCAGCCGGTCATCGCCGCGGTTCAAGGAGCCGCCAGCGCGGCAGGCTGCCAATTGGTTGCCAGCTGCGATCTTGCGATTGCATCGACTGCCGCAAAGTTCGCCACGCCCGGAGTTGATATCGGCCTCTTCTGTTCGACCCCCATGGTGGCGCTGTCCCGCAATGTGGCGCGCAAGCATGCCATGGAAATGTTGCTGACCGGCGACATGGTCTCCGCGGAACAGGCCGCACAGATTGGACTGGTCAACCACGTGGTGGCGCTCGGCGAAGAACGTGAGGCGGCGTTCGCGCTCGCACGAAAAATTGCGTCAAATTCGTCTTATGTGTTGAAGATCGGCAAGCAGGCCTTCTACCGCCAGGCCGAAATGAGCCTGGTCGACGCCTATAATTACGCTTCCGAAGTGATGACCGAAAACATGATGGCGCGCGATGCCGAAGAGGGAATCTGCGCCTTCATCGACAAGCGTGACCCTCAATGGGAGGATCGATGATGCCGTTGATCGGCAAGGCTCTGCTCGCCGGAATTTTGACGCTCGGCTGCTTCGCCCCGGCCCTTGCGCAGGATTTCACGGCCGAGCAACGTGCGGCCTGCAGGGGCGACTACAACAAATTCTGCAAAGGAACGATGCCTGGCGGCGGCCGCGTGCTCGCTTGTCTCAGCAAACAATATGGTGGACTGAGCGAGACCTGTAAAAGGGTTGTCGACGCGCAAAAAAGGTAACGCAGACGACGAGCACTGCGCGAGAGCCACCGGAAAGCCGGTGGCTCTCTGGTTTAATCAGTCCTGCACCGCCGATCTAAGCGATCAGACCGTCGGTCGTCTGGGCTTCGATATCTGCCTGCTCCTCGGCTGGCCGGCCTGTGCTCGGCAATTGCAGCACAGTCGCGTGCTGGCCTTCGCAGAGATCTGTAACAAGCACGATCTTACCATCGGGGAATTCCAGGGCATCGTGGTGGGCCGCCGGCCGATTGAGATTGACCTGCCTGAAACGTGCCACCTTGTGCGGCGATTTCCGGGTGGGCAAGAACCGGAATGACGCGTCGCATTCGACCTCTTTTTCAAACGCAAGTTCTGTCCCGGGTAACAAGCAGACAGCCACACGCGGCTGTGTCGGGTCCGAGAAACCGCGCGTGATCGCGTTGGGGAATTGGGTCGATACCAGCTTGTCGCCAACCTTAGCGGGTCGGGACGCAATGTCGTGCAGACTGTAGTCACACATCGAACGCCTCCTGTTTGTGCACACCTCGGCGGCGCCCCTCAGCCTTCGGATCGCAGCAAATCAGAGTGACCAACTTATGTCGCTCGTCACCGCAATCCTGCCCAATTCAACAAGCGCGGCCCTACTACCGTGAGCAACAGCAAAACACTATCTTTGTTCCCGCGGACTCGGGCAGCGAGGAAATTCAACGCATGAATAATTTCGAACGGGTATTTACGCCCGCGGCGCGGCAGGCGCAGGCCGAGCGTGGCTCATCAAAAGCATACGAACGGCGCATTGCCGAGGGCTTTCCCGATCGTGTAACGCCGGAGCTTGCTGCGTTCATCGCAGAACAGGATACCGCCTTCCTTGCGACCGCAACGGCTGACGGCGCGCCCTATATCCAACATCGGGGCGGACCGAAGGGGTTTATTAAAGTTATCGACGACCGCACGCTTGGTTTTGCCGACTATCGCGGCAACCGCCAATACATCACGCTCGCGAATCTCTCCGAGAACGATCGCGCTTATTTGTTTCTGCTCGATCCCGCGCGCCGCCAGCGCATTAAACTTTGGGGGCGCGCGCGCGTGATCGAAAATGATCCTGCGCTTGTCGAACAATTGTTCGACCAAGGCTATAAAGCGCGTCCCGAGCGCGCCATCCTGTTCACGATTGAAGCTTGGGATGTGAATTGCTCGTCGCACATCGTCACGCGTTTCACCGAAGCCGAGGTCGAGGAGGCGTTTTCGGCCGTGCAAGCCAAGGTCGCCGACCTGCAGGCCGAGAACGCTAGACTGCGCGCGGCCCTCGCGGTCCATGACGGCAAAAAAGTGGTACTGGAAGGCGACCGCTAGACGCTGACGTAAGGTCCCGGTCGCGCGCGATGGCCGGCAAACTGCGAGGCATAGATATAGCGCGGCGGTTCATAGTGCTCCTCGGCCGTCGCCGGATCGTGGAAATGGCTGCCGGCGACATCATCCCGGACGAAGAAAGCATTTGCGCCCGCATAATTGCAGCCGACCACGCGGTAGCCCTTTTCGCGGCCAA
Organism: uncultured Alphaproteobacteria bacterium; assembly: GCA_963697885.1. GTDB lineage: Bacteria > Pseudomonadota > Alphaproteobacteria > Rhizobiales > Xanthobacteraceae > Pseudolabrys. The sequence continues at coordinate 2,909,101 of OY969102.1, forward strand.
GGCGGACAAGGGCTTCCAGACTGGCGCCGAAATAATTGGACCCGTCCCACATTCGTGTCGGGTCATAGGGAACGACGAGCGACATTGGCGGCCGTAGTGTCGCATTGTATTCAATGACGACGACGCGCGGTTTGACCGCCGTCAGAGCCTTCCAGACCCAGTAGTCGTTATAGTCGATATCGATACTGAGGAGATCGATATCTCCCGACGCGCCGGCCTGCTCGAACACCGCGTTGATATTTTCCGCGGTGATCAGATTTTGACTGAGCCGAAGCTTGCTCTGGGCGAGAAACGGACCGAAATGGTTCTGGATTTCGACGACATATTCCGCCGCCGCCTCGATCCAGAGCCCGTTCCAGCCCTCCACCAGCAGCTTGACCGAGTTGCATTCGACGCCGGTCTCGACCCCGAATTCAATGAATGTGCGGTTTGTCGTGCCGATGCGCTTGAAGATTTCCTGGATGATGCCGTCCTCGTCGGACTGCGAATAGACCTTGAACCCGTGGCGGACGAGGCGCTTGGGCTCGGTATAACGCGGCGTCGCAAGCTCCTGCATGCGAAAGCGCTCGACATCCAGCCGTCGCCAGTTCAGCGACATTTCGTAGTTCATATGCGTGAGCTGAGTGAGAAGCTGCAGGGCGTTCGGATCGACCATGGCAGGCTATGCGGGCTTGGCGCCGAATCGCGCGAGATAACGAAACTATGCCACTCCTGTCAGTGACAGGAAACCGGCACCCTTCCACTCCATCATTCGCGCTTCTATGGTCAGCGCATGAACCACGATGCCTATGGTGATGGCTATATCCGCGGCATTCTCAATACGGTGAAGACGATCGCTATGGTCGGTATCTCTCCGAAAGAGAACCGGCCGAGTTATTTTGCATTCAAATATTTGCTCGAGCGCGGCTACCGCATGATCCCGGTCAACCCGGGCCAGGCGGGCAAAACAGTCCTCGGCCAGAAAGTTTACGCCAGGCTTTCTGATATCCCCGAGCCAATCGATATGGTCGATATTTTTCGCACTTCCGAACACGCTCTCCCGATTGTCCAGGAGGCGCTGGTGCTAGAACCAAAACCAAATGTGATCTGGATGCAGCTCAGCGTGCGCAATGATGAAGCGGCCAAACTCGCAGAAGCCGCCGGCCTCAAGGTCGTGATGAACCGCTGCCCGAAAATCGAATATGGCCGCCTGTCCTCGGAAATTTCGTGGATGGGCGTCAACTCCCGGACGCTGTCCTCAAAACGCCCGCGCACGTTTGGGACCGGTGTACAACGCATGCGCCTCGGCCCCGCGTCCGACAACGACAATGGCGGCTAGGATATTGCCTTGACGGGACCGCCGTCAGGCCCTTCTATGCGCCGCACATATTCCAATTGAACATAGAATTTTTGCACATCAGTTCAGCGAGGACTCCATGGCTGAAGCGGAACGCATTCCAGGTTTTGCAACGCTCGCAATTCATGCCGGCGCCAAGCCCGATCCAACGACGGGCGCGCGGGCGACCCCGATCTACCAGACAACATCATTCGTGTTCGATGATGTCGATCATGCCGCCGCTCTATTTGGCCTGCAGGCCTTCGGCAACATCTATACGCGCATCGGCAATCCGACTTGCGCCGTCCTGGAAGAGCGTATTGCTGCGCTTGAGGGCGGAACTGCAGGCCTTGCAGTCGCTTCCGGTCACGCCGCGCAAGTCATTGTCATGCATGCACTGATGACGCCGGGAGACGAATTCGTCGCATCGAAAAAGCTCTATGGCGGATCGATCAACCAATTCAATCATTCCTATAAGAATTTCGGATGGAATGTCGTATGGGCGGACCCCGACGACCTCGCCTCGTTCGAACGGGGGATAACCGCAAAAACAAAATGCATCTTCATTGAATCCATCGCCAATCCGGGTGGCGTCATCACCGACATCGAAGCGATTTCAAAAATTGCGCGTAAGGCCGGGGTCCCACTCATCGTGGACAATACGCTCGCCACGCCTTACCTCTGCAAGCCGATCGATTTCGGCGCCGACATCGTCGTGCATTCGCTGACCAAATTTATCGGCGGCCACGGCAATTCCATTGGCGGACTGATCGTCGACGGTGGCACCTTTGATTGGGGGAAAAGCAAAGGGCGCTATCCGATGCTCTCGGAGCCGCGCCCGGAGTATCAGGGCATTGTCCTGCACGAGACCTTCGGCAACTTCGCGTTTGCGATTGCCTGCCGCGTACTGGGGCTGCGCGATCTCGGCCCGGCGTTGTCTCCGTTCAACGCCTTCCTGATTATTACAGGAACCGAGACCCTTCCCCTGCGGATGCAACGCCATTGCGACAACACGCTCGCGGTCGCCGAGTGGTTGTCGAAAAGACCGGAAGTCGCCTGGGTCAGCTACCCTGGCCTGCCGGGCGACAAATATCACGCACTTGCCAAAAAATACGTGCCGAAGGGCAGCGGCGCCGTGTTCACGTTCGGATTGAAAGGTGGCTATGACGCGGGCGTGAGGCTCGTTTCAAACGTAAAACTGTTGTCGCATCTGGCCAATATCGGCGATACGCGTTCGCTGATCATCCACCCGGCATCGACCACGCATCGACAGTTGTCGGATGCACAAAAAGTCCAGGCCGGTGCAGGTCCTGACGTGGTGCGCCTCTCGGTCGGCCTGGAAGACAAAGAGGACATCATCGCCGACCTCGAACAAGGCCTGAAGGCGAAGTAGGCGGCTAGACCTTCTTCAGCGTGCGCGCGACGTAGTCCCCGATGTAAGTCAGCGTCGCCGGCGCGGTCCATATTTCCGTGACCGCCTTGTCCGTTGCCTCGCCACTGCGTTGCAGACGCTCTGCGACCGGCTGGCGGATTTGCCTTTTGGTTTGTTCGAAAGCGGCGGGCGAGAGTGCCGCCAACGCTCGCGCGGCCGCGATCGCGCGCTCCATCAACAAAGCCGGCTCCACAGCCTCGTTGACCCAACCGCGATGGCATGCCGTTTCGGCGGCAAACGTTTCACCACTTAAGATCGTTTCGCTGAAAAAATATGGCGGTGTTGCATGCCGCATGACCTCAAAGGCCAGCGCCGGAAATGGCACACCGACCAGAATCTCGGTGACTCCGATACGTCCGGAATCGCGCGCCATGATGCGCCTGTCGGCGCAGCACGCGAGCACCGCACCGCCCGCGATGGCGTGGCCATTGATGGCCGCTATGACCGGCCTCGGATGGAAAAACACTGCATCGTAGAGTCGGTGCAGCACCGGCAGGAATTGGCGAATATAGTCGGCGCCGCCTTCACTCAGGCGCACGAGATTGACGCCGGCGGAAAAGATCTTGCCCTGCCCGGTCAGCACGACCGCTTTGGCGTCCGACTTACGCAATTCGGCAAAGCGCGCAGCCAGTGCATCGCAGAATTCAATATCGAGCGCATTGACTTTTCCGTGGCTCATTGTGAGCACTGCTATTCCATCATTGCTCTTGATATCGATCATGATTGCGCACTCACCGCCGATGGTTGCACCCAGACGCGGCTATCAACACGATGGCGCAGACGCTCGGCGTGGATGATTGCAGCGGTCAGCACAACAACCGCCATGGCCTGATGGCAGATGGCAAGCGCGAGCGGCACGACCAGCAACAGCGTTGCAACACCCAACACTGCTTGCGCGGTTACCAATAGTGCGAGCACGACCGCTTCCCGCCGCGCGCGTACATCCGTTTCGCTGCGCAGCGCATCAACCGCATGAGCAACAACCAGCAGCCAGATCGCATAAGCCAGCATGCGATGATCAAACTGGACGGTCAGGGTGTTTTCAAAGAAATTCCGCCATAGCGGCGTCTCGAACCACAATCGTTCGGGCGCTGGCACCAGCGCACCATCGATGAGCGGCCATGTATTGAAGCTCATGCCGGCATCGAGCCCTGCCACCAACGCGCCGAGATAAATCTGCAGCAGAACGAGCACCGCCACCAGGAGCGCACCATTGCGCACGCGTGATGATGCAATGACGATCGGCCGCGGCAAGACTTGCTGTGATGTCCACACCACCGCTGCATAGATCGTGCACGCCAGGGTGAGATGAAATGCCAGCCGATATTGCGACACGCTGGTCAACGTGCCCGAGAGGCCTGACGACACCATCCACCAGCCTACAGCGCCGAGCGCCGCGCCACCGGCGAAAATCGCCCACAGTCGATTCCGCAATTTGGGCGGAACCCAGCCGCGCCACAGGAAAAACAGGAACGGCAACAGAAACACTCCGCCGGTCGCGCGCGCCAAAAGGCGGTGCGACCATTCCCACCAATAGATGACCTTGAACGCGTCCAGGCTCATGCCGCGGTTCAGCGCGCGGTACTGAGGAATGGCCTGGTATTTTGTGAATTCGGCGTGCCAGTCGCTTTCCGAAAGGGGCGGCAAAACCCCGGTGACCGGTTTCCATTCGACAATCGAAAGGCCGGATTCGGTCAACCGTGTCGCGCCGCCGACGACGAGCGTCAGGAAGATCATCGCTGCCGCGGTGACCAGCCAAAGGCGAACCGCGCGCGCGTGAGTGCCGGGTGATTGAACCAGATCAGCCATCGAAAGCTTGCTTGTGCGAGACGGCGCGGACCATATAGTCATGCGTCAGCAACCGCAATTGAGGTGCGAAGAGCCGTCATGTCCGCTCGCAGCCGAAAATTCATCGGGACTGTTGCCCTGCTTGTGCTGGTCTGCGTGTGGGGTCTGCTGGCTATGGCGCTGGCACAATCGGTCCTGACGGACATCAACGGCTTTGTCGCCGCGATCTATTATGTGGTGGCCGGCCTCGGCTGGATTCTGCCGGCGATGCCTCTGATCAGTTGGATGGCCAAGCCGGATCCTACGCCGCGCTGACGCGGCGGAACCGGTTCCAGAAAGCCGTGCCCGCGCCCGACATCAGCACTTTCAGATAACGCTGCTGTTGAAACTCGCCGTTGACGGAAATTCGCGGCAGTGCGGTCAGATAGTCGCGATGCGCTTTGAACAACACGCCTGGCCGTGTTGTCACCGCGGTCTTGAAGCCAAGCTCGGCGGCAATGCGGAATTCGCGCGGCCCCGCCGACGTCGGATCGCCAACCGGATAGGCCAGATGCTCCGGCCGTTTTCCGAGTGCCGCTTCCAGCACCGCCCAACTCATTTCCATTTCCGCCCGCACGGTCGCATCGCTGGGCACTTTCCTGAGCATCATATGGTTGACCGTGTGTGCGCCAATCGTGCAAAGCGGATCAGCCGCGAGATCGACGATTTCCGCCCAATCCATACACAGGTCGCGGCAGAACGAGGCAACGTCGACGCGATAACACGCGCATAGATCACGCACGGCATGCCGTACTTCTTCCTCTGTCTTCATGCTGCGCAGATAGCGATAGATCTCACCATAGAGCTCGCGCTTCTGGCTTACGGTCGCACATTCGAAATACTGGTCATTACCGTTGATCACCATACCGATGCGGCTGTTTTGCGCGATCACCGCTTCGAGTGCGACCCACCACAATTCTCCTAGGCGATCGGGGAAACTGGTCGCGATGTACATCGCGAAGGGCAATTTGTATTTGCGCAACACCGGATAGGCCCAGCGCAGAAAATCCTTGTAGCCGTCATCAAACGTCAGGCACACGAAGCGGCGCCTGAAGTTGCCCTCGATAAAACGGCGATGCATTTCATCGAGCGAGACAACGTCGATACGCGCGCGGGCAAGCCGGTGCACCAGCCCTTCCAGGAAGTCCGGCGTCACTTCGAGCAGCCGGTTGGGCTGAAAGCCTTCCGGTCGGGCCGGTCGCACGTGATGCAGGGTCAGAATCGAGCCGACGCCACCCAGAAGCGGACGCAGCCAATGGTGCATCCCGCTGAAGTAAAGCGTTTCCAAGCCAGCCCGGATGACGGTTTTCTTCAAATTCGTCAGGCTCCTGCGAGGCCGCGGCAAATCAAACTTACTATTCCAACCCTTTATTGAGAAATCTTTGCGAAGGTGTGGTGCGCATCAATCAGTCCTTTATAGCCCATGAATGTCGTGCCCATACGTTCCGTCCCGGCCGGTGTCCGCGGCTTGCCGGCCGCGGATCGGCAGGTGGCGCGGGTCGAGATATTCAACACGATGGCCGCCGCGGAGCCGCATTGGCGCGCCCTGGAGCATGCCGACAGCCTCGCCACGCCCTATCAGCGCTACGATTTTCTGAAGCTTTGGCAGCGCCACGTCGGGTCGGAAGCCGGCATCAACCCGTTCATCGTGGTCGGCTTCAATGCAGACCGCGAACCGTTGTTCCTGTGGCCGTTCGGGTCCCGTCACGTCGGGAGCATGGTCAGCCTGGAATTCCTCGGCGGCAAACATGCCAATTTCAACATGGCACTCTGGCGGCGCGACGTCGCTGCCACTATCGAGGCCAAGGAACTGCGCAAGGCCCTCCGCCAAATTGCCGGCCGGGCCGATTTCATCAAACTCACCAGCCAGCCGCTGACCTGGGGCGGCGCCACCAACCCGTTCGCACTGCTGCCGAACCAGCGCGCAGCCAATTATGGCTTCAGCGGCGCGCTGGTCCCGGATTTCGAAGCGCTGCTGCGTGCCCGCACCAACGCGGAAACGCGCAAGAAGATGCGCAAGAAGGAACGCGCATTGGGTGGCTTCGGCGAGTTGCGGTTTGAGCGCGCAATCGCTCCGGACGATGTTCGGCGCGTGCTCGACGCCTTCTTCAAACAGAAGAGCGCGCGCATGCGCACCATCGGCGTGCCGGACGCCTTCGCGGTGCCGGGTGTCCGCCGATTCATCGAAGCCGCCGCAACCGACCCGGTCGAAGGCGGCGAACCGCTGATCGAGCTCTACGCGTTGTCGGTGGATGACATCATCGTCGCCACCATGGGCGGTATTGTCGGCGGCGGCCGCTTCTGTGCCATGTTCAATTCAATCATCCAGGGGCGCTTCGCCGTCGAAAGCCCCGGAGAACAATTGATCCTTAAACTGGTCCGCAGCTGTTGCGATCGTGGCCTCGACACGTTTGATCTCGGTATCGGTGAAGCCCGCTACAAGAATCTTTTGTGCGGTGATGCCGAACCCTTGTTCGACAGTTATTTGCCGCTCAGCCCGGCCGGCCGGATTTTCGCTTTTTCGCTCGCGATCGGGGCATCCATCAAACGCGCGATCAAGCAGCGCCCTGCCTTGTGGGCGGCTGTCGGCGCGCTGCGGCGCATGCGCGCACGGCTTTCCGCTTCGCCGTGATTTAAGACGGCCTATGCGGCGACCGCTTGAGCGCCGCCGGAAATCACCGCCACATCGCTAAAGCCGGTCTGCAGCAACCGGTCGCGAACCGTTCGTGTCACCACGCTCACCGGATCGGCGGCCACGAGCAGCGCGTGGGTCGCCAACGACACAAAACGCTCGGCGGCGACATCAGAGGCCGAGCCTATGTCGATGACCACATGTTCGTAGCTATGCGAGAGCGCCTCGACAACGGTCGCCAACATCGGTGAGGATGCAAGCGTGGCAACATCGCTGCCCACGTTACCGGTGGCGACGAGATGAACGCGTGAGTATTGGTCGCGCGTGATGACATCACCAAACGAGGCCGTCCCGCGCACCAATTCCGCAATGCCGGGCGCTTTGGGCTCGGTCGATATGACCGAGAGATTGGGTGAGCTAAACGCCAAGTCCACGAGGACCACATTGGCCTCATGCGCCAGAGCCCGTGCCAGCATGATCGCAGCATAAGTTGTGCCGACATTCCGCACCGTTCCAACCACGATGACGCCGCCAGGGCCTGCCTGCCGAAGCTCGCATGCGAACTTTTCAACCGTGCTGGCGATCAATGGTGCTGCCGTTCCGCCTGGTGCCTGCCCCGCCGCCGGCGACAATGGCGGCGAAAGAATTTGCGGCGATGACGGGTTTGGCGACGAACTCGGCATCACAGGCATCACAGGCATCATCGGCACCTTGGGCGTCGACACGTATGGCTGCGAATAGGCGTATGCCGGGGGCGCCGCCAGCAGCGCACCCGCCACGGTAAAGCCCGCCGACAGCGCGAATGCCGCGAACGCGGCAATCAGCACAATCGGCAGTTTTTTCGGATAGGCCGGCTTCATCGCCGGAGTGGCGCGCGAAATGATCCGCGCGTCGGGTGGCGCTGCATTGATGCTGTCGCGTGCGGTGGCTTCGCGATATTTCCCCAAATAGGAATCGAGCAGGTCACGTTGTGTCTTGGCTTCTCTTTCGAGCGCTCGCAATTGCACGTCCTGCTCACTGGTCTGCGATGCAGCTTTCTTGACCTGCTCGAGATTTGCCCCGAGTGCCGCCAGCCGGTCGCGCGTGACACTTGCGTCATTGTCGAGCTGCCGCAGGAGCCGCTCTCCTTCGACCTGAATTTGGCGGTCAATTTCGACCGCCTGCGACTTTAGTTCTTTGATGCGCGGGTGCTGATCGAGCAGCGTGGTTGACTGTTCGGCAAGCTGCGCGCGCACGGCGATACGCTGCTCAATCAAGCGGCGCATCGTGTCGGTATTGGCGATGTCGGCCGAGTCGACCGACTTGCCGGAGTTCATGAGGTCGCGCAATTGCCGCGCCCTCGCCTCAACATCGGCCTTCTGTCCGCGCGCGGCAGCGATCTGCGAGTTGATCTCGGTGAGCTGCTGACTCGGCAACGACGTGTTGTTGGAACCGGAGAACAAATTCTCACGCGTGCGATATTCTTCGACCTTGGCTTCGGCGTCAGCCACACGCGCGCGCATCTTCTCTATTTCACCGGCGAGCCAGTTTCCTGCCGCGCGGGTCTGCTCCTGCTTCACCGCCTGCTGTGTACTGAGGTACGTCGTGGCGATTGTGTTGGCGACTTGAGCTGCAAGATCCGGATTGGCCGAACTGAAATCGATGGCAATTACGCGTGACTTTTCGACCGCATAAACATTGAGACGGTCGTAGTAGGCCTCGAGCGTCCGCTCCTCCGGCGACATCGTGCTGATATCCCGACCGATGCCGAGCTTTCCGAGGATCCCCCGCAACGCCGCAAGCCCACCGTTGCTCGGATCAAACTCCGGATTGTCCGCAAGCTTTTCCTTCTTGATGACATCGCTCGCGAGATCACGCGAGAGGACAAGCTGAAGCTGGCTGGTTACCGCTTCCGGGTCTATCGCGGCCCGCTCGCCGGTCTTGTCGGCCTCGGCGCGCAAGAACACGTTCTCTCGCGCCTCCAACAGCAAGCGCGACTCCGACTGATACCGTGGCGTGATTGCGTTGACGACGAGAAAGGCTACGCCGCCGGCAAGAAGCGTGAGCCCAAGAATTCGTGCTTTTTTCTGCCACAGGACCCGCCCGAGACCCAGCATGTCGGGCTCAGGGTCAAACGCCATCGGCGCGATCGCCGGAGCCGGCGCGGCAGCGGTACTCGACTTTCGGCGGAACAACATTCCGGCTCCGAACGCACGACGCACTTGTCCAAACTAATTTCTTTTTGGACAAGCCGTACGACGCTACCGTCAAAATTCGCGTCGCTTCAGCCCCACTTTGATCAGAACCGAATATGGTTGCCACGCCGTTAATTGCGCGTCAGACGACGCAAAATCATCTTTTGTTAACCACGCCGACGCCTAATCTGGCAGGGCACGTCCATGCCTGGGTCGGGATTCTTTCAATGCGGGCACTCAGTTTGGCGTCGTCCACGGCCACCGCCCTGACCGGACCGGCGCGGTGACCCCCCTGCGGATACTGCACGTGTTCCGCGCCCCGGTCGGTGGCCTGTTCAGGCACGTTCTCGACCTCGCCTACGAACAGGTCGCGCGCGGGCACCACGTCGGCCTGATCGCCGACAGCAACACCGGCGGCGCGCGTGCCGACGCGACGCTGAAGGAGCTTGCCCCGTCGCTGGCCCTCGGCATGACCCGCATTCCCATGCGCCGCCACATCGGACCTGGCGATGCCGTCGCGATGACACATGTGATGGGCCGAATCGCGCAAACCGGCGCGGACGTGATGCACGGCCACGGCGCCAAAGGCGGCGCCTATGCGCGCATGGCGCTCAACGCCCGCCGCGCGGTCCGCGCCTATACGCCGCACGGCGGCAGCCTGCTGTTCGGTCACGATACGCTGGCTGGCAAATTCTACCTTGCGACCGAAAAACTTTTGATGCTGCGGGGTGATCTTTTCCTGTTCGAAAGCGCCTATAGCGCCGAAATTTTCCGCCGAAAGATCGGGACGCCAGCCGGGCTCGTGCGTGTCGTCCACAACGGCGTGTCGCGCAAGGAATTCGAGCCGATCGTCGCGCGCGCTGATGCGACAGACCTGGTGTTCATGGGCGAGTTCCGGCCGGTCAAAGGCATCGACGTGCTGATTGACGCCGTCGCGCAACTCCACCGTGGCGGCCGGGTCGTCAGCACAACATTGGTCGGTGACGGACCCGACCGGGCGGCGCTGCATGCTCAGGTCGAGCGTCTCGGCCTCACCGATATCGTCCGTTTCCGGCCCGCCATGCCGGCGCGCGAGGCGCAGGCCCTCGGCCGTATCATGGTCATTCCCTCACGGGCTGAATCGCTTCCTTACGTTGTGCTGGAGGCGGCGGCAGCCGGTCTGCCTTTGATCACGACCAAGGTCGGCGGAATCCCCGAAATCTATGGAACTCTGACCAATACCCTCGTTCCGGCTGAAGACGTTGGCGCGCTGACGCAAACAATTGCCCACACGCTCGACCATCCCGATGCGACCGCGGAGCTCGCCAAACGCCTGCAAGAGCGTGTCGCGTCGTCGTTTTCGGTCGACACAATGGTTGATGGCGTCCTCAGCGCCTACGAAACGGCACTTGCGGGGCTTAAAGAACGCGGCCGGCGTTAAGACATTTTTCGCCAATCCGCTAAGTCTTTTTTGACGTTTTTTCCTTAGTAATTTCCGTGAATTAGGGGCACTTCACCGTGGCACCGCCAAATGCCGCGGTTCCGAGTTTGGCGCCGATCATGACCAACACCGAGATTCGTCCATCGCTGAGCGCCTCGAGCGCAGCCGCGATTGCCGAGCGTGCACCTGCGCGGCGCGGGTTGCTGTCTCGAACCCACACGCTCACAGCGGAAGCGCTGGCCGTTGCCGACAAGCCGACACCGGCGCCGATCTCCCCAATCGTGCTCGCCGGCTTCGTGCGTATGGGCGAATTCGCGCTTGTCGTGCTGATCGGGTTCGCGCTTTACGTCGCCTATCTGCCGACGATCGACGGGCTGATCTGGCGATACCTTGCCGCAACGTTCGGCATTGCGCTGTTATCGACGCTCGCCTTCCAGGCCGCCGACATCTACCAGGTGCAGGCTTTCCGCGGGTACGAAAAACAATACATGCGTCTGGCGTCGGCCTGGTCGGTCGTCTTCCTGGTCGTGATCGGGGCCTCGTTCTTCGCGAAGGCCGGCGACATGTTCTCGCGTGTTTGGCTCGGCATGTATTACATATCGGGTCTCACCGCGCTTATCATCTCGCGCCGGCTTGTGTTCCTGCTCGTGCGCAGGTGGACGCTGGAGGGACGTCTCAACCGACGCACCGTCATCGTCGGCGGCGGCGATCCCGGCGCAACGGTCATCGAAGAATTGCGCCGGCAAAAAGATACCGGGATTGATATCATCGGCCTGTTCGATGATCGCGGCGACGATCGCAGCAGCGCCGACTGCGCCGGCGAGCGAAAGCTCGGGACCGTCGATGATCTGGTCGAATTCGGCCGGCGAACGCGCGTCGATCTGGTGATTTTCTCACTGCCTATTTCTGCCGAGAGCCGCATCCTGCAGATGCTCAAGAAGCTCTGGGTGCTGCCGATCGACATACGTCTTGCCGCCCATGCCAACAAGCTGCGGTTCCGTCCCCGCTCCTACTCCTACATCGGCAACGTTCCCGTGCTCGACGTTTTCGACCGGCCAATCGCTGATTGGGACGTCGTGATGAAATGGCTGTTCGACAAGATCATCGGCGGCCTGATGTTGCTGCTCGCGTTGCCTGTCATGGCCATCATCGCGATCGCCATCAAGCTCGATAGCCGCGGTCCTGTCCTGTTCAAGCAGAAGCGCTATGGCTTCAACAACGATTTGATCGAGGTCTACAAGTTTCGCTCGATGTATGCCGACACTGCCGACATGACCGCCGACCGGCTCGTCTCCAAGGATGATCCGCGGGTCACGCGTGTGGGTCGCATCATTCGCAAGGCCAGCCTCGATGAGCTGCCTCAGCTATTCAACGTGGTGTTCAAGGGCAACCTGTCGCTCGTGGGCCCGCGTCCGCATGCGGTCAACGCCAAGGCGGAAGCCCGCCTCTACGACGAGGCGGTCGACGGCTATTTCGCTCGCCATCGCGTGAAACCGGGGATTACCGGCTGGGCGCAGGTCAATGGGTGGCGCGGCGAAACCAACACGCATGAAAAGATTCAGAAACGAGTCGAGCACGACCTCTACTACATCGAGAATTGGTCGGTACTGCTCGACCTCTATATTCTGGCTCATACGCCGCACGCTTTGTTCAAAACAGAGAACGCGTATTGATCAACGCCCGCGATATGGCGATGGCGGCCGGTGTGCCGCGGGCAATGCCTCGGGCAAGCGCGGCACCCCTTGCAGAACGCCTTCTCCTTGTCGTGCTGTTTGTGACCGTACTGACAAGTTCGGTCGCCTTTATCGAACCCTCGCCGCATGATCTTCTGATGGGCGTGCTCGCCCTCGCGTGCGTGGTCGCCGGCGTGCGATTTCAGCGCATACTAGTCGTTCCGCTGATTTTTCTGGTGATATGGAATTTGGCCGGCACCATGGCGTTGATCCCGGTGGTCGGACAGGAAAAAACAATTCAATACACCGGCACTTCCGTGTATCTCGCGGTCGCCGCGATCGTGTTTGCCTGCCTGTTTGCAAACAACACCATGTCGCGGCTTACGACCATGCGCGTCGCCTACACGCTAAGCGCCATCATGGCCGCATTTGCCGGCATCAGCGGATATTTCGGACTCTTCCCCGGCGCGGAACAGCTGTTCGCCCCCTTCGGCCGCGCGCTCGGCTCTTTCAAGGACCCCAACGTATTCGGGCCATTTTTGATCTGGCCAACCCTGTTCATCGTCTACCGCCTGCTCACCCGTCACATCAGCCTGATTGACCTTGTAGTGTCGGCCATCCTGCTATTTGCACTGCTGCTGAGCTTCTCGCGCGGCGCGTGGTTTCATTTCATTGTGTCAAGCGTTGTGCTTGCGGGTCTGGGCTTTCTGACGGCACCCAACCAGCATGTTCGACTGCGCATTGTCGCGCTCGGCGCACTCAGCCTGATCGCTCTGGCGGGAATACTCGCGGTCTTGTTGTCTTTTGATTCAATCGGCGAGATGTTTCGCGAACGCGCGCAGCTCATTCAGTCATACGACGTCGGCGAAGGCGGCCGCTTCCGTCTTCAGGAACTTGCGCTATCGTCCGTGCTGAGTTTTCCGAACGGAATGGGCCCATTCGAGTTCGCACGCGTGCACGGATTGCAACAGCACAATGTCTATCTGCAGGCCTTTTTGGTCTACGGCTGGGCCGGTGCAATGGCCTATCTGTTGCTGCTCTTATCGACACTATGGGTTGGATTGCGCTCCGCCTTCGCTCGAACGCCATGGCAGGCCTATGCGACTACTGCCTACGCAGCGTTCGTCGGTGAGGTAGCGGAAGGCTTCGTGATCGACACCGACCACTGGCGCCATTTCTTCCTGCTGCTTGGAATGATCTGGGGTCTGGCCGCAGCAACCTCCAGGCCCCACGCCCAAACGCAAGACGCCGGCTGGACGGCCGGCGCCATGCGTTAGCTCGACGATCTTACTATTTCTTGCAGAGCAAAATCGGCTGGTGCTGCGCCCCGCCCGGCATATGGACGATCTCGCAGTCCTTGAAGCCGACGCCGCGCGCGACTTTGAACAGATAATCGGTGCGATAGGCCACCGCGGCTTCCGGCTGCTCGAGCAATTCAACCCGCGCATTGCCGACAGCGTGCTGGAAGGTGTGCCGCGTGCCGTAGGTCGCCGGCGGGTAGTCGAGATTGAAGTGCGAATGCATAATCGCGCCGCCCGGCCGCAGCACACGATGGCTTTCCCGGATGTAATTCTCAAGCTCGGCGTCAAGCACGTGCGTCAGCAGTGAGTTCGAAACGACCAAGTCCATCGTGCCGTCCGGCTCCGGAATACGGTATTGCGAAGCCTCGCCGCGTTGATTGTACGACACACTCGAATGCGTTGAATGGTGGAACCGGAAACGCTCCGCATCGTAGTGCTTCTCGCACCAGGCAATCGCTTCGCCGTCGATATCGATGCCGACATAAGTGCCGGTGAAACGCCGGCCGCGGAAATTGTAATCGCGCAACCAATGCGCCCAGCGGCCACAGCCGGAGCCGATGTCGAGAATGTTGGATTTGGCGTTGGCCAGACCTTCGGTGAACACGAACATCCAGAAATCGCGAGCGTGCACCAGGAAGTGTGTCTGGTTATTGAGGATGCGATTTCCGACGCCAATACGGATGCGCAGGTGATTGGGCGGCAGGTCCCGGAATTCAGGCCAGACCAGGCGCGGCAGCACATCGAACGCGTTGACCGCCGCCTTGAATAACGGATTGAACGTCAACCGCGACGTCGAGGGAAACAATCTACGGATCGCGCGGTCGAAGCTCAGCCGCTTGACGGGCGCAGCCGGCGTGGGGGTAGCAGAGGTGTAGGACATCACATCAACTCATCTGCAGGTCGATCGCTATCGTCGACTTGGTCTAGGCTTTCGGGTTTAAGATACGGTTATGCGGCAAGCCGGGCCTTCGCCGGTTCCGCCATATAGGCCGGCCGGTGGCCTTCCAGCAGCGAGCGACGGCGCCTTCCGGCGACCAGGCGACTGAACAAGGCATCCGGCAACACGGTTGCAAGCAGCAGCGCGGCAACTCCTTTGCGCAAGGAGACGCGGCCGCTGCCGTCACGGGTTGCCCGCCAGAGATGCAGCAGTGACTGTGGCCGATAGAGTTCTGCGTGTTTGCGGCGAATAATACGCCACAGGCGGCCATGCAGCCGCGACGCGCGGTTCAGCAGCATGCCTTCGTCCGCCAGGCTGTAAACGTAATAGGGTTTTGGCAGCTCGATTGCGCGATAGCCGGCGCGCATCAGCCGCAGATGGAACTCCCAATCCTCATAGCCGTCGCGCATCGATTCATCGTAGCCCCCGACGGCTGCCCAGCAGCCTTTGCGCAGCAACAGGCCTGACGGCAGCGTGTTGGTGAACAGAAGGTCGAAGCGGTTGAAATGGCGCTCCAACAGGCCCCTGGCGGCGCCGGCAAGGCGCATGTGGCAAAATACGGCGGCGACATCCGCCGGCGCGGCTCGCATCAGCACGACCGCTTCGGCCAGAAACGGCGGCTCGATCGTGTCGTCACAATCGAGCGGCAAAACAAGCTCGGCCTGAGCAGCGCGAATGCCGAAATTTCGTGCTGCCGACAGGCCGCCGTTATCCTGGCGGATGACGCGGGCACGGCCCTGCAATTCCGACAATTTACGCAACGTCTCGATATCGGTTGAGCCGTCATCGACGATGACGATTTCGAAATCGCGGAAGCTCTGGCGCGCAAGCGAGGCCATCAAGCCGTCGAGGAAACGGCCGCCATTGAAACACGGCACCACCACGCTGACCGCGGGATGATGTTGCGTCAGGCCGGACTTCCCGGCCTTCGTCGTGTCCGGAGCCATGCCTGCTGGTCCCATTCCGCGAACGCTGATGCGAATGCCGCAGGCAATATCAGGCTTTCGGCCAATTTTCCTTTAATTCGATCATACAATGTAAATCTGCTTTTTTACGATCGGTGTGAGATTTTGTTCACCATGATCTTTAAACGAATAATGCCCTCTCGCCGTTAGGCTCTCTCTGACATGATCTCGCAAGCGACGACAGCCGGGCGTAAGGACGCCGTGCGGCAGCCCATGCGACTATCGATGCGGTTGCTCGCAGGTTTGCTCTCCGTGCGGTATTTCCTGCTGCGCGCATCGACCGCGACGGCCGCGGTCATCAGTGGGCTTGTTCAGACTTTCGTATTTGCCCGGATACTTTCCGCCGAAGAGTTTTCGATCTACATCCTGATCGGAACTTTTGGCGTTTCGCTCTGGCTGTTCGATCTCGGCGCCGCAAAGATTCTATTTGTTCGCCAGCGCGCGCGGCATCTGGCGCAGCGCAGTGACAGTGCGATTGGCGCACAATCGAGCGCGGTCGTCGCACTCTACGCGCTAATTGTGCTTGCGGGCACGCTGGCCTGCTTTGCGGTCATGGCAAGCCGGGCATCTATCACAACCTGGCAGGCGTTCGAATTCGCGCTGTTCTTCAGCTTTGCCGCGCTCAATCTGGTCTGGTTTCCGTTGCGGAACATCAGCAACGCGGTGGATGAATTCATTTCCTTCGAAACACTCGAAGCGATCCGGCGCGGCGGCCACATCGTTATGATGCTGGCGCTGCTGATCGGGCTGCCCTTGCCGGCGTTCCTCCTGCTCGCCAATTTGTTGTGGTTCGCCCTGCTGGCAATCTGCATCTCGCGACTGGTGGACAAGGGCGCAATGGCGGCGGGCGTGCCTCGCCTTTGGAGCACGCTGACAGGTTTCTGGCGCGCCAATCGCGCCGAGCTCCTGCGCAGCGGCAACTACGCCATTGCAGAGCTCGCGATCTATAACTTCCCCTACCTCGTGGTGCCCGTCGTCTTCGGCCTTGGCGCACCGACGATTGTTCTCGACACCGTTTTCAAGATTTTCCGCGGCGCGACCCTGATCTATGCGGCAGGCCTTGATCCTATGGTGCCGCGTCAGACCCGCGCCTTCGCCGATCACGATGCACCAACTCTCAAGAGGGCGACGCTGATCGCAACCGTTCTTTGCGCGGTACCGACCTTCGCACTATGCGCGCTGTTGCTGCTCGCCGGCGACCGGCTGTTCGCACTGCTGCTCGGCCATGCCGCGATCGTTCCGCCGGCCGCAACGCTGATCCTGGTCGTCTTGCTGCTCGCAAATCTCGCGCAGAATGTTGCGAGTTGCTTGCTGCTGCATACCGGTTTTTTCCGCGAGATCGCCCGCGTGGCGAGTTTTCTCGTTGTTGCGATGGCGGGAATGACCGCGCTCGTGCTTCTGAGTGGCCTCGATATCGTCGGTTTCATCGGCGGCTATGCAGCCGTCTACATCATGGGTGCGGTACTTTACGTGGTCTATGTGTTGCGCGGTCCAATCCGGATCGCCTCGATGCCGAAGGTTGCGCCGCGATAAACACATCCCTATAGTCCGCGCCGTTCCGGTCGGGGCGTGGCGCAGCCCGGTTAGCGCACTTGTCTGGGGGACAAGGGGTCGTGGGTTCAAATCCCGCCGCCCCGACCAATACACTCTCACAAATCAATACTTTTTGTGCGAGACCGACGAAAGTCGGTACCCCCCAATTCACATTTCGCCACCATTCTCGTGGCCAAGTTGAAAGCCAAGCTGAATCCCGAAGACTTTTCCGTCATTGTTGTTGGCTATGTGCTGAACGGCGAGGAACGTCACGACGAGCACGGCTATTCCGGCAGCAATAAAAAACGCGATGCGGGCGCGCCGAACATATCGGCCGTGGCCGGCAATCGCGCCAACAAGCAGAAAAAGTCCAAGCGGTAGGCAGAAGATCGTCGTGTAAAAGAGAGGCGCGTAAGAAAATCCATCCTCGTTAGGATTGCCCCAGTTCTCGATGGGCGAGACAAAGCTCCAGCCCCAGAGAGCGAGCATGATAAAGGCGCCGACTGCGAACATGGCGCGCAGCTTAGGCGACGCTGTAATTTCCGTCGTGCTGCCCATGCCCTGCCCCCCAAAACGATAACGTAGATGCCACCTCGCGCGCGCTATTGAAAATTCTGCAACATCGCCTCGCGCAAGAACTTCGGCATTTCGCCGAGATCGCCCTGACCATAGCCGTTGGCAACGGCCGCCGATAATGACACGAGCGTGCCGGCCGAGAGCGGCATCGGAACGCCGCTCAACGCACCGGTTGCGACTGCCGACATGATGTCTTTGCGCAACGTACGAATATCGAGCGTCATCTCAGGCTTTTCGCCTTTCATGACGCCGACCTTGCTCTTCATCCAGCCGCTCGCGTAAGGCGCTTCCTGCAGCACATCGAGCATCTGATCGAGAGTGAGACCCTGCTGGGCGCCAAGCGCGAGCGATTCCGACAGCGCCTGGATGTAGGCGCCGAGTCCGAGATTGACCGCGAGCTTCATCGCGTACCCGCTTCCATTCGGACCCATATGCGCGATACGGCGCGTCATCTTTTCCAGCAAAGGTCTTGCCCGCTCGAGATCTTCGCCCCGCCCCCCGACGAGTGCGAACAATTTTCCGTCTCTCACTTGCGGGATGGTACCAAGCACCGGCGACTCAATGAGGCGCGCGCCGCGCGCCTCGACCAGCGGTGCGAGCTCGCGCCCGGTCATCGGCTGCAATGTACTCATTTCGATGAACAGCTTGCCCCTGACATCGCCACTCAAGAAGCCCTCGGCATCGTTGAAAATGTGGCGAACACCGTGGTCCTCGGTAATAATTGAGATGATCATCTCGGCGTCAGCCGCCACGGCGCGGGGATTGGCCGCGATCCGCAGACCGCTATCGCCAATGGCTTTATTTCGATCGGCATTCAAATCCCAGCCCACCACGTCGAAGCCGTGCTCGCGCAGGCGTTGGGACATCGCCGCGCCCATCCGGCCGAGGCCGACCAATCCAATTTTCATAATGTGATCCCCTTGCTGCAACGCACGGTCGTACCGCGTGCGATACACCGCGCCATTGCGCGGTGCTATAATTGACAGTGTTCTTTGCTGGGATAGTCTGTATCGTGTCAATGCTACCAGCAAATCGCGCGGCAACCAGAGAATAAATAACAGCCGCAGTCCTTGGGGAGGACGTCATGAAAAATCATGCTCGACTCGCGGCAATTGCCATCGTGCTGGCGGCCGCATGTGCCGCGTTCGCCGCGCCTGTGCGCGCGGCCGAGTACACACTGAAATGGGCCGTCGTCACCCGTGGCGACATGCAGGAAAAATTCGGCCATAAGCTTGCGGAAATTCTTCCAAAAGCCACCAACGGCCGAGTCGAGGTCAAGGTATTTCCCGGCGGCCAGCTCGGCAGCCCTGCCGCCATGATCGAGGGGCTGCAACTCGGTACCATCGAAGGTTACGAAAATCCGGCTGATTTCTTCGTCGGTGTCGACCCGCGTTTCGGCGAGTTCAGCATTCCGTTTCTCTTCAAGAGTACCGACCAGGCCAACAAGGTGCTGGGCGATCCGGAGTTCAACGCCTACGTGCTCAAAATGGCCGAGGCCAAGGGCATCGTCGGCGTCAATCTCGCGGTCGCCGCCGAGTCGCTTTACTTCGGCGCCAAGAAGCCATTGAAGAGTATCGAAGACTTTAAGGGCATGAAGCTGCGCGTCAATGCGACGCCGGCCGAGCGCGCGCGCATGGGCGCGCTGGGCGCAACCGCTGTGCCGATGGGTTTGCCCGAGATGATCACCTCGCTGCAAAACGGCGTGATCGACGGCACGATGAGCGGCATGTCGATCTATACGAACTTCAATCTGCAGAATGTCGGCAAGAACTCTGCTCGAAACCCATGACACGCTGCTGGTCTCCTTTGGCGGATTGAGCAAGGCCTGGCTTGATAAACTGCCGCCGGACCTCAGCAAAATCATCGTTGAGGAAGCGCGCAAGCTTCAGCCGTGGGCACGGCAGACTGCAGTCGATGAAGTCGCGGCACTGCGTAAGGTATGGACCGAACAGCGCGGCGGCGAAATTGTAACGCTGCCAGCGGCCGAGCAGACCGAACTCGAGAAGCGGCTGCGGCCGATCGGCACCGATGTCACCAAGGACAATCCGGTGCTGAAAGAGTTCTACGATAAGATCCAGGCGACGTCGGCGAAATATAATTGATGCAAGACCCGGCTCCTCCACTCAATCGGTTGCGCCGGGTGACTACCAAGGGCCGCCGAGTTTGGCGATACGGTTTTAGGCCCCGCGCGCACAATGATGCGGCGTCCTGGCGCCTGAGGCTGGCATGACAGACGACACCAAACGGTCCAGGTCCAGACAGATCGAGGAGTTTATTTTTGTCACGATGCCGCACGT
This sequence comes from uncultured Alphaproteobacteria bacterium, assembly GCA_963697885.1. Taxonomy (GTDB): domain Bacteria; phylum Pseudomonadota; class Alphaproteobacteria; order Rhizobiales; family Xanthobacteraceae; genus Pseudolabrys. The sequence goes on from OY969102.1 coordinate 2,929,183, forward strand.
CGCGGGCGGCACCCTGTTCCTGATTGCGGCGGCGCTCAATATCGTCAACGTGATCGCGCGTTACGTGTTCTCGAACCCGATCTTCTGGGCTGAAGAAATCCTCATTTTCATCATCATCTGGGGCGTCTTTCTGGTCGCCGGCTCGATCACTTATCGCGGCGGGCACCTCAATATGGATTTGATCTACTCAAAAATGAGCCCGCGATGGAAGCGCGCCGTCAACATTGCGATTGCGGTCACGCTGATCGGCTGCACGGTGTACACCGCCATGCAGTCGTGGAAAGTGGTGATGCTGCATTACCGCAATCACGGCGTCACCGCCGGGACTGACATTCCGCTCGTGTTCCCTCACATCGCTTTGCTGTTCGGCTTCAGCTTCATGGCGCTGGCGGCGATGGTGCGCATCCGCTCCTACATTTCCGGCAGGTTCGAGTAAGAGGCAGCACCGATGTATTGGGTTATGGCGATCCTGCCCTTCGTGCTGCTGCTGTTGGGCTTTCCGATATTCCTCCTCCTGCTCGCCACCTCGCTGGTGATCCTCCTCTTTTTTTTCGATCTGCCGATGGCGGTGGTGCATCAGGATATCTTCAACAGCCTCAACAAATACGCGCTGCTGGCGGTGCCGTTCTTCGTGTTCGCCGGCGATCTGATGTCGCGCGGCGGCATCTCGAACCGGCTATTGCGCTGGGTCGCATCGATGATCGGCGGCTTTCGCGCGCATATCCCGATGACCTCACTTGGTTTCGCGGCGCTGTTCGGCGCGATCTCGGGCGTCACGACGGCGGCAACCGCCGCCATCGGCACCCTGACCTATCCGCGCATGCGCGAGGCCGGCTATAGCGAGCGTTTCGCCGCCGCCCTGATTACTGCCGAAGGCGCGCTCGACAATCTCATCCCGCCGTCAATCGCCATGATCATCTATGGCATTGCGTCGGACACCTCCGTGATCCAGCTGTTTGCCGCCGGCATCGGCCCCGGCCTGCTGTTGGCCGGCATGTTCGGCGTCTACATCTATTATCATTCGTGGCGCGTCGGCATCATGGAATCCGGCAAATTCTCGTTCCGCGAATTCTTGCAAGCGACCCGCGATGGGGTCTGGGCGATCGGCGCCATCGCCATCATTTTTGGCGGCATCTATTCGGGCGTTTTCTCGCCGACGGAAGCCGCCGGTGTCGCCTGCATCTATGCGATCATCGTTAGCTACTTCGTCTACCGCGAAACAACGTTGCGCGAGATTTTCGAGACCGCGGCGCGCTCGATGTACCTGACGGGCCTGATCTTCATCATCGTCTCGGTCGCGGGTCTTTATGCCTGGCTCTTGACCATCAGCGGGATTGCCGAATCGACAGTCACGTTGATTACCAGCCTGCACTCCGAGCGTTGGGTGGTCCTGCTGGTGATAAACCTGTTCCTGCTGTTCGTCGGCTGCTTCCTCGACCCGGCATCCGCGCTGATCATGTTGACGCCGCTCCTTGCGCCGGTCGCTGCTTCGCTCGGCATCGACCCGATCCACTTCGGCGTCATCGTGGTCATGAACCTCACCATCGGCACCTTCCATCCGCCGTTCGGGCTGAACATCTTCGTGTGCCAGGCGCTGTTTAAAACACCGTCGCAGACGCTCTACGTTGGGCTCATTCCTTTTGTGGCGATCGCGGTGCTCGCGCTGATGCTCGTCACCTATATCCCCGCAATATCGCTCTGGATCATGCATCTGCTCGCCTAGGCGGCGAGCCCTCGGGACTACGGCAGCGAAATGACAATCTTGCCGATGTGCTTCCCGGTTTGCTGGTAGGCATAGGCCCCTTTTGCCTCTGCAAAACTGAAGACCTTATCGATTGCGGGCTTGAGCCGGTGCAGCGCCACCGCTTTGTTCATCGCGGCAAACATGTCGCGGCTGCCGACATGGATCCCTTGCAGACGGATAGATTTGCGGTTGATCATGCGCGGATTGATTGAGCCGGGGCCGGCAAGGGCGCCAATGACACAGATCGTACCGCCGTTACGGACAGCAGTCATGGAGCGTTCGAGCGTGCCGGCCCCACCGACCTCAATGACCAGATCGACGCCGGCGCCCCCAGTGTGCTTGAGGATCTCCTGCTCCCAATCCAATGTCTTGCTGTAGTTAATCAGGATATCGGCGCCCAGCGTTTTTGCCCGCGCCAGCTTCTCCTCGCTGCTGGACGTCAGAAAAGCGAACGCGCCGTGCATCTTTGCAAAAGCAAGCGCAAAGCACGACACACCGCCCGTGCCCAATATAGCGATGGTCTCGCCTGCCTTAACGCGCGCAGTTTCCACCACGGCGTTCCATGCCGTGAGCGCCGCGCACGGCAGCGTTGCCGCATCTTCGAAACTGAGATGCTCGGGGAATTTGATCGCGCCGGTCTCATTGAGCAATGCGTATTCCGACAACACACCGTCGATCATGCCGCCAAGCGAATTGCGCGAGGCGTCCGCTGGCATGCGTCCGCCGGTCCAGTTCACGAAAAAATTGCTGGCGACGCGATCACCGACCTTGAATTGCGTCACGCCGCCACCGACCGTCACGACTTCGCCGGCCCCATCGGACAGCGGAATGACGGGAAATTTGGTGTAGCCATAAGCGCCTTTGATGACACCCTGATCGCGATAGTTCAGGGCGGCGGCACGCATGCGAACGAGAATCTGTCCGTGCGCCGGCTGCGGTTCGGAACGCGAAGTATTGAGCACCAGCCCGTCAAGACCGGTGGGCTCGCGCACCTCATAGGCTTTCATGCCGTCTCCGTATGGCTCTCGAGCATGCCGGCGACATTGTTGAGAGCGCTGCGCAGATTGCCGAACATCGCAATGCCCGCTGCCGCGGCCTTATGCTTGACGGCATGACCGCGCGCGCCGGGCAAACGGGGCGGCGCTTCGCCTTCCATGGGCTTTGCCTTCCCGATGACCTCGGCGATATGCGTCATGCGCGCACCATAGCGCTCGCTGCCGACGAAGCCCTCCGGGTTGAGCACCAGAAAAAACTGGCAGATGTTGCTGGGCCGCTTGACCATGTTTTCGTAGGTGACTTGGAAGCCGGGTTCGCCATCGGACAGCGCGCTGCATAGGATCTCGACCATCAGAGACAGCGCATAACCCTTCGGCCCGCCGATTGGCAGCAATGAGCCTTTCACCGCCACCGCAGGGTCGGTCGTCGGCCGGCCACTCGGATCGAGCGCCCAGCCCTCCGGAATGCTCTTTTGCCCGGCAGCCAGCGCATGACGTATGCGCGAACGCGCCACCATCGCGGTCGCCATGTCGGCGATGACGGGGTCTGCGCCAGGTATCGGAAAGGCAGCGCCGATGGGGTTGGTGCCCAGCAATCCTTCGCTGCTTCCAGTCGGCGCGATCGCCGGCATGGCATTCGTGAAAGCGAGTCCAATCAGGCCCTGCTCGGCGGCGCGATCGGCATAATAGCCGGCGGCACCAAAATGGCTGCTGTTGCGCACCGCAACGGCACCGAGCCCGTATTGCCTGGCGCTGTCGATCGCCAGATCGATCGCGCGTTGGCTCGCCACCAATCCCAGTCCGTGGTCGGCATCAAGGACGGCGCAGCTCGGCATGGGTTGCGTGATCGCAAAATCTGGCCGCGCCTTGATCGTGCGATCGAGCAACCCGCGCACATAGAGCGGCAGATGGACGATGCCGTGCGAAGTCCGAGCCATGCAGTTGTGCCCATAGCGCGACCTCAGCGGCAATCTCCGCGTCCCCGCGCGGAACGCCGCAATGCTCGAACACATCGGACGCCAGGTGCGACAGCTCCGGCGGCTTGACCTGCTCGCCAGCCGCAAGCTTGCGGAGTTCTTTCAGTCAGAGCGGCGATATTTCCCATAACAGTCGTTACTTTGATGCGGCACTGGGGAAGAACGCCTCGGCGTTCCGGTGAAAAACCTTCTCGTAGACGTCCTCGTCGTAGCCGAGCGAACGCCAATCATCGACCAGCCGTTCCAGCGTCAGCGTCGGCCAATCCCAACCGAACATGACACGATCCTGCAGGCGCCAGCCGATCTCCTTTTTCAAGGCGGGGGTGAAATATTTCGGCGACCAGCCGTGGACTTCGTAGTGTACATTGGCCTTGTGCAGCAGAACGGCGATCATATCGTCTTGCCACGGCCATGCCGGCCGGCCGGCGAGAATCTTCAGCTCCGGGAAGCGCGCGGCCACCCTGTCGACGTGGCGTGGATGGCCATCCTCCAGGATGATCCCTTTGCCGCCGGGCATGCCCTGGCCGATGCCGGTTAAGCCGGTCATCAGCAGCACGGGCGCGCCAATGTCGATCGACAGTTTGTAGAACGGATCCCAGATCGGGTCGCTAGCGGGATAACCCAGGCTGTTCTGGCTTTGGCAAAATCCGAGAAACCCGCAGTTCTTCGCCGCCAGTCGCGCATACTCCTTCAACCAAAAATCCTTCATGGCCGGATTGGCGGCAAGCCAGTTGCCATAGACGATGTCGGGATTCTTGAGCGCGAAATCGACCGCGTAGTCGTTGGAGGCGCGGATATCATCCTCATCGGTCATCCGCCAGGTCCGGTAGATGTCGAGGATGGTGCGTACATTGCGCTTCCGGAAACCATCCGCCATCTGCTCTTCAGTCTCGAACGTGCGCTTGCGCTTGAAGACGCGCTGCGCCTGCTCGTAATCTTCCTGCGTGGCGTGATGGAGGCCTGCCTTCGTCGAAAAATGCGAATGGCAATCGAAATAACGCATGGGTGTGGTCATTTTTTCTCGTAACGTTTGTCGAGAATTCGCTTGGGCTTGCCCTCGCGGCCGCGGTTTGACCATTCCATTAGGGCATCTTCCGGCACCAGCTCAATATTAAGCCTCAGCCCGAGATCGGAATGCAGCCGCTTCTCGATATGTTCCTTCAACCCATCCCAGCCTGATGCATCGTCTCGCACCTCGACCCTCACCGTCATTTCATCCCGCACAACACCGTCGCTCACACTGCGCTCGGCGATGCATAACCATTCGCCGGTCGTGCGATTGTCACTCTTGATGGCCGGCAGGCAGGCTTGCGGCCAAATGCTCACGCCGCGGATGCGCACCATTGTGTCGCTGCGACCGAGCATTTTCTGCATGCGACGGAAGCAGCTGCCGCATTCGCAGCGGTCGGTCGAAACAATGCGGGTCAAGTCCCGCAGATTGAACCGAATCATCGGCTGCTGGCGCCGGTGTAGGATCGTGCACACCATGTTGCCGATTTCGCCATTCGCAACCGGTTTGTTGTCTTCGACGCCGACGACCTCGAAGAAAGTGCTGTCCTCGTGGAAATGCATGCCCGACTTGTGCTGGCACTCGAAGGCCCCCATGCCCATCTCGTGCGTGCCGTACATATCGTAGACGTCGCAGCCCCATAGGCTTTCGAGTTGGTTGCGGAACGCGTTATCGGTATCGGGCCCAAGCCCGCAACCGAGAAATTTTGTCTTCAGATCCCGTACGTCGAAATTCAGCTCGTCGCGCGCGACCTTGGCAAGCTGGGTGGCGTATTCCGGGCGCACGTACCAGACATTGGTCCCCCATTCCTGTGCAATCTCGATCTGGCGTCGCGACGAGGTGACCGCGCCGGTGCCCGTGGTGATCGGCAGCGCTCCAAGATAATCGTGGCAAGCCTTGTAACAACACCAGCCGGCATTCCCGAGCGAGCACGTATGCGGTATCTGCACGCGGTCGCCAGGGCGCACGCCGCAAATATAAAGCACACGCGCATGGGTGAGCCCGTTGAGCTCCCATTCCTGCGGAGCATAAAGCGTCGGCCGCGGTTTTCCGGTGGTTCCCCCGCTTGTTTGCAGCTTCATCGGCGTCGTCTGCATGCGCTTAACGACATCGCCGTTGATCAGGCCGAAGGGCGGGTTCTCCTCCTGATCCTTCTTGATGTCGGCTGAATCGAACATCGGCAGCTTGATGATGTCGTCGATGTTCTTGATGTCGCCCGGTTCGAGGCCTTCCGCTGTCCAGCGGCGTTCATAGAATTCGTTCTGCCAGCCGGCTTTCATCAGATCGAGAAATTGCTCGTTCTGGAACGCGCGGATTTCATCGGCTGACCACTTCCACCGGGTATTGGCGAAGACGTCCGGCACCGGGTAACGCTTATAGAGCGCGTCCCAGTCGATCGAACGGTGGTAGATCGGCAGCGAGCTCTCCGTGAGCGTGCGCTCCATAACCGACATTTGCATCTCCGTAGCAGCTACGCACGATGACAGGTCCGGCAAACCCCTGGCTTTGCCGTGCGCGAGAAAAAGGATCAGGTTTTGTAGTCGGGCGCGTCGCGATCAAGCTTTCGCAGGAGAGCCCGCCACGTCATCTGATTGAATGGTGCGCCACCGTCCGTGATAATGCGGGCCTGGCCAATGGTCGCGTCGAGAACCTGCTGCGGAGGAATGTACGCTTTGAGGCCGCCGGCCATTGATCGCACCTGCGTCTCACAGGCGCGAATGATCAAAAAAGCCAGCATATAGGCTTCGTGAATGGTGTGGCCCCACAGCACGAAACCGTGCCCGCGTTGCAGCACGATCTGCTTGTTGCCGAAATTTTTCGCAAGGCGATGGCCTTCCTCATCCGTCGAGAGCAGCCCTTCATAGTCGTGGTACCCGATCGGCCCGAGCCACATGGCGTATTGATTGCCGGGGACGAGCCCCTGGTTCTGCATCGCCACTGCGGTCGCATATTTGGTGTGCAGGTGCATGACGCACTGCGCCTGCGGAAACGCGTCGTAGATGCCCTTATGGAATGGAAAGGCGAACTTGTGCGGCAATTCATCACTCGGCTCGACGTGATTACAGTGCTCATCGAGTTTATGCAGGTTCGACGCCCTCACCTCCTCAAACAAGATGGCGGCCGGATGCATCAGAAACTGGTTCGGATGTCCCGGAACGCGCGCAGACAGGTGGGCAAACAGCAATTCATCCCAGTCCTGAAGCGCGGCAAGCCGGAAAGCGGCAGCAAGATCAACTCGAGCCTTCCATTCCTCCGGATCCATCGACAGCTGGCGCGCGCTCGCAGCACTCGTGGAGGCCTGCATGGCGTCTCTCCCTCATTTCTTCTTGCTTATGCAAATTATGTCTGGAGGGAACCGTGTTGTCCATCGCGCTAGCCCCATCGCAACCGCGTGGAGTGGTGCGCATTGCGCGGTCTGCAACCACTGCGTTGTAGCGGTGGGCAGACGCCACATTGCCGGGCGCGATGCCGCTTGGCGCGCCGGGATTGGCAGCGCCCGGCGCGGCAAGGCGTTGCACCCGCCCGGGCTTCAGGCGATGCTTGGGCGCATAACCCCAGATCACACAATGACCGACGTCACTAATATTCGTCCGCGCCGGACGCCACCGCGAATTGATGAAACGAAAGTTTCGCAGGCGCTGCAGGATTTGTTTGCGGGCTGGCGACAGTCCCTGAATGAACCATTCAACGGCATATCCGCCGCCGGCGAAATCGAGCACGGATTGTTCCCCCTGCATGACGCCGGCCCATCGCCGCAACCATTGCTCGATGCGGTTAATCTATTTCTCTCGTCGCTCGATCCGGCACAGCGCGCTGCGGTCCAATTCGACGTCGGCGGCGAAGTGTGGCGGACCTGGAGCAATATCCATCGCAATCTGATGCGTCACGGCCTTTGTCTCGCCGAGCTGAGCGAGCGGCAGCGCGAACTCGCCTATCGCATATTAAGCGTCGGCCTCGGCGGGCAGGCCTATGAAACGGCCCGCAACGCCATGAGGCTCAACGAGCATCTCGCCGAGCTCACCAACTTGCCTGAGGAATTCGGCGAACTTTATTATTGGATCAGCATATTCGGCGAACCGTCTGCGGACCGGCCATGGGGTTGGCAGTTCGACGGGCACCACTGCAACATCAATTGCTTCGTGCTGGGTGGCCAGATGGTTTTGTCGCCGATGCTGCTCGGCTCCGAGCCAGTCCTCGCAGAAACCGGCATCTACAAGGGGACGACCGTCCTGCGCGAGGAAGAAGCAGCTGGCTGGGCATTTATGGACGCGCTCACGCCAGAACAGCGCGTCAAGGCGCTTATTGGCATGGACCTGCCATTCGACGGCTACGCCTCGGGCTTCAAGGATAATATTGTCGTTCCTTATCTCGGGCTGCCGGCCACTGCGATGATGCCGGCGCAACGCGATCAACTGATCGAACTGATCGGGCTCTACGCCGAACGCCTGCCGGACAAACACGCCCGGATAAGGCTAACCGAAGTCACGCAGCATCTTGATCAAACGGTTTTCGCATGGATTGGCGAATTCGATCCGGTCAGTCCGTTCTACTACCGCATCTACAACCCGGTAATTTTCATCGAGTTCTATCACCAGCCCGGCGTCGCTTTGCCTGACACTGGCTATAACCGCCGGCACGCCCACGCGCTGGTGCGCACACCCAACGGCAATGATTACGGACGGGAGCTGCTCCGTCAGTACAAGGCAAGCCGTCCGGGCTAGACGCTATTATTATTTCAATTTCGCGAAGCGCGGCAGTAAAGCCTGCGCATTGCCAGCCATAATTTTGTGACGCAGTGCATCAGCAAAACCGTCAAACGTGCGCACAGCGGCAACAGTGTCGCGCATCACCTTTTCGGCCGGGCGCGCCGATGGATAGTCTGTGCCGAACAGGATGCGCGAAGGATCAGCGATCTCGAGCAGCGCATTGAGTGCCAGCGGCGACGGCGACTGCGCGACATCGTACCAAAGGCGGTTTAGATAAGTTGCGACCCCTTCGGGGACCTTGTCGCGCGCCTTCGGATCGTCTTCGATCCCGCTCAATCGGAAGAGCAGGAACGGCGCAACGCCGCCCATATGCGGCATGATCCAGCGGATATTCGGAAACTTTTCGAGCATGCCTGTGTAGAGCATGTTGGTGATAGCGCGCGTGGTGTCGAAGGTAAGCTCGGTGTAGCCGGCCGGAAAGGCATAACGCGGCATGCCGGTGGCGTGCGGCCTTTGCGGATGCACAAAGATGACGGCGCGGCGGCGGTCGAGCTCGGCATAGAGCTCGTTTTCTTCCGGGTCCCCGAGATAGCGCTCGCCGGTGTGACTCTGCAGATTAATTCCATCCATCTTGAGCACGTCGAGCGCATATTCGACGTCACGGCAGGCGGCCGCGACATCGGGCAGCGACACAAAGCCCATGGCGCCGAATTTTCCCGGATGGTTGTTGACCATGTGCATCATGGTCTCGTTGCACGTCTTGACCAACCGCTTCGTGAAGGCGACATCGCCGAAATAGGCACCCGGTGAAGCGATCGACATCAGCACCGCGTCGATTTTGTGTTCGTCCATCAATTCGAGCTGCCGTGCCATACTCCAGGCCGGCCACGGGTTCTCCCCGCTGCCCATGACGCCAACACGCGCGAGCTCGCTTTTGTAGATATCGGGAATGACGTGCTGGTGAACGTCAATAAGAGGCATGTCGATCGGCTCCGGCGCGCCAAGTGGCTGTGGCCCATTCTGCTACCAAAATACCAGCCACTGAACTACCGAAGTCTTTGTCGCACCAGACATAGTTTTTGTCGCTATTGTCATATCGATCGTCGTTTTTGACCAAGATTCAAACGCACTGGGCCGTCTAGCTATTTGGCGACATCGATCGGTATGTGGCGACAATCTGGGGGCCACTTGAACCAACAGCCAACCGGCGCGGGACTTTGCGATCATCCCCCTGATCTCGGCCTTCATATTGTGGGCCGCTGCCACCGCTCTCAATAGCGAAGCCCTTACGCCGAATCGGACCCGGTTCGTGGACTAATCATAAATGTCAGCCCCCGCAGTCATCATGCCGCGCAAGCGTTCTGATTTTCGATCAGCCAGCATAGTCGCAGTTTTGCTCAAAAGGTTTTTCGTCAATTTATATGTTGCGCTTGATAAAACGCAGCGCGAACGAGCAACCAAAGTGATTCAGCGATATGGACATCTGCCATCAAACCGCGATGAGGATTCCGGCGAGCAAAATAGGGCGATTCATTCCAAGGATTCAGGTCAGGAATCTCGCCAGTTTTGGTCGGTCATTGTCCGGAATCGCAGACACCGCGGCTAGGAACATTGCAAAGGCCTTTAGACATCGCGCTCGACGTTGCCATCATGGCGATGATTGTTGCATCGTTTCTGTGGGGTGGACACACGTCCAAGACGGAATCCCTCGCCGTCAAGCCCGCGCAGACTCGTCCGCTAATCGGGAACGTGCAGTGACAGGTTTAGCCGGGCGCGGCGGCGAAGCCAAGGCGTGGCGCGATATTTCGGGTCGAGCGTGATCGCATGCATGCCATCAAGCACGGCCAGTACGCGTGCCGGCCCAAGCGCATCGCCAAACGCAAGAGGCCCTTTCGGGTAGTTGAGGCCAAGTTCGACCGCGATATCGATATCGCCGGGCGCGGCAATACGCAGTTCGGCGATGCGCGTCCCGACATTAACGATCATGGCGAGCAGCCGCTGCACGACGAAGCCCGGACTATCGTTGATCACCGTCACAGGCACGTTGCCGGCTGACAACGCCGCGACCGCGGCACCGAGTACTTCTGGCTTCGTGACCGGCGTTTTCATCAGCGTGCGCCGGCCGGAAAACCGGCCGAACACGTCGACGGCAACCGTCTGCGATGGATCGAGCCCAAGACGAGCGGCTGCATTGGACGCGTCCTCACCGAGCGGGGTCACAAAGCATGGAACGCTCGGCGCAGGCTTTCCGCCAACCTGGGTTTTGACCCCCGCACTATTCAACCACTCGCCGAGTTCATTGGCGCCGTCTTCGTCCGCAACCCATGCCGAACCCGGAAGCGGCTGCTTCGCTACTGCAACGGTGGGCACGAATTCCGTCGCTGCACCATCATAATTGTAAAAACCTTGCTTGGTCTTGCGGCCCAGCAGGCCACCGGCGACGCGGGCCGCCATTTGCGCCGACGGCTGATACGACGGCTCGTCGAAATATTGTTCGAAAATGCTCACCATGACGGCGTGGGTGACGTCGGCGCCGATAAGATCCAGCAATTCGAATGGGCCCATCCGAAAGCCGGCGGCTTCTTTCATCAGCGTGTCAACTTCTTGCGGATTTGCGATGCCCTGCGCCACGATGCGCAGCGCCTCGGGGCCATAGGCGCGGCCCGCATGATTGACCACGAAGCCCGGGCTGTCGGTTGCGACGATGGGGTGCTTGCCGATCCGGCGTGCAAAACCCACGAGCGCCTCGACCACCGAAGAGTCCGTGCGCAAGCCGCCGATGACTTCGACCAGTTTCATCTGGGGTGGCGGGTTGAAGAAATGAAGGCCGGCAACCCGCGCTGGCCTAGTGCAACCGGAAGCCACTTCGGTCACCGACAGCGAAGACGTATTGGTCGCAATAACTGCATCAGGCGCTAGGCGCGCCTCCAGTTCATCGAACAGCGCACGCTTGGCAGCAAGATCCTCGACAATCGCTTCGATGACAATGCCCGCAGGCTTTGCTTCGTCGAAGGACGTGATCGGTTTTATGCGGCTGAGCACCGCCGTCCGGGTGTCCGCCGTCATCCGGCCTTTCGATACCAGGCCTTCGAGGCCCTTTTCGATGGCAGCGATCGCCTCTTTGACCGCGCCTGTACGCGAATCGAACAGCAAAGTCGTGAGACCAGCCTGTGCGCAAAGTTGCGCGATCCCGCGTCCCATGGTGCCGGCGCCGAACACCGCCGCAACGAGATCAGGCCGCGATAAATCAACCGCCACGCGTTACTTTCCCTCGAATTTCGGTTTTCTTTTTTCCAGAAACGCTTGCATGCCTTCTTTCTGGTCGCGCGTCGCGAATTGCAACTGGAAGGCCTTGCGCTCCAGCATCAATGCAGTCTCCAGCGGCGCATTCAGTCCCGCGTTCACGATCTCCTTGATCTGCATGATCGAGATGGGCGGCATGGCAGCGATCTCGCGCGCGATATCGAGCGCGCGTGCAAGTGCCTGACCGGCCGGTGCGATGTCACTGACGACACCCATGCTCAAGGCTTCGGCGGCGCCGAACACCCGCCCCGTCATGATCAACAGCATGGCGCGTTGACGCCCAACGAGACGGGCGAGCTTCTGCGTACCGCCGCCACCCGGCAAAATACCGACCTTCACTTCGGGCAAACCGAGCTTGGCGCCCTCGCCTGCGACGATGATGTCCGCACACAGTGCGAGTTCGAGGCCGCCACCGAGCGCAAACCCTTCCACCGCGGCGAGCAGAGGTTTTGGGCACTCCGTCAGCACACGCCAATATTTCTGCACGTTGCGTGACATGACTTCGACCGGACCGGCGTCCGCCATTTCGGCGATATCGGCGCCCGCGGCGAACACTGTGTCCGAGCCTGTAATGACAATGCACCGCACCGTCTCATCGGCGCCATACCGTGCGACCTCGTCGGCGAGCCGCGTTCGCACGTCGAGATTGAGCGCATTGCGGACCTGCGGCCTGTTGATTTTCAAAACGACGATATCGCTCGAGGGCCGCTCAACGATCAACTGTTTCTCAGCGCCCATTACGAATGATCCATCATAGATACTGGCGAAATCTTTCGTCAGGCTAACATGCGTTGCGCCGGTAGTAGAGCAAGGGATCGCGGCCCGACGCCAGGGGCTGGCGCGGGGGGCACGACGGCTATTTGGGCGTCTCCTTGATCACCGCAAGCGCGTCGACCACGCCGGCGCCGACTTCATTGCGTTTGCCAGGGATGCGATGCGCTGTCCGCATCAAATCGCTGCGCACCTGGGCCGGGGTCAGTTTCGGCTTGGCCGCCAGTAGTAAAGCAGCCACCCCGGTTGCATGCGCGGCCGCAACTGAGGTACCGGACGTGACCTGGTAGGTGCCGTCGGGTGCCGCCGCAAGAATTTCCACTCCCGGCGCCGCCAGCGCGACCTGTGGACCGCGATTGGCCTGCGGCATCAATTTGTCGTCGGCATCCGTGGCCGTCACACCGATTACATGCGCATCGGCGGCCGGATAGAGCGGCGGAGAGCTCGGGCCGGCATTGCCAACGGCGGCGATCAGGATCATTCCGCGCGCGTTGGCTTTCGCCAGCATTTCCGCAAGCAGTGAATCGGACGGCCCGGCAAAACTCATGTTCACGATGCGCGCATTCCTGCTTGCCGCCCAGTCGAGGCCCTTGAGGACATTGAATGTGGTGCTCTGTGCGGATTCGCCACTGCCCGCAAAAGTACGCACCGCAAGCAGTTTTACCTTCGGCGCAACACCGATCAGCTTGCTGTGCGCGGCGATCGCACCTGCCATGGCCGTGCCATGCGCATGTGCTGCATCAGGGGTACCCACGGCATCATATTCTCCGGCGATCACACCGGCGAGGTCCGGATGCGCGGTGTCGATTTTGGAATCGATGACCGCCACCAGGACATCATCACCGCTATTGATGCGATGAGCTTCCAGAAGATGCAGCTTCCGCACGACATACTGCGCAGATGCGTCGGCCGGCGCGGCGGCCGCGTTTGCGGCCGGCTGCGTTTGCGCTGGGCGATAAATCATGTTCGCCTGCCCGAAAGAGACGCCAGGGAAATTGCGCGACACGAGCTGTAATGTGTTGCGTACCGAACGCGTGCCATCAATGCGCCAGCGTTCGATCGTTCGGCCCGTCAATGCAAAGGTCTGCGTCTCCAGCTGCGTCATCTGCAGCGTTTGCGCGAGCGCGTTGCGCGTCTGCGCCGTGGTGCCAACGGCAAATTCCAAAAGGACTTCGTTCGGGACAAAGCTCGTTGCGCCCGCGGGCGGAATATTGATGTGACGCCCTTGCGTGACGCGGCGCGGTGAACGCGGTTGCTTGGGTAGCGTCGGCGGCGTCGCGCCGACGACGGTGAGCGGAAACAACGCATCCGCCAGCAACCAGCCGGGCGGGCCCAACAGGCAACCTAATGTCGTGTGATAGGCTTCGCCGATCGTCAATTCTCGGCCGAGGATTACCGTACCGATCATTGGCGACACCGCGGCACAGGCGATTGAACCCATGGCAAACCAGGCGAGTGGCGTGATCGTGGCGCCGTGGGTGACGATGGTGACCGGAGGAGTGTTTGACGGAGGGGCGACTTGGCCACGCGCCGGCGCGAGCGCGCCCGTCGCCACGACGATCGCAAGCAATGCCGTCTTTGCGACCTTCCGCACCATGCCCCCCTCAAACTCCCGAACGATATGTCCCGATATTGTACATGGCTATTGGTCGGTCACCACGCCCGTTCGGTTCATTCAATATCACGAGATTGGGCGGAAAGGCCTAGTGCGGCCGGGTAACAGCCGCTTCAATCAGCTTGCGACATTCGGCAAGCTCGTGCAGCGCCGCGTGCAGCCTGCGCAGATCGTCGCGTCCGAGACCCCCGTGACGCGATGACGCCGGGGCAGCTTCCGACGACTGCTGCGAGGGTTCCGGTGCCGTGAGGTCGTGGATAGCGCGATCGGCGGGATCGAACTCGGGGAACCGGCGCGCCGGTGAGCGGCGGGTCGACGCGATCGGCCACGTCATCTTGCCGGTCGCCGATGTCGCGTCCGATCAGCGAGGAAATTCGGCCGCGCAAACCGCGTTCCTCATCGAGCGGGCTGGTCTCGGCTTCCGCCACGTCATCGACGAATTCCTCGTCTTCGACGACGCCGTGCGGCGGCTGCGGCGCGCCCTCTTGCCACACAACCTGCACAAACTTCGCGCCCTGTTCGCGCAGTATCCGCTGCACGCCGCGAATGGTGTAGCCCTCGCCGTACAGGAGATGGCGAATTCCGCGCAGAAGATCGATGTCATCGGGGCGATAGTAACGCCTGCCGCCGCCGCGCTTCATCGGTTTGATTTCGTGGAAGCGGCTTTCCCAAAAGCGCAGCACGTGCTGCGGCAGATCGAGTTCGTCTGCCACTTCACTGATGGTACGAAATGCGTCTGGCGCCTTGTTATCCAAAGCGACCTCGCTCCGTTATGAATTTAAACGCTCTTACCGAAACGAACGCGCGAGTCTCAAGCTTCGTCGGCGACCGAATTACCGTTGATACGCTGCTTGAGGATCGCCGACGGCTTGAACACCATCACGCGCCGCGGCGAAATCGGTACTTCCTTGCCGGTCTTCGGGTTTCGCCCAATACGCTGGCCTTTTTTACGTACGACGAACGAGCCGAACGAGGACAGCTTCACGGTTTCCCCGCGTTCGAGACAGTCGGTGATCTCCTTGAGCACCAACTCCACCAACGCCGCGGATTCCGTGCGTGAAAGGCCGACCTTTTGATAGACCGCCTCGCACAAGTCGGCCCGCGTCACAGTTTTTCCGGTCATCGCCTGCCCTGCCCCCGGCGAAGGTATCCCGCTGAATTATCGACGATATTAGCAAGATCGGAACCGGTCAACGGGGCGGCTCGATAATATGGTGGGATACCCCCGGTTGCCCAACGGTTCCATTTTAGGGATCCGGGCCCGTTCACCAGCGCAGCAGCGCCGAACCCCAGGTGAACCCGCCCCCCATTGCTTCCAAAAGGATCAAATTTCCCCGTTTAATGCGCCGATCCGCCACCGCATCGGCCAAAGCGAGCGGGATGGACGCCGCCGACGTGTTGCCGTGACGGTCCACCGTGATCACGACCTTCTCGGGTGCGATGCCAAGTTTATGCGCGGATCCATCGATAATGCGCTTGTTGGCCTGGTGGGGCACAAACCAGTCGATGTCCGCGGCCGAATAGCCCGTGGCCTTGAAAGCGTCCTCGATCACATCCGTGATCATGGCCACCGCGTGCTTGAACACCTCACGGCCCTCCATTCGCAGATGGCCTACCGTCTGCGTCGACGATGGTCCGCCGTCCACATAGAGCTTGGCCTTGTGCCGGCCGTCGGAACGCAAGTGTGTGGTCAGAATGCCGCGATCTTCGCGCGCACCAGCCGACGGCTGCGCCTCCAGGATGAGCGCGCCGGCGCCGTCGCCGAACAGGACACAGGTCGTGCGGTCATTCCAGTCGAGTATTCGCGAGAAAGTTTCCGCGCCAATCACCAGAGCGCGCTTGTAAGTGCCACTCCGCAGCAGCGAATCCGTGACCTGCAGGGCGTAGACGAAGCCGGAGCAGACCGCCTGCAAATCGAATGCAGCGCCATGCGTAATGCCAAGCCCAGCTTGTACCGAAACAGCGGTTGCGGGAAATGTCTGGTCGGGTGTCGACGTTCCCAAAACAATCAGATCGATTGAGCTTGCCTCGACATGCGCATTGGCCAGAGCCGCGCGCGCGGCATGAAGCGCAAGATCCGACGTCAGTTCGCCAGGTGCCGCGATATGACGCTCGCGAATGCCGGTCCGCTGTACGATCCACTCGTCAGTGGTCTCGACAGAACGCGCGAGCTCGTCGTTGCTGACAATGCGCGTGGGAAGATAGCTTCCACAACCAAGCACGACCGAACGCAACGCCGTCACGAGCTTGCTCCGCTCGCCAGTCGTGCCGAGGTCCCGGCCTGTAGATCGCGCGCCATTGACTGACCAATCTTGGCGAGCAATTCATAGCGCACCATGTCGTAACCCATGTCGATCGCGGCAGCCGTCCCTTCGATGTCGGCGCCGCCGTGGCTTTTGATCACGATTCCATTAAGACCGAGAAATACTCCGCCATTGGATTTGCGGGGATCCATCTTCTCGCGCAACGCCTGAAAGGCCTGGCGGGCCAGCAGATAACCGAGGCGCGCCGCCCATGTCCGGTTCATCGCGGCACGCAAGTAGGACGCGAGCTGGTGGGCTGTGCCTTCGGCGGTCTTCAGCGCGATATTTCCCGCGAACCCTTCGGTGACCACGACGTCGACAACGCCTTTGCCAATGTCGTCGCCTTCGACAAAGCCGTGATAATCGAAATGAGGAAATCGGCCTTCGCGCAGGATTCGACCGGCTTCACGGACCTGTTCAAGACCTTTGACTTCTTCTACGCCGATATTCAGGAGACCGACGGTCGGCCGCTCGATATCGAACAATACCCGGGCCATAGCACTGCCCATCGCGGCAAGGTTCACGAGATGCGCCTCGTCGGCGCCGATCGAGGCGCCGACATCAAGCACCACGGACTCGCCCTTGAGCGTCGGCCAGAGCGCCGCGATCGCAGGGCGTTCGATGCCCTCGATCATCTTGAGATTGAACCGCGACATCGCCATCAGCGCCCCGGTATTGCCGGCGGAGACCGCGACATCGGCTTCGCCCTTCTTGACCGCATCGATTGCAAGCCACATCGACGACTTCCAGCGGCCGTAACGCAGCGCCTGGCTTGGCTTATCGTCCATACGGATCGCGATTTCCGTGTGGACGAGTTTTGACTTGGCCTTTAGACGCGGCAGCCCGGCGAGAACCGGTTCGACAGCGGCGCGGTTGCCAAACAGCACATATTCGATGTCGGGATGGCGAATGAGAGAAACCTCGGCGCCCGGCAATAGCACCGATGCACCGTGGTCCCCGCCCATGGCGTCTAACGCGATGCGAACTTTATCGGGCATAGATCGCTCTTGGCGACGTTGCCTGGAACACCGGCAATGCGGTCATCTGAATTCGACACACGCGCGCGAACATAGCCGCTCGCCTGCGGCAAACAAGCCGGTTCTCGATGGTGTGCATGCCCGGGCCCCGTGGGTTCAGGCTAGCTGCCGCCGAGACGCTTTTTAAGCGCTTCGAGGGCCGCAAATGGGCGCGCGCTGGCGTCATCCGCATTGACCGGGGCGAATTCAGCACCCTTCTTGCGTGGATAAGGATCGATCCCGAGGAGCAGAAATTCGGTCGCGATTGCACCCAGATCGATCTTGCCATCGACCAGCATTTCCGGCGGCTCATCGTCCAATTTGAGGTCGTTAGCCTGCGCTTGTGCGGCCGGCGCAAAGACCAGGTCGATCAATTCTGTAAGGTCACTTTCAATCGGCTCGAGCGAAACGACGCAGGTCTGACCGAGGTGCGCGCTCACTTGCCCGGCTACATGCACCCCGCTGCCGCGCGGGGTTAGATCGAATACCGCCGACAATCGGGGCAATTCCCGCAGGCCCGCCAGCTTGGCGAGGTCGGCGCGCACCGGTTCCGGAGCTTCCATCTCGGTGTGGATCCCCGTCTCCGGAATATCGTTGAGCGCCACCACGACGCTCCATGGATTTCTTCCTTTTTCCATAGTTTTCAGTCTTCTAGAGCGCCTTTTTTATCTTCAACAAAAGGAACAGCGGCAGGATCCAGCAGATGAAGATCGCCAGCCTGCAGCGCGGCCGGCATTTGGTCCTTCAGATCACGTACCGCTTCCCGCATATAGGCCGCAAGGCGGCCTGCCGCAGCGCGCGAAGCTGGGGCGCCGTCGTAAATGTTTCGTGCCACCGCCTCCGCCAGAGCCTCCCGATCGTCCGCAGCAAGAGCCGTGCGATAGGCCTGTGTGCGGCCATAGAAAGCTTCCCCCATGCGCTGCATTTCCTTCGGTACCGACAGGTCACCGACCCCCATTTCCCGCAGGTTATTGTCCATATCCTGACAAAACCGATCAAAAAGCCCTTGGCCAAGGTCCCTTAACCCGGCCTCCTCCAGCCGTCCGAGAACCAAACCGAGATGGACTACCAAGAGATCGAAGCGGCCATTAACGGTGTCCGCAACGGCGTAGTCGCGATAAAAGCAGGGCAATCGCGCCTGTGCCACGATCGTGCCATACAGGCTCGAAATGGTGTCCGACCGCGCGCTGCGGCGAAAAAGGGGAAATATCATCGGGTCTATTCGAGGGCTGATGCGGTTTGCCGCGGTTACGTCACGGCTCTCCCCGATGCAAGACCGAAATGAAGCTGTCGCGTTTGGGACTTGAGACCGTGCATCATCGAAACCATAGCTTCCGCCTCGCCCTGGTGCTCGCTGGCGCGCTCGCGCTTGCGGCCTGCGGCAGCATGACCGAGACGCTTCAGCGCGGCTATGTGCTGCCGGAGGGGGCGTTGGAACAGGTTCCCATGGGCGCCACGCAGGAACAGGTGCTGATTGTGCTTGGCACGCCTTCGACGGTCGCGACTGTCAATGGCGACGCCTTTTATTACATCTCGCAGAAAGCGCAGCGCTCGGCCGCTTTCATGCCGCACGAGGTGGTGGATCAACGGGTCGTTGCGGTTTATTTCGACAAGGAGCGCCGCGTCTCCCGGCTCGCCAATTATGGCGTCAAGGATGGCAAGGTCTTCGACTTCCTATCGCAAACCACGCCCACGGGCGGCCAGGAGCTGAGCTACATCCGCAACATCTTCAAGAACGTCGGCGTGCATCTGTAATCGACCTGCCGAAACGAAAAAGGGCCCGCGCAAAACGCGGGCCCTTCGCGTTTGTCGATGCGCTCAGTGTGCGAGAACCGCGAGCAACAGCAGCGCCACGATGTTGGTGATCTTGATCATCGGGTTCACGGCCGGGCCGGCTGTGTCCTTGTAGGGATCGCCGACCGTATCGCCGGTCACCGCGGCCTTGTGCGCGTCGGAGCCCTTACCGCCATAGTGACCGTCCTCAATGTACTTCTTGGCATTGTCCCAAGCGCCCCCGCCTGACGTCATCGAGATGGCAACGAACAGGCCGGTGACAATGACACCGAGCAACATGGCGCCGAGCGCCGAGAAGCCCGCCGACTTACCGACCGGTCCGCCGCCCGCGATGATGTAGATCGCGAAGTAGCAAAAGATCGGTGACAGCACCGGCAGCAGCGACGGCACGATCATCTCCTTGATCGCGGCCTTCGTCAGCATATCGACGGCGCGACCGTAGTCCGGCTTGTCCTTGCCCTTCATGATTCCGGGCTTGGCGCGGAATTGCCGGCGCACTTCCTCGACGATCGCACCAGCGGCACGCCCGACAGCGGTCATGCCCATCGAAGCAAACAGATAAGGAAGCAGACCGCCGAACAACAGGCCGACCACCACGTAGGGATTCGTGAGCGCGAAGTCGAGCTGAACGCCCTGGAAGTACGGATGGGTGGCCGACGTCCTGGTGAAGAACAGGAGATCCTGATTGTAGGCCGCAAACAGCACCAGCGCGCCGAGACCGGCCGAGCCGATCGCATAGCCCTTCGTGATCGCCTTGGTGGTATTGCCGACTGCATCGAGTGCGTCGGTGAACTTGCGCACGTTTTTCGGCAGGCCGGCCATTTCGGCAATGCCGCCGGCATTGTCGGTGACCGGGCCGAAAGCATCGAGCGCAACCACCATGCCGGCAAGCGCCAGCATCGCGGTGACCGCGATCGCGATTCCGAACAACCCCGCTTGCGCGAATGCAACCAGAATGCCGGCAATGATTACGAGGGCCGGCAGCGCAGTTGATTCGAGCGAGATCGCCAGGCCCTGGATGACGTTGGTGCCATGGCCGGTGACCGAGGCCGACGCGATCGATTTCACCGGGCGGAAATTGGTGCCCGTATAATACTCAGTGATCCAGATAATAAGGCCGGTCACGACCAGGCCGACGACCGCACAGACGTAAAGCGCCTGTCCAGTAAAGGCGACACCGGGAAGCGGGCCCATACCGATCAGAGCGTCGGTGACAAACCAGATGGCGATGAGCGAGAGCACCGCCGAGGCGATGAAGCCCTTATAAAGTGCGCCCATGATCGACTTTTTCCTGCCGAGCCGCACAAAGAAGGTGCCGATGATCGACGTGATGATGCATGCGCCGCCGATGGCGAGGGGATACGTCATCATGCTGAGCAACATCGGTGTGGCAGCGAAGAAGATCGAAGCCAGCACCATGGTTGCGACAATGGTCACGGCATAGGTTTCGAACAGGTCGGCGGCCATACCGGCGCAGTCGCCGACGTTGTCGCCAACATTGTCCGCGATCGTGGCCGGATTGCGCGGATCGTCTTCCGGAATGCCGGCCTCGACTTTGCCGACCAGATCGCCGCCGACGTCGGCTCCCTTGGTGAAGATACCGCCGCCCAGACGGGCAAAGATCGAGATCAACGAGGCGCCAAAACCGAGCGCGACGATAGCGTCAATGACCGTCCGGTCATTAGCCGCCTTGTGCAGCGAACCGGTCAGAAAGCCGAAATAGAGCGTGACGCCGAGGAGCGCGAGGCCCGCGACCAGCATGCCGGTGATAGCGCCGGCCTTGAAGGCAAGCTCCAGCCCGCCGGCCAGCGACTTGGTCGCTGCCTGGGCGACCCGAACGTTGGCGCGGACCGATACATTCATTCCGATGAAGCCGGTCGCTCCCGACAGGATGGCGCCGACCGCAAAGCCGACGGCCACCAGCCAGCCGAGCGTAAAGCCGATGATCACAAAGATCACGACGCCGACGACACCAATGGTGGCGTATTGCCGCTTCAGGTAGGCCTGCGCGCCCTCGCGCACGGCCTCCGAAATTTCCTGCATCTTCTTGCTGCCCGCATCGGCACTCATCACCGATTGGGTCGCCCAGATGCCATATGCGATCGCGAGCACCCCGCAGCCGACGATCAACCACAAAGTCGTCATGGTGGCCATTATCCCCGATTTTGAACGGTACTGGCGGGACGAACGCTCCCGCCGGCACCAGGAGCGTCGAGGATGGCCGCTTTAAGGGCGCTTCACCCCGACCGGAAAGCGCGCGGATATAGCCAAAAAGATGGCGACTGTGCAACGCGGAAATTGTGCCGCGCGGCAGTATTTGGATGCCGTCTGTTCCAGACCACTGTTCATGGCTGTTTGGCGCGGCCAAGGAGGTCATGTGCCGGAATGCGTCCGGGTAGGAATTCCATCATAAAGAGCGTCACTTCAGACGCGCTCAGTTTCTATTGAGGCGGCCGCACACCAGGTTCCGGCCCGAAACTTGCGGCCTAAAGACGTCACAATGGTGGAATTCACACCGTCGACTCTCTCGGCCGCAGCGCAAGCCAAATCAGCAGCGCGCCCGTTACGAAGATCGTGGGGAAGATCACTTCGTTGATCGTGGCCCAGCCGAATTTGTCGAGCAGCTGGCCAGATGAAAATGACGTCAACGCCATGCTGCCAAAAATAAGGAAGTCGTTGAACGACTGCACCTTGTTGCGTTCCTGCGGGCGGTGGCACTGGGTCACCATGGTGGTGGCGCCTATGAAAGCAAGGTTCCAGCCGAACCCCAGCAACACCAGGTTGGTCCAGAAATGCGCGACCGTGATACCGGCGATGCCGACCACAGCCGTTGCCGCGATCAGTGCCAGGCCAACGCCGGTGATGCGCTCAACCCCGAACCGGGCAATCAATGAGCCGGTAACGAAACTCGGCGCATACATCGCCAGCACGTGCCATTGAATGCCGAGCGCAGCATCGGTGACCGAATGACCGCAGCCGACCATGGCGAGTGGCGCCGAGGTCATCAGCATGTTCATCATGCCGTAGCTCGCCATGCCGCACGCAACCGCAACCATAAACCGCGGCGCGCGGATGATTTCGCCAAGCGGCCGGGCGTTATCATGGCGCACGGCAGCAACCGGCGGCACCTTGACGAATTGCAGCACGGCTGCGGCCGCAAGTGCGCAAGCTGATTGTCCAAGATAACTTGCGGCAAACAGATGCGGCGACAGCAGATCCTTGGTGAAGATGACGAGCTGCGGTCCGATCACGGCAGCGAATACGCCACCGGCCAGCACCCAGGAGACAACCTTCGGCCGGTAAGCCTCGCTGGCGGTGTCGGCAGCGGCAAAACGATAGGACTGATGAGCGGCAGCATAGAGTCCACCGCAGAAGGTGCCGACCAGCAACAACCAGAACTGGCCGTTCATCACGGCCGAATAGGAGATCAGGCCGGACAGAATTCCGAAGGCGGAGCCGGCCTGCAGCGCAAAACGCCGGCCGAAACGCCGCGCCAGCGCACCAACCGGCAAAGTACCGAGCCACATGCCCATGACCATCGCGGTGACCGGCAACGTTGCGAGCCCTTTGTCGGGCGCGAGCACTGCCCCGACAATGCTGGCAGTACTGACGATGACCGTGCTGTTGCCGCCGGCCAGCGCCTGCGCAACCGCAAGCACCATCGCGTTGCGGCGCGCCAGATTGTCATCGGGCACGGCATGCAGGAATGGCTCGGCGATCGCCGACATCGGGGCTCCCTGGCAAAAGCCGCCCCTTGTATCGGCCGCGAAAGTGAATTGCTACTGCCGGAGGCGCAGATCAGGGATGATTTTAATTGAAGTCGGAATCGCCCCGAGTGATCGATGACCCTTATTCGCCGCCGCACGCCCGAAAGTCACCGTTTGCGCGGCGTTTTCGACGCGCGTGGTCTGGACGTAAACACGAAAGCGCCTGGATGACGGATGCTGGCTGCCCGCGCCTCCGCCGGGGACTTTGCGCCGATCTGGCCAAGTGACGCCCGCAACTCGTCGATATAGAGGTCAATCAGGTAGTCCGGCCCCTCATCACCGAGCGCCGCGACTGCCCAGAGAAAAGACTTTCCGGCAAAAGCCGCATCGGCGCCGAGCGCCAACGCCCGCATCACGTCCTGACCGCTACGCACGCCGCTGTCGAGGATCACCGTCGCCTTCTTACCGACGGCCGCAGCGATCGCCGGCAGCACATCGATCGACGGGGTCAGCGCCTCAATCTGCCGGCCGCCGTGGTTCGACACCCAGATGCCTTCGACGCCGAGCGCGACCGCCTTCTCCGCGTCCGCCGGATGCAGAATGCCTTTCAACGCCATCGGCCCCTTCCACGCGTCTCGGTAGCGCTTCACCTCTTCCCACGAAAATGCGCCGCCCATGCGCGCGCGTGCATAGGCGATAATCTCGTTGGTGCTGGCGCCCGGCCTCGCATAGTCGCTGATGGTGGCGAAGCGCGGATATCCATTGCGCAAGAGCGCGAATAACCATTTCGGGCGCACCATCATTTCGTAGATCATGCGCGCATTGGGACGGAATTCATGCGCAAGCCCGGCGTAGGTTTCGCGCGAGCGCGTCGTGCGCACCGGCACATCGAGGGTCAGTGCGAGCACCTTGGCATCAACCGCCTGTGCGCGCCGCACGAGATCGAAGCCAATCTTGTGATCGTCGTGCCAAAACCGATAGAGCTGGAGCCAGAACACATCAGGCGCAGCTTCCGCCACCTGCTCGATAGTGGCGCCGCCCGCCACGCTCAGCGTGTATGGAATGCGGGCACGTTGTGCTGCTTTCGCCATCAAAAGATCGGCGCCGGGCCAGACCAGCGAGGGCCCACCCATCGGGGCAACACCGATCGGCGCGGAATAACTGCGGCCGAACAGCTTGACATCGACCGGCGGCAACGACGGCATCACGCCGTAATGCGGCGCGATTTTTATATTGTCGAAAGCGGCCCAGTTGTGCGCAATGCCGACATCATTGCCGGCGCCGGTGTCGCCATACTCGAAGGCAAAAAGCGGCACATTACTCGGCGCACGCCGGCGCAGCCAGGCCGTGGTCGGAAAGTGCTTGTGGTGTTTCTGAAAGTTCGGATGTTGGCCGACCGGCGTCACCGCCGCTTTTTTTGCCGTCATGTCATGCATCGCGAAGTCCCGTTCCTTTTGTCCCTATTATAGCCACCTTCGAAGCATTCGTCCTGTCGATTTCAGAAATGACTGAACGACGTACGTTTGAATTTGAGCGGGCGGCCATCGGCGCCGAGGAAGCGCGCGCCCTCACCGGCCTTGATCTCGCCGACCTCGGTGACCGCGACTTGCGCCGCCTTGGCTGCAGCTCGGAAACTGTCGGCCTTTGTCGCCGGCACCGTGCAAACGACCTCATAGTCATCGCCACCGGTAATAGCGGTTTCAAGCATGGCGGAATCGTCGGTAACCACGGCTTTGGCCGCGTCTGAAATGGGTATGCGCGCGACCTCGATGTCTGCACTGACGTCCGAAACCCGGCATAATTTGGTGAAATCGCCGACAAACCCGTCGGAAATATCCATCGCCGCGGTCGCGTGAGTGCGAACGGTTTCCGCCAGCGCACTGCGCGGTTGCGGCAGCAGATAGCGCGATAGCAGGTGCTTCCGGTTGGGCTCGCTTAGTTTCCAGCTTTTGCCACCGCGCACCATGACGCCGAGCGCGGCGTCCCCGATGGTCCCACTGACAAACACGCGGTCGCCTGGCATCGCGCCTGCGCGGCGCACCATGGTCCCCTCGGGAACGCTGCCGAACATCGCGATCGATATTGTAATCGGCCCCGTCGTGCGGTCGGTATCGCCTCCGAATAACGGGCAACCGAACAATACTGAATCGCCGCGCAGTCCTTCCGCAAACCCGGCGAGCCAATCCTCGCCAACGTCCTTCGGGATCGCAAGCGACAAAAGAAAACCGAGTGGACGCGCGCCTTTGGCCGCCAGATCCGACAAGTTCACGCGCAGCGCCTTGCTGGCAACCGTATGGGCCGCATCGTCCGGGAAAAAATGCACGCCGCCAATGATCGCATCGGCCTTGAGCACAAGATCGCAATCCGGCGGCGGCGTCAGAAAAGCGGCATCGTCAGACAAATCCAGTGCGCCGGGATGGCTCGCCAGCGGTTTGAAAAACCGCGCGATCAGATGATCTTCGGCTGACATGTCGTCACGCGCCATGGTCTCACCCGGCCGCGCGACCAAACTCGGCGGCACGCAAGCGTCGCGCCAGTTGATCGAGAACAGCATTGACCATACCGGTTTCGTCACGTTCGACAAAAGCAGCAGCGACATCCGCATATTCGGCCACCACGACACGGGCCGGCACGTCGTTACGATGGATGAGCTCATAAGCGCCAGCACGCAGGGCCGCGCGCAATACCGTTTCGATGCGCTTGAGAGGCCAGCCCTTTGACAGAGCTTCATCGATTAACGGGTCTAGCTCGCGTTGGTCGCGCACTACGCCAGCCACGATGTCGCGGAAAAACGCTGCCTCAGCCGGCAAGTATTGGGCTCCCTCCACCTCGCGGCCAATCCAGTGACTCTCGAACTGGGCAAGGATCTCGTTGAGACCGGTCCCTGCAAGGTCCATCTGGTAGAGCGCTTGTACTGCCGCCAACCGTGCCGCGCCGCGCTTGTTCGCCTTGCGCGCCTCATTGTCGTCGCGTGCGGCGCCGGCGCCCATCAGCGCCAGACCAAGGTATGCTTGAGCGCAACCATGGTGAGGGCTGCACGCGCGGCCGCACCACCCTTGTCGCCCTCTTCGACCCGGGCGCGGGTAACGGCTTGTGCCTCATTTTCGACGGTGAGAATACCATTGCCGATCGGGAGTTCTTCTTTTACGGCGAGCTCCATCACACCGCGCGCGGATTCATTCGAAACGATCTCGAAGTGATAGGTCTCGCCGCTGATGACACAACCCAAAGCAACGACACCATCGTAAGGCGCGCGGCGACGCCGCGCGGCATCCATGGCTATTGCAATAGCGGGGGGTATTTCGAGCGCGCCGGGGACCGTGACACGGTCGACGCGCGCGCCCGCCTCTTCCAGGACGCGCATCGCCCCCCGCAATAATTCATCGGAAATATTGTTATAAAAGCGCGCTTCCACGATCAGCATATACAGGCTGTCGCGTTTCTTTGCGGTAGTTCGCTTCTTCGCCATGGCCTCGATAACTTTCTTTAACGGCGTGGTAGCAAGCGCCCCGCGCCCGAACAAGTTTTACTTCATCTCCGACAGGCGCGCAGCGTATCGCGCCATGGTATCGACTTCGAGATTCACGTCATCGCCCTTGCGGAGGGCCCCAAAAGTCGTTTCCCGCAATGTATGTGGTATGACGAGGACAGAGAACGTGTCGCCTTCCACGGTGTTGATAGTCAGCGAGACGCCGTCGAGTGCAATTGAACCCTTTGTTGCGATGAAACGGGCAAGGCTGGCCGGGACACGCAAGACGAAGCGCGCCATTTCGGTCATGTCCTCACGGGCATACACCGTCCCAATGCCGTCCACATGACCGGCAACGAGATGTCCACCCAGTTCGTCGCCGAATTTTAATGGGCGCTCCAGATTAACCTTTGAGCCCTGTCGCCACCGGCCAACGGTCGTGACGCGCAGCGTTTCGTCCGCGGCATCAACCGCAAACCAGTTGCGCCCGTTATCTTCTCCCGCATCAACCACTGTCAGGCAAACACCCGAACAGGCAATCGACGCGCCCTGCGCGATCTCTGCGCGGGGATAGCGACAGAACATCGTGATACGTTGCAAATTGCCTGCGCGCGGCTGCACCGACCGCACTTCACCCAGATCGGTGACGATACCGGTGAACATGGTCTAAGTCCGCGCGAAGCTCTCGATCACATCCGCACCAAGTTTTTCGGTGCCACGCCGAATGATATTGCCGATCAACGCGTCTAGCGCCATGCCGTCAAGCGGCCAGATACCGTCGGCGCCGATGGTTTTTTCACCACGCAGCAACGCCGCTTCATCGATCAGGCCACCAGCAACGAAACTGGCTGCGACCTTCGGCCCGCCTTCGACCATCAAACGCGTGATCCCCTCGTCCGCAAGTTTCTTCAGAACCTGCTGGAGATCCAACTCGCCGCTGCTGTCCTCAACGCGAAATACCCTGCAGCCTTTTTGCTGGAGAATTTCTTCTGCGATTGGCGATGCCTTGGTCGAAGCGAATACCCAGGTCGGGGTCTCACGTACGGTTGCAGCAACCGACGTTGCCAAGGGTAAATGCAAATGCGTATCAAGAACGACGCGCACTGGCGACCGCTCGAACATGCCAGGCAGGCGGCAGGTTAACTGGGGGTCGTCGGATAAAACCGTACCGATACCAACCAGAATTGCGTCGTTTGTCGCGCGCATCTGAAACACACGTTCGCGCGCCTGTTCACCGGTAATGGATGCCTGTTTGCGTCCGGCAAGACCGGCCTTGCCATCCGCCGAAACAGCAAGTTTGAGCATCACGTGCGGCCGCCCACGCGTGAAACGGCTGATGTGCCCGGCATGTGCGCGCCGCGCATCCTCCGCGCAAAGGCCGATG
Organism: uncultured Alphaproteobacteria bacterium; assembly: GCA_963697885.1. Taxonomy (GTDB): domain Bacteria; phylum Pseudomonadota; class Alphaproteobacteria; order Rhizobiales; family Xanthobacteraceae; genus Pseudolabrys. Next base: position 2,956,977 of record OY969102.1, read on the forward strand.
TCGACGGCGACACCTTTTTCATGCAGGCGCTCGTGACCTTTCCCTGCCACCTCAGGGTTGGGGTCCTCCATCGCGGAAACCACGCGCGCGATCCCCGCACGTATAATCGCATCGGCGCAAGGCGGCGTCTTGCCTTGATGCGAGCATGGTTCAAGCGTGACAAACATTGTGGCGCCCTGCGCCGACTTCTTTGCACGACGCAGCGCCTCGACCTCGGCGTGCGGACGGCCGCCTTGCTGCGTCCAGCCGCGGGCCAGAATAACACCATCCTTCACAATAACGGCGCCGACCGCCGGATTTGGCCACGTGTGGCCCAGATTACGCCGGCCGAGTGCCAGCGCGAGCCGCATGTAACGCTCGTCGTCCGCTGCTGCAGGCTGGGAATCCGGTGCGGCTTGTTCGTTCATTTGCGCGCGCCGGTGGCCGGCTTGCCGTCATCGTCCCCCGACAGTTCGTCGAGTGCGGCGCGGAAATCCTTGGCCTCTCGGAAGTTGCGGTAAACCGAGGCGAAACGCACATAGGCGACGTCATCGAGCTCGCGCAAGTGCTCCATCACGATCTCGCCAATCGCCTCGGAGGATATCTCGGCTTCACCCTGGCTTTCCAATTCACGAACGATCTTGGACACCATCTGCTCGATGCGTTCGGGTTCGACCGGACGCTTGCGCAATGAGATCTGCACCGAACGCATGAGCTTGTCGCGGTCGAACGGGACACGGCGGCCGTTGCGCTTGATCACCGTCAGCTCGCGGAGCTGCACACGCTCGAATGTCGTGAACCGAAAATTGCAGGTCAGGCATACGCGCCGTCGGCGTATGACCGCCGAATCCTCTGTCGGCCGCGAGTCCTTGACCTGCGTATCGAGGCTTCCACAACTCGGGCAACGCATCGGCTTAGCTCTGGTAAATTGGAAAACGTGAAATCAATGTCTTCACCTTGTCGCGTACTGCACTTTCAACGAGTGAATCCTCTTCGACGGCCTTCTGAGACAGCACGTCGAGCACTTCGACAATCATTTCGCCAACCTGGCGGAATTCAGCAATGCCAAAGCCGCGCGTGGTGCAGGCCGGAGTACCCAGCCGGATGCCCGATGTTACGGTCGGCTTTTCGGGGTCAAACGGAATGCCGTTCTTGTTGCAGGTGATGTGGGCACGGCCGAGTGCCGCTTCCCCCACTTTGCCGGTGAGACGTTTCGGCCGCAGGTCAACCAACATCAAATGGGTATCGGTGCCACCCGAAACAATATCGAGGCCGTGCGACTTGAGCGTCTCGGCGAGCGCCTTGGCGTTTTCAACGACACTTTTGGCGTAGCTGCGGAAACTCGGACGCAGCGCTTCGCCGAAGGCAACGGCTTTGGCCGCGATTACATGCATCAACGGGCCGCCCTGCATGCCAGGAAATACCGCCGAGTTCAGTTTTTTGGCGATCTCTTCATCATCAGACAAGATCACGCCACCACGCGGGCCGCGCAATGTCTTATGCGTTGTCGTCGTCACGACATGTGCATGCGGAAATGGCGAGGGATGAACACCGGCGGCTACAAGACCGGCAAAATGCGCCATATCCACCATCAGCAGCGCGCCCACCTCGTCGCAGATGGCGCGAAACGCGCGAAAGTCGATGATGCGCGGGTAGGCCGAACCGCCCGCGATGATGAGTTTCGGCTTGTGCTCGCGCGCAAGACGCGAGACCTCATCCATGTCAATACGTTGATCGTCACGCCGCACGCCATAGGGGACCGGTTTGAACCACTTGCCAGACATGTTGACTGGCGATCCGTGCGTGAGATGTCCACCCGCCGCAAGATTGAGCCCCATGAAGGTATCACCAGGCTGGAGCAGCGCGAAAAACACTTCCGCATTCGCGGACGCGCCGGAATGTGGCTGGACATTCGCAAACCTGCAGCCAAATAATTTCGTTACCCGTTCGATCGCGAGCCGCTCGGCGATGTCCACGAATTGGCAGCCGCCGTAGTAGCGTTTGCCTGGAAGACCCTCGGCATATTTATTGGTGAGCACCGACCCCTGCGCTTCCAGCACCGCGCGCGAGACAATGTTTTCTGACGCGATCAGTTCGATCTCGTCGCGCTGGCGCCCAAGCTCTTGCTTGATCGCATCGGCAATTTCGGGGTCGACCTCGCGCAGACTGGCGGAAAAAAGCGATTCAACCTCGCTGGTGGACTGGTGGCTCGTCTTTGCCGACATCACAATCTCCTGGCGCCGGGAGTGGTCGGCGCCGAATAAAAGGCAGGGTCCAGGATTGACCCGCAAATACCATATCGGCCTCTAACCGCCAAGCATTGGGCTGTGGAGACGTTGAGGCGCAATATCTAGGGGCCACGGGCAACCCGCGGAACGCTCAAAAAAAGCCCTGGCCGCAAAGCGGCCAGGGCTAAAATCAATCCACCCGTAGTCGGGTTAGAGCCGGTAAAGGATCTGGTCGGTCCAGAACCGCTCAAGCCTGTGCAGCGACTTGTTGAGCGTAGAGAACTCTTCGGCATTGATGCCGCCGACCTGCTCAACGGTGCGCACATGTTTCTGATAGAGCGACTCGATGATGTCCCGCACTTCGCGACCCTTATCGGTCAGCTTGATGCGAACCGAGCGACGGTCAACGCGCGAACGCTGGTGATCGAGGAAGGCCATTTCCACCAGCTTCTTGAGGTTGTACGAAACGTTGGAGCCGAGATAGTAGCCGCGCGTGCGCAGCTCACCGGCCGTCAGTTCCTTGTCCCCAATATTGTAGAGCAGCAAAGCCTGCACCGAATTGATATCGGAGCGGCCGCGCCGATCGAACTCGTCCTTGATGACGTCGAGCAGCCGGCGATGCAGCCGTTCGACTAACGTCAAGGCCTCCAGATACTGTGGCCGAATGTGATCGAGCGACGCCTCTCGTGTGGCGGGCTCGACCGTCTTCGCGACGGCTTTCATGTCTAACGCCCCTTGCGTTTTATTTGTACGTCCCCGGTTGCAAGGCCCTGTTTCCCCGCTCCGGATGTGACGCACACTAAGAGGGGCAGTCTAAAATCGGCTTAAATAACACCATAAAGATTAGGTTTATTTGCAGCGGTGAACGATCTATTGAATTCGCAATTGTCAGAAATTGCGAAACGCTTCGTTCACTCTAGAAAGCCGCATCAGCCGCGAACAAAATGAATGATACCGGAGAAATCCCGGCCCGCCTCTCCGCTCTCTACATATTGTGTGTAGATCCTCGCCGCGTCGGCGCCAAGTTGCGTCTTGGTTCCCGTCGTCTTCGCCGCATCCTGCGACAATTTCAGATCCTTAAGCATCATGGCGGCGGTAAAACCCGCCTGATAGTCGCGATTGGCAGGAGATGTAGGTACCGGTCCGGGCACTGGACAATAACTTGTGAGTGACCAGCACTGTCCCGACGACTTTGAAGAAATGTCGAATAATTTTTGATGATCGAGACCGAGTTTCTCGGCGAGCACGAATGCCTCGGACACAGCAATCATCGACACGCCAAGGATCATGTTGTTGCAGATCTTTGCCGCCTGCCCGTTCCCCGCGCCGCCGGCGTGCACGATTGTCTTGCCCATCTTTTCCAAAATTGTCTGGGCGCGCGTGAAAGCCTGCGCGCTTCCGCCGACCATGAACGTGAGCGTCGCTGCGGTCGCTCCGCCGACGCCGCCGGAGACCGGCGCGTCGAGCATCAAAAGCCCCTTCTTGTCCGCTTGCGCCGCAACAGCGCGTGCGGTTTCTACGTCGATCGTCGAACAATCGATCAGGAGCGTTCCGGCATTCGCATTGTCGATGATTCCGGACGATCCGAGATAAACCTCGCGCACTTCCTTGCCGGACGGCAGCATGGTGATCACCACGTCGGCGCGCGCGGCGGCGCTCTTTGCGGTTTCAATGATCGTTCCACCCGCCGCCTTCAGTTTGGCGACCGAAGCCGGATTGACGTCGACACCTTCAACCTGGTGCCCGGCCTTGAGCAGATTTTGCGCCATCGGCAACCCCATATTGCCGAGGCCAATAAATCCAATACGCGACATCTCGCCCTCCCGGTTTATTTTTCTGGTCCGCTACTGCGGATGCTCTTGCGCCGATTTGAGAGCCAGCCAGAGGTAGAGCCCAAGCAATCCGCCTTCCAGGACGCCCGTCAGCCATCCGCCGCCGAACACCTGCGGAAAAAATATTTCAACCGCCAGCATCGAAGCAACGGCCGTCAGCCAAATGACTGCGCCCCACGCAGCCGCGAGCCACAAACCGACTGCGGCCACCAGATCGATCACAGCGAAGAAGACCGTAGCCGTCTGCCAGGCGATCGAATGGTTTTCAAACGGCAACGTCTCCCCGATGCCAATGCCGCACACCTGCGCCCAGTGATAGAGGCCCTTGAGCATCGATATGGCCGCCATGGCGCGCAGGAACAGCACCAACCGCCGTGTCCAGAGACCGACCGAACGTTCAGCAGTGCCCTCACGCACCGGCTCGAGTGTCCGCACGTCATTCGACGCCACAGGATTGTTCACGTCAGCACCAGTTCAGCGGGCCCTAGCGGTGCAAAATGGCACTCGACCTCCGCCTCACCGACATCGGCGAGCGTGGCAGGCTGCCAGCGTGGCTGGTTGTCTTTATCGACGATCACGGCGCGAACGCCCTCGTAGAAATCATGCCCATGAATGATGCGCGACACTATGCGAAACTCCATGCGCATGCACGTGTCGAAATCCCAATCTTTTCCACGACGCACCTGCGCCAGGGCGAGCTTGAGGCTGAGCGGCGATTTTGTGCGAATCGTGGCAGCGGTTTTCTGCGCCCATTCAGCGTCCCCACTGCCGCAAGCCGCTTCACGATCAAGCGCAGCAAGGATGTTCTCGACCATGTCGCCGGCAAACAGACGATCGACCGTTGCCTTGCGTCGCACGATCGCTCCCTCCCCCGCCGGCTCAGCGAAAGCAGCCAAAACGGCATCGACCGAGACCGTGCCGGTCAAACCTTCGAGCAAGGCCGCGAAGCGCGACGATGGCACCCGATGGGTCGCAATTCCACCTGCGATCGCGTCAGCAATACCGAAACGCTCGCCGGTCAGAGCACAATAAGTGCCGAGCTCACCCGGCATACGCGGCAGGAACGACGTCGCGCCCACGTCAGGAAAAAAGCCTATCCCGACTTCCGGCATGGCGAACGAGAAACGGTCGCCGGCAACGCGATGCGAGCCGTGCACAGACACGCCCACTCCACCGCCCATCGCAATGCCGTCGATCAACGTTACGTAGGGTTTGCGGTAGTTCTTGATTGCGGCATTGAGCGGATATTCGTCGCGCCAGAATTGCAGGGCATCGTCTTGCTTTCCCGCTTTGCCCAGATCGTAGAGCGCGCGTATGTCGCCGCCGGCGGAAAAGGCACGTTCGCCTGCCGCCGTTACCACGACCCGCGTCACCGCATCATCGTTAGCCCAGCGATCAAGCTGCGCGCGCAACGCCAGCACCATGGCGTGGGTCACCGCATTGAGCGCTTTCGGCCGGTTTAACGTGACGACACCGGCCGCGCCGCGACGTTCGAAAAGGATTTCGCCCTCGTTCACGCCGGCCTCAATTGAGCGCCCAGAGGTAGGCCACGACCGCAAGCAGACCCAGCGCGCTACGCCCCCAATGCAGCCGCCCCCACTGCACGACCAGGCCACGTGTCTGCTCAGTCGCTTGCGCCGGCGGCGTCGATTTCAGCACGCGATTTGTCGGCATAATGATGAGCATTGTATAGGGCCACGGCGCCAGAATAAGTGCCGCACCCACAAGCCAACGCCAGTCGTAAGTCAGGATAAAGGCGGCTACGCCGAACCCACCGGACACGATCGCGAGACTCGCCTGCATGATCGCGCCACGCTCATAGCTCGGCCGCCACTCGGTCAATAGCGCCTGCGTATCGAGCTTCAGCCGCGCCGGCTGTTCTGCGACACTCACGTAGATCGCCGCGCCCGCGAAAATGGCGGCGCTCGCTAACGCAAGGTCCCCGATCCACAGCGCCATGACGTTAGCGCGCCGCCGCCGGCCAGACGCCCGCCTTTTCCAGACGTTGCATCGCCTGATCGGTGAACTCGGCCTGCGGCGCGTCACCGCCGATCACGAACATCAGGATCGATTCCGCAGTCGGATCGCCCTTCGTGACGTTCTCGAAACGGCGGATCATGCCGGGCGGAAACGACACCACATCGAACGGTCCGAGATCGACATATTCAACCTCGCCTTTCTCGTTTTCCCAACTCGCTCGCCAGGTGCCGGTCATCGGGATGAAAGTTTCATTGGTGTCGTGGTTGTGCATCTCGGGTCCGTGACCGGGTTTGGCCTTGCAGTAGCCGAGATTAAAGCCTTCGCGGATCTTGATCGCCGCCATTCGCGCCGCGTGATCGCCAACCGGCGAGGTCGCGTTTTCGCCATGGCCCTGCGGCGGCTGGAAGCCGATGACATTGAACAGAGTGCGTTCGCAGCCCGGCATCTTGCTGTCGGGGAGCCCGCCGTCCGAACCCTTGAGATCCTTGAAGCGTGCAATGCGCTTCATCATTTCTTCGCGCGAGAGATAGAGTCTCGGAAGCTGTTCCATGGTGTCCTCTCCGTCTTATCGAGTTTGCGCATGGCCTTGTCCGAAAACCGGTTCCCACTTTGGGGGGCCATGCGCTCTCGCTAATTGCCCAGCATAGCGCGGCTGATGATGAGCCGCATGATTTCGTTGGTGCCTTCCAGTATTTGATGGACGCGCACATCGCGCAAGACGCGTTCAATGGGATGATCGCGCAAATAGCCATAACCGCCATGCAACTGCAGGCAGCCATTCACCACCTCGAAGCCCGCATCGGTAGCAAGGCGCTTCGCCTGCGCGGCAAGCCGCGTCGCCGCCGGCTCCCCCTCACCGACCGCCACCGCAGCGCGGTGCAGCAGCAGGCGCGCGGCCTCAAGTTCCGTCGCATAATCGGCAACCCGGAATTGCAAAGCCTGAAAATCGGCAAGACGCGAGCCGAATTGCTTGCGCTCCTTCATGTATTCGACGGTGCGGTCGAGGCAGAATTGCGCGCCGCCGATGGAGCAGGCCCCGATATTCAGCCGGCCTCCATCGAGGCCGGCCATCGCGATGCGAAACCCCTGTCCCTCGGCGCCAATGCGGTTTGATACCGGCACGCGGCAATTCTCGAATATCACCATCGTGGTCGGCTGCGTCTTCCAACCGAGTTTCTTTTCCCGCGCGCCGAATGACAGTCCCGGTGCGCCCTTCTCCACGACGATGCAAGAAATACCGCGCGGCCCCGCTTCGCCGGTGCGCGCCATCACCACATAGATGTCGGAGACGCCGCCACCCGAAATGAATGCCTTGGTGCCGTCGAGCACATAGTGATCACCATCGCGGCGCGCGCGCGTGCTCAGGCTCGCGGCATCTGAGCCGGCGCCCGGCTCGGTCAGACAATAACTTGCGAAATGCTGCATGGTGCACAGCTTCGGCAGAAATTTCTTGCGCGCTTCCGCGCCGCCGAAAGCGTCGATCATCCACGCCGCCATGTTGTGAATCGAAATATAGGCGGCGGTCGAAGTGCAGCCCTGCGCGAGCTCCTCGAAGATCAACGCCGCATCGAGGCGGCTAAGCGCGGAACCGCCGACGTCCTCTTTCACGTAAATGCCGCCGAAGCCGAGCGTCGCCGCCTTGCGCAGCGCTTCCACGGGGAACATCTCGTCTTCGTCCCAGTCGCGCGCATGCGGCATCATTTCGTCGCGGGCAAACTGCCGCGCCGTCGATTGAAAGGCGCATTGTTCTTCAGTGAGGTCGAAATCCATGATTTGACCGATAAGTGGGGCTCAAACGCCCGTCAACACCGCCATCCCAGCCCGGTAGCCTCAACCGATGGGACAAGCTAAAAAGAGCCCACTGGAGACCCCAATGGCAATCAAATTCGGCCGTCCGATCGAAGCCCGCACCCGTTTCGCACCCGCCGAGACGCAGGACCGGCTCGACCTGGCCGTGCGCTTGCGCCGCAACCGGCGCGCGGAATGGGCGCGCCGCATGGTGCGCGAGCACACGCTCACGACCGGTGACCTGATTTGGCCGCTGTTCGTAATGGACGGAAACAATGCCCGAACGCCCGTGCCGTCCATGCCCGGCGTCGAGCGCGTCTCCGTCGATCACGCCGTACGCGAGGCCGAACGCGCGGCCAAGCTGACCATTCCCTGCATTGCTCTTTTCCCGTACACCGATCCGGCGCTACGCGACGAGACCGGCAGCGAAGCGCTCAATCCCGACAATCTCGTTTGCAGCGCCATCCGCGCGATCAAGAAGGAAGTGCCGGAGGTCGGCATCCTGTGCGATGTCGCGCTCGATCCCTTTACCAGCCATGGCCATGACGGTCTGCTGCGCGACGGTGTCATTCTCAACGACGAGACGGTCGCGGTGCTTGCCAGGCAGGCGCTCGTGCAGGCGGAGGCCGGCTGCGACATCATCGCACCCTCCGACATGATGGACGGACGCGTCGCCGCCATCCGCAAGACGCTCGATGCCGCGGACTTCATGGACGTTTCGATCATGAGTTACGCGGCAAAATACGCGTCAGCCTTCTATGGCCCGTTCCGCGACGCGGTCGGTTCGGCGAAAACACTCACCGGCGACAAGCGCACCTACCAGATGGACCCGGGCAATTCCGACGAAGCGCTGCGCGAAGTCGCGCTCGACATCGAGGAAGGCGCCGACATGATCATGGTCAAGCCGGGCCTCCCCTATCTCGACATCGTGGCGCGCGTGAAGGATGCCTTCGGCGTGCCCACGTTCGCCTATCAGGTGTCTGGTGAATACGCGATGATCATGGCAGCCGCGCAGAACGGCTGGCTCGATGGCGAGCGCGCCATGGTCGAAAGTCTCACTGCGTTCAAGCGCGCCGGTTGCGACGGCGTGCTCACTTATTTCGCCCCGCGCGTGGCAGAGAAATTACGGTCCGAAAAATAGCCCCGCAATGCTCGACCCACCCTCCGCTCATTCCCGCGCAAGCGGGAATCCAGAGTCAACAGTCCGGATTTTGCAAATCGCCCTGGGTCCCCGCTTTCGCGGGGACGAGCGGTTTGTGGGTCGCCTCGCTTTAGAACTGGAATGTGGAAATGGGTGAATTCGCCATCGGTCAAGGCGTGCCGCGGTTCGAGGATCCGCGGCTGGTGCGCGGCGGCGGCCGCTATATCGACGATGTCGTTTATCCCGGCATGGCGTACGGCGTCGTGCTGCGTTCGCCGCACGGCCACGCCAAGATTCTGTCGATCAAGACCGACGGCGCCAGGGCCGCGCCCGGCGTGCTCGCCGTCATCACCGCCGCCGACTGGAAGAATGCCGGGCTTGGCGAATTGCCTTCACATACCGGGCTCAAGCGCCGCGACGGCTCCCCGATGTTCAAGGCGGCCTACCCGGTGCTGGCCGAAGACCGCGTGCGCTGGGTCGGCGATCCGGTTGCGTTTGTGGTCGCGGAAACCGCGGCACAAGCGGCTGACGCCGCCGAAATGATCGAAGTCGACTACGAGCCGCTTCCCGCGGTCGTCTCAACCGCCAAGGCAACCGAACCCGGCGCCGCAAAAGTCTGGGACGGCTGCCCTGACAATATCAGTTTCGTGGAACTACTCGGCGACAAAGCCGCGACCGACGCAGCCTTTGGCAAAGCCGCGCACATTGTGAAGCAACGCTTTGTCATCAACCGCGTCACTGCAGCCGCGATGGAGCCGCGCGGCGCCGTCGGGGTTTATCTGCCGGCGGAAGATCGCTACATCATCCACTCGCCGGTGCAGCGCGCGCATCCTTATCGCAACGAGATTGCGAAGGTGATGAAAGTCCCGGAAAGCAAAGTGCGCGTGATCTGCATTGATGTCGGCGGCAGCTTTGGCATGAAGACGCCGGTGTTCAATGAAGCGCCGCTGACGATGTTTGCGTCCAAGCTTACCGGGCGCGCGGTGAAATGGATGAGCACGCGCACAGAAGCGTTCCTGAGCGACGCGCAGGCGCGCGACAACGTGACCGAAGCCGAGCTCGCGCTCGACAAGGACGGCACGTTTCTCGGATTTCGTGTAAAAACAATCGCGGCCATCGGCGCCTATCTGCAGAACAATATGCCGGCATTCATTCTCAATGCCGGAACGCTCGCCGGCGTCTATCGGACGCCTGCAATGCATGTCGACATCACCGGGGTGTTCACCAACACCAATCCGGTCCGCCCCTACCGCGGCAATGGCCGGCCGGAAGCCGGGTTCGTCATCGAGCGCATGGTCGATCTGGCAGCGGATGAACTCGGTGTCGATCCCGCCGAACTACGCCGGCACAACTACATTTCGCCACAACAGATGCCGTTCAAGACCGGCCTCACGTTCACCTACGACTGCGGTGAATTTGAAAAGAATATGGATCTCGCGCTCGAGCTGGCCGATTTCAAGGGCTTCAAGCGGCGCCGCGAGGAGTCCCGCAAGCGCGGCAGGCTCCGTGGGTTCGGTATCTCCAACACCATCGAGCGCGCAGCCGCCGGAGGCACCGAGGGCGCCGAAGTGCGCTTTGACCGCGGCGGCACCGTGACCCTGTTTTCCGGATCGATAACCGCGGGCCAGGGTCACGAAACGGTCTTCAAGCAACTGGTGTGCGACCGGCTCGGACTGCACCCCGATGTTGTTCGCTACGTGCAGGGCGACACCGATGAGGTGTTCTATGGCGAAGGGACCGGCGGCTCTCGCACGTCCACCATGTCAAGCGCGGCGTTCACGATGGCGACCGACAAGGTAATCGAAAAGGCCAAGGCCATCACCGCACATGCGCTCAAGGTCGAGGCGGCGGACGTGAACTTCGCCGACGGCGTATTCTCATCGCCGAAGACCAACCAGACAATGACCATCAAGGAAGTCGCCATCGACGCCGCGAACCCGGCCAAGATCCCCGCAGCCATGGAGCCAGGCCTGTTTGCCACTGCCGTCTACAAAGCGGGGAAGCAAAACTTCCCCAACGGTTGTCACATCTGCGAGCTGGAAATCGACAAGGAAACCGGCGTGGTCGATATCGTGCGCTACAGCGTGGTGGACGACGTCGGAACGGTGCTCAATCCGATGCTGCTGCACGGCCAGATCCACGGCGGCGTTGCGCAAGGCGCAGGCCAGGTCCTGATGGAAGACATCCATTTCGACTCCAGCGGCCAGCTGGTGACCGCCTCATTCATGGATTACGCCATGCCGCACGCCCATAACCTCTCGCGCATTGAGGTCGAATCCAATCCGGTCCCGACCAAGACCAACCCGCTTGGCACCAAGGGTGCCGGTGAGGCCGGCAATGTCGGGGCCCTGCCCGCTGTTGCAAATGCGGTGGTCGACGCGCTCTCGGAGTTCGGCATCAGGCACATTGAAATGCCGGCTACACCGGAGCGAATCTGGCGGGCCATGCAGAAATAGCTCGGCCCCGCCGGACGCCCCGCAAGGTGACGGGGTCAGTTTAGGCCATTAAGCTGTCGAGCGATTCGTGCCCGGCTCTTTGTGTGTCGCGTTCCGGCGCAGCTCTTTCGCGCGGCATCCAGGGAGACCCACATGCGCAACGTCGGACGCAAACTCGCGTTCGTGCTCGCCTCCACCAACCACGGGGCGATGATCGTCAACCGCTTCGACTACCGCATGGTCGGTCCGGATAGCGGCTTTGGCGTCGGCTTCCAGATTCTCGAGCGCGCTGCCTTCGATCCGGTCGAAGTCGAGCTTGCCGTACAATTGCTGGAGACGCGCCGGCGCTATTTCGGCGACGGCGCGGTCGCGATCGATTGCGGCGCCAATATCGGGGCCCACACGATTGAGTGGTCGATAGCCATGACCGGCTGGGGGTCGGTGATCTCGATTGAGGCGCAAGAGCGCATCTACTATGCGCTCGCCGGCAATATATCGCTCAACAATTGCTTCAACGCGATCGCGATGCATGCCGCGGTGTCTTCGGAATCGGGCGTCATGAAAATGCCCGCTCCCAACTATCTCACCGCATCCAGCTTCGGCAGCCTCGAATTGCGCCCGAGCGCGACGACCGAATTCATCGGTCAGGCCATCGACTATTCCGACGACAAGATGGTGCCAGTTCAGAGGATCACCTTGGATTCGCTGAACCTGTCCCGCGTCGATCTGATCAAGATCGATATCGAAGGCATGGAGATGGAGGCGCTGGAAGGCGCACGGCAACTGATTGAGAAGTGCCACCCGATTCTGCTGATCGAACAGATCAAGGCCGTTCGCGAGCGCCTGCGCGCGTGGATACAAGACCGTGGCTATGAAGTCATCGATGCCGGCATCAACTTGCTGGCGGTTCATCGAACCGATCCGACGCTGAAGGAACTCCAGGCCAGAATGACGGAAGCGCAAACGCAGACGTCAGCGGCCTGAGCCACCCTCACTCCATCGTCGCGCCCGCTTCGAGCCGCACTGGCCCATAGCCATCGGCAGCGAGCGCAGCCATGATTTCTTCGCCATGGATCGTATCGCGCGTCTCGATGGTAACGTCGAGCTTGGCGCCCTTGGCCGGAACGTCCAGAAATAGCCGCCGATGGTTGACCTCGAGAATATTGGCACCGAGCGAGCCGATCCGCGTTGCAATGATGCCAAGGACCCCGGGCCGGTCGGGGATGGTCAAGCGGAATGAAACAATGCGGCTGTCGCGCTCGAGCTCACGCACCATGATCGAGGCAAGTACGCGCGGGTCAATGTTGCCGCCGCACAGGACAAGGCCAACCTTCCGGCCTTTGAATCGTTCGGGCTTCGCCAGCATGGCGGCAAGGCCCGCGGCGCCCGCGCCTTCTGCCATGGTCTTTTGAAGCGTCAGATACGCATTCACGGCGCGTTCCAGATGCACCTCGTCGAGGAGAATGATCTCGGCGACCAATTCGCGGATAATTGGCAGCGTCAACTTGCCGACGTTCTTGACTGCAATTCCCTCGGCAAGCGTGGGGCCGCCGATCGGTCGATTTTCACCACGAAGCGCGTTCCAGACTGAAGGATAGAGCGCAGCTTCGGCGCCCACGATCTCAATTGCGGGGTTCTTGGCACGCGCCGCGATGGCATTGCCCGCGATCAGGCCGCCGCCTCCGATCGGGATGACCAGAACTTCAAGGTGCGGCGCCTCTTCGAGCATTTCAAGCGCGATCGTGCCCTGGCCTGCAATGATAGCCGGATCATCGTAAGGGTGAACCAGCACCAGGCCGCGTTGAGCGTGTATTTGTTCGCAGCGCGCCTGTGCTTCCGCCACGGATTCTCCGTGCAGCACAACTTCGGCGCCATACGAGCGGGTCGCGGCCACTTTCACGAATGGCGTCGTCACCGGCATTACAATTGATGCCGGGATCCCTAACCGCTCGGCATGATAGGCGACCGCCTGCGCATGGTTGCCGGCGGACATGGTAATGACCCCGCGCTTGCGCTCGGCTTCGCTCAACGATGCGAGCTTCACGAGTGCCCCGCGATCCTTGAACGAATTCGTAACCTGCAGGTTTTCGTATTTGACGTAGACGTCCGCCCCGGTCAGTGCGGAGAGCTTTGGCGCCGGCAGCATGGGCGTTCGCAACACCACATCTGCAATGACGCGGCGGGCTGCTTCGATGTCGGCAAGCGTTACCTTCAACGCGGGGCTCCTCTAGTAGCCTGCGCCCACCATGCCGCAAGCCTGGCTACGCTTCCAGCCGCTACCGATCATTAGCCTCTTGCGCAGCGCCGGTTTATTCTCCATCTCGATGGGGCCGACCAGAGGGTCCGGAGCCCATAGCGACCATGTCGATCGACGTTAAACCGCACGCCTACGACCCGGCGACACAGCCGGAACTGTTCGACGGCGTTTTGTCGCGCCGGGTGGCCGCCTTCATCATTGATTTCATTATTCTTGCGATCCCGGTGGTCCTCGTCGCGATGTTCATTTTCGCATTCGGAATTGTGACCCTGGGGCTCGGCTTCGCGCTCTACTGGCTGCTGCCGCCGGGAACGGTGATCTGGGCACTCCTCTACTTCGGCGCCACCCTGGGAGGTCCAAATTCAGCCACCGTCGGCATGCGTGTGATGGATCTGGAAATGCGAACTTGGTACGGCGCACCGGCCTATTTCGTGCTCGGCGCTGTGCATGCGATAGCCTTCTGGTTCACGGTCTCGTTTTTCACCCCGTTCGTTCTTTTGGTCGCCTTCTTCAACGAGCGCCGGCGGCTGCTTCACGATATCCTGCTTGGTACGGTCGTTATTAATAATACGGCACGGGCGTCGATGCTGCGTCCTTCCGCGCAGGCAGCCAAGATTGGATAACGGTTGGATAATGTCTGGACAGGGGCTTTGACGGGAGCCCGCGGGCGCGCGATGCTATTGGTGGAGTCGGGTATCTTCGACATGACGGCCTGATTAGTGACCCAACATTCGCGCGATACGCCGCAATTCTATCTGACCGCTCCTTCGCCGTGTCCTTATCTCGAGGGCCAGGAAGAGCGGAAAGTCTTCACCCATTTGGTGGGCGAGCGCGCGGGTGAGTTGAACGATCTTCTGACCCATGGCGGGTTTCGCCGCAGCCAATCGATTGCGTATCGGCCCGCCTGCGAGAGCTGCCGCGCCTGCGTCTCCGTGCGCGTGTCAACCGCGGACTTTACGCCATCGCGTAACATGCGCCGCATTGCCGAACGTAACGCCGACGTCGTCGGCGACATGCGCTCGCCCGCGCCGACCTCCGAGCAATATTCGGTATTTCGCGCCTATCTGGACGCGCGACATCGTGACGGCGGTATGGCCGACATGACCGTGCTCGATTACGCAATGATGATCGAGGACAGTCACGTCGATACGCGGCTGATCGAGTATCGCCGCCGCGGGCCGGATACCGGGATCAATGGGCGCGGCGTCGGGCACATGCTGGCGGTCGCGCTCACGGACGTGCTCAGCGACGGGCTATCGATGGTCTATTCGTTCTTCGACCCGGACAAAGGTGATCGCTCGCTCGGGACCTTCATGATCCTCGACCATATTGACCGCGCCCACCGCATGGGTCTGCCTTATGTCTATCTCGGCTAC
This sequence comes from uncultured Alphaproteobacteria bacterium, assembly GCA_963697885.1. GTDB lineage: Bacteria > Pseudomonadota > Alphaproteobacteria > Rhizobiales > Xanthobacteraceae > Pseudolabrys. The sequence goes on from OY969102.1 coordinate 2,971,993, forward strand.
TGGGTGCCCGGTTCACGCAAGATGGATTACAAAGGCCGCTTTCTGCCGCAAGAGCGCCTGCTGCCGTCGGGCTGGAGCCGGGTGGAAAAGTAGCCTCCCTCAGCGGGGTAATTGGTCGGCCAAAAGCTTGAAATTCAGCACGATCAGCAACAGGGCCGTTAGTGCCGCCAGCGCGGTGACCCATACCGGCGCCGCAAGCGCACCCATCTTGCGTTTGTCGGCGGTGAACATCACCAAAGGCACAATCGAGAACGGCAACGCGACGCCGAGTACGACCTGACTCAGGATCAGGAGTTTCGCCGTGCCGGCCTCGCCGTACCAAATGGTCACGATTGCCGCCGGTACGATAGCGATTGACCGCGTGACCAGGCGCCTCGCCCAACCCGGCAAGCGAATGTCGATAAAGCCCTCCATCACGATCTGGCCAGAAAGAGTCGCGGTCACTGTCGAGTTCAGCCCGCAGCATAATAGCGCGATGCCGAACAGCGTGGGCGCGAACGTCGACCCCAAAAGCGGTGCAAGGAAAGCGTGTGCCTGATCGAGTTCAGCGACATCGACTTTCCCCGCCTTGTTGAATGTCGCGGCGGCAAGGATCAGAATCGATGCATTGATCGTCAGCGCAAACATCAATGCGATGGTGGAGTCGATGGTGGCGAGCTTGATGGCTTCGCGCCGATCCGAAACGCTATTGCCAAAGCGTCGCGTCTGCACCACGCCGGAGTGCAGATAGAGATTGTGTGGCATCACCGTCGCGCCAATGATGCCGATGGCAAGGTAGAGCATGTCGGGATTGCGTATGATCTCGGTCGTGGGCGCGAAGCCTTTGATGACCGCCGCCCAATCCGGATTAGCCATCGCGATCTGAACGACGAAACAAAGGGCAATCACGCCCATGAGCGTGACAATAAATGCCTCTACCCAGCGGAAGCCAAGATTTTGCATCCATAGGACGAGGAACACGTCGAGAGCGGTGATCAACACACCGATCTCGAGCGGGATGTGAAACAGCAGATTGAGGCCGATCGCGGTACCGATGACCTCGGCCAGGTCGGTGGCGCAAATAGCGATCTCGGTCAGCACCCATAGCGGCCACGACAGCGCACGCGGAAATGCGTCGCGGCAGGCTTGCGCCAGATCACGTCCCGCCCCGATCCCGAGGCGCGCGCATAGCGCCTGCAACAAGATCGCCATCAGATTCGAAAGCAGCGCGACCGTGAGCAGCGCATAACCAAACCTGGAACCGCCAGCGAGCGACGTTGCCCAGTTGCCCGGGTCCATGTAGCCGACCGCGACCAGATAACCGGGACCGAGAAAGGTAACGAGCTTTCGCCAGAACGATCCGGTCGGCCGCGTCGCAATCGAGCCGAATACCTCCGCCAGAGCGGGACGGCCGCGCGCGCGCCGCCAGCCGCTCGTATTGGTCCTCGCAGGGCGGCGCTGGCTCAAATGCATCCCGGAACGTTGAAAAACATCAGAATCTCTAAGTTATGATAGCTTGTTGCGAATAATTTGCAATTGCATTTAGGACGGGAACCTTACTTCCAGCGTTGGGTTGCTGATGGCCTAATAGGGCAAAGCGAGGGGGCTGCCCGCACATGGTCGATATCCGGACACGGCATTGGCGCCTGCTGCCTCCGCTGGCGATTTTCGTCCTCGCAGCGACACCAGTGCTGGCGGCCGAAGGGCAAAAAGGGCCGTCCGAATTTCTGTTCATTTCACAACTCGCGTTGCTGATGCTCGTCGGTCGCCTGCTCGGCGAATTGATGATCCGCATGAAGCAGCCAGGCGTGATGGGTCAGCTCATTGCAGGCCTTGCGCTTGGCCCTTCTCTCCTGGGTGCGTTCTTCCCCGACCTCCAGCACACCATTTTTCCCGCCGCCAAAGAACAAAAGGCGATGCTCGATGCGGTTTCGCAATTTGGCGTGCTGATGCTGTTGCTGCTTACCGGCATGGAGACCGATCTCCGATTGGTTCGGCGCACCGGCGGCACGTCCGTGATCGCATCGCTGGGAGGGATCATCTTGCCGTTCGTCTGTGGCGTCGCACTCGGTGAAGCGCTGCCCGACGCGATGCTGCCGGATCCGGGCAAACGGCTCATTACGTCCCTCTTCCTCGGCACGGCTCTCTCGATCGCCTCGGTCAAAATCGTCGCGACCGTAATACGGGAGATGAACTTTCTCCGCCGCACTGTGGGCCAGGTCATCCTTGCATCGGCAATTATCGACGACACGGTCGGCTGGATGATCACGGCGGTTATCTTCAGCCTCGCGCTGCAAGGCCATGTCGACATGTTGAGTCTCGCGCAGAGCGTTCTCGGAACGCTCGCTTTCATGGGACTCAGTCTGACTATTGGCCGGCGTATCGTTTTCATCATTATCCGCTGGGTGAACGACGTCTTCGCCAGCGATTTTGCAGTGATCACCGCCATCCTGCTGATCATGTGCGCGATGGCGCTCATCACCGATCTGATCGGCGTCCACACCGTACTTGGCGCATTTGTCGCGGGCATCCTGATCGGTGAATCGCCAATTCTGACGCGCCACATCGACGAACAATTGCGCGGTCTGGTCATGGCGTTTTTCATGCCTGTCTTTTTTGGCACCGCCGGGCTTTCGGCCGATCTCACTATCCTCAAAGACCCTTCACTTCTGCTCTTGACGATCGGCCTCATTGCGATCGCCAGCATTGGCAAATTCGGCGGCGCTTTTGCTGGCGGCAAGCTCGCCGGCCTGACATTTCGCGAATCCCTCGCGCTCGGCACCGGCATGAACGCGCGCGGTTCGACCGAGGTGATTGTCGCCACTATCGGCCTCTCGATGGGCGCGTTGAGTCAGAACCTTTTCACCATGATTGTCACCATGGCGGTCATTACCACCATGGTGATGCCGCCAACCTTGCGGTGGTCTTTGTCACGACTGCCCATGCGGAAAGACGAAAAACAGCGCCTCGAGCGCGAAGAAATGGAGGAGAAGGGATTCGTTTCAAAGATGGAGCGGCTGCTGCTCGCGGTCGACGAAAGCGACAACGCAAAGCTCGCAACGCGTATCGTCGGCTTGATCGCCGGTTCCGGCGCAATGCCAACGACCGTCATGCACATCAAGAACGACAAGAAAACCGGCAAGCGCGCTGTTGAAGCCGCCAAGCAAAAGGCCGAAGAGGTCGGCAAGACCGTGCAGGAGTTTGCGGAACGCGTGGAGCATACGCAAAAGCCCGAGGAAAAATCGGATGCGACGCTCCACGTGACGACCATCGTGGAGACGGCGGCCAAGAGCGAAGCCGTCGCCGAAGAGGCTGAAAAAGGTTACAGCCTAATGGTGATCGGCTTGGAAAAGACCGTTGCTCGCCGCACCGAATTCCACGAGGACATCACTAAGCTTGCCGCCGGCTTCGAAGGCCCTCTCGCCGTTGTAGACGCCCGTGACAAACTGCTCGAACATCCGCTGGGCGCCCAGCTCAATATATTGGTACCGGTCAACGGCACCGAAAATTCGCGGCGCGCCGCCGAAGTCGCGATTGCAATCGCCCGCGCCAGTCACGCACCATTGACCGCACTCTACGTCGCACCGCGCGGCAGGAAACGGTCGCGGCGTTATGAGGAAGCGATTTTGAAGGATATTTCAAAGCTGGCCGAAACCTATGACACTGATGTGCGCACCGCCGTACGCGCCAACGTCGCTGCGGAGGATGCCATCCTCAAGGAGCTCGCACGCAAGCCATATAATTTGGTTGTGATCGGTACCGGTCGGCGGCCGGGTGAGACTCTTTTTTTCGGCGACACGGCCGCCGCGCTTCTTGAGAAATCGGAGCGCTCGCTGCTGTTCGTCGCCAGCTAGCTACTCGGTGTCGTCACCTTCGCTGGTTTTGCTGCCGCTCGGCAGGGTGCGGAACTTGTTGTTCTTCGGGAAGCCCTTAGGCGCGATGCGTCCAGCGTCGGAACGATTACCGCGCCAGTCCTTCAATTCCTTCATCGGCAATGTGAAACTACGCCCGGCCGCATCGTTCCATGACAGACCATCGTCAGCCTTGAAGGTAGTGACGTCCGAAAGCCCCTTCTCCTTATAGCGCTGGAGCCGCACCCCGCGCCCGCGGCCCATTTCCGGAACCTGGTTGAGGGCAAAAATCACCATCTTCCGGTTCTCGCCGATCGTCGCCGCGAGTTCTCCGTCAATCGTAGTCATCGCGCGCGCTTTGTCAGGCGCCTTGAGATTGAGCACCTGCTTGCCCTTGCGAGTGGTGCCGAGGCATTCATCTTCGGCCACAACGAAGCCGTTGCCCTGATGGCTTGCCACCAGGAATTTGCGGCCGCCCTGGAATGCCAGGGACGCCACGACGTCCGCGTCCTGTTCGATATCGAAATACAACCGCACCGGCTCGCCGTGGCCGCGCCCGCCGGGCAGTTTCGACGCGTCGATCGTGTAGAACTTGCCGTTGCTGGCGAAAATCAGGATTTTGGCGGTGGTCTCGGTCGGGAATGCGAATTTCAACGCATCGTCGGTTTTAAACGTAACACCTGACAGGTCGGTGACGTGGCCGCGCAGCGCGCGGATCCAACCCTTATCCGACACCACGACAGTGATCGGCTCGCGCACCACCATTGCTTCTTCGATGGCGGCTTCGTCGTGCGACGGCGCAATGCCGAAGGTGGTGCGCCGCTTGCCGATGTCGGTTTTCGGCCCGAACTTTTCCCTGATCTCCTTGATCTGGCCGGAAATGGTTTTCCATTGCTGCGCAGTCGAGCCGATCAGCGCCTTGAGCTTGGTGCGCTCCTCGCGCAGCGCCTTGTCTTCGGCACGTATTTCCATCTCTTCCAGCTTGCGCAAGTTGCGCAGCCGCATGTTGAGAATAGCTTCGGCCTGCACTTCGCTCAGCTTGAAGGCCTTCATCAGGACGGGTTTGGGCTCGTCCTCCTTACGGATGATCTTGATCACCTTATCGAGATTGAGATAGGCGATCAGATAACCACCCAGCACCTCCAGGCGATGCTCGATTTCCGCCAGTCGATGCTTCGAACGCCGTAACAGCACCTCGCGTCGATGGTCGAGCCATTCGCGCAATGCCTCTGCAAGGCCCAGCACCTGCGGGATGCGGCCTTTCACCAGCACGTTCATGTTGAGCGGAATGCGGTTTTCGAGCTCGGTGAGCTTGAAGAGCGACTCCATCAGCAGTTCGGCATCGACCGAACGGGAGCGCGGCTCAATCACCAGCCGGATGTCTTCCGCCGATTCATCACGCACGTCGGCGACGAGCGGCAATTTCTTCTCGTTGATCAGTTCGGCAAGCTTTTCGACCAGGCGCGATTTCTGCACCAGCCACGGAATTTCGCTGATCACGATCACATACGTGCCGCGCCCGGTGTCTTCCTGCTTCCAGCGCGCCCGTACGCGGAACGACCCGCGCCCGGTGTTGTAGGCCTCGGCGATCGTCTCCGGCGGGTCAACGATCACGCCGCCGGTAGGAAAGTCCGGGCCTTTGACGTATTTGAGAAGCGTCTTGCTGCGCGCCTTCGGATTGTCGATCAGGAACAGCGCGGCGTCGCACAACTCTGCCGCGTTGTGCGGCGGGATCGATGTCGCCATGCCGACCGCGATGCCCTGCGAGCCGTTGGCCAGCAGATTGGGAAAGGCGGCCGGCAGTACGACCGGCTCTTCGCTGGTGCCGTCATAGGTGGCGCGGAAATCGACGGTGTCCTCGTTGATGCCATCGATCAGCAGCCGCGCGACTTCGGTCAGCCGCGCCTCGGTGTAACGCATGGCGGCAGCGTTATCGCCGTCCACGTTGCCGAAATTGCCCTGCCCGTCCACCAGCGGATAGCGCTGGGCAAAGTCCTGCGCGAGGCGCACCAGCGCATCGTAGATCGCCTGGTCACCGTGCGGATGGAAGTTGCCCATCACGTCGCCCACGACCTTGGCTGATTTCTTGAAAGCGGCGCCGGGGTCGAGCCGCAACAGCCGCATGCCGTAGAGGATGCGGCGGTGCACCGGCTTGAGGCCGTCACGCGCATCCGGCAGCGCGCGGTTCATGATTGTGGACAGCGCGTATGCGAGATAGCGCTCTTCCAGCGCATCACGCAGCGCAACCTCTTCAATCGCGCCTTTTTCCGGGGGAATCAGTCGCTTTCCCATGATCGATAGCTAATCGGTTGTCCGCCGCCGAACAAGCGAGGAACGCCATCGCTGTCTAATCTTTCAGGTTTTCAGCACTATTCACGAAACCGGACGTCTCGACTGTGTTATCTTGCACGCGACTACGCTGGGAATCGGATTCTACTTGAATGGAGAAAGCAATGCGCCGGATTGTTCTTGCAGTTGCCGCGACGCTGGCCCTTCTCGTGGCGGGTTCATTCGCACCGAATCGCGCCGAGGCCATGACGGTCACGACACCGTCCGGGCTCATGGCCGCAATTGACGGCACCAACCTGGCCGAGAACATTGCCTATGTCTGCCGCCGCGTATGGCGCTGCGGACCCTATGGCTGCGGCTGGCGCCGCGCCTGCTGGTGGACGGGCGGCGGCCCCTACTATTACGGCGGCGGCCCTTACTATGGACGCCCGTACTATCGCCGGCGTTACATGTGGTAACCTAGGCCACGCTCGGCAGCGCGCGGTTCAGCGCGGCGATAAAATGCGCGCGCTCGTCCCCGAGCGCGAGGCCGCGCGGCTCGAGCGCGTGCCGCGTCAGGAAATAGCCAGTCAACGCAAAACCGTCGGCCAGATCGCGACCGGCAGGGATCGCCTGTTGTTCGCGCAGGAACGCCGGCAGGCGTAGCATCTTGTCGGCCCACGGCTCCGCGGCGGTGCGCGACACTGCGCGGCCGGATTTTGGTGACACATACCCTAGATCAAGGGAGCCACCCGTCGCCGCACAGCGTTCGAGATCGAGCCCAAAGCCGAGCTCGGCGAGAAGACGCAATTCAAAGCGCACGACCATCGGCGCCGCGACGATGGCATTGTTGAGTTGCGCGAAGATTTCGTCGAGCGCCTCGTAGAGGCCCGCATGCGGGTCGCGCTCCGGCAACAGCCGCATCAACGCAGCCAGGTGGCTGACGCCATAAATCGCGTGCGGCGCTGCAAAGAAGCTGGCGGCCCGCAAATCCATCGCTTCGACCGTGTAGTTGCCGAGATGCTCGTCGAGCCGCGCACGCCATACTGCATTGACGGTATTGCCCGGCTGCAGCACAGGCTTGAGCCGCGAGCCAAAGCCGCCACGCACGAGCCCCAGATGGCGGCCGTGCTCGCGTGTCATCAGCTCGAGGACGGCGCTTGCCTCCCCGTGCCGTTTGACGCCGATCACTATGCCTTCATCGGTCCATTGCATGTGGGACTCAGGACGCTATTTCTACGTCACTCCTTCGGAAACTCCAGCCCCATGGCCCGGTAGCGTTCCGGGTCCTCGCCCCAGCCCTCGCGCACTTTTACGAACAGGAATAGATGCACCTTGACGGCGACGATGTCGGCGATTTCCCTGCGCGCAGCCTCGCCGATTGCCTTGATGGTCTGTCCGCCCTTGCCGAGCACAATCTTGCGCTGGCTTTCCCGCTCCACGTAAATGGTCTGCTCGATGCGGATGTCGCCGCCGCGCAGTTCTTTCCAGGATTCGGTTTCGACCGTCGAGTGATATGGCAATTCCTGGTGGAGCCGCTCGAATAATTTTTCGCGCGTGATCTCCGCGGCGAGCTGACGCACAGGGGCATCCGACATCTGGTCGGGAGGATAAAGCCATGGACCCGGCGCGACGTGTTGCGCGAGCCATCGCTTAAGATCCGGCACCCCATCTCCGGTCAGCGCCGACACCATGAAGGTTGCTTCGAATTTCGTCTTTTCGTTGGCGGCCTTTGCCAGATTGAGTAGTGCTTCCTTCGCTACCACATCGACCTTGTTGAGGATCAGAAGCTTCGGCCGCTTCACCTCGGCGAGCCGTCCAAGAATATCGTCGGCCTCCTCGTCCAGCCCCTTTCGGGCATCGACCAGAACGCCAACCAGATCGGCCTCGTGTGCCCCGCTCCAGGCGGTCGTTACCATGGCGCGGTCCAGCCGGCGCCGCGGCGAAAAGATTCCAGGCGTGTCGACGAAGATCAGTTGCGATTGTCCCTCCACCGCGATGCCGCGGATCAGGGCGCGCGTCGTTTGCACCTTGTGCGAAACGATGGTGACTTTGGAGCCGACAAGCGCGTTGAGCAGCGTTGATTTGCCGGCGTTGGGCGCGCCAATCAGAGCGACAAAGCCGCAACTCGTGCCACTGTCTGGCGAAGGCGTGTCAGCCATCAAGTTTGTCCGCCGCCACGCCGACACGCGTTAGCATGGCGGCCGCGGCGGCCTGTTCGGCAGCCCGCTTCGAGCTTCCGAGTCCTTCGGCGGGCGGGCGGTCCGGCAGCACAACAGCAACGCGGAATTCCGGATCGTGGTGTGGGCCGGTGCGCGCCAGCTCGCGATAGGCCGGCGTCGGAAGTCCACGAGCCTGTGCCCATTCCTGTAACATCGTCTTTGGGTCACGCAGCGGCCCCAGCGGCTTGAGCATACGCTCCTTCCAGAACATGGCGATCAAATCGTCCGCCGCCTTGTAGCCGCCATCGATGAACACGGCGCCGACGAGCGCCTCGCAAACATCGGCGAGGATGGTCGTGCGCCGCCGGCCGCCGGCATGAGATTCCGAATTGCCGAGCTTGAGCGCGGGACCGAGGTCCATTGCGCGCGCCACGTCCGCGCAGGTGTCCTTGCGCACGAGGTCGGCGAGCCTGCGCGACAACTCACCCTCATTCGCTTTCGGGAACGCGCGGTAAAGCATATCCGAGATCACGAGGCCCAACACGTGATCGCCGAGAAACTCCAGGCGCTGATAGCTGGCCGCGCGATTGCCCCCCGACAGCGCCGAAATGTGCGTCAGCGCACGTTCGAGCAAGTCCTTGTCGGCAAATTTGTAGCCGATCCTGTCTTCGAGCGCCGACCTGTCCTTGGCCTTACGGCTCATTTGACGATCGTAAAGAGTCTGTTCCAGCGCACCGACACCGGCCAGCGCCAGAATTGCCAAGCGCGCTCGCCCTCAAATACGGAGAAGAAGATGATCTGGGCTTTACCGACGATATTCTCGAACGGCACCATCCCTACCTGGCTGAAGCGGCTGTCGGTTGAATTGTCCCGATTGTCGCCCATCATGAAATAGTGGTCGGGCGGCACGGTGTAGACCTGTGTGTTGTCGGCAAAGCCGTTGTCGACCAGATCGAGCGTGTAGAAGCTCACGCCGTTCGGTAGCGTATCCTTCCAGCGTTTGACCGGCGCGTCGTGCTGGCCCTCCTCGGTTTCGACGAAGTCGTCGGCTCGCTCGTGTTTGACCGGTGTTCCGTTGATGCTGACGACACCATCGATCACCTGGATCTTGTCGCCGGGCAGACCGATCACGCGTTTGATGTAATCGGTGGTTGGATCTTTCGGCAGCCGGAACACGACGACATCGCCGCGCTGCGGCATCCAGTCAGAGGGAATGCGCCCGGAAAAAATCGGAGGCGAGAGCGGCAGCGAATATTTGCTGTAGCCGTAACTGTATTTCGACACGAACAGGTAGTCGCCGACCAGCAAGGTCGCCTTCATGGAGCCGGACGGAATATTGAAGGGTTGAAAAAGAAAGGTACGGATCACCAGTGCAATAATCAGCGCATGAATGATCACGCGCACTGTTTCGGCGATGCCGCCCTCTTTTCGTTTCGTTCCGGATGTCACGCTCATAGGCCTTTCGTCCCGCCAATCGGCATGCGCTCCCCGGCGACCTTGTAGCGGCTGGTCCCCCGACAAGCAATGAACAACGCCGGAGATACAACGCAAACAATTGGCTGGATCGCGTTTCTCGCGTTCAACGTGAGCCTCCGGGCGTCGACGCAGCCACCGCTGAAATAATAACAACTGCCTGCGCGATGGGTCCCTCGTCAGTCAGCGAAACGTCGATCCGGGCCTCGCAGCCCGGAGGCGTGATTGCCTGAAGCCGCGAAAGCGCGCCGCCGGTCAATTTCATGGTCGGGCGTCCGCCGGCCACATTGACCACGCCCATGTCGCGCCAGAAAACGCCGCGCCGTAACCCGGTGCCGAGCGCCTTGGCGCAGGCTTCCTTGGCGGCGAACCGCTTGGCATAGGTTTCGACGGCATTGGCGCGCTGGTCGGCCTTGGCGCGCTCGGTCGCGGTAAAGATGCGGCCGAGAAAGCGCTCCCCGTGACGTTCGATCACGTCGGCGATCCGGCGTACGTCGACGATGTCCGAACCGAGGCCGATAATCATGAGTGGGACGCTTTCTTGCGGCCGCGATCCATGGCCGCCCGCATGAACTTCACGGTCTCCGTCAGTCCCTCGAATACGCTTTCGCCGATCAGGAAATGCCCGATATTGAGTTCAACGATCTGCGGAAGCGCCGCAATCGTCTCCGCGGTGCCATAGTCGAGCCCGTGGCCGGCATGAACTTCAAGGCCGAGTTCATGCGCAAGTTTGGCGCCAGCACAGATGCGTTGCCATTCGGCGTCTGCCGTCTCGCGCGTGCCCTCGCTGAGCGCATCGCACCAGGCACCGACGTGAAGCTCAACGGCCGGAGACCTGAGTCTTGCGGCCGCCTCGATCTGCCGCCCATCTCCTGCGATAAAAAGCGATACCCGTATGCCGGCATCGTTGAGCTTCGCGATGAATGGCGCCAGCTGGTTATGCTGCCCGGCGGCGTCGAGGCCGCCTTCTGTCGTGCGCTCGGTGCGCTTTTCCGGCACTAGGCAAACTGCGTGCGGCATCGTTTTAAGCGCGATATCGAGCATCTCCTCGGTCGCCGCCATCTCGAAATTCAACGGCTTGTCGATCTCCGCTTTCAGGCGCGCAATATCGTCGTCCCGAATGTGCCGGCGATCTTCCCGCAAGTGCGCCGTGATGCCGTCGCAGCCGGCGGCGATTGCCAGCTTGGCCGCGCGCACCGGGTCAGGGTGACGCCCGCCCCGTGCATTGCGGATGGTGGCCACGTGATCGACGTTGACGCCAAGACGAAGACGCTGCATGCGCTAACCGTTCACGCGTTCCGCTTTCGCCACCACGGGTTTCGCGCGCAGCTGCGCAAGGATGGCGGTCAAATGCTTGAGATCGTAAACCTCGAGATCAATCGTCACGTCGGTAAAATCGGGAGCGCGCCGCGTCATGCGGATATTGTCGATATTGCCGTCATGTTCGGCGATAACCTGCGCGATTTGGGCAAGGGAGCCTGGTTCATTCACTGACTGCACCGCGATACGCGCCGGGAAACGGCGGGGCGCCCGCTCCTCTTCGTCCCAGCGCACATCCAGCCATCGTTCAGGCTTGTCCTCAAATTCGCTCAACGCCGGCGACTGTATCGGGTAGATCGTAATCCCCTCGCCCGGCGAAAGGATCCCGACAATCCGGTCGCCAGGCACCGCGCCGCCATTTGGCGCAAAACTCACCGGCAGATCGCCATTGATGCCGCGAATGGGGATGGCAGGCCCCACTTCACTGTCGGGCACCTTGAATTTAACGGACGTCAGTTTTTTCAATCCGAACCAGCCACTATCCGGTTTTGGATTGGCGGCCATGGCGGCGGCACGTTCTTCCTTGTAGTCCGGATACATGGCGCGCGCGACATCCGACGCTTTTAATTCGCTGCGTCCGACCGCCGCCATCACATCTTCAATCGACGCGCGCGCCAGCCGTGACAGCGCGCCCGTGAGATTTTCGTCCGAATAAGCGATCTTCGCGCGCTGGAACAGACGCTCGACAATCCGCCGGCCAAGTCCTGCGTATTGTGTGCGCACAGCGACACGCGTTGCGCGCCGGATCGCCGCGCGTGCCTTGCCGGTGACGACAATGGATTCCCAGGCAGCCGGCGGCGCCTTTTGCGCTTTCGAGGTCAGGATTTCGACTTCGTCGCCATTCACAAGCTCGGAGGTCAACGGTGCGATCTGGCCGTTGATCTTGCAGCCGATGGCGGTGTTTCCCACATCCGTATGCACTGCATAGGCAAAATCGATCGGCGTTGCCTTGCGTGGTAACGCGATCAACTTGCCTTTCGGTGAAAAGCAAAAGACCTGGTCATGAAACAGCTCGAGCTTGGTATGCTCGAGAAATTCTTCCGGATTTGAACCTTCGGCCAGAAGTTCGATGGTCCGGCGAAGCCAGGCATACGCGGTCGATTCCCGCGACAGCAATTCGGTCGGCGAGCCTGCGTTGTCCTTGTAGAGCGCATGTGCGGCGATGCCGTATTCGGCGATCTCGTGCATTTCCACGGTGCGGATTTGCAGCTCGACCCGCTGCTTGCTTGGACCGATCACGGTCGTATGGATCGAGCAGTAGTCGTTGCCTTTCGGCGTCGAGATGTAATCCTTGAAGCGGCCCGGCACCATCGGCCAGGTGCTGTGCACGATGCCGAGCGCCTGGTAGCAGTCGGCCAGTGTTTTGACGACAACGCGGAATCCAAAAATGTCCGAAAGTTGTTCGAAGCCGACTGACTTGCGTTCCATCTTGCGCCAGATCGAATAGGCGCGTTTTCGGCGCCCAACGACCCGCGCCTCGATGCCGCGATCAGCAAGCTTTTTAGTGAGTTGCTTTTCGATTTCCGAGATCAGCAACTTGCTGCGTTCCGAGAGTGCATTCAGCCGCGCGCTCACCACATCGTAAGCTTCCGGATAAAGTTCGCGGAATGCCAGGTCGTCCAACTCCTCGCGCATCTCATGCATGCCCATACGGCCTGCAAGTGGCGCGTAGATTTCCAGTGTCTCTTCGGCCGCGCGTCGGCGCGCCTCGGGCGGCATGTATCCGAGCGTGCGCATGTTATGCAGCCGGTCAGCGAGCTTGATCAAAAGCACCCGCACATCGTCGGCGATGGCCAGGAGCAATTTGCGGAGGTTCTCCGCCTGCTTGGCTTCCTTGGTCACCAGGTCGAGCTTTTTCAACTTGGTGAGGCCTTCGACCAGCGTGCCGATATCGCGCCCGAACAGGCCGTCGATCTCAGCGCGCGTGGCCTCCGTATCCTCGATGGTATCGTGCAGCAATGCGGCGGCGATGGTCGCATCGTCGAGCTTGAGGTCGGTCAGAATGGCCGCCACCTCGATCGGATGAGAAAAATACGGATCGCCCGACGCGCGGCGCTGCTCGCCATGGGCCTTCATGGCGTAGACGTATGCGCGATTGAGCAGCGCTTCGTTGGTGGCCGGATTGTAGCGGCGGACACGCTCGATCAGGTCGTACTGCCGCATCATCGGCGGCTTGCGCGTTTGGGCAGGCTTTTCAACCGGTTGAGTCGCGGCGGCAACGGCCGGCGGGCGCGGCGCCCGGATCGGGGCCTGCTTTTGCATGCGCGGAAGGTCTGAGCGCGTGCGCGCCATATCTGCTGCCTCGCAGCCTCACCTGACGGAACTACCTCAAGATATCACGTCGTTTCGCCGTAGCTGCAAGGCTTTGGGGTACTGGTTGATAAATAGCGACGGCCCGGCTTTTGGGCCGGGCCGTCGGATCGCAATGAATATCCAAGTCGAAACGCCTTATTCGGCGTCCTCTTCCGGCACTTCCTCCGGAGGGGCGAGGCCTTCGAGCCCCTTCAGGAGCTCCTCCTCGGTCATGCGGTCGGCAGTTACCTCGGTGTCATCCGAATCGACACTGGCCCCCGCACCGGCGCCGATCAGCGGCACTTCGGGCTCGGGCTCGTCAACCTCGACATATTTCTGCAAGCTGTGAATGAGGTCTTCCTTGAGGTCGCCAGGCGATACGGTGGTATCGGCAATCTCGCGCAACGCCACGACCGGATTCTTGTCGTTGTCGCGCTCGACGGTAATTTGCGATCCGGATGAAATCATGCGCGCACGATGGCTCGCCAGAAGGACGAGATCGAAGCGGTTTTCAACCTTATCAATACAATCTTCTACGGTGACACGGGCCATCGGCTCGGCACTCCATCTGGTGGAACTTATCCTGAATTGGACTGCTAGGTATCCCTTGGGGCATGGAATTTCAAGCATTTTTGTCTTGGTTTAGCCGCAACCCTCTGTTACTCGACAAAAGCGAGCCCGCAGCAAGCCGATGGCACCGGATTTTATCGGCGCGGCGTGATTGCGCAGGCGGCAGCTCAATTGATCCGAGATGCCGCGATGCCCTGTTAACCGCGATCAAGGACCACGCGCGCGGATGTCGCATTGCGCGTATCTGCGATCTGAAAGTAACTCGAAGTCAATTGTGAGAGAATCCCATGACCGTACCTGGTGAGAAAATTGCTTTATTCATTGATGGAGCCAATCTTTACGCCACCGCCAAGTCCCTCGGTTTCGATATCGACTACAAGCGGCTGCTGCGTGAATTCCAGTCGCGCGGTTATCTTTTGCGCGCGTTTTATTACACGGCCGTAATCGAGGATCAGGAATACTCCTCGATCCGGCCCCTCATCGACTGGCTTGACTACAACGGCTACGCAGTCGTCACCAAGGCGACCAAGGAATTCGTAGACCAGACCGGCCGCCGCAAGGTCAAAGGCAATATGGACATCGAGCTTGCGGTTGACGCGATGGAAATCGCGGGCACCATCGATCACATGGTGCTGTTTTCCGGCGACGGTGACTTCCGTTCGCTGGTGGAGGCTGTGCAGCGTAAAGGTGTTCGCGTCACCGTGATCTCAACCATTTCCACCCAGCCGCCGATGATCGCCGATGAGCTGCGACGCCAGGCCGACGTCTTCACCGACATCGTTACTCTGCAGTCCAAGATCGGCCGCGACCCGGCCGAGCGCGCCGCGCGCGACGCAGCACGTGGCCCGCGCGAGGATCACGGTTCGCCGCAGCATACGCCACAGTTCCTGCAAAGGCCGCCGACAGCGCCGCAACGCGCCGGCGCGCCTGTAGGCGCTGATGACGACGACGATTCTTTCGAATAACAAAGCGCTATGAGCGACGTTGACGGCAAGCCGGGACGCGACTGCCCGCGCTGCCCACGGCTGGTTGCATTCCGCAAGAACTGGCGCACCAAGGAGCCAACATGGTTCAACGCGCCGGTCCCCTCGTTCGGCCCTTTGGGTGCGCGCGTGTTGATCGTCGGATTGGCGCCCGGCGTGCAAGGCGCCAACCGAACCGGCCGGCCGTTCACCGGCGACTATGCTGGCGTACTGCTCTACGAAACGCTTGGCAAATTCGGTTTTGCGCGTGGTGAGTACGGCGCCCATCCTGACGACGGGCTTGAGCTGGTCGACTGCCGAATTACCAATGCCGTGCGTTGTGTCCCACCCGAGAACAAACCGACGCCTGATGAAATAAGAACCTGCCGCGATTTTCTTGCGGCAACGATTGCCGAAATGAAAAAATTGCGCGCCATTGTTGCGCTCGGCCGCATCGCGCATGACAGCGCAGTGACCGCGCTGGGCGCCAAAAAATCAGCGACGCCGTTCAAGCATGGCGGCAAGCACGAACTCAATCGCCTGACGCTGTTCTCGAGCTACCACTGCTCGCGCTACAACACCAATACCGGCGTGCTCACGCCTGAAATGTTCCGCAAGGTTTTTGCGAGCGTCCGGAATTATCTGGACGCCTGAATCCAGGCGATCACATCAGCCGCATTCCTGTCCGGCGGAAATACCGGGTAAAACGCTTTGGTGATCTTTCCGTCATCAATCACCAGCGCCATGCGCTTGAGCAGCGTCATTCCAGCGGCCGCAAATGTCGGCAACTTGAGCGCCTTGGTCAGCGCCAACTTCTCGTCTGACAGGATCGGGAATGGTAGATGTAGGCGCGTTGCTGCCTCGCGCTGATAGGCCGTATCTTGCGTGGACAGCCCGTAGAGCTGCGCCACACCCAGCCGCGTGAGTTCGCCGAAATGATCGCGGAATGAGCAGGACTGCGGCGTGCAGCCCCGCGCGCCTGGGATCTGGTCCCAGCCATCCGGTGGATCGATCCCCGGCACACCGGTGCGTGGATAAATGTAGACGACGGTGCGGCCCCTGAGCTTCGACAGATTGACGGGCGCGCCTTCGGTCGCCGGCAAAGCCAGATCCGGGATCTTCATACCGGGCAGATGGCGTGCAGCGCCGTCGTCCTGCGGCACCGGAATATTCGGTGGCAGGAATTGCGGGTTGTGGGTGCCGGGAGCTTCAGTCATTTCTCGACTCCTTTCGCAGGCGCATGATCATTTCCGAAAACCGACCTCCATCCCCGATCAAGTCGAGGACAAGCTTTTCGGGATCATGCGCTATAGCTCATAAACTCCATTAACGAGCCGTCCGGGTCACGGAAATAAACCGATGTTCCCGGCCCCTTGGCGCCGAACCGCTGCATGGGTCCGCGCTCGACAGCAATCCCGTGCGCATTTAGATGCGCGATTGCCCCATCGATTGGACCGACCCATTCGAAGCAGAGGTCGCTGTTGCCCGGCTGCACCGGCAGACGGGCGATTTCCGCCGGCTTCACGCCCGGACCGTGGACGTTGAGTTGCTTGTCGCCAAAGCGATAGGCCCAGCCGGCAGGCCGCTGCACAAGCTCGGCGCCCATCACCGCACTGTAGAATTTGTTTGATCGTTCCCAGTCGGACACGTGGATCACACAGTGATCAAGTTTGGTCGGGACTGAAGCACTCATGCGTTCGCTCACGATTTAAATGGTTCACGGTCTCGGCGGGCGCCGGCAGCCCGCACGATAGCCAAGCTCAATATCATGTCCATCGACTTGCCCAAGCGGCGTCACAGTGAAAGCGTGGTTGACGGCATAGTCGCGGATAGTGCGGTCAACCGCGTCTTCGGCCGCCTCATGACTGCCGATGTGATATCCCCAAATGACGATATCGGGATTCCACGCCTTGATGTGCGCGGCGAGGTCAAACTCCTCGCCCTTTTTTGCCAGTTCCCCGCCGCGCAAAAAGAACATCAGGAATGGCCCTGCTGCAAGCTCGGGCGGATATTTGATTTCATTCTCGAGCAAAAACAGCGGGGCCGCTGAGTAGAATTTTCGCTCGCAACCATATCCATCCACGGCGATCTGGCGGGCTTTGTGTTGCGCGTTGAGAACTTGCGTCACCAGCAAAGTGCGGTCCCGCAGCAGATCCGGGCCCACAATCGCCGCCATGACGATGCATTGCATGCCGAGCATTGCGCCGCCAAAAGTCAAATAGAAGAAACGGCTTCTGTCTCCGGTTAATGTCCATGGCGCCGAGAAGAGCAACAGCAGGAAGGCCAGCGGACCGAGATATTGTCCGAACACGAATATCGGCGAGACGGCCATGGCACATGCGGCAGCGAGCAGCAAAAGCTGCGCGCACCGTTCGCGCAATTCGGCACCGCCGCTGCGCCATGCCCGCCATAAAGCCGCAGCGAGAAATCCAATGGGAATGGCCATCAGCGTTACGAAAAGCACCAGGATATTCGCGATGCGCCCCAGGGCGTCGGCTGCACCCGTCAGCCTGAGCGGCAGGATCATCTGGAAGAAGCGGATGTTCCAGTGCAAAAACCCCTGATAGTCGCGGGCCAGGAAATACAATATCGGCATGAAGCCCAGCAGAAATCCGAGGCCGCAGGCCGCAACAACTTTTGTATCGCGCGCCGTCCGGTCAATCACGAGAAAGAACAGGAACAGCGCCGGGCAAAGAAAGACGAAGTAAAGTTTTGCGGAGGTCGCCAGACCGGCAAAGATACAGGCGGCAAAGCCGCGCCAGACGGCAGATCCTGTCGCGTTGAGTGCGGTAACCGCAGCAGACAGGCACAGCAGCGAAAGCGCGTAGTTTCCAATTTCCCTGCTGTTGTTGATGATGAAAAAGTTGGTGAGGCATAGGGCGACGTACAGCACCCAAATTTCAACGTTTTTCGTCTTCGACCGGTTTAGCACCGGCAACAGCACGGCGACGACGACGAGCACCATCGAGACGATGCGGGCCGGCAGAAAAATATTCACATTTCCTGTTGCCGCCGCCAGCGCCCGGTTCAGCAGGATCGAGAGCGGCGCCTGCGGGAACGGCACATCGGTGTAAAGACTGCCGTTTTGCACCCATACGGCGGGCGCAACCGCATACATAAAGTCATTGTGGTTGAGGGACCCGAGATTGCTCACGATATAAATGGCGAGCGAAAGAGCAGCGACCGCGGTCAGCACGGCAAGGCGGCGCGGAGAAACACTGGTTCGAATAGAATTCGCGGTCATTAAAGGGCTGCGCTCGGAGACCGCCAAATCATTGCCATGCTAATTCGGGGTCCGTCCATCCACTACCCCTTCAGGCGCATCAACCGACCACGTTCGCGTTCCCAGGATCGCTTCTTCAAGGTCTCGCGCTTGTCATGCAACTTCTTGCCGCGCGCAAGCGCGATCTCGATCTTGGCGCGGCCCTTCTCGTTAAAGTAAAGCTTTAACGGCACGATGGTCATGCCGTCGCGCTCGACCGCCCCTGCCAACCGGTTGATCTCGCGTTTTTGCAGCAGCAATTTGCGTGGCCGCTTCGGCAGATGGTTGAAGCGGCTGGCCTGCAGATATTCCGGAATATTCGAATTGAGCAGCCAGAGCTCGCCGTCGCGCGTGTCGGCATAGGATTCCGCGATCGTGGCCTTGCCGGCGCGGAGCGATTTGACCTCGCTGCCGGTGAGGACGATGCCGGCTTCGAACGTATCGCCGATTTCGTAGTTGAAGCGCGCCTTGCGATTGTCGGCGACCACCTTGAAGCGGCGCTCGGGTTTTGCGGCCATGGCCTTACGACGGGGTTGCGTACGATTCGCGTTCAGCGCGATTTAAGCTGATCGCGAATGTCGGTGAGAAGCTGTTCGGTCTTCGACAGTGCCGGCGCCTTCTCCTCTTCCTTGCGAACGAGCTTGTTGAGCCCGCGTATGACCAGGAAGAGCACAAAAGCGATGATGATAAAGTTAAGCGTGACAGTGAGAAAACTGCCCCAAGCCAACACAGCGCCTTGCTTTTTGGCCTCGACCAGGGACGTCGCTGTAACTTTCGCCGAAAGCGGCACGAAATAGTTTGAAAAATCGATGCCGCCTGTGGCCGCCCCGATGATTGGCATGATGACGTCGCCGACCATCGAATTCACGATGCCGGAAAACGCAGCGCCAATGATCACGCCAATGGCGAGATCGACGACATTCCCCCGCAAGGCAAACTTTTTGAATTCAGCCAGCATCTAGTTGATGAGGCCGGCGTGCACCATCGCCTCGCGCACGGCGGCCTGCGCCTTCTCGCTCGCCGGCACCATCGGCAGCCGCACCGTATTGGCGCACTTGCCGATCAGCGACATTGCATACTTGATTGGTGCCGGACTGGTTTCCACAAACAGATTGATATGAAGCGGCGTGAGCTTGTCCTGCAGCTTGAGTGCCTTGGCGAAGTCCCCTTTCAGGCAGGCCGCCTGAAATTCGGCGCACAGCCGCGGCGCCACGTTCGATGTCACCGAGATGCAGCCGTGGCCACCGTGCGCCATGAAACCGAGCGCCGTGATGTCCTCGCCGGACAGCTGATTGAACTCCGGACCCATCGCGGCACGCTGCTGCGAGACGCGCGCCATATTGGCCGTCGCGTCCTTCACGCCCGCAATGTTCTTGAGTTCAAACAGACGCGCCATCGTGTCGACCGACATGTCGACGATGGAGCGGCCCGGGATGTTGTAAATGATGATCGGAATGCCGATGGCATCGTTGATCGCCTTGTAATGCTGATAGAGCCCTTCCTGGGTCGGCTTGTTGTAGTAAGGCGTGACAATCAGCACGGCGTCGGCGCCGGCCTTCTCGGCATGTTGCGACAGCTCGATGGCCTCAGCCGTCGAATTCGAACCAGAACCGGCAATGACGGGAACCCGTTCGTCGGCCTGGTCGATGCACCATTCCACGACCTTCTTGTGCTCGTCATGCGACAAAGTCGGGCTCTCGCCTGTCGTGCCGACCGGAACCAGGCCATTGGTGCCTTCGGCGATCTGCCATTCCACGATGTCGCGGAACGCCTTTTCGTCGAGCGAGCCGTTTTTGAACGGCGTGACCAGCGCAGTAAAAGAGCCTCGAAAGCTCGTCTTGGCGGTCATGGCACGACTTCTCCACAGGAGACCCGGATTGAGGTCCCATAGATATCGGGTCAGAGGCAGCGATGAAAGCCCCGCCCGTAAATGGGCTCATGAATTGGCGTGATAGGCGCCCGCCCTGCCCTGTTTTTGCCCCCCTCGTTGCCTAGGATCCCAATACCCCGAAATTTTGGATATCCTTCATCAACGTAATTGGCCTAATGGGGGCCAAACGGGTTTGCGGCCCTTGCTTTGAGTCGGGGTCGCCGGGACTAAAGGCAAGGGATCGGATGCACGGGACTAGTCGCAGCCCCATCGGTATTCTTTTGAGCACGCGTTTGGGCGCGTGTTTGGCGCTAACGGCCGCCTGCGCATTCAGCGCCGAAGCGGTTCCGGTTGTCTCGCAAAAAGTTCCGTTGCCGCGTCCCCGGCCGGCGATCCAGAACGAAAAGCAGGCAGCAGCGCCGGCGGCGCGAATCGCCCCGCTCCCGCCGAAGCGTCCCGCCACTGGCAGCGCCGGCCTGTCGTCATATGCCCAGGCCAATGTCGGCCTGCACGGTACAATTTTCGAGAGCCATGCCGCGTTCAAACCGCTGGCCCGCCCGGTTTCCGGTCCCTTCGCAATCGCGCCGACGGCCGCGACCGCCGCCGCGGATGTTGCCGCAGTCAAACGTGTCATTGAGGCCGCGCGCAAGGGCAAGGAAGCCGATGCCAATGCCGCTGAAGCCAGCATCACCGACCCGGTCGCCAAAAAACTCGCCGAATGGGTGATCCTGCGCTCGGACAACACCAGCCCGACCTTCCAGCGCTATGCCACCTTCGTCGAGGCCAATCCGAGCTGGCCGCACGCCCACCTGTTCCGCCGGCGCGCCGAAAATGCGCTCTGGAATGATGGCATCGACGACCGCACCATTCGCGCCTTCTTCGCCAAGCAACAGCCGTCGACCGCCAAAGGCCGTTTCATGCTGGCGCGCACCTTGCTTGCGCAAGGCGACCGCGACGCCGCGGCCGCATTGGTCCGCCATGCCTGGCGCAACGACGAATGCAGCGCTGAGGTCGAAAATCGCGTCCTTGAGATGTTTGGCAATATGCTCACCGCCGCCGACAACAAGGCGCGCATGGAGCAACGCTTCTATGCCGACGATGTCGCCGGCGGCATGCGCGCCGCCGAACGTCTTGGGGGCAACGAGGTGGCGATCGGGAAGGCGCGCGCGGCGGTGTTACGCAAGGCCGGCAATGCGAAGGCCGCGCTCGATGCGGTGCCTACATCCGCGCAAAGCGACCCCGGTTACATCTTCGCGCGTGTACAATGGCTGCGCCAGAACAACTATGCGGAGGACGCCGGCAAACTGATCCTCACCGCGCCGAAAAATCCCGATCTGCTCTACAATCTCGATCAGTGGTGGCTGGAGCGGCGCCTGCTGGTGCGCAAGCTGCTCGATGAGCGCGATGCGCAAACCGCCTATCGCGTGGCACGCGAGGCAGCGCCGCCAATGCGCGGCTTCTATCGCGTGGACGCTCATTTCACTGCCGGATGGGTTGCGCTGCGCTATCTAAACGATCCCAAAACCGCCGCCGAGCATTTTGCTCACATCATGGAAGGCACCATCAACCCGCATGCGCTCGCGCGCGGCGGCTACTGGCAGGGCCGCGCGGCAGAAGCGATGGGCCAGCGCGCCCAGGCCAAGGCATTCTACGAATCGGCGGCACAGCACACGGCCACCTATTACGGCCAGCTTGCGCGGGCGCGGCTCGGCCTCACCGATCTGGGCCTGCGCGGACCGCCAGCATTTACGCCGCAAGAGCAGAACGTGCTGGGAAACCTCGAGGTCGTGCGCGCGGCACAGATTCTCTATGCGCTCGATGAGCGCGACATGCTCGCATCGATCTTCGCCGAGCTCGGTGAAAGCGCCACCGATATCGCCGGCATGGCCATGCTGGGAGAACTTGCGGCAAAACACAGCGATGGCCGCGCCATGCTCTTGCTGGGCGAGGCCGCCTACGGACGCGGTCTGCCGCTCGACTATTACGCCTATCCGGTTGTTGGCCTGCCTGAGTACCAGTCGATTGCGCCGCCGATCGAAGCCGCCGTCGCCTATTCGATTGCCCGCCAGGAGAGCCACTTCAATCAGAAGGTCGTCTCAAGCGCCCATGCCATGGGCCTGATGCAGGTCACGCCGGCGGCTGGCATCGATACCGCCGCCAAGTTCAAGGTCGCCTATAGCCGCGACCGCCTGCTCAAGGACCCGGTCTACAATATGCAGATGGGCGCGGCCGAGCTGTCGAACCTGTTCACCGGCTATAACGGGTCCTACATCCTCACGTTCGCCGGCTACAATGCCGGTCGCGGGCGCGTGAGGCAGTGGATCGCAGCCTATGGCGACCCACGCGATCCCAATGTCGATCCGGTCGACTGGGTCGAGCGCATCCCGCTCTCCGAAACCCGCAATTACGTCGAACGGATTATGGAGAACCTTCAGGTCTACCGGGCGCGTTTCGGCGGCGGCACCAAGCTGCTGATCGAAGCCGACATCAAGCGCGGCGGGATGAATTGATTTCTCCGATCTCTCATTCATCATCGCCTATTTCGCATTTGTCATTCCCCGCGAATGCGGGGAATCCAGTACTCCCGGCATTTCGATTTATTTGGATATCGTGACTACTGGATCGCCCGCCTTCGCGGGCGATGACGGCCTCAAATAACAACATCCTCCGAATGCCCGACTTGACCCGGCAAACAAGCAGTCACAAAGCTTGTTTGATGATTTCCGCCTCAGGTTATTTCGTCTATATCCTTGCAAGTAAAATCGGCGGTACACTCTATGTTGGCGTCACCAACGACCTAGTCCGGCGTGTCTTCGAGCACAAATCCCACGCAGTCGATGGTTTCACCAGGACGTATAGCGTCCATGATTTGGTTTACTTCGAACGGTTTGATGATATCGAAAATGCAATACAGCGCGAAAAGCGCATCAAGAAGTGGAACCGAAGCTGGAAAATCCGCCTGATTGAAGAGTCAAATCCTAATTGGACTGACCTCTATTCGAGTATCGCACGTCAGTGATTACTGGGTCCCCGCCTACGCGGGGACGACGGCCTATGAACACTTCTAGCCCCTCATCCACCTTCATCACCGCCCCCGATGGTCTGCGCCTGCACGCGTTTTCTTACGGCCAGCGCAGTTCGCCGAAGACGCCGGTGGTCTGCCTGCCGGGTCTCGCCCGCACCGCGGCCGATTTTGAGGCGCTCGCGACGGCGTTGACTCGTGACGGCGCCCACCCGCGCCGCGTGATCGCGCTCGATTACCGCGGACGCGGCCGGTCCGATTACGACCGCAATCCGGAGAATTATGCGCTTCCCGTCGAGCTCGCTGACGTCCTCGCAGTTGTTACGGCACTCGACGCGATGCCGGCAATCTTCATTGGCACCTCACGCGGTGGAATCCTGGCGATGCTGCTGGCCGCCGTGCGGCCAACTGCGATCGCCGGTGTCGTGCTCAACGACATTGGACCGGTGATCGAGCCGCAGGGTCTGATGCGCATCAAGGGTTATGTCGGCAAGCTGCCGCAGCCGCGCAATTTCGAGGACGGCGCCGAGATCCTGCGTCGGCTATTCCACAATCAATTCCCCAAGCTCGGGCATGACGATTGGCTCGCCAGCGCGCAACGCGCGTTCAAGGAAGAAAAAGGCCGGATGGTGCCGACCTATGACGTCAAGCTTGCAAAGACGCTGGAAGCGATAAACCCGGACAGCCCGATACCGCCTTTGTGGAAACAATTCGACGCACTCGCGCACGTGCCGGTGATGGCGATCCGCGGCGCTAATTCGGACATTCTGTCGCCGGCAACGGTCGAAGCGATGCGCGCGCGGCATGCCGGCCTCGAAACACTGGACGTGGCCGATCAAGGCCACGCGCCGCTTTTAGCGGAAGCGGAAACGATTGCGCGGATTGTGGATTTCGTTGGTCGTTGTGACCGCGCTGTTCATTAGGAGCATGCATTTCACGCGTCATCGCCCGCGAAGGCGGGCGATTCAGTAACCTCAAACATCGCGGAGAAATCGCAAAACTGCGAACTACCGGGTCCCTGCTTTCGCGGGGACGACGGCGGAGAATGTACCGACAATAAAAACCCCGGCGGTTTCCCGCCGGGGCCGTTATCCCTCAAGCCACATAGTTCGTCAGGGATAAAAGTCGCGATGTACCCGGAAGCGGAACATCCAGTTGTCGACATCGGTTGTCCCAAACGGCGCGGTCGAAGCAAGGATCGCGGTTGCAGGACTAATTTCTGCCGTCTGGAGTTTCGAGTACAGCACGTCGACGCCCATGTAGAAGTCCTTGGTGACATTCCACTGGGTGCGCGAACCGATCCACCAGGTCGACCAGTTATTGTCGCAGCCCAGGTTGGCGACAGCGAGAGAACCGATGCCGATGCCGTTGGCTAATCCTTCAGCCGAACACAAGATCGCATTGGCAGTGCTGCCGTAGCTCACGGCCGCATATCCACCATAGAGCGACGTGCGCCAGCGCGGGTTCCAGAAGTGCTCGTAGGCCGCGTTGATACCCCAGGCCGTGGTCAGCTCGACGTTGCTCGTGTTTACGCCGAGAATCGTACCGCCATAGACGCCGTCGCTCAGCACACCAAATCCAAGCTGTGCACCTTCTTGCTTCAACCAGTTCGAGGTTGGCGTCTGGAAGATATATTTCAAGGCGCCTTGAGTGTAGTTGACCTGAGCTTGCAGGAAGTCGCCCTGGCCTATCATCGGAGCATTCAGCTTGATGCCCGCGCCGACCGCGAAGCCCAACTCATCATCGGGATGTCCAGCAATGCCAATAGGGACGGAATAATAGAGCCCATTGACTTCGTGCAAAGCGCCCATGATCTGCGCCGAACCCCAGGCCTGATCGACACGTAAATTGCCGACAATGTCGGGCGCCTGGAAGCCACCGTAGGAGCCGGAGCCCGTCGCACCTGTCCCGACGTTGCTGTTATCGATGGCCGTCATGCGGCGCATTTCCGCGGCGAGCGTTGCCGACAATCCATTGCCGAACTGCGCGGTGTAACCCGCCACCATCCAGCCCGGATCGCCGGTGTCAGATGCCGGGAACGAACCCCAGTATGACGTCGCCGGCACGCTATAGAAGTCATAGAACGACTGTGCCAGACCGAACGTGAAGCCCGCCCACTGAATGAAAGCGCGGTTGGCACTGAACGTGTTTGCTGCGGTGTCGGTGCCGATGTTGCTGGTGTTAATACCAACGGCGAGGTAGCCGCGGACTGTGCCGTATTCAGTCTGATTGCGGGCATCGGCCGTGATGTAACCGCGCGAGCGCCAGGTGCTGTTGCTGGTGGTGCGGTCGTTTAAATTGGCGTTGAACGGACCCCAAGTCATATTGCCGTTATCACCATAAGCATACTCGGCGCGCACCCAGCCACCCATTTTCAAGCACATGTCGGTGCCGGGGATGTAATAGAACCCGACGCCATACAGGCTGCAGATCTTCACGTACTGGACCGGATTGGCCTTGACGGGAAGATCGGCCGCCTGCGCTCCGGCGACCGCAACGAGACCGGCAGCCGAACCAAGCAGAAGACTTTTCACCAGTTGCATTTTCAAACTCCAATTGTGCAGACGTATTTGCGAAGCGCGTTTCAGAATCTCGAACCGGCGCAAGAATTAGAGATCGCGGTCAGGAGCGCTTGGGCACACGCGGCGGCGGGCTTGTGAAAAACGACAAACTGCGCGATCTGGCGCGAAACTATGCATTTGCTGACGCGTCGTTGCATTTCTGCAACGAAAGCGGACTTGCGCCGCCTGAATAGATTTGCATCGCCCGAATAGACGACGAGACCACGCGCTGACTGCGCGGAGCCGATCGTCGAGTTTCGAAAGACTAAAAAATTAGAAGTTGCAGATCAGGCCGCGCGCAGTTGCTGACAGAATCCGACACGATTGCGCTCAATGCAAATCTTACCGGACACGGCGGTCACCAGTGATGCAGCGTGTCGAGCACAACCACGATCGCGCCAACGATCGCCGCGAGGTTGGACGCAACGGTCAGCGCGCTGAACAACACGTCACGCGAACTGTTCTGAATTCTTCTGTGCTTGTGGCGCATTGCGTTTGGACTCTCGCGCCATTGTCGCCCACAAACTGTCTCTTGACAATATTCCTATAGGATTATATACCTGAGGTTGTCCGCTCGCATGAGGGACGCGAACCGGTTGCGCTGGCTCGTGTGGAACGGACCCGCGCTCGCCGGCGTGGCGAGCAGGCCACGCACCCGGGCGGCGTCGGGGCTCCGCCCGGCGGCCAATACGGGCTCTGCCAGGAGCTTGGCTGACGGCGGCCGTTGCCAAGGGAGAATGCCGGAAGGCATAACGCCTTCGTGCCAGATCAGGATGTTAAGTGGTCGGGGCAGCAGGATTCGAACCTGCGACCTTCTGGTCCCAAACCAGACGCGCTACCAGACTGCGCTATGCCCCGATGGCAATCGGCGTTCGATACACGCTTCGATTCAGCCCGGCAAGCAAGCCCTTAATGGCCGTTGAATATGGGCGCGGCGACGCGGTCGCCGGGCGCAATACCGAGTTTGCGGGCCGATCCGCCAATGATTTCCAGCACCGCCCGCACCGGCCCGCCGGAAGGGACCAGCCGCGTCGACAAAGGTTCGGTGTTTTCGGCGATCCGCAGGATGCGTCCATCGGCGCGGATGAAGATCATGTCGAGCGAGATATAAGTGTTTTGCATCCAGAAGCTCACATCCTGCTCGCGATGGAAATCAAACAACATGCCCTGCCCTTCGGGCAGTTCCTTGCGATACATGAGCCCCTTTGATCGCTCGGCATCGTTGTCGGCCAGTTCGACCGAAAACACGTGCACGCCGGATTTGCTGGCGATCTCAAGCGTCTGCTGGCCGGCCGGCCAGACCGGACCGGCGGCAACAAAGAGCCCGAAAAGACCAAGGACGAGCCAGTGGATCGCACGCATGCGCCCGCCTTTACGCGGCCCAAGCCCAAGCGGCAACTGGAAAATCCGGGGACTAGTGGGAGGCGAGCCCGAGCGGGCCGCCGTCCGGCCGCACCTCGGCCGCCATCAGGCCTTTAGGCCCGGGTCCGAAACGGACCAGCACCGTCTGACCCGGCCGCAGCTCGGCGATGCCATAGCGGCGCAAGGTTTCCATGTGGACGAAAATGTCGGGCGTGCCCTCGCCGCGGCTGAGAAAGCCGAAGCCGCGCAGACGGTTGAACCATTTGACCTGCGCGCGCTCGAGCCCACTGGTGGGCGTCACCGTGACATGGGTACGCGGCGGCGGCATCTGTGCCGGGTGGACGGCCGTGCTGTCATCCATCGATACAATGCGGAAGGCCTGAAGACCTTTCGGGCGTTCGAGCACCTCGCATATGACCCGCGCGCCCTCATAGGCGGTCTGGAAACCGTCTCGGCGCAGGCAGGTCACGTGCAGGAGGATGTCGGGCATTCCGTTGTCGGGAACGATGAACCCAAAACCCTTGGAGACATCGAACCACTTGATGACGCCGGTCAATTCTATGAGATTGGTCGCCGTTTCATCGACGAGTTCTCTGACCGCCCCTGGCCGGAGATTTGTCCCAGACATTTTGGATTCGACCCCGTCCGACGCCATGACGCCCCGCGTCGTTGCCTTGCTGGCGCCTCTTGCTGAGCGCTTCGACGAATCTTCGTAGATTCGAAGATAACACCGGCCTTCAAACGGCAAAGAGCAAAATGGGCTTGCACACAACTCTATACACAGCGCAACGCAAGCGAATCAGTGGGCGATGAAGGGCGCCAAAGCGTCGCCGATGTCATTGCGCACAACCAGATCGGCAATGTCATCGAACTCCGTCGGCTCACGGTTGATGATAACGAGCGCAGCACCGTTGCGTTTGGCCATCAACGGGAAACCGGCGGCTGGCCATACCACCAGCGAGGAGCCAACCGCGAGGAACAGATCGCATTGTCTGGTCAATGCCTCGGCGCGCTGCATCGCTTCGGGAGGCATGGCCTGGCCGAACGAAACGGTCGCGGTTTTGATCGGCCCACCACAGCTGCAATCGGGTGCGCGCTCTCCCGAGCCCTCGAATTTTTCCCTGACCCAGGACAATTCGTAGCGCTCCGCACAGTCCAGACAGACGGCGTAGGTCGTATTGCCGTGCAACTCCACCACGTCACGTTCAGCGATGCCGGAGGACTGATGCAGGTTGTCGATATTCTGGGTGATCAAGGCCGGGACCTTGCCGGCGCGATAGAGACTGGCGAGCGCGCGATGGCCGCGGCCCGGCTTCGCGCTCGCAAAGCTCTCCTCCATCGCAAATCGCCGCCGCCAGGAACTCGTCGCGCATGTCGCGGCTCGCGACAAATGCATCGAAGGGGATCGGCTGGTTTTTGGTCCACAGGCCACCCGGCGATCGGAAGTCGGGAATGCCGCATTCGGTCGAGATCCCCGCCCCCGTGAACGGAACGATCACGCGCGCGGATTCGACCAGTTGGCCGAGGCCGGCGACAGCAGCTTCAAGATCAGAGGCAATCATTGCTATAGTCTCGCCCGCTCAGGGCGCCTGCCACAGTGAGGTTTAAACCATGCGATTTCTGCACACGATGCTACGCGTACGCAATCTCGATGCCGCGATGGAGTTCTATGGCAAGCTGCTCGGCCTGCAGGAAGTCCGCCGCAGGGTCGACGACAAGAACCGCTATACCCTGGTGTTCCTGGCGGCGCCGGATGACGCCCCCGCGGCCAGCGAGGCGCTCAAGGCCGGGCGGCGCGACGCGCCGGTCGTTGAACTCACCTACAACTGGGATTCCGAAGACTACGGCGAGGCACGGTTCTTTGGCCACCTCGCCTATGAGGTCGACGATATTTACGAAACATGCGACCGGCTGATGAAGGCCGGCGTCACCATCAACCGGCCGCCCCGCGACGGCGTCATGGCGTTCGTGCGCTCGCCCGACAAGCATTCCATCGAGCTCCTGCAAAAAGGAGCCGCCAAGCCGCCGCAGGAACCGTGGAAATCGATGCCCAATACCGGTAAGTGGTAGCCGTCCTTCGCTTGCCGCTGAGGGGGAAGCTCTTTATACCCCCGGCCACGCGCGCCCTTCGTCTAGAGGCCTAGGACACCGCCCTTTCACGGCGGTAACACGGGTTCGAATCCCGTAGGGCGCGCCAACGCTCAGCCATGGCTCATAGGCCGAGGCTGGTGCGCCAGCCTCATGCGCGAGGTTCGTACCCCAGGCCGTACACGCCCGAGCCTCGGACGCCCAAGCCTCAGAGGCCCAAGCCCCCGTAGTGGCGTGTCTCATTTAGTGCAGCGTTTTTATTCGACGACGATTGATGAAGATTTCCGCTTCCGGCGCCAGCGGAGCAGGGCTAACCCGCCGAGACCGGTAGCGAAGAGCGGAAGAGAGGCCGGAAGTGGTGTCGCATCTGTTGCAACATTTGTGACGACAAAGGCTTCGTCCAGATAATCAAAGTTGCTGCCCTGTGCTCTTCTCAGATCTTCGAATCCCACGTACACGCCGGCAGGTATCACGCCGGCAGGTACATGGAGAATCAAGTCGCTCAAGCCATCGTAAAGAGTTGAGTAGACGTGCTGTCCGTCCTGGACTGGGTTCAATGCGGGGTTCGAATACCAAATGTCGCCGGTGTTTTGCGTCGACACTTGATCGAAAAACACGATCGTATCACCAGCATGGACACTGCCGAGCACAAGTGCGTCCCCGATCTGGGAGCTGTGATCATTCAGCCCGGTAATCCCCGTCGGGACGCCGTTCACGGTCATGCCAACCACTTCCGAGAAGCCGGCGGCCGACCCGGCAAAATAGGCGGTGACCGCGCCGTCGGCGATTGCAGTGAACGTGTAGGTCGCAGGATTTTCAACGCCCCTATTGGGATAAGGAATAAGACTGCTGGCTTGTGCACTTGAAACGAGCGGGCCAGCAGCACAGACACCGACTGCAACCAGCACTGCAGCTATTGCTGTTTTATTCATCGCAACGTCCTCGTTATTTCAATTTCAAAGGCGACTTCGCTATTTGCCTGTTCGACCAAGTCGCGCATCCGAGCAGCGGACGTCCGCAACTCTTTGAAGGTCGGCGCGAACTCTGGCGGAAATGAAAATCGAAAACTTGGACGAGAGCGACAATGCTTTGGATTAGTACAGAATCTGGTGGAATTTCGTTTCTGTCGGCTGGTCATGGCGGCTGCGCGCCTCATGGCCCCCCAGCACTCGGCGCCGAAGCGGTTCCGGTATCCCTCGGTGTTGGACGGGGCTCAAATCAGCGTGCAATGGGGCTTCGCACGCGCTTCTAACCGGTAGGTCTCAGCACTATCGCGGTCCGAGTGCCGAATCGGGGCCT
This sequence comes from uncultured Alphaproteobacteria bacterium, assembly GCA_963697885.1. GTDB lineage: Bacteria > Pseudomonadota > Alphaproteobacteria > Rhizobiales > Xanthobacteraceae > Pseudolabrys. The sequence continues at coordinate 3,002,334 of OY969102.1, forward strand.
CGCCATAAAGGTCCGAACCACACGTCGTTACCGGTTTGGCACACAGTTACAGCGGCAAAGGGGAGGTTTTCATAGCTGCTATGCGCGTACGCGATGCTGTTCACGCGTTTTTTAACATACAAATTACGGGCCGGATGATCCTTTAGCGATTATTGTTCGCTGCGCTGTAGCGAGCTCTCACCGGGAACGTCAGGCGATGATCAACAGCAAGAATGTAGTGGCAGCCCTCAGGCGCGACGTCGCCTTTGTCTGGCACGCTGTGATCGCGGTGGTGTTCATCGGATTTGCAAGCCTTGCGGTGGCTGCGGCCTTTCTCGACGTCTTGGCAATCCGCCACTAGACCGCCGGCGGCGGATATTGGTGTTGCTGCCCGTTGAAATCCTCCACGACAAAATGCGCGTTACCGTTTGATCCGGCCCGCTCGATGTACGCGGGCCCGATCGGCGATTTGCCGTGGCCGCCCGGAATGTCGAGCACATAAGTCGGCTGGCAGAGGCCGGAGACGCGGCCGCGCAAACTGCGCATGATCTCCTGTCCCGTTGCAATATCAGTGCGCAAATGCGCGGTGCCGGGCGCAAGATCGCCGTGATGCAGATAGTACGGCTTGATCCGGCATTCGACGAGCGCCCGCAATAATCCGGCCATCACCTCCGGTGCGTCGTTGACACCGGCCAGCAGCACCGTCTGCGAGAGTAAGGGAATGCCAGCATCAGCCATGCGCGCGCAGGCCGAACGCGCCTGCGGCGTCAATTCACGCGGGTGATTGACGTGGATGGCAACATAGGTGGCCTTTCCTCTGATCTTCATCGCCCGCACCAGTTCAGGCGAGATGCGTTCCGGGTCGGCGACCGGCATGCGGGTGTGGATGCGCACCACCTTTACGTGGTCGATGGCGCGAAGCTCCTTCATCACCGCGCGCAGCCGCCGCGCCGACAGAACCAGTGGATCGCCTCCCGTCAGGATTACTTCCCAGATCTCGGGATGCGCCCGGATATAGTCGAGCGCGCGAGCGACTTGTTGTGGGGTCAGCCCGTTTGGCTTGTCAGGTCCGATCATCTCGCGGCGGAAACAGAACCGACAATAGACGGCACAGACGTGGGTCAATTTGAACAGGACGCGGTCGGGGTAGCGGTGAACGATTCCCGCAACGGGGCTGTGCGCATCGTCGCCGATCGGATCAGCGAGTTCTTCCGGGCGATGATCCAGTTCTGCGGCATCCGGCACGAATTGGCGTGCGATCGGATCGGCCGGATTGCTGCGGTCGATCAGTTCTGCCAAAGCCGGCGGCAATGCCGCAGCGTAGCGCGCCGTAACGGTTTCGAGCGCGGGCCGCTGATCGGACGAAATCAGTCCCTGATCGCACAATTGCGTGGGCGTGCGAAGCGTCGTCATGGCTTGTCCCTTTGTCATTGTCACTCGGTAACCGGAGTCCAGATCACCTGTTCGATGTGCTGTGCACCGGTCGCCAACATCACCAACCGGTCGAAGCCGAGCGCTATGCCGCTGGCCGGCGGCATGGGTGCCAGAGCGTCTAGGAAATCCTCGTCGATCGGGTAACGCTCGGCATGGATGCGTTCTTTTTCATTCATGGCGGCCTCGAAGCGCGCGCGCTGCTCGGCGACATCGGTCAGTTCGCCGAAGGCATTGGCGAGCTCCACCCCGCAGGCGTAGAGCTCGAAACGCTCTGCAACACTGTCGCTTCCGGGTTTGGCCCGCGCCAGCGCGGCCAGCGGCAGAGGGTACTCATATAATATGGTGGCCCGGCCGATGCCGAGGTGCCCCTCCACGCGCTCTGCGAGGATTCGGCTGAATATATCGATCCAGCTGTCGTCGGCGGCCGTCGCAACGCCAGCTTTGGCCGCTGCGGCCGCGAGGGCCTTGCTGTCGCCTCGACCGCCCTGAATTGTGCCCAATAAATTGACGCCGGCATGGCGCGCAAATGCTTCAGCCACGGTGACGCGCTCGGGCTCTGCCAGGGGATTGATGGTCTTGCCGCGAAACCGGAATTCCTTCGCGCCGGCAGCGCGCGCCATTTCCGCCAGCAACGCTGCGCAGTCATCCATCAATACGTCGTATGGTTCGTTCGCCCGGTACCATTCAAGCATCGTGAATTCCGGATGATGCAACGGCCCACGCTCGCGGTTCCGGAACGTCCTGGCGAACTCGACAACACGTGTTTCGCCGGCGGCCAATAGTTTTTTGCAGGCGAATTCCGGCGAGGTTCGCAAGTAGAGCGGCCGGCGTTCCCCGCCCGCCCCGATCAGTTCGGTGGCAAAGGCATGCAAGTGGGTCTCGTTACCCGGCGAAACCTGGAGCGCCGCCGATTCAACCTCGACAAAGCCCTGTGCAGCAAACCAGGCCCGCAAGTCGGCCATGATCTGCTGACGCGCCAACAGATACGGTCTGCGAGCGGCGTGGACGCCGGCACTCCAGAATGGCGGGCTTTTCGGCACATTTACCTCGATCAAACGACGCTCGAGAAAGACTGGCATCGCGCGAGAAGATCGTTATGGTGCGGCCCGAAACCGCGGCCCCCAGCCGCCCAGACGTCAAGGATCAATATCGTGAAGGTCATCGCTAGTTCGCTCCGCAAAGGCAATATCGTCGATCTCGACAGCAAGCTCTATGTTGTCCTCAATGCGGAAAATTTTCATCCCGGCAAAGGTACCCCGACCACCCAGGTCGATATGCGCCGGATTTCCGACGGCGTGAAGACCCAGATGCGCTACAAGACCACCGACCAGGTGGAGCGCGCCCATGTTGAAGACGTGGAGTACTCATACCTCTACCAGGACGGCGACGGCTTTCACTTTATGAATGGTGAGACCTTCGACCAAGTTGCCCTGCAGGCCGACATCATCGGCGACCAAGCCGCTTACCTGCAGGAAGGCATGAAGGTGAACCTCGCCATTCATGAGGGCGTCGCGGTTTCCATCGAGATTCCGCAGAAGGTGACGCTGGAAATCAAGGAAACCGAACCCGCCATGAAGGGACAGACTGCGTCCGGCTCGTTCAAGCCGGCGATTCTGTCGAACGGCATCCGCACCATGGTCCCGACCCATATCGTTGCCGGGACCCGCGTGGTGGTGATGACCGCCGATGGCTCCTATGTGGAGCGGGCGAAAGATTAAACGCGCACGCTGGCACGCACTTCTTTCGGGAATAAATCATCAGGCGTTAGCTGTTTGGCGGTCACGCCCTGTTCATGGGCGAAGCGGCAGAACGCATCCAGCGTCTTACGATTTGCCTCCAGGCCGTAGGGAAACGGATCGGCTCCGAAATCCTTGCTCCATTCGTCCACAATTGCCGCCGACCATGGCACGGGGATGCGCGAGGCGGTCAAATCCCGGATGCGCTCGAGACTTCTCCGCTTGGCTTCATCGAATGCCTTGAGCAGGTTCATTGCGACCCACGGATAACGCTCAAACACCGTCCGGCGCATGGCGATTACATGCATGATCGGATAAATGCCGGTCGCGGCATGATAACGCGCCTCTTCGGCCCGGTACTCCGGGAAAAGCCGCGCAATTTTTCCGCCCCCGTTTTCAAAAGCGTCCGGCACGCGCGCTGAAATGGCTGCATCAATCTCGCCGGACAGCAGCATCGCCGAAATGCTTGTATCGCGCCGCTGCTCATATTGAATTCCGGGCGGCAGTTTAAATTCGACCTTCTCCTCGCGCCCGGCCTCGTTCATGCCGGCCTGCACCCAGTGAATCTTGCGCAAATCCACGCCGGCCGTATCAGACAGATAGCCGCGCGCATAGATACCGGCCGTCTGCGCCCACTCCGGAATTCCAACCCGTTTGCCTTCGAGGTCCTTCGGTTTCGCGATCCCGCGATCGATGCGTACGTAGAACGCGGAATGCCGGAACACGCGCGATGGGAAGACCGGGATTCCAATGAATGGCGAGTTACCCTGCGAAGCATAACCGATGAACTTGCCGAAGGACATTTCAGAAACGTCCCATTCCCGGTTTTTAATAAACCTGTAGAAGACCTCCTCGACCGGCAGCACAAAGGCCGTGAGAACCGCGCCTTCAGGCCTGACGACGCCGTACATCAGGTCGCGCACGTGATCGTAGTCGGTCGTCGCAAGCGTGAGATGCAATCGCGCAGTGCCACCACTCTCGATGATCTCAGGCTCCCGGTCGGCGGCCGAAGCCGCCGTCAAATTTGCTTCACGCAGCGTCATTTTTATGTATCTCCAGCACAGTCGCGGCGCCCATGCTTCGCCGCGGCGCACCCTACACTATACCGGGTAACCCTTGTATGCCGCTCTCCGATGCCATTAACTTGGCGGCGAAGAACTTCTCCGGCCCTTGGCTGGCGGACAGAACGAGGAATCCGGTGTGAGACGCGCTGTCCTGGTAAGCCTTGCATTGCTTATTGCCGGGCCTACGGCCGCGGGCGAATTGGAAAGCCCGGTTGTTAAGCTCACCGATGTCAACTGGGAACTGGCGGCGGCGGGCATAACCGATCGCGGCAACCAACGGCCGGCCGAAGCCTTCGCCCACCTCAACGCGATTGCCGAAAAGCGATTTACCGACATCGCGAAGAGCTCCGTCCCCGTCCTGCTGCCGTTCGACATCGAGGCGTATCGCAAGGACGCGGCCGACGGCAAGCCCGAGGCCGCGACGTCGGAGAAATATTTCGGAGGTTTTCACCCGACCAAATTCTTCCTGCCGGGTCCCGCGGGATACGATGCGACCTTTACGCTCAGCAACAATGAAGACGGACTCAAGATTCGTTTCGACAAGCCGATTTTGTTCGAGATATCCGGTGCCGCCTTTATCTACGAACTCGATCCACCCGATCACGTGGAAAAAGAAGAACCCCCGTCAAAGGATCTGGCGGCACAATTCCCGGGTATCCGCCGCGTCTTGAGCGAAGCGCACGTCCGCTATGTGTTTGAACGATTCGGCGTGCCCTACGTCCTGTCAATTCAGTGCTACGACATGCGGCCGTCATCCAAACATCTTTCGTGCCGGGAAGCCGATCCGCTCGCGCTGCGGTTTCTGAATCTGTTGCATACGGCTGGCGGCAGTCCGGCCAAAATCCAGCAGCCTAATTTTGACCTCAGCCGGCCAGATGGCAAATCGGATTTTACTTATTACGGCCCCGGCGATCTGATTGAGAATTCCGGGTGGAGAAAAATGCCCGGCCGCGTCGACTACCACGTCTATTCACGCATGCGCTTTCCAATTGCCGACGTGCCGGGATACGTGAAGTCGCAATCCTTCATGCCTTGGGGCGACTGCTACCACACCGGAACCGTGGGACGGATCGGCCGCAAGGGCGCCCAGTATCACTGCAAGCTCAACAGTAAGCCGCTCGTTTTCGATGAGTTGGCGGCGGAAAATTTCACCTATCCGTGGCGCGATAACTTCTGCGAGCTACGGGATTTTCTGGTGGGTCAGTGCCCGGGTGGTTACGGTCACCAGGGCGAAGATATCCGGCCGGGCAACTGCGTCCTGAATAATGCAGAGGCCGACCGCTGCATGCCCTATCAGCATTCGGTCGCCGCCGTACATGACGGCACCATCCGTCGCCAGCCCGGAAATATTGGCGTCTATATTGTCGCCAATACCGAAAATGAACGCGTGCGCTTTCGCTATCTGCACATGAATCCGAATTATATGGATGCCGAAGGTCTTCTGGATGGAAAACGCGTCTCCGAGGGCGAGATCATCGGCAAAGTCGCGACCTGGGGCGATTACCAGAAGGGCACCTCGTACCACATCCACTTTAACATCCAGGTTTTCACTAAGATCGGGTGGGTGTGGGTCAGTCCCTATATGACTTTGGTCGCCGCTTATGAGCGCCTGATCGGTGGCCGCGGCAGTGAAATTCTGCCGGGACAGCCTGCCCCGCCGGTTCCGGACAAGCCCCCGGTGATCCTGCACCCTGAACCGGCGCCGGAAGCCTCCGTGGCTTCGCCACAGCCGACAAAAACTGAAAATTCTGTGACCGAGCACGCCAAGCCGCAACGGCATCGTCAGGCGCGCAAGAAACGGCGGCACAGACACAACGACGGTTGAGTTGTATCGTTGAGCGACTTCACGAAAAGGTTTTCTGGCAATCGTTTTTTCTTAGGCGGCTGCCGGCTACAATGGTGTTATGCGGCGAGATCTTTTGAACGGAACCGGCCAAACCGATGTGCGACTGAACCGCCGCGTCGTGATGACCGGCGCGCTGAGCACAACCATATCGCTCGCGCTTGGCGAACGCGTCTCCGCCGCCCAAACACCCGCCTTCACCCGCTGGGTTGCGGACCTTCGCCCGCGCGCGGTCGCGCGAGGCATTTCCGAGCAAACATACGATCGTGTGATGGGCGAATTGACGCCGGACACGAGCGTTTTCGTGGAACTGGACGCACAACCGGAATTCACCGAATTGATGTGGCAATACATCAACCGCCGGTGCTCCGATTGGCGCGTGATCACCGGCAAAGTGCGCGCCAGGGAAACCGCAGATCTGCTGACGCGCATCGAAAAGGACTACGGGGTCGATCGCTACATGGTTCTCGGCTTGTGGGGCATGGAGTCATCCTTCGGTGACGTGATTGCCAATCGCAAATACATGCGCCCCGTTGTTCCCGCCCTCGCGGCGTTGGCGTGGGGCGCGCCGCGCCGCCGCCCTTATTGGGAAACCGAATTACTTAACGCGCTCACCATCGTCGATCACGGCTGGACGCAGTCGTCGGACATGATCGGCTCGTGGGCGGGCGCGATGGGGCATACGCAATGGATGCCGGAAGTCTGGTTACATATGGGTGTCGACTACGATCACGACGGTCGCATCTCTCCGTTCGGAAAGCCGGATGATTTATTCGCGGGCACTGCGCGGTTTTTGGTGGAGCGCGGGAACTATCGCCGCGGCGAAGCCTGGGGCTGTGAGGTCACGCTGGGCGCAAATCATGCCAAGCTCGCGAACAACCGGACCATGCGCTCATACGCCAAGTGGGCTGAGCTCGGCGTACGCCGCGCGGACGCAGCTGCGTTTGCGCGTCCGGCCGATCAAGTGAAACTCTGGCTCCCGGTCCCCGGCGGCCCCGCCTTCCTGATTGGCCAGAACTTTCGCGCAATCCATTCCTACAACCCTTCGACGAGTTACACGCTGGCTCTCTGCCATCTTGGCGACTTGATCCGCGGCGACCCGCCATTCCGCCAGCAGTTCCCTGGCGGGGAACGAGCGCCGACCCTGGAGGAAGTCAAGGAAATCCAGCGGCGACTCAATGAGCAGGGGTTCAAGACCGATGGCATCGACGGTCGCACCGGCGCCGACACCATCAGGGCCATCCTCGCGTTCCAGAAGAAAGCCGGTATGGAGCCGGCCGACGGCTATGCCGGGCTGAAATTGCTCGCCCGATTGCGTCAAGGCTCGTAATCCGGTTGGATGCCGCCCACCGCCCGCCGGGCGGCCGACGGCGGAGCCTGCGAAAGTGTCGAGCGACAGAAGAGAGAGCAAAAAAGGACATCCGGCCGATGGTGGACCTTTATCCGCGTTCGATCGTCCGGTACCCGCTGGTGTCAATGCTGCCGGTTTCGGCAGCGATGTGGTCGCTGACGCACTTCGCGCGACCGACATCCCCTATATCGCGCTCAATCCTGGCGCCAGCTATCGCGGATTTCACGACAGTCTCGTGAACTACCTCGGCAATGAACGCCCGCAAATGTTGCTGTGTCTGCATGAGGAAAGCGCGATCGCGATCGCGCACGGCTACGCGAAGGTCACGGGCAAAGCGATGGCCGCGGCCGTCCATTCAAATGTCGGCCTGATGCACGGCACCATGGCGATATTCAATGCGTGGTGCGACCGCATGCCGATGGTGATCCTTGGCGCGACGGGTCCGGTCGATGCCGTAAAGCGGCGCCCGTGGATTGACTGGATTCATACCGCCCGTGATCAAGGCGCGTTGGTGCGCGGGTACACCAAATGGGACGACCAACCCGCATCACCGGTGGCGGCGCGTGAAGCCGTCTTGCGCGCGAACTGGATCGCCAATACCGCGCCGCGCGGACCGACTTACGTCAATCTCGATGCCGAAATGCAGGAGAGCAAGCTCAGCGAACCGGTGGCTCCAATCGACGCGAAGCGGTTCATGCCCGCCATCGACGGCGCTGCGCCCGCCGATCGCATCAAGGCTGCGGCTGAGTTATTGCAGGGCGCCAAACGTCCGGTCATTCTCGCCGGGCGCACAACACGTGATGTCGATGCCTGGAAAGCACGGGTTGCGCTCGCCGAGCGACTCGAATGCGCTCGTCGTGACCGATCTGAAGATCGCTGCTTCTTTTCCGACGGCGCATCATCTGCATGCCGGTGCCCCGGGCGGCACAGTTCTGGCGCCCGAGGCCGCCGATGCCATTCGCAGCGCCGATGTCATTCTCAGCCTCGATTGGCTGGACGTGGCCGGCACTTTCAAGTCCGTCGGCAATGTCATAGCGAAGGTCGTTCAGGTGTCCGTCGATCACCGGCTGCACAACGGCTGGAGCATGGATTACCAGGGCCTCCCACCGGTCGATGTGTTCATCGATTGCGAGCCCGACGTCGCCGTGCCGGCGCTGCTCGCAGCGCTTGGGCCTGGTCCCGCTCGCGCGGCCGCCGCGCGTGCGAAGGATTTCCCGACGCCGACTGGCGACAAGCTCACGGTCGATCACCTCGCCGTAGCGCTGCGCAAGGCGGTCGGCGAGAAGCCCACCAGCCTCACCCACGTTTCGCTGTCATGGAACGGTGCGAATTGGGCGTTTGATCATCCTCTCGACTATCTCGGCTCCGACGGTGGCGGAGGCGTGGGCGGCGGCCCTGGCATTTCGGTTGGTGCTGCGCTGGCGCTCAAGGACAGCGGTCGGTTGGCGGTCGCGGTTTGCGGAGACGGCGACTTCCTGATGGGCGTTACCGCGTTGTGGACCGCGGCGCACTACCACATTCCGTTGCTGGTCGTGGTCGCGAATAATCGATCGTTCTTCAATGATGAATTGCATCAGGAACGCGTGGCGCGCATGCGCAATCGTCCGGTCGAAAACAGGTGGGTCGGCCAGCGCATCTCCGAACCCGACATCGATCTTGCCGGCATGGCGCGCGCCCAAGGCGCCCAGGGCTTCGGGCCTGTGGCGTCGATTGCAGACCTGGCGCCAACGTTCGCCAAGGCCATCGCCGCCGTCGAAGCCGGCGCGGTCGCCGTCGTCGACGTGCGGGTCGAGCCCGGCTACACCGCCGCCACGACCGCAGCCATGACACGGAAGAGCGAGTAGTCGCACTATGTCAGCCGCTGCACCCAACGATGCCATTCTGGTCGCAGATGACATCGTCGTCCGCTTCCAGACTCCGGAGGGTCCGGTCACCGCCGTCGACAACGTCTCCTTCAAGGTCAAGCCCGGCGAATTCCTGTCGGTCATCGGTCCGTCGGGCTGCGGAAAGTCCACGCTCTTTAATGTCATCGGCGGTCTTTTAAGCAACCACCAGGGCGTGGTCAGCGTCGCCGGCGAAACAATTTCGGGTCCGCATAAATCGATCGGAATGGTCTTTCAGGAAGAGTTGACATTCCCCTGGCGCACCGTCGCTGACAACGTTGCCTTTCCGCTTGAACTTGTCGGCATGCCGAAGGCAAAGCGCGCCGAACGTGCACGCCATTTTATCAGGCTTGTCGGCCTCGATGGTTTCGCGAACCGTTATCCGGGCGAATTGTCTGGCGGCATGCGCCAGCGCGTCTCACTTGCGCGGACGCTCGCCTCCGAGCCGAAAATCCTGCTGATGGACGAGCCTTTTGCAGCGCTCGATGAGCAAACTCGGCTGTTGCTCGGAGACAAAGTGCTGCAAATCCAGCAACAGTTGAAACAGACGACGCTGCTGATTACCCACAACATCACCGAAGCCGTCCAGATGTCCGATCGAATTCTGGTGATGACCTACCGGCCCGGCAGAGTGAAGCGAATTGTCGATATCGATCTGCCGCGGCCGCGCACATCCGAAATCGTCGGCAGCGAGGCCTTTGGCCGCTACGTGGCGCAGATCTGGAGTGACCTGCGCGAGGAGGCAAGCCGCGGCATGAAAGACGAGGAAGAACACGTTTTGCATCATGAGGCACCGGCATCATGACGGACGTCGCGGCACGCAATTCCGCCCGTGGTATCCCTCCGGCAGCCGTCGGCGCGGCGAGCCTCTTATTGTTCCTGCTCGTTTTCGAATTGCTGATCCGCACCGACGCGATCAGCCGGTATATCGTGCCGCCCCCGTCGGAAATCGCCGCAAGTTTCTGGCGCGTCATCGTTGAAGAGCACGTCTTCAGACGCTTCGTGCTCACGGCCACCGAATGCCTGACTGCGGGAGTCATGATTACCGTTATCGGCGTCGCCAGCGGCGTTTTGATGCATCGCTATAAATTGCTGCAGGACGCCTGTGAGACCTGGGTTGCGGGCCTTGCTGCTGCCCCTGTCGTTCTGGCCTACCCCCTGTTCATGGTCATCTTCGGCCGCAACGCCTGGACCATTATCATGATCGGATTTGTTGCCGCGTTGCCACCGGTGATTCTGAAAACCATTGAGGGAATGGCGAGCACGCGCAAAGTGCTGGTCAATGTCGGAAGAAGCTTCAACCTCACAAGCACACAGCAGTTCTGGAAGATCCTTCTGCCCGCGGCGTTGCCGACGATTTTCGTCGGCATTCGGCTTGGGCTTGTCTTCGCGCTGATCAACGTTGTCGGCGTCGAATTCCTCATCAATTACGGCGGGCTCGGCCAGCTCATCAACGACCTCTCCGAACGCTATGATCTCGCCGGCACTTATGCGGCGATTTGCTTTGTTATCCTGGTCAGCGTGTTGTTCTTCATGGCGCTGGAAAAGGTGGAACGATGGCTGAGACCGGTCGATTGAGACAGGCAGCAGTCGCCGCTCCGGTGGTTAGTCCGGTCACGCTGGTGCGTGCGGCCATCATATTGAGCGTGCTTGCGATATGGGAATTTCTTGCACACTCCGGCTGGCTCTACCGTGACGTGGTCCCTTCGCTCATCTCAATCGGCGAAGCGCTCGGCCAATTGCTGGCGCGACCGAACTATTACTACAATCTCGGCGTCACGGCGGCAGAGATCGGTGCCGCCGTTGCAATCGGTGGCATATCGGGCATGGCGGTCGGGCTTTTGCTCGGCGCGAACCGGTTCCTATCCAAAGCATTTGAGAACTATCTCTATTACCTCGGTCCAACGCCAAAAATTATCTTCTTTCCGGTCATGATCATGTGGTTCGGCGTCGGCCCGGAATCGAAGATCGCGCTCGGGACGTTGTCCTGCTTCTTTCCCATCGCACTTTCGGTTGCCGCGGGAATGCGGCAGATCGACAAGGTGTTGATCCGAGTTGGGAAGAGCTTTCAGGCCTCGACAGCACAGATGGTGCTCAAGATCTATATTCCGGCCATGCGCCACCCGATCATCAATGGCATACGCCTTGGTCTTGGCGTGGCGCTGATTGGCACGTTGCTGGCCGAAACCAAATTATCGAACAAAGGCATCGGCTTTCTGATCATCCAGGCCTACAGCACATTCGACATGCCGCGTATGTATGCCATGTTAATCGTGCTGTTTGTGCTGGCGATCGGCGCCAATGCTCTGATCGGCCGCCTGGGCGGCCTCGACAATATCAAGCGCTCGTAACTTTTAGGAGCAAGGGGCGACAGAGCATGAAACAGATCAGGAAGCTTGCGGGCGCTGTGGCCCTCGGCGCCATTGTCCTGGCGGCACCGGCCACCGCGGACGACCTCGTGAAAATGACCATCGGTCAGCGCGGCAACTGGGACACCGCGATCACCCATCTCGGGGAAAAAGCCGGCATCTTCAAGAAGCACGGCATTCAGATGGAAATGATTTATACATCGGGGAGCGGCGAAACGTTGCAGCCAGTGATCGCCGGCGGGGTAGATCTAGGCCTTGCGGTTGGCACGCTCGGTGCGATGGCGGCCTACTCCAAAGGCGCGCCGGTACGAATTGTCGGCGCGCAAGCGACCGGTGCGGCCGACTATTGGTACGCCAAGAATCCCGCGATCAAGACGCTGAACGACACGAACGGTTATACCATTGCCTACTCGAGCAATGGCTCCTCAACCCACAGCGTGGTGCGTGCCTTTATCGACGAATATAAACTCACCGGCGCAAAAACTCAGACGACCGGAAACCCCAGTTCCACGCTCACCGCGGTGATGACCGACCAAGTTGACGTCGGATGGGCTTCACCGCCGTTTGGTCTGAAGGAACTTCAGGAAGGAAAAATCCATATTGTCGCCAAGGCAACCGATGCCACGCTCGTGCGCGGGCAGACCATTCGTGTGCTGGTCGCGAATACCGACATGCTTACCAAGCGGAAAGCCGTGCTCGATCGTTTCATGCAAGCCTATCGGGAAGCGATCGACTACATGTATTCGGACAATCCGCAAGTCATCAAGGACTACGCCGAATTTGCCGGTGTGCCCGAGGTGATGGCCAGACGTGTGCGCGATGAGTTTTTCCCGAAATCCTTGGTCAATCCCGATCAGATTCACGGCCTTGAGACGTTGGTTCCGGAAGCAGTCAACCTGAAATTCATCCCGGCACCGCTCAGCAAGGAGCAGCTCGCAGAATTGATCCAGATTCCGCCACGGAAGTAGACATACGGAGTAACGTGACATGACGACTGCTGTTTCACCGCAAGCCGCGTCCGCTCAAGCTGTCGTGCTGCCGAAGAACCGTGGCGCATATTATGGCGGCGCATGGCATGAGCCCAAAGCCGGCCGTTTCGTCGACACCATCAATCCCGGCACCGGCCAGTCGCTCGGCAAGGTCGCCGATTCCGGAGCCGATGACATCGATGCCGCTGTGACCGCGGCCAAAACGGCATTCAAGGAATGGCGGCGCGTGCTGCCCCTCGAGCGCGCCAAGATCCTGCGGCGGATCGCAGAGATTCTACGTGAAAACGCGAACGAACTCGCCATGATCGACGCCGCCGACTGCGGCAATCCGGTCAAGGAAATGGTGAGCGACGCCATGATTGCGGCGGCGCAAGTTGAGTTCTTCGCGGGTTTCGTCACGGAGATGAAGGGCGCCTCTATCCCGATGGGTCCGGACGTCGTGAATTTTTCGATCCGCGAGCCCTTAGGGGTCGTCGGACGCATCATTCCCTTCAATCACCCGTTCATGTTCTGCGCCGGAAAATCCGCGGCTCCCCTCGCCGCCGGCAATACGGTCGTCGTCAAGCCGCCAGAACAATCGCCACTTTCATCGCTACGGTTGGCGGAATTGATTGGCGGGCTGTTACCGCCCGGCGTCTTCAACGTCGTACCCGGTGGCCGTGAGGCCGGCCAAAGGCTCGCCAGTCACCCGGACGTCGCCATGATCGCGCTGATTGGTAGCGTACCGACTGGTCGCGCGGTCATGAAAGCCGCCTCTGACACGGTCAAGCGCACGATGCTCGAGCTGGGTGGCAAGAACGCTTTGATCGCGTATGGCGACGCCGACCCAGACGACGTTGCCGGCGCGGTCATAGGCGGCATGAACTTTACCTGGTGTGGTCAATCCTGCGGATCGACCAGCCGCGCTTTCATCCACGAGAAGATCTATGACGCGGTCATCACGCGCGTGAAGGAGAAAATCAAATACTACAAGCCGGGAATCCCGACCGATCCGGCCACCACGATGGGCGCCATCGTGTCGAAACTGCAATTCGATCGCGTGATGAGCTTTATCGAATCCGCCAAGAGCGAAGGCGCCGAACTCATCAGCGGTGGCGGACCACCCACCGACCCGGCACTCAAAAACGGGTTTTATGTTGAGCCGACAGTCTTCGCCGTCACCGAAAAAAATCGTATTGCGCGCGAGGAAATCTTCGGGCCGGTGTTAGGCGTGTTCAAATGGAGTGACGAGGCCAAGATGCTGGAGACCGTCAATGCGGTCGAATATGGCCTCACCGCCTCGATCTGGACCAACGAACTCAACACCGCGCATCGCACGGCCATGACCGTACAGGCGGGCTTTGTGTGGATCAACGAAGTGAGCAAACACTTCCTGGGTGCGCCATTCGGCGGCTTCAAGCAGTCCGGCCTGGGGCGCGAGGAATGTTTCGAGGAGATGCTCGCCTTTACGCAGGAAAAGAACATCCACCTGAAGCTCAAGCCCGCCAAAACCTAAGGCGGCGGATCGAAACCCGCATGAGCCCACGCCGCGCGGTGGGCAGGTTCCGTCATGAAGGCAATGAAAGCGCGACCTGCATCTGCAGGAGTGCTGCTGGCAGTCACCGCCGCGCCGTAAATGGTCGCGAGCTGGATTGCGGCCGGTAGCGGCCCAGCCACGGTCAAACCCTCGGTATTGATAATCTCGCTCTTCGGGTAAAAGCCGATTTCGGCCTCCCCGCTTGCGACCAATTGCACGCCGCCTTCGAGCGCAGGACGGTGAATGATTTTGCCTTTCATTGCGTCGCCAATACCGAATTGCTCGATCAGTTTTCCCATATGCGTGCCGCTCGGCGTTGCACCCGGCGTGGCATGGACGATTGCGCGGCTGTTCAGGATAGATTGCTTGACCTTGTCCGGCGTCGACAGATCCGGTTTCTGCGCACCTGTGCGCACCACCGCATTGACGCTGACGAGCCCGAGAATGGCGCGGCCTTGTGCCTGCACCACACCACTCTTTTGGTATTCGTCCAGAATGTTGGTTGGCATGACCAGCACGTCTGCTTTGTCACCTGCCGCAACCTTATCGCGCAACGCCGACATCACTGCGAAGACGTACTCGACCTTGTGGCCAAATTTCTGCTCGAACTGCGGAGTGAGCTGCAGGAAAATCTCCTTCGGCGCGCCGCCGCTGAAAATACGAAGGGTGGCCATTGATCAACCTAAAGCTTGAAGGTCTCGAGCGTGCCGGGATGGAACATTTCCTCCGGCGTTACCAACCGCGACGACAGGCCCTGCAAATGATGATGACGCAGGAAGGTCTCCAGGGCCTTTCGGTTCGGTGCAACGCCATAGGACCAGAAATCCTCTCCCATCAGCGCGCGCGCCTCCAGCAACCGTTCTTCGACGAATGGCAATGTCACCTTGGTCGACGAGGTGTCCGCAAGCTTTTCCAAAGCGATCTTCTTCGATTGTTCGAAAGCCTTGTATACGGCCCCGGGCAGCCACGGATGCTGCTCGGCAAGCTCACGCCTTATACCAACGAGATGCATGATCGGGAAAATGCCGGTGCGCTTGAAGTAATCTTTCGCGGCAGCGACGGGATCGGGAAATAGCCAGCCAATCTTTGAATCCCCGCGTCCAAACGCAGGTGGCACGCGCGGACCAATGAACCCGTCAATTTCGCCGGCGTCCATCATGCTCGAGAGCGTCCGACCTTCCGGAATGTCGTCGAGCCTCACACCTTTCGGCAGCGTAATCGAAATTTTTTCGCGCCGTCCGGTTTCTGTCAGTCCGCCCCTGAACCAGTGAATGTCGGATGGCTTGACGCCGTGGTCATCCTCAAGGATAGCGCGCGCCCACACGTTGGCCGTCAATTGATATTCCGGTACGCCAATTTTCTTGCCCTTGAGATCGGCCGGCTTTTTGATGCGGTCGGTGCGCACGTAGATCGACGTATGACGGAAGGCGCGCGACACGAAGGCCGGCACGCCGACATAAGGACAGTTTCCCTGTGCCGTCTTGACCGTGAAACTCGACATCGACAATTCGCAGATGTCGAATTCGGCACGGCGGAACGCGCGGAAGAAAATTTCCTCCGGATCGAGCGCCATGAAGACCGGATCAACGCCGTCGATCTGAACCAGCCCGTCGCTCAACGGTCGCGTTCGATCATAATCACGGACAGCAATGGAGAGGTTAAGTTTGGCCATGGGAAACCCGGCTGGACGTCAGAACTGCCGAAATGTCATATGCGAATTGCCGCCGGGACGCTACTCCACCCCGCGCTTTAGCGTCTTTTCGTCGGGGATCTCATCGACGTCTCTAAACCCCTAAGATTTTCACGCTGGTATTGGGTGCAACGCGCACTGTTTTTTCTGCGGCGATATAGTGTTCGACCAGATCCCAGACCGGCGGACCTTCGGTCCCTTCATTCACGCTCGCCCAGCCGGCAACGACATAGTTCGCTTTCGGCTCTACTGCTTTGCCGGATTTCAAATGAGTCATTGCGGAAATTCGCTGGCCGACGGGCTTCGATATGTCGATCGCATAGCCGAGACCGCCACACCGCACCATGTCGCCGCCCTGCTGATAGTATGGATCTGGATTGAACAAGTTGTCGGCCACGTCCTCGAGTACGTCCTTTAGCCGCTCGCCGGTCATCGAATTACGATAGACCTGCGGATAGGTGATCGCGGTCGCGTTATGAATGTCCTCGATCGTGATCGGCTGACCCGGCAGCACACTCGTGCCCCAACGGAATCCCGGCGACAGGACAATCTCGGCGTCGCGCTCTTTCAGGAGCGCCGCGCATATCAAATCGTCGAACGTGCCGTTGAAGTTACCGCGCCGGTACAACAGTGAATCCGAATGTCCGACCACACGTTTGAGTTCATCGGCGAACGGCGTGCGTGCCTTGACCACTGCCGCGGTCATCTCCGCATCCGGTTTGATGACATCGGCGAACAGCGGGATTAACTTGTAACGGAAATCTCTGATCGCACCGCCACTGACATCGAGATCCAGCCGCGAGATGAATTTTCCGTGACTGCCCGAAGCAACAAGTAGCGTGTCACCGACCTTGATGGCTTCAGGTAAAGCATCATGCGTATGGCCCGTGAGAATAACGTCGATGCCCGATACGCGGGTCGCGAGCTTGCGGTCGACATCGAAACCATTGTGCGAGAGCAACACGACAAGTTGGGCACCGGACTTGCGCGCCTTCTCAACATTGGCACGGACATCATCCTCGCGGATTCCGAATGACCATTTCGGCATCATCCAGCGCGGATTGGCAACCGGCGTATAAGGGAAAGCCTGACCGAGCACGGCAATCTTGACGCCGCCTTTTTCGAATATCTTCATCGGCTCGAAGACCGGCTCGTTCCATTCAGTGTCGCGTATGTTGAGCGCAAGGAACGGAAAACCAAGCCCTGCGATCAGTTCCTTCACGCGCGCTTCGCCGTAAGTGAACTCCCAATGGCCTGTCATGGCGTCGGGTTTCAACAGCGCCATGCAGTCGACCATATCCTGGCCTTTGCTGCGGTTTGCACCGAGCGAGCCCTGCCAGGTATCCCCGCCGTCGAGGAAGAGAACCTGATCGTTGCCGCGCTCTGCGCGTACGCGCTTGACCACTGCAGCGAGCCGGTCGAGGCCGCCGATACGGCCGTAGGATTTCGCCAGTGCCTCGAAGTCCCGATCAGTCAGGGCGTATGCCGCCGCCGACTTCTCCGGAATGCCGAAGCGCCGGAGAAAATCCTTGCCGGTAAGATGCGGCGGCTGCCCTCTCGCGTCTCCGACGCCGAGATTGACCGAGGGCTCCCGGAAATAGACCGGCATGAGCTGCCCGTGAATATCGGCGACATGGAGCAGCGTGACATTGCCGACCGCATCGAATTTCAGCAATTCAGCTTCACTCAGGCGCTGCTGCGCCATCACGCGCGCGAAGCCACCACCACCCGCGGTCAGCGCCGCCGTCGCAACACCGACCTGGAGGATTTCGCGGCGAGTAATCATCGATCTAGATCAGTGCCGAATGCCGGGTACACTCAGCTTCAGTCCATCGTTCTGCGAGGCAAGATAGAGTTCGAGATCGCCGTATTCCTTGGCATCTGGCGGCAACTCATCGGCCCGTATATTGACCTGGCACCACTGGAACCGCTGGCGAATATCCCAAATCGCCAGAAGGCTGGTGCGCCACGTCGGGAAATGGTCGTACTGGCCTTTTTGCTCACCCAGCCACTGACCGCGAATCCAGTGGTTTGCCGATTTGCCGTGGCAATCGGTGCAGGCAAAATTGAGTTCGCCAAGCTTGCGGTTGGCAAGCGCCTTGCCGCGCTCGATCGCTGCCTTCGAATCCGCGCTGGTGGTATCCACCTGGATTGGCGTTCCGTTGGCGAGGAAATGCAGATAGACCGACATGGCGCGATTCTCGTCGGTTTCCATCAACCAGTCAGCACCGGTGGTGGCCTTGGCATGTCGGGTGACGAATTCCTCGACGCCCAGCACTTTGTTCAGACGCGGCTCCCATTTCGGCATCGACGCCGCCCAGGTTTTGAACGACGCAGCCGCATCGCTGTGGCAAGCGGCACATGAGGACCCAGCCGCGCCCGTCTGCTTCCAGAGCTCCTGCGCCTTGTCGACTGCCCACATGCCCGGATTTTCGATTGGATCGAGGTTCTCGCGCTTCTCGATCGGGGCCGGACGCTTGTTCGGGTCGTCGAGTTCGGTCTTGAACACCGCCGGTTTCTTCAGCGTCTTCAGAAACGCGACCATGTCGCCGATTTCTTGATCATTGAACACGCCATGGCTGCCCCAGGGCGGCATCACGGTTTCCGGGTTATAGACGCGCGCGTCGTAGATGTAATTGAACAGATACTCGTCCTCGCGCCCCGCACTGCCGATTTCCGACAGATCGGGCGCGGTGTTGCCCGGCATATCAGCGTTGCCGCCCTGACCCACTACGTGACAAGCGAGACACGAACCGCCACGGTTGCGATCGGCCACGAGTTTGGCGCCATTGGCGGCATCGCCGGTGATCGGACCTGCAAGCTTGCGCGGCACCTTCGGTGCCGCCGGTGATACGACGTTGGCAAGCGTTGACCATTTCAATTCATCGCGAGCCGGCCATCCGGCATAGCGCTTCCACGGCCTCGCCGAGGCGTCGCCTTTGGTCTCGAGCGGTACTTCCTTCTTGGCCTGCGCTAATGCGCCAGATCCGACGCCAACGGCAAATGTCCCTGCGGCAAACAATGCGACCGCCGTACCGCTCGCCAGAATCCCTCCACGAGTCATCGGGCTCCTCCCAATCGAATTATTATCTTTATCCGTTCCACACTTTGCCGCGCGGAGCAGGTGTCAGCTCACCGTGATCGTCTCTTCCGCCGTGGTGACGGTACCGTCATCATCGGTCCACGTGAACTTGAACGTGCCGCTTTCTTCCACCTTCGCATGGAACTGCATATAGGGATTGGCAGCGATCGCCGGATCGAGATTGGCTGTGAAGACCGGCTTTCCATTGAACTCACATACGAACTTGTTGATGATTTTTCGCGGAATCGTCGTGCCGTCTTTATCCTTGCGCTGGCCGGATTCCATAGTGTGCGGTAACAACGTCTTGATTTCGATGACTTCACCCTTCTTGGCTTCCTTGGGAAGCTTGAGCCTCGGCTTTTCCGCCATGGTGTTCTCCTGAAAACTTTCCTGTTGCCGGATCAGCCGCCGCAGCCGCCGATAGTGACCTTCACCAGCTTCTGGCTCGTGTAGAATTCACCCTTACTAGTCTTGGCGGTCACGATGATATTTTGCGTTGTCGCGAGGCGTATGCGCGTTGAGGCTTCCGCTTTGCCGGCGAGCGGCGAGAGCTGGAACGTTGCGACTCCCGGATTTGGATTGCCGTCGGCAACCACGAGAATTTCGCTCACGTAGTTATCGGGAGTCATCGGAGCATCGACCGACACCGACAAAGGGACTGTATTGCCGTTCTCTGCAATCTCGGGGAGCTCGATCGAAACCTTGCCCTTCTCCGCTGTCTTGCCGCCGGTAAATTTTGCAATTTGCTCGGCCGCTTCTTTGGCGGCAGCAGAGGCGCTCTCGCCCCACCCCACCAAAGTGAGCGCCGCGCTCGAGGCGCCGAGCGCCAGTGTGTCGCGGCGAGATAAGGCTCGCATCAGTAAATCCTCCCGGATGAACATATTGGGGCTGTTGCTAGTCCGCCCGTTCGGACCATAGCGACGGGACAGGGCCAGTTCAAATCGTATTCGTAAAAAAATATACGTCTTTCATCGGATCAGCTCGGCAATGACTTGAGATAGTCGAGGAAGCTTTTGCTCTCGTAGGCCTTTTCACGCACATATCGGAACAAGGCGAGAAAATCGTCGGGCCGCATATAACCGGGCGCACGTGCCACTTCGCGTTTGGCCGGCGGCAGACTCTTGAGCTGCATGGCGCCGTCCCCGAAGAATTGAAACGTCGGCGTGAACCGCACACCATATTTCGCCGCCAATTCCTTTTCCGACAGTTCCGCGCCATCGAAATCGGTGACCTTGCGCGAACCGATGACGTTGAGCTGGAGCACTTCAAAATTCGCCTTCACGTAGTCCGCGATGCGCGGCTGCGCAAAGTTCACGAAATGCGTTTCCTTGCAATAAGGACAGCCTTTGAGCTCCCACATGACCACAAAGCGCTTGCCCTCTTTGCGGGCGCCTTCGAGATCGTCGGCAAGGTCGAGAAAGCTTTCCAGGAACCAGGGCTCTTTGTAGAGCCCATCGTCGGTCAATATTGGCCCTTCGGCATGTGCGCGATGCGCGGAAGCGGCCACAAAAGATGCGGCGCCAATCAACATAATTCGGCGTGCAATCATGTGCTCAATCCGTAAACCACGCGGGCAACCTTGCCTCGCTGACAGCCGCGATCAGACTTATAACCAAATTATACGGACGATTGCGTCAAAATCCGGTGAAATTCATGCTGTTCTGGCTTGCTCGCATTGCATGTCTCGCCTCGACCCTCCTGGGCGGCGCAATTGCTGCCAGAGCCGATGAACTTGCGGATTTCAACGCCGCCATCGAATTCGGCGAGCGCTCACAACCGAGTCGCCATCGGTTATCTGCGCACCGGCAACGAAGATCTCGCCTCGCTCGAAATCGACCGGTTGCGCGACGCCTGGATCCGGCTCACCGAACGTTTTTCCGGCAATCGGCCCGACGTTTTCGCCAACAATTCCCTCTACGGCAGACTGTTTACCGGCGTCAGTGCGCGCCTGGTCGGCGCCGATCTCATGCTCAAGACAGGCCGTCTCGACGCAGCGAGGAATTCGCTCGATGCCATTCGAGGCGACCTTTATGACTTGCGTAAGGCAAGCGGAGTCGTGGTGCTGGCCGACTGTGTACGCGATGCCAACACCGCAATGGACGCGCTGATGATCTACAATGATCACGCGCTCGATTGGAGCAATCCGGATACGCGCAGCGCTATTGCCGGTACAGCGACATTGTATGGATCTACCCTTGATCGCTGCGATGGCATTGCGGGCGAGACAATTCACAAGTCACCGGAATTCCGCCGGCTTGTCGACGGCGCCAAGGCAAGCCTTTCGCTGATCCCCAAAGCCATTGCAACCCAGGACACCGACCTCCTGCATCGCGTCCTGATCGAGCTGCGCTCTTTCGACAATTTGTTGGCATTTCGGTTCGGCTGACCCGACAAGCTCTCGCATCTCTCTCGCCCTTTGCATCGACATATTCGATGTTTTTGATATATTTCCCGGCGATTTAACGCGCATTTTTCGCGCTTCGCACAAGAGAATGAAGTTAGTGAGTTGTTCTCAGATACGACAATTTCTTGCTCGCGTCGCGCTGTTTAGCGCGATGGTTTTTGCTTCGTCGCTTGTGAAGGCACACGCGGCCGAACTGGTCATGTTTGAGCAGGCCGGTTGCACGTGGTGCGAGATTTTCGACCGCGAAATTGCGCCAATCTATCCGAAAACGACAGAAGGTCAGCGCGCGCCCTTGCGACGCGTGAATATCGACCATGCTTTGCCACCTGATCTGGCCTTTATAGAGGTGGAAAGGCTCGCGCCGCTTTTTGTGCTTATCCAAAATGGCCACGAAATAGGCCGCATTCGCGGATATCCCGGTGAGGATAATTTCTGGGGACTGCTCGGCGTACTGATCAAAAAACTGGACGCGACAGGAACGAGTGGGGAACGGAGCCCGCTCGACGAAAAATCGTTGCACGCAGCGAGTTGATCGTCTGTATTCATCTGCTGGCGAAACGCAATTGTTGGTGTACGAATGGAATTGCATCACTTTGAAGGTCGCGCTCGCTCGAATGAACTCGACCGCATGGTCGAGAATGCAAAACTTGCAAGCGATTTCCTCAAGGCGCTGGCGCATGAAAGCCGGTTGATGATTCTTTGCATTCTCGCTGAGGGCGAGAAGTCCGTCAGCGAGTTGGAAGATCTTCTCAGCTTGCGTCAACCGACCGTATCGCAGCAGCTCGCACGCCTGCGGTCGGATGGACTGGTGACCACGCGCCGCGACGGCAAGGCTATTTACTACCGACTCGCGAGTGACGAGGCACGCATTGTCATCGGTGCAATCTACGACGTCTTTTGCCGTAAAGTTCGCAGACGATAGAATACAAATTCTTTTGTGCGCGACTATGGCGACGGCAGCAATTTCTCCGTCTTCCCGGTCGCCCAATAACTGATCAGGCCGAGCCATTCATAGGCGCCTGTATCCAGACGCGCCAACCCGTTTGAAAGCGATCGAGTCCATATTGGATCGGACGTCGGCCCGGTACGCCATCCGACCGGATAGGCTTCGACATTAAATCCGATATTGCGGAAACAGCCGATGGCGCGTGGCATGTGCTGGGCGGACGTCACCAGCAGCCAACGTTCGCCCGGTTTCGGATTGATGAGCTCTTTCACGAATGCAGCATTTTCTGCGGTGTTCCGGGATCGCGTTTCGAGCGCCACGCGTGATCGCGGAATGCCAAAACTGTCCAGCAGCGGGTATACGAAGCTCGCTTCCGGCGGTAGATCGCCCGCTAAGCTCGCGTCACCACCTGAGTACACAATACGGGCAGACGGGTACGCGCGCGCTAGCTTTGCCAGCGCGAAGATGCGGCTCCCATCGCCGCCGACCACCGGCTCGCCGTATTCGCGTGAAAGCTCAGATGCGATGGCGCCGCCCAACACAACGATGCCATCCGGGGCGCCGTGACTTGCATCCCACGGCGGAAAGCGACTTTCGAGCGTGTGGATGAGCAATCCGCCCACTGGCAAGAAGGCGGCGGCTGCCAACAGAACGAGACTTGCTGCCGCCATGCAGGTACCAGTGCGTTTGCGGCGAGTTGCCATCAGCGCCAGGCCGGCAAGCCCAAGCAAGATCATAAGGTTGGAAGGCAAAAGCAGGAAGGCGACGGTCTTCGAGAGGACGAAGAACATCAGCGCGTCTTCTTCCAATCCTCATATCGTTTTTTGTTGTCTTCATTGGGTGGATAGAGGCCGGGCAACTTGGCGCCCTTCTCGACCTCCTGCACCAGCCAGCTTTCCAGCAACTCATGCTCGGCGCCCTCGTGCGCGACGAACTCGACCAGATCCTTCGGAATCACCACCGCGCCATCGTCGTCGGCGACAATGATATCGTCCGGAAAAATCGCGCAACCGCCGCAACCAATTGGTTCGTTCCAACCGACGAATGTCAGTTGATTGACCGACGCCGGCGCGGCAACGCCTGCGCACCATACCGGCAACCCTGTCGCCAGTACGCCATGCTTGTCCCGCATCACACCGTCGGTAATGAGTGCCGTGACGCCACGTTTGACCATGCGCATGCACAGGATGTCGCCAAATATACCGGCCCCCGTCACCCCCATCGCATCGGCAACCACGACGCAATTCTCCGGCATCGCCTCGATCGCGCCACGCGTGGAAATGGGTTTTGACCAACTCTCCGGAGTTGCAAGATCCTCGCGGACCGGAACAAAACGGAGTGTGAAGGCCGGGCCTACAACGCGCTTGCCGGTAAATCCAAATGGCATCGCATCAGCCATCCAGGACCGGCGGATTCCCTTCTTCAGCAACATCGTCGTGATGGTGCCGGTTGTTACGTTACCCAGAATATCGAGAGCTGATGCCATGATCGCCTCACGCCGCCTTAAGACCTAGCCGTTCATCACGGCGCCGCAACAACGCGACAAACGGCACCGCAAGCAATACCATCCACAGCTTGCCTACGATTTGACCGAGCAAGAACTCCATTGAACCGAAGGCGAGCCAGAGAAAAACGATCGAGTTGACCACGAGTCCGGCAACGCTGGAGGCAACCACCGCAGCGACCAGCCGCCGCCGTGCAAGCGGGGTATAGACCGCGAAGTCGGCAAATTCGGAAAGCAAAAACGCAACCGCCGAGGCGATAACAAGCGACGGCGGCGCAAGGCCTGCCGAAACAATCGCACCGACGACTATCGCGCCGACCCCGAATGCGACGCCGAGCCGTCGCTGCACCAGATCGCGCAGCACCAGTGCCGCCCCGACCATCAGCACGCCCGACGGGGCCATGATGCCGGGCGCGACCGGGAACAGACACGGCCCATTGGACACGCACACGGTACCGACATTTCCGATCATCCAGTTTGCAGCCGGAATTGTCAGACAAAACAGCACAAGAAAGATACTGCCTTCGATGGTCCTGCGTTTGTCGTTATCAATCATGACTTCATTCGACCCTTGAATTTGGCAAAGCCTTGCGCCCGCAACTGGCAAGCCGGGCACTCGCCACAGCCAAAGCCCCACGCGTGGCGCTTGCTGCGATCGCCCAGGTAACAGCTATGGCTGTCCTCGATGACGATTTCAAGGAACGCTTTGCCGCCAATTTGCTCTGCCATGGCGAAGGTGTCGGCCTTGTCGATCCACATCAGCGGCGTATGGATGGTGACGCGCTTGTCGAGCCCTAGAGTAAGCGCGACCTGCATGGCCTTTACGGTGTCATCTCGACAATCCGGATAGCCCGAGTAATCCGTCTCGCACATGCCGGCCACCAGATGGCGGGCACCGCGCCGATAGGCCAGAGCGCCCGCAAAGCAAAAGAAGATCAGGTTGCGGCCCGGAACGAACGTGGTGGGTAATCCGTCATCCGCCATCTCAATGGCCGTGTCGCGCGTAAGTGCTGTTTCGGAAATCGCCGCCAGCGCATCAAGCTTGACGAGGTGGTCGTCACCGAGACCTGCCTTCCAGTCTGCCCGCAAAGCCGCCATGCGCTCCCGCAGGCGCGCGCGAACGCTCAGTTCGACCGCGTGTCGCTGGCCATAGTCGAAGCCGATGGTTTCGACGCGTGAAAATTGCTGCAATGCCCATGCAAGGCAGACGGTCGAATCCTGCCCGCCGGAAAACAAAACAAGGGCCGTATCGGGGCTCATGTCCCTTCCCTACAACATTTCTTGCGCACCATGCTAATCAATGGGCCAGAAAGTGGAAGGAGTGGCGAAGCCATGGTCGGAAACGGAAATGCGCCCGGAATGATCGGCGTCGACAAAATGGGCGCGAAGATCCTGTTCATCGATCCGATCACCTACGACACGCAGAAAGTGCTGGATGGGTTTCAACGGACGGTCCACGAACTGCTGATCGTGCCGAAGACTGGGCATGCCTACGTGCCGATCTACGGCGATGGAATTCATGGACGCAATCCAAACCCGGGCCACACGCTCTGCATTATTGACCTCGCCAGGCGCGAACATGTGGCTGACATCGATCTGCGGCCGTACATCGCGCCGCACACCCTCAAGCTGGGACCGGATGGGCTGATCTACGTCACCTGCGAAAACAGCGCAGTGGTGGCGATAGTCGACCCTAATGCACGCAAGGTTGTCGCCGCGATCGAATTCGGGCTCGACCAATGCGCACCGGCTCATCATCTCGCCGGACGCAAACAGGCTGTACACGGAGAACGAAGAAGACGGCGAAGTCTCTTTCATCGATCTCCCAAAACGCAAACTGCTCGGCAAGATCAAGACGCCTCATCCGCTGGCCGGCATCACCATTTCGGGCGACGGAAAGACTGTGGTCGTCGTGTCGGATCAGGAGCCGGTGCTATTTCTGATCGACACCGCAGCCGAACGCGTACGCGACACTATCCCGCTGAAAGACGTTCCCAAGCCGGCGCAGATCGCTCGCTATAGCCCGGACTGGAGCTTGCTGGGCGTCACCAGTTTAAACAGTGACACCGTCAGCCTGATCACGCCGACGTTCCGGGAGCAAACGGCGATTAAAGTCGGCAGCCAACCCATGGATATGGCCTATCGCGGCGATGAATTATACGTCGCCTGTCAGGGCGACGGCTCGGTTCATGTGATCGACATTCCTGCCCGACGTTGGAAGCAAAGCTTCAAGGCCGGTACTGGTTGTGAGTCGCTGGGATTTTTTTGACCGTCAATCCCAGTTCGGCGACCAGGTCCAGTCGACGATACGGCCGCCACGGCCGCCAAGCCCGGCGATCTCGCGCATTTCGGAGTCGCTCAGCTCGAAATCGAACAGTGAAAAGTTCTCCTCGAGCCGCTCGATCTTGCTGGTGCGCGGGATCACCACGATCCCCTGCTGGACCAGCCAGCGAAGGCACACTTGCGCGGCCGTCTTGCTGTGAGCGAGGCCGATCTTTTCCAGGACCTTGTCACCCTTGGCGCCACCGCGTGCGATTGGGCTATAGGCCACCACTGCCATGCCATGTTTCCGGCAAGCTGCGATCACCTTGTCCTGGTTCAAAAAGGGATGGCATTCAATCTGGTTGCAAACCAGCGGCTCGCTCGAAATCTTGTTGGCGTCATCGAGCAGCGCCACTGTGAAGTTTGAAACGCCAATCTGCCGCGTGTAACCCTCACGCTTCATTTTGGCCATTGCGCCGAGCGTCTCAGCGAGCGGTATGCGCGGATTTGGCCAATGGATCAGCAGCAGGTCGATGACATCCAACCGCAGCCGCGCCAGGCTTTCTTTTACGGACCGCTCGAGATCGTGGGGCGCCAGCAGCGTCGGCTGTATTTTGGTCGTGACCATCACCTCTGCGCGCAAACCCGAGGCATGGACGCCTTCGCCCACCTCGCGCTCATTGTCGTACATTTGCGCCGTGTCGATGTGCCGGTAGCCAAGGCGGATCGCCTGCTCGGTCAACCGCGCGCAGTCGCGGCCGCGCAATGCCCAGGTGCCGAGACCGACAATAGGAATTTTGAAGCCTTTGGCCTCGATCGTTTGCATCTCAAGCCTTCATTTTCTCTCTGCGACGTCGTCGGAGAAGCCGCGTAAGTATAACGCCTGCAATCCGGTCGCACGGCTCGTGCACGCCGCTATCATCGGGTTGGCCATCGTTCCCTGGAAATAATCGTAGAGAAAGCCGCAGGTCTTGTCGCGCGATGTGATCCACGCGCGCTGCATGTCACGCAATTTGACCACCTGCTCGTCGTCGAGCCGGTCGCGCAAGAGCTGATACGATCTGTTGAGAATGTCGTCCCACACCGCCTGCTCCCTCGAGTAGCAGGCAGTCACCTGCGAGGGCGGCATCGATAGCTCGTCTTTCGCACAAGGCTCGGAAATCAACCCAATGCATTTTTCCCAAGCCCAGTTATGTCCGGTCCTGGTCTTGATGCATTTTTCAATCGTTGCAGAATCCTTGGGGCTGGGCTTGTCCTGCGCCAGCGCGGAGGCCGCGCTCAACACAATGAGCGCAGCGGCGATGAGGCGCGTCACGGCGTATCCCATTTCGGGGCGTGCGGCGGATTGACCACGCGCATATTCGTCGCGTTGAGCTTTTTGAGTTCGGCCATCTCGGCGTCGGACAGCTTGAAATCGAACACGTCGAGATTTTGCTTCAGGTGCTCGGGTGTGGCCGTGCGAGGAATGGAGCAGACGCCCATCTGCACCAGGTAGCGAAGCGAGACCTGCGCGGCGCTCTTGCCGTGCGCCTTCCCGATGCGTTCGAGCGCGTCGGCGCCGGGTACCTTGCCGCGTGCGATTGGGCAATAAGCCACCACGGCCATGCCGTGCTTCTTGCAGGCGGCAAGCACCTTGTCCTGATTGATGAAGGGATGCATTTCGATCTGGTTGCAGACCAGCGGCTCCGTCGTGACCGCCCATGCCTCGTCCAGCATCGTGGTCGTAAAATTGGCGACACCGATGTGTTTGGTTTTGCCTTCCTTCTTCGCCTTGCAGAGCGCGCCAACCGAAAGCTTGAACGGGACCTCCGGATTGTTCCAGTGAATCAGCAGCAGATCGACAGAGGGCAATTGCAGGTTGGCCAGGCTCTGATCAAGCACCTTGGCAAATGCATCCGGCATCAGATCGCCTTGCCGAACCTTGGTGCAGATGAATACGTCCGCGCGCTTGATTCCCGATTGGCGGAGGCCCTCGCCGTTTTCCTTTTCGTTGCCATAGAAGGCGGCGGTGTCGAGGTGGCGGTAACCAACCTGCAGCGCCGTTTTGACCGCCTGGACGCAGACGTCCTCTTTCAGGGTCATGGTCCCAAGACCGATGGTGGGAATGCGGGCGCCATGAGCTTCAATCACTTGCATTACAATCTCCTTGAATCTGCGTTTGGAACGGGCCGGCGGCGGGCCGGGAAGAATGCCCCGTCATTACAGCCCTGCCAACCCGGGTTCCGGCAATCGGGCCGTGGTCCCCCTTCAAACCATTGCGGTGAAAAATCACGCAAATTTTCTGCGCTGGCCCCAAACCGGACATTGCTTTGACCGGCAACGTGTTCGCACCAGTTCTTACATTGGAATAATTCAAGAGAAGAAAAAAGCAGTTGCATCAACGAGCTTTAATGCTTTTGTGAGGACCAATTACTACCGTGAGGACCGAATGCGCAGTCTTCTTTTTGTTTTGAGCACCTTTGCGTTGGTCACCGCCGGAGCGGCCGCCGCTCGTGCCGATGACTATGTGCTGACCATCAAGGATCACCGGTTTACGCCAGCCGAGATCAAGGTGCCCGCCAATCAACGTGTGACGATTACGGTCATCAATGAGGATGCAACGGCAGAGGAGTTCGACAGCGGTGCTCTGAAGGTGGAGAAGGTTGTCGCCGGCAAATCGAAAGGGACGGTGCGCATCGGCCCCCTCAAGCCCGGCCGCTATCCCTTCATTGGCGAGTACAACGAAGCCACCGCCAAGGGCGCTGTGATCGCGGAATAATTCATGCTCGGCGCACTGATCATCGTATTTCGTGAAGTCATCGAAGCCGGCCTCATCGTCGGCATCGTGATGGCGGCGACGCGCGGCGTCGCCGGCCGTGGCCGCTGGATTTCGATTGGGATTGGCGGTGGCGTGATTGGCGCAGCGATCGTCGCAATGTTTGCCGGCGTCATCTCGGATGCGTTTCAGGGCGCCGGCCAGGAGTTGTTCAACGCCAGTGTGCTCGGCGTCGCGGTGGTTATGCTGATGTGGCACAACGCCTGGATGGCGCGTCATGGCCGTGAAATCGCGGACGAAATGCGCCGGATTGGCAATGCCGTGAGTGAAGGCGCAAAGCCACTCACCGCGCTGGCCGTTGTTGTCGGGCTGGCCGTGTTGCGCGAAGGATCTGAAGTGGTGCTGTTCCTTTACGGCATCATGGCTTCGGGCACATCGGGTTCGGCCTTGCTTGTCGGCGGCCTGCTCGGAATAGCAGGCGGCGCGGCGTTCACCGCGCTGACATACCTGGGACTGCTGGCGATCCCGAACCGGCACATCTTTTCGGTGACAAGCTGGCTGATCGCCCTGCTCGCCGCAGGCATGGCGGCGCAGGCCGTGCAATTTCTCAACAACGCCGGAATGGTGGTCGCCCTCGACCGTACGCTCTGGGATACGTCCTGGCTGCTGTCCGAAAAGAGTATTTTCGGCAGGCTGCTCCACACACTGATTGGATATATCGACCAGCCCACCGAAATGCAGCTGCTGGTCTACATCGCAACGCTGTTCGCGATGTTCCTGTTGATGCGCATCGCGCGCTATTCGACGCGTCCGCGCATGCCCGCCGCGGCCGAATAGCGCTTTAGCGCCGTCTGCCTCCAAGCTTTGCGAAGGCGACGTCGGGTGCCTGATCGATCAGCTTGAGCAAAGCCCGCGCCGGCCCGCGCGGGTGGCGTTTGCCCTGCTCCCAATTGCGCACGGTTTCGATCGGCACTTCGATCTGTTCGGCGAATGCGGCTTGCGTCAATCCGCAGCGCGCCCTGACCTGCCGGACGAATTGTGCCGGATCGCTGTGGTCGATGGTCTTCTCAACGCCATCAGGGAGGATTTCGACGATCCGCCCGTCAGCCTTCAATCGCACCCGCATCATGGCCGCGATCCCCGTTGCTGGTGATGTCGGCCAATGCACTACCTGATTCGTTCGGTCGAAAAGTTAACGCGAGGCGCCTTTGTTCGTCAGACCCTAACGCGTCTTTTCAAAAATCTCTCGTCCGATCAGCATACGGCGGATTTCGGAGGTCCCCGCCCCGATCTCATAGAGCTTCGCATCGCGCAGCAGGCGGCCGGTCGGGAAGTCGTTGATATAGCCGTTGCCACCAAGGCACTGGATCGCCTCCAGCGCCATCCATGTCGCGCGCTCGGCCGCATAGAGGATTGCGCCGGCGGCGTCCTCGCGCGTGGTTCGCCCGTCGTCGCATGCCCTCGCCACTGTATACACGTAGGCCCTGGCGGCGTTCATGGTCACATACATATCGGCGAGCTTGGCTTGCACGAGCTGGAAACGGCCGATCGCCTGGCCGAACTGCTGGCGTTCATGAACGTAAGGGATCACCACATCCATGCAGGCCTGCATGATGCCCAGCGGCCCCGCCGCCAACACCACGCGCTCGTAGTCGAGCCCCGACATCAGCACGTTGACGCCGTTGCCAACCGCGCCCAGCACGTTTTCCTCGGGCACCTCGCAGTCCGTGAACACCAATTCGCTGGTGTCTGAGCCGCGCATGCCCAGCTTGTCGAGCTTCTGTGCCGGCGCGAATCCCTTGAAGTTCTTCTCCACGATGAACGCGGTGATGCCGCGCGCGCCGGCCGTGCGATCAGTCTTGGCGTAAATCACCATGGTATCGGCGACGGGACCATTGGTGATCCACATCTTCGAGCCGTTGAGGACGTAATGGTCACCCTGCTTCTCAGCCCGGGTGCGCATCGAAACCACATCGGATCCGGCCCCCGGCTCCGACATCGCGAGTGCCCCGACATGCTCTCCGGAAATCAGCTTTGGCAGATATTTTCGCTTTTGCTCCTCGCTGCCATTA
Source organism: uncultured Alphaproteobacteria bacterium (assembly GCA_963697885.1). Taxonomy (GTDB): domain Bacteria; phylum Pseudomonadota; class Alphaproteobacteria; order Rhizobiales; family Xanthobacteraceae; genus Pseudolabrys. Next base: position 3,033,213 of record OY969102.1, read on the forward strand.
CGGCGCAGCTGGTTGACACAGAGATTGGAATGCGCGCCATAGGAAAGCCCTACGGCCGCACTGGCCCGTGAAATTTCCTCCATCGCCACGCAATGCTCGAGATAGCCGAGGCCGGAGCCGCCGTATTTTTCTTCCACGGTGATGCCGTGCAGGCCAAGCGCGCCCATCTCGGGCCACAGGTCACGCGGGAATTCATTGTCGCGGTCGATCGCGCCGGCGCGTGGAGCGATACGGTCTTGCGCGAAGCCGCTCACTGATTTGCGCAGCATGTCGACGTCCGGCCCAAGGCCGAAATCGAAGCCCGACCAAGCATTCGGAATCATACGCCGCCCTCCGCTCGCCCGTCTCAAAAGGGCGTCAATTGGCGACCAACTCTATCGGGTGAAGGTCACGCTGTCAGCGCCTCGTCCGATGCCGGCAATGCTTTGCCGTGCTTCGCAGCCTGCGCCAATAGTTTGTCGATCGCCTTGGCAGGCGCAGGCTTCGCAAACAGGAACCCTTGCATCTCGTCGCAACCGGCCAGCCGCAGCAGGACGCGTTGGTGTTCGGTTTCCACGCCCTCGACCAGCACCGACAGGCCCAGAGCGCGGCCAAGCGCCACGATGGCCTGGATGATCACCCCGCCATTTGACGAGCGGCCCAGAGCGGCCACGAAGCTCTTGTCGATCTTTAATTTGTCGAGCGGAAAATTCTGCAAATATCCAAGATTGGAATAGCCCGACCCAAAGTCGTCGAGCGCGATGCGGACACCGAGCGCATGGAGGTCCTTGATGCGCTTGACCATCTCGTCCGGGTTATCGATGAGGACGCCTTCGGTGATTTCAAGAACAAGACGGGACGGCGTGACCGCGCTTTCGGCCAGCGCGGTACGAACCATTTCGACGATTGTTTCGTCGCGTACCTGCAATGGAGACAAGTTTACCGCGACATAGAGATCTTCTGGCCACCGCTTCGCTTCATGAAGCGCGCGACGCAACACAATCGTCCCGATTGTGTCCATCAACCCCATCTGCTCAGCAACCGGAATAAAGATCGCCGGCGGGATAATGCCGCGACTTGGATGGGTCCACCGCAACAGCGCCTCGACCCCCACCATTCGCCCGCCATGGGAGGAAACAATTGGTTGGTAGTTCAATTCCAATTCATCCGCGCTGATCGCGCGGGGCAGCTCACGATGGATAAACTTCAGGTCGGTCGAAACAGTATCGATCGAATGATCAAAGGCCACGATAGCACCAGGACCTTTTTTGGCTGCCGCACGTAAGGCCAGTTCGGCACGCCGCGTGAGTTCGCCGCGGGTGGTGGCGTGGCTCGGCGCCTGCGCAAATCCGGCATGCGCGCTGACACGTACAACATTGTCGATCCAGTGCGGATGCGCGATTGTTTCGAGCGCAGCGCGGAGGATCGTCTCAGCATCAAAGTCGTGGCCAGCCGTGAGCGTGATGGCAAACTCGTCGCTGGCGATGCGACCGCACATTGCGTGCGGGGGCAATGCTTCCTTGATTCGTTGTGAAATTGCTACGATGAGTTCATCGCTTCCCAGCACGCCGTGATGCGCCGTCACGTCTTCCATGCCGTCGATCTCGACCAGCGCAAACGTCGTCAAATCGTCGTCGGCCCGCTCCGCCAATGCGAGATCGAGCAATTCGAGGATCTTGGCATGGTTGGGTAAACCAGTAAGTTTGTCTTCGTCCGCGGCACGCGCCGCCTGGATTTCCCTCACCGCGAGTTCGTGGCGCGCACGCCGGAGCTGCCACAGCGCCAGGCCGGCAAATCCGGCCAGAACGAGAGCGATAATGGAAACGGGAGGCGCCAGACGTATCAAGGCTTGCGTCGCCGGCGCAGACTTGTCCCAGGTGAAGAACCCGACGATGCGGCCGCTCGTGTCGACGACAGGTTGTATTTCGCCAGCACCTGCATCCGAATTGCGCTCGAATCTGAGATTGTTCAGGCCAGCAATTTGCCTGGCCAAGCGCAAAAGGCGTGGATCGATCTCGCCCTTGCGGCCGAGCGGCGCGGAAAATTCGGCGATCGTATTGCGCAGCGCCGCGTGTTGTTGCGACAATAGTTGTGCATCACTTCGCTGCCCCGAGCGATAGCCGATGATCAATCCGAAAAGGGTCGCGGCTACGACAAGAACCGCGAGCATGGCGGTCAGCCGCCATACGGCTCGCATGTGGCGGGAGGGCTCAAGCTTTGGAGACATCGAGTTTTGCGAATACGATGCACGCGATCGCCCAACCCGGGCCCGCAGCCAGCGGGCGGGGCGAATGCCCGCTGCTCCCGTATTGACCTCGTGCACCGGGCACTCCCAGCCTACGTGCGGCGTCGGCCTATAGGGTTACGGATTGGGCTTTAAACGTTGGTCAGCAAATAGGGTGAACAACTGGTAACCGGATCGCGATGATGCGATCAAATCGCGCACTGGAATGGCTTATGACCCGCATTCTCGCCCTCACCCTCATCATCGCCCTCGCGCCCGCGGCCGCCATGGCCAATTCTTGTCCGGGCAATCCACAAGCGCTGGGCACCGCGCGGGTTATGGAAGTCAACGTCAAAGCCGAGCCCCGCGTCGGCCGCAAGCAATTCACCTCAACCTTGCCGCTGCATGACAAGGAATTGGTGCTTACGTTCGACGACGGTCCATGGCCGGGGACGACCTCGCGCGTGCTGGATGCTCTCAAGAGCGAATGCGTCCGCGCGACCTTCTTCCTGTTAGGCAGAAACACCGCTGCCCATCCAGAACTCGCGCGACGGGCCCTCACCGATGGCCACAGCATCGGTCACCACAGCTTTTCGCACCCGCTCCTCAACCATATGTCTCTCTTGCGAGCGGAAGCCGACATTGACCGCGGCATCGCCGCGGACGAGTTGGCGCTCTATGGCGTGAGGCGGACGCGGCCGACAACGCCATTTTTCCGCTTTCCGGGTTTCGCCTCGAACCCCGCTTTGCTCGAACGCATGAACGAGCGTGGGCTCGTGGTGTTCGGTGCCGACGTGTGGGCCAGCGACTGGGTGACCATGACGCCCAGTAGCGAACTCCATCTGATCCTGTCCAGGATCGAACAGGTGCGGCGCGGCATTGTGCTTTTTCACGATACCAAAGCCCAGACGGCCCAGATGCTTCCGGCCTTCCTGCACGAGCTCAAAAGGCGGGGCTATGGAATCGTGCACGTTGTGCCGTCCGGAAGCCCCAGCACGCGATGATCGCGTCGCTTTTTTGCCGCAGTCGCTTAAAAACGGTTGGAAAATAGCCTTTGGCGCGTTCACAACGCGTAATCATCCTTTAATGTCACGCACCATATTGTCGGGGGCCTCCTGCCGGGGGCGGACGGCGCGGGTAGTCGGGGGCCTGATGCGTAGCGTTGTGTTCATTGTCGTTTGGCTGACCGTCGGCGTCGTTTCCGCCGCTGCGGAGTCTTGCCCTGGCAACCCCGACGCGCTGGGCACAAGCCGCGTTCTCACCATTAGCCCGGGCGAACTCAGCCGGATCGGCAGCATGCAATATTCGCAATCGCTGCCGCTGAACGACCATGAGGTCGTCATTACCTTCGACGATGGTCCAATACCGCCTTACTCCAATTCCGTTCTCGATACACTCGCATCACAATGCGTAAAGGCGACCTATTTCCTCGTCGGCGAAATGGCGCAGACCTATCCCTCGATGGTACGCCGCATCTACAATGCCGGTCACACCATTGGCACGCATAGCCAAAATCATCCGTCGGCTTTCCAGCGCCTCCCATTGCAGAATGCGGAGCGCCAGGTCGACAATGGTATCGCATCGGTCGACACCGCACTGGGCGATCCAAAAGCATTGTCGCCGTTTTTCCGCATTCCGGGTCTGGGTAGAACCGACGCGATCGAAGATTACCTTGCGTCAAAGTCATTGGTGACCTGGAGCGCCGATGTCGTGGCAGACGACTGGAAACACATTGGCGCCAGCGAAATTGTACGCCGCGCGATGCGACGCCTGGAGGCCAAGGGCCGTGGCATTCTTCTGCTCCACGACATTCACCCCGCGACGGCGCTGGCGCTGCCGACGCTGCTAAAAGAGCTCAAGGAGCACGGCTATCACATCGTCCAAGTCGTCTCGGCTGGTGAGCGGCCAGAGTCTCTGCCGGAATTGGTCGCGTCGCCCGGTGCCAGCAAAGAGTCGTGGCCGCGGGTCGTGCCAACAATCACGACACATGAGACAGCGGCGAAGACGGCATTACGCCATCACGTCAAAAAAATCATTTCCGGAAAACACCGGCGGCCTTCCGTTGCGGGCCTGCACGACCCCGACAAAACCGCCGTCGCCCATGACTGGCGCCAAAACCAGTTCTAATCTCTCCTCCAAAGCCAATATTGCGAGTTTTATTGATGAACCTGGTCATTTGACCGGGATCAATACTTCTTATTGAGCGGCCAATACGCTAGGCTGCTTCAGAGAGCCAGATGCGATCGGCTCGTAACCGAAGGTGTAATCATGTCGAAACCCATTGCGACGCTATTGATGGCGGCAGCAGTTACGATCGGCTTGATGTCTCATCCCGGGCCTGGGGTCGCCGCCCCAGCAGCCAATGCTTATGCAATTGGAAAAGTCCCCGCCAGCAATCTCGAGATTGTTCGCTGGTATGGCGGTGGTTGGCATGGCGGCGGCTGGCGCGGTGGTTGGCGCGGCGGCGGTTGGGGTTACTACGGTGGCGGATTTGCAGCCGGTGCAATTCTCGGGGGAATGCTGGCCGCACCCTATTATTATCCGGCTCCATATTACGCGGACCCCGGTTACTATGAGGAAGGGCCGCCGGATGGCGCAGTTGACTACTGCATGCGCCGATTCAGGTCATATGACCCCGGGAGTGGGACGTATCTCGGCAACGATGGCCATCGTCATCCCTGTCCATGATGGAACAAGGAGCCCGGTTCAGCGGGACAAAAAAAGCCATAGGCATGGTCGGCGCGCTGCTTGCGCTATGCGGCTGCGCCAGCCACCCCTGGGAAGCCGAAATCGACAAATCCGCGTATGCTTGCAGCCAATACGGATTTTATCCCGGCTCGAAAGAATGGGATGATTGTGTGAAGTTCGTCGACGTACGGCGCGGGAAGCCCTTCACGCCATAATTACATCCCGCGCCTCAGGAGAAAATTTGGTGCACCGCCCCTGCGTCCGCACTTGATACAGACAACCGACCTCAGCAACTTCTTGAGCGGAACAGGCCGCTGCAGGTCGTCCCGCCGCCACCAAATGTAATTGCTCCAAAAGTGCCAGGTTGGTCGTCCCTGCTCGACAGACTGCTTCCCAGCCCTCCGGTCGCGGAACCACTGCCGAGGCGCCAATCAGTGTTTCCCTGCGGGCCGTAGGACGACGACATTTGACTGTTCTGCTGGATGTTTTGCGGTTTGGCACCGCAATTGGCACCACCCAGCAAGCTATCGCACGTTTGTGAACCCGCTGACCCTGCGAGCAATGCTAGGCTGGTGACAATGATGAGACTGTTCGCAGCAGAATGAATTCGCATCGTGACAATCCAATGTAGCCAGTTACCGGCCGGGCCAGGATTTGCTTGTATAGTCCACTTGTGCCGATAGGTGGTATTTGACCCAAATCAACGCTTTGCCATCTACGTCCGAATTGAATGCCGAACTGGTCGGGTTTCTATCTAGGGTCGGGGCGTATTTATGCGATATTTTGTAGCCACAATCACTCTTTGCTTGGCAATATTTTCTGTTGCACCAGCGACGGCGCCCGTTCTGGCGCAAGACGTCAATGAAAGAACGGTCGAACAATACGCGTGCAAGGACATTTTGCGCGAAAGCGGCTCCAATCGCGACGTCGCAATAGCATTTTTGCATGGCTTTCTGCTCGGCAAGAGCGGCGGCTCGAAATTCAATCTTGAAACTTTGAAGAAGCAGACTGACGCCTTCCTGGAGCGTTGCCTGGAAAATCCGCACGACAAGGCCGTTGACGCGATGATGAAGATCAAGAGTTGAGACAATTGGGGTCGCCATGATTTTTTCAGCACTGAGAGCATCACTATTCGGGCTGTTCGTCCTTTTGCCAATATCGGCTTTGGCGCAGGGTCAAACCCCGCCCGCGGCCGCACCTGCCGACCAGCAGTTGCTCAAGGCTGAAGAGCTGGATGCCCTTGTCGCACCGATCGCGCTCTATCCGGACACATTGCTCGCTGAAGTGCTCATGGCGTCGACTTACCCGCTGGAGGTCGTGCAAGCGGATCGCTGGGCAACAGAGAACAAGGCACTCAAGGGTGACCAGCTGAAAGCCGCGATCGATAAGCAAGTTTGGGACGACAGCGTCAAGTCGCTGGTCGCAACGCCGTCTGTCCTGTCGATGATGAGCACCAAGCTCGACTGGACTCAAAAACTGGGAGATGCGGTTCTTGCTCAACAGCCTGACGTGATGGATGCGGTCCAGCGGCTGCGAACGAAGGCACAGGCCAATAACAAGTTGCAGTCGACCAAGGAACAGAAGGTTTCCGTCAAGCAGGAGCAGAGCAAGCAGGTCATCGTTATTGAACCGGCGGTCCCTGATACGATGTACGTTCCCTATTACGATCCCGGCGTGGTTTACGGTGGCTGGCCCTATCCAAACTATCCACCATACTACTTCCCGCCGCCATACGGATATGTCCCCGGCGCCGTTCTCGCGACAGGGATCGCGTTCGGCGCCGGCGTGGCCCTTGGCCGCTGGGCGTCGGGTGGTTACTGGGGCGGCGGCGTGAACTGGGGCGGCAACAACATCAACGTCAACCGCAACACCAACATCAACAACATCAATACCGGCGGCAACTGGCAGCACAACCCGGCTCATCGCGATGGGGTGCGGTACAACAACGCAAACGTCCAGCAGAAATTCGGAAACAACAATATTCGCGGTGGAAGTCAGAATCGCGCCGACTTCCGCGGCCGCGGCGGCGACCAAGTGCTCAACCCAGGCGGTGGCGCTGGCAATCGTCCGGGCGCCGGTGGCGGCGGTGCTTCTAATCGGCCAGCCGGTGGCGGCGGCGCTGCCAATCGTCCGGGCGGCGGTGGTGCTGCGAATCGTCCGGGCGGTGGCGGCGGTGGCGCTCAGCGGCCCAGTGGCGGTCAACGGCCGAGCGCGGGGCAGCGCCCCGCCGGTGGTGGCGGCAGAGGCGGCGGAAACGCCCTCGGAAATATTCAATCCGGCAGAGCGGCCACTGCGCAATCCGCACGTGGGCACGCAAGCATGGGCGGCGGTGGTGCGCGTGGCGGAGGTGGTGGCGGCGCACGGGCCGGAGGCGGCGGCGGTGGTCGCGGTGGCGGAGGTGGCGGTGGCGGCGGTGGTGGACGCGGCGGCGGCGGTGGTGGACGGCGTTCGGACATCGCGCTCAAGCACGACATCATCCTGCTTGGTCGCCTCGATAACGGCCTTGGCTTCTACCGGTTTGCCTACGACGGCAGCAGCAAGCCCTATGTCGGCGTCATGGCGCAGGAAGTGCAAGCCATCAGGCCGGATGCCGTCGTGCGCGGTCCGGACGGCTACCTGCGTGTCTTTTATGACAGGCTCGGCGTCCGGTTCCAGACCTACCAGCACTGGATCGCCTCGGGCGCCCGGGTGCCGGCCACGTCGGTTTCACATTGATATGTCTTCACGTAAGCGGTGATTGAGGATGCCATGAACAGAACACTTGTCTCACTGACGATGGCGGCGCTCTTGTGCGCAACCGCAAACGCCCAGCAAGCTTTCAAGACGCCCGACGAAGCTGCTGGCGCCCTTGCCAGCGCTGCCAAGACGGGGGACCCGAAAGCCATTGTGACCGTGCTGGGTCCGGACGGAACCGACATTGTATCGTCGGGTGATCCCGTGGCCGACGCTTCAGCGCGTGAAAAATTTGTTGCCGCTTATGATGCAAAACACCAGGTGACACTCGAAGGCGACAGCAAGGCGATCGTGGTCATCGGCAATGAGGATTTTCCCCTTCCGATCCCTCTTGTCCGCAAAGATGGAACGTGGCGCTTCGACACCGATGCCGGCCGCCAGGAAATCCTGTTCCGCCGCATCGGCAAAAACGAGCTCGATGCCATACAGTCATCCCTCGCCTACGTTGATGCGCAGAACGAATATGCCGACAAGGATCGCACCGGCGCCGGCAAGGGCGTATACGCGCAGCGCATCATCAGCAGCGCCGGCAAGAAGGACGGGCTGTATTGGCCTGACGCCAAAGGTGGCGACGAGAGCCCGCTCGGCGAGTTGATCGCAAAAGCGACTGCCCAAGGTTACCGTACGGGTGGCGGGCGAACCCCGTATCACGGTTACTACTTCAAGATACTCACCAAGCAGGGATCTGCAGCCGCTGGCGGTGAGTTGGAATATGTAGTGAGGGACAAAATGATCGGCGGCTTCGCACTGGTTGCCTACCCTGCCGAGTACAGAAACTCCGGCGTCATGACATTCATCGTCAACCATGACGGAACTGTTTACGAGAAAGACCTCGGTCCGCGCACGGCGAACCTCGCCGAGAAAATGACAACGTACAATCCCGACAGTACCTGGCATAAGGTTGAGTCGCCGACCGCTTCAAAATAGTCGGCCCGCCAATCGAGGCGCCCTGCGATGGTGAGGTCTGCGCTCGCACGATGCGCGCGTGGATACATCGCGCGTGATCAGTCGAGCGCCACAGCGAATGGATATGAAGCAAAAAATGAGACAGCTATGGCCCATGATGCTCCTCCTCGCCCTAGCCGGCTGTGCGTCATCTGGTGACTGGTTTCACCGGGACGAACCCAGGCCCGAGCCTCCGACAAGCCAGGTTATTCCCCAAAATAATGCTCCGTCGCAGGCCGCTCCCCAGGCCGCTCCGAGCAGAAGCAATTTGTCTCCAGCGGCGACCGCGGCAGCGCCGACCGAGACAAACGAGAGCGCGGGCGAGCTCATGGATTGCGTGACGGAATCCTGCAAAATAAATTGCTCGCCAAAAGTGGCCGCACGATTCAGACCAAAATGGTGCGCGCGATTTAAAGAGCCGATGTGACATAGGCGGCCTGACTGCCGACCTTGCCATTGCAGGAAAACTCCGAATTAATGCCGTTTGGCGCCGTCGATTGCTGACGTGCGCCTGGGAGAATTGAACTTGGCAGTATCGATCAACCCGGCCGCACCCCACGCCCTTCCGTGGTTCATCACCGCTCCCGGCGAAACCGACACGTTTCTTGTTGTCATGGGCATATTTCTGCTCATTGCTGTAATGGCCGTGGGCCTCCTGTTTCTGCGGCTGCACACTCTACCCGAGCGCATGGCGCATAGTTCTCAGAAGCTGCAGTTCGAAATTGTGGCGGTGCTGGGACTTCTCTCGTTGTTCACGCACAACCACATTTTCTGGGTAGCGGGTTTGATCCTCGCGCTCATTGACGTCCCGGACTTTGGCACGCCGCTACGACGGATTGCGGGGTCCGTTGAAAAAATCGCCGGCCTCCCGCCCGACGGGGGCCTCGGCCTGACAGATACCCAGGTCATTGCCCATGAGCATCCCGTCGAGCCGGATAAAAAGGCGGACGCTGCGGATCGTCAGGAAGGTTGATCCATGCTCGAACTTCTTCTCTGTTCTCTGCTCACAATCCTTCCTGACTATCTTTATCGCCGATACCGGCAGGGAAAACGATTCGGCAAAGAGATCACGCTCTTCTCGGTGTGGTTCGAACTGAGGTGGGGAATCGTCGGTTGCCTCATGTTGACCGTGGCCTTGATCACCACCGTATTTTATTTCCATCCGTCGACGAGCAGCGTGACGTCCTTCTTCAGAACCGTGCCAATTATTTCGGAGAGAAATGGACGCGTCGCTAAGGTCTATGTCAGTCTCAGCGACCACGTGGAAAAAGGCGCACCGATCTTCCGGCTGGACAGTTTGCAGCAGGAGGCTGCCGTCGAGGTTTTGCGTCGCCGGATTGCCGAGACTGACGCTGCGATTGTAGTCGCGCGGTCGGATGTCCAGGCGGCTGACGCCCAACTCCAGCAGGCCAAGTCGTCTTACCAGCAGGCGCTCGATGAACTGCAAACGAAGGAGCAGTTGAACCGGCTTAACCAGGACATTGTTGCCCGCCGCGAACTCGAGCGGCTGAGAAACATTGTGGATGGCCGGAAAGCCGGGGTCGACGCGGCTACAGCAACAAAGCAGGCCGTCGAGGCCAAGCTTTCGACCCTGCTGCCAGCCCAGAAGGCCAGCGCCGAGGCCTCACTCGCCGAGGCGCAGGTGGAGTTGGACAAAACTGTCATCCGCGCCGGTGTGACTGGACAGGTTGAGCAGTTCGCCCTGCGGGTCGGCGATATCGTCAATCCGGTTATGCGGGCCGCTGGCATCCTTATCCCGGACGGTGCCGGACGCGGCAACCTCATCGCCGGCTTCGGGCAGATCGAAGCACAGGTGATGAAGGTTGGCATGGTAGCGGAAGTGGCCTGCGTTTCCAGGCCGTGGACGATTATTCCGATGGTCGTTGTCGATGTGCAGGATTACATCGCCGCGGGCCAGTTTCGCGGCGGCGAACAATTAATCGACGCGCAATCGGTGGCTCGCCCCGGCACGATCCTCACCTATCTTGCGCCCCTCTATGAAGGCGGCCTCGACGGCGTAACACCGGGGAGCAGTTGTGTCGCCAACGCTTACACCAGCAACCACGAACTTCTGGCCTCGAAGGATGTTGGCTTCTTCCGGCGTATCGGACTCCATATGGTCGATACTGTCGGACTCGTGCACGCCATGCTTCTTCGGATTCAAGCGTTGATACTGCCCATCCAAACGCTCGTGCTAGGCGGGCACTGAGGGTCGCCCTTGCGCGCATGACCCAAAGCGGACATCACGCGCGCGCCATCTTTGGCAATTGCAACGTACGTATCAGCTACAATGTACGTATCAGCGCCGACCGGCCCGATCGACTGGGCCCCCGCGATTGACGGAATCACTGCCTGTCGTTTCGCGGTTTTCGCGGATCGCCTGATTTCGCACAGGTGCTACGACACGCGGCCTAAGAACGACGCCAGGTCTCGCCACGCAACCCATGGGATAGTCGATGTACTGACAGTACACGACCGCCGCACTTGCGGTTCGTGTATTTGCCGCGGCCGTCAGAATCAGGATTGCAAGAAAGGCAAACAGTGTTGTCACATTTTTCATGTTCAACTCCATTTGTTTTGAAAATTGTTACAGGTGATCTCGAAACGCTTGTTGATATGGCTCAAAAAATACAATTTTCCGAATTGGGTGTGTTCATTGGCCACAACTGGGGCAAAGCGGATATGGCCAAATAACCGGCAGGAATCTACGCGGGCTTTTATTTTTATTAAAATGTTCAAGCCGTCGCCCAGCGCTGCACGCGGCGACGAAAAACCCCGGACGATTTGCCCGGGGTTTTGAATTTTCTTATCTGGGCGGTGGCGCGCAGCCGCCCGAAGTCCCTTAGAAGAACCGATAGTTCACACCAATCAAGACAGTCGTCTCGGTTGCCTTGGCGTTGAAGCTACATCCCACCGCACAGGTCGTTCCAACTGGGGTGAATGCGGTCCCGCTGCGCGACCCGAAGTCCATATAGTTGCCTTCCAGAAACGCGGACCAATGTGGCGCGAACATCCATTCAAGGCCGCCACCAATCGTCCAGCCCGATGAGGTGTTGGAAGTCTGGCCGATTTGAAATCCACCAGCCGTGATATTCGAACTTGTATGAGCCCAGGCACCGCCGCCCTGGAAGTAGAGCAGCCAGGCAGGTTGAAACGAGTACCCGAGGCGGGCCGTCAGGGTGTCGAACCATTGATTATTAAAGTTGACAACGTCACCTGCAAGCGGACCGCCTGCGATTGTTCCGCTCCTTTTGTTGCTTGTGCCATCGAACATATTGCGGATACCGACAACCCATCCGCCGCTGAATTGATAATCGCAACCGATCTGGCCGCCGCCGGCAAAGCCCGAACCGTCTGAAGAGACAGTTCCACCCGGTCCGTCTAAACTCGCGCGGCCGAACGCGCCGCCGATGTTGCCGCCGAAGTAACAGCCGGTCCAAGTCATTGGAGGCGGCGGCGGCGGCATGTAGGCCGGGGCCTTCCTCGGTAGGTCCGCTGCCGATGCTTGACTTACAGCCAGGCCAATTGTTGCGGCAGCAAGCAAAATCAATGAATTTCTTCGCATCGAAGTTCTCCTCTAACGCTTTGCGCCTGACAGGCCCAAATCGCGCGCCCGTCGCTTTCACCCTTTTATCGGGTTCCGGTTGAGCAGACTAATCAAGTCTGAGGCGAAACCAGGCAGCTCGCATATTTTTTCACCTCATGTGGCCCAAATAGCACGAGCACAACCCACCCTGGTACCGCAAAAGCAAGCCTGCAAGCAGACCGAGTGCTTCATTTTGCGTCGTTTCAATCGCGAAGTCCTATTGGCCTTTAATTGAAAGCCTGTCGACCAAGCGGTTCTGTCGATCGTCGGCGGGCCACGGCAGGCGATTATTGTTCAGTGGCGCTTCGGCCCGCGCCGCGCGCCCTGCGGGCCCAATATTCTCCAAGGCCTGAGGCTTCGACCTGGGCTGAGCAGCAAGGACCGCTTGCGAAGTCATGTCAGGCGCAGGTGCCGGGGGGCTGGTGAGAATTTGTGTTGTGCCGGGGTGCCATGGCGCTGGCAGACCGATGCGGCCGCTGGAGACAATCACAGGTGAATCCCGCTCCAGTGTTGCGTCGGCAACGAACAGCAGAGCAACCAGCGAAAGACCAACGAGTGCAAGAAAGGCAAGGACTGGCATTGTGCCGGGCTCCGACATAATCGGCTCGGGCAAAGAAGGGGGCGCGATCCACCCGTCGCCCAGAGCCAATTGAGTGTGCGGGTGCGCACCCGCACTTTCAAATCCTGTCTGACGACGTTCGAACTACTTTGTGCCGGTGTCCCCGGCACCGGTTGTTCCCGCTCCAGTGGTCTCTTTGCCGCCTCCGCGTCGCGCGTCACGTCGCTCATCACGTCCCTCGCGCCGTGTGTCACGCCGTTCGTGGCGTCCTTCCCGTCGCTCTCCACGCCGTTCCATCCCATAAGTCTGGGCTTTAACATCTGACACCGCCAGCACTGTGGCCGGAATTGCAAAGCCCAATGCGGCTGTCATTCCCAGAAGCGAAAACGCCGTTCGACGCGATATCAGTTCGGATTTGATTGTTTCAGTCATCGTCATACCTCTTCTCTCGCTCGGTCTCTGACCGAACTTTCTAGAACTGATTGATATATGCGGGATAGATTTTTGCGCGTTATTGTGAATTAAAACGGCGACAGTTTTTGCGAAATGTGTATGAGATGGGTGCTGTTGTCATGGTTGATACCATGACCCCGATCTCAAAAATGAGACCGCCACGGCTCAGGTCATTATTTTCGCTAGCAGCCGCAAATTTTTCTTTTGTCCTGCGCTCTCCGCTTAAATCCGTTTCTCCGCAGCTGACATTGCTTCCGCGTCGCAATGGGTTCGCTAATATCCCAGAGCGCGCATCGATCCTGTCCAACTCGATGCTATTGCAGAGATATCGTGAGCCCGCTCAGGCTAAGCGAGGCTTCAAATGCGAGCGGCCCCAGGCAGCGCAGCGCGAAAAGAAGGACGACCAGGTCTGAAATTTGCTATAGTAAAAGCTATTGTTCTGACAAACTAATGCGAATGCCGGGTTTGGTCGGTGAAACTAATAATTTCAGTGGTTCTCACTTTGGCAGCGACAATCGCGCCTGCTCTCGCGCAGGAGAAGGTTATTGTGCGTCGTTCGCCGGCGTGCATCGAGCAGGAGCATCTGGTCGAGTTCTACAGGCTATCGCAACAAAATCCCGGCATGGGAGAAGTCGCAGACTTCTTGCGAAGTCACCATTGCATCGCATTGAAGTCTGGGGATCATGTTACGATTGAGCGAGATGACACGATTGGCCTCTATTTTTGCGGCCGCATCCCTGGCGAAGATCGATGCTATTGGATACCGCGGACCGCGTTTAAACGCTAAATCGGCAGTGCAAGATGAAACAGCTGCTTGGCGATTGATCTGATTTCAAAGCTATTGATGACTGCGAGTTAAGTGCCGGTGCGCAGGCGCCGAATGACCAAAAGCGGACATTCAAGCGATGAGGGCTAAACATTGGAATACCTCCGTGCCCCCTTCCATGAGGTAGGGGTAAGTCAGTACGATGTCAGGTGCCATTGCGTGACGACGCAATAGGAGATGTGCGAATGGCCGCTAACACAGACAATGCTTTGCCGAGCGCGTTGGACTGTCGCAAACAAAGTGCGCTGATGGAGGCTGAAAAGGCCGCCGAATATATGCGCAAGCGTCAGGCTGCCGAGGCCGAGAAAAAGGAACTGCTCGATAAACTCTCCAAGCCCTCGGGCGTGAGCGATGAAGAGCGAATGAAACGAGCGGCTGCCATCATCAAGCGCGCCGTCTCCAATGGTTTGACGGAGGTCGAGGTCGGCCGTTTTTCAAACAAATTAACTGGCGACGGCGGCCGCGCCATAAACCAGCAAGAGCCCGGTTGGGAGGATACGCTCACGGGTCTCCCGAAGGAGCTCTATCAATTCTGGAAGGTGCACCTCCAGCCGCGTGGCTATCGCTTGAAGTACCAGATTGCGGATTGGCCGAATGGCATGCCCGGTGACATCAGCATCACGCTGGCCTGGGGTTGAGCAGATAGAGCGCAACACCATCATGGCCAAACACAAACAGCTGGACGAGAAGAACAACGGCAAAATGAAGCGAAAGCTCTATGAAAAAGAGCTTCGCAAGCTTCAGGTCGAGCTTTGTCATCTTCAAGAATGGGTCAAGACCAAGGGACTTAAGATCATCATTGTTTTCGAGGGACGTGACGCTGCTGGCAAGGGCGGCACAATCAAGGCGCTGACCGAGCGGGTTAGCCCTCGCGTTTTTCGTGTGATGGCACTTCCAGCGCCTTCGGACCGCGAAAAGACACAGATGTTCATCCAGCGTTATGTCGAGCGCTTCCCCGCCGGCGGCGAGATCGTGATCTTCGATCGCAGTTGGTACAACCGCGCAGGTGTCGAGCGCGTTATGGGATACGTTGACGAGCAGCAAAGTGATCGTTTTTTGAGCCTGTGTCCGGTGATCGAGAAACAAATCGTTGAATCCGGTATCATGCTGATCAAGATCTGGCTGGAAGCCAGCATGGAGGAGCAGGAGAAGCGGTTCGCCGCTCGCATTAACGATCCGCTCCGGCAATGGAAACTGAGCCCGATGGATGTCGAATCCTATTCGCGCTGGTACGACTATTCCCGCGCCCGCGACATGATGCTAGAGGCGACCGACAGCAAACATGCGCCGTGGTACATCGTGCGCTCAAACGACAAACGGCGGGCGCGCCTCAACTGCATTTCGCATATTCTGTCATTGGTTCCGTACAAGAAATTGCGCAGGGAGAAAGTCAAGCTTCCCAAGCGCTCGAACAAACGAATGTACGATGATCAATCCCCCTTGAGGGGAAGGAATTTCGTTCCCGAGACCTACTGATGCTCAGGTGAGGTCAGCCCGGCAGGCTGTATGCTAACGTACCGCTCATTCCGAGACTGCCCCCATGAACCTCTTGCTTAAAGAAATCCGTCACAATCCCCTGCTCTGGCTATTGGCCTTTGTGCCCGTGGTGTTTGCGGCTCAGAAGCTCAAGCCCGAAGCGCATACGCTGCTTTTTGTGCTGTCCGTCCTCGCCATCGTTCCATTGGCCGCGCTGCTGAGTCACGCCACTGAATCCGTAGCGGCCAAGACGGGCGATACGGTCGGTGGCCTGCTCAACGCCACGCTTGGAAACCTGACCGAACTTGTCATTGCGTTGGCAGCATTGCGTGCCGGACAATATACCCTTGTGAAGGCATCCATCGCCGGGGCGATTGTCACCAATACGTTGTTCATGTTGGGTGCATCGTTTCTACTCGGTGGACTCAAACACCGCGTACAGGAATACAACCGGGGCAGCGCCCGTTTGCAAGCAGGCCTGCTCTTTCTGGCCACGATCGCACTATTAATTCCCTCGGCGATCTCTGAAGCCGATTCCGTGGCCAGTTCGGCGTTCACCGAGAAGTTGAGCGTAAGTCTGTCTGTGCTGCTTATCGCAGCCTACGCATTGGGCCTGTTGTTTTCACTCAAGACCCATCGCGAATTTTTCGCTGGCGCGGAACATGCGGAGACCGGCGAAACGCCGTGGCCGATTGGCTTGGCGCTGACCACGCTGGCCGGCGTCACGATACTGGTCGCCTTCGTGAGCGAGGTCTTCGTCGAGTCGGTGCAGCAGGCGGCCGAGGCATTCGGAATGACCCCCGCATTCGTGGGTTTCATCATCGTGGCGCTGGTGGGCGCTGCGGCGGAGATGGCCTCGGCGTTTTCCGGCGCGCGCAAAAACCGGCTGGACCTGAGCGTGGGTATCGCCCTGGGGAGCGCGGCCCAAATCGCGCTTTTCGTCGCCCCAGTGCTGGTGCTCCTCAGTTACGTCATCGGCCCGGCACCGATGAACCTGCAATTCTGGCCTGGTGCAGTGGTCATGATGCTCATCGCCACCATGACCGTGTCGCTGGTGACGAACAGCGGACGTGCGGCGTGGTTTATCGGAGTGCTCGTACTGTTAGTGTACCTGATTTTCGCGATGACGCTTTATCTGTTGCCGCCACGCCTTCGCAGCGAGCCGGTAAACACAACGGAATACTCGCCTCACCGCACATACGATGTGGGCGAGTTCAGGGCACTTGACGAGAGATCCGCATGTTGCGCCAACTTCTCGTAAGTATTGCGGTCAGTGTTTGCAACATTGCGATTCATGCAATCGTTATGGCAGTCGTATTGTCGGTGGCGCGGACCGTGAGCGAACGTGCAACATCACATCAATCGCTTCGACTGGTCGCCGTCATGATTGCGACCGTATCTGTCCTGATGGCCGCGCATATTGCCGAAGTGCTCGTTTGGGCATTTGTTTACATGATTGTTGGGGTTGCATCACCCGGCACTAATTTCATTTATTTTGCCTTCGTGAACTACACAACGCTCGGTTACGGCGACGTGACCCCGCTTGAGCGCTGGCACCTGCTTGGGCCAATGACGGCGATGAACGGCGTGCTGTTGTTTGGCTGGTCGACCGCTGTCATTTTTGCGGTCCTCCGGAAAGCAATGATCACAAGCCAGCCCGAAGAGTGACTGCGAGAGGCTGACAGTAAAGTCCGCTATCGCGGTCTTACACACTGAATGCGGCTGAAAGCTTCACTTGCCCCGGTCGTGTCAAACTCGATTAACGCATCGCCGGCCGAAGGAAGGCTAAATTCAATTCGCAATATGGACGACGATGGCAGCCTGGACATAAATTCGGCCCAGCCCAACACAAGGGCTGCTCCATCTTTTTCAACAGACGCTAACTTGTTGCGTTGAATTGGGTCGTTATCAATTCGGTATTTCGTTCTCACGGTTTCCGATGCAACGCGCTCAGAAAACATTATTGCAGCACGTGGCTGCTTCGCCTTTTCGCGATTTTCAATACATTGCAGGATGAGACTCGCCGAAACTTTCCTGCCGAATTGACGTGCGGAATTTAAAGCCGCGTTTGTCATCATTATGGTTTTTTGGCCCGTCAATCGATCAACTGTGACTGCTTCCGTCCATTCTCCGGAAGCAGCAGATAGGCCGCCCAATACGAAGAGCCCGGCAAGCGGAATACACCAGGCCCTCTGCATCCGGGGACGCAAAGCGGACATCGATCCGGCTCGTGTAGTTCTACTGCACTGATATCGTCAACCCGCTCAGGCTAAGCGAGGCTTCAAACCCGACCTGCCTTCCTCGCAATGTCAGAACGACGCCGTTCGAGTTTTGAAGCGTTACTGCTTTTGCGCCGCCCGCTACCGCAATCCCTGCAGAGACGGCCGAATAGGTACCCGCGATGTCGGCCGCGGTCCGAAGATTTGTAGCAGTACCAACCAGGTCCGCACCTGCCGCTCCGATGGTCCCAACGCCAACGCCACCGACGCTCAACCGATAGGTTCGGCCCTGGAAGTTCAAAGTGCCGGAGCCACCGCCGACGCCGACAATGAACCCGACCTTAGTGACTTTAAGGCGGACCGAGCCGGTATCTGCATAGGACGGCGTTGGCGCCGCTGCCAGAACAACCGTCGCTACTACAAGAGCTGCACAAAATTTTGTCGCGCGATAAAAACCAAGCATTGACGTCCCCTGTACATTTTTCACCGCCACCCAACTCATGTGGCATCGATATCAAGTTCAATTCCAAAATCCGTCAGAACTGTCATCCTATCAATGTTGACGCATATTGCTAGCGTCGGCGTCGGTCTTTCCATTTGCGCAGATCAATTCTCGAATGTCCGCTAATGACCCGATGTGGACTTTGCGCGGGGCTGCTACATCCCAAGTAACTGGCCTATTTGGTCAGGTCGCGTTGACCGCCGGCCACAGGGGCGGATAAAATTATAACATTAACTGAGAGGACGTCATAAATTTGCCGGTAGACGAGAAATATTATCGAGAAATTTCACCGGGCAGCATAGCAGAGCATCTTCTTATTTCTGCTCGTAACCGCATTTTCTACGACTTCCAGACGCAAATACAGCCTTCGCACTCAGACCATGTTTTGGATATTGGCGTATCCGACGTCGTAAATGACGGCGCAAATGTTTTGGAGCGAAGCTACCCACATCAAGAAAATATCACCGCGTGCGGATTAGGCACTGGTGTTCAATTCAAGAAGGCGTTTCCCCTCGTTCGGTATATGCAAATTGAGCCAAATATTCGATTGCCGTTTGACGACAATACATTTGATATAGCGACATCGAATGCCGTCCTTGAACATGTAGGCAGCCTGGAAAATCAGTTCTTTTTTGTGTACGAACTTTGCCGCGTTGCCCGGCGTGTATTTATTAGTGTGCCAAATAGGTTTTTTCCGATCGAGCATCATACCGCGCTCCCTATTGTTCATTACCAGACCAGAATCTTCCAAATAGCCTGCCGGATCACCGGAAAATCGGAATGGGGGCGCGAGGACAATCTCATCTTGATGACACGAAAACGACTTTGGCAGCTTGCCTCGCCAATTAGAAAAAGAGCGGCCGTTGGGTATACTGGTTTATTGCTCGGGCCTTTTTCCTCAAATTTGTATCTCGTATTGCACTAAACGTCGCTGCCAAGCGGACATGCCAGAGCGGACATTGCGCCCGCGGAAAATTATGTCTGGTGGTGACGCTCGACACGAACCAAAACCTCGCCTGATGAAAAGGTGCGGGACCGAGTATCAAAAGTTAAATGATGGTCCTTGGGCCCCCGCTCTTCGCCCATGGTGCTGCCGAGAGATGTCGCACGTTCGTCGCTTTTCAGCGGCTTACAGAAAAGTGCGGGGCAAAAAGTACCTTTGACGCCTAACGGCCATTTTAAACGAGAGGCCCGCACCTTGTCCGCCTTCGAGGTAACGCGGATATCGAACAGACATGCCGCAATGTCCGCTAGTGACCCAAAGCGGACATCGGGCGGACGCACATTTGGGTCTGTGTTTTAACGTCTATTGCGGGGAATGGAGATTAGCCCATATGCTTTTAGCTGTGCGACGTTTGGAGACTAGGGGGGACGTCGCGCCCGTTCGCTAAGTATCTTGCCCTCGCCCCTCTTGCGATTATGTATGACCGTCCAGTCACCCGCGATTCTTGACGTGCGCCCGACGCATACGGACGCGTCGAAGGTGGCGGCGTGGCTGCGCGGCATCGGTGTACGCCAGGTGCGCCTCGCCTGCGGGCTGGTGATGTTCGCCTACATTTTCTCTCATTTTTTCAATCACGCGCTTGGGAATGTTTCCTATCCGGCCATGGAATGGTGGCGACTGAATGTTCACGTATGGTGGTGGCGCATTCCGATCGTAAACGATGCCCTCTACACAGCTGCGACGATCCATCTCTCACTTGGTCTTTGGGCGCTCTATCAGAGGCGGCATTTTCGCTATACGGCGCGGGAAATTACGCAGTTGGTGCTCGGTTTGAGCATTCCATTATGGTTTTGCATTCATTTTGGCGCCGTACGAGTGGGCGGCTGGATGTACGGCATACCGCCCTTGGCGTACCAGAACTCTTTGTTCGCCTATTGGGTCGTGCGGCCGCACATGGTCGCGGTGCAGTTTGTGCTGATGACGATCGCGTGGACGCACGCTTGTATTGGACTGTATTTCTGGCTACGGCTTAAACCATTCTTCAAGTGGGCCTGGCCTGGCTTGTTCGCGATCGCTCTGCTGATGCCGCCGCTAGCCATGCTGGGCACCGATCATGGAGCGCGCGAGGTCATCACCCTCGCCAAAGACCCGGAATGGCGTAAGGCCAACATCAAGCCTATTCCGCCAGAATTGCGTGAAAACATCGATCGAATGGCCGAGGTTTATTTCCCGATCGGCTACCTTTTCGCCATCGGCCTGGTGTTCGTCGCACGTGGGGTGCGCTCGGTGTATGAGCGCCGGCGCGGCACCTTCACGGTCACTTATCCAAGCCGGCAGGTGAAGGTGCCGAAAGGGATGAGTGTGCTTGAAGCAAGTTTGCGATATAAGGTTCCACACGCCAGCGTCTGCGGCGGTCGCGCGCGCTGCTCTACCTGCCGCGTGCGCGTCGTCAGCGACCGCTTCGCTTTGCCGAAGCCGTCAGGACGCGAAGTTTTCGTGCTCGAACGCGTTGGTGTCAGTGCCGATCCATCGATCCGGCTTGCCTGCCAGTTGCGGCCGCAGAGCGATGTTTCGGTCATTCCAATTTTGCCGCCGCACGTTGGCGCCGATTTCGTGCGCAACCGCCAGCGTGTTAATGTCGGAGAGGAACGCTACCTCGTCAGCATGTTCGTCGACATGCGCGGTTCGACGACCCTCTCGGAGGTGCGGTTGCCATTCGACATCGTTTTTCTGATCAATCGTTTCGTCGATGCGGTCTCGCGAGGCATTACGCAGGCGGGCGGGCAGCCGAACCAGTTTGTTGGGGATGGTGTCCTCGCGCTGTTTGGGCTCAAGACTGACGCAGCTACCGCGTGTCGACAAGCGCTGCAGGCCGCGGCACTGATTGCCTCGAACATCGCCCATTTGAACCATCAGTTTGCAACCGAAGTGCGTGAGCCGATCCAATATGGGATAGGGATCAATGCCGGCGAGGTCATCATTGGCGACGTCGGCTTCCGCGACCACACCGTTTTTACGGCGCTTGGCGACTTGGTCAACGTGGCGGCACGTTTGCAGGACTTGACCAAGGAGCTCGATTGCAAGGTTGTCGTTTCGGAGGAAGTCTGCAAGACAGCGAGACTTCCAGACGATGCACTCACGCGCGCGCGCATCGAGATTCGCGGTCACCGCCAACCTATGACAGTCCGCACCGAGAAAGACCCGACGGTGTTGGCGAGCCTGCTCGCACCTGCGGCCCCTCACGTACAGGATATGCCTAGGGTCCGTCTCCAGGAGGGCTCGGAAACTTAGCACTCAATGTCCGCTATTGGCACTTAGCGGACATTCCAATGGCGTCATCGGATGTCTGCTTTCGACCGCCTGCTCTTCCCCCATGGTGCGGCCGAGAGAAGTCGCACGGTCGTTACTTTTCAATGGCTTACAGAAAAGTGCGGGGCCAAAAGTACCTTTGACGCCTATCGGTTATTTTCCCAGCGGCCCGCACCCTGTCCGCTTTTGAGGGTAAAGCGGACGTCGAACAGACACGTCTCCATGTCCACTAATGACCCAAAGCGGACACCAGTGAATAGTGCGACTGGGTATATGGGGGTCGTTTCGTAAGGCAAATTTGAAATATCGCGGAAACGCTTTATGCGGCAAGTTAGCACGTCCTCTAAAAGTGTTCTGTTTTGAACAGAAAGTTTTTCTTCGAAGTTCCATGCTTTTTCGATCACCGAAACGGCTCCGGTGACTGAGAGACGCTTCCGCGCTCCCACTCGTGCTTTTTGGGAGGTGCCAATGAATATCAATTCAATAAGAGATGTTTCATTCGACGATGCCGCCACCTCGGCGATGGGAGTGGCGTTCGACAAAGCTTGCAAATCGCTCCGGAATTCAGGGTGTACCTGTGAAGTGCGTGAGATCATCGCAAAGCGAATTATTGATTCCGCCAAGAATGGCGAGTGCAATCCGACCCGGCTCCGTGAGCATGCACTTGTACCCTTCGGCACCGAAGATTTGTCGATGGTGTTTGTTGGCGTAGGTCTCGATCCCCGCGTCCCCGCCTACGCTTTGGTCACGCACGCAGCGTGATCTGAGAGAGCCCGGCTTCCCCCGAACCGGGCTCTCATTCTTTTTTGCTGGTGCGTATTCAATCTGACCCCCCGCGCGTTTGAGATGCCGGGTCAATGACCCAAAACGAACATTTTCAATTACGACCCGCGATCACGAAGTAATGATGGACTAATGCAGTTCATGGGCGGTTTGTTCATTAGCAGCAGGATCCCGAGCGGGCCATTTCCGAACATTAAACAGCGTTCGCAACCGACGACGCGCTCTGAACGGACCTCATCTGCCCCAACACCATGGAGGTACTCATGGCTCGAAATGTTTTGAATCATATGACAAGACGAAGCGTGGTCGCAGGGCTGGCGCTAGCCGCTGCACCGATGACTGTGTTGGCGAACGCGAATCAAGCGAACGCCCAGGCAAAGCAAGCGGCGCCCGAGAAAAGCCTGTACGAGCGACTGGGTGGCGTCTTCGCCATTGCGGCAGTGGTCGATCATTTTAGCGATGCCGTCGTGAAGAACCCAATCGTCGGGCAGAAGTCCAAGAACCCGCAGCTGGCGGAATGGCACACCAAGAATTTGGGAAGACTGCCCGGCCTCAAGTTCATGCGAACGCTATGGGTCTGCAACATTTCGGGTGGACCTTTCCAGTACATGGCTACCAAGCCCGGTGCGACGACGCTTGGCCTTGAGGAGGCCCACCGCGACCTCAGAATCTCCCCCGCAGAATTCGATGAGGTCGCAGCGGAACTCGGTCGGACTCTGGACTTCTTTAAGGTCCCAACGCGCGAGAAGGGCGAAGTCCTGGCAGCCTTCGCCGCCCACAAAAACGAGGTCACCGCTGGCTACGCTGCTAAGCACGGCTGAAGCTTTCGGTGTTGCCATGCTCGACGGTCCCCGCCCGGCCAAAGCTGGGCGGGGGATTATTAGCTGCGCGCCGATGAGGTGATCGAATGAGTAGCGCGATGTCTGCTATCGGCACTTAGCGGACATCAGCTTGTGCGCTGCACATGTCCGCTAATGACCCAAAGCAGACACGGCGCGGTTTAAGACCGCTTGTGGACCCATTGCCGCTTCGTATAGTTCCTAGTGTGCGATACATGCCAGTGGGAGTGGCAACGTTTCTGACACTAATGGGGATAGTAATGAAATCAAAAACTCGGCCCCTTCTAAATTATGCGTGCAGGTTGATACGCTGCGCTGATCTTACAACGCGAACAATACTGCGACGCGCCGACCGGCCATCGCCGCAATTGGCAGGTTGGACGAAGGGTTTGATGCCGGATGCGACAATGCTTGGCTCTTTTCGTGCGATAAAATCCGGATTGGTTGTTCTGGCGACGTCGGCAATGCTTGCCGCAACGCCCACGCTATCCCACGCGGCAACTGGCTCGGTCCGGATCACTATCAGCAGGACTGGCTTCATCTTCGGTGGGGGCAGCGGCACTCTGCACTTCGAGGGCAAGCGTTATGCGCTGCGCGTCGGCGGCGTCAGCGTTGGTCCGCTTGGCGCCCCGAGCGTGGATCTCGTAGGCCGCGCCTATCATATGCGGACCGCTGCGAGCATTCACGGACGCTATTCAGCCGTCGTTGCCGACGCCGCGTCACCCGGTGGAGCAAGACTAGTCCGGCTGCAGAACTGGCAGGGCGTCGTTTTAAAATTGCGCGGTCGGCGGGGCGTTAGGCCCTCCGTTGACCTGAGCGGGCTGGAGATATCTTTGCGCCAGTAAGTTAGTCCCGAGATCTAATGAACGTTAGTGGAATTTGCTCGAACATCTGGCAAAGTCCGCTATTGGCACTTAGCGGACATCCCTCCTTGCAATGCACATGTCTGCTTTTGACCCAAAGCGGCCATTGGCCGATGACGGCACTTAGTGTCCCGCTAAGTCACGAGGTTGAAATCACCACCGGCAGTGTCTATGGCCCCAGCGGTCACGCCAGCAGTGACGACCCCAACCCCCACCGCGACATTGCACGCGTCCCCAGCGGTCACGCCAGCAGTTTCGTCCCCACTGCACGTCTGTCAAATTGTCGAGGTTGGCGGTGGCCGCCGTGGGAAGCGGGAGGATGGGTGCCGCTTGGGTAGTTCCGGACCCGGCCGCGAGAATTAGGCCTGCAAATCCGATCGCAAGCACTGTGCGTAACATATTACCCTCCGATCTTCTGCGTGACTCGCTGTTCATCGAGACCACACGACGGCTAATCAACTCAAATACCAGACTAGCCGTTCCATGCATTGGTCATCGAGTGTAGAAACGTCCGCTATTGGCGCTTAGCGGACATTCCATTTTGCGCTGCACGTGTCTGATTTTGACCCAAAGCGGACACTGTCCGATCGCGGCTCTCAGTCGTTCAGTGCTGGCACTCACGGTCATGCGCTGCAATTGAAGTAATTTGGTACGGTCTCATCGGGGATCGGAGAAAGGCATGAATTGCTCAAGCCGGAGAGCTAACGTGCGCACGATCCAAACCTTCATCGCTAGCTCCAATCGTCCTTGGCAGTAACGGCGAGCCACATGGGCACATTTAGCAATCCAACAATAAAGTGGTTGGCAATCGGGTTGGGAATTGTTGTGGCCTTATATCTTTTGTTTGTGATGATACCGATGGCGCAAGTTCCTCTGTATGCGGACGGAGCACGTAAGAGTGGCCTGCGCATAGGCATTGAGGGCCGGCTGCACTTTCTCGGAATTATCTAGTCAGGACCCAATTCAATGCCTGCGTTTTTTCGGGGCATTACTGCCAACGCCGATGAGGTCATTAAATGAACAGCGCCATGTCCGGTTTTGGCACTTAGCGGACATCGGCTTGTGCGCTGCACATGTCTGCTTTTGACCCAAAGCGGACATAGGCAGCCGGTTCGCCAGCGCAGATCAGTTGGACCTGCTTGAACGCCCGCCTAAGCCCTGGGAATCACCCACACGGGCGAGCGCCAACTCTTCTGGATATTGGAATACCCGCGTGACTTCGCGGTCGAGCAAGCTCAGTTGCTGCTGCAGCGCCAGTTGGCGATGGTTTGGTAGGGTTTGAATCAGGTTTTCAATCATCACCCGCAAGCGTCGCACGATCTGCAAATTATTGCTCCCACACTGGCGTATCTCGCTGAACGTCAGATGGACGAAGTCTTCCCAATTCGGCGTTGGAAAGATCACACGCAAAGTTCCCGATGCATCCGAGATTTCATCCGTGCGCAAATGCCGCTTGCCGACCAGTCGTAGCAGACGATGGAGCTGGTCGATGGCCAGCACCGCCGTCGTCGGATCATTGATGGCGGGCGACAGTGCTTTCAGTGCGATGTCGATCACGATGCGAAATGCAAATGTCGGATCTTGCTCCAGGGTGCGCTCGGAACCGAATTCAATGGCGGATCGCAACGTCTCGTCGCTGGCCGTATGAGTGCCGCCGTAAAGCTTGAACAGCGGCTCCTCGACTCCAACGAAGTCACCCACTTGGGGTATGAATTCGACGAGGCCATTCGATATCTCGGCGGTGTGTATCAGCGTGGCCAGATCGACCGTCAAAACGATCCCGGATACCCCTTGGTGGAGGATGACGCGGTCGGCCGCTCCGGGGGCAAGGCGGTGGCTTTTCGGAACGTCGGGCCCGAGACTCGGTTCGGGATACACGCTCTCGATAACGGCAAATCCAGAGTTTGCCACATGTGTCAAAACCGAGATCGGACGGAGCAATCTCGCGGCGTAGTCGATCAAATAGAGAAATGCCGCAAAACAGGCGATCCCAAGACACCCTACCGCATCGAGCGGCAGAGAATGAACTTTATCGTCTATTCGATCCTGCGTGCCCAGAGCCACGATGAACGTGAATATGAATAATCCCACGGTGTATCGGACCACATTGTTTCGCAGCAAAACCGTGGCGATAATTCTGGGCGTCAATTGTCCGCTTGCGACTTGAATCGCTACCAGCAGAGAGCCAAACGTAAACACGACGAATGACAGCGTTGACGTAATGACGGCGTCAAGCAGCGCCCGGGCGCCCGTCACCGAAAACTCTGTCAACCGAAACCCTGCAAGCTGACCATCGAGCCCGTGCAATATTCTTGTCGTTATCATTGCAAGAGGGATGGCAATCAACGGAACGACCCACAATGAGGATTTCAGAAATCCTCTCACGCGGCTCCATCGGCTTCGGTGCATTGTCCCCCCTCACGCCAAAAGACTTCGCGACAAGATATGTGGTCCCAGCGCTTCAGTATATCTGCGACGATATCCTAAGAGCAGATTAGTTTCGTCCCTATCGCGGCCGGTTCAATTCCAAGACAAATCGCGACTGCGCGTCTGGTGCCGAATCCTGCTCGATCAGGCCGCACTCAATGTCGTTTTTCTTAATGGCCTGCACGATGCGATCAATTCCGCGGAGAGGCATCTCACGATGGCGCGGTTAGCAATGCACCGCAATATCGTCGCCTTGCCCGCTTTGGGTCATTAGCGGACTTCTCGCCCGTCAGCGCGATGTCCGCTTTACCCGTAATAGCGGACTTTCGAGAGCGATTTTCAAATGTCCGCTAAGTGCCAATAGTGGACATCGGACGTTCAGAAATTGTATCCCAGCGTACCACCGGCGCGGCTAGGTTTTGCCCCCGTACACACATTGCCAATAGGATCCTCTTGAGAGACCTAAGTCGTGCGTAGACCCTAAAGCGTCGGGTTTACCCGCGGCCTCTTTGCATTGGTCCAAATTGTCAAACTTTCCAACAATTTGAGAACTGATGCCGACGGGGATAACCGCGCCGGTAGCTGGCGAGAGGATTACGATTATTATGATGAGCGCGTACATCGCTAAATCTCCACGTTGGACTGGTAAAATAGTGCGAATAATGTTTCTCCAAATTGACTTGTGTCAACGGCGGCCCGCCACGGTGTCCGCTTTGGGTCGTTAGCGGACCTGCCCCGATGCTCGCGCTATGTCCGCTTGACCCCCGAAAGGGGACGTTGCGATCACGGTGATGCGATCACGATGTAGCTGAGTTAGGGTCGCATCGCGCAACCCAGGTGTGGGGGGATATTATGATGCCTTACGCGTTAATTACGGCACTCATCTTCACGTTAGTAGCGATCTTGCATGGCTGGAGGATTTTTAAACGGTGGACCGTCCAGCTTGGTCCCCATTCCGTGTCCATGACCGTTTCGTGGGTCGGCCTTATCGTTGCTGCGCTGCTTGCGATTTGGGGCTTTTCGCTGAGCGGCTAGCGCGAGCAGCGACATCACCCCTCGGCTCTGAAGTGAATGCTGTCCGCCCGATGTCCGCTTTGGGTCATCAGCGGACATGCCCGGATGCACGCGCTATGCCAGCTTTACCTCCGAAAGCGGACATTCGCGAGCGGCATGTCGGCTAAGTGCCATAAACGGGCATTTGGCCTACGACGGAAGACGCTGCGAGCCTTGGTAGGAACGGCGCAGCAACGCAAAAAGGCTGCCGCCCGTCGCAGCTCCAAGAACGTAGGCGATGGCAATTAGGATTGCGAAAGGTGCGCGAAATTTGAGCCCAAGAAAGGAAATTGTAACGAGGTCGCCATTTTGCAGAATAAAAAGCAACGTAGCCACGGCAAAGACAATGATCACGGCCAGATAAAGCCAGCGCATTGAAGCCTCCTCTCGCCGATTCCTAAGGCAAGACAAAGGATCGCTCGATACCGAAGCAGCGTCTACAAGCCCTTTTCTGATCAGCATAATGATACCGACCACAATTGCGTGAATGGCGGCTTGTAGGGCAGCCAAGTTGGGGCGCCTTCTGATAGATTTGCCGTCTCAATTTCCACCTCGTAGGCGAATGGGAGAAGGATTGAGCAACGACCGAAAAAATTGAATTGAACCTGCCGCGACGAGGTGCATTTCGCCTTATCGGGCGAGCTATCTCATGGGAGGAACGAATGTTTAGGTTGACCGCCATCGTTATCTTCGCATTTGTCACCGCAGTACCAGCACAGGCAACACCCGTTGCACCGGTTCATGAACCTGACAGCATCATCACGCAAGCCGCTGCTGCATGCGGTCCGGGCATGACACGAGTTAACGGTGTCTGCGTGTCCAGACACCACAAGCGTCAAGCTCGCAGATGCTTGCGGTGGAATGGCAGCACTTGCGCTGCTTGGGAGTAGTACTGATTTAATTCGCGCCGAGTTCAGTGCACAGAAACGGTAGCCCCTGCCTTTGGGTAGGGCTTCCGCGTCCCTCTCCGCCGATTAGTCCCGAAGGGCTAACTCAAGAATGTCCGCTTTGGGTCATTAGCGGATATCGGTACTCCCTAAGGCCGATTGGTCGGCGCAAACCTTTCGCCCGCGCCGATTATCATGCGAAATATAAAATAGCAGATTATGTCGACGTCTTTGAAGGAACGTATTTACGAAATCTACCGAACATTTTCGGCAGGCCATCTCGATCAAATTGCAGACATGTTCGATGATCATGTCGATTTCATAAGCAATGCGCCCGTTGAAGTCTTTCCTTACCTTGGACGTCGCGTCGGCAAAGTACAGGTTATGAAAGCTCTAGAAGCCGTGCACGATAGGTTTAGTGCGGTCGAATATCTCCCTCTTAAAATTATCATCGATGGTCAGTCCGCCGGCGTCATCGTTTCAATTCGCCTTACGCAACGCACGACAGGCCAGCATATCCGCGCGTTTTCGGCGCACTTCCTCCAGTTCAAAGACATTCGAATTGTTGAATATCGAGCTTTGTTGGACACGTTCGAAACGGTTCAACAAGTTTTGGGTCGCACGTTTGACCTGCCCTGGAAGTCGCCGGTTTCTTGAATGTGCGCTTTGGGTCATTAGCGGACATTGACGCCGAGCAGACATGCCTCAATGGCCGCTAATGACCCAAAGCGCGTTCTTCCAGTTTCCCGTTGGGTACAGCCTAGATATCAGTTCGGGGGTCGGTAACTCTCCTTTGTCCGACGCTACTCCTCTCCCCGCCGCCCTACCGCTCTTTGCAGGCGGCCTGGGTTTTGTCGGATTCCTCGCGAAACGCCGCAAAAGCTCAGAGCGGGTTCTCCCTGCGGCCTGAAAAAACAAATCGCGATCCAAAAACTGGATAGACCGCCACGAGGCGGTCTATCTGTTTGTGCAGATCAATTCTTGAATGTCCGCTATTGGCACTTAGCGGACATTGAGGGTGCAGTGCAAATGTTCGCTTCTGACTCGAAGCGGACATCGGGCCTGGTGGCGATGGTTAGCGGTTACCGTGCCACAGCGGTCCAACCAGAAACTCGACTTCTGCCCTAAAGAGGCGCAGCCTTAATGAGCAGCGACAACGGCTATGCTTTGGCTTCGGTGGCTGAGAGCCCAATAGTGCTCCTGCCTTCAATGAAACGAGTTCGGTATGCCTCAGCTCGTGCCCCAACTCAAATCGACCGACGTGCTCCCATGTGCGCGCGTCGACGACTTTCCGGTGCCGAACACGCACTCTTTCATGAGCCAATGCGTTCAATGTGGTG
The DNA here is from genome assembly GCA_963697885.1 of uncultured Alphaproteobacteria bacterium. Classification (GTDB taxonomy): domain Bacteria; phylum Pseudomonadota; class Alphaproteobacteria; order Rhizobiales; family Xanthobacteraceae; genus Pseudolabrys. The sequence goes on from OY969102.1 coordinate 3,062,848, forward strand.
CACGCATATGGGTCGCCTGTAGCAGCCCGATCGAGCCCAAACGCATGTGCGTCCTTTGCAGTACGGCGTAAACAGCGCAGATCAAGAAATCGGACGCCCACAACCAGGTCCGCTTTCGGTGGTAACGCAGACATCAAGATTTGACGCTGTCATTCCTGATGAGAGAGATACATACTATGGATAGCAAACTCGTATCGCGCGAGAACGCAATCGTTATTCTCGGCGCGCTCATTTGGAACGGGCAAACAATTGGGAATACCGCCACAACAACGGCAGATGGAGGAAAATGAAAATGCCCGAAGCGGCGATGGGCAATGCCCGGTTCTTTAGCCGAAGTGGTCCGTACTCACTTGCCGTTGTTGCGCAGGCGGCAAGTGGACTCGCATGCAGCCGGGATCTCCTGCTGGAAGGCGTAGCACCGCTGCAAATCGCCGGCCCATATGAGGTCAGTTTTCTCGATAACCAACATTACGCTTCTGCACTTGAACAGACTCTGGCCGGCGCAGTGATCGTGCATCCCGATATGCAAGCGCGGGTCCCAGCAGCAACAGTGCCTATCGTCACGACTGAGCCTTATGCCGGCTGGGCGCGAGTCGCTGCATTATTCCATCCTGTGCCACCGGTGTCGCCGGGTATTCATCCTACGGCGCTTGTCGCTGAGAGTGCGAAGGTCGACCCGACAGCGGAAATCGGGCCCCTGTCAATCATTGAGGGCGCGGCCGAAATTGGCGCAAGATGTAGGATAGGACCGGGCGCGATTGTCGGGAGTGGCGTGCTCGTTGGCCGGGATTGTCGGATTGGCGCACATGTTAGTTTGAGCCACGCGTTGCTGGGCGAACGCGTTTGCGTCCACCCCGGCGCCCGCATTGGCCAGGAAGGTTTTGGGTTCGCCAGCATCAAATCTGGATTTCTCACGGTCCCCCAACTCGGGCGGGTTATTCTTGAAGACGATGTTGAGATTGGCGCCAACACAACAATTGATCGCGGTTCGGCGCGAGACACGGTTATCGGCGCTGGTTCCCGTCTCGATAACCTGGTGCAAATCGGCCACAACGTAGTGCTCGGCCGGTGTTGCGTCATAGTCGCCCAGGTCGGAATTTCAGGCTCAACCGAACTTGAGGATTTCGTTCGCGTCGGCGGTCAAGCAGCCATGGCCGGCCACCTTCACATCGGGAAAAGCGCGCAGATTGGAGCCCAGGCCGGCGTGATCTCAGACTTGCCGTCAGGCGCGATCGTTCTTGGAAGTCCCGCACAACCGAAGAAAGACTTTTTCCGGCAAGTAGCCACGCTCAAGCGGATTGTACAAAGAAATAAGAAGTAAAATTGCACTTCGCTAATGGCCCGAAACCGACAATTGGCCTAATCAGTGTGCGACGCCGACTGGGCGACATTTCTCGCTCATGGCCGAGTCGTAAAGTGCTAAGCTCGCCACATGCGTCTATTGTCCCATCTGCTAGGTCGTTTCATTTGCCAGGGCACACTTCGGGTCCGCGATGCCGACGGTAAAGAATACGTATTCGGCAACCGCATGCCGGGACCCGACGTCACCATCCACCTGCGAGACCGCAAGCTCTACACGAGGCTTTTCATCAACCCCGAACTGTATGCCGCCGAAGCTTATATGGATGGTACGCTGACGCTGGAGGACGGCGCTACAATCCATGACTTTTTACTGCTGTTCTCGGTCAACCGCGCCCGTCTGTACTCATACGGCTCGCAGAAGCTCATGCGGCGGATATGGCGTGGCCTGCGGCGCTGGCATCAGGCCAATCCGATCGGACTTGCTGCCGCCCATGCCCGCCACCATTACGACATCTCGGGCGAACTATACCGCCTGTTCCTCGACGACCAGATGCAATACTCCTGCGCATATTTTCGCGATCCCGAGCATGACACGCTCGAACAGGCGCAACGCTACAAGTTGATTCACGCTACCGCCAAACTGAAATTGAGGCCCGGCATGACCGTCGCCGAGATCGGCTCCGGCTGGGGCGGCTTTGCGATTCATCTGGCGCGCGAAACCGGCTGCCGTGTCACCGCGGTCAACGTCTCACCCGAGCAGATCAAGATGGCGCGCGCGAGTGCGGAGGCCGCCAACGTAGCTGACCTAGTGGAATTTCGAGAATTGGACTATCGCCAGCTCACAGGTCAGTTCGACCGTGTGGTTTCTGTTGGCATGATGGAACACGTCGGTATCGGGCATTTCGACGAGTACTTTCTCAAAATCCGCGAACTCCTCACGTCCGACGGTTATGCCTTCATCCACTGCATCGGGCGCATGTCGCAGCCCGGAACTACCGGGCCGTTCATTCGCAAATACATCTTTCCCGGCGCTTATGTGCCGGCCCTATCGGAGACTTTTGCGGCGACCGAGCGCTGCGGGCTGTGGTGCGACGATATGGAAGTGTTGCGTTTACACTATCACTACACGGTGAAACATTGGCGCGAACGGTTCGCCAAAAACCGCGACCGGGCGATGGCAATCTACGACGAGCGTTTTTGTAGGATGTGGGAATTCTATCTAGCCGCCGTCGAGCTCGAATTCCTTCACGGCTCGCACTTGGTATTCCAATTGCTGCTTTCGACCAGGCGCGACGCGGTGCCGATCACGCGCGATTTCATGGTCGACGCCGAGCGAGCCGCTTACGCCTAGAAAGCTAGCTAAACGACGCAGCGCCCGCGAATGTCCGCTATTGGCACTTAGCGGACATGCCGCTCGTCGCGATCAATGTCTGCTTTCGGCCGCCTACTCTTCCCCCATGGTGCGGCCGAGAGGACTCGAACCTCCACGGGTTGCCCCGCTAGCACCTCAAGCTAGTGCGTCTACCAATTCCGCCACGGCCGCATGGGGGAAGGACGAAAAGGTCTGAAAAACCCCGCGTCCCAATGATGGCGGACCATGTAACAAATAGGGTGTTGAGGGACAAGGGCCGCGGCCGGCGCCGCCCAAGGCTTAATATCGTGGAGATTGAGCCTGTTGGACCGGCTCAACGCATGTCTGGCGGCCGCGGCAACAGCTCCCCGACTGTGACGGCAATGCGGTTGCCATTTACAACCACGGTCCCCTTGGCGACCGGCAGATTGTTCGCAAGGATGCTCACGGCGTCTTCCTCGGAAGCATCCAGTTCGATGATAGCGCCGCGGCCCAGCCGCAGGACCTGATGGACTGGCATCAATGTGGTGCCAAGAACGACCGTGATGTCGACGCCGACTTTATCGAGTGTGGCCACGTTGGTTTCCTATTGCGCGTTCTGCGCTATCGCAGGTAGCCGACAGGTCATCATGGTATGGTGAACGAGTGGTTAACGCGCGAAACACGTTGAAAGTCGGGGTTCCGATGGCGGCCGGAATGACACCGGTCGAATGGCGGACGAGCGATTCCCTCATTGCCTACGACGCGGCCATCGCCGACATGGAAACCAGGGCCGCCGCGATCGCCGCAGGACGGGCAGCGGAGCTCGTTTGGCTTCTGGAGCATCCTCCGCTCTACACAGCCGGCACCAGCGCGAAGTCGGCCGACGTGATCGATGCACGTTTTCCCGTGCACGTGACCGGACGTGGCGGTCAGATGACTTATCACGGCCCGGGCCAGCGGGTTGCTTATGTGATGCTCGATCTCAAAAGCCGCGGGCCTGACGTCCGCCGGTTTGTCGCCACCCTTGAGGAATGGATCATACGAACGCTCGCGGCAATCAATGTGCGCGGCGAGCGGCGCGAGGATCGCATCGGCGTCTGGGTGCGGCGCCCAGACAAAGGCGAAGGTTGCGAGGACAAGATCGCCGCGATCGGAATTCGCGTGAACCAATGGGTCACGCTCCATGGCATGGCCTTTAATGTCCACCCCGATCTCTCACATTTCTCAGGCATTGTCCCTTGTGGCGTGAACGAGCAGAAATATGGCGTGACCAGCCTCGCCGACCTCGGCATTCCGGTCTCGTTGGCGGACGTCGATATGATATTGCGGCGCGAATTCGAGGCCTTGTTCGGAGCAATGGCCGGTCAGGTTGTCGGGCGCACTGAAAAAGAATTGCCTTCCGCAGCCTCCAAAAGATCGGCTTCCGTCCCCTCGCGTTGATCAAGCGCACTGACGCGCGCTGAAAACGGTCCGCGCCGGCAAGCCTCGATTACAGCTTCGACTTCGTTGCGCGGACCGGAGAACACCGCTTCGACAGAACCATCGCGGCAATTCCGTACCCATCCGCGCAGGCCCCGGCGATGCGCCTCATCTTCGACGAACGCCCGGTAGCCGACACCCTGCACCTGACCACGCACAACAACATGGCGGACAATGTCGCCGCTCACACAAGTTCTCCCGCATCGATAAGCGTCATCGTTTCCGCATTAGCAGACGTCGACGCCCGCGGTCAGCCTGTTTGTTCGCAATGCGATCGAACGACGCAGTATCGAGCCGGTTGATTTCGCGCTCGTAGTCGCTCGGCTCCCCACCCGGTTGTTCGTCCGCGCGGGGCGGTGTGGAGTCGGGTGGTGTCTCACGTTGGTCACGACGGCGCACATCGTCGCGCAGCACGTCAGGTCCGGTGTTCGTCTCGACGTCAGGCGCTTGGCGCCGCCGTCGCGGTTTATCAAGCATGGCCTGGCTCCCTTTTGTTGCGGGAACCAACGCCAGGCGCAACTGTCGGTTCCCTCAGGCGAACTCGAGAATAACCGCGTCCACCGCCAGACTGTCGCCGGGCTTGGCGTTGATCTTTTTGACCGTACCGTCGACCTCTGCCCGCAACACATTCTCCATTTTCATGGCCTCTACGACGGCCACCGTCTCGCCAGCTTTGACCTCCTGGCCTTCCTTGACTGCGATCGAGACCACAAGGCCCGGCATCGGGCACAGCACCTGCTTGCCGGTATCGGCAACTTTCTTTGCCGGCATCAGGCGCGCGTAACCGGCCTCACGCTCGGTGTAGACGTAGGCCTTCGTTTCGACGCCGCGGTAGCTCAGCGCAAAGCCGTTCAGAATCATGCGCACCTGGACCGTAACCGGCTTGTCGCTGATTGACCCGGCCCAGATCGGATCACCCGACTTCCAATCGGATTGGAGCTGCACCGGTCCTGATTTGTTGCCTTGCATGCGGACTTCGATCACACCATTCGTGCGGTTAACCTCAAGCTTGATTTCACTATCGCCGAGCCAGACAGCCCGCTGACTCTCGCGCGTGACGCCTCTGCCGCTCAGCTGCCCTGACACGCGTCGTTTGCGCTCGCCCAGTACGTGATCGATCGCGGCGGCAACGGCCGCTAGGACCCGCGCTGACTCGCCTTCCGGAGCATGGGCATGAAAACCGGATGGAAACTCCTCCGCAATGAACCCCGTGGAAAGCTTGCCAGCTTGCCAACGCGGATGCGTCATCAGTGCCGCAAGGAACGGGATATTGTGCCGGATGCCATCGACCACGAAGGCATCGAGCGCATCGCTTTGCGCTGTAATTGCCGCACTGCGCGTCGGCGCGTGCGTTACCAGCTTGGCGATCATCGGATCGTAATAAAGCGAAATTTCTCCACCCTCATACACGCCGGTGTCGTTGCGCACGGTGATGCCGTTGTCTGTCCCCTCGTTCGGCGGACGATAGCGTGTGAGCCGCCCGGTCGAAGGCAGGAAATTCCGATACGGGTCTTCGGCGTAAACCCGGCTTTCGACCGCCCAGCCATTGAGTTTCACGTCGTTTTGCTTAAGCGAGAGCTTCTCGCCGGCCGCGACGCGGATCATTTGTTCTACCAAATCGATGCCGGTGACGAGCTCGGTCACCGGATGCTCGACCTGCAACCGCGTATTCATTTCCAGAAAATAGAAACTCTTGTCCTGTGCGGCCACAAATTCGACCGTTCCGGCGCTGTCGTATCTGACCGCTTTTGCCAGCGCGACCGCCTGCTCGCCCATTTTCTTGCGCGTGGCCGCATCAAGCAGCGGGCTCGGGGCCTCTTCGATCACCTTTTGATTTCGCCGCTGGATGGAGCATTCGCGCTCGCCGAGATAGATGACGTTGCCGTGCTTGTCGCCGAGCACCTGGATTTCGATGTGGCGCGGGTCGGTAATAAATTTTTCGATGAAGACCCGGTCGTCCCCGAATGAGGATTTCGCTTCTGAACGCGCACGCGTAAAACCTTCGGCAACTTCGGCCTTGCTGTGGGCAATGCGCATGCCCTTGCCACCGCCTCCGGCCGAGGCCTTGATCATCACCGGGTAGCCAATGTCTCCCGCGATCCTGATCGCCTCCGCCTCATTTTCAATCACGCCGAGATGCCCCGGCACGGTGGACACCTTGGCTGCGGCCGCCGCTTTTTTCGATTCGATCTTGTCGCCCATCGCCGCGATGGCTTTTGGATTGGGTCCGATAAAGACGACCCCGGCGGCCGCGAGCGCTTTGGGAAACGCTTCGCGCTCGGACAGAAAACCATAGCCGGGGTGAACTGCTTCGGCGCCGCTCTGCTTGCAGGCAGCAACGATCTTCTCGATGACCAGATAACTTTCTGCCGCCGGTGATGGGCCTATTGCGACAGCTGTATCCGCCAATTCGACATGGAGGGCATCTCTGTCCGCCTCCGAATAGACGGCGACGGTTTCAATCCCCAGTCTGCGCGCGGTTTTGATGATCCGGCAGGCGATTTCGCCGCGATTGGCAACCAGAATACGCTTGAACATGCCGTGTCAGAGGCCCCAAATGCCGGCCATTTGGCTTGCTGCCTTATGGCGGAAAAGTCAATCTTGCCGCGCAACCAGCAGCAGCAACCCGTCCCGCGTGTCAAATTGGCCGCGGATAACCAAGCGAGCGTTACAATACTGTCTTATAGCGAGCGTATCTACCGCGGCATCCCAACACCCATAATCGGGAGCGTTGCCATGCCGTTTCAAACAAAAACTCTGATCCTAATTGCATGTGCCGCCGCTTTTCTCCATGGCGCGGCCGCTCAAGCACAGAGTCAGCGCAATCTCATTCTCTTCGTGCCGGATGGCCTGCGCGCGCTGTCGGTGACGCCCGAGACCGCGCCCGCAATGGCTGATGTTCGGGATAAGGGCGTCAACTTCGCCAATCCGCATTCGTTGTTTCCGACATTTACCATGGCCAATGCGTCGGGCCTCTCGACCGGCCATTTCCTTGGCGACACCGGCGTCTTCAGCAACACGATCTATGTCGGTTTTCCGACCGCGCACGCCGCCAACAGCGTGACGCCTTTCATCGAAAGCGATCCGGTTCTCGGCGACATCGACGACCATTTCTCCGGAAATTTTGTCGACGAAGATGCCGTTCTCTTTGCCGCCCGCCATCAGGGTTTCAGCACCGCGGCCATTGGCAAAGTCGGACCGACGATGATGTTCGATCACACCGATCGCAAGGGCGAGACCACCATTATCGTCGATGACGCTACAGGAAGCGCAGCCGGTATCCCTCTCTCGCAACCGTTGCAAGATGCGCTGAAGGCCGCAGGCTTGCCTTCCACCGCGCCGACACGCGGCGCCAATGGCGCGGCCGGCGACGCCAAGAAGCCCGGCACCACTATCGCCAATGTCGAACAGCAGAAATATTTTGCCGATGTCGCCGCCAAAGCTGTGCTGCCGATGTTCAAAACCCGCAACAAACCATTCGTGCTGGTGTTTTGGTCGCGGGACCCCGACGGCACACAACACAATCAAGGTGACAGCCTCCTGAAGGTCGAACCCGGCATCAATGGGCCGACGTCCCGCGCTGCCATCAAAAATGCCGACGATAACCTGGCGGAGATTCGGCATGCGCTCGACGAGCTCGGCCTGGCGGCCAATACCGACATTATTATCGCCGCCGACCACGGCTTCTCGACAATCTCAAAGGAGAGCAAGACCAGTGCCGCCGCGCAAACGAGCTATGCCGACGTGCCCGAGGGTCTGCTGCCACCCGGATTTGTCGCGCTCGATCTGGCCAAGGCCTTGGCGTTGCCGCTGCACGATCCCGATGACAAGAACGCCGTCGTCGCAACCGGCAAATACCCCAAGCGCGGCAATGGCGTGATCGGCGACAACGCCGACAAGCCTGATGTCGTGGTTGCATCCAATGGCGGTTCGGACCTTGTGTACGTACCGGGCAAGGATCCCGCTCTGACGGCCAAGGTTGTTTCGGCTCTGCTCGCACAGGATTATGTCAGTGGCCTTTTCGTCGATGACGACCTCGGCACTTTCCCTGGCACGCTGCCGATTTCGGCGATCAATTTGAAGGGCTCGTCGATCACGCCTCGCCCTTCGATCGTCATCAATTTCCGCTCATACACAACCGGCTGTGAGAAACCCGTGATGTGCGCCGTCAACATTGCCGATACGGGCCTGCAGCAGGGCCAAGGCATGCATGGCAGCTTCAACCGCGCCGACACCATGAATTTTATGGCCGCGGCCGGACCTGATTTTAAATCCGGCTTCGTCAATGAGACGCCGGTGAGCAACGCCGACATCGGCAAGACCATTGCGCAGGTGCTGGGGCTGAAAATCCCGTTCCATGGCAGCCTCATGGGCCGGGTCGTCGAGGAAGCCCTGCCGGGGGGCGCAAACCCGACCGTTGAGCAATTCGTCGAACGCGCCAAAGCGGACGAAAATGGCCTCGCGACTGTGCTGGTGGGCCAACGCGTTGGCAGCACGCGGTATTTCGACGCGGCCGGCTTCCCCGGCCGGACGGTCGGCATGGATGAGCGCAAAGCGGCGAGCCGCTAGCGGCCCGCCATAAATCGCGCGGGTGGAAAGACTTTTCCACCCGGCACCCTCGCGTCACAGCCTTTGTTCTCCGCACGACGCGACCGGCTACGCATCGATGCTCTTTGGCCCTTGCCCTATTCCACTTGCGCGCCGTCGCCTATATTAGGTGACAAGCACGTAACTTTTTGAGTGGAGGTTGATCATGGCGTTAGCGATTGGCGATACCGCACCCGATTTCGAGGCGGAAACAACTGAAGGTAAAATCCGTTTTCACGATTGGCTAGGCACGTCTTGGGGCGTGCTTTTTTCGCATCCGAAGGATTTCACCCCCGTTTGCACAACTGAGCTCGGGACCATGGCGCGGTTGAAACCGGAGTTCGACAAGCGCAATACCAAGATCATCGGCCTTTCGGTCGATCCGGTCGAAAATCACAAGAAGTGGGCCGGCGATATCAAGGACGTTGTTGGCTTTGCGCCGAACTATCCGATGATCGGCGACACCGATCTGAAAATCTCCAAGGCCTACGGCATGCTACCGGCAGCAACCTCCGGATCGTCGGAAGGGCGCACGGCCGCCGATAATCAGACCGTACGAAACGTCTTCATCATCGGCCCGGACAAGAAGATCAAGCTTGTCCTCGTCTATCCGATGACCACGGGCCGCAATTTCGATGAGGTGCTGCGCGTACTCGACTCGCTCCAGTTGACCGCCAAACACCGCGTTTCGACGCCGGCGAACTGGAAGCAAGGCGAAGATGTCATCATTGCCGGCTCGGTCAGTGATGAGGAAGCCAAGAAGATCTGGCCGCAAGGCTTCAAGGCGCCGCGACCCTATATCCGTATCGTGCCGCAACCGAAGGCATAAACTCTCTGCGGACTTGTTGAAACTAGGGGGCGCGGGCGATATCGTCCGCGCCCCTTGGTTATTTTGACGGCGGCTGGAGCATTTCACATGAGTGACAGGGCGATGAATGATGCGGCCAAATCGCAGCCGCCCTTTGCCGAATTTCTGGGTCTCAAGATCACCCACGTGTCGCCCGAACGCGTCACCGCCGAGCTGCCGATGCGCGAGGAGCTCAACAACCGGTTTAACATCATGCATGGCGGTGCCATCATGGCGCTCGCCGACAATCTCGGCGGCACCGCTGCAACCGCCAACCTCAAAGACGGCCAATCCACGACGACGATTGAGAGCAAGACCAATTTCTTCGCCGCAATCCCGATCGGCGACGTCGCCAAAGCTGAATGTACCCCCCTCCATCGCGGCCGCACCACGATGGTCTGGCAAACGCGCATTACGCGCAACGATGGTAAGCTCTGCGCCCTCGTCATCCAGACCCAGCTCGTCCTGGACCGGTAGCGACAGGCGTTCAAACGGTACGAGGCTTGGCCGCGCCGCGATTGGCCAACACCACCCCGCCCGCGCAGATCACCATGCCGGCGATCGAAAGCGCGTCGAGCCGCTCGCCGAACAAGATGAAGGCGAATAAGGCGGTCACGCCAGGCACGAGATAGAACAGGCTCGCAAAGCCGGTCGCTGCCGAGCGGCGGATCAGCCAGTACATCAGCCCGATCGCGGCAATCGACAAGACGAGCACGAGCCAGGCGATCGCAAAGATCAACTCGCCGGTCCAGTGGATCTCGCGCGTCTCGAAAGCGAATGCGCCTATTGTAAACAAAACACCCGCGCCAACATATTGCACAAAATTTCCGGCGCGCCAGTCGATCCCGCCGCAAAATCGTTTCTGGTAAAGAGTCCCCAGCGTGATACCGACCAGCGACAGGAAGCTGGCAATCCAGCCCAACGTCGAGCCGGCCAATACAATGGTGCGATCGTGCAGGACCAGCATGACGCCGACCAGGCCGAGTGCGAGACCAATCCACTGAACTCGGGTGACGATCTCACCCATGAAACGGTTGGCGATTGTCGAGGTCAGGATCGGTTGAAGACCCGGGATTAGCGCGGACACACCGGCGGGGACGCCCTGGCTGATGGCTATAAACACGCCACCAAGGTAAAGGCCATGAACGAGGGAACCGGCGACCAGCGCGTGGCCGACTTCCCGCGCATCTGGTGCCTTCGCACCGCCGATCAGAGCAATCGCGCCCATGATCAGCACGACAAAACCCATGCGCACTGCGAGAAACGTCAGCGGCTCGATATAAGGCAAGCCGTAGCGCGCGCCGATGAACCCTGTGCTCCACAACACGACGAAAATCGCCGGCGCGATTGCAATCGCCAGTCGGGTCAGGCGCATCATGATGTCAGCACAGGCGAAATGGGATTCGTTCGAATTGGCAGGTAGCGCGCCTATACCACTTTCCGCCGGGCGATGCCTTCCCCTCTTACCATGATCGTGGGTATGGTAGCGGGTGTGGGGAAATGACTTGGGGGAATAGCTGCTATGAAATTGATTGCGGTTTACGTCCTTTTTGTCCTGATCGGCGAAACGATCGCCTATTTCATCGGTAGATCCGTCGAGCATTGGTCGATGACCGCGAGCCTGCCCGTGTTTCTCGCATGCTTTTTCTTTGTTTTCTGGGCCGCCTGGCGGCTGGCCGTTCGCGTAGCCTGACCTTCAGGGTTCCAGGCATCAAACGGAAATTTCGGAACCGGAGCCAAGGCCAGCGGGTTTCCTCCGTTCGAGACGACTGCATCTCGTCTTGAATCCAAGGAGGTTGCCATGACTGATCCCCGTTTTACCGATCCGAACTACAGCGACCCGCGGCTAAGTGATCCGGTCATCCGTCGAGACGAAAGCGTTGGCGGAATGTGGGGCTGGATCGCCGGCGTCGCTGTTCTGCTTTTGATCGGCTTCCTGATCGTGGCCGGCTGGAACAATAACGGCAGCACCGCAAGTAACGGTTCTTCATCGATGACGACGAGCAGCACGCCTGCGCGCAATGTGACCCCGCCGACGACCACGGGCTCGGGTTCGCCCGCTGCGCAACCGCTGACGCCGGCGCCGTCGACCACGCCGTCACCCAGCGGCACACAATAACGCCTGGCAGCGCCTTAGGCGTTTCCCGTAAAAAATATCCCGGCGCCGCGACGGCGCCGGGATGATGACTTGCGTCGCTCTGGCGCGCGGCGCGGCAACTCCTAGCGCACAGTCACTGTGATGGGTGTCGACATCACCGGCGGCTGGTGCGGGATGTGTGACCAGTCGGCAAAAACCAATTGCAGCGTGTGCTTGCCCGGCGGAAGGGTGACCATCGTTTCCGTTTGCCCTGCGCCGAAATGCTTGTGCGTGTCATCGGCCGGGATTGCGCCCTTCAGTTCTTCGCCGTTGAGCGCGGTATCAATCAGCAAATGATGATGGCCTGTGTTGGGTTTTTCCACGCCGGCCGGTGCCACACCCATGCCGGTCAGTCCAAATTGTACCAGGAACGGGCTACTCACCTCGGCTCCGTTCTTGAGATTGATGATGTAGACCTTTGCGCCCGGCGGTGACGCTGTTTGCGCGGATGCTTGCGTAAGGGCCGTCACTCCCAACACCGCAAGTACCGCAAGCACCGTCCTGAATATCGTCATTGTGTCGTCTCCCTGATTTTGACGCGTGTTGGAAGCACGTGTGCGTTCCCTCGCCGCGTTATCCGAAGATTGAATAGATTCCGAATCCGACGGTCGCGCTCAGCACCGCCTCGATCGCCTGAAATTGCATCCCCGTCAGTTCTTGGCTGACATAAGGAAATAAAATACGCCCGACCGGCAGCACGATCGCCGCCACGAGCGCAACACATAGTAACTTTGTCACGACAGCATTGTCGAACATGGACCATCCTCCCCCTATTTTTTTCTTATTGTGTCACGGCAACGGGCTGTTGGGCAATCTCACGTCTGGAAGGCCGGATCGACGGGAACCCGATAGCCATTGGCAAGCCGGTTTGTCTCGTTGGCCATGCCCGTCACTGCCATGAGTTCGCCGAACATGGCCTCTGTCATGCCGGCCTTGCGCGAAGCTGCTGTGTGGCTGGCGATACAATAGGCACAACCATTGGTGACGCTGACCGCCAGATAGACCATTTCCTTGGTCAAGGGATCGAGCGCTCCCGGCGCCATGACCTCTCTCACGCTCTCCCAGGTGCGGCGCAGCGTCGCTGGGTCGTGTGCAAGGTATTTCCAGAAATTATTCACGTCCGGCACGTTGCGTGACTTTTTGATGTCATCATAAACCGCGCGTACCGCTGCAGAAGCTTCGGCATACTCGATTGGTGCAGGCATTATAATGCTCCTCCCATTCGTCATGGCCGGGCTTGTCCCGGCCATCTCGATTCAAGACACTCAGCGCATGCGTCAGTTCTACGTCTATATTCTCGCAAGTCGCCCCGGTGAGGCGATATACATTGGAGTAACCAGCGATCTGGCGCGTCGCGTTTTTGAACACAACAAGAACTCCTGCCCGGCCACACCAAACGATACGGTATCGGTAGGCTCGTTTATTTTGAAGCGTATGACGCTGCCCACGACGCTCTTCAGCGTGAGCAAAACATGAAGCACTGGCCGCGGGTCTACAAGACGCGTTTAATCGCCCAATCAAACCCGTCGTGGCGGGACCTCTACGACGATATTTCCATAAACTCCTAATCGGGATGGCCGGGACAAGCCCGGCCATGACGGAAAAACTAAGGAAACGCCATGCCGAAAACGCCGGACTATTTCCACGGGAAAACCATCGTCATTACGGGGGCCGGCAGTGGAATTGGCCGCGCCACGGCGCTGATTTTCGCCCGCGAGGGCGCCAACGTGGTTTGTGCCGATATCAACGAGAAGGGCGTTGAGGAGACGGCCGAGAAGATCAACGCGATCGGCGCCCAGGCGCTGGCGCTTACCATCGACGTTACCAAGCGCGCCTCCGTCGAGGACATGATCCAGCTCGCGCTCGATGGTTTCGGCCGCGTGCATTTCCTGTTCAATTCGGCCGGTGCCGCGATCAGGCGCGCGAAATTCCTCGAGATCGACGACGATCTGTTCGAGAGGACTTTCGACCTCAACGTCAAAGGCACGCTCTACCCAATGCAAACCGCGCTGCCGCATATGCTCGCCAACAAATTCGGCGTGATCGTCAATATGGGCAGCATGTCCCACAAGCGCGGCGGCCCCGGATCGTCTGTGCACTACGCGGCGGCCAAAGGCGCCGTCGTGACCATGACCATGGGCGTCGCGCGTGAATTTGCAGCGCAAGGCATCCGCGCTTTGTCGATCTCGCCCGGTCCGGTCAAGACTCCGTTTCAGGCGGCGGCCAGTAGTTCACCCGAACTGGTTCAGCGCTTTCTCGACGATGTGCCGATGAACCGTTTTGCCGAACCGGAGGAAATCGGCGAGCTGGTTTTATTCATGTGCTCCGACGCCTGCGGATTCATGACGGCAGACACGGTCTATGTGAATGGCGGCGGTGGCTGGCGCTAACGCAATTTAGCGCGCGGCCAGCCATATCCCAATTGCAACAGCGGCCAATCCAACAATCAAATTGAAGCCGATCCCCTCGCCGATTGCGACTGCGCCGACGATAGACGCAAACACCGGGTTCACGGTGATGGTCACAGCGGTTTTGGTCGGGCTGGTGCGCGATAACGCAAACACCCACAAAATGAATGCACCCGCACTTCCGATAATTCCGAGATAGGCAATCGCGAACCATTGCGGTGTGTCGAATTGCGCGGCGGCGTCGAATCCATGGATCGCCAGCGCCCAGACCAGCAAACAGAATGCTGCCGCGCCCATGCCGGCGGTCAGGAACGCAAGCGGATCGGAGCGCGCGATAAACGGGCGCGACCACACATTGTAAAGCGACATACAGAAAGTGGCGGCAAACATCACCAGTTCGCCTCGCCAGGCGCCAGCCGGTGCATTCGAGAGGCCGAACGCCAGCGCAAACAGCACGCCCGTCATGGCAATCAGAACGCCCGCCGTCTTGCGCACCGTCAGCGTCTCGATACCGAGCGCGGCGCCGACCAGCATGGTCATTAGCGGCATCGTGGAGAGCGTCAGCGCGCCGCGCGCCGCCGTGGTGTACGTGTAGGCCAGATTGAACAGAATCGAGAACGCAAAAAAGAACAGGATTCCGAGTGCTGCGACCGCAATCCAGTCGCGCCCTTTTGGCCATCGGCTTTTCATATAGAGAGCAATCGGCAGCAGGATCAGAAACCCCGTGCCGAAGCGAAACACCCCCAGCGTTACGGGGTCGGTGGCATGCACGACAAAACGCGTCGCCCCGCCGGCGATGCCGCCGATCGCGCTCGACACCACCGCCGCGATCACGCCTGTCTGGTCACGGGTGATAGGCACGGCGCGTGTATAGTTGCACCGCCGCTGCCCGTCACCCTCAAACAGGCATCATCGCCCGTCTTTACACAGGTCCGCGCCCGTTATGCAGCCTGTTGGTGCCCGCTCAAGCAGCCTGCGCATGAGCCTGCACCAGGCTGGAATTTTCCAGCTCCAGCATCGCTGCTTTCTTGGCATTTGCCACCAGCTCGGCGACCGGAATCGTCGCCGCTTCGTTTTCGCGGATCAGCGGCAAACGAAGGTACGGCGGATCGCGGAACCAGACATACTCATACACGTGCCCGGTTTCGGCGTGCTCGACCGCAATGGTGCGGCCGTGAATCTTGATGCCGAAGTCGCGCACAAATGCATTGGTCGCGAGTTTCGGCGATTGCAGGCCGAAGACCCGATGCAGAACCGCGTCGATTTCGGTCGGGAAGAACGGCTTATGCATGATCGCGGCGGCGCCGAGCTTGAGCGCCTCGCGCTCTCGCAGTGTATTAAACTCGCCGGAGATCATGACGACCTTGGCCTGGGGATTGGCCTGCATCAGGCGTGCAAGGGTCGCGTAGCCGTTTAGGCCCGGCATGTTGATGTCCAGGAACACGACATCGAATGTCTCCGCCTTGCACCGCGCCAGCGCCTCGGTGCCGGTCGTTGCGTCTTCGATGTCGAGGTGGAAAACGGAGCTCGACAGTACCTTGCGCATGACTTTCAACGAAACCGGCGAGTCGTCGACCAGCAACACATGCATCGGCGTGGTGATGCGCCGATGCGTCGCCAGAATGGCATCGATCTCGCCTTTGCCGAACGGCTTGGTCAGAAACTCATAGGCGTCGAGCTGGCGCGCAAGATCGATGCAGCGCCGGTTTGATCGTCCGGATATCAACGTGACAAATGTTTTGTTGCCGGCAATACGCGCGGCCCATAGAGCGTCCATGCCGCCCATGGTCGGCATATGAACATCGATGAAGGCGAGGTCGACGCCGTGATCGAGCGCCTGCAGACACTCCACGCCATCGAAGGCATGCACGATATTGGCGGAATAATCATTGGGTAGAGCGTCGCGGATCAGCTGATGGACCGGATTGGAATCATCGGCGATCAGTACTTTCGATTGGCGTAAAGACATAATTCTCCCTCCGTCAGCCTCCCACCTGACAGAAAGAACACGTGACGGCGTCATCCGTTCACCGGAAAAGAAAGACGCAAAGAGTTCCTGGCTAATTACTGCTTGGATTTCCCCGTCCGATTTTAGTCAATTGCGCCGCGGATATCGGTAGCGTGGCACCGTTACGCCAAATGCAAACGCGCCCCGGCATTGTCGTGCCGGAGCGCGCCAGAGCGAAAATGTTGCCGCGGAACTTACCGCCAGCGCAGCGTGAGCGAGGACACGCCCGCCACGACATTGAGCGCAACCGAGCCCTGAAGCGAAACCGGTTGAAGCGCGATCGTGCGGTTGGATCCACCCATCAGCACATTGGCGCCACCGCCCACGCCAACGGCGGCAGTGCCGGTCACGCCGACATATTCACCAGCGAGCGCGCCGGCGGGAACACCCGTGGTCGGCGCAAACACCGCCCAGCCGATCGCGCTCCCGGCGCTGATGCCGATGCTGAGACCCACAGTATTAAGGGCGCCGTCGTAGTATTGCGGTGGACCTTGCGGAGGGTTCGTCTGCGCGGGCTCGTAGACGCACCGCATCGACTGGTGGCCAACGATGATGAAACCGACGTTCGGATCGACCTGGCAGGAGAGCCCGCCGATCTGGGTCCATGATTGGGCCGAAGCCGCTACCGGCGCAAAAATCATCGCGGCGAGAGCGAACGCCGCAAGCAAAAAGCGGTGGCAGTGCAAGGACATGATGTCGTACCCCCCTTGGTACAAAAACTGCAACAGCCTGCATGGAACTCCAGCTGGCGACTATCCGCAAGGGTGCGCCAGGCCTTTCAATCACGAAAAATGATCTTTGGTTATCGCCGCAGAAGTCATTCAGCCGTTTGGCTGATAGGTGAACGCTATTGTTTCCGGCTGCCGCGCCTCTGCGCTGGGGTTTAGCCTCCCCAGCGTTATGGCCCGACTGCCCTTCACGGATTGAAAATCAGCACAATGAAGGTGATGAACAAGACCAGATGCACGGCGCCGAGCAAGATGTTGGTCGGCGCACCGGAAAAGGTCATCTGCGCAATAAACAGCGTCAGCACCAGCAGGATGGCCGGCACCGATTCAAGACCCAGTTGGAGCGGTAGGCTGATCACCAGGCTGAGCGCCAGCATGACCGGAATCGTCAGTCCGATGGTGGACAGCCCCGACCCCAGCAGCAAATTGACCGAGCGCTGCAAGTGGTTGCGCCGCGCCGCCTGAAAGGCTGTCAGCCCCTCCGGCGACAAGATCAGAATGGCGATCAGGATGCCGCCAAGCGTGGTCGGTGCATGCAGTTTCTCGATGCCATAGTCGATCACTTCCGCCAGTTTCTCCGACAGCAGCACCACCGGCAGCAAGGTGAGGAAAAGCAGGACAGCATGATAAGAGAGCGAACGGCGTGGGCCATCGCCCGGTTCATGCGCGGGCTCGGCACCGGCGACGCGGTTGATGGCTTTCGCTTCCATGAAGAAGGCGCGGTGGCGCACGGTCTGGATCATCAGGAATCCGCCGTAGAGCAACGCGGTCAATAGACCAAACACGATCGCCTGCAGCGTTGTCATCGTATGGTCGGGCGTCGATGTGGTGAATGTCGGCACCACCAGCGAGATAACGGACAGGCAAGTGATAACCGCCAGAAACGCCACCGCGCCCTGCAGACTGTATTGCTGCTGCCGATGGTTCAATGCGCCGGCGATCACCGACAACCCGATCATGCCATTGAGCACGATCATGAGCACCGCGAACACGGTGTCGCGCGGCAGCGTCGGGTTTGGGTCGCCGTTGAGCATGACCGTCGCCATGATGGTGACTTCGATGCTGACCGCGGCGATCGTTAGAATGAGCGTCCCGTAGGGTTCCCCCAGATACTCGGCCAGCACCTCCGCGTGACGCACCACGCCGAAGGCGCACCAGATCATAACCGCAAACAGCCAGATAAAGAGCACGGCGGTCAGGCCCAGATGCGTGAGATCGTCGGTCCATGATGCGCCGACCGTAAAGAAAACAAGTGTCGTCGCCGCGCCCACCAGCAAGGGGCGTTCGGCGCGGAGATCGTCGCTGAGGGTTGAGGATTTGGGTTTTTTGGCCATTAGTCGAATCGCTTGAGCTGAAAAAGGCTAGCAGCAGCGTATCTCACAATGGCAAATTGTCGTGTTTCCGCGCCGGCATCTCCACATGCTTGTTCTTCAGCATGGCCAGTGCACGTGCGATGCGGCGCCGCGTGGAGTGCGGCATGATCACATCGTCAATATAGCCGCGCTCGGCGGCAACGAAGGGCGACAGAAACCGATCCTCATATTCCTTGGTGCGCGCGGCGATCTTGTCTTTGTCGCCGATGTCGGCACGGAAGATGATCTCGACCGCCCCTTTCGCGCCCATGACCGCGATCTGCGCCGTTGGCCAGGCATAGTTCAGATCGCCGCCGACATGTTTGCTCGCCATCACGTCATATGCACCACCGAAAGCCTTTCGCGTGATGATGGTGACCAGCGGGACCGTGCACTGGCTATAGGCGAACAACAACTTGGCGCCGTGCTTGATCAGGCCGCCATATTCCTGGTCGGTGCCGGGCAGGAAACCCGGCACGTCGACAAAAGTCACAATTGGAATGCCGAAGGCGTCGCAGAACCGGACGAAGCGCGCCGCCTTTCGCGAGGCGTCGCTGTCGAGCACGCCCGCCAGCACCATCGGCTGATTGGCAACGAAGCCGACGGTACGCCCGGCGATGCGGCCAAAGCCAGTGACGATGTTTTTGGCATAGGCCGACGACACCTCGAAGAAGTCGCCCTCGTCCGCCACCTTCAGGATCAGCTCCTTGATGTCGTATGGCTTGTTCGGATTGTCGGGCACCAACGTGTCGAGCGATTCATCGATGCGGTCGGCCTCATCTTGCGTGGGCCATTCCGGCACGCCGCTCTCGTTGTTGGCCGGGAGGAAATCGATTAGCCGGCGCATTTGCAGCAGGCACTCGACGTCGTTCTCGAAAGCGCCATCGGACACGCCCGACTTGGTCGTGTGCACGGACGCGCCACCGAGCTGCTCGGCCGTCACCACCTCGTTGGTCACCGTCTTCACGACGTCGGGGCCGGTGACGAACATGTAAGATGTGTCGCGCACCATGAAGATGAAGTCGGTCATCGCCGGCGAATAGACGTCGCCGCCCGCGCAAGGACCCATGATGACGCTGATCTGTGGAATGACGCCAGAGGCGATCACATTCCGCTTGAACACCTCGCCGTAACCACCCAGCGCGGCCACCCCTTCCTGGATGCGCGCGCCGCCAGCATCGAACAGGCCGATGATCGGGCAACGCGCCTTCATCGCCATGTCCTGCACCTTGATGATCTTCTGCGCGTGCGTTTCCGACAGCGAGCCGCCGAACACCGTGAAGTCCTTGGAGAATAGATAGACCGCACGGCCGTTGATAGTGCCCCAGCCGGTGACGACGCCATCACCCGGGATCTTGCTCTTCTCCATGCCGAAATCGCTGGACCGATGTTCGACGAACATGTCGAGTTCCTCGAACGAGCCCTTGTCGAGCAGGAGTTCGATGCGCTCGCGGGCGGTCAATTTGCCGCGCTTGTGCTGCGCCTCGATGCGCGTCTGGCCGCCGCCGAGGCGGGCTTCCTCGCGCCGCTTTTCGAGTTTGTCGAGGATGTCTTTCATTGAAGGGAGCCCCTGCCCTGCGCGCTGACCCAAAGGAATGGCAGCAAAGGCCATCACCACACGTCACGGGCTCGTCGTGCCCCGCGAAAGCGGGGCCCAGCATCCACCGGGACGGCCGGGATTAGGCTGCGAAGCGACGCCGCCTTCGACGGGCGATGACAGCCACGAGCTAGAGGCTTGGCACCGCCCTCAAACCCTGCTTACAAGCCCTCATGAGCGAGCCGCAAACCGCCGCCGAACTGATCCAGCAGGGCCTGGTCCACCACCGGTCGGGCCAGCTGTCGCTCGCCATGGACCGCTACACCCAGGTGCTGCGCAACGACCCGAACAATGCCGACGCGCTTTATTACATCGCCGTGGTCGCCTGCCATGAGGGCCAGTTCCAGCAGGGCATCGATCTCGCCCGCCGCTCGCTGAATTTCCGGCCGCGCCAGGCACGCGCACATAACCTGATCGGCCAAGCGCTTCACCGCATGGGCAAGGTCAAGGACGCGCTGGAAAGCTTCGACGACGCCATTGAATGCGACGCCAAATTCGCCGACGCCTACGGCAACCGCGCCAACATGCTGAGCGAGCTCGGCCGCACCGCGGAGGCGCTGTCGAGCTTCGAGCGGGCGATTGCGCTCAACCCGAATTCAGCGAGCGACTGGCTCAACCGCGGCGCCACCTTGCACGGCGCCGGTCGTATCGAGGAGGCGATTGCAAGCTACGACAAGGCGATCGCGCTCGACCCGGATTTCTGCGTGACTTATTGCAACCGCGCCCATTCCCTGCTCGACGCCAATCGCGACGAAGAAGCGCTCGCGGGCTACGACCGCGCCATCGCGCTCGAGCCGAAATTCGCCGAGGCCTATCTCGGCCGCGCCCTGGCGCTCCGGAAGCTGTCGCGCGTGGATGAAGCGCTCGCCAGCGTCGATAAAGCGATCGGGATCAAGGGCGACGTGGGCAAGATGCACGGCGCCCGCGCCAGCCTGTTGCGCTCGCTGGGCCGCGAGGCCGAAGCGGCTGCCGCGGACGCCAAGGCCGCCGAGCTGGAAGCCATTAAACAGCAGGCCAGCGCGGCGACAGCTGAGGACGAGAATAAAGGTTCCTGAGCATGGAACTTTGCGATAGATTCCGCCGTTTCGCGGGGTAGATAGAAGGACACCCCAAAGGACCTCCCATGAATCACGCCACGCCACGCACAAGCTCGCCGCGCCTTGCCACCCCCACCGACCTCGGGGCCAATGCCGCAAAAGACATCGCCGGCGCCCTCAACCGCATCCTGGCCGACAGTTTCGCGCTCTATCTCAAGACCAAGAATTTCCATTGGCACGTCAGCGGACCGCACTTCCGGGATTACCACCTGCTGCTCGACGAGCAGGCCGACCAGATTTTCGCCACCACTGATGTCATTGCCGAACGCGTCCGCAAGATCGGGCAACCGACGTTGCGTTCGATCGGCGACATATCCCGCCATCAGAAGCTCGAGGACAATGACGCGCCTTACGTCGAGCCGTCCGATATGCTGGCGGAATTGCGCGAGGACAATCAGCGCGTGGTGGCGGCCATGCGCGAGGTGCACGACGTTTGCGACGAACACAATGACGTCGCGACCGCGAGCCTGCTCGAAACATTCATCGACGATGCCGAGAGGCGCGTCTGGTTCCTGTACGAAGCCGGCCGCAAGGGGGATTCGTCCGGGCACTAGCCTCATGTTCCGCTCGTCCCCGCGAAAGCGGGGACCCAGGGTAATTAAATGCTGACCTGACGGTTGCTGCTCCTGGATTCCCGCTTACGCGGGAATGAGCGGAGTTAATTGGTGAGGTTGAGCATCATCACCGCCGCGCGAAATTCTGCTTCGCGAAATGCGCGCCGTTCCAGCGCGAGGTCATCTTTGCCCCACTGCGACATCTGCCAGTCTTCGTCGACGTGAGCGGCGGCCCACGCCGCACCGGGTTCAATCGCGTTATGGGCGAGCGCCAGGGCAAGCAGCGCGGACCCGGTGAGCGTTGTGATCGACGACACCGCGGCAAGACGCCACGGGTCGGCCGGAATTGCAGCACGCACCGCGGCGATCGTTTCACGTGCTTGCGCCACATGCACGACACCTTGTGCGAGCATGAAACGCGCACCGAATTGCTCGCGTGCCCAGACCAGCACCGGATCCCATGCCGCCGACTGCTTTTCGACGAGACCGGCCGGCGCATCGGCGCGATAGCACAGCAGGTCTGTGCCGAGATATTCAGCGACCTCGTCAGTGACCGGGGCTGTTGCGTCACGAACGCCGTCAATCGCCGCATTCGCTAGCCGCGTGAGCGGCATCGACGCCGGGTCGATCACGTCTTTTTGTGCGTCCCATTCCGCGGCAATAGCGTCCGCGAGCGGACGGGTTGGCACGGCCAGCGCGCGGCGAGCCGGCGTTTTGACCGGCTTGCCATCAAGCAAGAGCTGGCTTTCGCTCCCATCGCCCATTTCGGCGACATGCGCGCGCCCATAGAAACGCTTGCGCAACGAGGGCCGGCCGCCCTGGCGTGCCGATTCCATCGGGTCGAGCGGCTGATTTTCGAAAATCTCGGTAAAAATCTCGCGCATTGGGACTCAATTTGTGCGGCGCAAAATAAGGGGAACTCAAGCCCTCAATGTTAATCGAAAAGCGCAATGCCAGGGGGCCAGAATGCCTTGCTGCCGCCTCTTTCAGGGAGCGAAAAACCTCACGCAGACTTGTGGTTGATAGGGCTCAACCATGACGGAAGGATAGGTAGCCTTGCGGGTCTGTAGACAATAATATCCGCCCGGATTCGTGCCGGATAACAAGGCCGACCGAGGGGAAATGGACCCGTTAAGGGCTGCAACGCGATACCGTTTTGCGAGTGCCGAGTAGCGGGGCGCGTTTCGAGGAGTCAATGAAGGATACCGACATTTCTGCGCCCGACTACTTCCACAAGGTCGTGGATTGCCAGTGGGCTTGCCCGGCGCATACGCCGGTACCGGAATATATCCGCCTGATCGCGCAAGGCCGCTATTCCGACGCCTACATGATCAATTGGCGCTCGAACGTTTTCCCGGGAGTTCTCGGGCGCACCTGCGACCGCCCTTGCGAGCCGGCCTGTCGCCGCGTGCGGGTCGAAGATGAACCGGTGGCGATCTGCCGGCTCAAGCGTGTTGCCGCCGACTACAAAGATGACATCACCGCGCGGCTGCCCAAGCCCGCTCAGAGGAAAAACGGTAAACGTATCGCACTGGTTGGCGGCGGGCCCGCCTCTCTGACCGTGGCGCGCGACCTCGCTCCGATCGGCTATACCTGCGTTGTATTCGACGGCGATCCGAAATCCGGCGGAATGATCCGCACGCAGATTCCGAAATTCCGTCTGCCGGATTCCGTCATCGACGAGGAAACCGGTTACATCCTCGGCCTCGGCGTCGAATTCCGCGGCGGCAAACGCATCGACAGCATGAAGGCGCTGCTGGCCGAAGGCTGGGATGCGATCTTCGTGGGTTCGGGCGCGCCGCGCGGACGTGACCTCGACATCCCCGGCCGCAAGGAAGCGGCCAAGAACATTCACATCGGCATCGATTGGCTGTCGTCCGTGTCGTTCGGCCACGTCAGCAAGATCGGCAAGCGCGTCGTCGTGCTCGGCGGCGGCAACACCGCAATGGATTGCTGCCGCTCCGCCCGCCGCCTCGGCGGCGAGCAGGTGGACGTGGTGGTGCGCTCCGGCTTCGAAGAAATGAAGGCGTCGCCTTGGGAAAAGGAAGACGCCATGCACGAGGGCATTCCGATTCATAATTTCCTCGTGCCAAAG
This sequence comes from uncultured Alphaproteobacteria bacterium, assembly GCA_963697885.1. Taxonomy (GTDB): domain Bacteria; phylum Pseudomonadota; class Alphaproteobacteria; order Rhizobiales; family Xanthobacteraceae; genus Pseudolabrys. Next base: position 3,086,372 of record OY969102.1, read on the forward strand.
GAATTCACGCACGAGAACGGCAAGCTCACCGGCATCACCTTCGAAAAAGTGAAGGCCGAGCGCGATGCCAAGGGCCGGCGCAAACTCGTGCCGGCCGGCGAACCGGATCAGCATTTTCCCTGCGACGACGTGCTGGTGGCCGTCGGTCAGGAGAACGCATTTCCGTGGATCGAGCGCGATTGCGGTATCCAATTCGACGAATGGAACATGCCCAAGGTCGACACCGTGACCTTTGCCTCGACCAATCCGAAGGTCTATTTCGGCGGCGACGCGGCGTTCGGTCCGAAAAATATCATCTGGGCGGTGGCGCATGGCCACGAGGCCGCCGTCTCGATCGACAAGATGCTCAATGGCGAGGACATCACCGATCGCCCGCTGCCGGCGGTCGAGCTGATGAGCCAGAAAATGGGTATCCACGAATGGTCTTACGACAACGAGATCGAACTCGATAAGCGCTACAAGGTGCCACTGCGCGACAAGGCCATCGCGCTGAAGGACATCAAGGCCGAAGTCGAGTTGGGCTTCGATGTCGAGGTCGCACTCAAGGAGGCCGGCCGCTGCCTGAACTGCGACGTGCAGACGGTATTCTCGGCACAGCTCTGCATCGAATGCGATGCCTGCGTCGATATCTGCCCGATGGATTGCATCACTTTCACACCGAATGGCGAGGAAGCCGAACTTCGCAAGCGGTTGACCGCGCCCTCGCACAATCTCACGCAAGACTTATATGTGCAGAATGGCCTCAAGACCGGCCGCGTCATGGTCAAGGACGAGGACGTCTGTCTGCATTGCGGCCTATGCGCGGAACGTTGCCCGACGGGCGCCTGGGATATGCAGAAATTCTTCCTGGATATGACTCACGCAGGGACTTCATGCCGACCGTCACGCCGATCAGCCGCGTAAACGACTTCGTCGTCCGCTTCGCCAACGTCAACGGCTCCGGTTCGGCGAGCGCGAACGAGATGTTCGCGCGCGCGGTCATGCGCATGGGCGTTCCAGTAGCGCCGCGCAACATCTTCCCGTCCAACATCCAGGGGCTGCCGACCTGGTACGAAGTGCGCGTTTCGGAAGGCGGGCACATGGGCGCACGCGGCGGCACCGACCTGATGGTCGCGATGAACCCGCAGACTTTCGATCGCGACATCGCCGGCGTCGAGCCGGGCGGCTATCTGTTTTATGATTCAACCAAGCCCCTGCCCCCGTCGAAATTCCGCGAGGACATCACCGTCATCGGCGTGCCGCTGACCGCGATCTGCAACCGCGAATACACCGATCCACGCCAGCGCCAGTTGTTCAAGAACATCATTTATATCGGCGCGCTCACCGCACTGCTCGACATGGACGTAAAGGTGGTCGAGCAGCTGATTGGCGAACAGTACAAGGGCAAGGACAAGCTGATCGAGCCCAATATCAAGGCGCTGCATATCGGCCGCGACTACGCGATCCTCAATTTGCAATGCCCGCTCGGGGTGCGCCTGAAGAAGTCGGACAAAGTCGGTGACCGCATCTTCATCGAAGGCAATTCAGCGGCAGCGCTTGGCGCCGTCTATGGCGGCGCGACTGTTTGCGCCTGGTATCCGATCACGCCGTCCTCGTCGCTGGCCGACGCCTTCACGCGCCATTGCGCCAAGCTCCGCATCGATCCTGAAACCAAGCAGGCGAAATACGCGATCATCCAGGCGGAAGACGAACTGGCCTCCATCGGCATCGTGATCGGCGCCGGCTGGAACGGCGCGCGCGCCTTCACCGCCACCTCCGGCCCCGGCATTTCGTTAATGCAGGAGTTCATCGGCCTCGCCTATTTTGCTGAAATTCCAGCAGTTCTGTTCGACGTACAACGCGCAGGCCCCTCCACCGGCATGCCGACCCGCACGCAGCAATGCGACATCATTTCCTGCGCCTATGCCTCACACGGCGACACCAAGCACGTGCTGCTGTTCCCCGAGGACCCGAGCGAAGCCTTCACCTTTGGCGCGCAGGCCTTCGATCTCGCTGACCGGCTGCAGACGCCGATCTTTGTCATGCTCGATCTCGATATCGGCATGAACCATCATCTGTCCAAGCCGCTGGCCTGGGACGATGCCCGCAAATACGACCGAGGCAAGGTGATGACGGCCGCCGAGCTGGAGGCCGGCAAGGAGTTCGGCCGCTATCTCGACGTCGACGGCGACGGCATCCCCTACCGCACCTATCCCGGCACGCACCCGACCAAAGGCTCGTTCTTCACCCGCGGCACGTCGCGCGACCGCTACGCGCGCTACACAGAGGAAGGCGCACCCTACGTCGACAACATGCAGCGCCTGGTGCGCAAATTCGATACCGCCAAGGACCTGGTGCCGCGTCCGCTGATTGCCACCAGCGTCAAGCCGACCAAATACGGCGTGATTTATTACGGTTCGACTTCGCCCGCGATGGACGAGGCGATCCACATGATCGAGGCGCGCGGACATGCGCTCGATCGCATGCGCATCCGCGCCTTCCCCTTCCATTCGAGCGTGAACAGCTTCGTCGCGGACCATGATTTCGTGTTCGTGGTCGAACAGAACCGCGACTCGCAATTACGCTCGCTGATCGTCAACGAATGCGGCATCGATCCCGTGCGGCTGGTGCCAATCCTGCACTATGACGGCACGCCTATCACCGCCCGCTTCATCGCCAAGGCAATCGGCGACCATCTGGATCAACTAAAGGTCAAGCCGATGAAGGTGACGTCATGAAAGACTTGTCTTTCGTGACGTCATGCGCGGGCATAGCCGTCCGAAGGACGGCCTGCTTTCGCACGCCTATGACCCGCGCATCCCGCTTTGGGACGCACGGCCTTGCCATCCTTATCGAGATGGCCGGGACAAGTTTACAGCCGGGCCGGCCGAAGGCCGGACCCGGTTGCCCGGCCATGACAATTCTGAGTCAGGACTGAACCATGACCTATCTCGCCAAGCCGAAATTCCACCACCCCGAACTGCCGAAAAATTCGCTCGGCTACACCCATCGCGACTACGAAGGCACGGTCTCGACGCTGTGCGCGGGGTGCGGGCATGACTCAATCACCGCGTCCATCATCCAGGCCTGTTTCGAGCTTTCGATTGAGCCGCACCGCGTCGCCAAGATTTCGGGCATTGGCTGCTCGTCGAAAACGCCAACCTACTTCCTTGGCAATTCGCACGGTTTCAACTCCGTGCATGGCCGCATGCCATCGGTGCTCACGGGCGCCAATCTCGCCAATCGCGACCTGATCTATCTCGGCGTCTCCGGCGACGGCGACAGCGCCTCGATCGGGCTTGGGCAGTTCGCGCATTGCCTGCGGCGCGGCGTGAACATGGTCTATATCGTGGAGAATAACGGGGTGTATGGCCTTACCAAGGGCCAGTTTTCCGCCACCGCCGACCGCGGCTCGAAGTCGAAGCGCGGCTTCATCAACACTGACAATTCCATCGATCTCGTTGCGATGGCGCTCCAGCTCGGCGCCAGCTTTGTCGCGCGCTCCTTCTCCGGCGACAAGCAGCAGCTGGTGCCGATCATCAAGGCGGCGATCGCGCACAAGGGCGCGGCTTTCATCGATATCATTTCGCCCTGCGTCGCGTTCAACAACCACGCTGGCTCGACCAAGAGCTTCGATTTCGTGCGCGAGCACAACGAAGCCGTTAATCGTCTCGACTTCATCTCCAGCCGCATGCCGATCGAGGTCAAATACGATCCCGGCACCGTTGAAGTGGTGGAGCAGCATGACGGCTCCAGGATCGCGCTGCGCAAGCTCGCCGCCGATTACGAGTTGCACGACCGCACCGCCGCCCTTGGCTTCCTCCAGCACCATGCGGCCAAGGGGCAGATCGTCACCGGCCTGCTCTATGTCGAGAAGGAGCCCGAGGATCTGCACGCGCACCTGCACACGGTCGAGGGTCCGTTGAACGCGCTCGCCGAAAAAGAGCTGTGCCCGGGCCAGGCCGCCCTCGACAAGTTCAACGCCAGTTTGCGGTAGGCACTCCTTCAATCCACTACGTCGTCATGGCCGGGCAACCGGGTCCGGCCTTCGGCCGGCCCGGCTGTAAACTTGTCCCGGCCATCTCGCTTAGGTAGGCATTGCGTTCCTAAGCGGGATGCCCGGCACATAGGCGTGCGATAGCACGCTGTCCTCCCGGACGGCTACGGCCGGGCATGACAAGGAAGAGAATGACGCTCGCCATGGAGAAACGCCGCCTCGGCCAATCCGACCTGCACTTCGCCCCCATCATGCTCGGCGGCAATGTGTTCGGCTGGACCATCGACGAAAAAACCTCCTTTGGCATTCTCGATGCCTTTATCGATGCCGGCTTCAACGCCGTCGATACATCGGACAGTTACGCGCGCTGGGTGCCGGGCAGCCTGGGCGGCGAGTCCGAAAGCATCATCGGCAATTGGATCAAACGCAGCGGCAAGCGCGACAAGGTGCTGATCGCCACCAAAGTCGGCGAGGACATGGGCGAAGGCCGCAGCCTCAAGAAGGATTACATCCTGCGCGAGTGCGAAACCTCGCTGCGGCGTCTGCAAACCGACCACATCGATCTCTACCAGACGCATTTCGACGACGAGGTCACGCCGGTTGAAGAAACGATGCAGGCTTATGCCACGCTGATCAAAGCCGGAAAGGTGCGCGCGATCGGCGCCTCCAACATCAGCCCCGCGCGCCTGAAGGCCTCGCTCGCCGCCAGCAAACAACTCGGCCTGCCTCGCTACGAGAGTTTACAGCCGCTCTATAATCTCTCCGATCGCAAGGAATTCGAGACCGAGTTCGCGCCGATTTGCCGCGAGCACAAGCTCGGCGTCATCAATTACTACTCGCTTGCCGCCGGATTTCTGACCGGCAAATACCGCTCGGCCGAGGAAGGCGCCAGGCATCCCGGACGCGGTGGGCGGCTCAAGCGTTATCTCGATGCGCGCGGGCTGGGCATTCTCAAGGTCGTGGACGACGTAGCGGCGCGGCATAACGCCTTGCCGGCCCAAATTGCGCTGGCCTGGCTGATCGCCAGGCCGGTCATTACCGCCCCTATCGTCAGCGCCACCAGCGTCAAACAGCTCGGCGAAATCATGAAGGCGCCGGAGATCAGGCTTTCGTCCGCCGACATCGCGGCCCTTGACGCGGCAGGCGCCTGAGTTTCAAGCGCGGAACTTCACTCCCATGCCGGACGTTGATGGGGCGCATGAGCGCGCGCGCATCCATCGCCGGCCGCAAGCGGCCACCAGCCCATCCTGCGCGCGGGCGCCGCCGCCGTGGAATCAGCGACAGTGAAGTCCGCGACGTCGAGGAAATGGCGACCCCGCGCACGCCCGTCATCTATGAAGTCGTACGCCGACTGGGCGAAGAGGAAATGGCGCGCCCCCTCACCTCGCTGTGGTGGTCGGGCGTGGCAGCCGGGCTTTCAATCAGCTTCTCGCTGCTGGCGCAGGCGATCTTGCAGACTCATCTGCCCGACGCTCCCTGGCGGCCGCTGGTCGCGAGCTTCGGCTACTGCATCGGCTTTGTCATGGCAGTGCTTTCGCGCCAGCAATTATTCACCGAGAGCACGATCACTGCGGTGCTGCCGGTGGCGAAGAATTTTACGTTCGACAATCTGGGACGCACCGCGCGGCTGTGGGCGATTGTTCTCGCCGCCAATCTCGCCGGGACACTGTTCGCCGCCTTGTTCTGTGCCTACACGCCGGTGCTGACGCCTGAGCTCTATGGCGGAATGCTCGCCATCAGCCAAAGCCTGCTCGACTTCAGCTGGTGGGACATGCTGTTTCGCGCAATCGCCGCCGGCTTCCTGATGGCGGCCATGGTCTGGCTGATGCCGGGCGCCGAGCGGTCGCAGTTTCAGGTCATCGTGCTTATGACGTGGCTCATCGCCGTTTGCGGCTTTACGCATGTGGTCGCCGGCAGCATGGAAGCCTATTTGCTGGTGTTTTCCGGCAGCTGGGCGTGGTGGCAAATGCTGGCGCAGTTCATGGCGCCCGTGTTGATCGGCAACATGATCGGAGGCACGGCACTATTTGCGCTGATTTCCTACGCCCAGGTCATGGACGAGATTTGAGCCGATCTTTAAAGCAAAACCTTAACTTGAAGCGCCCCTTTAAGGCCGCCTCAGACCTCAAGTATCAGATGAAGTCGACTACTGATTGATGCAGGTGCCGACATAGGTATTGCGGTCGCCGGCCGCCTGCCCATAGACCCCCGCCTGGTGCGTGCAGCGTGCGGCGCGGTCCTGGTAGGTCTCGGCACCCCTCGGCCCCGAGCCGGACACCGTCGGCAGGTTCGGCAATGCCCGCCCGGTCTGCGGGACGATAATCGGCGGTGGCACAGCCGTGTCCGGCGGCTGGATGCTCGTGGAGCGCGGAATGACCACGTGCTTCACGGTTCCGCGCGGGGATTTGTATTTGGGCGCAAGCCATGGCTCCGGCTGCGCCGGACGCGCGCCCTTTTCCGGCTTCATGATGCTGTAGTCATCGCCGAGGATGTTGTTGTTATTCTGCGCACGCGCTGGACCGGCCAACACAGCCGTCAGGGCCAGCAGCACAATCATGGTGGGTGCGTGCGTCATTTCTGTCAGATAGGAACCCCGCGGCAAGTCCGCTACTCCTCCTCCGGCGCCTCTTCGATCGGATCGTAACGCGTCGCATCGAAGCCAAGCAGGTTCCAGGTTTGCAGCATGTGGGGAGGCAACGGTGCCGACACGTCGATCACCCCGCCACGCGGGTGCGGTACCGCGATACGGCGGGCGAGCAGATGCAACTTGTTCTGGATGCCGCCCGGCAGCTCCCAGTTCTCGATGTTGAAATATTTCGGATCGCCGACAATGGGATTGCCGACATGCGCCATGTGCGCGCGCAATTGATGGGTGCGGCCGGTGACCGGCTTGAGCGATAGCCACGCAACCTTCTGCGCCGCGGTCTCCACCACCGCATAGTAGGTCACGGCGTGCACGGCGTCTTTCTCGCCATGTTTGGCAATGCGCATGAAGGAATCTTCTTCGACTTCCTGCTTGGCGAGATAAGTCGAGATGCGGCCTTGCGCCGGCTTCGGTACGCCGGCGACCATCGCCCAGTAGATCTTGCGCGCCGAGCGCGAGCGAAAAGTCTTGGCCAACGCGGCGGCGACAAAACGGCTCTTGGCCACCAGCAGGCAGCCGGCGGTGTCCTTGTCGAGCCGGTGCACCAGACGCGGACGCTGACCATCAGTGCCCCGCAGTGCCCCCAGCATTCCGTCGACATGACGCGTGGTGCCGGAACCGCCCTGCACGGCGAGCCCCATGGGTTTGTTGAGCACAAGCACATCGGCATCTTCGTAAAGCGTGATCGATTTCAGGAATGCACGGTCTTTCTGTGCCGATGGCGCGTCATCGCGCGGGGTCGGCGCCTCGACCTTCAGCGGCGGAATGCGGATCGCCTGGCCGGTTTCGAGCCGCGCCTTGGGCTGTGTGCGCTTGCCATTCACGCGCACCTCGCCTTTGCGGATGATGCGCTGGATGTGACTGAACGAAAGGCCCGGGAAACGCGCCTCGAAAAAACGATCGACGCGCATATTATTCTCGTCCGACGTTACGGTGACGTTCTGCACGCCGGCGGAGAAAAACGCCGGCTTCGCTGCGACTGGGGGAGCCGAGTGAAGGCGGTCGGGTGAGGAGCCGTCACTGCGATTCTGAGCATTTCGAAACGTTTCCTCACCCCGACCCTCGCCTCGCACGCGGGGAGAGGGAGAGCCGCGCTTGGGCGCATGTTTCGGGGGCATGTCGGATTGGCGCTGCGCGAAACGCTTTTTCGAACGCTCCTTATGGCGCTCGTCGCGATCGCGCCCGTGTCCGCGACCACGCGAAGCGGCCTTCGCGCCGCCTCCAGGCTGGCGTGCGCCGGTGCGTCCCCGCCTCATGCCCTGCTCCCCGTTGCCGCCGCCGCGACCATGCGTCTGAGCTCGCCCACGACCGGATGTGACGACCAGAAGAACATCACGCGCGCCTTCGGCATAAACGAAATCTTTCTTCCAAATTCAGTGTCACCACGAAAATGGATGGTCACCGGATGAATATTGATCCAGCGATTTTCCGTCACACCTTCAATGAAAGTCAGAGGTACCACAATTTCCTTGCGGAAGTTGGAAACGTAGAGAGCGCCGCCGCCGACACGAACCCTTTTGAGAGGGAGGCACCACCACCAAAAAGACAGCGCGCCCACGATCCAGGCCGCGAGAAATAGCCATCCAGTTTCGGCCGGCAGGCCCTCGCTGACCCAGAAGAACGCAGTGATCGCACCAAATCCCACAATCCAGCAGGCCGGAAAAATAGCCTTGGTGATGAATGTGAGCCGTGACGAGAAAGTGATATCGGCTGTCATCGCGCGATTCGGGCCTCGCTCATCTATGAGCGCCCACGCTGCGGATCCTTGCGCAGCTTTTCCCAATATTCCAGCCGCTTTCTGATCTCGCGCTCGAACCCGCGCTCCGGCGGGTCGTAGAATTTCTGCCGGTGTAGCGCGTCCGGAAAATAATTCTGGCCGGAGAAAGCCTCTTCGGCATCGTGGTCGTAGGCATAGCCACGGCCATAGCCTTCTTCCTGCATCAGCTTCGTGGGCGCATTGAGAATGTGCTTGGGCGGCAGCAAAGAGCCCGCCTCTTTCGCCGTTCGCATGGCAGCGCCAAAGGCCGCATAACCTGCGTTCGATTTTGGCGCCGTCGCGCAATAAATCACCGCCTGCGCGATCGCGAGTTCGCCCTCGGGCGAACCCAAAAAGTCGTAGGCCTCTTTGGCCGCGTTGGCGATCACCAACGCCTGCGGATCGGCGAGCCCGATGTCTTCGATTGCCATGCGCACCACCCGGCGGGCGATGTAGAGCGCCGGTTCGCCGGCGTCCAGCATACGGCAGAGATAATAGAGCGCCGCATCGGGGTCCGAGCCGCGCACCGATTTGTGCAGGGCCGAGATCAGGTTGTAGTGGCCGTCCTGGCTCTTGTCGTAGATCGGCGCGCGGCGCTGCACGATGTCCTGCAGCTTTGCGGAGTCGAAAATTTCATCCTTGCGCGCGGCCCGCCAGATTTCCTCGACCAGCGTGAGCGCGGCGCGGCCATCGCCGTCGGCCATGCGCTTGAGGGCTTCGCGCGCGTCCGCGTCAAGTGGAAGTTGCCTGTCCTCGAGGATCTCGGCCCGCGCCAGCATTTTTTCGATCGCGTCGGCATCCAGCGATTTGAACACCAGCACACGCGCGCGCGACAGCAGTGGCGCATTCAATTCGAAGGACGGATTTTCGGTGGTGGCACCGACCAGAATGATGGTGCCGTCCTCCATCACCGGGAGGAAGCTGTCCTGCTGCGCACGATTGAAGCGATGGATTTCGTCCACGAACAGCAACGTGCCCTGGCCCATCTCGCGGCGTCGGCGCGCCTCCTCGAACACTTTCTTGAGGTCGGCAACGCCGGTGAAGATCGCGGAAATCTGTTCGAAATGGAGGTCGGTTGCCTGCGCCAGCAGCCGCGCAACCGTGGTTTTGCCCGTACCGGGCGGGCCCCAAAACACCAATGAGCCGAGCGAGCGTGTCGCCAGCATGCGCGTGAGCGCACCATCCGGACCAAGCAGATGATCCTGGCCAACCACTTCGTCGAGACGCTGGGGTCTGAGTTTGTCGGCGAGCGGGTGCGGCGCGTCCTTATCGAGGCCTGCGGCGGCAAACAGGCTCGGGCCGCTCGCCTTGGCGCGCGGGGTCATCCGCTAAACACCGCTGAGATCTTCTGGCCGCCGCGCACAATAATGATGCGCCAGCTGCGGTTCGGCACGCCGCTCAATCGCTCGAGATCGCTGGTTTTTGCAATGCGCTCGCCATTCACTTCCTGGATCACATCGCCCCGTTGGAAACCGAGATTGCTGGCATAAGAGCCGGAGTCGACGTCAATGATAACGACTCCTTCCTCGGCGTTTCGTACCTGCAATTCATCCGCCAGTGCCGGCGAAAGATTGGCGATCTTGACGCCGGAGAATGGCGAACGCGACCGAATGACAATTTCATCGCGCGGTGTCTCCGGCGCGGATTGCAGCGCGATCGTCACCGCCTGTTCGCGCCCCGCCCGGAGCACTCCGAGCTTGGCGCTTCCGCCGAGCGGTTTGGTCGCAAAGCGATAATCGAAGGCATTTGGGTCCTCGACGTCCTGTCCATCAACCGACACGATCAGGTCGCCAGCCTTCAGGCCCGCGTGCGCGGCCGGGCTATTGGGCGCGACATTTGCGATGAGCGCACCCGTGGGCCGCTTGAGGCCCATGCTGTCGGCAATATCAGCCGTGACCGCTTGCAATTTCGCGCCGAGCCAGGGCCGCACTACCGCATTCCCGCCGGTCTTGGCGGAGCCTACGACGACCCGCACCATATTGGCGGGAATTGCAAAGCCGATGCCCTGCGAACCGCCGGAGCGCGAGAAGATCGCCGTGTTGATGCCGACGAGCTTACCGGTCAGGTCGACCAATGCGCCGCCGGAATTGCCCGGATTGATCGCGGCATCGGTCTGAATGAAAAACTGATAGTCGCTGATCCCGACCTGCGTGCGCGCCAGCGCCGACACAATTCCGTGTGTCACTGTCTGCCCGACGCCGAAGGGATTGCCGATGGCCAACACGACATCGCCGACCTGCACGGCGTCGGAATCCGCAAAGTCGAGTACGGGAAATTTTTCGTGGCTGTCCTTGATGCGCAGGATTGCAAGGTCGGTGCGCGGATCCTTGAGCACCAAGGTCGCCTCGAACTCGCGCTTGTCGGCGAGCGAGACTTTCACCTCATCGGCGCCTTCAATGACGTGATTATTGGTGACGACGAGGCCCGTTGCATCGACGATCACGCCGGAGCCGAGCGAGCGCTGCAACTGGTTCCCGCCACCACCCGGCGCGCCGCCGAAGAAGCGGCGGAAGATCGGATCGTCGAGGAGCGGATTGCGATTCTGCACCACCTTGGCGGCGTAGACGTTGACCACCGCTGGCGCCACATGCTGCACCACGGGCGCGTAGGACAGGCGCAACTCGGTTTGAGTCGGCAACCGCCGTTCCTGCGCGGCAGCGGCGCCCGCAAGTGCGACGATTACGACGGCAGTCAGGGTCTTCACGTGCATGGCTTCCAGTCCCGGCGGATGGCGGAGATATAGGCCTCGCCCAAGCCTAAATGAAGGCCGCCGCCCGCCTTACAGGCCCGCACGGTCAACCGTTTAGTCGATTGCCGGCACGGTGCGCAAATAGGCTACCAGCGCGTCCAGATCGTCGGCTGAGACCGTGGAATAGTACTGGAAGCCCATTGGCGGCATCAGCTTCTTGCCCTGGCGGTCGACGCCCGCGGTGATCGCACGCTTGATCTCATCGTCCGTCCACGCACCAATGCCCTTCGTCTTGCTTGACGTGATGTTGCGCGAGACTGAAATGCCCCACGGACCGGGGAATTCAAATCCACCTGCCCCGAGCCGGCTGTCCCATTGGCGCACCCCCTTCTCCATCGGCGTATGGCACTCCATGCAATGGGCGATGGTGGAGAGATAGAAGCCCTTCTTCAACTTGTCGCTCATCATGGCTTCGGTGAACGGCTTGTCGCCGCCCGGAAGCACGTGCTCGACTTGCGGCATCTTGTAGATCGGGATCCGCGACCTTGTTGCTCACGGGCTTGATCGTGCGCATATAGGCGACGACCGCATCAACATCACGGTCGGTCATGATGTGATAGAAACCGGTCGGCATGATCATCGCGACATGCACGCCGTTCGGCCGTATGCCGGTACGCAAGACAGTCTTGAGCTCTGCATCGGTCCAGTTGCCGACGCCGGTTTCCTTGTCCGGTGTAATGTTCGGCGCTGTCACCTTGAACGGCGGCTCATCCCAGGACAGTCCTCCGGAAAAATCCTTGCCCGCGGTCGCCGCGGGCGGACCCTTCGGCGAGTGGCAGTTTCCGCAGGTCATGATCCCGTTGACCAGATAGTCGCCGCGCTTGACCAGATCGGTCTGCGCGGATTGCGCACTGGCGGCACCCGCCAACGCCGCGCCGATGACCACCCCAATGGCGGCGCCAAAAGCCAACGTCAAAATCGCCGAACGATTGCTCATGAACTTTCCCCGCTATGCCGAGTTAGATCGGTCGTTCGGTACGATCATACTCGGTGGACAGAATGCGGCAAATAAAAAGGGCGGCAACCAGGTGCCGCCCATTCTTAAATCGATACTTTAAACGTTAGGCCGCTGCAGTCGCGGGTTCCTCGACCTTGCGCTCCTGCACGGGCCCGGAATCCTTGCCCTTGGCCTCGACATCGCGGTCGACAAATTCGATCACAGCCTGGGCGGCATTGTCGCCGTAGCGAAAGCCGGCCTTCATGATGCGGATATAGCCGCCGTTACGCTCCTTGTAGCGCGGGCCGATCACCTCGAAGAGTTTCCTGACTTGCGCGACATCGCGAACTTCCGCGATCGCCTGGCGGCGCGCGTGCAGCCCGCCTTTCTTGGCGAGCGTGACCAGCTTCTCCACCACCGGACGCAATTCCTTCGCCTTCGGCAAGGTGGTGGTGATCTGCTCGTGCTTGATGAGCGCGGCAGCCATGTTGGCGAACATGGCGCGACGATGCTGCGGCTTCTTGCCAAGCTTGCGGTGAACTTTGCCGTGACGCATCGCAGTACCCCTTCGTTTTTCTCTTCTGTCATCACCGGGCTTGTCCCGGTGATCCCGCTTAGGCGGGCAGTGCACCCTCATCGAGATGGCCGGGACAAGTTCGGCCGTGACAAGGAGCGCGGCCTAGTAATGATCCTCGAAGCGCTTGGCGAGCTCTTCGATATTTTCAGGCGGCCAGCCCGGCACTTCCATGCCGAGATGCAGGCCCATCTGCGCCAGCACTTCCTTGATCTCGTTGAGCGACTTGCGCCCGAAATTCGGGGTGCGGAGCATTTCCGCTTCGCTCTTCTGCACGAGATCGCCGATGTAGACGATGTTGTCGTTCTTCAAACAATTGGCCGAACGCACGGAGAGTTCGAGCTCGTCGACCTTCTTGAGGAAGGCCGGATTGAAGGCGAGATCCGGAATGGTCTCGGCGGCTTCTGCCTTGCGCGGCTCTTCGAAATTCACGAACACATTGAGCTGATCCTGCAGGATGCGCGCGGCATAGGCGAGCGAGTCCTCAGGCGAGACGGCGCCGTTGGTCTCGATGGTCATGGTCAGCTTGTCGTAGTCAAGAATCTGCCCTTCGCGGGTGTTCTCGACCTTGTAGGACACCTTGCGCACCGGCGAATAAAGACTGTCGACCGGGATCAGACCGATCGGCGCATCTTCCGGACGGTTGCGCTCGGCCGGCACATAACCCTTGCCGGTGTTGACGGTGAATTCCATGCGGATCTCGGCGCCCTCGTCGAGGGTGCACAGCACGAGATCCGGATTGAGCACGACAACATCGCCGACCGTCTGGATGTCGCCGGCCGTGACCGTGCCGGGCCCCTGCTTCTTCACCACCATGCGCTTGGGACCTTCGCCCTGCATCTTGATGGCGATGTCCTTGATGTTGAGGACCATGTCGGTGACGTCCTCGCGCACGCCGGCGATCGAGGAAAACTCGTGCAGCACGCCATCGATGTGCACCGACTGTACCGCGGCGCCTTGCAGCGACGACAGCAGAATGCGGCGTAAGGCATTGCCAAGCGTCACACCGAAGCCGCGTTCGAGCGGCTCGGCGACCACGGTGGCAACGCGCGCAGCGTCGTTGCCTGCGGCAACCTGAAGCTTGTTCGGCCTGATCAATTCCTGCCAATTCTTTTGGATCACGTCTTCACCTTTTCAGCGGCGCGGCCTTGTCGCGCCTAGCGCACCCCACCCGCCGCGTGGGGAAAATCTCGGCGGTAGCACGAACGCGGGAAAGAACCCGCGTGAAGAAAAAATCACACCCGACGACGTTTACGAGGCCGGCACCCGTTGTGCGGGATCGTGGTGACGTCGCGGATCGAAGTAATCGTAAAACCGGCGGCCTGCAGCGAACGCAGCGCCAACTCCCGGCCCGACCCGGGGCCCGAAACCTCAACTTCAAGCGTGCGCATGCCGTGCTCCTGCGCCTTCTTGGCGGCATCTTCGGCAGCAACCTGCGCGGCATAAGGCGTCGACTTGCGCGAGCCCTTGAAACCCATGGTCCCCGCCGACGACCAGGCAATCGTGTTGCCCTGAGCATCGGTAATGGTGATCATTGTATTGTTGAACGAGGCCGCGACATGCGCGACGCCCGACGCGATGTTCTTTCGTTCGCGCCGGCGGACGCGGGTGGCTTCTTTACCCATTCTCGATCCTTTCGCGGCCCGCGTGCCTCACAGAGGCGCGGGCAATTCCTGTTACTTGCCTTCGGCTTTCTTCTTGCCGGCGATGGTCTTGGCCGGACCCTTGCGGGTCCGCGCGTTCGTGTGCGTGCGCTGTCCGCGAACCGGCAGGCCCTTGCGATGGCGCAGGCCGCGGTAGCAACCAAGATCCATGAGCCGCTTGATGTTCAACTGCACTTCGCGCCGCAGATCACCCTCGACCATGTAATCGCGGTCGATGATTTCGCGGATCTGCAGCACCTCGGCGTCGGTGAGCTGCGAGACGCGGCGCTCCGGCGGCAGGTTAACCTTGCTCATGATCTCTTGGGCTGACTTGCCCCCGATGCCATGGATGTACTGCAGCGCGATCACGACGCGCTTGTTGGTCGGTAGATTGACACCCGCGATACGAGCCACTTAGCTTCTCCTAAATCGACCGGCGGCGCCGGACGCCCCAAATTCTCTTGTCCCTGGAATGGGATAGCGCAAAGCGTAACACGACGCCCGTCCCCCGCTCCATCGGGGCCCGGCATCGCGTCAAACTCCTGAATGTGCAGCTTATTAAGGGATTCATCGCACTCTCGTCAACCTCCGTCCGGTACGGTTTTTGAGCTTTCCCGGCCTGTTTTTGGCGCGCTTGGCAGCCGTGGGCCGCTTCCGGCGGGCTGCAGCCTTGCGGAGCCCCGTTTGGCTGACTTGGCTGACCGGCGTTGTTAGCAGGCTTAGTCTTGCGGCGGGCGCGTTTGGTCTTACTGCGCCTTTGGGCTTCGCAGCCCCCGCAGGCCGCATGTGCTGGTCAATGGCTGCCGTGACTTCGTCGATCGCGGCCATGCCGTCCACGCTCTTCAGCATGCCCCGTTCGGTGTAATGGCCGGCGAGCGGGGCAGTCTGGGCCCGGTAAGCCGTGAGGCGCCCTTTGAGGACTTCGGGATTATCGTCGGCGCGCACCTTTTCGCCGCGCGCGGTCATTTCAGCGACCCGCTTCTCGATGCGCTGAAGCAGAATGCCCTCGTCGACCTTGAGCTCCAGGACGGCGTCGAGCTTGAGACCGCGCTCGGCCAACAGCCGGTCAAGCGCCTGCGCCTGCGGAACCGTGCGCGGAAACCCGTCCAGCACGAAGCCGCGCTTCGCGTCGGGTTGGCCAATCCGGTCGGCAATGATCGCCACAACCACCTCGTCAGGAACCAGTTCACCGCGATCCATGATGCTCTTCGCGCGCAGGCCGACCGGCGTGCCGGCAGCGACCGCGGCGCGCAGCATGTCGCCCGTCGAGAGCTGAACAATGCCGTGCTTGGCGATCAGGCGCTGCGCTTGCGTGCCCTTCCCCGCCCCCGGCGGGCCGAGCAGGATCAACCTCATCGCGTTCGACCTCGCAGCTTCGAGCGCTTGATCAATCCTTCGTACTGGTGCGCAAGCAGATAGCCTTGAATTTGCGCGACCGTATCCATGGTGACGCTGACCACAATCAGCAGCGAGGTGCCGCCGAAATAAAACGGTACCGCCGCATAGGAAATCAGGATTTCAGGAATGAGGCAGACGATCGCGAGATAAAGCGCGCCCAGCACGGTGATGCGGGACAGCACATAATCGATGTACTCGGCCGTTCGTTCACCGGGACGGATGCCGGGGATAAAGCCGCCGTGCTTCTTCAGATTTTCCGCGGTCTCGGTCGGATTGAAGACAACCGCGGTATAGAAGAAGGCAAAGAACACGATCAGCGCAATGTAGAGAATGAGAAACAGCGGCCGGCCGTGACCCAGCAGTGTTGTGACCGTGGTGAGCCAGCCCGGCCCCTGCCCGGCGTTGAAATTGGCGACCGTGGTCGGCAACAGCAACAGCGACGATGCAAAGATCGGCGGGATCACGCCGGACGTATTGAGTTTAAGCGGCAGATGCGAGGATTGCCCCTCGAACATGCGATTACCGACCTGGCGCTTCGGATACTGAATCAGCAGGCGGCGCTGCGCGCGCTCGACGAACACGATGAATGCAATTACTGCCACGCACATCACGATCACAAGCAGAATGAGCCCGGTCGACAGCGCGCCCTGGCGGCCAAGTTCGAGAGTGCCGGCGATTGCAGACGGCAACTGCGCCACGATGCCCGACAGGATGATCAGCGAAATGCCGTTGCCGATGCCGCGCGAGGTGATCTGTTCACCGAGCCACATCAGGAACATCGTGCCGCCGGTGAGCGTGATGGTCGTGGACATCAGGAAGAAGATGCCGGGGCTGCTGACCACGCTGCCGGTGCCCTGCAGGCCGACGCCGATGCCGTAGGCCTGGAATGCTGCCAACACCACGGTGAGATACCGGGTGTACTGGTTCATGATCTTGCGGCCCGCCTCGCCTTCCTTCTTGAGCGCTTCGAGCGTAGGCGAAACCGTTGTCATCAGCTGAATGATGATCGACGCCGAAATGTACGGCATGATGTTGAGCGCGAAGATCGCCATCCGGTGGATGCCGCCCCCCGAGAACATGTTGAACATGCCGAGGATGCCGCCCGACTGCGTATTGAAGATCTGTTCCCACGCGTTGGGGTCAATTCCGGGCAGCGGGATGTAGGTGCCGAGCCGGTAGACCAGCAACGCGCCGACCGTAAACCAGATGCGGTTCTTGAGCTCTTCGGCCTTGGCGAGCGCCGAGAAATTGAGATTGGCTGCCAGTTGTTCCGCTGCAGAGACCATCGCCGCTCGACCCTTCCGCTGTTATGCCCCGCAAACTTGAGGCATCTCGTCCGCACAGCCCCCTAGATAGGCGCGATGGTCCCAAACTGTAGCCCCGCGCCATTCGACCGCACTTGGCGGACGGCGCTAAGGGCTCGTTATTCGGCGCCTTTTTGTTCGCCTTCCGCCTCTGCCTTGGGCTTGCCGCCTTTCGGCTTGTTGCCGCCTTTGGCTGCTTCCAGCGCCATGCGCTTGTTCTTGCCGCGCGGCTCGGCGTCTTCTTCCTTCGCCGGCGCAAGGATCTTCACGGTGCCGCCGGCTTTCTCGACGGCTGCGACTGCCGACTTGGATGCACGGTAGACCGAGAAATCAACCTTGGCCTTGAGCTCGCCCTCGCCGAGCAGCTTCACGCCGCCTTTTTCACGCCGCATCAGACCAGCCTTGACCATGGCCGCGACATCGACCGGAACCTTGGCATCGAGCAAGCCGGCGTCGATCGCTGCCTGCACCTTACCGAGATTGATCTCATTGAGCTTGATCGCGAATGATGTGTTGCGGAACCCGCGCTTTGGCAGGCGGCGGTGCAGCGGCATCTGGCCGCCCTCGAAGCCCTTGATGCGCACACCGGAGCGCGCGGTCTGGCCCTTGCCGCCGCGTCCACCGGTCTTGCCCATGCCGGAGCCGATACCACGGCCGATGCGCATGCGATTCTTGCGCGCACCCGGTCTGTCGGCAATCTGGTTGAGTTTCATCGTTCGCGTCCTTTGATCTCTCCTTTGTCATGGCCGGGCTTGTCCCGGCCATCTCGCTTAGTGAGGCAATGTGCTTCCCTAAGCGAGGTCACCGGGACAAGCCCGGTGACGACGATGTCATTTCGCCTCTCCGACAAGTTTCACTAAATGCTGGACCTTGCGAATCATGCCGCGGGTCGCTGGCGTATCCACGAGATCGCGCGTCCGTCCGATTTTGTTGAGGCCAAGCCCGATCAGCGTCGCACGCTGGTCGTGATGGCGCCGCTGCGGGCTGCCCACCTGCTCAATCTTGATCATCTTGTGTGCCTGGGCCATGCGTTAAATTCCTCAATCCGCCGCTGCTTCCGCGTCGCCTTCACGGCGCCGCGACTGCAGCGTGGACACCTTGATGTTGCGGCGGGCCGCCACCGAACGCGGTGAATCCTGGTGCTTGAGCGCGTCGAAGGTCGCCCGCACCACATTGTACGGGTTGGAAGAACCGAGCGATTTCGCCACTACGTCCTGGATGCCGAGCGTCTCGAATACAGCGCGCATCGGACCGCCGGCAATGATGCCGGTTCCCGGAGGCGCCGCGCGCAGGAAAACCTTGCCGGCGCCGTGACGGCCGAGCACGTCATGATGCAGCGTGCGACCTTCGCGCAGCGGCACGCGCGTCAAGGCGCGCTTGGCGGCGTCGGTCGCCTTGCGGATCGCTTCAGGCACTTCACGCGCCTTGCCGTGACCGAAACCGGCGCGGCCCTTCTGGTCACCAACAATGACGAGCGCGGCGAAGGCAAAACGCCGGCCGCCTTTCACCACCTTGGCTACACGATTGATGTGCACCAGCTTGTCCGTGAATTCGCTGTCGCGCTCTTCACGACCACCGCGTTCGCGGTCGCGGCGGCCTTCACGTCGAGGTTCTTGTGCCATTTTGAAACCGATCCGTTAGAAGTTGAGGCCGCCTTCACGCGCGGCATCGGCCAGCGCCTTGATGCGTCCGTGATAGAGATAGCCGCCGCGGTCGAACACGACGTCCTTGATTCCCTTTTCCTTCGCACGCTCGGCGATCAGCTTGCCGACCGCTTTCGCCGCCGCGATATTGGCGCCGGTCTTGGCACCTTCGCGCATGGGTTTCTCGAGCGAAGAAGCCGCAACCAACGTCGCGCCCTTCACGTCGTCGATGAGCTGCGCGTAGATGTGCTTTGACGAGCGGAATACCGACAGCCGTGTACGTCCGCGCGCCGCAAGCTTCACCTTGCGTCGCACCGTCGCCGTCCGGCGCGCAACCCGGTCTGTTAATCTCGACATAGCGCGTCCTCTACTTCTTCTTCCCTTCCTTGCGGAAGATGTATTCGTTGACGTATTTCACGCCCTTGCCCTTGTAGGGCTCAGGCGGGCGGAAGCCGCGGATCTCCGCGGCGACGTGACCGACTTTCTGCTTGTCCATGCCGGTCACCACGATTTCGGTCGGCTTCGGCGTCGCGATCGCGATGCCCTCCGGGATCGGGAAGTTCACGTCATGGGAAAAGCCGAGCTGCAATTGCAGCGACTTGCCCTGCACCGCCGCGCGATAGCCGACACCCGTGATCTCAAGCTTTTCCTCAAAGCCCTTGGTCACGCCCGCCATCACGTTGGCAACCAGAGTCCGCGAGGTGCCCCACATCGAGCGAGCGCGCTTGCTTTCGCCGCGCGGGGCAAGCGTGATCGAGCCCTTGTCGAGCGTGACCGACACGTCATCGTGCACGACGACCTGCAGGGCGCCCTTGGGCCCTTTCACTTTGACGGTCTGCCCTTCCACATTGGCCGTAACGCCCGTGGGAACTGCAACCGCTTTATTGCCGATGCGTGACATTAGAACACCGTACAGATGATTTCGCCGCCCACGTTCGCTTCGCGGGCGTCGTGGTCGGCCATGACTCCCTTGGGCGTCGACAGGATGGCAACGCCAAGGCCGTTATTGATACGCGGCAGATTGCGGACCGCGACGTATACACGACGGCCCGGCTTCGAGATGCGCTCGATCTCGCGGATCACCGGCGCGCCGTCGAAATATTTCAGCTCGATCTCCAGCTCCGAGCGGCCGCTGGCATGCGCCACGCTGGCATAGCCGCGGATGAAGCCTTCCGTCTTGAGGACTTCCAGCACGCGCTCGCGCTGCCTGGAGCCCGGCATCGAGACCTTCGATTTATTACGCATCTGCGCATTGCGGATGCGCGTGATCATATCGCCGATCGGATCGTTCACAGCCATCGCGCCCTCCCTACCAGCTCGACTTTACAAGGCCGGGAATCAGGCCTTTGGAGCCAAGCTCACGCAGCGCGATACGGCTCAGACGATGCTTGCGGTAATACGCACGCGGACGCCCGCTGAGCTCGCAGCGATTGCGTATGCGCGTCTTGGAAGAATTGCGCGGCAACTCGGCCAGCTTCAGGGTCGCGGCGAAACGCTCTTCCATCGGCAGCTTCTTGTCGTGCGCGATCGCCTTCAGTTTCGCGCGCCGATTGGTGAATTTCTTCGCCATCCTGCGCCGCCTGTTATTCTTTTCGATCGAACTCTTCTTCGCCATACTTTCACTCCTTGCGGTTCCGCGTATGAGGCCTGAGCCTCACTGCCGGAACGGGAAGTTAAACGCGGTGAGCAGCGCGCGCGCTTCGTCATCGTTACGCGCACTGGTGCAAACGGTTATGTCGAGGCCCCACGAGTCGGTGACCTTGTCGAAATCGATTTCCGGGAACACGATATGTTCCTTGATGCCGAGGCTGTAATTGCCGCGGCCATCGAAGCTCTTCGGATTGAGGCCGCGGAAGTCGCGAATGCGTGGCAGCGCGATATTCACCAGGCGGTCGAGGAAGTCGTACATGCGCGTTTTGCGCAACGTCACCTTGCAGCCGATGGCCTGGCCATCGCGCAGCTTGTAGGTGGCGATCGACTTACGCGACTTGGTGATGACCGCCTTCTGGCCTGCGATCATCGTCAGATCGTTCGCAGCATTATCGACCTTCTTACGGTCGGCAACGCCCTCGCCGATGCCCATGTTCAGCACGATCTTGGTGATCTTGGGCACCTGCATGCGGTTGCTGTAGCTGAACTGCTTGGTCAGCTGCTCGCGCACCACCTGCTCGAAATGCGTCTTCATGCGCGCGACATAGTCGGAGCGCTCGCGCGGCTTGCGCGCCTCTTTCGGCACGGCAGCCTTGGCTTGCGCCTGCGCCTTCTTTTCCGCCTTGGCTTCCGCCTTAGCTTGTGCGGATTGCTGCGTTTCAGCCATCGATCTCAACTCCGGAACGCTTGGCGATGCGCACCTTCTTGCGCGCTTCACCTTCGCCGACAAATTTGAAGCCGACGCGGGTCGGCTTGCCGTCCTTGGGGTCGGCCACTGCCAGATTGGACAGGTGGACCGTGCTCTCCTTGGAGACGATTCCGCCTTCCTGCTGCGCGGTCTGGCGCTGGTGGCGCTTGACCATGTTGATGCCGCGCACCAAAGCGCGGTCTTGATCGGGACGCACTTCGATCACCTCGCCGGTGCGGCCCTTGTCGCGACCGGTGAGCACAATGACCTTGTCGCCCTTGCGAATTTTGGCAGCCATTAGAGCACCTCCGGGGCGAGCGAGATGATCTTCATGTGATTCTTGGCGCGCAGTTCGCGCGGCACCGGCCCGAAGATACGCGTGCCGACCGGCTCCATTTGCGGGGTGATGAGCACCGCCGCGTTGCGGTCGAAGCGGATGACAGAGCCGTCCGGACGCTTGATGTCCTTGGAAATGCGCACCACCACGGCCTTCATCACGTCGCCTTTTTTGACGCGGCCGCGCGGAATCGCTTCCTTCACCGACACGACGATGACGTCGCCGATGGTGGCGTATTTGCGCTTTGAACCGCCCAGCACCTTGATGCACATGACGCGACGCGCGCCGGAATTGTCCGCCACGTCGAGGTTGGTTTGCATCTGAATCATGATGCGGCTCTCTTTGTCTTACCCGGCATAACGCCTATTGCACTTTCTGTTTCTTCTCGCCCCGCACAACTTCCCAGCTCTTGAGCTTGGAAATCGGTCGGCGCTCCTCGATCCACACCATGTCGCCGACCGCGTACTGATTGGTCTCGTCATGCGCGTGGTACTTTTTCGATCGGCGAATAGTTTTCTTCATGGTCGCGTGCGCGAAGCGCCGATCGACGCGCACGACTACGGTCTTGTCCTGCTTGTCGCTCACGACAACGCCCTGGAGCGTACGCTTCGGCATCTCGAACCCCTTATTCCTTCGACTTCGCCTTGGCGCGCGACTTCGGCTTCGCGGCGGCCTTCGGCTTGGTGGATTTGGTCTTCTTCGCGGGCGCCGGTGTTGCGGCCTCCGCCTTCGGAGCAGGCTCAGGCGCGCCTGCGCGCTTCTGCATGGCAATCGTCTTCATCCGCGCGATGTCGCGGCGGATCGTGCGAACACGCGATGTGTTCTCGAGCTGACCCGTGGCGCGTTGGAAGCGCAGGTTGAACTGTTCTTTCTTCAGCTTAAGGACTTCGTCGTCCAGCTGATCGAGCGTCATCGCTCTTGCGTCGGCGGCTTTCATGGCGTCACTCGGCGATACGTTCAATGAATCGGGTCTTGACGGGAAGCTTGGCGGCAGCGAGCGCCAGCGCTTCCTTCGCGACGGCAATCGGAACGCCGTCCACTTCGAACAAAATGCGGCCGGGCTTGACGCGGGTGACCCAAAGCTCGGGGGTTCCCTTGCCTTTGCCCATGCGGATTTCGATCGGCTTTTTCGAGACCGGCACATCCGGGAACACGCGGATCCACACCCGGCCCGACCGCTTCATGAAGCGCGTGAGCGCGCGACGCGCGGCTTCGATCTGACGGGCAGTGACGCGCTCGGGCTCCAGCGCCTTGAGGCCATATTGGCCGAAGGCAAGCGTGGTGCCACTGGTCGCAATCCCGTGGATGCGACCCTTGAATGCCTTGCGAAACTTGGTGCGAACAGGTTGCAGCATGACTTAAAACTCTTTTCGTCCTCTCAAGCCGCGGTTTCGCGGCGCGGCCGGCCGGCGTCGCCTTCGGCAAGCTTCTTGTCCTGCGCCATCGGATCGTGCTCGAGGATTTCCCCCTTGAAGATCCAGACTTTGACGCCGCAGGTGCCGTAGGTGGTGAATGCGGTGGAAACGCCGTAATCGACGTCGGCGCGCAAAGTGTGCAGCGGCACGCGGCCTTCGCGGTACCATTCCATGCGCGCGATTTCGGCACCGCCAAGACGGCCCGAGCAGTTGATACGAATGCCTTCAGCGCCGAGACGCATCGCCGACTGAACGGCGCGCTTCATGGCGCGGCGGAACGCAACGCGGCGCTCCAGCTGCTGCGCAATGGATTCGGCGACCAGCTGGGCATCGAGCTCCGGCTTGCGGATTTCGACGATATTGATGACGACGTCGCTGTCGGTGAGCTTGGCAACCGACTTGCGCAGCTTCTCGATGTCGGCGCCCTTCTTGCCGATCACCACGCCCGGACGTGCGGAATGAATTGTGACGCGGCACTTCTTGTGCGGACGCTCGATCACGATATGCGACACCGCGGCCTGCTTGAGCTGCTTCATCAACTCCTTGCGGATCTTGATGTCCTCATGCAGCAGCGTGCCGTATTCGGCTTTGCCGGCGAACCATCGCGAATCCCAGGTGCGATTGATGCCGAGGCGCAGCCCGATCGGATTGACTTTTTGACCCATCGTTTACTCCTCAGGCTCCCGCCTGCGCTTCGACCTGACGCACGATAATGGTCAGGTGAGAGAACGGCTTAAGAATGCGTCCGACACGGCCACGGCCGCGCGGGGTGAAGCGCTTGATCACCAGCGCCTTGCCGACATGGGCCTCGGAGACGACAAGATCGTCGACGTCGAGGTCGTGATTGTTTTCGGCGTTGGCGATCGCCGATTCCAGGCACTTGCGCACTTCCTTGGCGATGCGCTTGCGCGAGAACTCGAGGTCGGCGAGCGCGCTCGCGACCTTCTTGCCACGGATCATCTGCGCGACAAGATTGAGCTTCTGCGGAGAAACCCGCAGCATCTTGCTCACAGCCTTTGCCTCGTTCTCGTCGAGGTCTCGCTCGCGTCGGCGCTTGCCCATGACGTTACTCTTTATCCCTTAGCTTGCCGCTGCCGCAGGCGCCGCAGCCGGCGCCGCCGCTGCCGGCGCGCCGGTCCGCTTGGCTTTGCGATCAGACGAATGGCCATAGAACATCCGGGTCGGCGCGAACTCGCCGAACTTGTGGCCAACCATTTCCTCGTTGACCATCACCGGAATGTGCTTCTGCCCGTTATAGACGCCGAAGTTCAGGCCGACGAATTGCGGCAGGATCGTCGAACGCCGGCTCCAGATCTTGATCATCTCGTGACGGCCAGATGCGCGCGCGGCCTCGGCCTTGCGCAGCAAATATCCGTCGACAAAAGGACCTTTCCAAACTGAACGCGTCATAGCTCGTGTCCCTTACTGCTGCTTCTTCTTGCGATCGTGCCGGCTCGCAATGATGAAGCGTTCGGTACGTTTGTTCTTGCGGGTTTTCTTGCCCTTGGTCGGGAAGCCCCACGGCGTGACCCAGTGCTTGCCGCCCTTGGTGCGGCCGCCATGCGGATGATCGACTGGATTCATGGTGATGCCGCGATTGTGCGGCATGCGACCCTTCCAGCGCTGACGGCCGGCCTTGCCGATCGTGGTGTTCATGTTGTCCGGATTGGACACCGCGCCGACCGTGGCCATGCAGCGGCCATGCACCAGGCGCTGCTCGGTCGTGCTCAGACGCAGGATGACGTAGTCCTGATCGCGGCCGACGATCTGCACATAGCTGCCGGCCGAGCGCGCAAGTTGTCCGCCCTTGCCGATCTTGAGCTCGACATTGTGCACAATGGTGCCAACTGGAATATTGGCGATCGGCATCGCGTTGCCGGGTTTTACGTCGGCATGCTCGGACGCGATCACGCTGTCGCCAGGACCCAGACGTTGCGGCGCCAGAATATAGGCGAGCTCACCGTCCTGGTACTTGATCAGCGCAATGAAGGCCGTGCGGTTCGGATCGTATTCCAGCCGCTCGACGGTTGCCGGCACATCGAATTTGGTGCGGCGGAAATCGATACGCCGATAGGCCTGCTTGTGACCACCGCCGCGGAAACGCGACGTGATGCGGCCGTTATTGTTGCGTCCACCGGTCGAATGCTGGCCCTCGGTCAACGACTTGACCGGCGCGCCCTTGTAGAGCGACGAGCGGTCGACGTTGACCAGCTGACGTTGGCCCGGAGTGGTCGGATTGTAGGTTTTTAACGCCATCGCAACGCTCCCTTACAATCCCGTGGTCACGTCGATCCGGTGACCCTCTTCCAGGGTCACGACCGCGCGCTTCTCTTCGGACTGCTTGTCCCATCTTGTTGCGAAACACTTTCCACTTGCCCGGCCGGGTCAGCGTGTTGACGCGCTTGACCTTGACGTCGAACAGTTTCTCCACCGCTTCCTTGATTTGCGGCTTGGTGGCGTGCTTGGCCACTTTGAACATGACCTTGTTGTGCTCAGACGCCATCGTCGCCTTTTCGGTGATCACCGGGGACAGAATGACGTCGTAATGGCGCGGATCGCTGGTGCTCATTTGAATCGCGCCTCCAGCGCATCGAGCGCGGCCTTGGTCAGAACCAAAGTCTTGCGCCGCAGGATGTCGTAGACGTTGATCCCTTGCACCGGCAACACATCGATATTCGGGATGTTGCGTGCGGCGTTGCGGAAATTGGCCTCGATCTCGGCGCCGTCAATGATCAGCGCGCTCTCGAGCCCGAGCTTGCCGAATTGCTTGGCGAGAGCCTTGGTCTTTGCGTCCTTGAGCGTCGCTTTGTCGAGGACGACGATGCCGCCGTCCTTGGCTTTAGACGACAGCGCGTGCTTGAGCGCAAGCACACGAACCTTCTTCGGCAGATCGATCGCGTGGCTGCGCACGACCGGGCCGAAAGCACGGCCGCCACCGCGGAACTGCGGCACGCGTGCGGAGCCGTGGCGCGCGCCACCGGTGCCCTTCTGCGCGTACATTTTCTTGCCGGTCCGCCAGATTTCGCTGCGGTCCTTGGTCTTGTGCGTGCCGCGCTGACGCTTGGCGAGCTGCCAGTTGACGCAGCGCTGGATAATGTCGGTGCGCGGCTCGAGCCCGAAGATCGCGTCGGACAGCTTGACCGAGCCGGCTTCTTTGCCGTCGAGGGCGACGATTTTTAGGTCCATCACTCGCCCTCCTTCTTCTTGCTTGCGGCGGCGGCTGTGTCAGCAGCCTTTTCAGCAGCTTTGGCCGCCTGGTCGGCAGCCTTGGCGGCTTGCGCTGCCGCCTTCGCCGCCTGATCGGCGGCGTCCGCTGCCTGCGCCGCTGCTTTTTCAGCGCTCGGCGCTTGTTCAGCTGCAGCCTTTGGGCTGCTCGGCTTTTGTTTCCGCCGTTTCGCTCACGCGGAACTTGCCGGGCTTCGGTACTTCCTTGGGCAGTTTTTTCTTGATCGCGTCGCGGACAGTCACCCAGCCACTCTTCGAACCAGGTACCGCACCCTCGACCAGAATGAGGCCGCGCTCGACATCGGTCTGTACGACTTTGAGATTGAGCGTGGTGACCCGCTCGACGCCGAGATGGCCCGGCATCTTCTTGTTCTTGAATGTCTTGCCGGGATCCTGACGACCGCCGGTGCCACCAATCGAACGGTGCGAGATCGAAACGCCGTGCGAGGCGCGAAGGCCCGCGAAATTCCAGCGCTTCATACCACCGGCAAAGCCCTTGCCGATGGTGATGCCGCATACGTCAACGAATTGACCCGCGATAAAATGATCAGCCGTGATTTCCGCACCCACCGGGATCAACGCGTCCTCGGTCACGCGGAATTCCGCAAGCTTGCGGCGCGGCTCGACATTGGCTTTGCCAAAATAGCCGCGATCGGCCTTGTTCATGTTGTTGGTGCGGCGCGGGCCCGAACCGAGCTGGAGCGCCACGTAGCCGTTCTTGTCCTTGGTACGATGGGCAATGACCTGGCACTGCAACAACTGCAGCACCGTCACCGGCACGTGCTCACCGGCTTCGGTGAACACCCGGGTCATTCCGACCTTCTGTGCGACGACACCCGTACGCATTTCTAATCCCACCCCGGCCTTACAACTTGATCTCGACGTCGACGCCAGCGGCGAGGTCGAGCTTCATCAGCGCGTCCACCGTCTGCGGCGTCGGATCGACGATGTCCAGGAGGCGCTTGTGCGTGCGCATCTCGAACTGTTCGCGGCTCTTTTTGTCCACGTGTGGCGAACGGTTCACCGTGAATTTCTCGATTCGCGTCGGCAGCGGGATCGGTCCACGGACCTGCGCACCCGTGCGCTTGGCCGTATTCACGATCTCGCGCGTCGACGCATCGAGGATGCGGTGATCGAACGCCTTGAGCCGGATCCGGATATTCTGGCCGTTCATTGTCGTTTCTCTCGTCCGTCGTGCCCGCCCGTAAGCCGGGCAACCACGGAATGGCTAACTTCACTAAAGACGCGAATGGCCGGGATCTACCCGGCCATCACGTTTCAACTCGTCACTCGATGATGCTCGCCACCACGCCGGCGCCGACCGTACGGCCGCCCTCGCGAATGGCGAAGCGCAGTTTCTCTTCCATGGCGATCGGCACGATCAGGTGCACTTCCATCGCCACGTTGTCGCCCGGCATCAC
The DNA here is from genome assembly GCA_963697885.1 of uncultured Alphaproteobacteria bacterium. Lineage (GTDB taxonomy): Bacteria > Pseudomonadota > Alphaproteobacteria > Rhizobiales > Xanthobacteraceae > Pseudolabrys. Next base: position 3,113,732 of record OY969102.1, read on the forward strand.
CATCTCGGTACCGGCCGGCAGATGCACCACACCAGTCACGTCGGTAGTACGGAAATAGAACTGCGGACGGTAGTTCGTGAAGAAGGGAGTATGACGGCCGCCCTCTTCCTTGGTGAGGATGTAGGCTTCCGCCTTGAACTTGGTGTGCGGCTTCACGGAGCCGGGCTTGCACAGCACCTGGCCGCGCTCGACTTCCTCACGCTTGGTGCCGCGCAGCAGCGCGCCGATGTTGTCGCCAGCCTGGCCCTGATCGAGAAGTTTGCGGAACATTTCGACGCCGGTGACGACGGTCTTGACGGTCGGCTTGATACCGACGATCTCGACTTCCTCGCCGACTTTGACCACGCCGCGCTCGACGCGGCCGGTGCACACCGTGCCGCGGCCTGAGATCGAGAACACGTCTTCCACCGGCATCAAAAACGGCTGATCGATCGGACGTTCCGGCTGGGGGATGTATTCGTCCACCGCCTTCATCAATTCTAGAATGGCAGCATGGCCGAGCTTCTCGTCCTTGCCCTCAAGTGCCATCAGCGCCGAGCCCTTGATGATCGGGATCTTGTCGCCGGGGAACTGATACTTCGAGAGCAGTTCGCGAACTTCGAGTTCGACCAGCTCGAGCAAGTTCCGGATCGTCGACCATGTCGACCTTGTTCATGAACACCACCAGAGCCGGAACACCGACCTGACGGGCGAGCAGGATGTGCTCGCGGGTCTGCGGCATCGGGCCGTCGGCGGCCGACACGACCAGGATAGCGCCGTCCATCTGGGCAGCACCGGTGATCATGTTTTTCACGTAGTCGGCGTGACCGGGGCAGTCGACGTGGGCGTAATGGCGCGCCTTGGTCTCGTATTCGACGTGTGCCGTCGAGATCGTGATGCCGCGCGCTTTTTCCTCGGGCGCCTTGTCGATCTGATCATAGGCGGTGAAGGTCGCGCCACCGGTCTCGGCGAGCACCTTGGTGATCGCCGCCGTCAGCGTCGTCTTGCCGTGGTCGACGTGACCGATCGTCCCGATATTGCAATGGGGCTTGGTCCGCTGGAATTTTTCTTTGGCCATGGGGCTCTCCGTTCAGATCCTTCTGTTATCTACGTTCCCGGTCACGCGAATTTTTTCTGTACTTCAGCAGACACGTTCGCGGGCAGCTCTGAGTAATGATCGAATTGCATCGTGAATGTCGCGCGGCCCTGAGACATTGACCGCAGATTATTGACGTAGCCGAACATGTTCATCAGCGGCACCATCGCGTTGATCACGTTGGCATTGCCGCGCATGTCCTGGCCCTGAATCTGCCCGCGCCGCGAATTGAGATCGCCGATGACGGAGCCGGTGTAGTCTTCCGGCGTCACCACCTCGACCTTCATGATCGGTTCGAGCAGAACCGGCTTGGCCAATTGCAGCGCCTCCTTCAGGCACTGGCGCGCGCAAATTTCGAAGGCGAGCGCCGACGAGTTGACGTCGTGGGAGTCGCCGTCAATGAGCGCAACCTTCAGATCGACCACCGGGAAGCCGGCGACCACGCCTGAGCCAAGCACTGACTCCAGGCCTTTCTCGACGCCCGGGATGAACTCCTTCGGCACCGAGCCGCCGACGACTTCGTTTTCGAATTCGAATGGCGTGCCCGGAGGCGTCGGTTCGGCGACGATCTTGATCTTGGCGTACTGGCCCGAACCGCCCGTCTGCTTCTTATGCGTGTAGCCGTGCTCGACCCGCTGCGTGATCTTCTCGCGGAAGGCCACCTGCGGAGCGCCGATATTGGCATCGACTTTGTATGTGCGCTTGAGAATGTCGACTTTGATGTCGAGATGCAGTTCGCCCATGCCCTTGAGGATGGTCTGGCCGCTCTCCTGATCGGTGGAGACGCGGAACGACGGATCCTCGGCAGCGAGCTTGGCCAACGCAACGCCGAGCTTTTCCTGGTCCGCTTTTGATTTCGGCTCGATCGCGATCTCGATGACCGGATCGGGGAATTCCATCTTCTCCAGGATCACCGGCTGCTTGGGATCGCACAGCGTGTCGCCGGTGCGCACTTCCTTGAGGCCCGCCAGGGCGACGATGTCGCCGGCATAGGCTTCCTTGATGTCCTCGCGGTTGTTCGCATGCATCAACAGCATGCGGCCGATCCGTTCCTTGCGCTCTTTGGTCGAGTTGATCACGCCCGTGCCGCTGGTGAGCGTGCCGGAATAGATCCGGCAGAACGTGATCGTGCCGACGAAGGGATCGTCCATGATCTTGAACGCGAGCAGCGCCAGCGGCGCGTTGTCCTTCGGCTCGCGGATGACGTCTTCATCGTTGTCGGGATTGATGCCGTGAATCGGCGGCACATCGAGCGGGCTTGGCAGATAATCAACCACGGCGTCGAGCAGCGGCTGCACGCCTTTGTTCTTGAACGCGGAGCCGCACAGCACGGGGAAAAACGCCCCGGTGATTACGGCCTTACGGATGAGCTTTTTGATGGTGGCCTCGTCGGGCATCTTGCCCTCGAGGTATGCTGTGGTTGCATCATCGTCGAGCTCGCACGCAGCCTCAATCATCTTCTCGCGGTATTCTTTAGCCTGCTCGAGCATATCGGCCGGAATGTCGATGTCCTGGTACTTGGCGCCGAGGGATTCGTCGTCCCACACCACGCCCTTCATGCGCACCAGGTCGATCAGGCCTTTGTATGCCTGCTCCGATCCGATCGGGAGCTGGATCGCCACCGGCCTGGCGCCGAGGCGGGTCTTGATGTCTTCAATGCATTTGAAAAAGTCGGCGCCGATCTTGTCCATCTTGTTGGCAAAGACGATGCGCGGAACCTTGTACTTGTCGCCCTGGCGCCAGACCGTCTCGGTCTGCGGCTCGACGCCCTGGTTGGAGTCGAGCACGACGACGGCGCCGTCCAGCACACGCAGCGAACGTTCCACCTCGATGGTGAAGTCGACGTGGCCGGGCGTGTCGATGATGTTAAGGCGCTTTTCATTCCAGAACGCGGTGGTCGCGGCCGACGTAATGGTGATGCCGCGCTCCTGCTCCTGTTCCATCCAATCCATCGTCGCGGCGCCTTCGTGCACCTCGCCGATCTTATGGCTCTTGCCTGTGTAATAGAGGATCCGCTCAGTCGTCGTCGTCTTCCCGGCATCGATGTGCGCCATGATGCCGAAATTGCGGTAGTCCTCGATTGGGTGGTTACGGGCCATAGGGGATCAGTCCTTGAATCTTTTTTCTGCTGTCACCAGCGGTAATGCGAGAAGGCTCGGTTGGCTTCCGCCATCTTGTGCGTGTCTTCGCGCTTCTTGACCGCGTTTCCCCTGTTATTGGATGCATCGAGCAGCTCAGCGGAGAGTCGCTCTGTCATCGTACGTTCGTTGCGTTCGCGCGCCGCTGCGATGATCCAGCGGATGCCGAGCGCTTGCCGGCGCGACGTGCGCACTTCAACCGGCACTTGATATGTGGCGCCGCCAACACGGCGCGAGCGGACTTCGATCGACGGCATCACGTTGTCGAGCGCCTGCTGGAACACCGTAAGCGGGTTCTGCTTGGTCTTGCCCTCGATCGTCTCGAGAGCGCCGTAGACGATGCCTTCCGCAACCGACTTCTTGCCGTCGTACATGATCGCATTCATGAACTTGCTGACGACGATATTGCCGAACTTGGGGTCCGGGATGATGTCGCGTTTTTCTGCAGCGTGACGACGGGACATGACTCAGATCCTTACTTCGGACGCTTGGCGCCGTATTTCGAACGGCGCTGTTTGCGGTTCTTCACACCCTGGGTGTCGAGCACGCCGCGCAGGATGTGGTAGCGCACGCCCGGCAGGTCCTTCACGCGACCGCCGCGGATCATGACCACGGAGTGCTCCTGCAGGTTATGGCCCTCGCCCGGGATGTAGCCGATCACTTCGAAGCCGTTGGTCAAACGCACCTTCGCCACCTTGCGCAGTGCCGAGTTCGGCTTCTTCGGCGTGGTGGTGTAGACGCGCGTGCAGACGCCGCGCTTCTGCGGCGAAGCCTGCAAGGCCGGCACCTTGTTACGCGCCTTGAGCGGATGGCGCGGCTTGGCAATCAACTGGTTGATCGTCGGCATCGTTGGCCTTCGCTACCTTCGTTTCAGGGAAAGCTGCGCAAACGGAATCGCTCGCGCCGCCCCTCTCCATAATTCTTCGCGGACAATACCCTCGTCCGCGTCGTTTCGGGCTTATCGCCCCGGCATTTCCGCGCCCGGAAAATCCGCGCGCATTTCTTTCGCGCGTCGTTTCCACGCGCAAAACGAAATCGCGCCATCCGCCAAAGTGCGGCAGGGCGCTCTTCCGTTCGGACGACCACGCTGCGGTTAGGCACCGCGGCCGTTCACTCTCAAGTCTGACAGGTGCTGTCAGTGGCAGCGTCTGAGCTCTATTCGTCGAGGCGTTGCGCCGACTGATCTTCGAGAAAGCTTAGTCTTCTCAAAGGGTTAGCCGGGCGGCCGTTCCGAGCAAGCAAAGCTCACCGCCTGCCGAAAAGTGAGGGGTATGTATCGGCGGGACCCCACTAAGTCAAGCAGAAATGGCCGAAAATCGAGGATTCCGGGCCATCCGGACCCTATACCTAGCGACGAACAAGGCCTAGGTCCTGCGCCTTAGTGCTACTGCGCCGTCACGCCGGTCTGTTTGATGACGCGCAGATACTTTGCGCTCTCTTGCTGCACAAACTCCTTGAACTGGCCGACCGACATCGGCGTGACGACGGCCCCGGCCGCCTCCAGCCGCGCTTTGACGTCCGGCTCGGCAAGGACCTCGTTAATCTGCTTGTTTAGCTTGTCGATGATCGGCTGCGGCGTGCCACGCGGCGCGAAAAACCCCGCCCATAGTGTGAAGTCGTAGTCCTGGTTGCCGGTGACTTCGGCAATCGTGGGCATCTCTGGCGCGGCCGGTGAGCGTTTTGCCGACGATAGCGCCAGCATTTTCACGGTCCCACCCTTCACATGCGGGGCAGCCGCCGGAAATCCCGGAAAGTAGAAATCGACGTGGTTGCCGATCACGTCGTTGAGGGCCGGACCTGCGCCTTTGTACGGCACGTGGGTCAGGTTTTCGTCGAATTGCATTTTGAGAAGTTCGCCCGCGAAATGTCCCGGCGTGCCAATTCCCGCCGACGCGAAAGTCATCTTTGGTTTGGCTTTCAGCGCTGTCAGAAATTCCGGCAAGGTCGAATACGGCGCTTTCGCCGGCACGACCAGCGCGAGCGGCACGACGGCGGCAAGAGCTATCGGCACAAGGTCTTTGTCAGGATCGTAATTCAGACCTTTAAGCCAATGCTGATTGACTGCAATTTCTCCGGTCTGACCTACCAAGAGCGTGTACCCGTCGGGCGCAGCCGTCGTTACCGAATGCGCGCCGATCGAACCACTGGCACCCGCGCGGTTTTCCACCACCACCGACTGGCCCAAGACAGTACCAAGCCGATCGGAAATTGAACGGGCGACAATGTCACCGGTCCCACCCGCTGCATAGGCGACGATCACCTGAATGGGCCGGCTCGGATAAGTCTGACCCAATACCGGAAATAAAGCAGCGCCATTGATGGCGGCCGCGAACAGGCCAACAGACAGCACACGCATCGGCCGCATGACGAAATCCTCCCTGTTGGTTGCCGCCGCGTTGGTTCGGGCGACCAATCGTTATTAGAATTCGTATAGTCGCGCCGGATTGTCCGAAAGGATGCGTTCAGCCAACTCCATCGAGCCTACAGCCGCGATGAAGCCATCCAGGACTCGCGCCGTAACGAAGTCTACGATACGGCGCGTGCAGGTCGCTACCCATCTGCACATTGTGCGGAGGCGTGTGCGGCCAGTCGCTGCCCCAAACGCTGCGACCTGGCGCAATCGCCAAAATGGCCGCAAGCCAGTTCGGATCTGGCCTGATTGCCAGATCATCGGTGCTATTCCGATATGGGGCCGATAACTTGATCCATACATGCGGCAGCGACAAAAGGTCGAGCAAAGCTCGCCCCTCCACATCATCCGGTGTGTGGCCAGCGTGAATGCCGTAGTGATCGATAACGATCGGCACGCGTGACCGTGCAAGCAGTCGCGCATTTTCGGCAAGCATTTTCAGCGGTGCGATCACTTCGATATGGCAATTGGTCGCGTGAGCTGGCTCCTCGATGGCTTTGATCCGCAGATCAAGTGGCGTGTCGTCGCCGATCCGGCTGTAGAGGTTGAGCCGCAAACCGCGCACCCCCTGCTCCACAAACCCTACAAGGGCCTGCCGTGATGTCGCCTGATCGATGACCGCAACGCCGCGGCTCCGGCCGGCAAGAACGTTGAGGCTTTGCAACAGCAATCTGTTGTCGGTGCCGTAGAAGCTCGGCTGCACGATAACAAATCGTCCTACCCCGTTCGGTGCAGCGCTGCTTTCGAGTTCATCGACCGTCGCGACGCCCGCGAGGTAGGTGCGGTTGGCAAGCTGGGGATAGCGGTCTGTCGGACCAACGATGTGAACGTGACTATCGCAACGCATGGCGACCGGTTACGTGGCCAACCGCGCGACGACGGCTTCCCCGGTCTCGCGCGTACCCAATTTGCCGCCGACATCAGAGGTCGCCGCTTTCGCAGCGATCGCAACTTCAACCGCTTTCTCGATCGCTGCAGCAGCGGCCTCAAAAGCGTTGGTTTTGTTGCGGCGTCCGTACCAGGCCAGCAACATCGCGCCCGAGAGGATCAGCGACAATGGATTGGCCACGTTCTTGCCGGCGATGTCGGGGGCAGAACCGTGCGCTGCCTGCGCCATCCCATGCTCGGTTCCGGCATTCAAGGAGGCCGCGAGCCCAAGGCTCCCCGACAATTCAGCGGTCAAATCGGAAAGAATGTCGCCATACATGTTGGTTGTGACGATCACGTCGAAACGCTGAGGGTGGCGCACCACATGCGCCATCATGGCGTCGACAATGACGTCGTCGACGGCAACATCCGGAAACTCCTGCGCGACCTTGCGACATTCCTCGATAAAAAGCCCATCGGTGACTTTCAGTACATTGGCCTTATGAACGATCGTCACGCGCTTGCGACGCGTCCTCGCCAGCTCGAAGGCCGCCCGCGCAATACGCTCGCTACAGGCCCGTGTAATCCGCCGCAATGAAATGGCGACGTCCTTTGTCACCATTACCTCGCCGTTTCCCTCCTCCATATTGCGATCAGCGTAGAAGCCTTCGGTATTTTCGCGCGCAACCACGAGGTCGAATTCCCCGCAGCGCAACGGAAAGCCCGCATAGGTGCGCGCCGGGCGGATGTTGGCGAACAAATCGAGTCCCTTTCGCAACGTCATCGAAGGATTGACCTCGCCCTTCGCCGGATCCTTGAACTCAAAGGTGGATGTCGGGCCGAGCACGATCCCATCGGCCTTGCGCGCCTTCGCGACAATGTCGGGGTGAATCGTGTGGCCATGCGCGCGCAACCCCGCATGGCCGACCGCGGCCTCTTCGATGCGCAACCCGAGTCCGAAGCGCTCGGAGGCCGCGCGCAGTACGGAAAGAGTGGCGGCAGTTATTTCGGGGCCGATGCCGTCGCCGGCGAGAACAACAAGATGCATTGGATGATTTCCAGCGTGCGCGGTGGCTATTTTCTCCTATTTCGGCGCAAAGAAAAGGGCCGCCTTTCGGCGGCCCCCTTACATTGCGTCCAATGGCGAGAGTTACTCCGCCGCAGGCAGCGCCGGAGCCGCTGCCGCTTCGGCCTTGGCCGCAGCCTTGGCCGCATCCTTTTCGCGTTCCTCGAGAATGAGCGCGTCGCGTTTGACAGCGACTTCGCGCAAGCTGTTCATCATAGCGCCCGTGCCCGCCGGGATCAGGCGGCCAACGATGACGTTTTCCTTGAGTCCATCGAGCGTGTCGGACTTGCCGTTGACGGCAGCCTCGGTGAGCACGCGCGTGGTCTCCTGGAACGACGCCGCCGAAATGAACGAGCGGGTCTGCAGGCTGGCTTTGGTGATGCCGAGCAGAACCGGGTGCCCGGAGGCGCCCTTCTTGCCTTCGGCTTCGACGCGAACGTTGATCTCATCCATCTCGGTTCTGTCGATTTGCTCGCCTTGCAGCAGCTCGGTCTCGCCGACATCGTCGATCTCGACCTTCTGGAGCATCTGGCGAACGATCACCTCGATGTGCTTGTCGTTGATATTGACGCCCTGTAGTCGATAGACCTCCTGGATTTCGTTCACGAGATAGGCGGCCAGCTCCTCGACGCCCTTGATGGCGAGGATGTCGTGCGGTGCAGGATTGCCCTCGACTATGTAGTCGCCCTTCTCGATGACGTCGCCATCCTGAAGGTGGATGTGCTTGCCCTTCGGGATCAGATATTCCTTCGGCTCATCGTTCTTGCCGGACGGCTCGATGGTGATGCGCCGCTTGTTCTTGTAGTCCTTGCCGAACCGCACCGTGCCGCCGATCTCGGCGATGATCGCCGCTTCCTTCGGACGCCGCGCCTCGAACAGCTCCGCCACGCGCGGCAGACCGCCGGTGATGTCACGGGTCTTGGCGCTTTCAGTCGGGATACGCGCGATCACGTCGCCGGCCTTCACCTTACCGCCCGGATCGACCGAGATAACGGCGTCGACCGCAAGCTGGTAGCGCGCCTCGCCGCCGCGCGCGAGCTTGAGGATCTTGCCGTCCTTGCCCTTGATCACGATCGCCGGACGCAGGTCCTGCTGGTTACGCGAGGATCCGGTGCGCCAGTCAATGACCACGCGCTTGGCGATGCCGGTCGACTCATCGAGCTGCTCCGACATTGACAGACCGTCGACCATATCCTCGAACTCGATAGTGCCTTCCACCTCGGTCAGGATCGGCCGGGTGTACGGATCCCACTCTGCTATGCGCTGGCCGCGCTTGACCTTGTCGCCGTCCTCGACGCGCATGCGCGCGCCATACGGAATGCGGTGATGCGCGCGTTCTGTGCCATCAGGGTCTACGACCGCGACGACCATGTTGCGCACCATCGCCACGACGTCGCCTTCGGTATTCTTGGCGATGTTCTTGCCCTTGAACTTGAGCTTGCCGTCGAAGTTCGACTCGATGAATGACTGCTCCGAGATCTGCGCCGCGCCGCCGATGTGGAACGTGCGCATGGTAAGCTGGGTACCCGGCTCACCGATCGATTGCGCCGCAATGACGCCGACCGCCTCACCCATATTGACCGGGGTGCCGCGGGCGAGATCGCGTCCATAGCAGGCGCCGCAGACGCCGTTGGCCGCTTCACACGTCAGCACGGAGCGGATCTTCAACTCCTGGACGCCGCCATTGCTGATGACTTCGACTTCCGGCTCCGTCAGCAGCGTGCCGCGCTTGATCAGCGTTTTGCTGGTGGTCGGGTCCTTGACGTCTTCCGCTGTCGTGCGGCCAAGAATGCGCATCGCCAGCGAGGCTACTACGGTGCCGGCATCGATGATGGCACGTACCTTGATGCCACCTTTGGTGCCGCAATCCTCTGTCGTGATGATGCAGTCCTGCGCCACGTCAACCAGACGCCGCGTCAGATAGCCCGAGTTTGCCGTCTTCAAGGCGGTATCGGCGAGACCCTTGCGGGCGCCGTGTGTCGAGTTGAAGTACTCGAGCACCGACAGACCTTCCTTGAAGTTCGAGATAATCGGGCTCTCGATGATCTCACCCGATGGCTTGGCCATCAGGCCGCGCATGCCGGCAAGCTGACGCATCTGCGCCGGCGAGCCGCGCGCGCCGGAATGCGCCATCATGTAGATCGAGTTGACCTGCATGTCGCGACCCTTGTCGTCCTTCTTGGTGGACGAGATTTCCTTCATCATCGCCTCGGCGATGGCGTCGGTGGATTTCGACCAGGCGTCGACTACCTTGTTGTACTTTTCGCCCTGGGTGATCAGGCCGTCGTTGTATTGCTGCTCGAACTCCTTCGCGAGCTCGCGCGTGGTTTCGACGATCTTCCACTTGGACTCCGGGACCACCATGTCGTCCTTGCCGAACGAGATGCCGGCCTTGAAGGCATGGTAAAAGCCCAGCGACATGATGCGGTCGCAGAAGATAACCGTCTCCTTCTGGCCGCAGTGCCGATAGACCGTATCGATCATCGACGAAATCTCGCGCTTGGTCATCAAGCGGTTGACGGTATCAAACGGAACCTTGACGCTCTTCGGCAGCACGTTGCCAAGCACGACACGGCCGGGCGTGGTGTCGTACCATTTCTTGAACGGTTTGCCCTTTTCGTCCACGCCTTCCCAGCGATATTTGATCTTCGTGTGCAGGCTGATGACTTTCTCATGCAGCGCATGGTCGATCGCGGCCATGTCGCCGAAAGTTTTGCCTTCGCCCGGCATCCCTTCGCTCAGCAGCGAAAGATAGTAGAGGCCAAGAACGATATCCTGCGACGGCACAATGATCGGCTGACCGTTTGCCGGATGCAGAATGTTGTTGGTCGACATCATCAGCACGCGCGCTTCAAGTTGCGCTTCGAGCGACAGCGGTACGTGCACGGCCATCTGATCGCCGTCGAAGTCAGCATTGAAGGCGGCGCAGACCAGCGGATGCAGCTGGATCGCCTTGCCTTCGATCAGCACGGGTTCGAAAGCCTGAATGCCAAGGCGGTGCAAGGTCGGCGCACGGTTGAGCAGCACCGGATGCTCGCGGATCACCTCGTCGAGGATATCCCAAACCTCCGGCTTTTCCTTCTCGACCAGCTTTTTTGCCTGCTTGACGGTCGTGGACAGCCCCTTCGCGTCGAGCCGCGAATAGATGAACGGCTTGAACAGCTCGAGAGCCATCTTTTTCGGCAGACCGCATTGGTGCAGCTTGAGTTCGGGACCAACGACGATCACCGAGCGGCCGGAATAATCGACGCGCTTGCCAAGCAGATTCTGACGGAAGCGGCCCTGCTTGCCCTTCAGCATATCGGCAAGCGACTTCAGGGGGCGCTTGTTGGCCCCCGTGATAACGCGACCACGGCGCCCGTTGTCGAACAGCGCATCGACCGCTTCCTGAAGCATACGCTTCTCGTTGCGGATGATGATGTCGGGCGCGCGCAATTCGATCAGCCGCTTGAGGCGATTATTGCGGTTGATGACGCGGCGATAGAGGTCGTTGAGGTCGGAGGTGGCGAAACGGCCGCCATCGAGCGGCACCAGCGGCCGCAGATCGGGTGGGATCACCGGCACCACGGTCAGGATCATCCATTCCGGCTTGTTGCCGGAGGCGATGAATGCCTCGATCAGCTTGAGCCGCTTGGCGATCTTCTTTTTCTTGATGTCGCTTTCGGTCTCGCCCATCTCCGCGCGCAGTTCGCCCTGCATCTTCTCGAGGTCGATGCCCTTGAGCATTTCACGGATGGCTTCCGCGCCGATCGTGGCGGTGAAGCTGTCGCCGCCGAACTCTTCCTGCGCCTTGAGGTATTCGTCCTCGGACAGAAGCTGGCGGTCCTTGAGCGGGGTGAGCCCGGGCTCAAGCACGACGTAATACTCAAAGTACAGAATGCGCTCGAGGTCCTTGAGCGTCATGTCGAGCAGCAAGCCGATGCGGCTCGGCAGTGACTTCAGGAACCAGATGTGCGCAACCGGCGCCGCGAGTTCGATGTGCCCCATACGCTCGCGCCGCACGCGCGACAGCGTCACTTCCACCGAGCATTTCTCGCAGATGATGCCCTTGTATTTCATGCGCTTGTACTTGCCGCACAAGCATTCGTAATCCTTGATCGGCCCGAAGATACGCGCGCAGAACAAGCCGTCGCGCTCGGGTTTGAAGGTCCGATAGTTGATGGTCTCCGGCTTTTTGATCTCGCCGTAGGACCACGACAGAATCTTTTCGGGACTCGCGATCGAAATCCGGATCTGGTCAAAGACCTGAGCCGGAGCCTGCGGACTAAAAAGATTCATAATCTCTTGATTCATCGTCTTCTCCTCGACCGGGGAACCGCCAGTTCCCCACCTGTCGTTGATCGTTTAACCACGGAGCGGCGCCCTCGCCGCTCCGCAAGGCTTTATCTATTCCGCCGCTTCGGCCGTATCTGAACCCTGCCGCTGCTGTTTCGAGTTGTGCAGATCGACATTGAGACCAAGCGAACGCATTTCCTTGACCAGCACGTTGAAGCTTTCCGGAATGCCCGCCTCGAACGTGTCGTCGCCGCGCACGATCGCCTCGTACACTTTGGTACGGCCGGCAACGTCGTCTGACTTCACGGTAAGCATTTCCTGCAAGGTGTAAGCGGCACCGTAAGCTTCGAGCGCCCACACCTCCATTTCGCCGAAACGCTGGCCGCCGAACTGCGCCTTGCCACCGAGCGGCTGCTGGGTCACCAGCGAGTACGGACCGATCGAACGGGCGTGGATCTTGTCGTCCACCAGATGGTGCAGCTTCAGCATATAGATGTAGCCGACGGTGACCTTTCGATCGAAAACCTCGCCGGTACGCCCGTCGAAGACATTGACCTGGCCCGAGTGATCGAGGCCGGCGAGATCGAGCATCTTCTCGATGTCGGCCTCTTTCGCGCCGTCGAACACAGGCGTAGCGATCGGCACGCCGTGCCGAAGGTTGCCACCGAGCTCGATCAACCCGTCCTCGCTCAGCGACTTGATGGTCTCGTCGTCGCCGTAGACCTTCTTGAGCATGTCCTTGAGCGGTCGCGCGTCGTGCTTCAGATTATAGACATCGACCGCCTGCCCGATCTTGAGACCCAAGCCGGCGCAGGCCCAGCCGAGATGGGTTTCCAGAATCTGGCCCACGTTCATGCGGCTCGGCACGCCAAGCGGATTGAGCACGATGTCGACCTGCGTGCCATCCTCAAGAAACGGCATGTCCTCGACCGGAACGATCTTCGACACCACGCCCTTGTTGCCGTGACGCCCGGCCATCTTGTCTCCGGGCTGGATCTTGCGCTTCACCGCGACGAAGACCTTGACCATCTTCATCACACCGGGCGGGAGCTCATCGCCACGTTGCAATTTTTCGACTTTGTCGAGGAAGCGCTGCTCGAGCAGCTTCTTCGAACTCGTCATATTGCTTACGGATCGCCTCGATCTCAGCCATCAACTTGTCGTTGGGCGAGGCAAACAGCCACCATTGCGAGCGCGGATATTCGTCCAGCACGGCCTTGGTGATCTTGGAGTCCTTCTTGAAGCCCTTCGGACCTGCGATGCCCTGGCGGCCTTCAAGCAATTCGGCGAGACGGCCGTAAACGTTACGGTCGAGGATCGCCTGCTCGTCGTCACGGTCCTTGGCGAGCCGCTCGATTTCCTCGCGCTCGATCGCGAGCGCGCGCTCGTCCTTTTCGACACCATGACGGTTGAAGACGCGCACTTCGACGACTGTGCCCTGCACTCCGGGTGGTACGCGCAATGATGTATCGCGAACATCGGAGGCCTTTTCGCCGAAGATGGCGCGCAGAAGTTTCTCTTCCGGCGTCATCGGGCTTTCGCCCTTCGGCGTGATCTTGCCGACAAGAATGTCGCCGGCATGAACTTCCGCGCCGATATAGACGATGCCTGCTTCGTCGAGGTTCTTGAGCGCCTCTTCCGAAACGTTGGGAATATCGCGAGTAATTTCCTCGGGGCCAAGCTTGGTGTCGCGCGCCATCACTTCGAATTCTTCGATGTGGATGGAGGTGAACACGTCGTCTTTCACGATCCGCTCGGAAAGCAGGATCGAGTCCTCGAAGTTGTAGCCATTCCACGGCATAAACGCGACCAGCACGTTGCGGCCGAGCGCGAGCTCACCGAGATCAGTTGACGGACCGTCGGCAATAATGTCGGCCTTGTCGACGCTGTCGCCCACTTTCACCAGCGGACGCTGGTTGATGCAGGTGTTCTGGTTCGAGCGCTGATATTTCATCAGCCGGTAGATATCGACGCCCGGCTTGGTGGGATCGGTCTCACCGGTGGCACGCACGACGATACGGGTGGCGTCCACCTGATCGACGATGCCGGTACGGCGCGCGGAAATCGAAGCGCCCGAGTCGCGGGCAACAACGCCTTCCATGCCAGTGCCGACAAACGGCGCCTCGGCGCGAACCAGCGGCACCGCCTGGCGCTGCATGTTCGAGCCCATCAACGCGCGGTTGGCGTCGTCGTTCTCCAGGAATGGAATGAGCGCAGCAGCAACCGAGACCAGCTGCTTCGGCGACACGTCCATGAAGTCGACCTTGTCGCGCGGCACCAGGTGCACGTCGCCAGCCTGACGGCAGACAATCAGGTCTTCCGTGAAACGGCCGCGCGCATCGATTTGCGCATTGGCCTGCGCCACCGTATGGCGGCTCTCTTCCATTGCGGAGAGATAAACCACCTCATCGGTGACGCGACCGTCCTTGACCTTGCGATAGGGCGTCTCGACGAAGCCGTATTTATTCACCCGCGCATAAGTGGCGAGCGAATTGATCAGTCCGATATTCGGACCTTCCGGAGTTTCGATCGGACAGATGCGACCATAATGCGTCGGATGCACGTCGCGCACCTCGAAGCCCGCGCGCTCGCGGGTCAAGCCGCCCGGCCCAAGCGCGGACAGCCGTCGCTTGTGGGTGATTTCCGACAACGGGTTGGTCTGGTCCATGAACTGCGAGAGCTGCGAGGAACCGAAGAACTCGCGCACTGCGGCTGCAGCCGGCTTCGCGTTGATCAGGTCTTGCGGCATGACGGTGTCGATATCCACCGATGACATGCGCTCCTTGATCGCGCGTTCCATGCGCAGCAGGCCGACGCGATACTGATTTTCCATCAGTTCGCCGACCGAGCGCACACGTCGGTTGCCGAGATGATCGATATCGTCGATCTCTCCTTTGCCGTCGCGCAGATCGACGAGCGTGCGGATGACCGCGATAATGTCATCCTTGCGCAGGACACGCATGGTGTCGGGCGCATCGAGGTCGAGGCGCATATTCATTTTCACGCGACCGACAGCCGAAAGGTCGTAACGCTCGGAATCGAAGAAGAGCGAGCGGAACATCGCCTCGGCGGTCTCCACAGTCGGCGGCTCGCCAGGGCGCATGACCCGGTAGATATCGAACAGCGCGTCTTCGCGCGTCATATTCTTGTCGACCGAGAGCGTATTGCGGATGTAAGCGCCGACATTGACGTGGTCGATGTCGAGCAGCGGCAGTTCCTTGTAACCGGCCTCGATGAGGACCTTGAGGTTCTTCTCGGTGATTTCCTCGCCGGCCTCCATGTAGATTTCGCCGGTGCGGCCATTGGCCAGATCTTCCGCAACGTAATGGCCGATCAGTTCCTCGTCGGTCATGCGAAGGTGCTTGAGGCCCTTCTCCGCGAGTTGACGCGCCTGACGTACGGTCAGTTTCTTGCCGGCTTCGACAACCACGCGACCGGTGTCCGCATCAACAAGATCGTTGACGGCCTTGTAGCCCTTCAGGCGGTTGGCATCGAACGGCACGCGCCAGCCTTCCTTGGTGCGCTTGTAGCTCACATGCTTGTAGAAGGTGCTGAGGATTTGCTCGCCGTCGAGGCCCAGCGCATAGAGCAACGATGTCACCGGAATTTTGCGGCGGCGATCGATACGCGCGTAGACGATATCCTTGGCGTCGAACTCGATGTCGAGCCATGAGCCGCGATACGGAATGATGCGGGCCGCAAACAGCAGCTTGCCCGATGAATGGGTCTTGCCCTTGTCGTGATCGAAGAACACGCCGGGCGAACGGTGCATTTGCGAAACGATGACACGCTCGGTGCCGTTGACGATGAACGTGCCGTTGTTGGTCATGAGCGGAATGTCGCCCATGTAGACATCCTGCTCTTTGATGTCCTTGACCGAACGGGCACCTGTCTCTTCGTCGATATCGAACACGATAAGGCGCAGGGTGACCTTGAGCGGCGCAGCATAGGTCATGCCGCGCTGACGGCATTCGTCGACGTCATATTTCGGCGGCTCGAATTCGTATTTCACGAATTCGAGCTGCGACGAATTGGAGAAATCGGAAATCGGGAATACTGATTTGAAGACCGCTTGCAGGCCCTCGTCAGGGCGACCGCCGAGCGGCTCTTTCACCAGTAGGAACTGGTCGTAAGATGCCTTTTGGACCTCGATGAGGTTCGGCATCTCCGCCACTTCTTTGATTGTCCCGAAAAACTTCCTTACGCGCTTGCGACCGGTAAACGTCTGCGCCATCTTTTCTCTCTCGATTCGATTTTGCCGGCAGCGCGGGCGCCTCTCCAAACAGCCGCAATCCATCGCGACCATTGGGACAGGCGTCGGGGCTGTCCGTTTCTATGTGATTCGGGTCTGACCCGAACCGCCGCACACTTCACTTTTCATCGTGACCAGAGCCGTCCGGTTCACGACCGCCTTAAGGTCCGGCCGAGGTCCCGCCTTGGCCGTACACTTTCTCTCCTGACCGAGACCCCCGGGGTCGAAACCCCGGGGATTTCGTTATCTAATCTTCAAGTAAGCAGCCGCTTACTTAAGCTCAACCTTTGCACCAACCTTTTCGAGGGTCGCCTTGATCTTCGCGGCCTCGTCCTTGTTGACGCCTTCCTTGACGGTCTTGGGTGCACCTTCAACCAGGTCCTTGGCCTCTTTCAGGCCGAGACCGGTGAGCGCACGAACTTCCTTAATCACTTCGATCTTCTTGTCGCCAGCGCTGGCGAGAACAACCGTGAAGTCGGTCTTCTCTTCAGCCGCGGCAGCGGCACCGCCGCCCGCGGGACCGGCCGCCACCGCAACCGCAGCCGCAGCAGAGACGCCCCACTTTTCTTCCAACATCTTGGCCAGATCCGCCGCTTCCAGAACGGTCAGCTTGGACAAGTCATCAACGATCTTTTGCAGGTCAGCCATTGTTCAGTTCCTATTAGGTTCGAACCAAATACGAGTTTGCTTTGTGCCGTCAGGCCGCCGCACCCTTGGAAGCATAAGCTTGGACGACGCGCGCGACCTTGGCCGCGGGTGCGTTGACGTACTGAGCGATCTTGGTCGCCGGCGATACGAGAAGGCCGACGATCTTGCCGCGCAATTCATCCAGCGACGGCAGCGAGGCAAGCGCCTTGACGCCGTTGAGGTCCAGAGCAGTTTTGCCCATCGAGCCGCCAAGAATGACGAAACGCTCGTTCGCCTTGGCAAAGTCGACGGCCACCTTCGGCGCCGCCACCGGGTCGCCCGAGTAGGCGAGCACGGTCGGCCCTTTGAGCAGGGCCGAAATGGAGGCAACGTCGGTGTCCTTGAGTGCGATCTTGGCGAGACGGTTTTTCGCGACCTTCACCTGCGCGCCCGCCTGCTTCATCTGCTTACGCAGAGTCTGCATCTGGGCAACGGTGAGGCCGGAATAGTGAGCCACCACCACAACGTTCGAGGTCTTGAAGACCCCACTCAGGTCG
This sequence comes from uncultured Alphaproteobacteria bacterium, assembly GCA_963697885.1. Taxonomy (GTDB): domain Bacteria; phylum Pseudomonadota; class Alphaproteobacteria; order Rhizobiales; family Xanthobacteraceae; genus Pseudolabrys. The sequence goes on from OY969102.1 coordinate 3,130,999, forward strand.
GTGATGGACTCAGCTTTTGCCGCTCGATCCACTGCAAGCTCTTTCCGGTTTGGCGGCTGGCCCGCGTGACGCGGGAGCCGCCTGGTTGCTACCAGCCGTCCCGCTTGATGTTCACGCAGAGCGAACCGGGCAGGACGACTATTCGAAAAGCCTGCCCCCCGAAACGACCTTTCGGCCGCACACGGGTCTCCGAGGTTCGAACCAAACTGGCGCACTTTGTGGGTGCGCAAACTCGGGTCGTGTCCCCGTCTATGCTGGCCCCCGTCGGGGATTAAGCGTCGGGTCCTTGCGGACCTTCGGCACCGGCAGTCTTGGACAGGTCGGCCGGCCCGTTCCCGGGACGACCTTGCGGGTTTCTACATTCGCAACGGTATCGGGCTTCTTCCTTTCAGAGCTCCCAGCCGGGTTTCCAAAAGGAATAAGTTCCGATCACCACAGGTTTGTAGAGACGCGCAAAGGCGCACCGACAAATTGGGTCGGCACGCCCGATGCGCTTCATTTAGAGCGTCAGACCCCCTTTGCCAAGTCCTTTTTCGCGATAATCCCCGCGAAAAAGCCGGAAAAGAGGGTTCAGTTACCGCTGCCGCTCGAAAAAAGCGACGACGGCTCGACTTTGACGCCGGGGCCCATGGTGGATGAGATCGCCACCCTGTTGATGTAGTGCCCTTTGGCGCCGGGCGGCTTTGCCTTCTGCACGGCATCGGCAAATGCCTTGATGTTTTCAACCAGCTTGTCCTCGGTGAACGACGCCTTGCCGACCCCCGCCTGGACGATGCCTGCCTTCTCGACACGGAACTCGACCGAGCCGCCCTTGGCGCCCTTCACGGCATTGGTGACGTCCATCGTCACCGTGCCGACCTTGGGGTTTGGCATGATACCGCGCGGACCCAGCACCTTACCGAGGCGGCCGACCAGCGGCATCATGTCCGGTGTGGCGATGCAACGGTCGAAATCGATCTCGCCCTTGTTGACCTTCTCGACCAAGTCCTCGGCACCGACAACGTCGGCACCCGCAGCCTTCGCCTCGTCCGCCTTGCCGCCGCGCGCAAACACGCCAACACGCAGCGTACGGCCGGAGCCATTCGGCAATGTGACGACGCCGCGCACCATCTGGTCGGCGTGGGTTGGATCGACACCGAGGTTCATCGCGATCTCGATGGTCTCGTCGAATTTCGCCTTGGCGCGCTCCTTCACCATCTTGACCGCTTCCGCGATCGGATAGGATTTGTCGCGATCGATGCCGTCACGAACGGCCTTTGTGCGTTTTCCAAGTGTCATGGCGGTTACTCCGTCACCGTGAGGCCCATCGAACGTGCGGAGCCTTCAATCATTTTCATTGCCGCCTCGACCGTGTCGCAGTTCAGGTCCTTCATCTTCTGTTCGGCAATCTCACGGACCTGTTTCTTGCTGACTTGCCCGACCGGTTCGCGGCCGGGTGTCTTCGATCCACTTTCGAGCTTGGCCGCCTTCTTGAGAAAATAGGACACCGGCGGTGTCTTCATTTCGAAGGTGAAGGAACGATCCTGGTAGGTCGTGATGATTACCGGGATCGGAATGCCCTTCTCCATCTTCTGGGTCTGCGCATTGAACGCCTTGCAGAACTCCATGATGTTGAGGCCACGCTGGCCAAGCGCCGGCCCGATCGGGGGCGACGGATTGGCAGCGCCGGCAGGCACCTGCAGTTTGAGGAATCCAGTCACTTTCTTCGCCATGTCTCACTCCGTTAGTGGTGCGGCTATTGACGGTTGGCGACCGCCTCACCTCCCACGACTTTGTCACCTTCTTGTCATGCCCGCGCTTGTCGCGGGCATCCCGCTTAGGGAGGCACGATTGTGCCAAATTTATCGGGGTCACCGGGACAAGCCCGGTGACGACAGCGAACTATAGCTTCTCGACCTGGCCGAATTCCAGTTCGACTGGCGTTGCGCGACCAAAGATCGACACCGCCACTTTTACGCGCGAGCGCGCCTCGTCAACTTCCTCGACCACGCCGTTGAACGATGCAAATGGCCCGTCCGAGACGCGCACCTGTTCGCCGACTTCAAACGACACCGCCGGTTTCGGCCGCTCGATGCCCTCCTGCACCTGATGCAGGATGCGGTCAGCTTCGGCATCCGAAATTGGCATCGGCTTCTTGTCGGACCCGAGGAAGCCTGTAACTTTCGGGGTGTTCTTGATGAGGTGGTAGACCTCGTCGGTCAGGTCCATCTTCACCAGCACGTAGCCGGGGAAGAACTTGCGCTCGGTCTCGACCTTGCGGCCGCGCCGGGCCTCGGTGACCTTCTCCTTCGGCACCAGGACTTCACCGATATGTTCAGCGAGTCCACGCTGCTTGGCCTGCTCGCGAATAGAGTCCGCGACCTTGTTTTCGAAATTTGAATAGGCATGGACGATGTACCAGCGCTTTGGCTTGGTCGAAGTCGTCGTCTCAGTAGCTGTATCGTTCATCGCTCTTGAACCTTCAGGTTCCAATGCCGAGCACGAAGGTAACGGCAATACGGATCAATTGATCCGCGACCAGGAAAAAAATCGACGCAATAGCGACCATAACAAACACCATGGCCGTGGTGATCATCGTTTCCTTGCGTGACGGCCAAGTCACCTTGCGCGTCTCCTCGCGCACTTCCTGGAGAAATTTGAACGGAGACGTTGCCATTCTAGTGAAGCCCTGATCCCAACTCGCTAATCGATGAGTCCCAATGTAGTCACGGCCGCCGCGTTCGCGCAGGTCTTGCCGACACGTGGTTAGCGCCGGCTCTGTGCCTGGCAGGAGTGGCAGGACTCGAACCTGCAACCCCCGGTTTTGGAGACCGGTGCTCTAGCCATTGAGCTACACTCCTCCGGAAAGCAGATGCGGCGGACCATAAAGGCCCGCCGCGGCGATGTCATGCATTATACATCGGCTGATTGCAAGCGTGCAGATGGCCGTTTTTGACCGGTTTTGGGCCGTTCTGCCTACCGTCGCCAAGGCCTCGGCGGGCTGGCTTGCCGAGCCGCAGCTCGCGGAACATTCCGCCTTCGCTCACTTCGCGAGCGAAGGCTGGAGCGGGTGAACGGAATCGAACCGTCGTCATCAGCTTGGAAGGCTGTTGCTCTACCATTGAGCTACACCCGCGAACGCCGCCCCTGCAATCCGCCGTCACTGCAGCGTGTGCTCGTTGGAAGCAGTAAAGCTATTTAGCAAGAAACAATAACCTGGCGCACAAAAGGTCGCAGTCCATTTCAACAAAACACACGTCTTAGATTGTATATTTTCATTATACTCTCATTTGTAACGGGCAGCTAAGTTCGCTGCCCGTCTCGGTCGACTATCCCTCAGCTTTTTGAGCCTTCTCTTTTTGGTGAGCATCCCATTCATGCTCCCAATCGTAACTTTTAGGGTTATCGGGATCATCGCTGTTATTGTCGTTGTTGTTGTCGTTGTTGTTGTCGTTGTTATCGTCGTTGTTATTGTCATTGTTGAAGCCCTCGCCCTCAGCTTTTTTCTGCGTCGCGCGAGCGCTCACCAATTTTGCTCTCAAAGGCGAGATGAGTTGCACATTCGGTTTTGATCCATACTGCCTCCGGAATTCCCGTGCCATGACCAGCCGCTGAATGGCTTTGTCAATCAGGCCGCTGAGACGCGCCTCAAGTTCGAACGCCTTTGAGAACGCGTCGATACACGGACCCATGTCGAAGAATTCTGGGGTGTTCTCTGTTCTTGATCCGGCCGCGATGGCGGGCTGTAACTCATCGAGCACGTCCAACACGGAACGAATATTTGCTCCGACTCTGCCCATTGAGGGCTGCTTTTTGTTCTTTACTCTCTCCGCAAGCGACGTGATCGCCTCAGAAAGATTGCTGACCGCCGTCATGAATTTTTTATTTTGGCGATCCTGTCTATATCGCTGAAAGTTTAGGTCTGAACGAATGCCCTCCACACTCCGTTTGCCGCTGTCTTCGGCGCTGGCCGCGAACGAATTTTGCAAAAGCGCTAGCTGCATAACTCGGTTCACGCGACGTTTCCTCCAAGACAGACTCGCAATATCGAAGACGATGTCATTCTCAAGTGCCCCTATCGGCTCAAAGTCCTTCCTCAGCCCAACCAATAGTTCTTTGAACTCTTGCTTACTCTCCCATGGCAAGACCATGTCGCTGACGTAAACACCGTGCACGAGGCCATTTTTTGGTTTCATAGTCATTTGATTTCTCCAGGATAGATGTTGCAGATCAGTTTCGGGATTGCGCAATGAGATGGATGAATAGCAATTTGAAAATGTATGTTGCCAATGAATATATGGCAGTCGAAATTTGTAGCGAATACAGGCCGCGGCCTGCCCGACCGCGGTGACTGCATTACGAATGCTTAGTGGCTGTCTTGTGGACCGATTATTGCATCAGGAAGCGACGAGTTGGCGATAACGCCCAGAGACACGACGGGTAACCAGTCGCCGTCGTAGCGGCCGGGTACGAGGGCGAGATATTCGGACGGCGCAATTGAAAGAAACACGCTGGTAAGTTCAGCAATCCTGATCGAATCGTCTTGGCTGAGACCGAACAGAAATCCACCGCCGGTGAGATCGGCAATATCTAGCACCAGCTTGTAGCCAGTCAGCGTGGAAGATCCATCCTCGAAACGTATATATCCCGACCCGTATGTGGATGTGAATGTGCTTTCGCTTGTCGGCATGCGTGACCTCCTACGCGATGATACGAAATTCAACGATAACCTTGCTCACATCAACGCCATTGAGCTCGGCAAACTCTTGTTTGACACGCTCGACGAAACCGTCGGACGGAGAAAGTTCTCCAACAATCGCCTCGACTGAAATTTCGTCGCGCCACTTCGCATCTGCGGCAAGACCGGTTGTCAACGCACTTTTTTGTGGATTCTCATCCAGCGCAATGAAAACGGGCGCCTTGGGAGACACCTCGCCATGACCGGCTGTTTGTACCGCGGCATCGAATCTCGCGATTAATTTCTTTGGATCGAAACAAAAAACGTCAATCGACGAATGTGGTTGAGTGAGCGACGGAACAGCCGCGACAACTTCGTAAACGTTGGGAATTGTCCTCCAACTCTGATTGTCGAAGCGGCGGAGCAAACCAACCTCTCGATCCTGGGACGTCCGCACTGCGATCTGCTGGCCGGCACCGGTGCCTTTAGTGGCCTTCAGCCGCGCGCCCGGCACAATTCCTGGCCCGCGAACCTGAATTGCCCCGTATCCACGAGTTTGGAGGACAGCATAGGCAGCCGCGCGCAGTGTTGATTTCTTCACCATCACTGGAACCTATCATGATGGCCCTAAATAACAAGTATATTACACCCCTAAATTGACTATAGCCCAGCGCCTCGCTATTCTGACCGGCGCAATTTGCGGTTGTGACTGCTGCTCTATGACGTTTCGACGGGCTAAGTTACTGAAAAGGCTTGTTAAATAAACTCTTGGGCGCACCCGCTCAGATAGCCGGCGCGCTCGCACCGACTTCCGGCTGAGAAATCAGATCGCGCGGCATTTTCGTAGAAGAGCTTCCGGAAAGCCCCGATTTTTCCAGAGGCTGGTCTTTTGAGCTGATCGGCCCCAATTGAGCGCGGAGAAAATAATGGACGATCAAAATGTTCGAGAAATCGTGCGGCTGGCTCCTAGCATGGCGCACCGTATCCGTAGCGAGTTATCGGCAGCGCAGAACGCGGCCGACTTCTTAATAAGCGACGAATTGATTTCGGCAGACATTCGCGAGAAACTGTCGTTGCTAAAAGCCCTAGTCGGCCACGCGTCAGCGCTGGCAAGACAATTCATAATCATTACAAAATCCGAAGAACGGCACCTGGAGGTCATAAAGCCTCACGAATTTATTTCCGACCTGGCGCCATTGTTTCAACGGCTGGTGGGGGAAGATATCCACCTTGCCCTCGAACTCGACCCGAATCTTTGGCCGATAAAAGTTCCATCAGACCAACTTGAAGATTCGCTGGTCTGTTTGGTCGTCAATGCGCGCGCTGCGATGCCAGACGGGGGTGCTCTTAAAATTCGGGGAGCAAACTTCACGGGAACACCGATCAACGGGGATGAGGCTACCCCCGCTGACTACGTTTGCATCGAAATAAAAGACATTGGTGTGGGAATTTCGGAATTCTAATTTAGGGCGAATTTTGGAGCCGTTCTTTACGACGAAAGGTGTCGGTTGCGGCTTCGGTTTGGCAACGGTTTGGGCAATGGTCAAAACAATGAACGGCCAGATCACCATAACCTCTGAAGTGGGTAGAGGCACGACGCTTAGTATTTTTGTGCCGCGTTATCTACCCGGATAACTCAAAAAGCATACGGGACGCTTTTCACAACTCGTTACCAGGGGGTACGGCCAAAACGCGCTCGCAATCTTTCAATTTCTTTCTCGGACTTTGTCTTGAATTCCTTGTTTTGTTCTATTTTCTTCAATCCGGATCCCGGATGGACCAGCCGGGTAATGAGTGGATACGGGGAGTCATGTCTCGCCACACCGCCGGGCCCACCTAACTCTATGACATTTGCTAGCCACGGTCTGACTTGTTTCATCACATCAAGGTCGATTGGAGCGGTTGCTTCCACGAGATGGACCCGCGAAATTTCTGTTTCATCTAGTCGACCAAGCCATTCATTATCGAGATGCCAGCGATAGGTCTCATTAAATTCTCCGACCGCCCGAAGTGTGGAGAACGGGAACAGCCAACCTGACGGTGTCGGGAAGTCGTTGATGCGAATCACCTGCTTTTCGTCATCGACCTCCAATTGTGTCGAAGACACAAAACCACCAAACGACAATGCGTTTTTTGCATTTTCGAGGAATTTTGGATGCCACACGTCGTCATCTTCTAAAATCGCCACAAGCTCGGTGTTGGCCCTTCTGAGACCAGCATTCAATGCGGCGGCCTGAGAAGCGGCGTTGCTATTCACAGGCAGGACCGCTAACTCATCGCACAATTCCGGTGAAAGAATCTTCCCCCTATCAATGCAGACGAGGATTGTAATCTTCATGGCAGAATAAACGGTTTGCGCACATATTGAGTTTACGGCGCGCCGCAAAAACTCCGCTTGTCGAGGCTGAGCACGGGACGGAATAATTACGCTGAGTGACACTAAGTTGCCTCCTTTATGAAAAGCATCGTCGGCCAAGTCTTGCTGCTGCCGTTGATGCTGATAGAGGCGGCCCGCAACATTGATAGTGATCTCGCCGGCCCAAACGTTATCACGGTTTTACATGGCCTACTTCAGCGACGAGCTGACCAATTAAGCGCTCAGAAGTCAGCATGGAATGATGATCGCCCTTAGTCGGAATAACCGTTACGTTTGAGCAACGCGCATTCCAGCCCAAATCAGAGGGGCCTGGATCTTCCGAACGAAAAAGAAAAACTCGTGTCTTATACAAAATGCGCATTTTATTTTTCTCGGTCCAATCACTCCACATTTTTGCGAAGACTCGCATCTGGATAAAATTGTCGCCTCGTACTTTGCTTCCTCCTGGAAAAACGACGCGCTTAAATTGCATAGCTATCATGACCAATTGCGGCCCGCCACGTTGCTCCCAAAGCCAAGCGGCAAAATGAATTAATTTGTGTCTCGACGGAAACAAGCTTCCACCGTGAATTCTTGCAACGATGTATTGGCGACAAAGGGTGAGCGCACCTAGAAAAATACCGGGCTTAGTGGTTGACGATCGATAGACCGCCTTTGAGTCGCTGTCGAGCAAGCAGAGTAACTCTACGGCGCGGCCCATATTTTCCAGTTCAAGTGCCGTCACGTAGGCAAGCTGACCTCCTTGCGAATATCCGGCAAAACTGATTGGGCCTTGAGGCGATTTCTCATGGATGTACTGAGCTGCCCGCAGTGAGAACCGACAATCTGCTCTTGGTCTGGCGATACCTGATCTTTATAGCAAAGTAATATTTTGAAAGCGAAGTGTGGTCGCCTGCAAGCGAGGACGGTTCCGGCGCGAGGCATAGTGAGAGAGTCCCGAAACCTAAGAGCGTAAGGCAGTGGCATCAGTCACTTACGTTCGTTCGCAGTGGCGGTTGGCAATTTATCGGGCGAGGTCTGCTAATGGCGTGCGGCGTTGCCAGTCCTGCTCGTTTTGCCAGGGAGTAATCCCGTGGCCAATGAACAAGAAAAGCAAACAGTGATCGTCGGTCGAGTTCAGCGCTACAAGCAGGTCTGGCGGACGCCGATGAGCCTGGCGGCCGATTACGGAATTTCCGGCAACGGCCTTGCGAGGACCTGCGACCGCCTCAAGATTCCCTGTATGAGCTTGTCGCCAGAAGCGGACATTTCCCGAGTTGGAACTTAAAATGCCAGCGGCAATGACCTTAAAGCCGATTGTGCCAATCCCGCTGTTATCCGGTGCGCGATCGGCCGAATTGGCAAACAGTCATTTTGCGTAACCTCGGGCCCGCAGCCATTTGATCTTGCCGTCGCCAGCCAGCCATTCGTCAATTGCCACTTTGTCCGGGAAGCCTTTGACGTAATCAGTTTCGGCCCCAGGACACTGAGCCTGGATTTGCCAGTCGCCCTCCGCAATTCGCTCAGGCTTAAAAATGACGCGAGGAGATTTGCCCATCGCGGCAATATGCAGGTGTTCGCGCCAAGAAGATAGCTCGTTTAGTTGGAGCAACCCCAACTAAACATTTGGTAATCTGAACGAAGGTTCAGCCAATTGACCAAGTCTCGCCTGAAACTTCCGGCAGTATCGTGCTAAGGGCGCATCTGTGGAGGAAACGCTCGTGAGCACAATAAAACTGTCTCTTGTTGCTGCCGCGCTTTGCGGCGGTCTTCTTGCTCTAGCCCCGATGTCTGGTGCTTCGGCCGCCCCGATGGGTTCAATCGGCAAAGCGGCTAACGCCATCGAATTCTCGGTCGCCGGTTTACTACTATGGCTATCATCATCACCGTCACTGCTGGTGGCGTTACGGTCGGCAGGTTCTGCCGTTGGTGATAAGGTAATCGACGTCCAAGGCCGCCGCGATTTGGATATCGCGGCGGTCTTCTGCGCCTGAAATGTGCCGTAGTCGGTACATCAAAGTGCGGTGCCGGTAGCTGCTTGCCGTAGGCAAAATTGGTAAGGTCGATGATTGCGTTGCAAAAATGGACGTTGGGCCTCGCGGGAACCGCCCTTGCGTGCACTGTCTCTTACCAGTGGCTGGATCGTCCGATCGCACTCATCTTCAATCGATCGGTCGCACACCCCGAACCACTCGTTCAGCTGACCCGCCTTCCCGACCCGTTTGTCCCCCTGGCCGTCATCACATTTGTTGGGCTTGGGTTGTGGAGCTTGTCCGGCCGGGTGCTATCGCAACTCCAGAAATGCGCGTTCCTTTGCAGCATTAGCCTGCTCGTCGCCGAAGCGACCAAGGCTCAACTCAAATTCGTCTTCGGGCGGACCTGGCCGGACACCTGGATTCAAAACAATCCGTCGTTCATTCGTGATCGCGTTTACGGATTTAACTATTTTCAGGGCGGGCCAGAGTACGCTTCATTTCCGTCCGGCCACATGGCGGTCGCCTGCGCCGTAATTTCAGTGTTGTGGATATACTTTCCCGCGGCGCGCACGCTCTACACGCTCGCCGGCCTGGCCGCAGCCATCGGCCTGGTCGGGGCGAACTATCATTTTTTGAGCGATGTCATCGCCGGCGCCTTCGTCGGCATATCGAGTGGCTGGATGGTAACGTCGCTTTGGAAGGCGCACGAACATTTCGATGCGCGTTAGCTGACGTTCCGATTTGTGGTGACGGTCTGGCCGACAATTCAATTGTAGCGACTATTTTGATGGTGACGTCGCAACGAAAAACCCCGGGACCATCGCCCGGGGTTTTGGTTTTGTAGGCTCACAATTCGCGGCTCAAGTCACCAAAATCGGTAGTTCACGCCGAGCCGAAGCATATTCGTCTTGAAAGTTACCGCCGTGTTGGTGCCACAAATGCCGCTGCCGCAAGTCGCGCTGCCAAGGTCGGAATAGAGATATTCAAATTTCGCCGACCAAGGACCCAGGAATGCATATTCAAGGCCAGCACCTGCGGTCCAGCCCGTCTTGTCCGCCGTCACAGTCCCGGCATTCGTCATCATCTGAACATCGCCAAAAGCAGCGCCTGCCGTGAAGTATGCCAATGCGCGATCAAAAGCGTAGCCAACCCGGCCACGCGCTGTGCCAAACCAGCTGGTCTGGATTCCGCAGCCCGACGCGCTGCAAAAGCCTGTTCCGGTGGTGTTCGAGTCCCGCATCCAGTTGGCTGAGGCGTCACCCTCGGCGCCGAAAACGAATGCACCGTATTGTGCATTAAAGCCGAGAGTTGCACCGAGAAGGGCTCCAGCCGGACTGCTGGTGCCGGTGGTTGCGCCGCCGCTCCAGTCGCTCTGGCCCCAGCCGTATGCGCCGTTGACACCCACATAGACACCACCCCAGCCGGCAGCCGGGGCAGCGTAAGGCTCCCTGTAGCCGCCGGGCATGTCGGCTGCGAACGCCGGCGATGCCATCACAAAAGCCAACGCACATGCAGCCATACTGAGGTTAAGACAATTCATCGTGTGCTCTCCTAAATGTCACGGCTCGCCGCTATTGGCGGCGCAAGTTTGAACTGTGATCTCTAACGCTACGGAGAATTCGAAGCTCGCGAAGCGACGGCTTCTCGGACGCTACGCGGCACTATTGTGGGGTACGAAAGAGCCCAGCCCGTCGTTTCGGCTCGTTACTTTGTGCGACAGGGATAGGCAGAAGAGAGGTCGTTTCATTGCGCAGCGCCGCAAATGCACGCTGTTCCGCTGAACAGCCCAAGCGCTCGTGCTGAAGTTCTTCAGTCAGCTCTTTTATTTTGAATTCCGCGGATTCGCGCTCGCTTTTGCGCAGCGTCTCGAGAATTTCGACACGCCTCGCCAGTCTGGTGCGCACCTCTTCGAGATTCTTGATTTGCGTATCCTGCGCGGCGCCGGTCGACTCAAGTGTTTTGATCCGGGCCTCGAAGCTTGCTTTCTGCTGATTGAGTTCGCTGCGGTAGCGCTGTTTTTCGCCGGTGGTGACCGCGACGACCTTGAACGTGTCCGCCGACGCTGCAATCAATTCAGAATTCAGAGTGTCGATTTTCTCCAAAGCCGAGGCAAGGATTGTTTCGCGGTCATTGAATGCGGTCTCGACTGAAAGCAATCGTTGCGAGACGTCGCGGGACTCTGCAAGAGCCTTTTTGAGCTGGGCCTGGATCGTCGCCTTTTCATCTTCCAAAAGCGCGACTTGTTTCTTTGTCGCCTCAGCTTCGGCTTCTTGCTGTGCTGTCTTGTCCAGCAGTGTCGAAATCGTGCCGCCGAGGCGATCGATCTCTTCGCACGCGATTTGCAGCTCATTCGCCTGCCGCTGCTGTAGATTGTACAAATCAGCAACCTGCGTGCAGCGCAGATTTAATTCCGCGGACTGTTTTGCGATCGTTTCTTCAAGAGCGCTGATGTTGTTCTGTCGAGGGACCGGAGGCACGGGCCAAGCCCTTTCGTCGGCATCAAGCAAACGCTCGACGGGTTTCGCACTTCGTTGGTTCGAGCCCCGCCGTTCGATAGGCAGGCTGGATGGATCCTCGAAAACGGCCTCGCGTATTTTCATCTCTGTATCGCGGTCGCAAAGTTACGACTGCGCACCCTCCAGGGCATCGAATCGCCAGCATTAACGGCCGCTTAACCATGGTACAAACCGCTTAACCGGCTCTTAATGGGGTGGATTTGGGCATCGAAACTGGGCCAAAAACAGCGGCATATGATTGAAACGAGGCGTCTGGTGCCCCAGGAGGCACAAAAAAACTCGGCCGCCTGTGCGGCGGCCGAGTTCCGGAAAAATGATCTATCGGTTGAGGCTTCTGCTCAGTTGCAGACGCGCCAGCAACGGTAGGGGTTGCAAACGCGGTGCATGCCGCGGCCGCCACAGGGTCCGGGCTCAACCACGATTGCCCCCGGCGCAACCACAACCGGGCCTCCGCCGTAAAAAACGCCGCCGTAATATCCGTTGCGACGGCAGCCGCCGGCCGGACCACGGTGCCAACCGGCGCCACAGCCGCCGGCCACAGGGACGGTTATTCCGGATTGAAGCTGATCAAGCGGTGCAGCCGGCATGGCCTGAAGACTGGCAATGCCCGCAAAGGTCACTCCGAGGATCAATGCAAGCGACGAAAGCCTAATCATTGTTTTTCCTCCTCTAGTTCGTTGAATTTCTATTTTGTCGTGCCCTTGAAGTATTCTAACAGGGGCAGCGAAATCGAACACCGATTATGTAGAAAATTGGCGTAAATATCCGCCGTTATCTACATTGAAATACACGGGGATCAACGAGATTCGTCTGTAATAGGGGCTTCTTTTTCAGCCTTGAAACGAAAAACGCAAGAAGACCCCCGGGGGGCCTTCTTGCGCGACAGGTCGAACGACTAATTCTCGTTCGCGAAGGCATCCCGCATCAGCTGAAAGCGGATATTGCGGTCCGGGTCCGCACCGACCACGCGACCGTCCCAGCCGACAACCATGTAAACGCCGTTGGGCGATCCAGGCGTTTCAGAAACTGAAGCAAAAGCCTCGCTGGCCAACGCATGCCTCGGGGCCGTGCGGGCAAAAGCCGGATTAGCAATCAGAGTGGCCGTGCCAACGGCAATCAACGCAAGTTTCATCGTATGCGAACGCATCTAAGACCTCATTGGGAAGACCCCGTCCGCGGGCATCTCTAGTCGAGTTGTTCCAACGCTTGATTAGGGAGAAGAACCAAGTTCTAAGCGCATTTTAAATTTCGTTGGCAAAGCGGACGTCCTGCTAGCGAGCCTTGTTGGCGAGCCGGCTCATTGCTCACGGCACGATTTGCTGTTCCGGAAATGCCGTTTCCAGCGTGAGTGGTGCTGTTTCGGCGGAATTTTACGGCGGCAATACACTGATTAAGACAATTTAACTCATTTCCCCAAATTCGCGAGAAATCCCATTAATCCTCCAAAGGTAGCGTGGTCCGGTCACGAGACCGAGTTGGGAGTGCTCACATGTCCAAAATTGTTGCGTTTCTCAATGATGAGTCAGGAGCGACCGCAATTGAATACGGCTTGATTGCCGCCGGTATTTCCGTCGTCATCATCGCCGCTGTGAATGCGATCGGCTCCAGCCTGAACGCCAAGTTCGACTACATCGCGACCCAGCTGAAGTAACCTCCATCGCATAGTCGAAACGTCGAAGCCGCCCCTCCGGGCGGCTTCTGTTTTTTGGAATCTCGCGCAGGAAATCATCGGCCACTACGCGCACTGGTGGCATGCAAATAAATAAGACCTCACCTTGCGGCCTGTGCGAATGGCACTAATAATAAAATCGCAGGGGACGGATCCGTGAAGCTTGTATTGTTTCAAACCGCGCAAAACGCGGACCATTGGCCGGGCGTGCTTACGGAGCATGGAGTTGTGAATATCGCCGCGGGGGTGAAAAAACACCACACGCCACAACTGACCATGCAGGGCATCATCGACGGTTTTGAAGCCTTGCGGCCCGCACTTGAAAAGCTGACGCGCGAAGGGCCGGTCTTGCCGCTCGACCAGGTCCGTCTGCGACCCCCACTCCCGCGTCCCGGCAAGATCCTCGCCTGTATCGCCAACTACTGGGAGCATGCGCAGCGCGAACCGCGTCCTCTCAATATGTTCATGAAGAACCCGGATGCCGTGGTCGGGCCCGGCGACACGATCATGCTGCCCGAATTCACAGTGCCCTGGATGTTCATGCACGAAGCCGAACTGGCCCTCGTCATCAAAGGGCCGGCAAAAATGGTCAAGGCTAAAGACTGGAAAGGTGCGGTGTTCGGCTATACGACGATGATCGATGTGTCGGCGCGCGAACAAGGCCGTCGAACGTGGCCAGCGAGCCCTCTGACCAGCTGGCTCGGCAAATCCTTCGATACCTTCGCGCCGATTGGTCCTTGCATCGCAACGGCTGACGAAATTGACGATCCCAACGATCTGGTCGTGCGATTTTGGAACAACGGCCAACTCCGCCACCATTACAACACCGATGATATGGAACACCGCGTGCCGGAGCTGATCGAATTTGCGACTACAGTCATGACGATGAACTCGGGCGATCTGATTGCCTGTGGCACCAATCATGAAGGACTCGGTGCATTGCAGGACGGTGAAGCCGTGGAGATAGAAATCGAGAAGATTGGAAAAATGTCCCTGAAGGTTTCCGACCCGCTCAAGCGGAATTGGGAGCGCGGAATTTACATGGGGGTGGACTCGACCAACCCCGATGCGGTGAAGCGGCATCGGCCACAAGGCTCACCGACGTAAAGCGCTTTCATGGACGCAGGAAAAAGCGAAAACCGCGATGGCATGCAGATCGATTGGGACGTGCCGATCACGATGGATGACGGCGTTGTGCTGCGCGCCGATGTATTTCGGCCGACCAGTGGCAGTGCGTATCCGGTCATTTTGAGTTACGGCCCCTATGCAAAGGGACTTTCGTTCCAGGAAGGCTACAAAGGCAACTGGGCGAGACTGACCAAAGCCGCGCCGGAAGTTCTTCAAGGCTCGAGCAACAAATACCAGAACTGGGAGCTCGTTGACCCCGAGAAATGGGTGCCGGACGGATATGCCTGCGTGCGCATAGATTCGCGGGGCGCCGGTCGTTCGCCCGGCTACCTCGATGTGTGGTCGGTGCGCGAGGCGCAGGATCTCTACCAATGCATTGAGTGGGCCGGCACGCAGACGTGGAGCAGCGGCAAAGTCGGCATCAATGGAATTTCATACTACGCGATGAACCAGTGGCAGGTGGGCGCCCTCAAGCCCCCACACCTTGCCGCGATGTGTATCTGGGAAGGCTCGTCCGACTACTACCGCGAACTTTGCCGCCATGGCGGCATCCTGTGTGATTTTCTCAACAGCTGGCATCCGCGCCAGGTGGCGAGCGTCCAGCACGGCGCTGGCACGCGCGGCGCAAAAAGCGTCGTGACGGGCGAATTGGTTGCCGGGCCGCAGACCCGATCGAAAGAGGAGCTCGCCAGGAACTGCGCCGACACGCCAGGCGAAGCGAAACGACGGCGGCGGCATGATGACTATTACGCGGCGCGAACGGCTGAATTTGAGGAGATCGAAGCCCCCCTGCTCTCCGCCGGCAACTGGGGCGGCATGGGTCTCCACACGCGCGGAAATTTTGAAGGTTATTTGCGCGCCGGATCCCGGCAAAAATGGCTCGAGGTGCACGGCGATACTCACTTCACACATTTCTACAGCCGTTACGGCGAGTCTTTGCAGAAACGCTTCTTTGGACATTTCCTCAAGGGTGAAGACACGGGCTGGAGCAAGCAGCCACGCGTGTCACTTAACATCCGTCATCCCGGCGAGAAATTTGTATTGCGGGCTGAAAATGAATGGCCGCTCGCGCGCACAAAATGGACAAAATACTTTTTACGTCACGAGGGACTTGCCTTGGCGACCGAGCCGCCAACGTCCGCTGCTACCCTCATATATGAAACGACGGGCGACGGAGTAACGTTTAGTACGCCGCCACTTGCTAAGACCCTCGAGATCACCGGTCCGGTCGCCGCCAAACTCTGGATTTCATCGGAGACCGCCGACGCCGATCTCTTCCTCGCGCTCCGCGTTTTTGATACGGCTGGCAAGGAAGTCACGTTTATCGGCTCCAATGACCCGCGTGTGCCGGTAGGGCTGGGTTGGCTGCGCGCGTCGCATCGCAAGCTCGACCCGAAATTATCGCTGCCGTACCGGCCGTGGCACACGCACGATGAGGAGCAGCCGCTGAAATCCGACGAGCCGGTTGAAATTGACGTCGAAATCTGGCCGACCAGCATCGTCGTCCCGCCCGGTTATCGGCTGGCGCTCACAGTGAGTGGCAAAGACTATGAGGTCGACGGGAAGGATATCGCCCTCCCGAATGCCCCCTATCCGATGAAAGGCGTGGGCCCGTTCCTCCATATTGATAAAGACGATCGCCCGCCGGTTATATTCAACGGCCGGAACACATTGCATTTCGCGGCCGGCCAGCAGCCATACCTCTTGTTGCCCGTTATCCCGGCGGCGTAGGCTGGAAGAAAATCTATAACTTGGGAGGAGACTGTGATGAAGCGCATCATCGCAATCGCGCTGGCCACCCTCGGTCTATGCACAATCGCTGCCCCGCTGCGTGCGGAGGACTACCCGAGCCGCCCCGTCACCATCATCGTGCCCTACCCGGCGGGCGGCCCGACTGACCAGGCCGCGCGCCAGGTCGCCAGCGCTCTATCCACCAAACTCAAGCAGAACTTCATCGTCGAGAATATCAGCGGCGGCGGCACCATCATCGCGACGCACAAAGTCGTGCAGGCGGCGCCCGATGGCTACACGCTGCTCCTGCACAATTTGCAGATTTCCGCAAACGTGACGCTGTACAAGAAGCTTCCGTTCGATACGGAGAAGGACCTGACGCCGGTTATCTTCATCAATCGCAATCCGCTGGTGCTGATCGGACGCAAGACCCTGCCGGCAAAGACGCTGCCCGAGCTGCTTGCGTTGATGAAGACCACAACATTGAAAGCCGCCATCCCGGGATACGGGGCGACCGGCCATCTCGCCACGACTCTGCTCGCCCAGGAAGCCAAGGTGCAGATTGATCAAATTCCGTACCGCGGCGCGGCGCCGGCATTGCAGGATATCCTGGGTGATCACGTCGACCTTTTCTTCGCGACGCCGCAGCAGGTGGAGCCGCAGGTCACGGCCGGACAGGTGACCGCCTTCGGAATTACCGCCAAGGAGAAATCAGCGAAGCTTCCGAGTGCCGAGAGTTTCGTCAGCCTGTTTGGGCCGAAGCTGGAAATTCAGTTCTGGCAGGCTTTGTTCGCGCCGAGTGCAACGCCTGAAGCGGTGATCAACAAGCTCAACGCGGCAATCCAGGAGGTTGTTGCCGATCCGGCCCTTCTCAAGATCTGGGCTGCAACCGATGTGGAGCCTTATCCGAAAGATGAGCAGTCAGTGGCCGCGGCGCGCAAGATTATGAAGAGCGAGGTCGCGCGCTGGGGCGAAGTCGTGCGCAACAACAATATTCACATCGATCAATAGCGAGCTACGGCGACGTTACCGAGTGGGCTCCAGGATCTGTTCGAGCCAGTCCCACATATAGGCCGAGCAGATGCTCTGGTTGTCGATCTGGCAATGGTGATAGCCGCCTTCGTCGCGGGTGAAGAGTTTGAACGTCTTGTTTTTCGAGCCGACTGCATCGAAGCACTTTTGCGCTTCGCTCAGTGGGATCTGCTCATCGCCCTCCCCGTGCAGCATCAGGAACGGGCAGGTGATTTTCTGCACCACGCCGTCGAGCTTGAATGGCGCCAGGCGCTTGATCGCGTCATCCTGGGATGACGCATTGAGAACCCATAGGATGTGCTGCGAGGCCACCGACAGCGACGGGGTATCGGCTCGTGCCAACCGTTCAAAACGATCGAGCCAGATTTTCTGGTAGTCCCATTGCGCACCCCATGCGAGACAGCAGGCAAACCGCTGTTCGAATGCCGCCGCCCGCGGCGCATAGTACCCGCCGAGGCTGATCGCCATCACACCGATGCGCTTTGGGTCAATTTCCGGACGAGACGCGAGATAGTCAAATGCCGGGGTCGCGTAGTGCTCAGTATCCGGACGGAGATAAAAGTTTCGAAAGCGGATGCTTTCACCGTTGCCCGGACCGTCCACGATCAGACAGGCGATGCCGCGCGCGGAGAGATCAGCGACACCCTTGAGGTACTGAATCTCCTTGGTGACATCGAGCCCGTCAAAGAACACCATGGCCGGAACCTTGCCTCCGCGATTTGCGGGCTCGGCGTGCACATAGATTGCGGGCAGACTGCCACTATCATACGGGATCTCGACGTGTTCCAAGCGCGGCCGCTTGAGGTACTTGGCGGCATCGCGCAGACAATCAACGCCGCGTTTGTAGGCGCTCAGGCCTTCCGCGCTTTTCGGCTGCAGGAAACGCTCGCCAACATGATAGTATGCGCTGGCTCGCTGCAGATATTGCGCGCCGCTTTTCGTACGCCCGCCGCCAATAAGTTCGCGGCCGCGGTCTTCGACCGTGTGCGCCTCGCGCGCCCATTCGCGAAACCAGGCGTCATCGTCGCCAACGAATTTCTTCAGGCGCAGCCCGATGCGGTTGACTTCGCCGATTTCCGCGCCACCCCACGGCGCCATATTCAGACCGATCAGCAGCCCGTGCGACCAGCGGTAGTTTTCAGGAAAATAAGTGAAGGATAATTCCTCGGATACCGGGGACATAAGACACCCTCAAAAAGGACTGATAGGTAATCTAACCTCTGATCGTACCGCTTTTATCGTATTCGCTGCGCCAACCCGTCCGGTCGAACCCCTTGATAATTGCCTATTAATCGGGATTCGTCTTCGCCATTGGTCGCCATCGCGGTGCGCTGCACAAAACGGATTTTTGTGACGGCCATCACAGCCAGGCGACTCCCCCCATTTAATCTGGGAGTTGGCGGACGTCTGCTCTGGGGGACGGGCGATTATGCGAAAGCTGGCCTTTTGGATTACGCTCATCGCGCTCTGTGCTCATCCGGTTAGCGGCAACGCGCAACAGAAACGCGACCCGGTCGTCATCGGCCCTGAGCGAAGCAATTGCACCGATATCCTTGAATTGCAGAAGCTCAACTATGACCCTGAGAAAAATGTGATCAGGCTGGATTATCTTCACCCCCAACGCGGGGCTATCTATATGGCCGTAATTGGTTGGCTGCAGGGTTTTTTCTCAGCACAAAATCTTTTCGACCTTTCAATAGATGGCAATTTTACGCAAGGCACAAAATCAATTGATTGGATGAACTGGATGTTTGATTACTGTCGTGAGCACCCGACCAAAACACTATTCGATGCGGGCATTGGATTATCAAACGAACTGAAGCGCGCCTATATAGAGTCAAGACGCGCCGTTAATAATTCCGAAGCGCGTCAGCAATAGTGCGAACAAGATTTCCGACCGTTGGAATACACTTCGCCCGCTGCGACGCTTCATGGAAGAAGGCGGTAGCGGTTGCGCGCATTGGGAAAATAAGTGACGGGCAATTCTTCGAATGCCTGTGACATAAGACGCCCTCAATGAGCTGTCATTATCTCACCAGACTGAGCGGCAAGGGATACTTTTAAATCAAGGGAAATTCACGCAGCGCCATCGTAATTACAGAAAAAAACAGCTGCGCTGGAACCCAAGCCAAAAGAACAATCCATAGGATCGTGAGCGCTCCCCCCAGGCCTAGAACCGCGAATGGGCTTTGTTTTTTGCAGGATGTTAGAAAGCCACTCATCACGCCGAGTTGCATTTTAACTCCATCAAGAATTTGAGTGAGGAAAGCGGAGTCGTCGGTGTGGCGAATCGACGACCCCGCGAGCAATCGAGCGCTATGCGATGCTCTCGATACCTTCGGCGTTTGTAACGCATTTCGTCTACGAGACTTGTTGGAACCGCCGGTAACCTAACCAAGTAAGATTAAGAACCGCGGGCGCTCGCTACTTCGCCTGCTTGAAATCTGTCCGATGCCTCTTTGCTCTTGCAAAAGGAGTCACTGGATTCAGTTTTGCAATCGATAACCTGATAAAAAAACTAACGCCCGAACAAGGAGGTTTTCGATTGCCGCCTCGTGAGCGCCGCATATTCAAACAGCGGTTATCCTCACGGCGTGCGTGTGGCAGTCGTCCATGAGCGAATGTGGGGTCACTTCGCGATATAGCGGTCTACGTGACGTCAATACTCGACCGTGCCCAATGAAAGTTAGGTGCAGAAACTTCTCGCCGTAGCTACTGACATACCTTTTTTCCCAGATATTTCAGAACTTTGTATCGCGGTGTCCAATTTCCGCCACGCCATCGTGAAATTTTAACTTCTGTAAATCACACTGAGGCAATCGGCTACTCTTAGGTCGATCTGTGCCACACATGGACTCCCGCCTAAGACAGCCGCGGCCGCGCATTAAAATGCGCGGCCTTTTCTTGCGGCCTCGGATCCCCTTTAGCCAATTGAATACGTCGACGCGTATTTTAACCCGCCTTTTGACGGGCACTTCGCGACCATACCAAATAGAACGGATTGGGAACAAACGCACTACAAATTAGATGAGACTTTGGCGCGAAGTCGCTAAACTGGAAGCGAAATGACCTGAGTTGTGAGCATGTGTAGGAGTTACTCATGACCCCGCCGGCGCAAACTTTAAACGAAGTTGCGCTCGATGTGTTGCACGTCGAGCTTTGCGCTGCGATCAACGATTTGGCCAGATCAGTAGATGTTGCCATAACGCGCATAGTACTTGGTACCGAATGTGCGGCGACAACTGCGGACACCGATAAGACCGAATGCGTCGCAGAAGTAATCCGCGTATCCGCGTCAGCACGCTCACCAGAACCCGACGACCACAAAGATACTGAAATAGTTCTAACCCTTCCCCTGCTGACTCCGTCGCTCAAACAGGACGACTGGAAAGAGGATGCGGCAGAGTGTGAGGTCGTTGATGAACTCAACGATGCGTGCCGCTGGCTTGCAGCCGCGCAGGTCCCGCGCATCGCGCCACAGCAAGAGGGCTATCGTGACGAAAGTAAAATTGCGATGCGGATCCTTGAATTACAAACAAGGTTCGGTGGCTTAACAATTAAGTAGGTGCTCTTCCCGTAGGCGGAGGTCCTACCCCAAGAACCGCTGGTTCGCCTCGCCCGCCTACCCGACCCGTTTGTGCAATGGTCGTCGCTACGTTCGTAAGCCTCGTGGCGTAGTGGCCGAAATTCAAACTTTTGGCCGCTCACGACGGCTAGAGCGCTGGGTCGTATAAACCCGAACGGCGGTCATAGAAAGAGGGACCGCTGCGTGTGGCAAGCGCAGCGGCCCCTCTCTACGTTTCGCCGAAATTGGGGACCCTTGATTTAGGTAACTGTTCGGCGTCCCGCACACGCACCATCGCCTAGTCGATCATTGCGGGCTGTGTCGCAGATCACAGTTTGTACTCGCATGCGCTTTTTTGTGACGGCCAGCACAAGATTGTTCTCGTTGAACAAAGGAAAAAGGGCGGCGCCACGTTTATCCACGCCGGCAGCCTACACTTATCCTATACGGGAAAAGTTCCTCAGTTCCCGATGTTGGCGTATTCCCTGCACGGTAGTATCCTCGCGGGCCAAAGGATGGACATACCGACATTATGACCGATGACGCTCGTACAAAATTGCAGGAACGCTTCACCCGGATAAGAGAAAGAGCAATCGCTAGGATTCATGAAAATCGACCAGATCTTCGGGGCAAAACTCACGAAGAGACGGTAAAGATACTCAAGAGTGAGGAGTTTCGAAAGCGCGCGTCCCACAAAGATCGACGGCCAGACCGTGATGACCAATCACCGTAAGTGCCAGTGCGAACGTTCTAAACCTCTTGCGAAATCTCATTCTGAATCTGGAACTTCTAATCGCGAAGCAGATTAGACCAGCAAAGGGCCCGCCTCATGAGAAAGCTTTTATTTGCTCCTTCCGTTTTATTTTTTGCCCTACTGACGTTTGTCAATCTGACACACGCGCAACCCTATGTGCCGCAGCCTGCGAATCCAGCTGATCCCATTGTTCCCGGTTACGCGCCGACCTATGCACCGAGCGTTCCGAGCGCTGCCCCAGGATATCAATGGCGAGACGAGCGTGGTGATAGTGATTGGCGGAACAATTCCTGGCGAGAAGATCGCGTCGACCAGGACTGGCGGAACAGAAATTGGCAGACACGCCGTGAGGTAGACGATTGGCGACAGCGCGAAGACTACTCAAAAACCAGAACACCGAATAATGCTACTGACAGGGGCTATGTTGAGTGCGGCAAAGGAGCAGCGGGATCGTCCTCGCCATGCGAAAACTATACAAAAGACAACCCGAACTATACAAAAGACAACCCGAACAGAAGAACAGAAGGGTACGAGGGAAACGAAAAAGTAGACGGAAAACAGACGGGTCAAAGAGGAGTTGAAAATTGCGGCCATGGTGCCACTTGGCGGCGATGTTAGTGTGCGATGGTTTATGTCCCGTTCCATTGCCACCCAAGGCAGTCCATCACGGTCTTGTCGAGTGTTGTGAAGATCTGCAAGCCCTCAGCGACTGATCCGTTACACGCGTCTTTTCCTCCGGGTGCGTCCAGACCGTTCCAGTCGCCTTTATCGGCACCGCTAAAGAAAATATTTTCCGATCCGGTCACTCCGTCGTCGAAAGAAAAATAACCTCCAGGATTGAAGGTTCGCGTGTGGGGCGCGCTATAGGCATAGTATCCAAGCGGGTACTCATCGGTTGGGCTCCCCAGGGCGCTCCTGAACCGTCCCATACATTCAGAAACCTCGTGCATGATGGCCCCGACCGCGTCCAAGCCTGAATTTGCGTTGGCTTGTGTCCAGAACCACGGATAGCCTGCGTTGAGCCCCACGTAGGCGTTGCCAGAAATGTTTGGCTGAAGGCCAAGTCCCACCGCGTGCAGTTGTTTAAGCCCGAAGTGGGCTTGGGGCGGCTCTACAACCGGCAACGAATTGAACGCCGACTGCGCATTCGCTGTTAACGCGTTGGCTTTCAAGGCCGCCCGATATCCAGACCATGACTGCAAGATATCGCCGGAGTCGCTGCCTGCAGCGCCGGCCGTAAAAGGGAGGTCGGTCTTTGTCCCGTAGCCAAATTGAATTGTAATGGTGCGCGGTGTACCCGCGCAGAACCAGCTTTCAAAATTTCCGCAAGCTTCATCAACTGCGTTGAAGTAATTGTTAGCCAAAGCCGCACTGCGACCAAAGGCCTGGCCGGGCCGTACCCTGGATCCAGTCGCCGCATCGAAAAGTCTATTGATCGTGAGTTGGCCACGCGGACCGGATGTGGCCGGATTGCCCATCGCAGCAAGGGCCGCCGTTGCGACGCTTCCAACTAATGCTTTGCGACGGGTGATAGTCACAGTGCGCGTACAATCCCACACTGATTGGCCATTACAAGGTTTTCACCCAGCGTGCCGGGTCGTCAAGGTGCAGCAAATCAGGCTTACCGAGGTGTTCGCTCTACCTTGAGGCGCCTTTGCTTCCTCCGCCATCCGAGCAGACTCAACGCACCGATGCCAGTGGCGAAAAGCGGGAGCGTTGCTGGAAGGGGGGTCTCGGCAACGCCCTCTGGCGTTGGATCACTGATTATCACGACTTGAAGGCCGTCCGGTAGAATCGCCGTCAGTTCTAAGCCAATCGGGCTATCGTCCCTGACCGACGTATCGATCATCAAAAAGCGCGACGTATCGGAAACATCGAATGATACCGGCTCTCCGGTCCGCGAAATAACCGTACCCGGAAGCGTATCTATTCCACAATTAATTCTGCCCCCGCAGACATAGAAGCCAGCCAAATTGCCACAAGAGGTACCAACGCAACCAAGCGGCGCAGAAAACATTCCGTTGATGCTACCAGATTGCCCAACGCTCGTGTCAAAGACCCAATACGAGGCGCCGAGCGGGTTCACCGTCATCGAAAGAGAAATCGAAACCGGAGAAGAAATATCACCAATGATTTCCACTTCACCGACGAGCGGCAAATTGAACGTTGACGCACTTGCCCCAATTACCGGAGCAAATACCGACATCGTCAACACAACTAAAGCCCAAACAAAACGCATGAGCTACCTGTCTCCGGATTTCATTCCGACTGCTGTTAGACAAAGCCGCCAGGCGGGCATGGGGGTTATCGCCTGGCGGCTTCGCATCGGAGATTCGGACAGCAGGGGGGCTGCCCTGTTGCGGACGTTATTCGTCGCGTCGGCGGGCGCAACGCAACTTATGCATTAAGCTAAAACATCAACCTTAAGTTCTTGGCATGCCTCATTTCCGGAAGAACGGATCAGCGGTCAGCTTAACCGCGTGTCGTATAGAAAAACCCCCGGGCGGCGCCCGGGGGTTGATCGGCCACAAGCCTAATTCGTTAGGCAGTTTGCTTTTGTTTCCGACGCCGAGCAAGCAAGCCTACGACGCCAAGACCGCCCGCAAAGAGCGGCAGCGCTGCCGGCAACGGTGTGTTCTGTCCGCCGCCACCAGTCACGTCATAGGCAAGACCCGACACGTAGAACTGCGGATCGTTTACGCCATCCTCCGCAAACGTGAACACCGTTCCATTTAGATTCAGGCCGTTGGTGTTTGCGGAAGTAAATGATGTAGCCACTCCGTTCAGCAGGAAAAATCCGGTTGTCGCCGACAGCGGATCGCCATTCCCGAATGGCGTATGGGCTCCGTCAAATAGCGTCGCGACACCCGTCAGATGCACCGATGTAGAAAAAGTCAGGGTGAGGACGTTGGACCCGTTGATCTGGTCCACCCTGTCGTTTCCGGTTGAATTGCCAGTGCCGACGCCGATACCGGCAAAATTCGGGGCTAGATCGTTCCATACTTTGATGCTGGCAACGTTCACATCGCTGGCTGTGACTGTCAGCACCACACCACCGGCAAGATTAAAAATCTGCGGTGATGTAAAATTGTCGGCGCTGCAGCTACCGGCGGTCGGGCAAGTCGTGGGAGTTGCAGTTGCTCCCGAGCCCGGCGTCGTCATGCTGGAATAAAGCGTCCCCGGCCCTGAGAAATCGTCACCGGCGTTTCCGTACCCATGCGTGTTTCCGGCATCGGTATAGAATTTCACGAACGTGCTGGCTTCAGCCGACGAGCCGAAGGCCAGTAATGCGCCAGCCATGAAAATAGATGCAAGGCGTGGCAATCGAGAGCTCAACATAACTAGCCCCTCCAAGATGCCACCGAAGAGTACTACGGTACTGCTCCAGTTTTATCAAGTGGGCACGGTGATGCGAACCTCTAAAGCTTAATGCCGACCAAGCCGAACTTTTAACTTCAGGTGAAACCAGCAATAACATGGGCAAATTTGGGTTCGTTTTGCCAAAATGAATGTTTAGTAGGTTTTTTTTCCTAATTTACCGAACACGAAGACCGTTGGCGTCGATTTGGTTCAGAACGTACCAACGCCGAGACGACGGAGCGCACTTCTCAGTCGTGCTTTGAGCGGGCCTTGCTCAACAACTAAACCAATCGAATTTTTGAAAAAATTCAGTGTTTGGTCCAAAATAGCAATCAACCAAGAATAGGGCCGCCAGGTTGCTGCCATCTGCAACGAAGTGCAGATGTGGCTTTCGGTGCCTAGTCTTGCTTTGTAGCCCTCGTTGCCGCCCCACTGGAAATGGAATATCCGGCAGTCAGTATTTTCAATCATGTCTCTGATGATGTGCATCATAAGTCCCGTGCCCGGTGACACTTTACGAAATTTTGGATCGTAACCGGTTTGACGGAAGTAAAATTTACCCTGGCTTATGTCGCCCCAACCAAATGCACAGGGTTTACCCTGAATATAACCAATGTAACTGCGTAGCATTCCATTTTCTGCCAAACGTAAAAGTGCCCCGCGAGTGGGCTCATCGTCCCGCAGTCCATACTCCAGCTTCCACTGATAGGTCAGCCGGCTAATTTTTTCGCCGTCGCGGAGAAATCGATCGACGTCCTCGGGTCGCTGCATGAGCATAAATTTTGGGTTTTCGCGCTCAAATCTGCGTAGGTCCCGCAAAACATGTGCGCGGGTTTTCTCACGCAACGACGAAATATATTCGTCAAATGAACGTGGCAGCCGTATCAGCCACCAATACCGCTTTTTGCGCGCGACTTGCCAGACCAGCACGTTGCTAATTTTTTTAGCAGCTTTGTACAAAGGCGAATCTACAAAAATCACCCCTACGTCAATGACATCGAAGCCACCTTCTTTCACGATAACGTTGAAAAACTCCGCGACGAGATGTTCTGTCGCGTCGCCAATCACGCAGGAACTAAATAAGTCCACCACCCGAACTGGAAGGCCAAGCAGTTGGCGTGCGCCGATGTGATAGGTTTTTTTTGAATCCCGGTATATGAAACAAGCGAGAGCAGTAATTTGCGAGTTGTTGTCGACCGCGGCCAATACACGAAATTTGGAGTTGTCGGCGCGCAACCAATTGTACAATTCCGAAAAGCTCGGTACGAAAAGCAGCTCGCTTCGGGCCAAAGAATCCCAATTTTCTTTGATCGTGACCAGCTCTGATAAATTGGTGTAGGAAACAACACGCATTGTGTGTATGTCAGGCCCATATTCAAGACATTAAATTCACAAATACTGCCTTTGATGCGCTTGATCTAGATAACCTTCTGGCGTTTCCTTGACATTATTAACGCGCGTGTGCCCGAAATCCCATCCATGACGGTCCGTGACTTTGTCCAAAGTTCCAAAATTGTACTGCTCGCCGCCGTGGCGTGGTGTGTAAGCCCACGCTATTGGAGAAAAGCCGCGTCGTTAACCGCCAAAATCGGAAAACGGGATTGTCATCTGCCCGTCTATGATTTCATTTTAGGGCCGAAGCTCTCCAAAGCTGAAATTGTTGACGTTGCTGAGAAGCGTCACGCCTATACACGCGAGCTCAAATTTCAGATTCTTGGCCTGGCTGGACCATGGCGAGCCTGGCGACCCGATATTCTCTTGAGCGGCCAGCCAAACTTGCAACGCGCCCTAGACAGAGGCCGCGGAGTTATTTTGTGGGTCATGGAGACAACATTCAGTACGCTGATTGTTAAAATGGCTCTTCACAAGGCCGGCTATCACACCTGCCAACTTTCGCGACCAGGCCACGGGTTTTCGACGGAGACAGCGTTTGGCCTGCGCTATTTGAACCCAATCTGGACTGGCGTTGAAGATCGTTTCATCGCGGAGCGGATCGTAATTGCGGGAGAAAGTGCTGCTGACGCGCTTGGAACTGTGCGGGAGCGATTGGCCAAGAACGGCATTGTAATGATTACACTGGCTCCGTTGGCCCACAAATTCGCCGAAGTGCCATTTTTTCAAACGCACGTGCAGCTCCCAACGGGGCCGGTCCGGCTTGCACAGACAACCGGCGCCTCATTGCTACCGGTTTTCGCATTTGCAAAACCCGATGGAGGATTTGAGATTGCAATAAGTGAGCCAGTCCATCCGATAAGCGGAACGGAATCAACAAACGACATTACCGCAGCCTACGCGAAATGTATGGAGTCGTTTATTTTGGAGCACCCGGATCAATGGGCTGGCTGGGATTGGCTACCGAGTCGAATTCGCTTCGATTCTCCGCCTGCGAAAAATTTGGCGACCAGCGCATATTTCAGTACAGCCAAATAAAAAGACCGCTACGAAGCGGTCTTTTCAAAATCCATCCCGCTGCTTGATCGGCGATTAACACGCAAAATTCCTGCGGCGCCTCCGCCAAACCAGAGCGCCCCCTAAAGTAAGCCCCGACAAGAAAAGTGGCAGCGCCGCCGGAATCGGCGTCGTGCTGGTCGCGAGGTTTGTAAATACAAACGAGTCATCATTGTAGTCAAAGTCGCTGCCTTGCGAGGCCAGCAAATCTTCAAAAGCGACATAGGTACCGGCAGGTATCGTGCCGTTACCCGCAAAGTCGGTGGAATAGATGTGCTGATCACTGTCAGCATTGGATGCCGGAACGGACGACAGGTCGATGCCGGTCGAGGTGTTGCGAAGGACGAAGGTTATGGCATCGCCCGCGTTGACTGTACCGAAATTGAACGACTGGCCGACAGTTGATGTCTGATTGACGAAGCCAAATCCTGCCGCACTAGGAA
This sequence comes from uncultured Alphaproteobacteria bacterium, assembly GCA_963697885.1. Classification (GTDB taxonomy): domain Bacteria; phylum Pseudomonadota; class Alphaproteobacteria; order Rhizobiales; family Xanthobacteraceae; genus Pseudolabrys. Next base: position 3,158,634 of record OY969102.1, read on the forward strand.
TACCATTGACCAGCATTTCCACTGCGTCGACATCAGAGGCATTAAACCCGAAGAAAAAACCCATCACGTCGCCGGTGGCCACCGCGGTGAGGTTGTAGTTTACAAGGTTAATTGAGCCGGGAGTGGGATATGGGATCGTGGCGGCGTGAACCGCGGGCACAGGTGAGCCAATTCCGATTGCTACCAGGACCCCAGCCAGAAGAGATTTTTTCATCGCGAAGCCTCCTACCCCAAACGCCCCCGTCGCGTCCGTACGGCTACAACCTCGCAGTTACCGCAGAGTTCAAATTTTCTTCGTATCTGTTGTTTTATTAAGCTCGTTTCGCTGAAATTTTACAACGCATGTTTCGTGAGCGCCCCGTCCTATTTTGGAACAGGAACGGTATCGCGTTGCCTCTGCTACCTATCGAAATACCGGCGCGGTCAAAATTTAATTCGTTTTGTAAAAATAAGAAACTCCCGCAAAGAAAAAGAGCGGTGTTCAGGTGTGAACCATTTTCGGTTGTTGCGCGACTACCAAACGAGGAGTCGCACATGGGCCAGAATATCAAAACGCCGGAGCTTCGATTCGTCTTCCTGCACGCCGCCGGTTCGCTGAGTTGGCAAATACTGGCGCCAGTATTTATCGCGATCGGAATATCCCTCACGATCGCCTGGGTCGGCCTTCTGGGCTACGGACTTGCTGCGTTAGTTTATTAGTGCCGGGGCTGGAGCCTGGGATGCATGGCCGACGGTCTTGGCCTCCGCAGCATCATTCAGCAATGCCGCTTTCAAGCGCTTTCCCAACCAACGAGAGACTTCATCGTTCGCGTTGCTAATTTCGCTTTTTCTTCTGAGAGCAGATTTTTTGCCACTCTTCTGCGCTTTCATTTCCAGCGTGCGTGGCATTGTGGGTCTCCGTCCGTTACCCGATCGTGCCGCGGCCAATTCAGAGCGGCCATTACTTCCGGCCCTGCGTAAATTCATCTCAAGCTGACAATACGTCCGGAATTGAGGCACGCGCGCGGCGCGGCACCGATCCACAAGGCAAAACTAGGCTCCTGACCCCCCAATATTCGCCTTTGGTATCGGAGAAGCCATTTTTACACCACCCGGCTTGCCATTCCTGAGGAGATTGCCGGGAGCGGCCCTCTTATTGCCCGCGTTGGCAACGGTCTTTTAAAAATAGTAGCCCTGCCCGGTTTCGGACGGGCAGGACTACCGAACACAACATGCCGGGGCGTGGCACTACCCGACACCCGTATTCAAACATTAGGTCGCGATAGCTCGACGACAGGTTCATGACAAAGTGGTGTTTCACTTCAAACTCACTCGCAAAAGGCCAAAAGACCGCACTTCGACCAGCGATAAAAAAGCGATTTTTTGTGAGCTACGTCACAGCGTTGATTTGCACTGAGCGTAATGTCCAACGCTAGCAATCCGGTTTTCAGGCAACCAGCCGCGATCCGATTGCCGACATTCGACCGTACGGCCGAATCGTTTTTTGCGAAACGTTGGGGATTGCCACACCCCAGCGCGGTCGGTGGCCCCGTCTGCCTAAAAAATCAGACGGGGCTGCTTGACCAGGAACAAAGGATATATCGATGCAATCGCGAACGTTTTGTGCGCCAGGTGTGATTTCGTTTTTTCGACGGATTAGCTCGCAAGCCTTGGTGGTTTGCGGCCTAGGTCTAACGATCGTTTGGATCTCGTTTTTAATGGGCTATGGGATTTTTTCGCTATTGAAAATAGTGATTTGAGAATTATGGCGCTGAGCAGGCATGGCGTCGGCGGTAACCTCATCGAGTAACGTTAAGAGGCATGGAACCGCCGGTCCGGCGGGCCGGAAATTAAGTCTGAAACTCATTGGACATTGCGTCCTTTCGTTTCATCCCGATATCGTCCGCGCTGTGGTTATTTTGGAGCGTTCCATGCGTTCGTTCGAAAATATTTTGGCTCCGGGCTCGACCGATTTGCCAGACTGTAAATGCGGAGCCGAACTGCGTCTTTTCGCGGTGAAGCCGTGCCAAGACACGGAAATTCGAATTTTTAAATGTGATGCCTGTCAGCATGAATTTCAGCTGATGGTTTGGGGAGCATCTGAAAAAGATGCACCCGCTCATAAGCCCGATGGCACCCGGCAGACAAAATATTTGTCATAAACTCTTCGCAATGTCGTGCGATTTTTGCAAACGAGGTAGCGGCAAAGACTAGAGAAAACAGGTTATGCGCACTCATAAATTCGCCGCCATTGCAAAGGTTCGTGATTTTTTTGCTCGCCAAATCTTCGCGCCGGGAATGATCGCGTGCGGACTGGGTCTTTGTGTGGTTTGGATATCATTGTTCGGATATGGGATTTATAAATTAATAGAGTTCGCGATCTAAACTGCGTCCAGCCACTCGCTGCGTCCGCCCACCCCACTCGCCCCTCAACGAAGCCGCCGGCAGTCATGAAAGCGCGGTCGAGGCAAGCACCTCACTGCGTCTGCTTCGGCGGATTTGCCCCCGTCTCGACTAATTCAAACGGCTTTATGGCCCAGCCTTTAAGCAGGCTTAAAAAGAACCTATAGTGCGAACCAAATAAGCGGCCTCCGCAAATGGGGAGCGCGCCGGTGAGCACAACGGGAGCAAATCAATGAGGCGACTACTTCTGATATTGACCTCGGTCACCGTTGCGGCGGCAACTGTCCCCTCATTTGCCCAAACCTATTTAAATGGCGCGCCTCCCGGCGGTCTCGGGACATATTCGGCGGGCCCTTATGGAAACACCAACGACCCGCGATGGCGCGACAATAATTGGCGGGACGGCTCGGCCGACAACTGGCGCGAAAACAATTGGCGTGAAGATCGCGGAACCTGGCGACGCAACAACTGGCGCGAAGACCGTGCGGACGACTGGCGGCAGCGGAACTGGCGTGAAGAGACCGCAAAAGATGAGCTTAAAACTGACAAGAAGGTCATCGACAATGACGTTGTCGACGATAACGAAGACTGTCGGCTGGCTAAAAGCCGGCCGGATCGTATTCCAAATCCCGCCTGTAAATGAGCTGTCGGTTTAGTGCACTGCTGGAGTGCTTCGGTTTGAACCTTCGCGCTGCATAGATTTCCCGCAGACAAAGATATCGGACTAACCGTCTTATTGACTCGACGGGCTGGCCAGTACGTCAGAACTGACCCGACGCATACGACCACCATGCCAATTTCAGACTCGACGTTGGGCAAATAGTCAGCAATCCACCACGGCGTGTGGGCCTGCCAGTCAAATAACGGCGGATGACCGGTAACAAAATATCCGTAAATCCAGAGGGCCGTTCCGGCTATCAAAATGACCCAACCGACAATAGCTGTTTTGCTCACCTTGTCTCCCTGTTCTTGTGCGGCGGATTGCCTTCGCAAACCTAGTGATCGAGAAACACTTTTTTCCATGCTTCGTCGGATATTTCGGCCTTGACCCGCATCCAGCATCGAACGGTTTCGATTGATTGATCTCCCGCTGGCATTCCGCATTTGGAATGGAGCCTTTCCCGCATTTCTGGGACAAAGCCGCGCAGATCGGAGTCGAACTCGCTCTGCGTAATCATACGTAGCTTGTTCGGAGGTATCGAATACATGATGTCAACATACTTATCTGGAACATCCATTTCCTCCAGATATTTTTTGACCAGTCCCCTCACCTGCCAATTCAGATTTAAAGTCTGGTCGACGTCAAGTTTGCTGGCATTGCCTTCCAGTTGAATCGGCCGATGAATTCCCAAACGGCCAACCCAGTTCACATTTCTATAGACACCAGCGACATAAATAAAAAAACAAGCACTCGCGCAGGCGTAGTTAGACCCCGGGTCTTTCAAGTTGGTCGGGTTGATGGGCGATTCGCCAAACTTCGGACTACCAATCGCCGGTCCCGATGGCGCATCGGTGTTCAACTCCAAAGCGCGTATCAGGCGTCCAATTTTCAGAGCTTGAGTAAGGCTGCCCCCAGGCGAAGCAAGGAAAACGCCGGCGTTGATTTTCTCGAAGTTGGATTTATTTCCGACGAAAGCACGAAATTTATCGTAGTCGCCGGGACCAATTTTTCCTTCCAGAATGAGCGCGCCCCGGTACACCCTGAGTTCTTCAAGAGCGCGGCATTGCCCGACACCAAACAGCGCCACAATGACACAGGCTGCGACAGCGCCAATCAATCGGTGCAACGAAATGCAATTCACGATGCGCGTTTCCAAAGCCATGGCGATTTATGTCGTACGCGTTGAGCCTCAGGGGGCATGACCGTCATCACCGTCATCTACCTCGCACTATTATAATTGATTATCGCCGGCGCGTTCGACCAGAAAATGCCTTGGCCGTTCCCCACGCTGCCAAATCTCCCACATCTGGGTGTAGGCTGCTTCAATATTGCCGACAAAGCGTTTGGAATTGAACAGGGGATATGCAATTCGATTTCGCTCAATTTTTCCTTTGAGCTCAGCCAAAACGCCGGCATCCCGCGCGATCTGTAGAGCACGATTTTCGTATTCCTCCAGATTTTCCACTGATCTAACTCTGGCATCCCGATCGCGTGCAAAAGGCTCGCCGCCACCCGCCCCGCAAAGGCGTGCCCTTTACACGTCAGAACGGGTAAACCTGTCCATAGCGCGTCGCTCGCGGTCGTGTGGGCATTGCAAGGAATTGTATCGAGAAACAAATCGGCGAACCGGTGACGTGCCAAATGCTCCTCAATGGGGACTCTGCGGCGCAAATATGAGACGTGCGGGCGCAACGCCGCGACGATGAGCTTCCTTGCGAAGGTTCTGTTCCGCCCCGTCGTTATCGCTCAGCAGCCACAAGACACTATTTTCAACCTGCTTTAAAAGCCGCATCCATACGTCAAATACTTCGGGACCAATTTTCCAATTGTTGTTGAAGCAACAAAATACAAATTTCCCCTCAGGCAGGCCCAGGGCTTGCCGGGTCGGCAGCCGCTCGCTGATTTTTCTTTTGGAATCGTTGGGTTGATAGCAATCAGGCAATTGCACAATCTTTTCGGTATAAAACTGCTGCTGGTCGAACGGTGCAATCACCTGATCGGCAATGATATAATCAATGAACGGCGCCCCCATGGTTCCGGGATATCCAAGATAATTGACCTGAATGGGCGCCGGGCGTTGAGCAAGAATTCCAGGCCGCGATCCTAACGTGTATCCCTTCAGATCAAGCGCTATATCAACCTCGATTTTGCGCAGATGGCTTGCAACATCACCATTGCTTCTCTCTCGAACATCATGGAACACATCGAAGGCCGAGACCAACCGCTTTCTCATTTCACTCTGGTCGTCTTTTCCGAATGAAATTCCGATAATTTCGAACCGGGAACGATCGTGCAATTCGAACAGCTCCGCCATAAGAGAAGCGGTCGGGTGCGAATGAAAATCCGCCGAAAGATAGGCCACTCGCAATTTTTGATGCCGCCACATTTCGCCCGACCACATTGGCTTGGGATATGATGGAAACTGGTGGCTGATGTAGTTTCTCGCGCATTGCAGCTGGAGCGCCGGATCGTCGCTATAGCCAAGCACAACGAACGGAGAAATGACGGACTTTCCTTCGGTCACATGTGCCTTGATCGCTGCGAGCAAAGACGCCCGTCGATCCCAGTCGCATATATTGTTTGCGCTGAAGGCCAGTCCACTGAGCGCGTACGGGTGAGCCTTGTCGACGGCAAGCGCACGATCATAGCTGGCAATAGCATCATCAAATCGTTTCAACTCAACGAGCGCATTTCCGCGATTGCAGAGAATGTCCGGATCGTTTGGCCGCAAGGCGAGTGACCGGTCGAAGTCCGCCACCGCCTCCTCGAAACGCCTTAGTTCGTGAAGAGTTACGCCCCGATTGGAGAAAGAGTTGGCATCATTTCCTCGAATGGAAATCGCGCGACTGTAGCTGTCGAGCGCATCAGTGAACCGTTTGAGCTCCCGCAGGGTATTTCCGCGATTGTAGAGAGCCTCGGCGTAGCTAGGCTCCAGTGTAATAGCCTGATTGTAGTTCACGAGCGCTTCATCAAATCGTTGCATCTTTGCCAAGGTATTGGCTCGATTGTAAATTGCCTTCGCATAGGTCGGATGGACGGCGACGGCGCGGTCGTAACTGACGAGCGCATCTTCAAATCGCTTGAGCTCGTGAAGCGCGTTGCCGCGATTGTAGAGGGCCTCGACCAGATTAGGCTGCAGTGCAAGCGCCTGGTCATAACTGACTAACGCTTCCTCGAAGCGCTTCAATTCGGTCAATGTATTTCCACGATTTGAAAATGCCTTGGCATAGCCAGGCTGCAGCGCAATCGTGCGCTCATAACTGGCAAGCGCTTCGTCGAGTCGCTTCAGCTTCTTTAAAACATTGCCCCGGTTATAGGTTGCCTCTGCAAAGTCCGGGCGCAGCGCCAACGCCTTGTCATAGCTCGCGAGCGCCAGTTCGTTTTTCCCGAGCGACGATTGAATGACGCCTAAAAGATAAATTACTTCAAAATAATCGGGATCTTCCAATAGTATTGAAATGCACACCTGCTCCGCTTCATCAAATTTTTTAGCTCTAAACGCGACTGCGGCGCGATTGAGCGCCTGTGACGATTTGGTTGATGCTTTATTTTCCAATTCAATAAATCGTGTTTTGGTGCATTTTTCGAACTACAATGTATGTTTGCAATGTTAAAGCTAGAACTACCGGCAGCAGTCAAGCGGGTATGTCGATGGACCGACTGTAAATGCTGTGTCTTCCATTCATTTCGTGATCACCTTGATGTTTCTGTTGGAACGATTGCAGTAGAACGATGCGAAAAGTCGTCCTTATTTTAACGATGGTCATCCATCGCAGGCTGCACGCCTGAAAAACGAAATGATGTGTCCTTGTGCCAACGAGATGGGGATCGATTTTATCAAGGCTACCAGGCCGATGACGTGGACAATCCCCGGAGCCGATACATAATCTCGTGTATGGCGGCCAAGGGTTACGAATTTGATATCTCCCCGGCCGATTGCGATAGCAAGCGCCCCCTGGCTACCCAATCCACATGCTATGTCTCGACTGGTTGGGCGGCCCGAACTCTTGACCGCCTTCTCGGCCAATAAGCGAGCACGAAAATTTTTATTTAATTGAGCGATATCAGTGGATTGCAACCTTCATTGGACGCTCTGATTTCAGAAATTTTCAAATACAACAGAAGAGAAACGCGTGCTATTTCTGACGCCCCAAACGAAAGCCATCACATCCCAATTTTTCGGCATAAATCCATCTTGCGAAGGCATTACGCAGCGGTCGGGTACACCGTCGTATTTGTTGCACTGCTCGCATTTTTATTGGGCTGGAAACTGCTCGTCGCGCGCGAGAGCGCCGAAGATGTCGCGGACTATCAAAAACGGATTGAAATCACCGCCGCGAACATTATGACGCCCCCGGTGACGAGCGACGACACATTGAAACTTTTGGCTGTCAACGTCGTCCATAAGGTTCCGTCCAAAAGTCGATTTATCGGTTACGGAATTTATCTCGGACAAGGACTCGTACTGACAGCCGCGCACGTGGTGGGCCGCTGGCCGTTGTACACCAATCCGCGCGTGCTCATCGGCGGTCTTGATCTTTCGGCAAACGTCATAAGAGAGGGCTTCCCCGACCAAACAGATCTCGCGCTGATTTCCGTGGACCAGGAGCGTCTGCCGATCAGCCTGCGATTGCGCCGCACTTCGCTGTGCAAGGAGACTTTTCCGGTCGGAACAAACATCTCTATTGTTTACCCGGAGCAAACGCGGCGGACGCGATTGATTTCGCCGCTTCAAATTCCACCGCAATATCGAATGAAACTACATTCTCTCATTGATGAACCTGAAGGTTCCGGGTCGGGCGTTTTTCAGTCGGAAAAAAAGTGCCTTCTCGGCATTGTCAGCGGAAAAGTTACAAAACTACCGGTGTCAGCCGGTGGACACGCGCTCGCCACCTCCAACGACTTTGCCGGCTATTATGTCCCGGCCTCGGTCATCGCAAAATTCCTTTCGGTAAATACTCAAGCGCCGGCAGACCACTGACGGCTAAACTTTGTCGGCGACTGATGCAATCAACTGCATTAGTCTGCGATAAGTGACTGCACTCCCGAAAAACTCCTCAACCCGCTTGCGGCCGGCATTCCCCATGCGAATGCGGAGGTCGGGGTCTTTTTGCAGTCGCTGGATCGCGTCATTGAGCGCCCCCGGCGAATTGGGTGGAACCAGAATTCCTGTTTCGCCGTCGACAACGAGTTCGGGTATGGCGCCAATATTGGTGGTCACGACAGGGAGGCGCATGGCCATTGCTTCCATGATGGACAGCCCGAAGGTCTCCCCCAGACTTGGAAGCACAAACATGTTTGCATTCCGATAGAGCGCCAGAAGTTCTGGTGTCCCGGCGTTCAGATCGCGGTGAATATTGAGATGAGAGGCGCCCGCGGGTTTGATTACATCTTCGCGCGTGACGATATCGACGATGGTGTCCGGCGCCGCACAGGCAGCGCACTGAAGCAATACCGGGCCACCCTTACGCTGAAAATCGCCCCCGACAAATAATATGCGCAGCATAGGATTGTTTTGGCCCGCAGCGCGTTCCGATTCACTGATGTTCCACACATCGACGTCTACGCCCGGCGGGATCACGGTAATTCGGTGCTCGGATATGCCGTACTCCTTGACCAGCGAATCCTTTGCCCAACGGCTCCATGTCACGAGGTGCGCTGCTCGCTGAAATGATCTCCGGACCAGAAAATACTTCAAACGCTCGACCACCGCCGATTTGACGCTGTGGCCGTAAGCATGCCCGATCGAGTCCATGTTCATGGGAGTCGCATCGAGCGAAAGGACGGTGGGTATGCGGTTCATATATTTGCCAAGCAGAACCGCCGGCTCCTGGGTATGGCAAAACAAAACGTCGAATGACCCGGCGTGGCCATTCAAATGGTCTCGGGCTCTCAGGCCATATAACAAAGTGAGATTATTTTTGACGAACGGAAGTTTTTGCCAGCGATCGTCGCTCCAGGGCAATATTGGCATCCACGTCGGATGAATTTCCGGATGTTGGGCGACTTCCGTCCGGATACGTTGTCCGTGCGTGATGTGCCCCAAAAGCTGGGTCATCAAAAAGCCAACGCGATATTCTTTCATAGATTTGGTCACACGTAATAGAAACAGGTTTTGCGTGACAGCGCGATTGCACGCATCCCACGGGTGGGCATCCGCCTCGACCGGTCGCGGTTATAGATCGCAGGAATGAACCCAACGCCCCCGCCGCTAATGCGGCCATCCTGTCCTTTAAATACCACAGCTGCGCCAGAAATTCATTTCGTATCTTGATCGCGCAGCGGATTCACTTCGTTCCTTGCTCGTCCGCCAACCGGCGCAGATACCGGCCATAGGCGCTGTTCCCGAGCCGGGTGGCCAGATCGCGCAAATTGTCTGCGTTTATGTATCCCTGGTTGTAAGCAACTTCTTCCGGAGACCCGACAATGAGACCTTGCCGTCTGCTGAATTGAGCGAACGAATTGGCCGGCATCGATCAACGAATCATGTGTTCCGGTGTCGAGCCAAGCATAGCCGCGGCCGAGCTTCACGATATGAAGTTTTCCGAGCTCCATATATTTCCGGTTGATGTCCGTGATTTCCAGTTCGCCACGGGGAGACGGTCGCAAGTGGGCCGCCATATCGAGCACCGAATTGTCATAAAAATAGAGTCCGGTGACCGCCCAGTTGGACAGGAACTGGGTTGGCTTCTCGACAATATCGATGGGCTTTTCGGATGCGTCGAATTTGACGACGCCGTACTGGTTTGGTTCGCTGACATAGTAAGTAAAGATGCTGGCACCGTCTTTTCGGGCTGCCGCATCGGCCAGTTCGGCGCTCAGGCCGTGTCCATAGAACACGTTGTCGCCAAGAATCAGCGCGACCCGATCGCCGCCGACAAACTCCCGTCCCAAAATGAACGCATGGGCAAGTCCGATCGGCTTGTCCTGAACAATGTAACTGAGCCGAATGCCCCATGAGGAGCCATCGCCCAGCAACTGCTGATAAAACGGCAAGTGCTCACGGGTGGAGATCAGCAAAATATCGCGAATGCCCGCAAGCAGCAGCACAGACAGCGGGTAGTAGACCATCGGCTTGTCGTAGACCGGCATCAGCTGCTTGTTGATGGCAAGCGTTGCCGGATACAGCCGCGTCCCCGAGCCGCCGGCGAGAATAATGCCCTTCATAGAGAATCCCCGTTGGTGAGGAGCCCATCAATCGTATCACGTAACGAGAAATCCCAGCGTTGCGGCTGAATTCCGAGTTTTTGGGCGATCGCAGTGCAATTCAAGCGCGTGTCGAGAGGACGGGTCGCGGGCGTTGGATAATCGATCGTTTGAATCGGCACAAGCTGCGGTGGCTTGGCGATTTGTTTCCCCGCAAGCTCAATGATCGCAGAAGCAAACTGGAACCAGGTCGCCTCGCCCGCACCGGCAAAATGGTAGACGCCATACGGAGTATTTTCGCGCTCGGATGCGCACCGCATCGCAATGTCCAGGCAAGCTCTCGCTATGTCACTGGCCGCGGTCGGGCAACCGTGCTGATCAGCGACAATTGACAGACGGTCTCGCTCAAACGCGAGTCGGAGGATCGTTTTAACAAAGTTCTTGCGGTACCGGCTATAGACCCACGATGTGCGCAATATGATGTGCCGGGGGTTGCCCTCGGCAACTGCGCGCTCTCCCGCGAGCTTGCTGCGTCCGTAGGCGTTGAGGGGGCTCACCTCATCCTGCTCGACATAAGGCGCGCCCTTGCGCCCATCGAACACGTAATCCGTCGAAATATGGATGAGCGGAATTCCACGACTCCCGGTCGCGATAGCAATGTGGGACGGCGCATCCGCGTTAAGGACAAGCGCTGCCGCTTCTTCACGTTCGGCGCGATCAACGTCGGTATAGGCGGCCGCATTGATGACGACATCCCAAGGGGCCGCACCAACAACGGTTGCGATCGCGCCCGCGTCTTTCAGATCGAGCTCGGCCTGGCCTGGCGCGACAAGGTCCACATTGCCGGACGCCAGCGCGCGAATCTCCGTGCCGACTTGGCCGGTTCCGCCAAAAAGGAGAACGCGCATCCGTTATGCGCTCTTTTTCGAGAGGCCCCGGCGGATGCTGGCATTTTTTGCCGCCACCAACGGTTCCCACCAGGCGCGATTGTCGAGATACCATTTCACGGTCGTCGTTAGTCCCGACTCAAATGTATTTTGTGGCTGCCACCCAAGCTCCTTGTTGAGCTTGGCGAAATCGATCGCATAGCGAAAATCGTGGCCCGGACGATCGGAGACGAAGGAAATCAGATCCTGGTGCGCGGCACCCTTTGACCGTGGAGCGAGGCTATCCATCACACCGCAGATTGCTTTTACGACATCAATATTGCGGCGCTCGGCGTTCCCGCCAATGTTATAGGTCTCCCCCACCCGCCCCCGCTCCATCACCAGGGTCAAGGCCACGGCATGGTCGTCGACAAACAACCAGTCGCGCACATTAAGTCCCTGCCCATAGACCGGCAACGATTCACCTGAAAGCCCTTTGATAATCGTGAGGGGAATAAGCTTTTCCGGGAATTGATACGGCCCGTAATTATTCGAGCAATTGGTGATCAAGATCGGAAGTCCATAGGTGTGGCCCCACGCCCTGACGAGATGATCCGACGCCGCTTTGGTGGCCGAATAAGGCGACCGTGGATCGTATCGGGTGTCTTCGACAAAACGTCCCTCGTCCGTCAGCGCGCCGTAAACTTCATCGGTTGAGACGTGATGAAACCGGAACGCTCGCGCACGCTCCCCGCTCAGCTTGCTCCAGAACGAAAGCGCGGCCTCGAGCAGGACGTATGTGCCGACAATGTTGGTGTTGATGAAATCGACAGGCCCATCAATAGATCGGTCGACGTGGCTTTCCGCGGCCAGATGCATAATAGCATCGGGTTCGAAGCTTGAGAAAATTTCGGCGACCGCCGAACGATCGCAGATATCGGTTTTACTGAACCGATAGCGCGGATTGCCGTGCACCGGCGCGAGCGAAGCAAGGTTGCCGGCATAGGTCAGCTTGTCGACCACCAGCACCTCGTGCGCTGGTGCGCTCGATCAAATGCCTGACAAGCGCCGATCCGATGAACCCCGCACCTCCCGTAACGATAATCTTCATGCATCCCTCAAAGCGCTTACAGACTACGTTCGACCAGCGGACCGAGCGGCGTGCCATCATAGACAAAGGGACTGGAAAACTCCTTCAGCAACGGAAGTTTCCTGTCTTTGTCCGAGAGGATGACGTCAGCGTTTTCGAGCGGCCATGGCACCGCAATATCCGGATCATTCCAGCGAATCCCGCCGTCATGCTGAGGCGCGTAATAACTCGAAACCTTATACATCACGGTCACGTCATCCTCTAGCGTGAGGAATCCATGGGCAAAGCCCTCCGGAATATAGATTTGTCGGCCGGAGTCCGCTGACAGTTCCGTGGACACAAATTTGCCGAACGTTGGTGAGCCGCGCCTTACGTCCACCGCGACATCGAGAATTCGTCCGCGCAAGACACTGACGAGTTTGGCCTGCGCCGCGGGCGGCAGCTGGAAATGCAGACCGCGTAACGTGCCCGCGCGTTTGGAGTAGGACCGGTTTTCCTGGACGAAACGGCAAGCAATGCCGACATCTTGCAGCCGCGTCTCATGGAATGTTTCACTGAACCAACCACGGCTGTCGACATGCTGTTTCGCGGCGATCACTAGAGGTAGATTCATCGTAATCGCTTGCTCGATTGGCTACAGCATGGGCTCTCCGTATAGTATCAAGCGCCGCCTTAAGAAAGTAAGGACATTAATACCTTGAGGTAAACGTGGATATTGACGGGGTGCCGATATTAACCCCTGGCACCGGTCAGCATTCGTAAATGGGCGGATACGCACAACGACAGCCGCAAGACGGCCATTAATAGTATTTCAGGCGCTAATTTTTCTTATCTGCTCTTGCGAGCTGCAGTATCGGCCAACACAGCCCAAAGCGCGCCCGACAAAATAATGCAAAGCGATAGTGATACCAGCAGGCTCTCGGGAAATTGGTGACTTTCGGGGTTTGCAATTCCAGAAACAGCGGAAAGATTTCCGGCCCGAATGCACAATGCGAGGCCAACGGCAACGATCCAGCGTCCCGGCAGCCGGAATGTCCATATCATCATGAGCAGAATGACCAGGGCGACAACGTCGTAGCTCTGCAATGGCGTGATGAAGAACAAAGCCGCGATAAACAGCGCGAGCGATGAGATTTCAACGTTTACATTTTCCTTCTTCGGGGCATCGTTGAACGTCGAAAAATAAAAGATCACGAATGCAGTAACGCTCGACAAAACTATCAACGCTGCGCGGCTTGCCGGCGACGAATAAACATAAATGAGGAGATGCCTCAGCCCGATTCCGTTGAACGGATTATTCGCCGTCTCGCGGCCTGAGTATTCCGCGATGTTCTGAAAAAATCCGTGGATGACGCCGCGCAAATCGCCTGTGATCATAATGGGAACCATCGCCAGGATGCAGACGCCTCCCGCGAACAAAGTCGCCCATCGGTATCGAGGAAGGGCCGCTATTGCCGCGAAGGCGACGATGCCGATTTGCGGCTTCAATGCGAGGCATATCAATCCGACGGAAACCCAATGCTCTCGTCGCTTCAGCAACCCATAGATGAGCGCGGAGAGTCCGAAATAGACGATGATGGACGTTTGCCCGTTGAAAATAGTGACGGCCACCGCTTGCATGAAACAAACGACGCCGAGCCCGATCGCGAAAATACCCGCATAGCTCCGCTCGGAAATATCGGCGAGCGCGCGGGCGACCAGATGCGTCGCCGCGACCAACAGCACGAGATCAATTGCTTTCCAGAGAGCGGCCGCCACCGGCAATGGCAGATGGCTCAATGGCACCGCGATCGGATACCAGTAAGGCGGATAGTTCCAGGGACTCAAAGGCCCCGAACCGGACGCTTGATATTGCGCCAAAAACTCTGGTCCGTACGGATTTTCTCCGGCCGACCACAATTTTCCCTGCAATCCAGATCATCCGGAAGACGTAACTCTCATCACCCTGCAGCGACAAAATCTTGTGCAGAAGATAGAAAACGCCGAGCGCCGCAAAGAGCGCCAGCGGCAACAGCGTGACGTCCCGGGATTTGAATTTATCGAACAAGGCCGTTCTCAGGGCCATACTGGCCAATCCCTTTTATTCTGAAATCATGGCGGCCGGCCGGACAAATCGTAACGGCGCTAACTTATCACGGAGAACACTGGAGTGTGAGTTGCCATAAATTGCCCGTAGATCCCGCACCCTCGCAATTAGGGTTACCGCGGCAGGCATTCATTTGCCGGTGCAACTCCATCGCTATATCGCCTATATTCGGCGGCGCGATGCTCGACGGGCATCGAGGCAAACTTTTCGGCCGATAAACGGGAAACTGCATTTTGCACGACGTTGCACCTGGGACAGACTATCGCGCCCCTGCCGCGACTCACATCGCAATCCGCGATGTGACGTCCACGGGACGGCTTGCTGCTATCGACCAACTGCGCGCGCTGGCGGTCATGTCGATGGTGCTGGCGCATTTCGGGCCGGGAATCATTGAGCGGGTTCCGGCGCTCGGCGCCTATCGCGACGCGGTTCTGTTCTGGGGTCACTTCGCGACAGTGACGTTTATTCTCGTGTTCGGAATCACCGTGGGCTTCGTCCACTATGAGCGTTTCTACTCCGACAATCGCAAGAAGATTGTTTCGAGGCTGTACGCGAGAGCCCGTCTCGTTCTTATCTGCGCAATATTGATCGGCATTCCGGGCTTCGCAAAGGAGTGCACCGGTGGACGATTCGAATTTATACCCTGTCTTCTGGAATTTTACTCACCGCTCAATTTTTATGTGTTGGGATTTTTATCGGCGCCGTTCTGGCTCAGGGCGTTAGGCCAGCAACCGCTGCGTAACGCACTTCTCCTCGCAATCGCAAACTGGGGCGCCGCGGTGATCCTGCTGGCGATTTGGCCTCTCGGGTCGGGTCTCGACGCCTCGGAATATCTCAGGATGACTTTCGTCTCGGGACCCTTCGCGTATTTCCAGCTGGCCGGTTGCGCCTTGGCCGTCATGCCGGTCGGGATATACCTCAGAAAGTCGCTGCGCGACGGAACTTATGCGCGGCTTATGGTTATTTTGATTGTGCTCGGGTCGGTTTGACGATCGGCGGATGGGCCTTGGGTCAATCGATCCATGAATTCAACATCCACGCGATCAATACCGGCGAGCTCAAGGCCCCGCCCCGGCTTTGGTACTGGATGTTTTTTGCAGGGCCGACGCTGTTGTTGCTTGCCGGTCTGGTCGTTCTTGAGCTGCGCGTGGCAGCTGCATCGACGCTTTTGTACCCCTTGGCGCTGTTTGGCATGGGCGCATTGCCGATCTACACGGCGCATATCTTTGTCCTGCCGGCACTGGACTTCATGAGCAAGAAATTCCCATCGAGGGATTTTCCCGCATTGTCATCCCGTTTGTGGCGTTTGGTGCGTATTGCGTGCTGGTGATGTGCTACTATCACTACAAACTTCGGAGGCGGCGACTGGCCGCCTGAATCGCCGCCAGGCATATTGCAATTGCCGCAGCCGCCCACATCCATCCGATCAGATAGACCGGTCCGATCGGGCGATAAAGTACGGCGTCGATTGCATGGAGCGACACGATCTCGATTGCAAAGAGCGCGAACAACGCAATTGTAATGCTTGTGGCCAGGCGCGCGGTCGATGGAAATACGTCGCAACAACAGCGGCAGTAACACGAAGACGACTGCAATCGCCCCAACCGACATGACGATCATTTCCTGTGGCCCATGGCGTTCATCATAGAGTCCCCTCGCCATGAGGAGCCCATCCGCGAAATCGTGGATACGGTGCCGGAAACCGGCAAAGATCTCGACGAAAAACAGAAAATTGACAGCCGCAAGCAGTGTCCACAGGCGCATGTCGCGTCCCTGCGTACGCCGGCTCGCAATCGCGCATGCGGTCGTCGCCACGGCGAAAGCAAGAACCCCCGTAAGCTGCGTGGGATTGGTGATGAATTTATCGATCATGCTCTAATTCGATAGTCTATAATGTCGCTGACAATGCAAGTCTAACCGCGAGGCGGCGATGATTGACATAATATTCGCCGTCTTCGCTGTCGCGGGCCTGCTGTTATTCCGCGTTGTCGCTCCCGCACGCGCCGTGGCCATCACCTGTTTCGCCGGCTGGCTGCTATTGCCCGTCGGCAATTTTCCGCCCGGCTCGGCGGACGCCATCTTTCCATTCTGGATCACGGGCGCCGCCGTCCCATCCAACATGCTGCTCACCAAGATGTGGGTGCCGCCCGTCGTCGCATTCCTGGGCGCGCTCTGGATGGATCGCCAAACCGTTGCGCGCGGGCGGCCGGGATGGATCGACCTCCCGATCGGGTTGTGGTGTCTGTGGCCCGTCGCGCAATGGCCTTTCGTGGCGTCTCCCGACCCGAACCCGTTGATCGCATCGCTTTATCTTATCGGCCAGCTGGGGCACGCCGTGGCTGCTCGGCCGCCTTTATTTTTGCGGCCCTGATGGCGGACGACGACTGCTCACTGCCATCACCGCCGGCTTGATCGTGATTGCTCCCGTAGCATTGGTCGAGAGCATCTTCGGACCCAGAATTTACGGGTGGCTCTACGACCTTCATCCGTTCAGGTTTGATGGGCAGGAACGCTATATCGGCTTCAGGCCCCTCGCCTTCTTTGAGAATGGCAATCAATATGGAATTTGGGTCGCCGCGACTGCGCTGGCCGCGGTCTGGCTTTGGCAGGCGGAGCGCCACACGCGCGCGCGCCACGCGGCTGTCGCCGTCTTAAGCCTGTTCATCGCGTTGATGAGCCAATCGGCCGGCGCGATCCTGATTCTGTTTGCAGGGCTCGCCTTATATTACACGGCCGGCTGGAGGCTGACGCGATGGCTCTTGCCCCTGATGCTCCTGTTAGCTGCGCTTGGCGGAGCACTTTATTGGTCCGGCAAGATACCGGTGCGCGCCATCGCGGAAAACACGGCGGTCGGCCGCGAGATCGTCAACTTCGCCCGCGCAACCGGCCGCGGATCCCTCACCTGGCGAATAGCGCGAGACCAAAATGCATTGCCGGTCATTCGCGCGCACCCGATCGTCGGCACCGGCCGATGGGATTGGTGGAAACCAATCGGCGAACGGCCATGGGATCTTCCAGCTGATGTTAATCGGTCAATTCGGATTGATCGGATTGTTGCTTGCCTATGGCTCGCTGATCGTCCCGATAATTTATGCGCTCACGCACCGATCGCGAGTCTTGGCCGATCGCGGTTCACCCTGCAACACCGTTGGCCATCATCGTCCTCATGGCGGTCGCAGATTCTTTGTCCAATTCGTTTTTCTTTTATCCGGCGCTTTTGGCAGCCGGGGCCTTGGCCCCAATCGGCAGCAAGGCGCCGCAAATGTCCTCGCAAACCGCAATTCGACGGTAGGACCAAAAATAAGCGACAGATATTTAACTACGGTCGAGCTCTATTGTGTTGCGTCTGTGATGATGCAGTCATATTTCCGGTGCGCTGACGTTTGCCGACACGTGCCGCATGTTTCATGACGTCCAGCACACGCGGCACATTGCGCGACGCATTGAAATCTGTCTCTGCAATGCGGCGCCCTTCTGCGCCCATCGCTGTCCGCTTCAGCCGATCACCGGCCAGGAATTCAATCGCTTCTGCGCAACCCATGCATGTCACCTGGCTCAACCAACAGGCCATTGCGGCCGTGGCGCACAATTTCGGGAATTCCCCCGACCCGGCTTGCAATCACGGGACAACCGGAAGCCAAAGCCTCAAGGCAGACATACGAACTGTAATCCGCTGTGGTCGGGAGCAGGAAGATGTCGGCGTTGGCGTAGAGCTGCCGGATGCGGCTATCTCCGGGAAAAAGATCAGTGTGCACCGTCACGCCTTCCGGGACGGAAGGCGGAGGCTCATGGGTGACGAGATCAAGAGTCATGCGAGGGAATAGACCGTTCGCAAAGACCTTTAAAAGCTGAGGTCCGCCTTTCCGGTCAAAATTTTCGCCGATAAAAAGCAATCGAATTGGCGCCGCGGCCAGCAGTGACATCGCGTTGAACTTTTGGCCACGATTCAAGGTCCATTCCGATATGAATAGGTTTCACGCGCTTACTGACTATTCCGCATCCTTTTACGAGCAAGTCGGCCTGCCAGCTGGAGCGCGTGACAAAATATCGTATACGACGAGCTGTCCACACATCGGCAGCCCGCCGCACCGATCGCTTCCATGGTGGCTTGACCCGATCTTTCGGATAAAGCGGGTAATTGTCCGGATCGACAAGGGGTGGATTATCCTGGGCGGCGACGATCGGTGGCCCGGACGAGATCAGCGAACGGAATGCAACGAGCGATAACGATTCAAATTGATGAATCATGACCGCATCGAATTTGCGTATCTGGCCAAGGACGGGCCAGGCTTGATTTATCGCGACAGCCCGTTTGTAAAAAGGCGGCGGCACCAGTGCAACGGGATCGCGTTCCCCACGGTCGAAATAATGTTTCACGGGCGCCCAGGTGCATGCGATGTCGCGGTCACGTTCCGCATATTTGCGGAATGTCCGGTACGCCGACACGTTGCCACCGAGCGAGGTGCTGAGAATAAATCCAAATTCAAACATTTGACGCAGAATTCCGGTACAAACCCGGGCGATGCTAAACGTGTCGTTTAATCTCGGCAATACTTCTGGTTGAATAGTCCCCTATTATTCGAAACCGCTGCCGCGGCCGTCACCCATGAATAAAAATTGCAATACAGCATTGACGCTGCTACTGGCTCCAAACGAACAGGTCACCGGATGCCCCGGAACGTTCAATAGCTTTTAGACATGCGTCTAAATCCGGCGTTTTAGGCCCAAGCCAATTGCAATCCATATCGCTCGCGCGCACCGATAGTTTTCCCAACCGCTGAAGCATGGTCAAACATTCCACCATGCGGGGGATCTCTTTGGAATGAAATTCGAATGAAAGAAGACGAAGGCGACTGGATAAGTCCCTTGAGCACATCGCGTTCATAACCTTCGACATCTATTTTTACGAAGTCGGGCGACCCAAAGCGCTGAACTAATTCATCCAAAGTGACAATTGGCACCCTCATGCGAAGTTAAGGGTCTGGAAATTCCGAAGACTTTCTGGTCCCATTCCGGCCTTACGCTTGCGGTCGCTTCTGTGCCGTGCACGTGCAGGTCAATGAACCCGGAAGTATTGCCGACGGCGGTCGCTACGATTTCGGCTTTTGGATTGCGTCCGAACAGATAGCGAAGCATCGGCTGACACAACGCATTGGGCTCGATGACGATAACGCGCGCTCCGCAGGCCAGAAATACTTCGGACTTCTGCCCGAGATTCGCGCCAATATCGAAACACAGGCAATTATCATTCAAGAAGTTCTCGGTAGAACGCGATTTCACGATTGTGCTGTTTTCGAATGCCAGGATTGAGTGCGCGATAGGCCACTCGCGCAACGGGAAAGAGACCAGCGCGCTGCAGGACGTCCTTTATTTGACCTCGATCGAGCAAATTCACACCTGCATTCCTGCTTGTGTTTCGTCGCGCAGTCTGATCCCGCACCGTGATCAAACGCCGGCCGGACTACCTATTTGAATATTGAATAGTAGCCCAGTCTCCTCAGCCATCGTCTGTTGCGCTGGATGGCATGAAATTCACTCGGCGTTATCTCGACGAACGGTGTTATCGTTCCCGGCCCCAGAACATCACCCTTCTGCTCCAGAATCCCGGCCGCTTCAGCATCCGGAAGCCACCATTTCGCTTCGCCGCCGGCGTGGAAACATTTCAAGCCGGAGAACCGCTCCCGGCGGATGATGGTGGTGCCACTTGCACCCAGCTTCCGCAGGACACGGTTATATTGAGTGCTGTGCCAGCACCGCCAGTGATGTGGGTCGAGATGGCCGCCGCCGATCCGCATCGCCAGGGCGGCCCAGACGATGGCTTCGATGTGCATGCTGCGCGGAAGATTCGTTGATCCAAGCTGATCGATCAGCCAGTCAAGCCATTCGATATCCACCGGGCCGCGCCACTGGCCGACACCAATGTCGACGTGGTGCGCGAGGGGAATGCCCGCATTCATCGCAGTCTCGACAATCTCCGGCGGCCACAGGCAACTGGGCCTCTGCCACATGAGCAAGACGCCTCGATCCGGCGTCGCCTCGAAATTGAAGCGATTGGGGAAATAGAGATCGGGATCGAGCAAAATCATTTCGTCGGTGTCGTCGGTCAGCAGAAGCGGGTCGGTAATCTTCCGCCAACACGGGTGACCGCGGCGAAAATTGCGCAAATGGACCAGATTGGAAAAGCGGCCCTCCTCCAGCTCATCGAGGTCGGACGCGCTATAGACCGTCGACCTGTGATGGGGGCTTCCCGATTCCATTGCGGCCGCAACGGCATCGGCCAGCACTCTCTTGTCATCGGCGCTGTCGGTAATGAGGGACAGATGGACCGGCTCGACGGAATTTCTGAAAAGGCTCTTCAGCGCAAGATTGGCGTGGGACAAAGATCGCGGCGAGAGAACCATATATAACTTGCGCGCGCGGTCGGAATTTCCTTCCCGGCTATGTGCGGCAGTCGGTTCCATCATGGGGCTCTAAAACGGTCGCGACCAGCCGCGCACGTCGCGTCACTGTCGTCGCTCACTAAGTCCCGTCGGCTTGCTATTGACGAGGATAAAGAAATCAATTGGCGGCAGCTAATCGCTTCACCGGGTTTAATTTGTTCTCGTTCGACGCCGGTGTTTTGCTGTTCCGGAAAACCTGCTTTTCGATCCACGCGTAGGTTTTCTCGATACCGGTGCGAAGTTTTTCGTTGGGTTCCCATCCCAATTTATTTTTGATGAGCCTGTTGTCGGAGTTGCGGCCGCGAACACCCGTGGGACCTGGTATATTTTTGACGGACAGGTGCTTTCCGGAAATATCGATCACCATGTCCGCGAGTTGATTGATCGTGACCATTTCCTCGGAGCCGATATTCACCGGGCCCGAAAACGAGGACCGCGTCAGGCGAATGACGCCTTCGAGGCACTCGTCAATATAGAGGAATGACCGCGTCTGCTTGCCATCGCCCCAGATTTCAATCGCTCCATTGTCGCGCGCTTGCGCCACCTTTCGGCAAATCGCCGCCGGCGCCTTTTCTTTTCCGCCATCCCAGGTGCCTTCCGGGCCAAAGATATTGTGGAACCGGGCGACGCGGCATTGCATGCCGTAGTTGCGGTTATAGGCAAGGTAGAGCCGCTCACTGAACAATTTTTCCCATCCGTATTCGCTGTCCGGGTTCGCCGGATAGGCTGAGTCTTCGACGCAGTTGGGATTATCCGGATCTTCCTGATTGTGAGACGGGTACATGCAGGCGGACGATGAGTAGAAAATGTGCTTGTTGTTGCGGCGGTAACAGGCGTCGAGGACGTTGAGATTGATGGTCGCGGAATTGTGCATGACGTCCGCGTCGTGCTCGCCCGTGAAGATATATCCCGCGCCACCCATATCGGCTGCGAGCTGATAGACCTCGTCAAAGCGGCGATCGATGACCTGCCGGCAAATATACTGATCGCGCAGATCACCG
Source organism: uncultured Alphaproteobacteria bacterium (assembly GCA_963697885.1). Classification (GTDB taxonomy): domain Bacteria; phylum Pseudomonadota; class Alphaproteobacteria; order Rhizobiales; family Xanthobacteraceae; genus Pseudolabrys. Next base: position 3,180,306 of record OY969102.1, read on the forward strand.
ATGACAAAGTCGTCGGCGGCAGTGTCGGAAAACTCGGGATATTTGAGATCGACCGCTCTGCGTCCAAAACCCCTCACTCTTCAATCTGCGAACCAGATGAGAGCCAATGAAGCCGCCGCCTCCAAGCACTAAAGCAGTACGCATCCGTATTCTCCGATAGGTGCAGAATTAAATGCAGTGAACGGATTGACACAGGCCAGTCCCGTTGAGCGCTTATATAAGCGGCTTTTGAAAGAAGGTCATTACAATATTTAAGTCGCGACGGTGGTCCATCTGTAAAGGTCATCAGCATTGGCGGCGCCATCGTGCCCCGGATGTTGGTTAATTGGCGCGATCGTTGCGGAACACGACGCAAAACCAAGCAACGGCTTGCTCCTGTCTTGAAAATCGTAAACGCCGCCGCGCCTCGATGAACGATGCACCTGGCGGGCGCCTCACGTACATTAATCCTAATATCAATCGGCGTGCGTTTCCTGCCGCAGCCGAAGCATTTAAGCGACGCTTGCAACTGGCGCCGGGTCAGAATCATTGACCCAACTTGGCGCCCCATCCTATTGTCATTGCGAGGAAACTGACGCCTGAGGAACTTTAGGCGCAGTCGATACTCAACGGTTCTCACACTGCCTCATTCTTTTGCGTCACATCGACCGCGAGCGGGCCGGAGATGCTTCTCTTTATTTCATGGGTATTGGCTATTTTCGCCGGGTTGCTTTGCATCCCGGTGTTCGTTCTGTTGCTCGAAGTGATTGCCGCGTTGCCGGTGCCGCGAGAAAAGCCGTTTGAGACAACGGATGTGGGAAGCGATGAGCAGCGCAAAAAGTGCGCCGCAATTCTCGTTCCGGCGCACAATGAAAGCACGGGAATCCTTCCGACCATCGAGGACATCAAGCCGCAGTTGAGCAAAGCCGACCGATTGGTCGTTGTCGCTGACAATTGCTCGGACGATACCGCCGCGGTCGCAACCGCCGCCGGCGCCGAGGTGATCGAACGTGCTGATCTTGAAAAGATCGGCAAGGGTTACGCTCTGGACTGGGGATTAAGACACCTCAAAAAGAACCCGCCTGACTTTGTGGTCTTTATCGACGCCGACTGTCGCATTCAGTCGGACATGATCGGACGATTGAAGGATGTTTGCGGGAAATTGCAGCGGCCTGTGCAGGCAACATTCTTGATGACGACCGCGAAAGATTTGCCGATTGATCACCGCGTTGCTGAATTCGCCTGGACGGTGAAAAACTGGGTGCGGCCGCTTGGGTTGCGGTTTCTCAACTGCCCCATCCAACTGATGGGCACCGGCATGATTTTCCCGTGGGATGTCATTGGCTCGGTATCAACCGCGAGCGGAAATCTTGTCGAAGATCTGAAACTGGGGCTGGATCTGGCGGCGATTGGCAAAGCACCGCAATTTTATCCATTCGTGATCGGCGCGAGCTATTTTCCGACAACGGCCAAGGCCGCATACAGCCAGCGGCAGCGTTGGGAACATGGCCACATCGGCATGATCGTGAAAACGGCCCCGCGGATGTTCGTCACGGCGCTGAAACATTTCAATGTCGACCTTATGGTGCTGATACTCGACCTTATCGTGCCGCCGCTTTCACTGCTCGCAATTCTCATTGTCGGGTCGTTTATTCTGTCGGCCGCGGCCGCCCTGTTGGGCGTGCCGCCCGAAGCCGCCATCATCAGCACGGCTAACCTGCTGGCGTTCGGTCTTGCCGGTTTTCTTGCCTGGCTGAAGTTTGGCCGCCGTATTTTGCCAGCTCGTTCCGTCTTGTCGATTTTTTCATATGTTTGCGCAAAATTTGGCCTTTATGGCCAGATTTTGTCAGGCAAAACGGTGGCAAAATGGGTTAGGACCGATCGTGCTTTACCGAAATAAATCGCCCCAATCCTCCAGCCGCGATCACTAACCGACAACGCCGAATGATAAGCCCGAATTGGATCGCCCCGCTTACTTTTTTTGCCTGGCCGGTGGTCGCGCTGTTGCTGTATCGCACGCTGCCGGTCGGCAAGGCGACGCTATGGACGATATTGGGCGCGGAACTGCTTCTTCCGCCGGGCCTGGGCTACAAAGTCCCGATGATTCCGACGTTTGATCGGGAAACGATCTCGAGTTTGGCCGCTTTTGTCGGATGTCTCTTTGTCGCACGGCGGCGTGTAAAAATTATGAGGCCGGATCGGCGTCGCCGAAATTCTGATCCTCGTTGTCATATTTAGTCCGGTTGTCACGTCGGCTCTCAATACCGATCCTGTTTATGCGAGAGACATTGTTCTGCCCGGCGTCGGAATTTATGACGGCCTGTCCGCGGCGCTCAGCCAGTTTCTGATGCTGCTGCCATTCTTTTTAGGTCGCCAGCTTTTTCGAAGTGCGGAGGACATCGTCCTTATTCTCCGTACCTTTGTCACCGCGATGTTGCTGTATTCCTTGCCGATGCTTTTCGAGCTTCGGATGAGCCCCATCCTGAACATCTGGATCTATGGCTACGCGTCCAGCGAGATGCAGCAGGCGTTTCGCGACGGCGGCTATCGGCCCATGGTGTTTATCGGGCATGGATTGGGCACGGCGTTCTTCACGATGATGGCGGTGGTGGCGGCGACGGCCTTTTGGCGGGCAAAGTTTCGTGCGCGATGGTTTTCGCCAGTTCCCATCACTGCATATCTGGGCGCGTTGCTCGTCCTTTGCAAAAGTGCGGCATCGATTGTGTATGGCAGGCGTGGCAGGGTTTTTGATTCTTTTCACGAGGCCGCGCCTGCAAATCCGGGTCGCGATGGTGATCACAATCATTGCATTGCTCTATCCCATGCTCCGCGCGGCCGATCTCGTGCCGACCCAGGCCATTCTGGACTCGGTTGCATCCATCAGCGCCGACCGCGCGGGATCGCTCCAAACACGTTTTGACAGCGAGCAACTGCTCCTGGAGCATGCGCATGAACGCTTCGTCTTCGGCTGGGGCCGATATGGACGGAACCGCACTTATGGCGAAGGCGGAGGATTTACCAGCACAACCGATGGATATTGGATCATCGTCATCGGCACGTTTGGGCTTGTCGGATTTGGCGCTTTGTTTGGGCTGCTCGCTCTTCCGGTATTTCGTGCGGCGCCGGCTTTAAAGGGCGCAACGTCGGAAAAGGAGCGCATCTTTTTAGCGGCACTGACGCTCATCGTCGCCATCAATATTTTCGACTTGCTTCCGAACGCGGGATTGATTCCATGGAGTTGGCTGCTGGCCGGCGCGCTCCTGGGACGCGCAGAGGCTTTAAGAGCTGCCGCGCGCCAACCGCGAGAACTCAACTCTGCGCTGATGAGCCCTTCGAGTCAGAGTCCATAGGGCTGTCAAACTTTCGGCTTGCCCGAGTGAGTGGCCGGAGCGACCATTCAGGGACGACGATTGCGAGTCTTGAATTTATCGATGGCCGCCGCATAGGCCGCGACCGTTTGTTGGGCGATTCTGTCCGGACTATATTGGTCTCGACAATCTTGCCAGGCTTGCCGGCCCAAACGCCCTGCTAATGCAGGGTCATCCAGGAGCCTTCTGCAAGCGGCAGCCAATGCTTGTGCATTGCTGGACGGAACAAGCAGGCCATTCCGTTCGTGTTGAATCAGGTCCGGAATACCCCCGACCGCGGTGGCAATCACCGGGCATCCCACCGACATGGCCTCGAGAACCGAGTAAGGCATGATCTCCTGCTGGGACGCGACGATGGTTGCAAAGTGCCTGGGCCGGAGTGACATGACGTCGGAATGGCTCATGCGACCGCGGAATTTGATCCGCGACCGGCATTCCTCCGAAAAATTGCTCCGCATATATTGCTCGAAGAACAGTGTCTTGCCGTCTGGTCCGGCAACGCCGGCGTCCGTTCCAACGAATGTCAGTGTCAACTTCGGATAAATTGCCGCCAGCTCGGCAAACGCCCGAAGCACCAGATCGCCACCCTTCAAGGCGTCAAACCGGCCGACAAAAAGAAGGCTGTGGTCGCAGGTTTCTGAATTCCAGGATTCTGCCAAAGGCACCGCTTCAATAGCGTTGGGTATCACACAGGTTTCTGTTCGATCGAGACCGTAATAATTTTTGACCGCCTCAAGCATTTTCGCACTCGGCGAACTCACCAGTTGAGCATTGTGGAGTCCCCTTCCCTCCCGGGACCGCCGGCCGCGATTCAAGGCGTTTGCATCGTTTATCGAATCGAATTTTCCGGTCAGGAACCAGGGCCCATGCAATCTTACGACGACCGGGAGCAGCTTCAGGCGTGACGTGGCATAATTCCACCCGCCGGATTCCTCCATTTCGAAAATGTCCAGCGATTGGGTTTTGACCAATTCAGCGATCGCCAATGCAATCGGACTTGAGGCCCTTTCGAATCCTGCGTATGCCGGCGTGAACCTGGCCTTGGCCCGATCCCACAATGACCCTGTAGAGAAATACTGCCGCAAATCAATAATGGAGGGATCGTCATCGTCAGTCATCTTGTTCCCGGTCAGCACGAACACCGTGTGACCGAGCTTGCGCAGTGATGGCACGAGTTGGGACGTATAGGTCACGATCCCGTTGCTGATAGATCCAGGAGGCCAGGCCGGAGCATGGAAGGCGATCTTCATTGGCATTCTGGTTCTAGTCGGTCACTTTGTCTGGCCTGCAACTATTCGCGACGTGCCTGCGACGCAGGTAACAGACTTATTTGTTCGGTTTCGCTATGACGCGGCGCAATACCGCGTCGACCTTTTTCGCCGCCTGCAGAGTTGTAAGATCCCGCATGTAATCGACCGTGGCCGCCTCAACGTACGACTGGCGCTTGAGTGGGTCCGTCAGGAGGTCATGGATGGAATTGACCCAGGCATCGACGTCGTTGTTGTCGACCAAAGCTGCGCTCACGCCATTCCGGAAGAAAAGCGGGTGCTCAAGTTCGTTGCTTGCTACAATCGCGACTTGCGCGGCCATGTAAGCCAGCAACTTTCCGAACGACTTTCCCCGGCTGACGTGGGCTTCCATGCAGATCGGCTGAAGCCCGACGGCAACTTCTCCAAGAGACCGTACAAATTCAAGGTAGGGCATCGACGGCAGAATCCGCGTCGTTGCGCCGGCCTTGGCCAACGGCTCCAGAAACGCTTCGGCTTTCCAGCGGATATGGCCGCCATAAAGACGAAACTCGAACGAGGTCCGCGCCGCGAGCTTTCGCAGGACCGTCTGCACGAGCATCGCCTCGGGCGGGCATGCAAAGGGATCGCTCTGCGCCCATGTCACAATCGGAGCACGGTCCTTTGGCGCCGTCGCATGTGAGTCCGGCCTAAGGTAGGATCCCGTCCAGACCACACTGACGTCATTGCAATATGGCTTGAATGCTTCGGCCAGCCAGCGGTTACCAACGATGATGGCGCGGCACTGACGTGCCCACTCAATGATGCTGTCGGAAATCAGTGGATCGGCGATGTCGGCATCATCGACGTCCAGGACACAAGGAATGCCAGGAAAGAAACCAGGGTGGTTGAGCCGGTGCCTGGTCTGCTGAAGCATGATAACAGACGGCTTTTCCAGGCGAACCAGGCGTTGGCGCTGCGCGAGGTCCAGCTGCCCAGGGACAACGGTCACGCGCCATCCCAAATTTTCCAATTGTTGGCCAACCGCGGCACCGCGCAGATCACAAGCCTGGCCGGCCGAAAAGTTTTCTATGAAAATCATCACGCGCGGGCGATCGGACGGCTGCCGGAGCCGGGAGATATGGGTTAATCCTTCGCGCACCCGGCGACCGATTGCCGATTTCAGAGACATCCTGTTTTTGACCTCAAGACCCCTTGGGGTGCGCCAATGTCGTCAAAAATCATTTTACGCTTTGAATATTAACGCTTGACCGGTCGGCAAAGAAAGAATTGGAACGTTTCTTTCTTCCGCAAACCGATCGAAAGCCTGTTTCTGTTCCAGATGGGATGAAAAACCATAATCATCCAGAACGATAACCGCGCCGGGCACGAGCAGCGGCCAGAAGTGTGCCGCCGCCGCGATTTCCGGCGCTGCACAATTCATATCGATGCTGAGAAAGGAAACTCGGTTTATCGATACTTGATCAAGCGTGTCAGGCACTGCTCCTGGAACAATTTTCACAAAAGGAAATGGCGCGAAAGTCTGGCGAACATCTGAAAGGCAATCGGAATAAGTATGATGCTTTAGTACGTTTTGTCTTTCTCCTTCCGAGAGATATTCATCCACAAAACCCTGGAATGTATCGAAAAGAAAAAACTTCTCGGGGCAGCGGTCTATTCCAAGATATTCGATGACCATGCGAGCATTGCCACCGCGGTTGACGCCACATTCGACAAAATCACCTGGCACCTGGCGAGCGTGAGTTGCGGCCCAGCAAACCACATTGGCACGCCACCGATTTCGCCAGCCATGCCCACGAACCCGTCCGCTCTCCCGCTTCATATGCAGCGATAAAACGCGGCGACTCCAGAAAGTCGCAATTGTGGATCGTGGCAAGCCCATCCTCACAAAATCGCAACGGCTCGTCGAAAAGTTCACTGCTTCCGTTCGGACGGCGGCCTTTTCTTCCCAACCGAAACAATGCGGCCGCAAAACGTGCCTGATCGGTCGAGGTCGTCTCGCGAGCCGATTGATTGACTTCATGGCGTCGAGGAAGGTCATGGTCCTTAACCTTCTCGTTTCATCGCCAGGTCGGGCAAGGATATCGGGCCCCAGCCGGATATCCAGGACGCCCTCGACCCCCGCTCGGTCATTTCAGGCCCGACTTCGAAGTTCAAGGTATCCATGACGATGTCGTAGTCCACCCTTGAAGTCCGGTGACTACCACGGCCCACAGACACGCCGCAGGAATAGTGGCCGGGCGCCAGCCTGACCGAAGCAAGTTCGACCACCAAATCGCATTCCTCCCCTGCCGCCAGGCTGGAAATCTCGGGGCTGAAGCAGCTCCCGACCGGCGATTCACCTGCGGAGAAAATCGTCATCCCAACCCTGAGCTTTTCAACCGGCCGCTCCGCGCGAACGCGCACAATGTACCGGATCGGCTCCAGGAAGTTGAAATGCGGCAGCGCGCGATCGAACCGGAGCGACAGGATTTTGACATCTCCGGTTCCTTCGAACCGCCGTTTGACATCCCTGACATCAAATTCCGATGTCCGCGCAAGGCCAATCCCGTGAGTATATCGTTCGACCGCCGCCGCCGACTCTCCGTCGAATTCTATTCGTCCACCGGACAACAAAATCGAGCGATTGGTAAGCTGCAATATTGCGCTCATATTGTGGCTTACGAATAATACGGTGCGCCCTTCCGTGGCGACGTCCTTCATTTTACCCAGGCACTTCTCCTGGAATTTTGCGTCGCCGACCGCCAGCACCTCATCGATGATGAGTATTTCAGGCTCCAGGTGTGCCGCCACCGCAAAGGCAAGCCGCACATACATGCCGGAAGAATAATATTTCACGGGCGTATCGAGAAATTTCTCGACTTCAGCAAACCCGACAATCTCGTCGAATTTCTTGCGTATTTCTCTTTGCGTCATTCCGAGAATAGCACCATTGAGGTAAATGTTTTCGCGCCCGGTCAACTCCGGATGAAATCCGGTTCCGACCTCGAGGAGACTGGCAACCCGGCCGCGCAGCATGACGCGCCCCTCCGTCGGCTCGGTAATGCGGCTGAGAATCTTCAGCAGCGTGCTCTTGCCGGCGCCATTGCGGCCGATGATGCCGAGGACCTCGCCCTTTTTTGATGTCAAAACTTAAGTCCTTGAGCGCCCAGAATTCCTCGACCGCATCGCCCTGGACGACTTGCCGCCCGCGCAGCACGTCAACGGCCTTGCGCGTAAAATTGCGCGCTTCGCGGGCGAGCACATCACGCAATGCCGTATAGCTTTCCCGTTGGGCCCTGTGGCCCACGAGATAGCGCTTGGAAAGATTTTCAACGGTAATGACGCTCTCAGGCATGATGGGTTTGTTGGCGGACGTGGTCAGATAAGATCCGCAAAGCTCTTTTCCAGTTTTCGGAATTGCCTGATGCCCAGCCACAGAAAAAAGGCTGTAACACAAAGGCTCAGGACCAGACCGGGGATGTAAATCTGGCTTCCCCCAGCCAGAAGGCACCAGCGAAATCCGTCGATCACGCCGACCATCGGGTTCAGGGAATAGAGCAGACGCCACTGCTCAGGCACGACAGCCGAACTAAAGCCAACCGGAGAGACGTAAAGTCCGAATTGCAGAATGAACGGAATGATGTAGCGAAAGTCCCGGTACTTGACGTTGAGCGCGGTAATCCAGAGCGACGGGCCCAGGCTCGCCAGCAATGCCAGGAGCGTAAAGGCGGGCAAAAATACGATCTGCCATCCCGGAACGAATTGGTACCACACCATCAGCGCGATCAAGATGCAAAAGCTGATGAGGAAATCCACAAACGCAACGACGATTGTCGCGACCGGAACGATCAGTCGCGGAAAGTAGACTTTGCTAATGAGGTTGGCGTTGTTGATGAGACTATTCGAGGCCTCCGCCATGCCGGTCGAAAAGAAGGTCCAGGGCAGCATCCCGGCAAAGACCATCAACGCGTACGGTACAGCGCCATCGGATGGCAGCTTCGCAATTCGTCCGAATATCGTGGTAAACACGACCATCGTCAGAAACGGTCGAATTAGAGCCCAGGACACACCGATAATGGTTTGCTTGTAGCGAACCGAAAGGTCGCGCCAGGCGAGCACCTGGAACAGCTCCCGGTAGCGCCACAACTCGAGCCAGTAGTGGCGCTCGCGACGCCCGGACTCGATGACCAGAATATCTTGCATCGATTTAACTATAACCTATTCCACGCCCCAGGCTCAGGCGTACTCCGGTTCAATCCGCTTTTTTGGAATTTGACCCGCAACGTTCAATAAAACAGCGGTGCCGGGTAAGCAATATAAACCCGGGGAGATCGTAAAGAGGTTCCCGCAATAGCGATTTTGCGCACGCGTGGCTCAGATGGTCGGAACCTTGGCGAGTGCTCGCTGGTAGCGTCCCCTTCGCGCCCTTTATGCAACAGCGCTCTGGACTTATTTCCTATTCTGACCATAATTCTATATCGTTCGATCTCGCCAGAGGGCGCATCATGAGGCGTCATTAGTGGGTCGGGGCGGATGCGGCGACCGGCGGGCCCGGGTAGCGCGAACCGCTCCATTGCCGCAATTCGGCCGACAGCCGGGAACTCGGCAGCTAAAGCGTTGGATGCCGCATTTTGAGAGTGGCAATTCTAAGCCGCAACTCATTTATCTCTTGGTCAAGTCTGTCACATTGCACACCTAGCACAGATGCCACCTTTTTAAATCGCCACGCCAATCCAAGACCTCAAGCGACTTCAAATAATTTCGTCGTCGCGTGATCGGGAGTCCAATCGCGGATTGCTCGTTCCAAGACTGCGAGGCCTTCCATTCGCTCAACTGTTTGAAACTGAAGCAATGCTCCATCCCACAATAGTTCCTGTACTGATTTACTTCTCGGGGCAATTCCTGCCACTGTTGCCCCTGCCGAAAGTGCGTCAGTCCAGCGCCCGTAATATATTCACGTTCAGGATGGGTTTGCGCGCTGGCGCTAACACGGTTGGAGAAGCTCAGTGTAAATTTCGTTTGTCCCAATACGACCATAAGCGCACGCTGGCCATCGTCAGGATCGTTAACGTGCGGAGGTCGCCCCTGGAAATGTAACTGCTCGATTCACATATCTTGCTGACTAATTCGTCATCATCCCATTCCGGCGGTTGCCGTCCAAATCTGAGTAAATCGATCGGGCGATCTGGACTGATCCGGACCCAAGCCGCAGCGCATCAGAGCCCCATGGAAGCCGACCAGATTGGGGCACGCAGCAACTGTTGCCACGCCTTCAGATCATCTTGCTCAGCTACAAACACATGATCGAAAAAATCGCCCGACCGCACAAATCGGGAGACATAATTCAGCCAAAAAGAATCAAACACCCACGCTGCTACACGACCGTATCTTTTGCGCCACCCCTTCACGAGCATCGGGAGAAAGAAGGTGTGCGGGCTGAGGACAAATCAACAGGCAAGCAGTTCACCTCTTTTCCGTGGCAGAAAGCCAGTCAACTTTTCAATAAACGTGGGAGATTTTAAGGGCAGGACAATAAGCTCGGCCTCAAATAACTCCGCCGCCAGGCGCGCCATATAAAATAAGGGCTGATAACCCGGTCCCGAATCAACATAGACAACTTCAATCGACATTCAGCACGGATTCCCTTATCCCGGTCGGAAAGTGTCTTAAATGTTCAGCGAGAAAAAACAAACTTGATCGTTTTGGTCGCAGCCGTTGCATTGTAGTCGCACATGGCCCGCCATGATTTACTCAATCCACTCCATTCGACGCCGTTGACCGCGAAACCATAGCTGTTCGGAAATGTGAAGCCCCACCGGCCGGGATCCAGTTGCGTGAAAGCACTTGGCATATATGAGCCATAGACGTTCTTTTTGTTGTTCAGGAAAGCGGTCATCATCGACGCCATTGCCTGCGATTGCTTGCAGGCGCCGACAAAACCAATCGCGTCCGTGTAGCCCGATGGCGAGACAGTCACCGGCATCTCTTCCCAACCTTCGTAGTTCACGTGAAAAACGCCATGAGGCGTCAGGGCCGCACTGTAAGCCTGGCAGCGCGCGTGAATCGAATTGATGTCCTGCGAGGAATCGCCCTGGTTGATCATCCACTGCAAATACGAATTATAAACCGCCTCCTGATCGGGGCCGTTAATGCGGGTCACCTTGCCGCTCGTAATGCGCGCCATGGCCGTCGAATCGATGGCCATATTGAACGTCGTATCGGTGACATTCGACACTTCGCCAAAGAGCGAGATGTTGATCTGGTTCCATCCGGTCCCGTTGCCGGACCACACGAGATTTGTGAAGACCGCCATGTCGCCATTGCTGAATCCGTGCGGCGTCGTGGTTGTGACAACCGCGGGATATGATTGCGAGACAGACGCGATGGTCTTCTGGCCATTTGCGATCCACGCGTCAACACTCGGCGCCAGATGCGCGGCTTCCCAATTACCGCTCGGATCGAGATAGGGCGCGGTCGCGAAGCCCCAGAAAAACGTGATCGGCACTTTGCCGCCGTGGGAAGTGCCGTAATAGACAGGCTTTGCTCCGGGCGGCGTGGCCGCGGTCGCCGGAGAATCTCCCAGTAAAGTCGGTGTCCCGAACACTCTGTTATGGTTTGGATATCCGGAAATTCCCCAGGTTTCCCAGCCGCCCATGATCATCTTGATGCGCGGATTGTCTGGAAACGCGGTCTTTCAAATCGACTGAAAGCTGCACGGCTCGCAAGACGGTCGAATCTAGAATCATCGTTATAGCCGACCAGCGAATTTCCCCATCGCCATGACGACATGGCGCAACTGTAGACCCAAAATCCGCCGGGCAAATTCCAGGTTTCGTTGGAATACTCGACGAACACATCGCAACGGCTCGGTATGCCTTTAATTCCGAGAGCGGGGTTGCCATTGAGCATCACATCGACCATGCCGATGCCGACATGATCGGCTTCGTTGTAATCGGGATCGGTGGAGAGCATCGCGTAGCAATTGATATTGATCCAGGGATTGATGGGACCCTTCACGGCCTGCAATCCTTGCGCGACAATCATGTCCTCAAGCTCATTGATAAGCTTCACGCAATATTCAATGCCGACGGGACATTGATATGTGCGAACCGTTTCGCCGGTCGCGGTCAGACAAATCCATGCACCGAAGGTCAGCTTGCCGCTTGCGTCGCGGCTGGCAGCGACGTTCTTGTCATAGACGAAAGGCCGCATGCTGCCCGGCGCCGCCATGCATATATCCCTGGCCGAACCGTGTGACCGGAATTCCGCCGAGCGGAAATCTGATCGGCGCCGCGCCGCGGCCGCCCACGTTCAAGGTCGTATGGATGCCGAATTGCCCGCTTTCGCAGGCCGCCGATCCGAGGCTATCGCCGTTTGCCGCCGTGGCCTGGCTGGTCACGTAGACACCCTCTCCTCCCGGCGTGCCGGATGTTTGCGATACGATCGTTGTTGCCGTCGCGCGTGGCGGCTGCGGGACACCTTTTCCGGTCACGGTCGACCCGATCAGGATCGTTCCGGTGACGGACGAAACCGTGAGACTGGTGCCTGCACTTGCTGCCGGTAAAAACCGCCGAGAACGGCCGCATATCGATGTCGACAGTGAAACTGTTGGGATCGTCGACCCCGACGCGCTGAATCGTGGCGATCATGAAGTCCACGCGATAGTTGAACACCGTACCGTAGAACTGAATCTGGTCGCCGGCTTTGTAGACGCATGCGAGCGTGGTTATCGGTACGGAAAACCCGTTGACGCCGCCAATGTCGGCCGGCTTTGCGCTCATGATGCTGCCGGGGCCTGACGCCGAATAGCCTTCACCAATCGAAGTGATATCGACCGCGGTGACGGATCCGCGGGCGACGGTGATATTCGCCGTTGCCGCCCAACGGTTTTCATTATCGTTGGTCGTCAGCTTGACGTTGTTGTAGGTCGTCGGCCCGGCTGGACCACCTGAACCGCCGGTTATCGCGCCAAGAGCACCTATTCCGCCGTGCAGAGGCGTTACTTTCGCGTGCGCCGGATTGCTGGTGTCGAACACCATTCTGATGATGTGATCGCCTGAGTATTTTGTTCCCTGCGTGGTCGAAAAATCATTCGGCATTCCGCAAAAGACGATTTCGCCGTGCTGGTAGGTCGCCGGCGTTTCGGGAACACCGGCAACAACATAGGCTGCCTTGCTTTCAGGGCAACTGGCGGATGGGTAACGCAGCAAATTCCAGTTGTTGGTATCGCCCCAGTTCGAGAAATAGCTCGGCGGTGTGCGATCGCGCCAGCGCCAGAGATGTCCAGAGCCGGTCGTCCAGTTCATGAAGCGAAGCGCACAGGGATTGAGGTCGACCAGCGTCTGCTTGAATCGCTTGTTGAACCAGTTCCCGGCGAGAAACTCGGGTTCGTCATCGATTCGGTAAATATGGACGTCTCGGACGTAGTTTCCCGGCCTGGTGACCGGGATACTCCATGCGAGATCTTGACTAGGCTCCCCTGTCAATTCTCTGAACGATAATGCGCCAGCCCGAACCGGTATCGGTCACATTGTAATTGCCACCCGGCGGCCTGCCGCCAAACGGCGAGTAATTATGACCGCCACGATAGGTGACGCCGTCCTGCGTTACGGTTGCTCCCGGGAACGTCGATCCAGCTTTCGGTATTGAACGGATTGATCCGGATCTGGCCCTCACCTTTGCCGGTCAACACATAATATCCGCCATACGCGTAGGTTCTTGGCACCGCTGCAACGCCACCGGTCTTGAATGGAGCGTCGGGCGTGTTGGCAAATCCTTGCGGGTCGGTCTGGTTCGCATAGCCGGCTGGGTAGCCACGGCTGCCGCGAACGAGATCAACCCAGATGTATTCCTGCTCCCACCAGGCAGGAATTTGCATGTTCAGGACGGATCGTTTGTATGACATCGCTATCTCACGGGCTGAATGAGACAGCGCACATGGCACCGCCGAAATTGCCGGTCGCGCTCCACCGAACGTTGAGGGATTGATCGCCGGCGAAGTCTTCATTCACCGAACTGAGATTGAAGACCAGGTTGGCACGCACGGGTTGATTTCTGGGATTACCGCTTATTCCGGCCCAGGTCGGAGGCACGGCACCTCCCCACGCGGTCGCGATCGCAAAGACCGCGCCCCCTGCCGGCACTTTCAGGGAGAGCGGCGCGGATATGGGGAGCGGTTGCCCGTTGGATGTCGATGCATCGCCACCCGAGGCGTACGCCGCCGTATTCGTGGTTGGCGTCATCGTGTAACTCGTCACCGAGCCATAACTCATCGTTTTGCTGAACGTCGCCTCGACGTCGCACGTTGTGTGTCCGCTTCCCGTATTGTCAAAGCTGTAAAAGGCGACGTATTCGCACGCGCTGGCTGCGCTATTCTGCGATACGAGCGCGGCCGGATTCCGGAGCGTCTTCGCCGGCGAACTTTTGTTCGGCACATAAATTGTAAGGCTGACCAATTCACGTTTGTCGCCGATATCGCCGCCCACGCCCGCGGCAAAACCAAGCACCACAACGCCATTGCCGATCGCTATCCCCGTCGTCGTCAACAGTCGCGGATTGCAGGTTGCTGATTTGCTGGTTGCCGAACGTCGTCCGGATCGCGTTTGGAAGTGTGATGACTTGCGGCAACAGGTTGCTCATCGTCGAAAACCGATTGTCGCTGCCATAAACATAGCAGCCAAACCGATGCGAGCCCGGCGGCAGTGCCGGTGTCTGGATCGTCGTCGAGGCCAAATCGCCGGCGCCAAGGGTTTTTTCTTTCAACACGGCGTTGCTGTTATTGGCATCGATCAGAACGAGAACATCACCAGCCCGCGGCTTCGTTGCACCAAACGTCACCGTTTCAAGCGGCGCGCTTTCCGTGGTCGATGCGACCCCCGTCAGCCTGGGCGTGGAAATGCTGGTATCGAGCCGGTAGGGAAGCGTATTCGATAAAGGACTTGCCACCCCGTTTATGCTGACCGCGGCATTGATATTGTGCAGTCCGTCCGTGCGCGATTTGGCAACTTCGTCGACGACCCCGGCGCCGATTTCCGCCGCGGTCAAAGTGTGCCTGGCGTAAGTCTGGCCATTGTCGAAAATTTCGATCACGGCGCCTTCCGGAATTGAGGAGTCAACGGTGACAAAGAGCGCGGGCGCCAGCACGTTCGAAATATTGTCGGTGTTCGACACCCCGAAGTCAGAGGCGGGATCGAGCGCAATGACAGGCGCCATGATGCCGGACGCTGAAGCCGGCTGCGGAACCTGCGCTTTGCCAGGAAATGACGCACAGGCAATGAGCGCGGTTGTGCCGAGAAGCAGGTCGCGCCTGTCGATGAAAATACGAAATGCGTGTCTGTCAGGGAGCGCCGAAAACATCATGTCAGCTCTCGAATGGGGTTATTTTGATTGAGGCCATTTTGCCGCAAGTCCGGCGTCAATGCCGGTGGCAACCCTTCCTGCGCTGAACTAGTGTAGAGTAACCAGAATTCTGGCCAACCATAAAAATGTTCAATGTGAAATATATATTTTTGGCCGCTCTGCTCGTGACGTCCCTCTTTTCACGCGCCGCGCTCGCGGCGGACACTTGTGACAGGATGGATACACTTGTCACGACCACGCCAGCCCCGCCCGCAAATGCCGATCGCTGGAAGATGTACAGCCGCGAGCTCTCGTCCATTCCGCGCGGGAATACCGATCTGGTTTTGCTCGGAGATTCGCTGGCAGAACTTTGGGCTGCGCAATTGTGGGAACCCAGGCGCGTCGTCAATTTAGGCGTCGGCGGAGACGACACTCAACGTACGCTTTGGCGGCTGTCGTCACCTAGACTTAAAAGACTGAGACCGCGGCATGTCCTCATCGTTTTAGGCACGAACAATCTCGGCTTCAACAAAGCCTGCGCCATAACCGAAGGGCTCAAACAGGTGATCAAGCGCACGGCAATCTTGTGGCCCGCCGCACGGATCGCCTTTCTTGAGATCCCCCCGAAGGGCGCCCAGTTCATTGACAAGAATGACGATCGAATGGACGTCAACCGGTCAATCCGCAGCGTGCGCGGAATAAAAACGATCAATGTCGATGACGCGATTACGTGTCACTGGAAAGAACCCTGCGCCAATTACGGCGAGGATCATGTGCACTTTACCGATGCAGGTTATCGGATTCTGCAGGATGCGGTCGGGCCCGCGATTTTCGGCAAATAGCGCCAGACAGGCGATGGCTAGCTGACGGCGGCCACGCTGCGACCGTCGATGACGGTCTGAAAGAGCGCACCGAGTTGGGCTGCCGCTCTATCTGCGTCATGCCGCTCCTGGACGCGTTTTTGTGCGGCCATGCCCATGCGCGTTAATTCATCGACCGATGCGTCAAGACAGGCCTTCATCGCAGCCGTCAGTGCGTCCACGTCGCCGGCGGCAACCAGCCAGCCATGCTCACCGTCGTGGACAAGCTCCGGGATACCGGCAACGTACGTACTGATGACGGGGCGGCTGAGCGCCATCGCCTCCATGATGACAACCGGAAGACCTTCGGCAAAACTTGGCAACACCATTGCACGGGACGCCAAAATCTCGTTGCGAACCTGGTCGTTGCTGATCCAGCCGGTGATGCTGACGCGTGTTTGCAGATTGTGGCGGGCGATGAGGGCCTCGACGTCGGCGCGCATTTCGCCATCCCCGACCAGCACCAATTGAAACTCCCTGCCCTCGGCCGCTAGTCGATGCGCCGCCTCCACCAGCAAAAGTTGCCCCTTTTGTTCGGACAGGCGGCCCACGCATACGAGGCGGCGGGCGGCGGGCAAGGGTGTTGCCGGCGCCTGAAAAAATTCCGGATCAAGCCCGCAGGGCACGACCTGCACTTTCGGCCAGTGTTCATGAGTCACCAGCCGGAAGAGCTGGCTGCGGCCGTAGGAACTGATCGCCACGACAAACGCACAACGGCGAATTTTCTCGGCAAGGCCGATGAGCGGCGCCTTGTCGAATTCCTCGGGGCCGTGAACGGTGAAACTCCACGGCGGGCCGCCCAAGGCGTGGGCCAGCATTGCCACCTCGGCCGAGTTGGTTCCGAAATGCGCGTGCAGATGCTCAATGCCGGCTCGTCCGCAACCAGATTGCGACGCGGCAAGCTTCGGCGAAATACACCAGATGCACCGGTAGCGGACGTTCCGCTCCGCGGCTCATCCGGCATGACAGCGCGATGGCCCGCATGAATGCCGCCGGCCGCGTCACCAGCATTCGCAGCGAAGCCCATATCAACGCCGGCGCCCCGTCGCGGAGAACGTAGCGGGTGCGTTCGCGTTCGGATTGATCCTGTTTGTCGACGAGCTCGGCGTCCCAGCCCCGCAGCGCAATTCGCGTCACTTCGACGCCGCGCCGCTCAAGCGCCAATATCTCCCGCCGCACGAAGGTGTGGCTCACCTTGGGATACTGGTTGATCAGATAGGCAATGCGCATGGCGAGGTCATTTGTATTCGATGAGATCGACTTGCCTGCGAAGCAGGCGGTCGCGCAGGAATTTGATCTGGCCCTGCGCTTCGGCGAAACGGGCCAGCATTTGAAATAGTGCAAGCGTTGCGCGTTCGCTCAGCGGGCCACGATTTCGCATGTCTGACGCAGCACCTGGAGTGGAAAAATCAGCCAAGCCAGCCAGCCCCACGGCCTCAATGCGACGCTGCAGAGCAGGCATATGAGCGGCAACCATATGCCCCATAACCTGGCGCGGCGCGACTCCCAGACCCAGTGCCGCTCCGGCGGCGCCCCATGCAGGTGCGCGCCCTGCGCGAATGCGTAACCGCTGCGCACAGCGCGGCGCCACCATTGACCGAAGTGCATCATCGCCGCGTCGTGCAGGGCCATATCGTTTTCCAGCCGCCAGATACGCCACCCGGCCGCGCGAAGCCGGACGCATAATTCAGGCTCCTCGCCGGCGATCAGATCATTCCGAAATCCACCGACCGCATCCATCGCGCTGGCGCGGAACATGGCGATGCCGCCGCACGCCCGAACCTCGCCGACGGGGCCGTTCCATTCCTGGTCACACAACCAGTTGTAGATCGAACGTTCCGGATGACGCTCCCGCAGCTGCCCGGCCACAGCGCCTACATCCGGGTGTGATTCGAGAAAAGACAGCGCCTGGTCCGGCCACGTCTTATTGAGCTCGCAGTCTCCGTCAATGAACTGCACGTAGCGAAGGCCGGGCGAAATTTCCTGCAGTTTCTTGAACCCGGCATTGCGGGCACGCGCCGCCGTAAAAGGAGAACGCATATCCAGGTCGAGAACCGTAACATTCTGTTCGCGCGCCCACTGCGCCGATCCGTCACTTGAGCCGGAATCGACATAGACAATTGCCGAAGCCGCAGTCAGCGACCGAATACACTGCTTCAGGCGCTCACCTTCGTTGCGACCGATCGCGACAACGCCGAATTTCGTGTTTTGATCGCTAACCAAAAGATTATTCCCAAGCCGCCAGCTCCCGAAAAAACTCCATCAGGAGCCGCTCATTTGTTATCTTGCCGGCGCGGCACAATTGAGTTGTGCAGCATTCAAGGATAAGAGTTCAAGTGTTGTCAGCGCCGTTGGCCCTTCAACAACCTCAGCCTCGATGGCGACTTACTTACCGCAGATTCGAAAGCGCTGGGTTGCCGATGACATTAAGGTTAAATGAGCAAGGCCAGCGAATGACCGTATCCAGAAGCCACGGCCAGGCCATTGTGCTCCGTCGTCCCCACTACCGGCAGGTGGGCGACGAGCTGTTATTTCCTGATTTCCCGGCGACCCCATATCAAATTGTCCGCCGCCGAGTTCGGCCGTATGGACGGCGCTCGATAGCGAGCCAACCGTCGACGAACTGCGCGCCCGCTTTTCGAACGGCGCCGATTCGATCCTTCAGCGCTTCACCGAAGCCGGACTCTGCGAGATCGCCGCCACCGACTACCGAAAAGACCGGCGACAGGTGCTCGTCTTCGAGCCTCATAGTGATGATGCGGTCCTCAGCGTCGGCGGAACGATGTGGCTCCGCCGGCACGAATGCGAATTCATTCTGGTCACCATCGGCAGCCGCAGCAATTTCACGAGCTACTATGACCTCGACCGGGACTACTTCGACGTTGACCGGATCTCCGCGCTGCGCGACGCCGAGGGCACGTTGTTCGCCCGCGTTCTCGGCGGACAGTATCGCGCGCTGAAATTGCGCGAAGCCGCGTTCCGCTATCACGACGGAAACTGGTCATTGGACTGGTTCCGGCAGAATCGATTCTCGGTGTCCGCATTCATCAGCCATCGCTCAGGTCCAGCGGAGCTTCGCGACTGGATGGCGGCCATCCGGACCGCGCTGAAAGACAGCGAGGCCCGTGAGGTCTGGTTCCCGCTTGGCAGCCCCCACACCGATCACCAGCTCACGCGGGACGCAGCATTGTCTCTCATGCGCGATGAGCCTGCCCTCTTCCAGGGTCGCGAGGTCCGGTTTTACCAGGATGTCCCTTATGCGGCCCGGTATCCCGCGTTCACTCCGACGATCGTAGAGGCGCTTTCGCGCGCGGGCGTTGCCTTGGCTCCCGAGATCGTGCCGATCGCATCGGTGGTCGATGACAAACTTCATCTGGTGTCGCTGTACGGCTCCCAGTTCAAGCTCGATGCAATTCGCACCGACGTCCTGGCCAGCGCACAGCTGGCTGGCGACGGAACGCCGGCCGAGCGCCTGTGGCGCATCGACAAGCCCGCCAAAACCTACAATCCAGACCTGGTCCGCGTTGACGAGCCGATCGTTCAGCGCGCAACCGAGCAGCTTGCGCCCTGGCTTCGTCGACACCGCGATGCCCAAAACATTCGGCTGCTGCTGCTCGTGCCGCCGGGCCGATGGGCCGAGGATATGGATTATCTCCTGCGCACGTTCCCGCATGCGCAGTTTGATGTTTACGTCGCGCCCGCGGCCGCCGCCGAAGTTGCCCAATTCGTTTCGCCCCGCTGCCGTATTCTGCCGTGCGGCGCCGGACCCAAGGCGTGGGTGCTGCTCGCCCTGCGTCTGATGTTCATGCGTCCCGCACCGACATTATTCATCGCGGGAGAAAAACGGATTCGCGAGGCGCGGTTGCTATCGAAGCTGTGGTTGCGGAGCGATCCCGTCGTGGTGCCAACGATGGATCACCTGGTTTCCGCCCTGCGCCAACTCGCGCCCTAGCGTCGGGATTTATTGACGCGCTTCCTTGTCGGCATTCCGGTCGCCATTTCACCAATCCCGACATCATCAACAACCACCGCATTGGCGCCAACCCTGGCATGCGCGCCGATGTGCACCGGCCCCAGGATCTTCGCTCCGGCGCCGATATCGACATGTCCGGCGATCTCTGCGACGCCCTCGTTCTTATCCCGGGTCCCAATCGTGACCTGCTGAAAGATCAGACAATTGACGCCGATTTTTGCCTCAGGATGAATAACGATCCCGTTGGGATGCGGGATGAGCAAACCTCCACCAATCTTGCACATCAGTGGGATATCGGCGCCCGTGATCACGCTCCAGAATCGATGCCGCAAAACAAGCCATTTGCGCAAACAGGCGGGTATCAAACCTGGTTTATCGCACCAATGTTGGTAGCCCCGAATTGTGCGAAGCAGTTTTCGACCTGGGTCCCAAAATTGCCGCGGCCGCTCACGATCCCAATCCGGAATCTCGGCGCTCACGCTTTGGTCAATTTTGCTTCGCTTGGCCATGGCTTCCCTACTATCACGGCTCACTGCGCGGCGCCGCTCCGCCGAATGTCCAGCCGGTCCAGCGCCAGCATTCATCGCGCAAGGTGCGGATAAGTCCAACGGCCGGGCGTGTCACCGGGTTCTCGTCGTACCATTTCCCATGTCCCAGGCTACTCGGCGTTCCGCGCTGCACCGACAGCACCGGGTTAGCGACGAGCGACACGACATCCGGGTTGTATTTGCGAAAATGCGTATAGGCCGCGTCGACGTACATTTTGCCGCCGCGCGGATGATCCGGAGGGCTGTCCCGATTTTCTTCCAAAAATGCGATGAGCCGCGGCAACACCCGCGCATTCACCGCATAACAATGAGCCCAGTAAAATGGACCGGAATAACGCGGCAAGCCAACGTCCAGAGCACCGAGTTCGCTCGTCAGCGAGTGGCCAAAATAGCAGATATCCCACTGGTTTTGCGCGAGGAAACGGGCAAGTTCATTCTGCTTTCGCACGAACCGATGAGAAAAGATGGCGTCATCTTCCAGCACCCAAACGGACTGGAGGCCATCCCGCTGCGCGGTCTGCAGAATATCGAGATGGCTGAGAAAGCTCCCGTAGACGCCCTTATTCGTAAAGCCATTCGCGTCAGGTGGCATCGGCGCATCGGGGATCGTCACTTTGGGATGAGTCATTTCGATACCGAGCCGCCCCAACTCGCCGACCAAAGCGCGATAGCGGTCCGTCCGATTTTTCAGGTGAATAATCGAAACCCGGTCGAAATAATCGAGCAAACTCATATCGTCGCGTTGCTTCATTGCTCCATCCGATCGCTGCTCGTGAGATGTTGGACTCGTCATAGTCTATCAGCGACGCCCGCGGGACTGGCCGTGTATCCGAGCACGTCCTCATAGATTGTCAGAAGCGCCCTCACCTTCGCTCGCCAGTCATATTTGTCTGCGGCGCGTTGACGGCCCGCATGACCCATCTCAGCCCGCGCCTTCGGATTCTCCGCCATCCACAGCATGGCCTTGGCAAGCTCATCTATAAATTGGTCAGGGGTCGCCGGTGGAACCAGGATTCCGGTATCCGGAGTGATGTAATCGGCAGGACCACCCCATTTGGCCGCAATGACCGGAATGGCGGTCGCCATCGCTTCGAGGACGACTGCACCACCGCATTCTTCCATGCTGGGAAGCACCATCACGTCGGCTTTTCGCAAGATGGCGGCGGTGGCGATGTGAGGGAGCCAACCGTGGAACTGCACGTGGGTTGTCAAACCCAGCCGGCGGACCTGGCTCTCCAGATCTGCGCGCAGTGGCCCATCGCCGACGACGTCAACGCGAAACTCTATCTTGTCTTTCAAGCGGCTACACGCGTCGATCAGCAGATCGATGCGCTTGAAGTCGACCAGCCGCGCGATGCAGATAATATGAAAGTCGGTGCTGGTTTCCGGCTTGGACCGCGGCGTGAATAGCTCAAGGTCAACACCGTTTTCGACAAACTCGAGCACACGTTTTGCCTTGAGTTGTCCGGGCAGAGCATCAAATGTTCGTTTGTTTGCAACGAGCAGGAGCGCAGCCTGACGCTTGCCCGGCAGGATGAAATTCGCGATCCCCGCCGTCGACCTCAGACATGAGCGCATCAGGCGATCAATTCGGCTGTCCAGATTATAGTTCGGCGGATAGTCCATTCCGCCATTCATCGGACCAACGATGACCGGAACCGAAAAGCCAAACAACATGGATGGAAGCTTGGGAGACACCGGTATGGGTTCATGGATTAAATCAAACTGGTGCTTGCGGACCAATGTCCGTGCGGAAAAAAACTGTCGAATCTGCGTATCAACGTGGCTGATTGCGCCCAACACAAATCCCACCAGCCGGCTGCGCATGCGCTGACGAATCTTGTCGCACCAAATATTCAGGCGGCTGTCCCGTACGAAATGTAACCTGTCCAGATCCCGAGGAAATGCCTTTTGCAATTCGTTACGTGTTCTTTCGTGCACAAGAAGGTGCACATCAACGCCGAGTTCCCTGAAATGCTTGAAATATTGAAACGGGATGAGCGCCTCGCCGCCGAAGACGGCGGATGCGTGCTCGGCAACGAGCAATAGCCTTGGAAGTTTGTTCGGAGAGTTTTGCGGCATTGTTATTGAAACAGCTATTGAGTTAAGCCCGTTTGATATAACACATGGGCATCGCAAAGCAGCGTATTCCAGTTTCTGGCGCGCGATTAACCTTAGCGCGGGTTCGCACTGGTCACCCGGTCTGGTTCATTGAATGTAATTCCAAGCGCTCTCCAGTGGGATAGAGAATGAACCTCTCGGCCATCAAACAGGTTTCTATTTCGCTCGGTCTTTATAAGCCGGCCAGAGCGCTGCATCGCGCTCTCTTTCCTTCAGAGCGCCAAAAATTCGTCACCCATAGGGCCCTGCTCTCCACCTTCAGCGGCAATATTCACCCTGGCGTCTATAATAAAGTCGGAGTGCTGCATCAATTGCGGCAGATCTTGAGCACATCGACAGACTTCCTGCTTTCGACTTGCGTCGGCGCCAACCTGGGGATCCGGAGCGAAATCATGCTTTCAATCGGCGCCCAGGTTGTTGCGTTCGAACCGCAGCCGGTTTGCGCCAGGGAAACGCGCGCCCGCGGCAACAATCGCCTTACAGTTGTTGAAAAGGCGGTCGGAGCCGTCGAAGGCACCGCCGATCTCCACCTCAAGGCTGGAAGCGGCCAGGCAAGTCTCCTGCCCAATTGGCAAGGCGGCCCGGAAATTGGCGTGCTGACAGTACCGGTTACGACGCTCGACAGAGAGATCAAAACATTCGGAACACCGGTCTTTTGCAAGATTGATGTCGAAGGCTTCGAGGCCGAGGTTCTGCGAGGTCTATCATCCCCGATCAAGGCTCTCAGTTTCGAATATCACTGCGACGAAAATGGCGTCGCGAAGGTGCGCGAGTGCCTGGGACTTCTGGCAAAGCTGGCCAACTACAAAGTCAATTTAATTGGCCAGGAAGACGATAATTGGCTTTTGCCGAGTTGGGTGCCCATTGCGGAGTTCATCGACATTTTTCCGAAGTGCGCTGCCCCTAATTTTTGGGGCGACATTTTCGTCAGGTGCTGACACAACCGAACTTATCCGCGTGACAATCGCTGAGCGCCAAAGCGGATTGGATTAAAATGCGCATCCTCGTGTTTAGTGACGTCACTGGCTACATGCGCGGCGGCGTTCCTGCTGAAACAAGAGAACTACTTCGCGGGTTGCAAAATCGCGGCCACCAGATGGCGCTGATGGCCGACATCCCGCTTGAGGGCACAGAGGGCGTAACGCATTTTCGTCTATCGCTGCCGATCGATCGCACTCTCTCTCAGCAGCTGAGAGGTGCTATCGACGCCTTCAAACCCGACCTTGTTCACGTGATCGGACTGAACAGCCGCGGACTGGCGCAAATCTCACCATGGATGAAGACAGTCCCGTGGCTCATTACCTGCCACGGAGTTCCACCCTATGAACGTAAATTGCCGTATCTGCATGGCAATGAATCTGCTCATTACTTTGTCCGGTCACTGCGTTTCGCTCCCAATACCCTGGCGTGGAAATGGCTTTTTCGCAGCGGCGCAATACCCCGCGCCATCGTTCATAGTCAGAGTGTCGCGGATATTGTCGGGCGATACGGGCTACCTGGGCCTCGCATCAACCTCATCCCTCTCGGCTGTGAGATTTCAGAAAGCGTAACGCGGCCACCGCGGCCGATCGATTCCACGCGGCCCCTTCGCCTGGCAACCGTCGGCGGGATCGCACATACGAAGGGCTACCATGATGCGATTAAAGCGCTCAGCGAGGTTCAGCGCACGATTCCGGCGCTGGAGTACACGATCATCGGCGAAGCGCGCGATCAAAGCTATATGCGCTATCTACAGACGTTAATTGTCAGATTTGGACTGAGCAAATCCGTTCGATTTTTGCTTGATGCGTCAAACAGCGAAAAAGACAACGTGCTCCAAAATGCGGATATCTACCTGCAGCCCTCGCACGAAGAAGGGTTTTGTCTTTCTTACATAGAGGCAGCGTCGATCGTGCCTTTGCTGATTGGCACAGACACCGGCGCCATCAAGGCGATCAGCGCCACAGATACTGGCGCCCGTGTCGTTCCGGCCAGACAACCGGCGCGCATCGCCGATGCCATACGTGAATTATCCAAAATTTCCTTGCCCGCCGATTTTATGTCGCGCCGAAAGGCACGGCTTGCCAGGGACTTTTCCTGGTCAAAGTATCTTGATGATCATGAAGCGCTGTATGCAAGCCTGGTCGCGCAAGACTAAGAGCGATCGTCACTTCACCATCAGCTTTGCATAATAGTCGGCCATGGCGTCCCACGCCTTGGTTTCGCTCCAGCCAAGGCTCGTAGAATCGACCCAGTCGGTGTTGATACGAATCCGCGGCTCGGCAAATTCGGTCTGTGTCTTGAGCTCATAGTGACAAGGCAGCTTGAGACGCTTTTGCATTTCCTCGGCAACGCGCGCCGTGAACGCGCCTTGCGTTTCTACGTAGCCGCTGGGATTAATTTTGCTGACACCGTCCGCCAACTTGGTGGCGAAGCTTGCGTAGGCCTTGGCCAAAAGCGAAACGTGAATATTGTCGCGCACGTAGGATGGCGTGCTGACGGCCGCGCTCGTTTTGGAAAACCAGCACTTCATAAGGTAATGCGTAAACCGGGGCTCCTCATGGGGCCCGAACGGATTGGGGATTACGAACTTACCCAATGTCATTCGTCTGGCTTGCGTCTGATATCGAAACAACTGCCAGGTAAAGGCCTTCGACAGCGCGTATGGCGAGAAGGCGCGCAGATCCGCCGAGCCAGCCCCCTCATCATTTTCGAAAACGCTGCCCGTCAGCACTATCTTGCGGCAACCTTGGTGCATCAATGAATCGAGCACGACAGGCAGCCGATGCGTGTTGTTTTCGACGGCAGCCGTGACGTCGAAATCAGGACTCTTGTAATTGGTCACGTCCGCGCCGTGATGGCAGAATAAATCCCAATTGGCGCCATTTATGAGACCCAGAAACTGGTCGTCGCCAAAGCTCGTGCCGAAGACCGGTCGGCAGATATCTTTGAGGCCGCCAATACGCGCCCGCCGTAGCTCTTCCGGGTAATCGTTCAATTGGCGGCGAAATACTGGCGACGACTTCATGTCCCGCAGCCGCCAGTTCCTTGATGAACCAATAGCCCGTGAAAGAACTACCGCCCGTGAATAATATCTTCATCAACCAGCGCCCAGGTGCCAGGCCGGATTGAAATCCCGCTGGGCTTTGTCTTTGTCCGAAATAACGGTCGGTTCAATCGGCCATTTCAGATTGAAGCGCGGATCGTTGAAGCGGATTCCACGCTCGTGCTCCGGCGCGTAAAACTCGTCGACGAAGTAGAACGCCTCGGTGTTATCCGTGAGAGTAATAAACCCGTGCGCAAAACCCTTGGGAACGTACATCATCCGCCGGTTCTCGGCGGACAACTCGGCACCAAAGCTTTCACCAAAGGTAGGCGAACCCTGCCTTAAATCGAGGATAAGGTCATAAAGGCTGCCCCGAATGCAGCGCACGAGTTTTGTTTCAGCTTTGGGCGCGAGCTGGTAGTGCATGCCGCGCAAAGTACCCTTTTGCGCACTGAGCGAGTTGTTGACCTGGCAAAAATGAGAAGCCAGATCGTGCTGGCCAAATTCCTGCTCGCAGAATGCGCGCGCGAAAAAACCGCGATCGTCGCCCTTCTTGTCGAGATCGATCAGATACGCGCCTGCCAGCGGTGTTTCTGTGAAGATCATTGGCGCGAAGACTCGAATTGATGTTGGTCGTAAAACGCCGATTACGCGACGTTCTTGAGCCGATCGATACGCTGCTTCAGGGTTCTGAGCCGAACGAATTGATCGCCGTCCCAGTCCTTTTTGCTAAAGCCATGTTCGATCAGCTTGCGATGCAATTCTTCCATGCCGCTGCTGAGGTCATATTGAAGTTTGAAATCCGGGAGCAACTTGTTCAGGAGATCGAACTTAACCCGGTAATTCCGCGGGTCGGCGCCAACTTCCCCGGTGTAAGCAATCTTGGCTTGAGGTACCAGTTTTTTCACGCGATCGCCGACATCACGAACCTGGTAGTTTTCCGTGTTGCCGCCAACGTTGATGGCCTTGTTATGAATTCGCTCTTTGGGCGCATCCATGAATGCGACAAATGCGCGGGCGATGTCCCGGCAATGTATCAGTGGGCGCCACGGCGAACCGTCCGACATGATACGTATCTCGCCGGTCGCGACCGCACAGGCCAATAGATTGTTGACGACGAGATCGATCCGCAGCATCGGCGAATGGCCATATGCGGTGGCATTGCGCAGAAAAGCCGGGCTGAAGTTTTCGTCCGCGAGAGCCGAAACTGCCTGTTCCGTTTCAATCTTGGATTTGGCGTACGCAGTCAAAGGGTTCAATGGATCGTTTTCATCGAGATCGAGCTTCTTGCCCGCGCCATAAACCGAGCAACTGGCTGCGAATAAATAGCGTGGCACACCGGCCTTCTTGGCCATTTGCGCAATCCGGATTGAAGCGTCGCGATTGATCGCATAAGTCGCGGCGGCATTCACCTCCCCCATAGGATCATTCGAAATCGCCGCGAGATGCATGACACAATCGTGGTTGGCGAGATCCTTAAGCTCAAGATCGCGGACATCTTTGCCAAGATCACGATCTGCCGGGACGACGCTTTCCCACGCACAGCCGTCAAACAGGCCAAGATCGCAGCCCGTGACGGTGTGACCTGCCTGTTTGAGCAGGTCGACGAGATGAACGCCTATGTAGCCTTTATGGCCTGTGACAAATACTTTCATCGACAAAGTTTACTCCGATGCGAATGCGTTACTTGATGTCCCATGGGGCGTTTCCCGCTTCCCATAACTTGTTGAGGTAGTCGCGGTCACGCTGCGTATCCATGGCGTACCAGAACCCGCGATGCTTGCAGATGCTCAACTCGCGATCGCGCGCAAGTTTCACCAGCGGATCCTTTTCCAAAACGCAGCTTTGATCGTCGGTCAAATATTTCAAAAACTGCCTTTTAAAAAAGAAGAACCCGCCATTGATCCAGTTGTCTGCAAATTCTGGCTTTTCCGCAAATTCTACGACTTGATCATTTGCCAACTTGAATTCGCCAAATCGCGACGGCGGATTAACGCCGAGGACCGTTCCGATTTTTTCATTCTTGAGATGAAACTGGAATTCGTCAGCCAAATTCGCATCGGTAACGCCATCGCCGTAGGTGACGGCAAAGTTTTCTGCATTCCCGAGATATTTTTCCGCTGCTCGCGCGATGCGGCCTCCTGTCATTGTAAGCTCGCCCGTGTCAGCCAGAGTTACAGTCCAGTCCTGATCGTGATCGATTTTATGAACTTTCACGTCATTCGTTTTAAGCGCGATCGTAAAATCGCTGTTCATCGTCGGATAATTGAGAAAATACGATTTAATGACTTCGGCTTTGTAACCAAGGCAAAGAATGAAATTTTTGAAGCCGAAATGAGAGTAGCTGCGCATGATGTGCCAAAGGATGGGATGATTTCCCACCGGCACCATCGGCTTGGGACGAACGTCTGTTTCCTCGCGAAGTCGCGTGCCAAGGCCCCCGCAAAGAATGAAGACCGGGACGTTTGCAGCTATCATGTGGGTGGCCTGCTCGAGCTCCTGGCTGCGCTCCGATTGAGCGGCAGAACTGCGCACCGTTTTATGCGTAATCGCGATATTAAACTACCAAAATTCCAAGCGCGGTTAACGCGATTGCCGAGGGAATTCAGCAGGTTGCGTAATATCAGCCAGAAGCCCCGTATTGCCTTGCGCGCTCGTGATCGCTATCCCACGCGATGTCCCGCAGCCGCACGCAATAGATCCAGATGAAACTCCTCGTCGTTATTGTTAACTACCGCGTTGCGCAGTTGACGATCGACTGCCTCCATTCGCTCGCTGCCGAAGTCAGCAGCAACTCCCAGATACACGTTGCTGTCTGCGAAAATGGAACCGGGGATGACTCCGGAGAGCGCATCCAGAAGACGATCGACGAAAATGGCTGGACGTCCTGGTGCACGCTCACGTCGATCTATCCAAACCTGGGATTTACCGGCGGAAACAACGCCATTCTCAAGCCGGCAATGCAATCCGCCGATCCCCCGGAATACGTTCTGCTTTTGAATTCTGACACGATCGTGCGGCCGAACGCATTTGCAGCGCTCATTGAATTTATGGACCAACATCCGGAGGTCGGGATCGCTGGAAGCCGCCTGGAAGACCCGGACGGAACGCCGCAGGCATCGGCTTTCCGATTTCAGTCGCCGATGAGTGAGTTCGACGGGAGTCTGAAATTCGGACTCGTGACCCGGTTGTTAAACCGCTGGAACATTGCACCGCCAATCGCAAATAAACCCTGCGAAACTGATTGGGTCGCAGGGGCCAGCATGATCATTCGCAAGGAGGTTATGCGAGATATCGGGTTTCTCGACGAAGGTTTCTACACATATTTCGACGACATCGATTTCTGCTTCAACGCCCGCAAGGCGGGCTGGCCAACCTGGTACGTGCCCGGCAAGTCGGGTCGTCCATCTCGGCGGGCGCGCGACGGGCGTCAGGCTCTCGGGGCCGAAGCGTCTTCCGCCATATTTATTCGAGGCACGTCGACGCTATTTTCTCAAGAACCATGGAATTTTCTATGCGGCGATGACCGACGCGGCGATGATTGTCGGTCTTGCCTTATGGAAATTGCGTGTGATCCTCACCGGCAAAACGGATTCAAATCCACCGCATTTGCTCGGCGATACAATTCGACACAGCGTGTTTTTGAAGGGTTTCGAAGTCAAACAAGTTCAAAACCCTGCGCTGATCTCGAAAGGCGATCTGCCTCGTTCGCATTTGATGCCGTCCGAGGGCAGCAGGCCTTAGTCGATCGCCGCATCTTTAGCGGCAGCCAGTGGGCTGCAACACTAGGGCATCGACATTGGTTACACTTTGGACAAGTGAACTTTTGGTGCAGATGACGCAGTTCCCTGCATACGAAACCTTTCAATTTCTCGACTTAGCAAAGACAAAGGCAGAAGGCTTGTTGGCTTTATTTGAAACTGACATGTCAAAAAGCGCCGATATTTCGGCTACAGTTCCAGAAAATGTTTTTAAGTCTTGCGAAAATCATTGATTATTTTTATTAGCCTTGCTTGTTTAGGTAAACTCTAAGAATTTAGGCAAATTGGGCTCCGCGGCGTCGACTCCCTGAGCGCCCAACTGTACCCGTTCTTGGGAATTTCTTGGCAAAGCCCTCGGCAGAAAGTTCCGCCAGCGCGGAACTTGTAGTTAGGTCAATGCAACCGCTTAAAGCCAATACACTCGAAAAAAGTAAAGTCGCCGAGGTCTTGGGAGCGGATGATCTTTCGCGCGAGGTCTACGGGATCGCAGGGCTTCCCGTTGACGCAGTCAACATGGCGACGACTTTACGCCGAATTGACGACGCCGCTGATAGCGCCGCGCCATTTCTGATTTCAACCGCAAACGTCAACTTTTTGATCACGAGCAAGTCTGACGAACAATTCAGGGAGTCGGTCCTGCTGAGCGATCTCTGCACAGCAGACGGCATGCCGATTGTTTGGATAGCCCGTCTGTTCGGCATTCCAATAGACACTCGGATTGCGGGATCGGATTTATTCGAAGCCCTCAAATCCGAACAGAGGCCGCCTCGCCGTCTCAAAATTTTTCTATTTGGCGGTGCATTTGGTGCGGCGGCGGCCGCTTGCGAAAAGCTCAATTCTGAGCCAGGCGGCTTGTCCTGCGCCGGTTGGTATGACCCCGGCTACTGTAGCGTCGATGACATGAGCACCGACGCGATCCTGCACACAATCAATTCGAGCAATGCGGATTTTCTGGCGGTCGCCCTTGGAGCAAAAAAGGGCCAGGAGTGGCTGCTGAAAAATCACGACCGCATCCGGATTCCCGTCCGGGTTCACCTTGGCGCCACCATAAATTTTCAAGCGGGCGCGCTCAAACGTGCCCCAAAAGGCATACAAAAACTGGGCTTCGAATGGTTATGGCGTATCGTGCAAGAGCCTAAACTCTGGAAAACCCGATATCGGGACGACGGAATTGCGCTGTTTCGGTTACTCCTGACGCAGATTGTCCCGCACATCGTCCTTGAACGATGGTATCGCCGACGACTGGGCGGGCCGGCTCGAGATCTGGTCGTAACCCGGACTGAAGATCGCAAGTCGGTTGTTTTAAGCCTAGTTGGCGCTGCAACGGCCGAAAACCTGAATAGAGCGCTGCCCGATTTTCAACGTGCCGCTGCGGCACATAAGCCTGTCATCATTAACCTCGCTAGAACGGGCCTTATTGACGCCCGTTTTCTAGGCCTCTTTCTCATGCTAAATAAGCGGTTGAAGAGGCAAGGACTTCATTTGGAATTTTCTGAAGTCGCTCCGCGGATAAAGCGGATTTTCCGTCTTAGCGGATTTGCTTATCTCCTTCGCAACTAAAAGCCAGAGCGTTGTGCAATGCTTATGAAGGCCGATCAATCTGCAAAAACTGGATTGACGCAACGGGACGCAATTTCCTTAGCGGCACTCGTTGTCGTTGCTGTGCTCCTGAGTGCACTCGCATTCAGTGAGTCGCTCTTCGAGCTCGTGAATCGTTGGATCGGTCAGGAAGAATACAGCCACGGATTTCTCATTCCCGTTATCGTTGCCTGGTTGCTGTGGGCACGTCGCGATGCGCTGGTTGCTAGTATTGGTCGTCCTTCCTGGTGGGGCCCCGTGCTCATTCTGCTCGCGGCAGTCATGCATATATTGGGCAAATTGAGCGCTCTTTTTATCTTGTCGCAAGTTGGATTTGTCGTCGCCCTCCTCGGCATCGCGCTTGGAGTCGGCGGCTACTCGTTGCTGAAAGTGACATTCATTCCGACGATTTTTCTTCTGTTCGCGATACCGCTTCCCTATTTCATCGACGCAGTCTTGTCATTTCGCCTTCAGCTCATCTCATCGCAGCTGGGGACCGCGTTTATCAGGCTGCTTCAAATCCCGGTTTATCTTGAGGGGAATGTTATCGACCTTGGAGTCTACAAACTGCAGGTCGTGGAAGCCTGCAGCGGCCTGCGATATCTCTACCCTCTCATGAGCCTTGGTTTTTTAGCGGCCTATTTGTTCCAGGCGCCGTTCTGGCAACGCGCGGTCGTGTTTCTTTCGACCATTCCGATCACAATTTTCATGAACAGTCTGCGGATCGGAATTGTCGGGGTCCTGGTTGATCACTTTGGTCCGCAAGACGCCGAAGGCTTTTTGCACATGTTTGAAGGCTGGATCATCTTCCTTGCCTGCGCGGGTGTGCTCGTTGCCGAAATGGCGCTGCTCGCCAGATTCACATCAGGTAAGGGATTCTTCGAAGTTTTTTATGCGCCCAAAGTTGCCGGCACCTCGGAAATCGTCGGCAACGCAAGGCCGACTGTCGTTCCGCCCTGCCCCCTTGATTGTTTGTGCAGTTCTTATGGCGGCCGCAGGGTTGGCGACCTATTTCGTGTCCACGCGCCAGGAAATTCGTCCCGAGCGAATGTTGTTTGCCGGTTTTCCCGCCACGTTGGGAGATTGGCGCGGCAAGACATCCACGATGGATCCGCAAACTGAGCATTTTCTCGGGCTGACCGACTACATCTTGTCCGACTATGTTCGAAAGGATGGGCGGCAGGTCAATTTTTACGTGGCTTACTATGCGTCACAACGAAATGGCCTCTCACCCCATTCGCCGAGCGTCTGCATTCCGGGCAATGGCTGGCAAATAACCAACCTCGAACGTACGGCCTACGAAAGCAGTGATGCGAGTGTATCTCTGCCTTTGAATCGCGTCGTCATCGCACGGGGCACCGATAAACAACTTGTCTACTATTGGTTCGAAGAGCGCGGCATGAAGATCGCGAACGAATACGTGTCAAAGTTATATTTGCTCAAGGACGCCATGCTCAAGAATCGAACCGATGGGGCTTTGGTGCGGCTGACCACCGCGATTTACCCGGGTGAATCTGAAAGTGACGCGGACAAGCGGCTCCAGGAATTCACCAAAATGGTCGTGCCTAACCTCACCGGCTACTTGCCACCAGAGGCGCTGTCTAAAACCAAGCCGGCGATGAATTCGCCCAAAACCAACAACTCATAGAGACCATCATGAACTATTTCGTTGATCAACCGCGCGTCAAACAGCTCCTCGTTTGCACCTGTCTTATCCTTGGTGCAGCCCAGTTAGGGGCATGCAGTTCACGCGAAGATCGCGCCCATAACTATTATCAAAACGGTGTCAGCTATCTTGAAAAGCAGGATTTTGTAAAAGCCCGCATTGAACTGCGCAACGCGCTGCAGCAAAAGCCCGATATGATCGAGGCATGGCGAGCTCTTGCCAAGGTTGATGAACACGACAAGAACATACAGGGGCTGGTCGGAGACCTCGGAAAAATCACAGAGCTTGACGCAAAAGACATTAATTCAAGAACTCTCCTCGCAAAACTCTATCTCGCCGCTGGTGCACTCAATGAGGCCCTCAAGACTGTCAACGCTTCGACCGAAATTGACCCAAAGAGTGTCGATGCGCTGACAGTAAAGTCAGCCATTCTGTTCAGGCTTAAAGATACTGACGGCGCCGTCGCAACTGCGCAACAAGCGCTTGAAGTCGATCCTGCCAATGTCGATGCGCGAATCGTCCTTGCTTCCGCAAAATTTTTGCAAGGAGATTCTGACTCTGCGCTAAAACTCATTGCGGAAATACCCGCAGGCCAGCAGGACGCTCTCGGTGTCATTTTCTTGAAAGTCAATATTTACCAACGGCAGGGTGATTTTGCTCAGGTTGAATCACTCCTGAAAAAACTGGTTGCGCTCCATCCCACTGAAAATGGTTTCCGCGCACAATTGATCAGGTTTTACCTTGGGCAAAAGCGCCCGGACGACGCTATCAATGAATTGCGGCGCGTCGTTACTGAAAATCCCGCCGACGTGAATGCTGAATTGCAACTGGCAAATCTTCTGGGTTCGCTCAACGGAATCGGCGCCGCTCGAACAGAGTTGGTTCAGCGCATCCAGGCCGGCGGGGCCGTACTTCCATTTCAGATCGCATTGGCGAGACTGGATTTCGCGCAAGGCTATCTCAAAGCCAGTACCGATTTGTTGAAAGACATTATCTCAACATCGAAGTCGTCTGACGACATCCTCGCCGCGCGAACGACGCTCGCCGAGTTGTATATGAGTAAAAACGACGTCGCCTCCGCTGAGCCGGTGATTGCCGATATTCTCAATGTCGACAACCGCAACATCACCGCCTTAAGACTGCGTGCAGCAATCCGCATCAACCGTGGTCAGATCGACGATGCAATCAACGATCTGCGCACGGCGCTCAACGACCAGCCGCGGGCGCCCGAGTTGCTTGCTACGCTCGCAATTGCATATGAACGGAACGGCTCAATCGAACTTGCCGACAAAGCTTACCTCGATGCGACGAGAGCTTCTAATTTTGCTCCGAACTATGGTCTCAACTATGTTGTATTTCTCCAGCGCCGCGGACTATCCGCCCGTGCAGAAAACGTTCTGGTTGACCTTGCAACGCGTAATCCACTCAACATCCCCGTGTTGTCGAGCTTGGCGCAGGCCAAGCTAGAACGCCAGGATTGGGTCGGCGCCCACGCCATCGCCGACACCATTCGAAAGTTGGGCGACAAGGGTGATGTTGCCGATCGAATTAACGGCGTAGCGTTTCTTGGAGAGAAGAAAGTCGGTGAAAGTCTGACCGCATTTCAAGGCTCCTATGATGCGAATCCCGACTGCTGTGCAGCCCATGGCATCGCTCGTGGCTGTTTATCTCCAGGCCAAGCAGCCCGACAAGGCCGAGGCCTTTCTCAAGGATGCGCTAAAGGCCAATCCCACAAACGCCGAGGCGCTTGTTCTGCTCGGCTCGGTAGAGCTCATAAAAAACAATCCAAACGAGGCCGCGAAAAATTTCGAAGCGGCTATAAAATCGCAGCCACAAAACGCGGCTGGCTATCGGTCTTTGGCCGATCTTTATGCGCGGCAAGGGAAAATCGACGAAGCGCAGAAGATCCTTGACACCGGGCTTCAGCAGCAACCTAAAAACTTTGCTCTGCAATTAACCAGAGCCGGCTTGTTTGAGCTGCAAGGACAATATCGAGCGCGCGATAACCGAATATGAAAGCATCCTGGCGGACCAACCAGGTTCGATGATTGCCGCAAACAATCTTGCAAGCTTGCTCGCCGATCACCGCAAAGACAAGCCGAGTTTGGTTCGGGCTGGATACCTCGCTGCGGTACTAAAAAACACTGACATACCTCAGTTCAAGGATACCCTCGGTTGGATTACCTATTTGCAAGGTGACTACCCGGCGGCAATTACTTTTCTTGAAGATGCAGCAGCCAAATTGCCAAATTTGGCGTTGGTACAATATCATCTTGGCATGAGTTACCTCGCAGCCGGCCAGAGCGATAAAGCGTCCGAACGATTTAACAAGGCTCGCGAACTGGCGCCAAATGATACCGAGCTGAAAGCCAAGATTGACGCAGCGCTGCAGACGCAGGCGGGAAAAAGCAAAGGTTAGGCGCTTCGATTGTCCGCGCGCTAAATAATCATTGGAAGTTCGGAAATACCTGACCGATGCTGTCACGAGCGCGCTGACGTCCCCTGTCTGCTTCGGCTTTATTAATAGCTGTTGGATTTCCCATTAAAGTAAAGTCTCGGGTCAAGCTAAACAACACAGTACTCGAGTTCGCCTGTCCGACATTTTCGCGATAGGTGTAAGACAGATTTGAGCGCCACTCGCGCGACAGCCGATACGAATAATTGACCCCGGCCGTAAAAAAATCAGAAGCGGTCGCCGATGTTTGGCCAAGCTGGCCTGGGAGGCTGCTTTGGGTATATTGCGTATTAAAGGACAAAGCTTGAATATTGATTGATATCGTAGCTGACTGACATACTGAGCGAGGATGTTTGCTGCAATTGACCTGTAAATAGCGGAATGATTGCTTGCGCAGCGGCGAACGAAACGTTGGTATCCTTCAAAAGTTGATACGACAATCCGACATCTCCAATCCAGCCGTGGCCCGCTCCGACGAGTGGCTGAAATGGCGTGGACGGGACAGGAAACTCTGGAGAAGCTGGAACAAGTACAACAGGCGCCGCCGCCGCGTTGCCGTTTTGATACGCGTTGGCGAAGACGAGTCCAATATTTCCGTGAACTGATAAGCGCTGCGTGAGTTGCGATTGCACTCCGCTCATGAACCGCCACATCAGTCTTTGACTATCGGCTGCATTATCCTGCGAGAACCAATCAAAGTTCACCGAATTAGTAAAACTGGTCGTTGGACTAAAGGTATGCGCCCAAAGGATGGTCGACGTAACATCCTTGTAGGGAACCTGATTGGGATCGGTAAATGACACTGTGCTGGCGGCGGCCGACCACGAAATCATATCGTTGCGTCCCAGATCATGGACCACGCCACCATTTACATTGTAGGTGTTGATAGAGCCGTGTGTGCTGACGACTCCGCTTTGCGTCAACTGCGTCTGGGCCGCGTCAGTCCGGCGATTCCATGACGCTGCGAAGTTAAATTTATCGAGCTCGGTGACGTGATCGACGCTGAACAGCGCACTTGCCGGCGTGCCCCAAACCGGGTTCGTATCAGCAGCACCCGGACCGAAATATTTATAGTAGCTGTAGTGCGTAGTCGAGCAGGTAACTTGTGGTTGGCGTCTGCGCAAGAATGTCGAGTGTCGCCGCAGTCAATGATTTGACTGTCGCGCCCGATGGCTTGGTCACCAAAAAATAATTATTGCTCGCTTCGGCCGTCTCATTGATGCTGCCCTTGATAGATACTTCAGCAGCAAAAGCGCCGCCAGAAAGGGCGGTCGCCAACAAAGTCGCCGTTAAGACCGATGTTTTCACAACACCACGGTCCTGCTCGGTGCGTTTCCGGGAACGCCACACAACTCATTCAAGCAAGCCTCTTTCAGGAACGATAATGATGTCACCTGCTTGAAGATTGATGTTGTCGGCGGTGTTGGCTCCTGAAGAGTAAGAGTTGAAGTCAAAGAGAAATATTGAATCGACGCCGTTGATCTTGCGATGCAGTTGAATTCGCTGCCTGGCCGCAAATGGCCCCAGACCACCGGCCAGCGAAATCGCTTGCATCACATTGATTGTCGGTCTGACGAAGTAAGGACCTGGCCTTAAGACTTCCCCGCTGATGTAAACCTTCGGCTTTAATTCGTCTTCGGTTTCCCGGTTAACCGCGGACCTCGCGACCGTGACATCGAGATCGCCAGTATAATTTTTCTTCAGCCGCGCCTTCAGCGCGTCTTCCAAAGCGTGCGGCGTCAATCCACTTGCTCGAATTTGCCCGACCAGAGGAAAGCCAATCATCCCGTCGGGGCCGACCACCACGCGGCGATCGAGCTTTGGATCTTGCCAGACTGAGATTTCGAGGGAGTCGCCAGCCCGCAGGGGCGCTTGCGCGAAGGCCGTTGAAAAAAAGCTACAAACAAATAGCAAAGCCAGGATTGCGCGCATGGCTATCCTCCCCCTTCCCTCAAAGACCACGAACGTGAACTAAGTCGACAACTTTATAGCCGTCAACGATTAAATGCTATTTAACCATGGCGCCGTTGATGGGGAAAATGCCGTAGTTTCGCTTGTCCTCAATGACCAGGGCCATCAAATCGCGATCGATTTTGGTCGATCCAGTCGAAAAGCCGTAAACTAAAGCGGTATCGCATAGGATGTTGATAACCCGTGGAACGCCGTGACTGGCCTCAGCCACCATTTTGCAGGCGCCGTCCGTGAACAGATTGACGCGGGAACCGACCGTGGCGAGCCGGAAATTGATGTACTTGGCCACCTCGGTCGGAGGTAAAGGTCGAAGGTGAAAATCTGAGGAAACCCGCTGCGCAAACTGGATCAAATTTGGTCTGCAAAGCAGATCCTTCAACTGCGGCTGCCCAATAAGAATAAGCTGCAGAAACTGGTACTTATCAACGTTGATGTTGGACAACATCCGCAGGCTTTCGAGCGCGTCTTCACGTAGATTTTGGGCCTCGTCGACAATCAAGATTGTCCGGTGCCGCTTTTTGTATTGTGCGTACAGAAAGTCCTGAAAACGTTTGATCAAAACGCCTGCATCGCCCTCGAATGGCTGTCCGAGTGACATCAGGATCCATTGAAGGAGTTCTTCGCGCCCCTCCGGCGTGTTCGAAATCAGACCGACATTGACGACTTTGGGGTCGAGCTTTCGCAGTAGATGGCGAACGAGCGTGGTTTTTCCCGAGCCAATTTCACCGGTGATGACAGTAAAGCCAGCGTTGTTCATCACCCCAAATTCGAGCATGCCGAAAGCCAGACGATGGGTCTGACCCCAGTAAATCATGTCCGGGTCCGGCAATATCGAAAAGGGCTTTTCTTTGAGCCCGTAAAACGCCTCGTACATCAGTTGTCCTCGATTGCCGGCAATTGGGTGGATCGTCATCGCTTGTTGTACAGACACCGCATATCGCCACCGGCAATAACCACTGTGCTCTCACAGCCCTGCATCGAACAATTCTTGCCCCGCCATTCATTTCGGCGTTGCATTTCGCTAGCCAGGACCGCCATTCGATGCTGGCTCAATACCACGTCTTCGGCGGTATATTTGCCCGATCAAACGGCCTCGCACCAATGCAAATGCGATTTTAGGTTACCCCAGCTCGCGTCCAATTGCTTGAGAGGCGTCAGACCAGATTAGCGTGTTTTTTGCGCCATTTCTGTGTCTGGCGCACGACGTTAGGTCTGCCGAAATCAAAAGCGACGCCCCAAAACAGCAACGAAGGCCTTTGCACAGCTGCTTGGGATCCTGGTTAATGGCAATCTGGCTCGCGTATGCAGAATATGATTATAATTCAATAGTTTAAGGCCGCTTGTTCCAACTCGTTGCCTTCCTACAACACTCCTAAAAGCTTTCTGGTAGCTATTTACAGGCTTAAAAATGTATGACTAAGTACAGGTGTGGCGCAGACTTTAAAGACGGCGCGCGGGATTCAATTCCTGCGCCGCTGGTTGGTTGAAGGCTTTACAGGGAGTTCACGATGAACACAGTCGCGAAAAAGTTTGCGTTGGCAGCGCTCTGCACCACGGCGCTGACAGGCGTATCTCAAGCTGCGGTGTTATTCGATATCGTCGGCGGCGGCGCGGTGCCGACGTTCACCTACGGTACTGCGATTGGCGATAACAACGTCATCAACGCAGCAAGCGTACCTGCTACGGGATCAACAGTTTATGATCCAGGCGCGACCGCGATGGGTAGAGGTGGCTCAGCCACTTCTGGCAACGCTTGGGTCGGCAGCGTCACTGGCAGCAACGCCGTTCTCTCGGTGAGCGGCTTAACCGCTGGTCAGGGTTACACCATCCAGTGGACCTACATCGGTAACGAAGCCAGTGACCAAAACCAATTCAAGATCAGCAACACTGGGGCGACCGTCGCCAGCAACACCGTGGTTCCTTTCACCGGCGACAACCGCAACAACAACTGCTGCGGTGGGATCAACCCGCTCCCGACATTGAGCATGGGCCACGACCGTTTATAATAACGGCGCGAGCCTGATCAGCACTCCGGGCTTCACGCTTACGGATCTCCACACCGGCGCGGCGACCACGAACAACGGGACATCGGTCAACCCGATTCCGAACAGCGGTTCGGCGAACTTGATTTTCGCCTACCTCACGCCGGGTACACACGGCTTCCAGTGGGATCTGACGACCACGCAGACCAACGAGATCGCTTTCGGGTTTAACGACAACGGCTCTGGCGACGATAACCACGACGACTTCGTGGCCATTGCGTCGGTTGCTCGCGGGCGGCCTCCAAGACACGCCAATCCCGGGCGCTCTGCCGCTCTTCGGCAGCGTCCTCGGTGGTGGGTTGCTGTTCCGTCGGCTTCGCAAGCGCGCCAAGTCGGCCTAATTAACCCTCAATAACATCAATAAAAAAGGGGCCTTCAAAAGGGCCCCTTTTTCTATATATTCAAACCGCTCGAGGGCGGGGACATCGGGTTAGTCAGTGGTGTTGGCAGCGGGGGCGCCGACTCAGATCGGCGACTTGGCCAGCTGAACTTTAGGTACCCATGCTCCAGAGACAAGCGTTCGCAGAATCCAGTTTGGAACACGAAGACGGTCAGGGTCTTTCCCTGACGCATATCTTTGACGTGCTCAAACGGCGCATTCTTTATTTCGTTGTCCCCTTTCTCACCATTTTGGCGATCGGCACGGTGGTGACCTTCGCCTGGCCTGCAAAATATCTCTCGCAGGGCAAGATTCTGATTTCGTCCCAGGAAATTCCGACCGACCTCGTCAAGCCAACGGTCTCCACACTCTCCAACGAACGCATTTCATATATTCAGCAGCGCACAATGACCCGGGACAATCTCCTGGCGCTGTCGAAAAAATTCAACCTGAACATGGGTTGGCAGGGTCTGGTGTCGGGCTCGGAAATTGTGGATTTCATTCGCGAGCGAACGCTCATCAAGCCGGTAGAAGTCACTTTGACCGGAGAGCGAAAGCAGGCGATCGCGTTTTCCGTCGGCTTTGAATACGAGAACCCGCAAATAGCGACGCGCGTGGCCAACGAAATGGTCACAATGATCCTCAATGAGGACGTGCGGACGCGAACAAATTTTGCCTCGGAGACAACGAAATTCCTCGAGAAAGAAGTCAAGCGCCTTGAGGATCAACTTGGATCCGTCAATAACGAAATCGCCGAACGTCAAAAAAGTATGCTTGGCGGCGGGGGTGACCCAACGGACGACGCCAGAAGTTTGGCCAACCTCAGAGCCCAACTGGCACTCAAAAGCGCGGTCTATTCAGAAACGCATCCGGATATCCGCGCCCTCAAGCGACAGATTGAGGCCATGGAAAAAGTCGCCGGCCCCCCGCCCTCAGCAAAGGGCGGCGCGGCTTCAGACGCGGATGCCGTCCAGAAAGACATTGTTGCCGGCAACACGAACGCGCTGGGCATCGACACCCTCTTGACCCAAAGAATAGGCACTCGCCAAGAGCTCAATGTAGCCACACAAAAACTTGCGGCCGCCCGCCTTGGCGAAAATCTCGAGCGAGGACAGCACTCAGAGCGGCTGGAAGTTCTCGAACAGCCGACACTTCCGAAAAAACCCACAAGCCCTAACCGGCCGAAGATATTTGCGATTGTATTCGCTTTTGCCCTGATGGCCGGCGGAGGACTTTTGGCTGGCGCCGAAATGCTCAATCCCGCGATCCGGCGGAGCACCGACCTCTATTCATTGGTCGAAAGCCACCTTGTCGTTCTGATCCCGCACATTTCTACCGACGAAGAAGTTCATCGCAAAAAACATCGGCGCATGTACATGGCGGGAGCTTTGGCCACGATGATTGTTATCGGATTGATAGCGGTCTTCTTCGTGTTGCCGCCAATTGATACCTTGTTCGACAAGGTCATGCAGATGTTGCTGCGATAATTCGACATTCAATGCCAGTGTGGACAGATGGAAAATATTAGACAAGCTGTTGAGCGTGCCAAAGAGACAAGGCTTCCGCCTTCACCTGTGGAAGCCTTGGCGGGCCCGCCTATTTCGCAGCAGCAGTCTCCGTTACGCACGTCGGACCTCATCGCGCCGACACCGCCTCAGTTCCGCGGCAGAGAAGTCACGCTCAACGGCGATCATCTGGAATCAAAAGAACTCATAGCGCACGATATTGCGGATCCGCGCGCAAAGTCTTTCGACATGCTGCGAACGCAAGTTTTGCAAGCAATGGAAATCAAGGCCTGGCAGGTGCTTGGTGTCACTTCGCCAACCGCCGGCTGCGGCAAAACAGTCGTATCGACAAATCTTGCGCTGAGTATTGCCCGCCACAATCGGCCCGTGCTCTTGGTCGACATGGATTTACAAAAGCCGCAGGTCGCGAATTATCTGGGCCTCAACTGCAAGCAAGGCGTGTTGAGTGTTCTCGAAGGCCGAACCGACTTCGCGAGCTCAGTTGTTGAGGCACGCATCAAAAATCAAATAATGTCGGTATTGCCTTGCGAGGCCTCTACCCTCAATTCCTCGGAATGGATGGCGTCACGGCCCATGGACGCCATCATGCAGCAAATCAAGCGGGATTATAAAGATTGCGTTGTCATCTTTGACTTGCCGCCGGTGCTCGCCGGAGACGATGTCATTACGATCCTTCCGCAACTCGACTGCGTGTTGTTTGTCGCGGCGGTTGGAACAACAACGGTTTCGGATATCAAAGAGTCGAACAAGCACCTGGAAATGACGTCCGTTGTTCGCTTTGTTCTGAATAAGTCGGCTGAAATGCCCGCTACATACTATTCGCGATATGCTGAGGCATTGTACCGCGAGCACAAAAAAAGGAAGCGTCGGGCCAAATAAAAAGCCCCGGAAGGGCCCGGGGCTCTAACTGCGCGCGATGCGAGGCGCTAGTGCAGGCCCATGTCGCCAAATTTATAATTCAGCTTCAGGCGAGCGATCTGCGACTTGTCGTGAAACGTCACAGTTGTGGATGGAAAGACAGTCGTACCGAACAAACCGCCCGCAACCGGTGCCGACAAAGTATCGCTTCCAAAATCCATATAGAGATATTCGGCACCGACCGACCAGCTCTGATTGAGGGCGACTTCGACACCCCCACCCACTGTCCAGCCCGTTCGGGTTTGAGAATCTGAGAAGACGCGTATTGGGCCACAGCCAACGTTGCAGTTTTGGGTAACCGAATGTTCAAAACCGCCGTAAGCGAAACCACCGGTCACGTAAAACAACCAGTTGCTCATCCCGCCCGGAGACACACCGAGTCGGCCGCGAACCGTGCCAACCCATTTTTGCTCATCTGAAAGCGTCAGTACATCGCCGCCGCCAACGCCCACTACGATCGGATTGAGTGTGAAATTGGCTGTATCCGTGCGATTTCGCCACGCTATATCGGCCTCAGCGCCAAAAACCCAAATGCCAGCCTGGTAATTAAATCCGAGTTGACCGCCGCCGATAAAGCTTCCTGGATCGACGCTCGAGGAGAGCGCGCCGCCTGTCACAAACGGAGGAACACCGAAGAGAAGACCAGGACCCTGGGCATAGTCGATTGAGGAATGGCCCCAAGAATACCCGGCATTCAAGCCGCCATACACACCGGTCCAATTGGTCAGCATCGGCGCGGGCACGAAGGCTGGCGCCTTCATGGGCAGGTCAGCAGCGAATACCGATCCCGAAAGCCCAACAGCTGCTGTCGTGGCGATCAGTGCACTGATAATCCGACGCATGCCCCACTCCCCCAGTTTATTCGTAATGCCGCGATAACGGCGAACCACGGCCCAAATGCAGTGAACGGGTTCTTAAGCACCGCTCCGCTATGCCACTGACATATCGGGCATAATGCGTTCGGCATCTAAATTTTTGCTTATCAAGCGCCTGGGTTCGACGCTTAAGGTGTGCAGGGGCTTAACCCGCGATCACCCGACCAATTCGCCTTTCGCCAGCAAATTCACATCAGACGAGATGAATATTGTTGGCTCCCAGCTGCGTGACCGCGGTGTTGTGCAGTGTGACCGAGTTTGATGCATCAATCGCGATCGTAACGTCCGTCCCAACCTGGGCTGCGTGAGCAAGCACGTCGGCGAAGTTTGCAAAGGCATTGTGGCTGAGCTGCAGGACGTCATTGTCTGCCTGGAAATCCGCGACAACGGCTTTCCCGACATTTCCACCGAACACAAAGGTGTCGGCACCGCCGTTGCCGAACATGACCTGGTTCGCCGCGGTATTGGCAATGACGTCGTCGCCAGCGGTGCCGAAGACGGCTTGAGTTGAGCCGAGATGACCGGCCGTATCAGTTGCGGTCAAGACGAAGTTTTGGATTGTGTTGTACGGCATATTTCCCATCAGAGCCGACCAGGCTCCGTTGGAGCCGGCCGTAGTATGGCCGAGCAGAGCGCCCGTGTTGCCGTCTGAGACCGACACTGAGCTGTTGGCTTCGGAAGTGCCTGATATATTGGCGAGCCCTCGCATGAACGCGGTAAAGTTGTTGGCGCTCACCGAAATTGGGGCATCCACGGTAGCGTTTACCGCCGACGATACCGTACTCGTATTACCCGCTAGGTCAGTATCTGTTGCTGTCAGACTGTGCGAACCGTTGTTCAACGCGCCAGTGACGAAATTCCAAGACCCACCCGCATCAGAAGTGGCACTGCCAAGCAGTGTCGCGCCGTCATAAATTTTGACCAGGCTGTGCGCTTCGGCCAACCCATTTACGGCCAAGTGATTGCCGTTGACGATCGCATCGCTCGTGATTGAGGGTGCGGTTGGCGCGAGCGTATCAATGGTGAGGTCGAGCGCAGTCGAAGCCGTGCCGGTATTGCCCGCGGCATCAGTAGCGGTCGAAGAGAAGTGATGGATGCCATCAGTGAGTGCTGTGGATGTATAGCTCCACGCGCCAGCACCGTTTGTAGTGGTGCTGCCGAGCAGCGCGGCGCCATCATAGACCTTGATGGTGCTATTGGCTTCGGCCGTGCCGGTCAGGGTCGGCGTATTGTCATTGGTGACATGATCACCAACGGTGCCGCTGTCGGTCGAGAATGACGTAATGGTCGGACTGACGGGTGCCGTGGCGTCGATCGTGACCGCCAAAGTGCTTGAAATGGGGCTCGTAGCGAGTGAATGGCCGCCATTGGCAAGGCCGGCCGTTGCCGCGAGGTCGTGAAGACCATCCGCAAGAGCTGGCGTGAGGAAGCTCCAGGCGCCACTGCTATCCGCAGTGCTGGTACCGAGCAACGTTGCTCCATCAAATACCTTGATAGTGGTGTTAGCGTCCGCCGTTCCGGTCAGCGTCAGTATCTTATCATTGGTGATGCCATCGCCCACGGTGCCGCTGTCGACTGAGAACGAGACGATCGTCGGCGTAGTGGCAACGGGTACATTTATTGTTACAGGGACAGCCGTTGAGGCGCTGCCAATGTTACCGGCCACATCGGTGGCGGTCGCCGTCAGGTTATGCGTACCGTTGGCGAGCGCCGCCGTGGTGAAGCTCCAGGCCCCTGTCCCGCTCGCGATTGCGCTGCCCAGCAGCGTGGCGCCATCGAAGATCTTGATGGTCGCGTTGGCTTCGGCGGTGCCCGTCAGCGCCACGTCGTT
Source organism: uncultured Alphaproteobacteria bacterium (assembly GCA_963697885.1). Classification (GTDB taxonomy): domain Bacteria; phylum Pseudomonadota; class Alphaproteobacteria; order Rhizobiales; family Xanthobacteraceae; genus Pseudolabrys. Next base: position 3,224,749 of record OY969102.1, read on the forward strand.
GAGATTGACGATCGCGTTGCTGGTGATTGAAGGCGCAACCGGTGCGGTTGTATCGATGGTCACGCTCAGCGCAGCCGAGGCCACGCCGGTATTGCCGGCCGTATCGGTCGCGGTCGCCGTCAGGTTATGCGCACCATTGGCGAGCGCCGCCGTGGTGAAGCTCCAGGCCCCTGTCCCGCTTGCGATCGCACTGCCGAGCAGCGTGGCGCCATCGAACACCTTGACGGTGCTGTTGGCTTCCGCCGCGCCGGTGAGCGTCAGCGTGTTGTCGTTCGTGATATGGTCGCCCACCACACCGCTGTCGGTGGAGAACGAGGCAATACTCGGGGCCGCCGGCGGAGTGCTGTCGCCCGTCGATATCACATTTCCTGCAAGATCAACCGCCGTCAAGGTGAAGTCTGTGGCAAATGATCCGAATCTCAAGAGAGTCCACGCGCCGTCACCGGTCGCCAAGGCAGTGCCGACAAGCGCTCCGCTCGCGCTATCAAAGATTGAGACGGTGCTGTTGGCTTCCGCCGTGCCGTTTAAGAATACGAGGCCTCGGAAAGCCACTTGGCTCGTGATGACTGGCAGCGTCGGCGCGCTCGTATCGATGGTAAGGCTTAGCGCGGTTGAGGCGCTACTTATGTTGCCCGCCGCATCGGTTGCGGTCGATGTAAAGCTATGAACTCCGTCATTAAGGGCTGTGGTGGTATAGCTCCATGCACCCGTGCCAGTAGTGGTGGTGCTGCCCAGCAGCGTGGCGCCGTCATAGACCTTGATGGTGCTGTTGGCTTCCGCCGTGCCGGTCAGCGTGGGCGTGCGGTCGTTTGTGAGATGGTCACCGACGGTACCGCTATCGGTCGAGAACGAGGCGATAGTCGGACGGACAGGCGCCGTCGCGTCGATTGTCACTGCCAAAGTACCCGACATCGGGCTGACTGCCAGCGTGTTTCCGCCGTTGGTCACTCCAGCCGTTGCCGCGAAGTTATGAAGACCATCCGCAAGAGCGGGGGTAAGGAAACTCCAGGCGCCGCTGCCATCCGTGGTGGTGGTGCCGAGCAGGGTCGCACCGTCAAAGACCTTAATTGTGATATTGGCGTCCGCCGTGCCGGTGAGCGTCAGCGTCTTGTCATTGGTGATGCCGTCACCAACCGCGCCACTGTCGATCGAGAACGAGGCAATGGTCGGCGTCGTCGGAGTAGCCACATTGATCGTTACAGGGACAGCTGTCGACGCCACGCCGGTATTGCCGGCGGCATCGGTCGCCGTCGCCGTCAGGTTATGCGTGCCGTTGTTCAATCCAGCGGTGGTGTAGCTCCATGCGCCACTGCCGTTGGCGGTGGTGCTGCCGAGCAGCGTGGCGCCATCAAAGATCTTGACGGTCGCGTTGGCTTCGGCGGTACCCGTCAGCGCCACGTCGTTGAGGTTGACGATCGCGTTGCTGGTGATTGAAGCCGCAACCGGCGCGGTCGTATCGATGGTGACGCCCAGCGCGGCGGAGGCCACGCCGGTATTGCCGGCGGCATCGGTGGCGGTGGCGGTCAGGCTGTGGGCGCCATTGGCGAGCGCGCCGGTGGTGAAGCTCCAGGCGCCTGTCCCGTTGGCGGTGGCGCTGCCGAGCAGCGTGGCGCCATCGAACACCTTGACGGTGCTGTTGGCTTCCGCCGTGCCGGTCAGCGTCAGGACATTGTCATTGGTGATGCCGTCGCCGACGGTGCCGCTGTCGGTCGAGAACGAGGCAATGCTCGGGGCAACCGGGGCGGTCGTATCAATGGTCACGCTCAGCGCGGCCGAGGCCACGTTCCGGTATTGCCGGCCGCATCGGTCGCCGTCGCCGTGAGGCTGTGGGCGCCATTGGCCAGCGCCGCCGTGGTGTAGCTCCAGGCACCTGTGCCATCGGCGGTGGCGCTGCCGAGCAGCGTGGCGCCATCGAACACCTTGACGGTGCTGTTGGCTTCCGCCGTGCCGGTGAGCGTCAGCGTATTGTCGTTGGTGATGTTGTCGCCAACCGTGCCGCTGTCGGTCGAGAACGAGGCAATGCTCGGGGCAACCGGGGCGGTCGTGTCGATGGTCACGCCCAGCGCGGCCGAGGCCACGCCGGTATTGCCGGCGGCATCGGTCGCCGTCGCTGTCAGGCTATGGGCGCCATTGGCCAGCGCCGCCGTGGTGAAGCTCCAGGCCCCCGTCCCGCTCGCGATCGCGCTGCCGAGCAGCGTGGCGCCATCGAACACCTTGACGGTGCTGTTGGCTTCCGCCGTGCCGGTGAGCGTCAGCGTATTGTCGTTGGTGATGCCGTCGCCAACCGTGCCGCTGTCGGTCGAGAACGAGGCAATGCTCGGGGCAACCGGCGCGGTCGTATCGATGGTGACGCTCAGGGCGGCCGAGGCCAGTTCCGGTATTGCCGGCCGCATCGGTCGCCGTCGCGGTGAGGCTGTGGGCGCCATTGGCCAGCGCCGCGGTCGTGAAGCTCCAGGCGCCGGTGCCGTTGGCGGTGGCGCTGCCGAGCAGCGTGGCGCCATCGAACACCTTGACGGTGCTGTTGGCTTCCGCCGTGCCGGTGAGCGTCAGCGTATTGTCATTGGTGATGTTGTCGCCAACCGTGCCGCTGTCGGTCGAGAACGAGGCAATGCTCGGGGCAACCGGCGCGGTCGTATCGATGGTCACGCTCAGGGCGGCCGAAGCCACGCCGGTATTGCCGGCCGCATCGGTGGCCGTCGCTGTGAGGCTATGGGCGCCATTGGCGAGCGCCGCCGTGGTGTAGCTCCAGGCACCCGTGCCATCGGCGGTGGCGCTGCCGAGCAGCGTGGCGCCATCGAACACCTTGACGGTGCTGTTGGCTTCCGCCGTGCCGGTGAGCGTCAGCGTGTTGTCGTTGGTGAGCCGTCGCCGACCGTGCCGCTGTCGGTCGAGAACGAGGCAATGCTCGGGGCAACCGGGGCCGTCGTATCGATGGTGACGCTCAGCGCGGCCGAGGCCACGCCGGTATTGCCGGCGGCATCGGTGGCCGTCGCGGTCAGGCTATGGGCGCCATTGGCGAGCGCCGCGGTGGTGAAGCTCCAGGCCCCCGTCCCGCTCGCGATCGCGCTGCCGAGCAGCGTGGCGCCATCGAACACCTTGACGGTGCTGTTGGCTTCCGCCGTGCCGGTCAGCGTCAGCGTATTGTCATTGGTGAGGCCGTCACCAACCGTGCCGCTGTCGGTCGAGAACGAGGCAATGCTCGGGGCAACCGGCGCGGTCGTATCAACGGTCACGCTCAGCGCGGCCGAGGCCGCACTGTTATTGCCGGCGGCATCGGTCGCCGTCGCGGTCAGGCTGTGGGCGCCATTGGCCAGCACCGCCGTGGTGTAGCTCCAGGCCCCGGTGCCATCGGCGGCAACGCTGCCGAGCAGCGTGGCGCCATCGAACACCTTGACCGTGCTGTTGGCCTCCGCCGTGCCGGTGAGCGTCAGCGTATTGTCATTGGTGATGCCATCACCAACCGTGCCGCTGTCGGTCGAGAACGAGGCAATGCTCGGCGCTGCGAGCGCCATATTGTTGACCGTCACATTCAGGGCCGCCGAAGCCGCGCTGGCCGTGCCGGCGGCATCGGTCGCCGTCGCGGTCAGGTTGTGGGTGGCATTGACGAGGGTGCCGGTCGTGAAGCTCCAGGCGCCCGCCCCGTCCGCGGTGGCGCTGCCCGAGCAGCGTGGCGCCATCGAACACCTTGACGGTGCTGTTGGCTTCCGCCGTGCCGGTCAGCGTGAGGACGTTCGCATTGGTGATGCCATCGCCAACAGTGCCGGTATCGGGCGAGAACGAGGTAATGGTCGGCACAGTGGGAACATGAGTATCGATCGTCACGCCCAGCGCGGCCGAGGCCACGCCGGTATTGCCGGCGGCATCGGTCGCCGTCGCCGTCAGGCTGTGGGCGCCATTGGCGAGGGCTGCGGTGGTGAAGCTCCAGGCGCCCGTCCCGTTGGCCGTGGCGCTGCCGAGCAGCGTGGCGCCATCGAACACCTTGACGGTGCTGTTGGCTTCCGCCGTGCCGGTGAGCGTCAGCGTATTGTCATTGGTGATGCCGTCGCCGACGGTACCGCTGTCGGTCGAGAACGAGGTGATGCTCGGGGCAACCGGCGCGGTCGTATCAACGGTCACGCTCAGCGCGGCCGAGGCCACGCCGGTATTGCCGGCCGCATCGGTCGCCGTCGCGGTCAGGCTATGGGCGCCATTGGCCAGCGCCGCGGTCGTGTAGGTCCAGGCCCCGGTTCCATCGGCGGCAACGCTGCCGAGCAGCGTGGCGCCGTCGAACACCTTGACGGTGCTGTTGGCTTCCGCCGTGCCGGTGAGCGTCAGCGTGTTGTCATTGGTGATGCCGTCGCCAACCGTGCCGCTGTCGGTCGAGAACGAGGCAATGCTCGGGGCAACCGGCGCGGTCGTATCGATGGTCACGCTCAGCGCGGCCGAGGCAGCTCCGGTGTTGCCGGCCGCATCGGTCGCCGTCGCGGTCAGGCTATGGGCGCCATTGGCCAGCGCCGCCGTGGTGAAGCTCCAGGCCCCGGTCCCGTTCGCGGTCGCGCTGCCGAGCAGCGTCGCGCCGTCGAACACCTTGACGGTGCTGTTGGCTTCCGCCGTGCCGGTCAGCGTCAGCGTATTGTCGTTGGTGAGGCCATCACCAACCGTGCCGCTGTCGGTCGAGAACGAGGCAATGCTCGGCGCAACCGGCGCGGTCGTATCGATGGTGACGCCCAGCGCGGCCGAGGCCACGCCGGTATTGCCGGCGGCATCGGTGGCGGTGGCGGTCAGGCTGTGGGCGCCATTGGCGAGCGCTGCCGTGGTGAAGCTCCAGGCGCCGGTGCCGTTGGCGGTGGCGCTGCCGAGCAGCGTCGCGCCGTCGAACACCTTGACGGTGCTGTTGGCTTCCGCCGTGCCGGTCAGGGTCAGCGTATTGTCATTGGTGATGTCGTCGCCGACGGTGCCGCTGTCGGTCGAGAACGAGGCAATGCTCGGGGCAACCGGGGCGGTCGTATCGATGGTCACGCTCAGCGCGGCCGAGGCCACGCCGGTATTGCCGGCCGCATCGGTCGCCGTCGCTGTGAGGCTGTGGGCGCCATTGGCCAGCGCCGCCGTGGTGTAGCTCCAGGCCCCTGTGCCATCGGCGGTGGCGCTGCCGAGCAGCGTGGCGCCATCGAACACCTTGACGGTGCTGTTGGCTTCCGCCGTGCCGGTGAGCGTCAGCGTATTGTCATTGGTGATGCCGTCGCCAACCGTGCCGCTGTCGGTCGAGAACGAGGCAATGCTCGGGGCAACCGGGGCGGTCGTGTCGATGGTCACGCCCAGCGCGGCCGAGGCCACGCCGGTATTGCCGGCGGCATCGGTCGCCGTGGCCGTGAGGCTGTGGGCGCCATTGGCCAGCGCCGCCGTGGTGAAGCTCCAGGCGCCCGTCCCGTTCGCGGTCGCGCTGCCGAGCAGCGTGGCGCCATCGAACACCTTGACCGTGCTGTTGGCTTCCGCCGTGCCGGTGAGCGTCAGCGTATTGTCATTGGTGATGCCGTCACCGACCGTGCCGCTGTCGGTCGAGAACGAGGCAATGCTCGGGGCAACCGGCGCGGTCGTATCAATGGTGACGCTCAGGGCGGCCGAGGCCACGTCCGGTATTGCCGGCCGCATCGGTCGCCGTCGCGGTGAGGCTGTGGGCGCCATTGGCCAGCGCCGCGGTGGTGTAGCTCCAGGCGCCGGTGCCGTTCGCGGTGGCGCTGCCGAGCAGCGTGGCGCCGTCGAACACCTTGACGGTGCTGTTGGCTTCCGCCGTGCCGGTGAGCGTCAGCGTATTGTCATTGGTGATGTCGTCGCCGACCGTGCCGCTGTCGGTCGAGAACGAGGCAATGCTCGGGGCAACCGGCGCGGTCGTATCGATGGTCACGCTCAGGGCGGCCGAGGCCACGCCGGTATTGCCGGCCGCATCGGTCGCCGTCGCGGTCAGGCTATGCGCGCCATTGGCGAGCGCCGCCGTGGTGTAGCTCCAGGCGCCCGTGCCATCGGCGGTGGCGCTGCCGAGCAGCGTGGCGCCGTCGAACACCTTGACGGTGCTGTTGGCTTCCGCCGTGCCGGTCAGCGTCAGCGTATTGTCGTTGGTGATGCCGTCGCCAACCGTGCCGCTGTCGGTCGAGAACGAGGCAATGCTCGGGGCAACCGGGGCCGTCGTGTCGATGGTCACGCTCAGCGCGGCCGAGGCCAGCGCCGGTATTGCCGGCCGCATCGGTTGCCGTCGCGGTGAGGCTGTGCGCGCCATTGGCGAGCGCCGCGGTGGTGAAGCTCCAGGCCCCCGTCCCGCTCGCGATCGCGCTGCCGAGCAGCGTGGCGCCGTCGAACACCTTGACCGTGCTGTTGGCTTCCGCCGTGCCGGTCAGCGTCAGCGTATTGTCATTGGTGATGCCGTCGCCGACCGTGCCGCTGTCGGTCGAGAACGAGGCGATGCTCGGGGCAACCGGCGCGGTCGTATCAACGGTCACGCTCAGCGCGGCCGAGGCCGCACTGTTATTGCCGGCGGCATCGGTCGCCGTCGCGGTCAGGCTGTGGGCGCCATTGGCCAGCACCGCCGTGGTGTAGCTCCAGGCCCCGGTGCCATCGGCGGCAACGCTGCCGAGCAGCGTGGCGCCATCGAACACCTTGACGGTGCTGTTGGCCACCGCCGTGCCGGTCAGCGTCAGCGTATTGTCATTGGTGATGCCGTCGCCGACCGTGCCGCTGTCGGTCGAGAACGAGGTGATGCTCGGCGCTGCGAGCGCCATATTGTTGACGGTCACATTCAGGGCCGCCGAAGCCGCGCTGGTCGTGCCGGCGGCATCGGTCGCCGTCGCCGTCAGGGTATGGGTGGCATTGGCGAGGGTGCCGGTCGTGAAGCTCCAGGCGCCCGCCCCGTCCGCGGTGGCGCTGCCGAGCAGCGTGGCGCCGTCGAAGACCTTGACGGTGCTGTTGGCTTCCGCCGTGCCGGTCAGCGTCAGGACGTTCGCATTGGTGATGCCGTCGCCAACAGTGCCGGTATCGGGCGAGAACGAGGTAATGCGTCGGCACAGCTGGGAACATGCGTATCGATGGTCACGCCCAGCGCGGCCGAGGCCACGCCGGTATTGCCGGCCGCATCGGTCGCCGTCGCCGTCAGGCTGTGGGCGCCATTGGCGAGCGCTGCCGGTGGTGAAGCTCCAGGCGCCCGTCCCGTTGGCCGTGGCGCTGCCGAGCAGCGTGGCGCCGTCGAACACCTTGACGGTGCTGTTGGCTTCCGCCGTGCCGGTCAGCGTCAGCGCATTCGTCGTTGGTGATGCCATCGCCGACGGTGCCGCTGTCGGTCGAGAACGAGGTGATGCTCGGGGCAACCGGCGCGGTCGTATCAATGGTCACGCTCAGCGCGGCCGAGGCCACGCCGGTATTGCCGGCCGCATCGGTCGCCGTCGCGGTCAGGCTGTGGGCGCCATTGGCCAGCGCCGCCGTCGTGTAGGTCCAGGCCCCGGTGCCATCGGCGGCAACGCTGCCGAGCAGCGTGGCGCCGTCGAACACCTTGACGGTGCTGTTGGCTTCCGCCGTGCCGGTGAGCGTCAGCGTGTTGTCATTGGTGATGCCATCGCCAACCGTGCCGCTGTCGGTCGAGAACGAGGCGATGCTCGGGGCAACCGGGGCGGTCGTGTCGATGGTCACGCTCAGCGCGGCCGAAGCAGTTCGCCGGTATTGCCGGCCGCATCGGTCGCCGTCGCCGTCAGGCTGTGCGCGCCATTGGCCAGCGCCGCCGTCGTGTAAGCTCCAGGCCCCGCGTGCCGTTCGGCGGTCGCGCTGCCGAGCAGCGTCGCGCCATCGAACACCTTGACGGTGCTGTTGGCTTCCGCCGTGCCGGTCAGCGTCAGCGTGTTGTCATTGGTGAGGCCGTCGCCAACCGTGCCGCTGTCGGTCGAGAACGAGGCGATGCTCGGCGCAACCGGCGCGGTCGTGTCGATGGTGACGCCCAGCGCGGCCGAGGCCACGCCGGTATTGCCGGCGGCATCGGTGGCCGTGGCGGTCAGGCTGTGGGCGCCGTTGGCGAGCGCCGCCGGTGGTGAAGCTCCAGGCGCCGGTTCCGTTGGCGGTCGCGCTGCCGAGCAGCGTGGCGCCGTCGAACACCTTGACCGTGCTGTTGGCTTCCGCCGTGCCGGTCAGGGTCAGGACGTTTGTCATTGGTGATGCCGTCGCCGACGGTGCCGCTGTCGGTCGAGAACGAGGTGATGCTCGGGGCAACCGGGGCGGTCGTATCGATGGTCACGCTCAGCGCGGCCGAGGCACGCCGGTATTGCCGGCCGCATCGGTCGCCGTCGCGGTGAGGCTGTGGGCGCCATTGGCCAGCGCCGCCGTGGTGTAGCTCCAGGCCCCGGTGCCATCGGCGGTGGCGCTGCCGAGCAGCGTGGCGCCATCGAACACCTTGACGGTGCTGTTGGCTTCCGCCGTACCGGTCAGCGTCAGCGTATTGTCATTGGTGATGTTGTCGCCAACCGTGCCGCTGTCGGTCGAGAACGAGGCAATGCTCGGGGCAACCGGGGCGGTCGTGTCGATGGTCACGCTCAGCGCGGCCGAGGCCACGCCGGTATTGCCGGCGGCATCGGTCGCCGTGGCCGTGAGGCTGTGGGCGCCATTGGCGAGCGCCGCGGTGGTGAAGCTCCAGGCCCCCGTCCCGCTCGCGGTCGCGCTGCCGAGCAGCGTGGCGCCGTCGAACACCTTGACCGTGCTGTTGGCTTCCGCCGTGCCGGTGAGCGTCAGCGTGTTGTCATTGGTGATGCCGTCGCCAACCGTGCCGCTGTCGGTCGAGAACGAGGCAATGCTCGGGGCAACCGGCGCGGTCGTATCGATGGTCACGCTCAGGGCGGCCGAGGCCAGCGCCGGTGTTGCCGGCCGCATCGGTCGCCGTCGCGGTGAGGCTGTGGGCGCCATTGGCCAGCGCCGCGGTCGTGAAGCTCCAGGCGCCGGTGCCGTTGGCGGTGGCGCTGCCGAGCAGCGTGGCGCCATCGAACACCTTGACGGTGCTGTTGGCTTCCGCCGTGCCGGTGAGCGTCAGCGTATTGTCATTGGTGATGTTGTCGCCAACCGTGCCGCTGTCGGTCGAGAACGAGGCAATGCTCGGCGCAACCGGCGCGGTCGTGTCGATGGTCACGCTCAGGGCGGCCGAGGCCACGCCGGTATTGCCGGCCGCATCGGTGGCCGTCGCGGTCAGGCTATGCGCGCCATTGGCGAGCGCCGCCGTGGTGTAGCTCCAGGCACCCGTGCCATCGGCGGTGGCGCTGCCGAGCAGCGTTGCGCCATCGAACACCTTGACGGTGCTGTTGGCTTCCGCCGTACCGGTCAGCGTCAGCGTATTGTCGTTGGTGATGTTGTCGCCAACCGTGCCGCTGTCGGTCGAGAACGAGGCAATGCTCGGCGCAACCGGGGCGGTCGTGTCTAGCGTAAATGTCAACGAGGCCGTGCCGGTATTGCCGGATGTGTCGGTCTCGCTCGCGACAATTGTATGCGTGCCACTGGCAAGACCCGACGGGGCGAAAGTCCACGCCCCGGTTCCATTGGCCGTCACGGTCCCGATCACGGACCCATTTTCGGTAATCGTCACGACCGCGTTTGGATTGCCGGTGCCGGTAATGGTCGCGTTCGACGTAATTTTGTCCGTCGAAGAACTCCCGGTATCGGTCGCGAGAGCCGCCGTTACGACTGGGCCACTGTTGGCCGCCGCCAAATTCCATCCGATAACATCCATCGCGGCAACGTCTGCCGCAGAAAACGGCGACACCACGCCCGTCGAACCAAAAGCGTTGGCCGCGTCAATCGTGTTGCCTGCCCAGTCACCAAAATCGCCACCGGCGTTGGAGTTGAAAGTATTGAGACTTGTTTGCCCGTTATCGACCGAAAAATAACCAGGCGTTGTTCCAGCAAGCGCGCGAACTCCAGGCGCGGAATAGTGAAACAAATCTAGCGGATACCAGGTCGCATTCTGACCGCCATTCATGGCGCGTCCAAGCACCTCGGTAATTTCGTGGAACACGACGCCCTGAAAGTCGTAGGTGCCGGGTGAAACACCATCGCTGTTGTCGTAGTCGAATGCCATTCCGCTATTGAAGCCGACACAGCCATCGGTAAAGCTGCCACTTATGAGGCCTAAGCGCTTTCGCATTGGCAGAGGTAACGAAGAAGCTGCCACCATTGGTCGGATCGGTAGCGGGTAGCGTTGCAACTGACGACAAATCGCTGGCGGATGTGGCGTCTGCCGTCATCGCATTTTTTACCTGCGTGTAGGAGAAGGGATCGACAAAGTACATACTTTGCCCGATCGCGCCGCCGCTCATCGGAGGCCATCGACCTCGCCATAGCCAACATTGATATTGATGGTGACCTGATCGCTGAAGTGACTTTCCAAATACGAGACGACCGCCGCGACATCGGCCTTAAATGCCGCCGGCGCGTTGGCGACGCTAGCGTCATAGGTCACGTTAATGATGAAGCCAGAGCTCGCTGCACCGCCGGTGACGACAGTTGAATCGCCGCCTGTGCTCGTACCACCAGTTGCTCCAGTCCCGATTGCGTTTCCGGTGTATAGTATTGCCACATCACCGTCGCCATCACCGTCCGCGTCGCGCGGGCCCATGCACGTCGACACCTGAGCACACGTTGCGCAACAGCCCCCGGTGAATATTGGGGGCGACGCCGCAGTTTCATTGATCGGGTTGCTATGGTCGGGATCACCGCTGCCGAGCGGGCCTGCGCATGACGGGGCTATGTTGCTATTTGCCCCGAACGTTTCCGGGCTCGGTACATCGAACACCCGAGCATCGGATCCTTGAAACAGGTGCGCGCCGTAATCATGTGCCGCGATACCAAACGCATCATCATGCGCAGACTCGCTGCCGGCCCACGGGGCGTGGCTATCCTCATCGTGGATATTGGAGTCGCCATTCAACAAGGCCACGAGCGACGGAAAAAAGTCGCCATTGGGTAACGGACCATTGTCCGCCCACGCGCCATTGTGCGGCTCAGTGACTCCATTAGTAACGTCACCGGCGTTGCCACCGGCTTGTAAATTGAACAGGTCGAAATGATTGGCGTCGATGCCAGAACTATTTGAATCTATCGTTGTTGATGCAAACTGATTGGAATCAGTCTCAGAAACATGTTCAAGAGAAACATGCGGGCTCGCGTTATCAACAGCGCCGATTGCAGCTCCAATCGCAATAGCAGCTGCGTCATTCGCTCTGACGATTTTACGCATTTCCGAGCCCACCCTTTTTATTGGCGCGCGCTGCCCTGTACCTCCTTTCTAAGTTTGGCCCGGTAAAATCGAGTTAGCTAAACGCACCCAATTTAATCAAAACAATTGTGCATGGAATTTACTTTAACAGAAGGTTCGAATTCAAATTGAGCGATCGCCAGCTTTACGTTTGATTAGGCGTGTATTGGCGCGCTGCGTTTTCGCGGGATAGCGGTTTCTGGCATCATTCGGATGCGCGCCGTAACGCAATTCAAGCGACGGACTGACTAGCTTAACAATTCAACACCAGGCGAAAGTCAAAGCGCACCTGCACTTTACGTTTTATCGCAGCCATTCGTTGCTAACATTGCGCTAATTTCAAGTTGAGGTCTTATTAAGCGTCAGAGATTGCCTTCCTGACGAAGTAAGAAAAAAAACACCCGTCGGCCCGTACCTTCGCTCGCGACGGGTGAACTAATCTGTTGGGAACGCATGACAAAATTTAGCGTACCTTCATTCAGCGTGCCTTCACGCTTGGCGAATTTGATTCCTAAGTCGGAGCTCGCTTCCGCATTGGAATCTTGCCGCAGCGCATTCATTTCGATCGCGCTATTCAGCGGGATGGGCAACATCCTGATGCTGACTGGCGCGATTTTCATGCTTGAAATTTATGATCGCGTGTTGCCGAGCAGAAGTATTCCAACTCTCATCGCCCTCATCATTATAGCGACTGTTCTCTATGGCGCTCTCGGTCTGCTCGATCTAGTCCGCGGCCGCATCCTTGTTCGGATCGGCTCATATCTGGACGAATCCATTAGCGCGCGCGTCTACGATGGACTCGTGCGCCTGCCGCTCAAGGCGGGAAATCGTGGCGAAGGATTGCAGTCACTGCGCGACCTCGACAACGTGCGATCCTTTCTTTCCGGAACGGGTCTGGTCGCGTTCTTCGACCTGCCGTGGCTTCCGCTCTATCTCGTTATTTGCTTCGCGTTTCACTTTCTAATCGGCCTGACGGCCCTCATCGGCGCGGTCATCCTGTGCGTTTTGACGGCATTGACCGAAGTCTACACGCGCGATCCAGGAAAGCACCTGGCAGGCCTTGCCATCTCACGAAGTGGGCTTGCCGAAACCAGCCGACGTAATGCTGAAGCGCTGGTAGCGATGGGCATGTCTCAGCGATTGGCATCACGCTGGAAAGAAACGAACAAAAAATATCTTGATAGTCAGCGAGAGACGAGTGACATCGCCACAGGTTTTTCCTCGACATCGAAGGTACTTCGGATGCTGCTGCAATCCGCGGTCCTCGGCGTAGGTGCCTATCTTGTCATCAATCAAGAGGCAACTGCAGGCATTATCATTGCCAGCTCAATTCTCAGTGCTCGCGCGCTGGCGCCCGTCGATCTCGCTATCGCTAACTGGAAGGGCTTCGTCGCCGCGCGACAGAGCTGGCACCGACTCAATCAGCTGCTTGTTCTCTTTCCTGAATATACCGCACCCATGACACTCGATGCACCATGCAAGACACTCACCGTTCAGAGCGCCAGCATAGTGCCTCCCGGCGACCAAAAAATTGTCGTTCAGGATGCAAATTTCACGCTTAAGGGTGGCAGCGGTTTGGGCATTATCGGTCCGAGCGGATCCGGGAAATCGTGTCTTGCAAGAATGCTCGTCGGTGTCTGGCAGCCGGTCCGGGGCAAAGTTCGTCTCGATGGCGCAACCTACGACCAATGGTCGCCAGAAGCCCTGGGAGAACATATTGGCTATTTGCCACAGGATGTAGAACTTATCAGTGGCACGATCGCGGATAATATCTCGCGCTTTTCTACGAATGCGAGAGCCGAAGACGTTATTGCCGCTGCCCGCGCCGCAGGCGTGCACGAACTTATCGTTAGCCTGCCGCAAGGCTATGAAACTTCAATCGGCGAACAAGGAATGTTGCTTTCGGGCGGACAGGCACAACGAATTGCCTTAGCGCGCGCGCTCTATGGCGAGCCATTTCTTGTCGTACTCGATGAGCCGAACTCGAACCTGGATGCTGAAGGTGATGAAGCCTTGACGCGGGCGATACTTGGCATTCGTGCACGCAACGGAATAGTCATTGTCATCGCACATCGCCCAAGCGCTATCGCCGGCCTTGACCTCCTCATGGTCATGAACAACGGCCGACAGGTCGATTTTGGAACGAAAGAATCGACTCTGACGAAGCTTCAACGACCCGATTGCCTCCCCGCCTCCACTTAAGGTCGTCCCCGAGCTCGAAAGCGCGACTGCATGAAAATGCTAGATCATCCAGACCTGCGCGAAGCAATCCGGCGCTACACAATCGCCGGGGGTGCCGTTGTTCTCTTTTTAATCGGCGGAGTTGGCGTCTGGGCCGGGACGATGCAGATCGCCGGCGCGCTTATTGCACCGGGCACGATTGTCGTCGATTCAAACGTCAAGAAAGTACAGCACCCGACCGGCGGCGTCGTCGGCGAAGTTCACGCGCATGATGGCGACCGGGTCCGAGCCGGCGACCTATTGGTGCGTCTGGATGACACAGTGGCACGAGCCAATCTCGCCATCGTTACCAAGGGCTTGACGGAACTCGAGGCTAGAAAAGCGAGGCTTTCCGCAGAACGCGATCGTTCGGATACGATCAGTTTTCCTGACGACCTACTCAAGCACAGTGACGACCCAGACGTGGCGCAGGTGCTGGCTGCTGAACGTAAGCTTTTTGACCTTCGTCGCGCTGCCCGTGCTGGGCAAAAAGCTCAGCTTCGCGAGCGTATTGAGCAGCTGGGAAAAGAAATTAACGGGTTTATCTCTCAACAGGTCTCCAAAGAGAAGGAAGTTACGCTCATAGAGCGCGAACTCACCGGGGTCCGCGACCTGTTTCAAAAGAGCCTTGTTCCGATCACCCGCGTTACAGCACTCGAACGGGACGCTACCCGACTTGACGGCGAACGCGGCCAGTTAATCGCATCTGTCGCGCAGGCTAAGGGAAAAGTTGCCGAACTCAATCTGCAAATCATTCAGGTTGATGAAGACGCCTCCAGTGACGTCGCTAAAGAGATGCGTGAGACTGACGGAAAAATCGGAGAATATGTCGAGCGAAAGATTGCGGCGGCAGATCAACTTAAGCGAACGGATATTCGCTCGCCACAAGACGGCACGGTATTTCAGTCGACTGTTCACACCGTAGGTGGCGTCATCCCTGCGGGTGAGCCAATCATGCTGGTCGTTCCCGACGCTGAAAAACTCGCGGTCGAGGCAAAAGTCAATCCGCAAGACATTGATAAGGTGCAGGTCGGTCAATCAGCGGTTTTGCGGTTTTCCGCTTTTGACACTCGGACAACGCCGGAAATCTCGGGCAAGGTCACGCGTGTTTCAGCAGACACCACAACTGATCAGCGGACCGGATTGAGTTACTACACAATCAGGATTGCGCTAGAACGCGATCAAGCGGCCCGTCTCGGAAACGCGAAGCTCGTTCCAGGGATGCCGGTTGATGCATTTGTGCAGACCGGTGAACGTACTGTAATGTCGTATTTGATGAAGCCGCTATCGGACCAGATCGTTCGGGCTTTCCGCGAGAAGTAATTGCGCTCACGCTTGTTGGATAGCGGCCGTATTTTGGGTGCCGTTGCGGCTATTGCTTCTGGCCTCGCACCGCATCGACGAGTGAATTCGGTGTTGTCCGCCCGCAAATTCAACCTGGATAGGCGCCTATCAACCAATTGTTATAAATTAGGATGGAGAATGGTCCCGGCTTTTGTGGCTTTAACCGAGACCATCCCTCCAATCGTTGGATTCCTGTCGACAGTAAAAAATTTATGCGTGATTGCAGATTCGATGTCGAGTAAGGCTCGTACAGTTTTAGGTGTTTACCTTAGTCGGAAACCCTAATGATCCGAAGCGCATGGCGGAACCCAAACCCGATGGGTTATGAAACGGAAAAATCGCAGGCTTCGAAATCTCGCCGCCAACAATTTTTCCAATGCCCAAATGATGCTGGAACAGCTATCCGCAATTGTGGTCGGCCCGCCGGGGTAAATCAGTACTGATTAAGCATTAAAATAACGCCCTGCCCCCAATACCGCTTCGCTCGATCTATTTGACAACGCAAAGCGATCGATTCGGGCTTCAATTCTTAGCCTATAGGCTACCGGATCTCGAAAGCCCAAAAAATATACTTAATTGGCTGCGCCAATGGGTTCCAGCCCGTAGATGTGCTGGGTTCCCGGTGGGAATGTGCGTATTAAAATTACCGGTAAGTCTTGATATACTTTTGCTTAAAAGTTTTCTAATGAATAGGGCGTGGCGGTCCAAATAAAGGCAATAAAGCACGGCGCTCCGTAAGGCCTATAGCGGTGTCGTTTGAGCTGTTGATCGCGTCATGAATTATCATAAGCGTAGCGTCAGCGCTTCGAAAAGCGTCGCGCTCGACTCATTTAAGTTTTCGCCCAAAAGTCGGGTTCAACGAGCGTTGTCGTACCGCGTGATCGCGCCGATCACGATGTTCTGCGACGCATTGTTGATTTTGCTGACCAGCGTTCTTTACCGGGATCGCCTACCATTACGATAACTTGCTTGTAAGGTCCGGATGACATTTCGCAGTGGGCCGGCCTGGCGGCTGTTGTTTCCGCACTTTTCATCGCACTTGGAAAGAGTGGCGATCTTTACAACCCCTCCGAACTTTTGAATCTGAAATCGCAAATTGGCAAAGTCTCGATAAGATGGATTGGCGTTCTGCTATTTCTTGCCGCGGCTGCCTTTACGATGAAGGCTGGGGCAAATTTCTCACGCGGTTCGACAATCTTGTTTGCCGCTTGCGGTCTTGTTGCATTGATCGGCGAGCGGGTTCTATGGCGAGTCATTCTTGCGGATGGTTTGGCCGTTCATAAGTTTTCGGGTCGTAAAATTATTCTAATCGTAGAACAGGGTGCAGCTGCTAAGTCCGGTATTCTCGGTGGCCTTGCTCGTCACGGATTGGAGCCTGCGCACCAATTTATTTTGCCTGCTGACCAAAACGATATTCAAGGTCGCAAACCGCGTCATTGCCAAAGCAATATCGTCTGTTCGGGGTTCAAACATCGAAGAGATTATTGTGGGAGCCAACCCTGATCATTGGTCACGCTTGAAAGAGCTTGCTTGCCGAGCTCAGGGTGCTGCCCATGCCCGTCAATCTGATTCCGGTCGGCCCAACGTCTGATTTATTTCATCTGCCCTACGCATACAATCGGCGACACCGTAACCGTTGAGCTCCAGCGCGGCCCGCGCACGTTGTTGGAACGGGCCGTAAAGCGAACGATCGATATCGTCGTCGCCGGTACGGCTTTGTTGCTGCTCATGCCACTGTTCGTGATGACCGCAATCGCCATCAAACTGGATTCGCCAGGGCCAGTGATATTCAAGCAACGGCGCTCGGGATTTAATGGACGGCAATTTCAGATCATGAAGTTTCGCACGATGTCGGTACTCGAAGACGGCGAAACCGTGGTTCAGGCCAAACCCAATGATGGTCGTGTTACGCGCGTAGGAAATTGGCTGCGCCGCACGAGCATCGACGAATTGCCGCAGCTGCTCAATGCCCTGCAAGGTAACATGTCGATTATCGGGCCCCGACCACACGCATTGGCCCATGACAGCGAATTCAGCAATTTGGTCGCCAACTACGCTTACCGCCATCACGTCAAACCAGGAATAACAGGTTGGGCTCAAGTGAACGGTTTTCGCGGGCGAACATGCACGGTTGCTGACATCGAAAAGCGCCTGGAGCTCGATCTCTGGTACATTGATAATTGGAGTTTAGCGCTCGATTTCAAAATCGCTCTGATGACAATTATCGAAATTGCACAAGGGGAAAACGCCTACTAGGCGTTCAATTCATAGCCAAGGACCGCCCTTTCCCCTGTCACCGCCAGAATGCCTCTGCACCCGGGTTTTCGGGTTTCGGGTTGTTAATTTCCTCGTTTCAATTGATCCCCTGCCTTGTCTTAACTATCATCATTTGATTAGGCTGCGCCGGATAAAAGGCGGCGTTTTGGGGGACAAAATGCGTGGGCTTATTGCAGTTTTATGTATGGCCGTCATTTTGTCGGGTTGCGCGGCTGCTCCTGAGAACAACGCAACGCCCTTATTGGTGCCGGAGTGGGCGCTGGTGTCGGCGCCTTAATCGGGTCGGCGACCGGTGGGCCTCCGGGAGGATGGGCCGGCGCAGCAATCGGTGCCGCAACCGGTGGAGTCATCGGTTATTTGATCCGGCCAGAGGGTTGCTATTTCCGTAACAGCCGTGGCGAACTCTGGCGGGTCCCTTGTGAGGAGGCGCGCACGAGGGCGGAGGCCTGTTTCTACGGCAGAGGGCCTGACGGCCTCGAGCAGGTCGAGTGTCCCTATATGAGGCGGCGCCGCGGCAGCTGATGTTGCTTTGCAACAACGGTTGAAGGCATTACCAGCGCATCCTCGCCGGCGGGACGGAATGTCCACTTTGTTCGATGGCCGCGCGCGTGAGAATCCCGGCGCAATAACCCAACTGGACCAATAGAAGATTTATTGCAGCCCACAATATTCCTGTTTTGACCCCAATAGCCATCAGGGTCCCGGCCTCGGCCGTTACCACAGACAATAAAAACGCGAGCGTTCGGATCTTGAAGAAGGATCCGGTCACGATACCCGCAATCGCATGGAGAATGGTAGCGTAGAGCAAAATCGCGGCTCCTGCTCTTCGAATACCGCAAAACGCTACCGCCAATGTGTAAAGGGCTTCTAAATGTCACTGAGTGTCAACGGTGACAAAATCGAGCCGTTTACCACCCTACAAGCCGTCGGCTACAGCGTATTGCTCCGACCCAAGTCTTTGGTGGCACTAGGAATAGCTGCATTTATTTATGTTACGAGAAATCGATGCCGCCCTTCTTCAAGCACGATGCAGGTTAGACGCCCTGTAAGAAAAGCACCCGTATCGATATTGATTCGATTCGCTCGGACGTCCGGGTCCCGAACAGGCGTGTGGCCGTGAACGACGATCTTGCCAAAGTCGATTTGAGCATCGAGAAACTCGTCGCGAATCCATAAGAGGTCTTCCTCGCGTTGATGCTCCAATGCGATTCCTGGCCGAACTCCGGCATGGCACAGAAAGTAATTCCCAACATTTAGTGACGTCTTGAGGGACTTAAAAAATTCGAGCTGTTGTCGCGATAGCGCCTCACGCAATTGCGTGGCGACTTTCGTAAATCCGCGTCGCGTCATTCGTGGCTTTGCGGCAATTCCGTAGGATTTCAGCGTTTCCCATCCACCCAATCGCCACCAGGTCGCGCCTTCGGCGGGATTCTCGAGAAAACTATCCAACAAGGCTTCATGATTTCCTTTAAGCGGAATAAAATTTCCAGAAAATGGATTATTCAGCAGGCGATCCACCACTGCCCGAGAATTCGGGACCGCGGTCAATATAGTCCCCTAACGTTACGATGAGACACTGGTTGCCGCGCACTTTAATGTCGGCATTAATCAATTCGATCATTCGCTCGAGCAAGTCAAAACGACCATGAATATCGCCTATTACGTATAATCTACTCGTCGGTGTTTTCATTTTCGCAATCGCCAGAAGTGGAAAATTTGGATGCGATAGCCGGGCCGACGACCGCATGAGAGTCGAGACATTTTAGATAGAAAAACCAGACCGCAAAAGCTGAACGCTTGCCACACGCATATAATTTCAATTGGCATTCCCCAAGAAACCGATGAGCATTGCGCGCTTATTCGGCCACCCCGATCTGCTCAGCAAAACCCCGCCACATATACGTCCTACCCACAACGGCGCGCGATTATAGCGAGTCTCAAAATGCTCCACCGTTAAGGTTTACTCCTTACGCTAATCGCAATTTGCAATTGATCGTTCGAGAAGGACTATTACCGTAAGAAACATGGTTGAACCGGAGCCTGAGGCTAGTTCAGCAATGCCCGAAGTGATCACAGAAAAGCAGGGCTATCTTCGCGCTCAATTTCAAAAAATTCCCTACGATCAGGTGTGGCACGTCTGGACAGCGACAATTCCGAGAATATCGATTACAGGCCAACTCGTTTGGGGGACTGTTATGCGCCGACGGGATGGTGGCCGCTGGATCTACAAAAAGTACATCGAAAACAAAGACAGTACCGTTGAATTCTTTGCGAACGCCGCGCTCAAAAGGCGAGCTCCAAGCAAAAATGGAATCTAGCTTCGACCGGTCAGCATAGACAATAGCGTAGTCACACGCTGTGGTTCGCATACCAAAGCCACGCTTAAGGACTTAATGGCCGTCCAAACCGGATGCATTCCCCAACGAAACTGCCAAGCGGAATTTGCAACGCAAGCCACAATAAGAAAATCAAAACGATCTGCATCCGCACGGGACGCCTCCGTTCGACCCCGCAAAGCTCCATTTTTAAAACTCCCGACATACCGCCAAAGTTCCAGTGCGCTCATTAGCAACAATCCACGCGCAGCTGGCTTCAGAAACTGTTTTCAGGATGATAATGGGTGATGCTGTTTAACGTTACTTGGTGAGGTTACTCGCAACTGTAACGAGCCGCGCACCCGCCGCTGACTAGAATTTATTTAGGCGATCGAGAAGCCGTTCGACAGTGGCGACTCACGCTCGCGGGGTTGTCGTTATGCCACACCGGCAGCCCCGCACCCTTACCAAAATAAAAAAGCAAGTTTGTCGGTGAGGGTTGGAGGCCGCATTTTCGAAGTTTTCAATCGCCACGAGGTGGCCACGCGTTCACACTTTGATGTCGGCTCGCATGCATTTTTGCAAACGGAGCAATACCACCAGCCTGTCAACGTTCTTGATCGAAGAGTCGCGGTGGCAACGGCTTTATAAAACCGCCGAGCCGGTCGTGCAGATCGAGGACACGCCCTGCGATGGCATTTTTTGCTCGAAACCCGCCATCCTTGCGCTCGCATTGTGCCACTTCGATCCTTGAATTGACTACATCGCCACTATCACTTGGGTGTGCGTCGGATATCCAGCTATCTTGATGCGGCGACAATGGAAAGTTTGTAGCTTCCGGCGTGCCACCAGCGTGCAAGTCGCGGGCAAGATCGATGTCGGCCACTGTCTCAAGGCGATCCGGCTCTTTGCCGCTGCACGTCACTTTGGACGCATCCGCCAAGGCAACAATACGATTGACGTGGACCGCTAATTTTTCAACGTTCACTAGCAGATCGGCGACCGCAGCCAAAAGCTCGCCTCGCTCCGTTGCCGGGCTAGCGGCCGCTTTGTCTACACTGGGCTTCGGCAAAGTCTCGGTCGGACGCAAAATCATGGATCCATATCCCATGTTTCCGAACAATTTCGTGCTGCTCGGGGTCCGCCACCTGGAAATTATACGAGGGGACGGCGACGACCACAAGCGGTGGTCGCTTTGTCATTCCCCGACAAAACATTGCGAAACCGGGTTTGCAACCCAGGTTTGAGCTGAGCTTTTAACTAATCTACTCTTGCTCGATCTCATTCCCGAAATTGGAAGCCGGCAGGGAACCCAGGCCGCGCTGACGGGGCAAGTTTCACTGCTCTAAACTGAGTATTCTGCCGCAAGCAGGCGCAGCCATCGCTGGAACCGATACCGGCAGAGGGGCAAGCAGATTATCCGCTACCAATCTGGAGAATGATTATGCGGGAACTATTTTAGGTGTGATCAGTTTTGTCGCTTAGAACAAAACTTCGAGGATCGACTTCGACTGAATCAATTCATAGAACACGCGCGCATTACTTCGGATAGTGAGATAGACTAGTCAGAGGCGCGACAATAGTGAGTTGGGTCCCATGAGCCACGACGAAACATTGCCAGTAAGTGTCGTCGCGCTGAGAGCCGAGGGCTACACGTCGGATGGCAACAACGTTGTCATTTCATTGCGAACAAAATTTTCCAGTGCCGAACGAAAGTATTCGGTACCACTTGAATGCTTCCGCGATTTGATCGTCGATCTGAATCGGCTTAATGCCAACTCGTCCGCTAAATCATTGGATCAGCGAGAAGAAATGCCAATGGCCGCGGAGTAGCGCCGCGAGCCGTCATGCAGCCTCGGCTCGTTGAGCACCCAATATTGAACGAAGCCGATGCCGCTCGCTTACGGACAACGAGAGGCTGACCAGCAAACTATCAAGAACAATCTTCGCAGAGACGAGATCGGCACCTTTTCGTTCCAATTCTTCAATAAATTCGCGTTGGTGGTCTATAAGCGAATTGATCTCTGGCACCCGGCATTCTGCCTCGGCCAATTCGCTCACGCGCCTATTGGGAGTGTGTAGTGATTGCATGGCGGTCCCCCTCGCCTGCTTGACCAACACCATAATGGACAGTGAGCTGAGATTTCTATAAACGCCACGTAACTGTGGATAAACCACACCCGGCGACGAACTCGCCCGCTTGCGGAGATTTCGGACGTGTGCCTTCCATACGCACATGCCGGGTGACGCTCAGCCAAATGAGAGGGGTCACGGCGCGGCCACTTCCGATCGCCGGTAACTTTCCTTCGCCGCGACGAATGGTGGGGGAGGTAGGACTCGAACCTACGAAGGCATAGCCAGCGGATTTACAGTCCGCCCCCTTTGCCGCTCGGGACACTCCCCCGAAGCCGTCGCACCGTATTGATCTCGAAAGACAATTCGGCTTCGCCCGCCGGCTGGTCGGGATGTGCCGGTTTTATGCGGAGCTACCCCCATTAAGTCAATGGAGGCTGTTCCGCGCGCGGTGGATCAGTTAAGGCACCGGTAAATCCTCGCCGCCCGGGTCTTCCTGGATTTTGGGGCGCAGCACGGACACGAGCAATGACATCAAGACAATCTCCCCGCCGACCGGGTTCCGGCGCAAAACTAGGCGCTACGCGCGAGCAGGTCGAGCGGCGCGCGCGATTTGAGCGTGCGCGCCGCGAGAGCCTGCGGCCGGACGCCGACGGTCCGGTCGTCATGTATGGCTGGCACACCGTGACCGCCGCTCTGAAAAACCCGGCCCGGCACATTCGCAAGCTGCTCGCCACCGAGAACGCCGCCCGACGACTATCTGACGAAGGTATTTCGCTTCATGTGCCGCCCGAGGTCGTGCGGCCATCCGCGATCGCCGAGCGGCTATTGCCCGACGCTGTGCATCAGGGACTCTACCTTGAGAGTGATCCGTTGCCCTCACCTGCCATCGACGCCTTGCCCGCCGAGGGTGTCGTGCTAGTGCTTGACCAGATTACCGACCCGCACAATGTCGGCGCGATTTTCCGCTCGGCCGCGGCTTTCGCCGCAACAGCGATTGTGACGACGCAGCGCCACAGCCCCGAAGCAACCGGAGCGCTGGCCAAAGCCGCATCGGGGGCGCTGGAACAAGTGCCTTTGATCAACGTGCAAAATCTGGCGCGCGCCCTCGCCGCGCTCAAGCAAAGCGGTTTTCTCGTGGTCGGGCTCGACAGCACGGGTGAAGCCAACCTCCCCGATCTCGCGTTGCGCGCACCGCTCGCCCTGGTCCTCGGTGCCGAAGGCAAGGGCCTTCGGCAATTAACGAAGACAACATGCGATCACGTCGCACGCATTGATCTTCCTGGTGAAATCAAAAGCTTGAATGTCTCGAATGCTGCTGTGCTCGCACTCTATGTTGCGAGTTGCCGATTGGGTCGCGCGTAATACGCCAGCCGCCCGATATACAGATTATTGCATCGGCTGGACGGGTGCGATGCCGAACTGGCTTGCGCGGCTAGGAGGCAGATCGAATGGCACTCCCGACGAGACTGTCCACATCTGGAAATAATCTTCCGCCTTGGGCGTCGGGCGTGTCGATATGTGTTCGAGCCGCCCGACCCGCGGCCGTCTGCCTGTCTTTGGAAAATAGTGGCGGTTGGCCCAAGGCGCGTACCAGTAGGACCGTCCGATCACGCCAGGCTGATCGTCGTAGATTACGATCGGTTCAATGCGCGCGCCATATGCGGAATAATAGTTCGAGCCGGCGTCACCGCTCTTGGACAAATCGGCCGCCATCGCCATTGCCACACCGACAGTACAGGCAAAACCGGCAATAACTACGGGAACCAGATATCTGCGCATTGCGGCTCCAATCCGTAATGAATAGGTCCGCAGTTTATACGAAGACTTTAGTGCACCCCGGCCAATCGCCGGGTATTATTAATTGTGGCGTAGGCCTTGAGAGGACCTTGCTCAATTTGGTCTTCATTTTCGCCACAAAATTCGACACCAATACAGTTAACCGCCATGACTAATCGCCATGCCTGATCGCCCGGCCAACCCCGTCCCTGACAAGCCGCTGCCGCAAAAGCGGCAGAGCTTTCGCCAGCGTTACGATGATCTGGAATTACGCCGCGATGAGCTGTCAGCACGGCTACATTTGCTTGGCGAAACCGCACAGGGCCATCCGGGTTACAAGCGCGCGCTCAAGCTTCTCAACGACATCTATCGTAAGGAAAAGCTCACCCGGCGTCTGGCGGTCCTGCACGCCGCCGCCTGGTTGATCGACATCCTGGAAAAGCTCACCAGTTCCCTGTGAGCGAGGCGGCGGGCTTGGCATTTGAAAACCGTTTCGCCGCCTCCGCTTTTTCCTTTGGAATCATAAATACATAAAAGTCTATTACGACTTTAGGCGTAAGACCTGAGGTGGACAGACGTGCCATGATGCCGGGCGTATTTCTGGCTCGGGGTAGTCTTACGCGACTAGGTGGCAGGCCGCCCCCAACAAGAAATCAAAATAAATGAGGAAACGGGGACAACACCCATGACAGCAATGACTGCGAACACATATCGCGAGGGCGGGATGACGTCCGAAGAACGGATGGTCATCTTTGCGTCGTCGCTCGGCACAGTATTCGAGTGGTACGACTTTTATATTTACGGCACGCTCGCGCCCATTCTGGCGGCGACATTCTTCTCCGGCGTCAATCCGACGGCGGCTTTCATCTTTACGCTACTCGCTTTCGCCGCCGGTTTCGCGGTGCGCCCGTTCGGTGCACTGTTCTTCGGCCGGCTCGGCGACATCATCGGCCGCAAATACACCTTTCTCATCACGATGACGCTGATGGGCATCGGTACCTTCTTCATCGGGCTGCTGCCGTCATACGCCTCGGCCGGCATCATCGCGCCGGTTATCCTGATCGGCTTACGTCTGGCGCAAGGTCTCGCGCTCGGCGGCGAATACGGTGGCGCGGCGATCTACGTCGCCGAACACGCTCCGAAGAATAAACGTGGCCTGTACACGTCATGGATTCAGACCACGGCCACGCTCGGCCTGTTCATGGCCCTGCTGCTCGTGCTCGGCATCCGTACGAACTCAGGGCGAACCGACCTTCGTCGCGTGGGGCTGGCGCATTCCGTTCTTGCTCTCGGCCATCCTACTCGCAGTGTCGATCTGGATCCGGCTCAGGTTGCAGGAGTCGCCGGTGTTCGCCCGTATGAAAGAACTCGGCAAGGGTTCCAAGCGGCCTCTGTCGGAAGCTTTTGGCGAATGGGCCAACCTCAAGATTGCGATCCTGGCGTTGTTCGGCGCCACCGCCGGCGAAGCCGTCGTGTGGTATGGCGGACAGTTCTACGCGCTGTTCTTCCTGACGCTGACGCTGAAAGTCCCGGCGGTCACCGGACAAATCCTGATCGCGACTGCGCTTCTGCTCGGCACGCCGTTCTTCATCGTGTTCGGCTGGCTCTCGGACAAGATCGGGCGCAAGCCAATCATCCTCGCGGGCTTCGCGCTCGCGGTCGTGACCTACTTCCCGATCTTCCAGGGACTCACCCACTTCGCCAATCCGAAGCTGGAAGCCGCACTTGCGGCGTCGCCAGTGACAGTCATTGCCGACCCGAGCGAATGCTCGTTCCAGTTCAACCCGGTCGGTATCGCAAAGTTCACCACCTCGTGTGACATCGCCAAGTCGGCGCTGGTCGCACGTTCGGTGAACTATGAGAACGTGGCCGCTCCGGCGGGCACCAAGGCGAGCATTAAGATCGGTGATCAGGTCATCCAGACCGGCACGCCGGATTTTGCCAAGCAACTCGGTGATGCGATCACCAAGCATGGTTATCCACCAAGCGCGAACCCGGCGGACATCAACTACCCGATGACGATCCTCCTGCTGACCATCCTGGTGATCTACGTCACCATGGTGTACGCGCCGATCGCTGCCTGGCTGGTTGAATTATTCCCGACCCGCATCCGGTATAGCGGACTGTCACTGCCCTACCACATCGGTAACGGCTGGTTCGGCGGCTTCCTGCCGGCCACCGTGTTCGCGATCGTCGCGGCGACCGGAAACATCTACTCCGGTCTCTGGTATCCGATCGTTGTGGCAGCGATGAGCTTCGTCGTCGGGCTTATCTTCCTGCCCGAGACCAAGGATCGGGATATCACCCAAATGTAAGGAACGGCGGGCGGCCGCGCACAGCCGCCCTCCTTCCCTCAATCCGGCCCCGCACCTGAGGTGCGGGGCTTTTTTGTACGGCCGGAGGCACCTGACCATCCCAATGGACCCAAGACCCTATGGGCCGGCCCCATGAGCGGCCTCGGGCTGGAATCGGCATTTTTGTGACGGCTGACACAGCGCGGGCCCCTAGGGGCCTCCTAATGTGACGAATCAGCGAAGGTCGATGCGTACGGGGAGAAAAACCATGGTCGGGATCGAATTCGTTGGTTGGGGCGTTTTGACGGTGATTTTCACCGCCATCCAGTACGGCTGCCTGCTGATGTCGGCCGGCAAGGCCTAGTGGCAAAGAATTCGGCTGAGAAGGATTTCGCTGAGCCTACCTATTCCGGGGATTTTCCCGGTTTAGGTCGCAGTGCTCAGGACTTTGGCTATTTCGAAAAGGCCTATCCACCCGGCACGACCGGGAACGCCTGGGATCCGACCTCCGACCACCAGACGTCCGCCTCGCCATCCCCCGCCATCCCGAGCGGCGCATCTCACACCGGTTTGACTGCTCGCTTGGAGAACTTCGCCCGGACGATTGGGGCCCAAATATTTGGGAAATGGTAGCTACCGGCCGCTAGTGTGGAATTCACTCCCCGCCGCTTCGGTGCTAAGCGAATCAAATTCCGACGGCTAGCCGGGTTAGCTCAGCGGTAGAGCAGCGGTTTTGTAAACCGTTGGTCGGGGGTTCAATTCCCTCACCCGGCACCGGAATCAGCCAAGCACGAACCACAAACGAACCCCGCCCGGGAGCCCGAGGTACTCAAAGGGACCTTGTTCGCCGGTTGCTGAGTGTGCCAAACTGACCAAGTTACAGGTAATACTTCGGAGATCTAGCATGCCTCAGGGCACCGTAAAGTGGTTCAATCCGACGAAGGGCTATGGCTTCATCCAGCCCCAAGAAGGCGGGAAGGATGTGTTTGTGCACATCTCGGCGGTCGAACGCGCCGGACTTAGCACGCTGAACGAAGGTCAGACCGTTCAGTTCGAACTCGTCGAAAACCGCGGGAAGACGTCCGCGGAGAACCTCAAGGTTAAGTGACCTCGTAGCCCGAGGCTGCTTTCGACCGTTCTGTCTGAACCTCATGCCGCCGAGTTGCTTGTGCCCGGCGGCTGATGCACGTGCGTGCTTCTACCAAGAAACCGTCCCGGTGCGCTAACGCGTCAGCTTCTCCAACTCGGGGAACGGGGCAAAAGCGACGTCCTTGCAAAGCTCGCGAACGTCCTTTGGCGTATCGAAGAAGCGATCGAGCTTACCCGCGACATAGACCGCCGCGCCGTCTTTTGACCCCTGATATTTTCGATCAGTATTGCGCGCGTTGTAGCGCACACACGCAACGTACCGATCACCGGGGCCGATATATTTGAGCTGCGGCTGCGATACGGCGGCGCCGCGCACCTGCGATGGATCATTCAGATATGTGCGCAGATAGGCCAGCAGGTCCTGCCTGTAGGCCTGCGGAAAAACATTTTCCCCTTCCCATTTCGCCTTCAGTTCAGCCGTGCTTGGCCCGACCTCGGTCGTGCAGCCACCGAGCACAACTGTCGCCACGACGGTCATCAATAGTGCAATCCGTTGCATCCGTGCGGTCCGCATTCGCCTGGCCCCCGGCTCCGGTGCAATCATAGCGACTGGCGCAGGATCGGCCAGAGATGCCAGTGCGCCCTGCGCCGAAGAAATGTATGCTGCGTCCCAAAAATAACCGAGGGAGGACGTCATGAGGCTTACACGCCGTACGCTCGTGCTCGCCGGCATCGCTACGCCGTTGGCCGCACCGTTGGTGGCACGCGCGCAATCCTGGCCCTCCGGGCCGATACGAATTGTCGTCGCCTACCCGCCCGGGGGATCGACCGATGCGATCATGCGGCTGGTACAACCGGGCATGCAGCAGCGTCTCGGCGCCACCATCGTGATCGAGAACCGGTCGGGCGCGTCCGGCAGCATTGGGACTGCCGCGGTCGTAAAGTCACCGCCAGATGGCAATACCTGGCTGGCTGTGTTCGACAACCACGCCGCCAATCCCTTTGTACTGCCGCCTCTGCCTTATGACAGTGAAAAGGATCTCGACCCCGTGCTGCTGATCGGCACCGCGCCTTATTTGATCACGACGGCAAAAGCCAAGCCCTACAACACGCTGGCCGACGTCATTGCCTTTGCCAAGGACAATCCAGGCAGCGTCAGCTACGGCTCCGTCGGCAGCGGCAGTGTGGGACATCTCGCGATGGCGTTGTTGTCACAGCGCGCGGGCGTGAAGCTCACACACATTCCCTACCGCGGCGGCGGACCGGCGATGAATGATGCAGTCGCCGGCCACGTCGATCTTCTGGTCGGTAGTACCGCGCTGTCGATGCCGCAGGTCGATGCCGGAACTATTCGTCCGATCGTGCAGACCGGAAAGGAGCGCAACCCCTTCATCGCTCAGGTACCGACCGTAGCCGAGAGCGGCTTCCCCGGTTTCGAGGCCTATGCCTGGTGGGGAATATTCGCGCCCGCCGGTACGCCAAAGCCGATCATTGAACGCTTCGGCAATGCGATGGCCGCGACGTTGCGCGAGGAGCGCATCGCCAAACAATTGGTCGAAACTCAGCAGGTCTCGTTGACCCTCGGAGGCCCCGAGGTCGAACGTACATTCGTCGGCGACCAGATGCAGACCTGGGGCAAGGTGGTGAAGGACAACGACATCAAAGCTGACCAGAACTGACATGCGCGGATAAATTGCGCGTCCGCGGTGTTCGTATGTGAGACACTCCCCCAATCTGCTTTGGCCCTCGGGGAGACGGCAGATCATGAGTAAAGTTTCCCGCCGCTCCTTCCTAAGCGCGACCGCGCTTGCTGCCGCTACCGCGACGTTGCCGCTGCCGACCGGCGCGAAAACGCCGGCCCTCAAAACGCAAGGTCCGGGGGTCTATCGATTCAAACTCGGGGACTATCAACTCACCGCGCTCTACGACGGCATCTGGAACCTGCCGATTGACGGCAAGTTCGTGCGCAACGCCAGCGGGGCCGAGGTCAACCATGCGCTTGCCGATGCCTTTTTGGCGCCAAATGTGCTGCCGATATCGTTCACGGCCCTAATGGTGAACACCGGTTCGAAATTGGTACTGATCGATACCGGAACGGCGGGCCAGGTTGCCGACACCGCGGGCAGCATGCTCGACAATCTCAAAGTGGCCGGGGTGGATCCCAACGCGATCGACACGATCCTGATTTCGCATTTTCATCCAGATCACATTGACGGCCTAAAGACCAAAGAAGGCAGCGCCGTTTTTCCGAACGCCGAGATTCTCGTGCCCGAGCCGGAGTGGGACTTCTGGATGGATGACGCCAAACTGGGGCGAGCGGAAGGCGCGGTGAAGCGCTACTTCCTCAATGCGCGGCGTATTTTCAAGGACATCGCCCGGGACGTGCGGCGGTTCAAACCTGGCGCCGATGTAGCGCCGGGCATCGTCTCGGTGCCCGCTTATGGCCACACCCCAGGCCACACGGCTTTCGCCATCCATTCGGGCAATCAGTCGATGATGGCCATGAGCGATACGGTGCGAAACCCTTATCTGTTCGCGCGCCATCCGGATTGGCAGCCGATCTTTGACATGGACGGCGCACAGGCAGTCGCCGCACGACGCCAGATGCTCAATCGCGTCGTCGCCGACCGCATGCTGGTCGAGGCGTATCACTTCCCCTTCCCTGCATGCGGCCACATGGCGAAGACGGCGACTGGCTACGAACTGGTGCCGGTCGAGTGGCAACCTTTGTGAAGAATCAAAGGTCGCCCGCGTTCAGCTAGAACGTCGCACCTGCCTGGACCATGAACGTGCGTCCCGCCAGCGGAAATGCGCTGAACAATCCAATCGTTGGCGGCAGGCCAGGTGGAAAGAACGGCCCGCCTGCAATTCCACCGCTCGCGATCGCATAGTCGAAGTACTGCTTGTCAAACACGTTGAGGACTGATGCCGACCAGAAGAAATGGTCGTATTGACCGCCGAGTTTGACGTCGACCGTTGCCTCCGCCGGAATGAGCGGCTGCACATTGATCTGGTCATTGTCCATTCGGCGCGGCCCAAAGAGCCGGCTCGTCACGTCGAGCGTGAGCAATTTCTGCACGATATCCCAAGATAGCCCAGCGTAACCTGACCACCGTGACACGAGCGGGATTTCGTTGCCTGCCAGCGGACCCTCACGGAACGTCGCATTCAGATAAGTTACGCCGCCGCGGACGCGGACCGAATTGCTGAATTGATAGAGCGCGCTTGTTTCCCAACCGACGCGTTGCGTTGGATCGAGATTGGTGTCGACGCCTATGGCCGGCAGGAAATGGATCTCGTTGTTCAGACGCATCAAATAGACGCTTGACTCGAGATGAAACGGTCCCGAATTCACACGCACGCCGCCTTCGACGTCATAGGAGGTCTGTGTCTTGAGATCGAAGGTTGGAACCGTGAAGACAAATGGCCCACCTGCCCCTACCCGCTCATCCGCATTGCCAAGACGAAATGCGCGGGCCGCGCGCGCAAACACCGCGAAGACGGAATTGAATCGATGTTCCACTCCGATGTGGGCAGCCCATTGCCATTCGCTTTGGTCGAATGCGGGAGTTTGGGGGTTGTTGGGGTAACCGCCAAAGGCAACTTGGGGATCGTTGACCGGGCTATATGTATCCCGCGCGTTGACGTCATTGCGCTGGAGACGGCCGCCAATTGAAACATCGGTGTCCGGTCGCACCGCTGTGGTGTTCATTGCGTAAAAACCGACCGTTGTTTGCTGAATGTCGTAACTGTGAACCGGTACCAGACCAGGCGCGGTGGGCCGATCCGAATTGTACTGCGTGTTGTAGATATCGACGCCGGTGAGCAGCCGGTTCGAAAGCCCGAATAGCCGGTGCGATACATCGAGTCGTGGTGTCACCGACGATGTGGTCATGACGGTGTCGACGTAGTTCATCGGCGTCGCGGCCGACGCGTTATAATTGAAGCTGGAATCGAAATAGTTAAAGAACTGCGACTGTTGAAATTTGCGCCGCACACCGCCATCGACGATCAATTCCACTCCGGGCGTAAGTGTCACGTTGAATCCGGTTGCAAAATTGATGGCCTGCTTCTTGCCCCAATCGAGCGGCGTATTCGATTGCCAGGGCGTATCGAGCGTGTACGGAAGGCTGCCGGGCAGATTATTGAGACCGGCCGGCAAGCCCTGAAACTGACGATCGCCCGCAATAGTAAAATAGCCACCCAAATTGGGCGTCGCGTAGTTCAAGGTCGCATTGATATTGCGCTGACGCAGGGAGCTGTTAACGCGATAGCCATCAGAGCTGATGGCGTTACCGAAAGCACCAATCGACCAAGGGCCACTCGTCACCGCGGCCGATGCGCGGCCTTCCCAGTACTTGAACGAGCCGGCAAGCGCCTCGACGCGATTGCTCGCAGAAGTCGATGATCCCTTCTTCAGCACGATATTGATGACGCCGCCGATTGCGCCATCACCGTAAAGAACGGTGCCACTGTTGCCGCGCGTGATTTCAATTCTATCGATACTGTTCAGTGGTATCGACGAAAAATCGAAGCCCTGAAGATCAAAATCCTGAAAGCGGCGGCCGTTGACGAGAATGAGGACATTCGATTGTGCAAAGGCGCCGAATCCACGCAGATCGACGCCGTCGCGCGAGCCGTTCGTTGCGCTAAACAGGTGCTGAATTTGGATACCGGTTTGTTGCGACAGGATGTCCGGCAGGTTTTGCGCCGGCGAATGCCCAATATCTTCGGCAGTGATAATGCTGGTCGAGGCGCCGACCATGCCGCTGTTCAGACGGGTCCAGCTGACATCAATTTCCGGCAATACAACTTGCGCATTGATGGGCGCGGCGAAGGCGACAAGCGCCATTGCAACGCCAGAAAGTCTAACGATCCGTTTCCCCATGACACAAACGTTCCTTCGTTTGCGTTCGCGCATGCGAACGCATCGGGTGATGACCAGGCCCGATGCAAAGGACGCAGTGAGAAACCCGGGCAGTGACGCGCGGGGCTCACGTGCGGAATGTCGTGGGAGTTAGAGCTCTCACGGCCTTCGCACCGGCATTGCCGTCACCGCTGCGAAAGACCGCTCCGTATGGACGCCCCGTCCACCGGTTGGGTGACTGTGCTGGCAGGTCTCCTGGCTCGCGGGTCGTTGCCTTGGTGGTCCAGCCTTCCCAGTTTCCCAGTGGCTATCGTGGACCTAAAGCTCGCCGCTCACAGTTGCGGGGGCAGCCACGGATTCCTTCAAATTCGAAAGCTCGAATTCGTCGTGTCCGTGTTCCCTCTTTCGTCCCCGATGTAACTCGGGGAACCAGCACGGTAAAATGTTCCCCTGAACGCGGAGGCGAGTCAAGCGACGCTTCGTGAGGCTCGCCCCACGGGCAACGTCACGATCCCGTTATTCTGCTTTTGTAGGGATTAGTTGCCGGTCACGGATTGTTTTTCTTATATCCGCCGGTTCTGACGTATCGTTGCCAACATCCGGTTATCCGCAGGAGAGATTCAGCCATGACATTGACCAAAGCCCTTCGCCGTGCCGGCATATTCGCCGCGGCCGCGTTGCTTGCGACCGCGGTCAGCTTCAAGCCGGTGACGGTTCTTGCGATGGGGACGGAAAGTCCGCCGCCCGCCGACGACAGCGGTAACAAGAAGAAAAAGAAAAAGCAGGACAACAACGTTATCGAACAGCAACAACCGCAGTTGGCACAGGAGAAATTTCTTCACGACTATCGTGCCGCTCGCGCCATGATCTTGAGCGGCAACTATCAGAGCGGTATCGCCGCTATGCATGCGATCGGTCATGATGAGCACCCCGACGTTGCAAATTATATCGGCTATGCTTATCGCAAGCTTGGTGACTACAACGATTCGAAAGTCTGGTACGAAAAGGCGCTCGCCGCCGATCCCAATCATGTGCGCACATGGTCCTATTACGGCATGTGGCAGATGGAGCAGGGCAACCGGCTCAAGGCGCTCGATGACTTGCAGAAGGTGAAGCTGATCTGTGGCAACACGACCTGCGAAGAGTACCGTCAACTCAAAGATGTCATCGACGGCAACGCGACCTACTAGCGACGGCGCTACATTTTGACGATTTCGATGCCCGGCCTCGTGCCGGGCATTTTCCTGTCAGGACGTCTCTTTCACAATCCAGGCCTGGTAGTCAGCATCCACGCTGTCGACGGGCAATGTCATGATCGACGGGGTGACGTAACTGTGGAGATCCTTAACGGCGCCGCGCACGGATTCGGCCAGTGAGGCGCGGGTCTTGAGGATCATGACCACCTCCTCGGCCCGCTCGATCTTGCCTTCCCACCAATAGTGCGAAATCATTCCCGGCAGGATGTTGACGCAAGCCGCCAGCCGGCGCTCGACAATGGCGCGCCCTGCCCGCTCCGCCTCGACAATCGATGGCCAAGTCGTATAGACGAGCACCGCGCGTTCCATCGTCAGGTCCCCAGATGAGCCGACCGGCCAAGCGTTTTGAACACATCGCCTTCGTCGCCAGTCAGACGCCCGAGGCGCGCGAGGCCTATTCACGGCTGGAAAAGCGCTACGGCAATTCCGACCCCGCCAAGGCCGACGTTATTGTCGCGCTCGGCGGCGACGGTTTGATGCTGCAAACCCTGCACAAGTTCATGAAATCCGGCAAGCCGATCTACGGGATGCACCGCGGCACCGTCGGCTTCCTGATGAATGAATTCGTCGAGGAGGGCCTGGCCGAACGGCTGGCGGCCGCGCATATCACCGTCATCCATCCCCTGGTCATGCAAGCCCGCGACGCGCAAGGACGCATCCACGAGCATCGCGCCATCAACGAGGTCTCGCTGTTCCGGCAGAGCGCGCAGGCAGCCCACCTGCGTATCCTGATCGATGGACAAGAAAGGCTCGCCGAACTGGTTGCCGACGGCGTTCTGGTGGCGACGCCGGCAGGTTCAACGGCCTACAATCTGTCCGCGCAAGGCGCGATCATTCCAATCAATGCACCGCTGCTGGCGTTGACGCCGATCAGCCCGTTCCGACCGCGCCGCTGGCGCGGCGCGTTGCTGCCCAACAAGGCCAAGGTCACAATTGAGGTAGCCGAGTTCGACAAGCGTCCGGTCGCCGCCGTCGCCGATCATGACGAAGTACGCTCCGTGCGCAACGTGGACATCCGCATGGACCACGATATATCGATCAACATGCTGTTCGATCCGGGCCACAGTCTCGACGAGCGCATTCTTCGCGAGCAGTTTGGTTTTTAGGAGCAAGCGTGTCCAGGACGTTCGACTTTTCGGTGAACGGCAACGCCGTCAGCGTCACGCTCGACAACGAAGAGACGCCGCTGCTCAACGTGCTGCGCAACGAGCTTGGGCTGATGGGAACGCGCTTTGGCTGCGGGCTTGAGCAGTGCGGCTGTTGCATGGTGCTCGTCGATGGCTCGCCGGAAAAATGCTGCACCAAACCGGTCTGGAGCGTGGCCGGCAAGCAGGTCGTCACCGTCGAGGGCCTGGGTAACGCGGCAAAGCCGCATCCATTGCAACAGGCCTTTATCGATCAACAAGCCGGCCAATGCGGCTACTGCCTTGCCGGTATTTTGATTTCGGCCAAGGCGCTGCTTGACAAAAATCCGAACCCGACACGCGCACAAATCGCGACGGCGCTTGACGGAAACATCTGCCGCTGTGGCTCGCACAACCGGATCATCCGCGCCATTGAAGTGGCGGCCATGGCTCTGCGCAACGGAGGAAACCGTTGAACGCTCCCCTGCCCGGCCCGCTCAATGACAATCCGCAGCTCGACCGGTGGGTGGCGTTTCCGGCGCCCGGCAAGGTGACTGTGCTCACCGGCCGGGTCGAACTCGGCCAGGGCGTACTCACCGCCATGGCGCAGATCGCCGCCGACGAACTCGATGTTTCCATCGGGCGCATCACGATGCGCTCCGGTGACACCGAGCAAGCGCCAAACGAAGGGTACACGGCCGGCAGCCAATCGATCCAGTTCGGCGGTGTCGCCATGCGGCAGGCCTGCGCCGACGTGCGGGCGCTATTCCTCGAACAGGCCGCCAAAGTGCTCGCCTGCAAGGCGGACGAACTATCCATTCGCGACGGCAGCATCTATCGCGGCACCGGATCAACCGGACAGGACTATTGGACACTTGCCGGCGCGGTCGACCTCTCCGCCAAAGCGACCGGAAACGGTGTCCGCAAGCGTGTCGCCGATATGAAAAATATCGGTGTGAGCAGCGCGCGCCTCGATCTTCCGGCCAAGATTTTTGGCGATGCGGTCTTCATCCACGACATGCAACTCGACGGGATGATGCATGCCCGGGTCGTGCGCCAGCCGAACCGCGGGGCAACGATTGGCACGATCAACGAAACGGCCATTCGCCGCGCGGCAAAAGGCCCGATCGCATTTGTGCGTAATGGAAATTTTCTCGCCATCGTCGGCGACGACGAGACGGCCGTCGAAGCGGCAGGCATCGCGGCACTCAACCATGTTGCCTGGCAGAATGTGGAAGCACCAACCCCGACCCAACAGGAAGCCAACTGGCTGTTGCAGCGGCCGGCGGTCGACCGTGTATTCGGCGCCGAGCCGGCCGATCCGCAAAGGTCGCGAGCGTTTTGAGCGAACCTACACGCGCGGTTATCTCGCACATGCATCGATCTCACCCTCGTGCGGACTTGCGCTCTTCCAGGATGGCAGGCTGACGGTTTGGACCCATTGCCAGGGCGTTTATCCGTTGCGCGCGGCGTTGGCGAAAACGCTTAAACTTGAGGCGTCCTCGATCATTGTCCACCATGTGCAGGGCTCCGGCTGCTATGGTCACAATGGCGCCGACGATGCGGCCGCCGACGCCGCCATCATCGCGATGCAGAAGCCGGGACAGCCGGTCCGCGTACGCTGGCGGCGCGAGGAAGAGTTTATTTACGAGCCGAAGACCCCGGCTATGGTCGTGAAGGTGCGCGCCCTGGTTGACGACGGTGGCAAGCCTGTCGACTGGACGCAGGAAATCTGGAGCCCGACGCACAATTTGCGCCCAGGCGCCGGCGGCAATCTGCTCGGGGCGCTGGCCCTGCCCGATCCGCCACCCGAGCCGCCCCCGAATGATGTGCCTGAAGCCAATGGCGGTGGCGCCACCCGCAACGGCGAGCCGCTCTACGACATTCCTGCCAAACGCATTTTGCACCACCTTGTAACCGAGGCGCCGGTGCGCACGTCGGCCTTGCGCGGACTGGGCGCCATGCCGAACGTGTTTGCGCTCGAATGTTGCATCGATGAGCTGGCCGAACGCGCCGGGCAAGATCCGGTGCTATACCGGCTCTCGATTACAGCAGATGCACGCGCACGGGCCGTGATCGAGAAAGTGGCCGCTATGGCGCACTGGAATCCGACGGAGGCCGGCGGATCAGGCCGCGGCCGCGGTATTGCTTTTGCCCGCTACAAAAACCGGGCCGCTTACTCCGCGGTGGTCGTCGATCTTTCGGTCGAGGAAGAAATCCACCTGAATCACGTGTGGTGTGCGACCGATGCCGGACTTGTGGTCAACCCCGACGGCGCGATCAACCAGCTCGAAGGTGGCATCATTCAGTCGGCAAGCTGGGTTCTCAAGGAGCAAGTCCGTTTCGACAATGGTGTCGCGTCATATGATTGGGAAACCTATCCGGTCCTGAAATTCAGCGAGATACCTGAAATCGACGTCGCGCTCATCAACACCAAAGATGAGGTGCCGCTTGGCGTCGGCGAGGTCACGGCTGGACCGACGGCCGCAGCCATCGGCAACGCCGTGTCGCATGCGCTCGGTGCCCGTATCCGCGATTTGCCGCTGACGCGGGAACGGATCATGGCCGCGTTGCTGAAAGACTAGCGCGCCGGCTTCCTAAACCATTCGTTAACGGGGCACCGCTAGTTTCGTGACCGCGGTACCGGGCTGCAGGCGCGCCCGAGGCCCGGGGCACCATGGTCCGTATTGATTTCAACCGGTTGCGCTTCCTCGTCATTGACGACAACACGCATATGCGTCGCATATTGCGCACGTTGCTGCATGGCTTTGGCGCTCGCGAAGTTTATGAAGCGGAAGATGGCGCGGCCGGCCTGGAAGCGTTTACGCATTACCTTCCTGACATCGTCATCACCGACTGGGCGATGCCGATCTTCGACGGCCTCGAGCTGATGCAGATGATCCGCCAGCCAGGCGCCAACGCCAATCCTTACGTGGCCATCATCATGCTTACCGGCCACTCCGAAAAGAAACGCGTGACTGCCGCGCGCGATGCCGGCGTAACCGAATTTCTGGCCAAGCCGATTTCGGCAAAGGGACTTTACCAGCGCATTATCAATGTGGTCGCCAATCCGCGACCGTTCATCAAGACAAAGACCTATTTCGGTCCCGATCGCCGGCGCAACATTAATTCGAATTACATCGGCCCGGAACGGCGAAAAGGCGGCAAGGCGGACGTCATCAGACAGACGCCCTTACTCGACAAAGCCCGCACTGTGGTCTGACAAAGGCACCTGGCCATGGCCCGCTCCAAAGACACAGCAGCGATCGTCACCTACGGCGATCACGAGGTCATCGTACCGGAAAACAAATTACGTGGCGCTGTATCCAAAGACACGTCAGAGGGGACCGGCGAGGATCCGGTGGCCCGCGCCGAAAAGGCGTTGGCAGAGCTGTCTCCTGAATTTGCCAATTGGATGGATTCCGAGTGCGATCGGCTCGATACAGCCCGCCGCAACCTGCTCAATGATGGCCACTCCGCAGCCAACAAGGAGGCGCTGTTCCGCGCGGCGCATGACATTAAGGGTGAAGCCGCGACGTTCGGTTACCCTGCGGTGGCGTCCGCGGCCAACAGTCTTTGCCGGCTCATCGAACACACGCCTGCTGAGTCACCCATTCCACTCAAGCTGATCGATCAGCACGTCGATGCCGTGCGTGCAATTTATCGGGAATACGCGCGTTCGGACGCCAAAGAACTGGCTGCCACGCTGACAAAGCGATTGCGCGACGTGACCGATGAGTTCCTGGTACGGGAAAATCATGACCGCCCGGAGGTTCTCGAACAGCTCAAGGGTCCGTCGATAGTGCCCGAATAGCGGACAGTCGCTTAGAATCGCTAGGCCGCAGCCAACTGCCGATCATCGAAATTGTGATCCGCAGCAATGATATGGGCATCAGCAATCAGATCATCACAGAAGAGACGCGCTTCCTCGCGCGCCGCCTCCACTGCGAAACGCCGCAACAGCGCCAATAGGGACGTGCTGTTCTCACCTCGCTCATGCGCGCAGGCATCCAGCACGCGCTCCACAATGCGCCGCTTGAGACGCACCGCCCCGCCCTGCTCGCCGACCAGAAGTCCGGCGCGGATCGCCACCAAAGCCTCGCGGAAAGCCGGATAAGCGACATCCGGCAGTCCGGCCTTGCGGTAGAGCGCGCGGAATCCGGAAATATTTTTGTCGTGGACGTAGCCGCTGACGCGGTCAATCGGCACGCCCGACAGTTCCGCAAGCGCCTCTTCAAACAGCACTACATTGCCGGACAACAATGCGCGTAAAATCATGCCCGCGGTGAGTTGGCCACTATGGCGCAAATGCTGTAGCAGCGCCCCGACCTCCTCGTGAGGCGTGTCGGCCGCCAGCGCAACTGTCGCCTTTTCGCAGGCCTCTTTCGTCGCGTATTCGGCGTGCTCGGGACCAAGCCATTGTCTCGCTGCGACGAAGCCAGCGAGCGTTTGCGACAGCTTGGACAGCAGCGCCTGACGCATTGCCATCGGCAAGTCATCACGCGCCAACAGGTTCTCGCGGATCGGCGCAAGATGGCCAAACCGGTCGACCACGCGGTCTACCGAGAAGAGTGCAATGTCGGCGCCGGAATTTTCCAACAGTGTGAGACACGCTTCGGCCGATCCAACTTCGGCAATGGCGGCGGCAAGCGCGCGTGGCAACGGCGAGCGGCCGGCAATTGCGTCCTGCACACCCGCATCACCTGTGCCGATCAAGTCCACAAGATCGTCTTCATCGAGCAACGGCGAATGCGCCAGCACGGGTAATGCGACATCTGCCTGATCGGATGCGAGCGCGTGCACGACAATCCGCGGCGCGTTATCGGCCGATGCAAATGCCTCGGAGAGCGCGTGCCGGACCAGTGGCGAAGGATCGTCCAGCAGCATGATCATCGCGCCTTCCGCGGCTGCGAGGTCATCGGGTGATAATTCAGAGTAAAGATAGGCGCGCGCCAGCGCGGATGTTGCTTCGGCCCGCTCACCGGCGGGAGCCTGGCGTACCCAATGCAAGAACTGACGGACGATCATGGCGCAACCGACGCTACGAGACCGCCCCCAACGGACGGCAGAGATCAGCCTAATGGATGACGCTTAACAAAGCGTTCACCATAGAAATTGATCGGCCGTTAAGCATATTGGCTCGAAATGCCAAGTAAAATCAGGCCAAGTTAGGCCAAGTTAGGCCAAGTCAGGCCAAGTCAGGCCTTGTCACCGGACAACTTGCGCGCATTGGGCCGCGGGTCGGTGAACAGATCAAACATCTGTACTGTCTGGCTCGGTGGTGGTGGTGGCGTCCCGGTCGTGGTCGGTCCCCAGAGCGTGCTGACGGTTTGCGTCAAAGGCTGCCGCACACGGTCGGTAAACATAGATTCGAATGACGCGCGCACGACCGGCGGAGCTGGCAGCTGTTCACTGGCCTTCGCGAATGCTTGCGTCGTGCCAGCTGTGTCGTGGGTTTGGGCCGGGGCTGGGCGCGGGATTGGTGCCGGCGGGCGCGGTATATCGGCCGAGGCCAGCCGTGCGATGGGCGCCTTCGGTACCGATTTGATCAATGGTGCAGATGCCACCGTCATTGCAGGCGCCAGAGCCGGTGCAGGTGCAGGTGCAGGCAGCTCCGCGCTCGCGACATTTTTTGCTCCACCCAGCGGCGCAAAGGCAACTGCGCGCGCCGTATCAAAAAGGCTGGTCAGTTTGCCGTAAACCTCGCCCACGCTGCGTGCCCGCCCGGAGTGGTCATAGAAGATATTGCGGTTTGCCGCGGCGGCGTTGGGAAACATGACGGCAGCGCTGGTCTGCGGTCGCCCGGACGCAGCGTTGATCAACTTGCCCGCGCCGTCGGCGCCAAGAAAATGCGCGATATAAAGCTCGCCGTTCGTCGGCTGGCGGCCAATATTCGCGCCGACCAGCGCCGCGTTGTTGCGAGTGAGCGCCCCTGCCAGCATCGCGCTCGCTTGTGGATCGTTGCGCAGCCGCAAAATCGCCGACCGCATGGAGGGGTCCGATACTTCATAGCGTCCGTCGGACGACCGCGTGATGGCATCGGCATATTGGCCGAGTCCCAACGCGGCGCCATCCTGCTTCATGGTGCCAAGCCAGGTCTGGTCGATGAATTGATAAAGACCCTTCGCCGACGAGGTCGATGCCTGCGCGGACGGGTTCATGTTGGATTCGATCTGCGCCGTCGTGAGCAGATATTCAAAACTGATTCCGGTCGATTGCGCCGCCTGGCGGATCGCTCCGGTGATCTGCGGTCCCCCGCCGGCGGTCGCCGGGTGAATAGCCATCGTGTTGCGCCTTGCAAAGTTCTGGGCTTATGGGAGTGAGACGCGGACGCAACGGCTCTCGCGGGCCTACCGACCATGCGAAATTATGGTAAACGAACCGTAAATGGGCCTCGCAAAGCCCTATTTTGGCAGGATTTTTCGGAGGATAGCGATGCCTGAGGTAATCCAGCGGCACAAGCGCGGCGGCCTGTATTTCGAGGATTTCGAGGTCGGCAAGACCTACGAGCACCGCTATACGCGCACCGTGACGCAGATGGACAACATGCTGTTCTCCAACATGACCCTCAACCCGCAACCGCTGCACATCGACCGCCATTTCTGCGAAACCGAGACCGAGTGGGGCCAGCCGCTGATGAACTCGCTGTTCACGCTGGGGCTCATGATCGGAATCCAGGTGTCCGACATGACGGTCGGTACCACCATCGCCAATCTCGGCATGACCGACGTCAAATTTCCCAATCCCTTGTTCGAAGGCGACACCGTGAATTGCACCACCCAGGTGAAGAGCAAACGCGAGTCGAAGTCACGGCCGGGCGCGGGCATCGTCGAATTCCATCACAAGGCTTTCAAGCAGGACGGCACCTTGGTGGCTGAGTGCCACCGTCAGGCCTTCATGCGGATGCGGCCGAAATAATGCGCTCGTTTCTTTTCGTACCTGCCGACGGCGGACCCAAACTCGATAAAGCGATGGCGAGCGGCGCCGATGCCGTGATCATCGATCTGGAAGATTCGATTACGCTCGAGCGAAAGCCGCAGGCCCGTGCAGCAGCTCTGGAATTTCTCAGGGCTGCGGGCGCAACAAAACAGCGGCCGAGCTTGCTGGTTCGCATTAATGGTCTCGACACCGGCATGACAGACGCCGACCTTGACGCGATCGTTGCCGGCAAGCCGGACGCCGTTGTCTTTCCCAAGGCGGAGGGTGGTGCAAGCGTCGTACACCTCGATGCCAAGCTGACGGCGCGGGAAGCCATTGCCGGCATACCTGAAGGTCAGATCAAAATTCTTGCGCAGGCCGTGGAATTGGCGGCAGGCCTTTTTTCCGCCGGGAATTTCCGCAACGCAAGCCCGCGCCTAATCGGGCTCACGTGGGGCCCCGAGGATCTGTCGGCGGAGCTGGGTGCAGAAACAAACCGGGATGCAAGCGGCGAATTGACAGAGCCCTATCGCCTCGCCCGTTCAGTTTGCCTCTACGCGGCCGCGGCGGCCAAGCTGCCAGCGATCGAGACCGTCTATGTCGATTTTCGCAATTCGGACGGCCTGCGCCGCGATACCGAAGCGTCGCGCCGCGACGGGTTCACCGGGCGCCTCGCCATCCATCCTGCACAAGTGCCGGTGATCAACGAGGTCTTCACGCCCACGACGGCGCAAATTGAAAAAGCGAAGTCGGTCGTGGCAGCCTTTGCCGCCCAGCCCGGCGCGGGGGCCGTCGGCATCGACGGCAAGATGTATGACCGGCCTCACCTCGTGCGCGCGCAGCAACTGCTCGAACGCGTGAAGCGCTGAACAGCCTGCTACCTGTAGACTTTTCCCGGGTCGAACGCCTTTTCCGCGTCGCGGAATTCGAGCCTAGCGCCTGCGCCTTTGACGAGCGGGACCGCGCGATAGAAACACGAGCGCCGTCCCGTGTGACAGGCCCCCGCGCCCTGCTGTTCGACCTTCAGCCAAAGCGCGTCCTGATCGCAATCGACGCGCAATTCGAGCACGCGCTGCACGTGACCGGACGTCTCGCCCTTCTTCCACAGCGCCTTGCGTGAACGGCTGTAATACCAGGCCTCGCCGCTCGCAATCGTCTTGCGCAGGGCTTCGTCGTTCATGTGCGCGACCATCAGCACGTCGCCCGATTTGGCATCGGTTGCGACGACCGTGATCAAACCATCGGTGTCAAATTTTGGCGTGAACGCCAAACCTTCTTCGATGTCGTGCTCGGAAGAGGACAAGGCTGCCTCCTGCCTTTAGCCGTCACCCCGAGGTGCGAGCGCAAAGCGCTAGCCTCGAAGGGTGATCGGCCGAGTTGGTTGTAATCCTTCGAAGCGCGCCTGCGGCGCACGCCTCAGGATGACGGAGAAAAAATTGCAACAAACCTGGACGAGAACTTACCGCGGCCCGCCGCGCAGCAAGGCCATGAAACGAACCTGCTCGTTGGCCTCGTCGCGGAACGCACCGGTGAAATGTGTAGTCACTGTCAGTGCGCCAGGCTTTTGAACGCCGCGCAACGACATACACATATGCTCGGCTTCGATCATCACCGCAACGCCGCGCGGCTTAAGAATCTCGTCGATCGCGGTTGCGACTTGCGAGGTCAGATGTTCCTGCGTCTGCAACCGCAGCGCATAGACATCGAGCAACCGTGCGAGCTTCGAAAGACCCACAACCCGGTCCGTCGGCATATAGGCGACATGCGCCTTGCCGTAAAATGGCATCATGTGGTGTTCGCAATGCGAGTTAAATCCGATGTCGCGGACCAGAACGAAGTCGTCATAGCCGCCGGTCTCGCTGAACGTGCGATCGAGCACCTCCGCCGGGCATTCACGATAGCCCTGGTAAATCTCCTC
This sequence comes from uncultured Alphaproteobacteria bacterium, assembly GCA_963697885.1. Taxonomy (GTDB): domain Bacteria; phylum Pseudomonadota; class Alphaproteobacteria; order Rhizobiales; family Xanthobacteraceae; genus Pseudolabrys. The sequence goes on from OY969102.1 coordinate 3,267,468, forward strand.
GTAGGCGTCGATGACGCGTTTCGGCGTTTCCAGCACGCCTTCGCGCGTCGGATCGTCGCCGGTATAGGCGATCAGCGTACGCACGGCCGCTTCCGCTTGCTGGCGTGAGGGCCGCGGCTCGACCGGTACCGGCGCCGCGCGCACATGCTCAGAAAGGCCGTGCTTCGGCCACGGCTTCACGTTGGTATTTTTTACGTCCATGACGGGTCTCTCCGTTCGACCGGCACTAGCCCAAAGGCAGCACCGGGAGTGTCACCGGGGTGGCCGCGTCAGTTAATCCGCAAAGGACCACTTCGTCCCAACGCGGCAGCTGGACGCTGCATTCCCATTCTGCATGGCTTACACCATGTCGGCGCCGAGAACCCCTTCTCGCACCATTGGGTCAACACCTATATATTCGTTTGTACCGTCCAGGCAATCCGGCGATTCTGCATAATCGGTAAAACTTCAATGCTTAACGACGTTTACAACAGCCGAATCCTCGAACTAGCGGGGAATATCCCCCGCCTGGGGAGGCTGCCTGCGCCGGATGCGACAGCCACCGCCCATTCGAAGCTATGCGGTTCGACGGTGACCGTGGACCTCAAGATGGACGGCGGCGCGGTCGCCGATTTTGCCCACGACGTGAAGGCCTGCGCGCTCGGCCAGGCCTCCTCGTCGATCATGGCGCGTCACGTCATAGGGGCAAAACCCGCGGAACTGCGGGAATTGCGCGAGACCGTACGCAAAATGCTGAAGGAGAACGGCCCGCCTCCGTCCGGCAAGTGGGCGGACATCGCGGTGCTGGAGCCGGTGCGCGAGTACAAGGCGCGTCACGCCTCGACATTGCTGACCTTTGATGCGGTGGTTTCGGCGCTCGACCAGATCGACGCAAAATCTGACAGTAAGCGCGCGCAAGCAGCCGAATAGTTATTTCGCCGCCGCCAGGCCGCCGGTCTTTGCCCGCGGTAACTCAGCCCGGTCACCCAGTGGCTTGATGCAGTTTGCAGACAGCCTCGGCAGATTTTGCGCTGCACCGGTATTGCCCAGCCGTATTCCGGTAATCAGATGCGGGCTTTCCGTTTTGATCAGCATCGAGTGGTTGCCGACCGCGGCAAATGCGGCGATGAGCGCGGATGGGACGCGTCCCGAAGCATAAGTGACCAGTTCATCCGGGGCGCCACGGCGTTCGGACGACACGACCTTGAGGTCTGCCGCGTTGCTGCCAACCCGCAAGCTGATGATGCCAAGAGCATCAGGTAGCTGGGCCTGTTCCCCGCCATGGCGTCGCTCGATATAGCTGACCTCATAGCCGTCGCCTCCGGCAACGCAGGCCACCACCAGATCGAAGCTGCCAATATCCTCGCCCTCAACGGTGAGCGGGTGGCGCCGGGCCAGCGTGGCGACACCTGAATTGTCGACCAAGGCCCACCGTTGTTCGCTGATCGCGGCGGTGTGCAGGCCGTTGTTCAGCCGTGAAATGGGTTGCGCAGTCGGCGTGGACGCGGATGTCGCGACAGTTGCCGCGGCCGGGGCGTCAATGTCTTCGGTCGTCAGACGCGAGCGCCGCAATTCCTCACGCGTCATCGCATGCATCGGCTCCCAAGGCGGGATGCGCAACGCCAGATCCAGCAGATCAGCGGAAGCGCCCATGTCGGCGGCGTATTGCGCGAGCCGCCCGATATCGCGCTGAACCAATACGAGATCCTCTGCCGAGTAGCTCGCGGCCGTCGGATCGTCCCGGCGATCGCCGAGCCAGATTTGATGGACCATCACGCGCGCATCGACCGGGACCGAGCGGCGCACACCGCCGAGCAGAACAAAGGCGCACATCGACTCGCAATCAGCATTCGGCGATAGCGTCGCGCGCGGCTCGTCTTGCCCTTCCGTTGGAAGATCAACAATGTGGCCGACGGTGGTGGTGAGTTTGAAGTTGCGGAATTCACGGCCCAATGCGATGGCGCCAAGGACCGAGCCGCCGTCTGAATCGATGACCACCGTGGCGCCGGTGAGATCACGGTTTTGCGCGAAGACGAGGAAGTTGCGCGGCGTGTCCGCGGTAATCGCGCCAGAAGCCGCGATAAAGAGTCTGCAATTCGTGCCGCAAGTCTCGGCCGGTCCCTGCGCGCGCAGTTCGAAGTGCATCGGCAACACGCGATCGGTCGCGTGCAGCGGCGATGGCAACATCAAAAACGGCGCCGCAAATGCGAGCGCGCGAGCAAGCGAAAGGGAACGGCTCATTCTTCCCCTGTCTCGCCACCGAGCCCGTCTTCTTGCGTGGTAACCCACGTTCTGGCTGAGCTTGAGCGGCGCTGGTACCCCCGTGTCGGTAGTTCTTAGTGCAGTTGCGAGATTCGGGTCTAGTGTAAAAAAGTCGCTATCGCCTCCGAATTCCGGATTTCCCCGTAGTTCCATTGGCTTGGAACTTTGCAGAGGAACTTTGCGATATTAAACTTTCACTGGAACTTGAGTTAGGCGATGCCGAACAATAGCAACAACCCGCGATTATTCGCCCGCCTGCCCCGGCTCGCCGGCCAAGGGCTGGTCGCGCTTTATCGGCTTGCACTTGCGCCCTTGCTGGGGCCGCGTTGCCGACATCTACCAACCTGCTCCGACTACGCGGATGAGGCGATCGGACGATTCGGCCTCTGGGCCGGCGGATGGATGTCGCTCGCGCGCATTCTGCGCTGCCACCCCTGGGGCACATCGGGACTCGATTTCGTGCCCGCTGAACTGCCCGCGCGCGCACATTGGTTTCTGCCGTGGCGCTACGGACGCTGGCGCGGCGCCAACGAAGCGCCGCACGCCTAGTTGCGCGGTCTGATTCGCCTGCTATATCGAGTTCCACGCTTACCTGCATTCGTAGGCAGCGAGTGAGCAAGGAGACTTAGTCATGGCGCAAAGTGTCGCGCTGACCTTTCCCGATGGCGCACGCCGTGAATATCCCTCAGGCACAACTGGTTTAGACGTCGCCAAGGGCATTTCACCCTCATTGGCCAAGCGAACCGTCGCGATGGCGCTAGACGGCGGCCTCGCAGATTTGAGCGACCCGATCGACCACGACGCCAAAATCGAATTCATTTCACGCGACGATCCGCGCGCGCTCGAACTGATCCGGCACGACGCCGCTCACGTGCTCGCCGAAGCGGTGCAGGCTTTGTGGCCAGGCACGCAGGTCACGATCGGTCCGGTGATCGAGAACGGCTTCTATTACGATTTCTTCCGCAACCAGCCGTTCACGCCCGAAGACCTTCCAGTCATCGAGAAGAAGATGCGAGAGATCATCGCGCGCGACAAACCGTTCACCAAGGAAGTGTGGCCGCGCGAGCAGGCAAAGAAAACCTTCCGCGACATGGGCGAGGCCTTCAAGGTCGAGCTCGTGGACGCAATCCCGGCCGATCAGCAGATCAAAATTTACAAACAAGGCGACTGGTTTGATCTCTGCCGCGGCCCGCATATGACCTCGACCGGCAAGGTCGGCAACGCTTTCAAGCTGATGAAGGTGGCCGGCGCCTATTGGCGCGGCGATTCAAAAAACCCGATGCTGACCCGCATCTACGGTACTGCCTTCGCCAAGCAGGAAGAGCTCGACGCGTATCTCAAGCAGATCGAGGAAGCCGAGAAACGCGACCACCGCCGCGTCGGCCGCGAGATGGACCTGTTCCACTTCCAGGAAGAGGCTCCCGGTTCGGTGTTCTGGCACGCCAATGGGTGGACGCTTTTCCAGGCGCTGGAAAATTACATTCGCCGCCAGCAGAGCGCCGCCGGTTATGTCGAAGTCAACTCGCCGCAGCTCATGGACAAGACGCTGTGGGAAATCACGGGACACATCCCGACTTATTCGGACATGATCTTCCTCACGCAAAAGCGCGAAGAAGACGAGCGCGTCTACGCGGTCAAGCCGATGAACTGCCCCGGCCACATCCAGATCTTCAAGAACGGCTTGCGCAGCTACCGCGAACTCCCGGTCAAGATCGCCGAATTCGGCAAGGTTCACCGCTTCGAGCCGTCAGGCGCGCTGCACGGACTGATGCGCGTGCGTGCTTTCACGCAGGACGACGCGCATGTTTTCATCACCGAGAGCCAGATTGCCGAAGAATCCCTCAAGATGAACGATCTGATCCTCTCGATCTACGAGGATTTCGGCTTCTCGGACGTGCGCATCAAGTTCTCCGACCGGCCCGACAAGCGCATCGGCGATGATGCGGTCTGGGATAAGGCAGAAGCCGCCTTGATGGCTGCCCTCAAAGCCTCAGGCCGGCCGTGGACGCTGAACAAGGGCGAAGGCGCCTTTTACGGACCCAAACTTGAATACGTCTTGCGCGACGCGATCGGCCGCGACTGGCAATGCGGCACCGTTCAGGTTGACCTCAACCTGCCTGGCCGGCTCGGCGCATTTTATATCGACGAGCATTCCAACAAGGTGACTCCGGTGATGCTCCACCGCGCGATGTTCGGCTCACTTGAGCGCTTTACCGGCATCCTGATCGAGCATTATGCCGGCCACCTGCCCTTGTGGCTGTCCCCAGTGCAGGCGGTCGTCGCCACCATCACGTCGGATGCCGACGATTTTGCGCGCGAGGCAATGGGCGCCGCGCGCAAGCTCGGCCTGCGCGTTGAAAGCGACCTGCGTAACGAGAAGATCAACTACAAAGTGCGCGAACACTCCCTCGCCAAGGTCCCGGCACTGCTGGTGGTCGGCAAGAAGGAAGCGGCTGAGCACACCGTCTCGATCCGTCGTCTCGGTAAGGAAGGCCAGCAGGTAATGCCCCTTGATGCAGCGCTCAAGGCACTCGCCGACGAAGCCGTGCCGCCCGATGTGCGGCGGACCATGGCCGTGGCCTAGGGGCTATTTCTCACAAAGCTTGTAACCGTAGCACGACACCAGACGCTTTGATCCAGATCACTATCGGCTAGGTAACTCTCGCTTCAGCCGACAGCATTAGGCAGGAAGGCGAATGTCGCTTCTTTGGAGAAAAGCCCGCTAACGGTAGCCATCTCGCCTATTGACCTTCACCGAACGTCAGAAGAACTCCGGAATGCTTCCACGCACCCCTCCACAAGGCAGGGTTCGACCGGTACCATGCGCTGCCTCATAGTAAGCGTCGTGCATAAGGAGATATGCGTATGGCAGCTAACTTGGATGACGTTTTGCCGAGCGCATTGGACTGCCGCAAACAGAGCGCGTTGATGGAGGCTGAAAAAGCCGCCGAGTACATGCGCAAACGTCAGGCTGCCGAGGCCGAGAAAAAGGAATTGCTCGATAATCTCTCCAAGCCCTCGGGCGTGAGCGACGAAGAGCGGATGAAGCGCGCGGCCGCCATCATCAAGCGCGCCGTGGGCAATGGTTTGACCGAGGTCGAAGTCGGTCGGTTCTCAAATAAATTGTGCACCGACGGCGGACGCGCCATCAACCAACAGGAGCCCGGTTGGGAGGATACGCTGACGGGCCTGCCGAAGGAGCTTTATCATTTCTGGAAGGTTCATCTCCAACCGCGCGGATATCGCTTGAAGTACCAGATTGCCGATTGGCCAAATGGCATGCCGGGCGACATCAGCATCACGCTGGCTTGGGGATGAACGTCCGGAGGATGCCGACGATGCTCGAGGCGGCGAAGTATTCGGCGATGGAGCGCCTGCGTGATGGACGCATGGTCGAAATCCGCGCCCTCTCGCCGGAGGACGAACGCGGTATGTTAGCCGCTATCGATCACACGAGTTCCACGTCGATGTACCGGCGCTTCTTCGGCGCAAAGCGCGAATTTTCGGAGAAGGAACGTGCATTCTTCCTAAACGTCGACTTTGTCGGTCATGTCGCGCTTGTCGCGGTCGTCGAAGTCGCCGGCACCGCAGAGATCGCCGGCGGCGGCCGCTATATCGTCCAGCCACCCGACACGGCAGAGATCGCATTCGTTGTGACCGACGACTATCAGGGTCAAGGCATCGGCGCGGCGTTGCTGGGGCACCTGGCCATACTTGCTCGCGACGCCGGACTGAAGGAGTTCACCGCCGAAGTGCTGCCGGAGAACATCCCGATGCTGAAAACGTTCGAGAAAAGCGGGCTTAAGATGAGCACGAAGCGCGAGTCTGGCACCGTGCATGTCGCGCTCCAGCTTTGTTAATCCGGATTGACTGGGTGATTTGCGATGCCGACTGACAACATGGTCCCGGCAAAACTGAAAACACCGCGGGCCGCTCACATTATAGATCCAGCGGAACCTATCTTGCAGCAGTCTTGGGTACTGCGTGTTGGGTCGAAAGCAACTCAAGCGTATGTCGCGCGATCATCAGCTCTTCGTTTGTCGGGATAACATAGACAGGAACGCGGCTGTCTTTTTTCGATATCAGTGTTGAACCTGCGTTGTTCGCGGTGGCATCGAGACCGACCCCAAGCCAGGCGAGCCGCTCAGCGATGCGTGCGCGCATCGGCGACGAGTTTTCACCGATGCCAGCCGTGAATACGAAGGCATCGAGCCCGCCGAGTGCGGCGGCCAGCATGCCGACATAGAGTCCGGCGCGATAGGCGAAATAGTCGAGCGCAAACGCTGCTTTCGGATCCTTGCTGTCCAGAAGCTCGCGTACGTCATTACTGATTCCGGAAAGCCCCTTAAGCCCGGATTCCTTATAGAAAAGGTCCTGGACCGCTGCTGGGCTCATTCCTTTTTCGGCAATCATGTAAAGCACCACGCCGGGATCGAGTTGGCCCGGACGCGTTCCCATCGGCAATCCGTCGAGAGCAGTGAATCCGAGCGTACTTTCGACGCTTCGGCTATTTGCAAGAGCACACATTGAAGCGCCGCTGCCGAGATGCGCGACAATCACACGCCCCTTCGCAACATCCGGCGCGACGTGCGGCAGGCGATGCGCGATATATTCGTAGGACAGTCCGTGGAAGCCGTAACGCCGCACACCTTCCTTGTAGAAGCTTTCAGGCAATGCGTAATAGTCCGCCAGCGCGCCGTGGCCGCGGTGAAACGCCGTGTCGAAACACGCGACCTGCGGCAGCTCGGGACGGCGGTCAAGAAGCGTTCGGATCGGAGCAAGGTTGTTCGGTTGATGCAGGGGCGCCAGCGAGACATAGCGTTCGAGCTGCGCCACGACCTCCCGGGTCACGCGCACGGGCCGGTCAAATTCGGGACCGCCGTGAACAACTCGATGTCCGACGGCGAGGAGATTGACCTTCTGCGTGCTGCGCAACCAGTCCCCCGCGACCTGGATGGCGGCAGGCAGATCCGGGATTTTGTCGGCACTGTACGTTTGGTCGACCAAGGGCTTTTTGTCCGCACCCTCGGCCTTCAGGCGTGGACGGCTGCCGACCCCATCGACCTGGCCCTTAGCCAGGCAGTCAAGGTCATCACCCGAGCCGCTGGTTGCGAACACCTGGAATTTGAGGCTCGACGATCCGGCATTAACGACAAGGATGGCGTCCATGGCGGTCAGACCGCAGTGACGGTCGCTAGACGGCGGCGCGCATCGGCATAGAGCACGGCGACTGCACAGGACGCCATGCGCGTGCGTATCGAGTCGGCACGCGATGTCAGGATGATAGGCACGCGGGCGCCAAGTACGATTCCGGCGGCATCCGCATTCGCCATGAATGAAAGGTTCTTGGCGAGCATATTGCCGGACTCAAGATCGGGAACGACGAGAATCTGGGCGCGACCTGCAACCTCGGATTTGATGCCTTTAATTCTTGCCGCTTCCGGGTCGATCGCATTGTCGAAAGCGAGTGGACCGTCGAGGATCCCGCCGGTGATTTGTCCGCGGTCGGCCATCTTGCACAAGGCCGCTGCCTCGATTGTGGACGGAATTTTTGATGTGACAGTCTCGACCGCAGAGAGAATGGCCACCCGTGGCGTCCCGAGACCCGTTTGCGTCCAGAGATCGATCGCGTTCTGCACAATGTCGCGTTTGACGTCGAGATCGGGGAATATATTGATCGCGGCATCAGTGATGAACAGGGTCTCTGAATATGTCGGCACGTCCATCACAAAGACGTGACTGATACGCCGCGCGGTACGCAGGCCGGCCGTCGAGGACGTCACCGCGCGCATCAGCTCGTCGGTATGCAGGCTGCCTTTCATCAGGAGCTCGCCCATACCCGCCTTGACGAGCTCGACAGCCTTGGCTGCGGCCGCATCACTGTGCGGCACATCGATAATTTCGATGCCGTCCAGATTCAATTTGTGAGCGCGTGCGACTGCTGCGATCTTTCCCGCCGGACCGACCAGAATCGGCATGATAATGCCGAGCTCCGCGGCTTCGAGTGCGCCGCGTAACGACGTCTCATCGCATGGGTGAACGATAAGGGTTTTGGCGGCCTCGACCCCCTTGGCCCTTGCGATCAGACGATCGTATTTGGCATGAGGCTTCGCACTGCCTTGTTGCGCCGCGGAAGACGTTGCCATCGATTGCGCCCCTCTCCATGACTCATAGACTTGCCATCGCGAGTCCGACGCCAGATCGCGCTCCAAGAATAATAGCTCGGGCTCATCGGTCGAATTTGACTCTCATCGAAGTCAAACGCGCGCGATTTGCTAGTCAGTCACTAGCCAGTCGCTTGTGTACGTTGCCAATGCTACTCTAATTTAGAGCGCTCGGCCACCAGGCAAAAAAGACCACAACATCGGGGACAAACGCCAGACCAGATAGGGAGAAATCGCCATGAAAGCTAGCGTCGCAATTGCCAAGGAAGTCGACACCAAAGGTGGCGAGGATACGTGGCGTGGCTTGAACCCTGGCGACTGGCGAACGTCAATCAACGTTCGGGATTTTATCGTTCGCAACGTGACGCCCTATACCGGCGACGAAAAATTTCTTGCGCCGGCATCCACCAAGACAAAAGCGGTCTGGGCAAAGCTGCAGCCCTACTTCCAGGAAGAACGGAAAAAGGGCGTCCTCGCCGTCGACGCAAAGACTCCTTCGACAATGCTGGCGCACAAGCCCGGTTACATCGATCGCGATAACGAAGTCGTCGTAGGTCTGCAGACCGACCAGCCCTTCAAGCGCGCGATCTTTCCATACGGCGGTCTGCGCATGGTCGAAGCGGGTCTCAAGGCCGCGGGCTTCGAAGCCGACCCGCAGGTTCATGAAGCATTCACGAGGTATCGACGATCACATAATGACGGCGTGTTTGACGCGTACACGCCGGAGATCATGCGTTGCAGAAGATCGGGAATTGTCACCGGCCTGCCGGACTCGTATGGACGCGGCCGCATCATCGGCGACTACCGTCGCGTCGCTTTGTATGGCGTCGATCGATTGCTCGAGGTAAAGCAGATTGAACGTGCGCAGATCGACGACATGTGGCCCACCGATGAGGTGATCCGTCTGCGCGAGGAACTGGCCGAGCAAATTCGCGCGCTCAAAGATCTCGCTGCGATGGCAAAGCTTTACGGCTTGGACATTTCCCGTCCGGCGACCAACGCGCGCGAGGCCGTACAATGGACTTACATTGCGTATCTCGGCGCCATCAAGGAGGCTAACGGCGCGGCGATGTCGATCGGACGCATCTCCTCGTTCCTCGACGTCTACATCGAACGCGACATTCGTGAAGGCAAGTTGGACGAAGCCGGTGCCCAGGAACTATGGGACCAGCTCGTGCAAAAGCTGCGCATCGTGCGTTTCCTGCGTACACCGGAATACGATGCGCTGTTCAGCGGCGATCCCTACTGGGCGACCGAATGCGTAGGAGGGATGGACCTCGACGGTCGTACCCTCGTGACCAAGAGCAGCTATCGCATGCTGCACACTCTCTACAATCTCGGTCCGGCACCCGAACCGAATATCACGGTGCTCTGGTCGAAACACCTCCCGGACACTTTCAAGCGTTATTGCGTCAAGGTCAGCCGCGATACGTCGTCGTTGCAATACGAGAACGACGACCTGATGCGCCCGTTCTGGGGCGACGACTACGGGATTGCGTGTTGCGTTTCGGCGATGAAGCTCGGAAAGCAGATGCAGTTCTTCGGCGCGCGCGTCAATCTCGCCAAAGCGCTGCTTTACGCAATCAATGGCGGCCGCGACGAGGTCTCAGGCGACCAGATCGCGCCACCGACACCTGCCGTGACCGGCGAATTCCTCGACTATGACGAGGTGATGAAGAAATTCGACACAACCATGGAATGGCTCGCTCGTACTTACGTGCATGCGATGAACTGCATCCATTACATGCACGACAAGTATTTTTATGAGCGGCTTGAGATGGCGCTGCACGACCGCGACGTCCTGCGTACGATGGCCTTCGGAATTGCAGGTCTGTCGGTCGTTGCCGATAGTCTCAGCGCAATCAAGTACGGAAAAATCCGCGTCATTCGCGATGATAAGGGCGTGGCCGTCGACTACAAGAACGAAGGCAACGCCAACATTCCGCAATTCGGCAACAACGATGATCGCGTTGATATGATAGCAGCCGAGCTCGTCACGAGCTTCATGCAGAAAATTCGCAAGCATCCGACGTACCGCAATGCGACGCACACCCAAAGTGTGCTGACGATCACCTCAAACGTCGTCTACGGTAAAGCCACCGGAAATACGCCCGACGGACGACGCAAAGGCGAACCCTTCGGACCGGGCGCTAATCCGATGCATGGCCGTGACAACCACGGCTGGCTCGCGTCGTGCCTGTCCGTTGCAAAACTTCCCTACAAGGATTCGCAGGACGGGATCAGTTACACCGTTTCTGTTTCCCCGCAGAAGGCACACTTGTCCGAACACGAACTCATTGAATCGGCGACGAAAGCTTTCGACGTCTATTTCGATCATGGCGGATTCCACATGAATCTGAACGTCATTGACAAGGAAACGCTCGAGGACGCGATCAAGAACCCGGACAAGTATCCGCAGCTCACGATCCGTGTGTCTGGCTATGCGGTTAATTTCATCCGGCTGACACCGGAGCAGCAGCGGGACGTGATCAACCGGACCTTCCACGGCCAGATCTGAACGAGCGAGCAAGATGTCGACGCCTGGAACATTGGAAGCCGGCAGCCGGTACGATCTGCGCGTCGGAATTTCGCCGGACGCTCCGGATGAAAGTCTGTTTAAAGACGACGCCGAGGGTGCGTTTGGCTACGCGCACTCTTATGAAACATCGTCCCGCTACGATGGGCCCGGCCTGCGCGTCGTACTGTTCTTGTCAGGTTGCCTGCTGCGTTGCACCTATTGCCACAACCCGGACACCTGGCACCTCAAAGACGGGACTTATGTCTCGGCACAGCAGGTGCTCGACCGTCTTGCCAGCTTCGCGTCTGCCGTCAAGGCCCTTGGCGGCGGCCTGACCATTTCGGGCGGCGAAGCAATGGTGCAACTCGCCTTCACGAAACGGATATTCGCCGGCGCCAAGAAGATGGGCCTTCACACCGCCATCGAAACGTCAGGCTTTTTGGGCGACCGGGCTGACGATTCTTTCCTGTCAGTCGTTGATTTGGTGCTGCTCGACATCAAAAGCTCAAATCCGGACACCTATCGCAAGGTTACCGGCCGCGATCTGGCCCCTACCCTGCGGTTCGCAGAGCGCCTCGCATCGATTGGCAAGCCGGCTTGGGTGCGGTTCACGCTCGTGCCCGGCCTGACGGACGATCCTGCGAATGTCGAAGGTATCGCCAAATTTGTCGCGCCTATGAAGAACGTCGAGTGGGTGGAGGTACAGCCCTTCCATCAAATGGGTGCGTTCAAATGGAAGGCGATGAAGCTCGAATACAAATGCGCCGATACGCCCGCAGCGCCACCAGATCTTACCAAGCGAGTCATCGAACAATTCCGCGCCGCAGGTTGCCGTGCCCGCTGATCGGACTTTCGGCAGCCAAACAGCGCCAGATTCCAGGGGGAGTTTTCCATGTTAGACCTTGCGCGCGATATCATCGGCACCCAGCCAATTCTTACGGCGTTTCTGGCGATCGGTCTCGGTTACCTTGTCGGACAGATCAACATCGGCGGATTTTCCCTCGGCGTTGGTGCCGTTCTGTTTGTCGGTCTTGCGCTCGGCGCATTTGCTCCGAAGGCGCAGATCGTTGGACCGATCGGGCTGACCGGCCTGATCATGTTCCTCTACGGCATTGGAATCCTTTACGGACGCCAGTTCTTCGAGGGAATGCGGGGAGTTGGCCGCAAGTACAATCTGCTGGCATTGATTGGCTGCGTGGCCGGCCTCCTCGTAGCGCTGGGCTTGGGCCAGGCCTTCGGCATCAAGATCGGTCATACCCTCGGTATCTACGCCGGATCGATGACAAGCACAGCGACGCTCCAGGCAGCGCTCGATGTCATGAACAACAAGGAACCCTCTATCGGATACTCGATTGCCTATCCCTTCGGTGTGATCGGACCCATCCTGTGCATCTACTTCATGACGCGCGTCGTTCGGCCAAAATTTCCGGCAAAAGCGCAGCGCTTCCACATGGGTGAAATTTCCGTCGGGGAAAAGTTCTCCGGCCGCACACTCGACGAGCTAACCAAAGAATTGCCGGATGGTGTCCAGGTGACGATGGTTCGCCAGAGCGGACACAACGTTATCCCGGCGCCAGATCTTGCGCTGTCGGCCGGCGATGCCGTCTTGATCATCGGCGAACAGCAGGATGCAATCGGGGAAGCTGCTTCGCGCCTTGGCAAACTTGAACCTGGCCGTTTGGCCAAGGATCGCAGTGATCTGGACTACATTCGGGTGTTTGTCGGCAAAGCCAGCGTGGTCGGTGTGCCTCTTGCCCGTCTTCCGATGCCTGCCGGCTTTCCAGCCCACTTGCTGCACGTGCGGCGCTACGACGCCGACCTCGTGCCGACACCCGATTTGATGCTTGAATTCGGCGACCGTGTTGGCGTGCTGATGCCACCAGACCGTCGAGAAGACGTCAGAAAGCATTTTGGCGACACGGTTAAGGCCGCAGCCGAATTCAGCTACGTCTCTCTGGGCCTCGGTATGGTCCTCGGCGTATTGATCGGGCTCATTCCAATTCCCGTCCCCGGTGTCGGTACCGTTACGCTTGGCATTGGCGGCGGCCCGCTCATCGTTGCGCTCATCCTCGGCAAATTACGGCGGACGGGTCCCATGCTGTGGACGATGCCGCTGCCGGCGAACATCGTGCTTCGCAATTTCGGGCTCGCGATGTTTCTGGCTACGGTCGGCGTCAACGCCGGCCAGCCCTTTGTGCGCACGATTGCAGAGTCGGGCTTTACGATGTTCTTTATCGGGATAGCTGTCCTGCTGACGACCGTGTTGATTGTCCTCATCGTGGGCTACTACCTCATGAAGATCCCGTATGACGATCTGGTTGGCGTCGCCTCGGGCGCGACTGGAAACCCCGCCATCCTTGTCTATTCAACCAAGATGGCGCCGACCGAGCGACCCGATATCGGCTATGCGATGATCTTCCCGTCAATGACGATCTTGAAAGTCATCGCGGTGCAAATCGTCGGCATTCTTGCCGCTACCGGCACGGGCGGTTAGCAGCGCAAATGAGCAGAAAGCCGACTGACGACGAAGTTTCCCTACCACAAATGGTGACTTTCGACGCGATCATGCCGGCAAGCATGGCTGTACGCGCCGAACAAAGCGGAATCAAAAGGGCAGCCACCGATCCGGTTACCATTTTCGTGTTGAGCATTCTCGCCGGAGCATTCATTTCGTTCGGCGCAGTTTTCGCAACGACCGTCACGGCTGGCACCGGACTCCCCTATGGAATAGGCCGACTGCTCACGGGCCTGGTCTTTTCTGCCGGCCTTGTCATGGTGATCATCGCCGGGGCCGAACTTTTTACCGGCAACAACCTTATCGTGATGGCCTGGGCTAGCGGGAAAGTAAAAACTCGCGCGCTGTTGCTCAACTGGGTTCTTTCCTTCACTGGAAACTTTGTCGGCGCGATTGCGACTGCCATACTCGTGTTCTACTCGACACAGTACACGTTCGGTGACGGTGCCGTCGGACTTGTCGCGCTGAATATCGCGAGCGCAAAAACGTCACTGGACTTCATCCCGGCATTGATCCTGGGGATCTTGTGCAACGCCCTTGTTTGTCTGGCGGTCTGGATGTTGTACAGCGCGCGAACCAATATCGACCGGATTATGACGGCAATTCCCCCGGTGGCGATATTCGCGGCAGCCGGGTTCGAGCACTGCATCGCCAATATCTACTTCATACCGATGGGCTTGTTCATCAGGGCGGGCGCTCCTGACTCGTTCTGGACAGCCATTGGGAAGACTGCGGCTGACTATCCCGGACTGACCTGGAGCAATTTTTTCGCCAACCTGTTCCCCGTCACAATAGGCAACATCATTGGTGGGTCGCTGATGGTCGCCGCTGTTTATTGGTTTGTCTATTTGCGAGATACGAAAAAACCTTGACCGCAATCTCCAAAATAACAAGCTAGGCCGCTTCGACCCCAGCCTTACGCGTTCCGTACGAAATGTGTAACAATTGTTTCGGAGCTAAGGCGTCAGGGATGACCGACCCGACGGAGTATAGATCGACCTGGCTTTGGTGGTTTCCGCCAGCGCGTTGGTTGGCAGGTTATCGTGCGGACTGGTTGCAAAACGATGTCGTCGCCGGGGTGACGCTGGCGGCCTACGCGATCCCCGTATCCCTGGCCTACGCTGAACTCGCGGGTTTGCCCCCGCAAGTTGGCGTCTACGGCTACCTGTTGGGGGGCGTGGGCTACGCTCTGCTCGGGTCTTCACGTCAACTTGCGATCGGACCCACTTCCGCCATCTCGCTTATGATTGCCACATCTGTGGGAGCAATGGCGGATGGTGACGTGCAACATTATGCACAGATTGCCAGCCTTGCAGCCCTCACGGTGGCCGGACTTTCCCTGCTCGCCTGGTTGTTGCAACTCAGTGCGCTCGTGAAGTTGATCAGCGATAGTATTCTTGTCGGCTTCAAGGCCGGCGCAGCCTTGACCATTGGTATGACCCAACTGCCAAGTCTTTTGGGCGTGACAGGTGGTGGGACTAATTTTTTTGAACGACTTGTGGTGTTTGTCGGTCAATTCGGCCAGACAAATTACCTTGTGCTCGGCGTCGGTGTCGTCGCGATCGGGCTGCTCGTACTTGGCGAACGTGTCCTGCCTGGAAAGCCCGTTGCTCTTGTCGTTGTTGCGCTTTCAATCGTCGCTGCAACCATACTTGGGCTTCCGGCTCTCGGAGTGCCAACAACGGGAGAGATACCGTCCGGGCTACCCACTTTCGCGGCGCCGGCGCTGCGGCTACATGAAGTTGAGGGCATATTCCCGTTGGCTGCGGGCTGTTTGCTGCTCGCCTATATCGAAGGCGTATCGGCCGCACGCACCTTCGCCGCCAAGCACAGATACGTACTAGACCCGCGGCAGGAGCTTCTCGGCATTGCCGCAGCCAATTTTTTCACGGCGTTGGGGCACGGCTATCCCGTGGCGGGTGGACTGTCGCAATCGGCAGTGAACGACAAGGCGGGCGCACGCACGTCGCTCGCACTGATCTTTGCCTCAATCACACTTGCCCTGTGCTTACTGTTCCTGACGGGACTGCTGGAAAATCTGCCGAAAGCTGTACTGGCTGCCGTTGTGCTGACAGCAATATACGGGTTGCTGGATTTTCCGGCGCTTTTCCGTATGTGGCGCGTGAGCCGGCTGGACTTCTATGCCGCGACGATTGCTCTTGGTGCCGTGCTGCTTCTGGGAATCCTTGAAGGTATCCTGCTTGCTGCACTCGCATCCATCATATTGCTGCTAGCCCGTGCGTCACAGCCGCACGTGGCGTTTCTCGGTCGCGTTCCCGGTACAAACAGCTATTCAGACCTCGACCGCCATCCCGACAACGAACCGCTGTCTGGTGTGATCGTGTTCCGCCCGGAAGCATCACTGGTTTACGTCAATACCGATGCAGTCCTGGAAACCGTCTTGAACCGGCTTCGGCCAGCGGCCGGCGCCGAAGTCCGCCTCGTCATCTGCGATCTCTCTGCATCTCCGTATCTCGATCTTGCGGGCTCACGCATGTTGAATGAGTTGCACAGCGAACTCACAACTCGCGGCATTAAATTGCGCGTGGTCGGCGCCCACGGTTCAGTGCGCGATCTGCTGAGAGCCGACGGCATGGCCGAAAAACTCGGACAATTTGACAGGGCCGCGTCAATTGACAGCTTGCTCCGCGGAGAAGTTGGCACCTAACGCTAAGTATGACGATTGGACTAATTATGCTGGGTCGATTTCTGACAGTAAGCACTGTAAGTAATTGGAATGGGTCATTAGCGGACATACCGCGGCGCAACCGCCGTGTCCGCTTTACCCCGAAACCAGACATTCACGTGACGAATCGTTGGATTGATAAGGAAAGTACAATTTGTTGTTTAGTTAGAAATTTCGGCAACCTTTTTCCGTCGCAATCCGAATATCGATATCAATGCGGTTCGTTGCCCGCATTGATCTATGTCTAAAGCGGTGCGTCAACGCCCGGCTGCGGCACGCGCGAGCGGCGACGCATCGGCACTGCCGGGCGGCTGCTCGAGCATGCGCAGGAAACGCTCCGACCAGTGGCTGAGATCGTTGCGCACCAGCACTTTGAAATTGGCCGCATGACGCTGGCGCCGTTCATCCAGCGGCATCGACAGAGCGCGGTTGATCGCATTGCCGACACCCTCGGAATCATAGGGATTAACGAGAAGTGCCGCGGTGCATTCATAGGCAGCACCGGCAAACCGTGAGAGTATCAGCACCCCGGGATCGTCGGCATCTTGTGCAGCGACAAACTCCTTGGCGACCAGATTCATGCCATCGCGCAGTGGCGTGACCAGCCCTGCCCGGGCCGCACGATACAGGCCGGCAAGAGCCGTGCGGCTGTGCGCCTTGTTGATGTAACGCACCGGCGTCCATGAGGCCTCGCCAAAGGTGCCATTGATGCGCCCGACGGCCTCACCGACCGCGCGTCCCATATCCGCATATTCGGGGATGCCGGTGCGGCTGCGCGGCGTGATCTGAAGATAAGTGACCTTGCCGCGCCAATCGGGGAAATTGGTGAGGAAGCGCTCGAACGCGTTCATGCGCTCGGGGATGCCCTTACTGTAGTCGAGCCGATCGACTCCGATGATCATTGCGCGGCCGGAGAGACTTTCCAGCACATCGCGGACAAACTCGGTTTCGATGGCGCGACGCGCGAGCCGCGAGAACGCCTCCGTCTCCACCCCGACCGGGAACGTGCCGATCTGTACCGTACGATTTCCAAATTGAAAGCTGTTGCCGCTCGCCCACGCAAGCCCGCACTCATTGGCGATGTAGCGGGAGAAGTTCGCTGCGTCGACCTCGGTCTGAAACCCGACCAGGTCATAGTGGCAGAGTGCGGGAATGAGCTGATCGTGATTGGGTATGGCGGTGATGATTTCGGGCGGCGGAAACGGAATATGAATGAAGAAACCGATCTTGTTGCCGTGACCGCGATCGCGCAGCGCTTTGGCCAGTGGAATAAGATGGTAGTCGTGCACCCAAATCACGTCGTCAGGTTTCAGGAGTGTCTCGAGGTGACCGGCAAAATACTGGTTTACTCTGAAGTAACCGCCAAGGTCGCGTCGCGTGAATTCGGCGAGGTCGAGCCGATAATGCAGAATCGGCCACAGCACACGATTGGCGAAGCCGTTGTAGAATTCCTGATAGTCATCCTTGCCGAGGTCGACTGTCGCAAAGGTGATATTCTCGTGCGTCACGGATTTCACGGTCCGCGGCATATCTTCGGCAACGCGTCCGCTCCAGCCGAACCACAGGCCGCCGTTGCGCTTGAGCGCAGGCCGGATCGCGACTTCGAGCCCGCCGGCTCGCGCGCTGCGATCAGGAACAGCAACTCTGTTCGATACTACGACGAGCCGCGCCAATACCGGTCTCCCCAGCTTCGCGACAGCTTGATTGCCGTCAACGTCAGTCCTGACATTGAGTAAGTCTGCGGAAAATTCCCCCACAATTTCCCGGTTACCGGGTGTACGTCCTCTGACAGAATGCCATAGCGATTGCGCATTCGAAGCGCATCGACAAACAGGTCACGCGCCTCATCCTGCCGGCCAATCTCCCACAATGCATCGATCAACCAGAACCGGCAAATCAAAAACTCCGTCTCCGGAAGGCCAAAATCGTCAGCAGCGACATACCTCATAACGTGGTTGCCGCGCCGAAGTTCACGGTTGATTGTCTCGACGGTGGCCACGAACCGTGGATCGTCGGGCTGTACCAGGCCAAGTTCGGCCAGCAACAACGCGCTGGCATCAAGATCCTCACCGTCAAAAGAGGCGGTAAACGCTTTGCGTTTGGGATTCCAGGCGCGCTTGAGCACCTGTTCCCCAATGCGGCTGGCGACTGCGCCCCAATAGGTCGCACGTTCGGGCAAATTGAGGTGGCTCGCAATCGCCTCGAGCCGTTGACAGCCGGCCCAGCACATCGCCGCCGAATGGGTGTGCACGCGCGTGCGCCCGCGATATTCCCAAATGCCCGCGTCGGGCTCGAGCGCCAGCTTTGCCGCCTGCTCGCCCAACGGTTCGATCGTGTGAAACAACGCCGCATCGCCGGGCCGAGGCAGCCTGCGATCGAAAAACATCGGCGTCGCCGCCATGATGATACTGCCGTACACATCGTGCTGGCTCTGATTGACTGCGGCATTGCCGATGCGCACGGGTCCGTCGCCGCCGTATCCGGCAAGCGCCGGAGCCGTGCGCTCCTCAAGTGAATCCGTATGCACAACACCGTAAAGCGGCCGCAACTGATCGGCGCGCCCGACAGCAACACTCAGGATATAGGAGATAAAGTCTTCCATGGTGCGCGTTGCACCAATGCGGTTGAGCGCGCGGACCACGAAGAACGCATCGCGCATCCAGCAGTAGCGATAGTCCCAGTTGCGTCCCGAACCTGACACTTCTGGAATTGACGTGGTCAGCGCCGCGACGATCGCGCCCGTTTCCTCGTAGTTGCACAGCTTGAGCGTGATGCCGGCACGAATAATCGCATCCTGCCAGTCGACCGAAAAGGCAAGCCTGCGTACCCACTCGAGCCAGTAATCGCGGGTGCGCTCGGAAAAATCGCGGCACGTCGTCTCGAGCGAGCCCTCGAACGGCTCATCGGTGCCGAACACCAGATGCACCGGCCGCGTCAGCACGAACGAGGCCTCGTTTTCGACATAAGAAAGCGGTGCGTCAGTCGTCAGCCTGACCGGCACCTCGTCACGCCAATACCGGATGTGGTTGCTGCCGGAAGACCGCGATGTCACCGGCTCACCGTAGCGGTGCGTGGTGCGGAAGCAAATCGTGATGCGCGGCATGCCGCCGATCGGCTCGATGATCCGCATGATTTGCGGCGGTCGGAAAGTGCGGCCGTAGATCTGAAAGCGCGGCGCGAAATCCGTGATGCGGACGGCACCGCCTTTATCGTCGATCAATTCGGTGACGACGATTGCCGTGTTACGGACGTAGTCCGAGCGGGTCTCGACCTGGCCCTCGAGGAACACGTCGGTAAAGCCCTTCTCCTCGTCGCCGGCCAGCAGACGACAGAAGACCGGGTCACCGTCATAGCGCGGCAGGCACCACCACACGATGCGCGAGGACGGCTCCAGGAGCGCCGCGGTGCGCCCGTTGCCGATCACCGCCAGATCAAGTCCGTAATCGTTCATGATCGAGGCTGCCCGTTGTCCGCAAGGGTTTGCAACGCGCTGCGCACCTGGGCCGGGTCTTTGAAAATTCCAGTCAGCCCGGGGAAGTAGCGGCTCACGCTGAAACCCTTCCCGCCTATCTCTGGCAGCACTTCGAAAACCGATTCATCGGTGACATCATCGCCGATGAATATCGGCATACGGCCAGCGAAAGGCGGGTGCGCCATGAGCTTACGAATGCTGTCGCCTTTATTGATGCCCGGACGCTTGACCTCGAACATCGCTTTTCCCAGCAGCAATTCAGTCGGCTCGGCGGCGAACGCCGTCCGGCTGGCCGCCACGTGACGGCGCAACTGCTCGGCCTGCTGTGGCGCCTTCCGATAGTGCAGCGCGAGCGAGTAACCTTTGTCCTCGACAACAATGCCCGGGCCTATGTTCTGCGCGTCGGCCAGTTGCTGGCGCAGATCCTGCGGCAACGGTTTCGTCCAGTAGAAAACTTCGTTGCCGCCCACGCGCATCTCCGCGCCGTGCCCACCCACGGCAGGTAAATGCAGCGGCGCAAACAATCGATCGAGATCGCCAAGCGGCCGGCCGCTCACCAGCGCCACAGCGCCGCCTGTCAGCTCAAACAGACGCTTGAGCAATTCGAGCAATGCGCCGGAAACCTGCACTTCAGCCGGTGACGGACCGATATCAATGATCGTGCCATCCACATCGAGCAAAAGGGCAATCGTTTTCAAATCAAGCTTGGCGAAAATGTCCATTACTGGGTCGCTGGCAATTGGCTGCACTACTATAATTCCGTTCGGTATAAAAAAGTTCGCAAAATCGCCAGCGTTTCAGCGGGCTTGCACCTCAACATCGCCATCGACACCAGTGACCACCTTAAACTCGCGCTCGTAAACCTTGCCCTCATTGCGAGCGATAGCACGATATTCGCCCTCTGCGAGGATGACGCGTGGAAAGGCGCCAATCGATTCCTTGATCACGTCGCCGCCGGGTGTGAGCACCGACCAGGCCGTGTTGGCGAGCGCCTCGCCTCCCCGGTCGCTCACAAGCTTGAGCGTGATGGCAGCAGCGCGGTGCGTCACCGTGATGTCCGTGAGCTTGCCCGCCTGTACGCGAATATCGGATCGCACGACCGAATTCGCATCGCCATAGTTCGAGACAATGTAATAAGTGCCCTCCGGCAGCATCACGACGTCGCTGGTCATCACACGTTCGGCGATCGGGCGGCGGTCGCCGGCTTCGAACTGACTGCCTTTGTAGACATCGAATGAGATTTGCCCGGCCGGGATCCGCACATCGCCAACCTTGCCTTCGATGCGCAGGCCTCCCGCCGGTAGATCGAACTCCTCGTGCACGCTTGGGCCGCGCAAGTCCACCGGCTTCACGGCAGTCGCCAGTCCGAAACCGACATGGACGATGTAAGCGCCGGACGGAAGCACGAGCGTTGGCGCCGGCGATTTGTCTTCCTTCACAAGCTTGAAGCTTCCGTTCGCATCGGCCTTGGCGTCATACACACGCCAGGTCAGGCCCCCGCCAATTGGTGGCGCGTCCTTGCCGAAGCGCGCACTGAGCGCGAGCGCCGCTTGTCCGGCCGGGATCATCGGAATTGACGCGGTCGATGGGCCCGGAGCCGGCGCAGGTGGCGGCGATACGGGCAAGTTGCTCGGCCCGAAGATATCGCCGCGCGTTGCCGGCATCGGCGAGATCAGGCCGGTCGACGGCGTTGCCGAAAACAGCGAGTTCTGTGCGAGCGATTGGGCAACCGCACCCGAGGGCGTGGCGGCAGCGAGGGCAAGCACGAGCACCGGCCATAGCCGGCCACGCACGGTGACGGTTGTGGGTGCCCTTTCCATGACCGTGGTCTTTTCGGCCCAAATCGCGGCGATTTCAAGCCACGCGTTAGCGTGTTTGTGACTGCGTTAATGCCGTGGTAGGCGCATTTGCGCGATTTTTCACGAGGCTTGCCGATGCCCGACGCACTAGAGCTGCTCAAAACCCGACGTTCGGTAAAACCAATTGAGCTCACAGGCCCCGGCCCTACGGAAGCCGAGATCGAAACGCTGCTAAAAATTGCGTCGCGGGTCCCGGATCACGGCAAGCTGGCGCCATGGCGATTTATCCTGTTCGAAGGCGAAGCGCGCGCCGCCGCGGGAGAGGCCATCGCGTCGGCCTTTAGCGCCAATCGTCCCGACGCCACGCCCGACCAGATCGACTTCGAGCGCAAGCGGCTGGCGCGGGCGCCCCTCGTCATCGCCGTCGTCAGCCGGGCCGGCCCCCACGTGAAGATCCCGGAATGGGAGCAGCAGCTCTCGGCGGGGGCCTCGGCAATGAGTCTCGTTATTGCTGCGCATGCCATGGGATATGCCGCGAGCTGGATCACAGAGTGGTATGCCTATGACCGCCACGTGCTCGATGCGCTTGGACTTGCAGCGAATGAGCGTATGGCCGGCTTCGTGCATATCGGGCGTCCCGCCAAGCCGCCGGAAGACCGTGAGCGGCCGCAGCTCAATGCGATTGTCACGCGATTTGGCGTTTAAGGAACGAATTGGCGACTTGCGACATTTAACTTTTACGTAATCCGCCGGGCGCACGCTCCCTGTCACGTTTCGGTCACAAGACTCCGCCAGCAATCTTTGGAGTGCTGGCGTGATCGGCCCGTGCGAGGGCATTTCCGGGATGATACCGGGGGACATGGAGTAACTGGTTTGGTGTTCGAGGGCCTATTCGCGCGAGTGCGCAACGGTGACCGTTCCGCGGAAGCCACCACTCAACCGCGACCGACAACCACGCGTCCCACAATTGGCTTGGCTCTCGGCGGCGGCGCCGCGCGCGGATTTGCCCATATCGGCGTCATGCGGACGTTGCTGGCACACGGAATTGTGCCCGACGTCATCGTCGGCACATCGATCGGTGCTGTGGTCGGCGGCTGCTACGCCGCCAAGGAAATGGACAACCTGGAAAGCTGGGCGCGCACGCTCACCGTGCGCGGCGTATTGAGCTATCTCGACATCAGCCTGTCAGGCTCGGGCTTGATCGGGGGCGGTCATCTCGCCACCCAGCTGGAATCCGGTCTCAAGGAGAGCCGGATTGACGATTTGCCCATCCGTTTCGCGGCGATCGCCACTGAATTCAACACCGGCCACGAAATCTGGCTGACGCGCGGACGATTGAGCGATGCATTGCGTGCGTCCTATGCGCTGCCTGGAATATTTCCGCCGGTTCTGATCGGTGGTCGATGGCTGGTGGACGGCGCGTTGGTCAATCCAGTGCCGGTATCAGCCGCACGCGCGCTTGGCGCGCGACTGGTGATCGCCGTCAATCTCAATTCCGATCTCTTCGGCCGCGGTACCATCATCGCAAGCCATGGATCCGACGACAGCGACCTTGTCCACGCTCCGGAAAAATCCAACGGCTTGCGCGGGATGTTCAGCGGCGAGCGTTCGCTGCGCCGGCAATTTTTCGGCCGGCGCGGCCGCCCCGGGCTTCCGACTGTGATGGTCGAGGCCTTTAACGTGATGCAAGATCGCATCACGCGCGCGCGGTTGGCTGGTGATCCGCCCGATGTTCTGATCAGTCCACGGCTCGGCGCCATCGGTTGGTTCGATTTTCACCGTGCTGGCCAGGCGATCGACATCGGCGCCGAAGCTGCCGAAAAAGCAATCGACGCCGTCAGCGAAGCGGTCACGGCGCTGTCGCAGCCAGCCAACGGCAGCAGTCTGTAGGGCCGTGGGTTACGCGGTGCGAATATAATCGCGCATCGCCTCTGATTCCCGCTCAATCTCGTCGACGCGTTGCTTGACCACATCGCCGATTGAAATCAGACCCACGAGTTTTCCATTCCTGAGCACGGGCATGTGGCGGAAACGCCCAGCCGTCATGCGCTCCGTGATACTGGCCACAACGTCGTCCTCGCCGCAGGTTTCGATGTCGCGTGTCATTACCTGGCCGACCGGCAAAGCGAGCGCGTCGACGCCATGCTCGGACAGTGCGCGTACAATGTCGCGCTCCGACAAAATGCCAGAGAGTCGCCCTCCGGCACCGCAGATCAGCACCGCGCCGATGCGGTGGGCCGAGAGTAGCTTCGCTGCCGCCGCAAGATTGGCGGTGGGTTCGATGGTGATAGTGTCGCCGCCCAATCTCTTGGCGGCCAGGATCGCCTTGACGTTCATGGCAGCCTCCTCGCGCATGATTGTTCAAAGTAGGTCATGCGCAACCGTGGAGGCAACGATCCCGCCGCTGCGCCGGTTCCGTCAAGATGCAAATGCACGAGGACAGGGCTGCAATGCACAATTACCTAATGCCGCGTTGCAGCAGAATCATCGAATTGCGGAAAATCCGGTTTTGGGTCGAACCAGGAAAACAGCAGCACCCCCGCGAGGAAGCCCCCGATATGCGCCTGCCAGGCGACCGGTTGATCGCCGCCAGCAATCGGAAGTGACCCGAGCCCAAACAGCAAGTTGATGCCAAACCAGGCGGCGAGGAAAAGCAGCACTCGGGCATCGCGCAACACACCGCTTAACGGAATCGCCGGCACACGATAAGCGCTCTCATCGGCACCCCGCAGCAATCCGAGCGGCGCTCCGTGTTGAAAAACAAATCGCATGGCGGCCGCCATCGCTCCGGAAATCGCTGCAGACGCCCCGATCATCGGGAATTGCTCGCCGGCATGCGTCGCCAGATGCAACGCCGCGCCTGCCGCGGCCGTCACAGCGAGAAACATCAAAAAGCGTGTGGCGCCGAAGCGGCGCGCCACCGCGCTGCCGAAAGGCAGCAGCCAGACCGCGTTGACGCCGAGATGCGTCCAGTTGGCATGGATGAGAGCGTAGGTGACAAACGTCCATACATCCGCGCCGCCGCCAGGCAACGCGCCGCCGAGTACAAAAGAATTGTCGTAGCGCGCCGGGATGAAAGCGAAATTGAGCAGAAATTCGATGTCCTGCTGCTCGCTCAGGACGAACATGCGCACGACATGAACAAGCGCCAGCACGGCCAGCACGAAGACGACGACGGGAGGAATGTTGAAGAGCGGTTCGCGTTTCACGAGGAAGGCCCGATGCGGAACTTGAGTTACGCTGCTTCGCGGCTCCGCCGCAAGCCGCATCGCCTATCGGGCTAAAGGAAAAAGGGAGGGCTTTCGCCCTCCCTTGAGCCGCGTTGCGGGGTTATTGCCGCGCCTTTACGGCTTGGTCACATCCCTCGCCTCCCCGGGCTCCCAACTCTCAGGTCGTGTGCGCCACATTCTGGCACTGGTTTGCCACATGGATCGACGCGGACCATAGGCAAGCTCGCCGCGGGTGCCAATGCGGCTCTGGTTTTAACACTAACCGCCGTTCGCCTCCCCCGATACCCGGCCGCGGCACGCCCCCTGCTCCTCATACGACATCGCGGCACAAAAGCCGTCGCGCCTGTCCCGATCGGGGACAGACGCAACACCTGGCGTGCCGCGACGGAACAGGTCTGCCAATGAAACACGCTTCAACGCGCGCATTATTCGAATATTGGAACAGGCAGCGAGGCGGGCGCGTCGCGCCCGACCGTTCCGATATCGATCCAGCGGATATCCGTCACGTCCTCGGCGACACTTTCATGCTTGCGGCGGATTTCGTTGACGACATCAGATTTCGGCTTGCCGGAACGCGGGTCTGCGCACTGTTTACCCGCGAAATAAAAGGTGAAGCGTTCAAGGCGCAATGGAGCGAGTCGAGCAGCGAGTCCATCGAGAAACTGCTGGCCGCCGTCATCGATGAAAATGTGGGGGCGGTCGCAGGTATCATTGCACGAACGGAAGACGGCGCCGAAGTGGAATTGGAATTGTTGTTGCTGCCGCTCGCCCATGCGGATCAGGGCCGCGTTCGCGCGCTCGGCGTGCTGACCCCGCTCAGCCCGCCTTATTGGCTGGGCGAACAGCCCGTCGTGGAGCTTGAGCTGAAAACGCTGCGGCACATTGACGGCCGGCAAACCGACGCTGGCGCCGCACGGTTCGGACAGCCCCGCGAGGGGCAACGCCTGCGCCATGGCTTCCAGGTCTATACCGGCGGACGCGGGCACCCGGGCGGACGCGCCAGCTAACGCATCGTTAACGATAGGCTAATAGGCTCGGTGATCGCGGAAAAAGGCTTTCCGATCCCAACACCTATGGCACTGCCACTGACAAGACCGGTGATACTGCCTCTGGCCGAGGAACGCCGGCGCCATCAACGCGTGAAAGTTAACCTGCTCGGCCGCTACATGCTGGCGGACCGGCGGGAATATCCATGCCAGGTGGTCGACATGTCACCGGGCGGGATGGCGGTGATTGCGCCAATGGCCGGGCAACCCGGCGAAAAAGTTATCGCCTATATCGATCATATCGGCCGGCTCGAAGGCAAAGTTGCGCGCAACATCGAGAACGGCTTCGCCATGACCATATCGGCGACGCTGCGCAAGCGCGACAAGCTCGCCGCACAACTAACCTGGCTTGCCAACCGGCAGATCCTCAATCTCCCGGAAGACCGCCGTCACGGCCGATTTGCGCCACGCAACGCAATGGCGCGGCTGGTCCTGCCGAACGGCACCAACGTCGCGTGCCGCGTAATCGATCTTTCGCAGTCGGGCGCGGCGATCGGCATCGCGCCCGAGCTGCGCCCCCCGGTCGGGGTTGTGGTCACGATCGGCAAGACGCAGGGCCGCGTCGTCCGCCACATCGAGGACGGCTTCGCGATCGAGTTCATGCGGCTGCAACACCCCGATTTCGTCGAGGAAAACGTGACCGGCGGATAGCGTCACCGCTCCGTAAATCCTTGCCTGCAATTGCGTGTCCTGACGGCAATGACCCTGTAAGCGAACAGGCAGCTGCGGCCTCGCCACCAACCGACTCCTGACCCCGCCAAACGTGAATGGGCACGCGCGAAGCCCCGCGCAGCCGTACGATTTTGCCTTCCAGACGTTAATGCCGACAATTTTAGCTAAATTGTATTCGATAAGATTTTAGTTGAATTTGATTCCAATTTTACAAGTATTCGCTTCAAGTTTTACTACACCTATACTCAAAATGACTTGTCTGACTTAGCGCCAATACAAGTGATTTGTGAGAAATGTGGCCCCAACAAGACGGGAAGGGGCCACAAATGGCTAGGCGTTTCGGACAGGCACTTCGGGCCAGCGCGATGCTGGTTCTGGCGGGCGTGGCCATACTGGCCGCACCGGCGGATCGTGCCGTCGCGGGCGACACCACCGCATCCCTCGGTGGATCGTCGGCGATCGACGAGCGCTCGGTCTATGCCGTGGTCGGAGAACCGACGCGGCCGCCGATCGGCTGGGTCGAATTCTGCATCGAATACAAGCCCGAGTGCGTCACCCAGCCCTCGTCACCGCGCGACGTCGTACTCACGCAGAAAGCCTGGGCCGACATCGTCAAAGTCAACAACTGGGTCAATCAGGCAATCAAGCCGATCACGGACCTCGAACATTGGGGTGTGGTCGAGCGCTGGAACTATCCCGACGACGGCTACGGCGACTGCGAGGACTACGTCCTGCTCAAGCGGCGGATGTTGATGCAGGCCGGCTGGCCGCGCGAGGCGCTGCTCATCACCGTGGTGCGCGACAAGAAGGGCGACGGCCATGCCGTGCTCACCGTCAAGACGGACCACGGCGAATTCATTCTCGACAATCAGGAACCGCAGGTCCTGCCCTGGAACAAGACCGGCTACCGCTTCGTGAAACGGCAATCGCAATCTGACCCGAACATGTGGGTCTTGCTCGGCGAACCGCGCACGGCACCTGCAACAGTTTCTGCGCGCTAACAGAAAAGGAATTCGCGTTCCCGGTCACGTCCCCACCCCTCCCCGTCCCCAGACCGGGTTCGCGAGCGGCCGGCTCTCCCCCAAGAGCCGGCCGCACCATTTCAAGTTCCATTCGATTTCATCCGGTCGTCACGGTGCTGCCAGACTCTCGGCTTTTTTCCGGAGCATTTTGCGTCACGGGAGCGACAGCAAAGTGGGAGCCGGCCCATGCAACAGCGAATTGATGTCACCAAAGTTAGTCCAGCCGCCTTTCAGGCAGCGAGTGCCCTGCAAGGCTATGTCGATAAATCGGGAACTCGATGCGAAATTGCGCGAGCTCATCAAAATCCGCGCCTCGCAAATCAACGGCTGCGCTTATTGCCTGGCCATGCATACGCGCGAAGCCCGCAAGATCGGCGAAACCGACGAGCGTATGCATCTTCTCGATGCCTGGCGTGAAGCTCCGATTTATAGTGATCGCGAACGCGCGGCCTTGGGCTGGACCGAAGCCATCACGCTGGTCGCGCAGGACCACGTCCCCGACGAGGTGTACGACGAGGTACGCAAGCACTTCTCGGAAAAAGAGATCATCGATCTCACGGCCGCGGCGGTCGCCATCAACATGTGGAACCGGCTTGCTATCTCGCTCCGCGCTCAGCCGCAGGTCGAAAGCAGAAAAGCGGCCGCCTGAACTCAGCCGATCCGCTTGAGTCCCTTGGCATACTGCTTCCAGCGCCGCACATAAATGTCGGCACCGGCGCGGATCATCTGCACGCCCTTTTCGTCGAGCGTGCGGATGGCGCGCGCCGGTGCGCCGACGATCAGCGAGTTGTCCGGAAAACTCTTGCCTTCGGTGACGACGCTGCCGGCGCCGACCAGGGAATTTTTCCCGATCTTTGCGCCGTTGAGCAGGATCGCGCCCATGCCGACCAGCGAGCTGTCGCCGATCGTGCAGCCGTGAAGAATGACGTTGTGGCCGATCACGCAATCGCGGCCTATGGTCATCGGAAATCCCGGATCGGAATGCAGCGTGGCATTATCCTGGATCTGCGAGCGTTCGCCCAGCTCGATCCACTCGTTGTCGCCGCGCAGCACCGCGCCGAACCAGACACTCGCTTCGGCCTTGAGTTGCACGCGGCCGATCAGCACCGCGGTATCGGCGACGTAATACTGCCCCTCGCCGGGAAATTCGGGCGCCTGGCCATCAAGTTCATAGATCGGCATTGCAGCCTCCGCTCCGCGCTCGGCGGGCGAACTTGCCCGAACAAAGATTGCGAGGAAAGCGCCTTAGGCGAGCAGGATGCCGCAAGCCTGCAGTGTCATCACCAGAACCAGCCCCGACATAAGGCTCCAGAAGCCCGCGATCAGGGTGGCCAGGAAGACGAATTCGAAGCGGCGGCCTTCCTGCCGGCGGGCGAGAACGGTGTTGCGCATGATCAGAAACGGAGCCGACAGCACCAGCAGCGGGATGGCCGCGATCGTGCCGGGACCAGGGCCTGTACTGAGCTGGTTGAAGCTCAGCAAACGGCTGGTGGCGAGCTGGTAGCCGGAACTGCACAGGCCGGCCACGGCAAAGCCGAGCGCCAGCGCAAACAACATTTGTACCGATTCCGGGGTCATCAACGGCCTCAACGCATTACAGGGGGCCATCTGTCGCAAACGGAGGGCCCGGGCGCCAGCCAATCCTTAACGAATGGTAAATAGCGGCACGCGCGGGCTGGGCCGGCGGCGTGGCATAATCAGCCCGATTCGCCCCGGAGCATCACCGCATTGGCCACTCTCGCCCAGGAACCCCGGCGTCGCCGCCGGCGACAAAGTGGCCATAGCCCTCTATTCGCACCGCTGGTCGTGTTCGCCGCTATCGTGGTGATCGCGGCTGCCTACGTCGCCTACATCCTTTGGCCGCGCTGGCCGGACGCGCCGGTCGCGCTGGATGCGCCGTCGCTGCCGATCGTGATATCGGGCGTGGCTTTCAATATTGAACCGGCGGCGATCCGTATGAATGTCCAACGCCGCCCGGGCACGCATGAGCGTGTCGACCTGTCATACCTGTGGCCTTCGCTGGTCCCGCCCGACCCCGCCATCAAGCCGACGGTGGGCGCTCCGGTCGATCCGAACGAACGTCTTTTCATCACCATCGCATCCGGCGAAGCCACGCTGCCGCTGATGGAGCGCGTGCAGACGATCTACCCGCGTTACCTGGTGGCAGAGCCGGTCGCAGGTCCGCCCGGACTTACCTTTCGTGGCTTTCGCGATGACTCGCCCTATCAGGGTGAGGATCTGGTTTTCGAGTTAGCCGCGCCCGAGCATTTTCTCGCGCGCTGCTCGCGCAAGGGCGTCAACAATTCGGGGACGTGCCTGCTGGAGCGGCGCGTCGGCAATGCCGACATCACCTACCGATTTCCGCGCGAATGGCTGACCGATTGGCAAAACGTCGCGAGCGGCATCGACCGCCTGTCCGTGCGCCTGCATCCGGAATCAAAATAGATCGCTCAGCCGACCAGATCGACGTCAAGGATCGGCAATTCGAGAATATAAGACCGGCGGCCTTTTTCGATTTCCAGAAACAAGACCGCGATGAATTCCTCGCCCATGTAAACTTCCAGCGAGTTGGTCTTTTTCGGACGCGTTACGACGCGAATATTATCGTTTTCGAATTTGCTCCGCAGGTAAGCATTGAGCGTCGGCACCGGCTGGATTGCCGGGTCGTTGCCGACCTGAATAACCATCCGGAAATTGTACGAACGCTCGCCTTCCTCATCGTCGACGGTGAGTTCGCCAAGGTCGTCCTCGCCGACATAAACCTCGGCTGTATCCGACCCTTTCGGCACGACGCGTATATTCTGAGTGCCAAACAGCTTCTTCAGATAGCCGTCGAGCTGCCTGACTTCCTGGACGTTCACCGGGTCACTCCTGTCTCAAACGCAGCGTTTCATTGCCCGATCGGCGGGCCCGGTGCAAGCGCATGATCCCGAAAAGTGGATACCGGTTTTCGGACAAGATCATGCGCAACGCAAAAACTTTAGCCATCCAGCATGATGCCGTAGAGCATCTGGTCCATTGCGCGCGATGGCTCGGGGCAACCGGCCTCGCCGACAACCTTGGCCGGCACGCCGGCGACCGTGACATTGTTCGGCACCGGCTTGATGACAACCGAGCCGGCGGCGATGCGCGCGCAATGACCGACTTCGATGTTGCCGAGAATCTTGGCGCCCGCGCCGATCATCACGCCGCGGCGAATTTTCGGATGGCGGTCTTCGTGCTCCTTGCCCGTGCCGCCGAGCGTCACGTCGTGCAGGATTGAGACGTCGTCTTCGATGACCGCGGTTTCGCCGACGACAAGCCCGGTTGCATGATCGAGGAATATGCCGCGGCCGATTTTGGCCGCCGGATTGATGTCGCACTGGAAGACCGACGACGACCGGCTTTGCAGGTAGAGCGCGAAGTCCCTGCGGCCTTTGCTATTGAGCCAGTGTGCCAGGCGATGCGTCTGAATGGCGTGGAAGCCTTTGTAGTAGAGCACCGGCTCAATCAGCCGGCTGGTGGCCGGGTCGCGGTCGACGGTCGCGACGATGTCGGCACGGAAGGCCTCGCCCAACGCCGGCTGATCCTGCAGGGCGTCGTGATAGGCCTGCCGGATCAGATCGGCCGACACATCGGCGTGGTCGAGACGCTGGCTGATCCGATGCGCGATGGCGGCTTCCAGAGCATCGTGATGAAGAATGTTTTCGTAGATGAAAGTCGCGAGCTCCGGCTCGCGGCGCGCGACGTCTTCCGCCTCGCTGCGGATGCGTGCCCAGACCGGATCGACCTTGTCGAGGGCCCGTGCGGGCCGCGTTTGATATTGAGCCATGGACCTACGTTCTCCCGGCGCCTCTCGATTTCCCCTATGTGGGTCTTTTATCACATTTTTGCAGGTGCGAAGAGCCCCGCCACAGCGCCCGGCGCATGGCTCATCCGCGTTGGTTAAGGAAGTCAATAACGCCGGCTTTAAAGATCCTGTCGCCAACGGCCAGCATGTGGTCGCGGTCCGGGATATCGAGCGCGCGTGCGCCCGGAATAAGTGCAGCCAATTCCTGCGCGCTCCCCGCTACCTCATCCCTCGTCCCGACGGCAACCAGGACCGGCACCCGGATTGCAGCCACTTCTGTTCGGCTGACCGTCTGTCTTGAACCCCGGATGCAGGCCGCCAGCGCACGCAGATCCGATTTGGTCTGATCGGCAAATATCCGGAAGACGCGGCCGGTGGGATCGCGCACATCGTCGAGCGACGGCGCCTCCAGCGCATCGGCGATGGTCTCCGGCAGGCCGACGCCTTCCACCAGCCGGATGCCGAGCCCGCCGAAAATCGCCGAACGGACGCGTTCGGGATGTTTCACAGCCAGGAATGCAGTGATGCGCGCGCCCATGGAATAGCCCATCACGTCGGCCCGTTCGATTTTCACGTGATCGAGCAGTGCACGCACGTCATCTGCCATGGTGGCGCTGTGATAGGCGGACGGATCGTAAAGCTTGCCGGACGCGCCGTGCCCGCGATTGTCGAGCGCAATCACGCGCCGTCCATCGCGCGTGAGCGTCGCAATCCAACCGGGATGCACCCAGTTCACCTCTTTGGTGGAGGCAAAGCCGTGCACCAGCACGATCGGATCGCCGTCACCCTCGTCGAGATAAGCGATCTCGACCTCGCCGTTTGCAAAGCTCGCCATGCGCAATGTCTAGCTGCGCGCCACGGCCGCTGCAATTGCCTGCAATTCGCGGCGGGTGCGCCGCTCGCGGCGCCGGCGGAAAAACCGTAGGGCCGCACGTTCGGTGGCATTCTTGAGCGCAGACACAAAACCGAGAACGGCAAACATCGCGCCCAGCAGCCAGACGGCCGCATCGACGGCAAATGCCGCAATCGTAATCGCGCCGCGGCCGGCAACCTTGAGAATTGCGCGCGTGCGGCTCCCCTCTTTTTCCGCAAGCTTGGCCACGCGCGTCACATCACGCGGCTCTTTTGCGATCTTGAGACCATCGAGCGCGGCCCGCCCGCCCGCGGCTCGCTCAACGCGGCCCAGGTCGCCTGCCAGCTGCAACAGACCGCCGGCGCGCTCGACTTTGACGGCTTCGCGCGCCGTACGTTCTGCCAGCACCGGCCCGCCGAACGACACGGTCGTTGTGGCCCGGCGCAGTGGCCGCCAGTCAACCGCACGGCGCACCAGCGGCGCGAGGCTCGCGGCAAATTCTGCGGTCAAGCTTCCGGTCTTGCGCGCGGCTTTGGCCAGGGTCAGCCCGACGCGCACCGGTGCAGCCGCTCCGAAAGTCGCGTAAGTCCCAGCGGTGATCGCTATGCCGACGCAAGCGAGCCCCAGGACAAGTTCGTCGGCCTGTTCGCCTGTGGCGAGGCGCTTGCCCTCGCGCAATGCATCGCGGATATCACCGAAGACAAAAAGATCCCCGAGCGTGGTGCCTGCGAGGGCAGCCATGTCATCCGGCTCGCCGGTGACGAAGCCGCGCGCAAAGCTTTCCGCCTTGTAGCGTGTGGTGGTGGCCTCCACGGTGGCCGCATTCACCTTCTGCACCAGAGCCGGGTCGATCGTCACGCGACGGTCGGAAGAAAGATCGACGAAGCTCTGCGCGAGATCGGCATCACGGGCAGCAAGCGCCGCCTCGATCTCACGTTGCGCGACGCCTGTATCGAATTGTCCGTCGAGCGCATGGTCGGCCATCCGCGCCGGATCGTCGAGACCGCCGAGCGCCGCAACCGCGCGCGGCACGGCATAGGCGGAGACCAAAGCGAGCGCGACCGCGGCCAGGACAAACCAGGCCGGTCCGATGCGCGAAATCCACGCCATCCTTCGCCGCAATGGTTCCAACCGGCTCTCCCGCCTGTCCGACATCAAGACTGTCCCGGCTTTTCTGTGACCGGCAACCAAGGCGTTTCGTTGGCAAAGCCAGTGAAACGTCCCGCAATGGCGCTAGGCATCCCATGTGCGCCTCGCTATGGTGCGCCGGAATTCGCCGCCCGGGCGCGGCCGCATACGGGATTGCCAAGGAGACACCATGGCGGAACACGTCGTCCCCCATTTCCACAACGACCCAGGCGTGCCGGTGATCGAGATCGGCGCCAAGGAATTCATGTGCGTGGGCGCGACGCCGCCTTACGACCATCCGCACGTGTTCCTCGACATCGGCGAGGACAACGAGATCATCTGCCCCTACTGCTCGACGCTCTACCGCTTCGCGTCGAATCTTGATTCGCACGCGGCCAACCCGCCGCAATGCGCTTTGCCGTATTCCGCCGCCGCCTGAACGAGATCGGGACCTTAAGCCATGGCGCCCGCGCGTCATGTCATCGTCGCCGGTGCCGGCATCGGCGGCTTGACGACGGCCATCGCGCTCGCGCGCGCCGGCATGCGCGTCACCGTACTCGAGCAAGCTCCGAAACTGGAAGAGACCGGCGCCGGGCTCCAGCTGTCTCCAAACGCCAGCCGCGTGCTGATCGCGCTCGGCCTGCGCGAGCGCCTTGAAGCAACGGTCGTTGCGCCAGAAGCCATTCGCGTCATGGCTGGCGGTTCTGGCCGCGAGGTCGTGCGTATCACGCTCGGTGACGACGTCGTACGCCGCTACGGTGCGCCCTACTGGTCGGTGCATCGTGGCGACCTCCAGCTCGCACTCGCCGAGGTGGCCCAGAAGGAACTCGACGTGAAAATCAATCTCGGCGTCCACGTCGAGGATTTCGCCGCGCACGTCAAAGGAGTCAGCGTGCTCGGCAAGCGCGGCACGCAGGTGCTGGACGAGCGTGGCATCGCGTTGATTGGGGCCGACGGCATCTGGTCGAGCATCGCCGGACGTTTGCGTGAACAGCAACCTCCGACGTTTCGCCGCCGCACCGCCTGGCGCGCATTGATTCCCGCGGATACGGCGCCCGCTGAATTCCGCGAACCACTGGTGCATCTGTGGCTCGGCAGTGAAGCTCATCTTGTGCATTATCCGGTCAAAGCCGGAAGTCTCATCAACATCGTCGCGATCGTGCACGATGAGTGGAGTGAATCGGGATGGTCGGCAGCCGGAGATTCAGCTGAAATCCTGCGTCACTTCGCGCGTTGGTCCTGGTCGGAGAAAGCGCGCGCGCTGATTGCTCGCCCCGATCGCTGGCTTAAATGGGCGCTTTACGACCGCAGTACGCCGTTTCGCGGCGGCAAGGTCCCGGTGACGCTGATTGGGGACGCGGCCCACCCGATGCTGCCCTTCCTCGCCCAGGGCGCCGGCATGGCAATCGAAGACGCCGCCGTCCTCGCCGATATGCTTGGCAAATATCTCGATGACCCGTCCGACGCGCTACGCGCGTATGAGGGCGCCCGCTGGCATCGCACCATGCGCGCCCAACAAGCCGCGCGCCGGCAGGCCCGCATCTATGGGCTGAGCGGCCCCGAGGCATTCGTCCGCAATCTTGCGATGCGAACGATGGGCGGAGAAAAACTGCGCGCGCGCTACGATTGGCTCTATAGTTGGCGTCCGCCTGAACGTTACATGAGTTGATAAATGTTATTTCCATCGACCGTTGCCGGCAGCCTGCCGAAACCATCCTGGCTCGCCGAGCCAAACAAATTGTGGCCGCAGTGGCGCCTGCAGGGAAACGAGCTCGCAGCAGCGAAGCTCGACGCCACCTTGCTCGCCGTCAAATGGCAGGAAGATGCC
This sequence comes from uncultured Alphaproteobacteria bacterium, assembly GCA_963697885.1. Taxonomy (GTDB): domain Bacteria; phylum Pseudomonadota; class Alphaproteobacteria; order Rhizobiales; family Xanthobacteraceae; genus Pseudolabrys. The sequence continues at coordinate 3,302,471 of OY969102.1, forward strand.
GGCATCGACATTGTCGGTGACGGCGAACAGTCGCGTCAGCATTTCGTGCACGGCTTTCTGGAATACGTCGACGGCCTCGACTTCGCCCACAAGGTCGAGATGGGCATCCGCGGTGATCGCTACAAAGCCATGGTGCCGGTCGTGCGCGGAGAGCTCACGCTCAAGGGCCGCGTTCATCAGGCGGAGACGCGCCACGCCCGCGCCCATACAAACCGCAAGCTCAAGATCACGCTGCCGGGGCCGATGACGATATCGGACACGGTCGCCGACTCCCACTACGGCGATAAAATCAAGATGGCGTTTGCCTTCGCCGATTTGCTCAACAAGGAAGCGCGCGCGCTCGAAAGCGACGGTGTCGACGTCATCCAGTTCGACGAGCCGGCATTCAACGTATTTATGGGTGAGGTTGCAGGCTGGGGCGTCGAGGCGCTTCACCGCGCCATCAACGGGCTCAAATGCACGACAGCAGTCCACATCTGCTACGGCTACGGGATCAAGGCCAATATCGACTGGAAAAAGACGCTCGGCGGCGAATGGCGTCAGTATGAAGAGATTTTTCCGGCGCTGGCCAAAAGCCGCATCGGCCAGGTTTCGGTCGAATGCATCAATTCGCGGGTGCCGCTGAAATTGCTGTCGCTGCTCGAGGGCAAGGATGTGTTGATCGGCGTGATTGACGTCGCCAGCGACGAGATCGAAACGCCAGAACGCGTGGCGCAGGTGATCGCCGAGGTAACGAAATTCGTCCCGAAAGAAAAGATCGTTGCCTGCACCAATTGCGGTATGGCGCCGATGCGGCGCGACATTGCCGAGGCGAAGCTTATCGTGCTCGGCAAAGGCGCCGAACTGGCGCGGCAGAAGTACGCCTAACTTCCCTTTGTCATCACCGGACTTGTCCCGGTGATCCCGCTTTGGCAAGCACTGTGCGTCCCCAAGCGAGATGGCCGGGTCAAGCTCGGCCATGACGGTGAGACGGCCTTCGCAATCCGGCCATTCTCCCCTATCTAGAGGCAAAGGGCGCCCCGTGACCGACCATTCCACACATCAGCGTCAAGACGCCACCGTACGCGACCCGGTCTGCGGCATGACGGTCGATCCGCACACCGCCAAGCTTCGTGCCGATCATCGCGGCCATACCTATTATTTCTGCTCGGCCGGCTGCCGCACGAAATTTATCACCGATCCGCAGAAATATCTCGGCGAGCGTGCGCCTGAACCCGTGACAGCCGGCACGATCTACACCTGCCCGATGCATCCGGAGATCCGCCAGGTCGGACCTGGCTCCTGTCCGATCTGCGGCATGGCGCTCGAACCTGAAATTGCCGCGCCCGACGCCGGACCGAACCCCGAACTCCTCGATATGACGCGCCGGTTCTGGATCGGTCTCGTTCTCACGCTGCCTGTGTTCACGCTCGAAATGGGCGGCCACCTTGTCGGCCCGCACAATTGGGTTGCGCCGGCGCTGTCGAGCTACGTGCAGTTTGCTTTCGCCACGCCAGTTGTGCTGTGGGCCGGGTGGCCGTTCTTCATGCGTGGCTGGCAATCCCTCCTCACACGCAATCTCAATATGTTCACGCTGATCGCCATGGGCACCGGCGTCGCCTATGTCTACAGCCTGTTCGCGACGTTCACGCCGGGAATATTTCCGGATGCGTTCCGCGGCCACGGCGGTTCGCCCGCGGTTTATTTCGAAGCCGCCAGCGTCATCATCGTGCTTGTTCTGATGGGGCAAGTGCTGGAACTGCGTGCGCGTGCCGCGACATCGGGCGCGATCCGCGCGCTGCTTGACCTTGCGCCCAAGACCGCGCGCCGCGTGAAGGAAGACAGCAGCGACGAGGAAGTCTCGCTTGACTCCGTGCAGGCCGGCGACCGCTTGCGCGTTCGTCCTGGCGACAAGGTGCCGGTTGACGGCGTCGTGCTGGAGGGCCGCTCAGCACTCGATGAGTCCATGGTGACCGGCGAATCCATGCCGGTGACCAAAGATAAAGATTCGCGCGTGATCGGCGGGACACTCAACAAGAGCGGCAGCTTCGTGATGCGCGCCGAGAAGGTCGGCCGCGAGACGTTGCTGGCGCAGATCGTTCAGATGGTTGCGAGCGCGCAACGCAGCCGCGCGCCAATCCAGCGCCTGGCGGATCAGGTGTCGGCCTGGTTCGTGCCGGTGGTGATTGCCATAGCCCTGCTCGCCTTTGCCGCCTGGGCCGTTTTTGGCCCCGAGCCGCGCTTTGCCTTTGGCCTCGTGGCCGCCGTAAGCGTGCTGATCATCGCCTGCCCCTGCGCGCTGGGCCTTGCCACGCCGATGTCGATCATGGTCGGCGTCGGCCGCGGCGCGCAGGCCGGCGTGCTGATCAAGAACGCCGAGGCGCTCGAGCGCATGGAAAAGGTTGATACGCTTGTTATCGACAAGACCGGCACCCTGACGGAAGGCAAACCGAAAGTCGTCGCAATTACACGGGCCACCGGTTTCGACGAAGCGCAAGTCCTGCAGCTCGCCGCCAGTGTCGAACGCGGCAGCGAGCATCCTCTGGCGGCTGCAATTGCCGCCGCTGCAGCCGAACGCAAACTCGAGCTATCGCCGGCCAGCGACTTTGATTCGCCGGCGGGGAAAGGCGTCACCGGCGTGGTGGAAGGCAAGAAGCTTGCGCTTGGCAATGCTAGGTTCTTCGATGAACTGCATATCGATACAGCCACCCTCTCCGCAGAAGCCGAACGCCTGCGAGGTGACGGCGCGACCGCCATCTTCCTCGCCGTGAATGGCAAGACTGCCGGCGTCATCGCCATTGCTGACCCAATCAAGGAAACGACGCCCGCCGCACTCAAGGCGCTCGCCGCGGACGGCATCCGCGTCGTTATGCTGACCGGCGACAATCGCACCACGGCGCAAGCCGTTGCCCGCCGCCTCGGCATCGCAGAGGTCGAAGCGGAAGTGCTGCCCGATCAGAAAAGCGCGGTCGTGGAAAAATTACGTCGCGAAGGCCGTGTGGTCGCAATGGCGGGCGATGGGGTCAATGACGCACCGGCGCTTGCTGCCGCCGAGGTCGGCATTGCGATGGGGACCGGCGCCGACGTCGCGATCGAAAGCGCGGGCATCACGCTGCTCAAGGGCGATCTCACCGGCATCGTGAAGGCACGCGCCCTCTCCGCTGCCGTGATGGGCAACATCCGGCAGAACTTGTTTTTCGCCTTCATCTACAATGCCGCGGGCGTGCCGGTGGCCGCGGGCGTGCTCTATCCCGTGTTCGGAATCCTGCTGTCGCCGGTCATTGCCGCCGCGGCAATGGCACTGTCGTCGGTCAGCGTGGTCAGCAATGCATTGCGGCTGCGCCGCGTTGCGCTTGAAGGCCGCTAATAGACGGCCAGATATTTCAACAGCGACAGAATGCCGATGATGATGACGATGACCCGCACGATCTGCTTCGCGCGCCCGTCAATCGGCAACATATTGATGAGGTAGAGCACCAGAACAATGACGAGAAACGTAATCAGAATGCTGATTAACAAGCCCATGCGCGCCCCCTGCTAATGCCACGGACGTGGCAGGTTCCACGCCAATAAGCGCGTGGAACCAGAAAAGTTCCATGCTCCGGACCATGCGAGCCAGCCATCAGGTCACTTGTGAATCATCAGGGACTTAGGCGATGGCTGCTCCGCGGCAGGCGTGATCGCGAAGGTCAGCCAGGTATTCCATCCGTGCGGCCGGCTGGCGGCGTCAAACTCGCCATAGCCTTTGAGGTTCAAGATGCCCTGCATATTGCCCACAGGAAACAGAAAACCGATCTGCGGCCCAACGCCGATGACGCGGGATTCGTTTGGCCCGAGAAATGCGGCCTGGCCGCTGTCGGCCGTGATCTGATCGTAGAAATATCCCACGGCGCCGATAAAGAATTGCTTCGACAAAAATTGAGAAGCGCCCCAATCGAGATGCCAGTCGATGCCGTTGCGATAGTCGGTGTCGGTATTCTTGAAGTTATAGGTCAGTCCGGTCACGGCGGAAAATTCATGACCGGTCTGCGGATTGAAATAGGTGTAACCGACGCCACCGTCGATTGCTCCGTGCCCAATTCCGAGATTGGCAAGACGGCTCGGGTCATAGGCGCCGACCGGGATGTCTCCCATCACGTACGTCATGAAGTTGTGGACGCCCATGTTCCAGCGCAGCGAGGCTTGCGGATATAAATCGCCAAAACCTGTCACCGAGCTGTCAATGCTGCCGCTGCGTGTAGCGACCAACGGGCCAACCATCGCTGTCAAAGTCCCATCGACCGATACGCTGTTACGGCCGGTAATTCCGGTCATGTTGACGTTCAACTGGCCACCGAGCACCGGTGTTGCGAATGTGTACCCGGCCTGCAAAAGCGCGAGGTCCGCGTCGGCGTGCAAGTTCGCATTCAGATTCACGTTCACGGTCGGATTGAGCCTTCCGATCGTGACCTCACGCGCGGCCGCGACATCGCCACCGGCCGACACCGATGTATGGTAGTAGATGCCCGCGAATGACCAGCCCGGTTGTTGCGGGGCCGCGGCGAGGCTTCCAAAGGTGCCCGGCAGCCAGAAACTGACGCCGCCCTCGTCTGCTTGTGCAATCGTCGGGACACTCGCGCAAATTCCGAGAAGCAAAAGGACGGTCGCAGCACCGTTTACAGCCGGCTTACCGGCGGATTTTTTACACATCGTGACGCCCCCCTCGTGACAGACCTTCCTGAGTCGCGCGCTAACCTCAGGTCAGATCGGCCACTGTAGACGATTCATCCGGACACCGCCGACTGCAATTGACGATGCCGTGAGGTTGCCCACGAATTCAAAGCATAGTGGTATTTCGGAACCACCGGCCAATGCCTGTCAGCGCACAGCCTGATCGCTTGCGCGGCCGGTCGGGCTGCTGGTGTTGATGATGGGCTTGCACTTCTTTTCGACGTTAGCCTTGCGCAGCTCGTTCAATTCGCCGCGCAATTGCACATATTCTGGCCGATAGGCCAGGTCGCTCACGAACTCGGCACCAGCACCCGTTCCGGCCTTCGCCATCAACTTTTCCAGTACCTGCTGTCGCGTAAAATTCGCCTGAGCCGCATCGGACAATTGCGTGCAATTATACAATACGTACATGTCGGGCGTGACGAGGAACCGGCCGGCGGTCTCCTCGGACGCACAGCCGCACAGGGCCGCCGCCGTGAGAGCAGCAACGAGAGTCATGACTGTTCCTCGGCCGGTCATCGCCATTGAGCTATCACATGAATTAGGCAATCGGGTGATGCGGCCGCCGGCTTTCCAATATGACCGCAATTGATCACGCTCTTTTTGAATCCTGGCGCAGAACCCGGCTTAGTTCGGCGGCTATCGCAACCGCGGCCGGCGTATCGGAGTGCACACAGACAGTGGCGGCTTTAACCGGGATATCCTTGCCCGCAGTGGTGGCGACGGCGTGGTCGCGCATCGCGCGCAAGACGCGCGCAGCCGCCTTGGCCGGATCGACAGCGTCGTGAACACGGCTGAGGATCAGATTGCCCTCTCCGTCGTATTCGAGATCGGCGTAAAATTCCGGGATGAGTTCGACGCCTTTGTGCTTGTACGCCGTTTCATGCGCCGTGAATGCCATGCCGAGAATGGGTACACCGAATGGAAGGACAGCATCTGCGATTGCTGCGGCAATGTTCTCGTCCCGGGCCGCCATGCCGTAGAGTGCGCCATGCGGTTTGACGTGATTGAGCGCGACGCCCTCGGCATCAAGAAACGCTTTGAGCGCGCCAACCTGATAGGTCACCAGGTCCGTCACTTCCGCCGGTGAAATCACCATCGCGCGGCGGCCAAAGCCTTGCAGGTCGGGCAGCGATGGATGGGCACCGACTTTGACGGCGTGTTTTTTTGCCAGACGGACCGTTTGGCGCATGGTCGGCGGGTCGGAGGCATGAAACCCGCAGGCCACGTTGGCGAGATCGATATGCGGCATCATCGCCGCGTCATCCCCGAGGCGGTACAGACCGAAGCCCTCGCCCATGTCGCAGTTGATCGTCAGCCGCATGGGAGGCCTTTACCGCGCTGATTTCACGAATTGTCTGAGGATTTCCCGATTCATTCTTTTGTTCAAATGCAGCAACACCTTGCAAGTCATTGAAAGAGCTGGTGCGGACGCCCGGACTCGAACCGGGACAGAGCTTTCGCTCCTAGGGATTTTAAGTCCCTTGCGTCTACCATTCCGCCACGTCCGCGCGTGGGCTTAAACCGCCGGCGCGCGGCGGTAGCCCACGCGGCGGCGTTTAATTCAGGCCGGTAATAAATGCGCCCAGTTCGGATCCCATTCCTTGCCGCTGGCGTCCACGACCTTGCCGTCGACATCGAAGAACTTGTTGGGGATCTGGAACATGGCAATGAACATGCCGCCCTTCGGGCTCCAGGCGGTGTGCCGGCTGCCGGCCGGACGCCAGACGAATTCGCCGGCGCCCACTTCGATCCCGGCATCGGGGCCCTCTTTGTCGACCAGCGAGCCTTCGAGGACGTAAGTCTGCTCGATCAAGACATGTTCGTGGTCGGGCAGCACCGCGCCGGGCTCCATCCGCATCAGCATGGTGGCAAGCCCGCTGGTGGGATCGAACAGCAGCGTCTTCATCTCGCAGCCCGGAAACCGCATCTTCTGCCACGGCATATCCTTGGCGCGCACGACCTTCGACAGCAGGTCCGCGACCGGTTTTGCATCCTTGGTATTCGGCTTGACGTTCATCGGGCACCTCCCCGGCAGGGCATTTTCTGACGTTGCGTGATGATACACCGAAACGCGGTCAGTTACTCAATTTGATGTTGGCCTGTTCGACGATCTTTCCGAACTTTGTGCGTTCGGCATCTACAAAAGCCTTGAACTCGGCGACCTTCATCGGCTTCGGCACAATGCCCTGCGGCAACAGCTTGTCGGATATCGCCGGGTCCGTGAGCGCGGTGTTGATAATGCCGTTGAGCCGCTCGACGATGTCTGGCGGCGTCCCGGCGGTACCGAAGATCGCAAACCAGTTAAGCAGCTCGTAGCCCGCAAGACCGGGGGAGCCTTCGCTCAGGGGCGGAACGTCCGGCAGTTGTGGCATGCGTTCGCGCGAGGTGACCGCCACCGCCCGGATATTGCCAGCGTTCATCAGCGGCAGGGCCGCCGCAAGACTGGAGAAGCTCATGGTGACGGCGCCGGTCGCAACGTCGGTCACCGCCGGCGCCGAGCCGCGATACGGCACGTGCAACACTTGCGTGCCAGCCATCGTGTTCATCAGTTCGCCCGCGAGCTGCTGCGGATTGCCGATGCCTGAGGACGAAAACGACAGCTTGCCGGGATTGGCCTTGATGTAGGCGATCAGCTCTTTCGGATTGTGCACCGGTATCGCCTCGCCGACGACGACCACGCAGGGAACGATGCCGACCAGCGCGATCGGCACCAGCTCTTTCGCCGGGTCGTAGGACATCCGCTCCTTGAACAGGAAATGATTGATCGCCACTTCGCCGGACGCGCAAGCCAGCAGCGTGTAGCCGTCGGGCGCGGCCTTCGCGACAGCGCCGGTCGCCAGCATCGCACTCGCCCCCGTGCGGTTTTCAACGATGACCGTCTGCCCGAGCGCGGTCTTCAACGGCTCCTGTAACAGCCGCGCGATGATATCGACGCCGCCGCCCGCCGCATAACCGACAAGGATGTGTATCGGCTGGTTAGCATAGCTCGAGGCCGCACCGGCTTCGCCGCTGGCGGCGCCGAGCGCGATCGCGCCCGCGCTCGCAAGCAGATGGCGTCGTGTCAGCATTGCGTTTCCTCCGTATCGATTTTTCATTTGAGCATGATCTTATCCGAAAACCGGTACCCAATTTTCGGGATCATGCTCTGTTTTTTCTTAGTCCCCACCCTCGCGGATCGGCGGCTGGAATGCCAGCCCGGTGTCCCAGGGAAAATAGATCCAAGTGTCCTGTGATACTTCGGTGATGAATGTATCGACCAGCGGCCGCCCCATCGGCTTGGCGTAGACAGCCGCGAAATGCGCATTCGGGAGCAGGTCGCGCACCACGCGCGCGGTCTTGCCGGTATCGACGAGATCATCGACGATCAGCACGCGCTTGCCGCTTTTTTGTAGCCCCGTCACTTCCGGCGCGATGCCCTTGAGCACCGAGAGGTCGCCCTGGGTCTTGTAGTCGCGGTAACTCACCACGCACACCGTCTCGATCATGCGCACGTTCAATTCGCGCGCCACGATCGCCGCCGGCACCAGCCCGCCGCGTGTAATGCAGACGATTGCTTCGAACGGCCCGGCTTCGTGCAGGCGCCATGCCAGCGCGCGCGAGTCGCGATGAAACTGATCCCAGGAGACTGGGAAGATTTTGTCCGGGCGGGGTGTCTCGGTTTCTATCTTAGCCATTCGCCCCTCACTCCGTTCGTCCCCGCGAAGGCGGGGACCCAGGAGCACAGCTTGTCGCGTTAACAAGAAGGAACTGGATTCCCGCGTGCGCGGGAATGAGCGGAGTATGCTGCGTTGCCCACATACTAACGAGGTGCCCCTAGCTGCGATTTTATTTTTACAAGCATCGTCTCGACCTCGGCCTTCACCGTTGCAAGCTTGTCGGCATCGCGCGAGCGCACAACGATGTTCGTGTTCGGCCCGTGCGTCTCGTCGATGAACGGATAACTGCCGATGATCGCTTCGGGATGGGCCTTTGCAATGGCGCCCAGCTCAGTGCCGACATCGCCTTCCTTGGCATCGGCGCGGATCGTTGCCGACAGAAGTTTGGTTCCGGTCTTGAGCCTGGGCGCAACCTCATCGAGCATGCCCTGCATCACCGCGGGGATGCCGGCCATCGTAATGACGTTGCCGATCCAGAATCCGGGCGCGCCCGACACCTTGTTGGCAACCAGCGCGGCGCCATGCGGAATGCGCGCCATGCGCATGCGCGCTTCGTTAAGTTCACCTCCGGTCTTTGCCAGACGCTCCTTCAGGATCGCCACAGCCTCGGGATGAAACTCGAGAGCAACGCCAAAGGCCTTGGCGACGCAATCGGCCGTGATGTCGTCATGCGTCGGCCCGATGCCGCCGGTGGTAAAGACATAGGTGTATTTCGTCCGCAATGTGTTGAGTGCATCGACGATCGCCCCCTCATCGTCGGAGACGACGCGCACTTCCTTGAGATCGATTCCGATCGCGGTGAGATAATCGGCGATGTAGCCGATATTCTTGTCCTTGGTGCGCCCCGACAAAATCTCGTCGCCGATCACAAGAACGGCCGCGGTGACGATCTCGGATTTGCCGCTGCTCATGGCGTCACGGAGTCCTTGGATAAAGCCCCGTCGAACACCTAGCGTGGCCCCGGAAGCCACTCAAGTTGACCTGGATCATTGCGCCCGGACCCGCCATCGTCCCTCAATCGCCGGCCGCCCAACAAATAGGCAACGCTGGGCGGCACCCGCCAATGGAAATACCCGTATTTCCTTGGTTTTTCTTGGCCTGAAGCTTGCAACTCTTGTCCCAATGCTCCCGAGCGAGCACCCGCCACCACGACGGGAGATGGGAACGGGGCCTGGGGAGAACGGTTGTAAAGGCTTGCTGGGGGACTTCGATGGCGACCGCCTTCGACGAGATGAAGGGCCACAATGGCGGCGTGCGCCCGGCCTATGGCGAGCTGTCGCGCTGGCTCACCGAGGTGCCGCCCGACGTGCTCGATTACCGGCGGCGCGAGGCCGAACTGATTTTTCGCCGGATCGGCATCACGTTCGCGGTTTACGGCGAGGCCGACGCGCAGGAACGGCTCATTCCGTTCGACGTCATCCCGCGCATCATGTCGGCTGCCGAATGGCAGCTGCTGGAAAAGGGCCTGACCCAGCGCGTCAACGCACTCAACGCATTCATCAAGGATATTTATGGCGCGCGCGAAGTCCTGCGCGCCGGCATCGTCCCCGAGGATCTGGTGTTCCGCAATCCGGCGTTCCGGCCGGAAATGAGCGGGTTGAAAGTACCGCACGATATCTACGTGCAGGTTGCCGGCATCGACATCGTCCGCGTCGACGCCGAGACCTTCTACGTGCTCGAAGACAATGCACGCACGCCCTCGGGCGTCTCCTACATGCTGGAGAACCGCGAGATCATGATGCGGCTGTTTCCGGAATTGTTTTCGCGTCATCGCATCGCGCCGGTCGAGAACTATCCGGATGAATTGCTCGCCACCCTGAAATCGGTCGCGCCGATATCCACCGCGCACGATCCAGCGGTCGTATTGCTTACACCCGGTGTCTTCAACTCCGCCTACTACGAACACTCGTTCCTCGCCGACAAGCTCGGCGTCGAGCTGGTCGAAGGCCGCGATCTCTTTGTGAAGGACGAAATCGTTTACATGCGCACGACGCAAGGCCCGAGGCGCGTCGATGTTATCTACCGGCGCATTGACGACGACTTCCTGGATCCGCTCACGTTTCGTCCGGATTCCGCACTCGGCGTGCCCGGACTGATGCCCGCCTACCAGGCCGGCAATGTTACGCTCGCCAACGCCGTCGGCACCGGCATCGCCGATGACAAGGCGGTCTACAGCTTCATGCCGGCGATCGTGAAGTTCTATCTCGGTGAAGAACCGATCCTGAAAAATGTGCCGACCTGGCGCTGCCGCGAGGAAGAACATCTCGCTTACGTGCTCGAACATCTGCACGAGCTGGTGGTGAAGGAAGTGCACGGGTCCGGCGGTTACGGCATGTTGATCGGCCCCGCCGCCAGCAAGGTTGCGATCGAACAATTCCGCGCCAAGCTGAAAACTTCGCCGAAGAACTTCATCGCGCAACCGACGCTGGCGCTGTCCACCTGCCCGACCTGCGTCGAGCAAGGCGTGGCGCCCCGCCATGTCGACCTGCGGCCGTTTGTGCTCACCGGCCGCGACTGCACCAGGATCGTGCCCGGCGGGCTGACGCGGGTTGCGCTTAAGGACGGTTCGCTGATCGTCAATTCCAGCCAGGGCGGCGGGACAAAAGACACGTGGGTGCTGGACGGATGAACCAATCAGCTACAAGGGTCGTCCTTCGAGGCCCGCGCCACGCGCGGGCACCTCAGGATGACGAGACCATTTCCCGCCGTCACCCTGAGGTGCGAGGGCGCGTAGCGCCCGAGCCTCGAAGGGCGACGGCGGCCGGGACATAACCCATGCTCTCACGCACCGCCGACAACCTGTACTGGCTTTCGCGCTATGTGGAGCGCGCGGAATATCTCGCGCGCATCCTCGACGCGACGCAGCGCCTCTCGGCGCTCCCCCTCGCCTATGTCGGCACCAGCAATGAATGGGAATCCGCGGTTGCGACCGCCGGCTGTGCTTCCGCCTTCTTCAATCTCTACGACGAAGCCAACGAAGAGAACGTCACCGATTTTCTAGCCTTCTCCACCGCAAACACGTCGTCGATCCGCTCGTGTTTCGAACTCGCGCGCGGCAATGCGCGCGCGGTGCGCACCGCCCTCACCATGGAAATGTGGGACTCCATCAACGGCACCTGGCTTGAATTGCAGCGTTACGGCAACGGACCGACATCGCGCGAGGAGTTCTCCCGCTTCCTGCGCTGGGTGCAGGAATCATCGCTCCGCTACGACGGCTCCGCCTACCGCACCATGCTGCGCAATGACGCTTACTGGTTCTCGCGTCTCGGCGTCTATATCGAGCGCGCCGACAATACCGCACGCATCCTCGACGTGAAGTATCACCTGCTGTTGCCGGAGAACGAGCGCGTCGGCGGACCGCTCGATTATTTCCAGTGGGCGGCAATTCTGCGCTCGGTATCGGCGCTCACCGCCTATCATTGGGTCTACCGCGAGAGCCTCAAGCCCTGGCTGGTGGCCGACCTTCTGATCCTGCGCGATGAAATGCCGCGATCGCTCGCCTCCTGTTACGAGACGATTGTGAGCGACCTCGACCAGATTGCCGGCGCCTATGGACGCCAGGGTCCGGCGCAACGCCAGGCGCGCGGCATCCGTTCCCGCCTGCAAAGCAGCCGTATGGACGGCATCTTCCAGCGCGGCTTGCACGAGTTCATCGGGGAGTTCATCACCGAGAACAACCAGCTTGGCGCGCTGATTACCGAACAATTCCTGACATGAGCGCCGGCGCGCCTTTCGCAATCCCCATGTGTTAGAAGAACCCCGGTTTCGCCGGCAACCTGTCATTCATGCGAATTCGCATCTCTCACGCGACCACCTATAGCTACCAGGGGACACCTTCCGTGGTCACGCAGGTGCTTCGCCTCACTCCGCGCGGTCACGACGGACAACATGTCGTCGCCTGGCGCATCGATATGTCGAACGATTGCCTGCTGCACCAGCATGAGGATTCCTTCGGCAACATCATCCATTCCTTCACGGCCGAAGGACCGTTCAATGAACTGACGGTTGCGGTTGAAGGCAGCGTCGATACACAGGACATGGGCGGGCTGGTCAGGAACGCGGTCGAACGTTTTCCGCCGCAGCTCTTCCTGCGCGAAACGCCGCTGACGCAACCCGACAGCGAGATCGTCGATTTTGCGAAAACGGTGCGCGCCGCGACCAATGGCGACACGTTGGCGCTCCTGCATGCGATGATGACGGCGCTCAACCGTGAGATCGCTTTCGATACCGATCCGACCCACGCCGCCACCACAGCGGCCGAAGCCTTTGCGCTGCGGCGGGGCGTCTGCCAGGACCTCACCCATATCTTCGTTGCGGCCACCCGCGCCCTCGGCATTCCGGCACGCTATATCGGCGGCCATTTCCACCGTGCTGATGGCGTCACCGCGCAAGAGGCTGGCCATGCCTGGGCGGAAGCTCATATCGAGGACCTAGGTTGGGTGGGCTTTGACCCGACCAACGGGATTTGCACGACCGATGCCCATGTGCGGATCGCGGTCGGGCTCGACTACCTCGGCGCCGCACCGGTGCGCGGCACGCGCTACGGCGGCAGTGGCGAAACGCTGAAAGTGGCCGTGCGGGTCGACCAGGCGCGCCAGCAGGCCCAGACCTGATCCATTGCCGAAACGGGCTCAACGTCGCTATAAACCGGCACCGAAGGTGTCAGGACAGCGCGAAGCCCATGACGTATTGCTGCGGAATCCTCGTGCGCTCGGGCCTCGTCATGATCGCCGATACGCGCACCAATGCAGGCCTCGATAACGTCTCGACTTTTCGCAAGCTGCATATCTATACGCAGCCCGGCGAGCGCATCATGGCCATCGCATCCTCAGGTAACCTGTCGCTGAGCCAGTCGGTGCGCGCGACATTGACCGAGGGCGTGGAAAATCCGGAGACCGGTGAGCTGGAAACCCTGATGAATGCGCCGACCATGTTTCAGGCCGCGCAGCGCATCGGCCGCACCGTCCGCAACGTGCAGAACATGGAGGGCAAGGCGCTCGAAGCGGCCGAGGTCGAGCACGAAGTTGCCTTCCTGTTCGGCGGCCAGATCAAGGACGGGCCGATGCGCCTGTACATGATCTACTCCGCCGGCAATTTCATCGAATGCACCATCGACACGCCCTACCTCCAGATTGGCGAGCACAAATACGGCAAGCCGGTGCTCGACCGCGCCATCAGCTTCGAAACAGACCTTTATGATGCGCTCAAGATCGGGCTGATCTCCATGGATTCCACCATGCGCTCCAATCTCGGGGTTGGGCTGCCGATCGATATTCTGGTCGTGCGCCGCGATGCCTGCACCGCCGAGGTGAACTACCGGATCGAACCGGGGGAACCGTATTTCCAGGACCTGCGCGAGCGCTGGTCCGGCGCCCTACGGGCTGCCCACATTGCGATCCCGCGCCCGCCCTATCGCAGCCCAACCTGATAGTTCCGTCGGGACGGGATTTCGTTACACTTTCAGTGGTTTAGACGCAGGCCTTCAAGCATTACATTTTTACCGCAGGTTAATAGAACCGCGCGAATTGCCAATTCCTTGCACATTGCCCCGCGCAGGTGCGGCAAACCGAAAGCGAATAGCAAGTTTTGTCCCCTAGCGTCCGGGCCGAAAAGCCTAATGGGCAGGACGCTTTAAGGGACATCGATCGTGCCGTCTGTGGCTCGCCCGCGCGCTTCCGACGTGCGGCAATATACGAGTTGGGACCGCGCTCGCTTGAGCGTGGTCGTACCCATTGGCGTGATCGTCGCCGTTGCCATCGTCTGCATTGTCGTCGCCGTATTGTCGTCCGCGCAGCGCGCCGATGTCGTGGCTGTCGATCACGAAAAGCAGTTGTTCTCGCGCGCGCTGGCCAATTATGGCGAACGCGTGCTGCGAGAAGTGGAGAGCGTTGCTTCCTCGGAAGGCTCGATCCAGAACATCCGTCACTCTTTCGATCCGCAATGGGCAAAGCTGCGGGTTGGAACGTGGCTGGAGACCTATTTCGATCACGACTACATCTTCATCTTCGATCGCAATGACACGCTGCTCTATTCGGTGGTCGGACGCCGCCCCGCCGACACGCAGTGGTTCGCCACCGCGCGTCCGGCTTTTGCTTCGGTGCTCGACTTCATGCGCGGCCGCGATCCCAGCCTGCGCGGCGCCATCCGACTGAACCAGCAGATCCTCACCGAGGGCAGCGCGCACCCGCAGGCGGCCATCATCAGCCAGTTGCTCGGACGGCCTGCCGTCATCGCGGCCAGCGCCGTCGGCCCGGCCGACGGAATTTCGCCGGCCTATGACACGGGCGCACCGATCGTCATGTCAGTCAAATTCATCGACGACAGCGCGCTCACCAGCATCGCAGCGCAGTTGCGGCTCTCCAATTTGCGCAGGATCGAGCAGGATCCGTTGCCGAGCGGAGATCTGGCCTACAACCTGACGGGCCCCGAGGGCAATCTCATCGCGCGTTTCGCGTGGACGCCGAAACAACCCGGCGCCGAAATCGTGCACAACGTGGTGCCGTTTATTGCGGTCGCTCTCACCGGCTTTGCGCTGCTTGCCGCGTTCGTGTTGCGCTACATGCGTCGCACCGCCGCAGCCATCGCGGCCGGCGAGTCGCGCCTGCGCCACCTCGCCATGCACGATCCGCTCTGCGGCCTGCCAAACCGAATTTTCTTCGGCGAGCGCCTGGAAGCTGCGATCGAGGAAGTTCGCGCCGGCAGCGCGCCCGCGGCCGTATTCTACATCGATCTCGATCACTTCAAGGACGTCAACGATACGCTTGGCCACCATGTCGGTGACGAGTTGATCCGCAACGTCACTTTGCGGCTGTCACATACGCTGCGCGGCGGCGATCTGGTGGCGCGGCTTGGCGGCGACGAATTCGCGGTCATCTCATCGTTCGCAGGCGACAGCGAGATGATGATGGGGCTCGCGCAACGAATTATCTCGGCAATATGCGCACCCTACTCGATCAGCAGCCAGAACATCATCATCGGCGCCTCGATCGGCATCGCCGTGATCGACAAGAACTGCGGAACCGCAACCGACATCATGCGCTACGCAGATATGGCGCTCTATCGCGCCAAGAACGAAGGCCGCAACCGCGCATGTATCTACGACGCAGCGATGGACGCCGACCTTTCCACCCGCAAGCTGCTTGAGGCGGATCTGCGCGCGGCGATCGAGAACGACCAGCTGCAATTGCTGTATCAGCCGATCGTCAACAAGAGCGGCGAAAGCGTTGTCGGCGTCGAAGCGCTTTGTCGCTGGACGCACCCGGTCCGCGGCGAAATTCCGCCAAGCGAATTCATTGCCATCGCCGAGCACAGCGGCCTGATCATCGATCTCGGAAACTGGGTGCTGCGCCGCGCGTGCATCGACGGCGAGGCCTGGCCGGAGTTGACCGTTGCGGTCAACGTGTCCTCGCTGCAGTTCCGGCGCATCGATTTCGTCGAGGTGGTCGAGCGTATCCTGAAGGAGACCAATTTCGACCCGGCGCGGCTCGAACTTGAGCTGACCGAGAGCGTGTTGCTCGGCAACGTCGATACCGCGGAAGACGCGATGCTTCGGCTCAAGGCCCTTGGCGTGCGTCTCGCGCTCGACGATTTCGGCACCGGCTACTCCAGTTTGCTCTATTTGCGCCGCTTCCCCTTCGACAAGCTCAAGATCGACCGCAGCTTCGTGCTCTCCATCGAGAAGGCCGCCGATGCCGCGGCCATCGTGCATGCCATCGTTAGCCTCGGCCGAGGCCTCGGCATGAAGGTGACCGCCGAAGGCGTGGAAACCGCCGATCAGCAGCTCTTCCTGCGCGCCGCCGGCGTGCATTCAATGCAGGGCTTCCGGTTCGGCCGTCCGGTGACTGTCGCCGAGATCAGCGCCCGACTGCGCTCGCCCAACGCTTTCCAGCCAACCGACGTGCTGGAAGCCTTGGCGAGCTGACGTCCCAATCCCGCCGGAAGAAACCGACGCTGTCAGCAGTGATGGCGCGCGCCCGCTTTTGTGATATGGCGGCATCACGGAGTTCCCGTCAGGAAAGGACATCCAATGGCTGCGTCCGCGAAAATCGCGCTGGTGACCGGAGCCGGAACCGGAGTGGGCCGCGCGGTCGCCATTGCGCTCGCCAAGGCCGGTTACAATCTCGTGCTGGCCGGCCGCCGCAAGGAAATGCTCGACAAGGTCGCCGCCGAAATCAACGCCGCGGGCGCGCAGGCACTGGCTGTGCCGACCGATGTCTCAAAACGCGAATCGATTGTTAGCCTGTTCGCGACCGTGAAATCGACCTTCGGCCGACTTGATGTCCTGTTCAACAATGCCGGCATCGGTGCCCCCGCCGTGCCGCTCGAGGATTTGCCGTTCGAGACCTGGCAGAACGTGGTCGCGACCAACCTGACCGGCATGTTCCTGTGCACACAGGAAGCGATCAAGATCATGAAGAGCCAGAACCCGCGTGGCGGCCGCATCATCAACAACGGCTCGATTTCGGCGCATGCGCCGCGGCCTTATTCGGTCGCCTATACCTCGACCAAGCACGCCGTCACGGGGCTGACCAAATCCACTTCGCTCGACTGCCGGCCCTACGACATCTGCTGCGGCCAGGTCGATATCGGCAATGCCGCAACGCCGCTGACCGAGCGTATGGTGCAGGGCGAAGGCGTGTTGCAGCCCGATGGCAGCAAGAAGATCGAGCCGCGCATGGAAGCCGATCATGTCGGCAACGCTGTGGTTTATATGGCGGGGCTGCCGCTCGACACCAATGTCCTGTTCATGACGGTAATGGCCAACAAGATGCCGTTCGTCGGTCGAGGATAATGCGCATGATCCCGAAAAGCATGTCCTCGACACCGATCGGGGATGGGAACCGGTTTTCGGATCCGATCATGCGCAATGGAGATAACTGAATGCACGCGCTGGAAAGCTGGCACGATTTCTTCGTGCTGGTCGGCACCGCCGGTGCGACACTGCTTGCCTTGCTGTTTGTCGCCGTCTCCCTCGGCGCGGGATTTTTGAGCGATCGCAAGACGGACGCGACCCGCGCCTTTTTCAGCCCTGTGGTCGTCCATTTCAGCGCGGTCTTTTTTCTGTCGGCCATCGCGCTCGTTCCGGGGCATCGCACCGTCTTTTTTGCGGTCGTCGTCGGTGCCTGCGCACTGACAGGTTTTTGCGTTGCGCTTTACGCGACGATCCAGCTCATGCGGCATGACTGGACACGCTACAAGGAAGACCATTTCGCCTACGGGCTATTGCCGACGATCAGCTATGCCGCACTTCTGGTGGCCGCGGCGATGATCTGGATGGAAAATGAGTTCGCAGTCGACGTGCTCGCGGGCGCATTGCTGGTGCTTTTGCTTGTCAACGTCCGCAACGCGTGGGATCTCACGCTGTCGATGGCGCGCCACCAGACGGAACAGCGCACTAAACGATCGCGCTCACCTTGACCTCAACGCCGGTCTTCACTTTGGCGAGCACCGTCACGCTGCTGAGCGCCTTGGCAAACACATTGCAGGGGCTGGCGAGCCGGGTCTCGTTGCCTTGGGAAATCGGCGTGCGGCCAAACCCGATCGCGATCGCGGGCCCCTGCGGCCAATAGGCAATCTCGCCCGGGATAATCACGGCGCGTGCATCGGGTTCGCGAGCCACATTCACCGGCACGTCGAAATAAACTTCCTCGCCCCAGGTCAGAACCGCCGATGAGAGCGGCAGCGCGGCGGCAATGGCCTTGGCGGTGGGTGTGTCGAGTAGCTCGGCGTCGAGCGTCAGAGTTCCGAAATCGAAGCGAATGCGGGCCACCAGTGTTCTCCCGTTGCGGCGCTCAAGTGGTTTTGACGCGCATGTGGATGATAACCAGAACCATTAGGCTGAGCAGCGACGTCAAGATCAGGTAGAAGCTCGGCGCCAATGGCGAGCCGGTGACCGCGACCAGCCACGCCGCAATGAAAGGCGCAAAGCCGCCGAAGATCGGGACGCTCGTATTGTAGGCAAAGGCAATGCCGGTGCTGCGGGTTGCCGTTGGAAACAGTTCCGCCATCAAGGCCGGCAGCGTGCCGCTATAGGCGGCCTTGAGCAGGCTCAGCCAGCACACGATGCCGACGATTCCTGCGAGCGAAGGATTGGCGACCAGCAACACGAAGGCCGGATAGGCAGAGACAGCAAACAACAGCGAGACAATCACCATCAGCCGCACGCGACCGACGCGATCCGACAGGTGGCCGAAAAACGGCGCGCCGAATGTGAGCAGGAGCCCGCCGATCATCGTTGCCGTGAAGCCGAGCGATTGCGGAAGATGCAACTGTTTGATCGCATAAGTCGGCATGTAGAGAATGATGTAGTTCGAACTGGTCGAGAGGATCACGATGCCGATACACATCAACAGCCGATCCCAGTGGTCCGCGAACATCTGGCGAAGCGGCGCCTGTGCCGGGCCTTGCTCGCGAAATTCCGGGGTCTCGCCCACGTGCTTGCGGATATAAAGTCCGATCGGACCGATCAAAAGACCGAACAGGAATGGCACGCGCCAGCCCCAGCTCTCGATCTGGTCTGTCGTGAGCCAACTGAACAAAACGACGCCGAAGAAAGACGAAAGCACGGCGGCGATGCCCTGGCCGAACCACTGAAAGCTCGCGAAGAAGCCCTTGCGGTCTTTCGAGTGCTCGACGAGAAACGCGGTGGCGCTGCCGAACTCGCCGGCGACCGCGAAGCCTTGCAGCAGGCGCGCAAGCAGCACAGCGATCGGCGCGAGAATCCCAATCGTGTTGAAGGTCGGCAGGATCGCCATCAGGCCGGTTCCGATCGTCATGAGGACGATCGACAGCAACATGGCGGCGCGGCGGCCGGCCTTGTCGGCGTAAGCGCCAAGCACGAGGGCGCCGAGCGGCCGCGCCAGGTACGAAATTCCGAACGTACCGAACGTCAATAACAATGACGTGGTGGGGTCGGCAGTCGGAAAAAACAGCTTGGAAATGGTGACGGCAAAATAGCCGTAGATGAGAATGTCGTAGAATTCGAGGGCGTTACCGATAGCGGCGGCGGCGAGGACCTTGAACGTGCTGACTTGGTGCGACGCTTTCGCCGCGACGGCGGTTGCTGACATGTGTCCCCTCGGTCTGCCGCGGTGACCGCGCGGCAGCCGCAAGGTTGCCGCGAACGGGACAGGGAAACAAGGTGGCGGGCGCGTACAATCTCAACTACATTGCCGGCGCATGAAAACCGACGTCTCCAAGATCAATCCGAACCCCTTCACAACCCGTCCCGAGATCGAGGGCACATTCGGCGTGGTCACCTCGACCCACTGGATCGCGACAGGGGTGGGCATGGCGGCGCTCGAGAAAGGCGGCAACGCCTTTGACGCCGCGGTGGCGACGGCCTTCACGTTGCAAGTGGTCGAGCCACACCTTAACGGACCGGGCGGCGACGTGCCGGTCATTCTCTATGACGTCAAGCGCAAGCGGCCGGAAGTGATTTGCGGACAGGGCCCTGCCCCGGCGGCCGCGACTATCGCGCGTTTTCACGAGCTCGGACTCGACATGGTACCGGGCACCGGACTGCTGGCCGCCTGCGTCCCCGGCATGTTCGATACCTGGATGATATTGCTGCGCGACTACGGCACCATGCGCCTCGCCGACGTTCTCACGCCGGCAATTTATTATGCCCGCAACGGACACCCGCTGGTCGAGCGCGCCTGCGCCACCATCGCCATGGTCGCCGATTTGTTTCGCGAACACTGGCCGACGTCGGCGGCAGTCTATCTGCCGGACGGCAAAGTGCCGGAGCCCGCGTCGTTGTTTACGAACCGCGCGCTGGCGGAGACCTACACGCGCGTGCTGCGCGAGGCCGAGAGCGCAGGCGGTGACCGCGTCGCGCAGATCGAACGCGCGCGAAAAATCTGGTCGCAAGGTTTTGTCGCTGAAGCGATCGACAAATTCTGCCGCACGCAGAAAATCATGGACGTGTCCGGCGAGCGCCACAGCGGCTTTCTTACCGGCGCCGACATGTCGGCATGGCAGGCACACGTCGAACCGCCCCTCACCTACGACTACGGCCATTACACCGTTTGCAAGCCGGGCGTCTGGAGCCAGGGGCCAGTGGTGTTGCAACAGCTGGCGCTGCTGAAAGGCTTCGATCTCGACAGCCTCGATCCTGCAGGACCCGATTTCATCCATTTGCAGGTCGAATGCGCCAAATTGGCCTATGCAGATCGCGAAAGTTTTTACGGCGATCCTGATTTCGTCAAAGTGCCGATCGAGACGCTTCTATCCGACCGCTACAACGCCGAGCGCCGCAAATTGATCGACAAGCGCGCGTCGCTTGAATTGAGACCCGGCTCGGTCGAAGGCTTCGGCGCGGTCGTCGAAATGCGCCGAGCGGATGGCGCACGCGCGGCGGTTGGTGCGTTCGGCGCCGGCGAACCGACCGTCGGCCGTCTCGGCGAGGTGCGTGGCGACACGGTTCATTTCGACATCATCGATACTGCGGGCAACATGGTCTCCTCGACGCCATCGGGCGGCTGGCTGCAGTCCTCGCCTGTCATTCCCGAGCTCGGCTTCGGACTTGGCACACGCGCGCAGATGTTCTGGCTCGACGAGAGACACCCAGCCGCACTGGCGCCGGGCAAACGGCCGCGCACGACACTATCGCCAAGCCTGGCCTTGCGCGACGGAGAACCCTACCTGGCTTGGGGTTCCCCCGGTGGCGATCAGCAGGATCAATGGACGACGCAATTCTTCCTGCGGCACGTTCACGCCGGAATGAACCTGCAGGAAGCGATCGACGCCCCGGCCTGGCACTCCGAGCATTTCCCAATTTCATTCTGGCCGCGTACGGCGCGGCCGGGCGTGCTGGTCGTGGAAAAACGGCTATCGGACGCGACCATCGGCGAATTGCGCGCGCGCGGTCACGAAGTCGAAGTTGGACCACCCTGGTCCGAAGGCCGCCTGACGGCAGCCTCGCGCGTCGGCAAGCGCCGCCGCGCGGCGGCCAATCCGCGCGGCATGCAGGGCTATGCAGCCGGCCGGTAGCCGGCGCGGCGTCAAGGCTCACTCACTCAGTACGCGAAACGACTGAAATCAAAGACGCGGTTGAGGCCGAACACGAGCAGTAGAAATCCCACCGCTGCCGCCAGTAAAACGACTGCACCGACGTAGTGCGCTGTCTCGATCTCCTGTTGTGCGGAGTTCGGCGGCCTTGCGATCCTCGAGCTCCTTTTTGTTCGGCATCGGACTGTCTTTCCGCGGACTCAATCGTCCGGAACACAACCCCTTGCTAGACTGCGCGAAAAGCGCAGACCAACGAAAAGAAATGATCGTCTCATCTCGCGCGATGATGCGAGCGCGTCTTGTCTGATTCCCATGTCACCGCGAGGACGGCACATGCGGACGCCACGAAGGCTACGCCGACATAACCGGCGGCATGGAAGTATTCGTGCACATACAAAAGCCCGCCAATGCCGGAGCCGATCGCCTGCCCGACGTAAAGTACCGACGTGTTGAGCGCGACCGAGGCGCTTGCAAGATCGGGCGCCGCCGCGACGAGCCGCGCCTGCTGCATCGAGTTGATTGCTGAAAACCCAAATGCCCAGAAGAACACCCCCGCTCCCATCGCAAGCAACCAGCCGGCTCCCACGGCCCATACGGCCAGGCCGAAAAGCGTCGAGGCCATGAACAGCGCAAGCGTCTTTTGCGTGCCGTGCGCCGTGACGATGGCACTGGCAACGACATTCCCGAGCAATCCGACAACGCCGTAAAATGCAAAGTATGCGCTGGCGACCGCGGCGCCGGCGCCGGTCAAAGCTTTCAACAGAGGCGCGAGATAGATGAAAACGGTGAACTGCCCCGATGTCTGCAGCAGCGTGACGAACAGAATGAGCACAATGCGTTTGTTGCACGCAATTGTGACATAGCTCTGCGGCGACAGCGGCCGGCCCTTTAAGCCTTTTGGCAGAACCGCAAACAACAAAACAGCGACAGCGCCCGCGAGCACTGCCAAAACGCCATAGACCGCCTGCCAACCGAAATGTGTGGCAACTAATGTCACAAGCGGCAGACCGCCGGCGATGGCAACCGACCAGCCAACGAATACGAATGCGATTGCGCTCGCCCGTTCGCGGTCCGTCACGATCAAGGCGACGGTGGCCGCGGCCTGCGGGGTGTAGATCGCCGCAAAAGCCAGCACCACGAGCCGCAGTGACAAATTGAGGCTGTAATTCGGCGCCAGTGCCGAGGCCGCCTCACCGGCCGCCATGATGGCCAGAGTGACGACCAGCAATGCGCGGCGGTCGATGCGCGTCGTCAGCCAGGCCATGACCGGTGAGCCAATAAAGAGAACAACAGCGCCGTAGGTCACCAGCAATCCGGTATCGTGAATTCCGACATGCAGGCCCTCCGCCAGCTCCGCGAGCATTCCGGCAGGGCCAAGAATCGTGAGGCCGGTAACGACATTGCCGAGCATCAGCACGATGCGGGAGAAATAACGGGGCACGGGCGATTCGCGCGTTGGAGGGCTGCAGTCTAGCTAATGCAACAATGGCCTTCGCGCCATGTGCTGCGCGCCCATTCACCGCAAAACATTTGAATGGTTCGCATGATGCGTTTTGATGGCCGCAAGACGCCGCGGGGCGGAGGAATGGCTACGGCGACCCGGCGCCGCAAAGAAACAGGGCGGCGGAGCTATGTCTTGTTGGGCTGTTTGAAAAGTGAATCAGAAAAGGGATGCGGCGGTCGCTCATAATCCGCTTGCATTGAAAGTTAGCATTTGCTAACCAGCGACCTGCACACACGATCATGCAGGTAAAACGTCATGCTTCACGCCATCCGGACCGGTCTTGTCGCAGTCAAAAAGCCATTTCTCACGCGGCATGGCGGGACCATTATGAGCCGCCTCCGCATCCTGACGAGCTCGCAATTCACAGAACCACTGCCGGTTCTGTGCTGGCTGATCGAGCATCCGGAGGGTGACATCCTCGTCGATGCCGGGATGAGCGGCGGACTGCATCGGGCGGCCTATCTGGAGTCACTTGGCCGCTTCGACGCCTGGCTGACACGTCGTTTGTGCACCTTCGACCTTCCGCCTGGCGAGGAGATCGGATTGCAGCTTCCACGCCTGCGTCCACGCGGCACTGAAGGTTTGCGCGTGGTCATGACGCACCTTCACCTCGATCATGCGGACGGCCTTGCGGACCTTCCCGGCTGCGCATTGTGGGTGAATGAGGCGGAATGGAAGAACCCGGCGGGCGCACCTAAAGTGCTGCTGGCCCCGCTCAAACCTGCGCTGTTTTCCTTTGCCGAGATGGCGATTGATGTATTCGGCGCAGGTTATGCGCTCACGCAAGCCGGCGACGTTATCGCCGTTCCCACGCCCGGTCACACACCGAACCACTGCTCGATACTGGTTCGCAGGGACAAGCTGACCTATTTCATCGTCGGCGATGCGGTTTATAGTCAACAGCAGTTGCTGACGGGTGAATTAGCCGGCGGCCACGCTGACGCAAAGAGCGCCGCCGAAACCATCGGCAAGATCAGGGACTATACCCGTCGAAACGCCACGGTGCTGTTGCCGTCGCATGACCCGGACGCACCGCGCCGCCTGACCGAGAAGGAGATCGTACCACGATGAAGCGCGCAACGCGCAAGACCGCACGAGCCTCATTTTACGCGGCGACAGATTCGCCCGCCGTGCAGGCAAGCCTTGCGGCCGCTCTCGCCTTGTTTACCCGTAACGGAATCGACGCCACGACCATTCGCGACATTGCCGAGAAGAGCGGCTTCACCAATCCCGCCATCTTCAAGCATTTCGACAGCAAGGAAGCGCTGGCGCTTTGCCTGTTCGAACGGTGTTACCGGTGGATGGCCGACGCATTCCGTGCGGCCGACGACGAAAACGCCGATGCGCGCAGCCGCATTCTTGCGGCCGGAGACTGCGCGTTGCGTCTCATGGACGAAGACATCGAAGCCGTGTTGTGCGTCCAGGAAAATCTCCGCCGCTTTTGGCGCGATCTCAAGCCCGACACGCGCGCACTGAGCCTGCTGGCGCATATGCGGCGGCTGATCGCCTGCGGTGTCGCCGAAGGTTCGGTATCGCCCGCGGTTTCGGACAATATGGTCGCCTCGGCGATCCTTGGATTTCTTGGGCAGATCGCGCGTGAATATTATTTCGGGGAGATCCGCGAGGCCGCGACGGCGCAATCGCCGGCTGTTCGCGCGATTATTTTGCGTATCCTGAATGCCGAAGCGAAATGACGAAGCAGCGAGAGTCAGTGCAGCCTGAATTCCCCGCTGATCGCCTTGAGCTCCGCCGGCTTGATCAATTTGCAGTGCGCGACCTGCACCGAATGCAGCGGCCCTTCCAGCTTCTCCTGCCAGAATGCCAGAAACTTCTGCAGCTCAGGAAATTTCGGGAAGAGATCATAGGCCTGCCATACGTAAGACTGGAGCAGCCAGCGATGATCGGGACGCCTGTACAGGATGTGCGCTGTCGTCAGGCCGAAGCCACTCACCTGCTTACGGAAGTCTTCTGACACGCCTTGCGAAACCATCGCGCCCTCCTTCGAGTTCGGACGTAAAGTTTCCAATTCCGGCACTCGCCATTGCAAGCCGAAAAGGTAAACAAGTTGTTTAAAAACAAGGCGGTAGCAGCACGCCTCGTCGCCTGCTAACAGCCCCGGCGGCGTGCAGGTTGCGCGCCGCAGGCGGTAACGTGGTCGGGGCCGACCGTGTTCGATCACATGGCCGTTAACCATTGGCAGCACTGCCTTTTCAGGAGTTGTTGGCACTCACTGCAAATGAGTGCTAAAAAATCTCCCGTTGCCCCTTGCGGGCAAAAAACCGCCACCCATGTGGCGTGAAGGTGCTGGCGGGGGGACCAGTCAGCTACCAAAAAACTAGATCGTTCAATAATTTAGGAGGACTGCCATGAAGTTCCGCCCGCTTCACGACCGCGTCGTCGTCAAGCGCATCGATGCCGAGGACAAGACTGCCGGTGGCATCATCATTCCCGACACCGCCAAAGAGAAGCCCTCGCAGGGCGAAATCGTCGCCGTCGGCCCTGGTGGCCGCGACGAAAACGGCAAGCTGATCCCGATCGACCTGAAGACCGGCGACACCGTGCTGTTCGGCAAGTGGTCGGGCACCGAAGTGAAGATCGACGGCCAGGATCTCCTCATCATGAAGGAGTCCGACATTATGGGCGTGATCGAAGGCGGCAGCGTCGCCAAGAAGAAGGCTGCCTAAGGCGACGAATTAAACCGCTCATCCTTCGAGACGCCGCGCTACCGCGCGGCTCCTCAGGATGAGGATCGAAAACTGAAGGAAACAAAACAATGGCTGCTAAAGACGTCAAATTTTCCGTCGATGCACGCGATCGTATGCTCCGCGGCGTCGACATCCTCGCCAATGCGGTGAGGGTGACGCTCGGCCCGAAGGGCCGCAACGTCGTACTTGATAAGTCGTTCGGCGCCCCGCGCATCACCAAGGACGGTGTGACGGTCGCGAAGGAAATCGAACTCGAAGACAAGTTCGAAAATATGGGCGCGCAGATGGTGCGCGAAGTCGCTTCGAAGTCGTCCGACTTCGCCGGCGACGGCACCACCACCGCTACCGTGCTGGCCGCTTCCATCGTCAAGGAAGGTTCCAAGGCGGTTGCCGCCGGCATGAATCCGATGGACCTCAAACGCGGCGTCGATCTCGCCGTAGAAGCCATCGTCGAGCACCTCAAGTCCAACTCCAAGAAAGTCACGTCGAACGAAGAGATCGCCCAGGTCGGCACGATTTCCGCCAACGGCGACGCCGAGATCGGCAAATTCCTCGCCGATGCGATGAAGAAAGTCGGCAACGAGGGCGTGATTACGGTTGAAGAAGCAAAGTCGCTGGAGACCGAACTCGATGTGGTCGAAGGCATGCAGTTCGACCGCGGCTACATCTCCCCCTACTTCATCACCAATGCCGACAAGATGCGGACGGAGATGGATGACGCCTACATCCTCATTTACGAAAAGAAGCTGTCGGGTCTCCAGGAACTGCTGCCGCTGCTCGAGTTCAGTGGTGCAGACCGGCAAGCCGCTTCTGATCGTGGCCGAGGACGTCGAGGGCGAGGCGCTTGCCACGCTCGTCGTCAACAAGCTGCGCGGCGGCCTCAAGGTTGCTGCGGTGAAGGCGCCGGGCTTCGGCGATCGCCGCAAGGCCATGCTGCAGGACATCGCCGTTCTTA
The DNA here is from genome assembly GCA_963697885.1 of uncultured Alphaproteobacteria bacterium. Taxonomy (GTDB): domain Bacteria; phylum Pseudomonadota; class Alphaproteobacteria; order Rhizobiales; family Xanthobacteraceae; genus Pseudolabrys. Next base: position 3,328,994 of record OY969102.1, read on the forward strand.
CCGGCGGCCAGGCGATCAGTGAAGATCTCGGCATCAAGCTCGAGAACGTCACGATCAACATGCTCGGCCGCGCCAAGAAGGTGATGATCGACAAGGAAAACACCACCATCGTCAACGGTGCCGGCAAGAAGGCCGACATCGAGGCGCGCGTGTCGCAGATCAAGGCGCAGATCGAGGAGACCACCTCGGACTACGACCGCGAGAAGCTGCAAGAGCGTCTTGCCAAGCTCGCGGGCGGCGTCGCGGTGATCCGCGTCGGCGGCGCCACCGAGATCGAGGTGAAGGAGCGCAAGGATCGCGTCGATGACGCGATGCATGCGACCCGCGCCGCGGTCGAGGAAGGCATCCTGCCGGGCGGCGGCGTTGCGCTGCTCCGCGCGGTCGAAGCCCTCAAGAGGGTGAAGACCGACAACGAAGACCAGAAGCACGGGGTCGATATCGTCCGCAAGGCGATCCAGGCCCCTGCCCGCCAGATCGCCTCCAATGCCGGCGCCGATGGTTCGGTCGTGGTCGGCAAGATCATGGAGAAGGATCAGTACTCGTACGGCTACGACGCGCAGGCCGGCGAGTACGGTAACATGGTCACCAAGGGCATCATCGACCCGACCAAAGTCGTGCGGGCGGCGATCCAGAACGCGGCTTCGGTCGCGGGTCTTTTGATCACCACCGAAGCGATGGTTGCCGAAATTCCGCAGAAGAAGTCGGCGGGCGGTATGCCCGGCGGCGGCGGGATGGGTGGCATGGGCGGCGGGATGGACTTCTAAGTCGCCATTCCATTGCTGTGAAAATGCCAAGGCCCGGGAGAAATCCCGGGCCTTGTGCTTGAAGCGACAGTCTTCAGGACGCATGCGCAAAAAAGGAAACGACCACACACGAAAAGGCGCGCGTTCATCCGGCGTCGCCTCGTCGCAGTGGCCGTCGTAGCGACGTACATACAAATCGCTACTTGCAAATTACACTACACTTCCGACATGACATGCGCATGACAGTGCAGCGAGGCAATGTTTACGTCGGGATCGGTGGCTGGACCTACGAGCCATGGCGCGGCGTGTTTTATCCCAAGGGCCTGCCGCAAGCGCGCGAACTTGGCTACGCCGGCCAACACCTCACCTCGATTGAAATCAACGGCACCTTCTACCGCACGCAAAGTCCCGCGACTTTTCGCAAATGGGCATCCGAAGTTCCGGCTAAATTTGTTTTTTCGCTCAAGGGACCACGTTACGCCGTCAATCGGCGCGTGCTGAGTGAGGCCGGCGACTCCATCAATCGTTTTCTTAACTCCGGTGTGACCGAACTAGGCCACCGGCTCGGTCCCCTGCTCTGGCAATTCGCGCCGACCAAGAAATTCGATGAAAAGGATTTTGGCGGATTTCTGGAATTGCTTCCGCACAATTTCGGCGGCCGCCCGTTGCGCCATGTCGTGGAAGTCCGGAACGACAGCTTCAAGACACCGGCGTTCCTCGCGCTATTGCGCAGATTTTCGATTCCCGTCGTCTTTGCAGAACACGATAAATATCCAGCGATCGCCGACATTACGGGCGACTTCGTGTACGCACGGCTGCAGAAGGGTGACGAAAAGCTCAAGGCCGGCTATCCGCCGAAAGCACTGGATGGCTGGGCCGCGCGCGCCAGCGCCTGGGCGAACGGCGGCGAACCGAAGGATCTGCCGCGGGTCGAGAAGACGTATGCAACGAAACGGCCGCGCGATGTCTTTATTTATTTCATCCACGAGGCGAAGTTGCGCGCGCCAGCTGCGGCCATGGCCTTGATCGAAAGATTGTCATGACTACCAAAAAGACCGCGGCAAAAAAGAAAATTCAGCCGCTGTACACGATCGGCTACGAGCAGGCCAAACCGGCCGCTGTGCTCGGCGAACTCAAGCGCGCAAAGATTAAACTGCTGGTCGATACCCGCGCGGTGGCCGCATCGCGCCGGCCGGGGTTTTCCAAGCGACAGCTTGCCGCTGCGCTGGACGAAGCCAGGATTGGCTATATCCATTTGCAGAAGCTGGGCACGCCATCGGAGGGCCGCTCGGCCGCCCGCAACGGCGACATCGATGCGTTATGGCGCATCTACGACAAGCACATCAAATCCAAAGATGCGCAGGATGCGCTGGGCGAACTGATCGCGCTGATCAAATCTGGCCAACGGATCGCCCTACTCTGCTATTGCCGCGATCCAAAGACGTGCCATCGCAGCCGCGTCGTGGCGAATGTGAAGAAACGGATGCGGGTCGACGTCGAAGATCTGATCCCGCCGCTGTTCTGACGTTATTCAGCGGGCTGGGCGGCGCTATGCCGGGCTTCGATGCTGATGATGAGCGACACCAGGCCGAGCGTCGACAGGAACATGATCAACGCGATGATCGCATTGACGCCGAGCACCAGGCTGAAGCCGCCGTTTTTGTGCAGCAAGGCAATCAGCGCCACGGCCGCGCCGGCGCTGATAAACAACGTGAAATAGCGGATGGCATAGACACGTCCGCGCCAGGCATCGGCGGTATAGCGCGCGAGAATGATGTCATTGACGGTGACCTGGCCGTAGATTGCCGCGATGGCGATTGCCAGCGCTATCATCAGCGGGAATCCCGTCGCGTAGGTCGCCCAAAGATTTCCGGCAAAACCAAGCGCGGTCACCGCAGCGAAGATGACGTGAGGCGGCACCCATTCGACCAGCCGGCCGACCGCGAGCTGCGCAATCGCTCCGCAGACGAGCACCGCGGTTGCGATACTGCCAACCAAAGCCAGCGGAACCGACGTCGCCATGCCTTCATCGACTATCTTCGGCAGCGCGATGGTCAGCACGTTGAACACCAGGCCGGCGCTGAGCGCGATGACCAGGAACAGACCGAACAGCATGGCGGCGACCTTCGCCGTCAACGGAACGGCCGGCTTCGATTGCCGTGTGTTCACGTGATGGCGGTCGTCGGGCGTCACCCAGTAATAGACGATTCCGGTCGCAATGCAGATCACTGCTGGCGCGAGGAACGCGGCGCGCCAGCTGACCCATGTCGCCAATGCTGCACTGATGCCGGCGGCCAGCGAGACGCCAAGATTGCCGCAGACGCCGTTGAACGCGAGCGTGCGACCTTTGGCGCCAGACGCCTCGATCAACATCGCCATGCCGACCGGATGGTAGATCGCCGCGAACACACCGAGCATGAACATGCCGACTGCCAGCCACATCGGGGTCGGCGCAAATGCCGTTCCGGCCAGCGACAGCCCGCAGCCGAGATAGAACGCAACCATCATGTTACGGCGGCTCCAGTGGTCGGCGAGCCAACCGGCCGGCAGCGAGAAGATCCCGAAGGCGACAAAGGCCGCACTCGAGAGCGCAATCAACTCGCTGTAGGGCCGCTGGAACACGACCTCCAGCCCGATCACCACAGTCGGGTAAATCAGCAGCACGAAGTGGTCGATCGCATGTGCCCAGTTAAGGAAGGCGATCGAGCGCCGGCGGGCCATTTCGGAGTTTTGGCTGGCGGAGGCGGCGGTCATTTCAAGTCAGTCCAAACGCGAGTCATTGCATGGATATAGCCATTAGATAGGCCTTTGTCCTAACAGACGCCTCCCTGTCCAGACTCGACTCAGGGTTGTAAACCCGCTTTAGTTGTATTGATACAGAATTACAATCTGCGGGGTCGGGTCTGGAATGAGGTGTTGGAGGCGCGTTTGCGCGGCGGTTTTCGCCGTCGCGGCCTTCATTTTGTGTGTTTTTGAACTGGGTGGCGCCGCCTCGGCCAGTGAGGACGAGGACGCGCAAACCATGCTGTTTTCCGGGCGCGACATCTGGCGCAATGGGGCCTTCGCCTATGGCGGATTCGTATACGCGCCGGGTGGTCTCGATCACGATGGGCTGCTCCTCAAAATATTATTGTCGGGCGGCCTCTACCGCTATGACGCGGCAAATCTCGGCGGTGAGCGCGTGAGCGGCACCGAGTGGCTCGCGCAAGTGCTGCCCGGCTGGCGGATCAAACGCGGCGATGCCGAGTTCAAATTTTTCATGGGCCCTGACATTCAGGACCACCGACTCTGGCCCGATGACCCCGACAACAAACTTCGCGGCCGTTCTTTCGGCCTGCGAATAGCAGCCGAATTATGGTACGAGCCTACGCCCGACACGATGATCGCAGCAGACATTTCGCTGTCATCGATTGCGACCAGCGACACAGCGAGGGTTGCGTATGGCTGGCGGATTCTCGACGACATGCTCGGCGGCGTCTACGTCGGCCCGGAACTTCAATATTTTGGTTCGGACGGTTATCGGCACTTACGTCTTGGTGCGCATGCCACCACCATGAAGACCGTCGATATCGAATGGTCGGCGGCGGCCGGTTGGGCAAGGGACTCCGCTGGCCGCTCAAGCCCCTATCTGCGGCTCAATCTTCTGAAAAGGCAGTGAGCTAGTCGAGCGTGCGCCGGAAGCGCGTGACGGCGATCGTCATCGCAATCAGCATCAACACAAACATTGCAATCGCGTCGTACCGCAAGTCCGACAAATTCGAGCCCTTGAGCATGATCGCGCGTATGACACGCAAAAAATGCGTGAGTGGCAGCGTCTCGCCGACATATTGCGCCCAAACCGGCATTCCCGCGAACGGGAACAAGAAGCCGGACAACAATATGTTAGGCAGGAAAAACATCATCGACATCTGCATGGCCTGCAGCTGATTTTGCGCAATGGTCGAGAAGGTGTAGCCGATCGACAGATTGGTCGCGATGAACAACGTGCTCAGCGCGGCAAGAACCGCGAGATTGCCGACAACAGGCACTTTGAACAGCAAGACGCCTATACTGATGATCAGAGCCGCCTGCACAAAACCGACGAGAATGTAGGGCACGATCTTGCCCAACATGATTTCGAAAGGCGTGATCGGCATGGACAGGAGGTTTTCCATCGTTCCACGCTCGACCTCGCGCGTCACCGATAACGCGGTAAAGATCAGCATGGTCATGGTGAGAATTGTCCCGACCAGACCCGGCACGATATTGAGCTGAGTTGCGCCCGCGGGGTTATAGCGAGCATGAGTGCGGATCTCGAACGGCATAACCGCACGATCCGGAACATCGCGGTCATGTGAGAGAGCCATTTGGAGCACCTCACCGAGCGCGCCAAGAGCAGTACCAGAGGCGACGGGATCGGTCGCATCCGCAATGACCAGCATCGCGGGCCTGTCACCGCGACGGACCGAACGTTCGAAATTGGCCGGAATCTCGACGGCGAACAGCACCTTGCCCGACGCAAGCAGCTGATCGACTTCGGCTTCGGTACGAGGCAGCTGAGTGACCTTGAAGAATTTTGTGTTCTCGAGCGCCGCGAGAATCGAGCGCGATAGGTCAGTGCTCTCCTGTATCAATACCGCCGTTGGAAGATCGCGCGGCATGGTGTTGATGGCGTAGCCAAATAACATCAGCTGCACCAACGGGATCATGATGATCATGGCAAAGGAGACGCGGTCACGCTTGAGCTGGATGAATTCTTTCACCAGCATCGCCCAGGTCTTTCGCCAGAAATTTTCTCCGGGAAGCCGGCGCGGCGCCTCGGATGGCAGCAGGTGTGTCATTGGAAGTTGTCCTTCGCCTTGCTCATCAAGTCGATAAACACATCCTCCAGCGACGGTTCGGAGCGCTGCCACTCCAGTTCCTTCCGCTTGCGATAGGGCGCGATCGCCGCATCGAGTGCTTTTCCGTCGCGCGACGACACGTGAAGGCTGGTGCCGAATGGAGCCACCATATCGATGCCCGATTTACCATTGAGTTCTTCGGCGAGCGCATTGAGACCGTCACCGCTCGTCGAACTGACGACGTAGGTTGTGAGATGCGATGCCGCGATGACCTGCTGGACCGTCCCGTGCACCAGCAGCTCGCCATAGGCGATATAAGCGATCTCGTGACAGCGCTCGGCTTCGTCCATGTAATGGGTCGAGACCAAAACGGTGAGGCCATCGGCTGCGAGCGCGTGAATCTCGTTCCAGAACTCGCGCCGCGCCTTGGGGTCAACGCCAGCCGTAGGCTCGTCGAGCAGGAGCAATTGCGGGTTCGGCAGCGTGCAAGCGCCGAGCGCCAGCCGCTGCTTCCAACCGCCCGAAAGTTCGCCCGCAATCTGTTCTTCGCGGCCGGTGAGGCCAAGCCGTTCAATGGCTGCCCGCGCCGCCGCAACCGGCTTGGCAAGCCCGTAAACACGCCCAATGAACTCCAGGTTCTCGCGCACCGAAAGATCCTGATAAAGGCTGAAGCGCTGGGTCATGTAACCGACCTGACGCTTGATCTTGTCGGTTTCTGTTCGAATATCGTAGCCGAGACATGTGCCTGTCCCCTCGTCCGGTGTGAGAAGTCCGCACAGCATGCGAATGGTTGTGGTCTTGCCGGAACCATTGGGACCGAGGAAGCCATAGATTGTGCCGCGCTTGACCTGCATAGACAGGTTGCGCACCACCGCACGGCCGTCGAATTTTTTTGTCAGGCCGTGGACATCAATAACGATGTCGGAGGCGTTCATTTCTGCGGCTCTCGTGGCAGGGTGACGGTCACCGGCTGACCAACGCGGAATTTTTCCGGATGCTCGGGCCGCGCTTCGATCAGAAATACAAGTTTCGCGCGTTCCTCAAGGCTGTAGATGACAGGCGGGGTAAATTCGGCACTGCGCGCAATGAAGCTGACCTTGGCGGTCAGGCCCTTCTCACAACCATCGCAGGAGACCTCGACCGTTTGGCCATATTTGATTTCGGGCAAAATGGCCTGCGGGGCAAAGAAGCGGAGCTTCAGATTACCCGGCGGCAGGAGCGCTACCACGGGCCGGCCGGCCGGCACGGTTTCACCCGGCCGGTAGTAGATCTGCTCAACCGTGCTGTCGGCGGGGCTGTAAGCATTGCGTCGTCCGAGCCTGGTCTGCGACCAATCCAGATTGGCTTTGGCCTGACGCAAAGTGGCTTCGGCGTCGTCGTAGGTTTTCTGCGTTCCCGCCGCCGACTTCAGCAATTCTTTCGCGCGGTCGAAAGATTGCTGGGCATTGATGACGGCAGTATTCCGCACCACCACGTCGGCTTTTTGCAGATCGTCGTCGACAGTGAACAAGACATCGCCTTTTTGCACGTGGTCGCCTTCACGGACCTTCAGCGTTTCCACCCGTCCCTGCTCGTCAGGCGAGACGAAAATCAACTCGGCTTCGACCCAGCCCTGCAAGACGCGATCATTGTCGCTGTTGCAGCCCGCAAGCACGAGCATGGCGACGGCGGCCATCAACAGTTTTGCAAACGTCTTCATGGCGTCCTCCGCACGGAGAACAGCAGATCGACATGCGTCTTCATCATCTTGCGAACGTCCAGCGGTTCGAAACGTTCGAACAGCCCGCTCCAGATGATCGCGATCAGGCCCGGCGCCGCGATAATTTGCGGGAACTCTGCAAGTCCCTCGGATACTTCGCCGCGTGCGGCGGCGCGACGCAGCAGAGAACGCACTGCGGCGATGATGCGCGAAAGAACCTCGCGGTAATAAAACTCAGCAAGCTTCGGGAAACGCCGCCCTTCCGAGATCATCAGACGGACCACGTCCTTGCGCCGCGTTTCATAAACCTCGCGCACAAACAATTCGACAATGCGGTCAGCGAGCGCGGGTAGCGGCAAATCGGCCTGGCCCAATGCCTCGATGGTGCCGACCAGCGGCGTGAGCATGGTGCGCACAAGCTCCTGAAACAGGCTCTCCTTGTCGCGGAAGTAGAGATAGATCGTGCCCTTGGCGACGCCGGCACGCCGCGCCACATCGTCGAGGCGGGCGGCTTCGAAGCCACGGCTGGAAAACTCGTCGAGAGCAGCGGCAAGAATGGCCTCGCGGCGATCAAGGCTCCGCGCCTTGCGGGCGGCACTCGCGGGGACTCCTGCGGCCCGGGCCCCTTCCACCGCACGCTTGCGGCGGCCTGCCCTCCGCACACCCGATTTTCGAGACCTCGTTGGTCGCAACATCGCTGCACCGAATTCTGACTGACTGGTCAGTCATTACTTAGTGCACGACCAGACGCCCCGCAAGGCCCCTATTTTCGTGAGTTGTATCAGCTATTTAGAAGTCGAGCGGGTGCGGCCGGCCATTCAGGGGACAGGTGGTGTTTGAACCGGAATCGTATGCCCGGCGCGGATCAAGGCCGCGCGACCGCCGGCGCGCGCCGTATTGACCGTCACAAACATCAGCGTCGCGGTCGCGAGCACCAAAGCTCCGACCACAAGCGCACGCATGATAGGCGCATAGATGGCGTTCATTGCCCTTCCCTACCCGAGGGTCCTCATCAGATAGGGGTGAGTTGGGTGACCCGATCAATGATTCGAGTCTTAAGCGCGCTCGATTTCTGACTTGACGGCGGAAAGCGACTCGGGAGTGTCCACGTCGGTCAGCGCGGCCTCGCCGATGACCGGCACCTCAACGACGACCTCGGCATAACTGCCGATCAAGTGGCGGGCGCCAATATCGCCTTGAATTGCCATCAGATCGTGGAAGAAGCGGCGCGACCACACGACCGGATTGCCGCGACGGCCATCGATACTTGGCACGACGACCAGCGCGCCACGCTCCGGATCAAAGGCAGAGACCAGCTTGTTGATCAACGCCGCGTCCACCTGCGGCATGTCGCCAAGGCAGACGATTGCAGCGTCGGCCTCATCCGGCACAGCGGCGATGCCCGCTTTGAGCGACGTGCCGAGACCGTCCGCAAAATCAGGATTATGCACGAGCCGCACCGGCAAGCCGCTCAAGGCTGTCTCCACTTTCGCACGCTCGTGTCCGGTCACGACGATCACCGGTTTCGCGTGAGAGGCAATGGCCTGTTCGGCGGCGATCCGGACTAATGGCTTGCCGCCGATTTCGGCGAGCATCTTGTTGACCGCGCCCATACGCGTCGAGCGCCCGGCCGCGAGCACCACGGCAGCAACGCGGCGACCCTTCTCCGGCGCCGGCTCTTCACGTGGCTGCGGCCGCGTGACAATTTCCATCAGCAAGCCGCCGACGCCCATGCCGGTGATATCGGCGCGCGTGACCGGCAAGCCGGCAAGCAAGCGCATAAGCACCCAGTCGAACCCGTTTTCCTTGGGACTGCGCGCACAACCAGGCGCGCCAAGCACCGCCTGTCCATGCAGCCTGCCGATCAACATCAGATTTCCCGGGTCGACCGGCATGCCGAAATGTTCAATCTCCCCGCCGACTGCTTCGATCGCGGCCGGGATCACGTCGCGGCGATCCGCAATGGCCGAGGCACCAAACACGATCACCAGTTCGGCGCCCGCTTTGAGCACCTCGTCGATCGCGCGCGCGAGCGCAACTTGCTCATGCGGCACGCGCCGCTCGGCGATGATGGAAGCACCGGCCGGCGCAATGCGCGCCGCGGTGATCTTGAGCGTCTTTTCGACGACCTTTGGCGAGAGGCCAGGCAACAGCGTTGAGACAATGCCAATTCTTCGCACTTTATAGGGAGCAACGCGAACGACCGGCCTCCTTTTCTCGGCTGCGGCGACCGCCTGATCGCGCGCCACGCCTGCCACTGCAAACGGAATGATCTTCACAGTCGCGATCATTTCGCCTTCCACCACCGGCTTGTAAGCCGGCAGCGTCGCTACGGTGATCGCTTCATCAATACGATTGAGTGCATCGATCGCTTGCCGGTCGATCACCAAAACGCCGGCCTGTACGGCAAAGAGATTGCAACGACCCGTGAATGCGCGATCGGCGCGCGCGCCCTCGCCGTTCACGGCCGCAGCTATGTCAGCCGCGGCCTGATCTTCCGAAACATCACCCGGATCCAGTCGCGCCACGGTGATTTCCTTGACGCCGGCAGCCTTGAGTGCTGCGACTTCCGCGGGCCCGATCAGCGTGCCTTTCTTTAGGACGAACTCACTTTGGCGGATCGAATGCACCGCGGTCGCACCAACCGCGTCAGCGACGGGGACGGAACCGAACTTCATGCCGCCTCCGCCTTCTGGCGCAGCACTTGCGTGATCTCGCCCATGATGGCGACCGCAATTTCGGCCGGCGACACCGCATCGATATCAAGCCCGATCGGGGCATGAATACGCGCAATATCGGCATCCGCGATTCCAGACTGTTTCAGCCGCTCCACCCGCTTGGCGTGCGTTTTCCTTGAACCAAGGGCCCCGATGTAGAAACAGTCACGCGCGAGCGCATGCTTTAGTGCCGGATCATCGATCTTCGGATCGTGGGTAAGCGCAACAAAGGCCGAGTAGTGGTCTATGCCGAGCGGCGGCAGTGCGACGTCGGGCCATTCTGCGATCACTTTGACGTCGGGGAAACGTTCAATCGAAGCAAATGCGGTGCGCGGGTCGACAATGGTCACGTCATATCCGAGCAGTTGTCCAAGCGGCGCCAGGGTCTGGCTGATATGGACTGCCCCGGTTATCACCAACCGCGGAGACGGCACGTAGACAGTGAGGAAAAACCGGCCTTGCGGTGTTTCTTCCATGGCGCTTTTGGCCATGCGCAGACGTTTTTCGAGCGCTTCTTTAAGCGGATCTTTTGAAATTCCGGCTGCTTTCACCAACCGTTGCTCTCCGCTCGCCACGTCGGTCACAAGCACGGCCGCGCGGCGCGCCGCGCGTTCGGCGTTTAGCGCATGCAGGATGTCGAGTTTCACGATTCAGCTCACCTTCTCGACATAGACGCGGATCGTGCCGCCGCAGGACAGCCCGACGTTCCAGGCCTGCTCGTCGGCGACGCCGAACTCCAGCATTTTCGGCTTGCCGCTTTCGATCACATCGATGGCTTCCGTCACCACCGCACCTTCGACGCAGCCACCGGAAACAGAACCCAGGAAATTGCCTTCGTTGTCGATCACCAGATTGGAGCCGATCGGTCGCGGCGCCGAGCCCCAGGTTTCCACCACAGTCGCGAGGGCCACACCGCGTCCGGACTTCCGCCACTCCTCTGCGGCTTTGAGAATGTCTTCATCACGTGCCAACATCGAAATCCTCCGTCAGGCCACTTGCCTCAGTAAATCTTTCGGATTGTAACCTTTGGCTGGCGCACCCGACAGGGCGCGTACCAATTCGGTCATCGATTGAAGATTGTGAATTGGCCGCAGTTCATCAACATGCGGCAGCATGGTCCGCACGCCCTTGGCGCGCGCCTCGAAACCGTCGAAGCGCAAAAGCGGATTGAGCCAGATGAGCCGGCGACACGAGCGGTGCAACCGATCCATCTCGAAAGATAGCGTGTCATCGGCATCGCGCTCAAGCCCATCGGTGATGAGGAGCACCACGGCGCCTTGGCCGAGAACGCGACGCGCCCATTGCTTATTGAAAAGATGCAGCGATGAAGCGATACGCGTGCCGCCCGACCAATCGGCAACGTCGGCCGAACAGGCCGCGAGCGCTTCATCGGGGTCGCGCTGGCGAATGGCGCGCGTGACATTTGTCAGCCGGGTGCCGAACAAAAACGTCGACACGCGTTTGCGTGCGTCGGTGACCGCATGGAGAAAATGAAGGAACAACCGCGTGTATTCGCTCATCGATCCCGAAATATCCAAAAGAGCCACAATCGGCGGTTCTTTTACACGCGGACCGAGATATTTTAGATCGATAACCGCGCCACCCGCCTTCATGCTGGCGCGCAACGTGCGGCGAATATCGATCAGATGACCGCGGCGACTTGCGGCCATCCGCCGCGTGCGAACCTCATCGAGCGGCAGCGTCAGCCGCGAAATGGCTTCTTTTGCGGCCGCAATCTCCGCAGCTGTCATCTGCGCAAAATCTTTCGTCTGAAGCACCTCGCGGTCGGACACCGTCAACCGCGCGTCGACTTCGACTTCCGATTTGTCCTCATCGCGCGCAAGACCAGAGAATAGAGCCTCCTGAATCCGCTGCGCGCCTGGTGGCGGCGCCTTCGGTGCGCCGGCTTGTGTCTCCGGCAGCATCGACGCAATCATCTTGTCGATAAAGCCGCGCTTGCGAAAGAAAATCCGGAACGCCTGGTCGAACAAGATTGTGTGTTCGTGCCGTTTGACGAAGACCGAATGAAGCGTCCAATAAAAATCATCGCGCGCACCGACATGGGCAACCCCAAGCGCTTCCAGAGCATCGAGTACCGCGCCTGGACCAACAGGAATTCCGGCAGCGCGCAACGCACGTGCGAAGTAAAGTATATTTTCGGCGAGACGGCCCTGACTTTCGGCCATGATGCTACTCCGCCGCGCGCATCTCCGACTTCACCTCATCGAGCAGGTGCTTGATCTTGGTGCCGTCGAGTCGCGCAATATCGTCCTGGTACTTGAGCAATACCCCGAGCGTGTCCGACACCGTTGTCGGATCGAGGGCGACTACATCAAGCTCGGTCAGCGCCGAAGCCCAGTCCAGCGTCTCGGCCACGCCCGGCGATTTGAACAGGTCTTCCTTGCGCAGCGCCTGCACGAACGTGACAACCTGCTCGGACATTTTCTTGGCGATGCCCGGCACCTTGGCACGCAGGATCTTCAGTTCACGTTCGGCGTTCGGATAGCCAATCCAGTGATAGAGGCATCTGCGTTTAAGTGCGTCGTGCACTTCGCGGGTGCGGTTGGACGTGACCACAACGATCGGCGGCTGCGCCGCCTTAACGGTGCCCAACTCCGGCACGGTCACCTGGAAATCGGCCAGCACCTCCAGCAGGAAGGCTTCAAAGGCCTCATCGGTGCGGTCGATTTCGTCGATCAAAAGAACCGGAGCGCCCGCCGGGTCCGGCTCGAGCGCCTGCAACAGTGGACGTTTGATCAAGAAGCGTTCAGAAAAAACGTCGTGTTCGATGCGCGCGCGATCGCCCTCGCCTTCGGCTTCCGCCAGACGAATGGCAATCATCTGGGCGCCGTAGTTCCACTCGTAGACCGCCGAGGAAACGTCGAGGCCTTCATAACATTGTAGACGGATCAAGCGGCGCCCGAGGGTCGCGCTGAGCACCTTGGCGATTTCGGTCTTGCCGACGCCGGCCTCGCCCTCAACGAACAGTGGCCGGCCCATCTTGAGCGCCAGATACAGCACCGTCGCCAACGAGCGGTCGGCGATGTAATCGGCCCTGGCCAGCAGGTCGAGCGTTGAATCGATCGAATTGGGAATGGTCTTATCTGCCATGCGGGGACTTTATCCTACAACGCGCGTGTCTTACATGTGGGTACGGAAGGCCCCGCCAGCCAGGATTAATGCCATGACGAAGCCCATGACCCTCGAAAAAGACGCCCTCCGCGTGCCCACCATCGATCCGGGGGTTCGGATAGGGCATGTCCACCTGAAGGTTGCCGATTTGCAAAGGGCGCTTGATTTCTACTGTGGGGTGCTGGGTTTTACGGTCACTACGACGAGGCCGGGCGCCGCCTTCATCTCGGCGGGCGGCTATCACCATCATCTGGGCTTGAATACCTGGGAGAGCCTTGGCGGGTCACCGCCAGCCCAAGGCACGACCGGGCTTTACCATACTGCCATTCTTTACCCGACACGCAAGCTCCTCGCCGACGCTCTGCGGCGGTTGATCGTGGCGAAAATTCCGCTGGAAGGCGCCAGCGACCACGGTGTGAGCGAAGCACTTTATCTTCGCGATCCGGATGATAACGGCGTTGAGCTCTATTGGGATCGCCCAAAGGAAAAATGGCCGCAGAAGCCGGATGGCTCCTTGCAGATGTTCACACATCCGCTCGATCTGCATGACTTGTTGGCTGAGCTTGATCGCCCCGACAAATAGGTCCCACTAGATACCTTGCGAGCGACCTGTGCGTCAGACGCTAAAGCGGACCAGCGCCATTGCCGCGGCCGTCAGCAGCACGATAAAGATCGGGATACCGTCCACCATCATAACCCACCGGAATCGTTCGCCCGGCAGGCAACGCGCATGGTCGCGCATCGTTCCAGCGTGAAGCTATTAAGCCGTCGCTTTCGCCAGCGCACGGCGCGCCAGTACGCCAACAAGATGCGCGCGGTATTCGGGGCTCGCATGGATGTCGCTGTTCATACCCGTTGCCGGAATGGTCATCCCTTCGAGCGACTTCGCCGAAAAGCGTTTCTTGAGCGCTTCCTCGAACGACTTCACCCGGAACACGCCGTTGGCGCCGGCGCCTGTCACAGCAACGCGAATGTCGGCGCCTCGCTTTGACACGAACACGCCGACCAGCGCGAAGCCCGAAGCCGGATGCTTGAATTTTTCGTAAGCCGCCTTTTTGGCAATCGGAAAACTGATTTTGGTGATGATCTCACCGTCCTCCAGAGCGGTCGAGAACATGCCGGTGAAAAAATCGTCCGCAGCAATGCGCCGCTTGTTGGTAATAATGGTGGCACCCAGCCCCAGCACCGCCGCGGGATAATCCGCGTTCGGATCATTGTTGGCGACCGAACCGCCAATGGTACCCCGATTGCGCACCTGCGGGTCGCCGACGGAGGCCGGCACCGAAGCGAGCCCCGGCAACGCCTGCTGCAGTACGGGCGAATTGGCTGCATCCGCATGGCGTGTCATCGCGCCAATGACGATCGATCGCCCCTTCTGTTCGACGCCGCTTAACCCTTCGACCAAGGAGAGGTCGATCAATGCCGACGGCTGCGCCAGCCGTTGCTTCATCACCGGCAGCAGGGAATGGCCACCAGCCAGCAGTTTTGCGTCCGGGTTTCGCGTCAGCAGGCCAGCCGCCTGGCGGACCGTGGTGGGACGATGAAAAGTGAAATTGTACATCGACTTCTCCTGTGATTACGCAGCCTGCAGCGGTTGTGCCCGCTTGAGCGCCGACCACACCGCATTCGCGGTGGCCGGCATGGCTAATTCTTCCGTTCCGATCGCGTCGGTGATGGCGTTGATCACCGCAGCAGGTGACGCGATTGCTCCAGCCTCGCCGCAACCTTTAATACCGAGCGGATTTGACGGCGACTTGGTTTCGGTCAAACCGACTTGAAACGACGGCAGATCGTGCGCGCGTGGCATGGTGTAGTCCATCATCGAGCCCGTCACGAGCTGGCCGTCCTTGTCGTAGACCGCGCCTTCCAGCAGCGCCTGGCCGATACCTTGCGCGATTCCGCCATGCACCTGACCTTCGACGATCATCGGATTGATCACGGTGCCGAAGTCATCGACCGCGGTCCAATTCACAATCTCGGTCTTGCCGGTGTCGATATCGACCTCAACCTCGCAGATGTGGCACCCAGCCGGAAACGTGAAATTGGTCGGATCGTAGAACGACGTCTCCTTCAGTCCCGGCTCGAGTTCGGCTCCGGTGAATTTGTGCGCAATATAGGCGTTGAGCGCGACGTCGGCGAAAGCAGCCGATTTATCGGTGCCTGCGACTGTGAACTTGCCGTCCTTGAACTCGATGTCGCCCTCCGCGGCCTCCAACATAAAGGCCGCGACCTTCTTGGCCTTGGCTTCGATTTTGTCGAGTGCCTTGACGATCGCCGACATGCCGACCGCGCCAGAGCGCGACCCATAAGTACCCATTCCGAACTGCACCTTGTCGGTGTCGCCGTGCACAATTGATACGTTGTCGAACGGAATACCGAGCCGCTCTGACACCAACTGCGCGAAGGTCGTTTCGTGGCCCTGGCCATGCGCATGGCAGCCGGTGAGGACCTCCACGCTGCCGGTCGGGTTGACCCGCACCTCAGCGGATTCCCATAAGCCAACGCCCGCGCCGAGCGAGCCGACCGCCTGGCTTGGTGCGATGCCGCAGGCCTCAATGTAAGTCGAATAGCCAAGGCCGCGCAGCTTGCGGTGACGCGCTGCCTCGCGTTTGCGTTTGTTGAAGCCTTTCACATCAGCGAGCTCCAGCGCCTTCTTGAGCGAGGCGTTATAGTCACCCGCGTCGTACGCCATAATGACAGGCGTCTGATGCGGAAACGATTTGATGAAATTGCGTTTGCGCAAATCGGCGGGATCCATGGCCAGTTGCCGCGCCGCCACCTCAACCAGCCGCTCGACCACGAAGGTCGCTTCCGGGCGTCCCGCGCCACGATAAGCATCGACCGGCGCGGTATTGGTGTAAACCGCATCCACCTCGCAGTAGATGTGCGGGATGTCGTATTGCCCCGATAACAGCGTGGCATAGAGATAGGTCGGCACTGACGACGAGAAGGTGGACATATAGGCGCCAAGATTCGCGATGGTCTTGGCGCGCAGTGCCAAAATCTTGCCGTTCGCGTCTAATGCTAGTTCTGCATGGGTGACGTGGTCGCGGCCATGCGCGTCGGTGAGAAAGGATTCGGAGCGATCCGCGGTCCACTTCACCGGCCGCTGGATTTTGCGCGCGGCCCAAAGACAAACGACCTCCTCCGGATAGATGAAGATCTTCGAGCCGAAACCGCCGCCCACATCGGGTGCGATCACCCGCAACTTGTGCTCCGGCGCCATGCCGACAAAGGCGGCAATGACGAGACGCGCCACATGGGGATTCTGCGACGTATTCCACAGCGTAAGACCATCGGTGCCGGCATCGTATTCGGCCAGCGCAGCACGCGGCTCCATCGCGTTCGGAACAAGCCGATTGTTGATAATGTCGAGCTTGGTGACGTGCTTGGCACCTGCAAAGGCCGCGTCGGTTGCCTTCGCATCGCCGAGATGCCATTCGTAAATCGTATTCTTGGGCGCGACCTCGTGTATTTGCGGGCCCGTCTTTGCCTTGGCTGGATCGCTCACCGAGGGCAGCACGTCGTAGTCAACCTTAACTTTCTCTGCGGCATCGCGCGCCTGCGCCAGTGTTTCGCCAATCACCACCGCCACGGCATCGCCAACACAGTTGACCTTGCCGGACGCAAGCGCCGGGTGCGGCGCCATCTTCATCGGCGTGCCGTCTTTCGAATGAATCATCCACCCACATATGAGATTGCCGATTTTATCGTTGACCAATTCAGTGCCCGTAAGGATGGCAACAACGCCCGGCAAAGATTTCGCGGTGCTGATGTCGATGTTCTTGATTTTTGCGTGAGCATGCGGTGACCGCACGAAAACGGCACGGGTTTCGCCCGGCCGTACGACGTCATCCGTGTATTGACCTTTGCCCGTGATGAAGCGGAAGTCTTCCTTCCGGCGCACCGCCGCGCCGATACCCGTCGCGCTCATGGCGGTCTTCTCCCGTTTACGCTTGGACGCTACTCGGCAGCTTGACGCGCGCCGCCTTTGGCCATGGCCTTCGCTCCAGCGGCAATCGCTTTGACGATGTTGTGGTAGCCGGTGCAGCGGCAGATATTTCCGTCGAGCTGTTCGCGGATTGTGTGCTCGTCGAGATCGTTTCCACGCCGGCGTACGATATCGAGCGCTGCCATGATCATCCCGGGCGTACAGAAACCGCACTGCAGGCCGTGATGCTCGCGGAAGGCTTCCTGCATTGGATGCAGCGGGCCGTTCGGCTCAGCCAGACCTTCGATCGTAATGACCTTCGCGCCCTCGCATTGCAGGGCCAGTGTCGTGCAGGCCTTGGTCGCGATGCCATCTATGTGGATGACGCAGGCTCCGCACTGCGACGTGTCGCAGCCGACATGCGTGCCGGTGAGGCGCAGATTTTCGCGCAGGAATTGCACCAGCAGGGTGCGCGCTTCGACATCGCCAGTGACGGCTTTGCCATTCACCGTCATCGATACGGCAGGCATGACCTTCCTCCCAATTTGGGGCCAAAGACCCTCTTTTTGCCCCGCCCGACCCAAACTGGGGCGGTTCGACTACGGAATCGCGCCGATTTTGGCCCGATCGCGCCTTGGAACACGAATAAGTCTGAACCCCGATTGCGGGCCGGGTCAAGAGATTCAAAAGGTGAAAACGTCGTCAAACTGCGGGGGGCGGGTCAGGCCGATGCAACGTTCGCGGCGAAATTCTTGAAGAAATCGTCAGCGATTTTCTTGGCCGCACCATTGACGAGCCGCTGCCCAAGCTGGGCGAGCTTGCCGCCGATCTGTGCCTCGACATTGTAGCTGAGCAGCGTCCCACCGTCCTTTTCGGTCAGCGCGACCGTGGCACCGCCCTTGGCAAAACCCGCGACCCCACCGTCCCCCTCACCTGAAATCTTGTAGCCATTGGGCGGGTTAAGGTCGGTTAGATGAACCTTTCCTTTAAAACGTGCCTTGACTGGGCCGATCTTCGTGGTGGCGACGGCCTGGAATTCACTTTCCGAAGTCTTGTTCAGCTCCTCACAGCCCGGAATACAGGCCTTCAGCACATCGGCATCATTGAGCTTTGCCCATACGACTTCGCGGCTGGCCGGAAGCTGAACCTCACCCGTCATCGTCATTGCCATCGACGCATCTCCCTTACTTACAGTCGGCCAGCCCTGGCCCGAACGACCCGACTTAGCCCCCTCGCGCGGCCATGAAAAGAGCTTTGCAGAGCGCACGCGGCCCATTAAGGGTTTCGGCCACGCCACACCTAAACAACCAGAACATTGCCTTACCGGAGGACTTTCATGCCGATGATCAACGCCGATGACGGCTGCCCGATCCATGTCGAGGTTGAGGGCCGGGACAACGCGCCCGTGCTGATGCTGTCGAACTCGCTCGGCACCAACCTGCACATGTGGGACGATCAAGCCCCCGAGTTCTCAAAGCATTTCCGTCTGGTGCGTTACGACCGCCGTGGCCACGGCAAATCCGGCGCGCCGAAAGGCCCCTACTCAATGGAGCGTTTCGGCCGCGACGTGATCGCCGTAGCGGACGCTCTCAAGGTCAGAAAATTCAACTGGTGCGGTCTCTCGATGGGCGGGATGGTCGGACAGTGGTTGGGAGCGAATGCGCCCGATCGTGTCGAGAAACTCGTCCTCTCCAACACGAATTTCAATTACGCCGATAAGACGCCCTGGAACGATCGGATCAAATTCGTGAAGGAAAAGGGACTTGGCGAACTGGTGAACCCGAACATGGAGCGCTGGTTTACAAAAGATTTTCGCGATCGCGCACCGCAGACCCTCGCGCGCATGAAGGAAATCTTTCTCGCCACCAGCCCAATCGGCTACGTCGCGAGTTGCGAAGCTATCCGCGACATGGACTTCACTGCCTCAAACCCGCGTATCAACGCGCCAACGTTGGTGATCGTCGGCAAGCAGGACCCGGCGACGCCACCGGCGGCCGGCGAAGCGATCGCCAGGCAGATCAAGGGCGCCACAGTGGCCGCGCTTGATGCTGCGCATATTGCCAATATGGAACAGCCAAAGCTCTACACCGAAACCGTACTCAACTTCCTCCATTCGTAAAGGCAGCCGCCATGGACGAAAAGGAACGCCACGAACGCGGCATGACCCAGCGCCGCAAGGTGCTGGGTCATGAGTGGGTCGATCGCGCCAACGCGAAGATGACATCGTTTAACGCGGAGTTTCAGGATTTCATCACCCGCGCCGCCTGGGGCGAGATCTGGACGCGCCCACATTACGACGAGCGCACGCGACGCATCCTGGTGATTGGCACCATGCTCGCCCTCGATAAATGGGAGGAGTTTCGCATGCATGTGCGCGCGGCCCTCACCGAAGGCGGCTTCACACCCGACGACATCAAGGAAATTATTTTGCAGCAGGCTATCTATTGCGGCGTGCCGGCCGCCAATCACGCCTTCAAGGAAGCCGCCGACGTCATTGGCGAAGTGAAGGCCAAATAGCCATCACGTGTCCGCTCGAAATAACGGGCGGACGGCTCAACTGATGTTCAACGCCAGATCGTGAACCAGTTGGCTTTTTCCGAAGCGGCTGTGACCGTTGCGGGTGACGCATCCGCGCGAATATAAACTCGCTCGACGATGCAAAGGCCCACGGCAAGCGCCGCAAACAAAAGCTGGATCGTGTATTCACGCATCAGGTCAGTGCTGTGCGACCAGGCTGCTGGGCCAACTGACGCGATGCTGATCAACACAACCAGGATCAGGCCGGCTTCCAGAATCTCCGAGTCCGCCTGCCCGCGGGCCATATGACGAAACCGATCTACGATATGGTAGGCGCAGATGGCGGCGACGGAGAGCTTGAGAACTGCAAAGAAGGCGGCGAGCTTGATCAACCCGATCGGCTCCAGGCCGAAGAGGCGGCCAATGCCGAAAATGTATTGTGAGCGCCAGGCATCATCGAGGCCATAAGACGGCGATGCGAGAACTTGCAAGGCGTCATAGCCCCAAAACAGGGTGAAATAGAGCGCAATCGCGACGATGATGGCCACGGTGGCTGTCGAGAGTTTTCGCACGGATACCTCCTCAGGCGTGGATCCATGCGTAGGCCTCTAAAATCTGAATTTCAAAAGAAACCGAAACTTTACCTTACCGGTTAGGCCTTTAACCGCGCCCGGTTAACCACTCTCGTTCTGAAAGTTCCGACAAGTTCGCGGCAGGAAACGGGTGGGCCTGGCGGACATGGACACTTAAATCCCTTTTGCGGCTGGAGATGTGCGTCGAACGACCGAATAAGCCAAAGCAGATCGTTTTACCTGATCGTTCGGATGACAAACATTCGTTTCACTAATCAACCTCCTCAGGGCAACAGGTGCGAATTCCAAAGAATTCTTGCAGGCAATCAAGACCGACTACCGGCGAGTTGAATTGGTCGTAAGGCAGATAAAGGACGTGTCATGACTCTGGTATCGACCTGGCTTAATGGCACGACCGATCGTGCGCGCCCTCGTCTCGTTCTGATCGCCACATCGCTTGGTGTGCTTTTCGCGCAAATCGACACGTCGATCGTCAATCTCGCCGTAAAAAGCATCGCTACCGACCTGCATGCCGGCGTTAGCCAGATGCAATGGGTCATTGATTCTTATAATCTCGTTTATGCGAGCCTGCTGTTGACCGGCGGGACGCTCGGCGACCTCTACGGACGTCGGCGCATTTTCGTGCTCGGTATTTTGCTTTTCATCATTGGCACATTGATCTGCGCTCTTGCCCCCAACGCAACAACCCTGATCGCCGGCCGCATTGTCAGTGGGCTGGGCGCGGCCTTCGAGGTGCCGATGTCGCTGGTGTTGCTCACGCTTGCCTTTCCTGAACGCAAGGAGCGCACACAGGCCCTGGGCATCTGGGCAAGCTGCAACGCCCTTGCCTTCATCATCGGACCGATGCTCGGCGGCTGGCTGGTCGCCACAGTCGGCTGGCGCAGCATCTTTTACGTGATACTGCCGATTTGCGTGGCTGCAGTGGCACTCACTTATACCGCCGTCCGCGAAAGTTCGGAGCCAAAAGGCCGCAGGCTTGATCTGCCCGGACAAGGGCTCGCCATCGTTGGACTGAGCGCCTTCGCATTTGCAGTCATTGAAGGATCAAATTGGGGATGGACATCGCCGATAATTTTGACGATCGCGGCCACCGCGATTGCCGCATTCGCGCTTTTTGTCTGGGTCGAAGCGCGCACGCCCGGCCCGCTATTGCCGCTCGAGTTCCTGCGGCGCCCGGTGTTCTCAGCGGCGCTCGCTGTCGCGGGCCTCATGACTTTCGGCATGTACGCCTTGCTGTTTGTCATGCCGCTTTATTTCCAGACCATTCGTGGAGCGAGCCCGCTTGTGACCGGCCTTGAACTCCTGCCGATGCCGGTGAGCTTTTTCATCGTCTCTCAGTACGCCGGCCATCTCAATAACCGCTTTGGGCCACGCATGGTGATGACGGCCGGCATGACGTGCATGGGTATTGGCGCGCTTATGCTGGCTCTCATTGCCGACAATACAAATCTGCTTCCGATTGAACTCGCGTTGGCTGTTGTCGGCGTGGGGCTTGGGCTGAATACGGCTCCGGTCAACGGTGTTGCCGTTGCAGCGTTGCCCCCGGAGCGATCCGGCACAGCGTCAGGCGTCCTCAATACCTCGCGCATGGTCGGGGCCACACTTGGCGTCGCAATTCTGGGCGCAATATTCGCCGGCCACGCCGGCCAGAACGCAGCGGCTGGCGCCGATTTCGTGGATGGTTTACGCGCTGCGTTGACCGGGAGCGGCGTGGCGGAACTGATCGGCGCGGTGATCGCGCTAACCTTCATCCGCAGCAATTCACTGCACGCAAAAAATTGACCGCGTCTAGCCGCCGCGGCCGACGCGAAATGCCTGCGGCGTCATGCCGGTCTGCTTGCGGAAAAACCGCGTGAAATGCGAGGGATCGGAAAATGACAGGTCATAGGCAATTTCGTGAATTGCCTGGCTTGTGAAAACAAGCTGCCGTTTGGCCTCGGTGAGGACGCGCTGGCGGATCATGTGACCAGCGGTTACTCCGGTGGCGCGCTTCACGTGGTCGTTGAGCCTGTCCGCGGTCATTGCCAGTTTTTCAGCATAGAAGCTGATGAGCCTTTCCTTGCGAAAGTGCTCGTCCAGCAGGCGGCGCAATTCTTCCACCCGCGCGTCTTTACGAGAGAGCGTCACGGCGCCCGAGCGTGATCGGCTAACCGCGAGCCGCACGATTTCGATCACGATCAACGTCAGCAGTCCGCGCATGGCGAGACGAAAACCCTCGCGCGCGAGTGACGTCTCTTCTTTGAGATCTGCACATAACGCCGACAAGCGTTTGACTTCAGCGGCATCGGCGAGCGGTAGCAGCGGATCGGCGGCCACCATTTTCAAGCGCGCCATCGCCTCACCGGACTGATCGCCCAGTGCGTCCGCGACATCTTCGGTAAAGCTCACCACCCACCCATCAGTCACTTCGGGTTTAAAGCGAAAACCGTGGGCGGTCGTCGCCGGAACAAGGATCGCAGCCGGCGCCGAGAACGACACGGTCGCGGTTTCGAAACTCATCTCGCCCTCGCCCTTCTCGATCAACAAGACCTGAAACAGATTGCGATGACGGTGGGCCCGGATCGTCCAGTCGTGGACCGATGAGCGTGAAGCAATGGTCTCGATGTGAATGAAATCAAATGCGGCATCGTCTGGCGGATCGCCATACAGATGAAAAAGTGGCAGCGCGGATACAGTCCCCATACGTCAAGCATATGCGACGAATTTTCAAACGCCAACGCCAGTGGGTTGCGTGAAAATAGAAAACCCCACCGCGTGGTGGGGCTTTCTTGTCATATCACACTCGGACTAGCGGTTCTGCTGACCCTGCTGACCCTGCTGACCCTGCTGACGCCGCCGGCCGCGGCGGTTGCTGCTGTTGCTGCTGACCAGGCTTCTGCTGGCCGCCGCCCTGCTGTTGCCCGCCCTGCTGCTGACCACCTTGCTGCTGCTGACCAGGCTTCTGATTTGGATTCTGATTCATCGTGCTGTCCTCTCCAACGTTGTTCGGAGCGCCATGTCGATCGCTCGCGCTCCATGGCAAAGGACAATGCGTAGTGGTTGCATTCGTTCCCGTTCATGGGCCCGCTCAACTTTGATGAAAATGTGTTCGGAACTCGCTTGCAACGCTGTGAGTTTCACATCCGCATAACGGAGGAGCGAACAATGGGACGCTATATGCTGCTGTGGCTGCTTGGAGTACCAATTCCGATTCTCGTGTTGATCTGGTTATTCGGCGGCCTGCATTGAAAACCGTCGACTTTAGCCTCGCCTGCATCATCCGGGGGCGACCGCCCTGCCCAGCATGCGCATTTGCCGCGGACGCGGCGCGCGGGGACCTCTTCCGACATACAAACTTAGTCACACGCCGCCCTTGCGGCGTTGCCGCCTCTGCGATGCCCTGTTAAGCCTTTCCACGAGGGGCCCAATGGTCGTCTGCCGGACGACTTCGGGAAGGCGCAGGGGACGGGATGGAAGTCTTCCTCCAGCAGTTGATTAACGGCATCACGCTTGGCTCGATCTACGGCCTGATCGCCATCGGGTACACCATGGTGTTCGGCATCATCGGCATGGTGAATTTCGCCCACGGCGATGTATTTATGGTGTCGGCATTTATCGCCCTGGTTGCCTACTTGATACTGGTGACCGTGCTGGGCATTTCGTCAATCGCACTCACGCTGTTCATCGTATTGATCGCGGCGATGCTGTTCACGTCGCTGGTGAACTGGACGATCGAGCGGCTCGCTTACCGGCCGCTGCGTGGTTCATTTCGGCTGGCGCCACTGATCTCGGCGATCGGCATGTCGATCTTCCTGTCGAATTTCGTACAGGTCACGCAAGGGCCACGCAACAAATCGATCCCTCCAATGGTGCAAGGCGACTTCGTACTGTTCACGAAAAACGACTATGCCGTGACCCTATCGTACAAGCAGCTCATCATCTGGGGCGTCACCGCAATTCTGCTTGCCTGTTTCTGGTATCTCGTGGCTAAAACTTCTCTCGGCCGCGCCCAGCGCGCTTGCGAACAAGATCAAAAGATGGCCGCACTGGTCGGCGTGGACGTCGATCGGACCATTTCAATGACGTTCGTGATTGCCGCCGCGCTCGCGGCCGTCGCGGGGACCATGTACCTGATGTATTATGGCGTCGTCAGTTTTGCGGACGGCTTTGTCCCCGGCGTCAAGGCTTTCACCGCCGCAGTCCTCGGCGGCATCGGGTCGCTGCCAGGCGCGGTCATTGGCGGAATTCTGATCGGGCTGATTGAAACACTTTGGTCGGCATATTTTTCAATCGACTACAAGGATGTCGCCGCATTTTCGGTTCTCGCGATTACCCTGATTTTCTTGCCGCAAGGTCTGTTCGGGCGGCCGGATGTCGAAAAGGTCTGATATGGCTGGCGCCGCGCAAGACCGGCGCGTCGATACACTGCGAGCGCTGCGGGACGCGGGCGTTACCGCCCTTCTCGCCTTCGGCCTGTTCCTGCCGTTGATCGGCTTCCAGACTGTAACCAACGTCCGCAATGATCTGATCCTGACCACGCGGTGGCCGCTGTTATTTGCCGTGGTCGCGATCGTGGGTCTTGGGCGCCTCGCGTATTCACTGTTAATTTTTCCGCGACTTCATCAAAGTGCGCCGAAGCCGGACGCTGTCCGTCCGGCCTGGCGGGTCCGGGTGGCAAAATGGTTCATCCCGTTTGCGATCGGGTTCGTCATTGCCTATCCCGCGATCGTCATTGCCACTGCGGGCTTCGGCCGGGCGGTAAAGTGGGTCGACAATTTCGGCATCCAGATCTTGATCTACGTGATGCTGGGTTGGGGCCTCAACATTGTTGTCGGCCTCGCCGGCTTGCTCGACCTGGGCTACGTCGCCTTCTACGCAGTAGGCTCCTATGCTTATGCGCTTCTCGCCAAAGCATTCGGCCTCTCATTCTGGATCCTCTTGCCGCTCGCCGGCATTCTGGCCTCGTTTTGGGGAATCATCCTTGGCTTCCCGGTGCTGCGCCTGCGGGGTGACTATCTTGCGATCGTCACGCTGGCATTCGGCGAAATTATCCGCATCGTCCTTATAAATTGGGTGGATCTGACCAACGGTTATGCCGGTATCAGTGGCATCCCGCGGCCGACCTTCTTTGGAATCCCATTCAATGCGAATGACGATGGATTTGCCGCGGTATTTGGGCTGGAATTTTCCCCGCTCTACCGCACGATTTTTCTCTATTACCTGATCCTTGCGCTCGCACTTCTCACCGCTTTCGTCACAACGCGGCTGCGCCGCCTGCCAGTCGGCCGCGCGTGGGAGGCGTTGCGCGAGGATGAAATCGCCTGCCGTTCTCTCGGCATCAACACCACCAATACAAAACTTACTGCCTTCGCAATGGGTGCGATGTTTGCGGGGTTTGCCGGGTCATTCTTCGCAGCGCGACAGGGTTTCATCTCGCCTGACTCATTTACGTTCCTTGAATCCGCTACAATCCTATCGATCGTTGTGCTCGGAGGCATGGGTAGCCAGATCGGCGTAGCCATCGCAGCCATCGCAATGATCGGCGGCACCGAGATCATGCGTGAGCTCGACTTTCTAAAGCTTATTTTCGGCTCAACTTTTGATCCGACGCAGTACCGCATGCTGCTATTCGGGTTAGCCATGGTGCTGATCATGATCTGGCGCCCGCGCGGCCTGATATCAACGCGCGACCCTTCCATCGTGTTGCACGAGCGCAAAGCGATCGCCGCCGACCTGATCAAGGAAGGACGCGGCTAATGACAAGCGCAGATAAGACATTGTTGCGGGTTGATCATTTGACAATGCGGTTCGGCGGCCTCGTTGCCGTCGACAATTTGTCGTTTACCGCGCAGGGCGGCGAAATTACCGCCCTGATCGGCCCGAATGGGGCTGGCAAGACCACGGTCTTCAACTGCATCACCGGATTTTACAAACCGAGTGAAGGCCGCCTGGCGCTTCGCCACGGCGACGCCGCTGCGTGGGACGAGTTAGAAACGCTGACGGATAGCGGCAAGCGCAACCGCACGCGCTCCGGTGGCTCGCTTTATCTTCTTGAGCGCATGCCTGACTATCTTGTCGCTCAACAAGCCCGCGTCGCACGAACATTCCAGAATATCCGGCTGTTTCCCGGAATGACGGTGCTCGAAAACCTCTTGGTCGCTCAACACAATACCCTCATGCTTGCCTCCGGCTATACGCTTCTTGGCGTCCTCGGCTTCCCCTCGTATGCAATTGCCGAGCGCGCGGCCGTCGACAAGGCGCGAGCATGGCTCGACCGCGTTGGATTAACGCAACGCGCAGACGACGCCGCGGGGGAGCTGCCTTACGGCGCGCAGCGCCGCCTTGAGATTGTTCGCGCCATGTGTACGGATCCGGCGTTGCTTTGCCTGGACGAGCCGGCAGCCGGCCTTAACGCCCATGAAAGTGCCGAGCTCAATGAGCTATTATTGACGATCCGCAACGAACATCGAATTTCAATTTTGCTGATTGAGCACGACATGTCGGTCGTGATGGAAATATCCGACCACGTGGTCGTACTCGACCACGGCGTCAAGATTGCTGCCGGGCCTCCAGCGACCATCCGCGATGATTCAAAAGTGATCGCAGCCTATCTCGGCGTCGCGGACAAGGAAGTTGCAAAAGTCGAAGCGGAGGTCGGGCTATGACCGGGCCTTTGCTCGCTGTTCGCGGAGTAAAAACATTCTATGGCCGCGTGATGGCGCTCAAAGGCGTCGACATGGACGTCAACGAAGGCGAGATTATTACCTTGATCGGCGCCAATGGCGCCGGGAAATCCACATTAATGATGACGATTTGCGGAAGTCCGCGCGCGCGTTCTGGTTCAATTTTTTTCGCCGGTCGCGACATCACTCATCTACCGACCCATGAAATAGCCCGGTTGAAACTCGCACAAGCACCCGAAGGCCGGCGTATTTTCCCGCGGATGACGGTGCTCGAAAACCTTCAGATGGGCGCGACAGTGTCCGATGCGAATGAATTCGATCGCGACTTAGACCGCGTCCTTGCGCTATTCCCGATACTGAAACAGCGTCTCGGCCAGCGTGGCGGGACGCTTTCAGGCGGCGAACAACAGATGCTGGCGATCGCGCGAGCGCTCATGAGTTGGCCGCGCTTGCTCCTTCTCGACGAGCCCTCGCTCGGTCTTGCTCCGCTCATCGTGAAACAGATTTTCGACGCCATCAAAACGCTGAATAGCGAAAATGGCCTCACGGTGTTTCTTGTCGAGCAAAACGCCTACCATGCCCTCACGTTGGCTCACCGTGGGTACGTCATGGTCAATGGTTTGATTACGCTATCGGGAACGGGCCGCGAACTTCTGGAACGACCCGAAGTCAAAGAGGCCTATCTCGAAGGTGGCCGGCATTGAACGAAATTTCCACGGCTATTTCGATCCCCGAATTACTCTACGAGGAGCACTCGTTTGGTGTATTCTTGCTGGTCACAATTGTGCTGGGTGGCGGGGCTGCCCTGCTTGCCGGTCGAGCAATCGCCGCAACCTGGCGACCGGAGTGGCAGATTGTCTCATATGGTTTCATCCTGGCCGCCGCCGTGCGATTCATTCATTTCAGTCTGTTCGGCGGGACCTTTCTCTCACCCCACTACTATCTGATCGACGTCGTGTTCTGCATCGCGTTCGGGTTCCTTGGGTTTAGGACCGCACGCGCGTCGCAGATGGCCAATCAGTATGGCTGGCTCCATGTTTCTCACGGCCCGCTCCGCTGGCGTCGAAAACAAGGGTGACGTAATATTGCCGTTGGGCAAGTGTGCCAGTTTCAGTGGAGGGGAATAGTCAGATGAACAGGATCACCACGCTCAGCGTCGCGTTGAGCATTGCGATGGCTACGGCCGGCACAGCGGCAGCCGAAGTCAAAATCGCGGTCGGCGGTCCGATTACGGGGCCAAGCGCAGCGACCGGCGCTCAAATGAAGAACGGAGTGGACCAGGCGGCTGCCGACATCAATGCCGCGGGCGGCATTCTTGGCCAGAAAATCAGCGTCTCCTATGGCGATGATGTTTCCGATCCGAAGCAGGGTGTATCGATCGCGAACAAATTTTCCGCCGACGGCGTCAAATTCGTTATCGGGCACTACAACTCCGGCGTAACGATCCCGTCGTCGGAGGTTTATCAGGAAAACGGCATCCTCGAGATCACGCCGGCATCGACCAATCCGACCGTTACCGAACGCAAGATGTGGAACATTTTCCGGGTCTGCGGACGCGACGACCAGCAAGGTCAGGTGGCGGGCGAATACATCGTCAAGTATTTCAAGGGCAAAAAAGTCGCGGTCGTTCACGACAAGACGACTTACGGCAAAGGCCTCGCGGACGAGACCCGCAAAGCGATGAGCAAAGGCGGGATGAAAGAAGTACTCTACGAAGGCGTCAACACCGGAGAGAAGGACTATTCGGCACTGGTGTCCAAGATCAAGCAATCCGGCGCTGACCTGATCTATTGGGGCGGCCTTTACACCGAAGGCGGGCTGATCGTGCGCCAGATGCGCGACCAGGGCGTTAAAGCACCGCTCATGGGTGGAGACGGTATCACCTCTGACGAATTCGCATCCGTCGGGGGGCCCGGCGTCGAAGGCACCCTCATGACCTATGGTCCGGATCCTCGCAACAAGGCGGATGCCAAGAAAGTCGTGGAGGAATTTCGCGCCAAGAAATTCGAACCGGAAGCCTACACGCTCTATAGCTACGCCGGTGTGCAGATCATCAAGCAGGCGGCCGAAGCGGCCAAGTCTCTCGATCCCAAGAAAGTAGCCGAGAAAATGCACTCCGGCATGCAGTTCAAGACCGTGCTGGGTGATCTTGCGTTCAACAACAAAGGTGACATCACGAAACTCGATTACGTGATGTACATCTGGAAAAAGGACGGCAGTGGCAAGATCGGTTACGTCGAGTGCCCGGGCTCCGATTGCTCAAAGGTAAAATAATTCGAGACGCGTAATATTTTCAAAAAGCCCGCTCGCCAGCGGGCTTTTCTTTTTTCAGCCAATCTTGCCCAGCGCGGGAAATACATCGAGCAACCATACACTCACTTGAGTGAGGCTGCCGGTGAGAAACGCAATTCCCGTGAGAACGAGCAGCGCGCCCATCGCTTGTTCAACGCGATGGAGATAGTTGCGGAAGCGCGACAGAAACGCCGCGAACGGCTCAATTGCGAACGCCGCAAAAATGAATGGAATCCCGAGGCCAAGCGAATAGACCGCCAGCAGACTTGCCCCTTTCGTTACCGTTTGTTCGGACGCGGCCACCGCCAGAATGGCGGCGAGGATCGGACCGATGCACGGCGTCCAGCCAAAGGCGAAAGCCAGACCAATCACGTAGGCGCCCCACAACCCGACCGGCTTGGCCACTTCGAGCCGCTTTTGCCGGTGCAGCAATGCAATCGGAGTCACCCCAAGAAAGTGCAGCCCCATGATGATAATGACGACGCCAGCAATCGTTGCCAGAGGACCCGAGTAGACCCGGATCAGCCCACCGATGACGCTGGCGCTGGCGCCGAGCGCGACAAAGACGGTGGAGAAGCCGAGCACGAACAGGGCGGCAGCCGCGACCGTGTCGCGCTTGACCCTTGGCTCCGGCTCCTTGTCCACGAAACGCTCAAGCGATGTTCCTGCCAAATACACAAGATAGGGCGGCACCAGCGGGAGCACGCAGGGAGAGAGAAAACTGACCAGGCCGGCGATCAGGGCGGCCAGGAAGGTTACGTCACCGGTCATGGGGTTTCTAAAGTCATGGGGCCTCTAGATGCGATGCATTGCGGCCGCTTGCAAGCGCCGTTCGGCCGCTTCGCCGGAACGTGATTGGACGTGATAGGATTGCCGGTGAGGAGACACTATGCCGCGCA
The DNA here is from genome assembly GCA_963697885.1 of uncultured Alphaproteobacteria bacterium. GTDB lineage: Bacteria > Pseudomonadota > Alphaproteobacteria > Rhizobiales > Xanthobacteraceae > Pseudolabrys. Next base: position 3,358,999 of record OY969102.1, read on the forward strand.
ATCTCATCACCGATGTTTCGGGCCTTCGGGTCGGTCAGGCAAGCGACGCAAAGCTCGGATCGGGCGTGACCACAATTGTGTTTGACGCGCCGGTCGTCGCCAGCGTGGACGTTCGCGGCGGTGGCCCGGGGACGCGCGAGACTGCCCTGCTCGATCCTGCGCAGACCGTGGAGGGCATCGACGCCATTGTGCTATCTGGCGGATCGGCATTTGGCCTCGACTCTGCTTCGGGCGTGCAAGCCTGGCTGCGCGAACAAGGACGGGGATTCCAAGTCCGCGACGCGTTAGTGCCTATCGTGCCTGGCGCGATCATGTTCGACTTACTCAACGGCGGCGACAAAAATTGGGGGCGTTATCCGCCCTACCGCGACCTTGGCTATCAGGCCGCACGGGACGTCGGTAGTGACTTTAAGCTCGGAAGCTCGGGCGCCGGGCTCGGCGCCACCACAGCCACGCTCAAAGGCGGCGTCGGTTCCGCATCGGCAACAACACGCGACGACATCACGGTCGGTGCGATCGTTGTGGTCAACGCCGTAGGCACCACCACAGTTGGCGATGGACCACATTTCTGGGCGGCACCATTTGAGCAGAACAAGGAATACGGCGGACGCGGCTGGCCGGCGCAAATCTCGTCCGACGACCTCGCCATTCGTGCCAAGGGCGGGCCACAAGAAAATACAACGATCGCAGTCATCGCAACCGATGCGAAATTGAACAAGGCACAATGCAATCGCCTCGCCGTCATGGCGCAAGATGGACTCGCGCGTGCGATTTATCCGGTACACACGCCGCTCGACGGCGATGTGGTATTCGGCGCCGCTACCGGCAAAAAAACACTGACTGATCCGTTCTACGGCCTCGCGGAACTCGGAATGGCCGCCGCAAATGTGATGGCGCGCGCCATCGCACGTGCCGTCTATGAAGCGACGGCACTGCCTTTCCCTAAGGCAACGCCGAGCTGGCGAGATCGTTTCGGCTAAAGTCGAACCGGACGGTGGCTCGCGCGTTGTCGAAATATGCCGTCGACGGCCATCAAAAACACCGAATATGACGCGACGCGCGCGCGGCTCACCGTCACCTTCGTGACCGGCCGGGTCTACGAATATGTCGATGTTCCGTCGGAGGTTGCGGCATCGTTCCAGTCGGCGTTTTCGAAGGGCACGTTCTTCAACAGCTATATTCGCGATCGTTACGATTTCCGCGAACTCACGCTGGCGCGCTAGTTAAAGCGCTCGGCGCGATAGGGCGCCGGATCGCAAAACGGCGGTTCACCCGCCATCATTTCGGCAATCAAACGCCCGGTCGCAGGGCCTAGCGTGAGACCCCAGTGCGCATGGCCGATTGTCAGCCAGAGCCCGGGATGCCCCGGCGCGCGACCGATTACCGGCCGCGAATCCGGAAAGCAGGGCCGGCTCCCGAGCCAGGTCTTGTCGTTGGCACGCTCACCCAACCGGAACAATTCGCGGGCCGCGGGCAAAACGCGATCGAATTGCACGGGTGTCGGCGGCGCATCGCGCGCCGCAAACTCAACGCCGGTAGTCATTCGTATACCCTGCTCCATCGGCGTAATCAGGTAACCGGCCTCCGCATCGAGGACCGGGCGCGACAGACCGGCATTGCCCTGTGTGCGGAAGTGCCGGTGGTAGCCGCGTTTGATGGCAAGCGGAAGCTTCAGCCCGAGGGTCGCGAGCAAATCTGGCGCCCATGGACCGAGCGCAATCACGCATTCCGGTGCATCGATCGAACCTTCGGCAGTCTCCACACGCCACCGGTTGCCGGTACGGTGCAGCGACCGCGCGTCACCAACTAAAGTGACCCCGCCGAGCGCAGCAAACCGTGCAGCATAAGCCCGCGTCACGCCGAGCGGGTTGCTCACGCTCGCAGCCTGCGGCCAAAACACCGCGTGTGCGAAGACCGGATTGAGTGCCGGCTCGAGCGCCTGCGCGGCAGCCGTATCCAGCGTTTTCAGCGGCAACCCGAATTGCGCAGCGACATCGAATTCGGGTTTTAAAGCGGCGAAACTTTTTTCACCACGGTAAACCTTCAGCCAGCCAGTCTTTCGCAAATAGCCGGTCGCGCCCGCTTCGGCCATCAGCACCTCGTGCTCGGCGACCGCACGCGAGAAGAGAGGACGGATCAATTGTGCCGTCTCAACAAGGCGATCCGGCTGCGATGCCGCGCGAAACGCCAGCAGCCAAGGCACTATGCGCGGCAGGAATGACAAATGATAATTAGCTTCGCCCGCGCGCTTCAGCGCGATGCGCGCCATCGTGCGGAAATTGGACGGAAACGCCGGCGGAAATACAGTATTGCCTTCGATAATTCCGGCATTGCCATAGGACGTTTGCTCGCCGAGACCGGCCCGGTCAATTAATGCGACCGATAGTCCGCGTTTCGCGAGGTGGCACGCCACCGAAACGCCGACAATGCCCGAACCAAGAACAACCGCATCTGTGCGCGCCATGATCGCCTTGATCTCCTGCCTCGATAGCCGGTGTCTTTTATTATATGGATCGTATCCGGCCGGCGCGCTATGACCCGCGCGGTGCCGGAGATCCATCGTCCATGCCAATTTTGAACGGGCTTGCCGCCGCACTGGCATGGCTTGGCCGGCAAGGCACCCGCGCGCTTGCGGCTTCGATCTTCCTCGGCCTCGCCGTCCCGCCCCTCGCCGCCTACGTCAAGCCATATCTTGGCGAGTTGGTGTTCGTGTTGCTGCTGTTTTCCTATCTTCGGACCGACCCCGCTGCCTTCAGCCGACATCTGAGGTCACCGGGCCTCACCATTGCTATCTCGCTCTGGGTCATGGTCGCGATACCGTTGCTGTTCGGAACGGTCTACGTGCTGTCGGGCATCCGCGAAGCGCAGCCGGCGCTCTATACAATCATGATCCTGCAACTCGCGATCACGCCGATTACATCTTCGGCGGCTTTCGCGGCGCTGATCGGTCTCGACGTAGCGCTTTCGCTTGCAGCGCTGATCGTATGCAACGCGCTTTCGCCGCTGACGAGCGTTGCGTTCAGCTACTTGTTTCTCGGCTCGTCGGCGTTCTCGCCACTCGAGCTCGGTATCAAACTGTTTCTTTTCTTTGGCAGTGCCGGCGCCCTGGCCTTCGCTATCCGCCGGGCCGCCGGCCAATCCTGGATCGAGCGTCAGAGCGAGCACATTGACGGCCTCAACGTGCTCGCTGTCTTCCTGTTTGCCATCGCAGCGATGGATGGCGTGCCACGCCAAGTGACGGCCGACCCGCTGTTTGCGATCGAGCTCGTCGTATTCATCGTTATTCTCACCTGCGCGCAGATCGGCCTTAGCGTGCTGGTATTCCGCCGTGCAGGGGTGGACCGCGGTCTGGTCATCGGTCTGCTCTCCGGCTTCCGGAATATCGGCCTCGTGATGGCCACGCTGGGGGCATCGCTCCCTGACCTGGCCTGGTTCTACTTCGCCATGGCGCAGGTGCCGATCTATCTGATGCCGGCGATCTTGCGGCCGCTGGCGCGCAGGCTGGCGGAAAAGCGTTAACAGCGGAGCCGCTTTGCGGTGGCGAACGTTGCCCGCTGTCGCGCCGCGTGATACCCGGTTGGCTTCTGGAGACCGGCAATGCGTCCGCTCATCATCGCGCCGTCGATCCTGTCCGCTGACTTCGCCAGATTGGGCGAAGAAGTACGCGCGGTTGAGGCCGCCGGCGCCGACTGGATCCACGTCGACGTGATGGATGGCCATTTTGTGCCCAATATCTCCATCGGCCCGGCCGTTGTGCAGGCGCTACGACCGCTTACCAAGAAGACCCTCGACGTGCATTTAATGATTGCGCCTTGCGATCCCTATCTCGAGGCCTTCGCCAAAGCCGGCTCGGACATCATCACGGTTCATGTTGAGGCGGGCCCGCATGTGCACCGTTCGCTGCAGGCGATCCGCGCGCTCGGTAAAAAGGCCGGCGTCACCATGAACCCGGCTACGCCGGTATCCAGCATCGAGCACGTCATCGACCTGGTCGATCTTATCCTGATTATGTCGGTCAATCCCGGCTTCGGGGGCCAGGCGTTCATTCCGGCGGCGCTCGACAAGGTCCGGGAGGCGCGTGCGCTGGTTGGCGCGCGGCCGATCGATATCGAAATCGACGGCGGCATCACTCCGGAAAACGCCGCGCGCGTGGTGCAGGCCGGCGCCAATGTGCTTGTCGCCGGTTCGGCCGTGTTCAAGGGCGGCAATTACAAGGGAAACATCACCGCAATTCGCAACGCTGGGGCAATGGCACGCGGGGAAGCGGCGTGACAATCGCTCGCTATTCCCGCCCGGAAATGGTTGCGATCTGGTCTCCGGAAACGAAATTCCGCATCTGGTTCGAGATCGAGGCGCACGCGGCCGAAGCCATGGCCAACCTCGGGATTATTCCGAAGGATGCAGCAAAGACAATCTGGGAAAAGGGCAAAGCCGCAAAATTTGACGTTGCCCGCATCGATGCAATCGAGGCGGAGGTGAAACATGACGTCATCGCCTTCCTCACGCATCTTTCCGAAATTATCGGGCCGGAAGCGCGTTTCATACATTCCGGCATGACCTCATCGGACGTACTCGATACCTGCTTCAATGTGCAGTTGGTACGCGCCGCCGACCTCTTGATCGCCGATGTCGATGTCTTGCTCGCTGCCCTTAAACGCCGAGCCTTCGAACACAAACTCACGCCAACCGTTGGCCGCTCGCACGGCATTCATGCCGAGCCAACCACCTTTGGGCTCAAACTCGCTTACGCCTACGCGGAATTCGCCCGCGCGCGGGAGCGACTCGTTGCGGCGCGCAAGGACGTCGCGACCTGCGCCATTTCCGGCGCCGTCGGCACGTTCGCGCAAGTCGATCCGCGCGTGGAATCCCACGTGGCAAAGGCCATGGGCCTGGCCGTGGAACCTGTTTCCACGCAGATCATTCCGCGCGACCGCCACGCGATGTATTTTGCGACGCTCGGCGTCGTCGCCTCGTCAATTGAGCGGCTCGCAACTGAGATCCGTCACCTGCAACGTACGGAAGTGCTGGAAGCAGAGGAGTTCTTTTCCGAGAAGCAAAAGGGTTCCTCGGCGATGCCGCACAAGCGCAATCCGGTGCTATCCGAGAACGTCACTGGACTCGCCCGCATGGTGCGTGCCTACGCCCTGCCTGCCATGGAAAACGTGGCGCTTTGGCACGAGCGCGATATTTCACATTCCTCAGTCGAGCGCATGATCGGCCCCGACGCCACGGTGACGCTCGATTTCGCGCTGGCGCGGCTTGCTTCCATCATCGACAAGCTCATCGTCTACCCGAGCGCCATGCAGAAGAACCTCGACAAGCTCGGCGGGCTGATCCATTCGCAGCGGGTGCTGATTGCACTGACCCAGAAGGGCGTTCCGCGCGAGGACGCCTACCGCCTTGTGCAGCGCAATGCCATGAAGGTCTGGGCCGGCGAAACCGATTTCCTGTCTCTTCTCAAAGGCGATAAAGACGTCCGGGCAAAGCTTTCTGATAAGGAGCTCGAGGCCAACTTCAACCTCGACCATCACTTTAAGCATGTCGATACGATCTTTAAGCGGGTCTTTGGGACCGCCTAACGCCGTGCGCGACGCCACAGCCGAATTTGATTTCCTCGTCCTGCCCGGCCTTGGCAATTCCGGGGTCGATCATTGGCAATCCTACTGGTGCCTGGCATTTCGTAACGCCACCCGGGTCCTGCAGGACGACTGGGACAAACCGACGCTTGCCTCCTGGCTCAATCGGCTCGACGCCGCCCTTGCCGGCGGCACACGCCCTGCAATCCTGATCTGCCACAGCCTCTCCTGCACGCTCGCCGCGCACTGGGCGGCGCGTAACACGGCCGGCCGCGTGAAAGCGGCACTGCTGGTCGCACCATCGGATCTCAAGCGGCCTGATGCTCCACCCGCGACGCGTGATTTCCTGCCGATGCCGCAGCAAAAATTTCCGGTGCCGGCGCTGGTCGTCGCATCCACGGACGATACTTTTGTAACGCCCGTACGCGCGCGCGCGTTCGCCGAAGCCTGGGGTGCGGATTACTGCGAATTGCCGGAGCTCGGACACATCAACAGTGTTTCCCGGCTCCGATATTGGACGCAGGGCCTGTTGCTGCTCGGCCGCCTGATCGAACGCATCGAGACCTGACGTGCCGGACGCGCCCACGATCCTTGTCTTTGACTCCGGCCTTGGCGGCTTGACGGTCTTCCGCGAAATCAAGGCTGCCGTGCCAGATGCACGCTATTTCTATTTGGCTGATGACGCGGGCTTCCCCTACGGACATCTGGACGAGGACAGACTGATCGAGCGCGTCATCGACGTGCTCGGTGGAGCGATCGGCGAACACAAACCCGATCTGGTTGTCATCGCCTGCAACACCGCCTCGACGCTTGCGCTCGGAGAACTCCGTACGCAATTTCGTGTCCCGTTCGTTGGCACAGTGCCGGCGATCAAGCCTGCTTGCGCGCAGTCGGCGACCAAACGCGTCACTGTGCTCGGCACCCAGGCGACCGTTGGACGCGAATATACGCGCGCCCTGATCCGCGAATTCGCGTCCGGCTGCGACGTGCATCTGGTGGGTTCGCCGCGGCTCGCCACCTATGCCGAGGCCGAATTCGGCGGCACGCCGGTCGCCGACCGGGCGATCGCAACAGAAATCGCCGGCTGCTTCATCGAGAAAGACGGCGTGCGCACCGACACGATCGTGTTGGCCTGCACGCATTATCCACTGCTGCTCGAACGTTTCCGCGCCAGCGCGCCGTGGCCCGTGACCTGGCTCGACCCCGCGCCGGCAATTGCACGGCGCGTCGCAGACCTGATGCGCGCGCGCACAGCGGGTGATGCGCCTCCGCCGCCGCGCATGACCTTCACGACTGGCCGCGCACCCTCCTCGCAATTGGCGACGGCGCTCGCGCGCTTCGGCTTTTAGCCGAACAAGTGCGGCTGCACTTCCAGAAAGCCCCGCCAGATCATGTCGATCGCGACGTACAGGATGATCGCCAGCCCCACGTAAGCGATCCATCGGTGCCGGTTGAGCAGCCGAGCGATGAAACTTGCCGCAAAACCCATCAGCACGATCGATAGACCGAGGCCGAACACCAGCGCCGCGGGATGTTCGCGCGCGGCGCCTGCCACCGCCAGCACGTTGTCGAGCGACATCGAGATGTCCGCGACAACGATTTGCCAGGCGGCCTGCGCGAACGTCTTGTTCGGAACGCGCGCATCACCTCCCCTGAGCGCCGCCTCGGTATCCTCCGCACCGGGCCCACGCAGCTCGCGCCACATCTTCCAGCAAACCCACAGCAGCAGGATGCCGCCAGCGAGCAGCAGGCCGACGATCGCCAGCAGCTCAACCGCCACCGCCGCAAAAGCCAGACGCAGCACGGTGGCCGCGATGATGCCGACAAGAATGGCCCGCGCCCGGCTTTCCGCCGGCAATCCGGCCGCGGCAAGTCCGATAACGACAGCGTTGTCCCCGGCCAAGACCAGGTCGATCGCCATCACCTTCAGAAAGGCGGCGGCCAAATCGGGAGTGAAAAAGGAAAGACTGTCCATACGGGCCCCATATATGCGTCAGTCCGACATCGCAGCCACTAGGCTGCCAGAGGGGCCCGGTCCGACTACCCGACAATGGCCACCAGACGCCTTATCAGCAAGCAAAACCGGCCGGACCTGGCACGTCGGGTCTCTCCGCAGCCAAGTACCCGCCCCCGGTCTGTTTGACAGGCCGGTGTGATGCCCCTAAAACCCGCGCGCCCGGTGGATCTTACATCCGCCGGGCGTTTCGCACCCGTGGCAAGGCCTTACGCTTATGAGGCTATGCCTGTCGGTTCCGGCCCTGCCGGGACAGAGGAGGGCGCGATCCTCAACAACAGCAAAGACAATCGAGGACGCGAATGACCAAGCGTATGGAATCCAAGTACAAGATCGACCGCCGGATGGGCGAGAACATCTGGGGCCGGCCGAAGAGCCCGGTCAATCGACGCGAGTACGGCCCGGGCCAGCACGGCCAACGCCGCAAGAGCAAGCTTTCGGACTACGGCGTACAGCTCAAGGCCAAGCAGAAGCTGCGCGGATACTACGGAAACATTTCCGAACGACAGTTCCGCGGCATCTACCAGGAAGCCCGGCGGCTGAAGGGCGACAGCGGCGCCCATATGATCGGTTTGCTGGAGCGTCGACTCGACGCGCTTATTTTCCGCGCTAAATTCGTGCCGACCGTTTTCGCGGCGCGCCAGTTCATCAACCACGGGCATATTCGCGTGAACGGCAAGCGCGTGAACATCCCGAGCTATCGGGTCAAGGTCGGCGAAGTCGTTGAAGTGAAGGAAAAGTCGAGGCAACTGGCACTGGTTCTGGAAGCCCAAGCTTTGGCCGAGCGCGATGTGCCCGACTACATCGAAGTCGACACGTCGAAACTGACGGCCAAGCTCTCGCGTATTCCAGTGCTCACCGACGTACCCTACGCGGTGCAAATGGAGCCGCACCTCGTGGTGGAATACTATTCGCGCTAAAGCGCGAATCGGCCGTTCGCGGTTCACCGCACGAGCCGGCGCGACGTCGCGCCGGCCGTTGTAATTTCGGCAACAACGGAAACTCGAAACTTTGTTGCACTGCGCGCAGTGCCAGATTTCGCGCGGCCAAATAGTTATCCCCGACTAAAGTCGCCGTGCACAGCTTATTTTGTGGCAGCATTGCGACAATTTTCTACATTTAGTAGGCAAAAAGCGCTAATAACAAAACGCGGTCCTCGAATCACAGGACATGCCTAGGGAGACTCCGCAATGAAAGGGATCGATACCATCAAGGAATGGGTCGGGGCGTTGACGGAATTAGCGCTGATGCTGTTGGCATTGGCGATCGTGTTATCGCTGCTCGTCGGGGCGAACTTGCCGTTCTTCGGCTCCGTCACTGCGAACATCATGGGTTGGGTGAAGGACATGGGCGGGAACGGTCTCGTCGGTCTGATCACTCTCGGGATCGTCCTCTGGCTGTTCTCTGGCAGGAAGATGGCCTGACGCCCGAATGCGGCCAGCCTAATTGGTCAAGCGCACGCAATCAGGGTGGGGGGCGACGCTCCCCACCCACAAGGCTGTGTTGTCATCATGAGGTTCTGCCATGCGGAAATTCATGGCCAATGCGAAGCAGTTCCTGTGGGAATGCGTTGAACTCGGCTTCGTTGGCATCCTCGCGGTCATGCTGATCTACCTCATCCTCGGCCAAGGCTCCGGGGTGTTCGTGCTGTCGGTTGCCGATAACGTAACGAAATTCGCAAGCGCGGTACCGACACCGAGCCTGATCGGCCTGGCACTCGTTCTTGGCGTGATCTACCTGATCATGAACCGCACGAACCGCGCACGTTAAGTCTGCAAACCGGCCACTGGTCCATATCGCTCCGTGCGCGTAGCGCGCGGCGTGGCTTTGGCGTAAGACCCCGGCGAGTGATGCAAAGACCCGGGCCGCCATTCGATGTCGAAGCTAAGCCGTCGTTCGCTTCTCGCCGCCACCACCGCCAGCATAGCAACGCGTGCCCTGCCCGCCTTTGCGGCGGCCCCCTATTCGTTCAGGCATGGTGCATTTGAGGTCACGGTCGTCAGCGACGGCCATCTGGTGCTGCCGACGAGCCTTCTTGCCCCTGCCGCCCCGCCGGCCGAGCGCGACGCGCTGCTCAAGGCCGCTGGCGAACCCGGCGCGCAATATAATTCGCCCACCAATGTCACCCTGATCCGGACCGTCAACGACCTGATCCTCGTCGACATGGGTTCCGGCGACCGCTTCATGCCGAGCGCCGGCAAGCTATGGGACAATCTCAAAGCGGCGGGCATCGACAAGGGCAAGATCACCAAGGTGATCTTCACGCACGGTCATCCTGACCATCTCTGGGGCACGGTCGACGAACTCGATGAACTTGTGACGCCGGACGCCACCTTTTTTGTGGCCAGCGGCGAATGGAATTTCTGGAGCGGCGACAATGCAGCACGAGGTCTGCCGCCCGAACGCGCGGGTTTCGTCACCGGCGCAAGGCGCAATTACGCGGCAATCAAGGACAAGGTAAAAATGGTGAAGCCTGGCGACGACGTCGTTGCCGGCCTGCGCCTGATCGATACGCCCGGCCACACCCAAGGCCACATATCACTGGAGCTTACGGGCGCCGACGGTCTGCTCGTCGGTGGCGACGTCCTCACGCATCCGCTGATCTCGTTCGAGCATCCGGACTGGAGACCCACCGCCGACCACGTGCCGGAACAGGCAGTCGCGACACGCCGCAAACTCCTGGAACGGCTCGCCGCCGACCGCTCGACACTGATCGGCTTTCACCTGCCGTATCCCGGCATTGGATTCGTCGAACGGAAAGATTTGGCCTACCGCTTTGTGGGCACGGCCTGATCATGTCCTGATCATGGCCTGTTCTTGCCCTAATAAGGCGCGGGGATCGCCATTGCGACAAGCGCACCGGCGACCGGAAGCCAGGCGGCAGCCAGGCCGACGCCAAGTTTACCGCGGCGATTGAGGATGAACCCGGCAACCGGCGCCACGACACAGCCAATCACAGCGGCGATGTAACCAGCTGCCGCCAAATTTCCGGCATGTGTGCTTTCAGGGCCTGCGCCGAATATGTACCCTGAGACGGCGATGAGCAGCGCGGCGAGCGCGAGATCGGCAATCGTTGCAACGACAAGCAGAACCGTCGCCATCGGCGAACACCGCGTCAGGCGGTTTGGCTTACGGAGACGCCTTTGTCTTTCAAAGCCTGTTGCAATTCGCCGGCCTGAAACATTTCACGGATGATGTCACAGCCGCCGACGAACTCACCCTTCACGTAAAGCTGCGGAATGGTTGGCCAGTTCGAATAGGTCTTGATGCCGTTCCGGATATCTTCGGACTCCAGGACGTTGATGCCTTTGTAGGCGACGCCGAGGTGATCGAGAATTTGCACGACCTGCCCGGAAAACCCGCACATCGGAAACTGCGGCGTGCCCTTCATGAACAACACCACGTCGTTTGCCTTCACTTCATTGTCGATGAATTGCTCGATGCCCATGGAATTTCATCCTGTACAGCGGCGGTGCCGCCTCAATTACAGATATATGTACCCTAAAAGTTACCGCCAACCCAAGAGGACACCACAAAAGGGAATCGGGGATTCACTGGCTTTTCGGCGCGTAGAAGGTGCCTTCCACCTCGAAAATGTCGTCCTGGTTAAGCCCTGTAACCTCAAGGATGGTGCGCGGCGGATAGGGTCCCCCATCCCAGAGCTGCTCCTGAACCTTGTTCACGAGCGGGCGCAAGCGGCCCATGTCGGTTACGAAAACAGTCAACCTGACGCAATCGGCAAGGGCGGCGCCTCCGGATTCGGCGATCGTCTTCATGTTCATGAAAGCCTGTCTGATCCGCGCTTCGTCGCCTTCAACGAGGCTGTTATTCGTCGGATCAATACCGCGCATTCCAGCCACGAATATGAAATCGCCGGCGCGCGCGCCAAGACTCCAGGTGCCGGTCGGCGCAATCGCGCCCTGCGGAGAAAGAATACGGACGCCGCGTCCGGACGTCATCAAGGTGTGCCGGTCTGCAGCGCCAGCGCGTGCAGCACGCCACCCATCTGGCCCTTGAGTGCCTCGTAGACCAGTTGGTGTTGTTGCACCCGCGTCTTGCCTTTGAACGAAGCGGAAATGACCGTTGCTGCGTAATGGTCGCCGTCGCCGGCGAGATCGCGGATGCTCACTTGCGCGTCCGGAATATGCGCCTTGATCAGCCGTTCGATTTCAACGGCGTCCATTGCCATCGGCGGGGGTCCTCATCAAACGCTCACGGCTCGCCGGTCATGAAGTCCGGCAGCCAGGCCTCGAAACGCTCGCGCAGAATTGTGACTAGGATGGGACGCTCGCCCGCAAGCGTCAATGTGTCGCCGCCGGTCTTGCCGACCGTCCACACCGGCACGTTGGCGCCTCTGGCACGATCCATGACAGCACCCACCTTCGCCGCAGGCACCGTGACGAGATAGCGCGCCTGGTCCTCGCCAAACCAGTGTGCATGGGCAGGGATATCGGTCGGTGCCGCCGCAAGGGTTGCGCCAATGCCGGATGCCATCGCCATCTCGGCGAGACCAATCAGCAGCCCACCATCCGAAAGATCGTGTACCGCCGTCGCCGTGCCATCGAGGATCAGCGCGCGCACGAAATCGCCGTTCTCACGCTCCTCGGTCAGATCGACCGGCGGCGGTGCGCCCTCCTCCCGCCGGCAGACGTCACGCAGATACATGGATTGGCCGAGCCAGCCGGTCGTCTCGCCGACCAGCAGGATAGTCTCATCGGCGCGCTTGAATGCCAGCGTCGCGGATTTTGTAAAATCGTCGACGATGCCGACGCCGCCAATCGAGGGCGTTGGCAAAATCGCGCTGCCATTGGTCTCGTTGTAGAGCGAGACATTGCCGGATACGACAGGGAAACTGAGCACTTTGCAGGCTTCCGCGATGCCGCGGATGCACCCGACCAATTGTCCCATGATCTCCGGCCGCTCCGGATTGCCGAAATTGAGATTGTCGGTAATCGCCAGCGGTTTCGCACCGACGGCCGTCAAATTGCGCCAGCATTCCGCCACCGCCTGCTTGCCGCCTTCGAAAGGATCCGCCTCGCAATAGCGCGGCGTCACGTCGGTTGTAAGCGCGAGCCCCTTCGGGCCGTCCTCGATACGCACAACCGCGGCATCGCCGCCCGGCCGTTGCACGGTGTTTCCGAGTATCACGTGGTCGTATTGCTCCCACACCCAGCGCTTGGAACAGAGATCGGGCGACGCCAAAAGTTTCTCCAGCGCATCGACGGTGCCGAGCGGCGCCTTGACGCTCTCGGCGTCGATTTCTTTCGGCTTTGCGGCGCTGACAAAGGGCCGCTTGTACTCCGGCGCCTGGTCGCCGAGCTCCTTGATCGGCAGATCGGCCATCACATCGCCGCCATGGCGCACGATGAAGCGTTTGGTAGGCGTGGTCTCGCCGACCACCGCGAAATCGAGACCCCACTTGCGGAAGATCGCTTCGGCCTCTTGTTCTTTTTCGGGCTTGAGCACCATGAGCATGCGCTCCTGGCTCTCCGAGAGCATCATTTCGTAGGCGCTCATGCCCTCCTCGCGGCACGGCACCTTGTCGAGATCGAGCGTGACCCCGAGATCGCCTTTGGCGCCCATTTCCACGGCCGAGCACGTAAGCCCAGCCGCGCCCATGTCCTGAATGGCGATCACGCAGCCCTTCTGCATGATCTCGAGACAGGCCTCGAGCAGCAGTTTTTCGGAAAAGGGATCGCCCACCTGAACGGTCGGGCGCTTGGCGTCTGAATCGTCATCGAACTCGGCCGAAGCCATCGAGGCGCCATGGATGCCGTCGCGCCCGGTCTTGGAGCCGAGATAGACGATCGGCATGCCGACACCGGAGGCCGCCGCATAGAAGATCTGGTCCTTGCGCGCGATGCCCACCGCCATGGCATTGACCAGGCAATTGCCGTCATAGCGCGCGTGGAAACGCACCGAGCCGCCGACCGTCGGCACGCCGAAGGAATTGCCATAGCCGCCGATGCCGGCGACGACCCCTGCAACCAGATGGCGCGTCTTGGGATGCGATGGTGCGCCGAATGACAGCGCATTCAGGCAGGCAATCGGCCGCGCGCCCATGGTGAAGACATCGCGCAATATTCCGCCGACACCGGTCGCCGCGCCCTGATAAGGCTCGATGTAGCTCGGGTGGTTGTGGCTCTCCATCTTGAACACGCAGGCCAGACCGTCGCCGATGTCGATAACGCCGGCGTTTTCGCCCGGTCCCTGGATGACGCAAGGGCCCTTGGTCGGCAGCGTGCGCAGATGCACCTTGGATGACTTGTACGAGCAATGCTCGTTCCACATGGCCGAAAAGATGCCGAGCTCGGTGAGCGAAGGCTCGCGGCCGATCAGCTTCAGGATGCGGTCATACTCGTTGGGCTTGAGGCCGTGTTCGGCGATCAGCGCGGGCGTGATAGATGTCGAATTGGAGATCACAGCCTATGCCGCTTGTCCGAGCGTTTCGACCAACCCGGCAAACAGGCCGCGCCCGTCGGTCGGGCCGATCACAGCTTCGACGTGGTTTTCCGGATGCGGCATCATGCCAAACACGTTGCCGCGTTCGTTGATGATGCCCGCAATGGCGTTGATGGCGCCGTTGTGGTTCCAGTTCGGGTCGATCATGCCGTCGGGCGAGGAATAGCGGAACAGCACGCGGCCATCGCCTTCCAGACGCGCGATGGTTTCGCCGTCGGCGATGTAGTTGCCCTCGCCATGTGCGACCGGTACGCGCACCACCTGGCCGGCGTTGTAGCCGCGCGTGAAGGGCGTGTCTGAGCGCTCGACGCGCAGATAAACGTCGCGGCAGATGAAGCGCAGGTTTTCGTTGCGCATCAGGACGCCGGGCAGCAGCCCCGCCTCGCACGCGATCTGGAAGCCGTTGCAGACGGCGAGCACCAGCCCGCCTTTGCCCGCGTAGGCGCGCACCGCGTTCATGATGGGGCTGCGCGCCGCGATGGCACCGCAGCGCAGATAATCGCCATAGGAGAAGCCGCCGGGAATGACAACCAGATCGGTGCCGGCCGGAAGTTCCGGATCGGCGTGCCAGACCATCGCCGGCTCCCGCCCGGAAATCAGGCGGAGCGCGCGCGCCATGTCGCGCTCGCGATTGATGCCGGGAAAGGCGATGACCGCGGCTTTCATCCGATAAATTCCTTGCCGCTTGCTCTTGCGTCATCCTGAGGTGGCCCGCGCAGCGGGCCCTCGAAGGATGGCCGCCCGTTCATGGCCGTCATCCGTCGAGGCTCGCTACGCTCGCTCCTCAGGATGACGGAAAGCGGAAATTCCCTCATCCCAGCACATCCACTTTGTAGTTTTCGATCACCGTATTCGCGAGCAACTTGTCGGCGGCCTGCTTGAGCAGGGCCTCCGCCTGGGCGCGGTCGCCGCCTTCGATCTCGATGTCGAAGACCTTGCCCTGTCGCACGCTGGCCACGCCGGTGAGGCCCAGTGAGCGCAGCGCGCCTTCGATGGCCTTACCCTGGGGGTCGAGGATGCCTGATTTCAAAGTAACGGTGACGCGAGCTTTCATAGCGGTTTTTCAGGCGAATCCGGTCTCGACGACCTGACCTAGCATCCGCCACCGGCCGCCTCAACCGTGCGAATGAGCACTACACAGGTCATCTCGCGCGCGCCGGTTTTCAAGGTGGGGGGCGGGCGGGACCTTCTTTTCCTGTCATCACCGGGCCGCCGCGAAGCGGCGAGACCCGGTGATCCCGCTTTAGCGGGCACGACTGTTCATCCCCTAAGCGGGATGGCCGGGACAAGCCCGGCCATGACAACTTCTTTTCCACACTCACACCCGCGCGCCGGCCAGTTCCTCCACCATGGCACTCAAGCGCAACCGCTCGACCTTGCCATTGCCGTTGCGCGGCAGTTCGGTGACGCCGATGAAGCGCGCCGGGACATGTGTCTGGGCAAGCTTTTCCTGGCAGTGCCTGCGCAAGGCCTCCTCGTCCGAGGTGCCGTTGTAGACAACGAGGGCCCAGACCTCGTCGATGCCCAATTCGTTTGGCGCGGAGAAGGCCACCGCATCACGAACACCACAGAAAGCGGTCAGCGCCTCCTCGATGATCCGCGGGCTGACCTTGTCGCCGCCGAGATTGAGGGTCTCTTTCTTCCGGCCCGTGATTGCCAGAAGGTTTTCCGCAGTCAGGTATCCGATGTCGCCGGTATCGAAATATCCGTCGCGGAACGGCTTTAATGTCTCTTCGCCGTCATCGAGATAACTGCCGACACTCACTGGCGTGCGGACCCGGATCGAGCCCTCTCGCCCATGCGGCAGCGGCGCGCCTGGGTCGTCGACGATCTGCACAGATACATCGGGCGCCACGTATCCTACCGCGCCGGCAATACCGGTGAGTGCATGAGCCGGCGCCGACGAGATCGTCGATGTCTCGGTCGTGCCGTAATAGAAAATGAGGTTCGAGCACATGCGTGCCCGCACCCGTTCCGACAAGGAATTCGGCAACGGACTCCCCGCCGAGATGATGACCTCAAAACCACAGCGGAAGTCGCTGTTGGAATCGTAGAAGTTCAGGAAACCGCCGAGCCCGCCGGGCGACGCGATCAGCCCCTGCACCTTGTACAGCTCGAACGTCTGTAAGGTCTCCATCGGCGACGCGCCCGGAAAGAACATGGTGCCACCGCGCGACAGCACGTAGAGGATGTGCCGGAACCCACCGCTCGAGCCCATGCCGTAGTCGCTGAAAAACCGCGAGCATTCGGGAAACTTTTTCCCGTACACGTGATTATAGCGCGCGAGCCGCGCCAGCTGGTTGTTGTGCGTAAACCCGACGGCTTTTGCTTCGCCAGTGGAGCCTGAGGTCAGCGCAATACGGCAAATATCGTTGCCGCTGCCGCGATACACGCGGTCCTCGACTGGCACGCCCCTGCCCGACATCCACGTCAGATCCACCGCGACGACTTTCGCATTGCCGTTGCCGTACGCCTGCGGCGTGTCGGTGAGGATTACATCCACGCGCAGGCCGGGCGGAAATGCCTCGCCGACCGAAATGGTGGCGGCACCGACATGCATCAGGCCTAAAGCGAGCGCCGTGTGAAAAATGTGGTCCTTCACCTGGATCGCGACCACGTGCCCTGGCGCAATGCCGTGGTGAACGGCACGGTGGCCGATGCTGTGAATGAATTGCGCCAGCCGCGCGTAGGTGACCAGACCCAGCGCCGTTCCAGGTGCGCATAATGCCGGCGCCGGCGGGTCGTGCCTTGCCTGAAAGAGAATTGGCTCGACGAGGTTCATCCAGAATCTCGGCGGCCGCCGCTCGCAGCGTCGCGGCAGAAATATTGCCGCCCCGCCCCATACTCCGTTGGAAATGCACGCGCGTCATCCAATCAGCCGACGCGCACGGAAAAAGAGCGTGGCAAACATGAGCGCGGATTTTAGGAATAACAAAGCCCGAAAAAATGAAATGGCTTTTGTGGGCCACTGTGTCGATAACGGCACTCAGCGGCGTCATCGCACTGTCGTTTTATATCCAGTCCGCGCTTAACGACGAGACGAATGAACTCGTCCAAAGGAGCTTCGTCACTAAATAAACGGAGGCCTGTACCTGGCTATTCCTACTTCACCGAGAGTGGTCGGCGCTAACCGCAATTCTTTTGCCTAAAACGACAATGGCCGGGACAAGCCCGGCCATCACGCAATTCAAACTACTGCTTCGCGCGTCTCAGCCCTTCACCAGCACCGGTCCGGTGCCCTGCGGGCGTTCGCCTTCGCTCATGATGCCAAGGCGTTTTGCAACTTCTGTATAGGCCTCGAGCAAACCGCCGAGATCGCGGCGGAAGCGGTCCTTATCGAGCTTGTCGTTAGTCTTGATGTCCCACAGCCGGCAGCTGTCGGGCGAAATCTCGTCGGCCACGACGATGCGCATGACATCGTTTTCCCACAGCCGGCCGGTTTCCATCTTGAAGTCCACCAAACGGATGCCGACGCCGAGGAAAAGCCCGGAGAGGAAGTCGTTGACGCGGATGGCCAGGGCCATGATGTCGTCGATTTCCTGCGGCGAAGCCCAGCCAAAGGCGGTGATGTGTTCTTCCGACACCATCGGATCGTTGAGCTTGTCGTTCTTGTAGTAAAACTCGATGATCGAGCGCGGAAGTTGCGTGCCCTCTTCGATGCCGAGGCGCACCGCCAACGAGCCTGCGGCGACGTTACGCACCACGACCTCGAGCGGAATGATCTCCACTTCGCGGATCAACTGCTCGCGCATATTGAGCCGGCGGATGAAGTGAGTTGGCACCCCGATATCATTCAGGTGCTGGAAGACGTATTCCGAGATTCGGTTGTTGAGGACGCCTTTACCTTCGATGACTTCGTGCTTTTTGGCGTTGAAGGCGGTGGCGTCGTCCTTGAAATGCTGGATCAGCGTTCCCGGCTCCGGGCCTTCATAAAGGACCTTCGCCTTGCCCTCGTAAATTCGGCGACGGCGGCTCATGGGCGTGTACCGTGATTTGTGAAAGTCCATCGGATTGCCGTGGCTCCTTATTGTGCGACTTTGCAAGATCCGCGGCTGCGGGACCGGACTGGGAGCGCTGGCAGCGCCAGCAGTCCGAACACAGATTTAACCTAGCCGATCGCTACAGGCAGCACAATCACGCCACGCCCGTGTTTTCCACTCCGTATTTTCGCCTCAATAACACAGCCCGTTGTTGCCTTGACGCTGTTACGGCGATATGCAAGGCGGCGAACAGAGTATGCAAACGATTTTAAGTATCGAGGCCAGCATGACGACGACATTCGACAAGCGCGAAGAAGGCTTTGAGAAGAAATTCGCGCATGACGAGGAACTGCGATTCAAGGCCATGGCCCGCCGCAACAAGCTGCTCGGGCTTTGGGCGGCCGGAATCCTCGGAAAAAGCGGTGCTGACGCCGAAGCCTACGCCAAGGAAGTCGTGTTGGCCGATTTCGAGGAGGCTGGCGACAACGATGTTGCGCGCAAGGTGCTCAAGGATCTGCAAGCGAAGGGCATCACCGAGCAACAGATTCGCGCGCAGATGACCGAGTTGCTCGCTGCGGCGATCGAGCAGATCAAGAAGAGCGGCTGAAGTGTCAGCTTTCGCCCTCGCCAGGCGCTTGCGCGCGGGCGAAACGGTCTACGCCGGCTGGTGCATGATCGGCTCACCCATCGTTGCCGAAACAATTGCGCGCGAAGGTTTTGCCGCCGTCGTACTCGACGCACAGCATGGCCTTTGGGATGTCGCATCGCTGATCGCCGGCATTGGCGGCGTCAATCACGCCGAGTCCGCGCCGATGGTGCGGGTACCGCATGGTGATTTCGCGCTCGTGTCGCGAGCGCTCGACTTCGGCGCCGAGGCAATCATCGCGCCCATGATCAACAGCGCCGCCGATGCACGCCACTTCGTAGCCGCTGCAAAATATCCGCCGCTTGGCGAGCGGAGCTGGGGCCCGATCCGCGCGATGCCGCTGCAAGGACGCACCGCGCCCGTCGACTACATGCGTGAGGCCAACGAGGGCACGTTGACGCTGGCCATGATCGAAACCGCAACCGCGCTCGACAATGTTGACGCCATCGCGGCAACACCGGGCATCGATGCGCTGTTCGTGGGTCCCTATGATCTTTCTATCGCGCTGAGCGTCGGAACCGCGCAGGACGTGCATACGCCCAAGGTCGAGCAGGCCATCGACAGGATCTGCGCCGCCGCGAAGAAGGTTGGGAAGATTGCGGGCATCTATTGTCGCGATGTTGGCGGCGCGCTGGCCATGGCCAAACGCGGCTTTCGTTTCATTGTTGCCGGAAACGACCAGACCACCTTGCGCGAGGCGACTGTGGCGCAGCTGAAGGGGTTGAAGGGGTAGATGCACCCAACACTCCGTTCGTTCCCGCGTAAGCGGGAACCCAGGGGCCACGCAGAAAGGCAATAAAGACTGGTTCCCGCTTGCGCGGGGACGAACAGTTTTGCGGCAGTGCCTAGCGCTCGCCCGGGACGACGGCGGAGAGTTTGTCGAGCACTTCAACTATCTTACTTTCCGCCTCCACCGCCCTCACCTCGCACACGCGATATCCACGCTCGGCCAGATAAGCGCGCCGCTCCGTGCGCGCGCGTGCCGCCTCCTCAGGTTCCGAGGCGGGTACGAGGTCGATGACGCATTTGAGCGGAAATGAAACAAAATCGGCGATATGCGGCCCGATCGGCACCTGCCGCTTGAAGCCGCGGCCCGCGAAGCGACGGTCATTCACCAGCGCCTGCCACAGCACGCGTTCGGCCTCGGTCGGATTGCGCCGAAGCAAGCGCGCGAGCCCGCGCGCGGGGGTACGCTCGCCAGGCACACGGCCACCGCCGGCGATGAGATCGCGGAGTTTTTGGGCTTCCCCCGTATCCAGTACGCCGCCGCGCGCGGGACCTTTGCGCCCCTGCGCAATCGCGTTCATCACGCCGTGCAAAGTGCGAATGTCCTGCTGCGTCGGCATCATGCGCTGGAAAATATTGCGCAGGTTTACACTCATGGTGCCGCGTTTTTCCTCGGGACGGAAAAACTCGACCCGCTCCAGCTCGCGTTCGAGATCAGCGAAGAAGGCATCGAGTTGCTGCTTGCGCGCCGGCGGCGATTTTTCCGGCATGGAAAACGGCAGGTCGCCACCGCCCGCGCGCTTGAACCACTCATACGCAACGACCACGACCGCTTGCGCCAGATTGAGCGAAGCAAAAGCCGGGTTAACCGGCAAAGTCACGATGCGGTCGGCGAGCGCGACTTCGTGGTTTTCGAGCCCGATGCGCTCCCGGCCGAACACAATGGCGACATTTTCGCCGGCAGCCACCCGCGGCACCATTTCCGATGCTGCGGTTTCCGCGGATACCACCGGCTTGGCCTGATCGTGGTTGCGCGCGGTGGTCGCAAGCACGAAGCTGCAATCGCCGATCGCATCATTGAGGCGGTCAAAAAGTGCAGCGCCATCAAGGACGCGGTCCGCGCCGGCGGCCATCACCCGTGCCCGGTCGTTCGGCCAGCCTTGCAGCGGCTTGACCAACCGCAGCCGCGACAGCCCGAAATTCGCCATGGCGCGCGCCGCCGCACCGATGTTCTCGCCGAGCTGCGGCTCGACCAGAACGACGATCGGCCCCGGCGTCTCGATCCAGCGTTTGGTCTTGTCGGTACCGGCACCCGGCATGCAATCCTCCGCGCGCGCGGTATAGCCCGCAACACCACCTCCAGGAAACAATACCGGAAATCGCCGCTTTCGCCGCCCTAAACGGGGTGCTATAGGGCGCGCGCCGGAAGCCTTCCTTCCTGTCCGCGCAACTCTCAAAGGTTTTACCCGCAATGGCGAAGATCAAAGTCGCAAATCCCGTCGTCGAAATGGACGGCGACGAGATGACCCGCATCATCTGGCAGCTGATCAAAGACAAGCTGATCCACCCTTATCTCGACATCAACCTTCTCTACTATGACCTCAGCGTCCAGAAGCGCGACGAGACCGACGATCAGATCACCATCGATGCCGCCAACAAGACCAAGGAAGTCGGCGTCGCGGTGAAATGCGCCACGATCACCCCGGACGAAGCGCGGGTGAAGGAATTCAACCTCAAGAAGATGTGGCGCTCGCCCAACGGCACCATCCGCAACATTATCGGCGGCGTGATCTTCCGTGAGCCGATCATCTGCAAGAATGTCCCACGCCTCGTGCCGGGGTGGACGCAACCGATCGTGATCGGGCGTCACGCTTACGGCGACCAATACCGCGCGACCGACATTCGTGTTCCGGAAAAAGCCAAGCTGACGCTGAGCTATGTGACACCGGACGGGAAAAAGGTCGAACACGAAGTGTTCGAATTCCCGAGCTCGGGCATCGCGCTCGCGATGTACAATCTCGACGACTCGATCCGCGATTTCGCTCGTGCATCGTTCAACTATGGGCTGATGCGCGGCTATCCGGTGTACCTGTCGACCAAGAACACCATCCTCAAGGTCTATGACGGCCGCTTCAAGGATCTCTTCCAGGAGGTCTTCGACAAGGACTTCAAGGCGGAATTCGACAAGAAGAAGCTTATCTACGAGCACCGTCTGATCGACGACATGGTGGCAGCCGCGATGAAGTGGTCTGGCGGCTACGTCTGGGCCTGCAAGAACTATGACGGCGACGTGCAGTCGGACATCGTGGCACAGGGTTTCGGATCCCTCGGCCTGATGAGCTCGGTGCTGATGACGCCGGACGGCAAGATCGTGGAATCGGAAGCCGCGCACGGCACCGTGACGCGTCACTACCGCGAGCATCAGAAGGGCAAGGAGACCTCGACAAACTCGGTGGCATCGATCTTCGCCTGGACGCGCGGCCTCGCCCATCGCGCCAAGCTCGACAACAATCAGGCTCTGGCGAAATTCGCCGGTACGCTCGAGAAGGTCTGCGTCGACACGGTTCAGGCAGGCTTCATGACCAAGGACCTGGCGCTGCTTGTGGGCGCCGACCAGAAGTGGCTCTCCACCACCGGGTTCCTCGACAAGGTCGACGAAAACCTGAAGAAGGCGATGGGGGTATAGGCCGTCAGGCAAAACCCTGTCATGGCGGGGCATAGCCGTCCGAAGGACGGCGTGCTTTCTCACGCCTATGTCCCGGCGATGACAAGCTGAAGTCATGAGGCCGTGCAGCGACGCTACTTAACCACTTCCGCTGCGACATCGTGTTTGACCGATATTCGCTTCCCGACGCGTTTTTCCACCACGTCCTTGATCCGCTTGGCGATGCGTGGATCGCGCCGCATCAATGCATGCAGGTCGTGCGCGTCCAACGCCAGCAAGTTGGTGCGGCTGAGCGCTACGACAGTTGCCGAGCGCCGGGTGCGGCGCAGGACGGCCACCTCGCCGAAGAACTGGCCGACGCCGATGCGCACCGGCTCTTTCCTGGCCTTGAATGTAATTTCGACCTCTCCGTCCGCGATAAAATACATCGAATGCGCGCCTTCGCCCTCGCGCACGATGACTTCACCTGGCTCGGCCACCTGCGCCCGCAACAATTCCATCACGTCGGATATTTCCGCGGCATCGAGCTCGGCAAACAGCGGCACCCGCGAAATCATGCCCCAGGTCACGATAAAATCGCGGCGGTGGATTTGTTCGGCAAAGGCGGTGGCGATGATACCGACCGGGAGCGCCATCATGACGAGGCCGGCGAAGATCGTCCCGGTCGCGATCAGCTTGCCGAGCGCAGTCACCGGAACAACATCGCCATAGCCAATCGTGCCGATAGTCACGATGGCCCACCATAGCGCGTCGGGGATTGTGCCGAGCTTCTCTGGCTGAACCTTGCCCTCCGCCAGATGCATCAGCGAGGCTGCAACCAGCGCGCTGCCGAGCGATATGACCAGGCAGCCGAACAGCGCGCGCCGCTCGTTGTAGAGCACGTCAAGCAGTGAGCGCATGGCCGGTGAATAGCGCGCGATTTTGAAAAAGCGCACCATGCGAAACACCAGCACAAAACGGAAGTCGCTGGGCAGCACCACGGCAAACCAGAACGGCAGCACTGCAACGAGATCGATAAGGCCTGCGGCGCTAAGCGCATATTTCATGCGCGCGCGCATGGGCGGCAGATGCTGGTTCGGGCCGTGCTCAACCGCGGACCAAAGCCGCAAACCGTATTCGGCCGTGAATACGACAAGCGAAAAATACTCGATCAGCCCGAAGATGGTCGCGTATCGCGCCTCATAGGCCGGTATCGATTCGAGCGCCACCTCGAGCAAATTGACGATGATCAGCGCGACCAGGAGACGGTCGACCCACCAGCTGGCACGGTCGCCGACCGGACCCTGTTCCAACACCTGATAGGCGCGTCTGCGCAAATCCCTGAGGCGATTGCGAGCCATGCGGATCAACCCAGCTGAAATCGTGAGGATACTAATACACAGTCATACAGACGCCGATTTGCGGCCGATCAACCATGCGCCGGGCGTCTAGTAAAGACGGAGCGCGTAAATCGGCGGCAAATGCGCGTTGATTAACTGCCATTTCTCTCCGGCATTGTCACTGACCCACAGGCTGCCGGTGGTCGAGCCCATGGCGAGGTGGGTCCCGCTATCGTCAACATCGAACCCGTGGCGGTAAATAAGGTCGTAGGCGTCACGCCGCGGCAATCCGTCCGCAAGGCTCTCCCAGGTCTTGCCGCCATCACGCGTGCGGGTCACGGCGAGCGCTCCATCGCGCGGCACGCGCAACTCATCCTTGATGGCGGGCACGAACCAGGCTGTGAGCGGGTCGTTCGGATGCGCAGCGACGGCGAAGCCGAAATCATCGCCGGGCGGCTTGAGCTGGGACCAGTTGGCACCGGCGTCGGTTGAGCGAAACATGCCGCTGTGATGCTGCATCCACATCACGTCCGGCGCCGTAGCGCAGCGCGCCACGCGATGCGGGTCCTGCACCTCCGGCACGCCGGCCTGTTCGGGCGGCATGTAGCCCGCGATCAGCCCCTTGCCCAGCACAGTCCAGCTCGCGCCGCTGTCGCGGGTCTCCCACACACCGCCGCACGAAATCGCGATCGAGATGCGGCGTGCATCGCGCGGATCGGATGACACGCTATGGATGCCGGCCATGTCGTAGCCACCGCCGAACCACTTCGCGCGCTCGGGCACGTTCCAGAGCGAACTCATGAGTTGCCATTGTTCACCGCGATCGGTGGAGCGAAACAGGCCGGCCGGCAGCGCGCCGATCCAGAGTTCTCCAGGCGCATCCGCGCCGCCCGCTTCCATGGTCCAGATTTGGAACAAAGTCGGCGCATCGGCCGCGTCGGCCGGAAACGCCGGGGCGGGCAATTCCGTCCAGCTTTTGCCATTGTCCTCGGAGCGATGAACTTTCGAACCGAAATGGCCGTGTTTGAGCGCAGCATAGAGCGTCCCGTCGCGCGCGTCGGCCAGCGCGGCCGTGACCGGAATTCCGGCGAAATCCGTACGCGCGATTGTCCAGCTGCCATTATTTCTCACGAGCGACAGCAGCCCCTTGCGCGTCGCCACCAGCATACGATCGGACATACTCAACCTCCGGACAAAGCCTGCATCACATAGAGTGTGGAGTCGGCGCGAATAGTCTGACCTAGCGCTGCCTGGTGCGGCAGCCGCACGCCATCGGCGAAAATGCAGACGTGTTTTCGCAGCCGGCCCTGCTCGTCGAGCAGATAACCGCGCACATGCGGTCGCTCGCTGAACAGCACATCGAGCGCATCGCCGACCGTTGCGCCTGCGGCTTGCAACGGACCATCAGGCACGACCTGACGTAGCCAGCTGGTGAAGTGGACTTCGGCCATCGAGATAACGTAGCGAGAAATCGCGACGCATCAATGGCGGCAAATTTCGTTCGGAAGACGCCACGAATGCTCAACCAGCTAGCGCGGCTTCGATCGCCTTGAGCGCATCTTCCGCTTTGGAACCGTCAGGCCCTCCGGCCTGCGCCATGTCGGGACGACCACCGCCGCCCTTTCCGCCGAGAACTTCGGCACCCTTCCTGACGAGGTCGACCGCATTGAACTTCTCGGTGAGATCTTCGGTCACGGCGACCACGATCCCCGCCTTTCCGTCCTCGGCCAGGCCGACAATCGCGACCACACCGGACCCAACCTGCCGCTTCCCCTCGTCTGCGAGGCTACGTAGATCCTTAAGGTCAATGCCCGACACCGCGCGGGCCAGCAGCTTGATCCCATTCACCTGCCGAACATCGACCGTCTCGCCGCCGGCCTTGGCGCCACCACCCATGGCCAGTTTCTTTTTGACGTCGGACAACTCGCGCTCAAGCTTTTTGCGCTCATCCATGAGTGCCCCGATACGTCCGGGCATCTCTTCAAGCGGCACTTTAAGCTCCGCAGCGGCCGCTTTAACGACTTGAAGCTGTTTATGAGCGGTCTTGCGGGCGGCTTTGCCGGTCAAAGCCTCGATGCGGCGCACGCCCGCCGCGACCCCGGCCTCACCGACCACCGAAATGAGCCCGATATCCCCGGTCCGGCGCACATGGGTGCCGCCGCACAGTTCCACCGACCAGCCCAGAGTGTTGCCGCTGCCCTCGCCCATGGCCACGACGCGCACTTCATCGCCGTACTTCTCGCCGAACAAGGCGCGCGCGCCTGACGCAATCGCATCGTCCTGCGCCATCAGACGGGTGGTGACCGGTGCGTTCCTAAGAACGATGTCGTTGGCGATATCCTCGACGCGTTCGAGCTCGTCCGCGGAGATCGGCTTGGGATGCGAGAAATCGAAGCGCAGCCGGTCGGGTGCAACCAGCGAGCCCTTCTGTGCCACATGATCGCCGAGCACCTGGCGTAGCGCTTCGTGCAAAAGATGCGTGGCGGAATGGTTCTGGCGGATCGCGCTACGGCGGGTGTGGTCGACGTCGAGCAGCAGCGGATCGCCGAGCTTGAGGGCGCCCTGCTCAACCTTGACCAGATGCGCAATCATGTCGCCGGCCTTCTTCTGCGTGTCCGTCACAATGGCCTTCGCGCCTTCGCGCCGCATCTCGCCGGTGTCGCCGACCTGGCCGCCGCTCTCGCCATAGAACGGAGTTCTGGTTCATGATCACCGCACCGGTGTCACCCTTCTTGATCTCTGATACTTCGTTGCCGTCTTTTACCAAAGCGACGACAACACCTTCGGCGCTCTCGGTCTCGTAGCCGAGAAATTCGGTCGCGCCGAGGTTCTCGCGCAGGGAAAACCAGATTGTTTCCTGCGCAGCCTCACCCGAGCCAGCCCACGAAGCGCGTGCTTTTGCCCGCTGACGCTGCATAGCGTCATCGAAACTCGCAAGATCGACACTGATGCCGCGCGCACGCAGCGCATCCTGCGTCAGGTCGAGCGGGAAGCCGTAAGTGTCATAGAGCGTAAAGGCGGTCTCGCCATCGAACATGGCGCCCTTTTTCAAGCCGGCGCTCTTCTCGTCGAGGATAACGAGGCCGCGTTCGAGGGTGCGCCGGAACCGCGTTTCTTCCAACTTGAGTGTTTCGGTAATCAATGCTTCGGCACGCAGCAGTTCCGGATAGGCCTGGCCCATTTCGCGCGTCAACGTGGGCACCAGTTTCCACATCAGCGGTTCTTTCGCGCCGAGCAGTTCGGCGTGGCGCATGGCGCGCCGCATGATGCGGCGGACCACATAACCGCGGCCTTCGTTTGAGGGCAGCACACCATCCGCGATCAGAAAGGCCGACGCGCGAAGATGGTCGGCGATAACGCGATGCGAGGCCTTGTGGGGCCCGTTCGGGGAAACCTTGGTCAAATCGGCGATCGCCTGGATCAGCGCGCGGAACAGATCGATGGCGTAGTTATCGTGAGTGCCTTGCAGAACGGCCGCAATGCGTTCGAGGCCCATGCCTGTATCGATCGATGGCCGTGGTAAGTTCACGCGCTTGCCACCCTCGAGCTGCTCGTACTGCATGAACACAAGATTCCAGATCTCGATGAAGCGGTCGCCCTCGGAATCGGCCGAGCCTGGTGGCCCGCCGGGAATCTTGTCGCCATGGTCGAAAAAGATTTCCGAGCATGGTCCGCATGGTCCGGTATCGCCCATCGCCCAAAAATTATCGGCGCCGGCGATACGAATGATCTTATTGTCAGGAAGCCCCGCGATCTTCTTCCAGAGCTTGAAGGCGTCATCGTCATCGATATAGACGGTGATCAGAAGTCGATCCTTCGGCAGCGCGAAGTCTTTCGTGATAAGGGTCCACGCCAATTCGATCGCACGTTCCTTGAAATAATCTCCGAACGAAAAGTTGCCGAGCATCTCGAAAAAGGTGTGGTGGCGCGCGGTATAGCCGACATTGTCGAGATCGTTGTGCTTGCCGCCGGCGCGCACGCATTTTTGCGCCGACACGGCGCGCGAATAAGGCCGCTTCTCCAGACCCGTAAACACATTCTTGAACTGAACCATGCCGGCATTGGTGAACATCAAGGTGGGGTCATTGCGCGGCACCAGCGACGAGGACGCCACGACCTGGTGGTCGTTGCGGGCGAAAAAATCGAGGAAGCTTTTGCGGATATCGTTGACGCCGCTCATATCGAACCGTGTGAGCCCTTCATTTTCATTCGCGCATGATCTTTTCCGAAAACCGGTCACCGTCCCCGATCGGGGTCGAGGACGCGCTTTTCGGGATCATGCGCCCCCACGGGACCTAAATCCCCGTCCGGCATGATGTTTTCAGCAGGCTATTTAGCGGCGGGGGTGCTGTAAGTCTAGGAAGGGTGGCGATTACCAAAGTGTCATGCCCCGCGAAAGCGGGGCATCCAGTACTTCCGACGCCAAACTGCATGGACGCGGCGTAATGGATCGCCCGCTTTCGCGGGCGATGACGGCGAGGCCATAAACGCCTTCGCCCCCGTCCTCGGTGGCGGCCGCTTTATGCAGCCGGGTGCCGACGGGGGCGATGCCGTTACTCAGCTACTCAAACTCAGGCGGCCAGATAAACCACTTAGGCCGCTGCCTTGCCCTGCTTTGTCTTTTTGGCCTTCTTAGCTTCCGCCTTCGTTTCTACCCTGGACTTCGCCTTTGCCGTCATCGGCGTGGCCCCGTCCGCAGTGTCTTTCCTGGCGTACTTCTCCTTCGCCCTCTCTTTGGCGTTCTTGCGCTTTTCCGGCTTTGGGTGCGCGGTTGAAAGACCGCTCACCTGCGGAGCGACAGCTGCAACTTCTTCTTCCGCCGCTTCCGGTTTGTCCTTCGCCCGTTTGGCCAATGTACGATTTTTGGCGCGGTCCTTCGCGTTCAGCCGTTTTTCAGGCTTCGGCCGCGTCATCACGAGACCACTGGTCTTGCGCGCCGTCGTTTCAACCACTTCCGGTTTTGCAATCCGGACCGCAAGCGTGATCACGGAGGCTGCTTCATCGGTCGCTACTTTAGGGTTGGTCGGCACTTTAGCGTTGGTCGGCTTGGGCTGTGCAGAAAGCACTTCTTCCTGCGCCGGTCCTTGGAACGAGGCGTCACCCTCGTCGCCGTGACCGGCACCGGGCGCTAGCGTCAGATCGCTAGCGGCCGGCGTGCCCACATCCTTTCAAGCTTCGGCGGCCTCGTCGTCGTCATCCTTGTCCTTGTCTTCCGGCTCGCCCGCCAGGATCGCCTCGGAGATCAGGCCGGAATTCGCCCGCACCTGCGCCTCGATCTTGGCGGCCATATCGGGATTGTCTTTCAGGAACTGCTTGGCGTTCTCGCGGCCCTGGCCGATGCGCACGCTGTCGTAAGAGAACCAGGCGCCCGACTTCTCGACCACCCCGGCCTTGACGCCGAGATCAATCAGTTCGCCGGTCTTGGACACGCCGGCGCCGTACATGATGTCGAATTCGACCTGCTTGAATGGCGGCGCCAGCTTGTTCTTCACGACCTTGACGCGGGTCTGGTTGCCGATCACCTCGTCGCGTTCCTTGATGGCACCGATGCGGCGGATATCGAGGCGCACGGAAGCGTAGAATTTCAGCGCATTGCCGCCCGAGGTCGTCTCCGGCGAGCCATACATCACGCCGATCTTCATGCGGATCTGGTTGATGAAAACCACCATGGTGCGCGATTTCGAGATCGAGGCGGTGAGCTTGCGCAGCGCCTGACTCATCAACCGTGCCTGGCTGCCAGGCTGCACATCACCCATCTCGCCTTCGAGTTCGGAGCGCGGCACAAGCGCGGCCACAGAGTCGACCACCAGTACGTCGATTGCGCCTGAGCGCACCAGCGTATCGGCGATTTCCAGCGCCTGCTCACCGGCATCCGGCTGCGAGATCAGGAGATCGTCGACCTGTACGCCGAGCTTGCGCGCATAGACCGGGTCGAGCGCGTGTTCGGCGTCGACAAAGGCGCAGATGCCGCCGAGCTTCTGCGCTTCGGCAATGGTGTGCAGCGCCAGCGTGGTCTTGCCGGACGACTCCGGCCCATAGATTTCCACCACCCGGCCGCGCGGCAGGCCGCCAACACCGAGCGCAATGTCGAGCCCGAGCGAGCCCGACGAAATCACCTCAACATCCATCGACTTGTCGTTCTTGCCGAGCTTCATCACCGAGCCCTTGCCGAACTGGCGCTCAATCTGGCTCAGCGCGGCCGACAGGGCTTTCGACTTGTCCATGGATGGTCCTTCAACGAGACGCAGTGCAGGCTGACTCATAATTGAGCTCCTTATGGCCGGGATTCGACCCCCCGACAACGCAGCCCCTGCCGCACCGCCGGAATCGACTGAAGACAAGCACTGTACCCTATTTGTTCTCAGTTCGCAATATGTTCTTTTCAGCCTTGGAGGTACTGACCTGCGGCCAATACCCCGCGTTGGTTGATTTAGCGCAATGTCACCGACGTATGGTTGTGCCCCTATGCTGCCTATGTCGGATCAGTCAAAGCCTTCGAAAATGGCGCAACGCCTGCTGGCCCACGCCACTATGTGCCAGCAAGCCGCCAGTCTTTCATGGGACGAGGCCATCGCCATTGAGCTTGAAAAGCTCGCCGAGGATTGCCGGCATGCCGCGGCAGCGTGCGAGCCAGATCCGGCTCACACCACAGTCAACCTTTGGAAGAACTAGGCCTGCTGCGCGGGTACGCGACATTGGCTTGCGGAACTTTGCCGTGAATTATCAGCGGCCTATTGCCTGATCATCAGGAACGCTTGGCCGCTTTCTGCGTTTCGCCTGTGTCAAAAGACGTAACGTTACAAAAGCGGACCATGATTCCCGCGACGCTCTGCCGGATACTTAAAGCGCAACGCCGCACCGCGGCGGTCACCCGCAACTGCGTGCGGAAAAAATTGGTCGAGCGCTGCCGGCTGGCGGGAACGAATTCAATTGGCGGCGTTTACGCGTACAGGCGTGGTGTACTCTGACATAGGCTAGGCGATGGCTGCGGGGGATGACTATCGGGACAAGGCGGTCGAATTCCGCGCGAAAGCGCAGGTTGAAAGCGACCCCAAGCGAAAAGCCGAATTCGAACACCTGGCGCGCGCCTATCTGAGGTTGGCGGTGCAAGCGGAGCGCAACAGCCATCTGGACGTGACCTACGAAACACCGGCCACAAAGGATGACGATCCGAAGCTCAAGCCTTAGCGAATTGCGGAGCGCACATTCCATCTCACATCAAAGTGCAACCGTAAAAATCATTGGTGAAAAAAATTTTCTGGACCGGGAAATCATGATCGGCAAACGCGTGCAATTTCACGAGGAGACCTGGCAAGAACTTCAGGTGCTCGTGGCCGAGAGCATGAAGTCATTCCAGGAACTCGCCGACGAAGCCTTCAATGATCTGTTGAAGAAGCATGGGCGCCCGGCCAGCCTGAAGGAGGCTTTGCGTCGAAGCGCAGGCAAGACAGCCACCGTCATTGCACTCAAACGAAAATCGTCGCGCGCGCGACGGAAACGCTGAGCTGCGGGTCATCTTATGTTTGGTATGGGGATGCGCAGGGTGAAATTTGTTGAAATTTAATGCGCCGCGGCCGGAACAAGCAGGAATGACGGGCGTTCGGCAACGGCAATCAGTTGGGAGGATGGCCATGACGCATGCGTTCGTGACGAAGATCCTTTCGCTGGCCGCAGCGGTCACTTTGTTGACCCTCTGCGCCCTTGTTGCCGTGCCAAAAAATGCGGGTGGAAAGCTTGGCCCGCAACCCCACACGGCGGCCCCGCGGTAATTTGGCCCACCTCTGCGGCCCTACCCCATCAGCGTCAGCATGCCTGAAATCATCGCCGCGCAAGGGTTCGCGGCCCGGTTGAGTAATTCTTGGGCAGGAATAGAGTTGTGCGGAACGACCAAACCCGGGACCACACCGTGGACCGAACTGTCGCCCATATGAATGTCGAGCACTATCGGCGGCTCCTCGCCGTCGAAACCGACGAGGCGCGGCGTCAGGTTCTGCAGCGCCTGTTGGCCGAAGAAGAGGCCAAAATCGCCGACCGCCACGCCATCGGATAAAACACGGCCGCAACGCTAGGGTCTGTCCCCCCAAGGGCGCCAATGGGTCGGACGCACGTCCAGTCGTTCCTTGGTGGATGCGTTGATCCAACCGTCATGCGTGCGCTGGCACGCAAAAACCAGCGCATGCTGGCCGTCCTCATCGATCACGGCAAGTTCCAGATCGCAGCCAAACGGCGCATTCGAGGCAGCTTGCCACATTGCGGAAGCTTGGCCGACCCGTCTGTTTCCGCCTTGATCTAGATCACTCACGCGCACAATCCAGCAGCAGGGCCGCCGCAGCATAATTGGCATCCGCCTTGATCTGGATCAAAGGCCGGGTCGTCGATTCCGCCGATGTTTTTACGATGACAGTGCCCCGCCACCCCGCCATCCGTCATTGCCCGGTCTGCCGCATCGCGATGCAAGCCGCCAAGTCGCGTGAGGATCTCGCCGATTTCGACATGTTCCGGTGCCTCGCCTGCGACACCATCATCCGGGAGTCAAAATCACAGACGCGGCGGTCTGGGAGCGCGTCAGAAAGCTAGGCCAGCGCGAAATGAATTTCTTTAGCCGCGTTGATCTCGCTCAATAACTCAATTCGGACGGTTGCTAAATTGCCCATTGAAACGTGATGCGCCGCAACCTGTGATCTTTGGCGGTGCGAGGGGAGATCATGCAGACCGCCGTTATCAAACGCTCTATCGTTCTCGATGGACACAAGACCAGTGTGTCGCTGGAAAACGAATTCTGGCTTGGCTTGCGCGAAATCGCCGCGCGGAAAAATACGGCCTTGTCGTTGCTCATTGGGAAAATCGATCGCGAGCGCAGTAGCTGCA
Source organism: uncultured Alphaproteobacteria bacterium (assembly GCA_963697885.1). Lineage (GTDB taxonomy): Bacteria > Pseudomonadota > Alphaproteobacteria > Rhizobiales > Xanthobacteraceae > Pseudolabrys. The sequence continues at coordinate 3,391,255 of OY969102.1, forward strand.
ACCTGTCGTCGGCCATTCGTGTGCACGTGTTCAACTATTTCCGCGCGCAGATTGGCAGGCAGGAAAACAGCCAGGAAAACCGCCAAGAAAACAGCCAAGAAAACAGGCAAGAAAACAGCCAGGAAAACAGCCCCGGCCATCTCGACGCTGACGTTCCGCTGATGGCACGCCCGGAAATGACGTCCTGAGCGGTCGTCGCCCCGGGCCGATCCCGGGTCCCAGACGGATACGCCCGCGCTCGCGGTCTAGGCCAGTATTTTCGGGACATTTAGCGGTTTCGCGCGTTGTTGAAACGCATACGAAGTTCCACGGATTTGCCATTTTGCAGCGCAATACGTTATATTGCACTGCACTAGATTGTTGATTGCCGCGGTCGGCCGGGGGCGCGGCGGAATGGAGTGTCATGTTGAAGGCGTTCAAGAAGTACTCCGCGATTCCGGCGGTGAGATATTCGATCATCGCGGTGGCAAGTCTGCTCTGGCTGGTCGGCTTCGCCGACCAATTGCCCGACCTGACGCAGACCGCAAAGTATGTCGGCATCTCGTTGTTGATGGTCACGGTAGCCGCGATCGGCTGAGTGCGGCCAACGGCCGGTCTTCACTGCATTGGGCGCGCCTAGTCGCGCTCGATGAACATCCACACCCCTCCGCTACGCGACGATTGAACGCGAATCCGTAGCTCGCGTTTTGGATCCCCGAAATCACCGGGCCAGCCGAACTCAAGATCGACCGGGCCCTCTTCCATGGCGCGCGTGACGCGGCCGCGGAAATTGTCGCTGCCCATGCAGGCCGATATATCGAACATATTTCGGCCGACCGGATTTTCGCCGTACCCCGACAGACGCGCCTCTGTTGCGCTGTAGTAGAGAACGGTGCCTTCGCGGTTCAGCAGAATGACGCCGAAGGGAAGCTGGTCGATTTCGTATTGGTTGAGTGTCTCGATACGCTTGCCAAGATTTGGCGCGTTGAAGTCGATATCGATGTCAGGCATTCCGTACTTGTTCCCCCAGTCTGTTCGTCGCGTTTGTTGTCGTTGGCGCCAACGTGAACGGCAACGCGTGAGTCGGCAAGCGCCAAGCGCGCTCGCCTGTTTGTCGATTTAATTTGCGTGCAAATGAATTGTCATCACCGGGCTTGTCCCGGTGATCTCGCTTATGGGCGCAGTGCCTCACTAAGCGGGATGGCCGGAACAAGTCCGGCCATGACAAGCAATCAATGATCGCGCGGGACTACCCCAAATTCAATTCCTTGAAGAAGTCATTGCCTTTGTCATCGATGACAATGAAGGCGGGAAAGTTTTCGACTTCAATCTTCCAGATCGCTTCCATGCCGAGCTCGGGATATTCCTGCACCTCGACCTTCTTGATGCAGTGCTCGGCCAGATTCGCCGCGCTGCCGCCGATTGACGCCAAATAAAATCCGCCGTGCTTCTTGCAGGCATCGCGCACCTGTGCGGAGCGATTGCCTTTCGCGAGCGAAATCATCGAGCCGCCGGCGGCCTGGAACTGGTCGATGTATGAATCCATCCGCCCGGCGGTGGTCGGGCCGAAGGCGCCCGATGCATAGCCCGCCGGTGTCTTCGCGGGTCCCGCGTAATAGATCGGGTGGTTCTTGAAATACTCGGGCAACCCCTTCCCGGCCTCCAGCCGCTCGCGCAATTTGGCGTGCGCGAGATCGCGCGCGACGATCATGGTGCCGGTGAGCGACAGCCGCGTCTTCACCGGATATTTCGATAACTGCGCGAGGACCTCTTTCATCGGCTTGCGCAGGTCCACTTTCACCACCGCGCCGCCGAGTTTTTCCTGATCGACCTCCGGCAGATATTGCGCCGGATGATGCTCGAGCTCCTCAAGGAACACGCCATCTCTGGTGATCTTGCCGAGCGCCTGCCGGTCGGCGGCGCAGGAAACGCCAAGTCCGATCGGCAATGACGCACCGTGCCGCGGCAGGCGGATCACGCGCACGTCGTGGCAGAAGTATTTGCCGCCGAACTGCGCACCGACGCCGGTCGACTGCGTCATTGCCAGCACCTCCTTCTCCATCTCGAGATCGCGGAAGGCGTGGCCGTCTTCGCTGCCTTTGGTCGGCAGTTCGTCGAGATATTTCGTGGAGGCGAGCTTCACGGTTTTCATCGTCAGCTCAGCCGACGTACCGCCAATGACGATCGCCAGATGATAAGGCGGACACGCGGCGGTGCCGAGGGTGAGCACTTTCTCTTTCAGGAACGCCAGCATGCGGTCGTGCGTCAAAATCGACGGCGTTGCCTGGAACAGAAACGCCTTGTTGGCCGAGCCGCCGCCTTTGGCGATGAACAGCAGCTTGTAGGCGTCCTCGCCCTCCGAATAAATCTCGACCTGCGCCGGCATGTTCGACTTGGTGTTCTTTTCCTCGAACATGGAAATCGGCGCCAGCTGCGAATAACGCAAATTGCGCCGCAGATACGCATCGCGCGCGCCTTCCGCGAGCGCGGCCTCGTCGTCGCCGGCGGTGAAGACCATGCGGCCCTTCTTACCCATGATGATTGCCGTGCCAGTGTCCTGGCACATCGGCAGCACGCCACCCGCGGCGATATTGGCGTTCTTGAGAAAATCATAGGCGACGAACTTGTCGTTATCGGAAGCTTCCGGATCGTCGAGGATCTTGCGCAGCTGCTTGAGGTGCGCCGGGCGCAGCAGATGATTGATGTCGGCGAACGCCGCCTCCGACGAGCGCGCGCAGCGCCTCGTGGCTGACCACTAGCATGTCCTTGCCCATCACCTTCTCGACCTTGACCCCGCCGATATCGAGCTTGCGATAGGGCGTCTTGTCGGGGCCAAGCGGAAACAGCGGCGTGTGGTGATAGGGCGGGACGGTCGGGAGGCGTGACGGGGGCGTTCATGGGGTGTGGGTCTCGTTTTGCTGCAACAAAGAATTATCAGAAGAATTCGCGGGGAGCGATAGCAGCGACCCCTTCCTCAAGATGAGGCGAGGTGATGGTGTGCGTAACACAGACAGCTTGTCATCACCGGGCTTGTCCCGGTGATCCCGCTTATTTAGGCACTTTGCGTCCCTAAGCGAGATTGCCGGGTCAAGCCCGGCAATGACAGCGTGGCACTTTTGCGCCAAGCTAGCCCCAACAACGAGGAGGCGCATAAGACGCCCGCTCGCAGGGAGAATGCTCCATGACAACTAATATGCCGGCCACGCTGACTGCACTCGCCAGTTCGGTCCTGTTCGCGCTGCTCGTTCAAGCCAATTTCGCGCAGGCCCAATACACCGCCAAGGACTGGCCGGAGGGCGCGATGAAGCAACGCTTCACCGACACCTGCGGCGCCTGCCATGACATCAACCGCGTGCGCGTCGGCTACACGCCGGAAGGCTGGCTCACGGTCGTGCGCATGATGCAGAACATGGATGCGCCCGTGACCGCCGAGGAATGGCCGGCGATGGCCGAATACCTCATGAAAAGTTTCCCCGAACGGCAGCGGCCGGGGGCTGTCATCATCTCCGGTCCGGTCAAGGCGCGCATCGATCTATGGGACGTGCCGACTCAAGGCTCGCGCCCGCACGATCCACGCGCCGCCAAAGACGGCTCGATCTGGTGGACCGGCCAGCTCGCCAACAAGCTCGGCCGCATCGATCCCAAGACCGGCGCGATCCGCGAATACACGTTGAAATCGCCGCACACGGGCCCGCACGGGCTCGCCGAGGACAAGGACGGCAATATCTGGTTCACCGGCAACAATCTCGGCCTGATCGGCAAGCTCGACCCGAAGACTGGCATCACCACCGAATATCCGTTGCCCGACAAATCGGCGAAGGACCCGCACACCATCAACATCGCGCCCGACGGCATGGTGTGGTTCACCGTGCAGGCCGGCAACATGATCGGACGGCTCGACCCGAAAAGTGGTGACATCAAGCTCGTCACCTCGCCGACCGAGAAGTCGCGGCCCTATGGTCTGATGATCAATTCAAAGGGCGTGCCCTATGTCGTCGAATTCGGCGCGCCGAAGATCGCCAGCATCGATCCGCAGAGCATGGCGATCAAGGAATACAAGTTGCCGAACGATGGCGCGCGGCCGCGCCGCCTCGCCCTCTCCGACGACGACACCATCTGGTACACGGATTTTGCGCGCGGCATGCTTGGCCGCCTCGACCTCAAGACCGGCGACGTGAAGGAATGGCCATCGCCGAGCGGGCCGAAGTCGGAGCCCTATGGCATCGTCTTCACCAAAGGCGCGCTCTGGTACAACGAATCCGGCGCCAAGCCGAACACCATCGTGCGCTTCGATCCCGGATCGGAGAAATTCCAGAGCTGGGCGATCCCCGGCGGCGGCGACATTGTGCGCAACATGGACGTCACGCCGGACGGCAATCCGGTCACCGCCAACAGTTTGGCCAACCAGGTCGGGCTGGTGACGGTGGAGTAAGTCGGCAGTTGTCGTCCCCGCGAAAGCGCGTAGCCATACCCCGCAGCCTATCGAGATACTGCGGAGTATGGGTCCCGGGCCTCGCGCATAGCGCGCCGAAGACGCGCGTAAACGCGCTTGTGTGCGCTCGCCCGGGACGACAGAGCTCTTAGATCGCCCTCACCTTCCCCGCTTCACCCACTCCACATTCCAACGCCTTGCGATCCCATTTCGCCAAATCGGCCGCCGCGGCGTAAGTGCTTTGCAGGAATTCCATCAGCGCCGCATCCGGATCGCGCGCCGTGCGGACGGCATCGTAGGGCAACAAGAACTCGCCCAGCTCCTTGCTGAAGAATGCTTGCGCGGGTTTCACCTTTGCCGCCGCAAATCCCTCCGGCGCCGGATAGGCATAAGAATAGAACGCGGCATAGTCGATCGGCCCGCCGCCGCCCGGCCAGAAGCCGGCGCTCAACTCCTCGTGTGAATAGGCTTCCTGTGCAACGGCGTCCGGAAGATGCGGCACACCGCCGGGATGGCGCGGCGCGAGGCGACCGGAGAAACGCGTCACCGCCAGGTCGAAGCTGCCCCAGAAGAAATGCACCGGGCTTGCCTTGCCCAGAAAGCCGGTGCGAAAGCGGGCGAAAACATCGCTCGCCGCCAGCAGCACGCGCCAGAAGCGGTTGGCATAATCGGCGTCGTAGGCCGCATGCCGCGTATCCTGCTCGAACGGAATGCAATCGGCGATCTCGCACGGCATGGTCGCGATGCGCACGTCGATGCCAAGTTCGCGCAGCGCGATCATCAGCGCCTCGTAGAATTCCGCGACACTCATGGGCTTGAGCATGACCTGGCGAAAATGACCTTCGCTCGTCCTCACCCAGAGAACATGATCGATGAAGTCGAAATCGATCTGGAAACTGCCGTCACGCCAGGGAATCGGTGAGGTGGTCAGCCCACGCACCGTGACATAAAGCGCGACATGCCAGGAATGATTGAGCCAGGGTGACAGCGCCATACGGATCTTGCCGACGGCCTGCGTCCACAGATGCAGCGTATCGCGCGCGTCCTTCCACGCCGCATAGGGCAATTCGGGCCAGCGCTCTTGATGTGGTGCCATAGGCCATCATGGAACGGCGACGAGGTGGCTTCAAGCCGTCGCGTTACTGTCCGACGTGAAACCGGAAGACCGTCGCAAGCGTGATCCAGTTGGCGTTTTCGCCATAGATATTGCGGCCGTAGATCAGATCCACGTTGAAGTCATCGACCGGCCGCCAGCGCAGTCCGACCTGAAAGCGCGGCTCGGTCACGCCGATGGGATCCTGCTGCGCGCCGAGTTGGCCGAACACTTCGGCGGTGAGCGTCCAGACGTTGTCCGGCGTGCGCCAGTCTACGCCGGCGCCGTAAGTGAGATAGTGCCGGTCGGCAACTCGATCCCACTCCCAACCGCCGTTGAGATTGATGCGAACGACGTTCGACAGCCGCAGCGTCGCCGGAATGGTGGCAAAGAGTGCTGTGTTTTGTTGCGTGGTGAAATCATAAACGGCCGCGCCCGAGACTGCGATGCCCCAGCTGCCGATCGCGGTCGGTACCAGGTTGGTCTTGAATTTCGGGATAGCGCCGCTCGACCAGTCCCCATCAGCACGCGCGCGCGCGAGCTGCGTGCTCAGTTCCACCGGGCGAAATATATTGACCACACAGGTTGGCGAGGTAGCCGCGAAAAAATCATGGTTGCCTGCGGCAGAGACCCACGATTCAACCTTGCAGGCGCCGGGCTCGCTGACGTCGGCTGTATCTACCACATAGGCCGCGCCGGCCGCGCGGGCGTGGCCCGGCCACGCTGCGGCGGCCGCCACGGCGGACAGCAGGATAACGGCTCTCACCGAGCCCGCGAGCAAGGCCCACCCCCTCAAGATCCGGCCGAACCGGCTCGCTTTGTTTCTATGAGGTTCCCGCGCGCGGCGCCATTCCCCATCCCCGGAAAACAAAGAGGCCGCCAACCCCAGGCGGCCTCAAGTTACCCCAGTGACCGATTCGTCGGCTTCGCAGCGCTTATCGTTCAATCCGGTTCGCGCGCGGTTGCCAGTCAGTTTTTTTCCTGACGGCATGGAAGGTCGCGCTTTCCGGCATCGTCGGTCCATCCCCAAAATTGATGCAACGACGTCTCGATGAGAACTGTACGCCCGGCCCGGCAGCGCGGAAATAATTTCAGCGACCTCTTCACAAGAATTTCCCGATGCGTGTTTTAGAAGCCACATGTTCCGAACCCGCAGGGAACTTTCGTCAGCAATCAAGCACCTAAATACCGGAACGCCGCCCGCGAGAGATTTCGTTTTTCTGCCTGCACCACTATTTTTTACGCAGCCGTTATTGACGCGATAGGGTGAATAGCGTCGACAATACCAATGTCGACTCAAGGCGTGTCCGCACAGGGAAATCCGATGCGAGATTCCATGTTCATGATGGCCCCGGTCGCGCTCATCATTTATTTTTTGGTCTATCCGGACCAATTCAATGCCTTCCTCGCGTGGGCCGGACAGCATTTGCGCTAGACGAATCGGGCGTGGTGCGCAGCACCTGTTTGCAAAACTTTTGCATCAAATGATTGTCGCGAGAGGCGACCTGCAGCGTATACCCGGCTTGTTTATAATCCTAATGGCGCGGCGCGGGAGCGCGGCTGTCCAACCTCACGTGCAAAAACAACATTGACGCGCGACGTTCCATCTGTCATCCGCAACGCATTCCTTCCTCATTGTCAATATTGTCAGTTCATCAATGCCCCGAAGATCATTCCGCGTCGGCCGCGCGTTTACCGGCCTTGGTCTATTCGCGAACAGGCTCATCAAGAAACGCGAGAAAATCGCCGAATACAAAGGCCCGCGTGTCGACGCCGAGGAAGCCGGCAGGCTTGAGCGGCGCGGCAATCGCTACCTTTACGAGATCAATCCCCGTATCACCATCGACGGCACACCGCGCAGCAACGTCGCGCGCTACGCCAATCACTCCTGCAACCCGAATTCAGAGACTTTCACCTATGGCGGACGCGTGTTCATCCGCGCGTTGCGCAACATCAAGCCGGATGAGGAAATCACCTACGATTACGGTACCGACTATCTCAAGTACGTCATCGGCCGTTCGCGCTGCCAATGCACCCGTTGCCGCCGGCGTCGGGCGCGCAAGCAGCGGGAAAAGCGCGCGTTGGACAAACGCCGGGCGGCCCGCCTCGCCCGCGAGCGCAGGTTGCGCCGAACAGCGAAGCGACGGGCGAAATAACGCGAGCCCCGCAGGCGGGTGTCAGCCGAGCAATCCACCCATTCGATTTTGCCCCTGCCCGCCGCTATTGGCCCGTGCTAGGCAGACGCGGCAATTCGCTGGGGCCTTCCTTGACCTCCGACAGCTTTGAGCAGCGCGCGAGCTTGCGCGCGGACCGTATCCCGCTCGGCATTTTGTTCATGCTGGGCGCAACGATCATGTTTGCGCTCTCCAGCGCACTGTCAAAATGGCAGGTCGCGAACTATTCCTTTGTTGAGGTCCTCTTCTTCCGCGCCATCGCCTCGCTGGTCACCTGCGCCGCGTTGATCTTGCCGGGCATCGGCGTTGCCGTGCTACGCACCAAGCGGCTGCGCGACCATTTCGGACGCAGCGCGACGCAGGCTACCGCGCAGAGCCTGATCATCATTGCATTCGGCTTGATGCCGCTGGCGGGCGCGGTGGCAATCAACTTTTCCTCGCCGCTTTTTGCAACGCTGTTTGCCGCGCTGTGGCTGAAGGAAAAAATTGGTACCGCGCGCGGCTGCGCCCTGGTGGTGGGATTTCTCGGCGTCGTGCTGGTGGCAGCGCCCGGCGCCGACAGCTTTCGCACGGGTGCGCTGTTTGCGCTTGCCAACGCGGTGCTGTTCGGCAGTGTCACCGCGGCCGTGCGCGGCATGACGACGACCGAGTCCGCTGAAACGCTCACCATGTATCAGATGATTTTTCTGACCCTGTTTTTCACGCTTGCTCTGCCGTTCTTTTTCAGCGCGCCGACGTCGACCGACACGCTGGCGATGATCGGCAACGGCGTCATCAACGGGATCGGCCAGTATTGGTGGACGCGCGCCTTATCGTTGGCGCCGCCATCGGCCGTCGGTCCGTTCTACTATTTCTCACTGGTGTGGTCGGCCGCGCTTGGTTTTGTTTTCTGGGGCGATGTGCCGACATTCGCCCTGCTCGGCGGCTCCGCCATCGTGGTGGGCTCCGGCTTATTCCTGCTCTGGCACGAGACGGGTAGAAAACCGCTGGCCGTCGACTAGGCCGCATCATTCGTCACAGCGAATTCCAAAGGAGTGAGATCGATGAGTCTGAATATCCGCCGCGTTGTCACCGGCCATGACGAGCAGGGCCGCGCCAAGGTGCTGATTGATGAAACCGTGAAGAACGTGGTCTCGCAGCGTCCGGGCGCGCTGTACAGCGTCATCTGGTCGAGCGACGGATTTCCGGTGAACAACGATGGCGACGTGGACCCTTCTGGCAAGAAAATCGGCACCACAATTCCAGGCGGAACAGTATTTCGCATTGTCAGCTTTGGACCGGGCGTCGCGCCGCGCAATCACCGCACCGACTCAATCGATTATGCAGTCGTGATCTCAGGCGAGATCGATATGGACCTCGACGGCATGGTCGTCCATCTGCAGGCCGGCGACGTTCTGGTGCAGCGCGGCACGATCCACAACTGGATCAACAAGGGCGATGTGCCGTGCGTCATCGCCTTCACACTGGTCTCGGCGAAACCGGTGACTGCAGGCGGCAAGCCGCTGACCGCGCAGGGGTGAGAATTTTCGCCGCATCCATGACGAGATGCAGCACGTGAAAACCTTACATCGGCCTTACTTGCGGAAACTCACCATGGATTGCCGGGGCAAGCCCGGCAATGACCGCTGAGAGGTCCGCGCCGTCGTCCCTACCCATCCAATTCCGGGTAATGCCGGAATATCCCGGACTCGTTGAACGAAATACGCCGCGCAGAGCCGAGATATTTCTTGATGCCGGGCCGTTGCAGGACCCGATCCCGAATACCCGCGATGCCGGGCACCTTGCGTTCAATGCCTTTGCTGGAGTTCGGAAACGCATAGCGAAGCCCTTCGATCAGTTGGAACATCGACAAATCGACATAGGTCGCCTTGCGTCCCAGCAAGTAAGGTCCCCCGCTTTTTTTCAGCACCAACTCGAAGTAGCCGAGATATTTTGGCGCGCGTTCACCAAGAAAGTTGTCGGAATAGCGTTTGGCTTCCGGTTTCTGGTCCTCGTAGTAGAGCCCTGAACCGACCGGATGATGGGTGTCATGGACCTCCTTCACGAAGTCGGTCACCGTGAGCTGCAGCTGGTGCAGCCAGAGCCGGCTCGCTTCGTCGCGCGGCGCGAGCTTCAGACGCGGTCCGAGGTAAAACAAGATATTGGCGACCTGCGCGATCACCAGCTTTCCTGCTTTCAGGAACGGCGGCGCAAATGGCGGGCGTTTGTCGCGCCCGCCGTCCATCATCGCGAGCATGCGGTTCATGCCGCCGGGTTTGCGCGCGACATCGTCGTAGGAGGCGCCGGCATCCTCAAGCGCGAGCCTGACGAATTCGCCGCGGCCCTGAATCTCCGGCCAATAGAACAGCTGATAGCGCATTGATCACCCCAATCGCAGACAAAGCTCCCAGAGCAGGCAAGATTGTCTCGCCTCCAGGAACAACTGCAAGGGGCAATCGGGTTTCAAGTCACCAGACGCGTGGACGTGGCCAATAAGAAACGCGGGCAACGGTTTCTCGTTGCCCGCGCTGAACCTGACGTCGCCGGTCAGTTAACCGCGAAGCAGTAAAGCAGTCCGTCGCCGCCGGTGCTGCGCAGGTCGGCCTGCGAGCAGCCGCCGTCCGGACCGCGCGACGGATGCGACGAATTCCATGACTTCGCCGGAGGGTCATCGGTCAGCCCTTGGCGATCGTTATGGCCGAGCATGACCGAACCTTGCGTGCTGCTCGTGTAGTTCTTGCAAGTCATGTCCTTGTCGGCCGGAAAGGCTTTGCCGTCCGTGGTCGAGCCGGTCAGAATGTCATGCCGGTTCGGCGTATCGCCGCGGCCGTTGATTACATCGCCTTTTTCCGAAAGGTTATTCTGTTTGTTGAGTTTGTTGCTGGCGCTGTGCAAATCATCAACGCTTGCAGCGACGACAACGCCCTTGGCATTCATCCAGGGGCCCTTGCCGATACGGTCGCGCGCATTCACGGCGCCGGCACCTTGCGTGGACAGATAAGCGTGCCAGGTCTTGGCGCCCGCTCCCGCCGATTGCGCGAGCTGCTGGCACTGTTTGTCGGCGCCAGCAAGTCCGCCAAGGTCCGCGCCCTTGCCGGGGCCGGCACTCGTTACAAAGAATGTCATATTCGCCTGTTGTGCCGACGCGGGCGCAACACACAGGAATGCAAGACACGCCGCAACCGGCGCGCCAATTCGAACGACCGTCATCTTGTTACCTCCCGGCATTGACGAAGCCCGTCGCCTCGCCATCGGGAGGGGCAACACCGGCCCTGAAACTCTATTCCGTGTTCACGCGTCGTTGATCGCGCAACTCAGCCGGGTTTCCCGGAATATTGCGCGTCCGTCACTGGCTCGAGCCAGGTAACGTGCTCGCCGGCCTGTGCTTCCTGCATGGCGATATGTTCCATGCCATGTTCGGCAGTCGCACCATGCCAATGCTTCTCACCGGGAGGTATCCAGACGGTGTCTCCAGCGCGGATATCTCGCACCGGCCCACCCCAGGTCTGCACCCGTCCAATGCCGGATACGACACAGAGTGTCTGCCCAAGTGGATGGGTGTGCCAGGCGGTTCGGGCGCCAGGTTCAAAGCGAACCCATGCCGAGCGAATGCGGGCGGGATCCGGCGCCTGAATGATCGGATCTTGCCACACCGTCCCGGTGAAACTGGGCGCGCCCATCCGGCGCGAGGGCCGCGATCCGCATGCAATGATGTCCATCTCAATCCTCCCGGAAAATGCAGTGCTCTGCCTGCTGGCGCGATAGTCTAGCGTGGCGCACATGAAAAAGCCCGGCGTCGCCGCCGGGCCTCGACTTCAAAGCAAACGTTCGTAGGTATCAGACCGGCTGCAAATTGCCGGCGGCCTGCTTGCCACGTTCCGTTACGATTTCGAAGCTGACTTTCTGGCCCTCGTTCAGCGAGCGTAGTCCTGCACGCTCGACCGCGGTGATGTGCACAAACACATCCTTGGAGCCATCATCTGGTTGAATGAAGCCGAAGCCTTTTTGAGTATTGAAAAATTTCACAGTTCCGACAGGCATCAAGAGTTTCCTTTCACGCTTCCTGTTGAACGCCAACGCGCTCATCGCGTCGACGGTCACAAGCCAAGTTTTGGAGTTCACTTGAGGCGCAGCCCAAAACCAGGAGCGTGGCAGCAAGATGAGGCCGAAAACCAGGTTGCGGGCGGCGACATAGACGAATTTCGCTGCAACGTCAACGGTTCACCGCTCCATCGCCGATGTCAGATAACGTTTTATGAATTCGTAACAGCAACTCGTTAGTGTTGCAGCCGGCTTCGGCGCGAGCCTTAACAGATTGTGAAAAGGCATCGCGCCCGCCAATCGTGGCGATTGCGAGACAGCATGCGCGGAGACAAACGGAAAGCCAGGCGCCATCGAATGCGTGTCGACGCGCGGCTGGTGCTTGAAAGCGGAGAACTATGCGACTGCGCGTTGTCGGACGTCTCGGACAGGGGCGCTCGTATCAATGTCCACGACTTAGAAGTAATTCCCGATAATTTTCTGTTGTTGCTGGCAGGAGGCGGCGCGGCGCGGCGAAAGTGCCGCGTCATATGGCGCCAGCCTCAGCAAATCGGCGTGAAATTTGAAAACTGGCTCGACGAGCGCGTACAGGCTGCGCGGGCCCCGAAATGCAACGCAAGCGACGATGCCGCCACGAAAAAGGTTGAGCCAGCCGCAAGCGACGCCTGATCGGAGCAGTCAGGACTGCTGGATCGCCGACAAAACCCAATTGCCGCCGCGAGCGCGCATGAAAGTCCATAGCTCCGTGACTTCACTGGGCGTGCCACCTTCGACGGTTCGTCCGCTCGCTCGTTCGATCATTTGGTCGACGAGAGAAAACCGCATGGCGACCGTTGCGTAGTCGACTCCACCTTCGCGCCAGGCTTCCGCGAGATCGCCCTGCTCGAGCTTCACGCTTTCAATCTTGTTGATGACACCACGGCTGGCATTTTCGGAGAGTTGCTCGGAAAAATAAGAAAGCATTTCCGGCGTTACCTTCGCGCGCAGCGCATTGAGATCCTCGGCCGAATATGCGGCCTGGACATCGCCAAGCAAGTGCTCGAACGAGTTGAAGTCGGATTTGCCGATCGTGAGCGGTTCGCCCGCCGGCGCGTTGGCGGCGAACATGCCACCCAGTCCGCTATAGGCGTGGCCGGTTGCCGGATGAGCGGCGGCATAGGCCGGTTCATGGCGGCGCTGCCACCACGCAAACAATAGACGCGCCACGATGATGACAAGCCCCACCTGGAGCACGAGACCAAGCAGCGAAGCGAAGCTGCCCATGCCGCCAAAGAAACCATGCCCAAACAGAAGCCCGAAGAGGCCTGCGCCGAGGAAGCCCGCAGCAAGCCCGCCAAATAAACCACCGCCGAACAGACCGGGCCGTGACGCCTGACCAATCGTGCCCGCGCTTCCGGGCTGGGTCATGCTGCGCTGGATCGGGCTGGCTGCATTGGGCGCTGTACTTGTTGCAGGCGGCGCGGAGAACGTCCGCATGCCACGGCTTCCGCCGGAGAACCCGCCGCCGGCGCGCGCATTCGCGTCGGCAGCAAACAGCACCAACACGGTCGTAATCGCGGCAATCGCGACGATAAGACGGCGGCAAGTCATTTGTGTCCTCCCAGCAAGTCGGCGCCAGGACAATAGGCATGCGCGGAACAATATGTAAGGGGCGCACATGCGCCGCAACGACGCGGCAAAACGGGCAAACTCGCCTCAAATCACGCAAATAGCCTCGATCACGCAGATATTATGACGGGCGCGGAACAGTCGGCCCTCCTCGTTGTTGGCTGACGTGGCGACCAAGGACGTTTGTCAATGAAGAGCCTGACGGCCATCGCGTTGCTTTGCGCACTCGGAACGGTTGCGGCGGCAAAACCCGCGCCCGTTGAAGGCACGCGGCCGACCATTGCGCTCAACGAAGCGGACATCAACATCGGTCAATCCGGCCCAGTGCGAGAGCGCGAATATTTTCAGGCACCGCAAGCGCAATTCAATGCCGGTGGCTTTGCTTGCCGTCTGCCTCTGATCGTGTTCGGCAAAACGCGTCTCGCCTCGTCGTGTCATTGATGGGCGATTGAGCAAAGCGCAGTTGTTGATCGTGGTGCTGGCGTTGACGGGTTGCGTCTAGACCCGGTTATTGCACAATAGTCTTCTTCACCTCTGCAACCAGCTGCTTCAGCGTAAACGGCTTGGCCAGGAACGCGTATTGTTCCTGGTCCGGCAGATTCTTGCTGAAGGCCTCTTCAGCGTAGCCGGAAACGAAAATAATCTTTACGGCTGGATCGCGCCGGCGCAGTTCCTTGAGCAGCGTCGGTCCGTCCATTTCCGGCATCACCACGTCTGAGACCACAAGATCGACGTGGCCGTGTTTGTCGAAAGCTTCGATCGCCTCAACGCCATTGCCGGCTTCCAGCACCGTGTATCCGCGCGACGACAGCCCACGCGCGTTGAGCGCGCGCAATCCTTCCTCGTCCTCGACCAGCAGGATCGTGCCCTGCCCCGTCAAGTCGGCGGCGGCAGCACGGGCCATTGTGTCGGCAGCAGACAGGGCACCGGCAATGGCCGGCGCGTCCGCCGCAGGAATTTGTGCGAGCACTTCGTCGGCGCCGGGAATGTGGCGGGGAAGGAAGATACGGAAGGATGTACGCCCCGGTTCAGAGTCCGCATAGATGAACCCGCCGGTCTGCTTCACGATTCCATAGACGGTGGAGAGGCCAAGCCCGGTGCCCTTGCCGACGTCCTTGGTGGTGAAAAAAGGCTCGAAGATCTTGTCGATGATGTCGGAAGGAATGCCGGTCCCGGTGTCGCTAACTTCGACCAGCACGTAGTTTGCCTTGGGCATGCCTTTATAGGCGAATTTTGCGCATTCTTCGGCCGGGATGTTGTTCGTGCGAACGGTGAGTTTGCCGCCGCCGGGCATGGCGTCGCGGGCATTGACCGCCAGGTTCACGATCACCTGTTCAAACTGTGAAATGTCGACCTTCACCGGCCAAAGGTCGCGCCCGTGCACGATATCCAGCGAAACTTTCTCGCCGATGAGCCGCTTAAGGAGCATGCCGAGGTCGCTCAAGGTTTCAGCAAGATCGAGCACTTGAGGACGCAAGGTCTGCTTGCGCGAAAATGCCAATAGCTGCCGCACAAGAGCGGCCGCACGATTGGCGTTTTGCTTGATCTGCATAATGTCCTTGAAGGACGGATCAGTCGGCTTGTGCGCGTTCAGCAAAAAGTCGGTCGCCATCATGATGGCAGAAAGAACATTGTTGAAGTCGTGCGCGATGCCGCCCGCCAGTTGACCGACGGATTCCATTTTCTGCTGTTGCTGGACGCGGTTTTCAAGCGTGCGCTGGGCGGTCGTCTCAAGTGCGTAAACGATCGCAGCCTCGCCATCGCGGTCTTCTTCCTCGACCGCTATCACAAAGAAATTGGCCCAGCGGTCGGCACTTCCGATCAACGAAGCTTCGACCGGCGCAATATCGCTCTGCCCTTCCGCGGCCTTTCGGATTGCCGCTTCGAGCACCGGTCGATCACGTTCGACGATCACCGACAGGATCGAGCGGTCGTTATTCTTGAGCAATCCCTCGAACGCGCTGGCGAAGCGGGCATTGCTGCGTGCGATGCGGCCGGTTTTGTCGACCGTAGCAATCGCCATCGGCGTGTTCTGGAAGAAACGCATGAAGCGCACTTCCGCAGCGCGTTGTGGGTCGCCGCCTTCATCTTTTGCACGGTTGAGAACCAGTGTGCGCGATGTGCCGGGCGTTCCATCGCCACCGAATGCGACCTTGTGGAACAGGCGAACGGGGACGGGTTTGCCGCCACGGGTCTTGAGATCGAGATCGAGGACTTCGGTCTTTACTTCGCCTGGTGCTGCGCTGAATGTTGTCAGCAGCGCCGCACCTTCGCCGGCGACGATATCACCGAGCTTGAGCGACCCGGCGCCGACTTGCGCGAGGTCGTGATCGAGCCAGGCCGCGAGCGTCGCGTTCAGATAAACAATGTCACCAGCGGCATCGACAGAGAAAAAGCCGGCCGGCGCGTGATCGAGATAGTCGATGGCGTGTTGCAGTTCCTGGAATACGTTTTCCTGCCGTTCGCGGTCGCGCGTGACGTCGGCGATCGACCACACCGTCAGCCGCGCATCGCGCCGATTTTCGCCGAGCGGGCGCACACGCATACGCAACCAGCGGCCACTCTCTCCGGCCGCGCCGGTAATTCGAACTTCCTCTTGCAGCCGGCGGCCTTCGCGCGCGGCCTTGAGGAGCCGATAGATCGATTCGGAAACGTCCGGATCGCCTATGAAGACCCGTTCGATCGGCCGCACATCATGGATGTCGGTCACACCAATGAGGTCGAGATAAGTCGTGTTGGCATAAAGCACCCTGCCGGATTGATCCGTGACCAGGATCCCGTCGAAGGCGCCGTCAACGACGGCTTTGAGCAGTGGATTACCTTGCTCCCGGCCTGCAAACCGCAAGATTCCCGAAGCTGTCGCAAATAGCGCGAAGACCCCGATGGTTCCCAGCGCGGCCAGTAACGTGAGGACGTAGGCTTCCACATAGTCGCGGCCGACATAAATCAGGCCGCCAGCGGCCGCAACCAGGGCCCCCGCCACCAGCAGCACCTTGCTGATGGACCCGGCGGGCGCATCCTGACTTTTGTCAAAGGCCTTGCGCTCGTGCCCTTCGGCACGGTCGCGCGCTTGCGTCGGCGCTGCCGGATCGTGACTTGCCATAGACCCTGAGTGCCTTAAGGCGCCCTACCGGCGCAAGTGCTGGCCTCGGAGAATTCTGGCCATAGTTAGTCCTTGTCATCGCCTGGCCGACATCATGCGGCGCAGCCGCATGACATAGCCAATCACCTCGGCGACAGCCTTATAGTGCTCGGGCGGGATCTGCTGGTCAATTTGGACCGTGGCGTGGAGCGCGCGGGCAAGTGGCGGATTTTCGACGATCGGAACCGAGTGCTTGCCGGCAACCTCCCTGATTTTCAGCGCAATGGAGTCGACACCTTTGGCCACGCAAATCGGTGCATCCATCCCCCGTTCGTATTCAAGGGCGATCGCGTAGTGGGTCGGGTTTGTGATGACCACCGTGGCTTTCGGAACTGCAGCCATCATGCGCCGGCGCATGCGGATTTGGCGGACCTGCTTCATCCTGCCTTTGATGGCTGGATCGCCTTCGGTCTGCTTGAACTCTTCCTTTAATTGCCGCAGCGACATTTTTTGGCGCTCGTACCATTGCCGGTATTGGAAGAGGTAGTCGGCAGCAGCCACCACCGCGAGCATGGCGACAACACTGCCGAGCAGCTTGAGCGTCAACGATAGGCAAAGCGGCATGATGACGGACGCATCGCTACGCGTCAGCGCCTCGAGTTGTCCACGCTCCGGCCACATCAGGGCGGTGAGCACACTGCCGACCAGAACCAGCTTGATCAGGCCCTTACCGAGATTGGCAAGCGCCTGCTTGGAGAACAGCCGCTTGGCCCCGGCCGCCGGCGAGATCTTGGAAAGTTTGGGCGCCAAGGCCTCGAACGACCATACGAGGCGATGCTGGATGATGTTGCCGCCGACTGCAGCGAGCAGCAATATCAGGAAGGGAATCGCCACGGCCGCAATCATCTCGCTGCCGATCTTCTGAAATAACCGTGGCAAGGCCGGACCATCGACACTGATGTCGAAGGAATTGGCGATGAGCCCACGCATGGTCGTGGTCAGATCTTTGCCCGCCGCACCAGAAAACGTCATCAGCACGAGCGCGGCACCAGCGATGACGAACCAGGTGTTGACCTCCTGGCTCTTGACCACATCACCGCGTTTGAGGGCTTCATCAAGACGCTTTTGGGTCGGTTCTTCTGTTTTATCGGCATCGCCGAGATCTTCCGCCATGCACGCTCCCGTTCAGCTGTGCGGCGCAAGTTCAGTCAGGACGCCCTCGAGATAACCAACGAACGTTCCCATCATCGCCCCAATGACCAGCAGGAGCAGCAGCAGTCCGAGCATAATCGACAGCGGAAGACCGATGAAAAAGACCTGCATTTGCGGCATGAGCCGTGACAAAACGCCCAGCCCGAAATTGAACAGCAGACCAAAAACCAGGAACGGCGCCGAAAGCTGAATGCCGATACGAAATGCAGTGGCGATGATGCGCGTTACGTGTTGCGCCGCATCGCCCATCAGCGGCAGTTCCCCGGGCTGGAAAATCGTATAGCTGTCATTCATCGCTGCAATCACGAGATGATGCAGGTCGGTGGCAAACACCAGCGCGACGCCAAGGAGCGTTAAAAAATTCCCGACGAGGAGACCCTGTTGGTTCTGGGTCGGATCGACCGCAGTGACGAAACCCAAACCCATTTGCTGGGCAACGACGGAACCGGTGATTTGAAGCGCTGATACCGCCAACCGTGCGGTGAGACCGAGGACCGCGCCAACGACCAGCTCCTGAAACAGCAATACGAGCACCGGTCCGAAGGTCTTGAGATCAACGACATATGCCTTCTGGTGGGCTGGAAGCAGGATGGCGGTGAGCGCCAGTGCGATCGTGAGACGCACACGCGACGGCACGTTCAACTCGCCCACGCCGGGCATCAGCATGACCATTGCGCCAACGCGCGCGAAGGTCAGCATGAACGCGGTCGCAAGGGCGGGCAAAAATGAAATGTCGATCCGCATCGGGCCTGTCCGCGGTTAACCGCTCACAATACGCGCGGCAATCCGCAACATTTCGGCATGCATCTTCTCGGCCATGAACGGCAGCGCGATGAGCAGCGAAATGAAGATCGCCAATATTTTTGGCACGAAGGCGATTGTCATTTCCTGGATTTGCGTGAGCGCTTGCAAAAGTGAAATGGCGACGCCGACGGCAAGCCCGACCAGCATCACCGGGCTGGAGACCACGATGAGCGTGTAGATTGCGTCACGGGCAACGTCGAGAACTTCGGGACCTGTCATAACTGCTGAATACCTAGATCGGCATTTTCATGATGTCTTCATAGGCCGCAATGACGCGGTCACGCACGGCGACGACGGCATCGATTGCAACTTCGGTCTCGGAAACCGCCGTGACGACGTCGACGATATTGGCTTTGCCGTTGGCCGCCGCATGCGTCTGCGCATCGGACTTGCGTCCCATTTCAGCGACCGAACCGATTGCCTCCTTGAGTACGGAAGCAAAGCTCCCCTCGCCGTTGGCATCGGAGGCGGGCTGGCGAACGAGGCCGACAGAGGACGCGTCGGACGCAATGCGTGCGACGCTGGCATAGGCGCTGGCTGCGGCGAGCGGTGAGGCCATGGTGACTTACGCCTTTCAGGCTTTGAGGATGTCGATGGTGCGTTGGATCATGCGCCGTGTGGCGCTGATGACATTGATATTGGCTTCATAAGACCGTTGTGCATCGCGCATGTCCGTCATTTCCACCAATGGATTGACGTTGGGGTATTTGACATTGCCATTGGTGTCGGCCGCAGGATGGCCGGGTTCGTATTTCAGGCGGAATGCTGTGGTGTCGGTCTGCACTTTTCCGAGTTCGACCACCTGCGCGTCGAGCGAGCGATCGAGTTCGCTGCGAAAGGTCGGAATTTTGCGGCGATAGGGATCCGCGCCCGGACGTTGTGGAGTAGAGTTGGCATTGGCGATGTTTTCCGAAATGACTCGCATTCGCCCGGCCTGAGCGCGCAAGCCAGATGCCGCAATCGTGAGTGTCTTGATAAAATCCACCGTTGCCCTCCTCCGGCCGCGCCTAGCGCTTGCCGAGCGCGGTCTTGATAAGATTGAGACTGCGCGTGTAGAGCGCGGTCGCCGTCTGGAAATCCATCTGGTTGGCCGCAACCTTCATCATCTCTTCTTCGAGATTCACCGCGTTGCCGGCAGGACGCACTTCGAAATCGCGCGCGTTCGCCGAGCGGTACGGCGATTGGCTCAAGCCGACCCCGGCAAGATGGCTATCCGCGGTGCGCGTCAGAGAAACTTCGGAAACCGTCCCCGGACTGGCGAGCGGCGCTTCTTCGAATTTCAATGGCGCGATGTCGTGCGCGCGGTATTTTGGGGTATCCGAGTTTGCGACGTTTTCGGCCAATACCCGCTGGCGAGCCTGCGCCCAATCGAGCCGGGTGCGCAGCATCGACAAGATTGGAATGTCGGCAATGGCCATGGCCTGCTCCCCCAAAGACGTCCCGCGACGTCCCGAACCTCAGGACCGTCGCGCTAGGCAGACTTTGCCGGGTGTATGGTTAATGGCTGGTAAAAATAGGTAGCGGGGGAACGATCGGGCAATCGCGCCAATCTCAGCCAAAAACGGCCAAATCCGGCCCCGACCGCAAAATGCCACTTTATTTGTTAATGCTCTGTTAGTATTCAGGGCGGCAAATAGTGCCCAGTTGAGTTAACCATTCGGGCGATTCCCCTCGTCGGGGCGGCAGCACGAAGAACGGAGCGCTTTGATGTTCGAGAGCTTGTTCGGCTCGGAAATGCCGCTAGCCGCGCGCTTCTTCGTCGCCTTTCTGGTGGTGCTGGCGCTGATCGGACTGACGGCCTGGCTGGTGCGCCGTTTCGGCGCAAATCGCCTCGGCAATACTGCACGCGGACGTCAACCACGCCTGGCGGTGATTGATGCCGCGACCGTGGACGGACGTCGGCGTCTGGTGCTCATTCGCCGTGACAATGTCGAACACTTGTTGATGATCGGCGGTCCCACTGATCTCGTCGTGGAACCGAATATCGTGCGCGCAGTCGGCGCACGTGAAGTAACACGCGAGCCATCGCGGGTCGCCAGCGAACCTGCGGTGCGCGCGACGGCGCACATCGAAAATGGCTGGCCATTGCAGCCGGCAGGCGAGCCTGCGTCCGCACCGGCGCCCCGTCCCTATCGCTCAGCTGCAACTGAAGAGCCCTGGCTTGCAGCGGAGCCCGGCGCGCGCGCCCGGCCTGCCGACAGCCTGACCGGCCTTGCCGCTGAACTATCGACACGTCTTACACCCCCTGACACCGGCGTGCCGGTCGCGCGCAGCGAACCCGCGCCGCGCGTACAAATAAATGAGCCCGCTGCCGTGCCGGCGCAGGCAGATCACAATCTCGCGGAGATGGCACAACAGCTTGAAGCAGCATTGCGTCGCGCCCCCTCACCGGACGGACGCCCGCCGGTGACCGATCCGCTCGCCACCACGTCGGCGGCAGGGACAAAAGGTCCCGACTTAACGCGCGCGCCCGCGCGCGAACTTAAGGCGCGCGTGGAACCGAAGTTTGAGGCCCGACCAGAGCCCAAGTTTGATGTCAAAGCGGAGCCGCGTGCCGAGCCCGCGGCAACGCCGGGAAAAAATCTCTACGAAAATCTTGAAGAGGAGATGGCCAGCTTGCTGGGCCGTCCGCCAGGAAAGACGTGACAGCCACTTCCGACCGCCGTGTCCGTCTTGTGACGGTGGTGGTCGGAGTAGCTGGGCTGATCCTCTCCGCGGCGGCGCCAGCCGCCGCCCAGGACATCAGCGTCAATTTCGGACAAGGCAATGGCCTGACCGAGCGCGTGATCCAGATGATCGCGCTGCTCACCGTGCTGTCGCTCGCGCCGTCCATCCTCGTCATGATGACGTCATTCACCCGCATCGTGGTGGTGCTGTCGCTTCTGCGTACCGCGCTCGGCACCGCAACGGCGCCGCCCAACGCCGTGATTGTGTCACTCGCGCTATTCCTGACAGCGTTCGTGATGGGCCCGGCGCTTCAGCGCGCATACGATACCGGCATCCGGCCGCTGGTTGCCAACGAGATTACCGCCGAACAGGCCTTCGAGCGCGGCGCCCAGCCACTGCGCGCCTTCATGCAGAAGAATGTGCGGGAGAAGGATCTGAAATTGTTTGTCGACATGGCGAAGGAAGCCGAGCCAGCCAAACCGGAAGACCTCTCCTTGCGGGTGCTGGTTCCGGCCTTCATGATTTCCGAACTCAAACGCGCCTTCGAAATCGGCTTCCTGCTGTTCTTGCCGTTTCTGATCATCGACCTCGTGGTGGCATCGGTATTGATGTCCATGGGCATGATGATGCTGCCGCCAGTGGTGGTGTCACTGCCGTTCAAGCTGATCTTCTTCGTTCTGGTCGACGGCTGGAGCCTGGTCGCGGGATCGCTCATTCAGAGCTATGGCGGATAGCCGCTCGCGGCCTGCCACTACCGCGTCCGCGCGCCTATCCTTGGCAATCTTGGAATTGATCCGGTCGGCTCGGTGTCTGGCTTGACCGGTACGCCGGCTGGCGCTTTCGGCGGCAGCGGCGACGATCCGGCATCGCGAATTGCGGGCGCATTTGGCGCCGTTTCGCCGGGCGGCGCCGCATTTGTCTGCGGGCCTGTAGCCTTATCAGGCGCCGTTTCCGCAGGAGGCGCATTGCCGGCAGCAGCACCGGGCGAGATTGCGGAAGATTCCGGATAGCGCGCACGCAGATCGCGCAGGAATGCATCAAGTGTGTCGACGCTCGCCACCTTCTTGGCGACGGTCTGGAAGTCGGCACCGCTGGTCCCGATTGGCGCGCTCACGATCTCGAATGCGCGGCGATCGGGTCCGTCGCTGAATTTGGCTCCGTATTTTTCGCGCAGGCGCGCCAACCCGATTGTTTCCTCACCGAGCGCATATCCGATCGACGCGCGCAGAATGTCCGCTCGTTCGGTATCGTTCAAAGGCGCAAATTCGCGCCAGCGCTCCCCGTAGAGCAGTTCGATTTGTTCGCCCGCCTCCCGCCAGCGCTTGGCTGACCACAGGATGTCCGAACGGAGCCGTATGGCTTCGTGGCTGTTGATATTCGTGATCAGTTCAATCGCCAGATCCTGACGCCCGATGTTCGACATGGCACGCGCCTCAAGCAGCAGGCGCTGATCCCGCAAGTCATTGGACAGATCCGCAACGCGCGTCGCTTGCAAGGTTGCCAGCGCCCGGTCGGGCTTGTGGTTCATGAGATACACGACCGCAAGGCGCGTCGCGACCTGTGCGCGGGCACCGCCTTGCAGGCGATGATCGACCTGGTGCTGAAGCAACTCGGCAGCCTGGTCGAGCAGATCGACGGACACCAGGCGATCAGCAAGCCGTCGGATCATCTCGTCGCCGCGTCGCCCGATTGGTGTCAATTCGCGGAAATCGTAGAAGAGGCCCAGCGCTTCGATAGGCGGCAGCGTCTCTCCCTTGCCGCCAAGGAAGAGGCTTTCAAACGTGGCAGCGGCCTCATCCTGAATCTTGCGTGTCATGTCGGAATTGGGATGGGCAGTCAGTGCGGTCCGCATGACATGGAACGCATCGCGATAGCGGCTATCTTCGGTGTAGAGATGGGCAAGAAGCTTGAGGCCCTCGGTTTCGGTCTCATCGCCTCGCCAGACCGTAGTGAGCGTTTCGAGGTCATTGATGACGTCCTTGCGCCCCATGCCGCCAGTCGCGAATGTGAGCACAGTCTCGCGCAAGCGTCCCTGTGCGGCGGCGCGCCGGTCTCTCGATGTCGCGGCCATGCGATAGCTGATGAGCGCATCCTCAGTGCGGCCCATGCCTTCATAGAGCCGGCCAATGAGGACGTTGATCGTCGGCTCAAGTTCTGGCGGCACGCCGACGGTCTCGAATTCATTCGCCACCCGGGTCGCGTTGTTAAAGTCGCGCACCTCGACGGCTGAACGCAGCGCCTCCTTCAGCGCCATCCGCTGCAACTCGACTGGCAGGGCGCCGATGGCCGCGCCGACTGTTTTGAAGATGTCGCGCGCCTCGGCCCAACGCCCCTGGCGGGCATAGGCGATCGCACGCCAGATCGGCGCATCCTGCTGATTGCCGACCTGCGGCTTGCCCAATTCCTTGAGCGCATCGTCGGGTCGATCAAGCATGACGTCGGCAACAGCGGTTAGCACGCTGCCGGTCACATCATCTGATCCGCGCTGGTCGGAGAGCGCAACATCGAGCACGGCCTTGGCTTCCGGCGCCATGTCCTTCGCGAGATAGAAGCGCGCCAGATTAAGCCTCGCCTGCCGGCGCTTGGTTAAAGGCGCTCCGGCGGCAAGGCCGATCAACTCGGACTGTCTTGCATTGAATGGCGAATCCCGGTCGAAGCCCCAAAGCTGCGTGTCGAATGTGTAGGCGCGAAAGCTGACCGAAACTTGCTGCTGGCCGAGCGAGGTCCCCGACAATGAAAGTCCGTCTGGCCGGCTGATCGTGATCTTGTCAGCGCTCAGTTCCGCCGTAATGTCATCGGCGATTGGCTGCACGACGACGCCGTGCACCGATGGCAGCGCGCGCAGCTCGACAAAATCCTGAACTTTGAGAAATCCGCGCGCCGGCCCGAGTGCCGTAACCACCATCAATCGGTCACCAACGTCGGAATCCTTGATATTGTGAATTGCTCGCGGGCCATCAAGCGGTATGGCGATGCTTGCGCGATTCTTGCCGACGACACTGCGGGCAATGCTGAGCGCGAGGGTGGGCGCCGTCGCAATATCCGCAATATTGACGATCCAGCTCGGGCCATCGGCTACGACGCTGGCGGTGCGCGGCCGCGCAAGTTTGACACGGACGACTGCCGCACCATCTTCCGCGCGCTCGAACGTTGCTTCGCGCGCGCCACTTTCGTTGTCATTCTGAAACGCAGAGAGATCAATTGGCGCAGCGCTGTCGAACACGAGCCATAGCGTGTCGGCTCGATAAAAGATCGCTGCCGGCGTCGCCACCGCAAATGGAAATTCGACGCGCAGACCATTGCCGGATTGATGCACGCCCGCCACGACCGTCGCCTTTGGATTGGCTGCCGGCCGCTCGGCCTCGGCGTTCGCGGCCGGCGCTGGAGATGTTTTCGGCGCCTCGGCTGCGGCCGGAGATGGCGCCGGCGGCGCGGGTGACGGCGGGGATGCAGCTGGCTCGGCGGCAGCCTTTGGCGCAGCATCAACCGCCGCGGCAGTTTTGTTCTCTGTTGACGCCGGCTGTGCCGGCGGAGCAACAGGCGGAGGTTCGGGAGCCGCGGCTTGCTGTTGCACCGTCGGTGCAACAGGAGGGGCGGCCTGCGAATGGTCCGCACCTTTTGGTATTGCGGGTGCGGGCGACGGCGCTGGTGAAGGCGCAGCAGCAGCTGGCGGCGCTGCATCGTCTGTTTTCACCGGCACGGCTGGTTTAGGTGGCGTTATAGCGTCTTTCGAGAGCATCGTTTGCGGCGGCGATATCGCTGGCTCGGATTTGGAGGGTGCCGCTTGTTTGGGCGCCCCGCCCGCTTCGGCCTGCTTCGGTTTGGCACCGTCAAGGCCGATGTCGACGACGATATTGCGGTCCTCCCGGAAGACCCGCACTTCGGGCGTGCCATTGAGCGCAAAAACGACGGCGACAGAATCGAGTTCGATCTCCGCTTCAATCGATTTTAAGGTCGGCGGCAGCGAGGCTTTCGCGTCCGCCATATCCCAATTGACCTGCTGATCAAAATTAAGGGTGAGCCTGCCGTCGGCGCGCTCAGGCACCACATTTACCGTGCCCGGCATTGCAAAGACATAGCGGACGAAGGTCGGTTGGTTCGCGACTTTGACGCGGACGAGCGGCGGCTTTTTATTCTTCTCTTCGGCCTGTTGCTTGTGCAATTGGCGTTCAGCGTCGCGCGCACGCCGGACAAGTCCGTCGATGACTTCCTGCGGCAGCCCCGGCATCGGGCCGCTCCATGTTTCGGGCAAGAGATCGACATAGAGTCGCTCGGCCGCCGCGATTGTGTTGACCTTAAGTTTGTGCGTGAGCGCTAAACGGATCGCACTGCCATCCGGATCGCGTCGCGCAGCGCTGATGAATTCCGGGGCGTTGACACTCAGGCGCTCGACCGCAATCGCCACCGGTTTGTTGAAAGTGATGACGATGATCGCTCCGGAGACGCGCGCACTTGCCTCCACCGCCTCGTCAAATTGAAACATCAATCGTACAAAGCCGCCATCGACGACGGCCTTGACCTCGCCTTTGATCGGATCATCCGCGCGAGCCGCGCCGGCGGGCGTGAGTGCGAGCAAGGCAAGCAACGCCAGAGATGCAAGCAGGCGGCCGCACGCAAGACCGGGCTTCGATCGCCCCGGTCTGCACGCAAGCATCTGCCTCAGCTTGAATGGCAAAGCCGTCATAAGGCCGTTCCAGCCGGCTGGCCTGCCGGTCGCAACAGGGTAAGGACGGCCGTTTAATGTGGCGTTAACTGTAAGGGGAACTACAGGCTAAAGTGCGCAAAAGCCTTCAGTTTTTGAAGGTTTTGCAGCACGGGGAAGGAAATCCAGGCCCGATCCCGCAGGTGCGGCACGCGCGATATGTCCATCGTCTGCGCGAGCCCGCGAATGTAAAACAGCTCCTCCTTCGACTGCAGATTGAAGCCTTCGAATTGCTGCTGACCGTCGCGGAGTTCGGCATCGGAAATCGCCTCGTTGAAGCGGGCTTTCCAGCCGGAGTCCTGCGGTGTCACATCGAGCCCGGCTCCTTCACCAAACGGCACTTTTGTCCTGTCGCGAATAGCCGTCGGCAACCGGTCGGGATAGAGATCATAAAGATCGCGCAGGGCCGCCTTCCCGCGGGGATGGCCGTCAACCTCGCGCACCAGCGCGGCCGCATCGACATTCAATGCATATTTGACGACTGACGGATCAAGAAACGGCTCGCGGGTTTCCACCTGATGGCGCATCGAACAGCGGTCGACACGCTGCAAACTCACGCGGTGCATCAGATCGAGGCATTCATCCCGCACAGGCCGGCCATCGGCGTCGCTCTGATGAAAGGCTACTTCGAGCGGCGGGTACCCGCAGAAGAGCTCGTCTGCCCCCTCTCCGCACAGCGCCACGCGAAAACCATCCTCGTGCATTTTTTCAGCTGCAAGCAACGAGCAGACAGCGCCTCGCACCAGATTGGGTTCGAAGGACTCAGTGACCTCGACGACATGTCCGATCGACGAAAATACTTCGTCGCTGTCGGCCTCGAATGGCACCATTCGCAGGTCGAAGCCGGTCCGCTCGGCATATTCGGCCGCATAACGATAGTCCGGCGCAGTCGTGCCACCGACAAAATAACCTGGCGCTTCCGGCCGGAATTGATGCGTGTAGTGAGCGATGAGCGTACTGTCGATGCCACCGCTGAATAAAGTCGCGACTGGCAAGCCAGCCGGCAACCGCGTCCGCACAGCCTCCGACAAAATACGGTCAAGAATTTTCGGGTCGTGATGCACGGGGACATCGGCGCGCGGATAGATCGGCGACTTGAAGCGCGCACAGTTCTTGCGTGATAACGCGTAGCCGGGCGGCAACAGCATAACGTCGCCGACCGGTACGGTTCGCAACAATGGCCGCATCTCGGAGCAAAAAAGGAAACTGCTGCCGGACTGGATCACGTACAGCGGCTTGACGCCGAACGGATCGCGCGCCGCAAGAAACTCTCCGTTGGCCAGATCGACAGCGACAAAGGCATACATCCCGACGAGGCGCTCGAGCGCCCGGTAGCCCCACACTTGCAGGGCATTGGCCAGGACTTCCGTGTCGGACTCGGTTCTGAATTCGACGCCGAGGTCGGCGAGTTCCTTCCGCAATTCAAGATAGTTGTAAATTTCGCCGTTGAATGCGACCGCAAGACGCGTATTGAACGAAATTTGCGGCTGGAT
This sequence comes from uncultured Alphaproteobacteria bacterium, assembly GCA_963697885.1. Classification (GTDB taxonomy): domain Bacteria; phylum Pseudomonadota; class Alphaproteobacteria; order Rhizobiales; family Xanthobacteraceae; genus Pseudolabrys. The sequence goes on from OY969102.1 coordinate 3,418,521, forward strand.
CCCATGCTCGGCATCGACGATCCGCAAGCGGCGCGTACCCATAGCGGTGTCTTTGCGAAGCACCGCAACGGGGTCGGTAACGTCGCCGCGATGTAAAATGCCTTCGATGAGGCGCCGAACCGAAACTTCCGCTTCGGGCCAATCGATCGCGACCGCAATCCCGCACATCATACATTCCCTGTTGTTCTGATCGTCGACAGTGGCACGCGGTCAGTTCGCGCTTGGATTGCCCTCGATCTTGGGCAGTTGATCGGGACTTTGCGTCTTCGGTTTTGCGCTCGCTCTGTTAGCCAGCTCGACTGTCAGGCGTTCGGCGTTGTCCGGAGACATTTGCGCCAGAATTTCCGACATTTTTTGCGGTTTAATCTGCGTCGATACGTCCACCAGAATTTTCATATCCAGGCGGTCGAAGATTCTCGCAGCGTCTTTTGGCTTCATGTTCTCATACATGGAGACAATGCCTTTGAAGCGCTCGGCTTCCACCTTGTCGCGGGTCCCCATCGCGGTGTTGACGCGGCCTTCCGCATCCTTGAGTTCGGTAACCTTGTCCTCCAGCCGTTTTTCGGCTGCCTTGAGCAGGCTTTCGCGCATTTCCATTTCGCGGCTGCGCGTGTCGAGTTCCTGCCGGCGGGTTTGCAGGCGTTCGAGAACCGCGCGTTCGCCGGGTGATGCGATGCGACCCGGCTCAAGCGGAATTGCGGCGCCGGCGACTTCAAGCTTGGGTGGATCCGGCGGCTTGTCGCTCACCTTGAGCGCAGGCTCGGTTGGTTTTTCCGCAGACTCGGTCGACCCGGTGATGTCGCCGTTGCGACCATCTTTGAAATTGAAAACATCCTGCGCCCAGGATTTTTTAGATGCGGGAATGGCTGATTTGTCTTGCCTGTCGGCGAAAGTGGTCTTGGGAGAATCCGGGATGCTGTCTTGCGTCGTGGCCTGGGTATCCGTGTTGTAACGCGCACCCATACGCTCAGCGAGCGTGTAGCCACCATCGAAAACGAGACCGGACACTTTGAGCGCGAGCAGGCTGATCGTGGCGAAAAGCACGATCGGAATGAGCCGCACGTCGCGCAGCATGCGGGTCATGCGGCTTGGCCACCCAGACGAGAGCGCGTGCGATCGGCGAAGGCCTGCGCGGCAGCTGCGACAGCTTTGGCGTCCTGCACCGGTGCGGGCTCGGAGGCCGGACGCGTTACACCGGCGATCCGCACGAGCCGCGCCAATAGTTGATTGCCCGCGGTTATATGGAGGTCGAGCTCGGCGGAAAGATGCTCGCCTCGCTCGAAGCGCTCGCTCAAAGCATGTTCGCCTTCCTGCATGGTCGATTTCAAACCACCGATCGCGCGGTCGGCGATTTCGGTGGCGGTGATCAATTCCGAAATGGTTGCACGCAGCGATCGCTCATCGGCTTTGAGCAGTCGGAGTTGCTTGTTGAGACGAACGCAATACAGGATCGTGAGCAGAAGCAGGATCGAGACCATGGTCTCGACCAGGAATCCGTAATGGTAGCTCACGGTACCTCCATTGGACTTGTTGTCTCGTCTGCTTTTTCGAACATGGCGAACGTCGTCCGCGGCTTGCGCAATGGTTTTGCAACACGCACGGCAACACGGTCCCCGACCCGTCCCATGCGGCCCTCGGTCAGCGTGATATCGCCACAGCGCACCGTGACCATCGCGTCCGGCTTGAGTTCGAGCATCAGCGTGTCACCAACATTGAGCTCCATCATCCGGCGCAAGGGCAGCCGCGCCTCATACAGCACAGCGTCGACGCCAATCTGTGCCTGTCCGATTTCGGTCGCGAGATGGCCTTCCCAGATCGGATCACGGCCGAACTTTTCGCCCATGAACATCTGGAGCAGTACGGCGCGGATCGGCTCGATCGTGGCGTAGGGCAACAATAATTCGATCGTTCCGCCGCGATCTTCCATATCGATGCGTAAACGCACCAAAATCGCGGCATTTGCCGGCCTGGAAATCGCTGCAAAGCGCGGATTGGTCTCGAGACGGTCGATGTTGAATTTGACGGGGGACAGCGGCCTGAAGGCAAGCTCTGCGTCTGCCAGCACGACTTCAATCATGCGCTTGACGAGATTGGTCTCGATGGTCGTGTAGGGACGTCCTTCGACCCGGATCGTGCTTTGCCCGCGACGGCCGCCGAGCAACACGTCGATGATCGAATAGATCAGACTCGAGTTCACTGTTGCGAGTCCGAAATTGTCCCACTCTTCCGCCTTGAACACGGCCAGAATCGCCGGCAGCGGAATTGAATTGAGGTAGTCACCGAAGCGCACTGACGTAATACGATCGAGGGACACCTCGACGTTGTCGGAGGTGAAGTTGCGCAAGCTGGTCGTCATCAACCGCACGAGGCGATCGAAGACGATTTCCAACATCGGCAACCGTTCGTATGAAACCATCGCCGAGTCGATGATCGCGCGGATGCCGGAATTGTCGTTGAGCGAAACGTCAGCCAGGCTGAAGCCGAGCAGGCTGTCGATTTCTTCCTGGTTGAGGATACGTTCTGCGCCGCCCTTGGCTGACTGCAGGCCGCCGGAGTCATCGACCATCGCGGCCCATTGCGCAGCGGCTTCGTCGGTACCGGGCGCAGCGGGTGTTTCCGCATTTGCGGCAGGCGCGCTTGAATCCGATTCCAGCGCCAGGCCCCATTCCGCGGCAAGTGCGTCTTGGTCGATTTGGTCTTTATTGGCCATTGTCTAAAGCCACGAGCCTTATTGTTATGGCGTCGTCACTGGACGACGATCTCCTTGAACAGAACGGCGGTGATGCGATTGGGCGCCACCGCGGCGTTGACACGGCGCGTCAACTCTTCCTTGAGGCGATAAAGTCCGGCCGAGCCGTCGAGATCGGTCGGGCGCAGCTCGCGCAGATACGTCTGGAAGGCGTCCATAACCCTGGGCATCAGCGGCTGAATTTGCGGAACGAGGGTTGCGTCCGGAAGTTCGAGCACGATCTTGACCTTGAGATATTGAGTCCGGTCTCCACCCGTGTTCGACAGGTTGACCAGGACGTCCGGCAGATCGACAAAGGTCGCCGGTTTGGCGACGACTTCCGGTTCCTTGTGTGCTGGGGCCTTAAAGAAAAAATAGGCACCCCCGCCGCCGCCAACGAGAACCAGCAGACCCGCTCCGCCGATGATCATCCACTTCAGCGGTGGCAGCTTGAATTTTAAAAAAGCAAATCTCGACTTTGCTGCCGGCAGCTCGTTTTCACCTTCAGGCTTGTCGGCTTCTTCTTCTTCGATGTCCGCCTGTTTTGCCTTGGCTGCCATGAAAGACCCCAGTTCGCGACGTCGGACGGGTCGGCATGTGGCGCCGTTCAGCCCAAAAATCGCGGCCGCGCGACACCGCGCGCCCCTGAGATCAAAGGTAGGTTGGTATGGTTAACAGATACTTTCCGCGACGCCCCAAGCGGGAATCTTTTGCCGGGTTGACGCCTGAAACGGTTCTTTTTGCCTTCATCAGTCGGCCGCGATAGTCATATAACTATTTGATTCTACTGACTTTTGTCAGTTGGCACGGCGGCTGCACTCCTAGGACCAGCCGCAGGCTTGGGAGAGCGTGTGGCATCGATGTGGACCAAGCTCGGCCTCGGGAGGGCCGAACTTGCCGAACTTCAAGGGGAGTTACCGATGCAGAATGCACTTCTGATCGGACTGTCACGCCAGGTCGCGCTCGAGCGCGAGCTGGACGTCGTCGCGAACAACATCGCAAACATCAACACCTCCGGTTTCAAGACCGACGGGGCGGTGTTTGAGGAATTCGTCAGTCCGACCGCCCGGGCGGAGAATTTCCTGGCCGCCGACCGCCGCGTGAGTTTCGTGCATGACCGTGCGACCTGGATTGATCTGAGCCAGGGGCCGCTCGAGCGGACGAACAATCCGCTGGACATTGCGGTCAGCGGCAAAGGCTTCCTGGCTGTGCAGACCCCCGGCGGCGAGCGCTACACGCGCAACGGTGCGCTGCAAATCAATAACAACGGCGAGCTCGTCACGAGCGAGGGCTATCAGGTGCTGGGTGAATCCGGCCCCATCACCTTTCAGCCAAAAGATCGCAACATCACGATCAGCGAAGACGGAACCATCAGCGCGCGCGAAGGCAATAACTCGCAAACCGAGTCGCAGCGCGGTCAATTGCGTTTGGTCTCGTTCGACCAGCCTGGCCGCTTGCAGAAGGACGGAAGCAGCACTTTCAAGGCTCCTGCGAACGTCACACCGCAGGCCGACAAGCTCTCACGCGTCGCACAGGGCACGATCGAGAAATCCAATGTGCGTTCTGTAATGGAAATGACGCGCATGATCGAAGTGACGCGCAGCTACACGCAGATCGCTGCGTTGTTATCACAACAATCCGATTTACAGCGAACGGCGATCGAGAAGCTCGCCGACGTTCCGAACTAGACGGTGGCAGCGGGAGAATAGTCCATGCGAGCACTTCATACCGCAGCGACCGGGATGATGGCCCAGGAACTCAACGTTCAGGTCATCTCCAACAATATCGCGAACATGCGGACGACAGGCTACAAGCGTCAACGCGCGGAATTCCAGGACCTTATGTATGAGCAGGTGAACCGCGTCGGCACGCAAACATCGTCGCAGGGCAACATTCTTCCCGCCGGCATCGAACTCGGCTCCGGCGTCAAAACCGTCGGTACGCCGCGGTTGATGAGCCAGGGCGAATTGACACAGACCAGCAAGGATTTCGACCTCGCCATTCGCGGCGAAGGTTTCTTCAAGATCCTGCTGCCCGACGGCCGTACCGCCTATACGCGCGATGGTTCGTTCGAACTCGACGCGCAAGGCCGGCTCGTGACCGCACAAGGCAACCTAGTGCAGCCCGGCATCACCATTCCCCAGAATGCCACTGCCGTGACCGTCAATACACAAGGCCAGGTCCTGGTGACGGTGCCTGGATCCAATACGCCCAGCCAGGTCGGCCAACTTGAACTTTCGATTTTCGTGAACAAGGCCGGCCTGCAAAGCATGGGCGACAATCTCTATCTCGAGACACCCGCTTCCGGCGCGCCACAGAACGGCAATCCCACCACCGACGGCTTCGGCAATCTGCAGCAAGGCTATCTCGAACAAGCCAACGTCGAGGCCGTCAGCGAGATATCTGATCTCATTGCCGCGCAACGTGCCTACGAGATGAACGCCAAAGTCATCACCGCCGCCGACCAAATGCTGTCCACGACCTCCAACCTGATGCGCTGAGGCTCCGCCATGATCCGCTCATTTCTTGTGGCATTTGCAACGCTCGCCGCGATAACCACAGCCGGACACGCGCAGATCGCCACCCTGCCCAATCCCGAACGGCCAAGCTTGAAGTCGGAAGCGGTCATCAACGGCGACATCGTGCGCATCGGCGATCTCATCGATCACGCGGGCATTGTTGCCACTGTACCAATTTTTCGGGCGCCCGATCTTGGCTACACCGGGACCGTTTCGGCCGATACCGTTCTCGAGGCGGTCCGCAAGCATGCGCTCACCGGGGTCGACACCGGCGATGTGCGCGACGTGGTCGTCACCCGGGCGAGCCGGACCATTCCGGCCAGCGCGATCGAAGATGCGATCAGCCGGACATTGGCTGCACGGTATGACGTTGGATCGAGCAAAGACCTTGTTGTGAGCTTCGCGCGCGATGTGCACGCAATATATGTCGAGCCCTCGGCCAGGGGCGAATTACGGGTCACACATATCGACTACGACCCGCGCGGCGGCCGCTTCGACGCAACAATCGAAACTCCGTCAATCGGCGGAAAACGCAACGTGGTGCAAGTCTCCGGTCGCGCGGTGGCGACCGTCGAGGTGGCGACCGCCGCGCGAACACTTGAGCGCGGTGCCATCCTCAAGGATGCCGACGTCATCATGGACCGGCGACCGCGCGTGGACGTCGGTCGGGACGCTGTTACAAAGCGCGAGCAGGCTGTGGGGTTCGCGGCACGCAGTAGCCTGCAACCTGATCGTCCGATCCGGACTGTTGACCTGATGAAACCCGACCTGGTCCAGCGCAATGAAACAGTGACCCTGGTCTACGAAGTGCCCGGCGTCATGCTCACCATCCGCGGCAAGGCCTCCGAGGGCGGAGCGGAAGGCGATGTCATCAATGTTCTCAACGAGCAGTCCAAGCGCACCGTTCAAGGGGTCATTATTGGGCCGGGGCGCGTGGCCATAAACAGCGGTTCGGCTCGCGTTGCCACCAACGTCGCTGCGAAACCGGCCGTCAATGCGGAAGATCGCTAATGCGCGTGCGCAGGCTCATCAGACCTCCAGCAGTAAACAAAGCGTCGTCACTTCGATTCCCGATTCAGTTCAACCACGACACGGTTCCCGTGTGCTGCCAGTGAAAGCAAAGTCATGAAAGTCGTCACGGTTATGCGTCACGCGGTGTTGGCCGCGCTCGCGAGTGCTCTGCTCAATGGTTGCGCGGCCATCGATCGCCTCAAAACGATCGGCCAACAACCTCCGTTGACTTCGGTCGACAATCCGACCACGCGCCCGGGATACAAACCGGTGCAGATGCCCATGCCGGCGGCACAGCCCGCTGCCTACAATCCAAACTCATTGTGGCGGAACGGATCCCGCGCCTTTTTCAAGGACCAGCGGGCGCATCAGATTGGCGATATTCTCACGGTGAAGGTCAACATTACCGACAAGGCCAATATTGACAACGAGACCAAGCGCAGCCGCGCGATGACCGAAGATTCGGGGATTACCAATTTCTTTGGCAAGCCCAAAGTGCCGATCATGAATACCCCGGTACCGACACGCATTTTCACGGCCGACTCCAACACAACGCAAGACGGCAAAGGCTCGGTCAATCGATCCGAAGCCTTGCAGACAAACGTTGCCGGCGTCGTGACGCAGGTTCTGCCAAACGGCAATTTGGTGGTTGAGGGGAAGCAGGAGATCCGTGTCAACTTCGAAGTGCGTGAGTTGATTGTGGCCGGCATCGTGCGGCCGGAAGATATCGAGAGCGACAACACCATCGAATTCGACAAAGATCGCTCAGGCCCGTATCGCCTATGGCGGACGCGGCCAGATCACCGACATGCAGCAGAATCGTTACGGCGAACAGTTGTTCGACGTTCTGCTGCCGTTCTAGTCAGTCGCGTGAGTGGGTTTTAGGCCTCCCGCGCCGTTTTCGCATCGCGCGAGCGTGACGGCGTCAACGACGCGGTCTCCGGCTGCTCCCCGGCCGGAGACCGCGTGATTTTTTAAGCCACGCAAAAAAATGCCCAGCGTTGAACCGGGCAAAACAATCTCGCAAATTGAATCTCGAAATTTCAATCGTCGCGATAGATGCGCTCACGCCGTTCGTGCCGCTCCTGCGCTTCCACGGACAGCGTCGCGATCGGGCGCGCTTCCAGCCGGCGCAGGGAAATCGGCTCGCCGGTCTCCTCGCAATAGCCATATGACCCGTCATCGATCCGCGTGAGCGCTTCGTCGATCTTGGCGATCAATTTGCGCTGGCGGTCACGCGCGCGCAGTTCGATGGCGCGATCGGTCTCGGAAGATGCGCGGTCAGCGAGGTCGGGATGATTCTGGTTTTCTTCCTGGAGGTGCTGCAGTGTTTCCTTGGCTTCCTTGAGGATGTCTTCTCGCCACATGAGCAGCTTCGCGCGAAAATACTCGCGCTGGCGCTCATTCATAAACGGCTCTTTATCGGACGGCCGGTAGTTCTTGGTTTTGGCCAACATCTCCCACCTACTCCCTGGTTTCTTCTGTTTTTCGGCGCGGAGTGTCGCCCGCTCCGCGCGGCAGGCTTATATACGGCCACCAACCGGCGGACAACATCCAAGTAAGGCCACCGGCTTTTGGGAATTTAAATGACGGTTCAATGACTTCGGGGAACTTTCGGTCCCGCCGGCGGGGTCCCGGGCCTAGCGAATACCGGCTTTGGCCAGCTCCACTGCGACGCGCAGGTCGATCTCCCCAAGCACACCGTCAAGTCCGGCGTCGCCCGATGCGTCGGTCAGCCCTTCCGAAGCGACTTTCAGGCGCGCCAATGTCGATTGGTCTACCGACCCGTCGAGCAGGCCAAGCTTGAGCGTGTCGAGCACATCAAGTGCGTTTCGACCCTTGGCGACCGCACGTTTCTTGCGCTCAGCCGGGTTTTCTATGCCCTGAAGGGCAATCAGCGCGTCCAGTGTCGAGATCGACCGCAGCGTGGTCGCGGCCGGAGAGTTCGGCGTCGCCTCCTGTTCATTGACCGTGAAAGTGCCGCTTTCGGTGCGGCGGGCCGACAGCGGCGCTGTGGCCAGTGCGGTTCCGTTCGGTCCGTAGACGCGCATGCCGATAGTTCCCCACCGAAAATGGATCGGTCCCCGAATACCTTGAAGGGTGCGCTGGTATGGTTAATGCCCGGTAAAAGCCCGGCAAAATTTACCGCCCGCGGCGGTTCATGCCCCCTCACCGGTGCCGGTCTCGTTTCGGACAAGAGGAAAAACGTCTGCACTGCCAATGCCTTCGGTACTACATCGGTGTTGGCACGCCGTTCGCATAGCCATTGCTGTCAACCGTCACATTGGGGAGCAGTGATGACGAGGACTTTGCAGGCCGCATGCCTGGCGGTGGTCTTGGCGTTATTTGTCCCGGTTAGCGCCGGGGCGACTTCGCGCATCAAAGATCTCGCGAATATCGAAGGCGTGCGACAAAACCAGTTGATCGGTTACGGCTTGGTCGTCGGGCTCAACGGCACCGGCGATACCCTCAACAATATTCCCTTCACCAAGCAGTCGCTCACCGCGATGCTCGAGCGGCTTGGCGTCAACATTCGCGGACAGACCCTGCGCACCGGCAACGTCGCCGCAGTGATGGTGACGGCCAACCTGCCCGCTTTCGGTACGCAAGGCACGCGCATTGACGTGACAGCCTCCGCGCTCGGCGACGCCAAGAGCCTGCAAGGCGGCACCCTGCTGGTGACGCCCCTGCTCGCCGCCGATGGAAACGTCTACGCGGTCGCCCAAGGGTCTCTGGCGATCGGCGGGTTCCAGGCGGAAGGCGACGCGGCCAAAATCACGCGAGGCGTGCCGACTGTTGGTCGAATTGCCAACGGCGCCCTGATCGAGCGCGAAATCGAGTTCACATTAAACCGTCTTAGCCAACTGCGCATGGCACTGCGCAATCCCGACTTCACAACCGCCAAGCGTATTGCCGCAGCGATCAACGACTATATTGGCGCGCCAACGGCCGAGCCGCTGGATCCGTCTACTGTTGGCATCACGATCCCTCCCAAATACCAGGGCAACGTCATCTCGTTGCTCACCGAGATTGAACAGCTGCAGATCGAGCCCGATCTTGGGGCCAAGATCGTCATCGACGAGCGCTCCGGCATTATTGTGATGGGCCGCGACGTGCGCGTATCGATGGTCGCGGTGGCGCAAGGCAACCTGACGGTCACCATCTCGGAAACGCCACAGGTCAGCCAACCGCTGCCATTCACGCGCGGCGGCACCACGACAGTCGTCCCACGCACCCGGATCGGCGTGCAGGAGGACGGAAAGAAGTTGGCAGTGGTCAAGGAGGGCGTTTCGCTGCAGCAGCTCGTCGACGGCCTGAACGCGCTTGGCATCGGTCCGCGTGATCTGATCGCAATCCTGCAGGCCATCAAGGCCTCCGGTGCGATCCAGGCCGACATCGAGGTGATGTAATGGCGAGCGCATTCGCACTTGCCGCCCCCGGCGCAAAGCCGGCCGATCTGCTTGCAGACACCGGCACCGCGGCGGCCACCGGCAAACTCAAAGGCCTGGGGCCGACAAAGGCCCGCGCCGCGGCGCGGGATTTTGAAGCGGTCTTTCTGAATTCCATGTTCCAGAACATGTTCACTGGCATCAGCGGCGATGGCCCGTTCGGCGGAAGTGGCGCAGTCGGAGTTTGGCGCTCAATGCTCACCGACGAATACTCGAAATCGTTCGCCAAAGCGGGCGGCATCGGGATTGCCGACCAGGTCTATCGGACGCTCGTGGCTCATCAGGAGGCAGCGCAATGACATCGTCCCCGGCCAGAAATCCGATTACCGATGCAACCGGGGCCGAGAAGGCAGTCGCCAGCCTTGAAAGCGTCATGGATCGGCTGGAACAGACCGTCACGGAAGAGACAGCCCGCGTGCGCGCCGGACACCTCCGCGATGCGGCGGAGCTGGACGAAGCAAAAATCGCATTTGCCCGCCTTTACATCAGCGAGAGCGACTACGTGAAGACAGCCAGAAATGCCATCGCACGGTTGGCGCCTGACGCCCTCGAGCGCCTGCGCCGCCGGCACGACACATTCCAGGGCCTGCTGCGGACAAATCTCACCGTCCTGGCCACGGCTCATGCTGTCTCGGAAGGCATCATCCGCGGAGTATCAGGCGAACTCGCCCGCAAGCAGGCGCCTTCGACCTATGGCGCCTCAGGACGGCCGCAGACGCCGAGCAGCAAGACGAGCCCGCCGCTGGCAATCAGCCGGACGTTCTAGTCACTCATTTTCGGAAATCTTGTGGGGCAATCGTGACGGTGCGCCTCGCGCCGCACGCGATAAATCTACGCCGTAACCGAAATTTTCAGACCAGTGATTGTGTCGATCTCCGAGCCGTCAGGCATCGTGAGAATATTGTTTTTGGTGTCGAGGTAGGCGCCATTCGCCATTTGAATGATCGATGAGGTATCGACGACTTTTGCCCCGGTGGTCGTATCGATTTGCGTCCCGTCCGACATCGTCATCACGTTGCTATTGGTATCGAGGGTTGCCCCATTCGCGAAAAAAATGACCGGGTCGAGAACGTTCTTCGGCTGAACGACTTGCTGTGACGCCGACAGCGCGTCCATCGCATCCTGCAGCTTCTGCTGGTTTTGGTCCTGCGCATTCTGCGACGCCATCTGCGCGACCAGACTTGACTTGTTCGTCACGCTGTTTTGCGAAATCAGCGCCAACTGGCTCGAGGAGTTCTGACTGGAGCTGAGGAACGAGCTGATGCTGCCATTGCCACCGGAATTCTGCAGCATGCCGATAAGGCCGCCCTCATTCGCCTGATTCTGGATTGCGGTTAGCGTATCGCCGAGCCAGCTCGCGGCTCCGCTCGCGTTGAAGAACGCGCTGTAATTGACGGCAACTGGACTAATGACAGACGTCATACTGGACTACGCATTTGCACTGCCGAAGAATGCTCCGAAAAAATTAACAAAGTGTGGGCGTTAGCAATTTGCTAACCAAATAATTTCGCCGCGGATGCAATCGCGGTCGGCGTTTTCTGGTCGGACGAATAAGCGACCGTGCCCGCCATGAAGGAATATCTCATTAACTATGATCTTTTACGGGCCGTTTGGGGGGTCTATGCGATGAATTTGACGATCCACTGGATCGACACGTGTGTAACTGCCAGTACGGCAAATAGACCAGAAAGGTACTAAGATGTCTGACATCGTTCTCTCCGCGGGCGTGCGGGCGAACCTGCTGCAGTTGCAGCAGACTTCGGACCTGATCTCGCAAACGCAGACCCGGCTGGCGACCGGCAAGCGCGTCAACTCGGCCCTCGACAACGCCATCAACTTCTTCACCGCCCAGGGCCTCGACAACCGTGCCAACGACCTGAACGGCCTGCTGGACTCAATGTCCAACGGCATCAACACCATTCAGGCCGCGAACAACGGCATCACCGCAATCACCAAGCTGGTGCAGTCCGCACAGGCGCTCACCAGCCAGGCCAACCAGACGACCGATACAACGGTGCGGGCAACTTTGGCGTCGCAGTTCGACGCGCTCGTCACCCAGATCGGCCAGCTGGCCACCAACTCAGGCTTCAACGGCACTAACTTGCTTGCCGGCGATACCTTGACCGTGACCCTCGACGAAACGGGCGCCTCGAGCACCTCCGTCGTCGGCGTCAACTACACCGACGCGACGGCCGCTCCGTTGAGCGTCGCGCTTTCGGCCGGTAGCTGGGCCTCGTCCGCTAATATTCAGGCCGCGACCGACAGCTTGACGACCGCCCTTACATCGTTGCGGTCGGAGTCTCAGACCCTCAGCGCAAACTTGTCGACCGTGCAGATCCGTCAGGATTTCACCAAGGCGACGATCAACACGCTGCAGACCGGTTCTTCGGACCTCACGCTCGCCGACTCGAACGAGGAAGGCGCCAACCTGCTCGCCCTGCAGACCCGCCAGCAGCTGTCGACCACAGCTCTGTCGTTGGCCTCGCAAGCCGACCAGAACGTCCTCCGCCTGTTCCAATAAGTCGAACAGCAACCTGATAAAACGGCGGCCTTCGGGCCGCCGTTTTTTTTTGCGCGACGCGCAAACGTAGTTAATCAATTCTTAACTCGCAACTTTAACTGTCTATCAACCCTAACGTTTCATTATCAGCCACAAGCGATTTGGGCCAATGCAGGCAAGGAGTTTGCCATGAGTGACATTGTACTTTCGGCCGGTGTTCGTTCGAACCTTCTGCAATTGCAGCAGACGTCTGATTTGATCACGCAGACGCAAACCCGGCTTGCAACCGGCAAGCGCGTCAATTCGGCGCTCGATAACCCGATCAACTTCTTTACCGCCCAGGGCCTGTCTGTGCGCGCCAACGACCTCAACGCCCTCCTCGACGCGATGTCCTCGGGCATCAACACAATTCAGGCCGCCAATAACGGCATCACGGCAATCACCAAACTGGTGCAGTCGGCGCAAGCGCTCACCAGCCAGGCCAACCAGACCGTTGATACGACGGTACGCGCGACACTGGCCAGCCAGTTCGATGCGCTCTTGCCCCAGATCGACCAACTCGCCGCCGACTCCGGCTTCAACGGCATCAACCTGCTCGGTGGCAACGATCTCACGATCACAATGAACGCCGACGGCACGTCGAATGTGGTCGTCAATTCGTTCAACGACACGACCGCAGGCGACCTGGCGATTGCCGGCTCGGCCAACAGCTGGGCAACCACCGCCGATATTAACGCCGCCGGCGACAACCTGAAGACGGCACTGACGACCCTGCGGTCCCAGGCTCAGTCGTTGAGCTCGAATCTGTCAACGGTGCAGATCCGTCAGGATTTCACCAAGGCCATGATTAATACGCTCAATTCAGGCTCCGACAGTCTCACGCTTGCTGACAGCAACGAAGAAGGCGCCAATTTGCTCGCCTTGCAGACCCGTCAGCAGCTGTCGACCACAGCGCTGTCGCTGGCCTCGCAGGCCGATCAAAACGTGTTGCGGCTGTTCCAGTAATTGCACTCACCTGACGTGGCCGAAGCGATCTGTCATGGCCGCGCCAGGCTCAAAAGGCGGCCGCAAGGAGCGGCACCAAATGGGTCTCAAAGTCGAGCTGAAAGCCGGCGAGCGTTTCATTCTCGGCGATTGCCTCGTCACCAACGGCAGTCAGCGCACGCGGCTTCTGATCGAGGGCGACGCCCCGATCCTGCGCGAAAAAGACATCATGACCACCAGGCAGGCCGATACGCCTGCCAAACGCATCTATCTCGCCGTCCAGTTGATGTATACCGCCCGCGATCCGCGCCTGCACCACGAAACATATTTCATACTGATGCGCGAGCTCGTGCAGGCTGCGCCGAGCGCGTGGCCGCACATCGTCGCGGTAAGCAACCACATCCTGGCCGGTGAACTATACAAGGCGCTCAAGAGCGCCAAGGCCCTCATTGCCTACGAGAAGGAGCTGATCGACCATGCAACACGCGGCACAAACCTACGACGCGGTCGCCAAACAGACCGCAAAACCGCGTGAGGTCGAAGCGGACCTGCTTCTGACCGCAGCCAATCGCCTGCAAGCGATCCATGATGGCTGGGACGCCAAATGGATCGAGCTGGACGCAGCTCTTATCTATAACCGCAGGCTTTGGTCGATATTCGTGAGCTCGGCCACGAGCGCCGACAATCCGCTGCCGCCCGGCATCCGGCAAAACGTCGCGAACCTCGGGATCTTCGTATTCAATCACACGCTGGAGATTCTCGCCAACCCGCGGCCCGAAGGCCTCGGATTGCTGATCAACATCAATCGCGAGCTGGCCGCCGGACTGCTCAGCCGCGCCTGACCCCACTGCGAACGCTGATAAAAAAAACCGCGGCATCGCCGCGGTTTTTTGTTTGTCGGGATGGGTGTGCAGCCGCGAACCGGCGCTCTAATCAGCCCTTTGGTAGATAGTTCACGAGGCTCGTCTGGAACAACATTGAGGTGACCTGCATGGACGCCTGCATCCGCGTCTGGAGCGTGAGAAGCTGCGCGCCGACATCCTCGTTTGAGACACCATCGATCTGCTGCAGAAAACTGCTTAGTGTTGTGCTGGTCTGCTGATGGCGGGATTTGGCAGCAGTTAGTGACGTCTGCGCGGTGGCGAGATCGCTCTCGATATCCGTAATGGTCTGCGTGCCGGGCGCGCCCAGGTTGACGGTCAACCGTTGGTCGAGCGCGCTGCTCAGGCCCACACCGTTCGGATTTGACGGCGAAATTTGGACGGCCGCCAGTGTCGCAACGTTCTGGACCAGCGTACGAATGCCATCCTCGTTCGCACGGGCGCCATAGGAAACCGACAGCGACTGGTCAATGCGTGCCGTAGCGGTCGAACGGGCCGGATCGGTCCCGGGTTCGCCGGTATACCAGATCACAGTATTTGCGGCAGTTCCGGCCACCATGCCGGTCGCAGCATAAAATGGCGGCGAGCCACCGACACGTTGCGGCGGATTGTTGGCATCAGCATTGAAGAAGTCGTTCGAGGCTGCAACGGCAGATGCTGCGGTCAGCGCCGTGCCGGCGAGCTTGCCGATCGCACCCGTAAGTGCCGTCTGGAAATTGGCGGCTGTGGAAGCGCCGTCTGCTCCGATTGTGAATTGATTGGCGCCCGGGGGCGAATTGGTCGTCGCCGTCAGTGTCAGATTCTCGCTGGTGCCATCTGGCAGGTTAAATCGCAACGTCACGGTTTCGCCCGGGTTCGGAGCGCTCGAAAAATCGATTCCCATCGACGCGGGCGAGCCACTTGGCGCCGTCACCGTGGCGCCCGTTACGTTGCTGGTGATTGAACCCAGCTTGAAGCCGAACGGCGACGTTGAATCTTCAGCCACCGCCACGGACGTGGAGGTTGGCGCGCTGATTGCCAGCCGGCCTAACCCATCGGCGCCAAGATCCGCCTGATTGCGCTCGGCGATCAGCTGGCGAAGGCCCGCCTGCGTACCGTTGCCGTTCAAGATATGATCGAGCGTATCGACGGCGGGCTTGTCTGTCGCACGTCCCGAAAACAAATAGCGATCGCCCGCCTGGGTATTCAGCAATCCAAGAACCTGGTCGAGTGACGATTGCGCGGTCTGTTGCGCAATCGCCGCCCCACTGCCATCGCTGACTCCGTTCGCCTGCACCATCGCGGATTTCACCGTGCTGGTGATGTCCGTCATATTGCTCAGGGCGGTGTTCATGAGGTTTATGCGCGTCATGACATTGTCGATCGTGTCATTGAAACCACTGATCGCCGACATTTGCGCATTCAGGCTGACGGTGATGCCACGATCAAGGCCGAGCCCAGCATAGGTAGCCGATTTCTGGCCGCTGCTGAGCTGGCGCTGCAGATCGTCGAACTGCGTGCGCATCTGCGTCAGCTGCTGAATAGCGAGCTGTGATTGAGCACCGATCGATGAGACACTCATGCTATCCTCACATCTGGATCAGGGCGTCAAACATATCCTTCACGACCGACAGCACTCGCGCGTTGGCGGAATAGGAATTTTGCAAAGTCAGCAAGTTCGCCATTTCCTGATCGACGTTGACGCCTGACGTGTCGTTGAAGCGCTGCTGCAACGAGTTGAGCACGACGTCCTGGCCTTGTTTGAGGTTGGTGGCCGATGTCGCGGCTTCGCCTTGCTGGCTGATAACCTGCCGGAGATACGTGGTGAGCGTCCCGGTAAATGGCGCTGCGGCAGTACCAATACCTGTGCTTGACGGAAACGTCAGCGAAGCATTGGTAAGCTGCTGTAATATGAAATTGGGTCGCGTGCTGTCGCCCGCAGCGGTACCGGGCTGGAAAATGACGAGCGTGGACGGATCCCCCGCCACTGCGGGATTCACGCCTATGCGTCCGGCCAAGCCGATGCTTTGCGAACCGCGCGACGTAATGGCCCCGGTGTAGGGCGTGGAACCGTCCGTAAACAGCTGAAATTGAGCAGTGCCGCCGGCGACATTGGCTGCGGTTGAAGTCGCGGAGACCGAATTTACGTCGACCGTATTGCCGGCGCCGTCATCGAGAACTTCAAGAGTAGTCCCCGATGGATTTGAAGCCGTCATTCCTGTTCCGGCGAATGCGGCGTTGATCTGTGTAATGACCGAGGCCATGCCGCCCGAGAAATCGATCCCAAAGACGGTGTCGTTGGGAGCGTTCGTCGCGGTATTGGCGAGCGGAAGGGCCGACGGATCGTCAACCCGTACCAGCGAAATGGTATGCGGCGTATTCGTCGCAGTATCGGTATAATTGACGGTGATCGTGTTGCCCGCCGACAAACCACCAACATCAACGTCGAAACCGTTTTGCGGCAACGGAGCAACCGCAGTTCCCGCGGTCGTCGTGTCTGACAGTGCGGACGCCATTCCCGCCGCCAGCGCGTCGAGCTGATTTTGCGCCTGGACGAGATCCTGATCGCGCATTTGCAGGTATGCGGCGATCGTTCCGGAGCGAATTGCGTGGTCTTGTATCAGGTCAATCGGCGTTCCTGAAGGCGGGATAAGGGTAATCGTGCCAACGCCCCGTTGTGTTGGATCTGCACTCCACTGCGAGGCCGGCGTGATGGTGCCGACCGCGTCAAACGTCAGCTGTGCGGCCTGCGAGCCGACGAGCTGAACGCCCGAATTCGTAAAGATATTGACCTGACTACGGTCGCCCTGAACGACGTTGATATCCATCAACTTCGACAGTTGGTCGATATAGGAGTCGCGTTGATCCATGAGCGCGGCCGTGGCGCCGTCACCCGGCGTCGAGCCCGCAATCTGTTGGTTGAGTGCTGCGATCTGGGACATTGCCCCATTCGCCTGGTTTACTGCATCGGCAATGCCAAGCTCCGCGTTGCCGCGCAAACTCTGGACGTTGGCGCTCAACTGGTTGAGTTGCTGGGTTAACAGCTGCGCGCTGTTAACAACCGCGCTGCGCGCGCCGGGGTCGTCCGGACTCGTCGACAATGCCTGCAGCGAGGAGGTGAAACTGTTGTAAACCGACTCCAGCGCGGTATCTGATCCTGGTGTGCCGTAGATATTCTGCAGTTGCGAATACATATCCGCGCGCGTGTCTGCATACGAGGCACCGGCATTCTCGACGCGCAGCTGCTTCTGCACATAGAGATCGATTTCACGCTGGATGTCGCTGACGCGAACGCCGATGCTTGTATTGGTACCGGTCGCGACCTGATTGACGACCTTGCGCGTGTAGCCCGGCGTATCGGCGTTGGCGACGTTGGCCGCGACCATCGCGATGTTGGCCTGCGTTACCTGCAGGCCGGAGAGCGCGGAACTGAGCGCTTGCGTCAGACTCATGTGCCGATCTCACTCACTCGAGATGCAGGATTTTGCCCGACGGTCACGCGGCCTACCGGATGACGTTCAATAGATCTTGCGACATCTGATTGGCCGTCGTGATCACCTTGGTATTCGCCGAGTAGGCTTGCTGCGTCACGATCAGCTTCGTGAATTCGGTCGCAATGTCGGTATTTGAGGCTTCCAGAGATTGCCCGATGATCTTGCCTGACGAGCCTGCGATCGCCGGACCCGATTCATCCGTCAATTGATAGGCTCCGCCGTCGAGGGCTTTCAGATTGTTCGGACTGTTAAAATGGACCAGCGGAACCTGGGCCAGCGCAACGTTTTGTCCGTTGGAGAAGTTGCCGATGATATCGCCCGCGTCGCTGACCGCGATTGACTTCAGCTGACCGGCCGTGAATCCGTTCTGCTGCAGGTTATTGACGGTCGCAACACCGCTGGTGTTGGCAAATTGCGTGATGCCGCCCGTTGGACTGTTGATCGTAATATTGCCGAGCGACGTGCCGTTGATGACAACCCCGGATAGCGTGAGATTGGTGATCGGCGGATTTAACTGGCCCGTGGCATCGAATGTGAAATTCGAGCCTGCATTTTGCCAGGCCACCTGTCCGGCGGTTGCTGTCGAGTTTGTCTGATAAAACAACTGCCAGGTATCCGCGCCACCCGCTGCGACACTGTCCGTCTTGGCCCAGCGCATTTGAAGGTTGGCCGGCGTACCGATTGCGTCATAGATCGTTACCGAACCACCATCGATCGATTCATTGACGAAGGTCGGTACGTCGCTGCCGACGACCGTTCCAGTTCCGGCAACGGTCGGATCCGTACCGAAGTCGACCGGATTGAGGAGTTCGGAATTCGGGGTCGTTGGAATAAAGGCGTTCGTCGACGGCTTGGACGGAAGGTTTATCCCGTAACCGATTGTGGTTGTGGCGCTCGCGGGCAAGAAATTACCCTGGAATTGCAATGGGGCGGCCACGCTGCCCACCGGATTGCCCGTCGTTGGATCAATCGGAATGCCTTCGAGGAAATATCCCGCCCCGTTGACCAGATAACCATTCGCGTCGAGCTGGAAGTCGCCCCGGCGCGTGTAGCTGTCGATGCCGCCAAAAAGCGGCTGGTTTCCGTTGAAACTCGTTGGCGCCTGAACGATGAAGTAGCCGTTGCCGTTCACCGCCATATCCGTGGTGGATGTGGTGCTTTGAATTGTGCCTTGCACATTGTTCGTTGCGCGTGAATTTGCGATCACGCCGCCGGCGATCTGGTGCGTCGGTACCGAGTCACCCGGGATTAGATCCGCAAAGTTGGTGTCGATGCCTTTGTAGGCAGTCGTCTGAGAGTTCGCGATGTTGCCGGAAATATTTTGCATGGCGAAGGATTGCGCCTGCAAGCCACTCACTGCAGTCGTAAGAGCGTCGAACAAACCCATGACATCTTCTCCGCAAACGAGACACGCGCCGCCGCAGCGGTGCTCCCAAAACGAATTCTTGGGATAGTCATCGCAATCGGCGTGCCAGAGAACTTATATAATAAAATCAAATAGTTACATGCGGGACGGCGCCCGGCGGAGCCCACGGCGGCGGGTGCTTTCTTCCGCGCACGGCAATTTTTGCCGATCGGGAATTTCTGAAAGGTGAGAAGTTATTCCGGAATGCGGCGCGCTTGCGCCCGATCGTTCAGGACGATCCGGAGGTTTCCGGTACGAATTTCATGGCCGTGCCATTCATGCAATAGCGCAAGCCCGTCGGCTTCGGTCCATCGTCGAAAACGTGGCCGAGATGACCAAGGCAACGCGCGCAATGCACTTCCGTGCGCGCCATGAAAAATGATCGGTCTGTCTTGGTTTCGACGGCATTGGGTAGCGGCTGGTAAAAGCTCGGCCAGCCGGTGCCGCTCTCAAACTTCGTGTCGGACGAGAACAGCGGCAAATCGCAGCCGGCGCAGGCGAAAGTGCCCTTGCGCTTCTCCTTGTTCAACGGGCTGCTGCCGGCGCGTTCGGTGCCGTGCTGGCGCAGGATCATGTACTGGTTGCCGTTGAGGCGCTGCCGCCAATCCATATCGGATAAATTGCGAAAGTCGACCGTATCAGTCGCGGCCATAGTGTCCGTCCCGCCAAATTTAGCAGCGGCTACAACCGCTGTAAGCGCCACGCCCGCTGTCAATAAGGTACGCCGATTCATCATGCCAATGACATAGACGATTTCCGCCCGATGGCCAGTCAACTTACCATCACCTGCCGATCACGTTGATGCGAGGCAGTCCCGGTCTTTGGGCCGCTGCGGGCCGGTCGCGCGGGCCTAGGCAACCGCCAGGCGCGCGACGCGCGACAAATCTTCCTGTTCGATCTCGGGCCACAGGCGACCATCAGGCGAGACCGGATAGCAACGATGCCGCTCTGCGAGCTTTTCCTTGTAGAGCTCCGCGTATGCATCGTCGGAAAGCGCTTCGATGTTCTCGAGGTCGAGGCCCAGACCAACCTCATGGTAGATGTCCAGATTGCGCAAATCGGGAGCAGGCAAAGTTCCGCGTTTAAAGTCGCTCCACATCTGGCGATAGAGATCCTCAAGCGCAACGACAAGACGCGGGGTGTCAAAAAGAAGGCAACTGTCCCTGCCCGCGACAAGCTTTGATTTTATCGCCGCGAACTTTTCCCGATCGTGCGCCAGCTCGATCGCTTTCGCGACATAGGCCTCCGGCGTTGGGCACGCAAGTTCTTCGAGTCCCGCCGCGCGCACCACGGACGCGCAAACCCTGGCGGCAAATGTGCGCCCGGTGAACGTCACGATCGGTACACCCATCCAAAGCGAGTCGGCGGCCGTCGTGTGGGCGCCGTAAGGACTATTGTCGAGGAAGAGATCTGCCAGCGGATAGCGCGCGAGATGCTCGGAATTGGGCAGCTTCGCCGCAAACACGATGCGTTCTGGAGCAATACCTGACGCGGCGGCCGCCTGGCGCAGCCGCTCATTGGTCTCGTTGGTCGAGCTGAGCAACCAAAGCACGCTGTCAGGGACGGCGCCTAGGATCATCATCCAGCGTCGGAACGTCCGCGGCGTCGTCTTCTGCGAACCATTGAGCGAGCAGAACACAAAGGCGTTCTCCGGAAGTCCGGCATCCGCGCGCGAGGGGCGTTGCGCGGCAACGACGCGCTTGCGGTCATTCGGCTGATAGCACGGCAGCCGCAGCACCTTTTCGGAAAAGTGAATTTCGTGTTCCGGCGGAATGATCGTGGCGTCCGCGATGATGTAGTGGTGGTACGGCGTTCCCATCGTTCCGGGGAACCCGAACCAGTTGACAGAAACCGGCGCTGGCCGATGCGCAAAGACCTTGGTCCGTGCGTCTTTTGTGTAGCCGTTGAGGTCGAGGAGAATATCAATTCCATCGGCGGAAATTCTGGCAGCCGCCTGGTCATCGTCAATATTGCTGATGTCGACCCAATGGTCGGCCGCCTGAATGATCCGCTGTTGTGTGGCGTCAGTCCGGTTGATGCCGCAGTAATACGCAAAGACCTCGACGTTTTCGCGGTTATGCTGCTCGATAACATCGGTCATTGCAAAGCCGACTGCATGTTCGCGCAGGTCGGATGAAACATAGCCTATGCGCAGCCTGGTGCGATCAGCGCGGGCTGCCGGCGTATGCAGCATCGCCGGCGGCATGCCGATCGATTTCTTTCCGTATTGGTAGGCCGTTGCCAGCTGAAACATCGGATCGTCGGCAAGGCATTGCAGCGACAACGACGATATCCCTGTCAGCAGATGTTTTCGGCTAACACGATCCCACTCGGCGAGAACGGGCCATTTGCCCTGCCGTTGGCGCAGGGAAATCCAGTGCTGCAGGACCTTGGTCTGGTGCGGATTGATATCGAGACTCTGCCTGAGAGCGTCTTCGGCCGGCGCATCGTTAGTCGCGGCCTCCAGGACCCGGGCAATCTGCTCCAGCGCGGTAAGCTTGTGCGCGACGGATTCGCCGTTGATCCCGCCCAGATCCTGGGCAAGTTTGAGCCATTGCGTTACGGCCTCACCGGTCTGCCCGCTGTCCTCGAACACACGGCCGAGATTGATATAACTCTGCTGGAAATCCGGCTTCAGCCGGATGCATTCCTGAAACGCCATGATGGCGCCAGGCCGATCTCCGATATCGGCCAGCCCGACACCATAGTTAAAGTAGGCCGCGTGCAGGAGGGCATCGCCGGAATTGTGCGCAATCCACGTCTTGTAAAGATCGACGGCCAGTTTTTTCTGACCCAAAGAATCGAGCTGCCCGGCGCAGCCGATGAGCTCGGCAATTGAAAGCTGATGACTTTTGGCGCGATTGACCGCGTCGTTGAAAAGGTCTGTTGCGGCGTTCAATTCGGCGGGCTCAGCCAGCATGGCGACGTCCTATAAGCGTTAAACCTGCGAACGCGATGCGGCCATCAATGCAGACCGCTCAGAACACGCGATACGCCACGCACTACAGTACGCCTTACCTCCGACCTGCCTGGGCTCCGGTGCCCGGAGCCCAAGACATAATGTATCAGCGACTCACTAGCCGACAAGCGTGACCAGCGCATCCAGCTGGGCGATCGACATTGCCCCGATCTGCGTCGGCGTGAATGCATTGCCCTGCGTCGTGCTCAAGGAGCTGATCTCGGTCGTCGTCAGGCCGGCGATAGCCGCAACGCTGATGGCAGGTATGCCGGTCGTGCTGGTAATTGCGTCAAATCTGGCCGTCGACAGCCCTCCGACCTGCGTGCTGGTCAAGCCGCCGACCTGCGCGGCCGTGAACGCGCTGATCTCGGTGGTCGTCAGCTGATTGAGATCGCCGGCCGACAATGCTGCGATCTCGGTCGCGGTCAGCGTCGAGATCTGGGTCGCGGTCAGCTTACCGAATGTGGTCGTGGTCAGGCCGGTCACCTGCGCGGTGGACAGCTTGGCGACACTGAGCGCGTCAAGGTTGGTGGTGTTGATGCCGTTGAGCTGGGTCGTGGTGAGGCCCTGGACCTGCGTGGTCGAGAGCGCGCCGACCTGCGTGGTGGTCAGGTTGTTGAGGACCGTCGTGCTCAGCGTGCCGACTTGTGTTGCGGTCAGCGCATTGGCCTGCGTGGTCGACAGGTTCTGCAGCTCGGTCGTGGTCAACTGGTCGACCTGCGCGGCGCTAAGCTTGGCGATCTCGGTCGCGGTGAGCGTCGAGATCTGCGTCGCGGTCAGCTTACCGAAGGTGGTCGTGGTCAGGCCGGTCACCTGCGCGGTGGACAGCTTGGCGACACTGAGCGCGTCAAGGTTGGTGGTGTTGATGCCGTTGAGCTGGGTCGTGGTGAGGCCCTGAACCTGCGTGGTCGAGAGTGCGCCGACTTGCGTGGTGGTCAGGCCGTTGAGGACCGTCGTGCTCAGCGTGCCGACTTGTGTTGCGGTCAGCGCGTTGGCCTGCGTGGTCGACAGGTTCTGCAGCTCGGTCGTGGTCAGCTGGCCGATCTGGGCCGCCGTCAACTTGGCGATCTCGGTCGCGGTCAGCGTCGAGATCTGGGTCGCGGTCAGGGCGCCGAACGTGGTCGTGGTCAGGCCGGTCACCTGCGCGGTGGACAGCTTGGCGACACTGAGCGCGTCAAGGTTGGTGGTGTTGATGCCGTTGAGCTGGGTCGTGGTGAGACCCTGAACCTGCGTGGTCGAAAGCGCGCCGACCTGCGTGGTGGTCAGGCCGTTGAGGACCGTCGTGCTCAGCGTGCCGACTTGTGTTGCGGTCAGCGCATTGGCCTGCGTGGTCGACAGGTTCTGCAACTCGGTCGTGGTCAGCTGGCCGATCTGGGCCGCCGTCAACTTGGCGATCTCGGTCGCGGTCAGTGTCGAGATCTGGGTCGCGGTCAGCTTACCGAATGTGGTCGTGGTCAGGCCGGTCACCTGCGCGGTGGACAGCTTGGCGACACTGAGCGCGTCAAGGTTGGTGGTGTTGATGCCGTTGAGCTGGGTCGTGGTGAGGCCCTGCACCTGCGTGGTCGAGAGTGCGCCGACCTGCGTGGTGGTCAGGTTGTTGAGGACCGTCGTGCTCAGCGTGCCGACTTGTGTTGCGGTCAGCGCATTGGCCTGCGTGGTCGACAGGTTCTGCAACTCGGTCGTGGTCAGCTGGTCGACCTGCGCGGCGCTAAGCTTGGCGATCTCGGTCGCGGTGAGCGTCGAGATCTGCGTCGCGGTCAGCTTACCGAAGGTGGTCGTGGTCAGGCCGGTCACCTGCGCGGTGGACAGCTTGGCGACACTGAGCGCGTCAAGGTTGGTGGTGTTGATGCCGTTGAGCTGGGTCGTGGTGAGGCCCTGAACCTGCGTGGTCGAGAGTGCGCCGACCTGCGTGGTGGTCAGGCCGTTGAGGACCGTCGTGCTCAGCGTGCCGACTTGTGTTGCGGTCAGCGCGTTGGCCTGCGTGGTCGACAGGTTCTGCAACTCGGTCGTGGTCAGCTGGCCGATCTGGGCCGCCGTCAACTTGGCGATCTCGGTCGCGGTCAGCGTCGAGATCTGGGTCGCGGTCAGGGCGCCGAACGTGGTCGTGGTCAGGCCGGTCACCTGCGCGGTGGACAGCTTGGCGACACTGAGCGCGTCAAGGTTGGTGGTGTTGATGCCGTTGAGCTGGGTCGTGGTGAGACCCTGAACCTGCGTGGTCGAAAGCGCGCCGACCTGCGTGGTGGTCAGGCCGTTGAGGACCGTCGTGCTCAGCGTGCCGACTTGTGTTGCGGTCAGCGCATTGGCCTGCGTGGTCGACAGGTTCTGCAACTCGGTCGTGGTCAGCTGGCCGATCTGGGCCGCCGTCAACTTGGCGATCTCGGTCGCGGTCAGTGTCGAGATCTGGGTCGCGGTCAGCTTACCGAATGTGGTCGTGGTCAGGCCGGTCACCTGCGCAGTGGACAGCTTGGCGACACTGAGCGCGTCAAGGTTGGTGGTGTTGATGCCGTTGAGCTGGGTCGTGGTGAGGCCCTGGACCTGCGTGGTCGAGAGTGCGCCGACCTGCGTGGTGGTCAGGTTGTTGAGGACCGTCGTGCTCAGCGTGCCGACTTGTGTTGCGGTCAGCGCATTGGCCTGCGTGGTCGACAGGTTCTGCAGCTCGGTCGTGGTCAGCTGGTCGACCTGCGCGGCGCTAAGCTTGGCGATCTCGGTCGCGGTCAGCGTCGAGATCTGCGTCGCGGTCAGCTTACCGAAGGTGGTCGTGGTCAGGCCGGTCACCTGCGCGGTGGACAGCTTGGCGACACTGAGCGCGTCAAGGTTGGTGGTGTTGATGCCGTTGAGCTGGGTCGTGGTGAGGCCCTGAACCTGCGTGGTCGAGAGTGCGCCGACTTGCGTGGTGGTCAGGCCGTTGAGGACCGTCGTGCTCAGCGTGCCGACTTGTGTTGCGGTCAGCGCGTTGGCCTGCGTGGTCGACAGGTTCTGCAACTCGGTCGTGGTCAGCTGGCCGATCTGGGCCGCCGTCAACTTGGCGATCTCGGTCGCGGTCAGCGTCGAGATCTGGGTCGCGGTCAGGGCGCCGAACGTGGTCGTGGTCAGGCCGGTCACCTGCGCGGTGGACAGCTTGGCGACACTGAGCGCGTCAAGGTTGGTGGTGTTGATGCCGTTGAGCTGGGTCGTGGTGAGACCCTGAACCTGCGTGGTCGAAAGCGCGCCGACCTGCGTGGTGGTCAGGCCGTTGAGGACCGTCGTGCTCAGCGTGCCGACTTGTGTTGCGGTCAGCGCATTGGCCTGCGTGGTCGACAGGTTCTGCAACTCGGTCGTGGTCAGCTGGCCGATCTGGGCCGCCGTCAGCTTGGCGATCTCGGTCGCGGTCAGCGTCGAGATCTGGGTCGCGGTCAGCTTACCGAATGTGGTCGTGGTCAGGCCGGTCACCTGCGCAGTGGACAGCTTGGCGACACTGAGCGCGTCAAGGTTGGTGGTGTTGATGCCGTTGAGCTGGGTCGTGGTGAGGCCCTGGACCTGCGTGGTCGAGAGTGCGCCGACCTGCGTGGTGGTCAGGTTGTTGAGGACCGTCGTGCTCAGCGTGCCGACTTGTGTTGCGGTCAGCGCATTGGCCTGCGTGGTCGACAGGTTCTGCAGCTCGGTCGTGGTCAACTGGTCGACCTGCGCGGCGCTAAGCTTGGCGATCTCGGTCGCGGTGAGCGTCGAGATCTGCGTCGCGGTCAGCTTACCGAATGTGGTCGTGGTCAGGCCGGTCACCTGCGCGGTGGACAGCTTGGCGACACTGAGCGCGTCAAGGTTGGTGGTGTTGATGCCGTTGAGCTGGGTCGTGGTGAGGCCCTGAACCTGCGTGGTCGAGAGTGCGCCGACCTGCGTGGTGGTCAGGCCGTTGAGGACCGTCGTGCTCAGCGTGCCGACTTGTGTTGCGGTCAGCGCGTTGGCCTGCGTGGTCGACAGGTTCTGCAACTCGGTCGTGGTCAGCTGGCCGATCTGGGCCGCCGTCAACTTGGCGATCTCGGTCGCGGTCAGCGTCGAGATCTGGGTCGCGGTCAGGGCGCCGAACGTGGTCGTGGTCAGGCCGGTCACCTGCGCGGTGGACAGCTTGGCGACACTGAGCGCGTCAAGGTTGGTGGTGTTGATGCCGTTGAGCTGGGTCGTGGTGAGGCCCTGAACCTGCGTGGTCGAAAGCGCGCCGACCTGCGTGGTGGTCAGGCCGTTGAGGACCGTCGTGCTCAGCGTGCCGACTTGTGTTGCGGTCAGCGCATTGGCCTGCGTGGTCGACAGGTTCTGCAACTCGGTCGTGGTCAGCTGGCCGATCTGGGCCGCCGTCAACTTGGCGATCTCGGTCGCGGTCAGTGTCGAGATCTGGGTCGCGGTCAGCTTACCGAATGTGGTCGTGGTCAGGCCGGTCACCTGCGCAGTGGACAGCTTGGCGACACTGAGCGCGTCAAGGTTGGTGGTGTTGATGCCGTTGAGCTGGGTCGTGGTGAGGCCCTGCACCTGCGTGGTCGAGAGTGCGCCGACCTGCGTGGTGGTCAGGTTGTTGAGGACCGTCGTGCTCAGCGTGCCGACTTGTGTTGCGGTCAGCGCATTGGCCTGCGTGGTCGACAGGTTCTGCAGCTCGGTCGTCGTCAACTGGCCGAAATCGGCAGCCGTAAGTTTGCTGACCTGCGTGGCCGTGAGGGCGCTGATTTGCGTATCGACGAACTGCTGAACCTGCAGGGAAAGTAACGCGTTGATAATGCTGGGAGAAAGGGCGGCGACCTGGGTTGCAAAAAGCGCCTTGATATCGGTCGAATTCAATACGTTGACTTGCGTGGCCGTCAGGGCAGCCACCTGCGTCGTCGCAAGAGATTGAATATCGGTGGTGGAAAGGCCTTGTATTGCGGTGGTCGAAAGGCCGGCAATTTGATTGGGCGTAAGCGCAGAAATAACAGTCATCGAAACGCACTCCTGTGCGACAAATCTTTCCTGCCGGCTCACCCATCGCGAATGAGTGACGAACGCCCGACCATGGCTTCACGCAGATTTGCATACACAAGTTAATCCTCTCTAACTCGCTCGAACTCGATCGAGCAGGGTGATGATTGTTAAGTCATTCGTTAATCTCCCCTAATTTTTGCTTAGCGGTTATTCCAGGCTGAGGGAGTCCCGCGCGCCGTCCGCCGACTTCCGCCGTGGAAAGAATCATTTGTCGCGCGCGACGACTCGCTGGCGGCTTGCGAAACACCCGGCTAGCCTGTGGCTGGTCCTGAAAGAGGGGCCCTTGCGCGTGGCGAACACGGCAGGACGTCGCGGAAAGGTTGTGCAATCCCGATGCGCATCGAGAGTTCTCATGCGATTTGACGGCACCAAGGCCTATGTGGCGACCGATGACCTCAAGGTCGCGGTCAATGCGGCTATCACCCTCGAGCGCCCCTTGCTGGTCAAAGGTGAGCCCGGCACCGGCAAGACCGTGCTGGCGCTGGAAATCGCCAAGGCGATCAATGCGCCGCTCATCGAATGGCACGTCAAATCCACCACCAAGGCGTTGCAGGGTCTTTATGAGTACGACGCGGTGTCACGCCTGCGCGACAGCCAGCTCGGTGATGAACGCGTCAAGGATATCCGCAACTACATCAAGCGCGGCAAGCTGTGGGACGCCTTCGTGGCCGACGAGCGGCCAGTCTTGCTGATCGATGAGATCGACAAAGCCGACATCGAGTTTCCCAACGATCTGTTGCAAGAGCTCGACCGCATGGAATTCTTTGTCTACGAGACCGGAGAGACAGTGAAGGCGCGCCGCCGGCCGGTCGTCGTCATCACGTCGAACAACGAGAAGGAGCTGCCGGACGCTTTTTTGCGCCGCTGTTTTTTCCACTACATCCGGTTTCCGGATGCCGAGACCATGCGCGCAATCATCGAAGTGCATTTTCCCGGTATCAAACAAAGGCTTGTCGCAGAGGCGCTGCGGCTCTTCTACGAAATTCGTGACGTACCGGGCATGAAGAAAAAACCATCGACCTCGGAGCTTTTGGATTGGCTCAAATTGCTGATGGTCGAAGACATCGGCCCAGAGACGCTGCGCGAGCGCGACCCCAAGAAGCTTATTCCGCCGCTTCACGGCGCACTGCTCAAGAATGAGCAAGACGTACATTTGTTTGAACGGCTGGCCTTTATGGCACGCCGGGAAGGCCGGTAGACGTCCTTATAACAAGCCCCGACCAGCCGGATTTATTGAGCGGTCTCGGAATTCTTGTGCGACGCGCGCGCGTCTTTGCGGGCGCGCGCATTTGCGCGATAGCGCGCGACGTCCTGCTTGAGCCGCTCGATCGGCTGTGTTCCCCAATAAACGCCTTGCGCCAAAATGCGTCCGAGCGTGCCGCCCGCCCACACGAGCTCGTAGGGAGCAAACAGGCGCCAGGTCTGATCGCTTTCGACCAGCCCACGCGCAACCAGCTCTCCCGCTAGCGCACTTGTATTGAGCCCGTGGCCGCCGAACCCGCTCGCGATCCATACGCCGCGCTCAATTTCACCGATTTGAGGCATGCGATGAACGGTGCGGCCGAGGGTGCCACGCCAAAGATGCGCGATCTCTACGTTTCCGAGATCGGGGAACGTCCGCCGGATATCATTAGCGAGGCCGCGCGCGACATAGCGGGGATCGGCTTGCCAGGCGCGCATGCGCCCCGACCACTGCAGACGGTCGCTGCCAACGATGCGGTAGTGATTGTCGGCACGATTGGTGTCACTGACCGCGCCGCGATAACGCACCACGTCATGCAAGATCTCGCCGATGGGTTGGGTGACCATCACGTAGGTGGTGACCGGCAACAAAGTGGCCGCAAGTTTCGGCATCAGTGCGCCGAGGTGGATATTGCCGGCGAGCACGACCTGCGCAGCTCGGACGCGGCCCGCGGGTGTTACCACGCGCTTGCGGACGCCAGCGGGATCAAGCGAAACCGCCGGTGTATCTTCGAATATACGAGCACCGGCTTTTTCAGCCAGCGCCGCCAGCCCAAGTGCATAGTTGTAGGGGTCGATGTGGAAAGCCTGCCGGTAGTGCACCGCGTCGAAATAATGCGGGCTGTGCAGTTGCTCGCGCACCCGGGCTGTCGGCCAGAACTCGACGTCGGCGCCGAGCCAACGCATACGCTCGACCTCGGCGCGCAATTCTCCCGTATTGTTTGTTTTTGAAACGTGCAACCAGCCATTGATGAGGTCGACGCCAGGCATCTGGGTGTCCAGAATCGTCCGGCGGACATACTCGAGCCCCTGTTCGGACAACGCCCACAGTTGCTTGGCGTGGTCGAGGCCCACGCGCTCGACGATGTTGTCGATGTCCTCGGAAAAACCGGGCAACACAAATCCCAGATTGCGGCCCGACGCCGCCCAGGCAACATGACCCGCCTCGAGGACCGCAACCGACCAGCCCCGCTGGGCAACCTCACGCGCGACCGTGAGGCCTGCGAGCCCGGCGCCGATCACGCACACATCAACATCAAGATCGAGGTTCAGGCGTGGCCGTTCGGGGCGAGCAACCGAGGTCGCCTCGTACCAGCCCGCTTCCGTGTTGTCGCTTTCGCTCATTGGCTCCGTTACGCTATGTAATCCTGGCGCTCCACCCGCGAGCGCATGTTAGACCGCTGCCGCCCTGCCGCCCACATTCATAGCATGTCCATGCGCCGACTTTTGCTTTTTCGCCACGCCAAGGCCGAACGCTCCGAACCCGGCATGGAAGACCGGAGTCGCAAGCTGATCGAACGTGGCCGCAAGGATGCCGCCAGCATCGGCGCATATATGGCGACCCATGCCCTCACTCCCGATCGGGTCATGACATCGCCCGCGGCCCGCACGCAGGAAACCTGGAAACTCGCCACTGCCGCATTCAAGCGAGCGCCGGCGGGATCGGCCGTCGAGCAGCTTTATGACGCCACACCCCATGAAATTCTCGATGTCATCAAGCAGGCCCCGGCGAATGCACATACTTTGCTCATCGTCGGCCATAACCCCGGACTGCACGAACTCGCCGTCATGCTCGTCGCATCCGGCGACATCGAAACGCGTGAACGCATGCGCGAGAACCTGCCGACTTCAGGGCTTCTCATCATCGATTTCGCCTTCGACGACTGGGCCAAGCTGCACCAGCAATCCGGCCGGCTCGAGCGCTTCATAACCCCGAAAACGCTGGGTGCCACGCCCAGTTGATGCATCAGACTCCCTCAACGCGAGCCCGAAAACATGTCATGATTGACCCCTCACAGCGAAATGAGGGGCGCTGTCATGTACAACAAGATTCTGGTTCCGGTCGATCTCGCTGACACGGATCTCGCCAAGCCTGC
Source organism: uncultured Alphaproteobacteria bacterium (assembly GCA_963697885.1). Classification (GTDB taxonomy): domain Bacteria; phylum Pseudomonadota; class Alphaproteobacteria; order Rhizobiales; family Xanthobacteraceae; genus Pseudolabrys. The sequence goes on from OY969102.1 coordinate 3,448,748, forward strand.
CATAACTACCGCAATCGAGATGGCGCGGGCGTCCGGCGGATCTGTGCGTCTGGTGAATGTATTGGCGATGACGCCGGTGATGCTGGCGGAATATGTGCCGCCCGATTTCGATGTCCAGCAACGGCAATCGGCAGAGGAAGCGCTCGGCATCATCGCCGGTGAATGTGGCCTTGATGCCGGCCATGTATCTGCAAACGTACGCCAGGGCGGCATCTACCACGAGGTGCTGGAGGAAGCGAAAGCATTCAGCGCCGACCTGATCGTGATGAGCTCGCATCGGCCCGCGATGCGCACTTATTTTCTCGGCTCGAACGCGGGACACGTGGTGCGCTACGCCAAGTGTTCAGTACTCGTTGTCCGTAACTAGTGCAGCGAAAGGAAAAGAGGCCGCCCTCTGGGCGACCTCCTTCCAGCTCGACTGAGTTCGTCGGTCGTTTAGCGCTGGCTTTCGATACCGAAGTCCTGGGTGCTGTAATTCGCAACGCTGGCCGGGGCATAAGCAAATGCCTCGGTAGCGCGATGCGTCTGAACGCCATGCTGGACGTTTTGCGCAGCGTAGGTGTTGCGTTCCAGCAGCGTGTCTTCCTCGCCGCCGGCAAATGCCGGGGCAATTACAGACAGCGCCAGGATCGAAGCAGCCGCGAGCTTGGTGAGGATCTTCATTGTTGTTCTCCATGTGTCGGGCAAGAACCAGTCCTTGCTGGCCCGTCATGTGGACGGAAGGCCCCTCACTCTCAATCCACGTTAACGTCACGGATTCCGGCCTTTCATTCACGAACGCGGCATCACGGCGCGAATCGGGAAAAATATTTCACGCATCCGAACCAGACATTGAAATTCTCCGCGAAGATGATCGATCCGCAAAAGATTTGACCAACACGATCGCATGCACAGAAGCCTATGCGGCGAGATCATCGCTGCACTTCAAAATCGCCCTGCTCATTTCGGCACCAAAAGGGTGGAAAGCGCTCCAGCATTTGTCGCCGCCAACGTCCGATCGCTATCGTCGATGGTGAGGATGAATTGTCGCGCTTAACTGCGCCGGCGGTCGGAACTCGGTAGGAATAAATCTCGGCAGGTCACCCGGAGGCATCGTTTCGGGCGATAACGACGCCGGGTCCACCATGTGTATTACGTCCATAAGTAGCGATCACGAGTGTTCCCAACGCTCGAGGACTATAATATCGTGATCTCGAAATAGCGGCGTTCGGGGCTGTTTTGTAAGCGTTTGGGGTTGGAGGCGTCGTCATGGCGAAGCTGTCGGATATTTTTGGCCGAAAAGGCATTCCGGCCGGGGCCGACAGGCTGACGGGGCGCCCGCGAAACGGAAACGGCAACGACCACATCTCCATCGAAAGCCCCGCTGACGTTGGCTCGCGCATGGGCGAGGAAAACGAGGTCCTCCGCAACCTGCTGACCGACACCGGCCGCAAGATCAACGAACTCGACGACCTCAAGGAGGCCTTCGACAAGCTGGTCGCGCCTTTCAACAGCACACTGCGCGCGCTCGAGCAGGAAAAGTCCCAAACGCTGAGCCTGTCGGGAATGCTGGCGGAATCACGCACGGCCTACGAGACGCTTCGCACCGAGTACTATCAGATCGAGAAAAAGGCGACTGCGATCGAAGCCGAGGCGGAAAAGCTGCGCGACGACCTCGAGCTGTCGCGCGAAGCCAACCGCGCGCTGGAAAGTGCGCGCCTTGAACTCACCGATGAGCTCAATGCGCGTCACGCTCAGATCAACGAGCTCGACCGCCAATTGACGCAGGAAACGACCCAGCGTCGGACCTTGGGCGAAGCCCGCCGTGCATTGCAGGACCAGTACGACATCGGCGAAAAGCGCATCATCGTGCTCGAGGGTGAACTCGCGGCGGCGCGTGAAAAGCTGGCCCTCCTGGAAGACGAGAAACGCTCGCTACAGATTGCGGTCGATCACGCACTCAACGAGACCGCGCGACTGACGCGCCGGCTGACCGAAAGTGAAAATACCCTGACCGCAACGCGCGCCCAACTCGGAAAGGTCGAGGCAAGCTTCGCGGAGGCTTATGCCGAGCGTGGGCGGCTAGGCGCTGCCCTTGATGAAGCTAAAGAGCAGCATCAGGCCGAACGCAACAGCCTCAACATGCGTCTTGACGCATTGCAGTCACGCGCTGCAACAGCCGAGCGGCTGCTCTCGGAGGCGCGGCAAAACCTGATCGCTCGCACCGAAGAGGTCCGCGCATTCGATCGAAAATCGGTCGAGGCTACGATTTCCCGCAACAATTCGGACAAGCGGCTCGCCCAGATCGAGGCGGTGCACGAGACGCGGGAACGTCAGATCAAGGATCACGAACAGGCGCGCACCGCTCTCACGGAACGCAACAATGCCCTGACCAAAACGCTCAAGGTGCGCGAAACGGCGCTGGCGCGGGCGGAAGAAAAGATCGCGGCGTTGACCGAGCGCAACGGTCATCTTGAAGCAGACATCCAAGTAAGCCGCACGAATATCGAAAAGCGCGTCGAGGATCTCAATTCGGCCCTTCAGCGCGAACGCATGGAGCGGGCCGTTGTCGAGGGCGCGCTGGAAGCCGCGCGCAAAGACAATTCCCGCCTGCAAAGCGAAGTTGGTGCCTTGCGCTCGACACTGCGACGCGGGGTACCGCTCGACGATGCCCCGGTGCCGCCCGTCGAGGCCGCCAATGACGAGTCTCCGCCCAAGGGCAAGAAGGGTAGAACGATCGACCCCTCCCCGGCTGAGGCCGCCGGCAAGGCATAGTCGCGACAGATCTCCTGCGGTTGCTGCCCATACTCGTTACCTGACAATGGGACTCCACAACCCTATATGTGGCTGATGCGCGCGCTGCTCGTTATCGCACTGTTCGCCCTTCTTGCTTTGGCGGTCTGGTTCGCCGCCGCAGCCTGGGAACACCTGGGTGGCGATACAATTCCGTTTTATGGTTATGTGGCCATTGTCGGTGGCGTGCTCTTCTCGCTGCTCATCGGCGGCGGCCTCATGGCTCTGGTCTTCTACAGCAGTCGCCATGGCTACGACGACCTGAGCGGCGGCGACGGCAAGTAGAGCTGGTCTCGCGGCGCAATCCCGTTCACTGCCATCAACGTATCGCGCGCGGGCGCGGGACAGGCTATGGATACGCATCCTCCTGCATCGGTACTGGAAAAACCCATGAATAAAACCCTCGTCCAAGAGCAATTCGGCAAGACCGCGGCCAGTTATCTGACCAGCACACCGCATGCACTCGGCAAAAGTCTGGAACGGCTCGTTGCCCTCACCTCTCCGCAAAAAAGTTGGCATGCGCTCGACGTTGCCACCGGGGGCGGCCATGTCGCCTATGCTTTCGCGCCCCATGTCGCACGCGTTTGGGCGACGGACATCACTCAGGAGATGCTCGATATGGTGAAGGCCGAGGCGCACAAACGCGGCCTCGCCAATATCCGCACGGCTTATGCCAAGGCCGAAGCGCTGCCGTTCGAAGATGGAAGCTTCGATCTGGTCACCTGCCGCATCGCGCCACATCACTTCGATTCAATTCCGGAATTCCTCGGCGAAGTCCACCGCGTGCTCAAACCAGGTGGCCTCTTCGCCGTCGTCGACAATGTCGTTCCCGATGGCAATGTTGGCGATTACGTCAATGCCTTTGAAAGATTCCGTGATCCGAGCCATCTGCGCGCGTGGACCATGGACGAATGGCGCGCCGCGCTGAAGGCACACAAGTTTGCTATCGCACACGAAGAACAGATCTACAAAAAAATGGAATTCAAAAGCTGGGCCAGTCGTCACGACGACACGATGCAGGCATTGCTCCGCGCGATGCTTGCGCAAGTCACGCCAGAGGTGAAAGCGACCCTCGAGCCCCAGGGCAGCGGAGCGGATCTGACTTTTCGGCTCTGCGAAGGTCTGTTCATCAATAAGCGCAGCTGAACGCGATTGAAAATAAAATGCCGATGCCAGCTGGCGTCGGCACGGGCGTTTCGCTTGGGGCACCTGCTTCGCCACACGAGTCGAGCGCTGGACGGCATCGCGTTATTCACAGACGCGCAAAAAACCTATGGACTCAGCCGCGTTTATTATTGCGACCGGAATTCGGGCCGTTCCCATGCCCAGGTCAACGGCAAAAAGCGAGAACAGACCGGCCCGCAATTGCCGCTACAACTAAATGAAATATCTCGTCTTTTCGCCAGAAATGCCGACGCATTAACCTTTCATTTACCCTCCCGGATTCATATTCCGTTAGGATCAGTTAACAAGTGATTCGGCGTCGCTTCGGCCGGGCGAATCGGCGTTAAGGGGATCGCGCAATGAGCAAATTCGGGGGCTTTTTCTCCCGCAAGGCCGGGCTTTACGACAGATCGGCTGAGGTCGCGGCACAGGCCAGCGCGATGTCGAACGACAACCCACTCGAACTCGACGAAGAACTGTTCTCCGCACTGGGCGCCCAGCTCGGCGGCGATAACGAGTCCCTGCGCAATCTCCTACTCGACGCCAATGCCAAAATCGGCGAGCTCGACACCATCAAGAATGCGGTCGGCAAGCTGGTTGACCCGGTCAGCAAGGCGCTGCGCGCTTTCGAAACCGAGAAATCCGAAAAGATCAGCCTGCAGACGGTGCTCAACAATACGCGCACTGCTTACGGCAAGTTGCGCAACGAAGTCGCCGAGCTGGAAAAGAAGGCCAGCTTTTCTGAAAAAGAATGTCAGGCGCTGCGCCAGGAGCTCACCACCACCCAGCACATCCTGCGCACACTGGAAGCCACGAAGGCTGAAATCGCCATCGATATTGCCACTCGGCGCGCGCAAATTGTAGATCTCGAAGCCCGGCTTGCGCAGGAAACCGGCGAAGGCAAGGCATTGCGCGAGGAAAACCGCCGGCTGGACGAGCGGCTGTCTAACGCCGACAAGCGCGTCGTTTCGCTCGAGTCGGAGCTTAATGGTGCGCGCCAACGCCTCCTGATGATCGAGGACGAAAAGCGCTCACAGCAAATCTCGCTCGACAAAATCAGTGCCGAAGCGGCTCGCGTATCCCGCAAGCTTGCCGAGACCGAGGCCAGCCTGACGGCGACGCACGGACGCCTGCGCCACGTCGAGGGCAATTTCGCGGAATTGAGCACCGAGCGCGCCCGGCTTGCCAACGCGATCGAGGAAGGCAACGAACGGCACGAGCACGAACTGACCACCCAGCGCATGCGGTTTGATGCCTTGCAGGCGCGCGCCGCGGCGAGCGAGAAGCTCCTCGGCGAGGCGCGTGAGCATTTGCTGGCCCGCGCCGACGAAATCCGCGTCTATGACCGGCGCGCGGGCGAACTTGCCCAGGAACGCGACGCCTTACAAACACGCGTGTCCGAGCTCGAGGCGGAGAATCCAGCGCGAATCCCAGTTCACGGAAGTGGACCAGGCGCGTGCAACGCTCATGGAACGCAGCGCCGCCCTCACCCGCGCCTTTACCGCGAAAGGTGCCGCGCTGCAGCGTGCGGAAGACACGATCGGGGCGCTAAACGAACAGATTGCTGCGATCGAAGCCGCTCGGGCTGCCGAAAAACAGGCCACCGAACAGCGCATCGAAGACCTTGGCGCGTCACTGCGCCGCGAGCAGATGCAGTGTTCCGTTGTGGAAGGCGCTTTGGAAACAGCCCGCAGGGATTTCGCTCGGCTGATGCGCGAGGCCATGGCCCTGCAGCGTGATCAGGCGATGCCGGACGATCCGGCTCGCTTGCGTCCAGCCAACGCCGCCTAGCACGCACGACTGAGGCCATATTCGAAGCGCCGGACCCAAGGTCCGGCGCTTTTGCTTTAGCCGTGTCCCAGTGACTGGATTAGCCGTCCAGCGTCGGGATATCGATCCGGCTGACCTGGAATGCGTCGCAAGAGGTGCAGTTAAAGGTCAAAAGATCAACTTTGGTCTCCACCGGATGGGGCTCGCTCCCCACCAGGCGCATCAGGCCGCCACATTTCTCGCAGGGGAATGCAGCGAGGGTCTCACTCTCTTTGATTTCGATGGTTTTCATACCGTCACGCTAGACCCCTCAAAAACTGCGTCAATTCTGTTTCTTTGCAACCAAGTCTTGCTCAAGGCGGCCTTTTGGAACCTTTTTACGATGCGGCGGTTTATGAGCCACTTGCGCTAATATAGCGAAGTGAGTAAACTACTCATATGACTACATCGGCTAAAACCATACCTAAATCCATTCATGGCGAGGAGAGGACCATGGTGAACGGGGCCAGTCGGGGTGAACGGCTTCAGATCATGTTGTCGGCTGAAGAGCTGACGATTTTGGACGATTTCCGTTTCAGGAAGCGCATGCCGAGCCGGGCGGCGGCGATCAGGGAACTCCTGAAGCGTGGGCTAGCGGCGGAAGGCTTCGAGGCCGCGGCATTTCGCTCCAAGTCGGAGGAGTTCGGCGTCATCGAACCGGCGCCGGACGGCCAGGACAACCGGTAACGCAATCTATAAGGCTGCCGAACTCAGCCGCCGCGCGGCATTCGCATCGCGGCGGCAGTTTTATTGCGGAAACTGGAACGTTCGCGCCGGCGATTGATTTACCCCAAGGAAATTTTACGCCGGGCGTGAGTAGGCTCTCTGCGCATCATCCTGGCGGGGGCGAGTATGTATGCCGTATCGCACCAATGCCGATTTGCCGTCCCGCGTCCGCAATCATTTACCCGAGCACGCACAGGACATTTACCGCGAAGCGTTCAATCACGCTTATGCCGCCCACGCGGGTGAATGCGACCGGGAGATGCGCGCACGCATGATTGCATGGTTGGCGGTCAAGAACTCTTATGTCAGAGCTGGCGATACCTGGGCCTTGCGGCGCGCGTAAACTGCCAATCGCCGCGACCTAGCGGACAAGCTCGCGCATCGCGCGATCCAATCCTTCCAAGGTCAACGGATACATCCGGCCGCCCATGAGCTGGCGAACCATCGTGATTGAATGGGTAAAATCCCATTCGCGCTCGGGCATCGGGTTGAGCCAAACGGCGGCTGGATAGGTGCGCGCCACGCGCTCGAGCCAAAGTGCGCCAGGCTCATCATTGTAGTGTTCGACCGAACCGCCCGCGGCCGTGATCTCGTAGGGCGACATTGAAGCGTCGCCCACGAACACGACCTTGTAGTCGTGCGGATACTTGTGCAGCACATCCCACGTTGGCGTCGTGGCCTGGAAACGGCGGCGGTTCTCTTTCCAGACGCGCTCGTAAAGACAATTGTGAAAATAAAAATGCTCCATATGCTTGAACTCGGAACGCGCGGCTGAAAACAATTCTTCGGTCGCCTTGATGTGCCAGTCCATCGAGCCGCCGATATCGAAGAACAGCAGCACCTTTACGGCATTGTGCCGCTCGGGCCGCATCAGGATATCGAGATAACCCTTGTGAGCCGTCTCCTTGATGGTGCCATCGAGATCCAGTTCTTCGGGGGCGCCGGTGCGCGCAAATTTGCGCAGGCGGCGGAGCGCTACTTTGATGTTACGCGTGCCTAACTCGACCTCATCGTCGAGATCCTTGAACTCGCGCTTGTCCCACACCTTGACCGCGCGGAAATTGCGATTGCCGTCCTGACCGATGCGCACGCCTTCGGGGTTGTAGCCATAGGCGCCATAGGGCGACGTGCCCGCAGTCCCGATCCATTTTGAGCCACCCTGGTGACGGCCCTTCTGCTCAGCTAGGCGCTGGCGCAGCGTTTCAAGCAATTTGTCGAGGCCGCCCATCGCCTCGATCTGCTTCTTTTCTTCTTCCGTGAGGTATTTCTCGGCGAGTTTCTTCAGCCATTCATCCGGAATATCGGCCTCGATGGCGCCTTCCAGACTTTCAAGCCCATTGAAGATATGGCCGAAGACACGATCGAACTTGTCGAGGTTGCGTTCGTCTTTCACCAAGGTCGCGCGCGCCAGGTAATAAAATTCCTCCACGCGGCGCGACGGGAGATCGGCGTCCATCCCCTGCATCAGGGTCAGGTATTCGCGCAGGGTCACCGGCACGCCGGCCTCTTTGAGCTCGATAAAAAAGCTGATGAACATACGCGACAATTCGCCATGGCCAGCGGGCCCGTCAAGCGGCCTCTGCGACCCTGCCCGGGCTTGACCCCGGCATCCACGTATTAGAACAGTGCAAAAATAAGAACGGGGCGGTCGGGACTAACCGGCCACGAGGAAGGCTGGGGGATTCCGCAATGCGTGCGGGCAACCGCGCCGTCGGGGCGCTTGCTGTCATATTGTCGATCGCGCTGCTCGTTGGCCCGGCCTTGTGGAACGGCTTCCCGCTTCTGCAGTATGACAGCGGTGGCTATCTCGCCCGCTGGTACGAAGGCACGCTCGTACCGAGCCGCGCGGTTGTTTACGGCCTCATGCTCAATGCCGGTGAACTGGCCGCGTTCTGGCCGGTTGTGCTCGTGCAAGCAGCGCTGACTGTCTGGGTTGTTGCGCTCATGCTCCGCGCGCACGGATTGGGCAGACGGCCGTGGCTCCTGCTCGGTGTCATCGCCGTGCTGACGGCAATCTCCACCCTGCCCTGGCTGACCTCGATCCTGCTCACCGACATTTTTGCCGGGCTTGGCGTCATCGCTCTTTATCTTCTGCTGCTGCGCCCCGGGCATTTCAGCCGCACTGAGCGCTTTGCGCTGATCGCCCTGATCGCAGTTTCTGCGGCCACGCACAGCGCCACCATCGCTGTGCTTCTGGCATTGATCCTGGCCGGACTAATGGTCTGGCTCGTCCAACCGCGACAATTGCCGCTCGCGCGCATCGGAAATGGCGTGCTCGCGCTCGCGGTTGGCTGCGTGCTCGTACTTGCGGCGGATTTTGTGGTGGCGAAACGTCTAGCTTGGACGCCGGGTGGCTTCGCGTTGTCATTCGGACGCATGCTGCAAGACGGCATCGTCAATAAATATCTCGACGATCATTGTCCGAATCCGAAACTGACGCTCTGCGCCTACAAGGACCAGCTTCCCGATGACGCCGATGTCTGGTTCTGGGGCAGTCCGCTTTTTGACAAACTTGGGCGCTTCGCCGGGCTCGATCAGGAAATGGCGGAAATTGCCGTCGCCAGCGTCATCGACTATCCCGGCCTGCAAATAAAAACCGCGGCGATCGCTGCCGCCCGGCAACTCGTTGCGGTGCATACCGGCGAAGGCGTGCTCAATTCGATTTGGCACACGTACGGAACGATCCGGCGCTTCACACCGCAACTTGTGGCGCCCATGCAGGCTGCCCGCCAGCAACACGGCGAGATGTCTTTCACCGCGATCAACCAGCTGGACTATCCGGTCGCATTGCTGTCAATGGCACTGCTTCCGGTGGTCGTGCTGCTCGCGTGGCGGCGGACAATCCCGCCCGCCTTCGGCGAGTTCGCCGCTGTATGCGCACTCGCACTTCTCGCCAATGCATTCGTTTGTGGCGCAATGTCCAATCCGCATGATCGCTATGGCGCGCGTTTGGTCTGGATCGCCGTCTTCGCCGTCACGGTCGCACTTGCGCCCCTCGTCGATCGTCTCCGATCGCCTTGGATCGCGGTCTGACATCGCCTAAGCTGCCCCCGTGAATTTGATGTTGGGAGGCGTTGTGACCGCACACGTACGAACTTTATCGCTTTCGTTCCTGCTGGCTTTCGGCAGCGCGTCCGCAGGCTCGGCCGACCCCGCCATGGATGCGGTCAAGAAAGAGCTCGCTCCCAACGGAACACTGCGCGTTGCGATTGCGGTCGCGCCTGCCCCTTCTGCCCTGTACGCCGTCAAGGATGCAACATCCGGAAAATTCCAGGGCGTTACCGTCGAGCTCGGTTCGGCGTTGGCAAAGAAGCTCGGGGTTCCGGTGGAATTCCTGCCGCATCTCGCCTCCGGGGAAATCCAAAACGAGGCGGCGAGCGGTAAATGGGATGTGACCTTCATGCCGGTCGACGAGGAGCGCAAGGCATTCGTCGATTTCGGCAACGCCTATCATTTGCTGCAGAGCACGTATCTGGTGGCACCTGGCTCCAAGCTCGCGAAAGTCGAGGACGTCAATGCGGCCGGCGTTCGGATCGGCGGGGTCGCCAATACAGCGACATTCCGCGCCGCGCAGCACACAGCGCCGAAGGCGACATTCGTCACCGTGGTCGGCGTCGACGCGGCTGTCGCCGCCATGAAGGCGGGCGAAATCGATTGCATTGCGCTCTCGCGCGAGTCGTTGTCCGGCCTCGCGACGAAAATCCCCGGCTCGCGTGTCCTTGACGGTGGCTTTCTGAACTCATCCACCGCTGTCGCAGTGCCGAAAGGTAAGCCCGCCGCGCTCGCTTTTGTCAGCCAGTTCATTGAAGAGGCCAAGGCTTCCGGACTGGTCCGCAAGGCTTTTGACGACGTGAACCTCAAGAATTCGCAAGTGGCGCCCGCCGGGATGAAACCGTAAGCGCGGCGTGCTATTCGAGGATGGAGGCGGCGTTCGCCGCCTTGTTTTTTGGAGCGGACCGATGGCCGACGCAGCCGCATTGAAAGAGCTCGCACCTACCGGAAAGCTGCGGCTTGCCATTGCCGTTTCCCCTTCGCCATCGGCGCAATTTGCCATCCAGGATGGCAACACCTATCGCGGGGTCGCCGTCACGCTTGGGCGCGCATTGGCGGCAAAACTCGGCGTGCCGATCGAAATCATCCCGCATCAGGCGTCAGGCGAAATCCAGAATTCAGCCGCGAGCAATCGTTGGGACGTTGCCTTTCTTCCGGTCGATGACGAGCGCAAGAAATTCGTCGACTTCGGCAACGCCTACCATCTCCTGCAGAGCACCTTCCTGGTTGGATCCGGCTCCAAAATACAATCGGTGAAGGACGCCGACGCCAAAGGCGTCGGCCTTGGGGGCGTCGCCAATACCGCGACTTTCCGCGCCGCCAAGAAGGCGACGCCTAACGCCACACATATCGATTTTACGGGTGTCGATGCCGCCGTTGCCGCGATGCGTGAAGGCAAGATTGTCGGCATCGCGCTTTCGCGTGAATCATTGTCCGGCCTTCTTGGCAAAATCGCCGGCTCCCGCATTCTGGATGATGCGTTTCTCAATTCCAGCACCGCCGTTTGCGTGCCCAAGGGCAAGCCGGCCGCACTAGCTTATGTGAGCGAATTCATCGAGGAAGCAAAAGCATCCGGCCTCGTGCGCAAGGCGCTGGATGAAATGGGGCTCAAATCGTCACAGATCGCCCCGGCGGGGATGAAACCTTAGGCGGCGGTTACGCCTGTTTGTCCGGCGTCGTCACCGACAAGCCATTGAGTTCGTCGGTCACCTTGATCTGGCAGGAAAGCCGCGAGTTCGGCCGCACGTCATAGCCGAAGTCGAGCATGTCCTCTTCCATCGGCGACGGACCACCGACTTTTTCCCGCCAGGCTTCATCGACGTAGACATGACAGGTCGCGCAGGCGCAGGCACCGCCACATTCAGCTTCGATGCCCGGAATATTGTTGCGGATCGCCGTTTCCATCACGGTCGAGCCGACCTCGGCTTCGACTGTGCGGGCGGCGCCGCTTGAGTCGTTAAATATGATCTTCGGCATAAGGCGGGAAAGCAGGACTATAGATGTGACGCGCTTCTATATAGCTATTCGGGCGAAGGCGCCAACCCGTCAATGTGCGCGCAGCAGCCCCGCGATTTGGGCTCGGGCTTCCTCAACCGATCGCGCGAGTTCGGAGATGGCCAGCTCGCATTCGCCGGGCGTGTGGCTCGCGGCCAGTTCCGCTGCGGCAGCAGCACGGGCGACGCGGCCGGCGCCGATACCCGCAGCCGATCCCTTCAACGTGTGGGCCAGTGTCGCAATCGCGGCCGGCGCGCTCGAATTCATTCGTTCCATCAGCAGTTCGGCCTGCCGATCGAACAGCTGCAACACTTCGCGTTCCAGGCTCTGATCGCCGAACGTCATGCGCGAAAGATGCCCGCGGTCGATTGCGGCATTGTTCGCTCGCTCGTCCGGCGCGTTTTCGAAAGTCTTGACCGCGGCTTGCGCCATCTCGGCCTCCCAGTGCCTTTATTGTTGACGGGGATTTTGGCCTGATCGGGACCAAAACCGGGTAAACGGAGGGCGCTGGATGTGCGGTTTTACCGGCCAATAGCGACGGTGGTTAAGGCGCTGTAATCGCAAAGCCGTCGATTGAATACGCAGCAAGAGTTTGGCCGCGCCGCGGCCTCAATCCGACCGTCAAAATCGGGCTCGCGACGGGGGCTGTGGACCGCGTTCGCTATGGTTAGCAATCGGTTAACGATGATGAAAAAGTCCTTACCAGCGGTGGTTTCTTTCGCATTGCCAAGGCGATAGGATCACTGCCGGGCGATAGATCGGGGATGTTTGCAGCGCAGCGGGCGCGACCGCGCCTGGCTCGTGGCATGCCTCTCCTTGGCTATTGTGACGGTTCGGGCCGCGGCGACAGTCCGGCGTAATGACGAGGCGACGACCGAAATGGCGAATACTCCGCAGAAAACAAAAGACGCAACCGAAGAGGCGCTCACCGCCATCCAGGAGGCGCTCAGTATTCGCGCACCCGACCCGCGCACCGGTGCATCGTACGGCTCCGCCGCTGAGGCTGATGCCGTCAATCCGCCAGCGTCCTCCGATCTTTTCCCACACGACGCAGCCGCCTCCGGGTGGCCGGCGGGAGATACAACGCCGCGCCGTGCCGCCAACGATGATCGCGCCGGCATCGGCCAGATTCTGCAAGCCCTGCGTCACCGCACAGCGCGCGCGCCATATGTCGCAGCCGCCATTGTCGGATTTATCTGGGCCGCCGGCGGCATTGCGATCGCCACGCTTTACAGCAGCGAAATTCACACCGCGAGCGCGGGCACCGGCTTTGCGGCCATGGTCGCGATCATCGCCGCGATTGTCGTGCCGGTCCTCTTCTTCTTCCTGCTCGCTCATATGTTCAACCGCGCCCAGGATATGCGCGTCGTCGCCGAATCCATGGCCGAAGTTGCGATGCGGCTCGCCCAACCGGAGACCGTTGCGCGCGAGTCGATCGTGACGGTCGGCCAGGCGATCCGCCGCGAAGTCGCCGCCATGGGCGACGGCGTCGAACGGGCGCTCGCCCGCGCGGCCGAGCTGGAAGCGCTTGTCCATAATGAAGTGTCCGCACTGGAGCGCGCCTACAACGACAACGAAGTCCGCATTCGCGACCTGCTCACCGAGTTGAGCAATCAGCGCGAGACTCTGGTCAATCAGGCCGAGCAGGTGCGTAACGCTATCGCCAGCGTGCACCTTGATCTTGCCCACGACATCACCTCGGTTGGCGATCTGGTCGCCGATAAGGTCAATGAAGTCGCGCAGCGCGTAACGCGGTCCCTTACCGAAAAAGGCGAACACATCACATTGGCGCTCGGGCACGCCGGCGATTCCATGATTGACGCCCTGAGCGAACGCGGCTCCACGCTTCTCGACCGCCTCGAGACAACAAGCGACCATGCGACAACAGCCATTTCATCGGCCAGCGACCGACTCTCCGCCAGCCTCAATTTCAAAACCGAGCATGTGCACGACGAGTTCGCGGATCTCGCGGCCCGGCTGCAGCAGATGATGAGCGCGCGCCTCGATCAGGTTGCTCAGAGCTTTGCCCAGAAGTCGTCGGTCACCATCGAGACCATGGCGAACCGATCGCAGCAATTCACCGACGCCATTACCGATTCGAGCGCGCGGTTGGCTGAGTCGATCGCCTCCCGCGCCGACGAGGTCAATACGACCCTGCGTTCCACCGGCGATTCCCTCATTCTCGACCTGTCCTTGCGCGGCAATGACGTCGTCTCGAAACTCGAGCAAACCGGCACCCGCATCACGGAGACCATCACGAGCCGCAGCAATACAGTGGCGGACACCTTCCGTGACAGCGCGGAATCGCTTGTCACCGCACTCAACAGTCGCGGCGAAGCCGTCAAGGACATGCTGGCGACGCGCCTGCAGGCCTTCGAGGAAATGTTCAATCAGGGCGGCACGGAAATCACCGAGAAAATCTCACGCGACTCCAGCAACCTGGGCAACCTGATCACCCGCCACATCACCGAATTCGATCACACCGTGAAGAATTACGGCGGCGAGCTGGTCGGACGTCTCGGACAGCGTACGCAGGAAGTCGCCGACGCGCTGCGCAGTTATGTCGACACATTCGACCAACGGGTGACCGGCAGGACCGGGGAGATTTCCGACACCCTCAATCAGCGATTGGGGCAATTTGAGACGGTGCTCGGTACGCGCGTGTCCGAGCTTGCGAAGACGCTCGCGGAAGGCGGCAAGGATGTGGTGAGCGCCCTCGATCAGCGCATCAATGAAGTGGCCGGTACTATTAATTCGCGTGGCAGCGAAGTTGCCGAAACGATTGGCGCAAAGATCGGCGATATTGATCAGACGTTGGGCGCACGGGCCATGGAGGTTGCCAACAATCTCGATAGCCGCATCGGCCGCTTCGAAGAACTTCTCATCGGCCGTGCCGAAACCGTCACCACCCAGATCGAGACGCGCACCCGAGCCGCGGCGGACGCCCTCAATGCCCGCATGGAGCAACTCAGCGAGGCCATCAAGGTCAATTCCGGCGATGCCGAACGTTCGCTTGGCCAACTTGCCCTTTCCACGACCGAGGCCATCCGCACCAGCGCCGGCGAAGCCGAGCGCACCCTCGTCGGGGTGAGCGAGGAAGTCGCCCGCAGCTTCGTCGGCAAGGCCGATGAAATCGCGACCGCGGTCAGCCGGCGCACCAATGAAATGACGACGATCTTGTCCGACAAGAGTGGCGGCGTTCTGGCCGCCATTACCGAAAAGGGCGAGCAGTTCACCCGCGACGTCACGAGCGCGACCGATCAGGCCGTCAAGGCGATCGAGGAGCGAGGCTTCGCCTTCACGCGCACGATGATGGACAACAGCACCGAAATCTCCCGCATGATCAACAGTGCGGGCGAAGCGGCGACCAATACGGTCACCCGCACGATGAACGAACTCAACGACACCGCGCAAAAGGCGATCGCGCAGTCGAAGGAGACCGCGACCTCGACGGTCAAGGAAATGCTGGAAACGCACACCATGCTGCGCGCGGACACCACCGCGTTGTTCGAACGGCTGCGCGAAGCCAACATCATGTTGCAGGAAGTGCTCAGCGGCGCACACGAAAACATGGGCGCGCTCGAAAACACGCTGATGCTGCGCGTTTCGGAATTCGTCACCGCGATGAACGAGGTGACAGCTTCAACCGGCGACGCCACCGGCCGCGTGGAGACAAACATTGCGAATTTCCGCGACATCACCACGCAGGTGATCACCGATCTCGGGCAGCTAGCGCGGCAGTTTGATATCCATGGCCGCGAACTTGCAAAAGCGGTCGATGTGATCGATCACAGCAACCAGCGCACCGAGGACAGCGTCAACGAGCGCCGCGTCCAACTTGATTCACTGGTGGCGACCCTCGACATCCGTACTGAAGACCTCGAGAAGCGCCTCAGCCGGTTCTCCGGACTGCTCGATGAATCGCTCGAAGCCGCCTCGACCCGCGCGCGCGAAGTCGCCCGCCTGGTATCGGAATCAAGCGCCGAAGGCACCCGCGCGATCAGCGAACAATATGAACGTGTGCGCGAAAACGCCGAGGACGAGCGTCAGCGTTCGGCCGCCGCAATGCGGGCTATCTACGAACAAACCGCCGGCGATACGCAAGAGCTGTTCCAGACCGCGAATGAGCGCTTCGCCGAAGCGGTTCAGGGCATGAAGCAAATGGCCGCCGAAATGCAGCGCGAACTCGAAGCCACGCGCGGCGAGCTGCGTCGCGGCGTCTTCGAACTGCCGCAGGAAACGGCCGAAAGCGCCTCGCAAATGCGCCGGGTCATCGTCGACCAGATCGAGGCGCTGGCCGAGCTCAATCGCATTGTGGCCCGTCATGGCCGCAATCTCGATGCAGTCGAGCCCGTGCGCCGGACGCGCGAGGAACCCGCCCTTGCCGTCGTCGGCGGCCGCAACGATCTGCCCCCGCGCAATGACGTCACGCCGCGCAATGAAATGCCCCCGCCGCGGCCCGTGCAGCGCAGCGAGCCCGCCAGTTTCGCACCGGCTGCGCGCCGCACCACCGAAGTTCCTTCGCTGACACCGGCGCCCGCCACGCCCGGCCGCGGCTGGCTGACCGATCTCCTCAACCGCGCCTCGCGTGATGAGGACGAGCCGGCAAGGGAAATTCAACGGGAAATACAACGGGAAACACCACGCGAACCACAACGGGAACCGCAGCGCGAGGCTCAACGTGAGCCGCAGCGGGAAATGCCACGCGAGCCGGCGCCGCGCGAAATCGCGCGAGAGACCGCGCCCCCGCGCCCGAGCGAAGACCGCCCGCCCCGGCATTCAATTGAATCGCTCGATTCCCTTTCGGTCGACATCGCCCGCATGATCGACCACGACGCGGCTGCCGATCTGTGGGACCGCTACAAACGCGGTGAACGCAACGTTTTCACCCGCCGGCTCTACACGTTGCAGGGCCAGCAGGCGTTTGACGATATTCGCAAGAAATATCGCTCCGACCGCGAATTCAAGCAGACGGTCGACCGCTACATCAGCGAATTCGAACGCTTGCTTGACGAGGTTTCCCGCGACGACCGCGGCCAGGTGGTAGCGCGGACCTATCTGACGTCGGAAACGGGCAAGGTCTACACCATGCTGGCACACGCCGCCGGCCGGTTCGACTGACGCACACGCGGCGCTGACAGGAATTTTTTGTGCAGGCCTGCCTGGTCGCGGCGGACTGCCGGCCTCTCCGCTCTTATTCGTCTCGCTGCGCGGATATCCCGTGAACACGCCCTTGATGCTCACCTTTGCCGTCGAGCGCTGGCCGATCGTCGGCTCTTTTGCGATCAGCCGCGGCGCCAAGACGGAGGCTGCCGTCGTGATTGCGGAACTCTCCGATGGCAACGTGCGGGGACGCGGAGAATGCGTGCCCTACGCACGCTATGGCGAAACCGTCGAGAGCGTCACCGCCGCACTCGAGGCCATGCGACCGCAATTCCAGCAGGGCCTCGATCGCGCCGACTTGCAACGCCTGATGCCAGCCGGTGCCGCGCGCAACGCGCTCGATTGCGCCCTCTGGGATCTTGCGGCCAAGCGCGCCGGGCGGCCCGCCTACGAGCTGGCCGGAATGCCTGCGCCAGGACCAGTCACGACCGCCTACACTATTTCGCTCGCCGAACCCGCCATAATGGCGCAAGCCGCCGAACGCGCAGCGCACCGAGCTCTGCTTAAGGTCAAGCTTGGTGCCGACGGCGACACCGCGCGTATTCGCGCTGTGCGCGCCGCCGCGCCGCAGGCAACGTTGATCGTCGACGCCAATGAAGGCTGGAACGACAGCAATCTCGCAGCCAATCTTGATGCCTGTGCGCAGGCCGGCGTTGCGCTGGTGGAACAGCCGCTGCCGGACGGCCGCGATGATGTTCTAGCTCGCATGAAGCGTCCGCTTCCCGTCTGCGCCGACGAAAGCGTTCACGATCGCGCTTCTCTGCCCGCGCTCGCGGGAAAATACGACGCGATCAACATCAAGCTCGACAAAGCCGGTGGATTAACCGAAGCGCTGGCAATGCTCGCCGATGCGGAGCAACGGAACTTCTCGATCATGATCGGCTGCATGGTCGCAACATCCCTGGCGATGGCTCCCGCCGTGCTGCTGGCGCAAAAGGCGCGCTTCGTCGACCTCGACGGTCCGCTTTTGCTCAGCGCGGATCGTCCTGACGGCCTGCGCTACATCGACAGCCTTGTGTATCCGCCGTCACCGGCGCTCTGGGGCTGACCGAGCCGAGGGAACTCACAACAAACGCGCAACGGGACCTGCCCTGCCCACAGCGCCTTGTCAGCGAGTTCCGCCATACGCCTGATTTCGTTCATGAAATGTGCCCCGCCTTTAGTTATCCCGGTCGGGTTTTAGTCAACCAAAGCTTTCCGTTTCCCGCTTGTTTGGCTTAGACTTCATCTAAGATCGCACCACCGATTAAGGCAGGGCAAACGATAACGGACGGGGGACATGCGAATTCGGGGACTCGTTTTCGGCGCGATTGTGACAACGCTTAGCGTGACGTCGGCATCCGCGACCATGCGGATCTCGGAAGATCGCGGCGGCCAAATCGGCCACTATCTGCAAACGTTCGCATCATTGCGCTCCAGCGGCGAAAATGTCGTTGTCGATGGCAATTGCCTATCGGCTTGCACGCTCGTACTCGGGCTGGTGCCGCGCGAAAAAATCTGCGCCACGCAACATGCACGCTTTGGCTTTCACGCGGCCTGGATGCCCGACAACAACGGCCGGCCCGTGACGAGCCCGCTGGGCACGCAGGCGCTGTGGGACATCTATCCGCCGTCGGTGCGGCGATGGATCAGCAGCCACGGAGGATTGTCGCGCAAGATGATCTTCCTCGAAGGCCGCGCGCTCGGCGGCATCGTGGCAAGCTGTGACCGCGACGAGCGCATCCAAACTCGCTCAGCGCAACGGCACGTGCCGCATCCGGTGCGCTATGAGTCCGCAAGCGCCTCCAGCGACAGCCGCTAACGCCATCGCCATATAGGCGCGGCTGCCGAAATCGTCGTACAGCAGGCCGGACACCGCTGTCGCGGCCGCCATCGCCAGCCCGAGCGTAATCGCCAGATACCCCTGCGCCGTGGCCGCCTGACCAGGCGGCACATGGCGCATCAGAAACATGAGCGCGCCGAGATGGGTCGCGCCAAATGACAACGCGTGCAGCACCTGCAGAAATGGCAACATGAGCGCGGGCGGATCAAGCGCCATCCCCACCCAGCGCAAGACGGCCCCGCATGCGCCAACCAGCAGCAGCATGGTCGGTTCAAAGAATGGCGGCAGCCGCGCCTGCATCGCGAACAGCACGATCTCCGCAGCCACGCCGAGCCCCCACAGCGCCGCGATAACGGTGCCGTCAAAGCCGGCGGCGCGCCATTGCACCGCTGAGAAGCCGTAGAAGAAAGCATGACTCGCCTGGATGAGGCTCGCCGCCGCCAGCACCGCGATGAAAGCCGGATCGCGCAGCAACATCGGCCGCGGCCGTGATGGCGTGTCCGGATCGTGCGGCGGTGACGGAAGCGACGGCAGCGTCGATGCCGCAAGCGCCAGAAGAATTGTCGCCGCGACCATTAGCCAGATGAGATCGCGTGCCGGCATCGCGTCAGCTGCAAATCCGGCAGCGAAATTCCCGACGATATAGGCAAACGAGCCCCACAGCCGCACCGGCCCATAGGCACGCCCGCGCGCCGAAAGGCCCTTGAGCGCATAGGTTTCGGAGAGCGGTATCACCGGCGTCGAAGCCAGTGATGTGAGCGCATAGGCGATCAGGATTGCAACGGCACCACCCGACAGACCGACCAGGGTATAGCCCGCGACGCTTGCCACGCAGGCGAGCACCATGGCGCCCTGTATGGCGTCGCGCCGATCGGCTGCGCGCGTCACGACGGGTATAGCGAGGATCCGCACCACCATCGGCACGGCGAGCACAAAGCCGATCATTTTGGGGTCCAACCCCTTGGCCCTGAGCCAGACCGGGAAGAACGGCATCTGGATGCCGGGCAAAATAAACAGCGCGGCATAGAAGGCCGCGAGGCGCGGCACGAAGCCCAAAAATGTCGCGCGTGCAGGCTGCATGGCGCCGGTTGGATTCCACCTAACACATTGCGGGAACATCAATTTCGGGCCTTCGTCGCGCCCGCGCGCGCGAAGCAGCGCTGGCCGAATCAAGCCACATGATTGATAAACGGCCCCGCAGGGATTGCACATGGCGACCGAGACCACGGCGCGGGCGGGACACCCCGCGCCGGACGCGCCCGATGATGGCGACTACGAAACCTTCTGCGCGGCGCTGTCCGCGAGCGCGCGCGGCCGCGCCTTTCTCGCGGAATATACCCGGCGAAACCGCAATGCCGACACCGAGCAGTTGCTTGCTGCGATCGCGCGATTGCAAGAAACCGTTGCGGCCAACAGCGCGCCAAAAGTCACGGACACAATCAAAACGCAATTGCGCGCGCTGCTCGACGAGATCGCCGCCGCACAAAGCGAGCTTGAGGCAAACATCGTTGCGACCAAGGCGACAAAGCTCGCGGACCTGGTCGCGCTGGTCACGCGCCGCATCACCGCTATTATGACTTCAGCGCAGGTGGAGAGTCCGCCGCCGGCTGAGGTCACTGAATCTAGTTCGCCGCAAGAATCAGAAGATGAACCGAAGGAGCCCGCCGAACGGACGCATCTTGCCGTCGTTCCGACGCCGGAGCAGCCGGAATTGCCGATCCCGTCGCCGCTTTTCACACCGCTGCCGCCGATCGCTCTTGTGCGCAGCGAGGTGATCATGGCGGAGGTGGCGTTTGTCGGACCGCCGCCAGCGCCGGACGCAATATCAGCGACGGTCAAAACCGACAAACCGAAAATCGAACCGGCGATGTCGCGGGCTGCGCCAGCCACCGCGGTTGCAAAACCGAAACCAGCGGGGCCACTGGCGTCGATCATGGCTTTGAGCGAAGAAGAGCGCCTGGCGCTATTTACGTAAACGGTGAGGCCATCACGCGGCAGCGATCAGCCGCGCGAAGAGATCGGCATCCACGTTGCCACCCGACAGGACGCCGACCACGATCTTGCCTTTAACCTCCAGCTTGCCAGCCAACAATGCCGCGAGGCCAATGGCGCCACCGGGCTCAACGACCAGCTTCAAATCGTTGAATGCATAGCGCACCGCGTGCGCGACTTCGCCATCGCTGACGGTCATACCCTGCCCGATGAGATCGCGCGTAATGGGGAACGTCAGCTCTCCCGGCGTATTGCTCATCAACGCATCGCAGATCGTGCCGCTCATGCGTGGATTGGCCTCGCGTTTGCCGCTGGCGAACGAGCGTATCGTATCGTCAAAACCTTCGGGCTCGACGACGTAAAACTTCGCGGACGGCACCCGCGATTTCATTCCCAGCGAAACGCCGGCGGCCAGGCCGCCGCCGGATGCACCGATGACCACGACATCGGGCTTGAGCGAAAACCGTGCGAGATCCTCGACAATTTCGGTGCCGATGGTGCCCTGCCCCGCGATGATGAACGGGTCGTCATAAGGGGGAACCAGCGTCGCATTGCGCTCAGCCACTATTTTTTTTGCGATCGCAGCACGGTCTTCCGTATTGCGATCGTAGGGCACGACCTCGGCGCCGAGAGCCAATGTGCGATCGCGTTTCGCCTTTGGCGCGTCGCTCGGCATCACGATGGTGGCCCGCATGCCAAGCAGGCGGGCGGCCGCCGCGACGCCTTGCGCGTGATTGCCGCTGGAATAAGCCACCACGCCGGCGGAGCGCCGCTCGGCCGGGATCGAGGAAATCTTGTTGTAGGCACCGCGAAACTTGAAGGAACCGGTACGCTGCAACGTTTCTGCCTTAAGGAAAACACGCGCGCCGAGTGCTTCATCCAGCACCGGCGCATTGATCAGCGGTGATCGCACGGCAACGCCGGCAAGCCGCTTTGCCGCCGCTTCGATGTCGGCCACCGTCGGCAGAATGGAAATGTCGATTGCACCCATGACCAGGGAAGCTAACGCCGAGCCGCACGCGACTGCAAGAGCGGTCGTTCTTGCCCCTTATTATTCATCGACGATCCTACCAAAGTCACGCCATATCGAGAGATAACGCGCGAAGCAGCTGTTTGGGCGGGTATTCAGCTGCAGCGACGCCAGATTGTGTAGAGCGCACGCCGAAGTCCCAATGCATCAAAAATTCGACGCAATTGACCGCGTATTCGCCGCTTTAAATCACGAAATTGATGTGCCAGTACGTGAGTGTAAGTTTGGGGAAATATTGCTGAGGCGTTGATAGCCTTCATCGTAAGATCGTCCACGCTGCCGGCGTCGGGCGTCCAAAGTGGTTTTTGTGACTTTAGCCAGAGAAAGAATAGCTTTTGCAAGGTGCCAACATCATTTTTCCGCATCGCCTTGTGCAGACCAGCCGCTAACGCCGGATCCAAACGTCCGCAACTCTCAGCCCGACAAAGCAAATCTGTCACGCGGTAGATTTCGTTATTCCATGCTTCCCAGCCCCAGGCCAGATCGTGATTGAGATGAAGGAGCATCGGGCCCGGTAAAGTTTTTATCTCGAGGCCAGCGGCGTGAAATGCAAAGGGCAGCCAATAATCAACCCAAACCCCGCCGATGTGCCAATAATCGTCGCGTTCAATATCCGCGAGCGACGCGGGATCAAAAAAGAAAGCATCAAAACCTGAGCAGCTCAAACCGGTAGGCCGAAGCGTCAGCTCGCTTATATTAAGCCGCTCGACAATCACCAGGCCGTCGGTGTGGCCCGAGAGGCGCTTTTTCAACTGGGTTTGCGCAATCAGCATGCAGTCGGCGTTGATGATACCCACGACACTATTTTTGAAATTGCTGGCGGCGCTAAAGAAATCGGTGATCAGAGGACGTTGTCGACTGGCGGGTATTTCCCGAAACTCGACTGTCGGTGCGATCGGGCGGATCGCATCGATCTCGTTCGGAGTATTCAAACTCACGATACGAAAATCTGCTTTGATCCAAGAATCGAGGCAGGCCGCCTGCCACGCCGGGCCGAAGTCCTGTCCCTGAACAGGGCGTTTCACCCGAGGCGGAATAGAGGTGAAAAGGGTAATATCGGGCTGCGGCATGTACTTCCCTGTGCGCTTTGGTTAGCCGAAAGATGGGCGAGCTAGGCAAGCAATTTTGGCACAAAATGCGCCATTCGGACGTTGTTCAGCCGGTGCGGATCAACGTATACGCAATACAAACAGGAGATGAATATGCGCAGGCTGCTGGTGACTAGCCTTGTTCTCGCGATTGTATTTTTGTCTGGGCTCCTCGCGATTCCGAGCGCCCAGGCCATGATGGCTCCCGCTGCGGCCGGTCTTGCACCGGCCATTCAGCAGGCAAACCCTGTGGATGAGGTTCAGTACGCCTGTCGCCGGGTGCGGCGCTGTGGCCCGCAAGGCTGTTATTGGAGGCGTGTGTGCGGGGGCTACGGCGGAGGCTATTACGGGGGATACCGCGGGGGCTATTACGGCGGCGGCGCCTGTGCGCCGGGCTGGAGTGTACAAGACGGAGTCTGCAAGCCGTATCGCGGCTACTGAAACTCACTGTGGAGGCCGCCCAGTTGGCGGCCTCTTTCACATTTTCGGGTCATGTGCGTTTGGCGCGGCTAAGCCGCCTGGAATTCGCGGCGACGCGTTTACGATATTGTGAGATCACCTTGGCGCTCGACCCACCGGTCATCAGCGTTACACCGGCCCCCCACGCTTCGCTGATTTTTTCACTGACCATCATGCTGGCCTCGGCGCGCGCCGGCGCACCACCCGCGGCGAGTTTAGCCAACCTGAGAGCGATGACTTGATTCGATTCCAAAGCCAGACTGAAGGCTTCCAACCAAGGCGCGTTATCTAATTTCATGAACGAATAAGTAAACATCGCGCGCCCTTTTGCCAGCCGGCACTATCCGAACAGAACGGGTATTTTGACGAAGCGTACGTAACTGCCGTTGACACACGGGTGCTTTACTTACGAATTGGGCACGAACCTTACCCGCCGTGAGGCCCGCGCAGTTTCCAAATTTGAAGTAATTCCTCAGCCTGCGACAACGTAAGCTTTCGTTCGATCACCGGCCGCGAAACGTCGGCCGTGCGTGTCAACGTGAAACACTCGCCTGTCTGTTCAACCGTGAACTGCAACTGGTCTGCCAACTTTCTAAGATGGGCCGCGCGATCGGTGGACAGCACGGCTATCCACGCTGCAAAGTAATGGTCGCACCCTGCACGGCGGCATTCGCGTCTTGCGACTTGATCGTAACCGACTGCTTGTCGCCACGCGTGACCAAATCCAAATTGGCGGTGAACGTGGGTCCCTTGGCTACGACTTGAAAGCCGACGCCTTCGACCTTGCCGGACAGGATCCCGGCAGCATTGCGAGTGGACTCGCTCCATGTCCCTGTGATCGCGCCGGCGGAGTAGTTCGCACTCCCGCGCAAATCGAAATTATAGCTGTCGCTCGCACAGCGAATATTGAGTTGAAGTTTGTTTTGCTCTTCCAGAACATCATAGGAAGCCCGGCATTTTATCGGCTCGTGCCTGCCATTGGCCAAATCGATGGTCCCGGAGCCAGACCAACTTCCCGCCAACTGGTCGAATGGGCTGGTGCTTGGAGCCGACCCTTGGGTGGCGGCGGGCTGTGTGTTGCCGTCGCCCCCAGCAAACAACAAAATCGTCGCCGCCAACACGGCCCCGCGACACATCACACGCGCGGGGCTTGAATGCATAAACATCATCAAGTGCCTCGGGTCATTTGAGGGATTAAATCGCTGACCGGATAACACCGCTCGCAGACCCTTGGTTCCGCCTTGGCAGGGCGCGTCGCTTGATCTTGTCGATTCCGGAGGAAAAAGCCCCTTTTTAAGGGGCCGTCCGCGACCGCCACTTGCGTTTTAGTCAGCGATCAAGCGGCGATCCGCGCAGGCTTGCCGCGCCCCGACCTTGCCGCTTCCCCCACGTGCTCCAGGAAGATGCGCGCGCTCTCGGCCCAGGTCATGCGGAGTGCGAATTCGCGGCAATCCTGCCGCGAACAGTCCAGCGCACCGAGGCATGCGCGCTGTAGGTCGTCATCGAGGGTCCCGACATTCGCATCACCGATGACGTCCCGGGGCGCCGCCGCCGGGAACGCGGCCACCGGCACGCCGCTCGCGAGGGCTTCGAGCAACACCAGACCAAACGTGTCGGTGCGGCTCGGAAAAACGAACACGTCGGCGGCCGCATAGATTTCAGCCAGTGCCTCGCCGGTACGCGAACCGACAAATACTGCATTGGGAAACTTTCGCGCCAGTGCACCGCGTGCCGGCCCCTCTCCGACCACAAGTTTCGTGCCGGGCAGCTCAAGCTTCAGAAAGGCTTCAAGATTTTTTTCCACCGCCAGGCGCCCGACTGTCAGAAAAATCGGTCGCGGCAGGCTGAGTCCTTTTCCGCGGCGCGGGCGGAACAGATCAGCGTCGACACCGCGCGGCCACAGCTTCACGTTCCTGAAACCGCGCGTGGCGAGCTCGTTGGCCAGAGTCGGCGTCGCTGCGAGCGTGGCCGCGCCTGCAGAGTGGAAGTGCCGCAGCCAGGCCCAGGTCAGTTGGCAGGTCCAGTGCTCCGGCACCGGCAAACGGCCAGCGAGATAATCCGGGAAACGCGTGTGAAAACTGGTTGTGAAAGGCACGCCGCGCCGCAGACAGACGCGCCGCATGGTGTGGCCGAGCGGGCCTTCGGTGGCAACGTGGATTGCGTCGGCTCGGGAGCGCTCGATCCGCCGCTCGATAGCGCCCGGCGCGACCAGCGCCAGGCGGATTTCCGGGTAGCTCGGCATCGGCAGGGTCCAGAACTGGTCGGGCCCGAGGAATTCGAGCTCCGCGCCAAGCGCACGCGCCTCGCGCGCCACGTGCCCGAGAGTGCGCACGACGCCGTTGACCTGCGGGTGCCAGGCATCGGTAGCGACCAGAATTTTCACACCGTACTCCGCTCATTCCCGCGCAAGCGGGAACCCAGGGGCCGCTGGTGCGCCGTGCGCCGTGCTCCGGGTCCGCGCTTGCGCGGGGACGAACGGATTGGTTGCCGGGCTCGCGTCATATTCAAGCAGCTCGTGATTGCGCGATGGCCGACACCGCATCCACTTTCCGGTCGCTGTGCGTCCAGGTGATGATTTCGAACTCGCCGTCCTCGCGCTCGGCGACCGCCGTGCAGCTTTCCACCCAGTCACCGCAGTTAATGTACCGCAGACCGTAGTCATCATGCATGGCGGCGGTGTGAATGTGGCCGCAGATCACACCATCGGCGTGGTGATGCTTTGCTTCGGTCGCCAATGCCTTCTCGAAAGCGCCGATGTAGTTGACCGCGTTCTTCACCTTCAGCTTGGCCCATTTGGACAACGACCAATAAGGAGCGCCGAAGATTCGGCGGAAGGCGTTGAAGACGCGATTGGCGGTGAGCGCGAATTCGTAGGCCTTGTCGCCCAGCAGCGCCAGCCAGCGCGCCTGCGTCACCACAAGATCGAAGATATCACCGTGCACGACCAGATAGCGGCGGCCGTCGAGGCCCTCGTGGATCGCATTTTCCACGACCTCGATGCCACCGAAGTGAGTGCCGTAGTAGCCGCGCAGGAATTCATCGTGATTACCGGGGATGTAGATGAGGCGCGAACCCTTGCGGGCCTGCCGCAGGAGTTTTTGGACGACGTCATTGTGCGTCTGGGGCCAATACCACGACGAACGAAGCGCCCAGCCGTCGACAATGTCGCCGACGAGGTAGACGGTTTCTGCGTCGTGATAGCGGAGGAAGTCGAGCAGCCTGTCGGCCTGACAGCCGCGCGTTCCCAGATGGACGTCGGAGATGAACAGCGCGCGAAACCGTCGCGTGGCGTTGTCCGTCACGATACGACGCTCTCCGATGCAATGATCATGCGCGGGATGTAGCAGGCTCGCATTTCAGTTTTATGACCGCGCTGTTTACCTATTTCATACGATCAGGCTGCGGCACTGCGCATTTCCGCGCGTTGAAAGCGCACCAGCGTATAGATCCCGAACGGCTTGACCTTGCGCCGTTCCACCAGTTCGGCGCCGCCATGCGCTTGAGCCCATGCCGCGAGGCGCTGGAAAGGGAATTCCGGCCGCAGTCCCAGCTTGCGCGCCCTCTGTGCCAGCAAGCGCTCGACCGCGGCCGCGAGTCCGTGTTCCGAATACAAGTGATTGACCAGGATGATTTGACCGCCGGGGCGCAGCACCCGCGCGCATTCCGACAATACGCGTTCGGGATTTTCGACCAGCGTGATGACGAACTGAGCCACCACGCAATCGAATGAAGCATCCGGATAGCTGAGGTCGTGCGCATCCATCACGGCCAGTTCCTTGACGAATGGATATCGTCCGCTTTTTGCCCGCTCGTGCGCACGCGCGATCATTGGCTCCGACAAGTCGATCCCGGTGATCTCGGTCGTGTCATCATAGTCGTCAAATGACAGGCCGGTGCCGACGCCGATCTCGAGAATGCGCCCGCCAACCGCACGCGCGGCACTTGCCGCGGCGCGCCGTCCGTTCAGGAAAACGGGTCCACAGAGGACGTCGTAAACCGGCGCCCAACGCGCATAAGCTTTCTCCATGACGTCTTTGGCGGGGTCGCGGAGCATGCAGGCCTCCCGAATCAGGTCGCGAGTGTCGGCCGGGAGGTAGCAATCGTTTGCAACAGTTGAGCGACACGCTGACTAATCGTCACCCTCCCGTGGAGGGGGAGGGTCGTCGCGCGACTGTGCCCTGCTCCCCTCCCCCTTGTGGGGAGGGGTCGGGGGTGGGGGTCACTGCGCTCGCGCTCTTAATTTCAGTCAGCACGCCTTCGATATTAGAAAGCACTTCATTGTTCCAGAAACGCAAAACGCGGTAACCGTCCGATTCAAGTCGTCGTGTGCGCTCCTCATCTTTTTTTGCTTGCGGGCCATGCTGGCTGCCGTCGATCTCGATGATCAGTCTCAATTGGTGACAGGCAAAATCTGCAATGTAAGGTCCAATCTGAACTTGTCTGCGGAAGTGCGAGCCATCCAAAGGCAGGCGATGACGCAGATGCCACCAGAGTTTGCGCTCGGCCTCCGTCGGTGCTTTGCGCATTCGGCGTGCAAACATACGCTGCCGCGGCGCCGCTTCCCGGTCCGTGATCGCCCAGGTGCGTTCGTTGTTTTTGTCGTTCATAGTCATCACCACACCGACCCCCACCCCTAGCCCCTCCCCACAAGGGGGAGGGGAACCGGCAGCGGCAGCTCTCAGCGCCAACTTCCCTTTCACGGTAGTGCAAGCATCAGCCTCTGTGCATCGACCGATTGGCGGGACCCGTCGATGCTCGAACTCGGCAGCGAGACGCTAGTCTTGACGCTTTGGTCCCCGACACTGACACTCGGGGCAATCGTTGACACGAGCCAGGGACATCCCATGAATCTCGGAATTGCCGGCCGCAAGGCCATCGTCTGTGCGTCGAGCCGCGGGCTCGGAAAAGCCTGTGCGCGGGCATTGGCGGAGGCTGGCTGCGAGGTGGTGATCAACGGGCGCGACGCCAAGAAACTGGACGCGGCGGCGGCCGAACTCGCCAGCGCGACCGGCGCCAAGGTCATCCCGGTCGCCGCCGATGTCGGCACGCCGGAGGGCCAGAAGGCACTCCTCGCCGCCTGCCCGCAACCCGACATCCTGGTCAACAACAATGCCGGTCCGCCGATGCGCGATTTTCGCGAACTCACCCGCGCGCAGATGATCGACGGCGTCATCGCCAACATGGTGGTCGCGGTTGAGCTCATCCAGAAAGTGATCGACCCGATGTGCCAGCGCAAATTCGGACGCATCGTCAATATTACGTCAGGCTCGGTGAGGATGCCGCTGGCCGGACTCGATCTGTCCTCGGGCGCGCGCGCCGGATTGACTGCCTTCCTGGCCGGCGTCGCGCGCACGGTGGCCGACAAGAATGTCACCATCAACAATATCCTGCCGGGGGCTTTCGATACTGACCGGCTGCGCGGCGTGCTCAGCAAGACCGCCGAACAGAAGGGCAAAAGCGCCGACCAGGTCGCCGCCGAGCGCATCGCGACGATCCCGGCCAAACGCTTCGGAAATCCAGACGAATTCGGCGCAGCCTGTGCGTTCCTTTGCTCGACGCACGGCGGCTACATCACCGGGCAGAACCTGCTGATCGACGGCGGCACGTTCAACGGCGCATTCTGAAAACACGAAGGCCGGCGTCACCGCCGGCCTCCGCAAGAGCGCGACTAAATCGCCTGCTTATTTGAAGACCTCATCCCATTTCCAATTCAAGCCGAGCGAGATGATATCGGCGTGCGATGTCGCAGTGCCGACATACGTGATTCCGGTGGTCGCGAACCACGGATTACCGGAGGTCGGCGAGATATTGATCGATGCGTTGGGTTCGTACACGTGTGAATAGGCCAGGTCGGCCTTCAGACCTTTGATAATCACGTAGCTCGCACCGACCGATGCCCAGAACCGGTTGGCGTCCGGTATCAGCGGCGTGCGGACCTGGTCCGTGATCGGCGAAATCTCGTAGCCAAAGCCGGTGCGCAAGGTGAGGCGATCGTTGGCTTGATACTCGACACCCGCCGAGAACAGCCATCCGTCCTGGTACTGGAACGGCAAGGTCGTGACGGTGACACCGTTCGAAACGATATTGGATGTCCCGATCCGGCTCCAGTTGGTCCATTCGACTGTGCCAAGCAAGGTCCATTGCATATCGAGGCGCTGACGGATACCGAGCGAAACCATGCCGGGCAGATCGACCGTGGTTTCTGCGGCAGCCACGCCAAGCGGGCTCGTCAGGTCGCCGCTGATCTTTTGGTTGATGGCGGAACGATAACCAATACCGACTGTCGTTGTCGGTGTCGGCGTTAAAGTAACGCCAGCGGTGAAGCCGTAACCCCAACCATTGCCCGACAAATTCGCATCACCAACCGGGAAGACACCAACGCCCGGCACGTTGAGCGACACGCCGTGATTTAAACTGGCCTTCGCATACTGGATCTGCACGCCCGCGCCGACGCTGATCCAATCATTGATCCGATAAGCGACGCTGGGTGCCGCGTTATAAGTGTGCAGCCATGTATCGCCCGCAGCATAATCGCGACCGGCCCACCGCTCGGGAAAGCCGACCGAGAGGCCGAACGTCGAGTTCAGTGACATGCCCAGCCAGAGGTTCGGAGTGAGCTGGTAAGACATGTAGCCGGCCGGAATAAGCGCCTGCTGATACGTATTGAAAGTGCCGCCGAGCGACGCAAATGTGCCCGAGCTCGGAGTGTTCACCACCGAGGGGAAAAAACCCGTGTAGCTCGACGAACTCTGGATGCCGGAAAACTGGGTCATCACTGCGGGATTCCAGAACATCGTGGAGAGCGACCCGCCGGCCGCGACGCCCGCATAAGAAGCGCCCTGCCCGAATGCACTTTGTTCGTGAACTGCGAGAGCACCGGCGCTCGCCTGTGCGGTAGCGATGACCAAAATTCCGAGCGCGCTACCTGCGCGCAAGATGCTTGCCCAGCTCCGAAGCGTCATGCCGTCCCCCAACATAGCGCGCGGTCCCGGCGCGCAAGCGGCATCGTGACCGGACGCCACTTAACCGACAATAGGCGTTGCCGCGATAATCGCTGGAATTCCCTGAACTTAAGCGAAATTAGTGCAGCTGTTGCGGCGGCGACACAGTCTTTTGCCGCACTGCAGCAATCGCAGTCACGCTTGCTGGTCGATTGGCTGGATCAGGAGGTCGTCGAGCGCAATGCGGGCCGCGGGTCGGCGGAGATAGATACCGCCTGCGGCAGACGTGCGATTGAGGGTGTGCCGTCAGGCCGCGCGAAACTCAACGCCCATCCGCATATCCGAACGCCAGATCACGTGACATGGCCTGTTGATCTTGTCGTAGCCCACGACCAGAACGAAATCGTCCGGAATGCCGATCTGGCTCGCAACTTCGAGGCATGCGCCGGCCGGGGACATGTTGCGGATGCGACAGTCAATGCCGGCAGCGCGATTAAACGCGATCGTGCCGCCTTTGAGTGCGCGTAAACGCTGTGCGGTGCGTCGTTCGTCCATCGCAGTTCGCTCGGGTCTTCCCATTCCATTGGCGCCCGACTCGATCCGGGCCAATGGCATCCTAGGTGTGCCTATTTATCGAGCGGTGAAACTGATCATCAAAAACCGCGAAAAATTGTCAGAATTCGCTAACCATCCCGCATCGGGCGGCAAGATGCTGATCAATCTCGGTTTTCGCGGACGCGCCAGTCCATGTTCATGCCGCAAGGGAGGGTTGCCCCCTGCCCGCCGCCATGCATGATGGCGCCGACTTACCCTCCATCTCCAAAAACCAACGCTCCAATAAACGACCCAACAAACGACCCATGGGAGACACCTGAAATGAAGCTCGTCCGCTATGGCACCCCCGGCCGCGAGAAACCCGGCATCATTGGTGACGATGGCAAGATCCGCGACCTGTCGCGCCTCGTGAAGGACATCGACGGCGCGATGCTGGCGTCCGGCGGCCTCACAAAAATTCGCAAAGCCAACCTCAAGCGGATGAAGCCTGTCTCCGGCAAGCCGCGGCTTGGCCCCTGTCTCGGCAGCGTGCGAAATTTCATCGCGATCGGGCTGAATTATTCCGACCACGCGGCGGAGGCCGGCATGCCGATTCCGAAAGAGCCGATCATCTTCAACAAGGCGATCACCTGCATCTGCGGGCCGAACGACGACACCATCACGCCACGCGAGTCGACCAAGCTCGACTACGAGGTCGAACTTGGCATCGTTATCGGTAAGCGCGCGCGCTATCTCGCCAGGGACAAGGCGAAGGACGCCATCGCCGGCTACTTCCTCTCGAACGATGTGTCCGAACGCGCGTTCCAGATCGAGCGCAGCGGCGGCCAATGGGACAAGGGGAAAGGCTGCGAAACCTTCGGCCCGGTCGGCCCATGGTTCGTCACCAAGGATGAGGTCGGCGACCCGCAGAACCTGGACATGTGGCTCGACGTCAATGGTGAGAAACGCCAGCGCGGCAACACCAAGACCATGATCTTCGGTGCGGAACACCTTGTCTGGTATTGCTCGCAGTTCTTCGTGATGGAGCCGGGCGATATCATCATCACTGGCACGCCGCCCGGCGTTGCACTCGGCATGAAGCCTGCGCCGGTTTTCCTGAAGCCCGGCGACGTTGTGACGCTCGGCATTGAAAAGCTTGGCGAGCAGAAGCAGAAGATCGTCGCCGCGAAATAACCGCGCATTGCGCTCAAACGACATAAGCCCCGGGCAATGCCCGGGGCTTTGTTTGATGCGCGCCGACGTTGCGAGCGATCAGATCGTCGGATTCCAGATCACCGGGATCTCACGATAGCCGGTGCCGTATTTCTCCACATGCGCGAGCGACGGGAACGGGTAGTGGAAGCCCTGCACGCGCATCTTGTCGGCCACCAGCATGTCGTAGACTTTGCGGCGCGTTGTTTCCGCCAGGTCGCCGTCCTGATCATAGAAAGCGTGCCAGTCGGGGTGACGCACGAACAAGAACGGCACGTGCGTGACGTCGGATTGGAGATAGACACTGTCCGAGCCCGAGGTGATTACGTAGGACGTATGGCCGGGCGTGTGGCCGGGCGTTCCCTGCGCGGTAACACCGGGGATGACGTCCTTGCCCCACTCATAAGTATTCACGCGCTTCATCACTTCGGCATTGAACACGCGGCGGATATTCTTGAAATTGGTCTGCACACGCGCGTTGGTGGCGCGGCTCATCTCACCGTCATCCATCCAGTAGGCGTGCTCGCGCGCCGGCACCAAAATCTCGGCGTTCGGATAAGTGAGCGAATTGTCCTCCATCAGCAGGCCGTTGATGTGGTCGCCGTGGTAGTGCGAGATGATCACGGTATCGACCGCGGTCCGCTCGATGCCGGAGGCGGCGAGATTGGTCACGAACTGGCCGCCAACGCCGTGGCTCTTCTTGTAGTTGGCTTCGCCGGTCCCGGTATCGATGACCACGAGCTTGGAGCCGGTGTTCAGGCAGACCGGATTGTACGGCGTGGTCATCATGTCCTTTTCCATGAAGACCTCGGCAAGTGCGGCATTCACTACATCTTTCTTGATGTTGATGACGTGATCTTCCGCCATCTTGAAACGGGCGACGCCGTCGGTCGCCACCGTCACTTCGATGCTGCCGATCTTGTAGCGGTACCAGCCGGCGGCCTGCATACCCGCCGGCGGCGTGGCGGCGCGGGCCGGATGATCGAATGGCACCGTTGCGGCGGCAGCCGCACCAGCGGCCGCCGACAATAGATTGCGACGTGTAAAAGCAGTCATTGGCGTCTCCCCTTCCAAGGCTGTTCGGGTGTTCCCCCGATTTGGCCTGAATACTCGCAATTTGCGCGATTTCCGCAAGCCGAAAACGAGGGTCAGACGCCGGCCATCATTCCCGGGTTTTGCGCCGCCGGCGCGTTCGCCCGCCGGATTTCAGCCGCCCCAGTTCGCGGGTCGAGGGCATGCGCATGTCGGCGGCCCGCTCGTCCCGCGCCATGTTTTCGATGATCGTCAGCAGGACCGAACGCGTCACCGCAATGTCAGCCGGACGGACGTTACGCACGGCGATGCGGTTGACGTTTTCGGCGAGGGGCACCAGGCGATCACGCAGCCGGCGGCCTTTGGGCGTCAGCAGCACATAGACCTTCTTGCGGTCGCCGTCGCGCCTGCGGCGGCGAATATAGCCGAGCCGCTCCATCGCCTTGAGCGCCGAGAATGTGGTCGGCTCCATGACGCCGGCGTGTTCGCTCAGCTCGCGTTGGGTCAAGCCATCGCCCTCCCATAAAATGCGCAGAAATGTCCAATGCCCGAACGAAACGCCGTGCTCCGCGAGCCGCATCTGCAATGCGCGCACAAGCGCGCGTGTCGCGTCCTTCACCAGATGCGCGAGGCGATCGTCCGGTACCGCTTCGCGCCAGTGGCGCAGGATGGTCTGCGTGGTCGTCGGTTCACGTTTCATGGCGCGCGAACTTGATGCTTGAGGGTGACATCGCAGCCTTCCCGGGCGGAGCGCAGGATTCCGAGCAGCACCTCGAGCGTTGCCATCGCCCAGGCGCCATCGTGCAATGGCGCTTCGCCATGAACCACCGCGCGATAAAGCTCATCGATGACTTCCGCTCGCGGCACCGAGGGCGGCGGCAGTTCTTCGAGCCGCGCCGCGCCGCCCTGATAGATCATCACACCATTTGGTAGCGCACGGAGGTCGCCGCGTTCGCAGCTCACCAGCAGGATACCGAAATGCTGGTGCGCCGCAGCCTGCGTCGCGGATGGCCGATAGTCGCGGCCACCATAATTGCGCGCATTCTTGAATGCGGTCTCGTCCTCCGTACTGCTGAAGCGCGGACGCGACGCGCCGGCGTAAGGTGTTTTCTGCTGGCCCATCTCGCCGATCCAGCCTTGAAACTCGTCGGAATCGAAGTGGCCATACCCGCTATAGGTCAGCGATGCGAAAGCACC
Source organism: uncultured Alphaproteobacteria bacterium (assembly GCA_963697885.1). Classification (GTDB taxonomy): domain Bacteria; phylum Pseudomonadota; class Alphaproteobacteria; order Rhizobiales; family Xanthobacteraceae; genus Pseudolabrys. The sequence continues at coordinate 3,482,735 of OY969102.1, forward strand.
ATTGGCAAACGTCAGCACCGCCGCATAGGCGCCTTCCGTGGGACGTGAGCGGTCCCACGCGCCGGTCACCGCGCGCACGCTCGTCGCCAGCCCGCCGGCAACCAGCCGCACGATGTCGACCTGGTGTGCCGCCTGATTGAACACCGCACCGCCACCTTGTGCGGTGTCGAGCTCCTCGGGACGGCGCGGCCGATAGAGATAGTCGGTGTATTTGATGGCATTGATCATGCGCACCGCACCGAATTCTCCGCTCGCGATCACTTCACTTAGATGCTTCACCGGAGCATCGAAGGAATGGCTGTGACCAACCACAAGCTGCACGCCGGCGCGCCGCGCCGCGTCTATGATTGAAGTGCATTCATCAAGCGTGAGCGCGATCGGTTTCTCGATCAGCAGGTGCTTGCCGTGGCGCGCAGCGAGCGCCGCATGCTGCGCGTGAAACTGGTGCGGTGTCGCCACATAGACCACATCGATCGCGGGATCGGCGCACAGCTCCTCCACGGACTTGTAACTTTTGCCGCCGAAATCCGCGGCAAAACGCTGCCGCGCCTCCGCACGCGGATCGGCCGCCGCCACCAGCGCAACACGCGGGTCCGCGGTAAATGTCGGCAACATCACGCTAAATGCGCGGCCAAGGCCGGCGACCCCGAGGCGGAGCTTGCGGTGATCGGGCGGGCTCACAGGACGGTCTACCTCGACAAGGCCGGAGGCATTCTCTAGTCTTATCTTAGATATCTAAGAAAGGGCGCGCGAGAGAAATCTGCGAACGCAGCGCCCGCCGAGGGAGACTGTCGCCATGATGACACCGGAGGAAAACGATCTGCTGTGCCGCGTCGAGGGTGACGCGCCAATGGGCCAGATCATGCGCCGCCACTGGATCGCCGCCTGCTTGTCGGAGGAAGTGGCCGAGCCCGATGGCGCCCCGGTCAAGGTGCGCCTGCTCGGCGAGGATCTCGTGGTGTTCCGCGACAGCAAGGGCCGCGTCGGCGTGCTCGACGAGTATTGCTCGCACCGGCGCGCGTCGCTGCTGTTCGCGCGCAACGAGGAATGCGGACTGCGCTGCCTCTATCACGGCTGGAAATTCGACGTTGAGGGCAACGTTGTCGAGATGGCCTCCGAACCCGAGCACAGCCTCATTCCGGAGCGCGTGAAGCACAAGGCCTACCCGGCGCGCGAGGCCGGCGGTTTTGTGTGGGCGTATATGGGTCCGCCCGAGGAGATGCGCGAATTCGAGGCGCCCGCTTTCGCGCCGACGCCTGATGCGCGCGTCAGCGCCACCAAGGTGCGGGTGCGCTGCAACTGGGCGCAAATCCTCGAAGGCCAGATCGACTCGGCCCACTCTTCCAGTTTGCACTCATCCGACATGGTGCCGGCGCAGGTCGATGGCGCCAAGGCGACGGAAGCCAACTGGCTTCGTCCGTCGACCGACAAGGCGCCGCGCTTTCAGATCGAGAAGACGAGCTATGGATTCCGTTATGCGGCCATCCGGCGTCCGATCACGAACGAAGCGACGCACGACTACATCCGCACGACCGTGTACATCGCGCCGTTTACGGCATTGATCCCGCCGAATAACGTCCACAATGTCGCCACGCTGCTCACGCCGGAAGACGATCACACCACTATCTTCTATTTCATCGCCTGGAACGGCGCCGACAAGTCCGGCATCGACGCCAAGGCATGGCGTAAGTTCAACGTGCTTGAGTGGGGTGTCGACGTCGATCAGAATTTCGACGGCAAGCGCACGCGCGACAACCTCTACGGTCAGGACCGCGCCGCCATGAAGCAGGGAAACTTCACCGGCATCAGCGGCATTCCGAACCAGGACATCGCGATGTGGGAGGGCATGGGCCCGATCAGCGACCGCTCCAAGGAACGGGTCGGCGCCAGCGACGTGGCGGTGGTCGCGTTCAGGCGGCTGATGGTGGAGGCCGCCCGCGCGATGCGCGATGGCGGCTCCGCGATCGGCACGGCCGGGCCACACATCAGGCACGCGACCATCAGCTCATATGAAGGTGTGGTGCCGAAGACGACAAACTGGCGGAGCCTCGGCGGCGGCAGCGAAGCCCCGCTCGAACGCGTCCGCGAAACCGCGAAATAACGTAAAAAACGCCAGGGGAGGATACGATGAAAAAATACCGGCATGCCGCCGCACTCGCAACGCTGACGCTGTTCGCGACCGTCACCGCCGCGTCCGCGCTCGACAAGGTGAAACTGGCGATCGGCCAGCGCGGCAACTGGGACACCTCGGTGTCGGAGGTCGGCCAGCTCGCCGGCATCTTCAAGAAGCACGGCCTCGAACTCGATATCGTCTACACCAATGGCGCGGGCGAGACCCAGCAGGCGGTGATCTCCGGCAGCGTCGATCTCGGCATCGCAGCCGGCGTGATGGGCGTCCTCGGCGCTTATTCGAAAGGCGCACCGGTGCGTGTGATCGGCGCCGAGACCACCGGCGCCAACGATCTTTATTGGTATGTGAAGGCGGATTCGCCGATCAAGTCACTGAAGGACACCGACGACAAGACGCTCGCCTACTCAACCAACGGCTCCTCGACGCATGGCATCGTCACCGCCTTCATGAGGCAGTACCAGCTCAAGGCCAAGCCGACAGCGATGGGTGGCCCGGCCGCGAACCTGACGGCGGTGATGTCAGGACAGGTCGATGTCGGCTGGGCAGCGCCACCGTTCGGGCTCGACCAGCTCGATCAGAAGCAGATCCGTATCATCGCCACCGGCAATGACGCCGAGGCCTTCAAGGGCCAGACCGTGCGGCTCAACATCGCCAATGCCAATTTTCTGAAAGAGCACAAGGACGTCGTCGACCGCTACATGAAGGCCTATCGCGAGACGGTGAGTTACCTCTACACCGATCCAAATGCGCTCAAGGTCTATTCGGACTGGCTGAAGATCAGTGAGGCCAAGGCCAAGCGCACGCGTGACGACTTTTTCCCGCGCGCCTCGATCGAGCCGGATAAAATTGTCGGGCTCGACACCATCGTCAAGGACGCGGTCAGCCTCAAGTACACGGCCACCGAACTGACCAAGGCGCAGCTGGATGACCTGATCCAGATTCCGCCGCGGTAAATCCGGCGACGCCTGGCGGCCGCTGATGGCGGGACAGCGAATTCGTTATCAATCGGCGCCCGCCGGGATATCGGCGGGCCCGAAGCCGTAAGCCCGACGCGCGACCTTAACTAGCGCGGCCCCGCTCCGGCGTCGGGTATCACGCGTGCCGTGACGAACCGGTGCCAGATGAACAGCACGACCACGGCGCCTACCGTCGCACCGATGAACCCCGCACCCTGATCCGGCCGGTACCAGCCGATCGCCTGACCGATCCAGGTTGCGAAAAATGCCCCCGCGATCCCGAGAACAACGGTGAGAATGAAACCGGACGGGTTATTCGGTCCAGGCGCAAGCAAGCGCGCAATAATGCCCGCGACGAAGCCGATCAGAATAATCCAGAGAATGCCCATGCGTACTCCTTATCATTGTAGCGACCACTTAACGCACGACGTTTGCCGGGCACGCATCAGAGTATGCGCCCGATCAGAGCATGCGCCCGGCTTCCTGTTCGGTCGGCAGACGCCCTTGCGGCGTCAACTGGTCCACCACTTTCGGCAGATATTCGCTGAGGCCTTGCAGCAGGTCATCGCGCGACATGCCGGTTTGCGCGCTGAGCGCATTGATCTTGTCCGCGCCGAGCGCGCCGGCCAGATCGTTCGGCGAAATCGTTTTGTTAGGCCCGGTGCCGACCCATGAATCAGCGGTTTCGCCGTGGCCGCCCTGTTGCAGCTGTTTGAGCAAATCGCCGAGCCCGCCGCTCACGATGCTGCCGGCGGCACCCGTTGCGAGCAGGCCGCCGAGGCCACTTTTGAGAAGATCGCCCAACCCCCCACCCATACCTCCACCCGTGCCACCACTTTGCGCACCGGTGTTGATCGCAGTACCGCCCGGCGGTACGCGGGTATTGGCCGGAGCCGTTGACGCTTGCCCGCCGGTAAAACCTTTGACCGCTTTGTAGGCAAGCAGGCCGAGGATCGCCATCGTGATCGGCGACATTCCTCCGCTGCCGCTGGTCGTATCCCGTTGTCCGCGCGGCCCATTCTGCATTCCGTTGAGCACATCAATCAGACCCATGGTCGCCTCCTGTACGAACCTGATGAAGAATTTCAGGCTATGACGTTGCGATGACCGGAACATGGCAAGCAAGAGGCTGCGCGCTTGCTCGCGCGATTTTTACCAGTTGAGCCGCGCAGCGACGCCTATACTGAGCGCAGCCACACGACAGCATCGCATCCGCGCAAGAGCACAAGAGCACAAGAGCATTTGACACAAACAGTGGAGGAAATGTCATGAGTATTTTCGGAAGCATCATGGGCGCAATTTTTGGTCACGGCTCGGCGCAGGCAAGCGCCTCGCCAACGCTGGCACCCAGCGCGCCGGCGGCACAAACCGTCGATGTTGGAGCCGTCGTCGACAAGGCCGCGGCAGCAACCGGCGAGAAACTGGCCTGGCGCACCTCCATCGTCGATCTGATGAAGGCTCTGAGCCTCGACAGCAGCATCGGCGCGCGCAAGCAGCTCGCGAAGGAACTCAATTACACCGGCGACACCAATGACTCCGCCACCATGAATGTGTGGCTGCACAAACAGATCATGGCAAAGCTCGCTGCCAATGGCGGCAAACTGCCGGCCGATATCAAGGCTTGAATCTGCGACTAGACAAGCGACCTCGTCTTGGGAAGCTTTCGCGACTTTAAACTGCCGCCGATGCGATCGGCGGCAGTTGGCCTCCAACCTGCGGTCATTAGACTTGTCGGCAATCGTTGCCCAAAAGCATCGCCGGGCACAATTCGTGTGCGGCGGGCGCCACCTCTACCGCAACACCGCCGCCTGCCCCAGAAGCACGCTAGCTTCGCCGGCGGGGATCGGGGGGAATGGCTCAGTCCATTTCGCACCGGGGCGTTTCGTGAGGATGGGGTTCTGGCTTAACCGCAGGGTTTTCCGCTTCGTACGCCTGATCGGGCCCGCCACCGGCTGCCTCGCGCTTGCCAATTGCACGACCGACAACGTCGCCGGCACGGCCGACCGCAAACACGCAGCCGCTGTCAGTTCGCGCCTGCTCGCAACCGGTGAGACGGCCGCAACCAACACCATCGTTGCCCGCAAACCCGCCACGACCGGTGCAAGCCAGCATGCCATCCCCGCAAGCATAAAATACAGCGCCGTTGGCGTGGCATCCTGGTATGGCGAAGATTTTGACGGACGTCCCACCGCCAACGGCGAAACTTTCAACATGAATTCGCTGTCAGCCGCGCATCCGTCACTGCCGTTGCCGTGCAATGTGCGTGTGACCAATCTGCTCAACCATCGTTCGATCGTGGTGCGCGTGAACGACCGCGGCCCCTATGTCGGAGGCCGCGTCATCGACGTGTCGGCAAAGACGGCTAAGGTGCTCGGATTCTACGACGACGGCTTGAGCAAGGTGAAAGTCGAATATGTCGGCCGCGCGCACTAACCAAGTTCCAGGCGCGGCAGACTGATGGCAACATCGCGGTAAAAATTAGCCGGCCGTCTTCGTGCGCGCACCGCGTTACCATCGCCGCTTGCGCATGGCGCCTGCCGAAATTGCAACCTATTGCAGCCCCAATCCCCATTTCAAATTGGCGTCGCTCACCTTCGTTTCGAATCCCAGCTGCATTTCTTTGTACAGAGTAGGAGGGGGACGCATGCCCGGACGCAGAGCAATCCTGCCGTCGGCGATGTTCACTCTTGTCTTGATCGCCGCGCTATCATCGCAAGCAGCACGCACGGCACTCGCCGCCGATGAATGTCTCGCCAAACCGAATGCACCGACACCGCAGGGCCAGCACTGGTACTACCGGATCGATCACGCCAACAATGATCGTCAATGCTGGCGGCTCGCGCCGGAGGGACTTCCCGTCCAGAAAACGACACCGCAGGCTGAAGACGAAACTGCGTCCGAGTCGGACACGCAGCAACAGCCTGGCGCACCGCAGGCGGTGATCGCAGCGCCGGCACGAGCGGCCACCGATCCTGCGCCTGCCGCGGCTGCCAATCCTATCGCGATAGTCCCTTCGGTGCCTTGGCCCGCGGCGCCGGCGTTACCGGTCCTGCCGCAAGCTCAAACGGTGTTGCAGACGGCCAACGCAGATGACACCGCACCAACGGTGACGAGCGACGACACGCCTGCCGAACTGAATGATCCATCCCCAACGGGAAGCGTCCATAGAGAGAGATCGCAACGCGCCACGACCGCGCGAACTCTGCCGGCCGATGCGCCACCGCAACAATTCCCCGGGATCGAACGCACTTTTGTGTTGCTGATGGTCATGTTCGCCTTGCTCGCGGTGACTGGGCCGATACTTCACTTCACGCATCGGCAGCGTCAGCGCGAGGTGATCAACTACAAGCCGCCGCGATGGGCGCCGGTGGTTGCACTGAATACTGAGCCGCGCGTCCGCGTGGCGCAGACACCGAATCCTGCAATCGCATACCGGCCCACACGGCGTGCCGCACCACGGGTCGACCAGACCGATTGGCGGCCCGCTCCAAACCAAAATCCAAGTCCGATTCCAAGTCCGATTCCAGCGCTGGATTCATGGCCGGCTCCAAGTCCCACCCCAAGTCCCACCCCAAGTCCGGCTCGTCCGCCCGACCCGAATGAGCGGTTGAGGCACGCGTTGCAACAACTGGTCGACCGCATACAAATGATCGAAAGACCTGAGCCACGCGTCACACCCCGTCCAATGCAGCGGGCAGACATCGAGATGGTGAAGAGCGCGCGATAGTCGCTCGATCAAAAACCCGCTAGCATTGTTGAATGTTGCGGACCTTGATCGCGCTCGTCATCGTCGCGGCCAGCGGCTCAGCCGCGCTTGCCGAGACCCTCAATTCCTTTCGCCACGCGCATGGCTTGCCGGCGCTGCACCATAACGGACCCTTGCAGGCGATGGCCGAGCGCCATGCGCGGAGCATGGCGGCACGCCGTTCAATGGACCATGCGGATTTCTACACCGAGCACGGCCGCGCCGGCGCGCGCGCCGAAAACGTGGCCGCGGGTTGCGCGAGCGAAAGCTGTGTCATGAGCCTGTGGGCCGACTCGGCCGGACACCGCGCGAACATGCTGTTGTCCGACGTCCGAAACTATGGACTTGCATCCGCGGCCAACGGCGATACGCGCTACTGGTGCCTGGTTCTTGGCCGTTAGAACGGCTGACACGGATTGGCCACGGTCTTTCCGGTGAAGTCTCATTTCAGCCCTATTGGAACCGTTTTCGTTCCACATGGTTTCTCAGGTGACCGACTAACAATCCTGAGGCCCTCATGGCTTTATCGATCCCCGTTCCGGAGAGCCGCAGGTGTCACGCGCGCGCACGCGAATGCCGGACTATGGCTCAATCGCTTCGCGTTCAAAGCTCACGCGATCAAATGCTCAAGGCCGCCGCCGATTTCGATCGCATGGCGAAAGATGCCAGGGCCCGCGAAATCGCAGAAGGTCTCTCACAATTGCGGACGCTTGCGAGCACACGAGCGGCCAGCGCGGCTTGATGGACTGCGGAGTAACCCCGGCGCGCACGAAGAAAGCATCACGCGGATGCAACTATCACTGCGCGCGGACGTGACGTTTCCGGTGATGTTTTTGCGCCGGCGCCGCAGCGGCGGCAGAAAGATAGGGATTGGGATTGCACCAGCCGCGGTTGCCCGCGAGTACGTGCGGCCGACATTCCTCGATGGTGCGAAACTCGCAGTCCCACTGCATGTCGCCGTCGCCCATCGCAACAACCGCGCACCACGGCGCCGCGTAAAAATCCGCCGCCGCAGGCTGTAAATCGAGACCCATGAAAACCAAAATAGCGCTCGCGGCCAATATCATCCGGATCATCGTCAAACTCCCTGTCTGTACCGGTAATAACACCGGAATACCCCGAAAAATTCGCCGGCCGCCTGGTCTGCCGGCGCGATGGCAACCATGAACGTATCCATTGAATGCGCCCGGATTTTCCCGTCAGGCGTTCAGACTTTTCCGAAGTGGTAACCGTAAAACGGCATCGAACAGGTGCCCTCACCGGGACAAATCGGCTGCAAGCCCTTGCACCACCAGCACAACATCGGTTGGTTTAAATTTGAATCAACCGTTCCGCAATTTTGAGGCAGCCGCTCCAGTTCTTCTTAATCGACATGGCGGTATCTTGCTGCTGCACGGATCCACAGGAGCCTGTCAGATGTCCAACGTTATTGCGTTTCTGAAAGACGAGTTGGGGGCTACCGCGATCGAATATGGCCTGATTGCCGCCGGTATCTCGGTCGTGATCATCGCCACAGTCAACGCGATCGGCTCCAGCCTGAACGCCAAGTTCGATTACATCGCCAACACGCTGAAGTAACATCCCTGCGTGGTTGCAACGCTAAAAAGCCGCCGGGCTGCCGGCGGCTTTTCCTTTTGGCGCATACCGAACCGCGCACACGTCCCGTCGGGCCGTCTGAGGTATCGGGGTGAATTTTGAGGCGTTGCAGATAGCCGGGTCGAAAGGCCCGGGAAAAATGCAGCGGCTAGAGACCGGAGATCAGAAAAACCAGCGTTGCGAACCCGCAGAGCGCTACGCCCGCGAGCAGCAACGACCATTCCGAAGGCTTGAGGGCGCATAGCCTGCCCTCGTTCACGACGTAGGCCATCAGCGCAGATACCCTTTCCATTTTTGCCTCCACGGCAAAGCTTTTTGGCTTTTTGCTGATTGAACCCTAGGACGGCATTGCCTGGGGCACTGTGATCGGCGTCACCAAAAGCGCGATTTTTGGCGGCGTCCCCTGGGTTCGGCGCGTCGCCGCGGTCTCTAAGGCATCGGTGCGGCCTGCACCGGCATGATCTTCATGCCGGGATGCGCGACGTGGAGATCATACGTCGATATTGCGCTCTGGATTGAGCCGTTCGTATCGTGCGTGCCGGCAACGGTCTTGTTCGGCGATACCATCACCTTGATGGCGACACCGACCAGAATCAGAACGACGACAGCGGTTACTGTGATAGCGCGTTGCATGAGGTCTCCCTCTCAGGATGACCCCCCTAACCCGGACGAACAATCGCGCCGGCCACGCCGAACGTGTGTGAGTGGCCTCACACTTCCACGAAATTTAGGATTGGAACTCGGGCGTCGCCCCGGCCGCCTAGCGGCTGAGCGTGATGGACGCCTTCACGATCTCGCCGCCGCCCTGCGAGTTGATTGTTACGCTTTGCCGCCGGTTGCGGGTCAACATAACGAGGTCGGCGGCAAAGCCGTTGCTCTCGACGTGAAGCTGCAGACGGTCACCTTGCGCATTGCCGACCGCCGTGCCGCCGACGCTGCGCGTGCGTTCAGTCCAACGGCCTGACACCTGGTTTTGTTCGTCGGCGGTGAACTGGCCGCTCAGGTCGAAATTGTAACTGTCGCTGGCACAGCGCAACTGCAAGTCGATTTCGCGCAGGCTGCTGCCGCGCGAATGATAATTCGCATTGCACCGAATCCGCTCGGTCGTGCCATTGCTGGGCCGCAACGTACCGTTCCCTGACCAGCTGCCGTCGAATTCATGGAATGGGCCATCATCCGCCTGCGCGGACGGCAGGGGACCGATGAAGGTCGAAACCAGAATCAGGATGCCGCCGAACAAGGCGGCGGGAGAAAACGGAGCACTTGAGCGCTGCAATGGCATATTCCCATACAAGTTTGAGTTGGTCGGCGAACGAAAAACATCGCCCCGCCTGAACTGCGAACGGGGTGGTTCTGGTTCCCCGCTGAGCATGTGCAGCTGGCTGTGCGTCCGTCTAGTGCGATTTTATCACAAATTTACGGACTACTTTTTGTCACCCGGAAGGAAAACCTTGAATGGCCGCTTGATAGTGCCGGAACAAGCGCGAGTCACGGTTTTGCCACCATCGGTCCAGGTTTGCGTCCCCTTGAGATCGGCGTGACGCCTCACAAAAGTGCCACTGTATTTAGCCTCATATTGGCGATTTCCGCCCTTCCAGGCGCCTTGCAGGCTGAGGGCGTCGCCGCTCAGCGTCCCGGTGCCCTGCTCTGGAGCCGCAACGGATGTATCGTGCAGCCGCACAACCTGCGTGTAGCGTACCGCGCCCGCCGAAATTGTGACTTCGATCGCTTCGCGGCTTTTGCCTGCCGAAAACGGCAGTTTGTCGCACACCATCGTTCCGCGATAGACCGCGTCACGCACCTGCGCGGACGCCGATGTGCCCGCTATTGCCGCAGCCGCCGCAACAAGCACGCCGATCGCATGCCTAATCCCCACCATCACGCACTCTCCCCACTTTTTCCCGTTAATGCCTCGACGGCACTGCTCAATGCATTCCCAAATCTGCCAATACCACGATTTGTCGACGCACGGCGCGCGCTATCCTTGCAACGCCTTCGCGTAATACTGCATACTTTTAAGGCGTCGCGCTAAAGGGGAGCACATCATGTCTCGTTTCGCCAGAGGATTATTTACCGGCGTCGTCGCAGCGACGGTCACATTCGGTGTTGCGTTCGTGAGTACTCAGGCCGGGGCTGCCACGCTGTCGAAGGCCGACAAGGCGGCCCTGAAAGAAGCAACCGCCTCATGCAAGCATGAGGCGAAAGGGAAAAAGATTCATTGGCCCGCAAGCCGCGCCTACGTCAGAGACTGCGTCAAGGAGGCGCTCAAGGATCATCCCAACATCAGCGTCATCAGATTATACATAGACGATCCCGATATGCCGGTGACGCAGGTGAAGGATCACATGTGAGGGATCACGTGTGAAGGATCACATGGAAGCAAAGCCTGAGGCCACCGTAGACGGTGGCCTCTTTGATTTTGGCTGACGGCTAGCGTGGCACCGGCACCGGAACGCCGGCCGGACGCACCTCCTTCTGATCCAGCCTCATTTTGTATTCCTCCACGACACCCTCGAGCCGCGAGATATTTTGCAGCAGGCGTTCGCTGGTGAGACTGAGCAGGTAGTAGCCAAATTCCGGATTCTGGAAATACAGCTCGAGCAGCGTTTCATAGGTGATGGTCAGGACGTCGCCGTTCTCGATGCACTGGATTGTCTGCGTGCGCCGGTTTTTCGGTGCAACGAATCCGAGTTCGCCCATGATGCGGCCGGGCGGCAGCTCGATGCCGATCTCAGTGACCAGAAATTTTCCGGTGACCGTGAGAAACATTTCGTTTGCGACATCGCCCTTGCGGAAAAGCACCTCGCCCTTGCGATACCGGCGCGGCGTCATGTAGGGGCGCAGCCAGTCCATCGACAGGTCGCCTTGCGATGACATTCGGGCCTTCTTGACCAGCGTGAGCATCTGGCGGAGGCGGATGACGTTGACCGGCAACGACAGAAGATAAAGCAGGAATGTGCCGACCGCACCGGCTACCAGCCCATAGGCCATGAAAAACGCGATACTGATGATGCCAATCACGCGCAATGGGACGATGGTGCGCATCATCAGCGTGGCGACATAAAACATCGCGCCGGCCAGCGCGAGCATGTTCGCAGTATTGATGTTCGCCACCGCGAGGTCGGTCAGACCATGGTACACGGCGTCGTAGGTGACATGGGCGGGATCAACGCCAAGTTTGAGAAAAAGCTTGTCGATCCCCAGATTCCCCACGAAATCGGCGAAGTGATTGATGGCCGAATCCAGACCTGCGCTTATCATGCTCCCAACCCCAGTCTGCCGAACGACATACCCGAACTATATTATAGCGCGCCCGGCGAGTAATCGAGTGAAGTCGGTCACTTAGCAGAATCGGCCCTGGGGGCCTCTGACTGAGGGTTTGGGCCATCCCGCTCATGCGGTCCGGCACCGCCAGACGGCACCGGAGTTCCTCCGACCGCCCTTGTGACGAGCATGTGGCGAGCCTTTTTCGAGCCTCGTCATCACCCCGCCGGCAGCTGGGCGCCGCCCTGTTGAGCGGCACCGATACAGCCAAAAGTTTTGGCGCGGGGATCACTCCCGCGGCCGGCTTTGCTAGAGTTCGCCCTATGGGCGGCGCGCTGGTGGGGACTGCAATGAGCTACGTGACTGTGATCGGATTTATCGCTTCCGGCCTGGTGATCGCGACATTGTCCATGCGGACAATGATTCCGCTCCGTATCGTCGGCCTCTTGAGTAATATTGCTTTCGTGACCTATGGCCTTCTGTTCGGCAGCATCCCGACCGTGATGCTTCACACCATTCTTTTCCCGCTCAATGTCTATCGCTTGCGGGAGATGCTCAACCTTATCAGCCGGGTCAAGGCTGCCAGCAAGGGCGATATGTCTTTGGACTGGATCAAGCCATTTATGAGCAAGCGCGCCGTCGAGGCCGGGGAAATTCTGTTTCGAAAGGGCGACGAAGCCAATCACATGTATTTTGTCGTCGACGGACAGCTTCACCTGAACGAGATCGATATCAATATCCTGCCCGGCGCCGTCGTCGGCGAACTCGGCATGCTGGCGCCCGCGCGTACGCGCACACAGACGCTGGTCTGCACGCAGAGCGGATCCGTGTTGGAAATTTCTTATGACAGGATTGAGCAGCTCTATTACCAGAACCCGCAATTTGGATTCTATTTCCTGCGCTTGTCCACCGCACGACTGTTCGAGAACATCGGGCGGCTCGAAGGAGCGCTCGCCGCGCGCGATCAGGAAATCCTCACGTTGCGCAAGGCAGTCGCCGTCCACTAGGCGCGCCAGAGCGCCCGCGCGCCGACAACCGCGGCGAACATGCCCACAATTTGAGCCGCAATAAATGCCGGCACCCCCGCGGGCGCTATTCCGGCAAACGTATCCGAAACCGACCGGGCGATTGTCACCGCCGGATTGGCGAAAGACGTCGAAGCGGTGAACCAATAAGCTGATGCGATATAAAGGCCAACCGCATAGGGGACAGCAGCAGGCGCGCGTGCCAGACAGCCGAAGATCGTGAGCAGCAGACCGAAGGTCGCTACGGCTTCGGCGAGCCACAGTCCGGGTCCCGAACGGACGGTCGATGATATCTGCCAGACCGGCAAATCGAACATCAGATGTGCGACCCAGACACCCGCGATGGCGGCAATGGCCTGAACGGCCACGTAAAGAAGTGCGACCTGCCAGGAAAGCTCTCCGCGCAATGCGAATGCAAGAACTCACGGCGGGATTAAAATGCGCGCCCGAAACGGAGCCAAACATCAGGATGATCACGGGAAGGATAGCAGCGGTCGCCAGCGTGTTGCACAGCAAGGCCAGCGCAATATTCCCGCCGGCGAGGCGTTGCGCCATGATTCCCGAACCGACAACGGCCGCGAGCAGAAAGGCCGTTCCGAGAAACTCCGCCATCGCACGTTGCGCAAGAGACGGCATCATCCCGGCTCATTGACCTTTGCGCTCGCGCCTTCCAGCCGACCGATGTCTTTCAGTTTGGCCTGCAGGCTCAACCGGTCGAGCGAAGAGATCGGTAGCGCAGCGAATACACCGATCCGCTGCGACAACATGCGGTAGGCATCCTTGAAGGCGAGCGCGATCTCTACGGGAGAGCCCCTGGCAGCGGCCGGATCTGGAATTCCCCAATGCGCCGTCATCGGTTGACCCGGCCAGAAGGGACAGGCTTCACCGGCGGCGTTGTCACAGACGGTGAACACGAAATCGAGCGCCGGCGCACCGGGCGTTGCGAATTCATTCCATGATTTCGATCGAAGCCCGGCCGAGTCAAAGCCAAGGCTTTGCAGCAGTACTTTCGCCTCGGGATTCACCTGCCCTTTTGGCTGACTTCCGGCACTGAAGGCGTTGAATTTTCCTGCACCGACCTTGTTGAGAATCGCCTCGGCCATGATCGAGCGCGCCGAATTGCCGGTGCAGAGAAACAGGACGTTGAAGGGCTGGCCGGTCACGGCGCGGGCCTTATGAACACGCGGCGGCGGCGCGCCGCGCGCCTTTGCCGACCTTGGGTTTGCAGAGTTCCGGATGGCCTTGGCAGCAATGATCGGTCAGATACGACACGAGCGAGTTCATCGCCTCGAGTTGCGCCGCGTAGATCATTGAGCGGCCGGCGCGGCGCGATGTAACAAGACCCGCCTCGCGCAATCGATCAAGATGAAATGTCAGCGCGTTGGGAGGCAGTCGAAGGCTCGCGCCAATATGGCCAGCCGGCATACCCTCGGGCCCTGCCTCGACCAGTAGCCGGAATACGTCCAGGCGATTGTCCTGCGCCAAAGCCGCCAGAATGGCGACCGCATCCTGCTTTTTCATATTTCAATTATTATTGAAATAAATAGCCACGGTCAAGCGGTGGCCCTGTCCACGCGCAGTGGCCTCGCGATTTGTTGATTCTGTGTTGATGCAAGGCGTCGCGCATTGCGCGTAGGCTGCGGCCTTACGTGCCATGCTGTTCAAATGACTAACCAGCCAAAATACAATCGTCTCACTCGCCGGGCCCTTCTCGCCGGCGTGCCCTGGCTTGTTGCCGGCTGTGCCAGTTCGAGCCGGTTCGAGTGGCCCGCCGCGGCAACTTCCGTTTACGGCCAATATGGACCCTTGACCGACGGCGCGATCACCATACCGGCGATCGACATGACGACAGTTGACGCAGCGCTGTTGCGCCAGGAGGTCGCCTGGCACGGACCGCAGCGGCCAGGAAGCATCGTTGTCGCCATTCCCGAGCGGCGCCTTTATCTCATCAAGTCGAATGGTCGCGCATTGCGTTACGCGGTCGGCGTTGGCCGCGAGGAAGCGCTGAATTTTCGCGGCAGTGCGGTCATCGGCAACAAGGAAGTGTGGCCACACTGGACGCCGACGGCGAGCATGATCGCGCGTATTCCGCGCTACAGGGCCTATGCTGGCGGTATGCCCGGCGGCCTGGAAAACCCTCTCGGCGCGCGGGCGCTTTATCTCTATCGCGACAAGCATGACACTTTCTTCCGCCTGCACGGCACCAATGAACCGGAGAGTATCGGCGGCGCCGTTTCGAGTGGCTGCATCCGCCTCTTCAACCAGGACATCATCGATCTTTACAATCGTGTGCCGGTCGGAACATCGGTGATGGTGTTGCAGGGCTAGCGGGTGCGGCGGAACCGGTCAGTCAAAAGATCGTGGTTAAGCAGCCGGCTTCCAGCGGCGGTTCCATGGAACAAGTTTCGTGAAACATTATTGAAATGACAGGGCGATCATCGTCTGGAGGAAACGTTATGCGTTCGTCATGGAGGAAGGTCGGGATTGCGGCGGCTGCCGCGGTTGCGATCGCTGGAGCCACGGTGGCGCTTCCGAGCGCGGCTCAGGCTCAGCATTGGCACGGTGGCGGCGGCCACTGGCATGGTGGTGGCTGGCACGGCGGTGGTTTTGGCTGGGGCTTCGGACCCGGCTTTGCGCTCGGCTTCGGTGCGCCGTATTACGGCGGATATTACGGCCCTTATGGCTACGGCTACGGCGGTCCCTACGCTTATGCGGGCGACTGTGTCATGCGGCGGCGTTGGGTCTCCGACGGGTATGGCCATCGTGTCCTGAGGTGGCGGCGCGTTTGCTACTAGGCGACGCGTCACAATACCGGCGGCTGGCTCTTGTGTCAGGAGCCGGCCGTGTGGCTGCCCCCGATAAAACTCCAAATGGAAAAGGCCGGGCGATGCCCGGCCGTTTGCCGTAGTGAACGTGACCCGCGCAGATCAGTAGGCGTCGAACTGCTCGGTCGGCAGGCTGGTCGTCGTTGTCATCATGCTGAGCGGGCTGATCGTGGTGCCGGCCTGATTGGCGGTCGTCGGCATGTTTGACCAGGCGGAAAACAGGAAAGCTGCTGCACAGGCGAGGATGAGGAACGTACGCATTGGAGGTCTCCTTCGGGTGGGCGGGCTCGCTGACCCGGGGCATCAGGTCCGGGAGCCCGTCGCGTTCTGCTGATTGTGAGAATAGGCAGAGTCCTCCCGCCCGGATGTGCTCTTCGTCACAAAAAAGCGGATTTGGAAAAATACCCACCGATGCGCGGTTTGGGCCGTAAAAACAGGCCTTTTTATTATCTTCGATTTTTAATCAAACCAGCCCCGTTGCTCTAAGGGCTTTCCAAGAGACCCCCGGTAAATATGAGCACCGACCCGGATACCATTTTGCCAGGGGCTCAGCATGGATCAGACGAAGCACCAGTCGTTGCGCGCCGATATCTTGGCCTTTCCGCACATGACGCGGAAAGACGAACAACTTTTGCAGACCGTCCTAAACAACATGTCCCAGGGCGTGCTGATGTTCGATTCGGAAACACGCCTAACATTCTGCAATCAACGTTATCTAGAATTGTATGGACTTTCGCCGGATGTCGTTAAGTCAGGCTGCCGCCTGCGCGACCTGCTGCAACACCGGATCGAGCTCGGAAGTTTCACCGGCGACCCCGACGAATATGCCGCGAGGCTTCGCGATGGCATCGCGGAAGGAAAGACCTTCAACCACATTGTGAACCTGCCGGACGGGCGCGCTTTTTCCGTCGTCAACAAACCGATCCCGGATGGCGGCTGGCTCGCCACGCACGAGGACGTCACCGAACGCCAGCGCTCGGAAGACCGCATCGCGCATATGGCGCGCCACGACGCGCTGACCGACCTGCCCAATCGCGTGCTGCTGCTCGAGCAGCTCAATCACGAGATCAAGCGCGTGAAGCGCGGCGAATGTCTGGCGGTGCTGTGCCTCGATCTCGATCAGTTCAAGAGCGTCAACGATGCGCTCGGCCATCATATCGGCGATGAGCTGCTCAAGCTGGTCGGCGAACGCCTGCGCGGCTGCACGCGCGAGCTCGATATCGTTGCCCGCATGGGCGGCGATGAGTTCGCCATCATCATGACGCAGATGGAGCAGGCGGCCGATGCCGCCACGCTCTCCAAGCGTATCCGCGACTCGGTGATCAAGCCCTACCAGATTGAAGGGCACCAGATCGTCACCGACATCAGCATCGGCATTTCGGTTGCGCCGATGGACGCCGTCGAATTCGACCGAGCTTTTACGCAACGCCGACATGGCGCTCTACGACGCCAAGGGTGATGGACGCGGAACGTTCCGGTTCTTCGAGCCGGAAATGAACACGCGCATGAAGGTACGCCGCGAGCTGGAAATGGATCTCCGCCGCGCGCTCGCCAGCGAGCAATTCGAACTGCACTACCAGCCGCTCGTCACTCTGGAGACCAATGACGTCAACGGTTTCGAAGCCTTGCTGCGCTGGCATCACCCCACGCGTGGGCTGGTTTCACCGGCCGAATTTATCCCGATCGCCGAAGAAACCGGGCTCATCGTGCCGCTCGGCGAATGGGTGCTCAAGGCCGCCTGCACCGAAGCCGTCGACTGGCCGGAACACATCAAAGTTGCCGTCAACCTGTCGCCGGCCCAGCTGAACTGCCGCAACCTGGTGACCATGGTTAAAACAGCGCTCGAGGAAACGGGCATGCCGCCGGAAAGGCTGCAGCTTGAGATCACCGAAACCGTGCTGCTGCAGAACACGTTCACCACCCTCGCCACGCTGCACGAACTGCGCAAGATGGGCGTGCAGATCGCGCTCGACGACTTCGGAACGGGATATTCCTCGCTCAGCTATCTGCGGAGCTTCCCCTTCGACAAGATCAAGATCGACCGCTCGTTCATTCAGGACTTGTCCAATGGCGCGGAACCGCTGGCGATCGTCAATGCCGTCGCCGGCCTCGCCAAGTGTCTCAATATGACATCGACTGCCGAAGGCGTGGAAACGCAGCAGCAGATGGACGTCTTGCAGTCGATCGGCTGCACCGAGATGCAGGGCTATCTGTTTAGCCATGCGCGGCCGGCCAACGAGATCCGTCAGTTCTTTGCCCAGGGCAAGGTCGAAAAAGCCGGCGCGGCCTGACGGCAGTCTCAGCCCCGCATTGAGCTACAACTGATATCGCGCAAGCCGCCCACATTGGGCGGCTTGTTTGACTTTTATTGGCGCCACATCGCCATAAACCACCGGCACAAGCTGTGTCAGTGCCTGATTTTAGGGACAGCCCATTGAGCACGGCCCGAGCGATGTCCGCTTTTCCCCCGAT
This sequence comes from uncultured Alphaproteobacteria bacterium, assembly GCA_963697885.1. Lineage (GTDB taxonomy): Bacteria > Pseudomonadota > Alphaproteobacteria > Rhizobiales > Xanthobacteraceae > Pseudolabrys. Next base: position 3,500,749 of record OY969102.1, read on the forward strand.
AGCGGACATTCAACGGCTACGCTTCATCGTCCGCTAAGTGCCAGAAGCGGACATTGACTCTTATCAAAACGCGCGTTGATCTGACGCAATCTGCTTTTTCTGGAAACTGTAGGGAGGCAGCATCATGTCCAATATAAGTGCATCGACACGCTCTCTCGGCGGAATTGAGGCGCTACACGCCAAATGGGGATGGATCGTCGCTCTTGGCGTTATTTATTCAATAGCTGGCTTCATCGCGTTAGGCAGCATTTTGACTGCGACGGTTGCGAGCGTCTTTATCGTTGGCATTATGATGCTGATCGCGGGCGTTGCAGAAGTCATCAATGCTTTTCAGGTCAAAACGTGGGGCAAATTCCTGTTTTGGGTGTTGCTCGGCGTTCTCTACATCGTTGCCGGCTTTGTTACGTTTGAGAATCCATTGCTCGCTGCAGCACTCCTTACACTTATGCTCGCCTGCACGCTTATTGTCTCCGGCATCATGCGGATCATTCTGGGGTTCTCTATGAAGCGAGGAATGCCATGGATCTGGGTGGTCCTGTCAGGCGTGGTCACGCTCCTGCTCGGCCTGGTCATTCTCAATCACTGGCCCGTATCGAGCCTCTATATTCTCGGCCTGCTGCTGGGCATTGATCTTGTATTTGCAGGAGTGAGCTGGATCGGAATGGGGCTGAGTTTAAGAAAAGCGGCTTAACATCCGCTTCGGGTCAAAAGCAGATATGTGCAGTGCAAAAGCCCCTGTCCGCTTAGTGCCAATAGCGGATATCGTCGCTGCGATGCGATGGACAGCCCCGCTTGTGCCAAAAACAGATATGAGCAAGTGTGTCGGGGCTACGATTATGGACTTATGAAAAATTTGGTCGGGAGGCGTTAATGCTCAGTCTGTTTCGTACAACGAAATTTTGCGCAGCTGTTTTAGTGACGGCGATGATTCTGGCAGGGATGCCCTCGCGTTCCTACGCAGACACCGGCTCGGTACGCCTTAAAATCACTAAGGTCGGGTTCATCGTCGGCGTTGGGGGCGGTTCCGGCACTTTGACCTTCCAGGGCAAGCGCTATCGGCTGAGCATCGGCGGCGTTAGCGCCGGTACCATTGGAGTGGCGGGGATGGACTTGGTTGGTACCGCCTCCAATCTTCGGACCGCGGCTGACATCGCCGGTACCTATTCGGCCCTCTCAGCTGGGATTGCAGTAGCGGGCGGCGGAAGAGTAGCAACGCTACAGAACTCGAACGGCGTAGTTCTGCAATTGCAGGGACGACAGGTCGGATTTTCGGCCTCCCTCAGTGTGAGCGGATTGACGATATCTTTGCAGTAACACCAAGCGAAGAAGGTTGATGTCGGCTTTGGGTCATTAGCGGACATTCCGCGGACCAGGCAATTTGTCCGCGAGGTGCCCCAAGCGGACAGAATGCAGCATTCGAGCGCTGCACAGAAGGTTAGGTCACTTATTCGGAGGGGCGTCGTAGAGCGGAGCTCCCTTGTCCACAATGTGGACAGCGATATATTTAAATGGCGTGTTGCCAAGAATTTTTAATCCAGCGTGTGGCACATCGCGTTTGTTGATAGCAGCTGCTCCGGTGGGTAGGTTGATCTGCTTGCCGTCCGGTGTTTCGACGGTTGCCCCTTGCAGCACGTAAAATGCTTCCTCGCCGTGATGAATGTGACGCGGAATGGTCTCACCCGGTTGATTTTCGACGACCGAGATAATGACCTCCATGTTCGTCCCCGTTAAATCCGCGCGTTTCAATTCCTGCCGGTTTTTCGGGTTCAAGTCTTGCGCCTGTGCCAAGCTGGCGAACGCAACAGCGGAAATCGCAGCGACAATCCATGTTCTCGCGATAGTCATGCAGTCCTCCCGGGTTTGTCTCAGGCATCGTTATCAATCGTCTCATCGGCGTGGCCGAGGAGTAAGACTGGAATTATATCGGCCAAAGGGGACCTGGTGAATGTCCCGCCTTGGGTCAAATGCCGACATTTTGCGAAGTCTGAGGGATGTCCGCTTTACCCCCGAAAGCGGACATTAATCGGCGGCTTGGGAATGTCTGCTAAGTGCCAATAGCGGACATCAGCGGGCGACGGATTAGCGAGCGTAACTTTTCGCAACCCTATTCCGGAAGCCCTGTAATGCGGAGCGCCTCGCCCAAAGCCTTGGCAAGCGCGGGCGCACAGTCCACCCCGGCAAATTGCTGCCTGTAGTGGAAGGCTGGCTGCAACTTCAAAACGCCCGCTGCAGCGGTCCTCCCTTCTTCAAGTCGCCCCAGTTTCGCGAGCGGCGCGGCCAGAAGCATATACGAGATGCTGTGGGCCGGGTTAGATTGGACAGCCTTGTATGCGGCATTGGCGGCCTCCTCATAGCGACCGCATTGGAAATGCCCGAGTGTCAAAGAATGAAAAGCAGCAAAGGCCCACGGATCGAAAGGAGACAAGCGCAAACCGCGCTCTCCCCATTCGATTGCGCGCTCTGATTCGCCGGTCCAACCGTAGATTACGCTGCCAAGGATATAGGTGAGCGCCGATGAGGGACTAACGGCAAGCGCTGCGTCAAATGCGGCGAATGCAGCTGCGTGCTCGTGTCCATCCATGCCGATAGAAAAGCCGGCCAACGTCAATGCGAGCGCGTCATCCTGGCCGTGCGCGATGGCAGCCTGCGCATGGCGGATTGAGGCTGCCCGCTCGTCGTCATGCAGTCCGGCGCGCAGGAAGAGGCAGTGATGGCACATTGCGGCAAATGCGTGCGCCAACGCATAAGTGGGATCGAGCGCGCGTGCGCGTTCCAGAAGCACCAGCGCCTTTGTGACTTGCGCCGGCATTCCGGAATTAACGTCGGGCTGCGCCTGCAAGACAAGATCATAGGCATCGAGGCTATCGGGCCGTTTGCGGTTGACGCGTTCAATTTCGGCTTGCGGCGAACGAAGCCAACTCTGATCTACCGCCGTACCGGGAATCTGCGCGCCGTCCAGCTTCTGCTTGGTCACACCAAGATAGAGAGCACTGTGCGGTATCTCGGCATTGATGTGGACGATGCCCTTGCCATAGCGGAGCAAGTCGACGTTTGAAGTACGGGGCAGAGCAGAAATGCCCTGTCTTCTCTCGGATCAGCGATGTCCGCTATTTCGACCGCAATTGGGAATAAAGCGGACATCGCCTACTGCATTGCACATGTCCCCTTTTGACCCAAAGCGGACATGCGTTGAGAAGTTTGATTGAAATTCAGTCACGTGGCACAAAATAATTCAAAATGGACCAAATGACCCACGCCATAGCGATTGCTACTGCGGTGATACCCAAAAGCCATAGTAATTCGGTCAGCATGGGGTGTTTGTTAGGCCGCTATTTCAACGTCAGGAATACTGCATTCCTTAGTACCAAAAGTTTAAATGACTAAAGGATCAAAGCGGACATTGGTGTCCCGAGGCGGAAACGTCGTGCACTCCCTAGAATGCCTGCTATTTGGCACTTAGCGGACATTGGCTTGTGCACCGCAAATGTCCGCTAATGACCCGAAGCGGACATCGAAGCGTCGGGACTTCAACGGGCGTTGCGAGTTAGGAGCCTTGGCCGCGTGCCGCTTCACACCCCCAATCCCCCGAACGGCACGCCATTTAGGGCCGCCCCGGTTATCGGGCGGCTTTTTTTACGCCGCCGCTACGCCGGTTGATCCAACGCCCTATGGACAACCCATGATGGCCGTCGCAACCATTCCCATGCCGGTACGACCCAAGAACAATAAGCGGGGGGTTATGCAATGCCTGACACCAAGGTGCGACCCCGGGTGGACGACCCTGGCTATTGGCGTTTCCGCGCCAACAACGCCCGGCAAATGGCGCTAGACATGAAACAAGGGGAGGCCAAAGCGATCGTCCTCAAGATCGCCGAGGAGTACGAGCTTGTCGCCCGGTTAACCGAGGACCGGCTACGTCAACCGCCTGCAACGTAGCGTGGCTGCGAGACGAGGAGACAAGCCGGGAGCGTCGTTTGGTGGTCTCTTCATTACACATCTGCGACATAAATCGTGCTATACGATCCTATGTCGCAATCTGCTTGGTATCACGACAAGGCCGCCGCATGTAACCGGCTGGCGCTCGCTTCGACCAGCGCAGCTTCTCGCAACATTCATATCAAAGACCGCGATAACTGGCAGGCCATTGCCGCAAGTATTGATGCGGCTGAGGAAGTTATAAAACAACGAAAAGAGAAGTAGGCCAACCTCCGTTGGCGTCCTCTTTCGTTGGCGTTTGGCCGCATTGCGTGATTGCGATCATCAAACCTGATTAATTGGCGATGTCCGCTATTGGCACTTAGCAGACATGGTCGCCCCGCTGGCTGATGTCCGCTTTTCGGGGCAAAGCGGACTTAATAGCCGGGGAGTCGAACTGCGATTCGCATAACTTCAATTTATGGAACGCAAGCGGCCGTGCTTTCCCTGGTCGCAATAGGTCCAGCGGTGCGCGGCGCCAGTGATCTATTCCAGCCGCAACTCGAGGTCCCGGTTGGAAATGTAACTAGGCCCAATCCGATGGGTGCCCCTGGCCCGCGCGCCCGTTTCTTGCCTTTATTCGGCCGCGTGTCGGACAAGTAACCACACTATTCGTCGACCGGATCTGTCTAATCGCATGGGGATTGGCTCCGATGGCTGAGAATCCAGGTGATGCGGATAAGGATGCGCCGGGTGGCGAGCGCGCAAACGCGACGCAAAGCCTCGAGATCACTTTCGATGAATTGGAAAACAAGCATAGCAACACGCTGGCTGAACTCGGCAGGAAGGGCAGCGCCATCGATCGGATCAAAATCGAGCACGAGGCGCAGAAAATCGAGTGCGTCGCATTCAAAGCTGAGGTCGGCACGCTCACGGACCGGCTCGCCGCAGCAGGCAAGGAAATCGATGCGATTAAACTTGAGTGTCATGATCTCGTCTCCCTCGCCCCGACGGGCAGACCCGAAGACAAAGAATTGCCAAACCAGGCGGCTGATGCGCCCGATCTCGGTCAGCGCGTCGAACCGGATGGGGAGCGGTTTGATGAGGGAGCCCGCTTACAACCAGCGGCGTCGTCAATCGGGGCGTCGTCATCGACCGGCATGCGAGTCCCCGGCAACTTCGTCCATATTTTGATGATCGGCTTGGTCTGCTTTGGAGCTGCGTTTGCTTGGCAGCAGTACCACGGCGAAGGAGCCAAGGCCCTCTTCGGGAAAGTCTCGTCGCTGTCGTTCTTAACCGAGCCAGCGACAAATTCGCCGCCCGATGTCGAGGTCGCAGCCCCGCAAACCGGGTTGACCCCGGTCGCTCAGGGACCCGCGCATGATGCGGAAATTTCCCAACCAGATCCTGTTACTCCAGCCCCGCCACCCCCCGCCGCTGCTGCGGTTCTTTCTGACCAAGGCGGGCTCACTAGCAGACCACCGCAGTTGCCCAATGAATTGCAGGCCGACGAGCAGGAACCCAAAGTGCAGACATCATCTCCTCCGTCGCAAGACGCTAGCACTTCGCCGGAGATGGTCAGGCACGACGATCCAACCAAGCCTTTGCAGAACGATCCGAAACTCACTGCGACAGGGACGCCAACTCCGAAAACGGTTGAGGTCTGGTCGCTTCAGGAGGTCACAGATGGCACGGCAGTCTTGCAGGGTCCTGTCGGCACGCTGAGGGTCGCAACCGGGGACACGGTCGCGGGCCTGGGGAAGGTTACTGCGATCGTTCGATGGGGCAAAGGCTGGGTGGTTGCGACGAGCGCGGGCTACTGTAGGAGTGCCCGGCCGGACCACGCAGATGGAATCTGCAAACCATATCGCGGAAATTAGTCGTTCAATCTGACGCTTGGTCCACGGGGCCCGGGACCGGCCGGAGCTGTTCCGTCAAGGTGGCAAACGCTGCTCGTTTATTGACTTGATGAGTTCGGCGCAATGACCTTCCTATCGCTGCCGCAAGCAGCGGCATAAGCATCTGCCATCAGAGACGACAGCATGTAGGTTCGCGTCTGATGACAGGTATAGCAGACAAAAGTCGTGCGCCGCATTTGCGGGACCGTCGCATGCGGCAGGGCGGTCACATAGACCATTGCGCTGTGGCACTTGTGGCATTGCGCCTGCGTGATCCGATCTTGCGCCATTATGCGGTCCTAAAGCCCGTGGCTTTCGGCTGTCTGATCCCGTGTTTTCCATCATAACTTCAAAAGTTAAAACTTTCGCACAGAGGGACTAAAGGCGAGTTCCCTATTATGAGCATTGTCCGCTTTTGATCGGAAGCAGAGTTTTTTGCAGCGCACTGCGACGTCGCCGGGCGATGGGTTGCCCGTGGAATCAAACCCGGATTCGCAAATCTTCAGCTTATGGAATGGTGTTGCGTTCAGTCACCGGATGTCCGCTTTCGAGGGTAAAGCGGACATTCCCTTTTGCGCTGCACATGTCTGCTTTTGACCCAAAGCGGACATTCGGTTTGGGCCGGCTTGAGACGCTATCTACCAGATTTAACAGGCGCCCCGTTTAAACTGCTAAGGCGGTGGCGTTGAATCGCTTATTCCGTTCACCTGGATCGCCTCGGGTGGATAGGTCAGCGTTCCGTCCGAATGTGGCCTAGCAGCTTTCGTCAAGGTTGCTTGTGCGATCTTGCCCGGCGCCATGATGTGAAAAACTTGTTCACCCGCTGCCAGCAGGTAATCGGTAATGATCCGGCGATGACACCGCCACCACACCGCCTCCGCACACATCACGACGCAGCGATGCACGCCGCCGAGCTCACGCAACCGGCCCAAGCCCGACATAAAGCCGGAACTCCTCGCGTAATCAGCGTAGTTGTGAAAGCTCTGATTTTTCCAGAAGCCATTGACGCTGGGTGCAATATCCCGAGAGCGCGGCCGGAGGCCACCGAGTTCAGCGATATGCTCATAGGCGATCTGAGAACCGGACAAGGAAGCGGGCAGCGTTTCGCGATTATATTGCGGATTTGTCCGTGAGCGCGGGACGGTACGCACATCGACCACGAGATCGATTTCGGAAGCGGCAAGCAATTCAATGAACTCGCCAATCGAGCGCGTTGAATGGCCAATGGTGAAAAACGCGAGAGCCATTCATGCCACCGCATTATAAGATTCGCCCCCAAGCGATTAGTCGAGGCGTCTCAGTACCGCAGCTCTGTGCAAGGCGACATGATCGGTTTTATCGCTCTCGATTTCATACTGCGGCTCATCCGGGCTGGCATGGTGAACGTAACCTTTGTAGGTAACGTTACGCCGATGCACCTTGACAATTTTCCCACGAACCCGGCCAGCTTCCGAGTTCCAACTTACATGATCGCCAACCTTGAGGGTCTTACTCATGGGTCAATCCAGTTACGCACGTCACTGCTTCATCTCAGGCAAGCTGCATACGAGGGTTCGGTTCCATTCGTCCGCTCCGATCGCACGGGAGTATCTCACGACATGATAAGTGGGCCATCAATTATGTCAGCATTTCAGATAGGAAGACCGGGGCGTTAGTCTAAAGTAGATTGAGTCTTGTCACTCTCGTAACGCCCCGATTTTATGGCCGCTTAATTCGCCGACCGGAAATTTCATTATAGCGTTCATCGTGGCAACCTGACGCGACTGGGAAGCTGCTAAGCGCTATGACAAGCGACATCAACGATGAGCTTCTTCTTGCGGCCCGTCTTCTTCTCGCGACACTATTTCTGATTTTTGGCTGGAGAAAGCTCAGAGACTATTCGGGCACAGTAAATCAACTGGTGCAGCTTGGCGTTCCGATGCCAACGCTGGGTGCTGGCGTGGCGACTTTCATGGAGCTTCCGGTCGCTTTCGCAGTCCTTGTTGGCGCGTTCACGTGTCCTTCAGCTCTACTTATGTTTTTATACACGCTGGGGACTGCGCTCATTGGGCATCGCTATTGGACACTGACAGGTGCGGATCAAGTCGCGAGTATGGATGGTTTCTACAAAAATCTCAGCATTATGGGAGGCTTCTTGCTGCTGTACGTTACTGGCGCGGGAAAATATTCGATCGATGCGTTGCGCAGTGTCGCCGCGCCATAACCTGTATGCTGTCAGGCCAACGATGCAGCGTCATGTCGCGTAAAGTCGAAAGCGTTTATGGAGGTGCCTATGAACCAAGTACAGGTCGAGCACAAAAGCTATCAGATGCCGCCGAAGGACGACATTACCGTCGCACACTTTCTCACTGTCGCCGACATCGAGCGATCGCTTCGATTTTACGAAAAGGTCTTCGGTAGTCGCGTTCTGAGCAGAGGCGATAGCAAGGGCGCGCCGGGGTACATCCAGATCGCGAACACGTGGCTCATCGTCAATGTCGGCGGCGGTCCGACACCCGACAAGCCATCGGTAACGCTCAGCGTTCCCGCCGACCCCGATGCAGTCAGCAGCTTTATGAATATCCGCGTTGCAGATATTCAAGCCTGCTATGAGCTTTGGCGAAGTCGAGGAGCCGAGTTCATCACAGAGCCAAAGGACAAGTACGGCGAGACGCGCTGCTACATTCGCGATCCCGACGGCTATATTATAGAAGTTGGGCAAAGCAAGCCGGACTTCACGTACGGCTAAGCGGTCGAAGAACGGATCCTCATTGACCAGGGGCGTTGCTGCGGTCACCCGATCCGAAGCTTCACGCTCTCACTCGCATCCGTTCGATCGACCGGTGGCGGGGCCGGCCAGAGCTGTGCCGTCAAAGTGGCAAACGCTGCTTCACGAATAGGGGGCGGCTTCGGAGGTGGTGCCATGATGCAATATCTAACCGGCGGCGCTGATCTCACTGCAATTGCCCTCTTCATCAACCGCATCGCGCTAGGGGCGTTCTTCACCATCGCTGGCTTCCACAAGTTGTTTAACCGCCAGCGTCATGCAGTGTTTGTGCGTGAGCTGGTGACCGATCGCGTACCGAGACTTCGCTTCAATCAGTGGTTCGTGCCCAGCATTGAGTTCTTCGGTGGCCTGGCATTGCTCACCGGAACGCTCGCTCCTCTGGCTGCGCTAGGATTGTTGGTGATCTGTCTGGTGGCAGTGCACACCAGCGGAAAGCGTCGCGTCATTTCTTCCTTGCCGATCGATAGAGCTGACTATCTTGATGACGTGCTATATCTCCCCGAAGTTCTCTATCTGGTCATGCTGGTGGTGGTTGTACTGGCGGGACCGGGACCGCTCAGGCTCGATAGTATCGTGCTGGGCGCGCTATGACGGCTCGGTGTGACGCCCGCGTCCCAGCGATGGTGCCACGAGACGAGATGCCACAGGTTGATTAGGGAGATTTTCCGAGCGCTGCAAAAGGCGGCATCAGAGCCATAATTGTCATGTCTGCTTTTGGCACTTAGCAGACATTGGCTTGCGCGCTGCACATGTCTGCTTTTGACCCAAAGCGGACATCACACCTCACACTATTTATTGGCTGATGTTTTTGACGCCTGTCTTTTCGGGCGTGAGTTCTTGACCCTTGCCAGTACCCGCGCCGGTTGGGTCGGGACCAGTGCTTGGCGGTTTGCCGGTGCCCCTGCCGGTCGGGTCGGGACCAGTGCTTGGCGGTTTGCCAGTGCCCCTGCCGGTTGGATCGGGACCGGTGCTTGGCAGTTTGCCCGTGCCCCTGCCGGTTGGATCGGGACCAGTGCTTGGCAGTTTGCCGGTGCCCCTGCCGGTCGGGTCGGGACCAGTGCTTGGCAGTTTGCCAGTGCCCCTGCCGGTTGGATCGGGACCGGTGCTTGGCAGTTTGCCAGTGCCCCTGCCGGTTGGGTCGGGACCAGTGCTTGGCAGTTTGCCAGTGCCCCTGCCGGTTGAGTCGGGACCAGTGCTTGGCAGTTTGCCGGTGCCCCTGCCGGTTGGATCGGGATTGTTGTTTGGACCCTTGCCAGTAGTCCCACTTTTCTTTGGAGCCTTTTGTTCGGCTACAGGCGCCTTTGGTTTGTGTGGCGTCGGTGTGGTGTTGTCGTAGTTCTTTCCCGTCGCCGTTTGGCTGGAAGGATTAGTGGTTGATTTATCCCCTTTTGCCGAGGCGGCCTGAGACGAGACGGCGACAACAGCAGCGATTGCAACTATCAGACTTGCATGACGCTTTCGCATGTCGGCTTACCTTTGCTCTATGCCCTTACCATAAGCGCGTCACTGGTCCTATGCAGGTGCAGACAATCCGAAGCGCCTTCGGTTAGTGCGGAGCCTATAAGCCACCGCCGCGTCAACATCACTGACCCATTCGCTCGCATACGTCTGCTAAGATAAGGAGACGGGTACAACCAGAGTAGACGGATCATGCGCAGTTACGTAATTGTCGGGATTGCATGGGCCCTCGCTTCCGTTCCTGCAATGGCGGGCGGCAAGGGCGGCGATGGACATGTGTCTACCAGCAACCATCCTCAGGAAAGCCTGTCCCTGAACTATACGCACGTTGAGCAGACCTATAAGCCGCAAGCGGCAACCAAGCCCAAAACCAAGCCCGTGGGGACGATAACCCACCGCAAAGCGGGTAAAGATCAGCAGTAATTTTTTGCTGCCAAATCCGCGAAGTTGATGACAGCACGCGTGCCGCGGGGCACGGCGGATCGCGGAAATGCCCGCACCGGCGACGAGGCAACGAGGAAGATCGACCCGCGGCTGGACGAATTCACGGAAGCTAGGATTGTCCTGCCGCGGACAGCGGCCTCCGTGTCCAACTAAACGTAAAGCCGATCTAAGTCCACTTATGGCACTTAGCGAACATCATGCCGGCCGCACGCAACTTCCGCTTTCGGGGGTGAAGCGGCCGTGGTCGGCTCATCATAAAATGTCAGCTAATGACCCAATGCTACTACTTGTGCGAACGTGAGCTGGCACCAACCGGCGTATTCATTTTTGGACCGGTGCCCGTCGTGGGTTGCTTATCCATGGCACGGGTGGGAGCTGCCTTGACGCAGCCCTGCGTATTACTGCACCCAGTGTTAGTGCCGCCGCCGCAACCCGCCGAATTAGTGCACGTATTGTTGGTACCTTTGCGGGCGGCAGCGAGACGGTCATCCGGACTTTGCGCCGGAAGCGCGGCGCCGTCGACGAGCACCCTTCCCGCAGAGTCCATTACGACATCGGAGCTACGTGCGAGAGCAGTTCGTGCCGCGACGGCTGATGTTGCCGCGCCGACCGCAAGTGCCGCTTTTCCAAGTAACCCGCGCCGGCTAACGCCCTGATCGTCCTTGCCTATGGGATCCTTGGACATGGCACGCCCCCGAGCTGACCACATATTCAGAATAGTGAAGATTGCTCGTTGGTCAAGCCGCAGAATTGGGGCTGCCTGCATTTCGAAAGCGGCTTTAAATTGCGCAGAAGCGCACTAGGCGATGTCCGCTTTGTGCCAATAGCGGACATCTGCAAGCGCCACTGGCCTTGAGACGGTGTGCCATAGAGGTTACGCTCTCGAACCCTATAGAGAGGATGCTGAATGCATTGCGCACATCGGCGTCGATTATATTGCCTGATGCTGCTGGCATCTTGATCTGCGGAGCACTCGCATTGCCAATTCCGGCGGTGGCGAAATCCGGCAGTCAGGTGACTTCGTCGGGCACAAACAAACCGCCCGCCACGACAACGGCAACCACCGCAAACGACAAAAATAAGGTCCACATCCCTGTCGGTCGGAAAGCAGGTCATACACAAATGGAGTATTAACATTGAGCATCATGGTGTCCGCTTTTGGTCATTAGGCCAGTGGGATGCGGATGCCATGTCCGTCACGTGCCGAAAGCGGGCATTGCGTAAGTTTGTTTTACAAAGAGCAAAGAGCGTTCGGTATAAAGGGTGCGTTTAAAGCGGGTACTTAAAACAGGGGGTCAGGCACAATGGCAAAAGGTCACGCAGGGCTGCTCGTTGCGATCGCTGCTACCGGCGCCATCTTGTCTCAAGGCGCGTTGGCAAAGGAAAATAAAGCAAGCACGAAACTTATGCAGAAAACAGCGACGGGAAAGCACATCGACAATACTGTGCTGACGATACGCAAACCGACGACGACAAAGCCGGGCGCGAAGCTCACCCCCGATAAAGTGGAGGCTGGTGGCGAAAACATCCGCCGATAATAATGCGGCACGAACGCCAATCCATTGACATCAAAGCAAACATCGGTAGCGCGTGCGGCATCACCGACCAATCATAATACGCAACGGAGTATTGCCCATGCGTCGCTCGTTCGTTTTATCTATCTTCGTTGCGTTCGCGCTGTCGATTTCGGCTCATGCAAAAAATAATGAAGGTGGATCAAAATCGCCGACGACCAACGGTGCTGCGGAGACCACAACTAAGGTCAAAGTAACAACCGAGCACAAGGCTTCAAACAAAAGCGGGAATACCGGCAGAGGTCCGAATTCGAACCCCAACAGCTCCGGGGCAAGCGCTGGTAAACCTCCTGGCCCTCCGAACCCGGGCTCCGGAGCGAGCGCCGGTAAACCTCCTGGCCCTCCGAACCCCGGCTCCGGGGCAAGCGCCGGTAAACCTCCCGGCCCGCCGAATCCCGGCTCCGGAGCAAGCGCCGGTAAACCTCCCAGCCCGCCGAATCCCGGCTCCGGGGCAAGCGCCGGCAAAGCTCCAAACGACGGACCCGACCCAAAGGGCGCGGGCACTGGCACGGCTTCGAACCTCACGCCCGATAAGACTGGCGTCAAAAACATCAGCCAAAACCCCAACCCGGGCGCGGGCAGGGCCAGACCAAACAACAATCCCAACGCGGGCGGCGGCACCGCCAAGCCAAACAACAATCCCAACGCGGGAAAAGGTACGGCCAGGGGACCAAACGACAACCCCGACCCATCGGGCGGGGGAACTGGAAAGGGTCCAACACTCACGCCCGATAAGACAGGCGCCGAAAACATCAGCCGATAAATCGTGCAGGGTGTGATGTCCGCATTAGGTCATTTGCAGACATATTGAGATGCGAATGCCATGTCCGCTTTCACCCCGAAAGCGGACATTTATGGCTGCCACTGCCAAGAAGTAATGCGCTATTTGTGCGAACGTGTGCTGCCACCAACGGGCGTATTCGCTTTTGGACTCGTGCCCGTCGTGGGTTGCTTGTCCATGGCACGGGTGGGAGCTGCCTTGACGCAGCCCTGCGTATTACTGCACCCGGTGTTAGTGCCGCCGCCGCAACCCGCCGAATTAGTGCAGGAAGTGTTGGCCGCTTTGCGGACAGCAGCGAGGCGATCGTCCGGTCCTTGCGCGGAAAGCGCGGCGCCGTCGACGAGCACCCTTCCCGCGGAGTCCATAACGACATCGGAGGATCGTGCGAGAGCAGTTCGCGTTGCGACGACCGATGTTGCCGCTCCGACCGCAAGCGCCGCTTTTCCCAACAACCCTCGCCGGCTAACGCCCTGATCGCCCTTGCTTATGGGATCTTTGGACATGGCACGCCCCCGAGTTGACCACATATTCAGAATAGTGAAGATTGCTCTTTGGTCAAGCGGTAGCAGTCAGACTGCACTCCAATTGATCGGCCGAACGCCGGCGTTCTCCCGAGGTGATATTCGTTTTTTGAGTGCTGCGATGATCTCTCAAACGGAACAGCTCCAGCATTTTCGCTCGAACTATCTCAATCTCATCATATTGCCCACCGAAGCTTGCAACTTTCGCTGCACATACTGCTATGAGACCTTCGAAAACAAGAAAATGCCGCGCCCTGTCGTGACCGGCATAAAATCCTTGATTGATCGACGCGGTGCAGATCTGGATGATCTGGAAATTGGTTGGTTTGGTGGCGAGCCGTTGCTCGCTTTAGATGTGATCACCGAGATTTGTAAGCATGCAATTGATGTGTCCAAAACGGATGGGTTCACGTTCCGCTCGGGCATGACAACTAATGGCTATTTCCTGAATCAGGATCGCTTCTTACAATGCCTGGATCATAAGATTGATTTTTTCCAGATATCACTTGATGGCAACCCCGATGATCACAATGCCTCGCGCAAACTAGCGTCAGGTGAAGGAACTTTCGATCGGATTTGGTCGAATCTGATTGCCATGAAGGGCACACGCGCCGAGTTCGTCGTGCTGTTGAGATTGCATTATACGATGCAAAACTTTATCGCGGTTGGCCAGTTCGCGCGCCGCGTTCGCGACGTATTCGGTGACGATCCGCGCTTTCGATATTTTTTCCACCATATTGCGCGTCTCGGCGGTCCGAATGACGAAGACATTTCGATCGTTTCCGAACAGGATCAAAAACAGATCGAAGCGCACCTTTGGGACGCGTCAGGACTTTCACCGCCCCCTGGCCACGACGAAAGCTACGTTTGCTATGCTGCAAAGGGAAATTCGCTGGTCATCCGGTCTACTGGCCGGTTAGCGAAATGTACGGTCGCGTTGAACGACAGCTGTAACGACATCGGACGGATCAGCGAAAACGGCGAAATCTGTGTTGACCAAAAGAAATATCAGCGCTGGATAGCGCCGCTGGTCGAATCCGATTGGGAAAACGTGAGCTGCCCATTACCCTTGGTTGCGCAGCAAGCTGAACTTGATGGCGCTCAATAGGGCGACTTGATTCCCCAAGTTCTCAAACTCGTAGCCAAAAGTTTCTGCGCGGTGTTACTCGAACGCACCGGTAACACTGAGCTACTTGTGCTTGCTTGTCTCCGTCGTTGCTTTGACCGTCGTAACGCCTTTATTGCCTGTGGTTGGCGCGCCTTTTGCGGAAGCCGAACCGCCCTCCGGGTTGCCGCCACGACAGTTGCCGTAATGCCCGCAGTCGGGGTCTACTGTCGGGTCCTGCGGCCCATTTTTCACAGTCGAAGGCGCCTTGTGCTCGGGTTTAACATCCGCGCATTTGCCACTACCGTATTTGCAAGCGACCGGCGTCACTACATTTTGAGATTCGATCGCAAATGAATGCATCGGCAACGCCGAAGCCTGATGGATCTGCATCGTCATGACAGCAGCAGTAAGCATGACCGCATATGTGCTTTTTGACACCAACTTCATAAACCGCCTCCTTGGTTCCAACAGTTCCCATCACCGCGATAGTGCTGGTCGTGAGCGACTCCACTTAATTTTCAATATGTATCCGGTCCTTGTGCTTGGCGTCCTTCGATTCGCCCGCCACTCCATCTAGTTTTATGAATGGCTTTGGGTCTGCCGCAGATTTCGCAGTTGCGGGTTTGACCGCAGGCGGTTTCGCGCCACCAGTTTTATTCTCTGCATGGACAGAAATCGGCAGGACGCAAGCAGCGACAACGGCTGCAGCCAATGTTAGACGCACGATGTCAGCCCCCATATCGGCGCGTTGCGATAATCGGCAACGCCGACATTGGTGCGGATCGCCAGCGCAAGTCAAGCGCGGTGCCGCCGCTGCACTGCATCATCGACGGCAAAGTATTGCGGACTACAGAGAGCCAGCTATCATGGAACGTGCGATGTCACCGAAGCTCCACGCGATGCGAGCATCGGTCAAGTGACTGGCCGACTGCGGTGTCAACTCATCAAATAGACCAGACGCTGTGTTCAGGGCGAGAATGTAAACGCCGGCGACATTTTAAACCGGTCCGGAATGAGCTGATTGGGGTAGCGATAGCGGAGATCATCAGCCGGCAATACTGGCAGAGTCGTTTGGGAAATCTTCGGCTGTGAAAAAATAACGGCGGTCTTGCGATTGCTTGCCGCCAGACCCGCATTGACGCAATTGCCATTCAATTGCTGCCCCTCTGGACACAATCGCTGCGCGTCGGCCGGGCCGACGGGAAGTGTCAGCAAGAAAAACGTCATGGTCAGGGCCCAGCATTTGCTCACCATGGTGGCCTCCTAAAAGCTCGCCGTCGCACCGACAGCGAATTGCCAGCCGTTGCTCGAGATCACGGGCACAGTGAAAGCAGTTACAGTTGAGCCCGCCAGAACACTCAGCATCTCATTGTTGGGCAGCCCGGGAGTATCTTGTTCACGAGTCCAGACGCGTTCGACCCGTGCATTGAAGGCTAAAATCTGATTTGGAGCGTATTGCGCCAGCACGCCAGCGGACCACCGCTCTTTCGCCGGCACGAATTGCAGAGTCGTCGGCTCGTACCCGTTGTTGTCCCTGAACAAAAAGCTTCCCTTGGGGCCGACGGACCACTTGTCGAAAGCGAACAGGTGTTCGAGGCCGAGCTGATACAGGTTTGAATTTGTATTGAACGGCTCGGTCACCAGCGCGGTCGGGCAGCCGGTGAGACACTGGAAAAGCACTTCGTTGCGGTTGTTGTGCGCCGCACTGGCATTCAACGTGGTCGTTCCGACGTGTTCCGACGGCCAATTGTAGGAAGCCGTGCCAGCGATCAGATAGCGACGCCCCGAACGCACGACCGGTACATCGTCCTGCTTCGTGTCGCCGTTTTGT
Source organism: uncultured Alphaproteobacteria bacterium (assembly GCA_963697885.1). Classification (GTDB taxonomy): domain Bacteria; phylum Pseudomonadota; class Alphaproteobacteria; order Rhizobiales; family Xanthobacteraceae; genus Pseudolabrys. Next base: position 3,517,046 of record OY969102.1, read on the forward strand.
GTGATCGTTCCCGTCAACTTCGCGGACAGCGGGCCCGCTTGATAACCCAGCACACCGGTCGCCGTGAGCACATCGCCCGGCGTTATGTCTGATGAGTGCGCGATGCCGCCCCCATTCGGATTCGGCGGGGTCAACGCGCCTTCCATTTCGAATATGCCGCGATGCGTGTAGCCGACGCTCGTTGTTACGAGCCAGGCGTCGCTCAGCGGCACGTTGACACCGAAGGTCGGTCCGACATTGAGCCCCTCGCCGAAGGTGGCGATATCGACAAGGTCGGGATCCATCCGCGCATTGACCTGTGTCGGCGTGAGAGCTGAAGCCCCTGTCGGAAGGTTGAGATCGAGCGAAACGAAAGGCTGAATTCCCTTCAGACCCAGGTATGTGACCGTGCCGGATGCAACAGTGTCGGTGGCGGTTCCGATCGTGCCGGTCAACCCGGCGGTCGACTGGCGCGCCCACACCCATCCGCCGCGAAGAAGCATTTCTATCTTGAGATCGGTACCCTGTCCGACAAGTTGAGCGGCATAGGGAATGTAGAGCTCGGCACCTGTGCCTCGGCTGGTCAATGGCGATGAAACATTGCCTAGAACGATGAAGTTTGTCGGAACACCTCGGGTGCCTTGCCACGAATTGTAACGCACCTCGGCCGAAAATGTTTTGTTCCAGGTGATGTCTGGCTCGACTGCGGCACGGGCGGACAACGCCGTGGATTTTGCCGGGACGTTCCAGAAATAATAGTTAAATCCAAGCTTGACCGCGTGAATGCGCTGCTTGACGTCGATGGTGCCCAAGCTCGAAGGCGATGACAGCTGATCCACGAACAGCACCGCCTTTGTTCCGAAGTCGTAGTAGTCATATTCGATCTTCGCAGTAAAGTTATTCCAGACCGGATATTCGACCCCCGCGCCTGCCGTCCATCCCGTCCGCGTGTCCTGCGCCTGGAAATTAGCCGACGCAAAACCTGCGAAATCGGTTAAGTCCGCCGAAATATTGTACCGGTTGTGAGTCCACGCCGCGCCTCCTTTCGCGTAAAGAAGGAGCCCATTGACGGAATAGCCCAGCGCTGCCGTTGCACTGGCGATCCAGTCTGTCTGGGTACTCACGGTGGTGGGCACCTGAAATAACGGATCGCCAAATGGCGTAGGCGCCAAAAGGCGTTCGCCGACAAGATGCGTCCCGGAAAACTCGCCTTCGAGGCCGATGACCCAGCGCGAATCAAATTCGTATCTGCACCCGGCTTGGGCGCCGCCGACAAATCCCGACGCGGCCTGGTTCAATAACAGGGAGTTGACGCCAAACAATGGCAAGCCACCGGTCAGGTCGAGGCCCGCCGGATTGAAAAAATCTCTCGTCCCCCAGCCACCGCCAACATGGCCGCCGAAATAGCACCCTGTCCATGTGGATGCGGGCGCAGACGCCGGTGCGGCATTCGACGGCGCCTTGGCCGGCAAGTCTGCCGCCCAGGCAGACCCGCCCGCGACCGCAATTGCAACGCTGGCAGCAAAAACCCTGCGCATCGCCCGCCCCTAACGAGGCGACCAGTGTAATCCAAAACGGCGAAATAGAAAGTTGGTGCGGCCCGAAATCGTTCGGGCGGCGATCCCTGGAACGATCCGGAATACAGGAGGGCGGGCCCCAGGCTCCTATTTTGCCATGTGGTTGGCGCGCGAGCTGGTGCTGCAAGTCGAGCCTTAATTCACCAATCCGCGCTGTGGTTGCGTCAGCCTTTCAGGGGCCCTTCGCGGAACTGGGCTATCCGCCACCGTTTCCTCGAAGAGGCCGAGCGATGTACCGTGCTGCGCGGCAGGGCAAACTTGCCGACTCCGCCATGGCCAAGTTTGGACGGTCAAACCGGAAAATCTTGACGCGCCGGGCGTGCATCTTGCCCACTTCATCCCCGAAAGCGGACATTTTCATTGCAATAGCTCGTGTCCGCTTTGTGCCAATAGCGGACTCATGCAACGCAGCATAGAGAAAGACCGCCTCACGGCGGTCTATCCAGAATTGCGATTTGTTTTTAATTGCGCAGCTAATTCAGCTGCCTTTCGTTTTTTCAGAGATTTGCTTGCCTTTGCCAGAGCCAGCGTCGCGAGGAATTTTTACAGCTCGGAGGAGGATCGAGACCAACCGAATGTCCGCTTCGGGTCACAAGCCGACCTAGACAACACACGTGCCCATGTCTGCTAGGGCGCAAAAAGCGGCACGCTGCTCACATGGGCTTCACCAGACGCCAAAGCACAGACACGGGTAGATCTTGGATGTCAGTTGCGACAATTGCTGAGACGAAAACGCCATATTCGTGTTTTAGGCTGAGCACACCCAGCGATAATGTCAGGACAAGTACTGAAATAGCAAAAATAGGTGGCAGCCGCATGCGGGCAGTCGTTATCACCCAATAGACCGACGTGCCCACGAGCAAGTAGTAAAATCCCATCGTCAAACTAATAAGACGCAGATCTTGTCCTCCCGGGATAAAGGCAAACGAAACTAATGTGATGAATGTAACGAGCGCGATGAACACTGCGGCATTGGGATCACAAATTTGCGCAAGGCGTTTCGATGAGCCGCTAATGCAAATCAATCCCCCACAAACTGCGGTTACGAAGGTGAACGGATTTAGCCCGAACAACACAGCCAGGAAGTGATGCCAGGGAGCCGACATTACTGAAACAATATATTTGGCGGCTTGTGCGCCGGGGTGGATAGAGCGATCGAGCGCGTACAGCGCGTACGAGAAATCGCCGGCAGCGATAGTCCACACCGCAACCGCAGTTAATATCGAAACACCTCCCGCTGTGACAAACCATACAAGCGAACTCCAAGCGCGCTCTCTGGCAAGAGTCCAAGATAACCATACCGCAGATAAAGCATACGCAATGATTCCAGATTGTTTTGTCAGTAGTAGCAAAACTCCCAGTAGGAAAAAACTGACATACCACAATAGGCGCCGACGTTTTGCTGCTATCTCACAAGTAACGTAGATCAGAAGTAGGCTAAGAAATTCGATCGTTGTATCCTGCCACGCGCGTCGCACTATCCCTAATTCAATACTTGAAAATGCGGCAAATATAGTTGCGGTCAATGCAATCCATGAATTGAGAAAACGAACTCCGATTAAAGTAATAATAGTTAGTGAAAGACAGCTGAATACCCATGTCACAAATACGCCTGCTCGTTCATCTCGCACGCCCGATGTTTTCATTACGACAGCATCCAGTATCAGCGTCGTAAGTCGCGTCGGAGGTGGATAGTCGTCAAACTTGTCTTGAGCCAAATATTGAACAAAGAGATTTGGAATCGAACTCACGCCTTGATCAACAATCTGCTTCGCATAGTACGTGTAGACTTTTTCGTCAGGACTGCGAGACCTGACGTCAGAAAGATGGAATGACCGGGCCGCAATGCCGGCGGTTATTGCTGCAGCAATTGCGATGCCAACTAACAGCTTATATTTTGCCATTAAAAGACAGTTTAGTCAGAACCGCTCGGTACACCAGATCCGCTTTGGCTCAAAAGCAGACATTTGCGGTGCACTCGCTCATGTCCGCTAAGTGCCAATAGCGGACATTAGCGATCGATTAGGGACGGCGCGCATGTCCAGGCTCGACCATTTCCTGACCGCTGTATTTCTGTCCTATTTCGTCGGCCAAGGTTGTCAAAGTCCGTTCCATCGTGTTCGACAGTTCGTCGAGCAAATTCTGTTCGGGGGCCCTGTCGTCGTCCCTCGACAATTGCTCAATAGCGGCAGCGATCCTGGCGACCTCGACAGCGCCAATATTGAGGCTCATCGATTTAAGAGAATGCGCCACTGAACCACACGCTTGAGCATCACCGGCTTCTGTATGTTGTCTCAATTGATCGCAGGCGTACGGCGCATGCTCGGAATAGAGGGCCACGACGCGCTTAAGGAAATCACCACCCCTTGCCCGGTTCAGCACCCTGAATTGACCCAAGGCCTCAGGATTGATGAGCGGATTGTCGACGTCTCGGTCGGTACCCGGCGATCTGGTTTCGACCCCCCGCCCCGCCGAACCATCATCATTCAGCGCAACAGTCGCGTCAGCCTGTGTCTGGAATTGCGGCACGTGATCGACCAGGCATTGGGCAAGCTGCACAATCGTGAACGGCTTTTGGATGACCGCGTCCATGCCGGCGAGTCGCCACTCTCCAGCCGCCGCGCCAATCACGTGCGCAGTTAGCGCGACAATGGGAACCCGAACGCCGTTTTCCAGTTCCTCCGCCTGCCGAATGAGACGGGCGGCTGTAAAGCCGTCCATTTGCGGCATGCTGCCATCCATCAAGATGATGTCATGCAAATGCCTCGATGCGGCACTGACCGCCTCAGCCCCGTTTTCGACCGTCTCGACGTGAGCCCCCAAGCGGGACAACGCTTCAATGGCAACCTCGCGGTTGATTGCGCTGTCGTCGGCGACCAACACCCTGAGGTTCGCAAATCTTGGCAACGGGTCGTCACGGCGTAGGCCGACCGCTTTGCCTTGCAGTTGTTTTTCTCCGGCAGCGATCCGGATCAATAGATCTTCGATTTCCGAACGCAACAGCGGGCGGCTGATAGTGGCGTTGGCCGCACCATCTGCGACGATGGCGTCGGCGCTTTCATCCCCGAATTGCGTCACGGCCACGATGATTGGAGCGCGGCCAAATTGTCTACACAACGCAACATTGGATAGGCGGTCAGCATCCGCAAATACGATTGCGGCTGGTCGGTCCGAAGCCGATGTCGGTGAATCGGCGCGTCCGACCGCATAGCCGAAAGCGCCAAGATAGTCCGACAATGCCGAAGCGGTCGCTTCCCCGCCTAAGTCGACGATACAGAAGGGTTGCTCCGACGACTGGACGGCCAGTGTTGGCCAAGGAAGGCTGCTCGTCTCCCCGGTCGGAATCCGGACGCTGAATTTCGATCCGACGTCGACGACACTGGACACCTCAATCTCGCCACCCATGGCAGTGACTATGCGCCTGCAGATGGCCAGCCCCAATCCGGTGCCGCCGAACTTCCGAGTCGTCGCTTGGTCCGCTTGTGTAAAGACTTCAAAGATCGTCGAAAGCTTATCCGCTGGAATTCCGATCCCCGTGTCTTCGACCATCAGATTGATCAGTTGAGAACCGACCGGACCATTACTGACCGTGAGTTTGACAAATCCAGTTTCCGTGAATTTCAGCGCGTTGTTCACGAGATTGCTAATGACCTGGCCGAGCCGAACAGCATCTCCAGACATCGTGCGTGGCACATCCGGCTCGACAACTGCGGCAAGGTCGATATTTTTAAAGCTCGCGCGCTCGGCGAACAGACTGGTGACGTTCTCCACGATCTCATCGAGACAAATCTTCCCCTTCTCCAGTTCGAGCCTGCCGGCCTCGATCTTCGAGAAATCAAGAATATCGTTGATGATCGACAACAGGCTTCGACCGGAGGTGGCGATAACCTCTGCGTATCGATGTAGGCGCTGAGGAATGTCGGCATTCGCCAGCAGATCCGCCATGACCATAATGCCGTTCATCGGAGTGCGAATCTCGTGGCTCATGGTGGCGACGAAATCCGATTTGGCGTGGTTTGCCCTCTCGGCGGCGTCCCGCGCACTAGCCAGCTCTCGCGTACGGTCGACTACTTTCTGCTCAAGAGTTTCCCGATAAGCGGCCAACCGTTGGTCGCGTTCGCGGATGTCGCCTAGCATCGCATTGAAGCCATCGACCAAACGACCGATCTCCTGATCAGTCGCCTCCTCGATGCGCACATCGTAGCGATGGTCTCTTCGGACTTGATCCATCGCGTTCAGCAAACGACGCAAAGGGTGGGTGATCGACCGTTGAAATCGCCATGCGACGAACAAGCCGACCGTAAGTGCAGTAACTGATGCAAGCAGAGTCAACCATAGCGACGACAGTAGGCGCGGCCAGAGATCTGCAGTATCGCTGATCAGATTGATCCGCCCGACTTCTTTGCCACCGTTGATCACCGGCACGGTGACGAGAACGGTTCCGCTGCGCAGCATTTTCGTTATGGATGGTGTCTCATCGTCGCTTATTTGAGGATCGGTGACCAAACGCGATGCGCCACCAAGCGCGGCGAGAACGCGGCCATCCGCTGTTCTCACCTGGACAAACTGAAATCCAGGTACGCGACCAATTCCGCGGATAGCTTCCAGTGTTTCCTGCTGCTTGAGCTCAGCGATTGAAGGTGCCGCTGCGGCAGCAAAGGCCTGTGCCGTCGCGCGCATGAGTTGGCGGCGCGCATCCGCATAGCGCTCGACATCATGCCAAGCTGAAAGCAAAGCCGAGGCGGTCATACCTGCTGTTACAGCAGTTGCCACCAACACCACGAGTTTTCGGCTCAGCGACCGCCGGCGCACAATAAAATTCTCCGAAACAACGACACTCGACCGGTAAATAAATCACTAAAATCTTAACCCCCCATTTATGAGCCACTTTCAATCAATTTTAGATGATTTTGCTTACAACAGGATTGCGAAAGGCTTTACGTCATGGGCGTTCCAGACAATCGGACGACGCCGTGGACATTCGTTCTGAATGAGCCGCTCCGTATCCTCGTCGTCGACGACGACCCAATTTTGCGGGAATTCGCAAGCGTCTATCTCGGCACGCCGTCGGCAACGATTGAGACGGCTTGCGATGGAGCGGAGGCGCGAATTCGGCTCGCTCAAGCGACCTACGACATACTTATTCTCGATATTGAAATGCCTCGGGTTGACGGGTTCTCGCTGCTTGCGGAAATCCGATCGAATGAAAGGCTGAGAGATCTCCCGGTCATGATGCTGACCGGCCACGACGACATCGCGTCGATCGATCGGGCGTACCAGTTGGGTGCCAGCTCGTTCGCCACCAAACCCGTTAACTGGCGTCTGCTCAGCTATCAAATTCTATACGTCATCCGCACAAGCCGGGCTGAACGTCTGCAAGCCGGTTTGCGTGAATCGCAGCGGGAATCCGGCTCCTTGCCGACGACAAAAGCCGCCGCCGGCGGCATTCGTGATTAAAAAAGTGCTTACTAAACTGGTTCAATTGCGACGACCCAGTTTAAACCATTGCCGATAGTTTTATCTTATTTTGAGCGCATGTCGTTGGAACTCGAAAACCCAGAGCGTCGGCAAAATCCGCGTCTACGTGTGCTGAAAGACGCGAAGATCATTATTGGCACATCGTCGACGCTGGATTGCGTTGTGCGCGATCTTTCGTCCACCGGTGCTCGTATTCGAATTCAAGATGCGCTCGCGTTGCCCGAGGCGGTCGACGTCACGTTAGATAATGGTCATACCTTTCGACCGTGCCGACTGAAATGGCGAAACCTAAATGAAATGGGCGTGGAATTTTTCAATCTCAGCCCACAGCAATCCGCGGCGTAACAGAGAACCGACCTACGCGATGGCGAGAAAATTGGCCGAACTGTCATGGAGTTGCAAATATCGGCGTGCACGAGCCGTCGCCGGTTCGGTTGTCCGCGCGTGTGCCCGCCTGTTGGTTGCGGAAGGGGCCAGTACGCCGGTTATCTTTGCTTTGACGTTGCCGGTGCTGGTTGCGGCAGGGGGTGGCGCGGTCGATTACGGCATGGCGTCAATGACCGCAGTCAAAATGAAATCTGTCGCCGATTCAGCGGCCTTGGCAGCGTCCAGGGAGCTTCAGCTCGCGCAGATGGATGCGGGCAAGGTGACCGTGATCGCCAACAACGTGATCAACGGTTTGATCCAGGATGTGACCTCGCAGGTCAATGTCGATTTCTCCGCCATGACGGTGCAGGTCGTCATCCAGAAGACTTACAGCCCCGTCTTCAGCAACTGGCTGACCGCCAATTTGCAGGTCTCTTCGGTCGCAAAAATGAGCGGCGCAATGCCGCTGTGCATGCTGGGGCTAAGCCATTCGGCTCCGGACACGATTAACCTGGACCAAAATGCCTTGATGACGGCGTCCGGTTGCCTCGTGCAATCAAACTCCAGCGATAAAAAAGGCCTCACGGCGAAACATAGCGCAGTCCTGACGGCCGGCTTGATTTGCAGCGCCGGCGGAAAAACCATGACTAGCAACGCCAATTTCTCGCCACCGCCCACGACCGATTGTCCGGTCCTGCCGGATCCGTTGAGCGCCCGAGTCCCGCCCACCGTTGGAGCCTGCAACTTCACTGGCATTGTTATTAACGGCGGCTCGGCAACCCTCCAGCCGGGCGTCTATTGCGGCGGGTTACGGCTGACCAATGGCGCGGTTGTCGCTCTCTCGAAGGGCATTTTCATATTCAAGGATGGTCCCCTGGTCGTTGACGCCGGCGCGTCTATATCCGGCATCGAGGTGGGGATTTATCTAACGGGCCTCACGGCGAACCTGACATTTGATGCCGACTCGATCGTGGACTTGTCCGCCCCCAAGGATGGGCCGCTCGCTGGCATACTGATCTATGACGATCCGTCAGGCGCGCCGGCACCAGCCTTGACACCGAAGAGCCTTCGCGGGGCACTGGGCCGATTGCTCAAGACCGGTGCTCCGCGGCAGCACCAAATTCTCAGCGACAACGCGCGTAACCTTCTTGGCACGATCTACATGCCTCAGGGTGAAATCATCGTCGATGCCACCAAACCGATCGCCGATAAGTCCGCCTATACCGTTCTCGTGGTCAACCAGCTCCACCTTTATTCCGGTCCGAACCTGGTCCTGAACTCCGACTACAGCGCAACCGAAGTCCCCGTGCCGCAAGGAGTCGGTCCTTACGGCGCCAAAATATTCCTTTCAAATTAGTAATAAATCTTTTGGAGCCAGCATGGAGCGGCGGCCACGACTTCTGGGCGTCCTTTGATTTCCGCTTTGGGTCATTAGCGGACATGTGTAGCGCACAAGCTGATGTCCGCTAAGTGCCAAAAGCGGACATTACTGAATTGGCTGGCTTTCAAACTTGTCTATTTTTCGGTGCGGCCACGTCTGCTGGCCGCGTACTTTCCAGAAATTCACGGAAGCTGCGGCTAAAACCAAGACGGCGCTCTTTCCACCACACTTGCGTGCCTGGGCGATGAAAAAACCAAAGAAGATTGTCTTTGTGTCCAATCCAGAAGTCGTCGTCGATCATTCCTGATTGGTATTGGAAGAATACGTTTTCATACCGCCGAAATAGACTGATGCCGAGATAGGCGAACTGCAAATATTCGTCTTTTGTTAGTTTATCCGGCTTGGCCATGCCGATTGAAAAAATTCTGGCCTTTTCTTTTGTATCTCCGACATTGGCTGCCATGTCCCCCAATGCCTGCGTGGCAAACTGATAAGTTTGCGAGTAAGTGGCCTTAGTGTTCCGCTTAATCTGGATCGCCAGGTAAACGACCGTCAGCGCAAGGGCGACAGTTCCAATGATGACTTGAAGCAGCTTGAGCGATTTCCCAATTCATGGCCGTGCCCCGGTTTATATGTTCCCCGGACATTATGCGATAAAGGCACGCCTTTTGAAAATCACCAGCGCCGCTTGCTGTTCGTGGTCATCCAGTAAGGGTCGACCGAGACTCAAAACTTTGTTTTGCAACGGTGTGGCTTCCAAACCAGAAGGTAGCAACGATCGCGGTGATGATTGCGACGTTGAAGAGTGTGATGCCATTGGGGAACTCCTTGGGTGGAGAGCGCCTCGTGCTCCCGTTAATATGAGATTATGCGGTGCGCTCACGCGCCGCTGTGACGGCCATCACAAAAAGTAGTTTTGGAGCTGCTCAATGCGCTTTAGTTAGTTCTGAAAGATGATCGCATGAAACCACTTCGAGCGCCACGGCAGACTGATCGGGAAATATGATGAAATGCAAAGCGATCAGAATCGGGCGCAGCACAAGAAGCCAAGTCGCGCATGAACTGTTCCAGTCGGAGGTCGCCGCAACACAGGATACCATGTTTGGGCAATACATCTCGCCGTCAGAGAACGACGCGGCCAACTGTAGCCCGCTGTCCGCTATTGCCACATAGCGGACATGAGCGAGTGCACGGCACATTGCATACTTCACCGTCAATGCGGAAATTCGCTGGTCCGAAGGTAGACGCACGCCGCTTAGCGACGTCTTCGTAGGGCATGATGTCGGAACTGGACTGATTTACCAGGATGCCAATGTCAAAGTGACAGCGGTCGAGAACACGCACTTCCACATCCCTGAGGAAAGCCCTTACTACGGCAAGTACAAATCCTATGGTTATCGTTTCCAGACGCCCGACCGCGTTATCGTCTTCACCGGCGACACGGGTCCCAGCGAAGCCGTGACCGAGTTGGCCAAGGACGCCGATTTGTCGGTATCGTGACCGAGGGCGACTGCGCCAGAAAAGTGCTGCTGCCTGGGCTCGATGCGAAGCAAACTCCGGTGGGCCAAGTAATGACGGGCGACCTGGTGACGGTCAAGCCGGACGACCAACCGGAAGTCAGCATGACAATGATGGCTGCACGCGACTTCGGCATCTACCAGTGCAGGACGTGGGCAAGGTCGTGGGCGTGATCTCGATCGGAGACGTCGTCAAGGACATCATCCGAAATTTGGAGCACAACGTGGGCGACCTGATGGGCTACATCATGACGGACGGCCCCGGGGGCAGATTGACGAACCACGATGCAATCGCCGGCGTTCGAGACCGAAAACAGAAGGCATCGTTAACGGGCCACCTCCAGCTGGCGAGAGACTGCGTGGTCCGGCTAAGCAAATCTTGATGGATTTTTGAACTCGCTTCGCGCTGCGACATAAAACGCCGGACAATGTCCGCTTTGGGTCATTAGCGGACATGCCACGATGCTCGCGCCATGTCTGCTTTCCCCCCGAAAGCAGACATTGACGTAACTGCGTATCGGAATTGCCCTTGCCACTATTCGGGCCCCGCGCGGGCCCGAATTGATTCTTACAGCAGGTGCATCCTCGGCTCCGCCCGCCGTCGCGTGGTCAATTCGGTGACTGCCCAGACCAGCGCATCGAGCCGGTCGGGCGAGCCGCCGGATGAAAGACCGCCCATGCCGAAATCGCACATCTCGTCTTCAAGCGCGGTCAGTGGCGGATCGACGTGTTTGACCTTGCCCTGCTGATACATCATGGCGACTGGCTCTGCCCGCAGCCATTTTCCGCGCGTGGCGTGTACGGTCCGCAACGGTAACCGCCGCTCCACCTGCGCCAATACGGCCGCCACCATATCGCCGCCCTGATTGACCTCGGCGACCATCGCATCGGCCTTGAACCGGTGAAAAAGCGCAACGGCCTTGTTGGCCCAGCCCGCGGGGCTCAAGCCCTGTACGCTTGCGTCTTCCAGCACGTAAACGCACCCGTCTTCGGCAAGGCCGGCCGCGACAATGCCGCAGGCGTCGGCGCCGGGGCGATCCGAGGCCGGCGGATCGACGCCGATGACGATGCGCCGCAGCGGCGGGGCGGCGGGCACGCGCGCGGCTTCGATCAGCGCGCGTGTCCAGAGCCCATCGGCGCGTTCCTCGATCACCTCTCCGTCGATTTCCTGGCGGCCGAGGCGCGTGCCGGCATAGCGCGCCAGCACCTCCTCGAGAAAAGCCGGCGACAAATGCGCAGCGTTGGCCTGCGTGGCCGCGCGCGTCACTGCGGTGCGTGGATCGGTGAGCAGCCGCCTGATCAGCGGGATCGGCCGCGGCGTGGTGGTGATGAGCTGGCGCGGACGCTGCCCCAGCCGCAGACCGAATTGCAGCATGTCGAAGGTCGCATCGACGTGCCGCCATTTTGCGAGCTCGTCGCACCAGGCGGCGTCGAATTGCGGGCCGCGCAGCTGCTCGGGATCCTCCGCGGAAAACGCGAAACCTATAGCGCCGTTGGGCCATTCCAGGCGCCGGCGGCTGGCCTGCCACATTGGCCGCTCGCTACGCGGCGACACGCGCAGAAGTCCGGCCGGCCCTTCGATCATCACTTCGCGCACGTCATGCTCAGTCTCGCCGACCAGCGCGATGTGCATCGCGCGCTGATCGGCATAGGGCGCGATGCCATTGGCCTGCGCGCGCACCCACTCAGCCCCGAGCCTGGTCTTGCCGGCCCCTCGCCCGCCCAACATCAGCCAGGTCGTCCACCGACCACCGCCATTGGCGTGCTTTGGCGGCTCCTGATGACGATGCGCGAGCGTGATGAAGTCTTTGTCAAACCGCGGCATCCATCGCTGGAGCGACGGCTCCGCCACCATCGCCCGCGTCAGTCCGCTGCATGACAAATATATCAATGCGGCGCGCAAGTTCGTTACGGAATTCGTCGATATCGGCGGGCATGTCGGCATCATCAGGTCCAGTGTTGGCAGGATCGGGCTGCAGGCGTTGCAGCTTCTGCAAAGTTTCGGTGAGGGTCGCTAGCGTCCGTGTGACGTGCGCGGAGGTGCCTGCCCGGCGCGAGTGCGTGCGCAACGTCTCGACCGCGGCAAGTTCGTCGAGGACGGCGCGGTGCAATCGCGCGACGGTATCGGCAAGCGGCGGAATGCTCCCTTCCCTTTCGGCTTGTGGCAGCACCGCCGCGCCGTTGTCGTGGGCGCCGGGCTGCTCCTGCAGCGGATGCCCCGATGCCCCTGCCTGCGTCGACCGTCTCACCGCAGGTGGCAGCCCAGGTGGCAGCCCAGGTGGCAGCCCAGGTGGCAGCCCTTGGGGCGGCCGCTCGTAACGTTTCCAGCATTCGCGCTTGCCAATAAGCCTGACGGCCTCTTTAGAAATGCCGAGGTCCAGTCCGATATCGGCCATTGAATCCCCGGTCTGCTCGAAGCGTTGTCGCACATAGGCCAGCAATTCCGGGGTATAGACCCGTCGGCGCGCCAGGCTCGCCTGCATTGTTTGTGCGCCGGCGGATTTTTGTGCGGTTTTGCGTGGACGTTGCGCTGTTTGCGTTGCACGCCCGCGCCCTGCGGACGCACGCGTTCGTTTCGCCATGGCGAAGCTCCAGATGCTGTTTTGAAAAATAGCCGGCGGTGCGCACGCTGACGCGGACCACGCCGAACCCATGTTAACGCTAGCGAGGCAGCGTCACATTGTCAAGGATTATTTTCCTGACGCGTTCACCGACGCTGGACTGCGATTTCGATCTTCTCCAGGAGCTTCTCGAAAGCATCCATCATTTCGCCGGCCGTGAGATCGGACATCGCCGGGTCGGGAATTGGCAGGCTCATTTTTCGAAGATGCTTGCGGAGCAGATCGTGATCTTTCGCGACCTCTTTGTACGAAGTCCCGCTCATCGCGTAAATTTTCTTGAATAGATCCGCAATCATGTACTCGATGGCACTCAGACGAGCAGCAAGCTTGAAAGCCTTTTTGTCCATATTTGCTTCCCTGGTTCCGTCACCGGACACCGCGATTTTAGCGTACGTGACCTGCGCATGGGGAGTTCTTTTCGCCATCTTTACGGCGCGCGGGCGAAAAATCACGACCGTTCGATGGTCGCGCGCCCGCCCCCGAAAACCCGGTGCTTTGTAATGATTTCCGCAGGCGCTGCCCCCGCGCGTTTGGGTCGTTAAGCCGCCGCTAACCTGCTTGATCGACCATGACGCAACCGCGGAACCCGTCGATGGTAAATCAGACAACATTCGGCCGCCGGACCACGCCGTCGCCCCCGGAGACGCGCGCGGTGGAGGCGCACGATCCGGTCAGGCCCGCGGGCAATTTTGCGCGCAGCGAGCAGGCTGCCGAACGATCGTCGGCCCTGCTGATGCACACCGCATCCCCGCCCATCGATGACGAATTCCGGGAATGGAAAAGGGCGCGCAAGCGGCACTCCGGTCTCCCATGGCGCCAGCTGTCGCTGATGGCGTCAGTGAGTTTTGGCGTCGCCTCCCTGGTGCTGCCCGATTCCGTCAGCGATACGCTCGACTGGGTGCTGTACGGGCTGATGGCCGCCACCGCCTACGCCGGGCTCAGCCGGCGCTGGAGCACGGCGTCGAAGGATTGAGCCCCGCGCGGCCCGCGTCTCAGTAAGCCTGCAATGCAAGCACGCCGCCGGGGCCGATCATCACGCCCCAGACTTCGTCGGCACCCAGTTCGATCTCGTCGGTCTGCGCCGGTTTGCCCGCCAATCTGATCGTGTACTTGTACTTGCCGGGCGCCAGATCGAGCGCCGGGCCGTCCGGATTCTTAACACCGACGCCAGCCGCGACGCTGACCGGCTTGTTGTTGAAGGTGATGGTTTCCGCCGCGGGGTTGATGTTGCCGAACAGGACCTTGGCCTGGCCCGGTTTCGGCATGATGCCGGCTTTGGCGACCGCGGCAGGATCTTTCACCATCAACTGCACGCTGGTCGCACCGTCCTTGCGGCCGAGCTTGAGGACGGCGGGGCCCTCCGGCGCCGTGAATGTGACGGCGGCGCGGTCGGCTGTGATTGTCGTGCCCTTGGATTCCTCTTTCCAGTTGAGCTTGCCCAGTTCGCGCCGGTAGAAACCGAGCACATCGGTGAGTTCGAGCGGCACGCTCGCTTGCAACTCGCGGCGGAACGGGGTCTTGGTGCCCTCACTCATGGTGTGGCGCTTCGGCACGGGCAGGCCGCCGCTCTCCTCCGCCTCGAGATCCCCGGCGCTCGCCTGCACTGGCGCGGGTGCCGGCGCCGCCGCGGCTTTGGCGGCCGCCACTTTCAACGCCGAGCCTTCGCCGGACACTTTGGTTGTGTTGCCCATGCGCATGAGAGTGAACGACACGGTCTTTCCGGCTTTTGCAAAGTTGAGTACGACCATATTGGCGTTGTTGATCACCGACGACTGCGAATTCCAACCCTGCTCCTTCATCGTCGTGCGGTAGAAATCCGCCACGCTCTGGAACGGCGATGTGCTTGTGTACTCAAGCGTACCGTCGGCGCCGTCGAACTCGACATCTTCAGCCGAATCCGGCACCGGAACTGGCGCCTTGTTGTCGGCGAGCACGCGTAACGCCGGGCCAGCGGTTTTGGGCGGCGGCGGCGCAGCCGGTGACCGAGTGCCGGCGGCGAGATCGCTGGTGGCCTCGCGCATCATCTGCTGCGCCTGCTTGAGAAGCGCGTCGACCGAATCGCCCTGCGTTCCGGCTGCGGCTTCGGCCTTGGCGGCGGCCGGCTTCTGCAGGTGCAGAATAAGGTTCACGATCGTCAGATCGTATTTGTGGGTCAGCTTGAGCACGGCCGGCCCTTCCGGCGCGGTGAAATTGAGCACGACGTCGTCGGCATTGACGACCGCGCCCTGGGTTTCTTCCTTCCAGTTGCGCGCCGTCAGCTCGCTACGATAGAAGGCCAGCACCGTGCCGACTTCGGCCGCGACATGGGCATAGACCGTGTGTTCGGTATCGCCGCCGGAGCCGCCCGACGATTTGCTCATCTTCGGAACCGGAATATTGAACAAGTCGCGATCGCTTTCGAGCACTTGCGGCTGGGCAAACGGTGGCACCTTGATTTCGAGAGCGGTCTTGTTGTCATCGCGGCGTTGCAGCGACAGCATGATCGGCCGTTGCGTTCCGCGAATGTAGTAGGCGACCGCGCCATTCGCGGTCTTCTCGTCCAGCTTCGCATTCGGCCACTGCTTGGCGGCATCTGCTGCCGTCAGCGGCAGCCAGCCCCGAGCGGTGAGCTCCTTGCGGTAGAAATCCAGAGTTGCATCGGCCGACCCGGCGGTAATGCCGCTCAGGTAAGGCCGGTTCTCGTCGAACACGACGTCGGTCGCGTCGGCGGGAATCGCGAGCGCGAAATTGAGCCTGGTCGGTGTGTAATAGACGGCGGTGACCTCGCTGGTCTGATCGTTCTTGCCCACCTGTATTGTGAAGGACACCGACAGCCCTTGCGGTCCCTTTTTGAATGCCAGCAAGGTGTCGTGGGCATCCAGCGGGGCGACATATTCCTTCCAGCCGTCAGCCGCCAACAACTGTCGCGTCGCCGCAACCGTATTCGCGAGCGAGCCGGCGACGGAATAGACCTCCGAGTCTTTTGACGTGCGGGTTGTGTCTTCCCTGGCGCCATCGAGGCGAGGCAGGCGGCCAACGTCGACCAGCGCCGCGCCGATATTGTCGCTGTTGAAGAATTGCCGCTGCAGGGATTCCAGATACCCCGACGGCATTTCTTCGAATTTGACCTTGGTGCGTCCCGCCTCGGCGCTCTCGAGGACGAGCGCGGCCAGCCGCCGGTCACCTTGTAGGTAGTAAGCATAGGCACCGCTTCTGGTCAGCTCGCCGGATGCCCCGCCCGCCGGCTGGACGCCGTTGAGTTTTTGCGACCACAACGACCAGCCGAGGGGCGCCAGCTCCCTGCGGTAGAATTCCAGGGTCTTGTCGATCGGTTCGGCGGATAACAACATCAGCAGCGGTTTGTTCGGATCGAACTCGATGTTGCTGGCGTCCTTCGGAAACGGCACATCGTTTTTGAGCGCCATCGCATTGTATTGCACGCTGGTTGCATTGCCTTGCGCCGGCGCTACCGTGATGTACACGCCGAGCCCGAATGCGCCTTTCTTGAGCGACAGGCTGCGCTGGCTGTCACTCGCGAGCAGCGAGGTGTGCGGCGCGACGTATTTCTGCCAGCCCTCGGTGGCGAGCGCCTTGTCGACAGTGTCAGCCGTCTGCGCGACCGGATTGGTTGTCGTGAAAATCGTGCTGGCCGGGCTGGCGAAGACTTCCTTGGCACCGGCGACGCGCGGCAGCCGGCTGGTATCGAGCGCGCCGTCGGACTTTTCGGATTTGGAGCATCCGGCTGCGAGCAACAGGGCACATAGACACGAGACGAACAATGAAAGAGGCGCACGGCCAGCCCGCGTCGCTCTAAACCCTTCAATCCCTCGCATGGTCGATCCCGCTTTCATTTCTGGTCCCATCCGGACGCATGCACGTGCCGCGAGCAAAGCCCGCAGCAACACAATAGCAATCATTGCAGGGAGCCCCCCTGACCAATGCTAGCCTATTGGTCGTGCCATGTAGCCAGCAGGTTCATAGATATCATGCGTCGGGCCGCTGAAAACGGCCACTAAAACAGGCCGAGGGCGGGCACCGGCCCGCCCCCGCTTTCGCTGGCAAATTCAAGCCTACCAGTTGCGCAACATCTCGTTGTAGCCGGCGCTGCCGCCGCCGGTGCTGCCGCTGTCCTGGCCGGCTGGCTCGGCGTTGTAGGAGGCTTCGGCGTTGACTTTGCGACGCGCTGACATCGCATAGGCCTCGGTTCCGGATCGGGTGACGCCGCCGGTCACAACAGGCGCCGGCGCCGCGATTGCACTGATGAGATTTCCGGTTCCGTTATCCGCGTCGAACGACTGGGCATATGCCGGAAAGCAGATGCCTGTCGCAACAATGACGATTCCAAAGAGCTTTTTCATGACGACTCTCCATCGTTGGTCTTGATGACGACCGCCGTCATCACGTGGCGCGGACCATGCACCGCAAACGCGATCGGGCTGTGTGAAGCAAAATACAGAGCGAACCCTTTTATCCGGAGGGACGCTTTTCGTGGCCTTCACAGTTAACGGTGCACAAACCAAGGGCGGGCAATTTGAGCGGTCCCGCGTGCCGATGCGGGGCGGCGGTGTCGACGCCACACCCGACCACCGCCCGGCGCATCGGACAATCGCCGCGGCCGAACGCCCACAAAGAAGAAAGGCCGCCCGAGGGCGGCCTTTCGGGAGCAACAAGCACAGCTGTGTGGCATGAACCGCGCCGCCGCTCCTTTCCAATACCAATCGCTCAGATATCCGGGGCGCCTTACCGCTCGTGCATTGTCTCCTGCCGGTAGCGCAACAGCGGCGACAGCAGGTAGCTGAGGATCGAGCGTGAACCGGTTTTGATTTCCACCGTCGCCGCCATGCCGGGCGACAGATTGACGATCCGGTCATCGACCTGCATCTGCGTGCGGTCGAGCGAGATGCGTGCGGTGTAGTTGAGCTCCTGGCCCTGTGGCTCGCTCGACTCGTTCGGCGTTCCTGCTCCGCGATTGTCAGGGCGGTCCTGCTTGCGATCACGGATGACGGCGTCCTGCGAAACGCTGAGCACCTCGCCGTGCAAAAGCCCGTAACGGGTGAAATTGAACGTATCGATCTTGATCTCGGCATCCTGGCCGGCGTGGACAAAACCGATATCGCGGTTCGACACCATCGCCTCGATTTCAAGGTGGCTATCGCTCGGCACCACCATCAGCAGTGACTGCGCCGGTGTGACCACGCCGCCGACCGTGTGAATAGCCAGTTGCTGGACGACGCCGTCGACGGGCGTGGTCAGCAACTGGAGCCTGGTTTTCTGCTCCGCCTTGATCAGGTCCTGGGCAAGGCCGCTCGCTTTCTGTTCGGCCTTGGTGAGATCATCAGACAGTGCATGCCGATATTCGGCCTCGGTCTGCCCGCGCGTTTCAAGAATTGCTGCCGCGGCAGCTTCGGCCTCGCGCAAATGACTCTTTTGAACGCCGAGATCTTCCTGTTGCTCGACCAGCGTCTGAAGGATCTCAAAATACGTGATCTTCGACCCCAGCTCTTTTTCCACCAGCGTCTTGCGAATGTCGACGCGCTGCTGGACGACGGGGATCGTTGCCTCCAGTTTGTGGATCGTGGCGGCTATGGTGCCCTGTTCCGCCTCCTTTTGCGCCTGCTGACGCGTGAGCGCCGCGATCTTGGCGCGGTGCTCAGCAACCTCGTTGAGCAAGAGCTGACGCTGGGCACTGACCAGCGCCGGGTCCGCATCGGCTGGCGGCGTGAAGTCGGCGGACGGGTCATCCCCGCCGGCCAAGGCTGCACGTAGCCGCGCGATGTTTAATTGCTCCGCGACAAGGTCGTTGTGCAAATGGTCGCGTTCCGCCGCATTGACCGTCGGATCCAGCTCGATCAACACATCGCCGGCTTTGACCGCCTGCCCGTCCTGCACACGAATGGAACGCACCACGCCGGTTTCGAACGGCTGAATCACCTTGGTGCGGCCGCTCGGGACGATCTTTCCGGTCGCCGACGCAACAATGTCAAGCGTGCCGGCCCAGGCCCAGATTAACGCTACGCAGAACAAAGCGATGATGGTCGCGCCCACCGCACGTCCGATCGGCGACGGCGGAGTTTCCACGATTTCAAGCGCTGCCGGCAGGAATGCGAGCTCGTCCGCGCGCCGTCGGCGCGCACTTTGCGCCGGGATGGCACGCCGCATCGACGTTGCCATCGTAGCGGCCGAACGCCGGATTCGGGCAGCCGAACGTCTTAACCGACGGGCCGAACGGGCGATCGTGGCGGTGTTAACAGGCTTCATGGATCCCCGCCTGCAAGCGATGGAGCGATGCGTAGCGGCCGCCGGTCTTGATCAGCGCGTCATGCGTGCCGTCTTCGACCAGACGGCCGCGCTCGAGCGTGACGATGCGATCAGTCGCGCGCACCGTGGAGAGCCGGTGTGCAATGATGAGAACCGTTCGCCCCTTGGCGATGTCCTTCATATTTTGCTGGATAATGCGCTCGCTCTCGTAGTCGAGCGCACTGGTCGCTTCATCGAAAATCAGGATTCGCGGATCGCCGATGAGTGCCCGCGCGATGGCGATGCGCTGGCGCTGTCCACCGGAGAGCGTCGAGCCGCGTTCGCCGACCACCGTGTCGTAGCCTTCGCTCAGCTCGAGGATGAACTCGTGGGCGCCCGCGAGCCTTGCCGCCGCGACAACACGTTCCATCGGCATGGCCGGGTCGGCAAGCGCTATGTTTTCACGCACCGTGCGATTGAACAGCACGTTTTCCTGCAGCACGACGCCGATCTGGCGGCGCAGCCAGGCCGGGTCCGCCATCGCGAGATCCATGCCGTCGACCAGCACGCGCCCGCTCTCGGGAACGTAAAGGCGCTGCACGAGCTTGGCGAACGTACTCTTGCCGGAGCCGGAGGGCCCGACAATGCCGACCATCTGGCCGGCCGGCACATCGAAACTCACGTCGTGCAGGATTTCGCGCCCGTCCACGCGATAGCGGAACGTGACATGGTCGAACGTAATGTTGCCGCGGATCGCCGGCAGCCGCGCCCGCCCGGCCGTATAAGTCGGCTCGGCCGTCGTATTGAGTATGTCGCCCAGCCGTGACACCGACAGGCGCGCCTGCTGAAAGTCCTGCCAGATCTGCGCGAGGCGCAGCACGGGCGTGTTTACCCGGCCCGCCAGAATATTGAAGGCAACCAGCTCGCCGACCGACAGATCACCATCGATGACCAACTTGGCGCCGAAATAGAGAATCCCCGCGGTGGCGATCTTGCTGATGAGCTGCACGACCTGGCTCGCGGTGTTGCCGAGACTCAAGACGCGGAAACTGGCAGCGACATAGCCGGCAAGCTGCTCTTCCCAGCGGCGCTGCATCTGCGGCTCGACCGCCATCGCCTTGAGCGTCTCAATGCCGGTGACGCTCTCGACCAGGAAGGCCTGGTTCTCCGCGCCGCGCTGGAATTTCTCGGCCAGGCGTTGCCGAAACAGCGGCGTCACCCCCATCGAAATTCCGATATAGAACGGAAAGGTGCCGAGCACGAGGAAAGAGAGCAGCGGTGAATACAGAAACATCACCGCCAGGAACACGAAGGTGAAAAACAGATCAATGACGAGGGTCAGCGCCGAACTGGTGAGAAAATTGCGGATGTTTTCCAGTTCGCGCACCCGCGCCACTGAATCACCGACGCGCCGCGCCTGAAAATAGGCCATCGGCAACGCCAGTAAATGATGAAACAGGCGCGCGCCGAGCTCGACGTCGATGCGATTGGTGGTGTGCGCAAAAAGATAAGTCCGCAGAATTCCCAGCACAGTTTCGAAAACCGAGATGGCCAGCAGACCGATGATCAGCACATCCAGCGTGCTCAGGCCGCGGTGCACCAGAACCTTGTCGATCACCACCTGAAAGAACAGCGGCGAGACCAAAGCGAACATTTGCAGGAAGAATGAGGCCACCAGGACCTCGCTCAGCAGATGCCGGTATTTGTGGATTGCTCCCATGAACCAGGTGATATCGAAGCGGCGGGTGATCTCGGACAATCCGGCGCGGCGGGCCATCAAGATCAGTTCGCCGTCCCAGAGCGCAAGCAGTTCGGCCTGCGTCATCAGGACCGGCCGTGCCGTGTGCGGATACTGGACCAGGACCTTGTCCTCTCCCGCTTTGGCAATAACCATGAAGCCGCCGTCGCGCAGCGCCGCGATTGCCGGCAAGGGAGTCTTCGTCAGCCGCGACCAGTCGCTCCGGCAGGCCCGCGCCTTGAGGCCGAGATCTTTGGCGCACCGGAGCATTTCCGGTGCGCCAATCTTTGTTGTTCCGAGCCGATGCCTGATCTGCTCGCGGTCAGCCGCGACGCCCTGGAAACGCAGGAGCGTCACCAGAGACTCGAGCCCCGGATCCGCCGGTGTCGCGCTGTTTGATTCAGTGCTCACTTAGGTTCTCCGGGGCTCGATGTCGCCTCAAACGTGCGGCTGTGCCAGGACCGGCTGCTGGTTTGCCACCGCCGCCTCGGCAATCGGCGCCGCGCCCTGGCCATTGCCGGCCGTGACGAAGCTCGATGCCATGAACTGGCCCAGCAAAGCGGCAGCTTGTGCACTGCCAACCGGCGGCGCACCCACCGGGGCCTGGATGACAACGCCGGTGCCGGGACCTTGATCAAGTACGTCCACACCCGGACCTCCGATCAAGACGTCGTCTCCGGCATCGCCATGCAGGATGTCGTTGCCGGCGCTCCCGATCAGGACGTCGGCACCATCGCCGCCATTGGCGATGAGCTGCATGCCTGTCAGAGCAGACGCCACGACGACGTCGTCGCCGCCGAGACCATTGATGACGATCTGATCATTGGCGTCGAAGTTGGAGATGTTCACCGTCTCCGCCAGGCCCGTTATCGTCACCACGCCGTTGTTGGTGGAAATCGTGATGGCGTCACTGTGTTGAGTGCCGTTGATCACGACCGTGTCCGCGACGTTATCGGGGGCACCGTTGACCCCCGCCAAATCAATGTTGACCTGGCTGGTGTCGGTCCCGCTGAGATCGTTGACGGTGACGGTATCGGTGCCCTCAAGAGCATCGACATTGATCGTTTCGATGCTGTTCAGGTCCATCGCCACGGTGCCGACATCGCGCGTCAGGCTGACGTGTCTGCCGTTGGCCGCGATATTGATGCTCTCGTTGCCGCTGGCGCCATTGAACTGGAGCGTGTCCACGCCAGCCTGGCCGTCAACAGTGTCGCTGCCATCGCCCGGGTTCCAGACGAACACGTCGTTACCCGCGCCAAGCGATGCCACGTCACTCCCTTTGCCGCCGTTGACGACATCATTGCCGGCGCTGCCGATGATCTTGTCATCGCCATCGCCGCCGTTGAGCGTGAGGTTGACCTGACCTGCGTGGAGATGCGAGGCATCGATGGTGTCGTTGCCGGCGCCACCGTTAACGACGAGCGAGTCGTTAAGTGGCTCGGCGCCGCTGACGGTGACTTGCGCAGCGAGACCCTTGACGACGATCGACGTTCCGCTGGTGGCAACGCTGATCTGGTCGTTGTTGGCCGTGCCGTTGGTAATCACGGTGTCGGCCGCACCATCGCCCGTTCCGCTGCCAGCCGGAGATGACAGGTCGATGTTGACCTGGCTGGTATCGGTTCCGGAGAGGTCGTTGACCGTGATGGTGTCCGCGCCGCCCAGCATATTGAGCTGGATATGCTCGACACCGCCGAGGTCCATCGTCACGTTGCCGACATCGCGGAACAGGCGGGTACGGGTGCCATTGGCCGAGATATCGATCTTCTCGCCGACGTTGGCAGCCGTTGAACAGAAGCGTGTCGGTGCCGTCGCCGCCTTCGACAGTGTCGCTGCCATCGCCCGGATCCCATTGAAACGTATCGTTTCCGGCGCCGAGGAGTGCAGTGTCACTGCCCTGGTTGCCGTCGACGAAATCGTTTCCGTCGCCGCCGATCAGGATGTCATTGCCAGCGCTGCCGAGGATAGTGTCATTGCCGCTGCCGCCATCGATCGTGAGCGTGAGCTGCCCTGCGGCGAGTGCTGCCGCATTGATGGTGTCATTGCCACCGAGCGCGTTGATGTGCAGCGAGTCGTTGGCGCCTTCCGTGCCGGTGAGCGTGACCTGCTCAGACAATCCCGTCACGCCGACCGAGCCGCCGGATCCAACGACCGCGATCTGGTTGCCGGCTGACGTTCCGTTGACAGTGACGCTGTCCGCCGCGCCGTCGCCAAGGCCGCTGCCGGGAGTGCCCGACAGATCGATGGCGACTTGCTGCACGCCGGTGTTGCTCAGGTCGTTGACGACGAAAGTGTCGGCTCCGCCGAGCGCCGCGATCTGGATCCGCTCCATGGTGCCGAGATCCATCGTCACGCCGCCGATGTCGCGGGTGAGCGATGCGCGCGTGCCTTTGGCCGAGATGTTGACGGTTTCGGCGATGTTCGCATCGTTGAACTGAAGCGTGTCGAAGCCGTCCTGGCCGTCGACGACGTCGCTGCCGTCGCCAGGGTTCCAGACGAACGTGTCGTCGCCGCTGCCGAGTCTCGCCGTGTCGCTGCCACGGCCGCCGGTGATGACGTCGTTACCATCGCCGCCGAGGAGCGTGTCGTTGCCGTCGCCGCCGGTGATGGTGTCATTACCGGTGCCGCCATCGACCGTGACATTGATGAGGTTGGCGAGGCCATTGCCGGCGGTGAAGACGTCGTCGCCGCCATTCATGTTGAGAACGAAGTTTTCGGTGGTGCCGATGTCGAGGAAGAACGGCGCCGGATTGGTGCGATCGAAACGGACGCGGGAGCCATTGGCTGTGAGCGTGAAATTTTCCGCGCCGTTTCCGCCGTTGACTACGGCGGTATCCGTGCCGTCGCCACCTTCTAAGAGGTCGCTGCCGTCGCCCGGGTTCCAGATCATCACGTCATTGCCGGCCTGGCCGAACACCTGGTCGTCGCCCGCGCCACCGGTGAGTGTGTCGTTGCCGTCGCCACCGAACAGCTGGTCATTGCCGTTTTTGCCGAGCAGCGTGTCATTGCCGCTTTGACCGAAGAGCAGGTCATTTGCCGAGCCGCCGGTCAGGATGTCGTTGCCGTCGCCGCCGAAAAGCTGCGCCGCCGGCATCGGGCCGTTGGTTTCGTCGACTGAGATCGTGTCGTTGCCGGCCTGGCCAAACAGCTGGATCAGGTCGGTATTGGCGACTGTCGGGGTGCCACCAAGAACCTCAACGGCGCCGCCGTTGATCAGGATTCTTCCGGCCACGTCGCGGCTGGCTTTGATGTTGTTACTGCGGCTGTCACCAAACACCGACAGCACGCGGGCGCCGGGTAAAAAGCTGGCTGTGATCGCCATTGTCATAGTCCTCTCGAAAGTTGGGATCGATTGCGGGGCGTTGCCTGGCTGCAGCGTTAGCCGCAATCCGCAAGACAATCTTTGAGAGGACGTCCAGACGACCTAGAGTTTCTCTTGAGACGCCTGCAATATTTACGGAGATTGATATACTGCTGCCGCGTCGGTGACCGACGAGCCCGCAAATGCTCGCGTTTGGCGGGAATTGCGCCGGAAATGCCGACGACCCGCTCCGTACTTGGAAACAATTTGAAATTTTACGCCGGCGATTTCGCGATCAATTTCGTGTGAGCGGCAACTTTGTAGATCTGGTGCACCACCGTGCAATTCTTGTTTGCGGATTATACGCTCGATGCCGACCGGCGAGAGCTGCTTCGCGGCACGGAACGCATTACGGTCGAGCCGCAAGTGCTCGATCTGCTTATTCACCTCCTGGAAAACCGCCACCGCGTCGTCAGCAAGGACGACCTGATCGCCTCGGTCTGGGGCGGCCGCATTGTCTCGGACGGGACCGTGATCAGCCGCACTTATGCCGCGCGCAAGGCGATTGGCGATACCGGACAGGATCAACGATTGATCCGCACGATCCCCCGCAAGGGATTGCGGTTTGTCGGTGAGGTGCGCACGCGGGCAAACGACTCTGAAGACATTGCCGCCGCCGCATCGGACCAAAATGTCCGGCCGGCTGCATCGGTTTCCGAGCGGCCGGCCATCGCCGTCCTTCCCTTCACCAATATGAGCGGCGATCCGGAGCAAGGGTATTTTTCCGATGGTATCAGTGAAGACATCATTGCGGCGCTGTCCAGGCTGCGCTGGTTTCAGGTCATCGCGCGCAACTCATCGTTCATCTACAAGGATAAAGCCGTTCACCTGAAGCAGGTCGCCGCGGAACTCGGCGCCGACTATGTGCTCGAAGGCAGCGTGCGCAAGGCCGGCAACCGTGTGCGCATCACGGGTCAGCTCAACGATGTGTCGACCGGAAGCCACATCTGGGCCGAGCGCTACGATCGCAGCGTTACGGACGTATTCGCGGTGCAAGACGAAATCACCGAGGCCATCGTTGCCTCGATCGAACCGCAGCTCTACGCCGCGGAGGATTTCCACGCGCAACGTAAGCCGCCGGACAACATGGGGGCCTGGGAACTCGTCATGCGGGCGTTGTCGCACTTCTGGCAGGTGACGCAGGACGACAATGTCATCGCGCAGTCGCTGCTGGAGAAAGCGATCGCGATCGATCCGCATTACGGGCAGGCGTGGGGCGTGCTCGCCGCGAGCCAGACGCTCGGTGCCTACATGGGCTGGGCGGACATGCTCGCCGCCGTTGCGGCGGCCGAGCGCGCGGCGCTGGCAGCCATCGAGGCCGACAGCGAAGACCCGTGGGCCCATCACGCGCTGGGTTGCGCTTATTTGCTGACACGGCGGTTTGACGAGTCGTTGGCCGAATTCTCGTCGGCGTTACGTCTGAACCCGAACTTTTCGCTGGCCCAGGCGATCTATGGCCTCGCTTTAGCCTTTTGCGGCCAATGGCAAAAAGCCGACGAGGCCGCGCGTCGTGCGCTTCGGCTAAGCCCGCGCGATCCGCTGTCCGCGCTCTATTACGGTGTCGCCTCATACGCGCAGTTCGTTGGACGCAACTATGAGGAGGCGTTGCAGCTTGCGCAGGCAGCCGTTCGTCTTCGCAGCGACTATGTCGGCGGACTCCGGTTGGTGGTCGCTTCCGCGGCCATGGCCGGACAAAGCGAGGTCGCCGCATCCGCGCTGCAAGAGCTGCGGCGGGCGCAGTCCAATATTTCGCTGGCCTGGATCGCGAACCGGATGCCCATGCAGCTGGAGGCCGAGCGCGAGCATTATCTGGAGGCCTTCCGCCGGGCGGGTTTGGAATAATCCCGCACGTTTCTCGAGAAAATCTCAAGGGAATCTCACGCCCGGCCAACGCTCCTCTTCATGCGGGACATTTCATTCCGCGATATTGGGGCGCAATGAAATTCAAGCAAATGGTCGAAAAGGCGATCCCGGCATTGCGGCGCTACGCCCGCGGGCTGACGCGCGACCCCGATATTGCCGATGATATTGTCCAGGAGACGCTGGTGCGCGCGCTGCGTTCCGAGCATCTGTTTCAGGGCACCGACGCCCGCGCCTGGCTTTACACCATCCTCACCAATCTGAACCGCAATCGCCTGCGGGCCCTCTCCCGCAGGCCGCCAATGTCGCAGATCCAGGAACATGATGCCTGCGACTTTGCCGGACCGGAGCTCGGCAGCCGCGATATCGAACGCGCTCTGGCAACGCTTCCGGAAGACCAGCGCAGCACGTTGCTGCTGGTGGTACTCGAGGGCTTGACCTATCGCGAGGTCGCCGACGTGCAAGACGTACCGATGGGTACCGTGACCTCGCGACTGGCGCGAGCACGCGCGCAGATCAAAACCTATCTCGAGGGCGAGCGTCCGGCGCTGCGTCGCGTGAAATAAATGCAGCGCAAGAACCGCACTCTCCAATTTTCCCGAAACCCGTCCACACCTGAAGGATCACCGATGAAAATCCGTCCGAAAATGCAACTGGCCCTAGGTTCGCTCGCCGGCGTGCTGTTGATGCAAGCCCAGATATTTGCCGAAGTGCCGGCGCAAGTGCCCGCAGCGGTCGCCGCGCCGGGAGAGGAAATGGTCGCGACGTTTCACGCTGTAGGCGCGCAACTCTACGAGTGCAAGGCCGATGCCGAGAACAGACTCGTCTGGC
Organism: uncultured Alphaproteobacteria bacterium; assembly: GCA_963697885.1. Lineage (GTDB taxonomy): Bacteria > Pseudomonadota > Alphaproteobacteria > Rhizobiales > Xanthobacteraceae > Pseudolabrys. The sequence goes on from OY969102.1 coordinate 3,543,968, forward strand.
AATTCCGCGAGCCGGTCGCCGCGCTGATGCTCGACGGCAAGACCGTCGGAACTCATTTTACGGGGCCAGGCTGGCAGCTCTTCGACGGAAGCAGCGTACGCGCAAAGGCGGTAGGCTCCGCCCCGGGTGCATCGGCGAACGACATAGCCTGGCTCAAACTGGATGTGACCGAATTGCGCGGCCACGGCACACTGTCACACGTCACAACGGTTCAGCGCATCAACACCAAAGGTGGCATAACAAAGGGACCATGCGAAACCGCCGGTGAATTTCGCGGCGTGCCCTACTCCGCCGACTACGTGTTCCTGCACAAGGGTGAGTAAGCTATCTACTGCACAGAAACATTGGCGCGCTTGACCACATCTGCCCATTTCGCAATCTCGCTTTTGAGAAATGGCTCGATATCGGCCAGCGGCATATCGATCGGCACTCCGGCATCGGCAAGAATCCGTTCTTTCACTGCCGGGGTGGCGACCGCTTTCTTTACCTCGCGATACAGCTTTTCGACGATTGGCCGCGGTGTCTCTTTCGGCGCCCACAAGCCGAACCAGACATAATTTTCGTATCCGGGAATGCCGAACTCGGCGACGGTCGGAACATCGGGCAACAGCGGCGCGCGCTCCTTGCCGGTGACCGCCAAAGCGCGCACGGCGCCACCTTTGATCTGGCCAAGCGCACTCGCCAGATTGTCAAAAAATACCGGCGTCCGGCCGGTCATCACGTCGGTGTAGGCGGGTGCGGCGCCGCGGTACGGAACGTGGGTGAGATTGGTCCCGCTCATCAACTTGAACAGTTCACCTGACAAATGCTGGCCGCTGCCGTTGCCCGCCGACGCAAAATTGAGCTCCCCGGGCTTCGATTTCGCCAACGCAATGAGGTCCTTGACCGAATGGGCGGCAAAATCATTGCTCACAACAAGCACGAAGGGAAATTCCGCCATCATTCCGACCGCCGTGAAATCCCGAACCGGGTCGTAGGGTAATTTTGCGAACAAGCTCGGGTTCACCGCCATGTTTGCCGTGAGACCGGCAAGCAACGTGTAGCCATCGGGAGCCGAATGCGCGGCGGCGGCGCTGCCAACCACCGTGCCTGCTCCGGCGCGATTTTCGATGATAACCGGCTGGCCTAATTGAACCGAGAGCTGCTGCCCGACCAGGCGGGAGATAATGTCCGTGCCCCCGCCGGGCGGTTGCGGCACGATTATGGTGATCGGACGCGTTGGAAATTCCTGCGCGGACAGCGCACTGGAAAACAGCCCCGCGGCAAGCGCGACAGCGAATACCGAACTATGTCGAGCGCGCACCGGCCCCTCCCTTTATTTTGTCGTTCAGCGCCGAACGGTGCACCGTCTAGCGTTGTCGTGCATCGAGTGTATCGCAAAACCAGCGCGTATCGACGACAGGAGTCGTCCAGCCGCGAAGAAACGCCAGGCTACGCTCATGGGCTTCGCGAGCGTAGGATCCGCACGCATCCTCAACCACCACGGAATAGTAGCCCAACGCGGCGGCGTGCCGGCAGGTAAATTCGACACCGATATCGGTTGCCACCCCAGCCATGATCAGCGTGTCGCGACCCAGCGCCTTGAGGCGCAGATCGAGCGGCGTGTCGATAAACAGCGACGGCTGGCTTTTCTCCAGGACAATATGATGTGCCTTCGGCGCAAGTCCGTCGACAAATTCGGTGTCTTCCATGCCACGCTGCATTGTCGGGGCAAGCTTACCGGGATGATCGACCTTTTGCTTCTTCATCAGGAACAGAAGAAAAGGGCCGGTGGTCAGCGGGATCGGCGGCAGAATATGGCGGCTCCAGATCACCGGGAGCCGGTGTTTTTCCGCGGCGGCGAGCAGCTTGAGCGCGTTTTCCCGGATCGTTGGCATGGCGGGTGAGCGGCCCGCGAGCCCCTTTTGCATATCCCACATGATGAGAGCCGCCCGGCCCGGGTCCAGGAATTCCTCCGCTCGAAGCGGAATCGGAAAACGGCCGCTGTTCGGTGGGGCAGTCATTGGGACAATCCGGCAAGCATCAGTCGTGCTTCGGGATGTGCGCTTTGTCGATGAGGTCGGACCATTTGACAATGTCACCCCTCAACCGCGCCTGCAGTTCGTCCGGCGTGCTCCCGCCCATGTGCATGCCCAGCTTTCGACCGGTCTCCTGCGCTTCGGACGTCTGAAGGGCCTCGATCACGGCCTTGTTGAGTTTTGCGACAATCGGCGCCGGCACTCCTGCCGGAGCGGCAAGACCATTCCAGCTCGTGACGTCAAAATTCGGCAGGCCGCTTTCGATCACGGTCGGCACTCCGGTCAAGAATGGCACTCTGTCGCGGCCGGTCGTCGCAATGACATCGATCTTGCCGCCGTCCAGCAGCGGTTTCAGCGGCGCATAGGAATCCATGTCGATATCGACATCGCCTCGCAGAAGCGCGCTCGCCGCATCGGGAGAGCTGCGGAAGGTGACGGCCGTGACATCGACCCCGGCGGCGACCTTGAGCAGTTCGACGGCGAGATATTGTGTGGTCCCCGGACTTAATGTCGCGATGTTGAGCTTTCCAGGATTGGCCTTTGCATAGGCAATGACATCCTGCATCGACTTGAACTTCGAATCTTTCCTCGTCACGACGAGAAAGTCGAAGGTGGCGACCGCCGATATCGGCACGAAGTCCTTGAGCACATCGTAGGGCAAGGATTTGAACAACGCGGTGCTGATGGCGTAGCTGTTGCCGACCAGAAAAAGCGTGTAGCCGTCGGGAAGCGCCGTCGCGGCGGCCTTGGCAGCCACAACACCGGCTGCGCCGGGACGATTTTCGACCAGAAAGTTCTTGCCAAGCTGGTTGCTCAGCTTTTCGGCCAAGATCCGCATGCTCACATCGCCGATGGTGCCCGCACCATAGGCGATGATTATTTGCACGGGACGGCCGGGATAGTCGGCCTGCGCTTTTGCCGAAGAGGCAAGGCCCGCAACGGACACGGCCAAGGCAATGACAAGCGCGGCCGCGCGAAATCCCCCGGCAGTCCGCGCCGCGACTTCTGTTCTTTTCACAAAGGCCTCCCCCGGGAACATGCAAGCACGCAAACACTATCAACACGGAAACCCGTGTCGAGAAATCACGGGTTGCGTCTCGTTACACCTTGAAAATTTCTGCGTACCGCTTCTTGACCGCATCCCCCTGCGTGAGGATGGCCTCAGGGTCCTCTTTCATCAGCTTGATCTCGGCGAGCTTGCGGACGCCAGCCTTTTCCACGGTCTGGGAATGCGCCGAATACTGGCGGGCGTCGTTGACGATCATCTGCTGGCCCTCACGCGAGTGCATCCAGTTCTGAAACAGACGCGCTGCATTCGGATTGGGAGCGCCCTTGAAGACGGCGCTCGGGCCGCCGGCGAGTGGCGTGCCTTCCTCCGGATATACGATTTCGACCGGCTGGCCAGCCTCCTTGTTGCGGATAACGAGGTAGCCCGCCCCGTCCACCATGACCGCACGTTCGCCGAGCGCAATTCTCTTCGGCGTATCGGTCGCCGACTGGACCTGCATGACGTTCTGTGCCGCCAGTTTCACGAAGTAGTCCCAACCCAGATCGCGCGCGGTCTCGTACGTCGAATTCATGATGGTGCCGCTATAGGCCGGATGCGCCTTGACCAGCTTGTCTTTCCATTTCGGATCGAGCAGATCCTTGAAGCTCTTCGGCGCGTCTTCTTTCTTCACCAGGCTGGTGTTGTAGGCGATCGGCGAGATCAGAATACGCGTCGTTACGTTCAGCGCTTCCGGGTCGTAGTATCGCTTGTCGTAATACTTCGCGACCTCTTCCGGCAGATACGGCGCGAGCCAGCCGCTGCGATTCCAGATGATGCAATGCGCTTGGTCGGACGTATTGACGACGTCGACAGCGTGGATGTTGGAGGAATATTCCTGGCCGATGCGGGTAAAGACGCGCTCGGCGCCGGACCGCTCGACGCGCGCAGAAATGCCAGGGAATTTCGCCTCGAACGCCTTGCCGAGGCGTTCCGCGAACTGCAGGTCCATCGCCGTGTAGAAGACAACCTTGCCCTCTTTTTTTGCCGCCTCGATCAAGGCCGGCGTTATCGCTTCGGGAGCAGGTGGCGCGGCTTTTAGCGGTTGCGCAAAAACGGTCGTCGCGGCAATAGCAACACTGCCTTTCAGGACCGTGCGGCGCGAGACGTGCTTGTCAATCATACCAATCCTCCGGGGTACGCCTGCCTCTGATGGGCGGGTCGGGGGACAAGTCTATACCCGCCGCAGGTGCCGTGGGCAGTAGGGAGGACAAAAATGCCGGATGCGCGTGCCGGCGTTTGAGCTAGCGGGCCTTCAGCAGCCCCAATTCTCCGAGCACAGCAACGAACTCGGCGCGTTCCTTTTCGAGATAGCCCTTGAGCGCGGGGCCAACCTGGAACATCGGCGACCAGCTCAGCCGCGACAATTCCTCAAGCCATATCGGCTGTTCGACGGCGCCTTTAAGCACCCGCTGCCAGAATGAGAGCTCCGGAACGCCAAGACCCGCAGGCCCGGTCGCGCCACGCCATGCGCCGATGACGCAATCAACGCCCTGCTCCTTCCAGGTTGGAGCATCGGCGAATGCACCCGCCAGACGTTCGGGCGCGGTCATGCCGATGAGACGCAAGTGACCGCCCTTCAGCTCTGCCAGTACGCTTGCGGCCGTGACGGCGCAGACGTCCGCGCTGCCCGCAATCACATCAGCGACGGCGTCCAGTGCCGTATCAAACAACCGGATGACCGGCGCATTGATGGCGCCGCCTGCATGCCGCGTCAGCCTGGCCAAAGCCACGTGATTGGGATTGCCGAGCGACGTCGACAGCGCGACCGTGACCGGCGGCTTGGCCCGGCCGAGCCGACCGATGAGATCGGCACCCGACCGCAATGTCGAATCCGACCGCACCGCGAAAGCGATGTATTCCGTTATCAGCGTCGCAATCGGCATGTAGCGGCTGTGCTCAAAACTACTAACGCCCGCAAGATAATCGGTGGTGAGGTTGGGCGAGCTGATGCCGATCACGTGTCCGTCGCCCGCATGATTGTCGACATAATGAGTCCAGGCGCGGCGCGCGCCGTCGCCAGGAACATTGATGACCTCCACCGGGACCGCGACCAGACCCGACTGCTGGATAGCTTTGGCGAGCGCGCGTGCAACACGATCCAGCCCGCCGCCGGTCGGCGTACCCGCAACGATTTGCAGGGCCCGTTCGGGCTGCCAGGTTTTCGTCATGTCGCGGCAACGCTGGCGCGTCCCGGAAGAAGCCCCAGTTCGCCAAGCGCACTCGTCATCTGGACACGCTCGTCGTCCAGAAAGGCCCGCTCGGGCGCCGTTCGCCGCTTTGCATGCTCTAATCCTTCAGGCCTTCCGACGCAGGAAACCCCGCGCGGCGGGGCACGCAGGTGATTGCTGCCTAGTTCTTGCCGGCATTCAGCCCGCCGAGCACCTTGGCCCACAGCGCGGCTTCGTCCTTGTAGAACTTGTCGAAGTAAGCGGCGCTGCGCTTTTCCGGCGGCGGAACGTCGTAGCCGAGCTCGGCAAACCGCTTGACGGTCTCCGGGTCGTCGAGCGCGGCGCTTAAGGCCTTGTTCAGCTTCTCGATGATCGGGGCCGGCGTATTCTTCGGCGCCGAGAGGCCGAACCAGACCATCAGGTTGAAATCAGGCATCCCCGCTTCGGCCGTCGTCGGGACGTCCGGCAGCATAGGTGAGCGTTTGTCGCTCGTCACGGCGTAGGCCTTCAGCGTACCGCCTTTGACGTGCTGCGCGATGTTGATGATCTGATTGCACCCGAAATCAACGTTTCCCGCAACAAGATCCATCGTCGCCTGAGGCGTCCCACGGTAGGACGCCACGGTCGGGTGGACATCAGCGAGCGCGTGGAACACCGAACACGCGAGGTTCGAAATTGAGCCAACACCGGCGTCGGCTTCGGTGAGTTTTTTCTCGTTCGTCTTCAAGTAGGCCACGAAATCCTTCAGTGTGTTGGCGGGCACACCGCTGCGCGCGACCAGGATCATCGGGGATGTATTGATCAACCCGATCTGCGCGAAGTCGGTCGAGCGATAGGGCAAGTCCTTTTGCAGATACTCAGCCGCCGCGTGGGTCCCGGAGCCCGACACGATCAGGGTGTAGCCGTCGGGCGCGGCCTTCGCGGCACGGGTGGTGCCGATGACGCCACCGGCTCCCGTCACGTTTTCGACGATAATCTGTTGGCCGAGCGCTTTCGACATCGGACCGATGACCAGCCGAGCCGCGGTGTCGGATGGGCCGCCGGGCGGAAACGGCGAAATCAAGGTGACCACGCGCGTCGGGTAGCTTTGCGCCCACGCGCCTGGCGCCAATGCCAAAAGCGTCAAAGCCAGAAACACACTTCGCTTTTTCACAACCATCACTCCTGATCTGGATCGAGCGTCTCGCAAGGTGCCGCGCGCCCTAGCGCGGCGGCAGTTGCATGCTGGCCACCAGCCAATCGGCGACGAAATCAACACCCAGTTGCCGGTTGTCGACATGCGCGTGCTCGGCGCCGCCTTCTTCCGCGGTGAAGATCTTCAACTGCTTTTTCTTCGAACCGATTTCAGCGAACAGTTTTTCGGCCTGGTCGACCTTGACCAGCCGGTCGTTCGCACCATGGGTGACGAGATAAGGACATTCGATGTTCTTGGCGACATCCACCAGGGTGAAGCGCTTGGCGATTGCGAGCCCTTCGTCGTCGTTGGCAGCACCCATCACCCACCGCCATTGAAATGTATTCGCAGTCGTCGATTTCGGGTCGGCCGCCGCCCGCTCGCGCAGCCTCAATTGCCAGGCATGCATGTCCCAATATGGTGTCGCCATCGACACGCCGGCGGCATACCGTTTCTCAAAGGCCGCCGAGCGCGCGGCGTAGTAACCGCCGAAGCTATAGCCCATGACAGCGATCTTCTGCGGATCGACATCGGAGCGATGGGCCGCATAGTTGTAGGCGGCAATGCCGGCGACTTCGTAGTCGGGACGACCGTGCAGGCCGCGCAATCTCAGCGTCTCGCTCTGGCCGGGGCCGTCGACCGCCAAAGTATGCAAGCCACGCTTCGCGAATTCCACACCGGCGAAGAGGATGCTCATTTCCTTGGCGTTATCCATTCCATTGAAGACGACCACGGTCGGCGCGCGCGCGCCGGCGCCCGGCGCCTTCATGAAATAAGCCGCCAGTGCTTTGCCTTCAAAAGGCACGTCGACGCGTTCCACGTTCGGATAGATCCGCTCCAGCGCCGCGTGCCAGCAGCGCAGCGCTTTGCGATACACCGCAAGCTTCTGGTCGCCGGGAATATAGAAGCGCTCAGCGCTGTAATAGTAGTTGCCGGCCCGCATGTAGTTATTGCCGGCGGTGATCTGCCGGCCTTCCTTCGCGGCTGTGTCGGCAGAGACAGCAACGCGATCTGCCATCGCCGTCCATTCCTCAATCCAGACCGCGTCCAGATCCACCTCGCCCGCACGTGCGCGCATGCGTTCGGCGATCCGATCAACCTCTTCCATGGCAACGGCGGCCCAAGGCGCCATGCCTGTTACAATCTGCATGGCGTTGCTCCATTTCACGTTTCCAGGGAAACGCTCGAGCCAGGTTCCGCATGCATGTTCCGCACTCATTGACTGTTTCCTTTGAACCTATTGCCGCTCGATGCCGGCATCGTTGATGACCGTGGTCCAGCGCTGGAGGTCGGTCTTGATCAGTTCGCCGAATTCCGCCGGTTCGTTGGCGACCGGCGCCATACCTTGTTTGCTGAACAATTCGGCGACGTCAGGCGCAGCAACTGCCTTGGCTACCTCGTCGCGCAGCTTCTTGGTGATGGCCGGCGGCGTATCGGGCGGCGCAATCAGGCCGAAATAGTTGGACACTACGAAGTCCTTGTAACCGGACTCGACCATAGTCGGCACATCCGGCAACGCCTCGTTCCGTTTGGCGCTCGTGACCGCGAGCCCGATGACATTGCCGGATGTCACCTGGCCAACCTGGACCGGCATCGCGTCAAACATCGCGTCGATGTGCTCGCCGAGCAGATCATTGAGCGCCGCCGCTGCCCCTTTGTAGGGAGCGTTGACGATCGTGATGCCTGTGCGAAGGCGCAGGAGTTCAGTCGTGAGAGACAGCGATCCGCCAGTGCCACCGCCGGAACCGAAGGTCAGCTTGCCCGGGTTTTTCCGCCCGAAGTCGATGAGCGCCTGGACAGTCTTGAAGCTCCCTCCTTTGCGGCCGACCAGAATGAACGGGCCTTCCGACACCTCCGTCACCGGCGTCATTTTGCGAATGTCGTATGGATAGTCTTTGTGCGCTGGCTGATTTACAACCATGGCGGCTGATATCATGAACAGGGTGCGACCATCCGGTGCCGCGCTCGTGAGCTCCCGAAACACCGGCTCGAAGGCGCCGCCGGTCTTGTTTTCCACAAAGACATTCGTGTGCAGGCTGGCGCTGAGCTTTTGCGCAATCAGCCGCGCCGTGACATCGGTGGCGCCGCCGGCAGCAACGCCAACCAGGATGCGTATCGGCTTTCCGGATAAGTCCTGCGCGTCCGCAGGCCGGAGATGCGCCCCGGCCAGCGCCAGGCAGACAATAGAAGCCGCAACGCCTGTCGACCGTAGCGGGTGCATCATGGCTTCCTCCATCTCTCCTGCCACAATTGGAAGTCTGGTGCTCTGATCCAGCTGAGCTATCGGCACCTTGAATGACATATGAGCCCAAGTTGGCGTAGAAATCGAGGAGCGAATGAAATTGCGAAAAAATGCCTGCGTGCAACGCCGCTTCGGCCTGGGCTAGCGGCATAATTGTTTGAGTGCGTTCGCACACGCCATTCGGGCGCAAAGCGGCCATGCGGACTTTACTACAGTTGTGATGTACTTCGTCCCGCTCACCGGACAAAATATCAGCTAGACTGGCAGCTCAAGCATGGGCACAGAACAGAAAATCATTGTTGATGACGTCTCCAAGGAATTTGGAGCGGACAAGGACAAAGTCCAGGCGCTCAAGAACATCAAGCTAACCGTTCGCGAAGGTGAATTTGTCTCGATCGTCGGGCCATCGGGCTGCGGCAAGAGCACACTACTTTATATGCTGGGAGGCTTTGTCCCGCCTTCGTCCGGCCGGTTGCTGGCTGACGGCCGGTTGATTTCATCACCCGGGGTCGATCGCGGCATCGTCTTTCAGGAGTACGCGCTGTTTCCCTGGCTGACGGTTTTCGACAACATTGCCTACGGCCTCGAAATGACTGGCATCCCAGCTGCCCAACGGGAGAAAGCCGTCGAGCACTATGTTGCACTCATTGGTCTCAAAGGGTTCGAACGGCGCTATCCACGCGAACTTTCCGGCGGAATGAAGCAGCGGGTCGCGCTGGCGCGCACCTTCGCCTATGAACCCTCAATCTTGTTGCTGGACGAACCTTTTGGCGCACTCGATTCCTTGACACGCGAAACGATGCAAGACGAATTGCGCCGGCTTTGGCGCACGACCGGCAAAACCATTGTGATGGTGACGCATGACGTCGGGGAAGCGGTCTATCTGTCGAATCGCGTCTGCGTCATGTCGCAACGGCCGGGACAGATCGTCGAGGAGTTTTCCATCGATCTCGATCGCAGTGGCGAGCGCGAAAATGTGGTGCTGTCCGAGGCCTATACTGCCATTCACAACGCGGTGTGGCTCTCTGTTCGCAGGCAGGTCACCCACGCACCGGAGATTGTGCCGTGACAGCGTCCACGATCGGACGGCGGACACTGCGCCACCTGTCACGGGCCGTACCGTTTATCCTGTTTATTGCATTGTGGCAGGGCGTATCAGCCGCGCATTTGGTCAATCCAGATTTTTTGCCGTCTGCGACCGCGGTCGGCGTCGCGCTGATCCGGCTTTTCAGTGCGCACGAGATCTTCGCCAATCTCGGAACGACGGTCTTTACATGCTTCGTCGGACTTGCGTTGGGCACATTAGTCGGCATTCCGCTTGGCGCCGCGATGGCGCTGTCGACGCGCGTTGACGGCTTCTTCAGCCCGATCATTAAGGCAACCTACTCGTTGCCAAAAACCGCTTTGGTGCCATTGCTGATGCTGTGGTTCGGCATCGGTGGTGCCACGAATATTACCGTCGTCGTGCTCGCAGCACTTTTGCCGCTGGTGGTTTACACTTATCACGGCGCCCACGGCGTGCCCCGGGTATTGCTGTGGAGCGCGCGTGCGATGGGCACGCCGGAACGGCGGCTGATCTGGCGCGTACTGCTTCCGGCCGCTCAGCAGGAGATATTGACCGGTTTGCGCATTGCGCTGGGATTTTCCTTCGTCATCGGAATATCCGCGGAAATGATCGCGTCCAATCACGGCATCGGCAAACTGATGTTTATCTACGGCGAAAGCGGCGCTTATGACTACATGTTTGCCGCGACGATTTCGCTGCTGGTTGTCGCCTACTGCGCCGATCGCGGGCTCGTTCGTCTCACGAACCATCTGCTGCGATGGCAAGATTCGGCACAGCGCCATGAGTGAAACCGCAAAGCATGAGGGCTCGATATTCCGTCAGTTGTTGCATGGCGCAGGCACGGTTTACCCGTTGCTGTTGATAGCGGCCGCGTGGGAAGCGATCGCCCAGCTAGGCCTGATCCGCGGGATCTTCCTGCCACGGCTGTCCACGGTGATTGCTCTCATCCCGAAACTGGCAGGCAATGGCGAGCTCATTCAACCGCTTCTCATAAGCCTTTACCGCGCTGCAGGCGGGTTAGTGATCGCACTGGTCGTCGGTGTGACACTGGGATTCGTCATGGCGCGAAACCACGCCGTTCGTTTCCTGATCGAACCTTTGGTGTCGTTCGGATTTTCATCGCCGAAAATTGCATTTCTGCCGATCTTCATCCTGTGGTTCGGCATCGATCACCTCTCGAAAATTCTGCTCGTCGCGCTCACCTCAGTATTCCCTTTCATCGTGTCAGCATATGAAGGCGCGAGAAACGTCACGGTCAATCAACTTTGGGCTGCACGGGCCATGGGCACGTCCAATACATCGTTGCTGTGGCGCATCGTGTTGCCCGCCTCATTGCCTTCACTGATGAGCGGTTTGCGCATTGCCATACCCTACGCATTGATGACGGCCTTTACCGCAGAAATGATCGCCGGCGGCGGCGGGCTTGGCGGCGCGCTGGTGCTGGCGCAGCGTTATTTCGAGACTCCGACGGTCTTCGCCTATATCCTGATCATGTTGGCGACCGGATATGTTCTCGACATCGCGTTCATCTGGGCACGCCGCTATGCCCTGCACTGGCACGAAGGCTGACGAATTTTCTTCGCAAACGACATTCAAACATTGCTTGCAACCCGGGAGTTCATCATGAGCCGCACCAAATTGAATGCTAATCTGGGGATGTCGCGCCGTGAACTGTTGCGCACCGGCTCCATGGTCGCGGCTGGACTGGCAACGTCCTCCTTCGGTGCGCGCGCCCAGAGCACGCCCGTCAATATCCGTTTGGCAACGGGCGGCGGCATCGGACCAAACGAAATCACGACCTGCGTTTGGCTTGATTATCTTAAAGAAAATGTCCTGAAGAATTACGGCAAGGCATACACGCTCGACATCACCTTCACACGCGGCTCGCCCGTGGCGGCGCAGTTGCTCGCGGCCGGCCAGGTCGACATCGGCACATTGTCGTCACCGGCGTTTGCGACCGCAGTGTCCAAGAACGCACTTCCGGACGGCGTCGGTATTATTGCCGACGTCTATCAAGACGGACACCCCGGCTTCGCAACCAACACCTTCCTGGTCTTGAAAGATTCTCCGATCAAATCCGTCGCCGACCTGAAAGGAAAAAAGGTTGCGATCAACGCGTTTGGCTCTGCGGTCGACATTGTGCTGCGCGTTGCGCTCAAGCGCGCCAATCTTGACCCGAAGCGCGATCTTGAGATTGTCGAGATCACGTTCCCGAATATCGCTCCGGCGTTGCGCGATCGTCGCATTGACTGCGGAATTCTGGTCATTCCGTTCCTGCCGCTGGAATTCGCCAAAGGCGATTTCCGGGCGCTGTTTACCGGCGCCGACACGCTCGGGCCGAACGAAGTCGCGTTCATGGCTGCATCGGATCCCTTCATCAAGGCACACCCCGAAGCATTGAAGGCGCTGCTCGCCGACTACATTATCGCGCTCGATTGGTATTACGACCCGAAGAACCGGGACAAAGCCCTCGAACTCGTTTCGGGCGTCATGAAATCATCGAAAGAGGTTTTGGGAACCTACTTCCTGACCTCGGGCGACTACTATCGCGACCGCAACGGATGCGTATCACAGAAAGCGCTGCAGACACCGATGGACGCAATGTTCGAGCATGGACTGATCGAGCAGAAGATCGACAGTGCCAAATACCTCAAGCTGCAATATCTACCCAAGCCTTGCGGCACCTGATCACTTGGGTGGTCACTTCGTGCAATTCGCCTGACCGCGCTTTCGGAAGGACACCGCTATGGCAATTCAACAGATTCAGCCCGAAGAACTCTTTCAACGAAAATTGGGTGGCAAACCACTCTACTCGTCCGTGGTGGTCGCGACCGGCAGGAAGATGATTTTCGTTGCGGGAACTGTGTCGCGAAATAAGCAGGGCGAGATTGTCGGCGTGGGCGACATGCGCGCGCAAATTCTTCAGGTTGCCGAAAATCTGCGCATATCGCTGAAAGCGGCCGGCGCCTCGTTCAAGGATCTTGTCCAGACCATAACCTACGTGACCGCGATCGATGAGTTCTTCAAGCACCCGGATGCAAGAGCCGTAATTTTTGGCGAGTCCTATCCGACCAGTACGACCGTCGAGGTGAGACGTCTGGCGCAGCCAGAGTTGATGGTCGAGATCGCGGTTACTGCGATGGTGGATCAATAGGTGCAAGCCTAGGTCTTGATCGAATGCGGCATTAAGTTGCAACCACAATCGTGTTCCCCCGAACACCGAACATGGGAGTCTAAAATGAACAAGGTCGTGCCGGTCATGGTCTCCATTTTCCTCGCCACCGGCGCACAAGCCGCCGAATATATGGAGAAGACACCTTTTCAGTTATCGCGAGCTTTTTCGCCGGGGGTGATCACGTCGGGTGGGGCCATCGTCTGGGTGGCCGGACAGACTGCAACCCAAGACAGCCAGGGCACCAACATCGCAAATAATTTCGAGGCTCAGGTCAAACAGGTATTTGCGCAAATCGATGGTGTCTTGAAACGTGCGGGCGGCAGCCTCGACAATGTTGTGGCAATGACGGTCTTTATTAAAGAGTCCCGATACGGCGATAAATTCGTCGAAATGCGCAAAGACTTTTTCAAAAACGGAAACTACCCTGGCAGCGCTCTGATAACCGTGACAAATTTCGCCAGGCCGGGCATTGAGATCGAAATCCAGGCGGTGGGCGTCGTTGGCGACAACTGTTCAACCGAGGCGCCCTGCTCCGCGGAGGCAAAAACGAAAAAGGCGCAAAGTAAATAACTCGCACGATCGCGCCAAATATGATGTCCGCTTAGCTCCTGAAAACAGCTCTAGGCCCCGCGCGCCCGCAGCACTGACTCAATCGAGATCCGCGACCAGGGCGCGGTGCGATCGCGGAACGCGGCATATGACGCGTGCACCTTGCCGGTGATCGCGCTCTTTCCGGCGAGTTCACCGATCACGTCCCCTGCCTGTTTGCGCGCGGCGACAATGAGATCCTCCGGGAACGCCGAAAGCCTCACCTTGTGCTCGTCCACCAGCGTGGCGAGCGCCTGCGCGTTGAGCCGTTCCATCTCGGCCAGCGCGAAATTCGCCTCTGTCGCGCAGGCATGCGCGATGATGGCCTTGAGTTCGTCGGATAGCGTATTCCACGCCTTCAATGACACGATGCACTCGCCGGTGCCATTCGGCTTGTTGAAGCCCGGGTAGTAGTAAAACGGCGCGACACGGTAGAGGCCGAGCGCGATGTCGGTGCCCGGCCCGACGAATTCAGCACCGTCGATGACGCCCGATTGCAGGCTCACCAGAATTTCCGCCGGCGGGGTGGTCTGCGGTGTGACGCCAAGCCGGCGATAAACCTCGCCGCCGAGGCCGACCGAGCGCAACTTGAGGCCGCGCATGTCGGCAAGGCCCTTCACCTCGCGACGAAACCAGCCTCCCATGCAGACGCCGGTATTGCCGCCCATGAACGGCTTCACGCCGAATGGCGTGTAAAGCTCGTCCCACAACGCCTGCCCGCCGCCCGCATCGATCCATGCGACATGTTCGCCGGGCGTCAGACCAAAGGGCACAGTGGTGAAAAAGGCCGCCGCCGGCATCTTGCCCTGCCAATAGAACGACGCAGTGTGGCCGATCTCCGCAACCCCATTGCCGACGGCATCCAGTACCTCGAAGGCGGGGACAACTTCCCCGGCCGCCGACACGGAAATGTCGAGCTTGCCGCCCGATAACGCGCGCACCCGATCAGCGATGCGCTCGGCCGACATGCCGGGACCCGGCAGACGCTTCGGCCAGGAGGTCACCATGCGCCACTTCTGTGTTTGCGCGCGCGCGACGGAAGGCGCGGCCACGGCTCCAACAAGCGCTGCACCCGCTGCGGTTACGAATGTGCGTCGCGTGGTCATGTCGTTCTCCATATCCCGTGAAAATGATGCAGTGGTCCGTGGCCGCGGCCGACATGCAATGAATTGGCGGCCGCGATGGCGGCGGTGACATAGGCTTTCGCCTCGCGTGCCGCAGCCTTGAGATCAAGACCTTTGGCTAGCCCGGCCGCGATGGCAGATGACAGCGTGCAGCCGGTCCCATGCGTGTTTTTCGTGTCGACACGCCTGGCCGACAGCCGCAGCACATCGCCCTCGCCAACCAGCAGATCAACGCTTTCATCACCGCTGCCATGGCCGCCTTTGATCAAAACATTGCGGGCGCCGAGCGCCAGCAATTCACGCGCCTGGATTTCCATTTCGCGCTCATTGCGCGCTGCGGTCGCGCCGGTGAGCGCCGCGGCCTCCGGGAGGTTGGGCGTCACCACCAGCGCCCGAGGAATGAGTACTTTACGAAGCGCCTCGACCGCGTCAGCGGTCAGCAACCGGTCTCCGGACGTTGCCACCATCACGGGGTCGAGCACGATATTCCTCGCGCGATGACGACCGAGACCCTTTGCGACTGTTTCGATGATCGCAGCTTGCGACAGCATGCCGATCTTCACGGCCGCAACATCGAGATCGCTGAACACGGCGTCGATCTGGGCCTCCACGAAATCGACGGGCACGTCATGTATGGCGCGCACGCCTTGCGTATTCTGCGCGGTTAGCGCTGCGATCACCGACGCGCCGTACACACCCAAAGCGGCAAACGTCTTCAGGTCGGCCTGGATTCCGGCGCCGCCGCTTGAATCTGAACCCGCGACGGTGACAGCAATCGCAGTCATGGCCGCCCTCGCCGCGCTAGTG
Organism: uncultured Alphaproteobacteria bacterium; assembly: GCA_963697885.1. Taxonomy (GTDB): domain Bacteria; phylum Pseudomonadota; class Alphaproteobacteria; order Rhizobiales; family Xanthobacteraceae; genus Pseudolabrys. The sequence continues at coordinate 3,559,378 of OY969102.1, forward strand.
CGCCATCGACGACCGCGCGCAGTTCCAGCGCGGCGCGGCCTGGATCGGGTGCCAGCGACAACGCCGAAATTACCGCCACGCCATCGGCGCCGGCGGAAATTACGTCGGCGGCGTTGCCGGCATTGATGCCGGCGATGGCACAGATCGGAAAACCCGCCTTGCGCGCATGAATCACCTCGACTATGCGGCGAAGGCCGGTGAGTCCGATGGGCGTCGACGTATTCTCCTTCGATGTCGTCCCGTACACGCCCCCGATTGCGACATAATCAAGCAAAGGGAGCGGCGCTGCTTCCGCTTGCTGGACCGTCTTGATGCTGAGCCCGATGATCGCACTGCGCCCTAGCAGAAGCCGCGCATCGGGCACCGCCATATCGTCCTGGCCAATATGGACACCATCGGCTTCGGCAGCGAGCGCGACATCGACCCGGTCGTTGACGAGCAATGGAATGCCCTTGGGCTCGAGCACCGCGCGCAGGCCACGCGTCTCCTCGACCATGGCGCGCGTCGATCCGTGCTTGTCGCGTAACTGCACCAGCGTGGCGCTGCCGGCGATTTGCGCCGCAAGAACGGGAAGCGTGCGACCGCCGGCGACCGCGGGATCGACAAGAGCGTAAAGCCTGAGATCCACGTTCATCAGTTCACCTTAGCACGCGCGGCAAGCTCGGACGCGTCGAGATTATAAAGGGCGTCAACGATCGCGACCGCAAAGCTGCCAGGCCCTGCAGCCTTTTCGGCGGCGCTTTCGCCCGCGATACCAATGATCAGCAACGCGGCGACCGTCGCGTGAAACGCATCGGACTCAACGGCGAGGCACGCGGCAACCAACGCCGAACCCGCGCAGCCCATGGCGGTCACTTTCGCCATCAATGGATGCCCATTGGCGAGTGCCACAATGCGCTCACCGTCAGTGACGAGATCGGTCTCGCCTGAAAGCCCGACGACGATCTTGTTGGCGCCGGCATAAGCCGCAACCACATCGCGCGATGGCGCGTGACCTGCCAGCGCATGAAATTCGGCATGGTTGAGACGCGCGACCGACGGGCGACGGCCAATCAACTCGCGTGCGAATGCAGCGCGTTGCGGAGCGCGATCGACGAGCACCGGATCGAGCACCCACGGCAATGTGTGCTTGGTAGCCATTTCGACAGCAATCGCCGTCGCCTGCCGCCGCTCGCCATCGAACGTGCCAAGATTGACGAGTAACCCATGCGCACCGGCCACGAACGGGCCGATCTCCTCAGCCGAGAGCGTCATCGAGGGGACGCAGCCGGCCGCGAGCAGAACGTTGGCGGTGAAATTCTGCGCAACCGCGTTGGTGATGCAATGGACGCGCGGGCCGCGCGCGCGCAATCGGGCGAGAATGCCGGACGCCGCTTTGGACGCCCCTTGCGCGACGCTATCGCGCGATGCTGCTTGCGGGTGATGCATCTCTTGTCCCTCCGCCGGCATGACCCGGATCAGGTTCGTTGGGTTGGCCTGGATTGGCCTCTCAGTCCAGCTCCGCCGGACACCCCACGAGATTGCTGGCACATACCTATTCCGCGGCTGCCCGCAACGCAAGCCGCCTTGCCAGAACCGGCTGTTTTTGGGATTGGTTGGTCCGCTCATCCCCGTACTCGGGTCCGGCTCCGCCGGCCTGAGCACAGGCTCCAGCGGAGACACGGTGCGCCAAGCTACTGGCGACCATACTTGCGGCTTGGATTCCCGCTGGAGTTTATCCCCGCGCAAGCGGGGACGGGAATGAGTGGAAATTGGAGGCTTCGCGATGACCCCGTTCTTCGTCCAGATTAAATGCCAGCTCGGTAAGGCCTACCAGGTCGCCAACGCACTGGCCGAATCCGAGATCGCCTCCGAGATCTATTCGACCGCGGGCGACTACGATCTGCTGGTGAAGTTTTACGTCGAGGCCGGAACCGATATCGGCCATTTCGTGAATGAAAAGGTGCAGTGCATTCCCGGCATCAAGGACACGCACACCATTATCACCTTCAAGGCGTTTCAGACCTGACGCACGGCGCACGATTTCGGCCGCGTTGCCCTAGCGCCATCCATCGCCTGCTTGCTCAAAAAATAACCAACCCGAAATTGTTGCTTTCTTCGCTGCCTCATCGATCTCCAGTAAATAATTATGCAACTCGGGGCATAGATTCACTCGGCAGCGCAACCTGTCGCCCGAATAATTCAATACAACTGAAAATCGCATCTCGTACTTTTTGCGGCCCTGCGTTTCAATTTCACGGCCATCGCGTTTTTCCACCGCGACGATCGCGTACGGCGTCAAAAAGGCGGAATCGAGCAATCGCGTTACTTTCGCATGCGTTTCGTCGGCCGAAGGCGCGCAGCCGTCATTTCCGGCGCCGCAGGCCGCTTGTCCAGACGACGAAATCGCCAACATCATGAAGACGATGACCAGCGCCGGCCGCCAAAAAGCGCACATTGTGACAAATCCCACCGTGCAAACCTGCGGCCGCTTGATGCGCCGCAAGCTTGCGAGAGAATTTCTTAAACGCTTTTCGTATAAGATCGCGTTTACATTCTATTAATAAAGCGGCCGCAGAAGCGCCACGATTAAATCCAGCAGAACGCGCGCTATGTATCAACAAAGATCATTGATCACCGAGCTCGAAGACGCCGTTCGACGCGGTTCGCAGGAAAAGAGGATCGATACCCTCAGGCGGATCACCGATTTATTCCTGGTCCAGAACGACAGGCTCAATGAAGAGCAGATCCAGGTTTTCGATCAGGTGCTGGGTCATTTGTTGACGCGAATGGAGTCGAATGCACTGATCGAGCTCAGCGAACGTCTTGCGCCGATCAACAACGCCCCAATCAAAGTTGTTCATACTCTTGCGCGCGACGACGAAATCGCCATCGCCGGCCCGGTTCTGTCGCTATCGGATCGCCTGAGCCCGCCAGATCTCATCGAAATTGCCGAGGTGAAGGGCCAACCTCACCTGCTGGCCATTTCGAAACGAAGCAGCCTCAGCGAGTCGTTGGCCGACGTCCTGGTCGCGCGAGGAGACGAGGATGTCATCAGCAAGCTTGTGGAGAACTCGGGCGCGCGGCTTTCCGAAAGCGCCTATGCCCGCATCGTTGACCGGCCGGGGGCAAGTGAATCGCTTCTGGAAAAACTCGGCCTGCGCCTTGATATCCCGTTCGGCATATTCCTTCGTCTGCTCGAACGCGTGAGCGAGGCGGTGCGCACGCGACTCGTGGCACTTGTCTCAGAACGTCGTCCCGACGTTAAGGACCTGCTCGCCAGTATTTCGAACGACGTCATCGAACGCACGGTTGTGGACGTGGATGTTGACTTTGTCGCTGCGCATTCACTCGTCGAGCGGGCGCAACAACGCGGCGAACTCGATGAATTAACTCTTCTTGAATATGCGAAGAAACGCCAATATGCAGCGACCGTCACAGCTCTTGCAGCGATGTGCTCGGCGCCCACCGATATGATCAAGCAGATGCTCTGCGAAGGCCGCAACGAAGCGTTGCTGGTCCCGTGCAAGACGGCAGGCTTTTCGTGGCCGACGTTACGCGCGCTGTTGCAGGATGATTTGCTTGGGCGCGTGGCCTCCGACGATGACCTCAAGAAGCTGAAAAGCGACTATACGAAGCTGTCGCAATCGACGGCCCGCAAGCTGCTCGATTTCTGGTGCGAACACCACGCCACGCAAAAGGCCTGAGCGCGCTGCTTGAACGCCCGCGACGCCGTCAACCGAGCTTTCGCTCGGCTTTGGGAAACTCGGCCTTTGGAAACTCGGCCTTGACGACCTGGCCGCGTCGGATGTCATTGGCCTGCTTAAGATAGTCGTCAGCCGCCCGCATCAGCCGAAGCTTCGTCGCTGGATCACCGGACGACCGCGCGCGCCCATAAAGATTGTGCGCTATCTGCCAAAGTTCATCGACGGTTGCCATGGCGCATTGGTAGGAGCCCAACGCGGACCTCGATTTGAGGTAGGTCAAATGCCGACCTCAGGATAACTCCTTAGGTGCATTGCCTGTCCAGGCGGCAACCCAGGCCAAAACCGGACCGATTCGCGCCCCCGCACGTCACGCCGCGGTCGGCGGTCCTTCCGCTTCGCGCGCGCGCTGGAGGCCGAGTTGCCGCTCGCGCCAGATGACGAACAGGCCCGCACCGGCGACGATGGACGCGCCCAGGTAAACCAATGTGCCGGGTAATTCGCCAAACAGCCAATAGCCGAGCAAAAGGGCCCACAACATCGACGAATAGTCGAATGGTGCCACCACCGAGGCAGCCGCATAGCGGTAACTTTCCGTCAAAAAGATATGCGCAAGGCCGCCAAGAATGCCAAGCGCGATCAGCGCCGTGAGCTCGTGCGCCGTCGGCGAGTGCCAAGCAAAGGGCAACGTCAACGCGCCGGCAATTGCGCAGACCAGCGAGAAATAGAATACGATTGACGAGGTTGTTTCAGTCTGGGTGAGCCGGCGGGTCTGGATCACCGTGCCGGCGTTGCAGAACGCCGACGTCATCGCAAACAGAGATCCCACCGCTGCGGCCGCGCCGGCTACTCCGGCATAGGCCCCCATGTCGAAATGCGGAATGAGCATCACGATCACGCCGGCAAAGCCGATCACTACTGCGGACCAACGGTAGATACGCACGCGCTCCTTCAGGATGATCGCAGCAAGCGCAACGGTGATGAGCGGCGACGCAAACGAAATTGCGGTCGCATCGGCGAGCGGCAGCCGGGTGAGCGCCGAAAAATTCGTGAACATGCCGCAAACACTGAGCATGCCGCGTCCGAGCTGGCCGAACGGACGGCCGGTGCGCACGGCAGAGGCAAGCTCGCCGCGCAACGCGTAGATCACCAGCACGGGCAGTATCGCGAAGGCGCTACGGAAAAACACCATCTGGCCGATGGGTGCAACGTCGCCCAGTTGTCGCACCAGCGCCGACATGCCGGCGAACAGCAGCGCGGAAATCAGCTTCAGTCCGATGGCCTTGAACGGATGCATGGGCGAGCCGGCGATTCGCCCCTGCATACGTCAAATATCACTCATGCGCACTACTTCGGCGCGGACAGCGACTTGAGATAGACCGCGATCGCTTGGCGATCGGCCGCGCTCAACTGCCGGGTGTTGGCCACGACCTCCACCATCGGGCCGCCGACCCGGTCGGAGTCCGGCGTCATGCCTGTGTCGAGCGCCTCGGCGAAATCCGAGACCTTCCAGTCGCGCAATTTAGCCTGTGTGATGTCGGGGACACCACCCTGGCCGGTCGGGCTCTGGCCACCGGAGAAGCGGCTGCTCGCAATAACCGCGCCAAGGAAATTGCGTGGCGAGTGGCATTCGGCGCAGTGGCCAGGTCCGTTCACAAGGTAAGCGCCGCGATTCCATTGGGCGGACTGGGCGGGGTCCGGCGTGAACGGCTTGCCGTCGAGAAACAACAGCTTCCAAAGGCCAAGTGCCTGGCGGATATTGAACGGAAACGACAGCGCGTGGTCGCGCACCTTGCCGGAAATTGCCGGCAAAGTTTTCAGATAGGCGAACAGATCGCGCAGGTCATCGACGCGCATATGCTGGTACGACGTATAAGGCAGCGCCGGGTAGAGATGCTCCCGGGCCGGCGATGTGCCCTTGACCATTGCGGTGACGAATTGCGCCTCGTCCCAGCCACCAATGCCGTCTTTTTTATCGGACGAAATATTCGGGACGTAAAACACACCGAACGGTGAATTGAGCGGGAGACCGCCGCCGAGGCGCGTGGCGTCCTTCTGTCCCGGCACCGCGTGGCAGGACGAACAGCCCCCGATGAGGAACATAACGCGGCCATTGGCAAGGTTAGGCGTGTATGGAGCAAGCGCGCTCGCGGAGATTGTTGCCGGCGCGGTCAAAATCCAGAGCACCGCCGCAGCAAGAGCGGCCGCGGCAATGGCGGCAATGGCAAACGTGCGGAGCATCCGGCAGGTCCCGCGGACGGTAACGAGGTTAGCCTAGCAATGATCGCTGAGAATGGCGCGCGCCTTGGCGATCGGACGAGATGGTCGATGGGACGAGAATGGCCCGCCCCAGGTGACCTCGCCGATATGCGCTATTGCCGGGAGAGACGATAGTCCTTGTGGCAGGCGTCGCAGGCGTTGCCCACAGCCGGGATAGCGGTGCGCAAGCCATCAAGTGAGGCCTTGCCCTTGGCGCGGTTCTCGGCGACCACCTTGCCGAAATCTGCCGCCTTGGCATCGAAGTCGGCCTTTGTCACCCAGATCTTCGGCGCGGCGCGGGTCTTCTGCCCGGTCTTTGAGTTGTCGGGGAACAGACCCGGCAGTTTTTGCGCCGTGTCAGCCCATTGCGCGAAGGCGGCGTCGACCTTGGCCGCATCGAACGGCACTTCGCCGCGCATCATCCGCACCACGAGAATGGCGTTATCATTGTTCTCCTTCATCAAGGCCTCACGTGTCGCAATCGGGTCAGATTGTGCGATCACGGTGGCCGCTCCGGCGAATACAAAAATCGCGGCGAGCGCCGCTCCTGCAATTCGTTTCATATTAGGGGCCTCTCTTTCCTGTCGGGCATGAGCCGACAAGATAAACACTTCGTCTTTAAACGAAATTCCATTGCTGAAAACTCTTCGTCAGCCAGGCGATCACAACCACGTGATTTTCCGCAGGCTACGCTGTCGCGGTTTTGCGCGCCGTCCCAATCGCATCCCAAATTCGCTGCGAGGTCGCCGGCATATCGACATGCCGAATGCGATACGCACGCCAGAGCGCATCGACAATGGCATTCATGACCGCGGGGCAGGAGCCGATGGCGCCCGCTTCGCCGGCGCCTTTCACGCCAAGGGGATTGGTCTTGCACGGCGTGTTACGTGTCTCGAACACGAAGTCGGGTACATGTTCTGCACGCGGCATGGCGTAGTCCATGAAACTTGCGCTAAGCAGCTGGCCCGTCGTTGAGTCGTAGACGGTATCCTCCATCAGGGCCTGCCCGATGCCCTGCACCGCACCGCCATGCACCTGGCCGGCGAGCAACAACGGATTGAGCGTTGCACCAAAGTCATCGACAACGACGTAATTGACGATGCTCGTTGCACCGGTTTCGGGATCAATTTCGACTTCGGCAATATGAGTACCATTAGGATAAGTCGGCGGCTCGACGCTGAACTCTTTCGCCGCACGCAATTTCTCCGGCGTGGCGCCTGGATGCGCGGCCAGTTCGGCAAATGATATGACGCGATCGGTGCCAGCAACGCGCACCGCCCCGTTCGCGATCTCCAGGTCGCCGGCGGATGCTTCCAGCGCGTCCGCCGCAATCTCCTTGAGCTGCCCGGCGAGTGTCGTCGCCGCCCGATCGACAGAAACGCCACCGACGGGAATGGAGCTCGACCCCCCGGTGCCGGCGCCACTCTTGATGCGATCGGTGTCGCCCTGGACGACGCGTACGCGCTCTGGCGGCAAATCGAGGCGTTCGGCAATCAGTTGCGCATAGGACGTGGCGTGGCCCTGGCCGGTCGACTGCGATCCGATCAGCAAGGTCACACCACCATCGCGATCCAGCGTCAGCGTCGCGGTTTCCGGTCCGTTATTGCCGCAAGCCTCGATATAGGTGGCGATGCCGATACCGCGCAGCCGTCCCGCACGCCGCGACTGCCCGGCACGCTTGTTGAAACCGTCCCAATCTCCAAGCTCCTGGGCGCGCGCGAGCGTACCGGCGAAATCACCGGAGTCGTAGACCTTGCCGGTCGGCGTTGTGTAAGGCAGGGCCCTCGGCTTGATCAGGTTCCTCCGGCGCAAAACATCGGGCGCCATGTCGAGATCGTGTGCCGCCGCATCAACGACGCGTTCGATCAGGTAGGACGCCTCGGGGCGGCCGGCACCACGATAGGCATCAACCGGAACGGTGTTCGTATAGGCCGCGCGCAGCCGTATGTGCGCGACCGGAATATCGTAGGCGCCCGTCGCCATGCCGACACCGAGCCAGGGGATATACGGCGCATAGCACGACAGATACGCCCCCATGTCGGCAATGATGTCGAGCTCAAGCGCCAGAAAATGTCCCTTCTCATCGACCGCCAGCCGCGCGGTCGAAATATTGTCACGGCCGTGACTATCGCCGAGAAAATGCTCGCTGCGATCGCAGATCCATTTGACCGGCCGGCGCAGCCGTTCCGCCGCAACCGCCGCCAGTGCATATTCGCGGTAGGGAAATAACTTCGTACCGAAGCCGCCGCCGACATCGGGCGTCACCACCCGCATCTTTTCAGGCGGGAGCTTCATCACTGCGCCGCCAATGATATCGCGGATGACATGACTACCCTGGCTGCCGAGGGTGAGCGTGTAACGATCCCCGTCATATTCGGCGACCACGCCGCGGGTATCGAGATAGTTGGTCACCAACCGCTGATTGACGATGGTCAGTTCAACGATCCGTGCGGCTTTGGCGAAGGCCTCTTTGGTCGCGCGCGCATCCCCGGCTTCGGTTTCAAACGCCAGGTTGTTCGGCCGCTCGGGCCAAACCTTCGGCGCGCCGGACTTGAGCGCGGCCACGGCGCCAACCACGTGCGGCAGTTCATGCCAGTCAACGGCAAGTGCCTCCGCTGCATCTTTTGCGAGCTCGAGGCTGTCGGCGACCACAAAAGCAATGGCATCGCCCACGTGGCGCACCACATCCTTCGCAAGGATCGGATACTCCGGGACCTTGATGTCCACGTCAGCCAGGACACCGGGCGTCGGCAATGGGCCCAACGCGGAAATATCGGCTGACGTTAACACCAGCCGGACGCCAGGCATCGCCCGTACTTTTTCGACATCGTGGATTCGGAATCGTGCGTGGGCGTGCGAAGAGCGCACCATGACGGCATGGAGCGGCTTGCCAGGCGCGACGTCGGCGATATAACGCCCGGCCCCGCGCAGGAGCGGATCGTCTTCCTTGCGGGTGAGCGGCTGGCCGAATCCAAATTTCATGGTCATGGGCAGCCGCCTTGCGAAATCGAGGATAACTAACTGGTCTTTTTCCGAGATTCTTTGCGGCGCGCAGAAAGTTGCAGCGCCACCCAGCGCGAGACCACGTAAAAGACTGGTGTAAAGATCAGGCCGAATGCGGTAACCCCGATCATACCTGAAAACACCGCAGTGCCCAGCGTCTGCCGGAGTTCTGCGCCGGCGCCGACTGCCCACACCAACGGCGTCACGCCGAGAATGAAGGCGAACGACGTCATCAGAATTGGCCGCAGCCGCAGATGCGCGGCCTCAACCGCCGCGTCAAACCGATCCCGGCCGCCGTCCTCCAGCTGTTTGGCAAACTCTACGATCAGAATGGCGTTTTTGGCCGCAAGACCGATCAGCACGACGAAACCAACCTGGGTGAGAATGTTGTTGTCCTGGCCCCGCAACACCACGCCGACGATCGAGGCGATGAGACACATCGGCACGATCATGATCACCGCTAATGGGAGCGTCAGGCTTTCGAATTGCGCGGCCAACACCAGGAATACGAAGACCACCGCCAGCACGAAGGCGAAGGTTGCGGTACTGCCGGCGCGGATTTGCTGGTAGGCGAGCGTCGTCCACTCATAGGAAAATCCTTGCGGCAACGTCTCGGCCGCCAGCTGCTCCATGATCTTGATCGCCTGCCCCTGGCTGTAGCCGGGCGCCGCCGCGCCATCCAGTTCGGCCGCGGGATAAAGATTGTAGCGCGGCACGCGGTAAGGGGCCGTGATCGTGCGCACGGTGGTGAAGGCGCCGAGTGGCACCGTCTCACCCGAATTATTGCGAACACGAATTTTCAGGACGTCGCTGGGATCGCTGCGGCTGCCGCTTTGCGCCTGCGCCACCACTCGGTAGGTGCGGCCAAACAAGTTGAAGTCGTTGACATAGGCCGAGCCAAGATAAATCTGCAACGCCGCAAAAACGTCCGGCACATTGATGCCAAGCAGCTGCGCCTTGGTGCGATCGATGTCGAGATAAAGCTGCGGCGTCGTGTTTTCGAACAGCGAGAACACCTGCAGCAGGCCCGGCGTCTGCGCCGCCTTCCCCATCATCGCGTAGACCGCGTCCTGCAAGGCCTGCGAGCCGCGCCCGGCCCGATCCTCCACCATCATGCGGAAGCCGCCGGCATTGCCGATCCCGGAAACGGGCGGTGGTGCGGCGACGAATATCAGACCGTCATGGATCACGGACAGGCGCTGAAACAGCTGCCGCTGGATCGCGGCGGCCGATTGCTGGGGATCCTTCGCACGCTTCTCGAAATCGTCAAGCGTTACGAAGACGGCGCCGGCGTTCGGAGCATTGGTGAAGGTGGCGCCAGAGAAACCCACAATGTTCACGGCATGCGCAATCCCTGGTATTTTCAACGCAATCTCGACCGCCTGGCGATTGACCTCGTCGGTGCGCGCGAGCGACGCCGCCGGCGGAAGCTGCGTGACGATGATGAGATAGCCGCGATCGAGTTGGGGAATGAAGCCGACCGGCGTCTTGCGGAATTCGTTCAGCCCGAAGCCGATGATGCCGGCGTAGACCACCAGCATCAGCACCGCGATGCGCACCAATTTGGCGGAAAGCTTGCCGTAGGCGTGGGTGAGCTTGTCGAAGTACCGGTTGAAAACGCCAAAGAAGCCATGGATCGGCTTGCTCCACCAATGCCCATCCGCAATTTCCTGATGCGGCTTGAGCAGCATGGCGCACAGCGCCGGCGACAATGTCAGCGAGACGATCAGCGAGATGATGGTGGCACCGGCAATGGTCAATGCGAATTGGCGATAGAACTGACCGGAAATGCCGGTGATAAAGGCGGACGGGATGAACACCGACGACAGCACCAAGGCAATCGCGATCAGCGCGCCGCCGACCTCGTCCATGCTTTTGACCGCGGCGTCGTGGGGCGAAAGCCCCGCCTCAATGTTGCGTTCGACATTCTCGACCACGACGATAGCGTCATCGACCACAATACCGATCGCCAGGACAAGGCCGAACAAAGACAGATTGTTCAGCGTAAAGCCGAACATAGCCATGACGAAGAATGTGCCAATCAACGACACTGGAATAGCAACAATCGGAATGATCGCGGCCCGCCACGTCTGCAAGAAAAGAATGACGACCAGAACGACGAGGATGATCGCCTCGCCGATGGTCGACTCGACCGCATCCACCGATTGCTGGATGAACTGCGTCGGATTGTAGACGATGTCGTATTTCAGGCCAGGCGGAAACCGCTTGGCCATCTCGTCCATTGCGTCCTGGATTGCTTTTGCGGTCGCCAGCGCGTTCGAGCCAGGCCTTTGGAATACGCCGAGCGCAATCGCCGGATTGAGATCCAGATATGAGTTCGTCGAGTAGTCCTGGGCGGCGAGTTCGACGGTCGCAATGTCCTTGACGCGCACCACGGCATTGGGCGTCTGCTTGATGACAATATTTGAGAACTCTTCCGTGCTGGTGAGGCGGCCAAGCGTCTGCACCGAAATCTGAAATGCGCCTGGCTTGTCGACAGGCGGCTGGTTGAGCACGCCCGAGGCAACCTGCACATTCTGCCCTTGCAGCGCGAGCACAACATCGTTCGCGGTGAGCCCGAGCGATTGCAGCCGGTCTGGATCAAGCCATGCCCGCATTGCGTAGTCGCGGCTGCCGAACACGGTGATGGATCCGACGCCATCGACGCGCGTGAGCGCATCGGTAATTTCAATGGTGGCGTAATTGGAAATAAACAGCGTGTCGCGCGATTTGTCGGGCGAGTAGAGATGCACGACCATCATCAGGTCGGGTGAACTCTTGTTCACCGTTACGCCGATATTGCGCACATCCGCCGGCAGACGCGGCTGGGCGATCGCCACACGGTTCTGCACCTGCACCTGCGCGATATCGAGGTTGGTGCCGATATCGAAGCTGACAGAAATCGTGAACCTGCCGTCGCCGGTAGAATTCGACGACAGATAAATCATGTTTTCGACGCCGTTGATCTGCTGCTCGATCGGCGCCACCACCGTGGCTGCGACGACGTCGGCACTGGCGCCAGGATACTGTCCCGACACCGTGATGGTCGGCGGAGCGATTTCCGGATATTGGGCGACCGGCAAACGAGAGAACGCCACGCCACCGAGGATCACGAAAACAACCGAGACCACGGCGGCGAAAATCGGTCGATCGATGAAAAAGTGCGAGATGCGCATGGGCTTTTTCCGGCCCCGCTACTTGGCCTGTTGCGGCGCGCCGGCCGCTCCGCCCTGGGCGGGCTTCGCGCCCTGTTCCTCGGGCCGTACCTTCGCGCCGGGCCGCGCCTGCATCAGGCCACTGACGACAACTCGGTCGTCCGGCCCGATACCATCCTTGATGACGCGCAGATTGTCGGACGTCAGTTGCCCGAGTGTGACATACTTTATTCGCGCCGTGTCCTGCGCATCGATGACAATCACGAACCTGCGCGCCTGCTCGGTGCCGATGGCCGCGTCAGGGACCAGCAGGCCCTCATAGGGCGACGAGCCCGGCACACGCACGCGCGCAAACATGCCGGGCGTGAGGACGGCGTTCGGATTCTCGAACACGGCGCGACCGCGAATGGTGCCTGTCGCGCGGTCGATCACGTTGTCGACGAAGTCCATGCGGCCCTTGTGATCAAAGTCATTCTCGTCGATGAGCTTGATGGCCACCGGCACGCTGGCATTGCGGCTGGCGACATCCTGCCCGCCACCCCTGGCGAGCCGCTCGTAACGCAAATAAGACGCCTCGTCGAAAGTGAACTCGAAATAGATCGGGTCGATCGAGACAATGGTCGCAAGCAACGTTGTGTTGCCGCCGGTGCCTCCGGTCACAAGGTTGCCGGGCGAAACGCGCCGATCGCCGATGCGGCCATTCACGGGCGCACGTAGTTCGGTGAATTCCATGTCGAGTTCAGCCTGACGCACGGCGGCTTCGTTATTACTCACCGAGGCCTTGGCGTTGCGGAAGGCTTGCGCGCGTTGCTCGAAAGTCTGGTCGGTGATTGTCTTGTCGCGCACGAGTTGCTGGCCGCGCGTGTAGTCGGATTCGGTGAAGGCTACATTGGATTGCGCCTGCACCAGATTGGCGCGCGCCTGATCGAGCGTATTCTGGAATGGCCGCTTGTCGATGGTGAACAGCAAGTCGCCTTGCTTGACAAGCTGCCCGTCCTTGAAATGCAAACCGTCGAGGTAACCCGAAACGCGCGCGCGCACTTCAACCGAATTGATAGCTGTGAAGCGGCCGACATATTCATCGTAGTCAAAAACCGTGCGCTTGATGGGCTTGGCCACCGTCACTGCCGGCGGCGGTGGTCCACCACCTTGCTGCTGGCTCTGGCCGCAGCTTGCGACCAAAGTCGCAAGCACCAATGGCAGCGCAAGCGCTCCCGCACGATGCATCAAAAAAAATGATGAAACTCGTCCCGTCAGATTCATGAATTCCTGCAGTGCCGCAGCATAATCATCCGGCCCGTCCCAATAGCCTCGGCGGGCATGTATGTCCATTTACCAGTTCGGCAATAGCCGCGTCGAATCCGGGTTTACCCGCGACGCCTGGCACGAAACGCCGCAAGCCAGCCCGGACCAAACAGAAGTAATACAGTTCCGCCGTAAATCACGGCTCCAATCACCGTGAGGACACCCAGCGTCGCAAGATCATGCAGGTTATTCCAGCCCGATAACCATCGACTAGTCGGCGCGGCGCACAACCATAACGCCGCAGCAAGCACGACACCAGCAGCAGCGAGCCTGAGCATCGACTGGCGGAGGCGTTCGTCGCGTTTGATGTGACCCGCGCGCGCGGCAAACCAGACCACCAGACCCAGATTGATCCATGCACCGATCGATGTCGCCAGCGCCAGACCGACCTGCGCGAGCGGCCCCATGAGCAAAAACTTGAAAGCTATATTAACTGCTGCCGCGAGCAGTGCGGCCTTCACCGGCGTGCTGGTATCGCCGCGAGAAAAGAATGTCGCGACCGCGCTGCGGATCAGCACAAACGGCAACAGGCCGAAGGCATAGGCCATCAGCGTGCGTCCGGCCGCATCGGCGTCGGCAGCCGTGAAGGCGCCACGCATAAATAATGCACGCATAATGAGATCCGGAATGACGAAAAATGCCGCGACGCACGGAATTGAAAGCAGCAAAGTAAATTCGATCGCGCGGCTTTGCGCGTGCGCCGCACCGCCGTGATCCCCGCCGGCAATGCGTCGGGACATTTCCGGAAGAATGACGGTGCCGGCCGCTATACCGATGACGCCGATCGGCAGCTGATTGAGTCGGTCGGCATAATAAAGTGCGGACAACGCACCGGCTGGCAGAAAACTCGCGATGATGGTGTCGGCAAACAACGCCAATTGCACGCCAGCTGAACCGAGCGTTGCAGGCCCGAGCGCACGAAAAAATTTTCGTACGTCGGCATCGAGTTCTGGCCAGCGCAATCGTGCCAGCACCCCGGCAAGACTTGCGTCGCCGGCAACCAGCAGGAACTCGAGGACGCCGGCAACAAGCACGCCCCAGGCAGCTGCGTGTCCTGCCGTTGGGAAGAACGCCGCCAGCGCGAGTGCCAGCATGAGCGACAGATTGAGCAGAATTGGTGCGGCGGCGGCCGCCGCAAAACGCTGCAGACTGTTGAGAATGCCGCCGTAGAGAGTGACGAGCGTGATCAGCAGCAAATAAGGAAACGTGATGCGGGTCAGCTCGACGGCCAGCGCAAACCGGCCCGGATCGCGGGCAAACCCCGGCGCCAGCAAGTCGATTACGGCAGGTGTAAACACAAGCGCCACCGCCAGCAGTACGATCTGGCTGGCGAGCAGCAGCGTAAAGATGCGGTCTGCGAATTGCCCGGCCCGCGCGGCGCCGCCCTCCTCCCTGATGCGGGCATAGGCCGGTACAAAGGCGGCGTTGAACGCACCTTCGGCAAAAATGGCGCGGAAATGATTGGGCAGGCGGAGCGCCACGAAAAAGGCGTCAGCGACCGGACCGGCGCCCAGAATCGCGGCCAAAATTATGTCGCGAATGAAGCCACTGATGCGCGAAAGCAGCGTGAAGCCGCCGACGGTCAGAATGCGTTCAATCATCGGGAACAGGCCTGCTGCGGGCGAGAAAACTGCGGGTTAAGGTTTACTCGACGATAGCAATAGTCAGAAACGTGGAACTGCCTTAAGACAATTCTACGCCGGAACAAAGACCCTCGACCAACAGCAATCCATGGCTTCATCGATCATTCCTATCCTGCTGGCCGGCGGCGCCGGGACCAGGCTTTGGCCGGTGTCGCGCGACGCCCTGCCCAAGCAATTCCTGCCTTTGGTTGGCGATCGGTCGACCTACCAGGAGACCCTGCTGCGTGTGCAGGATCCGATGTTTGCGCCCCCGATCGTCATTACCGGGCCCAATTTCCATTTTTTCGCGCGGCGGCAAGCTGAAGAAGTCGGCGTTGAGGTGACCGTCGTGATCGAACCGCTGCGTCGCGACTCCGCACCCGCCATTGCGGCGGCGACCGCGATAGCCGCCAGCCGCGACCCGCAGGCGGTCGTGCTGGCACTTGCCGCCGATCACATTGTCCTGGACGCCGACGCATTTCGTGCCACCTGCCTTGCCGGCCGTGCGGGCGCGGAGGCCGGCCGCATCGTGACATTCGGGATCAAACCGACCGAACCAAAGACCAGCTACGGCTATATTCTTCCCGGTGAAGCAATCGGCGACGGCAAGGTCCGCGCCGTCAAGAGTTTCGTCGAGAAGCCGGATTTAGCCACCGCCGAGCGCTACTTGCGCGAGGGCTACCTCTGGAATTCAGGTAACTTCCTCTTCCGCGCCGACGTCTTGTTGTCTGAACTCGAACGGCTGGAGCCGGACATGGCGGCCGCGATCAAGGCTGCCGTAGCTAATGCCACGGACGATCTCGGTTTCGTGCGCCTGCAGCCAGAAGCCTTCGCACGCGCGCCGCAGAAATCAATCGACTATGCCGTAATGGAAAAGACCGACCGCGCCGCAGTGATTGCCGGCGACTTCCCGTGGTCCGACATTGGCAGCTGGGATGCGCTTTTCGACATCACCAAGCCCGACGCGCAGGGCAACGTGGTGCAAGGTCACGCCGTGACCATGGACACGACCGGATGCGTGGTTCACTCCGACGAGCGCTTGACCACTCTGCTCGGCGTCAAGGACCTGGTCGTGGTCAGCACCAAGGACGCGGTAATGGTGGTGCCGCGGTCGCGGTCGCAGGACGTGCGCGAGCTGGTCACCAAACTCAAGGCCGCCAAGCGCGCGGAGGCGACCGACCACAAACGCGTGCACCGGCCTTGGGGCTATTATGAATCCATCGACATGGGTGAGCGCTTCCAGGTCAAGCGTATCGTCGTCGTTCCGGGCGGCATTCTTTCTCTGCAGAAACACCGACATCGCTCGGAGCATTGGATCGTGGTGCGTGGAACCGCCGAGGTCACCATCGGCGAGCAAGTCCGCGCGGTGCACGAAAACGAGTCCGTCTATATTCCGATTGGCAGCGTCCACCGGATGGCGAACAAGGGAAAAATCCCGCTCGAATTGATCGAGGTGCAGACCGGCAGTTATTTCGGTGAGGACGATATCGAGCGCATTGAGGACGTATATAAACGAACTACACCGTGAGCGAGGCGCGAAAGAATCGCGTCAGCCTGGACCACTTTTCTTTGAAACAATGCCAACGCGTTTAATAGCCAAACTATCGCTCGCGGGCGTGAGCGCTATAATAAGGGTACCTGCATAATCGTATAGTTGATGGGTGCATCAACTATACGATTATCGCAAGCGACCTGGAGATCGTTGCAACACATGTTGGCAGGCATTGCGCCATTTTCTCCCAAGCTGAAACCTCGCTGGCTATCACCTGTCGTATTGCTGTTTCTTACCGCGACAATTCTTGCATTTTTCCTGCCGATAACCGACGTCCGCCTTTATGACGAGACAAGCTACCTTCGGGCCGGCCTGGACCTTTTTGTGACGCGCCCGGATATTGAAAGCGGGCCACTTTATGCAATCTGGTACTGGCTCGGCAGCTTGATCGTTCACAACAATCTTTATCTCTATTTCGCATCATGGTGCGCGCTTGTTGCAGGTTGTTTAACGCTCCCCTATCTGATCGAACGCAGTCATGCAGCGATAATTTATGCGTGCCTTGCGGCATCATTACCATTCTATGTCGTCTGGCCCTACATTAACCTCTTCGGCGGCGCGATTGTTTTGGCGTCGCTTGCCATCATCGAAAGCAAAAAGGAGAAATCTTACGTAAGCCTGTGCGCGGGGCTGTTGCTGATGTGCAGCATCGTGGCTTTGGTGCGGCCTGAGTTCCGCTATGCTTCCTACTTTTCGTTGGCATTCTTGGCTGGTGCGATCGTCATGGAGAGGCGCATCCGCCCCCATAGAACTATCCTGCTTGCGGCCGTTTTCGCATTTTTGATCGTCGAATTCTTGTTCAGCAGTGCTCCGGCGAATCGAAGCGGCATCGCCTTTGCGGCCTACGACAATTGGATCAGATTTAAGCAAGGACTATTCCTGGAAGCACCAAAAACGCCCTGGACGCCTACCTATCAATTGTTTGGTCTAACCGAGAGTGCGACGTTGCTTGATTTCTTGAAAGCCAATCCGGCCGAATTCTGGTCGCACATTCTGTATAACGTGGTTCAAATTAAATTCGTCGCACTTTTAGCGCTTGGCGTCGTGACAGCCGTGGCGACGTGCATTCGCATCGTCCCGCCGAGACGGGTCTCGATCAATATCTCTTTTGATCGGCTTATCCCCTTGGTGGTCGTGTACGCGCCAGCGATTGCAGCCACTGCGTTCATATACCCCCAGATCCACTACTTCGTCATACCTTATCTGGTGAGCGTTTTTTATATTGCTCGCAGCGACGTTGTCGCGCTGGCAATCAGAAGTACGAAAATGACCGCGGCCCTGGCTGCTTTTTCAGGCCTTTCGATTTTAGCAACTTTCGTGATCGCCCACGGCAAGGCCAGCGATTATCGCATGGTTGATGTGATTAAGTGTGTGAACGAACTTCAGTCCGAGTACGGGATCAATCAAGGCACAGTGCTTGAGGCACTAGGCGGTCTGAGTCCTTATTTGAAGGGGAACATGCGTTGGGTGCCGCACTATGAAATCAGGGGCAAGGAGACTTTCAATACATTCATCGCACGCGTTTCGCCTGTCATCATTATATCCGATCAGGAAATGCGCGATTATTTTGCACTGAATGGAAATCTACCGCCTTCGGCAACGCGACAGGACATGAACGCAATTATTCGCAGTGGCGGCTACGATGAATATAGATGTAGTGTCCCCACTGACATTTTCTTCGCCAAGAACCTGATATCCCAGGCAGACCATTAAAACGCCGCGCTCGATAAGCGTGGCGCGGCCGCTCACATCTTCAGAGCCCGCCTCGTCGCGTCAATAATGCGGTCCTGGGTCGCGGCATCAAGGTAAGCATGAATTGGCAGGCTGATGACTTCAGCCGCCAGCCGATCGCTCACGGCGACGCCCCCCTTGCCCACCGGATAGTGCTTGTAGGCTTGCTGCCGGTGCAGCGGGATTGGGTAATAAATTGCGGTCGGAATACCTTCAGCCTTGAGGGCTGCGCCAAGCGCGTCGCGCCCGCCGCCGGCAACGCGGATGGTGTATTGCGCCCAAACGGAGGTCGATCCGGCCGGTACCCCCGGCACAGTCACGACCTCACCAAGCCCTTCGCTGTAGCGGCGCGCGGCCTTGTTGCGTGCGTCAATTTCGTCGGCAAAAATCTTGAGTTTCTCACTGAGAATTGCCGCCTGGATGGTATCGAGGCGCGAGGCAAGACCGATCCGCACGTTGTCGTATTTGTCGCTGCCCTGCCCATGGACACGCAAACTTCTCAGCGCTTCGGCAAGCCCATCGTCGTCGGTCATCACGGCGCCGCCATCACCAAAACATCCGAGGGGCTTGGCAGGAAAGAAGCTGGTCGCCGTGGTGTGGCCGAAGGTGCCAAGCCTGCGATTGTCGTAGACGCCACCAAAGCCCTGCGCGGCATCGTCAAGGATCAGCAGATTTTCGGCCTTCGCTGCCGCAGCGATAGCGGAGTGATCCGCCGGCAAGCCGAACAGATCGACGGGAATGATCGCCTTCGGCTTAAGTCCCGCCTCTTTTGCAGCCGCGACCGCGCCGGCAATGCCCTTCGCATCGATATTAAAAGTTGTTGCATCGACATCGACAAACACCGGCGTTGCGCCGACCAAAACGGCCACTTCCGCGGTCGCGCAAAACGTAAATGACGGACACAACACGGCATCGCCGGGTCCGACCCCCATCGCGCGCAAGGCAAGCACAAGGGCATCGGTCCCACTTGCGCAAGTGACGACGTGGCGGGCGCCGCAGAATGCAGCAAGCTCCGCCTCGAAAGCCTTCACCTCCGGGCCCAGAATGAACTGGCAGTGATTCAGGACCCGCGTGACCGCCGTGTCGATTGCGGACCCAAGGCGCCGGCGTTGAGCGGCAACGTCGATGAACGGTATGGATGGGGGATTGGAACGCAAATTCATTTGAACGTCCGCACAGAATTCGACGTCGATTAGCCGACGACTGCGCGCGGGCCTTTCCGTTGCGCGGGCGCAACCGCAGTCGGACGCGCAGCAAGGCAGCGCGTCGCAATCTCAAGGCTGGCCACAGCTTCCTCGCCGGTCACAGCCGGCGTCGTCCCCGAACGGACCGCGCGCAGGAAGGCAAGGAGTTCGGACCGGAGCGGCTCCGCGTGGCCCACCGACAGGTGGCGCATTGAGTAGCTGCCGTCGGGCTGGAAGCCAAAGCATTCGGTCACCTGCCGGGTCAACAGATCGCCGGTGACATATTTCCCGCGCGTCGCCACAGTGACGTTGCGCGCCTTGAATGGCGTCAGCCAATTTGTGTTGATGTGCGCGAGTACACCGGACGCCGTCCGGAACTGGAGCAACGCGATGTCCTCACGTTCGGCGACGGCGCTGGAAAGCTGCGGCTGCACCTCGACAATGTCGGAATCGGTGAACCAGCGGATCAGGTCGATATCATGCACAGCCAGATCGATCACCACGCCGACATTCGACATACGTGGCGGGAATGGTCCGACCCGGGTAATGGCGATCGAGAGAATGTCCTCGCCGCGGATCGCTTCCTTGATTGCCTCGACGGCAGGATTGAAGCGTTCGACGTGCCCGACCATCAAAGTCAGGCCCGCGCGGCGCGCTGCATTGATGATCTCGCGTCCCTCTTTTACAGAAGAGGCAATCGGCTTTTCCACCATGACGTGGACGCCGCGCGCAATGCAAGCCAGCGCGATATCGCGGTGAAGGTGGGTTGGTGCGGCGATGGTGATTGCATCGACATCGCGATCAATCAACTCGCCAACATCGGCAACAGCGACACAGCCTAAGGTACGGGCGACAAATTCGGCCTGCTTGCGATCAGGGTCGGCGACGCCGACGAGTTCGGTGCCCGGCAGGCCCGCAAACACACGGGCATGATTGCTGCCCATGACGCCGACGCCAACAACGCCCACGCGCAACGGACGCTCCGCGCTTGCTGCTGCAGCCTGCACCATGTCCCGACGGTATCCCCACGCCCACTAAGTCCTCCGATCCACTAGCATGACCATGCGCGGCTGGCGACTACCCCGCGGAAACTACAGCGAACACGTTTTGATTCAAAGCGTTACAAGCGCGCAATTCCGCGCTTCCTATGCCTCAATATCCACAGCTATTCAGCGGCGTGCGAAGCAGGAACGGCAAGTCGCAATCCTGCTGCAACGGCATCATCCCGGAATGACTTTACCGCGGCGAGCGAGAGTTCCGCAGCGTTCATGGTGGCAAGCGCCGGAAGTTTTTTGAGGACATCGGCGGGCGCGGTGATGATGTGGCAGCCCATTGCGTCGGCCTCAACCACGTTGAAAACCTCGCGGGTGGACGCCCAAATGATTTCAACATTGCGCGTATTTCGGGCGCGTGTGACGGCGTCCTGCATGATCGGCCGGTAGTCAATGCCAAAATCTGCGAGGCGGCCGGCAAACACCGACACGCAGGCGGGCGCACCACCATCGAGGGCCTCGACGGCCCGTGCGACCTGCTCACCGGCAAAGATGGCCGTCATATTGATTTTGACGCCGTCGCGTGAAAGCGCACGCACGGCCTCGAAGAGCGGCTCGCCACGCGTATTTGTCACCGGTAATTTCACGTAAACGTTCTTGCCCCACGACGTGATGATGCGGGCCTGCGCGACCATTTCCGTGACGTCATCAGAAAAAACCTCGAACGAGATATGCCGATCCGGCACAGCCGCGACAAGCTCGCGCGCATAGCCGGCATAGTCACTGACGCCGGCTTTCTTGAGCAATGAAGGATTGGTCGTAAATCCCGCGATCCACGGCTGCTTGGCCATCTCGACGATTTGCGCCTTGTCAGCGCCATCGGTGAACAACTTGACTTTAAGATCCGACAATTTTGTCATCCCGATCACCTTTTCGCCGATCACCTTTTCGAGGCTCGCGCCTGAAGCCGAATTTATCCCATTCTCATTGCAGAACAATCAAGGTATGAAATTGGCGCTCTTGTCCAATTTTAAACGATCTGCCCGCCATATTCCTTCGAAGATTCCCGAAAAACCTGAGACCAGGACTTATGGGACGGAACCGCGGCCTGTTACTCTTCGCCGTCAAGGTGGCGATCTCGCTGGCGCTGTTATATGTCGCCGTCCACTTCGTCAATTTCGGCGTTTTGCGTGAGCGCCTTTACCACCTTAACTACTTCTGGATTGCGGCTGCGTTGACCGCATTGAGCGTGCAGCTCACGCTGGCTTCATTGCGCTGGCAACGCATTGTCGAATTTGGCGGCGGACGCCTGAGCGCCGGCCGAGCGGTGCTCTATACGCTGATCGGCTCGTTCTTCAGCCAGGTCCTGCCATCGACTGTCGGGGGCGATGCCGCGCGCATCTGGCTTCTGGCGAGAGACGCCGGCGCATGGAAGAACGCAATCTTTTCAGTCTTGATCGATCGAATTGCCGGTTTGATCTGGCTTGCAGTTCTTGTCCTGTTTTGCCTGCCTTGGTCGCTCGCGCTGATCGCAAATCCGGTCGGCCGCACCGCGCTTATTTTGATCGGTGTGGCTGGCGTTGCCGCGCCAGGGGGCCTGCTCGTGCTGTCGCTGCTTGGTGATACGTCGATCGCGCGCTGGAAAGCCATCCGCCACCTGTCAGACATCGCAAAGGCTATCTGGACCGTGCTCACCTCCGCCAGAACGGGAGCGGCAGTAGCGATCATATCGCTTTCCGTTCATCTCATGACCGTCGCGGTCCTGTGGTTCTGCGCGCAGGCCATCGGCTCATCCTTTACGTTTTTGAATTCGCTATTACTCATTCCGCCGGTGATCCTGATCTCCGCAGTCCCCGTGTCGATCGCCGGATGGGGCGTGCGCGAGAGCGCGATGATCGCTGCGTTCACCTATGCTGGATTGCCGGAAAGTGACGGCCTGCTGGTCTCCATTTTGTTCGGAGCCAGCAGCTTCGTCATCGGCGCGGCCGGCGGGGTTGCATGGAGCCTCAGCGCCAACCGCATTCGGCTTCGCTCGTTGCGCGAGGCCAAGACCCACGCGATGGATGTGTAACGGCCAGTCAAACGCGGCCGGCGCATTACAACGACGTAATTGGAAACCGTTGCCTAGCGCTCGCGCACACGCGCACCACGGGCGAGAAAATCGGCGTATGCCGCTTTCATCCCTTCCCGCAGCGGCGTCTTTGCCGTCCATCCCAACGCCGTAAGCTTGGATATATCGAGCCGTTTGCGCGGTGGACCATCTGGACGGCTGGTATCGAAAACCAATTCTCCATGATAGCCGACGATTTCGGCGATAACCTGCGCAAATTCTTTGATGCTAACCTCTTCCCCGGTTCCGATATTGAGGAAACCCTCGTTGGAATAATGCTTCATTACGAAGACGCAGGCATCACCAAGGTCGTCCGCCGCCATAAACTCGCGTCTGGCTTTGCCGGTGCCCCATACCGCAACCTGCTCCGCACCTCTCACTTTGGCCTCGTGAAATCTGCGGATGAGCGCAGCAGGAACATGGCTGTTGTCCGGATGATAGTTGTCCCCCGGCCCATAGAGATTTGTGGGCATCACGGAGATGAAGTCAGCACCAAATTGTCGGCGATAAGCCTGTGCGAGTTTGATCCCGGCGATCTTGGCCACCGCATACCATTCGTTGGTCGGTTCAAGCGAGCCCGTTAACAACAAGTCCTCCGTCATCGGCTGCGGCGCATCGCGCGGGAATACACAAGAGGACCCGAGGAACATCAGCTTTTTTACTTTTGCTGCGACGGCCGCGCGCATCACGTTGAGAGCGATGGCAAGATTGTCGGCAAGAAAAGCCGCTGGAACTGTGTCATTGGCATAAATGCCTCCGACGCGGGCGGCCGCCAGGAAGATCGCATCCGGCCGCGCCTGCATCATCCAGTTTTCGGTTGCCTCCTGCTTTGTCAGATCAAGCGTCTCATGGCCTGCCGTCAGCAATTCGCAGCTTTCCGATGCCAGCCGGCGCACGATAGCGGAGCCCGCCAGTCCAGTATGGCCAGCAACGTAAACACGTTTTCCACGCAGATCGAAAAGCAGCGGCGCCATCGTTTTACTCATGCCACTCGCTGCGACTGACTTCGCCGCGCAGCGTCTTGCGATCTTCTTCGACCATCTCGGTCACAAGTGCATCGAACGTGACGCGATGCCTCCAGCCCAACGTGGCACGTGCTTTTGACGCATCGCCGGTCAGAACATCCACTTCGGTCGGGCGGAAATAGCGCGGGTCGACCTTGACCAGTTCCTTGCCATTGGCTTTGTCAATTCCCGTTTCGTGCGTTCCTTCGCCCTGCCAGCTGATGGTGCGACCGATCGCGGCAAAGGCTCGCTCGACAAAATCGCGCACCGAGTGGCTGTCGCCGGTTGCCAGTACATAGTCGTCGGGGCGCGGTTGCTGCAACATCATCCACATACCCTCGACATAGTCGCGAGCGTGTCCCCAATCGCGCCGGGCATTCAGGTTGCCAATAAAGAGCTGCTCTTGCAGGCCGGCCTCGATAGCTGCGACGGCGCGAGAAATCTTGCGCGTGACGAAGGTTTCGCCGCGGATCGGGCTTTCATGATTGAACAAGATACCGTTTGTCGCATGGATGCCGTAGGCCTCGCGATAGTTCACGGTGATCCAATAGGCATAAAGTTTGGCGGCACCGTACGGGCTGCGCGGCGCAAACGGTGTTGACTCATTGAGGAGGCCACTCGACGTGTTGCCGTAAAGTTCGGATGTCGACGCCTGGTAGAAACGAACCCGGCTTTCTAGCTTCAGAATTCGGATCGCCTCCAGGAGCCGCAAAGTGCCCAAGGCATCGGCGTTGGCAGTGTATTCCGGGGTCTCGAAGCTCACCTGAACGTGGCTTTGCGCCGCCAGATTGTAGATTTCTGTCGGTTGTGACTCCTGAATGAGCCGGATCAGATTGGTTGCGTCCGTCATATCCCCATAATGCAAAAAGAACCTGGCATTCTTGACGTGGGGATCGACATAAAGGTGATCGACGCGCTGAGTATTGAGCGACGAGGAGCGCCGCTTGACGCCGTGCACTATGTAGCCTTTTGCGAGCAACAGCTCAGCAAGATAAGCCCCATCCTGGCCAGTGGTGCCGGTAATCAGTGCGACCTTGTCTCCCATGGGAAAACGCCTCGTTCCTGCGCGCCGTTTATCTCAAAGACGATGGTATGAGCGATACCAATCGATGAATCGCGAAATTCCATCGGCAATCGGTGTGACTGGGCGGAAATCAACGTCGCGCGTCAAATCATCAATATTTGCATACGTCGCTGGCACATCACCCGGCTGCATGGGCAGCAGTTCACGCCTGGCTTTTTTCCCGATGGCTTCTTCTAGAAGCCGCACAACCTCGAGAAGCCCGACCGGCTTGTTGTTGCCGATGTTGTAGACCCGCCACGGCGCACTACTGGAGCCGGGATCCGGCGACCCTGCTGAAAATTCTGAGTTGGCAACGGCCGGACGATCGATCAACCGTATGATCGGCTCCACCACATCGTCAATATAGGTGAAGTCGCGGCTCATATCGCCGTTGTTGAACAGTTTGATGGGTTCGCCTGCAATGATCGACCTTGCGAAAATCCACATGGCCATGTCGGGTCGACCCCATGGCCCATAGACCGTGAAAAATCGCAAGCCAGTCATCGGCAGTCCGAACAAGTGCGCGTAGGCATGCGACATCAACTCGTTGGCCTTCTTGGATGCGCCATAGAGACTCAAGGGATGGTCAACATTGTCGTGAACAGAAAAAGGCATTTTCGTATTCGATCCGTAGACCGACGATGACGATGCATACAGGAGATGCCGGCAACCATTGTGGCGACAACCCTCGAGGATGCTGGCAAATCCGGCGAGATTGGCATCGACATAGGCGAATGGATCGACCAATGAATATCGAACGCCGGCCTGCGCTGCGAGATGCACCACGTATGGAAAGCGCTGCTCCTTGAACAATGCGGCCATGCCGCTGCGGTCGGCCAGATCAAGCTTGACGAAACGCATGCGACCGGATTTAGCGAGTTCCGCGCAGCGGGCTTCCTTCAGTGCCGGGTCGTAGTACGCGTTCATATTGTCGAGTCCAACGATGTCGCGACCCTCTTGCAGGAGACGTCGCGCAACGTGGAAGCCGATAAACCCGGCAGCGCCGGTGACGAGGATGGGTCCGTCAGTCATCGGCATTGTTCCGCGTCTGTCGAGCGAGGCCTAAAGACGCCACAGGTCAATTCCTTCCGGTTTGATCGTCCGGTCGAGTCTTGCCTTGATGTCTAGCACAATGCCCTCGCCGTCCTTGAGCAATTTGGCGACAAGTGGCCAACTGCCCGAGACGTAGTCCCTATGCGCAACGGCGAAAACAACCGCATCGGCCGGCCGCAATGATTCGAGCGGGGTCAATTTAATTCCGTACTCGTGGATGGTTTCGTCGGGCGATGCGAGCGGATCAGCAACCTGCACGTCCACGCCCACGCGTTCAAGTTCACGAGCAATGTCGATCACCTTGGAATTGCGGATGTCGGGGACATTCTCTTTGAACGTCATGCCGAGAATCGTGACCGTAGGATTGGCGCGACCGCGCTGCAAAAGCGCCCGCATGCATTCGCGCGCCACCCGCTCGCCCATGCCATCGTTGATGCGGCGTCCGGCCAGAATAATCTCTGGATGATAGCCGGCCTTTTCGGCACGAAAGGTCAGGTAGTACGGATCAACGCCGATACAGTGCCCGCCAACCAGCCCTGGCTGGAAATTCAGGAAATTCCATTTGGTCGACGCGGCGGACAGAACGTCGCCAGTGTCGATGCCAAGTTGATGAAAGATGGCCGACAACTCGTTCATAAAGGCAATGTTGAGGTCGCGTTGCGTGTTTTCGATGACCTTGGCTGCCTCGGCAACCTTGATCGACGGCGCGCGATGGATACCAGCCTTCACAACCGAACCGTAGACATCCGCGACAATATCGAGCGTGCGCGCGTCCTGCGCCGAAACGACTTTAATGATTGTCTCGAAGCGATGCTCCTTGTCGCCCGGATTGATCCGCTCCGGCGAATAGCCCACGGTGAAGTCGCGTCCACCTAAAAGGCCCGACTTGTTTTGTAGCACCGGCAGACATTCTTCCTCGATCGTGCCGGGATACACGGTTGATTCGTAAACCACGATGTCGCCACGCTTTAGCACCTGGCCGACCGTGTCGGAGGCTGCCAGCACGGCGCCGAGATCGGGTCGCCGCGCACCATCGATCGGCGTCGGCACGGTCACGATGTAGAAATCTGCTTCGGCAAGTCTCGCCGCATCATACTCGAATTTCAGTGTCGCCTGGGTGAGATCGGCAGGTGCAACCTCGAGCGTCCGGTCATGGCCCGCGCGCAGCTCGTTGACACGCTTCCGATCGATATCGAAACCAATGACGGGCACGCCCGACTGCGCAAAGGCAGTCGCGACCGGCAAGCCGACATAGCCGAGGCCGACAACTGCAATTCTTCGATTGTGCGATGACATTGATGCTTTGTGTGTAAGGAAATCTTTATCGATATGAAGCGTGCAACAAATCGGCAAAAACCGATCAGGCAGCGAGCGGTCCGGCCGGCGGCACGCGTCGCTTCCCATATACAATCGGATATTTAAAAGCTACCCCTCGCTTTCGGACGCTCACGTCCATTTGCGGCGCCACGATTCAAACATCAGCAACGTCCAGATGGCATGTGCCGATACCCCGCGCCCGGCAAGGAAGTCCCGATGTAGCCGGCTGGCCTCCGTCGAATTCAGGAGGCCACCCCCGAATTTTCCCGGCGCCAAGAGGTCGGTTGACCACTCGCGCAGTGGCCCGCGCAGCCAATCAGCGATCGGCACCGAAAAACCCATCTTTGGCCGTTCAAACATCTTTCGCGGCACATATTTTTCCAGCACCTGCCGCAAAAGCCATTTTGACTCGCCATTGCGGACCTTAAATCGGTTCGGCAAGCGCCAGCAAAATTCGACGATGCGGCGGTCCAGTAGAGGCGGGCGGACCTCCAGCGATACCGCCATGGAGGCGCGGTCCACTTTTGAGAGGATGTCGTCAGGAAGGTACAGCATCGTATCCCGCAGTTGTGTTGCCCCGAGCAAGCTGCCCAGCCTCACTTCAGCACCGGCGGCAAGCTCGACGTTTTGCTCCATAACTCCTGAGATCTTCGAAGGCTCAAAGCACAAGCTGATCAGCCGCATGTAAAAATCACGGGACTCGACCGGCATCAGGTAAGTGAGCTTGTGCAATTTCTCCAGGAAATGCGCCGGACGCTGCCGGATTGGAAGCAGATTTTGCAGGATCAGATAAGCCTGATCGGGGACGATGCGCATCAGAAAAGCCAGCGCGGCCCGAAATTGCACGGGGACCGCGGACAACTGCCGCCAGGGGCCGTCCGAAAAGACGTGGCGGTTGTAACCGCCGAGGATTTCGTCGCCGCCGTCGCCGGACAATGCAACCGTGACATACTGGCGGGTCAGTTTGGAAATCAGAAAAGTCGGGATCTGTGAGGAGTCCGCGAATGGTTCGTCATACATTTCCGGCAAGGACTCAATGGTACTCAAAGCATCTTTTGCCGTTACCGTAAGCTCGGTGTGTGTCGTTCCGAGATGCTTCGCAATGATGGCGGCTTGCGCGGACTCATCAAAATTCAGGTCAGGTGAACCGACTGAAAATGTGCGGACGGTTCCTCGGCGCGCGCGCACCATGTACGCAGTGACAGTTGATGAATCGATCCCGCCCGAAAGAAACGCGCCAATCGGCACGTCGCTGATCATCTGCTGCGAAACGGCATCCGACAGAAGTTCATCGAGCAGCCCGACAGCCTCGTTGTCCCCGACATCGAGCGGGTCGCGCACCCCCGCTTCGGCTACGGACGCAACCGACCAGTACCGCCGTGTAGCCGTTCGTTTCCCGGGCGATAACGTCATAACCTCGCCCGGCATCAATTTACGAACGTCTTTGTAAATGCTGAATGGAGCCGGAACACAGCCAAACCTGAAGAAACTTGTCGCCGAGGCCAAATCGATCTGGGGCGACCAGCGGTCGAGCACCGCAAAGGCCTTGAGTTCGGACGCAAACGCCAGACGCTTTTCATCTTCGAGGACATAGAGCGGCTTGATGCCGAGATGGTCGCGCATGAGATAGAGCATCCGCTCGCGGCGGTCCCACAACGCGATGACGAACATTCCGTTCATGTCGGCCAAGGTCTGGTTGACCCCGCGCCGCGCGAACGATTCAAGAATGATTTCCGTATCCGAATGGCCCCGCCAGTTGCAGCGCGCCAGTTCCGGAACGTTGGCTATCTTGGCTGCATTGTAAATCTCGCCGTTGAAGCTGATGATCCAGCGCTCGTCCGCGGAAACCATCGGCTGCGCGCCCGCCGCAGACAGGTCGACGATCGACAGGCGTCGATGCGAGAGCACCAATCCCGCCGCGGCATCCGTCCACACGCCGTCGCCATCAGGGCCGCGGTGGGCCAGCGCCTGCGCCATGCCCTGCCCCAGCGTTTTCAGCCTTTCGGCTTCCCCGATCAATCGGGTGTCAATCAGGCCTGCAATTCCGCACATGCACTTGGTTCAGGTTCTGCTGTTTGATTGCAGTCGATCGCAGAGCGACGGCCATTCGTCCTGCACATTGCGGGGAATTGGATAGAGCCGGTTCAGCTGACCCCAGCGGTTAAGCCCCAAGCCGAGCGTGATGGTGTCCGCAGCGGCCTTGCCAATTTGTAAAGCCATTCCGCCAACGACAGTCGAAAGCGGGGCGTGCGTGCGCCCGAGCCGCCACATTGAATGGCAAAAATTCAAGCGTCCGCGCAAGATCTTTCCGATTTCAAGACTTTGCTGACGATATCCGACCAACACATCCGGCATACCGCCGAATGTGCTGTGTCCAAAGCTGCGCAGAAGCAAATCCTGGTCCTGCGCCTTTCCGAGCGACTCATCATACGGATTCGCGCGGAACCATTTCGCCCGTCCGCACCAGGTCGGATGCGGAAACTGAAAACCATGAAAGGGCTGGCGAACAATGTCCTGGTGATGGGTTCCTATCGGCATCACGCCGATCAGATCGCGCCCGGAAAACACCACTGCACCCGACGCCGCAAGATCGACGTCCGGATGGCTCTCAAGATACCCCACCTGCTTCTCCAGACGGTCAGGAAAGCAGATGTCATCGGCATCCATGCGCGCAATGAAACGTCCGCGCGCCAATCCCACCGCCTGATTGAGACGCGCTGCCAGCCCGTTGTGCTGATCGTCGCTTTGCAGACGAATGCGGCTGTCCGTGATCAACTCGACGATGGCAATACTGTCATCCGTAGAACCGTCGTCGAACAGAACGAGCTCCCAGTCGCTCAACGTCTGCCACTGCAGCGAGCGGATTGTGTCCCGCACCGTCGCGGATGTATTCCGCATTGACATGATAATGGAGACCAGCGGCTGTTTGCTTGTCACGGTTACGGTCAGCTTTCACGAAAAAATAATCGGCCCGGCAGGCCTGCCGCCCCAAACGTCCGCTCTCCGGCCAATCGCCAGGAGGCCTCGAATACAATGCGCCGCGCGCTACGTGCGCTCCGTTCCGGGCCAAGGAGAGTGCGTGTCACGGCCTCAACCGCCACACGAAGTGGCTTGATGTTTTTTATCGTGCGATGCAGAACGACCAGCCTCTGCAGTTGACCCGGATCGATCTGCCAGGGTCGTTGTCGGCGCTCTGGTGCGACGTGCGCCTGGACATGATCCAGAAGATTGCGAAAGCGGCGATCGTATGTGTGCTCGGCGACGACGCGCCTGTGACCTGCCGTTGCCATTCGATCTCGCGAAGTCGGGTTAGAAAGATAAGCCGTAATTTTAGCTGCCAGGTCGTCGACGCGATCGAAGGTGTCGATTTCCTCACCCACGCGAAAGTAGTCGGACATTCCTTCCGCGGCCTGGGTAAGAAGGACGCCACCCGCTCCCGGCACTTCGAACACCCGAGCCTTGATCTGGCGGGATCGCTTCAAACGCACGCCGGTCAGGTGCAGCCCGGAGTCTGAAAAATTCAACGATAACCGTGACTTACGGTATATTTCAGGAATGTCGGAGGCCGCGACGACACCGCCGTCGCTGCCATGGCCGAAGGTTGCGACCTTCAATCCGCGCGCGCGCAGACCCTCGATCCATGCGCGACGGTCTCCGTACAGGTTTCCGACAAAACTCACGTCATGGACACATTGGCTGCTCGGCAGCGGCTCCAGAAGTTGCGTTCGCGATGCAGCCCATTGCGAAGAAACCACGTTCCCAAAACCGGCACTGGCAGCCCGCACAGCCGTGTTCGTGTCGGTTGTG
The DNA here is from genome assembly GCA_963697885.1 of uncultured Alphaproteobacteria bacterium. Classification (GTDB taxonomy): domain Bacteria; phylum Pseudomonadota; class Alphaproteobacteria; order Rhizobiales; family Xanthobacteraceae; genus Pseudolabrys. The sequence goes on from OY969102.1 coordinate 3,590,218, forward strand.
ACATGGAAGTCGAGATGCGGAATCAAAAACCGCGAAACCTGATTGTATTTCCACGAATCGTCCGTTCCCCAATTCACGACAATAGCGGGAGATTTTTCACGGATGATATCGAGCGTTTCGGACCAAATCTCATAGTTCATCAGCACGCAGAAAATGACCTCGGGTTTGAATGCAAGGACTCGATCCAGCAAGCGCTGATTGAGATCGGCAAAATCCGGATAGCCCCTGCGATCAAAGGAATCGAACAACTCGATGTCGTGTCCGAGTGCAGCGAAAGCCGGAAGAAAATTTGCATACTCGTAGCCGTCTCCCCGGAGCGGATCGCCGTAAGCATATCGGCCGAAGACGCAGAGGATCTTCAACCTGGCGCTCCCGTGGAAGCACGCTTTACAGCACGGACGTGATATCCAACCGTGAACCTCTGCTCACGGTCGAAGCGATCGAGAACCTTCGCCGCAACAGGAACAACAATGGCGAGCACCGGGACAAGCAGACACCATATCGGAAGCCACACCAATTCCGCCAAAACCGGCATGCGAAGCGCGAAGGGCCTCGTCATGCGGCAGAAACGGATTGCTTCCTGCGCGAAATGCCGGAACGACCCTTCGTTGGCGACGACCTGAATATTCTCGAACCCCGCCGTCTGTAGAAAATGCTGGTACCAGTACGGCGTGTAGCCGCCATAGAAATGATACGGCTCCTGATAAATCCCCGAACCGAGCGGCGCCGTCAGGATAAGGCGCCCTCCCGGCGCGAGGATCCGCGACATCTCCTGCACTACGGCGATCGGCTCCGGGTGATGCTCTAGCACCTCGGTACAGAGGACGACGTCGAAGCTGGCCGCCGCGACCGGGATCGATTTGGCATCGCACACGAAATCGATCGGCGCGTATTCGCCATGCCGCAGTTGGGTATCCGCAAGGCTCTTGAAGTCCTGCGTCTCGTACTGGCAATGCGAGAACGCCGGACGGTAGGGCGCCGAGCCCGCGCCGATGTCGATGACACGCGCGCCGGCGGGAATTTGCGCAGCCTGCGCCGCGATCCAGCGATCGCGGTTGCGCAGATTGAACGCAAAGAGATCGTTGTAGCCGAGTTGGCTTAGCGCGGCGCGAAGCGTCGTCATTTCGAAAAGCAGAACATGCCGCAGCCGTAGGCCATATTGCCGGCTCGGGTGAGTTCGGCGTTGTCCGTGTAGTTGCCAGCGTCGTCGACCATGGCGAAGCGTTCGACCTTTAACCCCGGCAGCGCGCCGGCGATGGCCATCGGCGAGAAGACACGATGCGCATTGAAGCAGACCCGCTCGCGCCCGACCGGCGTCGACAGATAGAGCCGCCCGCCGGGCGCAAGCACCCGAGCGAGCTCGCCGAGGGCGGTCCGCCAGCCATCCGGATCAAGACGGTCGCCATAGCGGCCAAGCCCGATATGCTCGACGACATGCAGCGACGACAGCGATTGCACCGAGGCGTCAGCGAAAGGCAAGCGCATGATGTCCCCGGCAATTAAGTCCAGGTTCGGCAGTCGCGCGCGCAACGGCCTGAAATCGACGAACAGGAGCGGAACGAAGGCTGACAGGACGCCAGTTGCAACCACGCTCGATCCGACATCGACGTGAAACGACGGCTTGATGCGGTTGATTTCCCGCGCGAGCCACGCGGCCTGGTAAAAATAATGCGGATCGAACGGCGTATGACTGGCGCGATCAGTCAGGCACGGGCGTAAATCTGCGAACCGCGCCGTGTCCTTGCCGGCCAGCCCGCGAAAGCGCGTCCATTCCGCAAAAAATCGCGGAAGCCGCACGATCGAGGCAAGCTGGCGCGGGTCGATGAACGGCAGTACCCAGCTGCGTACAACATCCTTGAACATCAGCTTGCGGAATTCCCGGGGTTTGCCGCTGGCCAGTAAGCGGCACAGCTCAATTCCCTGATAGAACGCCCCTCCAGATCCCTGCGCAGGCGAACATGCGTTGCCAGACGCGCTCGCAACCGGCAGGCGTTGAGATGAAATTGCCGCTTGGCCCAGGCGGCCATCGTTCCCTCACCGGCCCTGTTTATTTCGCGCCGGCGCACCTGTTCGCGCTCGGATGCATAGGCATGTGCGCTCGATATCGATTTTTGCCCGGAGTGCCTGCGGAAAGCGCTGAATGCGAGCGGCACATGTCGTACGCGGCCCGCTCGCGCCATGCGAAGGAACAGATCATAGTCAGCAGCCAAGCGGAGCTTCGGATTGATTCCGCCAACGCGGGTGTAGATTTCACGCGTCCAGAAACATGCGTCCTGCAATGGTGTCCACCCGCCGTACAACATCGAAGCCGCCAGATCATTGACAAAACCACGGCTGTAACGAATCACGCGGCTTTGCTCATCGATGTAGAAATCGTCCCCGAAGATCAGATCGGCGTCGCCTGCTGCAAAAAGGTCGCGCACCTTCGCAAGTGTTCCTTTCAGCAAGACATCGCCGGCGTTGATCCAGCACAGCACGTCGCCGCTGGCGCGGGCGAACCCCTTGGCGAGAGCATCCGGATAACCCTCGTCCGGTTCGCTGATCCAGTGCGTGATGGCCGTCTCATATCGGCGGATCAGCTCAACGCTGCTGTCGGTCGACCCACCATCGACCACGATATATTCATCACCGGGGGCGAGGTTGTCGCGCACAGACTGAATTGTCTCACCCAGATAGGTGGCCATGTTGAAATTGATGGTGACGACGGAGATCCGCATGAAGAAGAGCCTGCTGCGATCCTACGCTCGCGCGGGCCGCCAGCAGCGCAACATCGGCTCCAGACCGATGAAGATGTCGATAGCTCCCGAGACGTACTCACGCGAGGTCCATCGTCGCGCCCGCGCAAGGCCCTTCGAGACAAGTTCGGTGCGCAGCAGCGTGTCTGAGTGGACACGCGCGAGCGCGTCCGCAATGTCAGCCGGCTTGGCGGGATCGACATAAAGCGCCGCCGCGCCAAGCTGCTCCTCGGCGCCTGGAATACGCGTGGCCACGACCGGACAGCCAAGCGCGAAGGCCTCAAGCGGCGGCAGGTTCTCCGGGCCGCACCATGATGCATAGGCAAGCGCGATCGCATTTCGATAGAGGTGGATTAAATCGGCGCGCGACACGAAGCCAAGATAGTTCAGCCGGTCCGCAATGCCGGCCTCCTTGGCGACGTTCCAGACGTGCTCATGATTGCCTTTGTCCGATCCGACAAAGACAAGTTCTGCATCAAGCTTATGCCGCGAGACGAGCTCGGCGAGCGCCAGAACGAGATTGACGTGGTTCTTGTGCGCCCAGAATTGCGCCGGATAAAGAAAATACGGCCGCTTGATCTTCAGATGCGCAATATCCTGCGGCGCGGGTGCGCCGGGGCCGGCGTCGAGCGCGAATTGCGGCGTCGGGTGCGGAAGCAGCGCAATGCGGTTCGGCGGAACCGCGTAGAAGTCTTCGACCTCTTTGCGGCCCACCTCCGTCCCGACGATCACTGAACTCGCGCGCTTGAGAAACCAGTCGTGTGCGAGCTCGCGCCCGTCCCACACGCCGTTCGCACTCATCTCCGGAAACCACGGCGTCGCACGGTGCTGGAGATCCCAGACGACCGTGACATAGGGAAGATTGGTATAGTGAACTCCCGCCCCGAGGAACCATACCAGATCGGCGCCGGATGCCGCCGCCGCCCGATCGATCGCGCTCGGTCTACGCCAATGAGCGCGCACGAAAGCGGATTCGCGCAGGAACGGCTGGAGCCGCCGCTCAGCGACACCGGTCCGCACCGGCTGCACCGTCAGCCCCGATCCGGCCACGCGGGTGTTGAGTGCCTGAGCATTTGCATCCGGGCAAAGCAGGACGAATTCAATACCGGACTTGCCGCCCCCGACTTGCAGCAGTGCCTCAAGCACTTCCGTCTCAAAGGTGTGACCTCCGCCGGCCTCCGGTTCATACCCAGCGCAGTATGCTGCAACCCGCATCATCGATGTTACCTGCGCCCTGCCGCCGCTCGAACGGCACCGGCGATATGCGCGATGGCGTCCTCATCAAGCCGGTTCGCCGATGGCAAATAGAGCCCACTTTCCCAAATCCGATCGGCGACCGGACACGGAATCTCGCGAAAGCCGGCTTGCCTCTTCAGAAATGGCTGCCGATTCATCGGGCAAAAGAACGTACGGGTTTCGATCCCCTGTGCCGCGAGGGTCTGCGCCAGCTGGTCGCGCGTGATGCCGAATTCGGGACCGACCGTAATCGCGTACATCCAATAGACGTTTCGTGCCTCAGGAAGCTCGATCGGTAACTGCAAGCCCTGCACATCCTTGAGGAGGCGGTTGTATGTATGCGCCACGCGCCGCTTCTGCGCGATGATGTGATCGATCCGGGCGAACTGGGCCAGACCCATCGCCGCCTGATAGCCAGTCATGCGAAAGTTGTATCCTGGCAACTCATGCAGGAACCGCGGCTTGGTGAACGCCAGATTGCGCAGCAGACGCAATCGCTCGGCAAGCTTTGCGTCATTCGTCACCACCATCCCGCCCTCGCCGGTCGTGATCACCTTGTTGACGTAAAAGCTGAAACACCCCATGTCGCCGAATCCGCCAGTCATCTTGCCCTTCCACGTCGCGCCATGCAACTCCGCACAATCCTCGATGACAACGAGGTTGTGTCGACGGGCGATGTCCACGATCTTGTCCATCCTTGCAGGATGGCCGAACAGATGGACCGGTATGATCGCGCGCGACCGCGGCGTAACCAGCGGCTCGATCAGGTCGGGATCGATGTTCCACGTGTCAGGCTCCGAATCGACACCGACCGACACGGCATTGTTGTGATAGGCCGCCAGCGCGGTCGCGATATTGGTCGACGCGCTCATCAGCACTTCGTCGCCCTGGCCTATTTCCGCCGCGCTCACTGCAAGTTGGAGCGCCGTCGTGCCGCTCGTGACCGACACACCATATTTACAGCCGCAATAGGCGGCAAACTTTTCCTCGAATTCCGGAATGGCCTTGCCGAATGACCCGGAGATTTCACCGCGCCGTAACGCCGCGACCACCGAGGCAATCTCGTCCTCTCCGATATCCGGCTCGTGAACCGCGATTTTATCGTATTTTGACATTGACGCGGTCCATTTCATCGCCAAGGAACGGCCCCTGCTTTACGGAAATACACTGCATATCCTCGATGACGCGCAGCGAATGAGCGCCATGGACCAGATTGATCGCGTCACCCACCCGCAACGTCACATCGCGCAGCAGACTGCCGTCAGGCCGGTAAAAGCTCATCGCCACGACTCCACGCTGGACGACGAACATCTGTTGCACGTCCGGGACATTGCGCTTGACCGGATTGTGATAGTGGGGCGCCTCGACAAACCCGGCCTTGTGGGCGAGCAGTCCGAATTGAAATGAGGATTTTGCGTCGGAAAAAAATCGCGTTTTCTCGACGGCCGTGTCTGCCCAGATGATTTCGGCGTAAACCACGCCGTCATCCTCAATCACTTCATAGGCCATGGAATTTCGTCCTTGCGAATTGTCCGGCGTCAGAGATTCGACACCGGGCCGATCTCACGGATCACACGTGCCGGATTCCCCACCACAATCGACCGCGCTGGAACGTCATGCGTCACGACGCTCCCCATCCCGACGATCGCTCCGGCACCGATTGTCACACCCTTGAGAATGATGCTGCGCGCGCCGATCCACGCGCCCTCGCAAATCCGCACCGGCGCCATTGCGCTGTGGGTCCAGTCATGACTGCGGCCGTTCATCCAGTTGGCGAGGTCTTTGGTGCGAAGCTCGGGATAGATACTGTGATTGTCCGAGTCCGAGATAACGCACTCGTAACTGATGAGCACGTCGCGCTCGACCGTCACGGACAAGGCGCAATCGATCACCGTGCCGCCGCCGACCAGGACATTGTCGCCAAATTCGATCCGGCTTTGTGCGCGCTCGGCCACAACGTGCCCCTGGATAAGGCAATTGCGGCCGATACGGATTTCGCCGCCGGCCGCACGTCGTTCGAGCTGGCCCGGCATGCGTGTGCCCTCGCCCACGCTGAACGCTTGCGACCGATTGATCCGCATCCGCCGCGCGTCGCGGAGCTTTCGCAACAGGCCGATCATGCCCGGCTGTCACCCACTTTGCGGGCCGGATTGCCGACCATGATCGCGTAAGGCGGAACGTCTCTGGTGATGACCGAACAGGCCCCGATGACCGCGCCACGGCCGATTGTCACGCCCTTGAGGATCGCCGAATTGAAGCCGATCCACACATCGTCTTCTATGCGAACCGGCTTGTGCGTAACCGCTTCAGGTTGGAGATGCCGGCCCGCCGTCCGCAACTCACGAAATCGGTCATGCCGGTCTCCAGCAGAAAGGCTATGCGAATTATTATCGAAGATTTGCACGCCGTGGCTGACAAACACGCGCGCGCCTATTTCAATTTTTTCCATCGCCCAGATTTTGCTGCCGGGACTGAGCGAGCACCAATCGCCGATGATAACTTTGCCATGTTGGCCGGCAATCAGGATTTCACCCATGCACAACGATTGGGTGCCAATCTGGATGGCATGAGGACCAACCGAATTGTAAATCTTGGCATCGGGATAGAATTGCACCCCATCCGCAGCGGTGCAGTATCTGTACAGACGTCGACAGTACAGATAATTGTAGAGCCGCACGGGCAGCGAAATCGCGCCGTAGGCGAGCCGCGCCATCATCGGCAGTTTCCTAGTGCGAGCAGATAAACCATTTACCGACTGAAATCCGATCGTTCCAGCTTGAATCGAGCACGCGGACGTGGCCGAAGCCTTTCTTGAAATGACTGACCCACCACGCTGGCGAGCAATTGTGAAAGCTTTGATAGGTCTTCATCCAGCCCTCATCGCGCCCTGATCGCGATGTCGGCATCATGTGAAACGATCCAATGCGCGTGACGCGGGCAGTTTCCGCAACGAACTTCCCGATGCCTTCCTCGGTAAAATGCTCAAGCGATCCGATTGAATAAGAATAGTCGAAACTGTCGTCCGCGTAAGGCAATTGTGTCGCATCGCAAACCTTCAGGCGCTCCGCGGGAATGCCGCGTTCGATCGCCTTGCCGATCAGAAGATCGGAGATATCGCAGCCGTACACCTCGAGTCCCGGCACATCGTCAAGCAGTGCGATCACGGTTCCGGTGCCACATGCAATATCAAGCGCCTTGCCCGAGACCTGCGACATCAGAAACTGGATCTCGCTCCACGCATTGCCCTCGCCCCAGGTCTCGAGCACAGCGGCCATTTCCGGGTCCCAATAAAGCGCAAGGTCCTGTTTCCCATCGACGCCGGCCTGCTGATGTGGACGGACCCGCGCGCGAAATTCGGACAGCCCGCGCCACAGCAGCGGCGGGCAGAGGTCACGTGCGAGCGCCCTCAGTGCAGAAGCCATGACACGACTCTCCTCGCGATGTTCGGCTTCATTGAACGTAACAAGACTTCTACCTCCCCAAGCTTTTTTTCATCAGCGACAATGCGGTCTGGAAACCGTATGTCTGCTGATCCGTTTTCCAGGGTGCGCTGCAGTTGGGCGTGGCCTGTCCCATGCGTACCGCTGCCGTCCGTACCCGCGTTCTGCACCAGTGATGTCGGCGGGTAGAGAACGAGACCATCTTTCAAAAAGACGCTTAAATGCCAGCGGATGCCCCAGGAATCGAGAGCTTGGCTGTACTGCTGCGACGCCATGGAAAAATAATCATAGGCACCATTGAGGTTGAATCGACGCCGAAGGCTTTCGTCAGCAGTAAGTTTTTCAAACCCGGACATTTTGCCATCGTAGTGCGCCCATGCCCGCTTCCACGTCGCCCAACCCCAGCAGGAAATCATCGGGAGAAAGAAGGCATCGCGTTCGCCGTACTGGCCGGGATACATATAGCCCGAGATCTGGAAGACCCGGTCCAAATCGGCGTAGTGATCAAGGCCCCGGTTCAGGAAGTCGAGAAATCCGGGGGCGACCACAAGATCGTCCTCGACTGCAATCACGCGTCCGCGCTCGGCGCACAATTTCGTTATGCCGTCCGTTATCGAGCCGGAAAGGCCAAGATTGCGCTCGCGCTCGATGAGCGTGACCGATGCGAAGCCCTCGATTCCTCGTACAATCTCGCGGACATCGCGGACGGCCTGCGCCTGCTCCGGTTTCTTTGGCGCATCCGCAAAGACAAAGAGATCGGAGTTCCGAGCGGCCGGATTGGCCTGCAGGGACTTGATCATGCGCCTGGTGTGTGCTGGCCGTGCATGCACGAACGCCGCAATCGGGGCGAGGCTCAAGCCGGCACCTCGTCGCGGCGAACATAGACCAACGTGTTGACCGTTTTGGCGTGCAGCCGGTAGCCCTGTTCGCTGAGAAAAATATTCGTCGGGTTCGAACCGAGCTCATCGAGCCCGCTGATCCGCGCCTCGACCAGGACGCAGCGCGGCCGGAATCGCCGCCAGTCGTTCGAGCGCAAGACTTCGAGATCCCGGCCCTCCGCATCGACGTTCAGCACGTCCACCGTCGATCCGGCCGGCATATGCGCCGCCAGGATTGCGTCCAACCGTTCAGTGGGGACGTCGCGCTTGGCCACCAGGCGGTAGCCCGGGAGCCCTTCCCGTTCACGCGCCAGCGCCTCATCGAAGGTGTTCAAAGCCGGATCCGAAAATACATGCAGCGTCGATTGTCCCGGCGTCACCAGCACGCCAAGCGAAAGGTTGATGTCACGCGGCCGCTCGCGCCGGAACGCTTCGATCGCATCAGGATCTGCGTCGATATTGATGCCGTGCCAGCCGCGTTGATAGAGCGCGCAGGTGTTCGAGAACCTGAACGGATGGTGCGCGCCCACATCGACATAGAAGCCGCGATGCGCGTTACCGAACAGGCGAAGCAAGATGAGGTCTTCGCCTTCCTGTGCATAAGAAACCGTCGCGTGCGGATCGGCCACGCGCAGCAGAAATCGCGAGAATCGTGCAACCGATCCAGGCATCAGTTTACGAACGCGTTGTTTTGTCGAGGTATAAGTCAATTGCATTGAGGACAAAAATATCTCAGGCGTCGACCTTGGCCATGGCACGGAAGGATGCGTTGCGTGTCATCAGTTCCTGAAAACTGCCTTGGTCGGCGACACCACCTTTTTCGAGAACGTAAATCACATCGCAATCCTTCACCGTCGAAATCCGATGTGCGATGGTGATAATGGTTTTCTGGTGCGACAACTGCTTGATGGCGTCGACGACTGCGTCTTCCGTGATGCCGTCGAGCGCGCTTGTCGCTTCATCGAGCACCAGCACGTCCGGATTTCGATAGAGCGCGCGCGCAATCGCAATGCGTTGCCGCTGGCCGCCACTGAGCCGGACGCCGCGCTCACCGACTTCGGTCAGATAACCTTTGGGCAGTTGGCCGACGACAAAATCGTGCAATTGTGCCGCACGGCTGGCCGCCTCGACACTTTTCATGTCGATTTCGTCTTCCGGCAGCCCAAAGGCGATGTTGCTGGCGATGCTGCTATCGGAAAGATAGATGGCCTGCGGCACATAGCCAATATTCGCCTGCCAACCGCGAACATTGCTGTCGTCGATGGGCGTACCATCGACAAGCAAGCGACCTTTGGTCGGAGAAAGCAGACCGAGGATGAGATCCACGATGGTGGTCTTACCAGATCCGGTCGCCCCAACGAGGCCGATGGTGGTGTTTTTTTCGATCCGCAGATCAAACTTGCCGAGTACCGGATCGGAAGCCGACGGGTAAGTGAATGAGACTGCTTCGAGTTCTATTCGGTCGCGGAACGGCAAGCGGCCTTGAGTCGCAAATTCCCAATTGACTGAATCCTCGCGCCTCAAACGTAGCATCTCGCCGACGATCAAATCGACCGACGGCCAGTTGAATCGGACGACCGTTAAACTCTGAAAGATCGATTGGAACGCCGGCATCAAGCGATATCCGGTGAACGCATACAACGCCAGGATCGGAAGCGCCGTTCCCAAGTCGTGGTTCGTTGCCAGCAGGTAAAGCACCAGCAGCACGATGCCACCGAAAGCAATCGCTTCCATCAGGTAGCGTGGCGCCGCACCCACAGTTCCCTGCAGACCCATGTTGCGCCCGTATGCTGCGGATGCATTGGCAACGCGGCTGAAATAGTAGTGTTCGCGGTTAAGCAGCTTCAGGTCTTTGATACAGCTGAAGGCCTCCGCAGCCTGCCGGTATCGGATGCGATTCTGATCCTGACTTTTCTGCCCAAGGTCGGCCACGCGCCCTTTCACCAACACAAAAATCAGCGCGTAGAGCCCGCCTACGACCACCATGAACAGCGCGGCCAGCGTTGGATCAACAGCGACGACCAATGCGAGTATGAACGCAGCGACGACCACTTTTGCCGCCGATTGCAGTAACGGAACGACGACGCCATTGACGACGCCTTCGACTTCGCCCGTCACGTTCAAGGTGAGCGTTGTGCTGTTGCGATCAAGAAAGAAGGAATAGGGCTGTCGCAAGTACATCTTTAAGACACGCTGCGAAAGTGCGTAGCCCAGGCCGTATGAGAATCTCAGAATGGCCCAGTGCACCGCTAAAGCAAGCACATTACTCAGCAAGGCAATTACAAGCGTGAGCACGCCCAGATAAAACAGAAACTCATTCACGGTGCCCACGCCTGACCAGATATATGCCTGCTTGAGGTAAGCGTTCGTTTCCACCATGGATGGCTTCGCGACCACCGCTATAAACGGCAGAATTGAAGATGCGCCCAGCAGATCGATCAATCCATTGACCAGCAAGGCACCGATCAGAAGAACGAGCCTAACCTTCTCCTTCCGTGTGAGCAGATAAAGGATTTTGGAAATCGAACGGCCTACGAGCGGCGATGGTCGCCCGACGCTTTCTTGCTTAAGGCTGACTTCGGGAATCGTCACGAGGCCACCTGTTCGGCGTCATTGAACTGCGGCAATGCATCCCGCCACCGCAGCCACGTTTCCAGATTCAACAACTGCCACAGGAACATCATGTGATTTTCGCGCGGCGCACCGCTAGTAACAATCGCTTCGTGCTCGTCGACGATTCGCTCGACCTCAGCAACGACGTATATCCCACGCTCGCGAAATACACGGGAAGCAATGAGGTCCCGCAATTGCTCCCGGCCATGGCCGGTGAACCATAGATGCGCAGGCGCGTTCCAACCGGTCTTCTTGATCCGGGTGCGTGTCTCTTCCGGTAGGACCCCGGTCATGGCGTTACGCAAAAGGTGTTTTGTCACACCGTCACGAATTTTCATCGTGCCGGGCACGCGGAACATGAATTCCATCAACCGAAAATCGAAGAACGGGTCTGCATGATCGAGTCCGAAGGCCGTGCAGTTGCGATCTTCGGCCCGCAAGCAACACGGCGCGGTTTCCCGGAAGATGTCCTGATAAGTTCGGTTGCGGAGATATGACTTGAACGGATGATCCATGACTGGCGCGAAGTGGGTCAGATCGAAAAAATCCTTCGAGATCGCTCCACAGTACCGCGTCATCCGGCCGTGATCGGCGCGTATGATGCCTGCTCCTGCCGCGTCGGTTGTCCTGTTGATCATCGCATCCGCCACGGCGCGATCTTTTCGATGGATCGGGTGGTCGTGATGTCTGGCCCAGCAATCCACTTCGTGCGCGAGGAGGCGGTCCTGACCCGCTCGCTTCAGGTCCGCAAAATGATAGAAAAAGTATTCATACTCACCGGCATTGAGCTCATCGCCGCCGAGTCCGCCGAAAAGAGTGCGGAAGCCCGTCCGGCTGACCTCCTCGCACAGCAAAAAATGGGATAGCCAGGTCGCTGTCGCGACCGGCTCCTGGTGGTGCGAGACCATTCGCTCCACTGTCCCCAACAGGTCAAAGTTCTCGACAGGGACAGCATGCCACTGTGAAACCTTGTCCTTTAAGAATGTCCGAATGTCTTCGCTCTCGTCATAGGTCTTGTCGCTATATACCGTTGAAAAGGCGTGTTGCTTGGCGCCAGAAGTGGCGACCGCAGCGGCGGCGACAGACGAACTGTCGAGCCCCCCTGACAGCGTGAAGGCATGAGCCGAGGTCGCCTGCATCCGCCGCCTGACTGAATCCAGCAGCAGTTCGCGGTACTCAAGGGCAAGGTCTTGCTCACAGCCTTGCCACTCATCCTGTTCGCGCAAATCCCAGTAGCGCTCGATGCGGATACTGCCATTGCGTAAGCACAGCAGCGAAGCGGGCGGAAGTTGCGAAACATCGCGAAATGGCGATTCATCGGGACGGTTATCGATGTAACGATAGTGCGAACCACCGAAGACCGCCGCATAGCGCGTGTTAATTTCCGGGCTTACTCCAGGCAAGCCAATAAGAGCTGCAGGCATGGACGCGAATGCGAATATCGTGGCGCTTTTCGTGAAATATAATGGCCGGTGGCCGACGCGATCGCGGGCAAGCCAGAGCTCGCCTGTCGCAGCGTCGAACAGCGCACAGGCAAAGTCGCCATTGATCGCATTGATCGCATTGCGGAAACCTCTCCGGCGATATGTGTCGATCAATAACTTCACCGGATTCGTCGGCGGCCTTGCGCCCAGCTCTTCAGCGTTGAAGATCGTGCCGTCAAAGACGCTGAGCACGTCGCCCTCCTTGCAGAGAGACGGTTCACGCCATCCGGTCCAGGCGAAAGCCGCTGCTTCGTGCGTACCGCGCTCGATTGTCCATTGCGGCAATGCAACGCCACGAATCAGATGAGCTAGCCAGGCTGTTGAGGCCTGGGCCGCGCTTGGCGCAACGATTCCAGCGATGCGAGAAATGGCTATGTCTTTTCAGTTAGCGGCGACGCGTGGCCACTAAAAACTTCCAGTGATGATCATGGCCAATAACGGATTCCGGCGTACCGCCGGTCCGCCGATCAACCACATGCCTGACGTCGAATCCGTAACTCTCAATGAAGCCAGTCATATCGGCTAGATCGTAATGATTGACGTGGACCTTTAGATTCGAACCGGCGTCAAGGAAATCGTCCGTCACGTAGCGATACTCGGCCCCGTGCTTGAGCGACTCACGCAAGATGACGGTTTTTCGTGCCATCAGGAGCATTCGCTCGAGTGGCCGATGGTAATTGTCAATGTTGCTGAGCACGTTAACGCAAATGATGTGGTCACATTCGCCGTCGGTATCTTCGATGCGTTGCATCAGCAGCCGGTCGGCCGGCAGGCCAAAGTTCGGCATGGTCTCTCGGCCGATCGCGATCAAGCTTTCCGCGGCATCGATGCCGAAATATTCCAGTGACATCTTTCGGGTTGCAAACGAATGAAACAAGTAACCGCTTCCACAACCGGCATCGAGCAACACATCGCCTTGGGCAACATATGGCGCAATAAGTTCTACTACCTGTGCATGCGCAGTCATTTCCTCAACTTCGCGAAGGCAACGGCGGCGATAAAGATCGCGGACAGTCTGGCTGTGCTCCCAGATATTGAATCGCCGCCAGCCATCATTGCGTATCATCGACGCACGCCGGCCAGGATAAATGCTGACGCCATGAAATGACCGCGCCAATCCGACGGATCTTCCATTGCCAGGCTGAGCTTTCGATAGTCCTCAGGCATTGCGTGCTCAAACATCGGAGGGAGACAATGATAGTGATAAAAAAGAACTCTTACGTCACCAAATCCCGCATCCTCAAACTTTTGCCGCAGCGTGAACGGATTATGCGTGCGTGAAAGTACCTGATCGTAGCCTGGCTCTCCCCTCTTGCCCGTCCGGATTGGCGGCAAGTCCATACGGAAACGTTCTTTCATCGCTTCAAGCACTTGATCGATAACCTTAGCGTCCACTCCAGCTTCACGTATCGCGGGTTCGCGTATGAGATCTTTGACAAATAGGTCGTACGTGTACCGATTGAGCGAAAACAGGCCAAAGAGCTGATTTCTTGCTTCGATCGCCACCAACCCACCTCGTCTCACCGCGCGGTGTAAATTTGCGATCGCCAAATCTTCCGCACTCTCTGGCACGTGCGGAAACACTCCGACACAGATCGCCGCGTCGAATTCGTCGGGCGCGATACCTGGCCTCTTGAAATCAGCAAAATTCGTTACACTGCCCTCCCACAAATGGTTCACGGGCAAGCCCAGCGGCGCCATGACCTGTCGTGCGGCTACAATCATTTCTGGGGTCAGGTCGAAACCAAAGAGATCAAGGCCCAGATCGGAAAGTCCGCGCAGCATCGAAGCCGGCCCGCATCCTGCGTCGATCAAAGTGCGCGCGTTGGCATTCCGCAGGAGCGTGCGGATGAGATCGAGGTGCACCGGAGGATAGGCTTTCGAGCTGGCGTAATAATCTTCGTGATAGCTCTCAGCCCACGTCGAATAACACGCTTTGACCACTGCTTCGGCGCGTTCTTTATCGTCAGCCATTTAAAAAACTTCGAATAGTCCTAGATGACCCAAGCTTCGCTGACCGCAACCGGGCCCCCTTTGACCTGAAACCAGGTGGGACCCTCAGAGTCGCTAACAGCGAAACGATATTCGCCCCATTCCGGATTCAGTTTCTCCTGGATGTGACCCGACTCGATAACTGCATCTTGTCGCGACGCGGCTTTCGCCCTCAGTCTCAACTCCAAACTTCCCCCGGCGAGCCAGAGAGCGAAACGATCGGCCGCCACATGGCCTTCGAATGGGAGGTTCGCCTCGCGTTCGGCGGCTGCCAGTTCGAATCCACTGTAAAAATACGGAAGGTGCTCACTATCGCGCCAGTCAATACGTGATGGCGGGACGAATTTGAACCGACTTCCAATTACGCGCGCAGGGGCGCCACCCACAATCACGTACGGATCGAGATTTCCCGTGACGACGGAATTTGCTCCGATCACGCAGCCGCGACCGACACTAATCCCGGGCATGACAACCGAGTTCATCCCAATCCAGCAGTCTTCGCCGATCGAAATTTTTCGACTGTGCTGCTGTCTTAATTCGGGATCGTTTGCGACCATCAAGTCCTGGTCACGAATATGAATCGGCGCCCATTTTTCGAAATAGTGCGTACCGGACGTCATCAAAACATTGAGTGAGACAACGCAGTAGCGCCCCAAACTCACATCGCCAATTATTATGGAGCGGTCCTGTATCGATGTCTGGCCGCCGATATCGATCTCCCCGCCAGGGCCGATCTCGACATACCGGCCGATGTAGCACCGACTTCCGACACGCAGAACCGCTCCATCCGGGACGATCAGATTGCAGCCCTCTCCAAAAGTAACGTCGGAGCCGTAGTCAAATTTTCCGTCTATCGCACAGTTCGCCGTCGGATGGAGATAAACTCCAGGAAACCTACGCGTGTTGCGAAAGTGGCGCCACGTTAGGGAACCACTTACACCAGCTCTTATCGCCTCCAACACTGATCGCGGCCGACTTAGCATCCGCATCAGCGCTTTTTCAATACGTAGAGGGAAGGAAACATCAGCGGATTGTGAGACGACGCCATCGGCGCCACGGCAGCCGTGACGTGATCAATATCCCGCGCCGCCTGATCAAAACCGGAAAGATAATTTACCTTCCAGTGATCGATGCGGCCCATAATCCCGCGAACTGTTACCGGATAGTTCTCCGGGACGGGCTCGATATGAATCGAGCCCAAACGCGAGCGCGAAAGAATATTTTTTAGCGCTTCCGAAACGCGCGTCGGAATTTGTTCTAGCGAAAACATCGTGAACGCTACATCCGTATCCGGAAAAACAAACTTTTCCGGAGGATCGTTGAGATAGTCCAAAGGCGCATAAGCAGCCGACAGGCCGAACTTTGCCGCAGCGGCTTGTGCGATTTTGACCCCGGGGGGACATAATTCGTATCCATAAACCTCAAGTGCCGGGATTTCCTTTTTGAGATAGAGCAAGTTTCTACCGACACCCGAGCCAAATTCCGTTATGGATTTCGCGCCGGGAAAATGCGACCGCAACGCAGCGACCAGCGCCTCTCGATAGTAGCGAGGATTGAAATTGCCGTATGTCAACCTCCCCTCGAAATTGAAATAGCACGGCGCATCGTCGACATTTGGAATTGTGAGCCATTCGGCCAGCGTCGTCGATGCGCTTAAATACTGCTCATATTGACGCCAGCCGTCGGAATATTCTTGAACCACCGCCTCGGTCGTTCTGTCCTGGCGGGTCCGCCTGAGTACCCGCAGCCCTAGTCGCGCCAGATAGGACAACCTGTCCGAAGCACTATTCCCGTTCACAAGACACCGTCATTTCAAGTAGTTCGAATAAATCCGCGGAAACTGCGTCTGCATTGCTTTAAGCTTGGGCTCTACGACGCGCATTCGGGCCGGCGGATAATTTCCACCAAACAGGCTGTTGCTGAATTGCAACTGCAGGACAAGTCGGTCGCCGTGCTCGACGTGCTTTCCCTTATGCAGCCCGCGCGTGTCTTCAGCAATTACCGTCCCGCGTGGCGCAGCGAATTCGATGACGCGATCGGGCGAATAGTTGGCGTTAATTTCCGAATCCTCGAGTCGTGCATAACCCTTCTTGAGGAGCGCCGTTGGAATTCCGCCGCTGCGGTGCGACCCTTCGACAAATGAGTGCGGCCCGTTCGTCGTTTCGACATCGGTCAAGTAGATGAAAAATTTCAGCCATTTGATGCGATCCATATCGAAATGCCAAAACTGCGCAGCATCTTTGTCCGGCACCTTCGAATACGATGTGTGCCACCACATCGTCATGACATCCACAAGCGGTTGGCATCGAAGATATCTCTGGGCGACGGCAATGATTGAAGGATCTGCCATCAATTTTTGAACGTCTGGGTTATCAATGACGTCCTGCTGAGGAAAGTCGTATCGAACCGCATCGGCTGTTGCTCTTGGAAAGCAAGCAACCTCAACACTTGGCGCACCATCCGATCCGCGCCGGATACACCGGTTCGTCAGCGCAAATTCCAACAATCTATCGCACAATGACTCCGGCAGCCGTTCCCGATAGACGTGATAACCTTTTTCATCAAGCTCAGTAACAATGCGGGAAAGGTCTTCCGAGTTGATTTTTCCAAGAAGACCGTCTGTCTCAGGAAACCGGTACACCGGATGTACTATAGAAAGAATCTTCGATATCGCATCATTTGAGCGGCCGCCGGTCGCACAAAACAACCTGATCATGCTTTGGTACGCGTTATCGGGAGTCGATCCCTTCCTAAAAAATTCCAACGCGCCAAGAGCGACCTTGGCTGTGTCCGTCAGGGCGGCAAGCCCAGGATTTTCGATTGCCATCTCAACCTGCCATTTGTGGATTGGTCATGTGAGCGTATAGCCGGTTATTTTTCCGGCTTTTAGCGTCCGGATAAAGTGCATTTGCAAGTTTAGTAACTTCTCGCCTCAGGTCTTTTGTTTCCTGTTCGACGGTTGACCGTTCGATCGTTTCCGGATCAAGCAGGTCTACCGGCGATGCGGCACCGCTTTCAATGATTCGCACGATGTCATCGGCTGAATCGATGGGCCGACTGCGTTTTCGACAATCCCTTCGTTCTGCAAACAATGGGTCGAATTTGCGCATCAGCCGATCGACAGCTCGCCTTGGAATTGTCCGCTTGGACGTTGGCCCGCCTTGATACCCGCTTTCAATAGAAACGGTCGCCCGGTCGAATTCAAATCCACCCCACCTGTAGGCTGCGCGGATGCGTTCAAAATTCCAGCCGTCACTTAGAGCCCGTTCGACGCAACGAAAATATTCGTCTATCTGCTCACCAAGATAGTTCAAAGTCGCCGGATAAAATGCAATTTCGCTGGAATAGATGACCACCGGTAGCCCGAGAATGCTCATTTCTTTCCCGACACTCGACCAGGCATTCAGCACAACATCAACGTGCTCTACCAGATCATATAAGGAGATTTGATCGCTTGGCCAATTCACGGCCGCATTTCGGGGCAATGAATGTAATGCCGTCTCAAGTTGCGCCGCATGCTGCGACTTTGCTCTTTCGCGCCGGTTCGGAAATTCCCGCGGATGCACGCGAATGAGAAGGAATAGATCTTCGCGGCTCGAAACAAACTTATTTAATGCCTTCACCCATTCAATTTGCGAAGAAAACAGCGGGGCTTTGCGATACTCTCGGGCCCCAACCACTTCGGCCGCAACTTCCTCGTCGTAACTACTAAGGGTTGCCAACAATATTTTTTGGCGAGGTTTTATTCCGAAATGGATTCGGACGTCGAACGGTTCCCGGCTCTTTGCGGAGGAATAAACAAAGGGGCTGCGTCCTCGATATAACTCCAGATAGTGATCGGTAACAATCGACAGCAATCGGCCGGTGCAGGGGACGTTCGCAAAACGCTCAAATACATTCACGCAATGCGGCATATACGCGAAGGTGTCTTTTTGACCCACCATCAGCCTCTGAAACTGATTTGCCAGGTTTGGTCCGGCATGGAGGAAGTAGCTTTTGGCTCCGTACTTTTCCGCCAGTTTGGAGAAGACACGATTGACCGAATAAAGACCGTTATAAACGACGACCCGGTCAGGTCGATGTACGTCGAGGATCTTCCGGGAAGCGAAGTAAGCCAGGAGGGTATTTTTCAGCTCAACCTTGTACTCGCTCCACTCTTGCGGCCCAAAGCTCGCAGCCAAGAGCTTCCTGCGCACCATCAATTGGTAGAGCGCATACCGGCCAACCGGCAATTCATCCAAGGTCAGGTCGACCAAATCAGGGCGATCAAGAATCAACTCAATCTTCGTTATGTCACTTTGATCTAAGAAGTCGGAAATATTTTGTGCCTGAAAATCGAAGGATTCTACGAGAAGCTCCTTGCGGCTTTCACAAGCGTCGCAAACCTTCCCCTTTTCATTTTCCGGCGCATCGACGGTCATGCCCAGCGCAATCATTGGAATACATTGAGCCTGAAACAGCCGATCGCACGTGAGGTACACGACACTATGCCCGTGTGCAGCAATCGCTTCGGCCACCAGAGCTTCAGGAAATGCATGCTGCCAAATCCTGGCATGCGGAGCGAAGAAGAGACACTTCATCGAACTTAATTTGTACCTTTAAGCGTATCGTAGCCGCGCAAATCCACGAAGCGTGAACTTGGTGCTCGGCTCGCGCAGCCGCTCGCAGGTGAGAAGCTCGAACCCAGCATTGGCGATCAGCAACCCGTAGGATGCAAGGCTGAAAACGTGCTTGTGGCCGAGCAGGAATTCCTCGCGCTCCTTGCCTTCTGCCTCCGCGGCCTCGCCATCCGGCAGTTCGACATAGGCAAGCCCGTTCGGCGTCAACAGGCGGCCGACGCTCGCAAGTATCGCGGCGGGCTCATCGACGTGCTCGAGCACCTTGTTGAATGTCACCAGGTCGAAGGTGCCGAGCCCTTCAATGCTGCGCACGTCGCCGGTCATGGCCTGTACGCCAACGACTTCCCGATGATGCGCCGCCAGCCGTTCATCCATGTCGAGCGCAACACAATCCCAACCTGCCTGCTTCATGCGGAACGGAAACACGCCGAGGCCAGCGCCGACATCGAGAAGGCGTGGCGCCCAGTATTCAAGTTTTGCCTGCCGGTCCCACCGGCTGCGGCAGAATGCGTCGACGAAACGTACGCGCCCGACATTGTCGGATTTCTCCGGCGGCAACGCGTTGATCCTGTCAAAGGCCCGCTTGATGCCATCGCGATCCTGATAAAGCGAACTGACATATTCGCCGGCATAAAGCCTGCTTTGGTCAGGCGCGAACGATTCAACATAGTGCCCGCAATGCCCGCAACGATGCAGCTCTCGCCAGTAACGCTCGCCCATCGCAAGCGGAAAGCGCGTCTCCAGTGGCGGCGGCTCGGAATATGTAAAGTGCTCCGCCATGCTGCTTTCGCCGCACATCGGGCAGACATTTTGCGTTTGTGGCTGCCGGTCCACGTTCGCTTTCATCTGTCGGTCGAGCCAGGTTTTCCCAGAAGCGCGGCCATGCGCTCGACCGATGCATCGTCGTCCAGCCAGGTCAACAGTGTCTGCTTGTCGGCTTGCACATAAGCGAGGAAATCCTTTTCCTTGCCCTCCTCCACCAGGACTACAAACAGGCGGCCCGCGACGTTGCGCACCAGCGCCGTCCGCAAGCCGAAGCTCTTCAGCCGGCCGTTGGTCGAGGGCGTCGCGTAAAAGCCCCAGCTTTTCCGCGTGACGTCGAATTCCCCGCCCGCTTCCGTCGTGAACGTAACCTGCTCATCGGCCGAAAGCGCCACGCGCCCGCAATCGGACAGATGCAACCGGACACCGGCGCCCGACACCTCGAACTTCCGCGGCGGATCAATGGGGATGAATTTCAACGCCAGTCCCAATCCGGAATGAGAAAACCGGGGATGGTCCAAGTGCCATCCTTCTGCAGCCAGATGTCGCGGTTGCGGAAGCGCTCCGCGATATCGAAAAAGCGCGCCGTCGAGATCCCGGAAAACGAACAGAATTTCTCGATGTCTTTCAGCGGTGTCTGGTCGCCGCTGCGTCGAATGACCTCGATCGCCTGCTCCCGGGTCGTGCGGCCATTGCGGATCTCGAGCGCCAGATTGTCGAACAACCGGGTGAACCCGAACTTGTACCATTTCATCCAGTGATGGATGGAAATGAAATCGTCGTCGATATCCGCGAAATCATAATACCCGGTGCGCGAGCCCTCTGCGTTGGCGCGGAAGCCGTGTGCACGCGCTGCCGCATGGCTCGTCTCGGGATCCCACGCAAAATAGTGGCCGAGGAATATCGCGCGCGTGCCGCGTGCCTCGAGGGCATCGGGATCCGGTCCGAAATAGGCAGCGAGGTCCTTGGCGCTCAATTCCTCGTCCACCCAATCGGCTGCGCTCGTCCCATGGGTGACGCCATAGGTGTTGAGCCAGGCGCGGTCGAGCCGGTGACCGGACTGCGCGGTCTCGGCATTGCCGTATTCGACCGCCGAGTTCTCCCCCCATACGATCAGCGGGATCCCGAAATCCACCGCAATCCGCAGCGGCATGGAGAAGATCGCCAGGTGCATTGGAATGGCGGTGCTGCCGAAGCGCTCGAAGGCCTTCAGCATGAACTGCGCCTCCACCTTCGGGCTGATCTGCCAGTCGATGTGATCGACCCCGAGCGACACCAGGTTGTCGAGATTGCGCTGCCCGATTGCGGTGCGCGCCGGCGTCTTCCAGGTGACGGCGAGCGGCCGGAGCCCGTACTCCAGGCATTTGAGGATCTGCCAGGTACTGTCCTTGCCGCCACTCACTGGCACGACGCAATCGTAGCCGCCGGTTCGCCGTTTCACGCTGTCAACGAGCGCACGGAAATCCTTTTCCCGTGCCGTCCAGTCGATGCGCGGCCTTTGCGCATGCGTGCGACAAGCATGGCACACACCATCGGCATCGAAATCGAGGTTGGGCCGGCTGTTCGGCAGCACGCATAGCCGACAATAGCGCAGCGCCGGCGTCTTGCGGGCGTCAGCTAATTGTGCGGTCCGACCCATACCTCACCGCTCAATTGGCAAAACGCTCAAGGAACAGCTTGGCGTTGACGAAATAGAACAGGAACTTGCTTTCGCTGTTCGGCAAATTCCGCTTCTCCAGCAGGCCGGCAATCTTGTCGCGCTTGATGAGCGAGAAGACCGGCCCGTCCGCAAGTAGCTCCCGCTTCACCGAGGGATCGGAAAGATCGAGGAACGACTCGACCGGCGCATTGAAGCCAGTCTTGCGGCGCTGGTTCACCACGCTGTCGGGTGCGATGCTTCGCACGGCATCGCGCAAGATCGCTTTGTTGAAACCATCGCGCATCAAATGAGCGGTCGGAATGCGGTAACAAAGCTCGAACAGGTCGCGATCGAGAAACGGCGATCGGTTCTCGATCGAGAAATACATCGCGTTGAGGTCGTCTTCATGCAGGATGACCGGAACGGCCTCGTGAAACATCTCGTTCATCATCCGGTTTCGCAGCAGCGAGCGCGACGTATACGTGTGTTCGCGAAACTCCTCACAAAATGTTGGGACGAGATACTGCGCAAACGCATCGTTATTGAGAAAGATATGTTCGCGAAATTCCGGATCGTTACGGAACAGGTCGGGATCGGAAAGATGCGGATTGCGGATCGACGGCTGGATGTGCTGCTGCCATGCGGCCAGTGACGACGCGTAACATTTCGAACTATGCATCTCGGCCAAATACATCAAGTAATGGTCGTAATATCCGGAGAAGAGCTCGTCCGCTGCAGTGCCGCTGATCGAGATTTTGTAGCCGGCCCGCTTCACGTGCTCCATCAACAACCACTGGACGTAGTAGGTAATCGTGAACACCGGGGCGTCGTGATAGTTCACGAGCTGACGCAGCCGTGGCAGGAAGTCTTTCGTCGTGACGTGCACCGCGGTGTGACGCACGCCCAGCGTCCCAACGGCGTCCCGGACGATCTCGCCCTCATCATAGCGCGGGTCGTCACTCATGATGGTGAAGCCGTGCACATCGTATTTCAGCACGCGCTTGGCGATGCTGATCAGCGCGTTGGAATCGACGCCACCGCTCATGAGAAACGCAAGCGGGACGTCGCTGCGCAGACGCATGCGCACGGACTCGATCAACCGTTCGCGCACGGCTTCGACAGCGCGCTCGCGGCAAATCTGGTCGTCCGGGCTAAATGCGGGGTTCCAGTACCGCTTTGCGGTCTCCTTCCCTGCACTGTCGATGCAAAGCCAGGTTGCGGGGGCGCATTCATCCAGGCCCTCGAAGAAACAATCGGCACGGCCGTAAAGCGCCTTATATCCGTTGACGAGATAACGCATCAGGTGCTGCCGGTTGACCGGCAGCACACGCCCCATCAGCGCGAACAGGAATTTCACTTCGGAGCCGAAATAGATGCCCTCGGGAGCCCGGTAAATGTAGAGCGGCTTCTCACCGAAGCGGTCGCGGCACAATGTGAGGGATCCATCCGCCTCGTCGAACATCACAAAGGACCACATGCCCTCGCAACGATCGATGGCATTCATGCCATCGCGGTCGAGCGCGGCAAGTAGCACCTCGGTGTCGGAGGTCGTCGCAAAGCGCACGCCGCGGCTCTCGAGCGTCTCGCGGAGTTCGAGGTAGTTATAGACCTCGCCATTGTAGGCCAGCCATTTCCGACCAACATTGAACGGCTGGTTAGCGCGCGGATCGAGATCGATGATCGACAGACGCGTGTGCAGCATCACGCCGCGCCGACCGGTCGACGAGGCAATGCGTCTGACGCCGCTCGCATCCGGGCCGCGCTGTTTCATCAGGCCGAGGCAGGCATCGACTGCCGCATCGGGTATGTCGCGCGTGCCGTAAAATCCGGCGATGCCGCACATCAGTTCACCATCACCCGGCGCAAATGAAAGGGGTCGGTGCTGGGTCGATTGGTCCCGTCAATCGCAGTCGGGCAGCAGGTTATTCCCCGCTGCTTTAGTGCGGCGATGACTTGCGGCGAATAGCAATGGGCAAGGCCCTCCGGATAAGAATAGTGCGGCGTGACAATTCCAGCGCGCTCACGCAAAAGACTGAGACTCGTGTCCAGTTCCCACGCAAGTTTTGTCGCCGGTAAATGGCTCAGGATCGCGTGGGTATGGCTGTGTCCGCCAATGGAAAAACCCGGCGCTACCCAGCCCCGGACCTGCTCCCATGTCATTTTCTTATCCAGCGGGTCGTCGCTTGTGTGTACCTCGGCCAAGTCAAGCTGACGAAAGATCTCCGTCACCAGACCATCACTATCAATTCGCGAATTCGATTTCACCTCCCGGCGTATTTCATCGAGCATCGCAATCTTGCTTGATGGCGTGTCAAACTTGGCAACCTTCGGCGACCAGGGCAGACGGACATTGCCCGTCGCAACCCGTTCGAATGCCCACTCGATCCGATCGATCCAGGACATCCCGCCTTCGTCCACAAAGCGACTGGTTACATAAATCATCGCAGGGATACCCAACCGATCCAGGATTGGCCTTGCGACTGACACGTTATTCTCAAAGCCATCGTCGAAGGTGATCGCGAACGCACCGCGCGGAAACGGTCTGCCTGCCGCACAACAAGCGGCAACGTCATCCATCGAAACCGCTTTGCCGCGTCGGCCTAACGCTTCGAGAATTGCATGGAATTCTTCCGCCGGAAGGTGCTTGCGCGTGTAGTTTCGCACGCGATGCTGCTGACTTTCGATCACGCCATGAAATAAAAACAGCGTGACACTACCGTCATCTGTCAACCGGTCGACCTGACTAACCACGCAAGACTCTCTCGACAGGGAGACGCGCCGTGTGTTTTGCAAAGCGCTGGCAACACAATTCCTTCAGCGAGGTGGGCATGTAGGAATAGTAACGACCGGGCCACCGCTGGCGACGACCGGGAACATCTCCAGTCGCAACAATGGCGCGCAAGGCGGCCAACGTCAGCTGCACGCAGACTTCAGTGTTGGACCGTCTGATTTCATGGATTTCCATCCCGCTAAACAACGGAATGTCAGCCTGGCTTACTATGTCTCCGTCATCGAGCTCCGGTGTCATCCGGTGCAATGTCGTCACGAGCCCTGAAAAATCGCTGTGGTAGATCGACCAAAGATGGCTGTCTAAACCCCGATATCGCTCCGGATCGCCACCGTGCAAATTCAGGGTCAGTGGGGGCAGAACTTTGAGACCCGCAGACGATATTCGGCCTGTGCCAAACACGATGACCGCATCAGGTGCCAGGCTTGCCAGCGATTTGATGGAATTGGCATCATTCACGCTAGAAACGATCTCGGTCGCCACAAGGTCGGAGATTTTGCAGTCGGCACCACCGAACCAGGTTTTATTTTCATACTCTTCCCGCGCTTGCTCAAACGGGTGGTGAGTTTCGAATGACGCTTTGCGCACCGCAGTCTCGCAATAGACGCGAGACGCTGCGAAATGACGTGCAACCTCGCGGACGAAAAAGGCGTGGTGCGGCGTCTGCGTGGTAAGAATGGCCAGATTCATGACGTTGGCTCAGACACGTCCTGAGCGGAAAGCAGTTCGCCTTGTCTGAGAGCCCGTTTTAAAACCCGGCCGAGGAGCAAATTTTCGTCGCCCGGCGCAATTCCGCGGCCTGGTCTGACCCAGGTAAGGTGCTCGAGACGCAGGACGGTCCCGGCTGCCAAATCGACGCCCGCAGCTATCGATCGGCGCATGTCTATGCGGCTTTGTTCTTCCGATGGGCGCGCACGCTTCTTTCCGTCACCGATGAGCTTGTTCGCAACGCTGACCCGCATCACAAGCTCTTTCAATTCCGCAGGATCTGCCGACAACTGATGGTCGCGGAAATCGGACAAGTTCTTATCAAGCGTAAAATGCTTTTCCACGATGCGCGCTCCCAGCGCGACACTGAGTACCGCGGCATCAATGCCCAGCGTGTGATCCGAATATCCAACAGCCCCGCCGAAGCGTTCACGAAGCGTCCGAATTGCGCCGAGATTGGCTTCGTCAATTGGCGTCGGATAGCTCGAAACACAGTGGAGCAAGACAACTTCACTCCGGTGAGAACGAAGATTCCAAATTTTGGTAATGGTCGCGTGCGCTTTCTCGACATCAGATAGATCCGCCAGCCCGGTTGAAAGCAGCACTGGCTTATTGAATGTCGCGACCAGCTCCAGAAGTGGAACAAAATTGTTGTCGCCTGAGGAAATCTTGATGGCGGGACACAGAGTGTTCAAAAACCTGGCGCTGGCCAGATCAAACGGGGTGGACAGAAATATCAGCCCCTTGCTCTCAGCAAATCTGGCCAGTTTCTCGAACTGTTCAAAGGTGAATGCAAACTGGCGCAATCGCTCAAGCCGCGCGGTCTCTTCGCGGGAAACATAGTGCTCGGGCACAAAAGTCTGGAATTTGACGGCCTGAGCACCCGTCTCGGCGGCACAAGCGATCATTTCCTCAGCGCGCGCAAAACTGCCTTCGTGGTTGTTGCCGATCTCGGCGACAACGAGGACTTCACGATCGAGGTCGACGGGGCCGATCAGCATGCCGCGCCGTGATAGTGAAACACATATTGGGCACCGCGCAGCCGGAATCCCATATTCTCGTAGAGACGGATCGATCGCGCATTGGCGATCGCCGTGCCGACCACAGCCTCGCCGCTGCAACCGCAGTTTTGGCGGGCAAACGCGATCATGGCGCGCGCGAAGCCGCGGCCGCGTTCACCGGCCAAAACTCCGATGAGATCGATGAGAAGTCCGCCGCCAGGCATACGCAACAATTGCAGAAAGCCGACCGGCCGCTCGCCAACACAGGCGACAACCATCCAGTCCCCGCGCTTGCCGGCGAAGAAGTTGGTGGCCCAGCAGCGCTTGAGTTCGTCGGCAACCAAGTTGGGTATTGCGGGATCGCGATGAAACCGGTCGTCCGAGAAGGACGTTGCAGCGATTTCGCCAACGGCCTCGGCCATGTCCGGGGTCGCAAACATAAGACCCGGCATACTGATCTTCGGCACGTCTGAAAGCGGCATGGCAAACTGGAGATTGGTGTCGATGAGCGAAAATCCCAAATGCCGCGCCGCATCGGCCGAAGCAACAGCGGTGACAGGAACCTTCACGTCGGCGAATAGCGGCTGGACGGCCAGCTGCTCCGCAACCGGCGATCCCTCCAAAGACTGGCCGCCGATTTCGCCCGTCAGATGAAAACTGGGCTTGCCGAGCTGGCGCGTAAGCCATGGATCTAATGTCAAAGACGGTTTGCTCACGTTGCCGCAGGCTGCTGTTTGCCAAAGAATGCCGGATGCTTTTTGGCGAGATCCTTGTACCAGCGCACGTACTCGACAAAGCCGCGCTCGAGCGGATAAGCCGGCTCGTAGCCAATCAGCCTTTTTGCTTTTTCGACCGACAAAGTCCCGCGTTCCGGCATCAGCGCATCGCGCGGATTATATTTGACCTCAATGCCCGGGAACTCGCCGCGCATGATATCGGCCATCTGATTGAGCGACCGCGCGCTACCGTAGGTCAGGTTGAAGGTCTGATTCCTGGCCGCCGGATTCGAAATACAGCGGACCACCCCCTGAACAAGATCGCCGATGTAGGTGAAATCGAGCGCGTCGGTACCGTCACCATTGATCGTCAATGGTTTGCCCTGCAATGCGTTCTCAATGAAGGCCTGACCGACGCGACGGCTGACGCAACGCTCACCGTAAAGCGCCGATGGCCGCACGATCGTATAGGGCAGATCGAAAACCTGGCCGTAAGCGATCACCAGTTTTTCGCCGCCATATTTCAGCGCGCCGTAAATTCCCAGCGGTTCACAGTGGCGCTCCTCATTGACCGTATCGCCTTCAAAATTGCCGTACACCATCGAAGACGAGAAGTAGATGAAACGCTCGATGTTGGTGCCCTCTCCGCGGGAGAAATCAAGCGCATTCTCAAGCGTGCGGAAACTGTGGTCGAAAGTACTGAACGGATCTTTATTGGATCGGTTGGCGTGAGCGATCGCGGCAAGCTGCACCACCACCTGAGGATGGATCTCATTCAAAGTACGGGTCAGAGCGTGATAGTCTCGCGCATCGACGACATGCAACGGAATGCCGAACTCGTTAAGAAGCCGCATCCGGTCTTGGATGAGGTGAAGATACAATGCCTTGTTAGGATCGCCGACCACGTTCGAGAAAGCCCCCAGGTTGTTGACCTGCAGGCTGTCGATAACGTGGACATCGCATTTCAGCCGGCGAAGCTCGAGTGCGAGATTGTGCCCGATGAACCCGGCGCCTCCGAGCAGTGCGATACGTTTGCCTGACAAATTTTCATTCATGACCGATATCTTCTTCGAAGCCTGATCAATAATTCACTGAATGGTGACGGTCTGTTCAAGTTCGGCTGCTTTCTCGATGGCAAGCGAGACCGCCATCGTTTCCAGCACGTCGTCGGCCGATACTTCGGGCTCGCCGCCGTCGAGAATGGCGGACACGAAGGATGGCAGCATGTCGCCCTTGGCAGGGCCGAGATAGGCGTCGTCAACGGCCTGCGCGGCGCTCGCCGGATCGCGCGACGTGTAAAGACGCGCGCCCAGCTGGTCGTGCACGAACGTCGCCGCCGTTCCGTAGACCGTTAGATTGTGGTGGTGCGGCATAACGCAGCCGAAATTCGCCGTGACCTTGGCCATCAGGCCGCTTGGAAACTTCAGGAGCGCGGTCACACAGTCCTTGAAGCGGAAGGCTGTGCCGCGCGTCGCCACAGAATTCCCGAAAGCCGTGACGGCGACCGGCCGTTCCCCGAAAATCCAGAACAGCAGGTCCAGCATGTGGATCGCGCCGCCATGCACAACCGAGTAGTAGTCGGCCTGACCCCGCCAGCCGTCGATGATCTTGCTCAACCGGCCGTAGTTGTAATCGGCTTCGACATAATAGGGTGTGCCGAGATCGCCTGCACGGATGCGCTGCCGGAGGCCGGCAAAGCGCGGGCTTTTGCGCAGAATGAGGTTTGAGGACAACTTCAGTTCCGGCCTGGCGTCCAGGGCGCGCCGGATATCGGCCAGCTCATGCTCGAACAGGCAGAGCGGCTTCTCGACGAAGACATGCTTCCCGGCAGACAGCGCCGCCATGACTTGCGTGTAGTGGGCGCCGTCATAGGACGCGATGGACACCGCATCAATCGCAGGGTCCGACAATACCTCGGCCGGATCACCGACAAGCCGCAGGCCGGAATGACGCGCGCCGACGGCGCGTAACTTGTCGGCATCAATATCGCACAATGCGGCCACGCGGCAGCGCGGATCGCCCTCATAGCCGGCGATGTGCTTTTCACCCACGCCGAGCCCGATAATCCCCACGCGCAGCGAGGCCGTCATGCGGACACGTTGGCCATACAGCGTTGACGCAACGCGATCAGGTCTTCCACCGCCAGCACGGCGGTTGACGAACCCATCTCGCGGAACATCTTGTCCGCCACCGCAAAATCATCCGGCGTGTCGACGGACATCTGGATCGCACCCCAGTCATGTCCGCTGGCCAGATTGCCGATGCGGAAATCCGAAGCGCGCCGGTAAAAGGCCGGCGTCACATGCTCGGCCTCCCCTGCTTGCATCATCTTTTGAGCACGCCGCAGCGCCTCGACCCGGATCACCTCGGCCGACTGCCCCCTCGGGAAGGAGCGTGTCTGAACGTTGGTCGCGAGATCGAGGTCTTGCGTTTCATACAGCCCAATCACCGCATCCACGACGGTGGGGGACATCAGTGGACTGTCGCCGTTGATGCGCACGAACGCTTCGGTCCCTGCGCCTTGCGCCGCCTGCGCAAGACGCTCCGCCACGTCGTCAAGCGGACCACGGAAACATTGCACACCACTATCGGCACAAAATTTTGCGATCGAATCGTCATCCGTCGCCGTCGAAGTCGCAACCATGATCTCGCCAGCGCGTTTCGCTACCTTCAATCGGTCCAGCAGCCGCGCCAGCATCGGCCGGCCGGCGAGCGGACGCAGGACCTTGCCGGGAAGCCGGGCGGATGAAAATCGGGCTTGAATGATGACGAGCACGCCGATCAAATCCAGGAATCAGCCAGCCATCTCTTTGGCGACGCGCTGCACGTGGACGCCGATGTAGTTCATGTCATCGACGTCAAGATGCGGCGCCACCGGCAGGGCAATCGAACAATCGCTGAGGCGGGTGGCCACGGGGAACGCGCCGTCCCGCCAACCATACTTGTCGCGGTAGTAGGTCATCCGCGGAACCGGCTGCGGATAATAAACGCTCGTTCCGATGCCCTCGGCGTTCAGGCGCGCGATGAAATCAGGACGCTTCGGCGCAAGCGGTGCATCAAGAACGATTGAAAGACAATAATAACTGCTCAGGAAGCGTCCCTGCGTCGATTGCAGCTGCCCGATGCCCGGTGCGCCGGCAATCGCCTTCGACAACGCCCTGTAGTTGCGTTCACGCGCCGCGAGAAAACGATCCATCTTTCGAAGCTGTGCGCTGCCAATGGCTGCCTGGATTTCATTCATCCGGTAGTTGAAGCCGAGCGCTACAACATCGTAGGCACCCGGTATCTTGCGTTCGCCGTGCGTACGGTCGACGCCAAAGGCCTTGCGCAGCCGCAGGCGCGCCGCAAGATCCGCGTCGCGCGTGATGATCATGCCACCTTCGGCCGTAGTCATATGTTTGACCGGGTAAAAGGAAAATACGCCCGCGTCACCGTGCAGGCCTGCATGGATACCGTCGAGCCGGGTCCCGATCGCCAGCGCGCAATCTTCCATGACAAAAAGCTTGTGCTTCCGGGCCAACGCAACCACTGGGGCCATGTCCACCGGCATGCCGAGGTAGTGCACGACGACGATGGCCCTGGTTTTGGCTGTGATGGCGTCTGCAATCGCCGCGATGTCGATGTTGCCGGTACCCGGCTCGGCATCGACGAATACCGCTTTCGCGCCGGTCAATTCGACCGCGTGGGCCGTCGCGACGTGTGTCTGCGCCGGCACGATCACTTCATCACCCGGGCCCAAGCCAAGTGTGAACCAGACGAGATGCATTCCGGCCGTGCATGATGAAACCGTCACCGCCTGGGGCGCGCCGGTAAACGCCGCAAATTCGTTCTCGAATGCGGTCGCGCGCGGGCCGTGAACTAGGATCGGACCGGCGAGCACGTCCATGACGGCCGCCCGCTCCTCTTCTTCGATAATAGGCTTGCCGAATGGAAGAGTGCGCTTTGCGGCGGACGTTTTTGTCATGACTGTGTGAGGTGAGTTCAAGTTATCAGTCCCCTAGATGATTCCGGGTATTCGAGTTGCGGCATCCAGGCGCGCTACCGCAGTCCGGGTGAATCGGCCCAGACCGGAAAGAGACATTGCTCCAGACCGTACCGTTCAAGCCGCGGCAACGGTCTCCACGTCGACCAGCACGCGCACTTTGCGGCCGAACAGATCGAGAAGGACCGCGATGCGATCGCGATCGGGCATTCCATCGTAAAGTCCAAGGCAGTCGGCAAAGACGCCTTCAAGCACACGGATCTTTTGTCCGACCCGGAAATCCGGCCGGTGCTCCAGCTTGACGAACCCAGCGTCGTCCTCGCGCTGCTTCAACGTTGCAACGATCTGCTCGGGAACGGGCAAGGGCGTATCGTCGGTGCCGAGTAGATTCGAGACACCGATCGTCGAGTAAACCGAGCGCCATCGCTGGACCGTCACATCGATCGACACAAAGAAGTAGCGCGGGAACAGCGGTCTTGCGACCACTTCAACGCGCCGCGCATGCCGCCTGCGCTTGAGGTACCGGGGCAGATAGGTGTCAAAGCCCTGGCGACTGAGGTGAGCAACAGCTTTCAACTCAGCGTTCGGCTGCGACTGCACAACATACCATCGCGGCTGACCGGGCGTCATTTTGCCAACTCGTTCTTTTGCCGCATCCGTACTCGCAAGAGATCGGGCACAAGCACCCGTTCGGCGCCGAAGCGCGCGATTGCAGCCTCGCAGGTCTCGCGCGGCTTCAGCACGTCGGCAATCAATATGGCGTCAAATGGATTCGATACCGCGTCAAAGTCTTCAAAGACGGAAAACCCGATGAATTCCGGTTTCGCCGCTTTCTTCTGGACGACGCCCGCGATCTTGATGCCATGCTCCATGGCGCAGAGCGCCGCGATCTCGGCCAGATCACTCTGACCAACGAGCAATATTGTTTCGACGCCCCGCGCGGACGCAGTCTTGAAAAGCTCTGAGCAGTCGGTTTTGGCCTGCCGAAAAAATCCGAAGGAATACGAAAGATAGTCGACGGTCAGGCGCGACTTTTCGGCAAACCCCTGCGGCGTGAGATAGTAGGCGTAGCGCCGCGCCGGCGCGCTGCGGACCTTCACCAGCCCCTTCTTGATGCAGCGTTTAAGGTAGGCGTTGACGAGCCCCAGCGCGATCCCGAGTTCTGACGCGAGCAGGCGCTGCGATTGCGCGCGGTCCTGCTCCACGGCATCGAGCAGACCGAGCATGATCCGCGAGCTTTCCGGACTTTCTTCGCCTACGCGACGCATTGAGATGGCTCCCCGCGCGGCCTCTGGTACGCCGTTCATCGCGTGAACGTCAAGACCTTGCGTTCAAACCATGAACGCCATGGCGATTGCTCTTCGTGTTAAATAATCGTTTTAATACAATAGCTTAGCATGGCCAGGTCATGGGGTCACTGGCGGCTATCAAGGTGGACCCAGGTCGCTATAGTCGGGTGACAGTTCCCCATGGAGCCTGGAGTGGCGGCAGTCGCACGCCGGCACTACAAAGGAACGATATGGACCTTGGCCCGAACAAGAATGTCGATGCTGACGTCGCCCGGGGCTTTGGCGACGAATGGTCGACATACCGTCAGGACGAGACCAGCCTAGCGCGTGAACAGCGCGAAGCGATTTTCGAGAATTATTTTCGAATTTTCCCGTGGCAGCTTCTGCCGGCCGGCGGAGGCATCGGCGCCGATGTCGGATGCGGCACCGGACGATGGGCAACGATGGTCGCGCCGCGCGTGTCGCATTTGCACCTTGTCGACGTTAGCCCCGAGGCGCTCAGCGTTGCGCGCGTCAACCTGCAAGGCCAAAATAACGTCAGCTTTCACGTGAGCAGTGTCGCGGACATTCCGGTGCCTGCGCACTCGCTTGATTTCGCCTTTTCCCTCGGTGTGCTGCACCACGTGCCGGATACGCAGGCCGCTATCGACTCGGTGGCGGAAAAACTTAAGGGAGGCGCCCCTTTCCTGATCTATCTTTATTATGCGTTCGACAACCGGCCCGCGTGGTACAGGACCGTATGGGCGCTCAGCAACGGCGTCCGGGTCGTCGTGTCACGCCTGCCGCACGGCCTGCGCAAAATCGTCAGCGAGATCATCGCCGCGACTGTCTATTGGCCGTTGGCGCGGTTTGCAGCGCTGCTATCCCGCTTCGGCGTCTCGGCCGCGTCCCTTCCATTGTCCTGGTATGCCGATAAATCGTTCTACGTCATGCGCACCGATGCCTATGATCGTTTTTGTACGCAACTGGAAAAGCGCTTTACCCGCGTGGACATCGAGCAAATGCTGCTCAGCGCGGGCTTCGAGAAAATCCGGTTTTCGGAATCGCCACCCTATTGGTGCGCTGTCGGAATCAGATCACGGCGCGGACTTCCAAACTGATGGCGCGGAAAATCCTCTATCTGGTATCGGAAGACTGGTATTTCATTTCGCATCGCCTGCCGATGGCACGCGCGGCACAACGAGCTGGCTATGAAGTGCATGTTGCAACGCGCGTCAGCGAGTTACGCGGACAGAATCCGGCAGGAAGGCTTCCATCTGCATCCGATTCATTGGCGCCGCGGCAGCATGAACCCGATCCGTCTGCTTGCGGCAATTCTTGAAACACGACGTGTTTACCGCTCCATCGGCCCCGATCTCGTTCATCACGTCGCCGTCGTACCGACACTGATTGGCTCGGTCGCGGCGCTCGGATTGCCAATCATTCGGCTCAATGCCCTCGCGGGGTTGGGTTTTGCGTTCACCTCCGATACCGCCAAGGCTCGCGCCCTGCGCCCGATTGCCCGCCTTGCTCTGGGTTGGCTGTTGAAACGTCCGAATACCGCCGTCCTCGTGCAAAACCCGGACGATTTTGCTGTCGTCGTCGGACTCGGCGTTCCGAAACAATCCATCGCGCTAATTCCTGGCTCCGGCGTCGATATCGATGCGCTCACCCCGCTGCCCGAACCGGCAGGCCCTTTTACCGTCGGATATGTGGGACGCCTGCTTGATGACAAAGGCGTGCGAAGTCTTGTCCGCGCGCATGAATTATTGGCGCAGCGCGGCCTCATCATTAAGACGCTGCTGGCCGGAGAACCTGATCCTTCGAACCCGGCCTCTATTCCGGATCATGTGCTGGCCGATTGGAAGCGCGTGCCCAATCTCCAGCTACTCGGCCATGTGGACGATATACACCGTGTTTGGACTCAGGCACACGTTGCCGTCCTTCCGTCGAGGCGGGAAGGTCTTCCAAAGAGCCTGCTGGAAGCAGCAGCATGCGGCAGGGCTTTGATCGCCACGGACGTTCCGGGTTGCCGGGAAATTGCCCGCGATAACATCAACGCGTTGCTTGTTCCGGTGGACAATGCCGAGGCGCTCGCAGGCGCGATTGAGATACTCATGGATGACCGCGAACTTCGGGGCCGCTTTGGCGCTGCCAGCCGAAACATTGCCGTTTCTGAATATTCCAGCGGACGAATCGGCAGCGATATCACTGCTCTCTATGCGCGCTTGCTGGACGGCGCGTTGTCGTCGAAACTCCACACCCGGACGACCTGAGCTCATCGGCGGAGATACCGTGACTTTGGCTTTTGGCGTGGTGTTGTTCTTCGCTGCGATGGCGGTCAGCTTCGGCCTGTTGCTGTGGCTGCGGCCCTTGCTCGCGCAATACGCGTTGGCAAAACCGAATGCCCGCTCATCGCACACAGTACCGACGCCGCAGGGCGGTGGCATCGCGATCATTGCGGCCACGATACTCGTGGTCTCGACCGCTGAATTTTTTTTCGTGCCTCCGATCGACGGACCGCTGCGGCTTGCGGTCATCTTTGCAGCGACCATTGGTCTTGCCCTTGTCGGTGTAACCGATGACGTACGTCCGCTGGAAGCCCTGCCGCGGCTGGTCCTGCAAACCGCGGCGGTCGCCGCCGTTATCGCAACCTTTCCTGATGACATGCGTGTCGTACCGATGCTTCCGTGGTGGCTGGACCGGGCGGTCGTGCTTGTTGGCGGTGTCTGGCTCGTCAATGCTGTTAATTTCATGGACGGCATCGACTGGATGACCGTGGCTGAGGTTGTGCCGATTACGGCCGGCCTTGCTCTGTTCTACCTCATGGGCGATCTCCCTTCTGCCGCAGGCCTGGTTGCGTTCGCACTTTGTGGAGCCATGATCGGCTTTGCGCCCTTCAACCGTCCGGTCGCAAAATTGTTTCTCGGCGACGTCGGCAGTTTGCCGATTGGTCTATTGCTGGGCTGGCTGCTCGCACTCCTTGCCGGTAGCGGTCATTTTGCATCGGCGGTACTGCTGCCGCTCTATTATCTGGCGGATTCGACAATCACATTGGTGCGTCGTTTCATCCGTGGTGAACCGGTCACGCAGGCTCATCGCAGCCATTTCTATCAGCGGGCTCTCGATGGCGGGTTCAGCGTTTATCAAGTCGTCGCTCGGGTGTTTGCTTTGAATATGTTTCTTGTAGGATTCGCGACGGCGGCTATTTTGAGCCATTCCCCGATATTCCAGATTGCGATGATCGCAATTGGCTGCGTGCTTGTCAGCGTGCAACTCTGGACATTCAATTGTACTCACGTAAAGCGATGACGTTCTCGATCAAACCCAATACTGAACGCCTCATCGTTTTCGGTATCATTGGTCTGGCAATAGCCCTGCGCGTCATCGCTGCGATCGTCATCCCTGACCAGAGCCAGGCGCTGCCCGATGTGCCCGACTACCGGGATTCGGCAGAGCATTTCTTAAGGACCGGGCTGATGGTCGACTGGTTCCAGATGCCCCTCTATCCTTTGTTGATCGCAATTGGCGGCCCAGGTGTCGGGCAGCTCGGCGCCGATATAACTCTCTCGGTTGTTTCGGTCTGGCTCGCTTATGAGTTATCGGATCAGCTTTTTGCCGATCAGCATGCCCGGATATTTTCAGCGGCTGCCGCAGCCTGCTATCCGCCATTGATCTTTTTCGCGGTTGTCGGACTTTCGGAATCTTTGTTTATCACGCTTATGCTCTCGGCTTTCTTGTGCTGGTACCGCGGCTGGTTCACGGCAGCGGCGATATTTGCAGTGCTGGCGATCCTGACCCGACCGATATTTGACATTTTTGCGCCCGGGCTCGTTCTGGTTTTTGTACTGCTGGTCCATCGTTTGCCGCTGACAAAGGCGCTGCAGCATTTGGCGATCTACCTCACCATCTATTGCGCACTCATGGCGCCCTGGTGGCTGAATAATTACAAGGCCTACGGAAGTTTCGTGCGGTTGACCCTTGGCGCAGGCACTGTCCTCTATGCCGGAAACAATCCGCTCAATCATTCCGGTGGAGGCAACGGTGGCGTCGACTATGACCTGAGCACGTTCGCAGATATCACTGATCCGGTGAAACGCGATGCCGCTCTACGTGACGCGGCTATCGATTTCATTATTCACAATCCGCGAAGATTTCTGGAATTGGCGGCGCTGAAGTTTCAACGCACCTGGCAGATCTGGCCCGTCAACAAGGCGTTTAGAAACCCCGCCAACATCATTATTTCCACGGCATCTTTCGTGCCGATACTCCTGCTCGCAGGTGTAGGCTTGTCCGTCCAGAGACGCCGTATCCGCCAAT
Organism: uncultured Alphaproteobacteria bacterium; assembly: GCA_963697885.1. Lineage (GTDB taxonomy): Bacteria > Pseudomonadota > Alphaproteobacteria > Rhizobiales > Xanthobacteraceae > Pseudolabrys. Next base: position 3,626,399 of record OY969102.1, read on the forward strand.
TGTCGCCAATTCTTCTCTTTGCCCTTGGCTACACGGGAGTATTGATGACCCTGGTCGGTACAATTCGCTACCGGCTCCCGCTCGAACCATTTTTGATTATTCTGGCAGGCGCGGGAGCCAGTTATCTCGTGCAACAAGGGACGTCCTCACGCAGGGAAACTGCGCAATTCTAGGCGCTCGCCGTCCTGACGATCAGTGGATTAATCAACTCGTGATGGCCCCTGACTGCCTTTGCCGGCCGTTGTATTGCCAGAGCAGCCCCGGCCAGCAGCCAGAATGTGCGCTGATAGAATATGTCGCCCGGTCCAGCCATCACCGCGAAGGCCACAAAGCACAAGACAGTGAGCGCGGCTGCCTGATCTTTGCGGGCATGCCGCCATTCACTGAAAAAAACGTATACGGCCGTGGCAGTAAAGACCGTAAAGCCCACGATACCCATCTCCGCCAACAGCCACACCGGTGTGGAGTGAATGATCAACGGAATTCCGTCGGCCGACAAAATTCCCTCATTGCGGAAGGCCCCGAGACCAGCCCCAAAAATCGGATGGCTGAGAAACAATTCCAGCCCACCGACGATGGTGAGCCAGCGCTCTTGGGTTGATGCGACGTCCGGCACAAATCTCGGTATGGCGTGATTTGCAATGTTCGATACGCCCGGCAGAATAGACAGCAAGATTGGAACAATCGCAGCACCGGCAGCACACATGATGGCCAAGACAATTTCACGGGCGGTGAGCACACCAAGATAGAGGCTTGTCGCGACCACAAATGCGGCAGCGATCCACCCCGACCGGGATCCCGCAAACCACAATCCTAAAACTATCGCCGCTAAAATGGCTATTCGCAGCGCGGGACCACGGACTAATACGATTGCCGCGGATAAGGCCATCAACAATTGAAATGCAAAAGCATTTCGGTTCTGCGCAAATCCCTCGACACTGCCAGCGACGACCGAGACCTGAAATCCGGCAGACTTTAAAGCGACCAGTGTGGCCTCGATACCGGCAATCGCGGCGGCCGCTCCAACAAAGGTAAGAAGCAGCACGCGAAAGCCCTCCTTGCGGCCGTCACTCACGATGAGTGCTCCCGTTGCTGCATAACCCAAAATGACAAACCATCCGAAGAAGCGGTTCGTCACCGCCCAGGTTGTCCATCCAAACCGACTTGCGCCTAAAAGGAGCGAGCCGACGAGCACGACCGTGCCAACGACAATCGCAAGATTGATATTTGGCACACGCCACTGGGGCGGTTTCCGGTTGCGAGCTGCCCCGAGGACAAAAAGCACGCCGCCCAATACCGCAAGTGGGTCGGCCAAATTTACATTGAGCACACCCGAGGGGATCGGGACAAAAATTTGAAAAAGCACCAGCGTGGCTGTGCCGATCGGAAGCACCCATGCCAGCACGCGAAAATAATCGACCGATTTGGCGGGTTGCGTGTTCCGCACATATCTCTTGGCGTTTACGCCTGGTAGGGACACTGCGGCAATTAAGCCGACCACGAGCAGTGACCCAATTCCAATGATGACTGCGGTCGCGAGCGCCGCATGGCCTGATACGCCAATGGCGCCGAGCCCCACCACGGCGCTCATTTCGCGCATACCCCAGCCCGCGAGGCTGATCGGCACGCTGGTTGCAAACATGACGATGGCGGACGCGGCTATAAGGTCGGCAATCGGGGTTTGCGGGGAAAGATTGTGCGCGACTATCACATAAGCCGCCTGCATCGGAATATGAACAAGAAGCGTTAGTCCGATGACCGCCGAACATCGCCGCACGAAATGACGGGTTAACAGCGGCGTGATTGTCCGCACGGCTATACGGCCATAACCCAACAAGGCTCCGGCCGACGTTGCCGCAACCAATCCTGCAATAATCTTGACCAGTTCGGCACCACCTGACGATTGATCGAGATAAACATTGCCGAAAATAAAGAATGCGCCGCCTAACGCGAAAAGCGCGGACACAATTGCTGCCGTGATGCGCTCATAGGCCGTGATGACGACAACGGCTGCAAAGGGCATTCCGCCGCGTCCCGCGATCACCCCGCGCGCCATGAGTTGCCCGGTAATCTGGAAAAACACCGCTCCCGCAAGGCTGCCAGCGGCAACGGCCGCCATCGCCGATCTGAACCCGATGGGATGTTTGATTTCGCCTGCGATGACCTTGAAGCGAAAAACTGCGGCAAACGCGTTCACTAGCAGCGCAATGAAGACAACGCCTGAACTTCCAATTGATAGCGCGCGAAAGTCGTCGGAAATTTCCGAGAACCCATAATAATACCCGACAAGAAAAACGACCCCGCCCAGCAAGGCGATCGAGACCAGGGCTTTAAGAACTTGCGTGGGGATGTGTGACCGCACTGATCGACTGCCAGACGCCGCGGTTAGATTTGCTTCCGGTCGCCAATTATCATTCGCTTGAATCGTCTCGGGTGAGAATTGAGTTTGCAGGCTCATTTCCGGTGCAGTCTCGAACCAATGTTAGCGGGCAGGTCTTCGTTATGATTCGATTTCTAGAGTCCTTGGACGAATGCACCACCGATGAATTCAAGTTGTTATGATGCGCCGACGCGTTCGACCAAAAGCTCGGCGAATTCATCACTCACCTCAGGACTGACAGCTTTGGAGCCAGCAAACCAAAGTTATGCGGGCTGCTACGGATATCGCGCGCAAACACAACAGGTTTGGGATGGCACCTCGAAGATGCGCCCGTTCACGCACTCGGTCGGAACCAGCGGTTGTAAGTTAGCCCTTGTCAATCTGAGTCGGCAAGAGTTCGCGTAGCACCCGGCGGCGCTGGTCACATTAAGAATTACCCGCTGATATGGGGAACTTCCGGCTCCTCAGCCGTTTGGACGATGCCGGAACGATAGAGCGGTATGCCGAAAATCACGACAGGCGCTCGCTGGTTCCCAGCCTGTCCTCGGTTTCGAATCGACAGGATGACATCATTCGCGTCGTCGTGCGGCCCCTCCGGCTACGCCGACGGCAATGACGTAAACCCATCCCTGCACAAAATCGAACAAGTGCGAGTTGAACAGCGAACCAACTACGTTCTGCACTACGACCACGAGGCCTATCCACCCCGCCAAGCTATTGCCTCGAAACAAAAACAGATGAGCGGCCCACATCAGCCACAAGACAATGACACCGACGAGCCCGAGCTGAATCGCCACCGCCAGGGTCTGATTATGCGGGTTTGACGCGGCGACGCCTGCAGTGCCCGTCTGCCCGGCGACAGCCTTTTCAAACAAAGAATGGATCGAGCCGGTACCGTGCCCGATCACCGGCGACTGCCGAACAAATTCAATTGATTTTTTCCAAAACTCGATGCGCTCGCCCGACGACGTTCGCGCGTTGTTAGCCTCATAAATCTGTATTTCGGTCAAAATCGCGTCGGTACGCTGCCGCAGGTATGGCGAAGAAACCCAGACGATCACGCCGACCACAACGGCACCGCCAAACACGAGAGCGGTGCCACCGGCCTTGAGATTCCTGACCGCAAACAGCACCAGCAACACGGGTATAGTAACCAAGGCCGTCCGGCCGGTTGATGCATAGAAAATATCGGCAAGCATGGCGAAAATAATTGCCGCAGAGCCGATGACCCACAGCCAGCGCCGCCTCGCAATCCTATCCTGCGCTAAATACAGCAATCCGAAAATGCAGGTGACAAATTCGCCACTTTGAGTCGCAGCATTTTTCACCAGCACATTGTCGAAATGCAGCAGAGAAAGCGCCAGCGATGGGAATGCCATGACAACGGTCGTAACTCCGAGCAACGCAGTACACGAGAGAAGATAACCGGCAAACACCCAGTCGCCGTGAACGGAACGGCGGAACTGGACGAACAACAAGGGGATTGCGAGCAGTTTGAAAAATGAATCAAGGCCCCGCCAGCGATCCAGAAGCGTCACATCGGCCCACAGCACGCCGAGCAGACCGAGAGCGAAGAGCAGGACCGGGAGGCCGCCAGACGGCGTCGCAAGCTCACGCCGAATATCAATCCAATGAAGAGTTGGAATCAGCGCAAGCAGCCACAGCACGACGAATATCGCCGTAGCGGACGTCGACCAGGGAAGCGACACCGCCGCAGCCACGACAAGCCCGTCAGCTAGCGGCTCAAGCTTTGCGTGGATGACGTTGTTTGCGGTTACAGATTTAGCCATCGCTAGTTCGCAGCCATAGAGGTTTTCGACACATCTTGAAGCGCGGACAGGCCCCGACGCGCGCGAACGCGATCGCCCGCGATCACTTCGCCAAGCTTGACTTCATTTTCGACCAACTGCGAACGGTCGGCCTCCGTGTGCCACAGATGTATCACGCCGGTCGCGAATGCCCCATCCTTGCGACGGACGCCCGCACGTAAGAGGCGCACGATGATATCGGAATCTTCCTTGCCCCATCCGCTGTAGTCGGCGTCAAACCCGTCAACACGATCGAGGTCGGTCCGCCAGATGGCGAGGTTGCATGAGCGTGCGCCCTGCCATACCCGCTGCCGGATCAGGCGCAATAATCCGAGGGGCAGGTGCAACAATGCCGACAAGCGATTAACACCGGCCTTCCGGCGCTCGGTGAGCCAGCGTGCCGCGCTCCAGGTTTCGGGTGTCTGCTTCTCGCGCAGCACCGTCTTTGTAAGATCCGGCGAGAGGAGTACGCGATTGCCCGTGACGAACCAGCCGGGCTCGGCCAATCGGCGATGAGTCCCGACAAATTCAGGCCGCACGATGCAGTCACCATCCAGAAATACGCAATATGCGCCGCGCGCCGCCAATATTGCACGGTTGCGAATTTCGGCGGCGCGGAAACCGCAGTCAGCGTGCCAGACGCGTTCCAAACGACGGCCGAATTTCGACTTCCAGTTGTTGACGAGCCCGGCGGTGTCCGAACCGGACCCGTCGTCGGCCACGACGACCTCGAAATCTCCGTCGATCTGCCCCGCAAGCGACCGCAATACCGCGTCGAGCGCGTCTTCGCGGTTATAAGTCGTAACGATGACGGAGATCAGCTCGGCCACGGGTGCCCTCTCGCAGAGGCTTTAGCTGATGTTGCGCGTGTCGACAAACCCCTAGGGTCCGCACGCGCCATAATGATAACTTGTCTGCAATTCTGGGAGTCTCAACGGGCGTCCACCGGCATGCAGAAAATATCAGCTTATATCCTCACGTATAATGAGGCGGAAAAGATTGAGGCAGCCGTATCCAGCGTGCTGTGGGCCGATGAAGTCGTCGTGATCGATTCGTTCAGCGTCGACCGAACCCCGCAAATCGCGCGCGCCCTCGGCGCGCGTGTTGTCGACGTTCAGTTCAAGGGCTTCGGTGACCTACGCAATCGTGCGATCGAGGCTTGCAACTTCGACTGGATATTCAGCCTCGATGCCGACGAACGCTGTACCGAGGCGGTACGCGATGAGATCCTCACTTTGCTCGCCAATTCGCCGCCCCATGATATCTACAAGGTGCCACGGCGCAGTTATATGATGGGTCGCTGGATCCGGGGTTCGGGATGGTATCCGAATTTCCGTCAGCCGCAGCTCTTCCGCAAAGGCAGCATCCGATACACGCTTGAGCCGGTCCATGAGGGATTTGAAGTCCTCGGCGGACGCTCGGTCGGCACACTGCACAACTCGGTCTGGCAATTTCCCTTCCGCAATCTGGAGGAAGTCATCAACAAGATGAATCGTTACTCCACGCTCGGAGCAACAAAACTTGCCAACAAACGCGTGTCGATGGCGAGCGCATTCGGCCATGCAGTCTGGTCGTTCATCAAGCATTACATCTTCAAATTGGGTTTTATAGACGGCTGGGCCGGCTTCGTCATTGCCTTCGGAAATTTCGAAGGCACGTTCTATCGCTACGCCAAACGGTATGAAGCGACACAAGCGTGGCAACCCCCGCCCAGCAAGCCGATAAAACGCGTCCCTTAACGGCCACCTTTTGGTGTACGCGTGCGTTCAACCATCGAGCTCGTCGAATGACCGGGGACGAGATCGATCAAGATCACTTCGCCACCAAGCGCCTCAACGGTTTCTCGGCCGACAACCTGGTCGCGGCTGTAGTCGGCGCCTTTAACAAGAACAATTGGTTTCAAACGAGCGATCAACTTTTCCGGCGTATCCTCATCGAACACCGCAACGAGGTCGACTGCTTCGAGCGCAGCCAGCACTTCGGCACGCGCTTGCACCGGTTGCACCGGCCGACCGGCACCTTTCAGGCGCATCACCGACGCATCGCCATTCAGGCCCACCACCAGTCGGTCGCAGGCCGCTCGCGCGCCGGCCAGCAGTTTGACGTGACCCGGGTGCAACAGGTCGAAGCAGCCATTGGTAAAGCCCACCCGCAGGCCTTGCTTGCGCCACTCCGCAAGTTGGTCGTCAAGCAAAGCCCAGTCAAAAATAATCTTTTCCTGCGGCGCTAGCGTCGACGCCGGCAGGATGCGTGCGCGAAGCTCGGCAACGGACGCTGTTGCAGTCCCGCGCTTTCCGACCACGACTGCGGCAGCGGCATTTGCAGCTCGCGTCGCAGATTCAAAGTCCGCACCCATCGCCAGCATAGCGGACAGCACCGCCACAACCGTATCACCAGCACCAGAAACATCGCGGACTCGCACGGGATAGGCCGGAACATGGACCGGCTCGCCGGCGGTCGCCAGTGTCATGCCCGCCTCGCTCCTTGTTACCAGAACAGCTTTTGCTCCCAGTTCCCCGCGCAGCCGGTCCGCGGCCTCGGCGATTTCCTCATCGGTTTGCGCTTGCCTGTGCGTAGCATCGGCGAGCTCCTGCCGATTGGGAGTGATAAAGTTCGCACCACGATAGATGCTGTAGTCGCGCCCTTTCGGATCGATTACGACCGGCTTGCCGCGCTCGTTGGCCGCGGCAATCACCGCGCGCGTCACGCGCGGCGTCAGGGCGCCCTTGGCGTAGTCGGACAGAACCACCGCACCGACACGCGGCAGCGCTTTGACGACGTGCCCGATTAGCGCGTCTTCGCTACCGGCATCGATGGCTGAAGCGATTTCCCAGTCGGCGCGTAACAGATGTGTCGAGTGATGCTCCGATACGAAGCGGACCTTGCGCGTGGTCTGCCGCGTTCCGTCGACGACCAGATGAAATTCTATCGATGGGTGGGTGCTGAGAGCCTTGGTCAGTGAACCGCCCGCCTCATCGTCGCCGACCACGCCGATGAAGACGCAGCGAGCGCCAAGCGAAACCAGGTTACGTGCAACATTCCCGGCACCGCCGATCATCAATTCAGTGCGTCTGACTGCGATGACCGGCGTCGGTGCTTCCGGCGAAATGCGCGAGACGTCTCCGTAGACGAACTCATCCAGCATCAGATCGCCGATGCAGAGCACGGTCTGCTCCGAAAGCGCTGCCAAATGCTTGTCGAAATCGTACATGGCGCTACCGATAGCGATCTTCGCAATCGAGGTAGCCGGTAACGTATTGACCGACGGCAACCTCGAGCGGCGTGAACCCAGCATTGTAACCGGCGCGACGCAAACGCTCGATCCGCGCCTGTGTGAAATATTGATATTGGCCGCGGATCGCATCGGGCATGTCGATGTATTCGATATTTGCAGGCCGGCGAAGCGCCTTGAACATCGCACCTATCATATCACGGAAGCTTTCCGCCTTTCCGGTACCAACGTTAAAGATGCCATTGACACCGGATGCATTCAGAAGCCAGCGCAGCACTGAAACGGCGTCATCCACAAAGATGAAATCGCGACGCTGATCTCCATCGGCAATGCCGTCACGATTCGACTTGAACAGCTTCACCGGCTCACCCGCTTTGGCGCTATCGAACACTTTGGCCAGCACACTCGTCATATGGCCTTTGTGATACTCGTTCGGACCGTACACGTTAAAGAACTTCAAGCCAGCCCAATGCGGCGGCATTTTTTCTTTTTTCATGTTGCGCTCGACCAATGCGAGATCGAACAAGTGCTTGCTCCAGCCATAAAGATTCATTGGCTTCAGTTTGCGGAGAGCATCGAGCGACCAGTCATCGTCAAAGCCCTGGGTGCCATCGCCGTAGGTCGCAGCCGATGAGGCATAGATGAATGGCGTACGCGTTGCGCTGCACCAGTCGAGCAGGCGCATCGACAGCCGAAAATTGTTTTCCATAACAAGGTCGCCATCGGTGGCGGTGGTGTCGGAAATCGCCCCCATATGGATGACGGCATCGAGCTTGCGGCCCTCGAGCCACTGCATCAGTTCGGCGGGCGGCAGCAGGTCCGCAATCTGATGCTTCGCAAGGTTGCGCCATTTGGCATCGCCTTGGCCAAGCAGATCACTCACCGCGATGTCGGTTGTCCCCGCCTCATTAAGGCTGGCGACAACATTCGATCCAATAAAACCGGCCCCGCCGGTGACCAAGAACATCCCTGCCCCTCGCGCCTCTGGCTTGAGGCAACCTTTGCCCCAGACCGGTCAATGGCGCAACGATGGGCCGTTATTCGTCTGCATTTGGCGCAGGACAGGGTAAAAATTGCGGGCTGGACAGTCCCGCATTACGCAGGCTAACCGCTGTCCAACAGGGCCCGAAACTGATGGCAGACCGACGGCGCGGCCACAAATAATGAACAGCGATTCAACCTACGCGAGTAGACCCGTTCTGATCGTCCCCTACGTCTGGATCGGGGATTTTGTCCGTTGCCACTCCGTCGTGAAGCTCCTGCGCGCCGAGGCGCCCGAGCGACAGGTTGATATCGTCAGCAGCACGCTTTGCGCTCCGCTCGCCGACTACATGCCGGGCGTCCGGCGCGCCATTGTTACGGATCTGCCGCGCGGTCGATTGGGCCTCCCCCTCCAGCGGAAACTTGCGAAGCTGCTGAAGCAAACCGGTTATGGGCAAGTTTTGGTGATGTCGCGCAAATGGAAAGCCGCACTTGCACCCTGGCTTGCCGGCATTCCGGTGCGCACGGGTTTCGCCGGTGAGTTTCGTTTTTGTCTCCTGAACGATGTGCGTTTCGGCGAACGCCAGCTGCCGCGCATGATTGACCGGATGGGCGCTTTGGCACTCCCGAAAGACGCGCCGCTTCCGGAAGAGTGGCCATTACCTGAATTGAAAGTACCGATTCAGGACTTGGAACTGTGGCGTGCACAACGAGGCCTCGCAAACGAAGCCCGCCCGATCATTACGCTGTCGCCCGGCGCGGTCGGCGCGGGCAAAGCATGGCCGGCCGGTCACTATGGCGAACTGGCGCGTGCCCTCGCAAAAGACGGTGTGTCTGTCTGGGTCGTCGGCGGCCCAAATGAAACGCCGTTGGCCGCGCAAATCGCGGCAACAGGGGGGAACCACGTCCGCGATTTCACGAGCGACGATCTCCGCAATGCGATTTTCGCGCTCGCGGCCGCCAACGTCTCGGTCACTAACGATTCCGGTTTAATGCATGTCTCCGCCGCGCTCGCTACACCGACAGTGGCAATTTTTGGCCCGACCAGCCCTTGGCATTGGAAACCACTCAATCCAATCGCCGCGATCCTCGAGCCGCCAGGCGATGACAGCGCACGCGCACGCGCACGCCACGAAGGCAATGACGCCGTGCGCCATCACCGCACTGACGACGTGACCGTTGCAACTGTGCTTGCGGCCGTGCGGCGCGCGCTCGCCGAACCGAAAAATCGCCGGGAATAACCGGCTTTACACGGCCAAAATGCCCGGCCTCGTTAACGAATTTGACGCGGCAAGCCTGACGCAAAGCCCTTTCCGTGCTATCAGAACGGCCATGGCCAGACCGAAACCAGCTCCGATGACCAGCGATCGCGCGCAAGCCGCCATCGCGTCGGCTTTGCGCACGCTGGACGCCGAAGGCAGCGGCGTCGACGCGCTCGCCGCCGCGCTAAAAGACGGTCTTGGCACCGCTTTTTCCACTGCGATTGAGCTGATCCGTGCCGCCAAAGGTCGCGTCATCGTAACCGGGATGGGCAAATCCGGCCATGTCGCGCGCAAGATTGCATCGACTTTTGCATCGACGGGTACACCGGCGTTTTTCGTGCATCCGAGCGAGGCCAGCCACGGCGATCTGGGCATGATCGCGAACGATGATGTCATCCTCGCACTGTCGTGGTCAGGTGAAACGGCCGAACTAAAAAATATCACCGATTATTCGCGCCGCTATGGCATCAAACTGATCGCAATGACCGCGATCCCGGAAAGCGCCCTCGCCAAATTGGCCGATATTGTATTGACTTTGCCGCAGGCGCGCGAAGCCTGCCCGCACAATCTTGCACCGACCACATCATCGCTGATGCAGCTGGCTCTCGGCGACGCATTGGCAATTGCGCTGCTGGAGAGCCACGGTTTCACAGCTGTCGATTTTGGCCTTCTACACCCTGGCGGTAAACTCGGGACGCTGCTGAAAACCGTTCGCGACGTCATGCACATCGGCCAGATGATGCCACTCGCACCAATTGGAACCCGAATGTCCGAGGCGATCCTCGAAATGACGGCCAGAGGTTTCGGGTGCGTCGGCATTGCCGATGCGCGCGGACTACTGGTCGGAATCATCACGGACGGCGACCTGCGGCGTCATATGCGCAACAATCTGCTTGATGCCCGCGTCGAAGATGTCATGACCCGTGGGCCGAAGACGGTGCGGCCGGACCAATTGCTCAGCGAGACGCTCGACATTCTCAATTCAACGAAGGTCACTGCACTGTTTGCTGTCGAAGCCGGAAAACCGGTCGGCATTGTACACGTCCACGACCTGCTGCGTGTGGGCGCGGCCTAACAATCAAATTGGCCGGGCAATTTTCGCGACGGCGTCGACAACCGCGTCGACTGACGGCGGCGCGCTATAAGTGCCGAGCACGGCAAGCCGGCCGTTTCCGACAGGGCCGGTCATGCCAGGATTGCTGCCAGCAAAAATGGCTACGAGCGGAACTCCAAACGCAGCGGCGAGATGCATGAGCCCGGTATCGACGCCGACAACATATTGTGCACCTGCAATCAGCTTTGCGACCTGATCAAGCGCGGCCCGCTCGGGAACGCTCGCACCCGGTACCGCGGCGGCGATGCGCTCGCTGCGTGCCCGCTCCGGCTCGCTGCCCCAGGGCAGCACCAGCTTTGTACCATGGGCAAGCGCCTTGCCGAGTGCGAGCCAATGCGCTTCCGGCCACTGTTTTTCCGGCCGCGCAGTCGCGTGCAACAACACGGCATATTGCGAAGCGCCACTTGCAAACCGCGAGCGGTCAAGACCAAAGTCTGGAGCTCCCTGTGGCGTATAACCAAGCGAGAGCCCGCTCAAAATTCGGTTACGCTCGACCGCGTGAAGTTCGCGGCTGACACGATGGCGAACATCGTAGAAAAAAGACGCCAGCGGTTCGCGGATACTTGACATGTCGTACCCGTGACGACGGCCGTTCGCCACGCGTGCAATGACGGCGGACCGCAACAGCCCCTGACTATCGATAACCGTGTCATAGTGGCGCGCACGGATATCCCGAAGGCTCTTCTTTATTTCCGCCACGGTCTGTGACGCGTACAGCGATTTTCGCCAGCGGCGCCACGCGACCGGAATAACCTCACTCACCATCGGATGCAGACGCACGAGGGGCGCAAATGCCTCCTCCACCAGCCAGGCGAATGTCGCATCGGGCCGTGCCTTTCGGGCATCGACCAGGGCCGGCATGTGATGAATCACATCGCCAAGCGACGAAGTTTTGATAAAAAGAATGTTGGCCATGACTCGCTTGCGGCACCCATATACCGGTCATTAAGCATGCCCGCCATAAGCATGCCACCGCGCCACGCGATCAGGGTGTGGTTTTTTTACGAACATTCGGCACATTTGCCGAAACATGAGGGGCATTGGGAATGACGATCCTGGTCACAGGCGGCGCAGGCTACATCGGCAGCCACATGGTGCACGAACTGACAGACGCGGGTGAAGCCGTTGTCGTGCTCGACAATCTATCGACCGGGTTTCGCTATCTGATTCCGGCGGCCGTTCCCTTCGTTGCGGGCAGCACCGGCGATCGAACGCTGGTCGCCGAGATCATCGCTCGCCACAATATCACCTCTGTAATTCACTTCGCCGCTTCGATCGTGGTGCCGGAATCGGTTGCCGACCCGCTTGCCTACTACGGCAACAACACCACGAACACCTGCGCGCTCTTGGACGTTGCAATAAAGGCCGGCGTGCAGCACTTCATCTTCTCGTCAACCGCCGCGGTTTATGGCGAGACAAGCGACGCCCCGGTACGCGAGAACGCCCCGACCGCACCAATTTCGCCCTACGGCACATCAAAGCTGATGTCAGAAATCATGATCCACGACGCCGCCAAGGCACATGGCCTGCGCTTCGTGATCCTGCGCTATTTCAACGTCGCCGGCGCAGACCCCAAAATGCGCACCGGTCAGGCAACACCTGCCGCGACCCATTTGATCAAAGTCGCTTGTGAGACTGCGATCGGCAAGCGCCAGAAGATGAATGTGTTCGGGACCGACTATCCGACACCGGACGGCACCTGCGTTCGCGACTATATCCATGTCAGCGATCTGATACAGGCGCATTCGGTTGCGCTCGCCCATTTGCGCAGCGGTGGCGCAAGCGCGATCTTCAACTGCGGCTACGGACGCGGCTCCTCGGTGCTTGAAGTCATCAATGCCGTGCGTCGCGCCAGCGGACGCGATTTTCCAGTCGAAATTTCGGGCCGCCGTCCCGGCGACGCGCCCGCGCTGGTCGCCAATGTCGACCGCATTCATGCGACGCTGCCCTGGCGTCCGCGATTCCAGAATCTCGACACCATCGTCTCGCATGCGCTCGCCTGGGAAAAGCAGTTGGCCACTCGACGCAAGAGCGCCGTGGCCTGACAAAGGGCGAAATCGGCGCCTTTTTGCCGCTTAGACTGTTTTTGGCTTGAAAATTTCCTTCCGCGCGGGCAAGGAATCGGCCACCCCTGCCCGACATACCTGTTTTAGCCCAACCGAGGGCAGATGAACGACCATAGTTTGCAAGCGGCTGACGACGAGCGCTACAGCGCCTTTGCCCTGATCCGGCGATTGCTCACCGATCAGGGTCTGACGCATTGGCGCAAATACGTTCTTGCATTCATCATGATGGCCGTAGCCGCCGGATGCACGGCCTTCAGCGCCTATCTGATAGGCGACGTCATCAATCAGGCGTACGTGAATCGTAATCTCCCCGGCATCATTACACTGGGCTTGGTTACGGCAGCGCTGTTCACTGCAAAAGGCATTGCGACGTACGGCCACAGCGTCATGCTTTCGCGCATTGGCAATCGCATCGTCGCCGACAATCAGCGCGCGGTTTTTGCAAAGCTGCTCAACGAAGGCCTCAGCTTCTTCTCCGACCGGCACTCGACGGAATTCATCGCGCGCCTTTCGACCGGCGCTGCGTCGGCGACGCAAGTCATTAATCTGCTCATCACATCGGTCGGACGTGATTTACTGTCGTTGATTGGTCTGGTCATCGTCATGGTGGTGCAGGACCCGTTAATGGCTTTTTTCAGCTTCGTGGTCGCCCCGCCCGCCTTTTTCATTTTGCGCAAGCTGATCCGGCGCATCTACACAATCGCCCGCACCCAATTCCATGGCAGCACACAAATCATCGAGACGCTGCAAGAAACACTGCAGGGCATTCGCATAGTGAAGGCTTTCACACTCGAAGATATTATGCGGGAGCGTTTTGACCGGAACGTCGCCGCGGTTGAGCATGAAGCCAACAAGATGGCGCGCGTATCCAACCGCGCCAGTCCATTGATGGAGACGCTTGGCGGCTGCGCGATTGCAATCGCCATTACTTACGGCGGCTATCGCGTCATTGAAACAGGCGCAACACCCGGTCAGTTCTTTTCTTTCATAACCGCCTTTTTGCTCGCTTATGAGCCGGCCAAGCGGCTCGCGCGCCTCAATATCGAGTTGAACAGCGCGCTGGTCGGTGTCCGGATCCTGTTTGAGATTATCGATAGTCCGCCGAGTGAGCCGTCGGACGACAGCAAGCCCGGCCTGCAGATCAAGACGGCGCGTCTAGAATTCAAAGACGTGTACTTCGCGTATCGCACAAAAGAGGCAGTCCTCCACGGCATGTCGTTCGTGGCCGAGCCTGGCAAGATGACCGCGCTGGTCGGACCTTCCGGCGGTGGCAAGTCAACGGTATTCAACCTGTTGATGCGATTCTACGAAGCCGAGCGCGGTAACATCATCATCGATGAGCAGAATATCGCGCAAACCTCGCGCCGATCACTGCGTCAGCACATCGCTTATGTCGGACAGGATGTGTTCCTTTTCCGCGGCACTATTCGCGAGAACATTGAGTTCGGAAAGCCCGGCGCGAGCGAAGATGAAATCATTGCCGCCGCCAAAGCTGCATATGCCCACGACTTCATTATGTCGTTTCCGCGCGGTTACGACACGCCGGTCGGCGAGCACGGCTTGCAGCTGTCCGGCGGACAACGCCAACGGGTTGCTATCGCCCGCGCACTTATCAAGAACGCGCCGATCATATTGCTCGACGAAGCCACAGCAGCTCTCGACTCCGAGTCAGAATTGCAGGTGCGCGAGGCCATGGAGCATCTATGCCAGGGACGTACCACCCTTGCGATCGCGCACCGGCTGCATACCGTCTCGCATGCCGACCGCATCTACGTTGTCGAGGACGGCTGCGCGGTCGAATCCGGGCGCCACGACGAGTTGCTGCGCAAGTCCGGCCGTTATGCGTCGTTTTACCGCCTGCAGCTCAAGGAACAGGAAACCCGCAGCCCGGTCGCGGCAGTCGCGACCTCATAAGGCGCACGCGGTTGACGGCGGCGCATTACACCTGATACGCACAGCCAACTTTCGTCCGGCCGCCTCGTCGCGCGGCTTGGCTTTCCTCCATCCACAACGATATTGAACGGCCAATCCATCATGACCGACAGCCGCTACGTCATCCCGCCCGCGCCACAAGCTGCCATCGCGGTGGCAGGCTCCGACAAGGTTTTTCCGGTTCGCCGGATTTGGTGCGTCGGCCGCAACTACATCGAGCACATTCGCGAGATGGGGCAGGATGAACGGTTGCCGCCCTTCTATTTCGCCAAGCCCGCGGATGCGGTCGTTCCGGACGGCGGCACTGTGCCTTATCCATCGCTTACCAAGGACATGCACCACGAGGTCGAACTGGTGGTCGCGCTGAATAGGGGCGGTCGCAATATTCCGGTCGCCAAGGCCAATGATTGCATTTTTGGCTATGCCGTCGGCATCGATCTTACCCGCCGCGATTTGCAAATTGCATCGCGTGATCTCAAACGGCCATGGGAAGTTGGCAAGGCCTTTGACCATTCGGCACCGTGCGGGGCATTGGTTCCGGCCAGCAAAATCGGCCACCCGGCCAAAGGCAAGATCACACTGAAGTGCAACGGCAAGATTCGGCAGGACGGCGATCTCAATCAGCTGATCTGGAATGTGCCCGAAATCATCTCCAATCTTTCGGAGATGGTTGCGCTGGAGCCCGGCGACATCATCATGACCGGCACACCCTCGGGCGTTGCCGCAACTGTCGCCGGCGACAAGCTCGAATGCGAGGTCGAAGGCGTCGGCAAGCTGACAGTGACCATCGGTCAACCGCTGAAATAGCGCTAAAGCCCGAGATAAGCCTGCCGCACGCGGTCATCGCCGAGCAGTACGTCGCCTGAACCCGAAAGGGTAATGCGGCCATTCTCAAGCACGTAGGCGTGGCTCGCGAGCTTGAGCGACACAGCGACGTTCTGCTCCACCAGCACGCATGTCAGCCCCTCACGATTGAGGTCGCGCACGCAGCGGAGCACGCTTTGCACGATGGCCGGCGCCAATCCAAGCGATGGCTCGTCGAACAGCACCAGTTCCGGATCGCCCATCAAACATCGACCGATGGCCAGCATCTGTTGTTCGCCACCTGACAACGTCCCGGCCGCCTGTTGCCGGCGCTCGGCCAAAACTGGAAAAAGCGCGTAGACCTTTTGCAGATTTTGCTGATGTGGGCCGCGCGCGCGCGGCAACATGGCGCCCGTTGCCAGATTTTCCGCGACCGACAACGATGGAAACACCTGGCGACCTTCGGCGACCTGACCGATACCGAGGTCGCAGACCTTGTGGCTCGGCCAACCTGCAATATCGAGCCCGCGGAAAAATACGTGACCGCGCGCTGGCTTGTGCATGCCCGCAATTGTGCGGATCAATGATGTCTTGCCTGCCCCATTGGCGCCGACAATGGCGACAATCGAGCCTTCCTCGATCTCGAGCGACACGCCATCAAGCGCACGCGCATCGCCGTAAAATACGTCTAGATTTTCCACCTTCAGCATCATGCGCTGATGGCCTCCGCGCCGAGATAGCTGTCGATCACCGCGCGATCGCGCACCACTTCGCTTGGCGTGCCTTGTGCAATGGCCGCGCCGTGGTGCATCACCAGAACGCGACCGGCGAGCGCCATCACGGCGCGCATCACGTGCTCGATCAACAGGATGGTGAGGCCCGTGTCGCGGTTCAGTTCCTTCAGAATTGTCACTATGCGATCGGTCTCGGTCGGGCGCAGCCCCGCCATCACTTCATCGAGCAGCAGCAGTTTCGGATCGGTGGCAAGCGCGCGCGCCACTTCGAGCCGCTTGCGATCGGGCAGCGTAAGCGCCGAGGCGCGCTGGGCGCGCTTGTCGTAGAGCTCCAGCCGGCGCAGCACGTCGTGTGCATGTGCGCGCGCCGCATCGACGTCATGACGGTGTAACAGCGCCCCCACGACGACGTTGTCCTCGACGGAAAGGGCCGGAAATGGCCGCACAATCTGGAAGGTGCGGCCAATGCCGCGCCGGCAAATTTTGTCCGGCGTGAGCTCGTCAATCCGCTCGTTCGCAAATGTAATGGTCCCGCTATCCGGCGGAAAAACCCCCGCGATCATGTTGAACAGCGTTGTCTTGCCGGCGCCGTTTGGTCCGATCACCGCAAAAATCGCGCCTTGCTCAATTTCGAACCCAAGACGATCAACCGCAACAAGGCCGCGGAAACGTTTGCTGACATCGTCGAGCGACAGAAGCGCGGTCATTTTTTGCGCTCCATCAGACCGATACGCTGGCTCAGCCACGGCCACACGCCCTCCGGCAGCGCCGTGACCACCACCAGCAGGCAAATGCCGTAGAACACCTGCTTGGCGCCCGGCAGATCGATGCCGAACGCAGCGAGCGCCGCAGTGAGCGTTTCCGCCAACCCGGTCAGGACAAACGCGCCGAGAATGGGCCCAAATAGCGTGCCGACGCCGCCGACAATCGGCCCGAGAATAATTTCGATCGAACGCAAAATGTGAAACACCTGTTCGGGAAATAAATTATTGTAGTAAAACGCGTAGATCACGCCGGCGAATGACGTCATCGCGGCGGAAATCACCACAGCCAGCATCTTGTAGTGGAAAGTGTCGATGCCGACCGAGCGTGCGGCTTCTTCGTCTTCGCGGATGGCCCGCCAGAAATAACCAATGCGGCTTTGCAGCAATGCGCGGCAAAGAAGCAGCGCCAGCGCGGTTGCTGCCAACAGTATGTAATAGAACATCACCGGATGGCCGCGCAGCCGCCAGAGATCGTTGTGCGTGTATTGCGCGACGGGCAGGAACAGGCCGCCCGAACCTCCGGTCCATGACAGATGATCGAGGCCAACACGCGCGAATTCCGCAAATGCAATGGTTAGAATTGCGAAATAGACGCCCGCGACGCTGAAACGGAAGGCCAGAAAGCCAATGACGGCACCCATCAGAGCCGCAAGCGGCAACGCGGCCGCCAGTCCGAGCCACGGGCCAATGCCGAAATGCACGAACAGCGCGGCCGTTGTGTAAGCGCCGAGCCCGGCATAAAGCGCATGACCGAGCGACAACTGCCCGGCAAAGCCCATCATGATATTCCAGGCCTGACCGATATAGGCGAAATACAAAATCAGGATCAGCACGGTGAGCAGATAATCGCCCGCAAACAGTGGCGCTAAAATCAGGATCGCCAGCAAAATCCCCAGCAAAGCCAAACCGCGGCGTGGAGCGCCACCAATGAGACGCTCGATCATGCGGCCCTCTTGCCCATGATGCCCTGCGGCCGGAACAACAGCACCAGCACCAGAATCGCGAAGGCGAACATGCTTTTCGCCGATGGCGTGAACAGCAGCCCCGCCATCGCTTCAGTGAACCCGATCAATATGCCTCCCAGCAATGCTCCAGGCATCGAGCCAAGGCCGCCGGTGATGACGATGACGAAGGCGAGCAGCGTATAGGCCGGCCCCGCCGTCGGCGTGACATCGAAGATCAGCAGCAACATGCAGCCGGCAGCGCCGACGCAGGCGGCGCCAAGACCGAACGTAAGTGCGTAGAGATGCTTGACGTCGAGCCCCACCACCAGCGCGCCTGTATAATTGTCAGCGCAAGCGCGGATTGCGGTGCCAAGCCGCGTATATTGGAAAAAGCCGAACAGCGAGCCTGCGACCGCTATTGCTGCGAGCGCCGCGTAGAGCTTTGTGGCGTCGATGATAAGCCGTCCGAACTGGAAACTGTCATAGCCATATGAGGTCTGCACGTTCCGTGCGTCGGGCCCGTAAATGATGAGCAGGCCATTGACGATGATGATCGCGATCGCGACCAGCAGCAGGAACTGCATGTAGTCGGGCCGCGTCACGAACGGATTGATCAGCCGCGCCTGCAGCACATAGCCGAAGGCGAACATGACAGCTGCGATCGGCACCATCATGACGAGCGGATCGAGGTGAAACGCGGAGAACAGTGTCACCGCGATGTACATCGCAACCGTCATCATCTCGCCGTGCGCGAAATTGACCACACGCACCACGCCGAAGATCACCGACAGGCCGAGCGCCATCAGACCGTAGACGAGACCGGTCAGTATGCCGCCGACGGCGACGTTGAGATAGATATCTGCCGGCACAGGTATTTTCGAGTCAGATGCGCTTGTCGTAAGGCTTGAGCGGCCATTCCGGCTTGCCGTTAGCCGCGTCTTTCGGTGCGACCGTCAGCAGCTTGCCTTCACGGTTTTGAATACCGCCGCCCAGGATCTTGTCGTTCTGACCTTTGGCATCGAATTGGATGCCGGGCCCGATGCTGACATTGTCTTTAATATTGGTCGTGCGCACTGCATCCGCGAGCGCCTTTGGATCAGTTGAGCCGGCGCGTTTGTAGGCATCGGCGGCGATCAACAGCGCCTCGAAGGTGTAGACGTGATTGGTGTTGAGGTTGACGCCCGGGTTCGCCTTGGCGAGTGCGGCCTCGAGCTGTTTCGACATCTTCTTGTTCGGGTCATACCAGGGCGCAAAGCTCAGTGGCCCGTCGGAGAGCTTGCCGAGCGTCTTGAGATACTGATCCTCGTACCAGCCGGGACCCATGCTCAAGATCGCCATCGGCGTCCAGCGTTGCTTGACCAATTCGCGCGTGAGCAGAATCGCATCGTTAAGCCGGCTGACCATCAATAATGCGTCAGCGCCGGTCGCCTTGGCCTTCGAGATTTCCACCGACAGATCGCGTGCCGCCGGATCATAGGCGATGGTCTCGACAATGTTGTACGGCATGTCGAACTTCGGCATCACCGCGCCAATACCGCCCTTCATCGCAGTGCCAAAGGTGTCGTTCACGTGCATGAACACCGCCGTCTTCGGCGCCGCACCGGTCGCGGCGAACACTTCCTTCTGATCGACAAAGGCGTCGCGCAGGATCATCCCGGCGGTCGGGAAGTTGCGGAACACGAATTTATAACCCTGCTCGGTGATCGGCGGGGCGGCGGCGATGTTGATGATGTAGGGAATGCCCTTCTGCTCGGCGACCTGTGCGATGGCGGAGGACTGGCCGGAGTCGAAGGCGCCAACCAGAAGCTGCGCACCCTCACCGATCAGCTTCTCGGCCCGTGCCCGCGCGACTTCAACGTTGGTTTCGGTATCGGCGTTCATGATCTGGAGCGGCGGCAGCCCCAGGTCCTTGAGAATCCCCGCCGCGATATCGACGCCGCGTTGGCAATCCTGGCCGATACCGGCTTGGTAGCCAGACTTCGGCAACAGGACGCCGACTTTCAGGGCCGCGCCTTGCGCGCGCACAATATTGAACGGGGTCAGCGCGGCGACGGCGCTGGCGCCCAGGCCAGCAGTCACAGCGCGGCGCGTAACGCGCGCGCGGT
Organism: uncultured Alphaproteobacteria bacterium; assembly: GCA_963697885.1. GTDB lineage: Bacteria > Pseudomonadota > Alphaproteobacteria > Rhizobiales > Xanthobacteraceae > Pseudolabrys. Next base: position 3,646,525 of record OY969102.1, read on the forward strand.
CGGATTGCGGTTTGCGGCTCATGTTTTCCTCCCTGTCGGCACTCGGGCCGTTCGCGGCATGATGCCGGATTTTCGCTTCGCTGAACAAGCCGTAGCTAGGCCGCAAAAAGCCGCTCGACCGCTGCTGCGATGCGGAACAAACGATGGTCCTGGCCATTGCGCGCGATCAGCATGAGTCCGGTCGGCAGGCCGCCCTCTCGCGGGATCGGCAGCGAAATAGCGCAAAGATCGAAAAAGTTCGAAATCACGGTGTTGCGCAACAGCATGGCGTTCTTGCGTGAAAAATCGTCCGCTGCGGCCACTTCCTGAATGGTTGGTGCGACGATCGGCGTGGTGGGCATGACCAGCACGTCGAGGTCGGCCATCCGCGCGTCCATGGCGCGGATCAGCCGCGCACGTTGCCGCACCATATCGATGTAGTCGGCGGCGCTGATGTTGCGGGCCCGTTCGAGGCGCGCACGCACGTTCGGATCGATGGCATCGGCGCGCCGCGACAGAAGATCGCGATGTACGGTGAAGGCTTCTGCAGGTTGAACGCCGCCTTTGCTGTTGACCTGCACCATGTCGCCGAGCAGCGACAGGATTTCCTCCGATATGCGGGCACCAGCCTGCTTCAGGCGGCCGATCGCGTCGGGGAAACGTTTCGCGACCGTCTCATCGAGATTCTCCAGCGGCGCGCCTTGCACGACACCGATGCGCAGGCCTGCGAGCGGTGTCGGATCGAGCGGCACAAAGTTCTCACCGGCCATCACGGAGTCGGCCTTGGCGCAGGCTTCGACCGAGCGAGCGATCGGCCCGATCGAGTCGATGCTGTAGGACAACGGAAAAGCGCCGTCGGTTGGAATGCGCTGCCGGCTTGGTTTGTAGCCAACGATGCCGCAGAGCGCGCCGGGGATACGGCACGAACCGCCGGTGTCGGTGCCGATCGCGATCTCGCACATGCCGTCGGCGGCAGCCACGGCCGCGCCCGACGATGAGCCGCCAGGAACGCGCTTGCGGTCGGCCGGATTTCCAGGCGTGCCGAAATGCGGATTGGCGCCGATACCCGAGTAGGCAAATTCGCTCATGTTGGTCTTGGCGACGATCACCGCGCCTGCTGCACGCAGCCGTCGTACCACCGGCGCGTCGACTGCGGCGGCCTTTGCTTCGTCAGCCAGCGCCTTGGAGCCTGCGCGCGTGGCCTCACCCGCGACATCGAACAGGTCTTTGATGGTCATGATCGTGCCGTCGAGCACCCCGAGCGAAATACCGGCCTTGGCGCGCGCATCGGCTGCGTCGGCCGCGGCAGTCGCCTGCTCGCGATAGATCGTCAGACAGGCGCGTGCGCCCTCGCCTTTCGGGTCATCGATGCGGGCGAGCGCCGCTGCAAGCCGCTCGCGGGCGGTAATTGTCTGCATTTGAATTCCTGAACGTTCAGACAAAATGACGTATATGCATAGCCCCTGTCGTCATGTTTTGCACGGCCGCCGCTATCCCTTGTTTGATCTGGCACAGGGCCCGTTGGGAATTTTTTCAAAAAATGACCGCCGTATTTCATCCCCGGATTTATCAACAGCGTTTTCGCCGGGCTTGCCTCGGCGAACGACGGGCGTAGGCTTTCACGCAGGTCATCCATCTTCGGCTCTGCCGAACACGGATGACCGCCATGGCCGAACGGGCGTGGGACGTGGGTGCTGCTTGCAGTACTTGTGGTCCATGGTTGCCGGTCCTGGCTCTCAGTAACTGGTACCAGCGCTGAGCTCACGCTCGCACTGGAAATGGATCCGAGAGCTTGTAACGGGTGGACGACGGTCCGCCCGTTATGGCTTTTGGGGGGCCTCTGGGGCCAGCCCCTACATGCTGGCACCGTCGAATTTTTTGACCTTGAACTGATCCACGTCAACGTCGTCGAGGCAGCGAACGTTGAGCATCACCATGTCCATGCCGCCTGGCCCTTTGCCGTAGGCGTAAGACTGGATTCCGCAGGTCGCGCAGAACGGATGATGAATGGCATGCTTGTTGAATTGAAAGTCCGTCATCGCGCCGTTGCCTGCGGTCAGCTTGAAGTCGGATGCCGAAGCAGCCGCAAGTAACGATCCGAGCCTACGGCAGCGCGAGCAATTGCACGAGATAACCTCGCCGATACCGGCCGAGACCTCGTAACGGACGGCGCCGCATTGGCAGCCGCCGGTATAGTTTTTTTCATCGTTCGCTCCTGTGGGCATGAACCCCCGGCAGAGTGGCGTCACCTCGACAAAGTCAAGCTTCAGCTACTGCCAAGTACCTCTATTTCAAAGGGGTCGTATATGGGTCGTCGTCGATCGCGATGCGCGGGGCTGTCGCGCCGGTATTTGTCATTGTGAGATGCCTCCGAGCCGACGACTTGACCGCCGGGTGCCCTACCTAGTTTAAACTGACAGCACGGGAAAGGGAGTTCTTATGTCGGATCAGAAGACGGGGCTCGTGATTACAGCCCATCCGGGCGACTTCGTCTGGCGCGCGGGTGGCGCCATCGCGCTGCATGCCAAGCGCGGCTACAAGATGAAAATCGTCTGCATGTCCTATGGCGAACGCGGCGAAAGCCAGTTTGCCTGGAAGGAAGCCGGTGCGACGCTCGCGAAGGTGAAAGCCGGTCGCAAGGACGAGGCGGAACGTGCTGCCGCCCTGCTCGGCGCCGAGATTGAATTCTTCGATTGCGGCGATTACCCGCTCAAACTCAACGAACAGCATTTCGACCGCATGGTCGACATCTACCGCGAGCTCAACCCGTCTTTCGTGCTCACGCACGCGCTCGAGGACCCATACAATTTTGATCACCCGAACGCCGCCCATTTCGCGCAGGAAACCCGCGTGGTCGCGCAGGCGATGGGCCACAAGCCTGATGCCAAGTACAAGTATTCGGCGCCGCCGGTATTCCTGTTCGAGCCGCACCAGCCGGAAATGTGCAACTACAGACCCAATCTCATTTTGAAAATCGACGAAGTATGGGAGACAAAATACAAGGCTTTCCAGATTCTCGCCGCGCAAAAGCATCTTTGGGCCTATTATGACCGGGTCGCGCTCAACCGCGGCATACAAGGCAGCCGCAACACCGGCGTGCCGATGACTTATGGCGAGGCCTACCAGCGCCTCTTCCCGACCGTCGAGGAGATCCTGAAATGAAGCCCGTCGTCGTTCGCAACATCAAACGCGCCGACAGCAACGCCATCGGCACACTCGGCGCCGTCGGGGTCTCGACCGCTCATGAAGCGCTTGGGCGCTCTGGCCTGATGAGACCTTACATGCGACCTATCTGGGCCGGCGCGCAGATCGCAGGACCCGCCGTCACCGTGCTGGCGCAGCCGGGCGACAACTGGATGATCCATGTCGCGGTCGAGCAGTGCCAGAAAGGCGACGTGCTTGTGGTTGGCTGCACCACGGAAAATACGGATGGCATGTTCGGCGAGCTGCTGGCGACTGCGTTGCGCGCGCGCGGCGTGATCGGCCTCGTCATCGATGCCGGTTGCCGCGACGTGCGGCCGCTGTCCGAAATGCAATTCCCGGTCTGGTCAAAGGCGATTTCCGCCAAGGGCACTGTGAAGGCGACACTCGGCTCGGTCAACGTACCGGTTGTCTGCGCGGGCGTAAATGTCGAGCCCGGCGACGTCATCGTCGCCGACGACGATGGCGTCGTGGTCATCCCCAAAAAGCTTGCGGTTGAAACCGCGCAGAAGGCACAGAAGCGAAAAGACGACGAAGACGGCAAGCGCAAGCAACTGGAGTCCGGCACTTTAAGCCTCGACATGTACAAGATGCGCGAGCCGCTCGCGAAAGCGGGATTGATTTACGTAGACCGTTCAGAGGACGTCTGATTAGCGACACATACCTCGCGCACGGCGATGAACAAATACTCATTTCGCTGTCGCAATATCACGATTGAAATCGCAAGAGTCTGATCGAAATTTTTTGTAGTCACGCCGCGCGCATGATCGACTGTGCCTACGACGAAAACGCTTGTCGTAAAGCGGTCCGGATTTTCTGATATTTCGCGCGCGCGATCGAAGACCAATTTAATGCGACGACTCTACTGTGGCGCTGTTGACAGCCACAGGGAGCAAGAACAATGCATAACGTGTTTGTATTTCTCAAAGACGAGTCGGGTGGCACCGCGGTCGAGTACGGACTGGTCGCCGTCGGCATTTCCGCCGCCGTCCTAGCGGTCGTCAATTCGGTCGGCGGTGCGTTCAATGAAAAGATGACGTTCATCTCCAGCAAGTTTGGCAACTGATCCAGATCGAATGCATAGTCGAAGCCGCCGGCAACGGCGGCTTCACTTTTCGGAGCAGCGAGTAACGGCACCCACGGGCGCTCCTTGCAATACGGTATCCTCAAATGGCAAGGACACGCTCCATGGCGCTACACATTTCACGCTATGATTTGGCGTGACACGACGCGACACGGCGCGATTTGACCCCGCGACGTTCCGCGGCGCTTCCGGAACTCTTATCGGATTGGCTAACGACGCGTTAATAAACTGACGCCTCAGCGCGGGCAGGACGCAGACCCGCCGTGCGCGATACGGCGCAAACCCGATGAAAAGTCCCCTTTGTTTGCGGGCTTGGTCCGCGGCCGGTCCGGATTGCAGCGACGCCGCCACCGCAAAGATTCATAAAAATTGAAACAATTCCACGGAGACTTTGCGCGAACCGCCGAAGCTTCTTTTTAACGGGCCGACGGTACGTTGGTGAGGTCATCCATCTGGATGGCGTCTGCAGATTGAGTTTTAGCCACATGGAGGATGCGTAATGTCTAAGGTTTTTGCGTTTCTGAAGGACGAGTCCGGCGCGACCGCGATCGAATATGGTCTCATCGCTGCTGGTATTTCGGTCGTGATTATCGCGGCTGTTAATGCGATCGGCTCGAGCCTGAACGCCAAGTTCGACTACATCTCGACCCAGCTTAAATAATCGTCGCCTAAATCGGTCAAATTGGTTGAAGCCGCCGGCGACGGTGGCTTCTTCCTTTTTTGGGGGGTCGTATTGCGCCCTGCGGACCCGGCCTGCGTGGCTAATCCGAAATCGCGGCTGGACGGAATCTCGACGCCGCCAAGATACCCAGCACAAGGACGGCGGCCAGCGCCACGCCCTCGGCAATCAGGAAAGGCGGCTCGGACTGGGTCGGCGCCAGTGCACGCAAGGCTGGAATCTTCTGGAACGACTGCGCGATCAACACGAATACGTTAAACCAGAGCGCGGTGACGGCGGTGGCGACGTAGATCCAACGCCAGGCACCCGCAAGTTGCTTGCCATAAAGCGCCAACAGCGCGATTGCCAGAATGACCATCGATACGGCGCCGACGCCTAGCGCGGGCGTGAAGCCGTGGATGGGAAACATGAATCCGGTCACGCTCGTGAGAATGGTGGTCACCAGGAAAAGCGCCGTCCAACCCGGCAGCCGGTGTGCGCCAAGCATACCAAACAGAACAATCAGGCCACTCGCGATCGCGACCAGCGTAATGGCGACGTGCAGCAGCGTGAAATTGTGAACTGAAAGACCGATAATCATGACGCGCCTCCGCTCCAATGCCCGAAAGAGCCGGCGCGCGTAGTGTTACGCAGCAAAATGACAAAAACAATACGGTGGCGGCCGTGACGGCCTAGCGGTTGGCGGCGCTCCAGGGCGCGACGCGGCGCCCCACCCATTTCAACACCGAGGTCAGCGAGACGCCGAGCACCATCAGCACGATCACCGGCACGAAGGTCTTGTCCATTTCGAAGACATTGGCGTAGCGCGTGATCATGAAATCCGAGACCGGAGATGGTGGTATAGAATTCGGCAATGATCATGCCGATGAGCCCGCGGCCAATGGCGAGCCGCACGCCGGCGATGATATAGGGCACAGCAAACGGGAGCAGCACGTCGCGCCATACCCGCCACTCGCTCGAGCGGAACGAGCGCGCCACTTCGAGCATGTTCTTGTCGCACTCGCGCACGCCCTGATAGGTGTTGATCAGGACCGGGAACACGGCGAACAGGAACACGACGATGATCTTGGCCTTCAGATAAATTCCAAACCAGAGCACCAGCAGCGGCACGACCGCCACCAGCGGCATTGCGTAAAGCGCGTTGATCGGCAGATCGAGCGCCCAATCGAGCCAGCGGATACGCGCCATCGCGATACCCAGCGGAATACCGACCATGACGGCGATGCTCAGCCCGTAGACCATGACCTCGAGGCTTTGCCCGAGGAAATACGGCAATTCGCCGGACACAGTCGTCGTATAAAACGCGGCCGCGATCTTCGTCGGATAAGTAAAGAAAATCGGGTTGATGAAGGGACCGACGATTTGCCAGACGATCAGGATCACCGCAACGAAGCCGTAACGGAACAGCGCCGGCCGGTCCCACCACGGCGCCTTGACGACGGCCGGGGACGGCCGCGCGCCTTCTGCGACGGCGCCGGTGTGAACCTGATGGGCAACACTCATCGTGGTCTTTCCTTGGCAGCTTTGCCGGCTCTTTAGTGCGACAGGCACCGCCTTGCAAGGCGGCGCCAGCCTCAACGTTCAAACAGGACTAAAAGGCAGCGGTGGGGCAAACCGGGCCTTTCCATTCGCCAACCTGTTCGATCGCTTTTTTCGCGAAGGTCGTGTCGACGATCTCCTCGTATTTCGGCGTCTTGCCCTCTTTGATATTCCCGACTTTGGCCATCAGATCGGCGGTGAAGTTGACGCGTTCGGGGCTTAACCCGCTGTTGGCATCCCAGATGCACTGCTGAACGAGAAAGTCGAAGCTTTCCGACAGGATTTTTTCCGGATAGCCGGTCTGCTTGACCAGGATCGGCATGATTTTGGCCTTGTCGGTGTACATGATGCGGGTGGCCTCGATATTGGCGGTCACGACAGCCTGCACCGCCGCATTCTTCTCCTTGATGGTCTTCTCGGTCGCGGACAGGAAGGTGTAGAGCGTCTTCGGCTGCAGTTCCCACATGCGCCCGATGGCGTGCAGATCCGGCACCTTGCTCTTCGCCAGCATTTCCTGCTCGACGTGCAGGATCGCGGTATCGACCTGATCGGCGACCAATGCCGGCACGTCTTCGCTCGCAATGCTGACGAAGTTGACCTCTTTGGGATCGATCTTCGCCGCGCGCAGAACGGCGCGGCTGAGGAGATCGGCGAAACCGCCGGGCTCCTGGATGCCGATGCGCTTGCCCTTGAGATCTTCCATGGTCTTGATGTTGGCGCGCACGATCATCGAGGCTTCGAATTTCGGCAGGTTGGCCGAGAGGGCCTTCACTTCGGCGCCATTGGAGCGGCCGATGATGGTCGGCGCACCCGGTGTCAGGCCGAAATCGATATTGCCCGCGAGCAACGCCCGATAAACCTTCACACCGTCGCCGAGCGAGACAATGTCCACGTCGAGGCCGGCCTTCTTGTAGAGACCCAGCTCCTTCGCAACGATGACAGGCATGTGAACGATATTGGGCGGCGACGTCGGTATGCCGATGACGATTTTCTGTTGCGCGCTGGCCGTACCGGGCAGCGCCATCGCGATGACCGCAAGCGCGGCCAGTGTCGGATTAAGTTTCCGCATGTGATCCTCCCAGAGTCATTATTCTGCCGGTCCATTGCGCATGGGCGTCGAACCGAGCACGGCTTGGCGCAGGTGGACAATTTTGCCCGATCGTACCCATAAAAACAACGAATGCGGCGGCAAAGTCCGCGTTTCGCCTGGCAATCCGCGTTAAAAGCGCCTTTGACCCCGGCGATCCGCCATGCCTAGTTGCATCTCCGATGCGTTCGGGTTGCACCCATGGCTAAATTCGTCGTCGATTTCGCAAAAACAGGAACCCCGCCCGCATCGGACGGACGTCTGGACGCGCCGGCCTTCCACCGCAATCACGAGGCGATCTGGTCGGCGATTGCCAGGTTCTTGAACGCACAGGGCGGCGACATCCTCGAGATCGGCAGCGGCACTGGGCAGCATGCCGTCACCTTTGCACGGCGCACGCCGCAACTGACCTGGTGGCCGAGCGACATTTTTCCCTCCCATCTCGGCAGCATCGAAGCGTGGCGACAGCACGAGGGTCTCGCCAATGTGCACGCACCGCAACGCATCGACCTCATGGATCCCGCGTGGACCTGGCGGGCCGATGAAAAGTCCGATGCTACCGCTTGCAGCCATGCTTTGCATCAATGTGCTGCACATTTCGCCATGGCGGCTGTCGCAGAATTTGTTTGCGGGCGCCGGGCGGTTGTTGCGTGCGGACGGCCGGCTGTTCGTGTATGGGCCATTCATGCGAAACGGCGAGCACACGGCACCAAGCAATTCAGCCTTCGATGCCACCTTGCGGGCTGAGAACCCGGAATGGGGCGTCCGGGACATCCGCGATCTTTCCGCCCTCGCAGAGAAGGCCGGCCTTTCACTTGCCGAAATCGCGCCAATGCCGGCCAACAATCTGGTGCTGGCTTTCACGCGCGCGCTTCGGCACAATTAATCCACCAGCGCGATAGAAGAAACGGACCATGCCCGCCGAACCGATCTACGACATTGCCCATCTCGGCCATCTCGAACTGCTGACGCCCAAATTCGAGGAAAGCCGCAAGTTCTTCATCGACGTCATGGGCATGACCCAGAGCGGCGAGAAGGGCGACAGCGTCTATTTGCGCGGCTGGGACGACTATGAGCGCTACTCGCTCAAGCTCACCGCATCGAAAACGTCTGGCATGGCGCATGTTGCGTTCCGGACCCGCACGCCGCAAGCGCTGGAACGGCGCGCGGCCGCGCTGAAGGGGTCAGGTTTCGATGTTGGCTGGAGCGACGGTGATCTCGGCCACGGCAAGACCTTCGTCTGCAAGGACCCTGATGGGCACATCATCGAACTCTACTATGAGACCGAATGGTACGATCCGCCACCGGACAAGAAGCCGGCGTTGAAGAACCAGGCCGAGCGTTACCCGGCTCGCGGCTGCAATGTCCGGCGCATCGACCACTTCAACGGGCTCGCCACCGACATCAAGGCCAACCGCGAGTTCTTCGAGACGTATCTCGGCTTCAAGCTCACCGAGCAGATCGTGCTCGACGATGGCACCGAAGCCGGAATGTGGATGACGGCAACCAACAAGAGCTACGACTTTGCCTATACGCGTGACCACACCGGCACCAAGGGTCGCCTCCATCACGTGACCTATGCACTCGATTCGCGCGAGGACGTCCTTCGCGCCGCCGATATTTTCCTGGAGAACGGCGTCTACATCGAGACCGGCCCGCACAAACACGCGATCCAGCAAACTTTCTTCCTCTACGTCTACGAGCCGGGCGGCAATCGCGTCGAAGTATCCTGTGCGGGCGCCCGGCTGGTCCTGGCGCCGGACTGGAAGCCGATCGTGTGGACCGAGGCCGAACGCAAGAAGGGCCAGGCCTGGGGCCTGCAAACCATCAAATCGTTTCACACCAAGGGAACGCCACCGGTCCCCGGCGTTCCCGAGTCCTGATGGCGAACCCGCGCATGACCCGCCGCAACACCCCGCGCATTTCCTTCATCGGCTTCGGCGAAGCCGGCCAGGCGATCGCCTCCGGCCTGCGCGACGAAGGCATCGAGCGCATCGCTGCCTGGGACATCCTGTTTCCTGAATCTGCCGGCGCGCACCTCAAGGCGGCGGGCGAAGCCATCGGCGTGCGGACCGCCGCATCGGCCGCCGATGCGGTGCGCGAAACCGACATGGTCATCTCGGCGGTGACGGCTGCATCCAGCCTGGAGGCGGCGCGGTCTGTGGCGCCGCATCTCACCGGCAATCCATATTATCTCGACATCAATTCGGTATCGCCCGGCCGCAAACAGGAAACCGCGAAATTGCTCGGCGAGCGGGCGCGCTATGTCGATGTGGCCGTGATCGCGCCGATCCACCCGGCCCGTCACCGCACGCCTTTGCTGATCTCCGGTGGGCAGGCCGAGGAAATCTCGCCTCTATTGCGCGAACTGGGCATGCAAATGACTGTTGTCAGCGACGAGACCGGTTCCGCAGCGGCCATCAAGATGATCCGCAGCGTCATGATCAAGGGTATCGAAGCGCTGACGCTCGAATGCTTCCTCGCCGCCGAGCGCGCCGGCGTCCTGGAGGAGGTCACGGCGTCTTTGAAAAACAACTACCCGACGCTCGATTGGACCAAAATTGCCGACTACAACCTCGAGCGGATGGCCAGCCATGGAGAACGGCGGGCGGCCGAAATGGAGGAATTGGCCGCGACTTTGCGCGAACTTGGGCTTGAGCCCCTGATGGTGGAGTCAACCGTCAAGCGCCAACGCGAGATGGGCAGCCTCGGCAAGCAGGAAAAGGTGCGTAAAACGCTGACTTCCGGGCGTGCGGCCATGCTCGGCGCGATCAGTATCGCGGCCAAAGACCGGACTTAAGTCGCATTGTCGCATGAACGCGCGTTCAGATTTGCGACGCAAGAATCCGTAAAATTCTTGTAATTGTCGCGTGTCACCTCCTAGTATGTTCCGTCAAATTGTCGGGAGGAATGACATGACAATCAGAAACGTAGCGTACACCGCGCTTGTTGGGGCTGCTGCTATCGCATTCATTATCGGCTCAGCCGTACCCAGCGAAGCGGCCAAGAAGAAGAAAGCAGCGGCGGCTCCGGCTCCGCAGCCGGTGAGCTGCCTGGTGGCCGCTCAGGGACCGGTTTGCGCGACGAAGGGCGGCCAGAAGTTCACCTACTTTAGCGCGTGCTACGCGGCGAAGGATGGTGCTACGTCCGCGAAAGCGGGTGCGTGCAAAGAGGCGAAGGCTGGAAAAGGCGGCGGCAAGAAGAAAGCCGCGAAGAAGAAGTAAGCCGCTTCGGAAGCATCAACTGACAAACAAACGGGCCGCTGTCATACAGCGGCCCGTTTTCAATTAGCGTATGAAGGCCGCCTTATTTTTTGCGCGGCGGAATCTGGATCAACTCCGCGAGTTGTTCCTTGGTCAGCGGCTGTCTCCAGAAACTTCAACGCCACCGCGTCGCGAATGGCGCCGTCGAGATCGGCCATTTTGTCGGTCTGCAGCGCTTCTTTCGGCTGGAACTTGGCCATCGACTCCTTGAGCATGTCGACCGGCCGGTTGATCTTGGCTGCGTACATCTCGACCGCCTTCGGATCGGAATACATCCAGTCCACCGACTCGCGATAGGCATCCATGAACCGCATGATGGCGTCATGCTTTGTCTTGAGCGCGTTGGCATTGACGATCAGCACACGCACGGTTTGACCGCGCAGCGACGGCACATCGCTGCCTTTCGCAATAATGCGGATCTTACCGTCCTTGATTTCCTGCAAACCAAACGGCGGCGCAGCCCAGCCGATATCGACCTGGCCTGACATCACCGCGGTGAGCGTACCGGGGGGGCTCCCGGTAGCGGTCGGCTTGGCCTTGGCGCCAAGCTCATTGACGAAGGCAACGACAATGTTGTTCGAGCTGGACCCGTTGGTCGAATAGGCAATGGTGTTTTCGGCCGTGGCATCCTTCAGGCTCTGAATTTTGGAATCCGCCTTGACGTACCAATACAGATCCCCGGTGCCGGTAAAGGCTGGCGCGAGGATGCGAACCGGTGCGCCCTTGGAGAATGCGCGCATCACGCCGGCAACGCCGACGCCGGCGCCGATATCGGCGCTGCCGGAAATGACCGGCTGCATTGTTTCGCCCGCACCGGCGGTGCCGGTGTTCTCCAGCACCAGACCGTGTTTCTTGAAGATGCCGGCGTCCTGGCCAAGCGTCGGCGCCTGATTTTCCCAATTGTTGATCTGTCCGATCGCGACCTTGAGCGTATCTTCGGCCGAAGCGGCGCCGGCACTCAGCGCCAGCGGCACGACCAGGCTGATCGCGCCGACCATGCTCTTGAATGACTTCATGCGGTTCCTCCCACTATGACTTTGCAAGTTATTGCCGCCCTTGCCGGGCGGCATTCAACACCGGGACCGGCTTGCGCGAAAGCCTATTTATCAGCGCCGCCGTTTGCGGCTGGCTTGCTTGGCCTTGACGCGCGCCGGTTTGGCCTTCCTGGCAACAGGTTTGGCAGCAGATCTGGCGACCGGTTTTGCCGCAACTTTGGCCGACCCGCCGCCGCCAGCCTTGTTGGCAACCCGCATAGACCAATACTCCCATGAGCGCGTGAGCCCGGTGGTCTTGCCGCTGATCTGGCCGGCCAGCTGCGTCTCGCCCGGCGACAGCGAGGCAATGTTGGAGCCGACCGACATTGAACGCACCTGGTATTCCGCGTTGCGCGCCGAAAACACCGACCGAAACACGCAATCGCGCACGCTGGTGCCGGCGACGGTGACGCCGTGGCGCATCATAAGCACCATCCAGTGCTTGCCGAGCGCGCGTGCGAGCGAGGCGCCCTCCTCCGGCTTGATCACCAGCATGTTGGTGTCGCCGAATTCGTCGCGTTGATCCCAGAATGGCGGACGAATGCCGCCCACTGCGCCGAGGTGAAAGATCGGCACATAGTCGGTGCCGGTGGCGAGCAGCGGCATGAAGGCCGGGCAATGGTGATGACACACCGAATTCACCTCCGGCCGCGCCTTGTAGATCTCACCATGGATGACGCGTTCGGAATATTGCCCAACGCCCGGATCGCGCAGCGGCTGTGATTCAATGTCGTATTCGATGAAGTCTTCCGGCGTCACCAATTCGGGTGCGCGCGAGCGCGACAGCAGATAGCGGTTCGGATGATCCGGATGCCGCATGCTGACATGCCCGAAGGCATCGATGATGCCCTCGTTGGCGACGATGCGGTTGGCGAGTGCAAGCTCGCGGCGGGCTTCGACAAGCGTATTGACCACTGAGATTTCCCCTGAAAACGCTGATGGATTGATGTCCCGCATTATAGGACAAGAACTGCGCCAAGCCAGTGCGCGGCGGAACTTGACAGACGGCGGCCATTGGGCACGCATGTCGCAATGACTGCAAGCGCACAAATCGTCGTCGACGGTGTGAACCACCTCTATCGGCCACCGCGCGGCCGTGAGGTGCTGGCCCTCGACCAGGTTTCGCTCGAGGTCGCCAACCGCGAATTTGTTGCGCTGCTCGGGCCTTCCGGCTGCGGCAAGTCCACTTTGCTTTATCTGATCGGCGGTTTCCTGCCGGTCGAAACCGGCTCAATCCTCGTCGACGGCAAGAAGGTCGCAGGCCCCGGGCCCGACCGCGGCATCGTGTTTCAGCATTTTGCACTGTTTCCCTGGAAGACCGTGCGCGGCAACATCCTCTATGGCCTCGAACGGCAGGGCATGCCGAAGGAAGAGCGCGAGAAGCGGGCGATGGATTTCATCGAGCTCGTCGGGCTGCACGGTTTCGAAGACAGCTATCCCTCGCAATTGTCGGGCGGCATGAAGCAGCGCACCGCGATCGCGCGCACCCTCGCCTTCGATCCGAAGATTCTGCTGATGGACGAGCCGTTCGGCGCGCTCGATGCGCAGACGCGCGGCCTCATGCAGATCGAGTTGTTGCGCATCTGGCAGCGGACGCCGAAAACGGTGATCTTCGTCACGCACGATGTGCAGGAAGCGGTCTACCTCGCTGATCGGGTGGCGGTGATGTCGGCGCGGCCGGGCCGCATCAAGACCATCGTCGACACCAAGTTCGACAAGAACGATCCGGACATCTTTAAAAACAAGTTCTTCGTCGAGAAGGTCGACGAGATCTGGAACCTCGTGAAGGATGAGGCCATCAAGGCGCAAGGCAAGCGGACGTGAACCGCGTGGATGTCGAGCGATGAGGCAATCGTTGATCCGCTATCTGCCGCTTCTGCTCCTGGCCGCGGCCTGGGAGATTTCCGCGCGGCTTGAGCTGGTCTCAAGCACGGCCCTGCCGCCTTTGTCAGACGTGATCGGCGCCTGGTTCGACATGATCAAGGACGGCGAGCTTATCAGCAACGGCGCATCGTCGCTTTATCGCGCGGGCGCTGGCCTCGCACTGTCGATCATCGTCGGCACGCTGCTGGGCATCGGCATGGCCTGGTGGAAACCGGTGAACGTCATTCTCGCGCCGATCGTGGAGATTTTCTATCCGCTGCCGAAATCCGCGCTTATCCCGGTGACCGTAATCTGGCTCGGCTTCGGCGACGGATCGAAAATTCTGCTCATCTTTCTTGGTTGCATGCTGCCGGTCACGATCGGCGCCTTCAATGGCGCGCGCTCGAGCGAACAGGTGCTGGTGTGGTCGGCCCGCAGCATGGGCGCGAGCCGCCTGCGCATGTTGTGGGATGTGGTGCTGCCGAGCGCCATGCCGGAATTGCTCAATGGCATCCGCACCGCGCTCGCGCTGTCGTTTATCCTGCTGGTGTCTTCCGAATTGATCGTGGCGCAGAAAGGCTTCGGCTATTTGATCGGCTTTCTCGGCGCCAACGGCACCTATGACGCAATGTATGCGGTGGTGTTCAGCGTTGCCTTTCTCGGTTTTGCGGCTGACAGGATCTACCTCCTCGTTACAAAGCGGGCGCTGGCATGGCGCGAATAGCCACGGGTGAGGTGTCGAACGGCTGGCCCGAGAAAGCGGCGCGGCTCGCTGTCACTGTTTCCTGGATGGGCGCCCGCGTCGTTTCCGTGGTCGCGCTGCTGGCAGCGTGGGAGCTGGTGGCGCGCAGCGGCGTTGTAACGCCTTTCCAGTTGCCGGCACTAAGCAACGTGCTGGAGCGTATCTGGAGCGATGCTCTCTCCGGCGACCTCGCCCTCAACACAGCCGTCACGCTCTACCGCGCCATGGTTGGCTTCGTTATCGCGGCCGTCGGCGGCGTTGCGTTGGGCCTGGCGATGTCGCGCAATGCGCTGACGCGCTGGTTCTTCGATCCGATTATTTCCGTCGGCTTTCCGATGCCGAAGATCGCCTTTCTACCTGTGGTGATGTTGTGGCTCGGTGTATTCGACATCTCCAAGATCACCATGATCGTGTTCGACGCTATTTTTCCCGTTGTGGCGGCAACGATCATCGCCATTCAAGGTGTCGAACGTGAACTGATCTGGTCCGCCCGCAACATGGGGGCCGGCGAGCGCGAGCTTCTGTGGCAGGTCGTGCTGCCGGCGGCGCTGCCAACAATCATGACGGGGCTACAAGTGGCGCTCCCTCTATCGCTGATTGTTGCGGTCGTGACTGAAATGCTGATGGGCGGCTATGGCCTTGGCGGCGCCATGATGACCGCCTCGCGTTTTGCCAATTCGGTGGGCGTCTTTGCCGGCATCGTCGAGATTGCCGTCGTGGGCTACGCTTTGGTGAAGATCATGGCCCTGACCCGCCGCCGGCTGCTGATCTGGCACCAGGAAGCCAACGAACCGACCACGGCATAATTTTAAGCCATTGCGGACAGCCCACTAATCCTGTGAAATCGCGGTGTGGGCGATAACAAGAATAAGCGCACGCCAGGGGAAACGGCTTGAGCGAAACGGCAACGCTGCTGCAAGGCGCGGTGCGGGAAGGGCATGCCGGCAAAAGCCGCGATGTCCTTTCCATTGCGTGGATTTGGCTGCTGCTGGCCATTCTTACTTTCCTGGTGATCTATCCGGTTCTCACTTTGCTGCTCGGCGCCCTCACCGACACCAACCCGGTGGTCGAGGGTTTCAGCCTGGCGCGACTGTCGATTGCCAATTTTCTTACGGTGCTCGCCAATCCGAACGTCGCTGACGCCCTGATCAATACGTTGGTGGCCTGCGCCGGTGGAACCGCGATCGCAGTGGCGATCGGGCTTGCCTTTTCATGGATCGTCGTGCGCACCAATACGCCGTTCAAACGCTTCATCGCAGCGACCGGCATCCTGCCGCTGTTTGCGCCGCCGCTGGTAGCCGGAGTTGCCTGGACCATTCTCGGCTCGCCGAAGACCGGTCTGATCAACACGATGTTCAAATGGGCCGGGCTCGACTGGCACGTCGATTTTTATTCGCTGTCCGGATTGATTTTCGTGTTCGGCATCTATTACGCGCCGTATGTCTACATGTTCACCGCTTCGGCGTTGCGCAACATGGATCCGAGCCTGGAAGAGGCCGCCGAGATCGCCGGCGCCAGCGCGTTTTCGACGCTGTTCACGGTGACTTTTCCGCTGATCATGCCGGCGATCGTCTCCGGCATGTTGCTGTCATTTATCGTGATGCTTGGCATCTACGGTATTCCGGCGGTCCTCGGCGCGCCGGCGAATATCAATGTGCTGACGACCTACATCTTCAAACTCACCAACTGGTCGCCGCCGCTCTACAACACCGCCGCGGCCGTTGCGATCATCCTGATGGTCGTCACCGGACTGCTGGTGTACCTGCAACAGAAAGTCCTGACCGGGCGCAGCTACACCACCGTCGCCGGCAAGGCCTACCGCCCGCGCAATCTCGATCTCGGACGCTGGCGCTGGCTCACGTTCGGCTTCAGCGCGCTCTATTTGCTGGTCGTCGTCATACTACCGACGCTCGCGCTCATCGTCGCGGCCTTCCGCAAATTCATGTTCATCCGCGATGCGGCCAGCCTGTTCGACATGCGACAATATTCTCTGATGCACTTCCACAGTATCTTCGACAACCCGCTTACCATGAACTCGATCTACAACGCGGTGGAGGTCGGGATCATCACCGCGTTTTTCGGCGGCGTTCTCGCCTTCGCGATCGGCTACACGATCCACCGTTCGAATCTGCCGGGACGGCGGTCGATCGATCTGCTGTCCACCCTGCCGGTGGCGATCCCCGGCCTGGTGATCGGCGTCGCCTATCTGTGGGCCTGGATCGGTATTCCCGGCGGGCTCTACGGCACGATCTGGATTCTCGCGCTTGCCTTCATTGCGCGCTTCTTGCCCGACACGGTGAAGTCGCTCTCGACGTCGTTCCTCCAGATTCATCGCGAACTCGAGGAAGCGGCCTGGGTGTGCGGCAAGGGCATGCTTGGCACGATCCGCACCGTGATGCTGCCGCTGGCGAGTCCGGGCGTGATCGCCGCAATGACGTTGCTTTTCGTGCTGTCGATCCGGGAACTCGGATCCTCGCTCTTTCTCTACACTAGCAACACCATGGTGATGTCAGTGTTGCTGCTCGACTACTACGAAGGCGGCAATCTCGGAAAGACCGCCGCGTTCAGCCTCGTGCAGATCGTTCTGCTCGGGGTGCTGATAGGGGGCGCAAACTGGCTATCCAGAGGGGCGGCGCAAGGCAGCGTCGCGCGAACGGGATAAAAAAACATGGGAGGATTGGTCATGATGAAAAGCATCGTCACCGGCTTTGCCGGCCTGGTCGCGCTCGCCATCGTGCCGGCGCAGGCGCAGGAATTTGGATCGCCCGAATTGATCGCGGCCGCCAAGAAAGAAGGCAAGCTCGTCTACTACACCGCCAACTTTGCCGAAGTTGAACAGCAGGTCATCAAGGCGTTCAACAAGCGCTTCCCGGAGATCTCTGTCGAAATGGTGCGCGCGCCGGGCGGCCAGCTCATCACGCGCGTGAAGACCGAGGTCGCTGCCGGCAAACTCGCCGCCGACGTGGTTGATCATTCCGACCGCGCGCTGATGTTGCCTTTGGTCGATCTGTTCCAGGATTACGCGCCGCCCAACGCCGCCGACTATCGCAAGGATGCGCAGATCGCGCCCAACCTGTGGCCGCGCGCCACGCTGGTGTGGTCGATCGCCTACAACACCGAACTGGTGAAAAATCCGCCGAAAACCTGGATGGATCTGACCAAGCCGGAATACGACAAGATGACCGCGCAAGTGTTCGCGCAATCCGGCGGCACCACCTGGACCCGCATCATGTTCGAGCGCCAGGTGCTCGGCGAGGATTACTGGAAGAAACAGGCCTCCACCCACCCGGTGCTCTACCCGTCGGGCGCGCCGATGTCGGATGCACTGGTGCGCGGCGAAGTCGCAATGGGTCCCCTGCTCTACAATGCGATCTATCCGAAGCAGAAGGACGGCGCGCCAGTCAAAATATTCTTCCCGCCCGAAGGCGTGCCGGTCAACCCTTACGCCTCAGGCATTCCGAAGACGGCGGCGCATCCCAATGCCGCGAAACTGTTCCTCAACTGGTGCCTCTCCAAAGAAGGCCAGACCTTCATGATCAAGGAGCTCGGCAACCTCACCTCGCTCAAGGAGGTCCCGGTCTATCCAGAGGGCTTCGATCCCAAGGTGGTCAAGGTCTGGCTGCCAGACATGGACGAGTACGTGAAGCTGCACGGACCATGGGTCGCCGAATGGGACAAGACTTTCGGCTACCGGCAGTGAACGCGGCGCGCGTGTGACACCGGCGTGATTCCAAAAGTGACCCCAAAAGTTATCCCATGACGGCGACACTCGAGGTCAGCGAACTGCGCAAGCAGTTTTCGGTCGGCCGGCCGGCCGTTGACGGAGTGAGTTTCGCCGTGCCGGCCGGCGAAATTGTCGTCCTGCTTGGCCCGTCCGGCTGCGGCAAGACCACGACGCTACGTTGCGTCGCCGGGCTGGAGCACCCCACCGCGGGCGTCATCAGCATCGCCGGCCGCGTGGTGTCATCGCCCGCGCGCGGCGTGCTGTTGCCGCCGCGGCTGCGCAATATCGGCATGGTGTTCCAGTCTTACGCCGTGTGGCCACACATGACGGTTCGGCAAAACGTCATTTATCCGCTTAAGCATCGCAAGGTCGCGCGCAGCGAGGCTACTCGCAAGGTAGACGAAGTGCTGGAGCTGGTCGGCCTGTTGGAATATGCGGACCGTCCGGTGGTCGCGCTGTCGGGCGGACAAATGCAGCGCGTCGCGCTCGCACGCAGCATCGTGTACCGCCCGCAACTGCTGCTGCTCGACGAACCGCTGTCCAATCTCGATGCCAAGCTGCGCCTGCGGCTACGCGACGATCTGCGGCGAATTCTGAAAGCCGCCGGCATGACCGCGCTTTATGTGACGCACGATCAGGCCGAGGCGGTCGTGCTCGGCGACCGCATCGGGGTGATGCGGGAAGGCAAGCTGCTGCAAATGGGTACGCCGGACGAAATCTATAACCGGCCAGCCGACCTGTTCGTCGCCAACTTCACCGGCGCCACCAACGAGCTCACCGGTATCTTGCTCGAGTGCAATGGCGCCTTCGGCATCGTCGATATCGGCGGCGGCAATCGCGTCGAGGCCAGACTGCTGCAGGGCGTCGGCGCCGGCGAGAAAGTGCGCATCGCCTTGCGGCCGGAAAACATTGCACTTGGGACAAACGGTAGCGGTAATGCGTTTCGCGCCCGCGTGCTTGACCGCCGCTACCAGGGCACGCAAACGGTTTACGACATCGACCTTGCCGGTCACCAGCTGGAAGCGCTCGAACTCGGCACCGCCGCTCGTCACGATATCGGGATGGACACGCCGGTCTCGCTGCCACGCGAAGCGCTCTGGGCCTACCGCGATCAGGGCGCCTTGCCAGAAGCGTAACCGTTTTGACCAACCTGTACCGGATGGTGGGCGTTTGGCCGCGCCGTCAGGGCAGCTCACAAGGCTTGCCAAAATCCGTTGGACCTCCGACAATCTTGCCAGTTCGCGGCGAGAAGAAGCTTGCGGATAAACCAAGCAAGCCCGGCGACAGTGGGAGGGAAATATGCGCTATCTGAAATTTGCGCTGGCCTGTGCCGGTGCGCTCGGTCTCGTCGGCCTCAGCCCGGCCAACAGCGCCGAGCCCGTGAAAATCCGCATGTCATGGGTGGCCCCGGTCGCAAACTGGGCCTCGATTATTCTCGAGAAAAAAGATCTGGCCGTGCATTTGGGCAAATCCTACACGCTCGAATCCGTCCGCTATCAGGGCACGCCGCAAATGATTACGGCGATCGCCAATAACGAGCTGGAAGTCTCCAACCTCGCCTATTCCTCGCTTGCCGTCGCGATCGAAAACGCCGGCCTCGACGACATTCGTGTCATCGCCGATGAATTTCAAGACGGCGTCCCGGGCTATTTCAGCGAGCAGTTCTATGTTCGCAAGGACAGCGGCATCAACAAAGTCGAAGACCTCAAGGGCAAGGTGGTCGCAACCAATGGCGGCGGCAGCGCCGTCGACGTTGCCATGCGCGCCATGCTCAAGAAGCACGGCCTTGAAGAAAAACGCGACTACACGATGATCGAAGCGCCGTTGCCGACAATGCCGGCGATCCTTTCCGACAAGAAGGCCGACCTCGTCCCGGCCGTGCTGCCCTTCGCGCTCAATCCCAAGCTAAAGGAAGAGGGCAAGGTCCTGTTCGAGCAACGGGAGGCCATCGGGATCACACAGATGATCGTGTGGACGGCGCGCAAGTCCTTCATCGACAAGAACCGCGCGGCTATGGTTGACTTCATGGAAGACATGCTGCGCATCACGCGCTGGTATCTCGACCCGAAGAACCACGACGAAGCGGCCAAGATCGCGTCCGCCGTCACCAAGGTGCCACCCGAGCGCTTCGGCTGGCTCTTCACCAAGGCGGACACTTACCGCGATCCGAACTTGCTGCCGAACATCGAGGCGTTGCAGCGCAATGTGGACATGACGCGTGATCTGGGCTTCGTGAAAAAGAAGATCGACATCAAGAAGTATGTCGATGTGAGCCTGGCGCAGGAAGCAGCCAAGCGACTGAAATAGCGATTACTCGCTCAGTCAGCGCGACAGGCCCCGGGAGCGTTCCCGGGGCCGTTTTGTTTGCGCGACGTCAGATGCGCTTGAGAGGAATGGCGCCCAGGAAGTCGCGCTTGCCGACATCCACGCCGAAATTCCGCGCGGCGGCATAAGCCGCGGTGAGATGGAAATAGAAATTCGGCAGAACGAAATGATTGAGGTAGTCGCCGCCTTTCATCTGCCCTTTGTTTGGTCCGAGCGGAAACGTGATGTCGCGATCAACCGCCGCGTCAATGGCCTTGACGTCGAGCGTCTTGAGGAACGCGATGGTCTTGACGATACGTTCCTTGAGCTGGTCGACAGTCGTTTCATTGTCGTCCATCTTCGGCGGCTCTACACCGGCGAGACGAGCGGAGCCGTTCTTGGCCTGATCGCTGGCGACCTGGACCTGCCGCACCAGCGCGAACATGTCGGGCGCAAGCCGCCAGCCGAGAAGTACCGAGGGGTCAATCTTCTTGGTCGCCGCATGGGCCGCGGCCTTGTCGAGCACGCCTGACAGGGCATTGAGGCCGATCTCGAAGACCGGAAGAGACGACTGAGACATCGTGAAGGGCATGAGAGGCAAGTCCTTTCAAAGAGAATTTCGCGTGTGTTCGTTGCACACAAGGTGCGCGTGATTCAACAGCGCCATACACGCAGACGCGAAAACTTTTTTGTATGGCTGGTTTCGCGGACACAGCCGCAAAAGGCGAATGATTGCTTCGCACTACTGGCACTTCTCGAAGTATTCTAATTTCACATTAGAATTCCTTTAAATCATTGATATTGCACGTTTTTTTTCGAGCCCCTAGGACACATCAGGGCAGCGGTCACCGGACGTTGCGTGCGTCCGCAAAAAAAAGCCGATGGGTGGAGGACACGATGCGTCAGACGGGGGCAAGCCGGCACATTCCTGTATTGCTGGCGATGACATTTCTTGCAGTCGGCTCGGACGCCGGAGTTTTGCGGGCGATCGCACAGGATCAGCCGGCGCCGCAGGCAGCGCGTGACGCCAACGCGCAGGCGATTACGCTCGATACTATCAACGTCCAAGGCGACTCAGGCCGGCCGGACGGCTACATCATCAACAGCACGTCGGTCGCGACGAAATCGAATACGCCGCTGATCAATATTCCGCAGTCGATTTCGGTCGTGACGAAGGACTTCATCAAGGATCAGAGTTTCCAGAGCCTCACAGACGTCACGCGCTACGTCCCGGGTGTCGCCGTACATCAGGGCGAAGGCAATCGCGATGAACTCGTCATTCGCGGTGTGGATTCAAGCGCGAATTTTTTCGTCAACGGATTTCGCGATGACGTTCAGTACTATCGCGATCTATACAACACCCAAAGCATCGAGATCCTGAAGGGACCGAGCGCCCTGACTTTCGGCCGCGGCGCAGGCGGCGGCATTGTCAATCGCACGCTCAAGGAAGCCGATGGGACAAGAATTTACGAGGCAACCGCGCAAACCGGATCCTTCGGCGACCGTCGCATCGCCATAGATGCGGGCCAGGCCGTCAACCAGAATTTCGCGGCCAGGCTCAACGCGTTCTATGAGGCAAGCGATACGTTCCGCAACTACGGTAAACTCGAGCGTTACGGCTTCAATCCGACGGTGGCGTTCACGCCAAACGACAGCACCAAGATCAAGCTTAGCTACGAATATTATCACGACCAGCGCACGGCCGATCGTGGCAATCCGTCGCAAGCACTCAGCGCCGTGGCCCCATCGTCGACCCGCTTCAATCCAGCCACTCCGTTCGCCCCGAATGGAGACCTGACCGCGTTCTTCGGCAGCCCGGATCTAAACGTTGCGCGGGCCAACGTGCAGACCGTGATGGCCTTTATCGAACACGACTTTGGCGGCGGATTGACCGTGAAGAACGGAACGCTCTTTGCCGACTACAAGAAATTCTACCAGAACGTTTATCCCGGTAACGGCACGCTGGGGGGAGCAGTGAACCCCGCTGATACCGCCTTCAACTACGCGGCCTACAACCATGAGACCGACCGCCAGAACCTCATCAACCAGACCGACTTCGTCTACAAGACCGCCACCGGGCCGGTCCTTCATACGATTGCGTTCGGAACGGAGTTCGACCGGCAGACCGGCATCGACGTCCGCAACACCGGGATCTTTCCAAACGGAACCAATACGACAATCGGCAATCCATTCGATCCGACCTATTTCGGAACCGTCGCCTTTATCCATCAGTATCCCGGCGCCTTTTCGCCCGGCGTTACTGCGGCTGATTCCAACAGCAAATATCGCCTCTACACCGAGTCTGCCTATTTGCGGGACACGATCGAAATCACCCGCTGGCTGCAACTGATTGGTGGAGTCCGCTTCGATCGCTTCGACATGTCGGCAACAGACATGAATACGAACACGACACGCGGCCGTGTCGACGACAAGCTGTCGCCGCAAGCCGCGGTCATTGTGAAGCCGATCGAAAATCTGTCGCTCTACTACGCCTACAGCGTTTCTTACCTGCCGGCCTCGGGTGATCAATTTAGCGCGTTAACCGACGGCACTTTGATTCTCACGCCGCAGAAATTCGTCAACAACGAAGTCGGCGCGAAGTGGAATATCATGCCGCGCCTGCAATTCACTGCGGCGATCTATGAACTAAATCGCACCAACCAGCCGCTGGCGGATGGGGCCAATCCAGGATTCTTCTTCCCGTCCGGCGCCACCAGGGTCAAAGGATTTGAAACGGCGGTGAACGGTTACGTCACCAACGACTGGCAGGCCTCGTTCGGCTACGCCTATACCGATGCACGGATTGTCAGCGCCACCTCGACGACCATTGTTCCGGGAAATCGCGTGCAACTGGTTCCGATCGATCAGTTCTCGCTATGGAACAAATATCAATTCACCCCGATGTGGGCTGCCGCTCTCGGCGTCATCTACTTCTCGGATTCATTTGCCAACTCGGACGACACCGTGCGCCTGCCCGGCTTCGTTCGCGTCGACGGGGCCATCTATGCGACGATCAACAAGACGTGGAGAGCTCAGCTCAACGTAGAGAACATCTTCAACAAAGGTTACTGGGCCTCGGCGGACGGCAACAACAACATCTCGCCTGGCCAACCGCGCACCTTCAGGCTGTCCGCAACCGCAAACTTCTGATCGCAGAACGCCATGCGTGAGGGTTCTGGGAAGCACGTCGTGCGGCCGCCGTCAGCCCCGCCGCGCTTTGCAGAGGGCGGAATTGGATACGTCACCGCTTGTTTGGAATGGGTCAAATCTGCGGATTTATTGGTCTTTTCTGTTCGGCGAGCGGCGCATTGTTGCTATAGCTTCCGCCCCTGAGAGGTCTTCATGCTTCGCTCACGTGCGGCAAAAATTCGTACCGACAGGCGCCCGTTTTTGACGCTTCTGCTCGTCATTGGCCTGTTGCTGCCCACCTGTGCGCTCGCGCAGGATGCCGCCGCCGCGTCCGATGCACTGCTCAAGCTGCCGCGCGACCTCTCGCCATGGGGCATGTTCATGGCGGCGGACATTATCGTGAAAGCGGTGATGGTCGGTCTCGCCTTTGCCTCCGTGCTGACGTGGACGATCTGGTTTGCGAAGGCGATCGAACTCACGCGCGCACGCGCGCGCATGCGCTCGGCCATCGATAAGCTCGCCGCCGCGCGGTCCTGGGACGACGTCATCAAAACTATCAGTGACCGCGACGGCAGCGTCGCGAATCTGGTCCGGGCCGCCGACAACGAATTGCGTTTGTCGGCCGATGGCCTCTCCGCCATCGGTGTTAAGGAGCGTATTGCCTCGCGGCTCGAACGCATCGAAGCCGCCGCCGGCCGTCAGATGATCCGCGGTACCGGCATTCTCGCCACCATTGGTGCCACCGCGCCCTTCGTCGGGCTATTCGGCACAGTGTGGGGCATCATGAACAGCTTTATCGGGATCTCAAAACAGCAGACGACGAATCTGGCCGTGGTTGCGCCCGGCATTGCCGAGGCGCTGCTCGCGACCGCGCTCGGGTTGGTGGCCGCGATCCCTGCGGTGGTGATGTACAATATGTTTTCGCGGTGGGTCGCCGGTTACCGTGCGTTGAATGCCGATGCATCCGCCGAAATTCTGCGCATCGTCAGCCGCGATCTCGACCGCGGTGCCTTCGGGCAGCGTCCGGCCGACCGCCGCCGCTCGATCTCCGCCGCGGAGTGACATCGCGATGAGCGTACGTCTCGATCACGGCGACGAAACCCTCGACGAGATCCACGAGATCAACGTCACACCATTCATCGACGTGATTCTCGTCCTGCTGATCATCTTCATGATCGCCGCACCATTGGCGACGGTCGATATCTCCGTCGACCTGCCTGCGGCCAATGTCGACCGCACGCCGCGTCCCGACAAGCCGTTATTCCTGACCCTGAAGTCGGACTTGAGTGTGTCTGTCGACAACGATCCGGTGAACCGCCTCGCTCTTGCAAGCGCGCTCGACCAGGCCACCGCGAACGACAAGCAGCAGCGGGTCTTTCTGCGCGCCGACAAGACGGTGCCCTACGGCGAATTGATGAATCTCATGAACGAATTGCGCAGCGCCGGTTATCTGCATGTGGCGCTTGTTGGCCTTGAAGCGGAGAAACCGCGGTAATGGTTGCGATGCGCGACATCGTCGTCGCCGGACGCTGGCCTGATACAGCACGCTGGGCCGCGTGTTTTACGCTGGCTTTGTGCTTTCACGCCGCGGGGGCCATGGCGCTGCTGGCGCGCTGGAACGACTCGTCCGACCTGCTGGCGAACGCGCCCGTGATCATGATCGATCTTTCTCCGGAGGCCGTCGCGCCCGACGTCACGCCGAACGAATTGCCGCCCGGCCCGCAGCAGGCCGAAGCCCAGCCGGAACCTGAACTGCCGAAGCCGCTTGAAAAAATCGAAATCAAACCCGACCCGCTGAAGGACGCGGAGCTTGTGGCGACGCCGCCGAAGCCCGTTGAAAAGCCGAAAGAAAAGAAGCCGAAAGAAAAGCACGCAAGCCTTGCCAGCGCGCCCAGCACAGCCGAGCAGCGGGCCGAACACGCCGCGGCGCCCGCTCCCGGAGCAGCGTCACACAATCCCGACGCGCTGCCGAACTGGAAGTCAGCGCTGGTCGCCCGGCTCGAGCGGTACAAGCGCTACCCGGCGGAAGCGCAATCTCGCGGGGAAGCCGGCATAGCGCGGCTTGCCTTCAGCGTCGACCGCAGTGGCGGCGTGCACAATGCGCGCATTGTACGCAGCTCCGGCTCAAGCCTGCTCGACCATGAAGCGCTAACGCTTCCGGATCGGGCGGCACCGCTGCCGCCGCCGCCACCCGATGTCGCTGGTGCGCAAATTCCGATCGAAGTGCCGATACGTTACAACGCGCGATAATCAGCGTCCGCCGTACTTCGACTGAGCGCGAGGCGCGGAATATTTCTCGCCCATAACGTGCCCGATCATCACCAGCACCGGCCCGGGCAAATTGGCTTCTGCAAGCCGCCGGGGAAGTTCGGCGATGGGCGCCGAGATGACGGCCTGATCAGGTCGGGTGGCGCGCGCAATGGCCAGCGCCGGCGTGCGCGGATCAAGACCTTCTGTGGTTGCTTTTTCGACCAACGCCGCAAGCGTACGCACCGGCATATAGATCGCCGTCGTGGTCGCCGGATCGGCAAGGCTTTGCCAGTCGAGGTCGGCCGGGAGCTTGCCGCTGTGGGCGTGGCCGGTGACATATTGCAGCCGGCGTGCGTGTTTGCGGTCGGTGAGTGGAATGCCGAGTTTGGCGGCGGCGCCCTGTGCCGCGGTAATACCGGGCACCACGTCGAACGCGATATCAGCAGCCTCGCAGGCATCGATCTCTTCCGCGGCACGGCCGAAGATCAGCGGATCGCCGCCCTTGAGGCGAACGACACGTTTGCCCTGTTTGGCGAGGCTCACCATCAGCGCGTTGATGTCTTCCTGTTTGCAGGAGGGGCCAAAGCCGGTCTTGCCGACCAGCATCTTTCTGGCTTCACGGCGGGCAAAGTCGAGCACATCGCGCGACACCAGGTCGTCGAACAAAATCACGTCGGCCGATTGCAGCGCGCGCACGGCGCGCAATGTCAGTAACTCCGGATCGCCCGGCCCTGCTCCGACCAGTGTCACGGAGCCATTCTCAACCGAAGTGCCAAGTCCCCTCACCTCGGCCACAAAGCTGTTGAAGTCGCGTTGGCCCGGCTCGCTGTCCGGATTGGCGACCGCATGCGCGGTAAACAGCTGCCAGAACTTACGGCGCCCCGCGAATGAAAGCCCTGACGCCTTCACCGCCGAGCGCCAGCGCGCAGCGGCGGCGGCCCATGCAGAAAAGCCGTTGGGCAGAAAAGCTTCCAGCTTGGCGCGAATCGCCTGCGCAAACACCGGCGCAGCGCCGTCGGTCGAGATCCCGATCACCAGCGGTGAGCGATTGACGATGGCGCCGAAAGCAAAATCGCAGAACGCCGGCTTGTCGATCACATTGACCGGAACGCCTGCCGCACGCGCCGCCGCGGCGAATTCAGCGGCGTCCGCGTCCTTTTCGAAAGCACCAATGGCGACCGCGGCGCCCTTCAGGTCGTCAGCTGTCCAGCTGCGGCGATTGATCGTTACCGAACCGCGCGGGGGATCCGCCGCGATCTGGCGCAGCTCCTCACTCGTCTCGGTTGCGTAAGCATCGACGTTTGCGCCGGCTGCCGCCAGCAATTCCGCCTTCCAGGCCGCCGCGGCACTGCCGCCCGCCAGTACGGCGCGCTTGCCCTCCAGCGCCAGAAACACCGGCAGCCGCGCCAGCGCGCTCATGCGCGCGGGGCCGGCGTCGGACGGGGTACGTGGTTCGGTCATCACGGTGAACTCTCAATAAACATCGACTTGATAGCGGTCGTTTTTCTTCAGATCGGCAACATAACGCGCGGCATCTTCTGGGCTGCGCTTGCCATGCTCCGCGATCACATCGATCAACGCGCGCTCGACGTCTTTTGCCATGCGCAAGGCATCTCCGCAAATATATATGTGCGCGCCGTGGCTCAGCCAGTCCCATAGGTCGCGGCCATCATCGCGCATGCGGTGCTGGACGTAGATTTTCTCGTCGCCGTCACGCGACCAGGCCAGCGTCAGACGATTGAGGTGACCCGCCGATCGCATGGCGACAAATTCATCCTTGTAGAAGAAGTCATAGTCGCTGCGCTGATGACCGAAGTAGAGCCAGTTGCGGCCGGGAGCCTTGGTCGCGATACGCTCCTGCAGAAATGCACGGAAGGGCGCAACGCCGGTGCCGGGCCCGATCATGATGATCGGCACATTCGGATCGGCGGGCAGCGCGAAGTGTTGCGCCTTTTGCACGTAGACCTTGATCTTGTCGCCGGGCGAAACACGGCCGGCAAGGAAAGTCGAGGCCACGCCGAGACGCGTGCGCTTTTCGACGTCGTAGCGTACCGCATCGACCGTCAACGAGACGCGGCCTGGATTGCACTTGAGCGACGAGGAAATCGAATAAACGCGCGGCTGCAGCACGTCGAGGGATTCTATGAAAGCTTCCGGGTCGGGACGAATGCCCGAAAACTTTTGCAACGCCGCCAGCACATCGAGCGCGGCCGCATCTCCGTCCGGATCCAGTCCGTCGGCTAGCGCTTTGGCCTTTTTCTTCCGGTCGCCGCCGGTGAGATAGGAAATAAACTGGAACAGCATGTCCGGTGCCGGCGCCAGCGATACGCTGTCGGTTAGGACTTCGCGCAGCGTGCGCCCGCCGATCGGAAAATCCGGCGGCGCCTCAAGCGCCCGAATAACGGCATCGACCAGCGCAGGATCGTTTGCGGGGAATACGCCGAAGCTATCGCCGACCACATAGTCGAGCTTGCACTCGGCGAGATCGAATTCGACATGCCAGGTTTCCTTTTCGGAACCTGGTTTATTGAGGCGCTGGCGCGAGAGAAATGTTGCGTAGACCGGATTGTCCGCGAGCGGCCGGGCGCGGATAATGGCGGCGCAGCTGTCGGCGGCGGCAAGGCATCGGCCTGCGCTACGGTGGGGGCGCGATCGAATTCCTCGTAAAGAGTTGTTTGAGCATGCGCGCGTGTCTCTTTCCGCCCGGCACGCACAGGTTCAGGCGTTCTTCTCTCTTGACGAACAATGCTTGCGGCGTAGTCGTGGCAGTTGTAACCGCACTGGCCGCAGTCCTGCTGGGCCATGGCTGCCATCAGCCGCCGTGGCAGCGGTTGGCCCTCGGCCAGCTTCATGCGGTCGGACAGCGGCATCGCCGGATCATGCCAAGGCGCACCATCATCGATTTCGGCGGCCGGAGCTGCACCGGCTCAATAAATCCCGGCAGCAGCTTGGCGACGTCCGCGCTCGACAGCGGAGTGACGCCGCCCTCCAGGCCATACACGCCGGCAAGCAGCCCGTTGAGCCAGGTGCGCTGCTCGATCGTGAAGGGCGCGGATTTCCGGCAGGAAACGACGGGATCGGCGACCGTGGCGTAACGCTCATTCGCGACCTCCTGATCGGCCATCGCTTTGAGCGCGTCGATCTCGTGGCGGCGGGCGAATGCGATGAAGCTTTCCTCCCGGCGGCGCGATGCCTGAGATAGGCCTGCAAGATACGTTCGACGGTGCGGGGCGCGTCCGCCGCCTTCACGTCGCGGTAGAGTTCTCGCGGCCAAGCGCGGCCTGCGGACCGAAGCCGCCACCGATGAGCATGTGATAGCCCTCGACCGCATCGCCGTCATCGCCCTCCTGTACCTTGCAGGCGAGCAAGCCGATTTCACTGATGAAATGCTGGGCGCACGAGTGATGGCAGCCGGTCAGGTGAATATTGACCGGCGTATCAAGTGAACACGTGGGTCTCGCACCAGCGTGCAATCTCCTCGGCATGACGTTTGGTGTCGGACGCCGCAAACTTGCACCCGGTATTGCCGGTGCACGCGACCAAGCCTGAACGGATGGCGTTGGCCTCGATCGCGAGGCCGAGTGCTTCGATCCCGGCCTGCGCTACCTTCAGCTTTTTATCGGGCACGCCGGAGATCAGCAGATTCTGCCAAACCGTCAGTCGAATGTCGCCGTCACCCATCTCACTCGCAATGCCGGCAAGGCCTCGGATCTGAGCAGCCGTCAGACGTAACCCACCGGTACGACAACGCCGATCCAGTGCAGCCCGTCCTGCTTCTGCGCGTGAACACCGATATGCGCCGTGCGATCGAACGCGCGGGCGCACCGTCATCGCGGCCGGCACCGCACGATCGAGCTTACGGCCAAGTTTTTCCTCAACCAGGCCGAGGAATTTCTCGACGCCTGACGGCGTCGAGAACATATTTCAAGTCGCGCTTTGCCGCGGTCTGTGCGGTTGCCGTGGTCAATGAATACGCGCACCACCGCGTCCGCGATCCTTGCAGGCATCGGCCGGGCTTTACGATAACGCCCGAATCGCCGCGCAAAACTCTTGTGGCCGGTCAGCCCACCGAGGCAGAGGCGAAACCAGATGCCGGGCTCAAGGCCCAAACCCTCGTTGACCTGCACGGCCTGGAAGCCAATGTCGTTGGTGTCCTCCAACGCGGTGATGACGCCGGCGCCGTCGAAGGCCACGTTGAACTTGCGCGGCAGGCCGTAAAGCGAGCGGTCGTTGAGAATATGGAAGTGCCACTCACGCGCATAGGGCCGCGTGTCGATCAGCTCCTGCGGATCGATGCCGGCGGTCGGCGTTCCGGTGACGTTGCGGATATTGTCAGCGCCGGAGCCACGCGAGCACAGCCCGAGATCCTGGATGGCCTCGATCATCGCCACCGGCATCGGCGGCCGCTGATTTCGCGGATTTGGAGATTGGCGCGCGTCGTGACATGCGCGTAGCCGCCGCCGAAACGCTCGGCGAGATCGGCCACGCCGCTGAACTGTGCGGCCTTAATGATTCCGTTCGGCAGCCGCAGCCGGCACATATAGGCATTTTGGTTTGGCGCGACGTAGAAGAGCCCAAAAAATCGCCAACGGAAATTGTCGGGCGGCTTCGGAAATTCTCCATTGGCGGCGTGCGCTTTCAGCCGTTCATAGCTGTCGAAGGGATGTTCTTCGCGCTTGAATTTTTCCGGGTCCGAAAGCTTGCCGCCACCCGCCAGCACACGGTTCTGCGCCTTGAGAGCCGCGGAGTCCGGGCCGACCGGCTGGCCCGAGCGTTCGGCGCCGCGCCGGGACCGGATACGGATTCTTGCCGTCTTCGCAATCTGCAGGCCGGCGACCAACCCTTCCAGATATCGTTTCTGTTCGGGTTCGAAGTCACCGACCAGCTGATCCGTCTTTGCCTTGAGATCGATTTCAGTCCCACTCATTCCGCTGGCACCTGCCTCGGCGTAGTCAGCGGCGACGGTGCGGATTTGCGCGGCTTGTGCGTGAGATAGATCGCAAGACCGGTAAAGATTGCTCCGCCGACCAGGTTACCGAGCGTGACGGGGATCTGATTCCATAACCACCAATCGGCGACCGTGACCCTGGCGCCCATGATCATGCCGGTCGGGATGATGAACATGTTCACCACCGAGTGTTCGAAGCCCTGCGCAAAGAAGATGAACACCGGCATATAAGCGGTCGCGATCTTGCCGATGGTCGAATTGGTGGTCATGGCCGCAACAATCGCGAGACAGACCATCCAGTTGCACAGCACAGCTTTCACGAAGACCGTGATGAGACCCGCGTAGCCGATTGCCGAGTACCCGATGGTTTTCGCTTCCGCGACTGCGACGATTTTTGCCGCAACGCCGGCCGGTGCAATTGTGCCAAAATTGGTCAGCGCGATGGCGAGCAGCGCGCCGTAACAAACGCTGCCGATCAGATTACCGATGAAGACATAGCCCCAATTAGCCAACAAGCTCGCGCCACTTGCGTCCCGTTCGAAATACGGCAGCGGCAGCAGGCCGAAGCTGCCGGTCACCAGGTCGAGCCCGAGAAGGACAATCAGAATGAGTCCGACGGGAAAGATCAGCGCCCCAACCAGCGGCTGGCCTGTCTGCACGATTCCGGTCAGTGCGAGGCTGGTGGCCGCGGCCAGAATGCTTCCGGCAAGTGCGCCGCGTACCAGCAGATCGGCCGGCGACAATCCGAGCTTGCGGCGTCCGGTCTCGACCATGGCGGCCGCGACGTCGACCGGTTTCACATAGTCCATTTCTCGACTCCCTGTTCTGGGGCCGCCGTAACCGTTTGTGCAACAAATGGCCGGCCCGAGCTGCGATCCGTGTGCAACGCAGCAAAGAGCGTGCCAACGTCCAAAATATTGAAATTGCTTGTATTTTTTCTTCGCCAGGTGTGCGGGGCCGCGCACTGCCGCCACATGTGGCAGCAACCGTCGCGAAAATGGGCATGGCTGTATCCGCCGCTAGCGGGTAGCGCCGCCGCGAGCGCCGAGATTGGCGTGGAAATCGGCGCCATTGCCGGTCTTGGCGACAAAGCCGGCACGAATGGTGAAATCGCCGAAACGCTCATCCTTCTGACGGCCGGACGCATAGGCCGCAAACACCGGATCGAGCGCAGATACAATGCCGTTGTGATCGAGATCCTCGGCGTAAAGTTTGGACAGCCGCGAGCCATCGAAGGCCGCCCCGAGATAAAGATTGTAGCGGCCGGGCCCTTTGCCGACCAAACCGATCTCGGAGAGATAAGGCCGCGCGCAGCCGTTGGGGCAGCCGGTCATGCGGATGACAATGTCATCGGCCGAGAGGCCATGTGCGGCCAACTTTTCGTCAAGTGCGGTCATCAGCTCGGGCAGATAACGTTCGCTTTCCGCGAGAGCGAGACCGCAGGTCGGCAGCGCGACGCACGCCATCGAGTTGCGACGCAAGCCTGACCAAGGCGCGAGCAGCCCCGCCTCGCGCGCGATGCGTTCGATCTCGGCCTGTTGCTCGGTCGGCACATTGGCGATGATCAGGTTCTGATTAGGCGTGATGCGGAAGTCACCCTGGTGACTTTTCGCAATCTCGCGCAAGGCGGTTTGCTGCGCGGCGCCGGGGACATCCTGCACCCGTCCGTTTTGCACAAACAGCGTCAGGTGCCCGCGCCCGTCGTCACCCTGCGACCAGCCATATTGGTCGCCGGTCGACGTAAACGTGTAAGGCCTGGCCGGCGCAAGCTTCACGCCGGCGCGACGCTCGACCTCGGCGCAGAAGACATCCAGGCCGCGATCCTCGATTGTGTACTTGAGCCGGGCGTGCTTGCGGTTCTTGCGGTCGCCCCAGTCGCGCTGCACGGTGACAACTGCTTCCGCGATCTTCACCACATCGGCGGTCGTGCAGAAGCCCATGACATCGGCCGTGCGTGGATAAGTGTCCGGCTCGCCATGGGTCATGCCCATGCCGCCACCAACCGTCACGTTCCAGCCGACGATTGTGCCGGCGTCGTCGAGGATGGCGATGTAGCCCAGATCGTGCGCAAATATATCGACATCGTTCGACGGCGGCACCGCCACCACAATCTTGAACTTCCGCGGCATGTAGGTCTTGCCGTAAATCGGCTCGACCACCTCTTCCTCACCGCCGGCAATACGTTCGCCGTCCAGCCAGATCTCGCGATAGGCCGGGGTGCGTGGCAATAAGTGGTCCGAGATCGCCCGCGTGAGCGCGATCGCGGCGGCATGCGCGTGAGATTGATGCGGGTTCGGATTGCACATCACGTTGCGGTTGACGTCGCCGCAGGCCGCAATGGAGTTGAGCAGCGCCGCGTCGATCTGCTTCAGCGTCGCCTTCAGGTTCGATTTGATGATGCCGTGCAGCTGCACAGTCTGCCGCGTGGTCATGCGCATGCTGCCGTTGGCGTAATCGCGCGCCACCCGATCCAGGATGAGCCATTGCTGCGGGGTCAGCACCCCGCCCGGGATGCGCACGCGGATCATGAAGGCGAAGGCCTTCTCCATTTTCTTGCGCGTGCGTTCGGGACGCAGGTCACGGTCATCCTGCAGATACATGCCGTGGAACTTCACCAGCTGCTGGTCGTCCTCGACGATGGCGCCGGTGATTTCCTCGCGCAGGCCCTCGGCCAGCGTGCCGCGCAAATAATCGCTCGCCTCTTTGATGCGCTCATTGCGCGAACGGTCGTCGGTCATGGGTAATCCGGCAATCCAATAGAGGCAGGATCAATAGGTATCCTGCAGATAGCGCTTTTCGCGCTCAAGTGTCGCCACCGCCTGTTCGGCAGCCTCGGGCGACAATGATTTCACATCGGCATAGGCGCGCACCAGGGCCGTGCGCACATCCTTCGCCATCGCCTTGGCATCGCCGCAGACGTAGAAATACGCGCCTTTGTCGAGCCACTCGACCAGCTCGGCGCGGCGATCCCAAATCTTGTGCTGGACGTAGACCTTCTCCGGCGTGTCGCGCGAGAAGGCCACATCCATCCGCGTGAGCGCGCCGCCGTTCAGCGCCTCTTGCCAGTCGAGCTGGTAGAGGAAATCATGCGTGAAGGTCCGGTCGCCGAAGAACAGCCAGCTTTTGCCGGTCGCCTCGGTCGCGCGGCGCTCCTGCACGAAGGCGCGGAATGGCGCCACACCGGTGCCGGGGCCGACCATGATGATGTCCTTGTCGGGCGCCGGCAGGCTGAAATGCCGGTTCGGCTTCACCTTCACCCGCACGCGGCCGCCACGCTTGAGACGTTCGGCCACATAGTTCGATGCAACACCCTTGCGGGCGCGCCCATGGCTTTCATAGCGCACCGCCGAAATCAGCAGATGCGCTTCATCCCCCACCTCGCGGCGGGACGACGCGATCGAATAGGCGCGCGGCGCCAACGACCGCGTTAACGCGCGTAGTGTCTCGGCGTTGAGCGCGATCGGGAAGGTCGAGATCAGATCGATGAGCTGGCGGCCTGCAATCCACTCTTTGACCTGTCCGTCTGCGATCAGCGCCTTGACGTACTGGTGACCGGTCTTCTCGACGTAGGTTTCAACGGTTTTGGCCGACAGCGTCGTCACGTCGCGCGTCTTGATGAGTTCAGTACGCAGCTTGTCGTCACCCGTAAGTCCCGCCGACTTCAGTAACTCGTCGACGTAGGCCGGATCATTTTCGGCATAGAGATCGAGGGAATTGCCCGGCTCGTAAGCGGGCGCGCCGCCCTCGAATGCCAGCGCAAGATGGATGGTCTCCTTGTCGGAGCGCGAGGAATTAAGGTCGACATGCTCGATGACCTCGGCCTCGACAATATCGGTGCTCGGCGCCGATGCGGGCTTGCCGCCGAAATCGACTTCGATCACCCGGCCGCCCGCATTTGGCGGGGTCAGCACTTTCACCGCATCGCCGATCCAGCGCGCGGCAGGCTCAGCAAAATCGAGGTCGCAGTCGACGCGATCAACCACGCGCTTGCCGCCGAGGGCAGCGAGGCGCTCGTCGATCTTCTTGCCGATCGCGCAGAACTCAACATAGGCGGTATCGCCCAGCGCCAGCACGCCGAACTCGACGCCGTCGAGGCGCGGCGCGCCCTCACCCATCAGCTCATTATAGGCGCGTATGGCGCGCGCCGGCGGCTCGCCTTCGCCCCAGGTGGCGGCGATCACGATCAGCCGCTTGGCGGAGGTCAACGCGGAGAGTTCAAGATCTGCCATGTCGATAATGGTCGGCTTGAGGCCACTCTTGCGCGCCGCCTTGGCGATGTCGCCGGCAAGCTTCTCCGAGTTTCCCGACTCGCTGGCATAGACGATCGTCAACGGCTCGGCCGGGCGTGCCGGCGCCAGCGGCTGCGGTGCCAGTAGGCCACCAGACGCATCAATGCCTGCGAGGAATCCGGCCAGCCAGGCGCGCTGGATCGGGCTTGCGGTACCGACCACGCGATTGAGGAGATCGATCTCCTCTTCGGCAAACGGCGCGGTCTTCGGAATTGGCGACATCACATTCTCATTTCTCGGCGGCGCGACCGGCGCCGTTACATTGCGATGGTGTCAGAGCGACACCGGGAACAGGTGGTTGACGATGGCGAGGATCACGAGCAGCGCGATGCCGATACCCAGGCTCCAGCCGATCAGCTTCTTCTCGATCGGCAGCAATGGCTCGACTTGCGCTTTCCGAAGTTCCTCGCCGACATTGACGTGATTCACTTGCGACATTGCTTTTCCTCGCTCAGCTCGCCAGCGGCGGTTTCACGCCGGCAAAGAACAGCCATGAAATCAGCAGCCCGACCCAGATCACGAACCCGAACAGGCTCACCAGGTAGACCGCGGCGAGCTTGCCGATGCCTTCCTGCCAGAGCCGCTTGAAGTTCGAGAGCACACCGATCGAGAAGAAGGTCAGGATGAAGAAGACGACGCGGATGGTGTTGGCTTCGCCCATCGCCGCCGGCACCTTGGCGGCAATGCCCGCCGGCGTTGCCAGCGCGAGGTAGAGCCCAACCGCGAAGGTCAGGACAAAGCCGATCACGAATTTCGGGAAGCGCTGCCAGATTTCCCGCACGCTCGCTTTGTCCGAGGTGCGATTGATGTGATTGGTCCAGATATAGCCGAGTACGAAGGCCCAGATGCCGATGAAGATGTCGATGAACACCTTGATCGTCGCGGCGGTGCCAAGAATCCAGCCGGGCTGATATTTGATGCCCTCGGCCGCGTTTTGCGCGAGGATCAGCGACTCGGTGATGGCGCCGCCAGCCACCGCGGCGCCGTCGGTCTTGATAGCGAGACCCATCCATGCGCCGGCAACGAGTGGTTCGTGCGACAAGAATGTCTGCGCCAGGAACGGCAGTACGAGAACTTCGACCACCGCAAAGATGACGACGAGCGACGACACCAGAACAGGAATGAGCGGCCGCGCACGAATGGCGCCGCCGGTGGCGATGGCTGCTGACACGCCGCAAATCGAGATGCCGGAGGCAAGCGGTGCGGCCCACTCACGATTGAAGCCGAACCACTTGCGGGCGACAAAATAAACGACGGCCCAGTAAATCAGGTAGGCCTCGATGATCGCCGCCACACCGCGCAGCAGCAGTGAGCTCGCGAGCGACAGCTTGCCCGCGGCGGTGACGGCGAAGAAGCCGCCCAGGATCACGATGGCGATCTTTATATAAAGTTCGGGGCGCACCGCATCCTTGATCGCTTCCGCAAAGCGCGGAAATACATTGGCGATCACGAGGCCCGAAATCAGCGCAAAGATGTATGCGCCTTCATTCGTCAGCCGGAGCGACCAGCTGATTCCGAATTTCTGCAGCTCTGCGGGTGTGACAGCAGCGAAATTTGCGAAGTTGCCGACGACCCAGCTCGCGTAGGCGATCCAGAACACCGCCGTGAACGCGAGCGCAAATTTCTTGATGTCGCTTTTGAGCGCGACCGCCGCGCCACTCAAGACGACGAGCAGCGCAACATAAGTTGCGAACAGCGCGCCGACCCCGCCGAGCGAAGCATAGGATTTCGAAACCGTCCCAAGCGCCTTGCCGAAATCGTTCCACACCGACGTGGTGACAGCCCAGCCAAGCAGATCGACATTCGCAATGCCGGCGAGCGCCAGCACAAAAATAAACAGCCCGATGATGAGCGACAGCCAATCCTCGCTCACGTGCGGTGCGAGCGCGACGTTGTCCGCACGCTCGGGGGTTGTCTGGTTCCAGGTCGCGGTCGTCATCGATGTCGTCCTTTACCCGCGCACGCCTGGCAGCACGCCGATGGCAATCAGCGCCACTAGCGTGGTCGCTAGCGCGAATGCCCAGGCTTCCAGCCGCGAAACGCGTTTGGGCTTGTTCGGGAACTCGGTCATCGGGCGCTCCGTGCCACCAATAGGAACGCTTAAGTAGGAGATTATTCTGCCAAACGGCAATAAGTGCCCGAAAATAAGAAGGATTTTGCTTCTATGGACGCTTTAACGCGTAACAATTTCCTTTCGCCGGACCCTTGTGGAGAACGCCGGTATTGCTCAAATCCCGCATTTACGTATGCAAAACACGGAAAGTATCGCTCACTCTGGAACCGTACCGCCGCTGATGGCCACATACCGACGCAGGCTGCATTCGCTGCTGACCCCTGCCGAGCACCGCCTGTTCGCGCGCCTCGAGTCCCCGCAGATGATTCAGGATTACCTCGATCGGCTCCCGGTCAACTTCAGCCTGAACGGCGACACTGCAATGTCGCCGCGCAGCGTCCTTAGGGCGCGCATGGCGCATTGTGCCGAGGGTGCAATTTTCGCCGCCGCCGCGCTCGCCTACCACGGCAAGCCGCCGCTCTTGATGGACATCCGCGCGCTGCCGGCCGACCAGGATCACATTATTACGCTGTTTCGGGAGCGCGGCCTGTGGGGGGCCATCAGCAAGACCAATCACGCCATCCTGCGCTGGCGCGACCCGATTTACGCAAGCGCGCGTGAGCTGGCGATGACCTACGCGCACGAGTATTGCTTGCCCGGGGGCAAGAAATCCATGTTGTCGTTTTCCAAGCCCTATTCGCTTGCGCGCTATGCGCCCAGGAGCTGGGTCATCGCGCCGGACGATCTCGACTGGCTGCTGGTCGATCTCGATACATCGCCGCATGTGCCGGTCGCACCGAAGCAC
This sequence comes from uncultured Alphaproteobacteria bacterium, assembly GCA_963697885.1. Taxonomy (GTDB): domain Bacteria; phylum Pseudomonadota; class Alphaproteobacteria; order Rhizobiales; family Xanthobacteraceae; genus Pseudolabrys. The sequence goes on from OY969102.1 coordinate 3,684,498, forward strand.
GCGCTGCGCAAACGCCGGCGCTCCTCGCGAGTCGAGTTGCTGTCACAGGACGTGGTGGAATGGCCGGATCCACGCAAACCAAAACGCAAGCGTAAAAAGAAAGCGACCCGCTCCTGACAATTTACCGCGTGCCGCGCGTCCGCTAATGTCGCGCGGACAAAAAACAGCAGAGGCAATTGCGTGGCGCCACTCACATTCCGCAGACAGCTGACGGTCGAATGGGGCGATTGCGATCCCGCCGGCATTGTATTCAATCCACGGTTTTTCGAATTCTTCGATGCCAATTCATGGCTGCTGTTCGAAACGGCCCTGGGCGTAAAACATCACGAGATCGCGACCGCCTTCGACATCCTGGGAATCCCGCTCGTGGATGCTCGCGCCAATTTCCTCAAACCGATCAAATTCGGCGACACGATCGAGATCGCGTCGCGCGTCAACGAATTCCGCCGCTCCAGTTTCGATGTTGAGCATCGCATTTCGGTCGGCGGCGCGCTGGCGGTCGAGGGCGGCGAGACGCGAGTCTGGGCGGTACGCAGCAAGGATGATCCGGACAAGATCGCGGCGGCGTCCATTCCGAAAAATGTGATCGCCAAGTTTGAGGTCAGATGATCGGCGATACTACTACGCAATCTTCACATATTCGAAATCGCCGGGCTTGTTGTCGATGCCGACCTTCGGTGGCGCAATCCAGCTCGCAAACTTGGCTGGCTCGAATTGTGGCTGCATCAGACTCTCGATAAAATCTTTGTCGGCTGCCGAGGGCAGGAAATCGGTCCGCCGCTTCGTCCATTCGTCGGGCGAAATGATATTGCCGTCGGCATCAGCGTTCGTGCGCGAAAATTCGCCGATGTGTCGGTGGAACGCCACGTGCGGCAGCCTGATCTGGAACGGGATGCCGATCTGCTCGATCACTTTATTCCAGCGCCCGACACCATTGTTACAGTCGGCCACGTAATCGTCGCGCAATCGCATATTAAGCGCTGACAGCGCCGGCGAATCCGCGTTCTGGATCTTGCCGTCGATCAGACGCAGCACGGGATAGGTATTGCTTTCCAATTTGTGGTCATCGTCGAGCCGGTGCTCGCGATAACGGCCCTTCAAGCCGGCGTGGAAAGCATTCGCCGCGTTGGTCGAGATTTCGTTGCCGAACAGATCGAGCGTCAGCGAAAAGTGGAGGTTCGCCTTTTTCTGTATAGTCGGCAGGTCGATGACCCCGAGCTTGCGCACTTTCTCGATTTCATACGGGTCGCTGATACCGGCTTCCTTCATTGCCTCGCAGGTACGCTGGATGACGCGGGTGACGCCGGTTTCGCCTACGAACATGTGGTGGGCTTCTTCGGTCAGCATGAAGCGGCAAGTGCGAGACAGCGGATCGAAACCCGACTGCGCCAACGCCTCAAGCTGCATCTTGCCGTCGCGGTCGGTGAAAAAAGTGAACATAAAGAACGACAACCAATCCGGCGTCTTCTCATTGAAGGCGCCAAGCATACGCGGCGTGTCTGCGTCACCGGAGCGGCGCTGAAGCAGGGCCTCGGCCTCCTCACGGCCGTCGGTGCCGAAATATTTCTGCAACACATAGACCATCGCCCAGAGATGGCGGCCCTCTTCCACGTTGACCTGGAACAGGTTGCGCATGTCATAGAGCGAGGGCGCGGTCTTGCCGAGATGGCGCTGTTGCTCGACCGAAGCGGGCTCGGTGTCGCCCTGGATCACCACCAGCCGGCGCAGCATGGCGCGGTATTCGCCCGGCACTTCCTGCCAGACATCCTCGCCCTTGTGTGTCCCGAAGGGAATCTTGCGATCTTCCTGTTGCGGAGCCAGCAGCACGCCCCAGCGGTATTCCGGCATGCGCACGTAATCGAACTTCGCCCAGCCTTTGGGGTCGACGCTCACCGCTGTTCGCAAATAGACCAGCGATTCCTGGAAGCCCTCCGGCCCCATGTCTTTCCACCAATTGATGTAGCCGGGATGCCACTTCTCCAGCGCGCGCTTGACGCGCACGTCGCTGCCGAGACCGACATTGTTAGGGATCAGCCCGTTATAGTCGACCTGCTGGATATTCATGGCTACACCCTTTCCTTGTCGAACGTCGCCTTCACGCCGGTGCCGTAGAGCTTGAGCGCGCCGTGCTCACCGACCGAATTCGGCCGCTGGAAGATCCAGTTTTGCCAGGCAGTAAGACGGCCAAAGATTTTCGTTTCCATCGTTTCGGGGCCGGCAAAGCGCAGATTGGCTTCCATGCCGGTCAGCGAATCCGGCGAGTGGCTTGCGCGCTCTTCGATCATCATGCGCAGTTCGTCATCCCAGTCGAAATCTTCGTAAGCAAACGTCACGAGGCCGAGCTCGGCCGCCTCTTCGCCCTCGATCGCTGCGTCAACCTTGCCCTTTGCCGTTTCCAGTGACTTCGGTTCGCCGAGAAAGCGGCTTTGCAAGCGCGTGAGGCCATTGCCCATCGGATAGAAGCCGAAATTGGCGGCACCGAGTGTGATCGTGGCAGGTGGGCGGTTATCGCCCTCGCGCGTGCCGACCAGCATCAGCGAGCGGTCGGCAGCAAAGGCGAGCTCGGCCAGCGTTCCGGCAAAGCATGAGCCCGGCTCGATCACGGCAAAGAACGTCTTGGCGGTGACATCGATACGCTTGAGCACCCGTTTGAGGTAATGGCGGATTTCGCGCATCAGCCAGTCACCATTGGCCTTCGCAAGAAAGTTGTCATGCTCGATCACCGCCTTCGCGCTGCCGTCAGTGCGCAGCAGAACGACATTGATGGTCGGCTCGTTGACCCGCAGGTGCAGGATAGCGTCTTCCAGTTCGCGCGCGACTGTGAGCGGCCAGAACTTGTCGCCGAGCGCATGTGCGGCATCGATTGAGGGTGGTACAGGCTGCGTCGGCCCGCGCACCGTCACCGTTGCGACCGAACGGCCGCGGTCAATCTCGATCTCGACATGCGAATATGAAATCCGCCCATCGACGATCTGGCGCTGCAGCGCCGTGAGCTTGATGCCACCCGACCGCGGTCGGTCCGAACGCTTGGCCAACTCATGCGCGCGTGCCGCCACCGCATCTTTCCATTTCGACGGCGGCACGGCCTCGTCCACCAGCCGCCACTCGACGGCCTTGGCACCGCGCAACCCCTCTTCGGTCGAACAGAAAAAGTCTGCGCGATCTCGGCGCACCTTGCGCTTGTCGGTGACGCGGGTGAGGCCGCCAGTGCCGGGCAGCACCGCAAGCAGCGGCGTCTCCGGCAGCGATACGGTCGAGCGCCGGTCATCGACCAGCATGATGTGATCGGTGGCCAGCGCCAGTTCATAGCCGCCACCGGCGCAGCTGCCGTTCACCGCGCACATATAAGTTTGTTTCGAATTTTCGGTGGCGTCTTCGATCGCCAGTCGCGTCTCATTGGTGAACTTGCAGAAGTTTACCTTATGCCCGTGCGCGGCCTTGCCGAGCATGCGGATATTGGCGCCGGCGCAGAACACATTGTCCTTGCCCGACTTGATGACGACGCAGTGCACGTCCGGACATTCGAACCGCAGGCGCTGGATCGCGTCATTGAGCTCGATATCGACGGCGAGATCGTAGGAATTGAGTTTAAGTTCGTAGCTGTCTGACAATCCGCCGGCGGGATCGACATCCATGATCAGATAGGCAATGTCGCCGTCACGCTCGATGCGCCAATGGCGATAACGCGAGGGATCCGTCTGAAAATCGATGGTTTGCATGGCCAAAACGGACGCAAGGACGTTGCCGCCCGCACTCATCTCCCTTTATGCATTATTTTGCATATCACTAACACCGTTGGGGCATTGCGACAACTGGATCTTTGCGTGGCCGGTTCCAAACCTGATATTGCCTAGCATTATAATGCATGTTAGCGAAGTGACATGAAAAGCGCCCGCCCAGGCCCTGTTGCCGGCCGCGAAACCGACGCCTACCTGCGCAGGCTGGGCGAACGCGTCCGCGTGCTGCGCAACCAACGTGGCATGACACGAAAAGCACTCGCCCAGCACGCCAAGGTTTCCGAACGCTATCTGGCGCAGCTCGAAGCCGGACTCGGCAATGGCTCGATCATCCTGTTGCGGCGGATTGCGCGGGCCATCGGCCTGCCGGTCACGCAACTCGTGCAAGAAGGGGCCGACCCCGCCCTCGATATGGTTTTGTTGTCGCAATTCCTCGAGCGTTTGCCGCCATCGGCGCTCGCAGAAGCGCGCAATATGCTGCTCAAGAGCTTCAGCGCTCCCTCGGAAGAAACGCGCCGCAAGCGCATTGCACTTATTGGATTGCGCGGCGGCGGCAAATCCACCTTGGGCAAACTGCTGGCTGAGCGGCTGGACGTTCCCTTTATCGAGCTTGATCGCGAAATTGAAAAGCGTAGTGGCACGACGTTGAGCGCGATCTTCGACATGTTCGGCCAGGAGACCTTCCGCCGCGCCGAGCGCGAAGCGCTCGACGAGGTCCTGCGCGGGCATTCAACCTTCGTGGTCGCCACCAGTGGCAGCATCGTCACCGAGCCGGGCACGCTGGAGCTGCTGCTCGCCTCCTGCCTCACGGTGTGGGTACGCGCCGAGCCCGCCGAGCATATGAACCGCGTGATGGCGCAAGGCGACATGCGCCCTATGGCAAACAGCACCCGGGCGATGGACGATCTGGTCTCGATCCTTCGCAGCCGCGAACCCCTGTATGCCAAGGCGGAAGTGGCCCTTTCCACCAGCGGAAAGACCCCCGAGCAGGCGCTGGCGGAACTGTTGCGCCACATCGAAGTTCCCGCTAATCGCAAGAGCCGCAAATTGGCATGAGAACCGTCAGAAAAGGCCGGCATTGGCCGGGACGACAAGGACGACAAGTATGAGTGAAACGATCAAGACCGATGTTCTGATTATCGGGGCGGGGCCCGTCGGCCTGTTCGCCGTTTTCGAGCTCGGCCTGCTGGATATCAAGGCTCACCTCGTCGATATCCTCGACAAGGTCGGTGGTCAGTGCGCGGAGCTTTACCCGGAGAAGCCGATCTACGACATTCCCGGCATCCCTCTTATCACAGGCCATGGTCTGACTGACGCGCTGATGCAGCAGATCAAGCCCTTTCACGCCACCTTCCATCTCAACGAAATGGTGACAGCGCTCGAGAAGATCGGTGAGCCGGGCTTCCGGTTGCGCACCGATGCCGGCAAGACATTCGAAGCGAAGTGCGTCGTGATCGCGGCCGGCGGCGGCTCGTTCCAGCCCAAGCGGCCGCCGATCCAGGGCATCGAGCCATACGAAGAAAAATCGGTGTTCTATGCCGTCCGCAAAATGGATGCCTTCCGCGGCAAACGGCTGCTGGTCGTCGGCGGCGGCGACAGCGCGCTCGACTGGACGCTCAATCTTCAGCCCATCGCCAAGCGTCTGACGCTCGTGCACCGGCGCGACGACTTCCGCGGCGCCCCCGATAGCGTAAAAAAGATGCGTGCACTCGTGGCAGCCGGTGGCATGGATCTCAAAATCGGTCAGGTGACCACTCTGGAAGGCGGCGATGGCCAACTCGCCGCGTGCTCGATCAAGGGCAATGATGGCGCCGTTGCGCGCGTCGAGGTCGACGCCATGCTGCCGTTCTTCGGTCTCACCATGAAGCTCGGCCCGGTCGCGGACTGGGGCATCAAGATGGATGACGAACTCATTCCGGTCGACACCGCTGCGTTCGAGACCAATATCCCTGGCCTGTTCGCGGTCGGCGATATCAACACCTACCCGGGCAAGCTCAAGCTGATTTTGTCGGGCTTCCACGAAGCGGCATTGATGGCGCAGAAAGCGCATCGCTACGTCTATCCGGAGAAAAAACTCGTTTTCCAGTACACGACGTCATCGACCAGTCTGCAGAAGAAACTGGGCGTCGCTTAATCCGCCGCATGCCGAAAATTACTTACATCGAACACGACGGCACGCGTCACACCGTCGACGCCGAGCTGGGCTCAACCGTGATGGAAACCGCGTTGCGGAACGATGTCGCCAGCATCGTGGCGGAATGCGGCGGCGGCTGCACCTGCGCGACCTGTCTTGTGCACGTCGATGACGCGTGGAGCGCCACCGTCGGGCCGCCGTCGAGCGAAGAGGAAGAAATGCTCGACTCGGCCTTTGAGGTAAAACCGACGTCGCGGCTTTCCTGCCAAATCAAGGTCACCGACGCGCTTGATGGCCTGATCGTATACACGCCGGCCTACCAGGGCCGCTGAACGAGCGCGTTCCAGTCAAGGCTGTCGTCGCTCCCGCCCAAGCTTTCAACGGCACATTGATCGAATACTCGCGTTCAAGATTTGGACGTGAGGCGCCAATGGAAGGCTTCGCCGGTCACAAACAGCTCATCAGCCTTATTTTGATCATCGCCGGTATGTCATCGGTACTGGCTGTGCTCATAGGGCTCGTCGTTGGATTTGTATTGAGCGGCGCCTCGCTCTGACACACCTAAGCCAGCGCCCGCATGCTGTCGTCGAACAATTCATCGACGGAAAATTTTTTCGGGATCAGCTTCTGCCGGACGCTGTAGTCGATAATGATCTCGAGCGACCGGCGATTGGCCTCGATTCCGAACCGCCAGGGGTCGAGCAACCCATTATCTGCCGCTGGCGGTACCGCCCGCCGGCTATCGCGCAGCATCCGGTAAATCTCCTTCACGACATCGGGGCGCGATTTTGCGATTCCGTCACGCACCACCATCATATGGTTGATCGGCACCCCGCCGTGCGTCTGCGCCCATTGGCGCGCCACCGCATCGGCATCGGGAATGAGCGGCTTGAGCCGCGGGTCTGGCAGCTTGTCCCCGACAATGGCGGCATCAAGCTCACCATCGAGCAACATCTGCGCCAGGTTTTTTCCCTCTGGCGCCCGCGTGACAAAATCCGGGTCCTTGTATTCGGCAAGATGCGGATCTTCGAACGTCACCCAATGGACCTTCGCAGTGTCGACGCCGTAATCGTCGGCGAGGAAACCGCGCACCCAGGCCCCGGTGGTTTGCGTATAGGCGCGCACGCCGACCCGCTTGCCCGCCAGGTCGGACGCCTTCAATGGCCCGCGCTCCGGGTTGTAGGCGATTGTGTGGTGCTGGCCGCGCCCCAAAACGGTCGCTGGAATGAGCGTGTAGGGTTTGCCGTAAACCTTGGCCTGCAAAAAGGTGACGATCGCGAGCTCGGCCACATCAAACTTGGCCTCACGCACCAGCGGCTTGAACGCGGTATTCGACACTTTCACGTCGGCGAAATCGAACGCAACCAGATCGGATTTTATCGTGCCGTCCTCGAGCGCCATCGCGTTCGGATAGCTTCCGAGCAGTGTCGAGAGTTTGACTTTTTCGACGGCCATAGACTGTCTCCTCAATCCGCCAGCGCCGGATAAAGCACTTGCGCGGTCCTGGCGAAGATCCATTCCTGCTCGGCCTTGGTCAAACTGGCAACGGAATCGCGCGCCACCGCTAAAAGCTCCGGCAGCTTGCCTTCGCTGGATGGATAATTCGATCCCCACGCCAACCGCGCGGCGCCGAACGCGGAGACCATGCGCTGAAAAAACGTTTCAGGCGTTGCTTTGCCACGGCGGGCTTCTGCGAACATGCGCGGGGTGAGCTTGATGTAAATGTTGGGATAGCGCGCGAGCTCGAACAGACTGGCGGCAGCATTATAGGGCGGCCCGTCTTCCAGCGACGGCCGCGCGCCGTGATCGAGAATAATCCGGACGTTTGCGAATCGCTTCGCCATGGCGCTCGCTTGTGGGATCGCTTTGGCCGACATCTGCAGGCAGATCGAAAGGCCAAGTTCGCCGGCGCAGTTCCATGCCGGATAGGATTTCGGATCGTCGAGCCAATTGGCCTGTTCTGACATCGTGCTGCCGAAGGTGAAAAGTCTCAGACCGGTGAGCCCCCTGTCTCGCCAATGCCGCATGCGTTCCGGCGCATCGGCAGCCAGCACGTCAACGGAGAACACGCCCGTGAAGCGTTGGGGGAAGGCTGCGACAGCATCGGCCACATAAGAGTTGTCATGGCCGTAGCAGGTCGAAGCCTGGACGATCGCGGCCTTCTTGACGCCGGCCTCATCCATGGCGGCAACCAGTTGCTCCAGGGTGACCGGACGCGTGCGCGACCAGTCTGACTGATGGCCGCCGAGCGGCGCCAAAGGGTAACGCGTGGCGTCGCTGGCAATGATGTGCGGGTGGATGTCGATCGTGGTCATGGTCCGGGCCGTCTTCCGTAGAGCAACCTGCCATCACCGTAAAGCGACATTCGCTATGGCCAGCGATGCCCCCCGCGCAGCCGAGACATATTGTCAGCCCCGCATTGGCTTCCTAGTGTCCCGGGCCGGGAAACCCAGGAACAAATATGCTGCACCCCGTTATGCGCGCCACCGACCGCCTGTTGCGAGGCACAGTACATATCGTCTGCGGAATGTCGCTGGCACTCATGATAGCTGCGTCTCCCGCCGGGGCGGACACTTACCCCTCAAAACCCGTGCGCGTCATCGTCCCGTACGGCCCGGGCGGCATCGCTGACGTCACCATGCGGATGGTGGCGCAGAATTTGAGCCAGCATTTCGGCCAGCAGTTCTTTATCGAAAACCGCCCGGGCGCAGGCGGCGTCGTTGGCATGCAGTCGGCCAAGGAAGCGCCGGCCGACGGTTACACACTCGTCATGCTGGGCGGCGGCCTGACCATCGCCAAGGCGCTGTTCAAGTCCCTGCCCTACAATATCGAGCGCGATTTCACGCCGGTTTCGACCACCGCGTCTTATGGTCTGGTGATCACAACCAAAGCCGGTTCATCCTACAAAACAATCAAAGACGTGATCACCGCTGCCAAAGCGCGTCCCGGCACACTGAACTTCGGCACAATCAACGCCGGAAGTGCGCAGAACCTGTCCGCCGAGCTGTTCCGCACGATGTCCGGCCTCGATGTCACAATCGTTCCGTACAAAACCACGCCGGACCTCGCCAACGCCGTTTTGCGCGGCGACGTCGACGTCGCGTTCGAATATTACGTCGGATTCCAGTCACCGATCACCAATGACCAGATGACGGTGCTTGCCACCACCGGGCAACAGCGTGCGAGCAATTTGCCGAATGTTCCTACCGTGATCGAAAGCGGGCTCCCCGGCTACGAAGTGACAAGCTGGAATGGGCTCGCCGTCCCGGCAGGGACGCCCGCCGATATCGTCACTTTGCTCAATCAGGCCGTGGATAGCGCATTGAAGTCGCCCGAAGTGCAGAGATTTTCAACCGAGGCCGGCATGGACGCGCGCAGCATGTCATCCGACGATTTGCGCAGCCGCATCAAGGACGACGTCGCCAAATGGTCCCAGGTGATCGAGAAAGCCGGAATCAAGAAGCGATAGGATTTCAGCAGTGCGGCTATTGACCGAAGTTGAACAAACGGTTGGGTGTGTCCCAGAACAGCTTGCGCCGGTCATTGGCATCCGGAAACAACTGACCTGCCAGCTGCACCAGCGGCCCGTAGTCCTGCCGTTCCGATGCGCGCAGGAATGGCCAATCCGACGCCCACATGCAGCGGTCAAGCGTGAACGCATCGACCATCGCGCGGACGAACGGCCAGCAGTCTTCAAATGGATAAGGCCGCCTGGCAAATTTCATGTAACCGGAAATCTTCACACTCACCCGGCCTGTCTTGGCCAATCGCAACATGGCGGCAAAGGCCGGTTGATCAAGGCCAGCCGGCGGTGTCGGCCGGCCGGTGTGGTCGATCACGACCTTGACGGGGATGCTTTCGATCCACGGCGCGAACATCAGAAACTGATTATTCTCGACCTGGAGATTCAAAAACATGTCGAGATCGGCAAGATGCTTTATCAGGCCATCGGCGCGCCTGTAGTAATCATTGCCATGGAATGTCGGATTGACCGCGGCGCCTATAACGCCACGTGACCGCAGTTCCCTGAGCGTCGCAGCATCGGCGTCCAGATCGACGATCGCGATGCCCTTGAAGCGGCCCTCGCCATTCTTGATCGCGTCGAGCATGCACGAATTGTCGCTTCCGTACCCTGAGTTTGGCTGCACCAGGAGCGCATGCCTCACCCCGTGGCACTTCATCACCTCGACAAATTGCGCCGTGGTACCGACCTCCTGTCCGCTCGGCCTATAGGCGACGTCTTTGCCGTACGGAAAATTCGCCGGATCAATCACGTGGGCATGACAATCGACCTTCGGCTCCTCGAAAATGTTCATCGGGTTGGTTAGCCAATTCGGCTCTAACGGCCAGGGCCATCATCATATTCGTCGTGAATTAATTCGCGCAATTTCCTCCGCAGCGCCAGATAGGCACTGTCGTCTTCGTCACGCGGCCGGGGTAAATCCACCTTCAGAAAGGCCTTCACTCGTCCGGGGCGCCGGGTCATCACGGCAATGCAGTCGGAAAGTTTGATTGCTTCATCAATACTGTGGGTCACCAAAACCACCGTCTTTGGCTCACGCTGCCAGATTCGCACAAGTTCGTCCTGCATGAAGCTCCGATTCTGCGCATCAAGGGCGGCGAATGGCTCGTCCATCAGCAACAAGTTCGGTTGCACCGCGAGCGCACGCGCAATTGCGACACGCTGGCGCATACCACCCGATAGCTGGTGCGGAAATTTGTTCTCGAACCCCTCCAAACCAACCAACCGGATGTAGTGTTGCGTAACGTCGCCGCGCTTGTGCCGCGGCAGCAGCTTCATCTCCAGTCCGAATGAAATATTCTGGGATACGCTCATCCACGGAAACAGCGCATAATCTTGAAAGATCACGGTATTCTGCCAGCCTGGTCCACGAATTAATTCGCCATCCACCATCACTCCGCCCGCGGTCGGAGCCTCAAATCCTCCGGCGATATTGAGTAGCGTTGTCTTGCCGCAGCCACTGTGGCCGAGAATCGAGCAAAACTGATTGTTGGGCACTTCGAATGTCACGTCACGCAGCGCAACGACACTATCCGGGGCGCCTTGCTCGCCGTAGGTTTTCGATAGTCCGTTCACCGCCAATCTACCCATCGCTCGATCCTATTTGCTCAATGCCAGGGACCAGGGCAGCAACCGTCGGCTCAGCAGCCGAATGGCGGTGTCGATCACCAGTCCGATAAGTCCGATTGTGAGCATCCCGACGGCGATTATGTCTGTACGGAGCATGCTGCGCGCGTCGTTGATCAGAAAGCCCAAGCCGGAACTTGCTCCGACCAATTCTGCCGCGACCAAGGCCATCCACCCGACCCCGAGGCCTATCCGCACGCCGGTGATGATCTGCGGCAGCGCACCGACAAGCACGACGCGCCACAGCACCTTCCGCTCCGGCGCGCCGAGGCTACGCGCGGCACGCACTAAATTTGGCTCGATATTCTTCACGCCGACAATGGTGTTCACCAGAATAGGAAAAAACATTCCGAGGAAAATGATGAATTCGTTTTGCTCGTCGCCAAGGCCAAACCACAAGATGCTGAGCGGTATCCAGGCAAGCGGCGGTATCGGCCGCAAGATCTCCATGACGGGATTCACCTGATTGTAGACGACGCGCCACCAACCCATGGCCATCCCGAGCGGAATTGCGGTCGCCGCGAACAGAAAGGCTATCGCCTCGCGCCGCAAGCTTGCCAGCAGATTATACAATAGCTCGCCGGACGCGATCATTGCTGCGGCAGTTTTGGCGATGCTGGTCGGCGCCGGCATCAGGACCGCCATGTGCGGATCGATGCGCGGTAGCCAGACCGTCGATGCGAACTGCCAGGCAAGGATCAGAAAAACGAGAAATCCGAGGTTAGGCAGGTAACCGAGGACGCGGAAAAGTCGCAGGCGGATTCCTGTTCCAGTCGCCGAAGGGACCGGCGCGGCTTTGGACCGACCCACCGATGCAACGTCTTCATTCTGCATCGCCTGCCCAACTCTCCGGATCGAAACTCCCGTACGGCGAGCCCGCGGGCTCCATGAAATGCGGAGCCTCGCGGGTATTATTGCCACTACGACGATTTATGGCGTGTATGTTTTGCCATTGAAGGCCCACGGCTTTGTCAGATCACCCGACTCCGGCCACGGCTGTGGACTTTTGAGCGTGTTGACGTTGGCATAGGCCGGATACGGCAACTTCCCGATTGTGCCGGACCAGTTGGCCGGCAGGAACGGTGCTTGCGCCGGGACTTTCCAGCCGAGCTTTTCGTAGGTCTTGGTCATGAACTGCACGTCGAACGAGTCTTCGTAATCTTTTGCGGTCAAGGTTTTCGTGAGACGATTGCGGTCCTTCAGCCACTTGGCGATGCGCGCATTCTCCTCGCCCCACAATTTTGCAAACGGAAAGCTGTAGGTCGGTTTGTACAGATTGTTGTACAGCTCGGTCTGTTGCAGAAGCAGCGGCTTGCCATACACCTTGAGCATGGGTTCGGCAGCGAGGAAGTCAGCTGCCTTGTCGGGATTGAGGCGGATCCAGAGCGTCGCTTCCATAAAGGCGTCGCTGATCGCCTGTACGACATCCGGCACGTTGTCGATCAACTCCTGACGCACGTAAAACATGCCTTCGTAGAAGTTGTATGGAAAAATCGTGTCAGCCTCTCTCCCGCTCTTGCGGTCGTCGGTGATGATCGTCACAGACGGCTCCCACGGCACGACGGCCCCAATGCCCTTGGCCATCAGCAGCTGCTCGCCGGGCGGCATGTTCTTCAAGATGACGTCTTTGCCAATCTGCAACCCGACCACTTCTGCAGCCTGTGTGAAATAGAATTCGGCGGACGAACCAGTCACGATGCCGATCGTTGCGGGTGGGTTGCTGCCCTTGAAATCGGCGAGCGTCTTGATTGGCGAATCGACAGGAACCACCGTCGAGTGCTTCAAGTTCGGAGCAACGACCGCAATTGCGCGCACGGGGACACCGCGATCGAGCAGCGAGGTGAAGGGAAAATTTCCGCCATTGCCGACCTGCACCCGCGCCGATGCAACCGCTTCGTTGACATCCGGCCCAGCCGCGAAAGCTTGAAACTTTGCTTCAAGGCCGCGCTTTTCCAACAGACCGGCCTTGTCCATCACGACATTGATCGTGTTCTGGCCGGAGAACGGAGCCTGCCAACCGACGCCAATGGGCCACCATCCCTTCTGCTTCAGCCAGGCGATCGACTTGTCAGATACTTTTTCGTACGGCTGAGGCCAGCCCCAATCAGTAAAGCTTTGCGCGGCCGCAGGGCCTGCCGTCGCGACGAGGCCGACAAAGGCCGCGGCGATAAGACGTATGCGTCCCGTACCTAATCTATTTCGCATGTTCCCCTCCCGTGTGGCTCGCTTCATGAGCACCCGGCTATTTTTGTTTGCCGAATGCAGGTTTCTTCGCTTGCGTTAACCTGGCTCGATGACGAACAGCGTGCGGCCGTATTCGACCAATTCCCCGTTGTCGGCGCCTATCTGCGCAATGCGCCCGCTTACCTCGGAATTGATGGTGGTAAACAGCTTCATCACCTCGATGAGGCAAAGCGGCTCCCCGGCTTTCACCATCGTGCCGACCTCAACAAACACGGGCGCATCCGGACTGGGGGCGCGATAAAAAGTCCCGACCATGGGCGCCGCCACTTCGATTTGACCGACGGCCTTTGCAATCTGGGGCGGAGCAGCTGCGGCTGGAACAGGGCCTTGAACGGCAGCGGCCGCCGGCGCATGTGATAGAGGGCGATCGTTTAACAACACCGTCGGTGGACCGGCGGCGCCATTGCGGCGAACGACCAACTTTACATCGCCGGTTTCGACAACGACCTCGTCACAAGAGCTGCTGTCGATAATTTTCAGGATCTCAGCGATATCGTCGAACCGCAAACTCACTAGCGTTCCCTTTCGCTGTCTTTTTGATCGACGTCTTCAATGGTGGCGGCCAGTTGCTCGGCGGCATGCTGCAACAAGGGGACGTGTTGAAGTCCCTGTTCCAACGACATGCGTGCAAGCGGCGCGGATACTGCGAGCGCTGCAACAGGCTGGCCATTCGGTCCGTGCACCGGAACCGCGACACAGACAACGCCGGCAAGAAACTCCTGATTGTCGATGGATACCTGCGTCGAACTGATCGTCTCCAGTTCGGTATCAAGCCGGCCGATGTCGGTAATTGTGTTCTCGGTATATCGATAAAGCGGCAATTGGCGCAGCAGTGACGTCCGCTTCTGTGCTGGAAGCTGGCTCAGAAACAGCTTGCCCATTGACGTACAATGCAGCGGCACGCGTGAGCCGGGCTCAAACCGCAATCCAAATGGCCAAGCCGACTCGACGCGATCGAGATAAACAACATGGCTGCTCGTCATAACGCCGAAATTGCAGGTCTCGCCGATTTGCTGCGATAGCGCTTCGAGAATTGCATGGCGCGGCGCACGCGACATTGATGCCGCGACGATATCGAGCCCCAAACGGACAAGCCGCGGCCCCGCCACGTAACGGCGGGCTCCCGGCTCGCGCAGAAGCAGCCCTTCGCTTTCCAGCATGCGCACAATGCGGTGGGCGGTCGGCTTTGGCAGCCCGAGCAGCACGCCGAGTTCCGACACGCCAAGCGGCCGGCGCGCCGCCGCCATCGCTTCGACAATCGCAAAGGCCTTGACGGTCGGAAACGCCTTGCCGGGTTCGGTCGGCGACATCGCCCGGGTGTGAGGCGCGCGCTTAAGCCGACCCTTGTTCGAGAACTGCAAATCCAACGGCGTCTGCATACGGTGTATCAAAAACCGGAACAAAACGTCTTGCAATATGAATCTGGTCGGTGGACAGTTAAAAGCGACGCTGGTCCGCTCGCGCAGACGAGCGACCCGGTTCTGTGGGAGGTCGGCGGTGCGGCGAGTATTGATCGCCAATCGCGGGGAAATTGCATTGCGCGCGGTACGCGCGTGCCGACAGCTCGGACTTGAGAGCGTCGCCGTCTATTCTACAGCGGACGCCAATTCCCCGCATCGCTGGGCTGCTGATCATGCGATCTGCATCGGACCGCCAGCGCCGAAAGCCAGCTACCTGAACGCGGCCGCGTTGATTGAAACCGCTGTCGCCTCCAAATGTGACGCCATCTATCCAGGGTACGGATTTCTCGCTGAAAACAGCAGTTTTGCCGAGCGTTGCGCGGAATCCGATATCACTTTCGTCGGCCCGAGTGGTGAATGCATTGCCCGTATGGGCGACAAGGTCACGGCGCGGCAGACGGCCGCAGCAATTGGGATCCCCTGCGTACCCGGCTCTGAACACGGGTTCACCGACGCCCCTGCGGCAGAAAAGGTCTCCCGAAATATCGGATATCCACTGCTTCTGAAAGCAAGCGGCGGCGGCGGCGGCCGCGGCATGCGGATCGTCAACGACCCTGCAACCTTCAACACGCAATACGAGCAAGCGTCGGCGGAAGCGCAGGCCGCGTTCGGCAATCCTGAAATCTATCTCGAACGTTTTTTCTCTCAGGTGCGTCACATCGAGATTCAGGTGTTCGGCGACCAACATGGCAATTACGTCCATCTCGGTGAGCGCGATTGCAGCGTGCAACGCCGGCACCAAAAATTGGTGGAGGAAGCGCCGTCGCCAATCCTCGACCATTCAACGCGCCGCCAAATGGCGGAAGCAGCGACGACGCTGATTAAGGCCCTTAAATACGTGAATGCCGGCACTGTCGAGTTCATCTACGAGCCGGCAAGCCAAAAATTCTTCTTCATCGAAATGAATACCCGCATCCAGGTCGAACACCCGGTGACCGAAATGGTGACCGGCACGGATCTCGTCGCAGAGCAATTCCGCGTTGCCGCCGGCGAGAAGCTGTCGTTCGGCTCGACATTCGCGAACGGCCGGACCGCCATCGAATTTCGTATAAACGCCGAAGACGCGGCGCACGGTTTCCGGCCGTCGCCTGGCACGCTCAGGCGTTGGCGGCCGCCGAATGGCCGCGATATCCGCGTGGATAGTCACGCGTACGAAAACTACGCGGTGCCCCCTTATTACAATTCCATGCTGGCCAAGTTGATCGTCACGGGCCCTGACCGCGCATCAGCAATTGAAACCGCCAAATCGGCGCTTGCCCGCTTTCAGGTCGCGGGGGTGACCACCACTGTGGGGTTTCACGCGCTCCTTCTCCAACAGCCCGAATTTGCGCGGGCAGAGATCCACACCCGCTGGGTCGAGGAACACATGCAGATGGCGGTGCATTAGTGAGCCAAGGACGCACGATCAAGCTCGTCGACGTAACGATACGCGACGCCCATCAATGCCTTTGGGCGACGCGTATGACCACGGCGATGATGGCCGAACTCGCCCCGCGGCTGGACCGGGCGGGCTTCGAAGCCATAGATCTCGCAGGTGGCGCGGTGTTCGACGTCTGCGTGCGGTATCTGCGCGAGGACCCATGGGAACGCATGCGCATTCTCAGCCGCTGGGTCACCAATACACCGCTTATCGTAATGACCCGCAGTCAGAGCCTGTTCACCTTCGAATTCTTTCCGGATGACATCGTCGAACTGACCGCCGAGCGCATCTTCGCGAACGGCATCCGCTACCACACGCCGTACGACGCGCTCAATGACATGCGCAATATGCAGGTTCCGGTGCGTGCGGCGAAAAAGGTGGGGCTCTATACGGCCGGCGGCATCGTTTACACGGTCAGCCCCGTTCACACCGATGATTATTATGCACGAAAGACCCGCGAATTGGCCGGCCTCGGCGTTGACGCGGTCTATATCAAAGATCCGAGCGGATTGTTGACTCCAGAGCGAGCGCAGACTTTGGTGCCGGCAATCAAGGCCGCGTGCGGAACGCTGCCGCTTCACCTGCACTCTCACTGTTTGACCGGGCTCGCACCGCACACCGCGTGCCGCGCCGTCCAGCTCGGCGTCGACGTGGTCCACACTGCCACGTCGACACTCGCGAATGGCGCTTCGCATCCTGGGACCGAGCAATTCGTGCGCAATATTCGCCGTTACGGCTACACGGTCGATGTTGACCTCGCTCCGGTGGAAGAAGTCGCCGACCGGTTGATGTATATCGCCAAGCGCGAAGGCAAACCCGTGGGTGCCATCGCCGAGTACGACGCGTTCCACTATGAGCACCAAATGCCGGGCGGTATGATCTCCAACCTGAAATCGCAATTAACGCCGCTCGGAATTGCACACCGCTTGCCCGAGGTCCTGGAAGAGGCCGCTCGCGTCCGCTGTGACCTCGGCTATCCGATTATTG
The DNA here is from genome assembly GCA_963697885.1 of uncultured Alphaproteobacteria bacterium. Classification (GTDB taxonomy): domain Bacteria; phylum Pseudomonadota; class Alphaproteobacteria; order Rhizobiales; family Xanthobacteraceae; genus Pseudolabrys. The sequence continues at coordinate 3,701,629 of OY969102.1, forward strand.
TTAGCCCTTTCGCCCAGTTTGTGATGACACAGGCGGTGCTCAACGTGATGAGCAAGGAGCGGTACGCGACCGTCCCTGACGAAGTGCGTAAATATGTTCTCGGGTACTACGGCGAGATTGCTGGACCGATCGACCAAAATTTATTCGATCGTATCACCAAAGGCGCCGAACCGACACGCGCGCGGCCAGGTGATTTGCTCGAACCGGGAATTCCGAAGATCCGCCGCGAGCGCGGCCCATTTGAATCTGATGATGACCTGTTGCTGGCAGCATTCTACCCGCAGCGCGAATTCGACGCGCTCAAGGCCGCCGGGCCGATCGACACCAATTACCCGCTAGCGTCCACACCGCTTGTTACGTTGCTCAAGGAAGTCGCCAAGCGGCGGGACCTTCGCTCTTTCCACCTCGTCGACACCGCTTGAGATAGAAAAAATGACAGCACCCGCCATCATCACCGTCGCCATAACCGGCGCAATTCCGCGCAAGGCCGATACGCCGGCCGTTCCGGTTACGCCTAGCGAACAGATCGAGTCCACCCACGAGGCTTTTGAAGCCGGGGCTTCGGTCGCACATATCCATGTGCGCAATCCCGACGAAAGCCCAAGCTCGGATCCGCAGCTTTTCGCGCTGGTTCAGGAAGGAATCATCAGACATTGCCCCAAGATGATTGTGCAGTTCTCAACCGGCGGTCGTGGTCGAAGTCAGAATGAGCGCGGCCGCATGCTTTACCTCAAACCCGATATGGCCTCGCTCGCCACCGGGTCGGTCAATTTCCCCGCGCAGATTTATGAAAATCCACCACAGCTTGTCGAAGAACTCGCGCGATCGATGCTTGAGTACAAGGTCAAACCTGAGATCGAGGTTTTCGACGTAGCGATGCTTTACAATGCCAAAAATCTCGCGGATCGTGGCCTGCTCAAGCGGCCGTGCCAGGTCCAATTCGTGATGGGCATTCCGAATGCGCTTCCGGCTCGACGAAAGCTTCTGGAATTTCTGATTTCAGAGCTCGAGGAATTGATGCCCGATGCAACCTGGTCGGCAGCGGGAATTGGCCGTCACCAGCTGGAAGTCAATCAATGGTGCCTCGAGCTCGGCGGCCACGTCCGGACCGGACTGGAGGACAACATCAAATTCGATAGAGACCGGCTCGCTCGCAGCAACAGCGAGCTGGTTTCTCGCCTGGCGATGATGTGTGGGAAATATGGACGGCACGCCGCTAGCGTTGCGGAGGCTCGACAAATTCTGGAACTATCGACACGATAAATCCTAACGGCAAAAAAACACAGGGGGAAACTATGCAGGCAAAAACCGGGGGCTTCGGTACATCGATAGGCACGATCGCGCTTGCAAGCGCCATCGGCACGACGATCGAGTGGTACGACTTCTTTCTGTTCGGAGTGGTCACGCCGCTCGTCCTCAACAAACTGTTTTTTCCCAACTTCGACCCACTGGTCGGCACGTTGCTGGCCTACACGACGTTCTTCGTCGGGTTCATATCGCGTCCGATTGGCGGCATCATCTTTGGACACTATGGCGATCGTATCGGCCGCAAGACCGTACTTGTTCTCACCATACTCATTATGGGTGTCGCGACATTCCTGATTGGCTTGCTGCCGACATACGCTTCGGTCGGCATTTGGGCCCCGATCATGCTGCTCTTTCTTCGCATCTTCCAAGGCATAGGCATCGGCGGTGAATGGGGCGGCGCGGTGTTGATGGCGGTCGAACACTCTCCGGCCGGCAGGCGCGGCTTTTATGGAAGCTGGCCACAGATCGGGGTCCCGGCCGGCCTCTTGCTGAGTTCGGGCATGGTTTACCTGCTCTCCTACCTTCCGGAGGCCGACTTCTTCTCCTGGGGATGGCGGGTCGCCTTCCTGGTCAGTGCGCTGCTGGTCGCGGTCGGTCTATATATCCGCTTGAAAATTATGGAGACACCGGCATTCACGCGCATCCAGGCAACCAAGAAAGTCGTGCACGTGCCGTTCTTCGAGCTGTGGCAAACCCACGGTAAGAACACTTTGCTCGGCCTTGGCGCCCGTTATATCGAGGGCGTAACTTTCAATATCTTCGGCGTATTCATCGTCGGTTATCTCGCCGGCACCTTGGGGCTGCCGCGGCAAACCGCCTTGGCGGGCGTCATGATCTCATCGGCGATCATGATCGTCATGCTGCCGATCTATGGAAATCTTTCCGACCGGATCGGACGGCGCCGCATGTTCGGGGTCGCCGGACTGCTGATCGGGATTCTTGCGTTTCCATCGTTCTGGCTGATGCAAACGAAAGAGCCGTTGCTGGTCTGGATCGCTATCGCCGTCCCGTTTGCGTTCGTCTATCCGGCGGTATACGGGCCGCAGGCGGCGCTGTTTTCCGAACTTTTCGACACGCGCGTCCGCTATACCGGAATATCGTTTGTCTATCAGTTCTCCGGAATCTACGCGAGCGGACTGACGCCGATCATTGCTACGGCCCTGTTACCGGCCGGTGGCGGCAAGCCATGGCTGATCTGCCTGTACGTCTTGGCCGTCAGCGCCGTGAGCGCGCTATCGGTCTTTGCGATGACCGAGGCGCACAAGCGAGACATGGCCGTCGACAGCAAGTAGCCAGACATAAACCGCGGCGCGCTTATCATGGATCTAAACCTGACAGGTCGCGTCGCGGTTATCACTGGTGGTGCCGCCGGTATCGGCGAGGCGATTGGCCGCGCGCTTGCGGCTGAAGGGTGCGTTATTTGTGTTGTCGATCGGGACGGCAGCGCCGCTGGCAAGACAGCCGCGTCATTCGAACCCAAGGCCAGCTCCGCTGCCGTCGATGTCAGCAACGCCGAAGCGGTGGCGCAGGCCTTTGAACAAATCGCCGCCAAGCATCGTCGACTGGACATTTTGGTGAATGCTGCTGGTGTTCTCTCGACTGGCCTTGTTGCCGATCTGCCGGTCTCAGAGTGGCAACGGGTCAGCGAAGTCAATCTCTCCGGCGTGCTTTATTGCGCCAAGGCCGCAATCCCTTTCATGAAAGCGCAGCGCTACGGCCGCATCATCAATATCGCGTCGGTATCGGCCATGCGGGGCGGCGGCTCTGTCGGAAATACGCTCTACGGTACTACCAAAGCCGGCGTCGTCGCTTTGACGATGGGGCTTGCGCGTGAGCTCGGGCCCAGTGGCATTACCGTCAACGCAATCGCACCTGCAATTGCCGACACGGCAATGACGCGTGCCGCGCTCACCGAGGATGCGCGACAGAAGATCATTGCGCGCATTCCACTCGGACGGCTCGCCAGCGTGTCCGACATTGCCGACCTTGCCGCATTCCTCGCATCCGATCGCGCGAACTTCGTCACCGGTGCGGTTATTCCAGTCGACGGCGGCATCCTGACAACATAGCGATTCAAAGCGGCAGCCTATGGACATCAGCGACCTTGCGGCAGTCGGCATTGTCAGCCTGGCAGGACTTGTGCGTGGCACGACCGGCTTTGGCGGCGCGATGTTCATGACCCCGATTCTGTCTATCCTTCTTGGCCCGGTGCCTGCGGTCGTTATCGCCCTTCTGCTGGAAACCGCCGGTGCCGTGGTGATGTTCCCGGACGCGCTGCCCAAGGCGAGCTGGCGCACCTTGCTGTTCCTGATCCTTCCAGCGTTCGTGACGGTACCCCTTGGCGGCTACCTTTTGCTGACGGTCGATCCATGGATCGCCCGGAAAATGATCGCAGCCGTGGTTATTGTGTTCAGCTCGATGTTATTGTTTGGGCTTCGCTATAGCGGGACACCCCGCGTTGCGACCTCAATCGCCCTTGGCAGCCTGGTGGGCGCACTGTTGGGCGCAACAAGTGTCGGCGCACCACCGGTGATCCTCTATCTGCTCTCGGGACCTGATCCGGCAGCTGTTACACGCGCCAATCTCACCGTGTTCGTGACCGCGATATCCGTAATTGGTCTTGTTATGCTTGCGGTCGCTGGCGCCATATCCGCGCCACTTGCGATTTCAGCGGCTGCTCTCACTATTCCGTTTTTGTTGGCTATCTGGCTCGGCGGTAAGCTTTTTGATCGTCTGAGCGAAACAGGTATACGGCGGCTGGCGCTGGTCCTGATGCTGTTGATCGGCGTGGTCAGTCTTTTTCTGTAGAAAACGCCCTAACAGGTCACCACGGGCACTCGACTGAATTGGTTACATGTTCGCGGTCAGGCGAGGTGAAGCATAGGCCGATGCATAGATAGGACAGGTCGGGATGCGGGTTATGCCCACGGTGAAATTTGGCGATCGGTTCGGAATAGCATTCCCCGGCTTTGGCCTTGACCAGTACGCCCTCTTGGAAATGTGCCTCGAACTGGCCCTGCAGCGCGACGAAGAACGCGGCGCCATTATGACAGTGCCAATTAGTAAAGCCACCCGGTACGATCTCGGCATTGTAAATCTGAACCTTCACGTGAGGGTCGCGCGGCAGCGAGGCATACATCGCATCGAACAGCAGGTTGCGATGAAACCCATGTCCAGCCGGCACGATCCCATCGAGCTTGAGTTTCAAATCCTTGTAGTCGTCGGGTGTGTGCATGGTTGTCCTCGCCGCCACACTCTAAACTTGTATTTTGTTGTCCTGAATGTTGTCCCAACAGCATTTTGGCTTTTAGCTGGGGTGAGACTTTCGATTTAAGTGTTTGATTTAAATGGTGGGCGCACCAGGGCTCGAACCTGGGACCCGCTGATTAAGAGTCAGCTGCTCTACCAACTGAGCTATGCGCCCGATTGCAGCGGCGGAGAGCCCGCCGAGCGCGCGTGGCTTAGCAAAGGCGGCAGGACGAGTCCAGCCGCGTCGTCTATCCAAGCCTCGGAAAGACAAAGGAAAAGCCGCCGGATATTTCCGGCGGCTTCTGGAGGCGGCACGCGTCGGGGAGAGCGCGTTGGCCGTCGTCCGCTACTCTGGGTGCGCCTTATTGCGGCTGCGCATCGTCGCCGTGCATCATTCCGCGCGGACCGCGTTGGTGCCAGCCACCGAAGCCGCTACGTCCGCGGGAACCACCCGCTTCCCGACCGCCGCCTTCGCGGCCGCCGAGCCGCGCAAGCGCGACAAACCGATGCTTCTGGCCGTCATCGAGGCTCTTGTAGAGCGGGCCGGCCGCATCGGCGAGTTTCTTGAGACTGGCGGCGCGCTGACCCATCACCTGCGCGCGCAGGTTCAGACGCTCGATCGGATCCTTGGGACGATCGAGGCTGGCGCGGGCCGCAAATCGCTCGGAGCGCATCTTGGCGAGATCGCGCAAAGCGTCTTCCACGGGCGGCCAATTCTTTTCCTGCTCGGCCGTAAGCTTGAGCCCGGCATGCAATGCGGCGATGCGCGCCTCACCGAACGCCGCAATGTCTTCCGCCGTCGGACGCCAGTGCTGTACGCGCTGGAACTCGCTCGAACCCTGCTGCGCGTAGGCAAGCGTAGCGCCTGCGATCGCTAACGCCGTTGTGCCGGCGAGAAACGTTTTCAACATGGCCACCTCCAATGGCATTTCCTGATGCCACCAAATAGAGGAGCACGCCGCCGCCTTATCAAGTTAAAATTTGGACAGAGATTAAATGCAGGCAATGTTGATGACTACGCGTTCATCGGACCTGCAGCTTTGATTTACCAATCCTTACCGAAGAACGCCAAGCGTTCGCGGCAACCACAGCGATATTTCAGGGATATAGGTGATCATCACCAGGAAAATCAACATAGCGAACAACCACGGCAGCACCGCGATGGTTATTTCGCTAATTCCCATTCTGGCGATGCCGCTGCCGACATAAAGATTGAGCCCAACCGGCGGATGGCAGAGGCCCACCTCCATATTGACCACCATCAGAATCCCGAGGTGGATCGGATTGACGCCCAGATTGACCGCCAGCGGAAACAGGATGGGTGCCATAATCAGAAGAATCGACGATGGGTCCATGACGTTGCCGGCGAGCAGCAAGATAATGTTCACAACAAATAGGAAGACCCACACGCTGAAATGCTGTTCAACAATCCAGGCGGCCATCGCCTGCGGAATTTGTTCGTGCGTCATCAAGAAGGAGAACAGCACCGCATTGGTGATGATATAGAGCAACATCGCGCTCAAATTCGCGGCGTTGAGCAGGACCTTCGGCACTTCGCTGAGCTTGAGCTCTTTGTAGACAAATACAGTGATGATGAATGAATAAACCGCGGCCACAGCCGCCGCCTCGGTCGGCGTAAAGGTGCCGCTGTAGATGCCGCCGAGCACGATTACGACCAGCATCAGCCCCCAAATGCCGTCATGCAGCGCGTGCAGCCGTTCGCGCCATGTCGCGCGAGGCAAGCGCGGATAGTTATTGCGCCACGCAATGAACCACGTGACCGAGGCGAGCATCAAAGCGAGAATCACGCCCGGGACGATGCCGGCCATGAACAGCGTGCCGATCGAGGTGTTGGTCGAAACCCCGTAGAGCACCAGGATAATCGACGGTGGAACCAGGATCCCGAGCGCGCCCGACGTCGTGATAACGCCGGCGCCAAATCGCTTTGGAAAACCCTGTTGCACCATCGCCGGCAGAATGATCGAGCCAATCGCAGCAACCGTCGCAACGCTGGAACCGCAGATCGCCGCAAACAGCGCGCACGCCGTGACGCCGGCCAGCCCCAGCCCGCCCGGCCAATGCCCGACGAGCGAGGTGGTGAAATTGATCATGCGTTTCGCCACCCCGCCGCGGGTGAGGAACGTGCCCGCCAGGATGAAGAATGGGATCGCCATAATCCCGAAGTTGTCCAACCCGCTGAACAGTTTGAGGCCGACGCTCTCGATCGGCACCTGTGTCATCGTGAAAAGGAAAGTGAGCACGGTGAGGCCGAGCGAAATCGAAATCGGCATGCCGGTCAGCATCAGCCCGAACAGCAACCCGAATATGATCAGCGCGCTCATCGCCGGCCCTCTTCGACGTGCGCGAGCGCATCGGCGGCAACGCCCTCAACGTGGGTCGGATCATGATGCGGCAACTGCCCGGTCCAGAAATATGCCCAGGCAACCTGGAGAAACCGGAAACACATCAGATAGGAGCCGAGCGGAATGCAGGAATAGACGATCCAGCTAGGGATCTCCAGGTCCGGCGAAGTCTGATCGGTCGGATAGAGTTCGACGACAAACTTGAGCCCCATGGTGCCGACGATCGCGGTGAACAGCGCGCCGCAGAACAGCGCGAGCAACGTCACTTTTTTGCGCCACGGCGCATCGAGCATGTTGACGACCACGTCCACGCCCACATGGATGCCCGTGCGCACGCCATAGGCGGCGCCGAACTTGGCCATCCAGATAAACATGTAGATGCAGAGTTCCTGCGCCCAGGTCAGATTGATGTTGTAGAAATAGGGATAGAGCAGCGGCACGCCGACGGCGAAGCGGTGCACTACGGCGACGAAGATGATCAGAGTCGCGGCCGCCATGAGGCTCGCGATCAGGATTTCTTCCAGCCGGTCAAGAATACGCAAAAACAAGTAAGTCTCACGAGCTCGGGGATTTTTGTTGTCCCCCAGCGGTCCGAGATTCCAATTTTGTGGAGAGGCAGCCCCCACTGCCACTCACAGAAAAACTTCTTCCGGAATCCCCACCCTCTGGAAGCTATACGAGCCCCGGGCCTGTGCGGGACCGGAGCTCGCTGTTTTGTTTAGTTTGTCGCGCCGGCGGCTTCTTTTTGGAATTCTTCGATGATTCCTTTGCCCAGGCGTGACGCCATGTCGCTGTAGACCGGCAGCATCGCCTTGCGCATCGCCTCGTTCTCGGCGGCGGTCGGGATGACGATCTGCGTCGTTCCGGCCTTTTTGATCGCCTCGAGCGCCTCTTCATTTTCCGATTTAGAGGTCTCGTTGCCGTAGACGGTCGCGTCGTGCATTGCTTTTTCAAGCTGGCCGCGGATGTCGGCCGGCAGGCCGTCCCAGAACTTCTTGTTCACGACGACCACATAGCCGATATATCCGTTGTTGGTCATCGTCATGTACTTCTGCACCTCGTGCATCTTCTGCGTATAGATATTGGAGGTGGTGTTTTCCTGGCCGTCGACGACGCCGGTTTGCAGCGCTTGGTAAACGGCGTCGAAACCCATCACTTGCGGCGTGGCACCGAGTGCACGGAACTGCGCTTCCAGAACCTTCGAAGACTGGATGCGGAATTTGAGGCCCTTGAAATCATCGGGCGTGCGCAGCGGCTTGTTGGCGGTCATTTCCTTGAAGCCGTTGTCCCAGTACGCGAGGCCAACCATGCCCTTCGGTTCCAGCAACTTGAGCAGCCGGTGGCCGAGTTCGCCGTCGGTGACCTTACGTAGCGCCACGCGGTTCGGGAGGATGTAGGGGAGATCGAAGACCTCGAATTCCTTGATGCCGATCGGCCCGAACTTCGAGTTCGAGGGCGCCAGCATTTGTACCGCGCCGAGCTGCAAAGCCTCGAGCTCTTCCTTGTCCTTGTAGAGCGTCGAGTTCGGGTAGATCTCAACCTTGACCTTGTTGTCGGTATATTTCTCGGCCAGCTCTTTGAACTTTTCGGCGGCCTTACCCTTCGGCGTGTTCGCCGCAACCACGTGACTGAACTTGATCACGATCGGCGACTGCGCCGATGCAACGCCAGGGGCAACGAAAATGGCGGCCGCAGCCGCCGCGAGAATCCACTTGCGCATGGACATATTCCTCCAGTTGATCGCTTTGGACCGGCTTTTAATGCCTTGTTTTTCTGGCGTTTAGGGTGGCACTAAACCGGTTTTCCGGCAAGTAGACCTTGGCCGGAGTGGTTAAATCGCGACATCAACTGGAGCTGGATGCGACGAAGGGCCGCCGCCTGCTTATCTCAGCGCGGCGACGACCGGGCCCAGACCCATTTCCGCGGCCAGCCCGTGAGCCGCCCGCATCTGGTCATCATCGAGCCTGCCAATCAGCGGACGGGCCGCAACTGCAAGTCGCTGCACAGCGGCGCTGCTCAGCACAACCGAAACAACCCTGTGACTGATCCGGTGCACCAGCCCGTCCGAGGATTCCGTGCGCGCCTGCTGCCGCGCAAGATCACGCAGTGCTGCCTCGACCGGGGCCCAATACGGTTCCTGTGCGGCTGTAAGTTTGAGAACGCTCTTGATGCGGGCGATATTGATCGAGGCCGAAGGCTGCCCTTGCTCGCCATTCATGACGTTAAATTCGCTGGCCTGGGTCAGCGAGACATTGAGCAACAACGCGATGGTCGCGAGCGCGAAGGCGCCCGCGCGTACTGTCATTTTCATTTCGAAAGTCCCCAAGGCTACGAGTTACCTCGCGGCAGGTAGCCGGGAATCTTGCCGTGAAAGCGTACGAAATGCGGACAAAATGTGATTTATCGTTCCGAGAGGAACTATTTACCGACTTTGTAACCGGAAACGCGTGATGCCGCGCCCGTTCGAGGCGCGGCATTACCGTTAATGCGTGCAATTTCACCCGACGTCGGTCGAGTGAATGCGATGCTCAATGGATGGCGTCTTGTTGCGTTTGCTGGTGAGCTTGTTGAGCGCGCCGAGGTAGGCTTTGGCGGACGCGACCAAAGTGTCGGGGTCGGCACCTTTGGCGTTGAAGGAACGTCCGCTCTCGGACAGCCGCACAGAGACTTCCGCCTGTGCGTCCGTCCCGCCCGTCACAGCGTGAACCTGATAGAGCTCAAGCGTGGCTTCGTGCGGCACGAGCGCGCGAATGGCCTTGAAGATCGCATCCACGGGACCATTGCCGGTCGACTGCGTCGTGACATGGTCACCATCGATGTCGAGTGTGAGTGTTGCGGTCTGCGGACCCATCGTGCCGGCGATCACCGTCAACGACAGCACCTTGATGCGGTCATGGGCGTGCGCGATTTCTTCATCGACCAGCGCCTCAATATCCTCATCGTAGATCTGCTTCTTGCGATCGGCCAGCGCCTTGAACCGGACGAAAGCGTCCTCGAGCTGGTTACCCGCGAGCTCGTAACCGAGTTCCTCCAGCTTGTGCACGAAAGCGTGGCGACCGGAATGCTTGCCCATGACCAGCGAGGTCTGTTTCACACCGACCAATTCCGGCGTCATGATCTCGTAGGTCTCGGCGTTCTTCAGCATGCCGTCCTGATGGATGCCGCTCTCATGCGCAAAGGCGTTGCGACCGACGATCGCCTTGTTGTACTGCACCGGAAACGAGGTCGCCGCCGAGACGAGCTTGGATGCGCGGGTCAGCATCGTCGCGTCGACACCGGTCCAGAACGGCAACACGTCATTGCGTGTACGGATCGCCATCACGACTTCTTCCAGCGCGGTATTGCCGGCACGTTCGCCTATACCGTTGATGGTGCATTCGATCTGGCGCGCGCCCGCCTTCACTCCCGCCAGTGAATTGGCCACGGCCATGCCCAGATCGTTGTGGCAGTGCACGGAGAACCGTGCCTTGTCCGAATTCGGCACACGGTCGCGCAACATCTTGAACAAGGCGAAGTGTTCCTCCGGCACCGTGTAGCCAACCGTGTCGGGAATATTGATCGTGGTGGCGCCGGCGTTGATTGCAGCCTCCACACAGCGGCAGAGAAAATCCGTCTCGGTACGGGTGGCATCTTCGGCCGACCACTCGACGTCATCGGTATGGCCGCGCGCACGGGTGACCTGCGCGATCACCATCTCGTAGACCTCGTGCGGCTCCTTCTGGAGCTTGTATTTCATGTGCACCGGCGAGGTGGACAGGAACGTGTGGATGCGCCTGCGCTTGGCGGGACGGATAGCTTCGGCGCAGCGATCGATATCCTTGGGTGCTGCGCGCGAGAGCCCGCAGATCACCGAATTCTTGGCGCGCTTGGCAATTTCGTTGACCGCCGCGAAGTCGCCTTCCGAAGCGATCGGAAAGCCGGCTTCGATTACGTCAACACCCATATGGTCGAGCAGCTCTGCAACTTCGAGCTTTTCCTCGTGGGTCATGGTCGCACCGGGACACTGCTCACCGTCACGCAAGGTCGTGTCGAATATGACAACACGGTCCTTTTCGGACTGAGTCTTTGCGTTCATCGGATTATTCCTTCTCGTCGAAGGCGCCGCACTGGGGCGCTATGGGGTTCTCTTGCTCATTCCGTCGATCCCCCGAGTGCCCAGGCGCAATTGGCCCAGCCGGCCCTCAGGGGCGGATAAGGAGAAGGAGCGAGCCCAGAATGAGGGTTGCCACGGAGCCGGCGTATCCCGCCGTCCGATCGATCGCGCAGATATTCGGGCGCGTCGTCATGGCTTTCGAATAACCCTCGTCTTCAACCGTTAGGGTGGCGGAAACTCTTTAAGTCCGCGTTAACCCGTCCATCAAGGTCTTTTACCGGATTGCTGCACTGCGAGGCAAGAGCTTAGAAGAAGATCTCAGGATCCGCGCTCAGCTTTCAGGGCCTTGCGCGCTTTCTGGAGCTCCTTGAGCGCCTTGCCCTTGGTCCGCGGGAAATCAAGGCCGAGTGCGCGGAGCTCTCGCACGAGCACGCCCGCAATCACCATGCGCGTGAACCATTTGTGATCGGCGGGCACAACGTACCAGGGCGCATCCGGACGACTGGTGCTCCTGATCATGTCCTCATAGGAATCTTGGTATTTATTCCAGAGCTTGCGTTCGTTGACGTCAGCCATCGAGAACTTCCAGCGTTTGGCCGGCTCGTCCATGCGGTCGAGAAAGCGCTTGCCTTGTTCCTCTTTCGACACGTGCAGGAAGAATTTCAGAACCAGCGTACCGTTTCGCACAAGATGACGTTCAAAATTGCGGATATCATCGAAGCGATTTTGCCAGATGTCCTTGCCCCGCAATGATGCCGGGAGTTTCTGTTGCTCCAGCAATGCTGGATGGACCCGAACGACCAGGACCTCCTCATAATAGGAGCGATTGAAAATGCCGATGCGTCCGCGCTCGGGCAGGTGCCGGGCCGCACGCCAGAGGAAATTGTGATCGAGTTCCTCGACGCTCGGCTGCTTGAAGGGATGGACTTCAACACCTTGTGGATTGAGGCCAGCCATCACGTGCTTGATCACGCTATCCTTGCCGGCAGCATCCATTGCCTGAAGAATGATCAGCACGGACCAGGAGCCAGAGGCGTAGAGGCGCTCCTGCAATTCGCTTAGTTGCTCGATGCCCTCGGCGAGCATCGCTTTGGCCTCACCTTTATCAACGGTAAGTCCGTAACATTCTGCAGGGTCGAAAGCCGACAGGCGAAATTTGTCCGGATTATCGATCCTGAAGCGCTTGGCCATCCCATGAAGCGTCATGTTGCCTCTCCGGCGCCGACAATAGCCCCACTCTACCCGCCCGCAAATCGCGACGTCAGAAACGCTGTTACAAAGCGCGGCATTGCGCGATCAAAATCGGCAGACCTACGGACGATGCGAATATCGGAAAGTTCCGGGTGTGCCTCGGAGGCCAGATGTGTCAGGGCCCGTTCGCGCAAGACGGCCGATGGTTCGTTCGAACGCAAGATCTTGATTAGTGCGATCAACGGACCATCGACAACCATGGTCCAGCCCGGCTCGGGCTCAAACTCCGCGGCATCCAGACCGGTCTCCTCTTTCAGTTCGCGCCGCACGCTCAGATCGAGATCGACCTTGCCATCGACGATGTCATCCGGATCGGGTGTGCCACAGGGAAAATAGATAAGCCCCGCGTTGAACATCTCCGCGCTCATCACGCCAAGCAGCATTTCCCCATCCCGGGCAACGATTGCGCCGGCGCCAAAGCAATCACGGACGCCCGCAGCTGGCCGGTCCCAATGGCGCCAGGCGGCAAAACTCGCGTAATCGGTTTCGAGATATTCGCCGCGAAGAACTCCGGCTTCTAGCACTTGATGGTACATAAGCAGCACGCGCCCGTTCCAAAGTGTCGGTTTCTCTTTGCGCATTGCTTCAAAAAACGCGTCGATCTCCGCCCGACGCTCATTTGCGAATGCCCAGGGCTTCGGCGCAAAGGCGAGTTCCAGCCCATCAATATGGAATACCGACGGCGCGTTGTTCATGGCGCGAGCAAGTCCGCTTCAAAGACGCGCGTCGGCTTTATGATTTCTTCCTGGGCACTCACGATCTGGATTTCACGCGCATTTGCCCCCGCCGTCCTTGCCAGCACTCCGAAGATGCTGGAGGCGGACAGTGAAAGTGCTTCGCCGACTTTTCCGTCACGCAAATAGTGCGCGAAAAACAGGGCCGCTATGGCATCCCCCGCCCCATTCACCGCCAGCGGCAGTCTGGGCGTACGTAAGACGAAGCACCCGCTTGCGCCGGATGCCAGCAAATCGATCGAGTCCGCCGGCGTTTCGTCGGTATGCAGCGATGTCACCAGAACCACGCTTGGTCCGAGATCGTGCAACGCTTTCACAGCGTCACGAGCCTGACGGAGCGTCTTGCTGGCGCGTGCACTCAAGCAATCGAGCTCAAACTGGTTAGGCGTAATGACGTCGGCGGCAGGAACCGCCTTGTTTTTCATGAAGTCTGGGATGCCATCGCGCACAAATACGCCGCGGCCAACATCCCCGATCACCGGATCGCAGCAATATCTGGCATTCGGATTGGCGCGCTTCACGGCCGCAACTGCGTCCAGTATGGCAGCGCCGATGTCGACCGAGCCCATGTAGCCCGACAGGACGCCGTTGCATTCCCCGAGCACGCCGCGTTGCTCGATCCCGGCCACCACTTCGCTGATCATGCCGGCATCGAATACGCGGCCTTTCCAATCGCCATAGCCCGTGTGGTTGGAAAATTGCACGGTATGGACCGGCCAGACCTCCACACCCATCCGCTGCAGCGTGAATACGGCGGCGTCATTGCCGACGTGGCCATACGCAACGTGCGACTGGATGGAAAGGATATTCATCGGGCGCAGGACTCTGATGCCGTCATGCCCGGCCTTGTGCCGGGCATCCACGTCTTAATACATGGCAGGCCGGTCCCAAAGACGTGGATGGCACACGCAACTCGGGCCCGCCCGAGTTGCGCGAATTAAATATGTAGCCGCAAGCCGGGTATACCCGACTTGCGGATGACGATAAGCAAAACAGCGATCTACTTCATGCCCATTTTCTTGTTGGCCGCATCGACGTAATCATTGGTGTAGGTCTTTGACAGGTCGATATTGGCCTTGGCCACATCGGGCGACGATTGGCTGAATACCGCCAGGACCGCCGCAGCGCCCTTCGGATCCATACGCCCGGTCTCCGAGTACATCGGGATCGTATTCTTGAGCGCGGCAAGATAGAGGTCTTTGTCCTTGCCGACCAATTCCGGGGGCATCTTCGCCATAATCTCTTCCGGCGTGTGCGAGTGAATCCACTTCAACGTGGCCACGATCGCGGTGGCCATTCCCTGTACTTCCTTCTGATGGCCGGCGACCCAGTCAGCCTTGGTATAGAGAGCGCCGCCGGGATATTCGCCGCCGAATACGGACAGCGTGTCCTTCTGCGTCCGGGTATCACTGAGGATCTTCAAATCGGCATTCTTGCCCTTGAGCAGGGTCACCGCCGGATCAAGCATGATGGCGGCATCAATCTGGCCCTGCTCCATTGCCGCAACCGCGGTGGCGCCGAGGCCGACACCAATCACGGCGACGGAATTTGGATCAACGCCGTTCTTGCTCAGCATGTATTTGAGGAAGAAATCAGTCGAGGAGCCAGGCGCGCTGACGCCGACTTTCTTGTTGGCGAGATCCTTGATCGAACTGATTTCCGATGTGTGCTGGGGCGAGACCACCAGTGCAAAGCCAGGGTACCGGTCATAGACCACGAAGGATTGCAGGTGCTGTCCCTTGGCGGCGAGATTGACGCAGTGGTCGAAATAACCCGACACCACATCAGCGCTGCCGCCGATGACAGCCTTGAGCAATTCCGAACCGCCCTTGAAGTCCACGACGTCGACGTCGACACCTGCCTTTTCGAATTCGCCGAGTTGCTTGGCGAGCATCGTCGGCAAATAGCACAGGCAACTGCCGCCACCCACCGCAAGCGTGACCTTGGATTGTGCGGATGCGATGCCGCTCGACAGCACGAGCGCGGCGAGTACCGCGACAAACCGCCGGAACATTGCCGACATGACTTCCTCCCTTGTTTTGCAAGGCCTTTCAGTAGGCCATTCTGCCGGGACGATAGGCCAGCGCGGAGAAGCTGACTAGGGCCTGCCGTCGGCTGCGACGGGACGCCAGACCAGTAGGCGCTTCTCGACCAGGCTGACAATTGTATCGATCACGATCACGAAGGCCGCCAGCACGAACATGCCGGCAAAAACACCGGCCACGTCGAAGACGCCTTCCGCCTGTTGGATCAGGTATCCGAGGCCGGCCGCCGCGCCCAGATATTCGCCCACCACCGCGCCCACCACTGCGAAGCCCACCGAGGTATGCAGCGAGGAGAACATCCAGGACAATGCCGACGGCCAATAGACGTGGCGCATCAATTGCCGCTCGCTCATGCCCAGCATGCGGGCATTCGCCAGCACTGTCGGGCTGACTTCCTTGACGCCTTGATAGACGTTGAAGAAGACGATGAAGAAAACCAGCGTGACGCCGAGCGCGACTTTCGACCAGATGCCGAGGCCAAGCCAGAGCGTGAAGATCGGCGCCAGGACCACGCGTGGCAGTGCGTTGACCATCTTGACGTAAGGATCAAACACCGCGGCGGTGAGCGGTTGGCGTGCAAACCAGAAGCCGACCAGCACCCCGCCAATCGATCCAATTACGAAGGCAAGGATCGATTCTGACAGCGTCACCCAGAGATGCTTCCAGATCACCCCGGAGACGAACCAGGCAATGATCTGCGCGGTGACGTCCACGGGATTGGAAAAGAAGAACGGCGGTAACAGGATTTTGCCGAATACCGGATACGTGGTGAGCACGTACCAGAGCGCGACCGCAACGATCGCGACACCAGACTGCAAAAGGAGGAGCGTGATTCTAGACATTGATCACGCTCCCCCAATTTGCATGTACGAATGTTAACTCAGATCGGATTCTTGAACAGACCGACAATGCCGGTCGAGCCCTTCACATGACCGTTGAGCTTGTCGAATAGCTCAAGCTTGGTCAGGCCCGGCGGCAGTGCCTTCGGGTCGAGATCAGTCGCGATTAGCACGACGGTATAGTGATGCGGCGGTCCCGGCGGGGTGCAGGGGCCCATGTAGGTGCTTTGTTTTGCGGTGCCGATGCCGCCGACATATTTATCGGAGGGCTTACTGGTCTCACCCTCGGCAAATGAAGAGACCGAAGCCGGAATGCCATAGGCGACCCAGTGATCGACACCGATACCGCGACCTTCCGGATCAGTCATGACCAGCGCGAAGCTGGTAGTACCGGCCGGGGCATTTGACCAGGCCAGCGGGGGTGAAACATTCTCGCCGACGCAGTTCGGGTTGGACTTGTTGGCGCCTGCGTTCTTTTTCGCCAGAAAAGCGCCGTCCTTGAAGGTGGACGAGGTAATCGTAAACACATCGGCCGCATGGGCGCTTCCAGCAAACAACAGCAACCCGCTGGCGGCGACGAGCACGTGACGTAGTCCGAACATTGCAGTCCTCCCTTTGGTTTCTTGGCAGTCGATATCAATAACAATGGTAGCGCGATTAAATTCCGGTGGCATCAACCTCCTTCGGTTTGCGCGTAGCCTTTTATGACCTCGGCCTTGAGCATATGCCAGATTTCGCGGTGCAATAGACTGAACGCCGGATCGAGTTTGATTTCGGATATATCGCGCGGGCGAGCCAACGGAACTCGCCAATCGCCGATTATGCGGGCTGCTGGTCCCGCCGACATAATGACCACGCGGTCAGAGAGCGCGATCGCCTCCTCCAGGTCGTGGGTGACGAACAATACGGCCTTGCGGTCGGCCGTCCACAAATCAAGCAGAAGGTTGCCCATGATCTGGCGGGTCTGCGCGTCCAGCGGGCCGAACGGCTCATCCATCAGGAGGATTTTCGGGTCGCGGATCAGGACCTGCGCAAGGCCGACGCGTTTGCGTTGGCCACCCGACAGCATATGCGGGTAGCGATCGCTGAACGCACCGAGCCCGACGCGTACCAACCACCCGCGCGCGCGCGCGCGGGTTTCCGCCGAAGCCACTCCCGCTATGTCCAGTCCAATGGCGACGTTTTCAAGCGCGGTTTTCCACGGAAACAACGCGTCGGCCTGGAACAGGTAACCGGCCTTGCGATTGAGCGCTGCAAGCGGAGCGCCGAATATATCCACCGCGCCGGACGACGGCGCTATCAGGCCCGCCGCGACATTCAGCAAAGTCGATTTGCCGCATCCGGTGGGGCCGACGATGGCGACAAATTCACCGTCTGCAACATTGAGCGTTGCACGTTCCACGGCCGTATAGATGCCACCGCCCGCGAGACGAAACGACACCGAAACATCGTCGAGCGCAACGGCAGCCGCGACGGACGATTTTTCGGCACGGTTTGAAGCGGCGGCAATGCCGCCCGTCATGCGTTCCTCCCCGCTTCCGTTTCTTGAGTGCAACGTATCCGGCCAAATCCGGCTTGCAAAGCCGGGCGCGCGGTGGGCCCTACAGGCCCTTGATCAGGCCGGCATCGATCAGCATGCGGTTAAATCGGCTCGCCTCCGCGCCGCCACTGCAACGATAAAAAAGTCCATGGCACCGTTTGAGGATCTTCTTCTGCTCGGCGAATGAGGGGTCAAGCGGCACCCCCGCAGCCTCCTGCACCAGCAGCGGAATGTAGGGCGCATCGAGCGTGTTGAGGGCCGACGACAGATCGGCCGGTTTGAAATTAACCGCATCGATCGCGTAGTAGCTCGTGTAGTAGCGCGGATCGAACGCCTCCAGATGGTGGGCGAGCGCGACTTCATTGAGCGATGGATCGATAATTCGGTAGGCGAATTCCGGCTGATGATCGCCAAAGCGCACGATCAGAAATGATTCAGCAGGGAAGTCACGCTTGAGACGATCGAGCAGCGCAGAATAATCGCGCGCGCTCAACGTCTGTCGCCGAATATACTCGTCGATATTCGCGGCGTTACCCGGGTCGCGCCAGCCCGGCGTCAGCTCGGGCCGATAGCGGAAATCCCACGGGAAATGGTTGGCGGCGGTATAGACGAACAGAAACAGCGGACCCTGTCCGCGTTCGCGCGCAATGATGTTGGTGGCCTGGTCAAAGTAAAAGTTGTCAGGCTCGAGACCGCGCGCGCCGAGATCCTTCATATCAAGATAGCGTTCAACACCAGCCGTGGTCTGAAAACCGCGCGAACCAAGGAATGCGCCATAAAACGGATAAAGGCTGAATGTCTTGTAGCCGCAGCGGCTGAGCGCGCTGGGCAATCCGCGCGCAACATGACCCGCGGCGATACGGGTCACGGACGTGGCGAAGCGGCCATAGGAACGCGCCGAAAGGCCGGTCAGCACGTTGTACTCCGTGAACCAGCTGGGACCCCCCGCGCCTTCCACGACCAGCTTGCGCGCCTTGCCGTCGAACGACTGGAAGTGCCTCTGATATCCGGGCGGCACCTTGATGCCCGGAGCCGCTGTAATGTCAAAGCTGGATTCGTCATGCAGCAGGATGATGTGCGGAAGTTTTGCGCCCGGGTTGCACGTTGCCGCTGGTATTTTCAGCTGCTCGGCGACCGTCGCATCGGATTCAAGCAATCCGTGCGTGGCAAATTCGTAAACAGCCTCTACACCCGAGCGGGCGAACTTGGACACGTAGTCGCGGCTGAAGAATTCACCGTAAAAATCCGCCGGATAGGCAACCGACAATGCGACCAATCCGCCCATACATAACGTGCCGCCGAGCGCACTCGTACGCAGGCGCACGCGGAACGGATCAAGCCGCCACAGCAACACGAGCAACGGAACCGCAATTGCCGTGCCGAATAAAATCGGTTCGCGCAGTCGCGGCATGATTGTGAACAGGAAAGCCGATGTATCCGGGTCGATGATCATCAGGTCGACGAAATTGACCGTCATCATCAGCTTGTCGTACTTGAATTGCGACAGGACGATCAGCGCAACCACCATCGCAAGCGACAGCAGCGCGGCGATTGCGGGCCGCCGCAGCAGCCCCAGCCAGAAGAAATTCAACAGCGCCCAAAAAAGAAGAAAAGTCGCCTTGGTCGCAAGGTCAAGTTCGGTCGCTGTCATTACAACGAGCGCGCCTAGATGCAGGGCGGCAAGAATGGCGAGCGCCAATACGTCACGGCGCGAGATCGCCTCGGCGGGCGCAAGACGACTAAGCAGTGCTGACGCTGCGGACAACATGGCCTACGGACGGCCCTGCCCGGCTGCGATCCCCACGGCTCCCCCAGCGCACGGCCTGTTGTCATATGACTGTAATCAAACTGTCATTGCAAGCGGCGCACGCCCCGCTGGCCGGGAATTAACGATTTGGGCCAAAGGGATGAGGCGATTACGGGCCCTAATCACGGGTTCCGCGCCCTTGCCTCGCATGCCATCATCGCCACAATGATTTTTGACGCCCGCCTAGCCGATGCGTGGACACGGCTGCCGGACTATCTCGGCGGTCATGTGCTGGTCAGTCTTATCGCGCTTGCGATCGGGCTCGGCATCAGCCTGCCGGTCGCAGTCGCGTCGAGACGGCGGCCGGTCTTGCGCGGCACACTGCTGACGATCGCCAGTATCGTGCAGACCATTCCGGGACTGGCGCTGCTGGCGCTGTTCTACCCGCTGCTCTTGGCACTCGCTGCATTGTCCGAGCGCCTGTTCGGCATGAGTTTCTCCGCACTCGGCTTTCTACCGTCGGTGCTGGCGCTGGCGCTCTATTCGATGCTCCCGGTCCTGCGCAACACCGTGACCGGGCTTAACGGGGTCGACCCGCGCCTGAGCGAAGCTGCACGTGTCGTCGGCGTTCCGCGATGGAAACTTCTACGCGACATCGAGTTGCCGCTCGCTCTTCCGGTCATCATGGCCGGTATCCGCACGTCGGCGGTTTGGGTCATCGGCACGGCGACACTCGCGACACCAATTGGACAAACGAGTCTCGGAAATTACATCTTCACCGGCTTGCAAACCCAGAACTGGGTATTCGTCATCTTCGGCTGTGTCGCTGCGGCAGTGCTGGCTCTCGCGGTCGACCAATTGTTGGCGCTGATACAGGCGGGCGTGAGTCGTCGCAGTCGCTGGCGAATAATGTTCGGGGCATTTAGCCTGGTTGCCGTGACACTCGCTGCTTTGCTTCCCGGATTGGCGCGACCGAAAGCAACCTACCTCATCGGCGCCAAAACCTTTACCGAGCAATATGTGCTGGCCGCGCTAATTCAACAACGCCTCGAAGCCGCCGGGCTCACGGCCTCACGCCGTCCGGGCCTGGGGTCCAACGTATTATTTGAGGCGCTTGCATCCGGCGAGGTGGATATTGCCGTCGACTATTCCGGAACCTTGTGGGCCAATCGCATGCAACGGGCGGACGTGCCCCCGCGCGAGCAGTTACTCACTGAACTGTCAGATGCGCTAAAGGCACAATACGGCGTGCAGGTGCTAGGCTCGCTCGGATTTGAGAATGCCTATGCGCTGGCGATGACGCGCAAGAAGGCCGAAGCTCTCAACGTCCATTCGATTTCCGATCTCACTTCCAGGGCCAGCGAACTCACCATCGCCGGTGACTACGAGATTTTCGCACGGCCCGAATGGACCGCACTGCGCAAAGCCTACGGCCTCAATTTTCGCAACCAACGCCAGATGCAGCCGGAATTCATGTACCGGGCCGCGGCCGACGGGACGGTTGACGTCATTGCAGCGTACACAAGCGACGGCCAGATCTCGACGTACGATCTCGCCGTACTCTCCGACGACAAACACGCCATTCCGCCCTATGACGCGATCCTGCTAGTTTCACGGAAGCGGACGGGCGACGCGGCATTGATCGACGCCCTTAAGCCACTGATCGGCTCGATTGATGTGACAACGATGCGCGCCGCCAATGCCCGCGCATCCAGCGGCACCACGACGCCCGACGAGGTCGCGCGGTGGCTGGCGAACGAAACCTCGACGAAACGATAGAACGGCGCGCGACTAGCGGCGCAACATCGAACTAATTTTTGCTCTTGTCGACCAGGGCGCGTTGCTTGATCCACGGCATCATCTCGCGCAGTTTGGCGCCGACCTGCTCGATCGGATGCTCGGCAAGCTTGGCTCGCGTCGCCTTGAACGAGGTCTGGTTGACCTTGTTTTCCAGCATCCAGTCGCGGGTGAACCGGCCGGACTGGATGTCAGCGAGCACCTTCTTCATCTCGGCCTTGGTTTCGGGCGTGATCACGCGCGGGCCGGAAACATATTCGCCGTATTCCGCGGTGTTCGATACCGAATAGTTCATGTTTGCGATGCCGCCTTCATAGATCAGGTCGACGATCAGTTTCACTTCGTGCACGCATTCGAAATAGGCCATCTCGGGCGCGTAGCCGGCTTCCACCAGCGTCTCGTAACCCGCCTTCATCAGCTCGACCAAGCCGCCACATAGCACCGTCTGCTCGCCGAACAGGTCGGTCTCACATTCTTCCTTGAAGGTCGTCTCGATGATGCCGGCACGGCCACCGCCAATTGCCGACGCATAAGAGAGGCCGAGATCGTGCGCATTGCCGGAAGCATCCTTGTGGATTGCCACCAGGCAGGGCACGCCGGCGCCGCGCTGATATTCCGACCGCACGGTGTGGCCGGGGCCCTTCGGCGCGATCATCAACACGTCGAGATCGGCGCGCGGTTCGATCAGGTTGAAATGCACATTGAGGCCGTGCGCAAACATCAGCGCAGCGCCGTCCTTCATGTTCTTGGCAAGGTGATCGCGATAGATGTCGCCCTGCAATTCGTCGGGCGTGAGCATCATCATCACATCGGCCCATTTGGCCGCTTCCGCGACCTCCATGACCTTGAACTTTTCGGCCTCGGCCTTTTTCACGCCGGCCGAGGTCTTGCGCAACGCGACCGCAACCTCCTTCACGCCGCTATCGCGCAGATTGAGCGCGTGGGCATGGCCCTGGCTTCCGTAACCGATGATAGCGACCTTCTTGCCTTTGATCAGGTTCAGGTCGGCGTCGCGATCGTAGTAAACACGCATGATAATTAACCCCTATTTGGGCCGGTTGCTCGGCCACTTTCCTCACGCGTCATGGCCGGGCTTGTCCCGGCCATCCACGTCTTTATTTGTCGCAGCGTCGATAGCAAGACGTGGATGCCCGGCACAAGGCCGGGCATGACGAAATCTACTCCCGCCCGCGTTGTCGCTTGATCTGCCGCCGGCCGGCATAGAGCAGCGCAAAGCCGAGCAGCGCGCTGCCATATTTGATCACTTCCGGCAGGTTAGAGCTCTGTTCGAAGCAATAGGGGCGAGCGCCGGTGAACGCGAGGCTGATGCAGCGCGTGTTCTCTACTGCATAAGGCTTGATGAAAACGCCAAGCATGATCAGAGGGATCGCGAGGATGGTCAGTCCCATCTCACATTCCCTCTGGTCCGCGCATGATGGCGGCGATACCTGTGCGTGCCACCTCGACGAGACCAAGCGGCAGCATCAGAGCGATGAACTGCTCGATCTTTTCACTGGCGCCGGTGATCTCAAACACGAAGCTTTCGGTCGTTGCATCAATCACGCGCGCACGAAAGGCATCGGCCAGCCGCAGTGCCTCGACCCGGTTTTCGCCCTTGCCCTTAACTTTGACCATGGCGAGTTCGCGCTCGATGGCATTGCCGGCGAGCGTCATGTCCACCACGTGATGCACCGGCACCTGCCGGTCGAGCTGGTTCTTGATCTGCTCAATCACCATCGGCGTACCGGTCGTCACGATTGTGATCAGCGAAAGATGCTGCCGGTGCTCGGTCTCCGACACCGTCAGTGACTCGATGTTGTAGCCGCGGCCGGAAAACAGGCCGATCACGCGCGCCAGCACACCCGGCTCGTTGTCGACCAGCACAGAGAGCGTATGGGTCTCGGCCTTCTGCGCCGTCGGCGCTGCGGGATAATGACTCGTTGTGGGGGCGTTCATCACACCATCACCTTGCCTTCCTCGGTGATCGCGTCATCCACACTGACACCAGCGTCGCCGAGTATCATCTCATTGTGCGCGCGCCCCGAGGGAATCATCGGGAAGCAGTTCTCCTTCGGATCGACCACACAGTCGAACAGCACCGGCTTGTCGACTTCGATCATCTCCTTGATGGCGCGGTCGAGCTCGCCGGGCTTCTGGCAGCGAATGCCATGCGCGTGCATCGCTTCAGCGAGCTTGACGAAATCCGGCAACGCCTCGGAATAGCTTTCGGCATAGCGGCCGCCGTGCAGCAATTCCTGCCACTGCCGAACCATGCCCATGTAGCCGTTGTTGAGAATGAAAATCTTGATTGGAAGCCGGTACTGCACCGCAGTCGAGAGTTCCTGCATGGTCATCTGCACCGAGGCCTCGCCCGCGATGTCGATAACCAGCGAACCCGGATGCGCAAGCTGCACGCCAACCGCAGCCGGCAGGCCATACCCCATGGTGCCCAGCCCCCCGGACGTCATCCAGCGATTCGGCTCCTGAAAGGCGTAAAATTGCGCCGCCCACATCTGATGCTGACCGACCTCGGTAGTGATGTAGACGTCCTTGTCCTTGGTCAGCTCGTAGAGCCGCTGGATCGCATATTGTGGCTTGATCACATCATTCGACGGCTTGTAGGCGAGCGATTTGCGCGCGCGCCATTTGTCGATTTGTGTCCACCACGACTGCAACGTTTTCTTGTCGGGATGAATCGCGCTGGTGCGCCACAGTCGCACCATGTCTTCGAGCACGTGCGCGCAGTCGCCGACGATCGGCACGTCGGCCTTGACGTTCTTGTTGATCGAGGATGGGTCGATATCGACATGAATCTTCTTTGAGCCGGGCGAGAAGGCATCCAGTCGTCCAGTGATGCGGTCGTCGAAGCGTGCGCCGATACAGATCATCACATCGCAATCGTGCATCGCCATGTTGGCTTCGAGCGTGCCGTGCATGCCGAGCATTCCGACCCATTTGGGATCGGCAGCCGGAAAAGCACCCAGCCCCATCAATGTGGAGGTGATCGGATATCCGGTCAGCTTGACCAGCTCACGCAACAGACTACACGCGGCTTTGCCCGAATTGACCACGCCGCCGCCAGTATAAAACAGCGGACGCTTGGCGTGTGCCATCAGGTCGATCGCTTGTTTGATCTTGTCCAGGTCGCCTTTGACTTTTGGCTTGTAGCCGGTGTGCGGAAATTCTTTCGGCCGCGAATAGATTCCCTTGGCGAACTGAATGTCCTTCGGCACATCGACCACGACCGGTCCGGGCCGGCCGCTCGACGCGATGTGAAATGCCTCGTGCAGCACACGCGGCAGATCTTCTATTCGTTTGACCAGATAATTATATTTGGTGCACGGGCGCGTGATGCCAACCGTGTCAGCTTCCTGGAAAGCATCATTGCCGATGAGATGCGTCGGCACCTGGCCGGTGATGCAAACGACCGGAACTGAATCCATCAGAGCGTCGGTCAGACCGGTGACCGCATTGGTCGCGCCGGGGCCTGAGGTAACAAGCACGCAGCCGACCTTGCCGGTCGAGCGCGCGTAGCCCTCGGCCGCGTGCACGGCGCCCTGCTCATGCCGGACGAGAATGTGCCGCACCTGGTTCTGCGCGAAGATGGCGTCATAGATCGGCAGCACCGCGCCACCCGGATAACCGAACAGATGCTCAACGCCCTGATCGGAGAGCGCCTGAATCACCATTTCTGCGCCGGTCATTTCGCGTGTCATGACATTCCCTTTCGTCCACTCATCGCCCGGTCCGACTGGTCAATAAAAAAGGCCCGTAACGGGCCACGTCCGGACGCTCGCCTGCGGTCCTGCTCTAGGACCCAGCCAGCGCCCGAACTTCTACGACGAGAGTAATAATATTGCGTAACACTGTCTCTGCCCGTACTTTCATTGCGCGGTTTTATAATAGGGCCAAGCAGCCCGGTCAAGCCCAAAACAGCTTCATTTGCGGGCGGAAAGCTGGGCCTGGAGGACAGAAAGGGCCTTTTCTGGGGTTTCCCATAGCCAATCCTTCATCTGGTTACGAAACCAGGTGACCTGACGTTTGGTGTAGCGCCGTGTGTCCATGATGGCGCCGGCCACAGCCTCCTCGATCGAGATCTCGCCGTTGAGGTGCCGGATCAGCCAGGGCACGCCGTGCGCCTTCATCGCCGGCAGCAACGGATCGAGCTTGCGGGAGGCCAGCCTTTTGACCTCATCCAACGCACCGGCGCGCAGCATCGTGGCAAAGCGCGTTTCGATACGGCGCACCAGTTCCTTGCGCTCGCAGGTGAGGAAGATTTTCACGGCCTGCCCCGGATCGATCAAAGCCGGCATGCCTTCTTTGTGCCAGTCCGATAGCGGGCGCCCGGTCGCCAGCACCACTTCCAGCGCACGCGCAATGCGCGAACGGTCATTGACCATCAGGCGCTGCGCCGTAGCGGGATCTTTCCGCGACAGCTCGGCGTGCAGCGCCGGGGCGCCTTCGCTCTGCAATCGGCCGCGGACATCGGCGCGAACGGCCGCGGGGATCGGCGGCACGGCCGCGAGGCCTGTGGTCAACGCTTTGAAATAAAGACCGGTGCCCCCGACTAAAATCGGCACGCGCCCCTGCCCCGTGATCTCGATGAGCGTTGTTTCGACGTCGCGACACCATCGCCCAACGGAGTAATCCTCTGCGGCAGCAACGAAGCCGTAGAGCCGATGCGGGATCCGCGCCTCGTCCTCCGACGTCGGCCGCGCTGTGATGATGCGTAGATCGCGATACACCTGCATGGAATCGGCATTGACGATGACGCCGCCAAAGCGCTCCGCCAGATCCAGCGCCAGCGCCGACTTGCCGCTCGCTGTCGGCCCTGCAATAAGCACCGCGCTGACTGTTGTCATTGTGTCGCCATGGTTACGACCCTGATAGCACCAGCTTGATGAGAACTCACCCAGCCCACGGAGACAGGCTTGACGCTCATTAGACCTTTCCGCGCCTTGCGGCCTGCGCCCGGGCGTGCCGCCGAGGTGCTGGCGCCACCGTACGACGTACTCTCCAGCGCGGAAGCGCGCGAGCGCGCCAAAGGAAAACCTTGGAGTTTCTTGCATATTTCAAAGCCTGAGATCGATCTCGACCCGGCCACCGATCCGTATGACAAAGCCGTCTATGCAAAGGCGAATGAGAATCTCAAACGTATGATCGCGGATGGCATTCTGATCCGCGATCCCAAGCCCTGTTACTACGTCTACCGGCTCACATGGCGCGGACACAGCCAGACTGGTATCGCCGCAGCCGCTTCGCTCGCCGACTATGCGATCAACCGCATCCGCAAACACGAGTTGACAACGCCCTTGAAGGAAGACGACCGCGTCCGCCAGATCGAGGCGATCAACGCCCAGACCGGTCCTGTGATGAGTGGGTATCCCGGCACGCCGGCAATCGACACTATGCTGGCGCAGGCAGCCGCTGGCACACCGGAGGTCGACGTTACCGCCGATGACGGCGTGCGCCACCAGCTCTGGAGGATCGCCGACGATGCGGCCATCAACAAACTCACCGATGCATTCGAGCGCCTGCCCGCGATCTACATCGCCGACGGCCATCACCGTTCCGCCGCTGCCGCTCGCGTTGCTGCCGCCAGAAAGGGCGAGGGATCGCACAGCTATTTTCTATCGGTCATCTTCCCCGAACGAGAAATGACAATCCTTGACTACAATCGCGTGGTGAAGGATCTCAATGGCCACAGCGCCGAACAATTTCTCACCGAGCTACGCAAGAAATTCACAGTGGCTGCATCCGACCAGCCCGTGCGGCCGGTATCATCGAGCGAGTACGGGATGTATTTGGCGGGGCGCTGGTACAAACTCTCGATCCGGCCCGAGCTGATTCCGAGCGACCCGATCGGCCGCCTGCCGATCACCGTGCTTACCCGCAACGCGATTGAGCCACTACTCGGCATCAAGGACCCGCGCACCGACAAGCGCATCGATTTCGTTGGCGGCGCGCGCGGGTTGGACGAACTTGAGAAGCGCGTGAAATCCGGCGAGATGGCCGTCGCCTTCGCGCTTTATCCCACACAGATGCGCGACCTAATGGCGGTGGCCGATGCCGGCGGCATCATGCCGCCGAAATCGACCTGGTTTGAGCCCAAACTCGCCGACGGCATGGTCAATCACGTGCTTGATTGACGAAAGCGCCGGCGCGCAGCTTGCAAGACAAAACTCTACTGCAAACTCAACGCCACAAAGCTCGGATCCCCGTCAGGCGTGACGACCAGCAGCACAGCCGCTTTTTTGCCGTCCTTCTTGAGCTTCTCGATGCGTTGCTGCAGCTCGGCGGCACTCGTTACCGGCTGTTGCTGAACCTCGGCGATGACCATTCCGGGCGCGAGGCGTTTCTCGGACGCTGGCGAATTCGGATCGACGCCTGTGATCAGGACGCCTTTCACTTTTTCCTTGATGTTGTGTTTTTTACGGAGATCGTCGGTCAGGTTGGCAAGATCGAGGCCGAGCGCTTTCTTGACGACCGGCTTTGCGTCCGGCGTTGAATCCTTCTTGGGATCAAGCGCGGCCTGCTTCTTCTCGTCTTCGAGGCGGCCGAGCTTGACGGTTTTCTTTTCTTCCTTGCCTTTGCGGATGATGATGACTTCCACGTCCTTGCCAACCGGCGTATCGGCAACGATCTTGGGCAGGTCGCGCATTTCCTTGATGTCTTGACCGTCAAATTTGACAACGACGTCACCGGGCTCAATGCCGGCCGGTTTGGCCGGGCCTTTGTCATCGATGCCGGCAATCAACGCGCCGCGCGCCGGCTTGATGCTCAGGCTTTCGGCAATCTCGTCGCTCACCTGCTGGATGCGCACTCCAAGCCAGCCGCGACGCACTTCCTTGAACTCGCGCAATTGATCGACCACGGGCACCACCGTCTTCGACGGGACGGCAAAGCCGATGCCGATCGAGCCGCCCGACGGTGAGATGATCGCCGTATTCACACCGATCACTTCGCCGTTCAGATTGAACAGCGGCCCGCCGGAATTGCCGCGGTTAATCGCAGCGTCGGTCTGAATGTAATTGTCATAGGGTCCCGACTGGATGTCGCGGTTGCGCGCCGAGACGATGCCGGCGGTGACTGTGCCGCCAAGACTGAACGGGTTTCCGATCGCGATGACCCATTCGCCTAGCCGCAGCTTGTCGCTATCGCCGAACTTTACCGCCTTGAGCGGCTTGGTCGGCGTGACCTTGAGCAATGCGAGATCAGTCTTCTGGTCGCGGCCGAGGACTTCGGCTTTTAACGTGGTGCCATCATTGAGGATAACGTTGACTTCGTCGGCATCAGCGATGACGTGGTTGTTCGTCACGACCAACCCCGACGTGTCAATAATAAAGCCAGAACCGAGCGAGTTGACGCGGCGCGGCGAAGGTGTCTGACCGTTCTGCCCATTCTGACCGCCCTGCCCGCGCCGGTTCTTGAAGAACTCCTCGAAGAATTCCTCGAAAGGCGAACCCGGCGGCAACTGTGGCATCGCGCCGCTGTTCAGATCCACGGACTGTTTGGTGGAGACATTGACCACGGCGTCAATCACCTGTTCGGCAACATCTGCAATGCCTTCCGGCCCGCGCGCCGCGGCCGGCACGGTCAATATCGGCCAGGCGATGGCAGCAGCGGTCAAAAGGGCCAAGCCGGCGCGGCCGACAGGGGTCTTCGAGCGGAAGAAGAAGGATGCGCCCATGGGCGTCGTGTCTCCTCAGAATAAGGTTTCAAACAGAGTGGCCCCGACTTCAGGGCGATTCAAGGGCACCGCAAATCAATACCATGAGAGGCCATTATCCCGACGTCACCCCCGCACCAACCAGATCATAACCACGCCTGCGATGGCTGAGCCAATTCCGATCAGACGTAGCGACACATCCGGGGTTTCCAGCACACTCTTCATCGCGCGCTTGGCCGCCTCCGGAAAGGCCGCGAAGATCAGGCCTTCGATGACAAAAACCAGTCCCAACGCGGCCAAAAAGTCGGTCATGCCGCTTGCGCGCGTCCGCTATCGCGAGGGCGCCGGCGCGGCCGGAGCTGCTGTCGAATTTTCCCGCGGCTTGCCCAACGGATCATTGAAATAGCGGAAGAAACTCGAGTCGGGCTTGAGTACCATCCGAGTATCACTCTGCTTGAGGCCATTCTCGTAGGCCTGCATCGAGCGATAGAAAACGAAGAAGTCGCGGTCCTGGTTGAAAGCATCGGCAAAAATCTTGTTGCGGGTCGCATCACCCTCACCGCGGATTTGCTCCGATTTCGAGGTCGCGTCGGCCACCAGGACCGTGACCTCGCGATCAGCGCGCGAGCGGATTTCTTGCGCGCGCTGTGCGCCCTGCGCACGGAATTCAGCCGCCTCCCGCTGCCTCTCCGTTTGCATTCGCTGGTAGACCGCCTGGCTATTCTGCTCCGGCAAATCGGCACGACGGATACGCACGTCAACCACCTCCACGCCGTAACTGGCCGCTTCGCGATCAACCAATTCGCGAATACGGGCCATGAGGTCAGAGCGCTGATCGCGCACCACGTGCATAAATGTCACTTCGCCTAGCACGCGACGCAGGGCCGAATTGAGCAGGATGGAAAGCTGCGAATTGGCGCCCGTGATAGAGCCAAGCGTCTGATAGAAACGGAGCGCGTCCTTGATGCGGTACCGCGCGAAGGCATCGACCACGAGACGCTTCTGGTCGGAGGCGATTACTTCCTGCGGCGGCGCTTCGAGATCGAGAATACGCTTGTCGATATAGACAACCGAGTTCGATGAACGGCGCCTTGAAGTTCAGGCCAGGCTCATCGACCACACGCACCGGCTGGCCAAGCCGGACCACCAGCGCCTGCTCGGTCTGGTAGACCGAAAACAGCGAAGAGTATCCGACAATAAGCGCGGCGACAAAAAATACAGCAACAATGCCGCCAATGAAATTAAGCCTCATGGCCGGCCTCCCGTCGCGTTTGGAGCGCGTGTCTGCGGCGGACGAGAGATTTCATTGAGTGGCAGATAAGGCACCACTCCGCCACCACCGGGGCCGGAATCCAGAATGATCTTGTCGGCACCGCCAAGGACCCGTTCCATCGTCTCGAGATACATACGTTCGCGGGTGACGTCCGGGGACTTCTTGTATTGCTCGAAGATCTTCAGGAAGCGCGACGTCTGACCGGTCGCTTCGGCCACAGTCTGCTCACGATAAGCTTCCGCCGCCTGCACGATTTGCGCAACGCGGCCGCGCGCCTCGGGAACAACACGATTAGCGTAGGTCTGCGCTTCGTTTTGTGCACGCTCCTGATCGATACGGGCGGCCTGCACATCGCGCAAGGAATCGATCACCTGCGCCGGCGGATCGACTTTCTGCAATTGCACCTGTTGGATAATGACGCCGGCGCCGTAGTGATCAAGAACTCTCTGCATGAGGTCTTGCACCGAGAGCTCGATGCTCTGGCGCGCGACGGTCTGGATCTCCCGGCTGTCGGAGCGGCCGATAACCTCGCGCATGGCACTTTCCGCCACCGCCTTAACAGTCCCTTCCGGATTCTGGATATTGAAAAGAAATTCGCCGACGCCTGTCGGTTTGACTTTCCAGAGCACCGAGAAGTCGACATCGACGATATTCTCGTCGCCGGAGAGCATCAGGCTCTCTTCCGGAACATCGCGTACCGTGGTGCCGCCGCGCCGGATATCGTCGACGGCACGCATGCCGATGTCGATCTTGTTGACGCGCAGCGCCTTGGGCGTGAGCACTTTCTCGATCGGATATGGCAGGTGGTAATTCAGACCAGGCTGCACTTCCCGCACTTCCTTGCCAAAACGTAGCACCGCACCAAGTTCATCTGGCTCGACACGGAAGAAGCCGGAAAAGCCCCAGAGCACTAGGAGACCGAGCGCGATCAGCGCAAACCCGCGGCCGCCGAAATTGCCGCCCGGCAGATAGCGCCGCAATTTGTCCTGACCGCGTCGGAGGATTTCCTCCAGGTCCGGCGGCGTCGGTCCCGGCGATTGCGGCCCGGAGCCCCACGGCCCCTTGCCGCCCGGGCCCCAAGGGCCGCCACCGCCCTGATTGGTCCATGGCATTGAAAATATCTCCCGCGCCGGAGTTGTTGCCCGGCTGCCTCTAGTTGGGTGGGGTTATAGGGGACGCCAAGCCCCGTTACAACGCGCCGTCAAGCCGCATATTTTCGGCGATTCAGCGCCTTACATAGGTCGCCAGCGTGAAATTGGCGTCATCGTCCGGGCCGGCATAGTGCTCCTCACGCCAGGCCTCCTGCCAGATCTCCGGATCGATCGGCGGGAACACTGCATCGCCCTCCGGCGCCGTGTGGACGTGCGTGATCTCCAACCGGTCCGCCATCGGCATTGTGGCCGCGAAAATATCGCTGCCGCCAATCACCATGATTTCATCGACGCCATGCTTTGCCGCGTCAGCACGCGCGAAGCTGAGCGCAGCATCGAGGCTGGTCGCCAAGACGGCGCCTTGCGCAACCAGCGTCAGATCGCGCGAGAGCACAACATTGGTCCGTCCCGGAAGCAACTTCCCGATCGAACTCGTGGGTCTTGCGTCCCATGACCACCGGGCGGTTCAACGTCACCTTCCGGAAATGCTGCATATCTGATTTCAATCGCCACGGCAGCTGGCCATCACGGCCAATCACCGAGTTCTCACCGATCGCTGCGACCAGAACGATTTTCATCACTGCGCGCCTTTACGCTCGATCGAAAATAAAACGGGAAGCAGGCAGAAGAGGACAAGACTGCTTTGTGATCGCACGACCATCTGCATAGGCCAATTGTTCTGACATTTCCCTAACGGCCGCGCATTCGGCGTGGAACACGCGTCACCAGAAACGTCGGCCAAATGGGCCGAAGTTGCCCCTTAAAATCATCTTAGTTCGATGCGTACAAACAGCGACAACAAGACTATCGCTTATTGGCAAACGCCTATACGGCCACTGCCGCTTTGATGTGCGGATGCGGATCGTAGTTTTCGATCGAAAAGTCCTCATAGCGAAACGCGAATATATCGCGCACCGCCGGATTGAGCCGCATCGCTGGCAAGCGGCGCGGCGCGCGGCCCAACTGCAGCCGCGCCTGCTCGATGTGGTTGAGATACAGGTGCGCATCGCCGAACGTATGGACGAAATCGCCGGGCTTGTAACCGGTCACTTGCGCGACCATCAATGTCAGAAGCGCATATGACGCGACATTGAAAGGTACGCCGAGAAATACGTCGGCCGAGCGCTGGTAGAGCTGGCATGACAGCTTGCCGTCGGCGACATAGAACTGAAACAGACAATGGCACGGCGGCAGCGCCATCTTGTCGACATCGGCCGGGTTCCATGCGGTGACGATCAGCCGCCGCGAATCCGGATTCCGCTTGATCATCTCGATGACGTGGCTGATCTGGTCGATGGTCTTGCCGTCTTTTGCCGGCCATGACCGCCATTGCTGTCCATAGACCGGACCGAGATCGCCGCGTTCATCGGCCCACTCGTCCCAGATACGGACACCGTGTTCTTGCAGATATTTTACATTCGTGTCGCCCGCCAAAAACCAAAGCAGCTCATAAATGATCGACTTGAGATGCAGCTTCTTGGTGGTGAGCAGCGGGAAGCCCTCGTCGAGGGAAAACCGCATTTGGTGCCCGAACACGGAAATTGTTCCGGTTCCGGTCCGGTCACGCTTTTCCACGCCGTCGGCGAGGATGTGTTCCATCAGGTCGAGATATTGGCGCATCGGTCGCTCAAATCGCTAACGACTCAAAACATGGGGAAGTCTACCGCAGGCGGCAACCGCTGGCTGATCTTTATCAACGGCCGAAATCCCCGCGCTTTTGCAAACCGCGAAGGCCCCGGATTTGCTACCATTGCAACGTCGTCCTTGGGGGATATGCCATGACCTTTGACCACCTTCTTGTTGCCCGGGTTCTGTTTACGCTG
Source organism: uncultured Alphaproteobacteria bacterium (assembly GCA_963697885.1). GTDB lineage: Bacteria > Pseudomonadota > Alphaproteobacteria > Rhizobiales > Xanthobacteraceae > Pseudolabrys. The sequence goes on from OY969102.1 coordinate 3,734,511, forward strand.
ACCACGGCCGGCTGGGCGGTGTTGACGGTGGTTGCCGATTTCAACAAGACCCATGCCACCAACCCAGAATGGACGCCGCATGCCCGCTTCCATGTCGTATGGCAGATTTCCAGTTATGTCGGCTTCGGCCTACTCGCCTTCGCGCTGATTTGGTGGCCCGGTCCACTCGCGCTCGAGCGGCTCTATCTGGTCGCCGCAATGGGTGTCATCGTTTACGCCGCCTTTTTCGGGGCGCTGATGGCAATGCCAGTCTATGGCGGCTCAGCTTACGACAAGAACGGTTACAAGCCGTTCAAGGCACCGATCCCGATCATTTCCAAGACATGGGACGCCAACATCACCGCCTTTTCGATCCAGGTCCTGTTGCTGGCAGGGGGCATTGCCGCGATCACGCGCTGATACGCCAAACGGCAAAGCCGGCAACGTGCCGACTTTGCAACTGCGTAACGTAACGATAGTCCCGGTTACTCGACGAACACTTCCTCGCGCCGCTTGCGGATCATCGGCAACGCCGCGATGATCAACAACGTAGCCGCAACTGCAATCAACCCTGCTGAAATCGGCCGGGTAAGGAACACGGTCACGTCGCCACGCGCGATCAACATGGCGCGGCGCAGGTTCTCCTCCATCAACGGCCCGAGCACGAAGGCCAGCACCAGCGGCGCCGGCTCGAATTCATGCTTGTTCAGCCAGTAGCCGAACAGACCGAAGATCGCCGCGATGACAACATCGGTCGGCGAGTTGTTGATCGAGTAGATACCGATGCAGCAGAACACGATGATCGAAGGGTAGAGCAGCCGGTACGGCACCCGCAGCAGGCTCACCCAGACGCCGACCAGCGGCAGGTTGATGATAATCAGCATCAGGTTGCCGAGCCACATCGAGGCAATCATGCCCCAGAAGAGTTCCGGCTGCTTGGTCATGACTTGTGGCCCCGGCACGATGCCGTGAATGGTCATGGCGCCGACCATCAGCGCCATCACCGCATTCGGCGGAATGCCAAGCGTAAGCAGCGGAATGAACGAGGTTTGCGCAGCGGCGTTGTTGGCGCTTTCCGGTGCCGCCACGCCTCTGATCTCGCCGCGTCCAAAGCGCTCCGGGTGCTTCGAGATGCGTTTTTCGAAGGTGTAGGCCGCGAACGAAGCCACCACCGCGCCGCCGCCTGGCAGAATTCCCAGGATGGAACCGAGAATGGTGCCGCGCGCGATCGCGCCGGAGGAATCGATCAGGTCCTGCCGCGTCGGCATCAGCCCGGAAATCTTGGCTTTCACGATGTCGCGGCTCTCCTGCGACATTTCCAGGTTACGGATGATTTCGGCGAAACCGAACAGGCCCATTGCCACGTTCGTGAAGCCGATGCCGTCGGACAATTCCGCGATGTCGAAGGTCATGCGGCCGGCGCCGGTTTCGAGGTCCGAACCGACCATCGATAGCAGCAGCCCCGTGAGGACCATGGCAACGGATTTGAGCACCGAGCCCTTTGCCAGCACCACCGCGAAAATCAGGCCGAGCAACATCAGCGAGAAATATTCCGCGGGACCAAAGAGCAGGGCGATCGAGGTCAGCGGCACGCCCAGCGCTGCAACCAGCACCGTGGAGACGCAGCCTGCAAAGAAGGAGCCGATGGCGGCAATCGACAGCGCCGCGCCGGCACGGCCTTGCCGCGCCATCTGGTGGCCGTCGAGGCAGGTGATCACGGAGGTCGCCTCGCCGGGAATATTGACCAGCACCGAGGTCGTCGAGCCACCGTATTGCGCGCCGTAATAAATGCCCGCGAGCATGATCAGCGCGCCGACCGGCGGCAGTCCAAACGTGATCGGTAGCAGCATGGCGACCGTCGCAACGGTGCCGATGCCAGGCAGCACGCCGACAAGCGTGCCGACCAATGCACCAAGCAGGCAGAAGCCGATATTGTATGGGTTCGCGGCAACCGAGAACCCGAGCGCGAGATTGGCAAGAAGTTCACTCATGGCGGTTCTTCCTGCTCAAATCCAAGGCCACAGCTGGAACGGCAGCTGCAGCAAGTAGACGAATAGCCCGACGCAGAAGGCAGTCATCACCACCGCGGCGATCAGGCTTTCCACCCAGCGCATTTCGGTCGACCCAAAGATCGAGACCAGAAAGGCCGCGAAAGTCGACGGCACCAGCCCGAGTGGCGGAATAGTCACCGGCCCGATCGTGAGGCCACGGATCATGCCGGCAAACGCGAGGATCGCGAGCAGCACCCAAGCCGGGCCGCGCACTGCGTATTTTTCGATCGGTGGACCGTCGACCAAAAAGCCGGAGAGCGCCACCATCGCTCCGACGACGGCAAGCAAGCCGGCAAACAAGCGCGGCGCAGTCCCCGGCCCGAATGCAAAGCCATGGGTGCCGGGCAGATCGCCCGATGTCAAAATTGCAATAATTGCGAGCCCGATGAGCGCAAGACCGCCGTAAAAATCCCGCGGACCGCGTACCTTGAAACGAAACCCACCCCCCTTCGGGGAGGTTTTGACCCCCTCGGACATCCTCTTCCTCCCCTGGACTCTTTATTATTCTTCTTTTTTCTTGGCTCTTGGTTCTTAGGCTGAACCCCTCGCCTGAATCCCTAGCACACGAGCGGGCCCGCCCGGAAGAGTCGATCTAGGGTGGTGCCCCGCTACAGCCAACCGCTCAGCCCCAGCAACCCGCCAGCCACGAAAATCCAGAGCGGGTTGATGCGAGTGGCAAAGCAGACCAAGGCCGTAATCGCCGTAATTGCGGCGGCATAGATATTGTGGTCGGCGCTACGCGCGAGCACAAAGGCGCTGGCCGCGATCAGCCCCAGCGAAACCGGAACGAGACCGGCCTGTATTGCAATTCGCCAACGCGCCTCCTTGAAACGGTCCCATGTGCGCGCGACGAAAAACGCCATAAGGCAAGTCGGCCCGCACATTGCGGCGGTTGCAACCGCCGCGCCGGCAAAACCGGCGACATGATACCCGATCAAAGTCACAATGATGATGTTCGGCCCCGGCGACACCTGGGCGATCGCGAACATATCGGCGAACTGCCGGTCGTTCATCCAATGCATGACGTCAACCGCGATGCGATGCATTTCCGGGATCGCGGCATTCGCCCCACCAACCGCAAACAGAGACAGCAGCGCGAAATAGCCGGCGAGTGTGAGTAGCGGGTTCTCGTTCATCGCTTAAACCACGCGCAGGCAACGCTGACCGGCGCCAGCACCACGAACACCCACGGCAACGGCCAGTTCATGATCGCAACGCCGGTGAAAGCGGCGATCGCAATCAGCGGCGCCCAATCCCGCCGCATGCGAAACAACGGCGCCGCCATCTTGGCGACCACCGCCATCAGCAAGCCAACCGCAGCGGCTGTGATCCCGGCGAGGATACGGCCGAGAACTTCGAGATCGCCGAAATGCGCGTAGAGCACCGCAAGCACGAAGACAATAATGAGCGGGGGGCCCATCAGCCCTGCGAGCGCGACCGCAGCGCCAGGCGCGCCGCCGAAACGCGAGCCAAACACAACCGAGAAGTTCACGACATTCGGTCCGGGTAGAAACTGCGAAAGCGCGAAGGCCTCGTTGAATTCCTCCGCCGTCATCCACCCTTTCTGCTCGACGATTTTGCGCCGCGCCCATGGCAAAGCGCCGCCGAAACCGGAAATCGAGACGATCGCGAAGGCGCGAAACAGTTCGGACAAAGGCGGGCGTGGCGCAGCGGACAACGGAGTGTCCGTATGTGAGCGGGTGGAATCGGACATATGTCGTAGAGTTACATCGTGCTGAGGACGACGACTAGGTGGGGACTCGCAAACCACCCTTGCACCGCGACCGCGTACTGCCGATGATTGGCTCCACACGCGGCTTCGGGAGACGCACCATGCAGCGGCGGGAGTTCTTCACTTTATTGGGCGGCGCAGCAGCCTGGCCTGTCATCCGGCCACTCAAAACGCAGGCGCAAACAGGTTATCCAGACCGCCCGATCACGCTGATCGTTCCCTACGCACCCGGCGGCGGCAACGACGTGGTGGCGCGTGCGGTGGTCGAACCCATGAGCAGGTCGCTTGGACAGCCGATCGTGATCGAACACCGTGGTGGTGCCGGCGGATCGGTCGGGACGCGTCAGGTCGCCAAGGCCGCACCAGACGGCTACACGTTGGGCCTCGGCGGAACCGGCACTCTCGCCATCGATCCGACGCTTTATCCGAACGTCGGCTACGACCCGCGCAAGGACTTCGCGCCGGTCGGGCTGATCGCGACCAGCCCGCTTATTGTTCTCGTGAACCAGTCAGTTCCGGTGCGCAACGTGAAAGAACTGATCGCGCTGGCGAAGAAACAGCCCGGCAAACTCAATTATGCGTCCGCCGGTACCGGCAGCGGCATCCATCTCGGCACAGTGTTGTTCGCCGAGACCACCGGCATCAACATCACGCATATTCCCTACAAAGGCTCGGGGCCAGCGCTGACCGATCTGCTCGGCGGCCATGTGCAAATCTATTTCTCGTCGCTGCCGCCGGCGATCGGCCTGGTGAAGGACGGCAAGCTGCGCGCGCTCGGTGTAACCGGTCTCAAGCGTTCGGCCTCATTTCCAGAATTACCGACGGTGGCCGAACAGGGCCTGCCTGGTTTCGAGGCCGTGCTGCACTATGGGATCGTCGCACCGGCGGGCACGCCGCGGCCGATCATCGACAAGCTCAACGCGGCGCTGCGCGCGGCATTGGCCGACCCCAAAGTCCGCGACTACCTCGCGACCGAAGGTGCCGAGCCCCTACCCATGAGTTCGGCCGAATATGCCGCCGATATCGACCGCGAGGAAACCAAGTGGTCGGCCCTCGTGAAAAAATCCGGCGCGACCGCGAACTAGCCGCCGACGCCAAGTTCATTGAAAATCTCGGAATTGTGCTGGCCGAGCATGGGCGGCGGCGCATCGATGCGCGGGCCGCCATGCGCAAACGTAAAAGCGGCAAGCGGCACCCCAAAGGCTCCATCAACGCCGTGACCGCCCGCATGGCGATGAATAATCCCGCGCGACCCGAGCTGGGGGTCGGCGGCCGCCTCCCCCATCGTGCGCGCACGCGCGGCTGGCACGTGGTGCGCCTGCAGGAAAACCTCCCATTCGTCGGCCGTGCGCGTGCGCATAATCTCGCGCAGCGTAGCCGCTTCACGTTCGCGGTCGGCGTCGCGCTCCTCATTTGTTTTCTTGATCATGTCCGGACGCTCGAGCAACGTCCAGAGCCGGCGCTGCTGGCGCAAATTGCTTGCGCCGAGCATCACGATTCCATCTTTGGCCTGATAGGCGCTGTTGGTCGCGTGCGGATGTTGGTTGCCGCTCGGCTTGGGGTGCACGCCGTTACGCAAATAGCCGGTGAGATGCGAACTCATCAGGATCATCGCCACGTCGAGCATGGCCATGTCGATACGTTGGCCTTTGCCGGTACGCTCTCGCTGGAACAGCGCCGCTGACAGGGCGAAAGCGCCGGTCATTCCGGTCGCGTAATCGACCGCTGGCGATCCGAATTTTATTGGGTTGACCTCAGGCGTTCCCGTCATCGCCATGATACCGGACGTTGCCTGGATCACGTGATCATAGGCGGTCTGCGGGCTGCGTGGCCCCTGCTGACCGAACGCGGAGAACGAGGCGTGGATCAGGCGCGGATTGATCGCCGCGAGCACGTCATAACCCAGGCCCAGCGCCTCGAATGCGCCGGGACGATAATTCTCCACGAAGATGTCGGCGGTTGCGACCAGCTTCTTGAGAATGTCGCGATCCTTCTTCTGCTTTAAGTCGAGCGTGATTGAACGCTTGTTCGAGGCCTGCGTGAGGAACGCCGTACCCATGTTTCGCCGATTGAGCTCCTTGTCCGTACCCACACCGCGACTTTGATCAGGATCGTCCGGATGCTCGACTTTGATCACGTCAGCGCCGAGCACGGCCAGTTGATAGGTCGCAAATGGCCCCGCCAGCACGTGGGTGGCGTCAATCACTCGGATGCCCTCGAACGGCTGCATGCTGACCTCCCGCGTCTGAGCGGCGAGCATAGCCGCTCAAGGCGGGACGCGTTCAAGCCCTTTCGCTTTAAACAGCGCCGATGAGGCGGGCGCAGCCAAGGCGTCGAGGAAGGCTGTGGCCACGTCCATTGTCTCGCAGGTCGCGCTGACGCCTGCAGAAAAAACCGTGTACAGCTGCAGTTCATCAGGTAGCGGCCCGGCCACATCCACGCCCTCGACCGGCAGGAGCTCCGGGATCTGCTGGATGGCCATGTCGGCCTCGCCACGTTCGACCAGCTCCGCAATGCGGCCGCTGCCGCCCAAAATGATTTTTCCACGCATCGCTTCGGCAATGCCGAGCCGGGTGAGTAGGCTTTCGAAATACAAGCCGCTCGTACCCTCCCGAGAGCGTACAACCGACCTCGCTGCGAGCAGTGCGCGCTTGAACGCTTCTGTGCTCACTAGATCGGGCCTGGCCGCACCCTTGCGCACCGCAACTCCGAGACCGGAACGGCCGATGTCCCTGCAACTTTCGCGAATAATTTTGCCCTGCGTTGCCAGCACATCAATCACCGGGCGCGTGACAATCGCCACGTCGAATGCAACGCCGTCTTCGATCTTGCGCTTGAGGGCATTGGCGGGGTCGTAGTCAATCACCAGCCGCGCTCCGCTGGCGCGCTCGAACGATGGGCAAAGCTCGCGCAGGACCTCCTCAACGGCGTGGGTGCTGAGAACCTTGATGTCCGCCACGGGAAGCCTCCGGCCCCTATCGCTGCGGGTCAAACCGCAGGCCAAGGCTTATATGCCGTGTTTTAAGCCCCATTCGCCTGCTCTTTCTTCGGTAACCTTCAGCGCCTATATTCCTAGGTGCCGGGGCAACCCGGCTATGGCGATAAACGGCCGTCGTAATAAACCTTTCGGACCCGGGGGCAGTACCCGGCGCCTCCACCCAAGCCCGCAACCAAGTCTGGCGGATCCGGGCTTTGGCGGGGGCGAAATAGGATCGACGAGGGCGTAAAGGACGGACTTTTGCTCGGCATGGTACCGCCGTTATCGGGCCGTCTCATAGTTGCAAACGACAACTATGCTCCGGTTGCTCAGGCCGCGTAAGCGGTTTGACTAACCAAGCCTACAAGCCCTAGCCGTCTTAGCAGCGGTTAGGCGGGGTCCGGAGGCACCTGGCAACAGAAGCCTCCACTTCATCTTCTGCGGCAACGGTATGCGATTATGACAGCGGGGGTGTGAATGGCCCGCGCGGGGATAGCGCTGGACGCGTGCCGCGCGGTACATTCGCGCGATTCACGCAAAGGCGCGCTCCGCCATGGCCGACCAGATCCGCTACGACCTTCTGACCCAGCAGGCCCTTCGGGGTGTTGTGCGCAATGTCCTCGCGGACGCCGCGAAGAAGGGGCTGCCGGGCGATCATCACTTCTACATTTCGTTCGATACGCGCGCGGAGGGCGTGCGCCTGTCGGACCGGTTGCGCGCGCAATACCCCGACGAGATGACCATCATTCTTCAGCATCAATTCTGGGATCTGAAGGTCGGGGATGAAGAATTCGAAGTCGGCCTGTCATTCGGTGGCATTCCCGAACGGCTGACGGTGCCGTACGAAGCAATCAACGGATTTTTCGATCCGTCGGTGCAATTCGGCCTGCAATTCGAAGAGGTCGCCGAGGGCGAGGAGCGCCCGGCGCCAGCGAATGTGCAAGACCCTCCGGCGACCAGGAAGAAGCGGCTGCCGGCGAGCCCGCCTGCGGCGGCTGGCCTCGTCGAGGCTGCGCCACCGGCGCGTCCCTCTGCACCGGTCTCCAAGCGCGAGAAGTCCGAGAAGCCCGACAAGCCCGCCGACGGTGGTGGCGGCGGTGAAGTGGTCCGGCTTGATCGTTTTCGCAAAAAATAGTCGGCGCCGTCTCGCGGCGCTCGTCCGGACTTGTATCTGACGTTGGTCGGCGTAGCCTTGCGCTGAACCCATCGGATTTTGGCAGCGTTAGACGAATTCCATGGCGAAAGCGCGCAAGACATCCGTCAAAACCCGTCAGGAGAGCGACGCATTCGGGCCGTTGGAGATTCCCGCCGACAGCCTTTGGGGCGCGCAAACCCAGCGGTCACTTCATAATTTTCGTATCGGCACCGAACGAATGCCGATTGAAATCGTCCGCGCGCTGGGCCTGATCAAACGCGCCGCGGCCGACGTCAATCGCGCATTGGGATCGCTCGACCGCAGGCGGGCCGCGGCCATTGCAGCTTCGGCGCAAGATATCGCCGACGGCAAACTCGACAGGCATTTTCCGCTGCTGGTTTGGCAGACCGGGTCGGGCACGCAAACCAATATGAACGTCAATGAAGTGATCGCCAATGCCGCAAATCTCAAGCTTGGCGGAGTGCTGGGCGCCAAATCGCCGGTCCACCCGAACGATCACGTCAACATGAGTCAGTCGTCGAACGATTCGATCCCGACCGCCATGCATATTGCCGCGGCGATGGAGATCGAGTGGCATCTCAAGCCGGCACTCGCGCACCTGCTCAAGGCCCTCAATGGCAAGGCGAAGGAATTTTCCGGCATCATAAAAATCGGACGCACACATATGATGGATGCGACGCCGATCACTTTGGGCCAGGAATTTTCCGGCTACGCTGCCCAAACGAAATCCGCGCTCGCACGACTCGCGCTGGCGCAACGCGAACTTTATCCTCTGGCGCAAGGCGGCACCGCGGTCGGCACCGGTCTCAATTCGAAACCGCAATTTGCCAAAGCATTTGCCCGTCGTATTGCCAGGCTGACCAAGTTGCCTTTCGTCAGCGCGCCCAACAAATTCGAACACATGGCCGGCCACGATGCCTATGTGTTTGTGCACGGCGCGATCAATTCTGCAGCCACGGCCCTGTTCAAGATCGCGAACGATATTCGTCTGCTGGGCTCCGGTCCGCGCTCCGGCCTGGGCGAACTGATATTGCCGAGCAACGAGCTCGGATCATCGATCATGCCGGGCAAGACCAATCCAACCCAGAGCGAGGCGCTGACCATGGTCTGCTGCCAGGTCTTCGGCAACAACACCACCATGACAATTGCCGGAAGCCAGGGACATTTCGAACTCAATGTTTACAAGCCGATCCTCGCCTACTGCATGCTGCAGTCGATCCGTCTGCTTGGCGACGCGGTGAACTCGTTCACCGATAATTGTGTCACAGGAATTCGTGCCAACGAACCTCGCATCCGCGAGCTCATGCAGCGGTCGCTGATGCTGGTTACTGCGCTTGCGCCGAAAATCGGCTACGATAAGGCCGCACAGGTGGCCAAGGCGGCGCACGCCAACGGCACGACGCTGCGCGAGGAAGCTCTTCGCCTCGGATTTGTGAGCGCCGCGGAATTTGATCGCCTCGTTCGGCCTGGAAAAATGACCCGGCCCCACTAGTGCCGGCGCGTTCGCCGCGCTTTCGTCGTCGTGATCAACATATAGGCATTTCACGACAGCATTTTTTCGGAACCTGATGACGCATGCGTGAGTTGTATTGCGACGAATTAGCGCAAGAACACGAAGTCAACGTAAGTATCCTGCTACTGGTCTATTGAGTTATCGGACTGGTTATTTCGAATACCGAAAAATTGCCCTAGGGTTTTAGTTGAGGTCATTTCATGATCTCGCTAGTAAAATTTTGGCCATGCTTAAATATACATAGGCTAGTCCCATAGTACCTCCACAATCGATGCCGTTATTTGTGTTGGTATTCGTTCGCGCAGATGCGCGGAACTTTTGCGGTCAACTAACCGTGTATTGAATTGCAGCACCGATCGGCCACAAAATATCGAATGCAATCTTGTGGAAACTGCCAAGAAATTTCCTAAAGGCGAAATTTCGCCCACGTGTGGGCGCATTTGGCAGCGAAGGTTGGAAGTTAGCTGAACGCTGAACTGAAACGTATCCGGCTACCCCTTCGAGGGCCACGGAGTGGCTGAAGTGATCAATCTTCGGACCGTGCGCAAGCGAGCCAAGCGGCAACAAGACGATCAGCGCGCCAGCGTCAATCGTGTTGCCTTTGGCGAATCTAAACGAGTCCGAAAGCTTGAAATAGAGCAGAGGGCGAAAGCCCGCCGTGATCTTGATCAGTGCCGGATCGAAATAGGGGACCGCTAATGAAATCTCCGGTAGTCAAACGTTCGATCGTTATCGCAGGTCACAAGACGAGCGTGAGCCTTGAAGACGCTTTCTGGAAAGGGCTCAAGGAAATCGCGAATGGCAGGGAAAAGACTCTGTCAGATCTCGTGGCTTCGATCGATACGGATCGCCGCCATGGAAATCTGTCGTCCGCGATTCGTCTTTTCGTTCTCGACCACTACCGAATGCACAATGGCGAAGAACACAGTGTGCCAAGCGAGGCGCGCGAGGTTCAAAGTACGCCGCGCTTGATGCATTCAGTTCTGCGGGCCGACTGAGGCCGCCGGCCGGCCCGCGTTTCGCGGCGCGGGCGCAGGCCGGATATCAACCGGAGCCGGCAAGGCAGGCGCTTGCTGGCTCTGGTTCTTCGGCACCGGTCGCGCGCGTTGCGGTAGCGGGGCGTTTTCCATCGTGCGCAAACGCTTCGTTTGATCGTCAACAGCTCGCAATGTGAGCCAACCGACGAGCGCCGACACATCGACGCTGCGTGTTGGCGCGTTCGACGGCCCCTTCAACGACACGAAAATCTCCGGCCGCGCGCCGGCGGCTGTGCCCTGCCCTATCAACGTCAGCCGCGAATCCATGGTGCCGTCGGTCAGATCGAGCGTGCTTGCCGCCGACAGGCCCGCATCCGTACCCTCGACCGCGACTTTGTCGATCCGCAGCTGGCCTGCGGCGACGCGTATGGCCGCCTCCGCGCGCTTCAAATAGAACGGCCCGTTCTCCAGCGATTTGACCACGACATCGGAAATGCGGCCTCTCTCGATCGGAACGCCGCCCTGATCGACCGCGTGGATGACGGCGTTGAAGGCGCGAGGGTCGAGGCCGGCGATTTGGGCATCGGTGAGCACCACCTTGCCGGAGCCCTTCAGCGATCCGATCAACGCAACAGGGCTTAAGCCGGTGCCCTCGATCTCGGCCGTCACAGCGGTGGCTCCACGGATCGGCGGCTGTGCTGTCGCAAACAGCATTTCGGACGCATCGGCGCCAGTCACTGAAATCTTTGCGCGCGCGGTCAACCCGCCATCGCCGCTGTGGAACGTCATTTGACCGGACATTCGCCCACCAGCGAGATGGCCGGTCGCATCGGCCAATACGATGTCATCTTTGCCGACTAGCAACGTGGTGTCGATGTCGCTGGCGGTCAGCTGTGGCAGCAATTTTGCCTGTTTGAGCTTGAGCGCGACCTGACCCGAAAATATGCCAAACATCCCGGCGCCGAACGGCTCGCCCGACCAATTCCACACTGCGCCCGTGCGGGTCGTTTGTGCCGGCAAACCCACAACCCAGGCGATGAACGCCGGCCCCTCGGCCGCATCGGCTTCAATTGCTCCGTCGACGCGGCGGGGCGATGCACTATCGAGCGCAAGATGACCGCGAATGCTGGACCCGCCGAGCTTGGCGTCAATATCATCCAGCGTTATTGCGCCGCTCGCGATCGCGAGGCGCGATGTCAGTGTCAGCGGCAAAGGATCCTCGCTGCCGGCAACAGCCGCTGGCCGCAAGAGTTGAACATCGGCTTCCTGAACCTGCAAAGTCCCTTCGATCTTTGAGCCTTTTTCTCCGAAAAGCCGCGCTTTGCCGTTCGCTTGGGCTGACAGCCCGGCAGCGGATACTTGCATACCCATGGCCATATCATCGACCCGGCCGCTGACCTGCAACTTCAGTTGGCCTGGGCCTTTACGCGCAACCACGAACCGCTCGAGATTGAGAAGTCTGATCAACGGCGCGGTCTCCGCCGCTGCAAGGCCATCGAATTGAATGTCGGTCACATTCCGTTTAGACCAGTCGCCGGTGAAGCGCGAATGCACATCGATATGTGTATCGGCGAGGTCGCCGTTGACGACCAATTGCGCGACGGATGTTTTGTCGTCGCCGGCAAAATCCGCCGTTGCGTGCAGCTTCGCGCGCCCGACATGATCGATGACACTCCTGGCGGGGCCGGCAAGTTTCGGAACGAATGTCTCGAGGATCGTGTTGATGGCCGCTGTCTGCGTGGTGTCGATATCGACACTCAGCAGGCCCCGTGGCGACGGGCCGCTGGTATCGACCCGCCCGCTCGCGGTAAGGCTTCCCCCACCAGAGTCGGCAACCGCCAGACGATCGATTTGCAAGCCTGCGCCGTCGATCTTGACGCGGGCGCTGATGTCACGCGCCTCAATGCCGACGAACGTGGCGCGTCCGATATCAGCGGCAAGCGCCATCTCCCCGGGCCGCGCAATTGCGGATCCAGCCAACATGGCGCGCCCGAAAGCCAGCGCCGCATCGACGTCGAACTGCGCCGCTGTAAGCTCCGCATCGAGCCGGGCGGGCTTGTCGCCTGCCGCGAACCGGTAGGCGAGCCGCCCGGCGGCGGGCTTGCGATCGAGTTCGACCTTGAACTGCTCGACTGAAACCTTGTCGCTCGCGAGCGTCACGTCGCCCCGCAACGTTAGTGGCCGCAGTTCGCCCGATGTAGATCCATTGCGGCCTTCGAGCCAGCCGGCCAACGCCAACGGATCGGAGGTCTCGATCTCGGTCGGTCCCGAGAAGGCGACCGTATCGCCCACAACCGCGAGGCGGCCGCTCAAACGCACTTGCGTCAGGCCGGGCGCGCGAAACTCGAGCTTGTCGAGACTCCATCCGCTGCCGCTGCTGCTGATATCGCCGCGCAGGTTTTGGACGGTGCCGCCGCCAAGCGTGACCTGATCGATGCCGACGCCGATCTGAAACGGCAGCGCCGGGCGATACGCGGCGCCGGCCACCTCCGCCAGTTTGCGAATGGCCGCGGCCGGCGATTGGCGCGCACCGTCCGCGCTCGACACGGCACGATCGACGTCGATCTGCCGTCCGGACAGGACACCGTTAAACCGCGGATGCGCACCAAGCGTGAGATCAGCGACGCCGCTTAACCTGAAGCCGCGATCTTCCGAGCCATAGAGGAAGTCGACATTCTGCATGAGCGCCGATTGTGCGTTGGCCTTGACCTTGCCGCTCAGCCGCCAAGGTTGGGTAAGAGGCTGGGTTAGGCCTTGCGCGGACGCCGTGGCACCACGCGAACCGATCCCGACCGGCTGTGACAGAGTGACCGTGCCGTCGAAGCGGGGCTCGCCGGCCGCGAAGGCCAATGCACCGTCTGCCTCAACCGTGAGCGGATGATCGGCCGGCGCGACATTAACGTGCACGCGCGCGCCACCGTCTTCGCCAAAGCGGCCCACCGTGAGTTGATAGCGATAAAGCCGACCACTGATCGTGACAGCGCCGGCGCCCTTGATGGGGCCGGCCAATGAGCGCGCCTCTCCAGCGAATGACACACCGCCAAGCGTGACGCTCGTTCCGCTGGCCGCGTCGTTGAGGGCAATCGAGCCGTCCTCGATGCTCAGCCGATCAACCGACAATTCATCCGGTCTGAATGCAACCGCGAGGTTCGGCGCACGCACGTGCCCGGACTTGTCGAGTCCCACGCTGACCTGAGGCCCGGCGAGTCGTAATTCGGCGGCGCGCCACTCGCCGCGCATCAAGGGCCCGAGGGCGAATTCGACGCCGAGTGAACGAGCACTGACCGCATCGGTATCGTTGCCGATGACGATGTCATGCAGGATGAGGCGCGGCGACGGCAGCAGGCGCGCGTCGATGGTCCCGGTTACCCGCACGGGTACGCCAATGAGGCGGCTCGCTTCGGTCTCGAACAAGGCGCGGTGACCGCCCCAGTCGATCAGCAGCGGACCAACCAGCGCTGCGACGAGCGCCAGGATGATCGCAATAGCCAATCCGAGCAAAGTGGTCTGCAATGCCTGCTCCAGCACCGAACCCGCATGCGGCGCGCGTCTCGGCCCATCGTCGTGAAAGCTAATGTATTTTGGCTATATTTGGCGGCGAATCTATGTCGCCACCAATCTCCTCTCCGTTCATTCCCGCCTAAGCCGAATACCTTTCCCCGGTCATCACCGGGCTTGTCACCACAAGTCGGGTTTACCCGACTTGTGTTTTTCAACACTGCTTAGGGACGCAGTGCCTTCATAAGCGAGATGGCCGGGACAAGCCCGGCCATGACAGTTGAAAGGCAGACCGGTGCACGCGATCTCTTCAACTCACCGAAACGATCTTGCCCGGATTCATGATGTTCTGCGGATCCAGCGCGCGCTTGATCGACGCCATGACGGCGAGCGCGACCGCACCGTGCTCCGCTGCCATATATTTCATCTTGCCCTGCCCAACGCCGTGCTCGCCGGTACATGTGCCGTCCATGGCCAGCGCTCGCTCCACCAGGCGCTCGGACAGAGCCTTCGCGCGCTTGACCTCATCGGCATCGTCCATGTCGATAAGCAATGTAAGATGAAAATTACCGTCGCCGACATGGCCGACGATGGGCGCCAGGATTCGACTTTCCTCAATGTCGCGTTGCGTTTCAGTCACGCATTCGGCCAAACGCGAGATCGGGACACAGACGTCGGTGGGGACCATGGAGGCGCCGGGCCGCAGCGTGAAGTTTGACAATGCCGCTTGGTGGCGCGCCTCCCAGAGCCTCGTGCGTTCTTCCGGCCGCGTCGTCCATGTGAAGGGGCCGCCGCCGAATTCCGCGGCGATTTCGCCAAAGCGCTTGGACTGTTCGGCCACCGAGGCTTCGGTGCCGTGGAATTCGAGGAACAGCATCGGCGTTTCGGGAAGGCCGATCTTGGAATGCAGGTTGCACGCGCGCACCTGCAAAGCGTCGAGCAATTCGATGCGTGCGATCGGAATTCCGGATTGGATGGTGTGGATCGCGGTTTTGCAACAGGCTTCAACGGAAGGAAACGGACAGGTCCCGCCGGAAATCGCTTCCGGGATGCCGGAGAGCCGCAGCGTCAATTGCGTGATGACACCGAGCGTCCCTTCCGAGCCGACCATCAGCCGCGTGAGGTCATAGCCCGCCGCGGTCTTCCTGGCACGCCTTGCGGTGTCGATCACTTCGCCATTCGCGAGCACGACCTTGAGCGCGATGACGTTGTCTTTCATGGTGCCGTAGCGCACCGCGTTGGTGCCGGAGCAGCGCGTTGCAGCCATGCCGCCGAGCGAAGCATCGGCGCCGGGATCGATCGGGAAAAAGAGACCGCTGTCGCGCAACTGCTCGTTGAGCGCCTTGCGCGTGATGCCGGGCTCGATGACGCAATCGAGATCCTCGGCATGCACGGCGAGCACCTTGTTCATGTCGCGAAAATCGATCGAGACACCGCCGCGCGGAGCGTTGACGTGGCCTTCAAGCGATGTGCCGACGCCGAAGGGAATCACCGGCACGCGATTGGCCGAACAAATGCGCACGATCTGCTGCACCTCTTCGGTGCTCTGCGGATAGACCACGGCATCCGGGGGCTGGTTGACGATCCAGGTGACGGTATTGCCGTGTTGCTCGCGCACCGCCTGCGAGGTCACGACACGGTTGCCGAACGCCGCCGTCAGCGCCGTGATCACGGCCTTGATCGCCGCCGGATTCCGGTTGTCCTGTTCGGCAGCGACGTCAGCCAAGGCCATAGGTCCATTCCCCGCTCATTCGTTGGCGGACGTTAGCAGAGGACAGCAAGAGGATGAAACTTGGGAATGAAACAAGGCCGGCAGTTGTGCCGGCCATTTGGTCCAACGGGGAATTAGATTAGAAATGCAGCCAGCGCGGCGTCAGGCGAAGAGATACCAGATCTGTTCGGCCGCCGGTGGCTGCTGCAGATCGGCAGGCGCTTCCTTCGTCTGCAAAAAGACCCAAGCCGTGACCATCGTCGCGACCACCAACACATACGTGCCTCGAGCCAACCTGCTAGCCATTGTGACGCTCCCTTATTTTTTTTCAGGATAGTCCAATAGGCCGCCCGCGCGCGATTGTCCTTAATTTTTGGTTAATCGGGATAAGCCGTTGAAATCGCGGCCTCCCAATGGAGTCGTGTGGTGGACGCGTCAACGCCACTGTCGTAGTTTTCGTCAAGTTCCGCTCGTTTCCAATTCGGAGTTTGCAATGGCCGGCCCTGTGATTGCGGTTACCGATAGTGTTTTCCCCACGCTCGATCCGGCCAAGGCCGCGCTGGCGCGTCTCAATCCGACCTACCGCATGTCGAAGAGCGTCAGCGCCGACGACATCGTCGCAGTGGCCAAGGATGCCGACGCGGTGCTGGTGACTTACGCCAAACTCACACGCGAGGTGCTCAACCAGTTCACGCGCTGCAAGGCGATCGGCCGCTTCGGGCTTGGCGTCGACAATATCGATCTGCCCACTGCGAAGGAAAAAGGCATCGCCGTCAATTACGTGCCGGACTACTGCATTCGCGAAGTGTCGGATCACGCGATGGCGCTGTTGCTGTCGCTGATCCGCAAAGTCCCGCTGTCGGACAAGCTCGTGCAAAGCGGCCGCTGGGAAATGCCGGCGGTGGTGCCGATCCGTCGTATCGAAGGCACGGTGCTCGGGCTCATCGGCTTCGGTCACATCCCGCGCCTGGTGGCGCCAAAGGCGCAGGCCTTCGGCATCAAGGTGATCGCCCACGATCCATTCGCCAAGTCCGATGTCTTCAAGGCCGCCAATGTCGAGAGCGTGGATCTCGATACCCTGTTCAAGACATCCGATTACGTATCCGTGCACGCGCCGCTGCTGCCGGCGACGCGTGGCATGATGAATGCCTCGGCCTTTAGCAAGATGAAGAAGGGCGCCTACATCGTGAACACCGCGCGCGGGCCGTTGATCGACGAGCCGGCGCTGATTGCCGCACTCGACTCCGGGCAGATCGGCGGGGCCGGGCTCGACGTGGTCGCGACGGAGCCGCTGGCCAAGGATTCAGCGCTGCTTGGCCGCGACAACGTCATTATCTCGCCGCACACTGCGTTCTACTCGATCGAAGCGCTCAACGAGTTGCAGACCAAATGCGCGACCGATGTCGCGCGCGTGTTGAGCGGCGAAAAGGCGGTCTATCCGATCAGCGCATGATGCCTCACGCCTCACCCGTTCGTCCCTGCGAAAGCGGGGACCCAGGGCAGAAATACTCAGGCCCTACGACCGCGCTCTGGATCCCCGCTTTCGCAGGGACGAACGGAGTACAGGTGAACCCTGTCACACTCAAACTAAGTGCGCTCTAACATGCTCGATCGCACCGACCTCGAACCGGTTTTCTTCGCGCCCTTCGTGTCATCGTTGATGCGCGTCGAGCCGCAATGGATCGACTTCAACGGTCACCTCAACATGGCCTATTACAACGTGCTGTTCGACCGCGCGGTGGACGAAGTTTACGAACTCGTCGGCTTCGGGGCCGACTATCTCAAGCAGCACAATCATTCGACCTTCGCGGCCGAGGTCCACCTGCGCTATGTGCGCGAGCTGCATGAAAATGATCCGGTGCGGGTGACGTTCCAGCTGCTCGATTATGATTCAAAGCGCGTCCACTATTTCGAGCAGCTGTTTCACGCAACCGAAGGCTGGGTCTCCGCCACCGCGGAAAACATGACATTGCACGTCGATATGGCGGCAAAAAAAGTCGCGCCATTTCCGCCAAAGATCATGGCCGCCCTCGCACGCATGAAAACAGCGCACGCGCTCTTGCCACGGCCGGAGGCCGCGGGCCGGCGCATTGCGATGCCGAATAAAAACTGATCCGCGCTATCGGTTTTCCGTTCGTCCCCGCGAAAGCGGGAACCCAGAGCACAATCGCACGGTCAAAGAGTTCTTATGCTGGATCTCCGCGTTCGCAGGGACGAACGGGGTGAGGAGTCCTCGGAGATCAGCTCGTTATTTCCCCACCAGTTTAGCCGCATCGGCCTGCACGCTGGTGTCGACAATCGTGGCTGTCGGCACCGTCTTCGGAATGACGCCGGCTTTGACAAACAACTCCTGCATCCAATCGATGCGGTCGGCCGGGATCGCCAGTGTCGGGTCGATCTGCTTCTCGCGGATCGCCTGGTCGGAGATGAACTCCGCGCGCTTGTCGTCCGGCTTGGCGTGGGTCAATTCATGCGCGACTTTCACGGTCTCGTCGCGGTGCGTGGCGGCATATTTGTAGGCATCCATTTCCGCTGCAATGAATTTCACGAGATCGTCGCGCCGCTCGGCCAGCACCTTGCTGCTGGTCGCCACGCAAAGCCGGATGAATTTCGGCACCGCGGTGCCGCCTTTCGCCAGCACCTTGATATTGGCCGGCATCACCGCCTCGAATTCATTCGACACCACCGCGGCATCCGTGATGCCGGCGACGAGCGATTTGTAGCGATCGAGATCGGCACCTTGCGTCGCCAGCTTCACGTCCGAAAACGGAACATTGGCGGCATCCAGCATGCCGCGGAACAGCAGGTCGGGCAGCGAGCCGGGAGACGAGATGGCCACGGTCTTTCCCTTGAGATCAGCGAGCGTTTTGATCTCGGCTTTGGCGAGCACGACCTGCGGCACGCCCGGCCAGGTGCAGCCGACGATCTTCACGCCGGTGCCGCGCACACCGGCCACGATGGATTCCGCCGCACCCATATCGACGCTGTCGATCTCGCCGGAAATCAACGCCTTCATAAGGGTTGCGCCGGCCTTGATCTGGAGGATTTCGACCTTCAGTCCGCGCTTGGCGGCAAAGCCGCCTTTGTCGACCATCGCGATGAAACCGGCGTCGCTCTTGGCCTCGAGAATGCCGTGCTTCCAGACCTTCTCTTGCGCGTGGGCGGCGGAGAGGCCGACGGCAAGAACAATGGCCACGGTGAATGCGGATGTTTTTTTGTGCACGGACGAATCCTTCAATTGCGGCTTTGTTTGTTGCGGAGGCTACGTGCGTGCCCCCGAGGACGCAACTTTGATTATGTTATTGCCGGAAAACCACACCCCGTTCGTTCCCGCGCAAGCGGGAACCCAGAGTCGTAATTGCGGACTCAGAAATGTGCCGTCCTGGGTCCCCGCTTTCGCGGGGACGAACGGAAGTGGTGCTAGTTTTAAATCCTGTACTCGCCGCCGCGCTTGCGGCCCTGGTCGACATTGAGAAAGAGCTGATCGAGCGACGGCCGCTTCTTGATCAGGCCCTGCTCGTGCGAATAACCGACCAGCGTGTCGAGAACCTTGCGGTTCTTCTCCGAGAGCCCGTATTCCCACGGATCCGGGCCGAGAACACGCTCCTGCTCCTCCCAGGCATCGCGATACCAGGCGAGCGGCACGATGCGCGGGTTCGCCATGCGTCTCACGGCAACGGCCTTGGCCTCATTGAAGGCCCTGAACAAGTTGACGGCGAGCCATGGATGCTCGTCCGCCAGCGACTGGCGGATGCCGAGCACGTGCATGATCGGGAAAATGCCGGTGCGCTTGAAGTATGCCATCTCCTCGGCCTTGTGATCGGTGAAGAGCCTGGCCACGCGCGGGTCCCTGGCGACGAACGGCTTGACGAAGTCGGAGTGGAAGACCGCGTCGAGCTCGCCTTCGGCCAGCATGGTCTCGACTGATTTGTTGTCCGGCAGGCAGGAATATTTGATGTCGGGCGGCAGCGCGACTTTGACGTCGTCCTCGATCTCGGCAACCCACTCGATGCTGTTGAGCGGCACGCCATACTCGTGCTGAAGAATGCCCCGCATCCACAGAACTGCGGTCGTCATCATTGTCTTTACGCCAATTCGGCGGCCGCGCAGGTCGGCGGGCTTGGCGATGCCCTTCGAGGTGTTGATGAACATGAAGCCGTGCCGGAACCGGCGATGCAGGAACACCGGGACTGCTCGAAACGGCAGGTCGTTGTCTCGCGCTGCGAGATAAGACGAGCCGGACACTTCGGCAATATCGAATTCGTTGTTGTTGAGAAAGCGCCAGTGACGCGTTGCCGAATCCATGTCGGTGAGAACGGTCAGGTCGACGCCATCGACCTCCACTTTGCCGCGCAGCAGAGGGCGGATGATTTCGTAATCACCGCAAGCGAGCGTTAGTGCGAGCTTCTTTGGCATGCGCAATTTACTCCGCTCATTCCGCGTTACGGATAAAGCAGCTCCGTCCGCAAAACTCAACGTCGACCCAGTCGCAGTCTTTCGGTATCGTTCTTGTCATCACCGGGCTTGTCACCACAAGTCGGGTCTACCCGACTTGTGCTTTTCAATGCCGCGGAAGTCGGACAGGCCCGACTTCCGATGTGATCCCGCTTAGGGACCCACTGCCTTCATAAGCGAGATGGCCGCGAAATAGGCGTGCGAAAGCACGCCGTCCTTCAGACGGCTATGCCCGGCCATGACAGGCAGAAGCGCAATTCCAACCTCAATGCCCCGTTGCCAGTGCCGCCAGTCTGGCCGGATCTTCGGGCAGCCGGTTGCCGCGCCAGACCACGTGCAGGTCCGGCCGCACCAGCAGCAGGTCGCAGCCATAGATGTCGCGCGGCCGCGGATCATCGATATCGAGCACTGAAAATGGCGCCGATAAAGCCGCAAAAGCCCGCGTCAGCGCAGCGCCGTCGCCATCGCTGTCACCTTGCGCGCCGGCCAGCCGCAGCAGTGTGAAGCCGTCAAGAATGCGGTCGTGCAGCGCCGTGCCGTCGGCAAGCCACACATGCGGGAGGCGAGCCCCCGGCCAGGTCGTCGGCACATAGGTCATGAAATCGGGCTCGGGCGCCTCACCGGCTTCCGGCCAAATAATTGGCGACCCGGCATAACGGTAGCCGAGTTCGGCGCCGATCATCTCATTACTCTTGCGCTGCTCGACGTCGGCGATGCGCTTGAGATTGGCGCGCGTCGCGGCGCCCTCCGGCGTCTTGTCGCGGATATTCGGCTTGTAAGCGGCCCGCCAGGCGCGCCGCCCACGCGAGGCATGACGCGAAGCTTCGACATTGCGGGCGCCGACCTGCCGGCGTTCGATTTCATATGAGTGCAGCAGCGCCGGCCCGCCCCACCCTTTCAGCGTGGCCGCGAGCTTCCACGCCAGGTCGACGGCGTCGCCGACGCCGCTGTTCATGCCGAGCCCGCCGGTCGGAATCACCAGATGCACTGCATCGCCTGCCAGAAACACACGCCCTTGCCCGTAATTGTCCGCCAACAGCAGATTCTGCCGCCACGGCTGGCAGGACAGCATTTCATATTCGACCTTCATGGCGACGGTCTGCTCGAACATCGTCTTCATGTCGTCGTCGCTGTCGACCACAGCGTGCAGCGTGAAGTGACGCGTCGAATCCTGCACGATCAGGAATGAATTGTGTGCATCGGCAACGTGGTAATGCCGCCCTTTGCCGATCGGGATGCGCTCGAACAGATCGTCGCAGCGATACAACGCCTGCCGCAATTGCAGCAGGTTCGCTTCGCCCTGCAGCTTGATGCCGAGCTGGCGGCGCACATTGCTCGAGCCGCCGTCGCAGCCGACCAGATATTGCGCCTGGAATTGCACTGTTGAGCCATCGTGACGCTTCACGCGCGCGCGGACAGAACCTGCGTCTTGCTCGAAATCGATAAATTCGCATCCGTAACGCACATCCACCCTGGGCAAGGTCTCGGCCACCGACTTCAACAATGGCTCGAGCGTATATTGCGAGATCAGCTGGTAGGGCTCGAGCGGCATCGAACCGTCGGTGCAGGCGGCAATTTCGGCCTGCGCCTGCGCGACCGACGGGTAAGGCAAATGCAGCAGCGGCGGCTCGACCAGCGAGGTGACAATGAACACGTCCATCGGCACGTCGCGCGGAAAACCGGCGTCGCGGATTTTCTCGGCGATGCCGAGCCGGCGGTAGATTTCCATGGTGCGGGCGTTGCACCGTTCCATCTTGGGCAGAAACTGCGGTGCGTCCTTCTGCTCGAGCAGGATGCAGCGCACGCCGCGGCGGCCAAGGTCGATGGCGAGCGTGAGCCCCACCGGGCCGGCGCCGACAATGATGACTTGCGTGTCCAACTTGCAATTCCGCGACGCGTGGAAACTCGCGATTGTGTAGCACAGAGTGGTCGCTTTCCGCTCATCCCCGCGAAAGCGGGGACCCAGAGCACCAGATTTTGGAGTCGATGCATGAGGTCTGTATCCCCGCTTTCGCGGGGACGAACGGATAGGGAAACCGTTGATCGCCTACTGCCAGCCCGGCACGCCACGCATATCCGGCAATTGATGCGCAATACCCTTGTGGCAGTCGATGCAGGTCTTTTCCGCCGTGAACAGATAGCGCTGATGCGCGACCGCCGCGCGCGGCGATTGGCGGGTGATATCCATCGACGCCGCGCTGTGGCAGTTGCGGCATTCGAGGGAATCATTGGCCTTGAACCGCGCCCATTCATGCTGCGCGAGCTCGCGCCGGTGTTCCCTGAACTTGTCGCGCGTATCGATGCGGCCAAACAGATGGCCCCAGACCTCATTGGAGGCCTGCATCTTGCGCGCAATCTTGTCGGTCCAGTTGTGCGGCACGTGGCAGTCCGGGCAGCTGGCACGCACGCCGGAGCGGTTGGAGTAGTGAATTGTCGTTTTGAGTTCGGCAAAGACGTTGTCGCGCATTTCATGGCAGCCGGTGCAGAACGTCTCGGTATTCGTCAATTCCAGCGCGGTATTGAAACCGCCCCAGAATATGATGCCCGCCAGGAAGCCCGCGAGCACCAGCACGCCGAGGCCAAAGACCGAACTGGGCCGCCGCAGCACGTGCCACAGCTCGATGACGAAACTGCGCACGCGCTCCCACCGCGTCGGACGCGCCGCGTCGTTCCCGCTCATCGCGGTACACCCGGGGCGGTACGGGGCAGCAGGGAATCGATGTCGACGAAGTCATTGGTGACCGGCGGATTGGTCACCTGCTGCGGCACGTGGCACTCGGTGCAGAAGAAGCGGCGCGGCGACACCGAGGCAAGGAACTGGCCGTCACGGTCCATGAAATGGGTGATGCTGACCATCGGCGCTTGTGACTCCGCCGTGCGGGCGCGTGCATGACACGACAGGCATTTATTGCCGTTCAGGTCGATCTGATAGCCTTCAATCGAATGAGGAATGACCGGCGGCTGCTCCGGATAATTGCGCTTCTCTTTTTCGGCCGTGTTGCGCCACGGCGTCATCTGCGCGGCCGGCCCTTCCTCGTTGAGCGGCGTTGGCCCGCGCAGCCCGGTGCTCACTGACTGCGCCAGCAGCGAGGTCGAAACCACGGCGAAAATCGCCGCCAGTATCAACAGGCGGGAGTTCTGCATCATGGCGCTCATACCTTCTCGATGCGCACGGCACATTTCTTGAAATCGGTCTGCAACGAGATCGGATCGGTGGCGTCGAGCGTCACCTTGTTGATCATCTGCCCTTCATCGAACCAGGGCACGAACACGACACCGCGCGGCGGCTTGTCGCGCCCACGCGTTTCGACACGGGTGCGGATAAAGCCGCGCCGCGACTGCACCTTGATCTCGTCGCCGCGGCGCAGTTTCGACTCCAGCGCGTCGTCGGGATGCATGAAACAGACGGCTTCCGGAAATGCCTTGTAGAGCTCCGGAACGCGTCGCGTCATCGTGCCGGAATGCCAGTGCTCGAGTACGCGGCCGGTAGAGAGCCAGAACGGATACTCCGCATCGGGGCTTTCGGCCGGCGGCTCGTAAGGCAGCGCAAAGATGCGCGCCTTGCCGTCCGGGAAACCGTAAAACTCGACCCCCTGCCCATTTTTCACATAAGGATCGAGGCCCTCGCGGAAACGCCATTTCGTTTCTTGGCCATTGACCACCGGCCAGCGCAGACCGCGCACCTGATGGTAGGTGTCGAACGGCGCCAGATCGTGGCCGTGGCCGCGGCCAAAACCGGCGTATTCTTCGAACAGGCCCTTCTGGACGTAGAATCCGAACGCCTTCAACTCCTGGTTCGAATAACCAGCTTCGATATCGGTGACCGGAAATTTGTCGACCTGTCCATTCTTGAACAGAATGTCGAACAGGGTCTTGCCGCGATACTCCGGTTTCTTGGCCAGCAATTCTTCCGGCCAGACCTCCTCCACTTTGAAGCGCTTTGAAAACTCCATGAGCTGCCAAAGATCGGATTGCGACTCGCCCGGCGCCGATACGAGTTGATGCCAAAAATGCGTGCGGCGCTCGGCATTGCCGTAGGCACCCTCCTTCTCTACCCACATCGCGGTGGGAAGAATGAGATCAGCCGCGCGCGCCGTTATCGAAGGATAGGCGTCCGAAACGACGATGAAGTTTTCCGGATTGCGGTAGCCAGGGTACGTTTCCTCATTGGCGTTTGCCGCGGCCTGAAGATTGTTGTTGACCTGAACCCAATAGGCATTGAGCAAACCATCCTTGAGCATCCGGTTCTGCAATACCGCGTGGTAGCCCGGTTTGTCTCCGATGGTTCCTTCCGGAAGTTTCCAGATCCGCTCGGCGATATCGCGGTGCGCCTTGTTGGTCACCACCATGTCGGCCGGCAGCCGGTGCGAGAACGTGCCCACCTCGCGCGCGGTGCCGCAGGCGGACGGCTGGCCCGTGAGCGAGAACGGGCTGTTGCCCGGCTCGGAAATTTTTCCGGTCAAAAGATGAATGTTATAGATGAGATTGTTGCACCAGACGCCGCGCGTGTGCTGATTGAAGCCCATGGTCCAGAAGCTGGTGACCTTGACCTTCGGGTCGGCGTAGAGCTCGGCCAGCGCCTCGAGCTGCTTCACCGGCACCCCCGACATCTGGGCGGCTTTTTCGAGCGTGTAGTCGGAAAGAAATTTGACGTAGTCGTCGTAACTCATGTCCGTGGAGTCGCCGGCCTTGGCTCGGCCGGTCGCTTTCTTCTCCAACGGATGTTCGGGGCGCAGCCCGTAACCGATATCGGTCTGACCGCGTTTGAACACGGTGTGTTGCGTAACAAAGTCCTTGTTTACCCGCCCCGTCTTGACGATGTGATTGGCGACAGCGTTCAGCAGGTACAGATCGGTGTGCGGCTTGAACACCATGCCGATGTCGGCGAGATCGAACGAGCGGTGTTCGAATGTCGACAGCACCGCGACCCGCACATGCGGCGCACTCAGCCGGCGGTCGGCGACGCGCGTCCACAAAATCGGATGCATCTCCGCCATGTTGGAGCCCCACAGCACGAAGGCATCGGCAGCCTCGATGTCGTCGTAGCAACCCATTGGCTCGTCGATACCGAAAGTACGTATGAAACCGACGGCCGCGGACGCCATGCAATGGCGCGCATTGGGATCAATATTGTTGGAGCGGAAGCCGGCCTTGTACAATTTGAGCGCGGCATAGCCCTCCCAGATCGTCCACTGGCCGGAGCCGAACATGCCGACGCCGCTGGGGCCGCGTTTCTTCAGCGCATCCTTGAATTTCACCGCCATGATGTCGAAGGCTTCGTCCCACGACACCGGCGTGAACTCGCCGTTCTTGTCGTATTTTCCGTTCGTCTTACGCAGCATCGGCTGTGTCAGGCGATCATGGCCGTACATGATCTTCGACAGGAAGTAGCCTTTCACGCAGTTGAGGCCGCGATTGACCTCCGACTTGCTGTCGCCGTGGGTTGCGACCACGCGGTTTTCCTTGGTTGCCACCATGACGCTGCATCCAGTGCCGCAGAACCGGCATGGCGCCTTGTCCCATTGCAGTTCGCTCTCGCTGCGCTCGGTGACGAGGTTTGCGGCCAGCGCGGGCACTGGCATGCCGCCCGCGAGCGCCGCCATGGCGGCAGCTTCGATTTTCAGGACCTGACGGCGGTCAAGTTTTGCGGCGGTCATGGGCGCTTCCTTTGGCTCCGGCATCAGCCGGTATCGATGGCGTGAAACACGAGCGAGGCCGTATAGACGTGCGGCAACAGCGCAATGGTATTGAGCGTGCTGCCGATGGAACTGGCATCCGGCGCATCGATGACGACGACGAGCTTGCCGCGCGGATCGCGGCCGTAAATTTCACAGCCCGCGAGCGCGGTGATGGCGGTTTCGACTTCGGCGAGGTTCTCAGCCCGCGCCTGCACCAGGATGCTGGCGATTTCTCCACCCGGCGGCGCGATCACACGGTCCGGGTTGATCAAACGGCCGGAGATCAAGTCGCGGCGGTCGATCGTTGTGGCGTTATGAGTCATGAGTGTCGTCCTGCGCGATGGCATTTAATTTCTGCTAGGAGGGCCAGGCGGGCCGTTCACCATCTGGTAGATCCAGACGGCCAGTCCGTACGAGCCGACGGTCGCAACCGCGAGGGCCGGCATCAGCATGACGGTGAGAAACAGGAACGCAAAGATCTCCATGCGCCTGCGCCGCGGCCGCTGGAGCGGGTCGTCATCGACGGCTGACATGTCGGGTCTCGTTCTGCATAGCGAATACTGCGGATTCTCCGCGGTCGAAGCCTATTGAACGATACCGGACGATCCTACGATCATATTGACGCAAATCAATGTGTTGCCGGCAACGCCGATGCCGCAGTGCAATCGTCGCGTGAATACACCTGGTCAAATGCCGCTTAAATTAGGGGGAATAGCTTGCCCCATTCCCCGTTCGTCCCCGCGAAAGCGGGGATCCAGGATCCGCGTGCTGAGTCATAAATTTTGGCGCACTGGGTCCCCGCTTTCGCGGGGACGAACGGAGGATGGTGTGTGCGCAAAATCAATCAACCTGCCGCCGGAAAACACCCCCACCGCATCGCGCGATTGACTCATTTTGAATTCGACCGATAGCATTCTTCATCGCGGTACGCGTGTACTGAATCGCGGTACGGAGCAACCATGACAGCGAGCGCGGACACAACTGCAACGCATCGCCGCACAGCACGCTCGATTGAGATCCGCGAACATCGAATCCCGAGCGCCGACAGCGCCCCCTACATTTGCGTTGAAGGCCCGGATCGCAATCTCTGGTTCTGCGAAAGCGGCGCCGCGAAAATCGGATGCTTCGATCCGCGCACTGCGGCCTTCAAGGAATTTCCACTCCCCACCGCGGGCGCAACGCCGATCGGCATCACGCTGGGTGGTGACGGCAATCTGTGGTTCGCGCAGAAGAAAGCCAACAAGATCGGCCGCCTCACCCCGGCAGGGGCGCTCGCCGAATTTTCCGTCACCACCGCAAACGCCGGGCCGGATGGAATCGCGCTCGGGCCGGACGGCAATGTCTGGTTTTCCGAGACAGAAGTCAGCCAGATCGGCCGCATCACACCGGACGGCGTCATTACGGAATTCAAGGCCGGCATAACGCCGGGCAGCAAGCCGCTGTCCATCGTAGTGCGTGACGGCGCGCTGTGGTTTAGCGAAGCGGCCGGCAACCGGGTTGGCTGCATCACCGTCGACGGCGCGGTCACCGAATTCAATATTCCCACGCACGACAGCCAGCCGCGCGCCATGGTCACGCATCCCGACGGCAGCATCTGGTTTGTCGAGACCGGCGCCAATGCGCTCGGGCGCCTCGACCGCGATGGCACATTCCGGGATTTCAGGTTTCCGACGCCAAATGCGTCCTTGCGCGGTGTGACGGTGGGGCCGGACGGCAATCTCTGGTGCACCGAAAACTTCGCCAACAAGATCGGCCACATGGCGCCCGATGGCGCGTTGATCGGCGAATACGACATTCCGGCGCCGGCGAGCGGCGCGCGCTGTATCGCGGCCATGTCAAATGGCCGTCTTTACTTCACGCAACACGACACGGGGTCGATCGGGGAAATTGTACTTTTGTAACAGGCGGGAGACGCAGGTGGCAGTCGAACGGATCAACTACCAGGCCGGCACCACCGCCTGCACCGGTGCGCTGGTTTACGACGAGCGCGCCAGCGGACCGCGGCCGCTTTTGCTGATGGCGCCGAACTGGATCGGCGTGTCCGACGATGCCATCAAACGTGCGGCCACCATGGCCGGCAGCAAATATGTCGCGTTCGTCGCCGACATGTATGGCGGCGGCAAGATCGCGGCCGGCCCGCCGGAAGCAGCTCCCCTCGCCAATGGACTGCGTGCCGACACGCCGGAACGCCGGCGGCGCATCACGGCCGCGCTCGACACCTTGCGCAGCGAGAGCACCAAGCGAAAGATCGGCGATCTCAAACGACAGGCCGCTGTCGGCTTTTGTTTCGGCGGCGGAAACGTTCTGGAGCTCGCGCGCACCGGCGCCGACGTGCAGGCTGTCATTTGTTTACACGGCGATCTGTTGACGCCGCTTCCCGCCAAGCGCGGAGATATCAAGGCCGCAATCTGCGTGATGCACGGCGCGAAAGATCCGGTGGTACCGAAAAAGGACCGCGACGTCTTTGAGGCGGAAATGGAAGCGGTACACGCCAAATGGCAAATGCTGGTGTTCGGCGGCCTGCTGCATTCGTTCTGTGAAGCTGAATCCGACGTGCCGGGGATCGCCTGCTTCGATCCCGGCGCCGCACGGCAGTGCTACGCCATGATCGATGATTTCGCGACCGCGGCCTTCGACGGAAAACTTTAAACCAAAAAACAAAAAGTGGCCTTCAGGGAAGGAAACGACATGATAAAGCTAGCGCGCATCGGTTTCGGATTCATTGTCGCCTGCTACGGCGTCGCTGCGCAGGCACAGACTTATCCGGAGCGGCCGATCCGGCTGATCGTCTCGATCGCCGCCGGCAGCGTCACCGATGTCATCATGCGCAAGGCCAGCGCCGAGCTGCAGCCGCAACTCGGCCAGTCCTTGATCATCGAGAACCGCGGTGGCGCGAGCGGCATCGTCGCCGCGCAGGCCTGCGCGCAAGCCGCGCCCGACGGCTATACGCTGTGCGTGATCTATCACAGCACGATGTCCTACAACCCGCTGCTGTTCAGCAACTTGCCTTATGATCCCGACCGCGATCTGGTGCCGGTCACGCGGCTGTTCTTTCTCAATGAAGGGCTCTTCGTGTCGTCGGCGCTGGGCGTGAACTCGGTGGCCGAGCTCAAAAAGCTGGCACAGGCAAAACCCGACAGTCTCAACTACGCCACGCTCGGCGAAGGTTCGTTCCCCGATTTGTTCCTGAAATGGGTCAACAACCAGTGGGGCACCAAGATCGTCGGCGTGCCCTACAAAGGCGGCGGACCGGCCGCGCAGGCGCTCGCCGGCAATCAGGTGCAGATGACCCGCTTCGGCATCGGCAATTTCCTCGGATTGATTCAGGCTGGCAATGTGAAAGCGCTCGCGGTGTCGGCCGACAAGCGCTCGCCGCTGCTGCCGGACGTACCGACGCTGGCGGAGGCCGGCCTTGGCGGCTATCCCGGCCAGGGCTGGTGGGGGCTGGCCGCGCCGAAAGGCACGCCGCCCGCGCTCGTTGCAAAGATTAATGGCGAGTTCGTCAAATTGTTCAGCGAGCCGAAATTCGTCGACTATCTGAATCAACAGGCGGTGGTCGCGGCGCCGGACTCGCCGGCCGAGTTCGCCGCCTTCCTGAAGGAAGACCGCAAGGCGGCCGAAGCGTTAATCAGAATCGCGAACAGCAAACGCGAAGAGTACAAGCCGGAGGATACGAAGTAGCGGGCCGACGACGCGCTTCCTCCCGTTCGTCCCCGCGAAAGCGGGGACCCAGGGGCCACACGGAGAGTCAATATTTTGCTGCGCTGGATCCCCGCTTTCGCGGGGACGAACGGATTTTGTCGCACAGACCGTAGGGTGGGCTAAGGTGCGACCGCGCCTCGCCCACGAAAATAATTAAATGCCGCGGGTCGGCTCATCGATTTGGTTTGCGCTTACCCCATTCTCCGTTCGTCCCCGCGAAAGCGGGGATCCAGGATCCATGCGCTGAGTCATTAAATTGGCGCTCTCGGTCCCCGCTTTCGCGGGGACGAACGGGGGTGGTTGCACACTCCGAGCCCCTCTCCCGCATCGCTTTGCCACCACCGAATCCACCCTTGTTTTAGCGGGCAAATTGCCCGACGCTGTCCGCTAGCGGCAACGGATGCGCGGCGATTTTCATGGTCCTGCTGTACGGCCTTCTCTACGCCATTGGCCTTTACGCCCTGCTCGGCATCGTGACGGCCGTCGCCTTCGTCAGCTTCGGTGTCACCCAGGTCCTGCCCTATTCCATGACCATCGGCGCCCGCATCCTGGTGTTGCCCGGCGCCGCCGCGCTGTGGCCTTACGTGCTGATGCGCTGGCTGAAATCACGCAGGCCCACATGAGGCGCGCGCACCGAACCACGCACCGGTTGCTCTGGCCGGTCCTGACGCTGGCGCTCGCGCTCGGCTTCTCGCTCGCGCTGATGTGGCGCGTGCTGCCGCCGCCGTGAACCGCATGACCGGAGTTAACCGATGAGTGTTGGATTCCGTGCGGTGCAGTGGAATCGCGACAAGCTCGTCTACGACGGCATTTTATTGTGCAGCGTGACACTCTACCTCGGACTATTTGTCGGAATTTACTATGGGCTGCATCCGCCGAAGAATTTTCTGGACGCGATCGACGTCTGGATTCGCGCCACCGGCACCTGCGCCTTTCTCATGCTGACGGTGATCTTGTGCATTGGTCCGCTGACGCGGCTTGATGCGCGCTTCCGGCCGCTGCTCTACAACCGGCGCCATTTCGGCGTCCTCACTTTCATCATCGCTGCGATTCACGTCGGCCTGATGCTGAGCTGGTACATCGCGCAGCACAATCTGCCGAACCTCGGCGCCGAACTGACGAAATGGGGCGACTACGCCAAGTTCATCGGCTTCCCGTTCAAGGCGCTGGGGATCGGCGCGCTGCTCATTTTGTTCCTGATGGCCGCCACCAGCCATGATTTCTGGCTCGCCTTCCTGACGCCGCGCATCTGGAAGAGCCTGCACATGGCGCTTTATGTCGCCTACGGACTAGTGGTCATGCATGTTGCGCTCGGCATCATGCAAGGCGAACGGACCACGCTCATTCCGCTGATGCTGGTGGGCGGCGCCGGCAGCGTCGCGGTGCTGCATTTGATTGCGGGCTGGCGCGAGCGGACGGGCGACCAGGGCAACGCCATGACCACGGACGGCTGGATCGCGGTCGGACCGCCTTATGCAATTCCCGACAAGTGCGCGCGCATTGTCGCGGCGCCCGGCGGCGAGCGCATCGCAGTGTTCCGCGATGGCGCGCAAATCGGCGCGCTCACAAATCTCTGCGCGCACCAGAACGGGCCGATCGGCGAAGGCCGCATCATCGATGGCTGCGTGACCTGCCCGTGGCATGGTTATCAGTACCGCCTGCGGGACGGCTGCGCGCCGCCGCCTTTCACGGAGAAGCTCGCCACCTACCGTGTGCGGATCAACCGCGGTTTGCTGGAAGTGGATCCGCGGCCGTTGCCGCCGGGCACGGCGGCGGCCATCGACATTCCGCGCGAGGCGATCAGTGAAATACTCATGCCGAAAGCGGCGATGTGATCTTGATGTGATCTTGATGTGATCTTGATGTGATCTTGGAGGGCGGCCATGGCTGGAGATGAAAACTGGGTCGACGTCGGCGCCACCGACGAACTGTCGCGAACCGCGCTGAAGCCCGTGACCGTGATGCAGCGGGACCTGGCGATATCCTTCAAGGACGGGACATTCGGCGTGGTGTCGAACGTCTGCAATCATGCCGGCGGCCCGCTCGGCGAAGGCTTGCTCGACGGCGAGTACATCGTCTGCCCGTGGCACAACTGGAAATTCCACCGCTGCAGCGGCGTTGGCGAACCCGGTTTCGAGGCCGACCGCGTCCCCTCTTATCCGGTCAAGGTCGAGAACGGCCGCCTGCTGGTCAACATC
The DNA here is from genome assembly GCA_963697885.1 of uncultured Alphaproteobacteria bacterium. GTDB lineage: Bacteria > Pseudomonadota > Alphaproteobacteria > Rhizobiales > Xanthobacteraceae > Pseudolabrys. Next base: position 3,766,138 of record OY969102.1, read on the forward strand.
GCGGCCGCCACCAAGCGCACCAAGGCGCCGCACGATCCGCATCCCCTTGCCCGCAAAGTCGAGCGCGCGAGCGGGCCACTGCGGCTCGCCGGCATTTCGACAACGGCGATGGATGGCGAGCATCCGCGCTTTTCCGGCTCGGACCACCTGCTCAATCACGCCTTGAAGGAAGGCGCCGCGCTCGGCGCCGAGACCCGGCTGATCCGGCTCAACGATCTCAAGTTCCGCAATTGCGAGGGCTATTATTCAAAATCGGCGCATGCCTGCACGTGGCCGTGCTCGATCACGCAGATGGATTCCGCCGACCAGATGGACCAAGTCTACGAGGCACTGGTGCATTGGGCCGACGCCATCATCATCGCAACGCCGATCCGCTGGGGCGCGGCCTCCTCGCTTTATTTCAAGATGGCCGAACGGCTCAACTGCGTGCAGAACGCGGTGACGATCCGCGACCTCGTGCTGATCCGCAACAAGGTCGCCGGCTTCATCATTGTCGGCGGACAGGACAACATCCAGTCGGTCGCCGGGCAGATGCTCGGCTTTTTCGCCGAGCTCGGATTCATCTTCCCGCAATTTCCCTATATCGCGCATTCGCGCGGCTGGTCGCACGAAGACATGGAGCGCAATGTCGAGATCGTGCGCGAGTCCAAGGATCTCGCCGAGGGCGCTGCCATGCTGACCAAGCGTTGCCTGGATCTCGCCGCGCATCTGATCGAGCGCAACGAAGCGCCGACCTCGATCGAGCGCGGCGGCCGCAAGGCGCATCCGCTCGAGATGGAGGCGGAGCGGCCGTAGGCGATGCCGCACGGCGTTGAAGATGCGCCCCGTTAAACGGGCTATCTGATCATGCTGCGGGCGCCGCGGCCTTCCGCTTCCTGCGCCAGCGGAGCAGACCCAAGCCGCCGAGGCCGGTCACGAAGAGAGGTAGCGCGCCGGGCAATGGCGTCGCCGAATCCGCCGCCGCCGCCACGGCGCCGAAGGCGTAGTCGAATTGGAACCCGTCACGGCTGTGTGCCGTCAGCGAGTAGTCGATCTCAACGTCCGCGAGACCGCCGGCGACCAAAGCGCCGATGTCAATCGCGCCCCCGAACAAGCCCCCGGGGAAGAAGACGCTCTCCCAATCGGCAACATTTGCGAAAGTTCTCTCGTAGGTCTCGACCCCGTTAATGAGGACCCGCAGGACGGACGAGTCGAAGCCGTTGATGGCCGTGTCGCCGCCAATCGCAAGACCGAATTGGCTGTTGGCCGCATAGTTGAATTTGAAATCGGCCGTCGTGGTGTAGGTGATCGATTCACCCGTGCCGCCATAGACGTTGGTCATTTCTCCGAAGGCGTAGATCGTGCCGCCGGCGAACGCTGCCGCCTTGGGCGTGAGCGGATTAAAGCCGGTCGGCAGACCCGTCACGTACGAGGCGCTGGTGCCATTGGCAACCAAGCTGATGCCCGGCGCGCTGGGTCCGCTGCCGCCGAATGTGGTGAGCGAAATGCCGGTGGCAGGTCCGCCGACCGGCGCGGACGCGGAAGCCGCAACGCTCTGCCCCGCTCCTGTATTCGATGTGCTGAGCGCCTGCGCGATCCCCGAACTGGCGCCATCCAGGACCAGCGCAGTCGCGGAGGCTTGCCCGGAGCCGACCGCCGTCGCATGCGCGGTCGCAGTCGCCGCCCCCGCAATGCCATTCGAGGCGCCGGTGCCGCCCGCTCCTGCGGTGCTCGTAGACTTGGCGGTGACATTTATCCCGCTCAGGGTGGAGATCAATGAAATCGCGGCCGTTGCGTTGCCACCCGCGCTGCCCGGACTGGCGGGCCCGCCCGTACCTCCGGCACCAGCGGTCGCTCGCGCCTCGCCGCTGAGGCTGGCGGCTGTGCCGGTGGTGACGGTAAACGAGGAAGCGGCATTCCCACCCGCGCCTCCCGCCTGGTCTGCGGCGTTGCCGCCGCGGCCGCCGGTGGCGAATTGATTGAGCGCCAAAGTGCCAGTCGTCGACCCGCTGACCAGGTCGGTCAGGCTGACGTTTCCGCCGGCGCCGCCTGCGGCGCCGCTGCTGCCGGCGCCGCCGTTACCGCCGAGCGCCAGGGCAGTCACCGTTGCAAAACCGCTGTCCGAGTGTGCGTCGCCAGATGCCGTCGCGCTCCCGCCGGCGCCGCCATGATGGCCGGCGCCTTTGCCGGTGCCGCCGGTCCCTCCGGTCACAGTGGACGTAACGCTCGCCTGGTGGGAGCCGGTCGTCGTGGCGGATGCAGAGCCATTGCCACTACCGCCGGCCGTCCCGTCGCCCAAGCCGGTGGCGCCGACGCCGCCTATGCCGCCTGCGCCGCCGGTGACGAAAGCCGTCGCGCTCACGGTGCCGACGCCGGTCACGACAGTCGTGGCGTTCGCCGTCCCCGCCGCGCCGGCCGAGCCCGTGGTTGCACTGCCGCCAAAGCCGCCGCTCGCCTGCACTTTGACCTGCAGGTTGCTGGACGCAAGATCGTGGACCGTCAGTGTTGAACTGGCGTTGCCGCCGGCGCCGGCGAGGCCGCCCACCGTGGTGCCGCCGGCGCCGCCTTGCGCGATTTGATTGAGCATAAGAATGCCGGCGGTCGAGCCGCTGACCAGGTCGGCGAGACTCGCGTTGCCGCCGGCCGCGCCGTTGATGACGCCGGTAAGGCCGCCACCGCCGCCACCGCCCTTCCCGGTGGCAGTCACAGTGACGGTGCCGGTGCCTGAACTGCCGGTCGCCGTTGCCGTTCCCGTTCCACCCACGCCGGCACTATCGCCGGCCGTGAGGGTAGAACCGCCAATGCCACCCGTACCGGTCGCGTTCGCAGTCGAATTGCCGGAGCCGCCGGTCGAGGCCGAGGCTGTTGCAGATCCCGTGCCGCCGGTGCCGCCCGTTGCACCCGACCCGCCGTTGGGATTTCCCGGCGCTCCGCCATTGCCGCCGGTGCCGGTTGCGGTCGCAGTCGCCGCGCCCGACGAGATGGAGGTTGTCGCGGTCGCCGTGCCGCTGCCGCCGACACCGCCCGCCCCGGCAGTGTGTCCGCTGCTGCCGGCGCCGCCACCGCCACCATTCCCGCCGGTGGCAGTCGCGGTGTTGGTGGCGTCAGGACCGGGACCTGGGCCCGCATTGGCCGTGCCGGGGCCGCCCGGCTGGCCCACCGTGCCGTTGCCGGAAACCGTGGTGCCGTTGGCGCCGTTGCCACCCGTAACAGGGCCGATCGTTTCAGCGTAAGCGGCCGTGCTGATGCCAAGCCCGAGCAGCAGGATCGAGGGCAGCGCCGTCGTCAGCCGCAATTTTCGCGCGCGCGCGCGATGGGTGGAAAACGTGATCTTCATAGCCGCCCCCGGCTTTACGCTACCAACACAGACAGGCCGAGGGAGAAGGGTTGCTCAGCACTGAGATCGGCTAGCGACTTCACGCCACGTGTTTATGCTGCAGATACACACGGCTGGCGTCAAGGTAGGTTTCGTGGTTTGGCATCTCTTCGCCTACTGACCATCTGCAAATCTCGGCTGGGTGACTGAGGCCTCGGGGGGCTGTGTAATGCATTGGTTGTATTGGATTTTTGCATTTGTCGCGCTCACGGCCGCCGACGCTGCTTCGGCCGCAACTCTCAATTTGGGAAGCGCGCCTGATCCGAATGCGGCATTGGCTCAGCAGCAGTCTGCTCCTGGAGGAAGTGCTCCAACGGCTCGCCTGCCTGAGCACACCGAAACCTGGCGGTTTGATAACTGGCTCGTGACCTGCCAGGAATTTGCCGACCCACCGAAGAAGCGTGCGTGCAATGCGGCGCTTCGGGCTCAGACATCCGGCAATGCGTCGGTCATTATTATTTGGACAGTGTCCATCAACGACAAGAAGCAATTCGTCGGCGTGCTTGAAACGCCTCCGGGAGTACTGCTCGCACCGGGGGTGGAAATGGAGCTCCAAAGCACGAAGGATGCAAAAAAACAGACGAAGGGTCCAAAATACAAATTCGTATACGAGAGTTGTGGACCAAGTCGGTGTGCAGCGACGCTCAATTTCGACGATGCCTTCATTCGGGAGGCAATGTCGGCAGCAACCGCGAACCTCCTCATTCAGTCAAGCGATGGGAGTACAGTACGGTTCGATTTTCCCATCAAAGGATTCGACAAGGCCTACGCGCAGCTAAAAGCGAACTCCAATTAAACGATCAGACTTCCAATGTCCGGCTCGGGTCACAACCAGAAGTAAAGATGCCCCAGGCGACAGAGTTCCAAACAGGCTTGTTGCATAAATATCACGACCGGCAATGAATTCTGCTGATGCGCCAATAGCGACTCAATCTATTGGCGGTCCATTGCTAGTAAGCGGGGCTGAATTTTAGATTCCGTTGATGCCTTGGGGGCAAAAGTTATGCAAAGTTTTCGTCTTGCGGCGCTCGCATCTCTTGCAGTCATTGTTTTTGCGCCGGCCGCTTCCGCCGCCGACATGCCAGCCAAGGCACCGATCTACAAGGCGCCGCCCGTCGCGACCTACGACTGGACCGGCTTCTATCTCGGCGGTTACTACGGCGGCGTGATCAGCCACGCAAAGACGCAAACTCCATTCAGTGCGCTCGGTATTCACGATCACAATAATTCCGGCGTCATGGGCGGCGTTACCGCGGGCTATAATTGGCAATTCGATCGTTATTGGCTGGTCGGCGTTGAAGGCGAAATTGGTTACCTTGGCCTCGACCGCACCGACACCGACTGGGACGATAATACCCTCGTTGGCGTCAAGGCCAAATGGTATGGCACCGCGCGTGGCCGCCTCGGATACGTGACCGGCCCATCCGTGCTTTACGGGACCGGCGGCGCGGCATTCGTCAATATCGAAAACACATTCGGCGGCCAGAGTTCGGCCAACAACGGCATCCCCTTTATTGCTCCGACGACCAACTCGAGCACCAGGACCGGCTGGACCATCGGCGGCGGCATCGAAACCAAGCTGTCGCAAAATTGGTCGGCCAAGACCGAATATCTTTACATCGATGCCGGCGACACATCGTTCACAGCCAATGTGTTTCCGCCATCAGCCCCCACGACCGTGAATTTCAATAATAAATTCCACGTCATCAAAAGCGGCCTGAATTACAAATTTGGCGGACCGAACGAAGGCTTGCCGTTCTTTGGCGCGCCCATGCTTCCGTCCGACCACAACTGGGCGGGATTATATGCTGGCGTCAATGCAGGCGTCGGCATCTCCCAGGTCCATACGACGGGGGGAGAGGGTGCTGCTCCGCTCGGCACACAGCAAGACGCCACCGGCAGCCACTTCACCGGCGGCGGCCAGGTCGGTTACAACTTCATGGTGACACCACGATATTTTGTCGGCGCTGAAGGCGACATTGGCGATCTCGGTTTTACGGGTGGTGATCCCGGATGGAATGACTCGGGGCGCATCTTCAAAGACAAAACAACCTGGTACGGCACGGCGCGCGGCCGTTTCGGCATGTCGACCGGGCCGGCGCTGTTGTATTTCACCGGCGGCGGCGCCTGGGTGCAGCTCACGGATTCAATCACGACCGGGACGCTGAAGAACGAAACCTCCAGGACCGGCAGTGGTTGGACAATCGGCGGCGGCACCGAAGTCGCGCTCAATGCGCGCTGGTCCGCCAAGTTGGAAGCGCTCTATATCGATGTTGGACATACCCAACTCGCGATCGGAGCCGTCAATACCAACTTCGCCGACCGCTACACGGTTGTGCGCGCCGGGTTGAATCTCAAGATCGGCGATTGAGGCAACCATCCCGCTCGTCCCCGCGCACCAACATCGGGTATACCCGATGTTGGCCGTTTGAGTGCGATGGGGACCCAAAGCGCTATACTTATGACTCAATGAAGTCTGGGTCCCCGCTTTCGCGGGGACGAACGGAGAATGTTGCGCGCGGAGAACCTAATCAATCCGTCCGCCCGAGAATCTCCGCCCCGGCACGGTGAGGAAATAACCGACCGCCTGGCCGCCATCGGCGCCGAGCACGCTGCCGGTGGTGTATTGCGATTCATCGCTGGCGAGAAAAATTGCCGGCCCCGCGATGTCTTCGCCGGAACCGACGCGGCCCATCGGCACGCCCTTGCGGCGGCCTTCGTAGATTTCCGGATCGGCATACATCGCCTCGGTGCCCGGCGTGCGGATGTAGCCCGGCGTGATCGCATTGGCGCGGATGCCGTAAGGCGCCCACTCCATCGCCTGCAATTTCGTCAGCATGATCAGTCCGGCTTTCACCACGCTGTAGGCGCCGGCCCAGTTGTAGGGAAACAGCCCCGCGATGGAGGCAATGTTGACGATGATGCCCGACTTCTGCGCGATCATGTGTTTGGCCGCCGCCTGGCTGACGAGGAACGCGCCCTTGAGGCCGATATTCACCGTGGTGTCCCAGGCGTCTTCCGGCAGCGCTTCGAGCTTGCCCGGCACGATCTTCATGGCGTTGTTGACCACGATGTCGATGCGCCCGCGCTCCTTGATGATGGTCTCGACCAGCCGCGTGATGTCGACAGATTTGGCGACATCGGCCACCACCGCGAGGCTCTTGCTGCCGAATGCGGCGGCGTCCTTGGCCGTGCTGGCCGCGGTTGCCGGGTCGACGTCATTGACGACGACATGGGCGCCCTCGCGGGCATAGGCGAGAACGATATCGCGGCCGATGCCGCGGCCGCCGCCGGTGATCAGCGCCACCTTGTCCTTCAGTCGCACGAAAATCCCCCATAAGTTGTTCAACAAAACCCAGCAAAATGACGCTAGCGCATGATTCCAGAAGGTGGAAAGCGGCAATAGAGGCCGGGTTTCGGGTACTACCGGCCTCGAAAATGGCACCTGCGAATGCCATCTTTGCTATGAAAAGAATCGATCCGGCGGCAAAAGCCGCCCCTCAACCGGACAACATGGCCGAGCCAAAACGCAACGACCCCGCTCCATTGAGCCCGCAGCCTGTTGCGGGCGGCATTGCCGCGCGCGCGCTCGGCGCCCGGCCAACGCCTTATCTCGCCGACCTCAACCCGGAACAGCGCGAGGCGGTGGAAACGCTGGACGGCCCCGTCCTGGTGCTGGCCGGCGCCGGCACCGGCAAGACCCGCGTGCTCACCACGCGCATTGCACACATCCTCAACCTCGGCCGCGCACATCCGAGCCAGATCCTCGCCGTCACCTTCACCAACAAGGCCGCGCGCGAGATGAAGAACCGCGTCGGCCAGATGGTCGGGCAGATCGTCGAGGGCATGCCGTGGCTCGGCACCTTCCACTCGATCGGCGTGAAGATATTGCGCCGGCACGCCGAACTGGTCGGGCTGAAAAGCAATTTCACGATCCTCGACACCGACGACCAGATCCGCGTGATGAAGCAGATCCTGGAGGCCGAGAAGCTCGACGAGAAGCGCTGGCCGGCGCGCGTACTGGCGATGCTGATCGACGGCTGGAAAAACCGCGGCCTCACGCCGGAGAACGTGCCCTCCGGCGAGGCCGCGAGCTTTGCCAATGGCAAGGGCAAGAAACTTTACATGGCCTATCAGGAGCGGCTGAAGACGCTCAACGCCGCCGACTTCGGCGACCTGCTGCTGGAAAACATCCGGCTGTTCCGCACCAACCCCGACGTGCTGCGCACATTCCAGGAGCGCTTCAAGTTCATTCTGGTGGACGAGTATCAGGACACGAACGTCGCGCAGTATCTGTGGTTGAAGTTGCTGGCGCAGTCATCGCCGGTCCGCGCCACCGATCTCGGGCTTGCCCGAGATCGGCAGTTAGATGAGCCCAAGTCGGCAACAGCCGACTTGGGTGGCGCGAGTCCCGGTGATCCCGATCAGGAAGGCACAACCACTGTGCCCATGGTTCGGGATGGCCGGAACGAGTCCGGCCATGACGAGTCTGAAAGTGCGGCACGCTCTGCGATCACCGGCCAGCGCCACCCCAAAAACATCTGCTGCGTCGGCGATGACGACCAGTCGATCTACGGCTGGCGCGGCGCGGAGGTCGATAACATCCTGCGCTTCGACCACGACTTCCCCGGCGCCAAGGTCATCCGCCTCGAACGAAATTACAGAAGCACCGGCCACATCCTCGCCGCGGCCTCCCACCTCATCGCGCATAACGAAGGCCGGCTCGGCAAAACGCTGCGCACCGAAGACGTGCTCGGCGAAAAAGTGCAGGTCACCGGCGGCTGGGACAGTGAAGAAGAAGCCCGCACCATCGGCGAGGAAATCGAACAGCTGCAGCGTGACGCACGCGAGCGCGGCGAGGATCACCCGCTCGACGAAATCGCCATCCTGGTGCGCGCCTCGTTCCAGATGCGCGAATTCGAAGACCGTTTCATCCAGCTCGGCCTGCCCTATCGCGTGATCGGCGGGCCCCGCTTTTACGAGCGCGCCGAAATCCGCGATGCGCTGGCCTACTTGCGCGTGATCGCGCAGCCGGCCGACGATCTCGCCTTCGAGCGCATCGTCAACGTACCCAAGCGCGGCCTCGGCGACGCCACATTGCAGATGCTGCACGATTTCGCGCGCAAGAAACGCATCCCGTTGAGCGAGGCTGCCGCCGTGATGTCGGCAACCGACGAGATGAAGCCGAAACCGCGCATGGCATTGCGCGATTTGATGGCGTCGTTCGAGCGCTGGCGCGCGAAGAAGGATTCAATGCCGCACACGGAGCTGGCCGAGATCGTGCTCGACGAGAGCGGCTACACCGACATGTGGCAGAAGGACCGTTCCGCCGACGCCGCCGGGCGCCTGGAAAACCTCAAGGAGCTGGTGCGCTCCATGGAGGAATTCGAGAACCTGCAGGGCTTCCTCGAGCACATCTCGCTGGTGATGGACCGCGAGGGCGCCGAGGCCGAGCAGGCCGTCAACATCATGACGCTGCATTCCGCCAAGGGGCTGGAATTCGACACCGTGTTCCTGCCCGGCTGGGAGGAAGGCCTGTTTCCGCATCAACGCTCGCTCGACGAGACCGGCCGCGCGGGCCTTGAGGAAGAGCGCCGCCTCGCCCATGTCGGGCTCACGCGCGCGCGAAAGAGCGCGCGCATTTATTTCGCCACCAACCGCCGCATCCACGGCATGTGGACCTCGACCATCCCCTCGCGCTTCCTGGATGAACTGCCGGAGGCCAATGTGGAGGTGAAGGAGGCCGTGGGCGGCGCCGGCGGCTTTGGCATGTCGGGCTATGGCGCCTCACGCTTCGACGAGATGAATTCGTTCGGCTCGAGCTACACCACGCCCGGCTGGCAGCGCGCACAGGCGCGCAAGGGAAAGGGCGGTTTCTCCGAGAACGGCCAGCCGCGCTACGTGCCGGATGGCGTATTTGATGAGAGCGGCGATGCGGACGCGGAGGACATCCCTCCCCTTAAAGGAAAGGCAACCGGCAGTGCCGGTTTCGCCGGGCCCATGCGTGCGGATAAAAGCCCCCCTGGCCGCCGTAGCGCGAAGCGCGAAGGCCGGCTCCTCATCGAAGGCGAACTCGTCGCGAAATCCACCGGCACGGCGTCATCTTTCACCGCCGGCGACCGCGTGTTTCACCAGAAATTCGGCAACGGCAACGTGGTGGCCGTGGACGGCAACAAGCTCACCATTGCCTTTGACAAGGCTGGCGAAAAGCGCGTGGTGGATAGTTTTGTGGAGAGGGTTTGAACGACCTGTTTCGCGAAACGTTAGGATTTGTCAGTCGATAATATTTTCGCCGCGGCCCTCGGGTGCACCTGGCGAGACGATGACATGGATGAATTCAAGCCGACATTTTCCAATGTGGAAAAAGATATCGAGAGATATCTCGAGCAATTCGGTGTCCGCGATACATTGTCTAACGGAACGCCTGTCATCAGAGGCCACGATAAAGCCCAGCAAACCATTCTCGATCTTTATTACCGGCAGCAGGCCTATGACGCTTTGGTCGCCTATCTCCTGACATTCAATTGGGAGCTCGGGAATGGAAAATTATTGCTGGAATTAAGCGATGCCCTTGTCCGCAAAAAAGATGTTCGCCGTTTAAAGCGGCTTTGGCATAGCGTCATTGCCAAACAAAAAATACACTTTTGGCAATACCAGGCATCGCCTGTTGTTTCTGACACCGTGTCGGAAGCGACCGCCAGAGCCAAAGTCCGGATTCTCGGCACACTTAAAACAGTGCGGGAGTTGATGCTTCAATTGGGAGAAGCGCAGGAAGCACAAAAATTAAACGATGACCTGGCGAGGATCGAAAAAGAAGAAAAGGGCAAGGCCTTGCCCAAGCCGATTGATCGATCGATGGACGAAAGCTGCTTTTGGGAGATCATCGACAAGACCAAAGCAAATGCGTCATCTTCTGCCGAGCAGATCGAATTGCTGATCGCCGAACTGGAATTGTTTAAAGCAACCGAAATTGCGAAATTCCACAAGCTCCTGCAGCAGACAATGGCGGAGCTTTACCATTGGGATCTATGGGCCGTGGCGTATCTGGCGCAGGGCGGCTGCTCGGATGATGCGTTTGAAGCGTTCCGGCCATGGGTTATTTTGCAGGGGCAGACCGTTTACCAACTGGCGCTCAATGACGTAACAAAACTTTCTGCCCATGTGCCTGCGGGAGAGGAAACGCAAGCGGAAGGATTGTTATTTGCGCCTGCAATTGCCTATGAAAACAGGGCAGGCAAACCGATGCGCCCTGCAAAGACGAAAGCGCTAAAAATACATGGCAAGCGTTGGGAGGAATCAGAATTACAAAGCCGATATCCTGAACTTTACAGGCGATATCGCTGAATTCGGGGCAACGGCAACGCGGTGGTCGAGGACGGCAACTAACTGTGATAATTTCCTTCGTTCGTCCCCGCGAAAGCGGGGACCCAACGACCCCGGATGCCCGCGCCAGACGCGGCCATGACGAAACGGCCGCTTCCTTCACGCGCAAGCTGTGACATAATGAAGTGGGGCGGCGTGACCCATGGGAGTCAGCCGTGCGACATCTGACCTCTTTGCTCATCCTGGCCGGTGCCCTCGCGCTCGGCGGCGCGGCGCTCGCCGGAGACGTCACTTTACCCAAGACGAACGCCGAGCAACTCAAGAGCGACTGCACCAAAGCTGGCGGCAAGTTCTCGCAGGATGCCAAGAGTATTGGGTGCGGCACCAACTGCCAGGGCGGCCCCGGCACCGATTGCACGGTCTACTGCCCGATCGACCAGAAATGCACTGCCCAGGTCATCGGCGCGCGGCGTCCGCGCAGCGTGGCAGAGGCCTTGACCAAGCCGGAGCAGCATCGCCGCTGAGCGACGCCGGCGACTGGTTGCGTCCCCTACACCACCGCCACCTTCATCTGCCTTCGCAGGTTAATGCACAGCATCGCGAGACCCGCCGCAAACAGAAACACGACCCCGGGAATGGCCCAATTCAACAGGAAGCCGCGGTCGATGATCGCCTGCCGCTACCGGGACCGTGTTCGCTGTTCATGCGCACCACCTGCCCTTTGTGCCGGATTTCTATGGTAAGGAAATCCCGAAATTTCGGAGGGCCATCGGAGGGCCAGGAGGGGCCAAGTGCATTACCGCCGCGTTCCCGACACAACGCTGAGCCTTTCTGAAATCAGCTTCGGGTGCGGCGGAAATGCCGGATTGATGGTGCGCGGCAATCATGCCGACCAGCAACGCATCGTCGCGCGCGCGCTCGAACTGGGCATCAATTATTTCGACACCGCGCCGGATTATGGCGACGGCGCCGCCGAGACCAATCTCGGGCGCGCGCTGCGCGCGCTGGGCCAGCGGCCCGTCATCAATTCCAAAGTCGAAATCCGCTCCGGCAATCTCGCCGATATCGCCGGCCATGTCGTTGCATCATGCGACAGCAGCCTGAAACGGCTGGGGATCGATCATCTCGATTGCCTGCAGATTCATAACGGGCCGGTGGCCGCGGCCCCGGCTTTGCAAGGCGGCAGCTACCGGCAACTTGCGTTGCACGACTTCCTGCGGACAGGCGGCGCGCTGGATGGTCTCCACCGGCTGAAAGCCGCGGGCAAGATCAGGAATGCGGGCTTCATCTGCCGGGGCGGCGACGCCGACGAGGTGCGCGCGCTCATCAAGACCGGTCAGTTTCAACTGATCAATGTGCCGTACACGCTGATCAATCCGACGGCCGGCCTTGCCAGGCCGCCAGCGCCAACTGCGCTGCCCGACTACGGCGGCGTCATCAACGATGCCGCCAGGCATGGCGTGGGTTGCGCGGTTTTCAGCCCACTGGCGGGCGGCTTACTCACAGACAATCGCCTCGATGGCGCGGCGGGCCATCCCCTGGCGCGTCCGCACGATCCGCAGGCGGAAACGGCGCAACAGACTATTGCAATGGCGAAAGCGGTCCGCTTCCTTGCAACGGACAACCGCATCAGCCTGGCGCAGGCGGCCTATCGCTTCATTCTCATGCATGAGCATGTCTCCACCGTGATCGGCGGGTTCTCCTCGCAGGAACAAATGGAGGAAATCGCCAAAGTCAGCGGCATGGGGCCGTTCCGCCCGGAGGAGATGGCGAAGCTGGACAACATGTGGCGCGCGTGAATGCGCGCGCCCGATCCCCGGCCGCAGGCGATCAGGCGCCGACGCCCTCGGCGGCCGCCTTTTTCTGGCGCGCGATTTCAGCCGCCTCGATGCGCCGGTGCAGTTCTTTCGCGAGATCCAGAGCGGGGCCATAGCGGTCCGCGTCGTCCATCGCAAAGCCCTTGTGATACAGCTTGCGGAAGCCGTGCTTGAGAAGCTGCTCGGGCTTCGACCAGTCGGGCGGCGAGCCGCTGCCATAGATGATGTCCTGCGGTTCGCGGAAGACATTCATCGGATCCTTGCCCTCTTCCACGCGGCGAATCTGATCGTCGAGCTGTTTCCTGAGCAAGGTGATCGGAATGTCGGTGCGGCCGAGCACCTCCTTGCTGCGATCCACGATCGGGCCCTGCGCAACCCACATGATGGCATCCTGCGCGAGCACATAGTCGAGGATCGGCTGCGCCCTTGTCGTCGATTGTCGGCGGCACGTACCACGGGACGCTGTCCTGCGGCGGCGCTTCCACGCCGGGCGGCGCGGCATAGACCTGGTAGCAGATGTGATAGGTGTTGGTGTCGTCGGTCGGCACACGAATCTGATATTCGCTGCGCGGCGCGCCGGTTTTTCCGGTCTGCGTGAAGAACGGAAAAATCACCGCGGAATGTTCCTTGGTGTGGTCGTGGTCGGCGCCAAGCTCCATGGAATAGCTCACGCCCTTGGCGAAGCCATGTTTGGTCTCTTCGGCGTAAAGCTGCTTGATGCCGATGCCGGTCTTGAGCCGCGTATGTAGTGTGTGGTCGCTGCTCGCCGCGCGCTCGGCAAGCCGCCCCTGCTTTTCGAGCACATACTGGAACAGATGGCCGTGCGCCCACGCACTGTGGGTCGGGTCGCCGGTGTTTTCCTGGCACTGCAGCCAGTTGCAGGCAATGTCCATGATGCCGATCTGGCGCACGGCATTCGGCCACACGAACAGATCCCAGCGCGGCAAAGCCGGCGCCGGCAGCGGACCCATATAAGCGAACACGAGGCCGCCCAGCTCCTGCACCGGATAGGCCTTGAGCTTCTGCTTGATCTCGCCTTGCGGCTTGCCTTCCATCGGGCGCTCCAGGCATTTGCCGGTGTCGCCGTAGAGCCAGCCGTGATACGGGCAGCGCAGGCCTTCGTCGTCGGGAATGCCGAACTGCAAATCCACCAGCCGGTGGAGACAGCGGTCGCCGATCAGCCCCAGCCCGCCCTTTTTGTTGCGATAGAGAACGAGATCCTCGCCGAGGATACGAACCTTCAGCACCGGATTTTCGAGGAGCTGCGAGAAAGGCCGGATCGGAATCCAGTAGCGCCGCATCAGCTCACCGCATGGGGTGCCGGGGCCGACGCGAGTCAGCCGTTCATTCATTTCGGCGGTAATCATGTGGTTGTCTCCTGCGCGGCGCGGCCGTCAGACCCATGTCCATCAAAACGGTAGCCAGCCGTCCGGCGTTCCGTCAATAATTGTCGTCGGAATGGTAGCCGGGGCCAGGGCATGGACGCAGCTGCGACCGTAGATGCGCATAAAGCGGACGGCGGAGGGCTGACCATCGGCCGGGTCATTTGCGTCGTTGTTCCGGTGCTTTTCTGGTTCGCGCCGCTCCCGATCGACCCGGCGGCAAAACACGGCCTCGCCATCGCACTTTTCATGGTGCTGGCCTGGATCACCGAAGCGACCGATCACGCGATTGCCGGGTTGATCGGATGTTTCCTGTTCTGGGCGCTTGGCGTCGTGCGCTTCGATGTGGCGTTCAGCGGCTTTGCCAACGACACAGCCTGGTTTCTCTTTGGCGCGACGCTGATGGGGATCATGGCTTCGAAATCCGGGCTTGCGCGCCGGCTGGCCTATCACGTGATGCTGCGCGTCGGGACGACCTATCCGCGCATTCTGCTCGGCCTGATCGTGACGGACTTTCTGCTCACATTGATCGTGCCGTCGGGCATCGCCCGCATCGTGATCATGGCGGCGGTCGCACTGGGGCTGGTCGAAGCGCTCGGCATGCCGGCAGGGAGCAACGGAGCACGCGGGATTTTCCTGATAATCACCTACACCGCGGCGCTGTTCGACAAGATGATCATCGCCGGCGCCAGCTCGATCACCGCGCGCGGCATGATCGAACGAATCGGTGAAGTCGACGTGCAATGGAGCCAGTGGTTCATTGCGTTCCTGCCGTGCCACATCATTACGGTGTTCGCTGCCTGGTGGCTCACGCTGTGGCTGTTTCCGCCGGAAAAAACCGGGCTTGCCGGCGGACAGGCCTATTTGCAGGGCGAGTTGCGCAAGCTCGGTCCGCTGTCGGCGCCGGAGACAAAGGCTGCGCTCCTGCTCGGGGCCGCCACGGTTCTATGGGTGACGGATTTCCTGCATCATATCTCGTCGGCCAAAATCGGATTGGGCATCGGCCTCGCCGCGCTGCTGCCGTATATCGGCGTGCTGCGCGTCGACGATCTGAAAAAGGTCAACTATCTGCCGGTGTTTTTTGTCGCGGCCGCGCTCGGCATGGCGAAAGTTCTGGAGGCAACCAAGGGCCTCGATCTTCTCACCAATATTGCGTTCGGATGGATCGAGCCGTGGATGACCGGCACATTCGTGTCGACGATCGTGCTGTACTGGTCGGCGTTTTTCTATCACATCCTGCTGTCGAGCGACATTGCGATGCTTGGCACGTCGATGCCGCTGCTGATGAATTTTGCCAAGAGCCACGGCCTCAACCCGCTGGCGCTCGGCATGATCTGGGTGTTCGGGTCGGGAGGAAAAATTTTCGTCTATCAATCGGCGGTATTGATCGTGGGCTATTCGTTCGGATATTTCACGGCGCGTGACATGCTGCGCATCGGGCTGCTGCTCACCCTCGTGGAATTCATCGCCATTCTGGTGATCGTTCCGTTCTATTGGCCGCTCATCGGCATCAACTGACGGGCGACGCCGCTGCCACCTTCATCTGCCTTCGCAGGGTAATGCACAGCATGGCGAGACCCGCGGCAAACAGAAAGACGATCGCGGGGATGGCCCAGTTCAACAGAAAGCCGCGGTCGATGATCGCCTGCCGCTGCGCGTCGCCGGGCAGGTAAAGCACGGTTACCTTGTCGCCGGCGCGATGCGTGGGCGGATTGCTGCCAACGCTGTCCTTGAATTCGACGGTCGAATTCGCCGCCGTGCGAAACCGCACAACAGGATAATAAGTGTAGCCGCTGCTGCCGGAACTGTGCTCGCTGTTCAGGCGCACCACCTGCCCTTGCGCGCGCAGGCCCTGCGTTTCAAGCCGGCTGATCTTCATGCTCTGGAACACGCCGATGCCGAGCAGAAGCACAGCGACCGCGGCCAGGATCGGAACGATTGTCTTGTAGCTCTGCGTCTGCTTGAGCCGTGCCTGCGCAACCTCCGGCGCCGAAACGAGTGTTTCAATCGGTTTCACATTGCTGAGATCGAGCGTGGTCTGGCCGAGATTGTGCTGCTGTCTCCATTCCTCGACGGACAGCCGCTGGCCTTTCGGAATGAGAGTGCGCCAGGCGCGCTCGCCAAGATATAAAAGCATGGCGGCGGCCATGAACCACGTCATGCGCGTGACCGGATAAGAAGTGAGCGCGATATAGCCGAACATGACGCCCGGCAGCGCGAACACGAGACCGATGAGATCGAGCAGATAGCCGCCGGCTGCGCGCGCCTGCGCCGGATTATGCGCCGAGATCATCAGCGGCACGACGCGGCCGGTTTCCTTGCCGCGCACCAGGCTGGAGCCGGTGTCGGACTTCGCGACCTGGCTTTGCCCGTCCGCCAATGTGTAGCGATACACCGGCGTGTAGGTGCCGCCATTGGCGATCACGCCGATGACGGTGCCTTGCGCGCGCAGCGCATGCACGCGCCAGTACACCGAATTGCCGAGGATGAGGCCGCCGATGCCGAGGCAAACCACCGCGCCGATAAAAAAGCCCACCTGGTTCCAGGCCTGGGCGCCCTGAAAAATGAGGTCGAACATGGAGAACTCTCCGTTCGGCCCGCAATCTACATTTGAAGGCTTATTGCAACGTAAACGTGTACCCCCGGTTTACGGTGATGGCCGTAACACTCACCGCAGACGGCGCGCCGCCGCATAGCCGCCGATAAAACCGCCGATGGCGCCTACAGCCGCCAGCATCATGGCCCCGGACATCGTTCCGTAATGTCTCCAGCCGTATGAGCCGGCTCCGATTGCGCCACCGCCGGCGCCGAACAGCGCGATCCAGATTTTGGTTTTGACTGACATCGCGCCGCCCCATGTTTCCCTTTGGCCGCGTTCGTCCACCTTACCAGTGAGCGGCGGAAAGCAAAGCAGGCGCGTGAGTTGAATCAGTTCGACGAAAAGGCGTCACGGCGGCGCGCTAAGGCCGCACCACCGCATCCACCGGCACGATCATCTTGCCGATCGGCCAGAGCGCGATGCCGGCGAGCTTGAGGTGCGCCCAGGCGAAGGGAATGCCGATGATGGTGAGCGCGAGAAGAAGCGCGGTGATGAGATGGCCGAGCGCCAGCCACCAGCCGGCGAGCACCAGCCAGATGATATTGCCAAGCATACCGAACAGCCCGGTGCCAAGGTCTTCGGCGCCCGTCACTTGCGCGCGCGGCACCGCCTTCTGGCCGAACGGCAGCAGCGTGTAGAGCGCGATATTGAAGGCCGCGCGCGTCCACGGCAGGCCGACGATGGTGATTGCCATGATGAGCGCCGCGATGATCCACGCGACGGCCATGTAGGCGCCACCGCACACGATCCACAGCACGTTGAGCAGCAGCGATACGACTGGCATTGGCGTGACCTCCGGCGCGGCCGCTCACTGCGTCAGACGAGCGTCGCCGCCGGGAGATATAGGGACCGGAATGACCAATGCCAGGACCAGAAGCGCAAGGATGAGAGACGACAACACGGCAGGCGCCAACACTAGAGGCGCCACGCGCGGCGGCCCTGGAATCCTCCACTCGCGAACCGCGCAATCAGCAGCAACAGCACGGCGCCGATCGTTGCGACGATGATGTCGGACACAATGCCGCTGGCGAGATGAATCCCCAACCGTGGCAGCAGCCAGCTGCCGATCAGCGCGCCGACGATGCCGATGGCAATATCGCCGATCAGGCCAAATCCGCCGCCCTCAACGATGCGGCCCGCGAGCCAGCCGGCGATAAGGCCGACCAGTAAAATCACCAGAATTCCTTGATCTGAAATGTGCATGACACCACCCTCTGTCGTTGCACCGCACACGAAATCTTCGCGCGCGATGTCTCGTGACGACAATAGAGATGGGAACCTTTGGTTCCATCCAGTATCGTTGGTTCTGGCAACTTGCTGCGAAAACAGGGATGCTTACGCGAGCGAGAGCGGGCGGTGCGGGGGATAAAATGATGAAGATGCAATGGGCTGCGGCGTGGCTCCTGCTGCTCGCCTGCATAAGCGGCGCGCAGGCGCAGACCTACCCGACACGCACAGTCACAATCATCGTGCCGTTTGCGGCCGGCGGTCCGGCCGACATCACCGGCCGCATCGTGGCCGACATCTTCTCGCGCCATCTCGGCCAGCAATTCGTGGTCGAGAATGTCGGCGGCGCCGGCGGCACGCTTGGCTCGCTGCGGGCGGCGAAGGCAACCCCCGACGGTTACACGATCATCTCGGGCCACATGGGCACGCACGCGGCGGCGCCGTTCTTCTATCCCAACCTCGGCTACGACCCGCAGACGGATTTCGAGCCGATCGGGCTGATTGCCGAGCAGCCGGAATTGCTGGCGGTGCGCAAGGACATCCCCGCGAACAATCTCAAGGAGTTTATCGTTTGGGCGAAGGCGAACGAGAGCAAGCTGAACATGGGGCACGCCGGCGTCGGCTCGGTGTCCTATGTCGGCTGCCTGCTGCTCAATGCCGCGATCGGCATCAAGCCCACGATGGTGCCGTTCACCGGCACGGCGCCGGTGATGAATGCGATCCTTGCCGGGCAGATCGATTATGATTGCGACCCCGTGCTGGGGCCGCTGTCGCACGTGCGCGCCGGCACCGTGAAGGCGCTCGCCATCGCCACCAGGAAACGCAGCCCGCTGCTGCCGGACGTGCCGACATCCTACGAGCAAGGGCTGCCGCAGTTCGACTGCGCGCCGTTCTATGCGTTGTTCGCGCCGAAAGGCACGCCGCAGGCCGTTATCGACAGGCTCGCCGAAGCGCTCGACAAGGGCCTGAGCGAACCCGCCGTGCAGAAACGGCTGGCGGACCTCGGCGCCGACATCGCCGAGCCGAACCGGCGCGGGCCGAAAGCGTTGGCTGAGCTGGTGCACAGCGAAGTCGCGCGGCTCGGACCGATCCTGAAGGCCGCCACGGCGAAGTAGGGCCTCCCATGGCACAGTCCAGCAAAGTCCTGTTCGGGCGCGCCCGCGATTACTGGCTGGCGCGGGGCGCCGTTCTCGTCATCGTCGGGCTGCAGGCCGCCATCGTGAACGACCTGGCGATCGGGCCGCGCTGGCTGGCGCCGGCGGTCGAACTCGCGTTGCTCCTACCGCTGTCGATCGCCACCGCCTGGACGCAGCGGCGTGCGCACAAGGCTGCGACCAAGGAGCAAATGAGCCAGGTCTGGCGCGGCCGCCTGCGCACGCGCCGGCTGGCGATCACGCTCACCGCCGTCGTCACGCTGATGAATTTCGGCGCACTGGCCCGCCTGATCGAAGCAATCCTCTCCGGCCACGCCGGCAGCGGGCGCACGCTGCTGCTGGATGCGGTCAACATCTGGGCGACCAATGTCATCATCTTCGCGCTGTGGTTCTGGGCGCTGGATCGCGGCGGGCCCGCCGGGCAGATCCTCGGCACCGGCCGCGGCAATGATTTCCTGTTTACCCAACAGCAGACCGGCGAGCCGAAACGTTTCCCGAACTGGTCGCCGGGATTTGTCGACTACCTGTTTCTGGCCTTTACGAACGCAACCGCATTCTCACCCGCCGATACTTTCCCCCTCACCGTCCGCGCCAAGTTGCTGATGATGGCGGAATCCGGCATTTCGCTGGTCACTATTGCGCTGGTGGCCTCGCGCGCGGTCGGCATTCTCAGCTAGCGATTTGCCCGCGGCCCAATGACTGCCTATTTATAGGGGGCCCGCGCCGAATTAATGGAACAGATATCTGGAACCCGGAATTCGGGATAGCGGCAAAGCCGGCAAAAGGGTATCAGCCTACGGCAATCGGCCTGGGGAAGTGTTGTGAACGAAAACCGGATCGCGCCACGCAAGCGCGTACTGAAAGGCGCCTTCATCATTACAAGCGAGAAAGCCCCCAAGCTCGCTTGTACGGTCAAGAATATTTCCGATACCGGCGCGGCGCTGCAGGTCCAGACTACGTTCGGCCTGCCTGCGGCCTTCGACCTGATCGTCGATAACCAGCGATTTCACTGCCGTTCGATGTGGCGGACCGATACCAAGATCGGCGTCAAGTTCGAAATGATCAATCCGGCCTGAGTGGAGCAGCTTGCAGCGACGGCGGCCCGTGTCAGGCCACGCGGACCTGCGCGAGATAGCGCTCGACTTCCTTGCGCAGCAAAGTTGATTGATCGGCGAGCTGCGCTGCCGCGGTGAGAACGGTCGCGGCCACCTGTCCGGTCTTGACGGCGCTGTTCGAGACCTCGGCGATATTTCCAGACACGTCCTGCGTTCCCTTGGCTGCCGCGCCGGCATTGCGCGCGATCTCCTGGGTGACGGAATCCTGCTGCCGCATCGCGACCGAGACATCGCTTGCGACCTCGCTGAGCTGCGCGATCGTGGCCGCGATCTTGCGGATGGCCTGCACGGAGCGCGCCGTCGTCTGCTCGATCGATTCAATGTGGCGGGTGATCTCTTCGGTGGCCTTGCCGGTCTGCGCGGCGAGGCCTTTGACCTCCTGGGCGACCACGGCAAAGCCGCGGCCGGCCTCGCCGGCCCGCGCCGCCTCGATGGTCGCGTTGAGCGCCAGCAGATTTGTCTGCGCCGCAATGCTGCTGATGAGGTCGCTCACCTCGCCTATTTCGTCGACCGACGCCGACAGGCTCTCGACCGCCTCGGTAATGGCCTTGGCTTCGGCGGTGGCCTGGGTCGCAACCGTCGCCGAATTCGCCACACGGGTCGCAATGTGTTCGATGGATTGCGCGATTTCTTCCGCCGCGGTCGCGACGATACCGACGTTCGCCGTCGCTTCCTCGGACGCCGCCGCAGTCGCCAGCGCCTGCTCCTGGTTGCTGGCCGCGCTCTGCGCCATATCGCGTGCCGAGCCATCCATCGCCGCCGCCGCGCGGTCGAGCGTCTGCACGATATTGGACACGGCCCGCTCGAATTCCTGCGTGGCGCTCTCGACCAGGTGCCGGCGGGACTCGAGCGTGCGGGTTTGCTCGGTCTCCTTGGTGCGCGCGTTCGCTGCATCCGAGGTTGCCTGGCGGAAGAATTGCAGCGACCGGCTCATCTCCGCGATTTCATCGCGGCGGTCATCGTGGATATCGACATTCAGATCGCCGTCGGCGATGCGGCGCATCGCCTGGCTGAGCAGGCCGATGCGGCGGGCCACGCTGCGGCCGACATAAAGCCACGCCACCAGGCCTGCGCCCATCACCGCCGCGATCGACAGGATGATCAATATCAATTGCCCCGAGCGGATCTGCCGGCCGGCATCGCTGGCGATCGCGCGCGCGATATGGCCCTGCTGTTCAACCAGCTCGTCGACGGCATTCTTGAGTTTGTTTGCATCGGATTGCGCGGCATCGAACGCCAGCAAGGCATCGCGCTGCTGATTGAGCTCGTAGGTCCGCGCCGTCATGATTCCATCATCGGAGCCGATGACGCCAAGCTGCTTGTAGAGCGCCAGAAGCTTGTCCTGCTGCGCGCGGTCGCCGATTGCATTCAGATTTTTGACGATTTTTCGCTCGGCGGAGCCGATCAGGTCGCGCAACGGCTCCATCCGGCTGGTCTCGCGCACCAGCGAGGCCTCGATCAGAAGACCGGCCAGAAGATTGGCCTCCGACTCCGTTTCGCGCAGCCGGCGCAGCAGGTCGAGCCGCCCTTCGATCGCGGCCGCGCCCTCCTGCTTGGCGTTCATCATGAGATCGAAATTGGCGTCGTCGATCGCCGGGGCAAGGCCAATGAGCAACGCCTCGTGGGCCGCCCGCACGGACGAGGCCAGGTAGAGCCGCTCATTCGTCACGGTGATCCGGTTCGCCACCACCTGATCGAGGGCATGCAGACGTTCCTCCAGAGCCTTGCGGCTAGCGTCGATCTCATCGGCCTTGGCAATGCCGAGCTCCCGGAGCCGGACGATCCCGTTTTCCAGGCTTTTTTCCTGCTGGTGGATCTCGCCCATGATTTCGCCGCGGGGTTTATCGGCATCCGCCGCCATCAGGCGCGGACCGGAGGACAACAGCCGGCCGGCCTGTTCCGCGAGGCGGAGCGACACGGTCGTCGTCGGCAGGCTGCGCGACACGATTTCGTTGGTCGTGATGCCGATAACGGCGAATTCATAGATGGCCACCGACGCACCGATGATCGTCAGCGCGGCCGCAAAGCCGAATGCCAGATAGAGCCGCCCGCGGATGGTCGAGAGCCAGCCCGCTCTTTTGGCGCCGTGCGCGCCCGGCGCTGGTGATGATTTAAGCCACATGGCGCGCATATTCTTGATGTCCATGCGGCGTCACCGTGCGGATGTCTTGAGGAGTTTGGTCACGGGCCTGAACGACCCGTCCGGCCCGAGCACGGTGAAATAAACCTGGTTCGATCCCTGGTTTTGCGTGGGACCAAACGCGAGCGTCAGGCCGCCAAGGTCGAACGGCGCGCCCTCAATGGCGTTGAGAAACGCTTCGCGTGTCGGCTCTCCCGGAATTCGCTTCAACGCCTGAACCACAAGCTGGCCGACCAGATAGCCCTCGAGCGATACGAAGCCCGGTTTCGATTTCGCATTCACGGCGGCAAGTGCAGCCTGATAGGACGCCACCACCGGCAACGACTTGTCGCCAGGGAACGGCACGACCTGGCTGATGACGACGCCGGCGCCCTGGTTGCCGAGTTCCTGCGCGAGCGAGTCCGAACCCACAAACGAAATTGCGACGAAGGCTGCGTCGACCTTGAGCTGCCGCGCGAGCTTGATGAATTCCGCGATCGGCTTGTAGGGACCGACTGTCACCACGGCCTGCGGCTGGGCTTTCATGATGTCGAGCAGCGCGGACTTGATCGCCGTCGTGTTGCGCTTGAACGTTCCCTCGGCGACCAACTCCATGTTGCGCTTGTCCATCGCCTTCTTGACGCCGGCGAGACCGGCAATGCCGAAGGCATCGTCCTGGTAAAGGATCGCGATGCGCGTGATGCCGAGATCATTGGTCAGATGTTCGATCCAGGCCTCGGTCTCCTGGAAATAGGAACTGCGGATATTGACGATGTAACGATTGAATGGATTGCGGAGAAATTCCGCGCCGGTGAATGGTCCGATGAACGGCACCTTGGCTGCGGTGGCGATGGGTTGGCCGGCTTTCGACGTCGGCGTGCCGACGGCACCGACAAGCGCAAAGACCTTATCGTCCGTGATCGCCCGCTTGGTGGCTCCGATGGTTTTTTCGGGCTCGTAGCCGTCGTCGATCGATTTAAGCTCGAGCTTGCGGCCGCCGATTCCGCCCGCGCGGTTGGCTTCCTCGAACGCGGCCAGCATTCCTTCGCGCATGCCCTGACCGAGTGCCTGCGCCGGCCCGCTCAGGGCCGCGACCTGGCCGAACAGAATCCTGTCAGTGAATACGCCGTCCTCCGCGTGGAGCGGCGTGGTGGCAAGACAGAAGAGAGCAGCCCCGAGAATGCAGAGCCAGTCGCGATTGGTCCGCACGGGCGATATCCCCACCAGCAGGTGCGTGTAGGTTCCAATCGTGCGCGCAGATGATTGATGAATCGTTAACCATGCCTAATGCGGCGGCAGAAGC
Organism: uncultured Alphaproteobacteria bacterium; assembly: GCA_963697885.1. Taxonomy (GTDB): domain Bacteria; phylum Pseudomonadota; class Alphaproteobacteria; order Rhizobiales; family Xanthobacteraceae; genus Pseudolabrys. The sequence goes on from OY969102.1 coordinate 3,789,532, forward strand.
CCCGGGCAAGAGTCAGGGAAAGTCAGGCAAGGTCAGGATTGACGCGGCTTTGAACCGTGACCGGGCGCTATGCCTTGCCATCAGGCAGCCTTGCCGTGACGCAGCTTTGCCGTCAGGCAGCTTTGCCGGCATCCAGCGCGGACGAAAAGCCGGTCATTGGATCGATCACCGTCGGCACTTCCGTGATTTTCGTGATCGGAAAGCCGGCCAGCCGCGAATGCTCGCGAACGAGAAGTTCGCTTTCGGCAAGGTAGATGCAGAAGGCCTTGTCGTCCGCGATATACGAATGCACCCACTGCACCTTGCCGCCCAGCCGGTAGAGGACGCTGTTGGAGGTCGCGGCAGTTTCCTTGAGCTGCGCGCGCTTGAGACGGCCGATATTCGGGATATCGCGTTCGACCAGGTAGCGTTTCATTGCATGGTCTCCATTGGCATCGTTCTGAAAATTGTCACCGCCCAGCGCTGCAACGGGGAGCTGAATAGCGGATGGCGGCCTGCAAAACTTTGCGGCGGCCTTGATTTGACCTTGAGACGGGCTTGATTATTTCCCGAGACCGCCCGGTTACACGGCGAAACAGCGTTGGAACCGCTACGAATTCATCGCTTGTTCATCCGGGATCGAGGATTTATGAAGTCGGATGCTTTCGCCCGCCAAGCCCGCCACCCCCGTCAAAGTAGCGCCGCGATCTCGCCCAGCGAGCATATCCGGGCTGCAGGTTGCCGTGCTTTTCGGCGCCTTCACCCTGCTGATTTCCATCCCGATCTGGACGCATCCGGTCCCGCCGCTCTCTGACTATGTGAATCACCTCGCCCGCATGCAGGTGATTGCAACGCTCGCCAAGAATCCGCAGCTGGCGCAATTCTACGACATCAACTGGCAGGTCATTCCCAATCTGACGATGGACATCATCGTGCCACCGATTGCGCGCGTGATGAACATCTACCTCGCCGGCCAGGCGTTCATCGTGGCGATGTTCGCGCTCATTATATCCGGCGTGCTGATGCTCAACCGCGCGCTGATCGGCCGCTGGTCGGTGCTGCCGCTGTTCGCCATTCCCCTGCTCTATAATTATGTCTTCCTCGTCGGATTGATGAACTACATCTTCGGGATCGGCGTGGCGTTGTGGGCCCTGGCCGGCTGGGTCGCGGCGCGCGAGCGCCGCTGGCCGCTGCGCTTCCTGCTGTCGACGCTGTCTGTCGTGGTGCTGTTCTTCTGCCATCTCTCGGCGCTCGGCATCTACGCGGTCGGCATCCTGTCGTTTGAAATGCTCCGGCTCTGGACGCAGCGCACCGAACCGTGGCCCGGCCGCATTGCCGAATTTGTCGCCGGCGGGCTGCCGTTTCTCGCCGTTGTACCGCTGCTCTACGCCAGCCCAACCATGAACCTCGTGGCGGATAACTCATGGGATCAGCGCGGCAAGCTCGACGGCGTGATGTATATTTTCAGCGACTACACCGACATCGCGGCCTTTGCGCTCATTGCAACACTGGTGGCGAGCGCGATCTGGGCGGCCCGCCATCGGGTTCTGCAGTTTCACCCGTGGGTGTTTGTGCTGCTCGTCGTGGGCGGCGTCGTGTATTTCGCGCTCCCGCGCGTCATGTTCGACACCTACATGGCGGATCAACGCGTGCCAATCGGCGTCGCCTTCATGGTTTTCGCGTGCGGTGAACTGGATGTGCGGCACCGTCTGGTGTGGCGCGGGTTCCTCACCGTTCTCGTGATCCTGACCGCGGGCCGCGTTCTCGAAATCGACTACAACTGGTCGCAGCTGTCGGATTCGACCAGCGAATTCCGTGCCTCGGTGCGCCGCATCGTCCCCGGGTCAAAAGTTTTCGTCGCCTACGGCAATGCCTCCGCCGGTGAGGATGTGCGCGATCTTGGGCTTGTGCATGCGGCCACGATTGCGACCATCGAGCGATCGTCATTGGTCACGACGTTGTTCACCGTGCAGGGCAAGCAGATCGTGCATGTCCGGCCCGACTATCGCGACTATGCCGATTTGCGCGACGGCACGCCGCCGTCGACGGCGCAGCTCATTCTGGCCGCGGAGCATCCGCTGCCGAACACGCCGGCGTTCTGGCTCAACTGGACGAAATTCGACTACATCTACATCCTTTTCACGGAAGACGATGCGCCCAATCCGGATCCAACGCGGCTGAAACTGGTCGCCGATGGCGACCGCTTCCAGCTTTACCGCATCATCAAGCGGGAATAGCGCGGCCGGGCGGACCCCCGCGTTTGGCTATTAACCGCCGGCGCGCCGGATGATAGGCTGCGTCCCTGCCGGCATGATCGCCGGCGCCGGGAGGCGGCAAATGAAACCATGCCACGTTGTTGCGTTGTCCATGCTGGCCGGGCTTACGTTCGGCGTCATGGCCAGCGATCGTCTGTTTGCTGCCGAAGATGGTTACGTGCGCAAGGTGCCGCTCGATTCATTGGGCGTTCCGGTGCCGGTCCCGATCATACCGCAAGGCTCGCAGCTCGATCTGCGGCCGGGCCGCGCACCCGACGCCGGCGAACAGATCAACGGCTACACGCCGCTCAACCGGGATTCGACGACGCCCTCGATCGGCTTTTCCATCAAGCCGCTCGACGATCGCAAATAACTTTTTTTCCAATCCGGTGATAGGACGCCCACATCGCCATAAGAACCTGGCGATGCGAACGTCGTGCCGAGACATCGTAAGTGAGAACGTCGCCCATGCGTGTGCCTGACGACGCGGCATAACGTTAACACCGCTCATATCGTCCAAACGGCCAGTCATCGCGCGATTTCAGTGGCCAACACGGCAATTGCGCATACCTTGCTACCAGCAACGCCGATGCTGCCTTGGTTCCGCCATCTTAAGCCGTACCACCTGCACCCACGCTGCGGCGCGGGACTGTTGTGATTCTCTTTTGCGGGGATCGGCCGTCCGGCGAGGCAGCCTCACGAGGGACATTTCAATGAAGCACGTTGGCATCGGACTCTTCGTCGGCCTGCTGACAATCACGTCAGCCGCGCTCTTCGCTCCGCCTGCACTCACATCGGCGCATGCGGCGGGATGGGGATCAATCCATAAATATGTCAAGCCATCCGGCAATTGCGCCGGACACGAAGTTCTCGCGAGTTCTTATTCTTCCGGAAAACGGACCGCGACGGGCGAGCGATTCGATGCGAGCGGCAATACAGCCGCGGCACGCACCTGGCCACTGGGCACAACTCTGACTGTGACAAATCCGAGCAATGGCCGATCGATCACCGTTCGGATCAACGATACCGGCCCGTGGGGCATCGCGTATCGCATGGGCGCCCGGCTCGACCTCGCGCGCGGCGCGGCGCAACGCCTCGGCATGCGTGCATCGCAGTATCTTTGTGTTGCATAATCCGTCGCGTCGCTGGGGCGCCGTCGCGGCGCCTCAGCGATGCTGACGCCGCACTCTCGATTATTCCGAAAGAAAATTCGTCAGACGACGCGCTATTCGTACGGGCGCTGGTGATGCCAATGCCGGTAATGCCAGTGATGCAGCCTTTGCTGATAAGCATAGGCACGCTGGCCGCTCCTCGGCGCGTGCGTTCCACTGGGCGGCTTTCCAAAACTGTCGCCCGTTGCCGGGGCATTGGGACCGTAGTTCGGCAGGCTTTGCGCGAGCGAAACGGTCGCTGCACCCAGCAGCATCGCGCACGCAGCAATGAATATGTTCAAGGTCATGGCCGATCTCCGTCTTCTTCAACAACCCGTCAGTATGCAATTGGTTCGGCCATAGCGCGTTGATGGCGGCCACCTGAAGCTCAGCGCCGCCTTCCGGCGGGGCCAAGACGAAGATCAGATCACCTGGTGGCACATATAATAAGAGAGACCACTGCAATCGAGCGGGAAAAGGCAGTCTGGAGGCCGCAACCACCGTTGGCGAACGGGCCGATTCCGATTAAGTTGTCGCGATGGGCTGACGGCGCGTCGGGCCGGGAGGGCTGATATGAAGAAGCAGGCGATCCTGTTGGCGGTGCTGGCCTTGGCCCTCACCTCATGTGGCGTTTATGGCCCGAAAGGAAACGACGTCGGCGGCATCATTCCCTGGTCGCCGGAAGCAGAGGCGATGGCCCTCGACACAGCACAGGCCAATTGCGGACGCTACAACCAGTTCGCGGTGATCACGAGCATTCATCGGACCTATGGCGACTACATCAGCTACGCCTGCCAATGGAACCCGCCGCCGCACAGCCGGCGCCACATGTCCTGAGCGGGTCCGCCGCTACAGTTCGCAGGATTCATTTCGATCGGTCGGGACGCCTTCTTCGGCGCGCCGCGAAATATAAAATTGTGCGGTTTCCGGAAGCAATCATTAACCAGTGACGAAGTGTGAATGATTAAATCCTTTGCAGTAGCAATGCGCACTCATATTCGACGAGTTTCTCATCGAGATATGGCGTCACAGTGCGGTGGTTATCAAAACTTGCATCTGCGCAATTTGTCCGTGCTCGAACCACGGCAACGTCAACCGCATCGAATCATTTTGATCCGGCGCGGCTGAGTATCGTTTGCGCCATCACACTCACGCTGATCGTCGTGGGCAGCGCCGCGCTGATCGTTTCCAGCTTGCGTAGCCGCGCCCTCTTCGAAAACGAACGGGCGCTTTCGAATTCGTCACTCATCGTTGCAAAGCAGTTCGAACAGACGTTCACGGCCGTCGAAGCCGTACAAAAGGGATTTTACGAAGACCTCGCACGCCTGCATCTGCTCAATGAGCGATCCATTGCGACCGAACTCGGGCGCCATGACGTTCACCTGAAACTGCGCGACAAGGTCGGCGGCATGCCTTATGTCGGCTCGCTTGCAATCATCAATACGCGCGGAAAGCTGATCAACTTCTCCCGTCAGTGGCCGATACCCGACCTCAGCCTCACCGATGAGGACTACGTCAAGGCACTCACGGCGAATACGAATGCGACGTCATTTCTCGGTTCTGCCGTTCCAGACCACACGACCGGCGCCTGGGTCACTCATTTTGCGCGAAAAATTTCCGGACCCGACGGCGAGTTCCTCGGCATCATCTCGGCGACACTCGATCTCGCTTATCTGCAGAGCTACTTTCGCGAGATCAGCACCGACCCCGACAGCAGCCTGGCTCTTTTTCGTGACGATGGCGTGTTGCTTGCCCGCTTCCCGGAAAATGGGTCGGACCTCGGACGCAAATTTGCCAATGCCATTTCCATAAGACTGGTGGCCAACGCCGATCACGGGGTCGGCATGACCGAAGGCGTCATTGACGGTTCGGCCCGCATGGTCGCCGCCCACCGTGTCAGCGGCTATCCCCTCGTCGTAAGCGCAACCAAGACCACGACTGCCATTCTGGCCAATTGGCGCAAAACCGCCGGCCTCATCGCGGCCGCCGCGCTGCTGATCATCGTCGTCATTACGGCTTTCGTCTTCCTGTTCACCCGCCTGTTCCGTAACTACCAGGCGCTCGAACAGGCCCGGACCGAGCGCAACCGGGCGGAACAGTTGCGGGCGCAGAGTCTGCGTTTTGACGTGGCGCTCAACAACATGTCGCAAGGCCTGGTGATGTTCGATGCATCATCAAATCTGGTCGTCTGCAATACGCGGTTTCTTCAGATTTACGGTCTTTCACCCGACGTCGTGAAGCCGGGATTGTCGCTGCTCGATCTGCTCAAGCACCGGAAGGAACGCGGCTCGTTCGACGGCGATCCCGACGAGTACTGCACCAGGCTCCTGAGCCAGATCTCAAAACGAAAGCTGACCAAGCAGAGCGTGCCGACGCCGGGCGGGCGCACGATCCAGATCGTCAATCAACCGATGCCGGACGGCGGCTGGGTCGCGACCCATGAGGATATTACCGAGAAGATCGAAGCTGAAAACGAAATCAAGCGACAGGAAGAACAGCTCAACGCGGCGCTCGATAATATTTCGCAGGGCGTCTGCATGTTCGATGCATCCCAGCGCCTGATTATCTGCAACAAGAAATATGCCGATATCTACGGGCTGACCGACGAGCAGACGAAGCCGGGCACGCCGATCCAAGCCATTCTCGAACACAGAATTGCCAGCGGCAATGCGCCGGAAGACCATGAGGCCTACATCAGGGAGCGGCTGAACGAGGTCGCCATCAACCTGCCCTATCAGACCGTCAATCGCCTGCGCGATGGACGTTATGTGTCGGTCGTCCATCAGCCCATGAACAATGGCGGCTGGGTGGCGACACACGAGGACGTCTCAGAGGCCAGACGCCGGGAAGAATCCTTCCGCCTGCTGTTCGAGAACAATCCGGCGCCAATGTGGGTTCTCGACCGCGACACCTTGCGCTTCCTCGCCGTCAATGAGGCGGCTGTTGCACACTATGGCTACAGCCGTGAGCAGTTCATGACGATGACGGTCCCCGACCTGCGGCCCGCCGACGACCGTGAACGTTTCAGGAGCTTCCTGCACAGCCTCGCGTATGACCAGTTCGCCGAGAACATCGGGCAGCACATCACGGCTGATGGCTCCGCAATCGATATCGCGGTCTATTCAAGAGCGCTCACCTATAATGGCAGCTCTGCGCGCCTGGCGGTCATCCACGACATCACCAAAACCAAGCGTACCGAAGCCGAGCTCCGCCGCACAAAGATCTTCCTCGATGCGGTCATCGAGCACGTGCCCGTGCCGATCGTCGTCCGCGACGTGGAAGGTTCAGGGACCGATGCGCTAGGCACCCGGTTCACATTGTTCAATCGGGCTTATGAACAACTGACGGGCGACGACCGCAGACGCCTGATCGGCAAAACCGCGCATGAGATATTCCCGAAGGCGCGCGCTGACATGATCGTGCGGTCCGACAACGAAGCGCTGCAGACCGGACGCGTGGTCGCGACGCCGGAACACCGCATCGACACGCTGGACAACGGGGAACGCCTGATCAAGGCAAGCAAGATTGCGATCAGGGATGACGGCGGCGAATCAAAATATCTATTGACCGTTCTCAACGACATCACCGAGCAGCGCCGCACCGAGCAGCATATTTCGTATCTTGCCCACAATGATTCTCTGACCGGACTGCCAAATCGGGCGTCGTTTCTCGACCATCTGAACAAGACGCTGGACCATGCTGCGAAGACCGGCGAGCAATTTGCAGTCATGTGTCTCGACCTCGACCGTTTCAAGGAGGCAAACGACGTCTACGGCCATCTGGTGGGCGATGGCCTCCTGCGCGAGGCGGCGCGCCGCCTGCAAGCGGTGGCAGACGACGCATTCATCGCGCGTATCGGCGGCGACGAATTCATGCTGGTCGTGTCCGACGAGAGCGCCGGAAACGACGGCCGGGGAACTCGGTGAGCGCCTGATCGAGGCGTTCACCAGCAATTTCGAGGTCGATGGCCACCAGATCCAGGTCGGGCTGAGCATCGGCGTCGCGATCTTCCCGACCGATGGCACGCACGTAAAGACCTTGATCGCCAATGCCGACGCCGCGCTGTACCAGGCAAAGTCCGAGGTGCGAGGATCGGTCCGCTTCTTCGAAGAGAAGCTTGGCTCGCGTTTGCGCGAGCGGCGCGAACTGCAAACCGATCTGCGCAAGGCGCTCGAAAATGGCGGCTTGTCACTGCATTACCAGCCGCAGAAAACGATCACCTTCGGGAAGGCCGTGGGTCTCGAGGCGCTGGCCCGCTGGCATTGCCCGAAGCGCGGCATGGTCCCGCCCGACATATTCATTCCGATTGCGGAGCAGAGCAGTCAGATCATCACGCTCGGCGAGTGGATCCTGCGCGAAGCGTGCAGGGAGGCCGCGTCCTGGACAAACCCGCTCAAGATTGCCGTCAACATTTCCCCTATACAGTTTCACCACGGCGACCTGCCGAGTCTCGTTCACACGGTCCTGCTGGAAACCGGCCTGAAACCGGACCGACTCGAACTGGAAATCACCGAAGGTGTTTTGATCGATGACTTCGCGCGCGCGGTCTCGATCCTGCGCAAGCTTAAATCGCTCGGCATCCATATTGCCATGGATGACTTCGGGTCAGGTTATTCGTCGCTGTCTTATCTGCACGCATTCCCGTTCGAAAAAATCAAGATCGATCGCGTCTTCATAGGAGATCTCGAACACAATCATCATTCGATGGCGATCGTGCGCGCGATCATCACGCTGGGCCACAACCTGAACATTCCAATTCTCGCCGAGGGTGTCGAGACGGAAAGCCAGCTCGCGTTCCTGGCGCAGGAAGGTTGCGATGAAGTGCAAGGATATCTGACCGGGCGGCCCTATCCGATCGAGGCCTATGCCGAATTGGTCGGCCGGGAATCCATCACCCCCGCAACGAGAGCTGTCGCGGTCTAAGGCTTCACAACATCACCGATTTCAGGATTTCTGAATCGTGCCGTTCGGGCTCGCCTGATCGACCACGCCGGGAAGATGCTGCGAAAGTATCTTCAACGCCTCATCGACCGGCACGCCGAAATGCTGCGCGATCTGCTTCACCTGATCGCTGTTGAGCGCCGCGCGCAGCTGCTCGGGCGTGACCTGCATGTTGGCGCCATTGCCCAACCAGGATTTGACCTGGTCGCCAAGGCCACCTTGCTGAAGCTGATTCACAAGACCCTGGAGATCGCCCAGATTCGTCTTGGCCAACAGCGCGGAAATCAATGCCGACTGCTCGCCGGCGGCCGCCGAAGCAAGTGCGCTCTTCAGCGATCCGCCAATCTGATCCAAAAGTCCCATCTTAGCCTCCATCGGTAGAGCGATGGATGGACCATCATAAGCTCAGGGATGCTTCTCGTTTTTGGCAGCGCGCATTCCCTGGCCGGTCGCATCCCGCTCGCACATATACGCGCCGGATTTGGTGTTGCCGTAATCCTTGTGGTCCGCGAAGTGATAGATCTTCGAATTCAGGTTGGCCCAGACCACCGTTCCAGTGCCGCACCGTCCCTTGGCTTGCGCTTCGGTCGTGAACTGGTTGGCGCCGGTCGGAGTGGTCGATGCGGCAGGAGGCGGCGTCGCTGGAGCAGTGGCCGTCTTCTTTTCAGGCGCTGGCGCGGACGCCGGAGCTGGCGCAGGTGCCGCGGTCGTTTTCTTTTCCGGAGCGGGAGCGGGCGCAGGCTGCGCGGCGGCCGTGCCGGCACGGCACTGCGTCACGTAGGCCTTTTCGGTGATGCCCTTGGCCTGATTGTCGGCCTTGTTGGCGCGCCATTCTTCCTGGCACGCCTTGGCCGTCTTCTGCGCGGCTGCCGGCGCGGCGGCAGCCGTCGTCTTTTTCTGCGAAGCCGTTGACGCCGCGGGCGCGGGCGCAGGTTTCGCTGCGCTGTCACCCCCGCGGCATTTGGCGACGTAAGCCTTTTCCGTAATGCCCTTGGCCTGATTGTCAGCTTTATTGGCGCGCCATTCGGCCTGGCAGGCCTTCGCCGTTTTTTCCTGCGCGAGCGCGGGTGACATCAGAAACGCGACGCCAATAACGGCCGAGCAAACGACTGCAATGCTACGCATGGTCAAACTCCGGGCAATACGCCGTTGAAACGATCAGGACTCTTTCTCGCATTTGGTCATGAAACTGGTCTTGGCCGCGCCGGCGAGTGGCTTGCCATCCTTGCTCATCGCCTTGCCCGCGCAGGCTTCCTCTTTGCACTTCTTGACGAAGCTGGTCTTGGCGGCGCCAGCGAGCGGCTTGCCGTCCTTGCTCATCGCCTTGGATTCGCAGGACTGCGCCATCGCTGAACCGGCGGCGAAAGCTGTAATGAGAAGCGCAAGAGCAATTCGTTTCATTGTTCTCTCCCTATGATGTCTTTTAAAGCGTAATCGATGACGTTTAGAGCATAGATTGGAAATGGGCGTGTGGCGAATCTTTGTCACCTGGCCTGCCGGATGAATTTCTCCAGCGCGAATTCGCGGCAATTCGTTTTAATTTTCCACGCGATAACGCCCGCGATTTAAGCAGCCGCCATCGCGCCGTCGCACAGCCGGCGGCGGTAACCCGATGCTGCAAAGGGCAAATTAGCGCTCAGGATGTCGTATTAGGCAGTTAGATTGTCGCTCTAAGCGCCGTCAGTCACGTCCTCATAGACGTCGATTTCAACGGCGCCGGGAAAGAGCGACCGCCATGTCTGCAGATAGGCCTGCACCATGGGTTCGCTGGCAAGCTTCTGGCGATTGAGTTCGACCATCTTATCGGCCTCATACTCAATCACTTGCAGGAATTGTGACGGATCGTCGGCGTTGCGCAGCAGTCGGATTTTCGCATCGCCGAAGGCTTTGTACAGAGGCGCCGCGTTGTTCATCATGGACACGAGCAGCGTCGCCGCATCCGCCGATGGAGTCCTGATTTTCAGATAGAGGACTCGCTTCGCCTGTACAGCCTCGTTTGCCATGTGTCCGCTCCCTCGTCCTGGAGGGTAGCGAGGAAGCCGGCGTCATGAAAGTCCAGCGCGCCGTCGCGCCGCCGGATCGAGCTCACGGCGGCCACCTATTGTTTCACGATCACTGATGTCGTGAGCGGCGCCATTGGGTTGAGATCTCTGACCGGGTGATAGCTGACCAGATTGATAGTCCACACACTGACGAGGACAAACGACGCGGTGATCGAAATCAGGATCGTGCGCATCATGACGAGCTCCCATTATCGTGCCCGGGTTTCCCGGTGCTGCCGTAGCGTTTTCGCTTCCGGCAAGTATGAAACGTAAGCGGCTACCGCAACCGCTGCTGTGACCCGGGTCACAGGAAAGTGTAATTTTCGCGGTTTCCACCGGACAGAAAAAAGCGGCCCGTTTCGGGCCGCTGAAAAGTTTGGAGGTTCAGTGAATTCGCGGCCTGCCCCCGGGGCAGGGGCAGGCCTGAAGACGGTCAGATAGACTTGAAGATCCTGGCCGTCAGGCTGCCGATGGCGTGGGGACCGACCACCAGGCTAGCCAATGCCGTGTTGCCGAAAGAGCCATCGACCGTACGGATGACGCCGGTCACCACCGAAGCACTGGCGAGGAACATGGTGGCGATGGCGAGAATGATGGTTTTACGCATGATCGTTGGCCCTGAATGACGGGGGAGCAACCGGCTCCCAACAATTGTCAGACTAGGGGGGCGGGCGTCCCGCCGCTGTGACCGCCGTCACATAAGTGTGCATTTAATGAACGAGCCGAAACGGCCCATTTTCAGCGCTGGAAAAGCTAGACTTTAAGCTCTTTTTCGAGTTTTGCCTTGTTCTCGATGCAGTAATAGCCCGACAGCCGGGTGACCAATTTCAGGCGCATCCATTCGTTGAGAATCCGGCTGACGTTTTCGCGCGCAATCCCGGCCATGGCAGCAACGTCGCTTTGGCTCAGTTTCTGCCGAATGACGATGCGCCCTCCGTCGACCTCGTTGCCGAAGGCTTTTGCCAGATCGAGCAATGCACGCGCCACGCGGCCTTTGACCGGCAGGAACGTACCGGCTGCGACAACCTGGTCGGTGTCCCGCAGGCGCGCCGCCAACATGCTGAGAAGGTGCTTGTAGATTTCCGGATTTTTCGCGGCAACGGCTTCGAAGACCGCGCGGCTGACAAAGCTCAGCTTGCAATCACGCAGGGCCGAAACCGATGCCGACCTTGGCCGTCCATCGATCATCGCCATGTCGCCGACGATCGACCCCGGGCCCAAAATCGCAAGAATGCGCTCGGCGCCTGCCGGCGACAGCATGCTGACCTTCAGCAAGCCTTCCTCGAGGCGATAGCAGCCATCGCCCGGATCGCCCGCAAGAAAAAGGACCTCGTCGGCCGACAGTTTTACCGGCTTGGCGTTGGCAAGGAGACTGACCGACAGCCGCTCCGGCAGGTCCGAAAGCAGATTGGTGGATCGCAGCGGAGAAACCATCGGATACCCGGCGCACAATAACCCATGAAAGCGCCGGGCTTCTTTAGCAGAAATCGCCTGGAAATACTCAGTGGCCGGTCAAAGCCGCGCGCGCAATGGTCTGGCGGGTGAGGCCACGGCTGGCCAAATCCGGGCCGGAAAGCCGGGAAAGCTCATGGTAGCGGGCCGAAATTTGCTGGCCTTCGCGGGCGCCATCGGCGAATTGGCCGCACCAGGCGGCAATACGGGTAAAAAATGTGGTGCCATGGGCGACCATCTCGGAAGCATCGGTGCGATAGGTGATGTCGGTCATGGTTCCCTCCTGCCAGTCCCACAAGGGCAACGCGCGCCCTACGGTTGTCAGATTAGTCCGTACGATTGTCACATTAGGCATAGCGAGCTACGCCCGCTGTGCTGGCCATCACAAAAAAATCGATTTTGGCGCGCTCAAATTACTTATTGGTCGAATGTATTTTTTGCCCACCTACCGCGATCGCGGGACGGGCACCGCTTTCGCCACCGGGGTTCACCCATGATGAATCGTGATGGTTTATTGCCAGTCGCCTTTGCGGCCATTGCCGGCATCTTTTGCGCGGCTCCGGCGCTCGCGCTCGACCTCAATTCCTTCCGCGCGCAACACGGGCTGCCCACCTTAAGTGCCAGCGGAGCGCTGGCCGGCGCCGCCTATAGTCATGCGCACAATCTCGCCGCACGGCAGCGGCTCGACCATAGCGGTTTCCGGCAGCGGATCGCGCTCACGTCGGGAGCTGCGGCCGAGAATGTCGCTTTCGGCTGCGCGACAGAGGACTGCGTCATTCGTATGTGGGCGCGGTCCGGCGGTCACCGCGCGAATATGTTGCGGCGGGACGTGACCAGCTACGGCCTTGCCTCGGCCGACGGCAGCAATGGCCGGCGATATTGGGTGCTCGAACTGGGAAACTAAGACGGCGTCAGACAAACCGGACTGACGACCCGGCCAGCACGGCGATTGCCACCATCAACGCGATCCCGATCGCAAAGCCGATCAAGCGCACATTCATCGTGAGTACATTGGCAGGCGCAGTGCCTCTGACGGCATAAATCACAAGGTCGAAAAAGCCGACAGCGATCAGAATCCAAAAATACGGCTTGATGACAAAATCCTGCACGTGTGGGGCGACGACGAGAATTGCACCGGTGGCAACACCCACCAGCGCCATATACCCAAAAAAGATTCGATTTAAAGACATGCGCGCCCCAACGCTTGCTACCGCGTCACGCGACGCTAGCAGAATTGCGCCATGGGGCGCAGCCGGACAGGTTGCCGCTACTTCTTCTCCAGCATCAATTGACCTTTCTGTCCGATCACGCGTTGAGCCGCATGCGCAAACCGTGCCAGCAGCCAAGGCAGCGTGACCTCAAGCCGCACGCCGGTCTCATAGACGTCGATGAAACCCGAGGCGCGCTGGCCGAGCGCCGACGCGCGGAAGGTCAGGCGGTCGCCGGTCCACGCCTCTTCCTCCAGCGACAGTATCCAGGCGAACTCGGTCCTGGCGCGGCCGATTCCATCCTTGATGCGGCGCAGCGCCTCGTCTTTGCCGAGACGGTGAGGAATGACAACGACGATCGGTTCTGACATTGCGAGGGCATCTCCCTGTTGCTGCCAGACCATGTGGGGAGGATGCAGGCGCAGAAAAAGGGGCCCGCGCTCGCGGAGCCCATACTTGCCGCAAAACGTGCTAGCCTTCACGCATCATGATGAAGCGCGAAAATTTCGCGGTTGACGCCATCTACGTGCCCACCAAACGGCGGGCCACCCTTGATCCAAAACGCGTAGAGGAAATCGCGCAAAGCATGCTCGCGGATGGCCAGAAGACGCCCATCCTTGTGCGTGCCGATGGCGCGCGCTTTGTTCTGGTCGAAGGACTGCACCGGCTGGAAGCCGCCAAGGCGTTGGGCGAGCAGACCATCGTCGGCTTCCGCGTCGACGCGCGGAAGCATTGACGGCATCAGCCAGTGCACGTCGCGAAGTTTATCGAGACTATTTTTGGTCGCTGAGAATCTTGGCGCAGGCCTCCGCGACCATGCGATTGGGCTCGCTGCCCGGAAATGTTGCCCAGCCGCCCTTCTCGACGAAGGTATCCTGTTTCCAGCTATCGGTTGCCTTCAACGCGACCAGAGTCGCCTTGGCGTCGGTTGCGTGCTGAAATTTGTCGACGCAGATCGGCGCCAACGCAGCTACAAGTGCCTCGTTGGTGCTCTGCAGCGCCAACTTTTCCGCTTTGCTCTGCAGCTGCCAGCCGCCCCAGCCAAAGCCGACAACCATGGTGACAATGACGCCGGCGGCGGCGCCCTGCAGGAGACGTGTCAATTGCTCCCCTTGCAATATCGGTGGCAATTTCATGAGTTTTCCTTTCGCCCGGCCTTGCGGTCGGTACGAGGGTCACGGACACCGGATGGTGTTCGGTCGCTGAGTAGGATTGGAGGCCCGGCCGCCTTGAATTGGCGTTTCGGTCGTTGCCATCGTGCGCTCTAACCGCGATAAAGTCGACAACATCGCGAGCCCCTCAGACAACGCCACGCCAACCGCCGCCAAGGTAACCCCCATGCTCTCCGACACCATCAAGACGCTGATCCGCAACGCCTGGGACGATGGCTATCCCTGCCTGGTCGCCACCCATGGGCCGCAGGGACCGAACATCACGCCGAAGGGAAGCATGATCGTCTTTGACGACGCCCACCTCGCCTGGTGGGAGCGCTCGAAGCGGGCGGTGCTCGAGAATCTCGGCCACGACAAGCGCGTATGCGTGATGTACGCCAACTTCAAAGCGCAACGCGACGGCCTATTGGAATCGGGTTTCCTGCGCTTTTTCGGTTCGGTTGAGCTGCACGAAACGGGACCGGTGCGCGAGGCTATTTTCGGGAAATTGTTGCCGCGCGAGCAGACCCACGCCGGCGCCGAGGCCGGCATCGGCGCGCTGGTCCGCATCGAGAAAGCCATCGACATCCGCGGCAAACCATTCACGTAAGTTCGCGGCACCTGAAATCCCTTGCTGGCGTTGGGTTTTCAGTGTCCGGCTATGCGCGCGGCCGGTAGTTACGGAAAGATTCACGCTGGTCCCCGAAAGGTATCCGTCGGCCCCCTCACCGTCATGAATATTGCGTGATCGGTCATATTCGGTGTTTGTGAGCGTGCTAAAGTGGCTGCAATCAAAGGCGAGTTTTTGGCTTGAGTTTTGCGGCTGGAGTTTTTGCATGCGTCTCCATCATCTTGCGCTTTCCTTCGCAGCGGCGTTTGCCCTGCTCACGCTCGCCCAACCGGCGCGCGCCAATGTCATGATCATCATCGACAAGTCGGCGCAGAAGATGTCCGTGACCGTCGACGGCGAGAGCCGTTACACATGGCCGGTGTCGACCGGACGTCCGGGCTACGACACACCATCAGGCGACTTCCAGCCATTTCGCATGGAGCGCGACCACTTCTCGCGGGAGTGGGACGATGCGCCGATGCCCAATTCTGTTTTCTTTACCAAGATCGGCCATGCCATCCACGGCACCTTCGATGCGAAGAACCTCGGCCGGCCGGCCTCGCACGGTTGCGTGCGGCTCTCGACGGAGCACGCCGCCACGCTGTTCGCGCTGGTCAAAGAAGAAGGCGTATTCAACACGCGGGTGAGACTGATCGGTGATACCCCGAAAGCTCCCGACGTGCCGGTTGCACGTCGCGACCCGGCAAAGGACCGCGATGCCGCGCGCAACCGCTATATCGACCGCGATGCGACACGAAACGCAAATCGGGATGCAGCGCGCGATACCAGCCGCGCCTATGTTCGTAACGAGACCGCCGACAATGACGACGACGCAGCCACAAGTGCGCAACCGCAGCGCAGCCGCCCGCGGAGCTCGCCCGATCCGCGCGCCTACTACTACCGTCAGCCTTACTATCAGCAGCACTACTACGGCCGCGGCTTCTTCCAGTCCGGCTGGTAAAGTACGCCGACGGCGCGGACAGGCGGAGTCTCAGCGATGATCCGCAAGCTCGCCAGCGGCAAATATCGGCTCTACTCCCGCAAAAAGAACCCGCGCACCGGCAAGCGCCGCAATCTCGGAACCTTCACCAGCAAGAAGGCCGCGCAACAGCATGAGCGCGAGGTCCAGTATTTCAAAAGGCACTAGACTTCTGATGCGAGCATCACGGTTAGCCGTGATGAGCAACGCCGAGCGCTTCCTCGCCGCGATCGAGGATGAGTGGCACGATCAGATCCTCTTCGTCATCCAGATGGCGGATCAGCCCTTTGATCAACGCGCCGCTCGAATCTGCATAGGCATCGCTGCACCGACGAAGCGTATCCACGTCGGCTCGCAGCGCCTGCAATAGCGCATTGGCATATTCCGCAGTACGCGCCATGTCGGCGTGGATGTGGTGATGGTCGCCTTCCAGAACGTCAAATCCACGCACCAGGCGCGCATCCGCGACACGGAAAATCGGGAAATAGTGCAAGTCCTCGATTTGATGATGGACATTGAGCTGATCGAGCATGAATTGCAGCCGCGGCACGAACTGACGCGCGAATTCGGCAGGCGGCAACGCCTGGGCGCGAAATTGCGCCGTAATCTGCTCGATCGCGCCCGACAGTTCGCGAAACATGGCGTGACGTGAGAGCCAGAATCGCGCCATTTCGCCCAGATTGGCATGGGCATCCCATTGCTCGCGCGGGTAACGCGCGATCAGCACGCGTAGATCGTCCGGCCAGCCGCTGCGGCGGGCCAGACCGAGTGCTTCAACCTCTGCGGACTGGGGCTTTTCGATCATCACAGGCGCCTAAATAGCCATTGCGCGCGCTCATGCGAAGGGCGAATTTTGCAACGCATGAACGCACCGACCACTGTTGCCCGTCTGGTCTGCGACGAACCCACCGCCCGGCGGCTCGCCAGCTATCTCAGTGAATCCCTCGATTCCGAGGACTCCGCCTGTGCCGCTTTCGAAGGCAACGACGGACGTTGGCAACTTGCGGTCCACTTCCGTGCCGCCCCGGACGAAGCCGGCTTGCGCGAACTGGTCGGGATTGCCGCCGGCGAAGCGGCAGCGAACGCACTTCGCCTCGAGCGGATCGCGGGAGCCGATTGGGTCGCCCAAAGCCTTGCCGGCCTCAAACCGGTGCGCGCCGGCCGCTTTATCATCCACGGCGCCCACGATCGCGCGCGGCCGAAGCCCAATGACATCGGTATCGAGATCGAGGCGGCGCTCGCTTTTGGCACCGGCCATCACGGGACGACCCAAGGCTGCCTGCTCGCGCTCACGGAGCTCACGAAGGTTCGAGACTTTCGGCGCGTTCTCGATATTGGGACCGGCACCGGCGTCCTCGCCATCGCCACGGCTCGTCTGTTGCGAACCCGCGTGATTGCCAGCGATATCGACCCGGTTGCCGTGCGCGCCGCAGAATCGAATGCCGGGCTCAATCGCGCTGCGCCGCTGGTTACGTTTGTGCGCGCGGCCGGAACAGGCGCGCCCGCTATCGCAGGCGCCGCACCTTACGACCTGATCCTCGCCAATATCCTGCTCGGACCACTCACGCGGCTAGCGGTTCCGCTGCGCAAGCTCGCGGCACCCGGTGCACGCATCGTGCTCTCCGGTTTGCTCCCGGGCCACGTCAATGCGGCCCTCTCCATCTACCGCGCGCAGGGTCTCATTCTTGAAAGGCGTATTCGGTGCGAGGGCTGGGCCACCCTGGTGCTCAGGCGCGCACCAAAACAAAACCGCCCCGGGCGGGGATGACCGGGGCGGCGTCGCTGGTGAAAACTCGCGCCTAGCGGCCACCAGGCCGCATTTCGTCCAAATCGAAATCGATCAGCAAATTGCCGCGCTCATCGCGTGCGTGCGACAGCAGGTGTGCGTGTTTAGCAATCTCGCGCCGCGCCAGATCCAGGCGCGACTCCATCAGCGCTTCCATGAAGCGCGTGAACAGACTTTTGTGTGATGCCGCCGCCTGTACGCGGTTAGCAGCTTCGGCTGCGGGAGCGCGGGTAACACCATAAGTAACAGCGACCATTGTGACTCTCCTTTTCGAAACAAAGCGTCAGCCAACGTCCCCATACTTACGTCTGACTATTGCATCGCAACATAACTCATTTTGCAAGGACGACCATCCGTGACACTGCATAGATGCTCTGTAAAACCAGCATAAATCGATTAATGACTTGTACAGATCGATGACATCATTGCGGCGAATTGATGCGTTGCACAAATTTGAATCAAACAGATGATTTGTTGCCGAATGAGCCGCCGGCACAGCAGGAGTTTTCACAATGTTCAAGCAGCAACTGCTCAAGGCGCGCGCAGCACTTTGCGCATGCCTGCATTGCTACACCCGCGCGGAGCGCTAGAGTGCCGAGCATGTTCGAAGCCCGCCTCCAGTCATTCGACGATTCGAGCGAGCGCGGTCAGAGCGCCGCGCGCGTTGCGGCTTTGCGCGCCGAACTCAAGCGCCGCGGGCTCGACGGCTTCGTGGTGCCGCGCGCTGATCGTCAGCAGAACGAATATCTGCCGGCGAGCGAAGAACGGCTGTCCTGGCTCACCGGATTTACCGGTTCGGCTGGCGCCGCCGTCGTCCTGGCGGACCACGCCGCAGTTTTCGTCGACGGCCGTTATACCGTGCAGGCGGAGGCTCAGGTCGATGGGGCTATTTTTGCGATCGAGCACCTGGTCGAGCGTCCGCTCGATCAATGGCTTGAGCAAAATCTGAACAGAGGCGCCAAAGTCGGTTATGACCCGTGGCTGCACACAAGCGACCAGACTGAAAAACTGAAGAGAGCCTGCCTCGCCGCAGGCGCGGAGCTGGTCGCGATCGACAGTAATCCAATCGACGCGCTGTGGCGCGGGCGGCCAGCGCCTCCGGCCGGGGCCGTCACTTTGCGCGAACTCAAGCTCGCGGGCGAAAGCGCGGCCGACAAATTCAAGCGAATCCGTGGGGAAATGGCCCGCCTGCGCGCCGACACATTGCTCGTTTCCGACCCGCAGAACGTCGCCTGGGCATTTAATATTCGCGGGGCGGACGTCGCCCACACGCCTTTGGCGCTCGCCTACGCCTTGGTTCCGCTCGAAGGGCGGCCCGCGCTCTATGTGGACGGCGGCAAGCTCAACAACGACGTGCGCCACGCGCTTGAAGAATTCGCCGACGTCCGCTCAACGGATGACCTGGTCCGCGATCTCGGCAAGCTTGCGGGCAAGACCGTGCGTCTGGATCAGGCAAGCGCGGCCGAGGCGTTCGTGCGCCTGCTGACGAACCATGGGGCCAAGCCGCAGCGCGGCGCCGACCCGATTGCGCTCATGAAGGCCACCAAGAACCACGCCGAGATCGTCGGCAGCCGGGCCGCCCATAGACGCGACGGGGCGGCGATGGTGCGGTTTCTCGCCTGGTTCGACAAGGAGGCAGCGTCGGGCAAGCTCACCGAAATCGACGCGGTGGCGGCGCTCGAAAGCTTCCGCCGCGAGACCGGCGCGCTCAAGGATATCTCCTTCCCGACCATCGCCGGCGCAGGTCCCAACGGCGCGATTGTCCATTATCGCGTGACCCGCGCCTCCAACCGGACCATCGCGAAGAACGAGCTCTTCCTGATCGACTCCGGCGCCCAATACGAAGACGGCACCACCGATATCACCCGCACTGTCGTCGTTGGTGAGCCGAGCGAGGAAATGCGCGACCGTTTTACCCGCGTCCTTAAAGGACATATTGCCATCGCCACCGCGATCTTTCCCGAAAACACCAGCGGCGCGCAGCTTGATCCCTTGGCACGCACGGCGCTGTGGCAGGCCGGACTGGATTTCGATCACGGTACGGGCCACGGCGTTGGCAGCTATCTGTCGGTGCACGAAGGCCCGGTCCGCATATCAAAGCTGGGCACTGTTGCGCTTCGGCGCGGGATGATCCTGTCGAACGAGCCCGGCTACTACAAAACAGCCGCCTATGGCATCCGCATTGAAAATCTGGTGCTGGTAATCGCGGCGCCAGAGCCGGTTGCGGCTGAGAAGCCGCTCAATGCGTTTGAAACATTGACGCTGGCGCCGGTCGACAGGCGGCTGATCGAAACCGGCATGTTGAGCCCAAAAGAGCGCGCGTGGCTCAACAGCTACCACGAGCGCGTCCACGAAGTGCTCGGGCCCCTTGTCGACGGACCAACGCGCAGCTGGCTCCACGCGGCGACCAGGCCGCTGACATAACTATGAAATAAGCTCGAGCCACTCGTCTTCGGTCAAAACCTTCACGCCAAATTTTTTCGCATCGGCAAGCTTAGAACCGGCGCCGGGGCCGGCCACCACATAATCGGTCTTCTTCGAGACTGAGCCGGCGGCTTTGGCACCCAGCCGCTCGGCTTGCGCCTTTGCTTCTTCGCGCGTCATCTTTTCGAGCGTTCCGGTGAACACCACCGTCTTGCCGGCAACCGCGCTGTCGGTCTTCGGTTTTTCGGCGTCGATAATTTTCACCTCTTTGGTCAGGCGTTCGACGATGCCGCGGTTGTGGCTCTCACCAAAATAGGCCTTCACAGCCGCGATCACCGTGTCGCCGATCTGATCGAGCGCATCCATCTCGACGATCGTTTCTTCGTCGCCCTTGGCAACTTTCAAACAGGCATGGTGGAATGCTTTCCAGGAGCCATAGCCGCGCGCCAGCGCCAAGGCTGTTGTTTCGCCAACATGGCGAATGCCGAGCGCAAAGATAAACCGGTCGAGCGAAATTTCGCGGCGCTGCGCGATTGCCGCGAAGAGATTGTGCACCGAGGTTTCGCCGTAACCTTCGACCTCTTCAAGCTTGATCTTCTTGTTGCGCGCTTCGAGCGTAAAAATATCGGCGGGCTCCTTGAGCCACTCTTTCTCGAAAAAGAATTCGATCTGCTTCTCCCCTAGGCCTTCGATGTCGAAAGCACGACGAGAGGCGAACAACTTGAGATGCTCGATCTTTTGATAGGGGCAGGCGAACTCGCCGGTGCAGCGCGCACGCGCGCCTTCCTCGCCAGTAGCGGTCTCCTCGCGCACTACATCGGTGTGCAGATAGCACGGGCATTTCTTCGGAAAATGATAGGGCTTGGCGTTCTTGGGGCGCTTGTCCAGCACCACATCCACCACCTGTGGAATGACGTCGCCGGCGCGCTGGATGATGACCGTGTCGCCAATACGAATATCACGGCCCTCACGCAATTGCTCGCCACCTCCGCCGAGGCCTTTGATGTAGTCCTCGTTGTGCAAAGTGGCGTTTTGCACGACCACACCACCAACCCCAACCGGCTCAAGCTTGGCCACCGGCGTGAGCGTGCCCGTGCGGCCAACCTGAATCTCGATATCCTTAAGCACAGTTGTGGCGCGCTCGGCCGGGAATTTGTGCGCGATCGCCCAACGCGGGTTGCGCGATACGAATCCCAAGCGCTCCTGCCAGTCGATTCGATCAACCTTGTAAACGACGCCATCGATATCGTAGTCGAGCCTGGCGCGGCCCTCCTCGATCTTGCGATGGAAGGCGATGAGTTCTTCTGTTGAGCGGCAGAGCCTGGTGAGTGGATTCGTCGTGAAGCCGCAGGCCTCAAACCACTTGATCATGCCTGTTTGCGTGTCGGATGGCATGTCGCTCATCTGTCCCCATGCGTAGGCGAAAAAGCCGAGCGGACGCGAGGCAGTGATAGCGGGATCCTTTTGCCGGAGCGAGCCGGCGGCGGAATTGCGCGGATTGGCAAAAACGGTATCGTCCGCGGCCTTCTGACGCTCGTTGAGCTTGAGAAAATCCGCCTTGGTCATGTAGACCTCGCCACGCACCTCGCAGATTTTCGGTATGTGTTTGCCTTTGAGGTGCTGCGGTACATCCTTCAGCGTGCGGATATTGGCGGTAACGTCCTCACCTTCTGCGCCGTCGCCACGGGTCGCAGCCGTAACAAGGTCGCCGTCCTCGTAGCGCAGCGACATCGACAGGCCGTCGATCTTCGGCTCGGCACTAAACGCGATTGTCTCGTCCTCGCCCAACTTGAGAAAACGGCGAATGCGGGCAACAAAATCAACGACGTCCTGCTCGGCGAACGCGTTGTCGAGCGAGAGCATCGGCACCGCATGCCGGGCTTTCTTGAATTTACCGGACGGCGCGACGCCAACCTTGAGTGATAGCGATTCCAGCGTACGCAAGTCTGGGAAACGTGCCTCGATGGCGTTGTAACGCAACCGCAGCGCATCATACGCGGCGTCCGTAATCGTCGGCCGATCCTGCTGGTAATAGCGCCGGTCGTGTTCCGAGATTTCCACCGTCAGGCGCGCGTGTTCTGCCTTCGCCTGCCTGGTGGTCAGAAGTTCAACGGGCGTCTTGTCGGTTTTTACTTTCGACGGCATACAACTCCCCGCCGTCAACTCGCCGCCTTGATCAGCCGTTCCGCGGCGGCACGGGCCTCGTTGGTGATTTCTGCGCCGGCCAGCATACGAGCGATCTCCTCACGCCGGCGCTCTGATGCGAGTTCCGTGACGCGGGTGGCCACCCGTTTTCCTTTTTCCAGCGCGTCCTTGGTGATGAGATAGTGGCGGTCGGCACGTGCTGCCACCTGCGGCGCATGCGTGACTGCCAGGACCTGCACGCCCCGCCCCAGCTTGGCGAGCCGCATGCCGATGGCGTCCGCGACGGCGCCGCCTACCCCTGTATCGATTTCATCGAACACCAGCGTCGGCGCCGAACCGCGGTCGGCCAGCACCACCTTCAGAGCCAACAGAAAGCGTGCCAACTCGCCACCTGAGGCGACCTTCATGAGCGGCCCCGGCCGCGTTCCCGGGTTGGTCTGCACCCAGAACTCCACACGATCGATGCCGTTCGGTCCGGCGGCAACCGGATCACTGTCGATATGGGTCGAGAACTTTGCCCGCTCCAGCTTCAGGGGCTTGAGTTCACCGTTGACCGCCTTGTCGAGCGATCCGGCGGTCTTACCGCGCGCCTGCGAAAGCGCCTCAGCCGCGTCACGGTAGGCCGCCTCGGCTTGCACGGCCGCAGCCTCCAACGCCTTGAGCTGGTCTTCACCAGCATCAATCAGCGCTATATCGGCGTTGTATTTGTGGGCCAGTGCCGCCAGATCATCCACGGCAACGTTGTACTTCCGTCCAGCGGCACGAAGCGCAAACAGGCGCTCCTCGATACGCTCGAGTTCGGCCGGATCGAAATCCGCCGTGCGCAACGCCGCTTCAAGATGCGCACGCGTTTCATCGAGCGCGTTCAACGCCGCATCCAGCGCTTTCACCGTGGGCTCGACAAGGCTTGGCGCCTGTGCTGCTCGGCGCTCCAGACGGCGGATCACGCCTGAAAGCGCTGGCACGCTGGAACTTGCTCCGGCAATGACATCGTGCGCGTCGCGCAGATCCTCGGCCACCTTTTCCGCCTGCATCATGGCCGTACGCCGTTCGGCGAGCGCTGTTTCCTCGCCAGCCTGCGGCGAAAGCTTGTTGAGCTCGGCGACCGCGTGGCGCAGCCAATCGCCCTCGCGTTTTGCGCGCTCAACCCCTGCCCGATGGGCATCGGCCTTGGCTTGCGCTTCACGCCGCGCCGTCCATAGCGCTTCGACCTTCGCGGCGCGGTCTTCAAGCCCGCCAAAAGCGTCAAGCAGCCGGCGATGGGTCGCGGCATCGACCAATGCGCGCTCGTCATGCTGACCATGGATCTCGACAAGGGCGCTCCCGAGCTGCTTGAGCACCTGCACGCTCACGGGCTGATCGTTGACGAATGCCCGGGTGCGCCCGTCGGCTAGCTGTACGCGGCGAAGAATGAGCTCATCCTCGGCGGGAATATCGTCAGCCGCCAATTGCCGCCAGACCGGGTGATTGCGTGCCACGTCGAAAACGGCGGTCACCTGCCCCTGCTCGAGGCCCTGGCGCACCAAGGCCTGGTCGCCCCGGCCTCCCAAAGCCAGGGAAAACGCGTCGAGCAGAATGGACTTTCCCGCACCCGTTTCGCCTGTCAGGACAGCCAGGCCGTCGGCAAAATCAATGTCGAGACGGTCGATCAGAACGATGTCGCGGATGGAAAGTCGGGACAACATAGGCAGCTGGTCCGGAAGCCAGTGGATTCGCCACGCCATCATTAAAGACGCACGTGGCGGGCACAAGGCCTGTGGGCAGTTCGGTCAAGGCTTGAGTTGAGGGGCCGGCGCAGCTGCACCGGACTTCAGGACGACAAGGTCAACCTAGACCGACGCCTTTGAAGGCTTTGCTGATCCAGGAACCCTGGTTCTCCTTAGGCTCGAGGCCGCCCGTTTTCACGAGCCCGTAAGCGTGCTTGTACCAAATGCTGTCCGGGAAATTATGTCCGAGCACGGCCGCCGCGGTCTGCGCTTCGTCGACGATGCCGAGCGCCATATAGGACTCGGTCAAACGCATCAGCGCTTCTTCAACGTGCCGCGTGGTTTGGTATTTGGTGACGACCACTTTGAAGCGATTGATGGCGCCCGTGTAGTCCTTCTTCGTCAGATAGTAGCGGCCAATTTCCATTTCCTTGCCGGCAAGCTGGTCGCGCGCGACTTCAATCTTTTGCTTGGCGCTGGTCGCATATTCGCTGGACGGATATTTCCGGATGACTTCATCGAGGGCGGCGAGCGCCTTTTCAGTACGCGCCTGATCACGGGTGATGTCGGGAATTTCATCGAAATAAGATGAGCCGATCAGGAATTGCGCGTATGCGGCATCGGCGCTGCCCGGGTGCAGAGTGATATAGCGCTTTGCCGAATTGACGCAGTCATCGTATTCGCCAGCCTGATAAAAAGCGTATGCGGTCATGATCAGCGATTTGCGCGCCCACTCCGAATATGGGTGCTGACGATCAACCTCCTCGAATTTTTTGACCGATTCCTTCGGATCCTTCTTCGCATTGAGAAGGTAAAGACCTTCGTTGTAGAGGCGGTCGGCGGGTTCGTCGGGAGGCGTGTCGTCCTTTTTCGAGAAAAGATCGAAGCTGGAGCAAGCACCGAGGCTCCCTGTCACCAGAATAATCGCGAGTGTGCGAGTCAAACGCATCCAGCCCGCCGCCTTTTTCGGCGCGATGAAATCTTTTGCGCCCGATGGCACTGTGTGCGTCGTCATGAAATTTTTGAACTCGAACTCATCCACGCGAACGTGCTGCTTCCCCGAAAGCCGGCTTTGCATAGGCCTGCACAGCGCGAACTATCCGCTTCGGTTTTATCCGAAAACACGCGCTATCGCCATGCGACTAAGCCGACATTCGGCCCGGATTAAGGCGAAGGTTAAGGCAAAATCCTGAGGTTTTCAGGAGACTTCCGGGCCATAGGCCGGAGCGACCATGCCTGTCAGGACAGCCGCACGCCCACGCGGGCGGCGCACCGGTTCGGCTGCCGCCTCAACGACGCGCCAGGCGCTCGGATCGGCCATCAGCGCGGACAGCACAGCATGGTTGAGCTTGTGTCCGCCCCGGACCGTCTTGTAGGTCGCGAGCAGCGGTTGACCCGCAAGCGCGAGATCGCCGATCGCATCGAGCACCTTGTGGCGCACGAATTCGTCGGCAAACCGCAAGCCCTCTGGATTGAGCACGCGATCCTCGCTGACGACGAGCGTATTCTCGAATGAAGCACCAAGCGCGTAGCCTGCGCTCCACAATTTGGCGACATCCTTCATGAAACCGAACGTCCGGGCGCGCGCGATCTCGCGACGGAAGGTGTCCGGCTCGACGTCAAGCGCCAGGGCCTGTTGACCAATCAACGGGTGATCGAATTCGATTTCAGCATCGACCCGGAAGCCGTGCTGGTTAGGCCGTATCTCACCATAGGCGCCGTCTTTGGCCACCGAGACGGTCTTGATCACTTCGATATAGCGGCGCGGAAGCGCACGCGCCGTGAGGCCGGCTTGATCGATTGCGTCGACAAAGGCAGCGGCGCTGCCGTCCATGATCGGTACTTCAGGCCCGTCCATCTCGATCACGACATTGTCGACGTACAGGCCACGCAAGGCGGCCAGCAGGTGTTCGGCGGTCGAGCACAGCGGGCCCCTGGCATCGCCAAGCACGGTCGCAAATTCGGTCGCAGTCACCGCACGCACGTCGGCGCGGATCTCACGCTTAATCGAGCCGTCGGCCGTAACGCGCTGGAAAATGATGCCGCTGTCGTCGCCAGCGGGATGAAGCGTAAGTGTGACGGGAAGTCCGGAATGGACTCCGATGCCGGAGACGGCAACCGGGTGGCGTAGCGTTGTTTGCTTAGCGCCCTTCATTTACCCAACTTCCGCCGGCCCATCGAAGTGCCATGCGGCCCCATCCCCTGGCCCGAGCAGGGCCACATTTTTGCCTTCAGTGCAGTCCGTCCTCTTACCGAGGCCGGTCGTCCCCAAGAGACCGAAAGTCCCTTTCGCTGCTGAAACTTAGGCCATGCGGCGGGCCTCCTCCAACTCACGCTTTCTTACCGTCTGTTACTCTTTTTTGCCGCAATTGGCCGTTTCGCCCTCTGTTCTTGCCCAGATTTTAGACCGTGTTTCGGTGGACGGCACGCTCGATGCGCCGGGGCCCACACCATTGCGCCGATCCTCTATCTGGAATTCTCCTGTTCATTCAGTCGGTTAGATGCGACCACCGACAAGCAAACGGCCCCGTTCCTGAGGCTGGAACGGGGCCGCTGCTCGTCCAATCGAAGCGTTAGTTGGCCTGCCGGCGGAGGAAGGCCGGAATGTCGAGCTGATCGTCCTCGCCCGAATTATGCACAGCCGCGGAGCGGCCGTGCGGATCGAGACCTTGGGGCGCGGCCCGGCGTGCGTATTCCGACACCGGCTCCGCCGGCCGGCCCTCCGGGTGGCGCGCGGTCGGGCGTTGCGGCGGGCGCTCAAATTGCGGCATCGGCCGTGCGGCACGCGGCGGCGCCGCCGCCGGGACCTCGTTTTCTGGCCTGCGGCCGAGACCGACTGACGCGAGTCTCTGCATCAGCGACATGCGCCGCTTTTCGGGATGATCGTCATCGAGTTCGCCACGCTGCGCCCGAATCTCGTTCTGTGCCGGCAATGGCAATTCATCGATTCGAGGCATGCGCGGCGTGCGTGCTGTACGCTCTGGTGCCGGTGGAATGAAAGCCGCTGGCATCGGCGGCTCGGCCATCGGTGGCTCGTTCTGTGCCGGCTCGAACAGCGACGGCTTCATCGGCATCGGCCTGATCGACACGTCCGCGATCGCGGTCGGCGGCAGGATGGCCGCGGCAACGGCCGCATGCGCCGCCGATTCGACCGACGGCGCGGCATGCGCCGTCATTGGGGGCGCGTGACGTTCGATTCGGTCGGCAATGCGGCGGCTATCGTTGCGGATTTTGCCGGCGAGCTCGCGCAAAGCGCTTTCCGCCGGCTGGGCCTGACGCGCGATGCCCGTATTGTCGATGCCGGTTGCAACCACCGAGACGCGGATGATGCCTTCCAGACTTTCGTCGAAGGTGGCGCCGACGATGATGTTGGCGTCCTGATCTACCTCCTCACGGATGCGGGTGGCCGCTTCGTCGACCTCGTACAATGTGAGGTCCTTGCCGCCGGTGATCGAGATCAGCAGACCGCGCGCGCCCTTCATCGACGCGTCATCGATCAGCGGATTGGAGATCGCGGCCTCTGCCGCGGTCAGCGCACGCTTCTCGCCCGACGCCTCACCGGTTCCCATCATCGCTTTGCCCATCTCGCGCATGACCGCGCGCACGTCGGCAAAATCGAGATTGATCAGGCCTTCCTTGACCATCAGGTCGGTGATGCAGGCCACGCCCGAGTAGAGCACCTGATCGGCCATCGCGAAGGCATCAGCGAATGTCGTCTTCTCGTTGGCAACCCGGAACAAATTCTGGTTCGGGATGATCAACAGCGTGTCCACGACCTTCTGCAGCTCGGTAATACCGGTTTCCGCAAAACGCATGCGGCGCTGGCCTTCGAAGTGGAATGGCTTGGTGACCACGCCGACCGTGAGAATGCCGAGCTCGCGCGCGGTTTTTGCAATGATGGGTGCAGCGCCGGTGCCGGTGCCGCCACCCATGCCGGCGGTGACAAACACCATGTGCGCGCCGGTCAGATGATCGCGAATCTCGTCGATCACCTCTTCTGCGGCGGCACGCCCGACTTCGGGTTGTGAGCCAGCGCCGAGGCCCTCGGTAACCTGAGTGCCCATCTGGACGATGCGCTCGGCCTTGGACATGGTCAGCGCTTGGGCATCGGTATTGGCGACGACAAAGTCGACGCCCTGCAAGCCCGCGGTGATCATGTTGTTGACAGCATTGCCGCCGGCGCCACCGACGCCAAACACGGTAATGCGAGGTTTCATTTCCCGGATATCGGGGATCGTCAGGTTGATAGTCATGTTTGCCTCATGAGTGCACGGGCAGCAGGCTTTGCGTTGCGCCATAGGCGCCAACCCAATCGCACGCCGCCGAACTGGGCCGGTCCGCCACCGGCCGATGCGGGGTTCAGTTGATGAAGGGTCAGAAGCTTTCGCGCAGCCATCGTCCGACCCGTGCCATGTAACCGCCTGTCCCTGTCATCAATTGCCGCGTTCGCCGCGGTTCGAAGTGTTCGAGGTGTGCCGCCTGCGGATAGACCAGCAGGCCGGCCGCCACCGCAAAGGCCGGCCCTTTTGCCGCCTCGGGTAAACCGGCCAGGCCAAGCGGGCGGCCAATACGTACGGGGCGCCGCAAGATGCGAGCGGCGAGATCGGCAAGACCTGTAAGTTGGCTCGCGCCGCCGGTCAGCACCACGCGTCCGCGCGGCTCTGCCGCAAACGGCGAGGCGGCCAGGCGGTCGCGCACCATTTCCAGGATCTCTTCCACCCGCGGCTTGACGATGCGTACGAGCGACGCCCGCGAGACGAATTGTGGCGGCTCGCGCTCCTCATCGTCGACCGGTGGTACCGTAATCATGTCACGTTCATCCGATCCCCCTGCCAAAACACTGCCATAAATCGCTTTGATTCGCTCAGCGTCGGCAACGCGGGTGTTAAGACCGCGGGCGAGGTCCATGGTCACGTGGTGGCCACCAAGGGCGAAACCGTCGGCGTGGACGAATTTGCCGCCTGAAAAAACCGCCAAACTGGTCGTTCCAGCCCCCATGTCGACGGTTGCGGCCCCAAGATCGGCCTCGTCGTCGGCAAGCGCGGCCAGACCAGCCACGTAGGGAGACGCCACCATGGCTTCCACAGAAAGGTGGCTGCGCTCGATCGTGAGCATCAGGTTGCGAACCGTCGCCACATCGGCGGTGACCATGTGCATATCGACGCCCAGACGGTGTCCGAGCATGCCGCGCGGCTCGCGGATGCCTGCCGCAGCATCGACGGCATAGCCGATCGGCAATGAATGGAGGACGGCGCGCCCATCGCGCACGGAATGGCGGCTTGCGGCCGCCAGCACCCGCCCGATATCTGATTCTGTCACGGCGCCGCCGCCAAGATCGATCGTCGCAATGAACCGCTCGCTGCCCAGGCGGCCACCCGACATCGACACCACGACGGATTCGAGCTGCACGCCGGCGGTGCTTTCGGCTATATCGATCGCCTGGCGGACCATCTCTTCGGCCTCGACCAGATCGACCACCGAGCCCGCCTTCATGCCGCTCGCCGCAGTATGCGCAAAGGCCAAAAGGCGGACGCCGTGGCTGCGCCGACGCAAAACGTCTTGCGGCCCTTGCGGCTCAAGTCGCGCAATCAGACAGACGACCTTGCTGGTGCCCACGTCGAGCGCGGCAACAACGGCAGCCCGTTTGGGCGAAACCGGCTTCATCTTCGGAGTAAGGCCGAAGCGCAGCACGGTCATGCCTCGCCTCCCTTGCCGGACTTGGCCTTCTTGGCCTTCTCGGCGTCCTTGAGCGCCTGCTCGCGCGCGGCGGCTGCACTATCGGACTGACGCACGATGACCCGGTCGGGCTGCCTCAAATCGACAGCCGTAATATCCCGCGACAACAACTTCTTGCTTCGGTCGAGATCAACCAGAGTGCGCAGGGCCAGCTCGGTCTCTCCTTCTGGCAGCAAAATCTCGACGCCGCTTTTGAGGTGCAAGTTCCAACGACGTTCAGCCACCAACACAGACGCCTCGTTCAGTTGCGCAATCAGCGGGTAGCGCGCAACGAGCATGAGAAAATCCTGCGCGATCTGTTCGGCGCCCTTGCCGACCACCAGCGGGAGTCCTGAAAAGCGTGCGGGCACGGCCTCCTGAAGCACGGTGCCGTCGGCGGAAATCAGTGCGACCTGTCCCTCCTTCTGCCAGAGAGCGAAAGGTTGGCGCTCCTTAATCTCGATGCGCAGGCGGTCGGGATAAAGTTTGAGTACGGTGGCGTCTGAAATCCACGGGTTAGCCAATAAGCGCGCGCGCGTGCGCGCGGCGTCGAGAAACAACAGTGACGAACGGTCGGTGATGCCGGCAAGCACCAGAATTTCGTCGCGACCGATTTCGTGCTCACCGGCGAGCGCGACTTCGGAAATACGGAAGCCAAGTTTATTGGCGACGGCGTCGCAGAGATTTTGAATGTTTTCGGTGATCTGCGGCTCGTGACCGCCGATAACAGCGCCATAGATCACGCTGGCAAGCAACAACAAGGCTGCCGCCGATGAACCGGCGCCGCGTGGCACTCTTATGCTGTCGAGCGAATGGCCCCAGCGGCGCAGAGACCGTGACCAGCGCCAATTCTGCGAGCTCGGCCACCAAGCGGACGATGAGCGTCGTTTCAGCTTCAGCGATTGAGCGAGGCTTACTCGACCGTCCATCACAATCCGCTCTTTACACGTTGTGCCTACGAGAGCTGCAGGCTCCGTCACGGGCATGATGTTGGTCATGCCCCGGAAATCCGGCTTCAGATGAGACCATCCTCGTCCCTCGGAGGCCGCCGTCAGCGGTAGGGTCCGCACGCACGACTAGTCGGCAGCCAAGCGCGCGGCGCGCCGCCAATGCCTAGTCTTGGGTCTTTTTGGTAAATGATTAGTAAAATTTGAGGGATTTCGCTGCAAAGGCCCGCTGCAATGGCCTTTTTATTCGCTCAGCGGTCGAGCGAGGCGTCCTCGACCATCCAGCGCACCAACTCTTCGAACGTAGTCCCGGCGTGCTGCGCCAATTCGGGCACCAGCGAGGTCTCGGTCATTCCCGGCTGGGTGTTGACCTCGAGACAAAACAGCCCGGTCACTCCGGTCGCACTATCGTCATAACGAAAGTCCGATCGTGTAACGCCACGGCAGCCGAGCGCGCGATGCGCGGTAAGCGAGAGTCGCTGAACTTCGGCGTAGACGGCCGGGCTGATCGGTGCCGGCAGCAAATGTTTGGATCCACCAGGCGCGTATTTAGCTTCGTAGTCGTAGAACTTCACGGTCGGTACAATTTCAATAACGCCGAGAGCTTTGTCACCCATGACCGCGCAGGTCAGTTCCTTGCCAGGGATATAGGGCTCGACAAGGACCCGGTCGCCGAAGGCCCAATCGGCACGCGTCAATTCCTGTGGCGGATGCTTGTGATCCTCGCGCACCATGAATACGCCAACGCTGGAACCTTCTGCAACCGGTTTGATCACATAAGGTGTCGGCAACAGATGCCGCTTGGCGGCTTCGGTGCGCGTCACGACCACGCCGCCGGGCACCGGCACACCGGCGGCCTTGAGCACGCTCTTGGCCGTGTCCTTTTGCATAGCCAGCGCAGAGGCGAGGACGCCGGAGTGGCTGTAAGGAATGCCGAGAATTTCGAGCATGCCCTGCAACGTACCGTCCTCACCGGGCCGGCCGTGAAGAACGTTCAGCGCTGCGTCGGGTTTGAGCTTGCGTAACGTTGCCGCGATCTCACGATCGACGTCGACTCGGCTGACGCGATAGCCGGCCCGCTCGATCGCGTCAGCGCAGGCTTTGCCTGAGCGAAGGGAAATCTCGCGCTCGGCTGACCAGCCTCCCATGAGGACCGCGACGTGCTTCATCGTATTAACGTTCCACCCCGACGCGCTTGATTTCCCATTCCAGATCGACGCCCGAGTGCGACTTTACCCGCTGGCGCACCGTCTCGCCCAAAGCCTCGATGTCGGCGGCGCTGGCACCGCCAAGATTGATCAGGAAATTGCTGTGAAGTTCGGAGACTTGCGCACCGCCAACGGTGAGCCCGCGGCAGCCGGCATCGTCCACAAGTTTCCACGCGCTGTGCCCGGGCGGATTCTTGAATGTGGATCCGCCCGTGCGGTTGCGCGGTTGGCTTGTCTCGCGCTTTTTCTTGATCGCAGCCATTTCGGTGGCGATTTGTTCGGGTTCGCCGGCGCGGCCCTGCAGCACCGCGGTCGTGAAGATCACGTCGTCGGGGACACCACAGTGGCGATAGGAAAAGCCCATGTCACCGTTGGCTAAGCTGCACAGATTGCCCTGGCGATCAACGCCGCGCGCCTCGATGAGGATGTCCTTGGTTTCACCACCATACGCGCCGCCGTTCATGCGCAGCGCGCCGCCGATTGTACCCGGAATCCCGCTGAGAAACGCCAGCCCCGCAACGCCTGCGGCCTGTGCCGCGCGCGCCACCATCACGTCGAGAACCGCTGTGCCGGCGGTGACACGATGTTCCTCGATCTTCACCTCGTTGAACCCGCGGCCGAGCCTGATCACCACGCCGGCAACACCACCATCGCGCACGATCAGGTTGGAACCGGCGCCGATGACGGTGACCAGAATTTCCGGCTGCAGATTTTGCAAGAAATACGCAAGGTCGTTTTCGTCTTCCGGCATGAAGAACACCTGCGCCTGGCCGCCGACGCGAAACCATGTGAATTCGCCAAGCGGCTGATTGGCCAGCAGCCGCCCGCGCAATTCGGGCATTCCGGCTTTCAGGCCGGGGACGATGTCGGGAAAATTCATTTGCCCTTCAATTCCCCTGGCAGTGCATATGCCCATTGCGTGATGGAACCGGCGCCCAGGCACACCACGTAGTCGCCCGGTTTCGCCAATCCCCTGATCAGGCCGGCGAGTTTGTCCGGCCCTTCCAGCGGAATGGCCTGTTTGTGCCCGTGCGCGCGGAGCCCGGTGACCAACGCGTCGCGGTCCGCGCCCGGGATGGGTTGCTCGCCCGCCGGATAGACCGGCGCAACGATCACCGCATCGGCGTCGTTGAAGCACGTGCAGAATTGTTCGAACAAATCACGCAGCCGCGTGTAGCGATGTGGCTGCATCACCGCAATCACCTGGCCATTGGCGCTTTCCCGCGCCGCGCGCAGCACGGCCGCAATCTCAACCGGGTGATGGCCATAGTCGTCGATGATCACGGCGCCGTTCCATTCACCCACGCGCGTGAAGCGCCGCTTGACCCCGGCGAATGAGGCCAGGGCCTTGCGAATGACGTCGTCTTTAACTCCGAGCTCATACGCAACCGCGATCGCCGCCGTCGCGTTCAACGCGTTATGCCGGCCGGGCATCGGCAGCGTGAGCTTGTCGATGGTGTGCCTGATCTTGCCCTCGCGGTCGCGGAAGATCACCGAAAAGCGCGACTGCCCGTTGAGATGATCGATATCAGCCAACCGCACGTCGGCTTGCGCGTTTTCGCCGTAAGTCAGAATACGGCGATCCTCCAGTTTTCCAACCAGTGAGTGGACAACCGGATGATCGGTGCACATCACCGCGAAGCCATAGAACGGCACATTCTCGACGAAGTCGCGGAACGCGTCCTGCACGGCATCGAAAGTGTGAAAATGATCGAGATGTTCGGGGTCGATATTGGTGACGATTGCGATGTCGGCGGGAAGCTTGAGAAACGTACCGTCGGACTCGTCGGCCTCGACCACCATCCAGTCACCGGCGCCGAGCCGGGCATTGGTGCCATAGGCGTTGATGATACCGCCGTTGATCACGGTTGGATCGAGGCCACCACCATCGAGTAGCGATGCAACCAGTGACGTCGTCGTGGTCTTGCCGTGAGTGCCGCCGATCGCGACGCAACTTTTCAACCGCATCAATTCCGCCAGCATCTCGGCGCGGCGCACCACCGGCAGCCGCTTGGCGCGCGCGGCCACGAGCTCCGGATTGTCTCGTTTGATGGCCGATGAGACGACGACGACGTCGGCGCCTTCGATATTGTCCGCCTTGTGGCCGATGGTAACTTTGACACCCTTATCGCGCAGGCGCTTCACGTTGGCACTGTCGGCGACGTCCGAACCGGTGACGGTGTAACCAAGATTGGCCAGCACCTCGGCAATGCCGCTCATGCCGATGCCGCCGATGCCGACGAAATGCACCGGACCGATGTCGCGCGGCAGCTTCATTTGCCGGGGTTCCCCTGCTGTCATCACCCGCGCAAGCGGGCGACCCGGTAATCACAGCGTTCGTTTAGGGCACCGCGTTTGAAATTGAAAGGTCGGGGGCAATAGGATGCCCTGCTTTCGCACGCCTTGCCGCGTCAGGGCTAAATTCCCGCCACCTTTATGACCAGATCGGCCAGCCGCTCCGCGGCATCGACGGTCCCGGCGGATCGCGCAGCCTTCGCCATGCCAGCAAGCCGCGCGGTATCGCTAGCCAGCGCCGCTATCTCCGCGGCCAGTCGTCTCGGCGTGAAGTCGCGCTGCTCGATGCAGAGTGCGCCCCCGGCAGCCTCCAGGACACGGGCATTGGCAAGCTGGTCCTGATCGAGGGCATGAGGAAGCGGCACCAGGATCGCCGGCCGGCCGATGGCGGACAGCTCCGCCACGGTCGAAGCGCCGGAGCGGGATATCACCAGATGTGCTGCCGCCATGCGCGCTGGCAGGTCGGGAAAAAACGGGGCAACCTCAGCCGTCACCCCAATCCGCGCATAAATCGTTCGAACGCTGTTGAGATCCTCAGCGCGCGCCTGTTGCATGACCGATAGCTGCCCGAGCAAATCACTCGTCAGACACTCTATTGCCTGCGGCACGATCTCGGCCATGACGCGCGCGCCCTGGCTGCCGCCGAACACCAGCAATCGAATCTTGCCGTCGTTCGAAGCGCCGTATGGCGACGCAGCCGCCGCAATGACCTGCGCGCGCACCGGATTGCCCGTGAAGGCGATCTTGTCGTGC
This sequence comes from uncultured Alphaproteobacteria bacterium, assembly GCA_963697885.1. GTDB lineage: Bacteria > Pseudomonadota > Alphaproteobacteria > Rhizobiales > Xanthobacteraceae > Pseudolabrys. The sequence goes on from OY969102.1 coordinate 3,824,279, forward strand.
CAACGCGGGTCCAGATTCTTGAGCGTCTGGAAACTGGTGGCGATTTTTGTGACACGCGGCGCGAGCGTTCGGTTGGCGCGCCCCATCACCCCGTTTTGTTCATGCAGCACCGTCGGCACGCCCCGCCAGCTCGCCGCAAGCAACGGCGGCACCGTCGGATATCCACCGAAGCCGACGACCACCCGCGGCTTGATGCCTCCGATGAGGCTCCAGGCCTTGGCCGTGCCCAGCGCCAATAGTGACGCCGTGCGCATGAGAGCAAAAGGATTGCGAGCACGCAGGGTGTCGCTCGGAATGAGATACACACTGCGCGCGGGAAATTTGAAATGCGCGGCGCGATGATCGGTGGCGAGGTCCACGGTGACGCCATGCTTGTCGAGCGCGGTCGCCAGGGCCTCGGCGGGAAACAGATGGCCCCCCGTGCCACCGGCAGCAAGCAGAACGAGCGGCGCACCGCTCGCGCCCATCAAATTCTGCTCCCGGCCACCGCGAGCTCAGGCGCCGTAATCGCTGCGCGCGGCTGTTCACGTGTCAGCGCCAGCAACATGCCCATCGCGTAAGCGAGCGAGATCATCGAGGAGCCGCCGTAGGAAATAAACGGCAGTGTCATGCCCTTGGCCGGAATGAGATGCAAGTTCACGGCCATGTTGATTGCGGACTGTGTCGCAAACAGGATGGTCAGGCCGGCAGCCGCGAACCGAGTGAACGGATCGTCATTGCGCATGGCGCGTATCAGCATACGAATGACAATGAAAGCAAACAGCGCCACCAGTGCAAGGCACAGCACGACGCCGAATTCTTCCGCCGCGACGGCGAATACGAAGTCGGTGTGACTTTCAGGCAGAAGCCGCTTCACGGTCCCCTCGCCCGGTCCCTTACCGAACCAGCCGCCCCGCATGAAGCTTTCGGTGGCGATATCGATATTGAAGGTGTCGCCCGAGGCCGGATCAATAAATCGCTGAATGCGGCGCGCCACGTGTGGCACCGTATAATATGCGCTGAGAAGACCGACGCCGGCCAGGCCCGCGATGCCGGCCACCCAAACAACGCGCATGCCGGCCATGAAGAAGAGTGCGCTCCATACCAGCGCGATCAGCATCGTCTGGCCGAAGTCTGGTTGCACGACCAACAGCGCGACGACCACCAGAAGCAGCGCGAGCGAGAAGGCGTTCGCGGGCATGTCAGGACGCTTGGCCGATTCACCGAACAGCCACGAGACCAATATGACAAACGCGGGCTTGAGGAATTCGGACGGCTGGATATTGAGGCCGAGCAGTACCAACCAGCGCCGCGCGCCTTTGATCTCGGGGCCGAAATACGGCGTCGCCGCCACCATGACCACACTTATTGCAAACACAACCAGCGACAGGCGACGAATCTGCTTGGGATTGAGGAATGACACCCCCAACATCACGGCGATCGCGGGCAATAGATAGAGAATGTGACGGTTGACGAAATAAAACGGGTCAAGGCCAAGACGGCCAGCAACCGGTGGGCTGGCGGCAAGCGATAGAACCACGCCCGCCAGCATCAACGCGCCAATTGCGGCCAGCGTGAGCCGATCGACCGTCCACCACCATTCGCCAATGGGCGTGCGTTGCGCGCGTGAAAGCATCCCAAATTCCCGTCCAGCTCAAGCTGACGCCTCGCGGTTTAGGAAACATTAACGGTGCCCGGATTGATGGCTCTGCTGGTGACGCGATCAATCGGCAACGACCAAGAAAGTTACCGCCCGCTCCCCGGCCGTGTCGTTGTTTCAGGTTTGGGTTGCTCGGCAAGATCAGTTGCCTTGGCGTCTTTGACCTGTGCGGCGGTTTCGCTCTTTCCATGCACCGCTTCGGTACTCGGTTTGGCGACCTGCGGCTCGACCGTCGCGTTATCCGCAATTTCAGGCACAAGGGGATTTCGCGGTGGCAAGGGGATTTCGTCCGGTCCATTCCACGCAAGCAGGCCGGCGAATTCCTGGCAGGGGGCCGCGCGCGGAAGCTTGAGGGCGGGACTGCCGGTTTGAGCATCGGCCCACGCTTCCGCCGGCCAGCCCGTGATGGCCTTGACGTAGTCCTGCGTCTCCTGCGGCAACGGACCCTTGTTCGCGCGCCAGTCCGCGATGCGTTTGGGGCCCGCATTGTAAGCCGCAGCGGCAAGGCCAAGATTGCCGAACTTCTGATACAGATCGCGCAGGAGACGCGCGGACGCCGGTATGGCTTGCAGTGGATCAAACGGATTATCGAGGCCGCGATCGGTGGCGGTCTCCGGCATGAATTGCGCGATGCCCAGAGCGCCAGCCGAACTGATGGCGGCGAGTCTGAAATTGCTCTCCTGATACAATAAACGAATGAAGAAATGTGCAGGCAAATCGTTGCTGCGCGTTGCCTGAGCTAATGCGTCGCAAATCTCTTCGCGCGAACGATAAATGACCGGCTTAAGAAGAGGACGAAGTGGCGCAAGTGGCAGCACAACGGGTTCATAAGGCGGCGCCAGATCCGCGCTCTCGTTTTTTGTAGGCTTGGTCGGCCACAGGTTGATCATCGCGGCATCGCGCCATGCAAGCGTGAGCAATACCGCGATGACGATACCGCCGATGCCGCAGGCAATGTCTCTGACGAAGCTGCCGCGCGTTCGCGCCACAAGCGTGCTCGGCAGCAGGCCAATAACGAGGCCCATCACCAGAACGATCAAAATGTTTTCGCCTGATAAATCCATGGGCCCTGGGCCGGTTGGCTTTTGGAACAATCACTAACTAGCGTGACAAATATGAGGCGGAGCGCAATCGCGCCGCACGAACACTATTTAATCGGGATACGTTCAATTCCCGGGATCGCCATAACAATGTCCGTGAAGGCTTTGCCGCGTACTTCGAAGTTCGGGTACTGGTCGAACGAGGCGCAGGCGGGCGACAGCAGCACCACTGCTTCCTTCAGGCCAGACGCCGCGGCATCGCGCGAAGCCGCTTCAATCGCCGCCGCCAAAACCTTATTCACTTCATGCGGAACCTTGCCGTCCAACGTGCCGGCAAATTCCTGGGCCGCTTCGCCGATCAGATAGGCTTTGCGGATACGCGGAAAGAACTCCGCCAGGCCGACGATGCCGCCTGTCTTCGGCTTGCCGCCGGCAATCCAGAAGATGTCGTGAAAGCTCGCCAGCGCCTTGGCGGCGGAATCGGCGTTCGTGGCTTTCGAGTCGTTGACGAACAGCACATTGCCCTTGCGGCCAACCTGCTGCATGCGATGCGCCAGGCCTGGAAAACTCGCCAGCCCTTTCTGAATCTTGACGAGATCGATACCGAGAGCAACGCAGGCCGCAACCGCACAGGCTGCGTTCTGTGCGTTGTGCACGCCGCGCAGTGAGCCGATGCCGGCGAGCTCCGCAACCGCATGCGCCTTGCCGCCAACGGCGCGCATGATGTGCGTGCCTTCGGCAAAATAACCATCGCTCACTGTTCCGGCTACGGAGATGCGGACGACCTTTTTGCCCGCGCGTTCAATCCGCTCCGCGGCCGCGCGCGTGTATTGATCGTCGACGCCGATGACCGCCGTCCCGCCCGCCTCCACATTCGCCGGCAGTCGCTCCTTGATGGCGGCATAATTGTCCATGTTGCCGTGGCGGTCGAGATGGTCTTCCGACACATTGAGAAGGATGCCGACAGTCGGCCTCAGGGTCGGCGCAAGGTCGATCTGATAGGAAGAAATTTCGAGCACATAAGCGCGTCCAGCCCTGAACGCTTCGAGCGCCAGAACGGGTACGCCAATATTGCCGCCCATCTGTGCGTCGAGGCCCGCGATTTTTATGAGGTGCGCAATCAGCGCCGTCGTCGTCGATTTCCCGTTCGTGCCGGTGATCGCCACCAACGGGGAGTCCGCGCCCGATTTCGCGCGCTCGCGGCAGAACAATTCAATATCGCCAATCACCTCGACGCCGGCCTTGCGCGCCAGGTTCACAGACCAATGCGGCTCGGGATGTGTCAGAGGCACGCCCGGCGCCAGCACCAAAGCGGCGAGCTTTGACCAATCAAGGTCGCGGAGATTTTTTATTCTTAGTCCGGCCGCTTGTGCCGCGGCGATCGTCTTTTCGCTATCGTCGAATGCGACGACATCGGCGTCGCCTTCTTTCAGCGCGCGCGCGGCAAGCAAGCCGGAGCTTCCGAGGCCAAAGACGGCGACGCGCTTTCCCGCGAACGTGGTGACAGGGATCAAGGCTATCTCAACTTGAGCGTCGCCAGTCCGGCGAGCGCCAGTACGACGGCAACAATCCAGAAACGGATCACAATTTGCGGCTCAGTCCAGCCAAGCTGTTCATAATGATGATGGATAGGCGCCATCTTGAACACGCGCTTGCCGGTGAGCTTGAAGGAGACCACCTGCACGATCACCGAAACGGCTTCGAGCACGAATAGCCCGCCGACAATGGCAAGCACGATCTCATGTTTGATCGCGACCGCAACAGCGCCGAGCATGCCGCCAAGCGACAGTGAGCCGGTGTCACCCATAAAAATCGACGCCGGCGGTGCATTGAACCAGAGAAAGCCGAGACCGGCGCCGATCACTGCACCGCATAGCACCGCAAGCTCGCCGGTACCGGGCACATAATGGATTTGCAGGTATTCGGCGAAGACCGCATTGCCTGCGAGATAGGAAATCAGGCCGAAACTCGCGGCCGCGATCATCACAGGAACGATCGCCAGGCCGTCGAGTCCATCCGTGAGATTGACCGCGTTCCCTGCACCGACAATCACGAATGCGCCGAGCAGCACGAAGGCCCAGCCGAGATTAATCACAAGCTCTTTGAAGAATGGAAAAACGAGCGACGTCGCGGTCGGTCCGCGACCGAGATGCGCAAGCGCCGTGCAAGCCAGCACCGCGATCACCGCTTCCGCCAGCAGCCGGGTTCGCCCCGCAAAACCGGCGTGGGTTTGTTTTGTCACTTTCAGATAGTCGTCATAAAAGCCGATCAGCCCAAAGGAGAGCGTGACACCCAGCACGACCCAGACGTAGGGGCTCTTCGGGTTCGCCCACAGCAAGGTCGATACCAGCAGCCCCGACAAGATCATCAGGCCGCCCATGGTCGGCGTGCCCTTCTTGGTAACCAGATGCGATTGCGGGCCATCCTTGCGAATGGGTTGTCCCTTACCCTGCTTCAGGCGAAGCACATCGATGATCGGCCCGCCAAACAGGAATACGAACACGAGCGCGGTGACGATGGCGCCACCCGTGCGAAAGGTGATGTAGCGAAAGACATTGAAGAAAGAGACTTTGTCGGAAAGCTCGGTCAGCCAGTAGAACATTGGGTCGAACCCTGCGTCTTCACCCCTGTGCCGTCGCTTGTTCGAGCGTCGCCTGCCTGGGGAATTGCTTTTCCAACGTTTTCACGATGGGGCCCATTTTCGAACCAAGCGAGCCCTTCACCATCACCGCGTCGCCTGCCCGGATGGCCTCCAGCACGGCCGGTTCCAGCCCCGCCGCCGTCTCGGCATAGCCGCCCCGGGCGCGCGAGGGAAGAGCCTCCCACAACGTTCGCATCAGCGGCCCCGAACAGAAAACGAGGTCGATGCCGGCGGCCTCGATGGATTGCGCAAGTTCTCGGTGCAATTCAGCGCCTGACGGCCCCAATTCAAGCATGTCTCCAAGCACCGCTATGCGACGGCCGCGTTTTCCGACCGGCGCCTGACCGAGGAGCGCGATCGCCGCACGCATAGACGCCGGGTTGGCGTTGTAGCTTTCGTCGATCAGCAAGGTATTGCCGCCGGGGACGATGAGATAGCTGCGCGCACCACGCCCGCTCGCGGGTTTGAGATTATTGAGGGCGAGCGCGGCTAATGCGAGATCGGCGCCGGCGAGCGACACCGCTGCAAGCACGGCGAGCGAATTGAGCACAAGGTGGTGACCAGGCGTGCCAAGCTTGTAGGTGACAGGCTGCCCAAGAATGCTGGCTTCAACCGTCGATGAATCCGCTTGCGGCGAAACACGCAGCAACCTCGCCTCGGCGCTGCCGCTTTCACCGAATGAAACCACGCGCTGGATGCCGGCCGCCTTGGCCGCCGCGGCGAGACGCGCAAATTGTGCATTGTCGCTGTTGAGCACGGCCGCCCCGCCCGCTTCTACGCCGGAAAATATTTCGGCCTTTGCGTCAGCGATTTTTTCCAGCGAACCGAAAAACTCTAGGTGTACCGGTTCAATACCGGTCACGATGGCAACGTGCGGACGCACCAGCTTCGTGAGTGGCGTGATTTCGCCAGCATGATTCATGCCGATTTCAAAAACCGCGTATTTCGCGCCAGCCGGCCAGCGCGCCAGCGACAACGGCACACCCCAGTGGTTGTTGTAGGACGCCACGGAGGCATGCGTTTCACCGTCCGCCGAAAGCGCCAGCAGCAAAGCTTCCTTTGTGCCGGTCTTGCCGACCGACCCCGTGACCGCAATGACCTTGGCAGGCGACCGCGTTCGCGCCGCGCGCCCAAGGTTGCGCAGAGAACTCGAGGACATCGGGCACGACCAGCAGCGGCATATTCGGAACGCGTCCACGCTGGCTGCTCGCAACCACGGCAAGCGCGGCGCCGGCCTTCAGCGCATTGTCGACGAATTCATGCCCGTCGCGATTTTCACCCTGGATGGCAAAAAACGCATCACCCTTGCCGGCCGTGCGACTGTCAATGCTTACGCCGGAGACCTCTGTCGGCAATGACCCGACGCGCTCCGCGCGCATCGCCGCCGCCATCGCATCAATCGTCCACAAGGCACTCATGCGCCCCCACCCTGCAGCGCCGCTGCGACCGCTTCGTGATCGGAAAATGGCACAATGCGGTCGCCGATTATCTGTCCAGTCTCGTGTCCTTTGCCCGCAATCAATAGCACGTCACCGCCTTTGAGGCCGGCGATCGCCTGACGGATCGCATCGGCGCGGTCACCGATTTCGACAGCTCCCGGGGCTTCGGCGAGAATGGCGGAGCGGATCACGGCCGGGTTCTCGCTGCGCGGATTGTCGTCGGTGACAATAACGCGGTCGGCATTTTCTGCGGCAATGCGGCCCATGATTGCTCGTTTGCCGGTGTCGCGATCTCCGCCAGCGCCGAAAACCACTGTGAGTTTGCCGCGCGCATAAGGCCGCAGGCTCTCGAGCGCCTTCTTCAACGCATCCGGCTTGTGCGCGTAGTCAATGAAAACCGGCGCACCATTATGCGTGCCGGCAAGCTCCAGCCGTCCCTTGGCGCCGCTGAGCTTTTCCAGAGCCTCAAATACGCGAGCAGGCTCGCCGCCCGTTGCGATTGCAAGCCCAGCCGCGAGCGCTGCGTTCTGAACCTGGAATGCGCCCACCAGCGGCAACCTGACTTTATATGTGCGACCGCCGTACGCGATGCCAACCACCTGCGCGAAGCCCTCAATCACACCGGCGGCAAGTTTGATGTCATCTCCGTGCTCGCCAACCGCCATGATCTTCAGGCCACGCTTTTTTGCGGCTTCGACCACTTGCCCCGCATAGCAATCGTCAACGCCGATCACCGCAGTGCCGCCCGGCACAATCAGATTGTCAAACAACCGCAGCTTGGCGGCGAGGTAGGCTTCGATGGTCGGATGATAGTCGAGATGGTCGCGCGACAAATTGGTGAAGGCACCGGCAGTGATACGGACGCCATCGAGCCGATGCTGATCGAGACCGTGCGAGGATGCTTCCAATGCGAGATGTGTGACGCCCTCACCAGCCAACCGGTCGAGCGTCCGATGCAGGTCGACCGGATCGGGTGTGGTCAATGAGCCATACTGTTCGCCTTTGGGCGACACAACGCCGATCGTGCCGATGCTCGCCGCCTGCTGCCCAAGCGCGGTCCAGATCTGGCGGGTGAATGCGGCAACCGACGTCTTGCCGCTGGTGCCGGTGACTGCGGCGATCGTTTTCGGCTGGCGTGGAAAGATCTTCGCCGCGGCGAGCGCCAATGCGCGGCGCGCATTTTTTACGCAGACAAATGTAACTGCATCGGGCAACCCGTCCGGCCGCTGCTCGGCCGCAACTGCGGCCGCGCCGGCCGCGGCCGCTTGCCTTGCGAAGTGCGCGCCATCAGCTTTAGCGCCGGAAATGGCGACGAACAGAAACCCGTTCTTGATCTTGCGGCTGTCGGCGGCAACTCCGGCGATCTCGATCGCTGCCTGTGGCGTTTCGATCGTCGCCTCCGGCAAAAGATCGCGCAGCTTCACCGCGTGTCCTTCGCGCTGACCAGCAACATCTGGTCGGCCTTGGGCAGGTCGAAGCGCGGGGCAATATCGAGCAACGGTGCAACGCGCTCGATCACTTGCGCACCGACGGGCACGGCGTTCCAGCCGGATGTGCTGAAGCCGTGGGTTTCGGGCAGGCCTTCTGGTTCGTCGAGCATGATCAACAACAGATAGCGCGGCTTGTCGGCGGGCAATATGGCGGTGAAACTGGTCAAGACTTTGGTCTTGGAATAGCGCCCGCCGACCACCTTCTCCGAAGTGCCGGTTTTGCCGCCGACATAGTACCCCGGCACATTGGCGCGCGTCGCGGTGCCTTTTTCCACATTCAGACGCATCAGATAACGCATTTTTTCGGCAGTTTCAGGCTTGATCACGCGCACGGCCAGGCGATCCGCCTCGACTTGGTCGCGCTTGAGAAACGTCGGCGGGATCATCTTGCCGCCATTGACCAGTGCCGAAATGCCCATCACCGCCTGCAGCGGCGCCACCGACAGGCCGTGGCCGAAGGCGATCGTGACGGTGTTGAGCTCGCCCCAATGCTTCGGCACCAGCGGCTCCGCACTTTCCGGCAACTCGGTACGCAACCGGTCGAGCTGGCCGAGCTTTTTTAGAAACGCCTTGTGGTATTCGACGCCCAGCGAGAGCGCCATGCGCGCCGTACCGATGTTGGATGAGTACGTGAAAATTTCCGGCACCGACAGCACGCGCTTCTGGGCGTGAAAGTCGTGAATCTCGAATTTGCCATAGCGCAGCGGCAGGCGTGCATCAAAAGTGGACGACAGCGAGATGCGCCCGCTGTCGAGCGCCATCGCAAGCGTGAGCGCCTTGAATGTCGAGCCCATCTCGTAGACGCCCGTCGTCAGGCGGTTGAGCCGATTGGGGTCGTTGGCCTCGCTCGGATTGTTCGGATCGAAATCTGGCTCCGAGACCATGGCGACAATTTCGCCAGTATTCACATCGGCGATCACGCCGGCCGAGGCTTTGGTCTTGAACTTTTCGCGCGCGGCGATGAGTTCATCGCGCAATGCGTACTGTACGCGCAAATCGACCGCGAGCTTGACCGGCCGCTGCAACTGATCGGTGGCGAGCCCCGCCATGTGCAAGGCGGCGAGGCCCTGTCCGTCCAGCCATTTCTCGATGCCGGCAATGCCCTGGTTGTCGATATTCACATGGCCGATCTCATGGGAGATCACCGAGCCATTGGGATAGATGCGCTTGTTCTCGGTGAGAAAACCGACACCGGGAATCCCGAGCCGGTGGATTTCCTGCTGCTGGCTTGGGGTGATCTCGCGCTTGAGCCAAACGAAGCCGCGCTTCGAGGACAAGCGATCGCGCACTTCGGTCGCGTCGAGGTCGGGGAGAACCGCAGTGAGCAATTCAACTGCTTCGTCGACGTCGATGATCTTGCGCGGTTCGGCGAACAGCGATGGCGTCTTGATATCGGTCGCAAGAATTTCGCCGTTACGATCGAGAATGTCGGGACGGGCGGTTGCCACCGCATCCTGCGTCATGCTGCGGCGGCCACCATGACCGTCGCTGGTCGTCGCGAACACCACCAGGCGTATCGCGATGACCGAGAAGATGCCGGCGAACGCGAGAATCGCGAGGCCCAGGCGCGCCTTCGCTTTCACATTGCGATCGACATCGAGGCCGTAAAGCAACGAACGTAAAACGCGTTGCCAGCGGCTTTCATGGAGTTTTTTGGGTGCGTGCATCGCGGTCACCGCGTCCTCGCCGGCGGCACGCTGCCGGTGGTCTCCGGGACTGCGGGGGCGATCGTGGCGCCGATCAGATCGCTATTCGGTGTCGGCACGACCATGGGCGGCCGCTCGGGAAGGCGGTCGAGACTATCGAATTGCGTGGGCTTGGCCGGCTGGAGTGCCAGATGACGATCGGCGAGGCCGCGGATGCGGCCCGGCGTATCAAGTTTTGCCCATTCGGCGCGTAAAACGGCAATTGCGCTGCGCTCCCTGCGCAACTCGCCTCGCAGCTTGGCCACCCGTTCAGCCTGCAATGTGGAATCGAACTTGATCTTGTAGACGAAAGAGGCCGCTAGGATCAGCGCACCGATGACGAGAATATTGAGGAGGCGCATGATTTACCGCCCCTTCAGCACGCCGTTGAGTGAAGGCAGCTGCGGCAGCAACCCAGACGGCAGGCCTGCGCGACTTGGCGCCGCGGTGCGTTCGGCGGCCCGCAGCTTGGCAGAGCGCGCGCGCGGATTGCGTTCGACTTCCGCCTCGTCGGCGACCACTGGTCGTTTGGTCAGCACAGTGAAAGTCGACATCGGGCGCTCGATCTCCGGTGCATGACGCGAGCCGCCACGCGTTTCGCCGCGATCGGTAAAAAACGATTTGACGATACGGTCCTCAAGCGAATGGAATGACACGACCGCCAGCCGTCCACCGGTTTTGAGAATCCGCTCGGCGGCCTGCAGCGCGCCCGCCAATTCGCCAAGCTCGTCGTTGACGAAGATACGCAGAGCCTGAAACGTACGCGTTGCCGGGTGAATATCGCCGGGTCGACTACGGACGACGGACGAAACGATGTCGGCTAACACCCGTGTCGTTTCGACCCGCGCATTGGTGCGCGCCTTGACGATAGCACGCGCGATGCTACGCGAATGACGCTCTTCGCCGAGAATAAAAATAATATTAGCGAGATCGCGCTCGCTCGCAGCGCTCACCACGTCAGCGGCGCTGGCGCCCTCTCCGCCCATCCGCATATCAAGCGGTCCATCGAGGCGGAAGGAAAAGCCGCGTCCGGCCGTGTCCAGCTGCATGGAAGAAACACCAAGATCGAGCACGATCCCGTCGACATTCTCGCAACCGGCTTCGCGCGCAATCTCATCGAGATTGGAAAAGTTATCTTCGATGAGCGTTAGTCGGCCCTTTGCATTTTCTACCAGGCCTGCGCTTGACGCGATGGCGGTCTGGTCGCGGTCGACGCCGATCACCTTGCAGTCGGCGGCGGCAAGAATTGCGCGCGTGTAACCACCGGCGCCGAAGGTGCCATCGATGTAGATGCCGCCGTCCTGAACTTTCAGGAGTTCGACCGCCGGCTGGCCGAGCACGGGAATGTGGAGGGCCGGTCCGCCAGCGACAGCCGAGCCGCCGCGGCCTGCCATCATTCCCGTGCTCCAGACGCGTTGCGCGCCGCCAACTGGGAACTCAGCTCGCCCTTGAGCGCGCGCACCTTTCGGGTGGCCTCCGCGAGCTCGCTTTGGAAACGGCCAGGCTCCCAGATCTGAAACTTGTGACCCAGACCAACAAACGCCACCACATCGGTAATGCCTGCGTGACGCTTCAGGCTCTCGCTCAGGACTACCCGCCCTTCGCCGTCGATCTTCAGCGTCTCGCTGGTGCCGTAGAGCGCCACCGCGAATTGCTCGCGCTGGTCCGAAAATGGGGTAAAGCGATCGATCAACGCCTCGATCTCCGCCATCAGTGCATTCCCGCCGGCGTCGATCGCCGGACGATCCAGCGCCGGATAGCAATAAAGGCCCTCGAAGCCGTCGCGGCCTAGTAGGGAGCGAAAAGAACCAGGGATGGAGACGCGTCCCTTGGAGTCCAACCGCAGCGTGAAATTGCCCACGAAGCGGTCCATACCCCGCACTCCACGCGCACCGGACGCGACCAATGACTGTGTCGGAACACCCCAACACGGCGCCTGGGCCCGCACTCCGTTGCCGGTTGGGAGCCCATAACCTAGTGGTGTCCCGTACTGGGAAATTGTGGGATATCATGGGATTATATGGCCGTCAATAAACCGGCCGCAATCCTCCCCGAGCGCATAGTTGCGGCAGATCAACGCCATTAACGGCGGTTAAACTTAAAGAAACGTTGCCGATTTTCGGCCGCGCTGCCCTTTGGGCGAAATCGGGCCAAGATAGGTGGCCGGGCGAATCCGGCGGCGCTAGGCCCGGGTAGGATTATGTGGATCGGAATCCTCACCGACATTCACGCTAATCGGGAGGCGCTCGAAGCCTGCCTCGATCACGCGCGCACCAGCGGCATCAGGCGCTTCATTTTTATGGGTGACTATGTCGGTTATGGCGCTGATCCCGCCTTCGCCGTCGATGCTGTCATGCGCGAGGTAGAGCGCGGCGCTGTGGCGCTCGCCGGCAACCATGACGCGGCCATTGCGGTGGGCACCGTCGGCATGAATCCGGTCGCTGCCGATGCCATTGATTGGACTCGCCCCCATCTCAACGCCGACCACCGTGAATTCCTCGCACAATTACCGCTCACCTTTGAAGACAATGGCCGGCTGTACGTGCATGCCAGCGCCCATAGACCCGAACGTTGGGAATACGTAACGAGCGTGGAGAGCGCCTCGCGCAGCTTCATGTCGACGCGGGCGCAGACAACGTTCTGCGGTCACGTGCATGTCCCCGAGCTTTATCATTTGTCGCCGACCGGCAAACTTGCCGGCTTTCAGCCTGTGCAAGCCGTCGAAATTCCTCTCCTCGCGCACCGACGCTGGTTGGCGGTGATTGGCTCGGTGGGACAACCGCGCGACTTCAATCCAGCCGCGTGTTACGGAGCCCTTGATACCGAGCGCAACGTGCTCGTCTACACGCGCGTGCCATATGACAACATAACCGCCGCGCGCAAAGTGCGTGACGCCGGACTGCCCGCGATATTGAGTGATCGTCTCATCGAGGGAGCGTGAAACGTGGATCCGCACACGCTCACAGCCGGACAGACAGTCGACGGCTTTCGTCTCGTCGAGCCGATGCAGGCGGGCGGCATGGCCAGCTTCTGGCGCGTGACGCGCGAAGGCGATGACCTGCCGATGGTGATGAAGGTACCCCTGCTTCGGCTGGGCGAAGATCCAATCACCATCATCGGTTACGAAGTCGAGCAGATGATACTCCCGCGGCTCACGGGCCCGCACGCACCACGTTTCGTTGCCGCGGGCGACTTCGAACAGCCTTACATTGTGATGGAATTTGTCGCCGGCCCACCCGTCAAATCGTTGCTGGACAAGACGCCGCTGCCTCCTGACGAGGTCGCCGCGATCGGCGCCAAGATCGCCTTCGCACTACACGACATCCATCGCCAGCATGTGATCCATCTTGATCTGAAGCCAAGCAACATTATCCTGCGTAATGACGAGGCGGTGCTGATCGATTTCGGCCTGTCGCGCCACGACCAGCTGCCGGATCTGATCCAGGAAGAAGCGGAAGGCCCGGTTGGAACCGGCGCCTATGTGTCACCTGAACAGGTTCTGGGCGATCGCAGCGATCCACGCAGCGATATATTTGCGCTGGGCATCATCCTCTACTTTCTGGCAACCGGCGACCGCCCGTACGGCGAGCCTCAACGCGTCGATAACTGGCGCCAGCGGCTCTGGCGGGACCCTGTGCCGCCGCGCGGCCGAAATTCTGCGGTTCCGCCATGGCTTCAGGAGATCATTCTGCGCTGCCTGGAGGTCGATCCGGAGGCCCGCTATGCAACAGCGGCCCAACTTGCCTTCGATTTGCAACATCCTGACCAGGTCGTTCTCACCAGCCGCGCGGCCCGTGAGCATCGCGATGGCATTTTCACAGTCATATGGCGCCGGTTGCGAGCGCGCCGTGATCCGCTTCCGCGGCGGCGGCAGGCGCTGACAAGCCATCTCGCCACCGCGCCCATCGTCGTGGCAGCTATCGACCTGGAACCCGGCCACGAGGCGCTTCGCCAAGCATTGACCCACGCAGTGCGGCGCGTACTCGTCACCGAGCCCAATGCGCGGCTTGCCTGCGTGAATATCCTGAAGATCGCGCGGCTGGCGCTCGACAAATTGGAGGATGCGCAGGGACGCAATCCGCATCTGAGCCGGCTGATCGAACTCAAGCACTGGGCGCGCGAGATTCCGATCGCACCCGACCGCATTACCTATCACGTTTTGGAATCAACTGACCCGGCGGGCCAGCTTGTCGACTACGCCCGCCACAACCGCGTCGACCACATCATCATTGGCGCTCGCGCAAGCTCCGCGCTTCGGCGCTACCTCGGCAGTGTTTCGGCCCGTGTCGTCGCCGAGGCACCCTGCACAGTTACTGTGGTGCGCACGCACGGCGATGATGCGAGCGCCAGTGCGGAGCAAGATGCGGGTGCGCAAGGCGCCTGACTCAAGTTCCGTATTTAAACCGCTTTCAAAATTTCGGTTACCGTTCCATCGAACGGGAACGGTAATCCGTGATTGCGCGTTGTGCCTTTTGGGAACATTGGCGCAATTGAGGAGGAACACGCATGTTGAAAAAATTGATGGTGTCGACCGCACTGAGCGCCGTCATGATGACGGTTGCGTTCGCGCAATCACCGAGTTCGCCCAGTCCGTCGAGTCCGCAACCGGCTGCGCAATCACAGGGATCCGGCAAAGCCGATTTCGTGACTGCGCAGAAACCTGATCAATGGTTGGCCACGAAGTTCAAAGGAACAGACGTTCTGGGCTCGGACAACCAGAAGGTTGGTGATGTCAGCGACATTCTGTTCGACAAGACCGGGAAGATCGAAGCCTTCGTGGTCAGCGTCGGTGGCTTCCTCGGCGTGGGCGCGAAGGAAGTTGCGCTCGCGCCCAGCTCATTCGACGTGGTGCCGGGCCAGAATGGCTCCGCCGACAAGCTGAAGCTCTCCGCGACCAAGGACGAGCTTCAGCAGGCGCAGAACTTCGCACGCTATGAACCGCCGCGGCCAAGCACGACTGGCTCAGGCCCGGGCGCGATGAGCGGCGGCGGCATGAGGCCGTCGGGCAACGCGCCTTCGACAGGCCGCTAAGGCGCACGCGAGCTAGATCAGAAAATGCGACGGCCCGGGCAAAAACGCTCGGGCCGTAGCCTCATGCTTTACGTGCTTGCTTTTTTTATCCGGCGCGGTGAATGATGCCCGCCCTTTCACTTACCCGGTTTTGTCCGGCCCATGTCCGTATTTCCGCCGGATTCTTTCATTGTCTCCGATGTCGTGCCCTCGCCAAATTTTGACGAGCGCAAGGACGGCCGCCCGCCGGATATGATCTTGCTGCACTACACCGGCATGCAGACCGGTGACGCGGCTTTGCAGCGCCTGACGACAGCCGCGAGCAAAGTCTCATCCCACTACGTGGTATTCGAAGACGGTCGTATCATCGAGTGCGTGCCTGAGGAGAAGCGCGCCTGGCATGCTGGCGAAGCGTCCTGGGCCGGTGAGAGCGATATAAATTCACGCTCCATCGGCATCGAGATCGTCAATGGCGGTCATGAATTCGGCTATCGCGATTATCCGCTGCGTCAGATCGCGGCAGTCATCTCGCTTTGCAAATCGATCATAACTCGCCGTGGTCCGATCAGCGCCGATCGCATTCTTGCCCATTCGGATGTAGCCCCCGCACGCAAACAGGATCCGGGTGAAAAATTTCCCTGGGGCCTCCTGAGCGAATCCGGCATCGGTCACTGGGTCCGCGCGGCGCCGCTTGACCTCGAAGGAACAGGCCTCAGGCCGGGCGACCGCAGTGACTCGGTTACGAGGCTCCAGCGCACGCTGCGCGCTTATGGCTATGGCCTTGCGGAAACCGGCACCTATGACGATGCGACGCGCGAAGTCGTGACGGCCTTTCAACGCCATTTCCGGCAAGCGCGCGTTGATGGCGTTGCGGACCCCTCGACGTTGCTGACGTTGCGGGCGCTCATGGAGACGCGGCCTGCGCCATTGGGCTGATACGCCTACCGGGCCAAGTGTGAAGCTTCCTTAATCCTGTCGAACCCCGGCGCTTGACGTGTCGCCCCGGTATCCCCATTCCTATCCCGTCAGTCGGCCGGACGGCCGCTCCGGGCCAATGCCGAAAGGTGGCTGGAGAGGAAAGTCCGGGCTCCATGGACAAACGGTGCCGGATAACGTCCGGCGGGGGTTAAACCCCAGGGACAGTGCCACAGAGAAGAGACCGCCTCGGCGCGTTGCGTTTAGCCGCGGCAAGGGTGAAACGGTGCGGTAAGAGCGCACCGCGTTTCCGGCGACGGAAACGGCACGGCAAACCCCACCGGGAGCAAGACCGAATAGGAATGACGCCGGGGCGAAAGCCTCAGGCCTGTCCAGGCCAGTCGTTCGGGTAGGTTGCATGATGCGCCGGGCAACCGGCGTACCAGAGGAATGGCCGTCACGTTTGCGGTTCGCGCCGCAGGCCATACAGAACCCGGCTTACAGGTCGGCTGATATGTGTAAGGGGGCTCGGCGGCAAAAACCGCCGGGCCCCCGCCAATTTTGTGGGGAAGTTGCGCACGGCTCGTCAGCATCACCGCCGCCGCGTGATGGTGATTTCGGCCGCGCCGTGATTGTTGCCATAGAAGACGCCGTACAGGCCGGGAAAACCGATCACGGCGTCGTTGACGAAAAGAAACAGTTGCCCGTCTCGTTTTGCGACAATGACTTCCTCGATTGAACCATCTGCTGGATCGGGATCGAGAAACGTTTCTTCACCACCGACGCCTCCGGTCCTTGCGACGATCCTGAACCACGGGCGAATCAACTCGCGGCGAAGCGGTAGCGCCGCCGCCATGATAATCCGCTGCCAATATGATGGAGGATCTGAAAGATAAATTCCTTTTGATGCCTCAATATTCCCATCAAGAAACGGCTCCTTGAAGGCGACTTTGACATAGTAGTGCCCCCCTAACTCGAACGCGATCTTCGTATTTTGGCAAACGTTCTTCGTGACAAATAAGGACGCACTGTCGGTAACAACCGTTTGCCCAGTTTCCAGTTTGCGGGCGCCATCAACCTCGTGGCACACAAGCCCTGCATCGTCCTGAATATTGAATGCCAAATGACTGCTCACCGCGAAGGCAAGATAAATTGTGAGCACCGCAAATATCAGCGGTGCAACTGTCCGCTTCACGGCGTTAAGCAGCCATTGGTACAAGTAAGCGGTGCGCAAACGATAAATAAAATCGGTAGGTGCCATGGCAGAGGGCAACCGCGCCGCCAGCGAATTGCCCCAGAGAACGCCCATTTCGTTTCGAATTCGTGCGGCGAGTCGCGATCCCCACCATATCAACGCAATGAGAATTGCGGTCAC
This sequence comes from uncultured Alphaproteobacteria bacterium, assembly GCA_963697885.1. Lineage (GTDB taxonomy): Bacteria > Pseudomonadota > Alphaproteobacteria > Rhizobiales > Xanthobacteraceae > Pseudolabrys. The sequence continues at coordinate 3,841,513 of OY969102.1, forward strand.
CCATAGCAAACGTGACGGATTCCGCGCGTAGCCGTTGATCCAGGTGTCGGTCGCGTCAGGCAAAAAACTGCCCAACATCCTGACCACATCGGAAACCCAGCGCACCTTGGATTCATATTCGGCTTGGCGCGGCAGCTGTTTTTCCAGGGGAAATAGCGCCAAATAAAGCGACGCAGCTACCGTGAGGAAATAAATGATCCTCCGCTGCCAGATAACATTCCACGTCTTTTCCTGAATATTCTTGCGCGCGGTAGCCTGCGCAGGACTTTCGTAAGGATTTTGCGCCGGCGACAGCACTTCGCCTGCTGTTGTGACAACGTCGTATTCCGCCGGAATACCATTTGGCGCATAGAGTTGCGCATTGTTCTTGATCCGCGCCAGCACGCTTTCGTGAATTTTCGGGATCGCCTTGTCGCCTCTGCGTGACAGCAGTTCCTTGCCGATCGCGTCGATATCGCGCGGACCATAGCGGTAATAGCCACCCAGACCAGAGCGCGGATCGTACTGACGGCCGTCCTTGTCCTCCACCGTTGGTGGATGCAAAAGCGTCTGCGGGCTGGCATGGGCAATCGTCTTGAATGTCAAGCCGGCGTTTGCAGCCTCGTTCATGATCCAGACCAACGGGATATGAGCGAGCGAATCGTCGGGATAGCCGCCGCCGACATTGGAGTGCACGCCTGCAAACCAGACCTGGCTGATACGCTCGTCGACGAGATAGCGCTTGCCGTCGCGCGGTACCGGTGGTGGCTCGGCACGTTCGTCCCATAAGACCGGGCGAAAGGTCGTGCGCTCTTCATCGATCGACAGCGCATGGCATGCGCGCTTCACGCGGGGATCCAATTCAAAACTTGGCAGCAACAGCGGGAAAATATAATCGCTGATCCCACGCGTCATCTCATCGACCGGCATACCGTAGGCGGCGACGGTGTCCCACAACCCCAGAAACCTGACAGTCGCGCCGTGAAAATTGTCGTCTTTCGAATAATCGATTTTTTGTCGCGGGTGAAAAGTTGATCTCACCGCGGCGATGAAGAGATCTCGCATCCACCGCGCGACATTTTCGACAATCCGCAATTTGGTATGAAAATTCCGTCGGCGAAAATCGCGATAGGCCGCCCTCGCCCGGAAATCCAGTTCGCTTTCGGACATTTCGGCGCCAAGCCTTGCGCGGATAATGCCCTGCTCCATGATCAGCCCGACCACCACGCGTATGGTGAACGCGCCGCGGCTGAAGCCGAAACCGAAAATCTCGTCATCCTTGTCGTGAAAATTGCGGCAGGCAAATTTGTACAGATCGAGGACGTTGCGCTTCAGCCCGTAGCCGAACGCGCCACCAAGGATCGCAAGCGGCTTGAACGATGAGGTGCCGACACCATCGTCGTAGAAGGCCACCTGGCCCGAGCCCCACAGATCGATGCTTTCGAACACCCGCCAGACATTGGTCCGCCACACCTTGGCGGCGGAGTTGCCAGTGCCATCGGAGAGCAGAATGATCTTGCGGCCCATGGAAGCCCCCCTTCCTGGTGCAACCTCAGGTTACAGCGATCGCATTGGGCTGGCAACGTAACGAAACGCAGGGCAAAAACTCAGAACGCGGCCCCCAGTTCCTTCGCGCCTGGCAACTTCACTTCCCGGTCCATGAGCGCGTCCGTTGCCGCTATCAAGCGAGCGACCGTGTTGTTCGTGATCGCCACCGGATTGGCCGCGTACCCGTTTGGCTGAAAAAAATTCGCCGTCGGCACCTTGGCGCGGAAGTCAGCCGGCATCGTGACCATATCGAATCCATTGCCATCGCCGGTCAAGTTCATCATTTCAAGTTCAGCCGCCGCGAGCGGCGCGGTGTATTTTTTTCTGCGCGCAAAGTCGATGGAATCGAGAAGTTTGTGCGTCTGAAGCAGAGGCCCCACATCAATATCCAGATTCAGGGCGTGGATGCCGAGGCCCTGCGGCGTGTTCGCCAATTTCTCATGCTCATTCCATTCGTCCGGGACCGATTTGCTGACCGTCGTCATGCGCTGGAGGGTTTCGATCTTGCGTTTGAGCGCCATCTTTCTCGAACCCGACAAAGTAGCCGTTTTCGCCGTCAGCACCTTGACGAAATTGTCGCCATGCTCCGACAGCAGCTCGACGCTGTTGGTGTTCAGCAGTTGATTGTATCCGAGCGCAGTGCTGATAGCGTGGGCATTGGGACCGGGATTTTCCAATCCCGCCTGGACATCATAGTGGCCATTGCCGCCAGCCTCGAAAGCATAAACGCGCACCGCTTGATCTTTGGTCAAGCCGGCCGCCGAGGCTACCTTGGCGTACGCACGTTTGAATTCAACCTCCCTGCGCGGCGTTTGCGGTTTGAAACCGAATTGGTCGGCGGCCGCTTTCAGGAAATCCGCCACCACCGGAATGTATTTGCGAGGTGGAGGCGGCGTCGGCACGGGACCGGCGGGCTCCGGCGGCCCCGAATAGACCGGCGGCTGCGTCAACACATAATCGTTAAGAACAATGTCCTGATGTTTGGCGCGTTTTTCATTTCGTGCCCGCCGCTTTGCGGCGATCGAATTCCAGTAGGCGTTGGCGACTTCCTCGTACTTTTGATGCGCGCGAGTATAATCCTCGAGCTTCGCCCGGTATTCAGACATCGCCGCGTCAGATGGCGCTGCTTGCGGCTGCGACACGGGGTTGTCGTTGGCAGCGGCATCCAGCCCCTGGCAAGCCAGAAGCAGAAACGCCGCCAACAACCAGGCGCTGCGCATTGAGGATTCCCCGCAAACTTTGTCCGTTGAGTTTTATTTAGCTTCGAGCATCGTTGACGGCAACCAATGCGCCAGCCCGGAATGTCTGAACCGTCGTTTGTGCCCCCGCTGTCACTATTTTCTGTACGCGGTCAGCATCGCTTCGCCGTCTGCACCCGCGGATGCCGCCCACTCTTTCGCAATGACAGTGCCAATGTTTGCCATGCCGGATTCTAGCGAAGGGCTCGGCGGGAGGACGATGATGCCCGCGTTCTTGAGCGCCGCGGTCTTTATCGTCATTTCCTCCAGGGACAGCCTCCAGCCGCGCTCCTCAGCCGCCTTTGCTGCATCGGTCAGTGCTTTCTTTTCCACCGCGGAAAGCCGTTCGAATGCCGCCTTGTTGGCGAACACCATGTTGCGCGGCACCCAAGCCTGTGTATCGATGTAGTGGGTGAGATATTCTTCGGCTTTTGATTGCACGCCGCTTGACGCCGAGGTGATCATCACATCGACGCGGCCGGACGCGAACGCGGCGGGAAGATCAGAGATTTCGATTTGGGTCGGTTGCGCGTCCGCTAGCTCCGCAATCCGCTTGGTCATCGCGTTGTAGGTGCGGAATTTCAGCCCCTTGAAATCATCCACCGACTTGATTTCACGCTTGGCATAAATGCCTTGCGGCGGCCACGCCACCGAAAAGAGAAGGACCAATCCTTCCTTCGCGAGTTGCTTTTCGAGGAAGGGCTTTTGCGCTTCGTAGAGCTTGCGGGCACCATCATACCCGGTGGCAAGAAATGGAATCGAGTCGATGCCATAGACCGGTGCCTCGTCGGCCGCGAGGGAAATCAAGACCTCCCCCGCCGCGGCCTTGCCGTCGCTGACGGATCGCTTGATCTCAGTGTGCTTGATCATCATGCCGCCGGGATGAACGGCAATTTTCAAGGAGCCGCCAGTCACCGTCTCCACGTCCGCTGCAAACTGCACCACGTTTTTGGTGTGGAATGCACTGGCGGCATAATTCGTCGGCAAATCCCACTGAGTTCTGCGCCGAAGCGCTTGCGAAACCGCCGACAATTGAGAGGTTCGCAAACACGACCGCAAGGACTTCTGATGGTCCTCTTCATCGAATGCCCCTCTCTTTGTGATGGCCTACTTTTTGTATGCCGCGATCACCGCTTCTCCATCGGCGCCCGCCTTCTTCAGCCAGTCGGCTGTCAGTTGGTCCCCAACCTTTTTCAGTCCGGCTTTCAACGTGTCGCTCGGCGGCAAAACCTTCATACCGTGCGATTTGAGCTGATCGAGATACCAGCCACTTTTGTCTTCCCACATTTTCCAGCCGCGCGTTTCCGCGGTCGCCGCCGCCTTGAGCAGCACCTCTTGCGTCGGCTTGTCGAGCGCATCGAATGCCGCCTTGTTCACGAAGGTGACGTTCTTCGGGATCCAGGCTTGCGTATCGTAAAAGTATGCCATCGATTCCCAGGCCTTGCTGTCATACCCGGTCGCGGCCGACGTCATGAACGAATTGACCACGCCCGTCGCCAGAGCCTGTGCCAATTCGGCAGCTTGCACCGTGACCGACTGGGCACCGACTAGCTCGCCTATACGCGACGTTCCGACATTATAGGCGCGCCACTTGAGGCCTTTCATGTCATCAATCGAATTCAGCTCCTTTTTGGAGTAGATGCCCTGAGGCGCCCATGGAACAGCGAACAAAAGCATCAATCCTTGCGACGCAAGTTTCTTTTCGATCGCCGGCTTCGACGCCACCCACAACTTTTTCGATTCGGCAAAGCTGGTGGCGAGGAATGGAACGACATCCACGCCGAAGATGGGATCTTCGTTCTCGTGCAACGAAAGCAATACCTCGCCGATTTGCGCCTGACCCGTCTGGACCGCGCGCTTGATATCCGGCGCCTTGAACAACGACGCAGCCGGATGAACAGTGATCTGCAATTTATCGCCGGTCGCAGCAGCAACGTCTTTGGCGAACAGCGCAAGATTTTCGCTGTGTGGATTATCGGCCGGATAGGCCGCTGGCAAATTCCACTTGGTCTGGGCGAAAGCCGGTTGCGTGGAAACCACCATCGCAGCGAATGCGGTCAACAGCAGGGAACGGGACAAGGGATTCATCGGACGCCTCTTGGTTTCGAGACCGGCACAAGCGCGGTCAACAGCCTAGCATGAAACAACGGGTGCTCAACTCGGCGGAAAAGCAAGTTGCGGCAGGACCAGCACGATTTGCGGAAACTCGGTGATGATGAAGACTGCAAAGATCAGCAACAGAAAAAAGGGAAATGCCGCCCGCGCCACGGAGAATGTGTCACGACCGCTCATGTTTTGGAGCACGAACAGATTGAACCCGACCGGCGGTGTGATTTGCGCCATTTCAACATGGATGACGAGGTAGACGCCAAACCAGATCAGGTCGAGGCCCGCTTGCTTGATCATCGGCAGCACGATCACCATCGTCAGTACGATCATCGAGATGCCGTCGATCAGGCAGCCCAGGATGATGTACATCACGCTAAGATAGAGCGCGAGCATGCCTGGCGTGAGATCCTGTCCCTTAACCCATTCGGCGAGCGCTGCGGGAATTCCGGTATAGGCCATTGCCGCTGTCGTATATGCAGCGCCGGCTAGGATGAACATGATCATACAGGTCAGCCGCGTGGCGCTCATCACGCTTTCAAAAAACGTCTTGCGATTGAGCGTGCCGCTCCACCACGCCAACAGCAGAGCGCCGGAAACGCCCCAAGCGGCGCACTCCGTCGCAGTTGCGAAGCCGAGCACAAGCGAAAAGAACACTGCCAGGATCAGCAACAGACAGGGAATGAGTTTGGTGGACTCCGCGAGCTTTTTGCGAAACGGCAGCGGCGGATCTCGCGGCGGGATTTTGCCGGGGTTCAACAGCGACCACGCGATGATGTAACCGGAATATAGCGCCATCACGAGAAAGCCAGGCAGAAATCCACCTAGAAAGACCTGCAACACCGATACGTTGGCGGTCACCGCATAGACCACCATCGGTATCGATGGCGGAATTAACAGCCCGAGCGTGCCGGAGCCGGCCAAAGAACCAAGACTGATCTCCTTGTCGTAGCCGCGCTTTTCCAGCTCGGGCAGCGCGATCTTGCCGATGGTCGCGCACGTCGCGGCGGACGAACCCGACACTGCAGCGAAAATACCGCAGCCGATGACATTCACATGCACCAGCCGTCCCGGCAGCCATTGCAGCCACGGCGACAGGCCGCGGAACATTTCCTCCGAAAGACGCGTGCGAAACAGAATCTCGCCCATCCAAATAAACAGCGGCAGCGCCGCAAGCGTCCACGAAGCGCTTGCGCTCCACACCGTGGTCGCCAGCACCGAGCCGATCGGCACGCTGGTCGTAAGCGCCATCGAGATGAAGCCGACCAGCCCGAGTGCAACCGCTATCCAAACACCACTGCCGAGAACGACAATGAGTACGCCCAGCAGGATTAGCGAGAGATTGACGAGACCCACGTCGTGCATCAGCCGGCCCCGCCGGAAGCGATACGCTCGACGAGCTCGTCAGGAGATGATGGCGGCTCTTTCTCGTAGGTCGGCTTATTGCCCTGGAGAACATGGGCAAGTTCATCCACCAGCGCGATTGCAAGAATGACCAGACCGCCGCTGTAGCCGATCTGCGGGATCCAGAGCGGAATCGACAGCACCCCCTGCGCCATGTCGTTGAATCGCCAAGAGTCATAGGTCATCGCCAGCGCGTACCAGGTAAAGTAAAGCGTGAAGGCGGTGGAAATCCCGAGCGCGAAGATTTCGAGAGCCCAACGTTTGCGTCCCGTCACCTGCTCGATCAGCACACCGACGCGAATGATCTCGCCGCGCTTGAAGGTATGCGCGAGGCCGAGGAAAGCCATCGCGGCCATGCACCAGGATGCGAAGTCATCGCCCGCCGGAATATTGAGTCCGACCTCCCGCCCGAGCGACATGAACATCATGATGCCGAAAATCAGGACCAGAAAAGCGCCGGCCGCATAGCCTGCGAAAAGGTAGAGCCGGTCAAGAACGGTACGGATCATTGTTTCCCCCGACCGCATCATGAAGGTTGCCGCGGGCGCGGCGCAATAGACCTAAGGCGGACGGACTGCTCAGACGGGATCGACGCCCTTGGCTCGCAGCGTCGGCGCGGCGGCCGGCGCACTCAGAAAGCGGATCAGCGCCTTGGCTGCGTCCGGCTCCTTGGTTGAAGCGCTCAAGCCAGCGGCAAAGCCGATTTTAGTCTGCAATTCCTCCGGGATCGGCCCGACCCGATCGACGCCGGGCACGTCCGAGATGCGAGTCGACACCACCACAACCATGTCGGCCTCGCCGCGCGCAACCACCTCAACTGTGTCTTCCGCTGCCATCGGCTTCAGCTTGTTTTGCATCGCAGCCTTGATGCCCATGCGATCGAGCAGGCCGACAAAATAGATCCCGCTCGCGCCCTTGCCAGGGAACGCCACAGAATTTGATGCCAATAGCGCGCGCTTGAAGGCTTCCACCGATGAAATGTCGGGCTTGGGTGCGCCGCTCTTCACCGCAACGCCGAGGCCGGCATGGCCAAAGTCGACGCGCGGTCCCGCAACCGTGCCGTCCTTGATCAAGGCGTCGATGATCGGTGGATTGCCGACGACGACATCGAAACGCTCGCCAGCTTCGATCTTACTCTTGACCTCGGGGTTCACACCGAAAGTCAGGTCGATTTTGTGCCCCGTTGCTTGCTCGAATTGCGTGCAGAGTTCGCGCACGGCCGCCCTGGAGCCGTTGCCGCTCAATACCTTGAGTTCGGCGGATTGCGCGGCCGAATGCGTAAACATAAGCGCTGCAACCACCAGAAATATCCGCGACATCGCACCACCATTTAATTTTACCGGTCCTCAGCCTAGCAGGCTTGTTTTACCCCCGACAGGGCGGACATAGTGCTGCACTCGTTCCCACATTTGACGCCATGCCCGCAAAAACTGTCTCACGAACCTGGGATTTCTGGATCGACCGTGGCGGCACGTTTACCGATGTGGTCGGACGTCGCCCGGACGGCACGTTGGCCGCACATAAATTGCTGTCCGAAAATCCAGAGGCCTATACCGACGCCGCGGTCCAGGGCATTCGCGACTTGCTCGGCCTGAAAGCCGGCGAAGCCATTTCCCCGGGCCTCGTTGGCGCAGTGAAAATGGGTACCACGGTTGCGACCAACGCACTACTCGAGCGCAAGGGCGACCGCACACTCCTGTTGATCACAAAGGGGTTCCGCGACGCGCTCCGGATCGGATACCAGGCGCGTCCGAAGATTTTTGCTCGCCACATCATCAAGCCCGACATGCTCTACGAGCGCGTCGCCGAAGTTGGCGAGCGGGTGCGCGCCGACGGCACGGTTGAGCGCGAACCAGACCTCGCCGCTGTGCGCGCCGATCTGGAGGCGGCAATGGCCGACGGCATCAAAGCCGTCGCTATCATATTCATGCATGCCTATCGATTTCCGGAACACGAGAAACGCGTCGCTGTGCTCGCGCGCGAGATGGGTTTCGCGCAGGTCTCTGTGAGCCACGAGGTCTCCCCGCTCATCAAACTGATCGGCCGCGGCGATACCACGGTGGTCGACGCCTATCTGTCACCAATCCTGCGGCGCTACGTCGCTCAGGTGGACAAGGATCTCGACGCCAAACGTTCGGCCGCACGCCTGATGTTCATGATGTCGTCCGGCGGACTAACCGCCGCGGAGCTGTTCCAGGGCAAGGATGCGATCCTCTCCGGCCCGGCCGGCGGTGTGGTCGGCATGGCGGAAACCGGACGGCAGGCCGGCTTTGATCGTCTCATCGGCTTCGATATGGGCGGCACGTCGACCGATGTTTCGCACTTCGACGGCGAATACGAGCGAGCGTTCGAAACGGAAGTCGCCGGCGTGCGCATGCGTGCGCCGATGATGCTCATTCATACGGTCGCGGCCGGCGGCGGCTCGATCCTGCATTTCGACGGCGCACGCTTCCGCGTCGGCCCGGATTCCGCTGGTGCCAATCCGGGCCCAAAATGTTATCGGCGCAACGGGCCGCTGGCCGTGACCGACGCGAACGTGATGGTCGGCAAACTCATTCCCGACTTCTTCCCGAAGATTTTCGGCCCCGCGCAGAATCTGCCGCTCGACGCGCATGCCGTACGCAATGCATTCACCGACATGGCACAGCAAGTCGGCGGCCGCAAAGCTGAAGAGGTCGCCGACGGCTTCATCAAGATCGCGGTCGAGAACATGGCGAATGCGATCAAGAAAATTTCGGTGCAACGCGGCTATGACGTCACCCGCTACGCGCTCAATTGCTTCGGCGGTGCCGGCGGCCAGCACGCATGCCTGGTCGCGGACAGCCTCGGCATGACCAAGGTGCTGATCCACCCGTTCTCGTCTCTGCTCTCCGCATACGGCATGGGGCTCGCAGATATCCGCGCCACCCGCGAACAGGCGATCGAGCTGCCATTCGGCGCCAAAGCCTTGAAGGTGGTCGCGAAAACGGGCGCAGCCCTCGGCAATACGACCAAAGCCGAAGTGGCCGGCCAGGGCGTCCCGGCGAGCAAGATCAGGATCTTCGTCCGGACTCATATTCGTTACGCAGGTACGGACTCGGCTCTGGTGGTGGCGTCCGGAAGTGCTGCCGCGATCAAGCGCGCCTTCGAGAAGGCTCACAAGGCCCGCTTCGGATTCATCGACCGGACGAAGGAGATGGTGGTCGAAGCCGTGTCGGTGGAGGCGGTGGGCGGCGGCACCAAATTCAACGAAAAGGCCATGAAACGCTCGCGCGCCGCCTTGCCCAAACCGGCGCTGCGCACAAAATTTTTCTCCGCGGGTGATTGGCATAAGGCCAATGTCTTCACCCGCGAGCAGCTCAAACCGGGCGCGCGGGTCAAAGGCGCCGCCATCATCATCGAGCCGCACCAGACCGTCGTGGTCGAGCCCGGCTGGCAGGCCGAGCTGACCGCCAAAAATCATCTCGTGCTCACGCGCGCCAAAAAACTCAAGCGCGTGCACGCCATCGGCACCCACGCCGACCCCGTAATGCTCGAGGTGTTCAACAACCTGTTCATGTCGATTGCCGAACAGATGGGCGTCTCGCTGCAGAACACCGCCTATTCCGTGAACATCAAGGAGCGGCTGGATTTTTCCTGCGCGGTCTTTGCGCATGACGGAACGCTGGTCGCCAACGCGCCGCACATGCCGGTGCATCTCGGCTCGATGGATCGTTCGGTGGAAACGATCATTCGCGACAATGTCGGGAAAATAAAACCCGGCGACGTCTACGCCATCAACGCGCCCTATAACGGCGGCACGCACCTCCCCGACATCACCGTCTGCACGCCGGTGTTCGACGGCCGGAAGAAATCGATTCTGTTCTGGGTGGCCTCACGCGGTCATCATGCCGACGTCGGCGGCATCTCGCCGGGCTCAATGTCGCCGAACGCCACGACCATAGAGCAGGAAGGCGTGCTGTTTGACAATTTCAAGCTGGTCGATCGCGGGCGCTTCCGCGAAAAGGACCTGATGGCGGCCCTCAGGGGCGCCAAATATCCGGCGCGCAATCCGGTGCAAAACATCAACGACATCAAGGCGCAAATCGCCGCCAATGAAAAAGGCGTCGCCGAACTGCGCAAGATGGTCACGCATTTCACACTGCCGGTGGTGAAAGCCTACATGCAGCACGTGCAGGACAACGCCGCCGAAAGTGTGCGCCGCGTGCTCGACCGATTGCACGACTCCGAATTCAGTTACGAAATGGATCAGGGTACGGTGATCAAGGTGAAGATCACCGTGGACAAGAAGAAGCGCGAGGCAACAGTCGATTTCACGGGCACCAGCGCGCAGCAGCCAACCAATTTCAATGCGCCGGAACCGGTGGCGCGCGCGGCCGTGCTGTACGTTTTCCGCGTCATGGTCGACGACGACATCCCGATGAACGCCGGCTGCCTGCGGCCGATCAATATCGTCATTCCGAAACGATCGATGCTGTCGCCCGAATATCCTGCAGCAGTGGTGGCCGGCAATGTGGAGACGTCGCAGGCCGTGACCAATTGTCTGTTCGGCGCACTCGGCGCGCTAGCCGCCGCGCAGGGCACGATGAATAATCTCAATTTCGGCAACGCACGCTATCAATATTACGAAACGATCTGCTCCGGTTCACCGGCCGGCCCCGGATTCAACGGGACCGACGCCGTCCACACACATATGACGAACACGCGTCTCACTGACCCGGAGGTGCTGGAATTCCGCTATCCGGTTGTGCTCGAGGACTTCCACATTCGCCCGGCTTCCGGCGGGCGCGGGCAATGGCACGCCGGCGACGGCATCCGCCGCACCATCCGGTTCCTCGAAAAAATGGAATGCACAATTTTGTCGGGCCACCGCCGGGTCCGCCCGTTTGGCCTGGCGGGCGGTGAACCCGGCCAGGTCGGCGAAAATTCCGCGCGCCGCAAGGATGGCCAAATCGAGCACCTGCAAGGCTGCGATGCCACCGTTATCGACGAAAACGAGGCCATTATCATTCAATCGCCCACGGCGGGCGGCTATGGTGCTGCGAATAAGCGTTAATTGATGCAAATCGTTTCCGCCGATTGTTAAGCATCACCACCCGTAGCCCTTGATTTTAGCTCGCGCGGCGCAAATCTTGGGTTCATGCGCACCATGATTCTATCCGCACTGCTGCTCAGCGCCCTGGCCGTGCCGGCGCAGGCACAAGTTTATCCCGTCGAGGGTAAGTGGGGCCAAAGCGCGAGCGGTGAAAAAGGCCCGATCGACTGCGCGGATAGTAAACGTGTCGTCGAGTTCAATGGTGACCAGCGCACCGATAGCAATGGCGGAGTGCCAGCTTATCGCAACAAGTCTGTTGTTGCGAGTGGCCCGTCGAGCTATCGCGTGGTCGATGAGTTCAGCAACGGGCAGATCAGCGCCGGCCAGAGTGAGTACACACTCCGCCGTGTCGACCCCGATCGCATCGAAATGAATTCGAGCGGCGGCACGACGACGCTGCAACGCTGCAAGTAACCTTTTTTCGACTGGACCTATCGGCTGTCATGCCCGGCCACCCGGGTCCGGCCTCTGGCCGGCCCGAGTGTAAACTTGTGCCGGGCATCCCGTTCAGGGACGCAAGACCGTGCCTACCTATACGAGATGGCCGGGACATAGGCGTGCGAAAGCACGCCGTCCTTCGGATGGTTATGCCCGGCCATGACGAAAAGAAAAATTGAACGACGTCAATTCCGCGCGATGATTTCGCGCTCGCCGCGGTGAATCGGCGTCCGCCGCCCGACCTTGCCGGATCCACGCCGCAGAAAAATAGCGGGCCGGCGGTTCTTCAACGCGCTCCGGCGGCGGCGACGTGGACGCGGACGCTCAATCTGAATTTGTCCCACACGGGCATTGGCCGCACCCTCGCCTTGCCCGGCGAGGAGCAACGGCACGTCCAGCACCTCGCTCCAGGCGCGCCATTCGGCCACGGCCTCGTCAACTTGCGAAGTGAGAAACAGGGGCAGCGTGAGTGAGGGATCGGCATGCTCGAGCACGACCGCGAGCACGTCGCCGTCTTCGTCCGATTCAAGCCGCAGTGAAATACCGGCGAAGGCCGCAACCGGCATATTGAGCGCCATGCGCATGCCGTGCAGCGAGCGCCGCACCACGACGCGTTCGCGGTGCAGCTCGACATCGCGCACCAGCCCGTCGGCTGCGGCATCGCTCGCGGAGAACCGCACAGGCAAGCCGCACGGGTCGAGCCGCAATGCGCGGCCCGACCCGGCGTATCCGCCACTACACATCTGACGCCTCGAAACTCTCCCGCGCCTGGCTTATTCGCCCGGTCGCGCATCAAACATGGCAGAAACGCGTCCGAATCCGCTTAAAGTTCTGGGTTAACCGGGAGTACCGGTGCCGCCATTGCGATGCATGATTGACGCCCCGTTGCGAACCATGATTGACGAGGTGTTGCCGGGACCGCGCAAATTGCCCGGTTCAACGGTTGAACCACACCGCTATTGGGCCCATGTCTTTGGTTCATGTCTTTGGTTCTTGTCTCGGGTCCATGCCTTCGATTCCTGTGAAAGTCCTCCAATGCTAGCCCCAGCCGCCTCTCTTCTGGACCTGACCGCGCTGACCGATCGCGCCGACCGCCTGGTCAAGGCCGCACGCGCCGCCGGGGCGGACGCTGCCGACGCCGTGGCACTGCGCGGAATGTCGCTCGCCATAGAACTGCGCGACGGCAGGATTGAAGAGTCCGAACGCTCGGAAGGCGACGATCTCGGGCTGCGCGTCCTGGTCGGCCGCCGCCAAGCGGTGGTCTCCACCAATGACATTGCGGATGATGGCGCCGCCGCGCTCGCCGCGCGGGCCGTGGCCATGGCGCGTGCGGCGCCCGAGGATAGATTTGCGGGTCTCGCCGACGCCAGCCTGCTGGCGCACGATTTTCCCGATCTCGAGTTGATCGATCCCGATTTGCCGACCGTGGCCGAGCTCGAAGCCCAGGCGCGCGCCGCTGAGCAAGCGGCGCTTTCGGTCAAGGGTGTCAGCAAATCGGGCGGTGCCTCGGCCTCGGCCGGAATTGGCGGGATGGTCCTCGTCACCAGTCACGGATTTCGTGGCGCCTATCTTGGCTCCAGCCACGGCGTATCAATGACGGCGATCGCTGGCGAAGGCACCGGCATGGAACGCGACTACGACTACTCCTCGGTGCGGCACGCCGCCGATCTGGAGAGCCCCGAAAAGATCGGGCTGAGCGCCGCCGCCCGTACCGTGGCGCGACTCAACCCGCGCAAGGTCACCACCCGCAAGGTGTCGGTGGTATTCGATCCGCGCACCGCCGGCTCGCTGGTCTCGCATCTTGCCAGCGCGATCAACGGCGCTTCGGTCGCGCGCAAGACGAGCTTTCTGCGGGACAAAATGGGCGCCAAGTTGTTCGCCGACGGCATCCGTATCGTCGATGATCCGTTGCGCAAGCGTGGCCTGCGTTCGCACCCTTTCGATGGCGAAGGCGTCGCCGGAAAGAAGCTCGCGCTGATCGATGATGGCGTGCTTCGTACATGGCTGCTCGATTGTGCGACCGCACGCGAACTGGGCCTCGTGACCACCGGACACGCGCACCGTGGCGCGTCGTCGGTGCCATCGCCGGGGCCGACCAATTTGCATCTCGAGCCCGGCCGACTGAGCCCCGATGCGCTGATCGCCGACATCGCCGACGGGTTTTACATCACCGATCTGATCGGCAGTGGCGCCAACATGGTGACGGGTGACTACAGCCGCGGCGCCTCCGGGTTCTGGATCGAAAAGGGCAAACGCACTTTTCCGGTCAGCGAAGTCACCATCGCCGGGCATCTGCTGGAGATCTTCCGCACGCTGACCCCAGCCAACGATCTTGAATTCCGATACGGCACCAATGCACCGACACTGCGGGTGGAGGGTTTGACCGTTGCCGGCCAATGACCGCACCGCATTGCGTGGCCCGCTTGAAGCGGTGATGCGCGACGCCGGCGAGCTTGCGCGCGAAATCACCCGCGGACCGTTCAAGCAATGGACCAAGGGCTCCGACCATTCTCCGGTGACGGAGGGCGACATCGCCGTCAATGATCTATTGCGTGGACGGCTTGGTTTGCTGTTGCCTGCCGCCGGCTGGCTATCGGAGGAATCGCAGGACGACGTGCCCGACGACGCCCTGGCACTCGCGTGGATCGTCGACCCGATCGACGGCACCCGTGCCTATATTTCCGGGCGCGCCGACTGGACCATTTCGGTGGCACTCGCCGATCGTGGCCGCCCCCTGCTTGCAGCGCTCTATGCCCCGGTGACCGAAGAGATGTTTCTCGCATCGCGCGGCGGTGGCGCCACGCTCAATGGCGCTGCGATCAAAGCCAGCGCCGGTGACAGGCTCAGCGGGGCCCGACTAGCCGGACCGAAGCGCTATCTCGATCGGCTCTCAGGTCTGACGCCCGACACGCTGGCGCAGCCAAAGGTCCACTCACTCGCATTGCGGATTGCGCGCGTTGCGCACGGGGCGCTTGATGCTGCGGTTGCGTCGCCCGGCAGCCACGATTGGGACCTTGCAGCGGCCGATCTTTTGGTGCACGAAGCCGGCGGCGCGCTGACCGATTTTGTCGGCCGGCCGCTGACTTATAGTAATGCGCACGGTGCGCATGGCGCACTGGTCGCGGCCGGTCAGGCTCGCCACGACACCTTGATAAACCTCGTGCGCGACCGCGAAACCGAGTTCGCGTAGACTGCCAAGCCGCAAGCCTCCACGCCGTCAGGGTTCACATTGGGGATCGAGCCATGTCCGCACAGCCGCCCGGAACAAACAAACAATTGTTGCACATCGTACTCGGTGGCGAACTCACCGAACTCGGCGGTACTGAATTCAAGGATCTCGACAAGGTCGAAATCGTCGGCGTCTATCCGAACTACGCGACTGCTTATTCGGCCTGGAAAGCCAAGGCACAGAAGACTGTCGACAACGCGCATATGCGCTATTTCATCGTCCACCTGCATCGCTTGCTCGACCCTGAAGCCACAGAACGCGCGGCGCGCTAGAGCGGGGAGCGATGCTGTCATTCAAGCGGATCACCGCTTCGCCCATGTTCCAGGGCGCCATGGGCACATTGGGGGCGTGGTACCTGCGCCTCGTCTGGCTCACAAGCCGCATAGTCGTCGAGCCGGGCACGATGTCACTCTATGAAAACCTCGAATCGCCCGCGATCGTCGCTGCCTGGCATGGCCAGCATTTCCTCATGCCGTTCATCAAGGACGCCAAGCGACACCGCGCGAAGGTGCTGATATCCCGCCACCGCGACGGGGCAGTCAATGCGCGCGCAGCCGAGAAACTCGGGATTGGCACCATACGCGGCTCGGGCGCCCACAACGGCGAATTCCATCGAAAAGGCGGCGCAGTGGCCTTCAACGAGATGCTCGACGCTCTCAAGGAAGGCTACAATGTCGCGATGACCGCCGATGTTCCAAAGGTTGCACGGGTCGCCGGCCTCGGCGTGGTGAAGCTTGCGCAGCATTCCGGCCGCCCAATCTATCTGGTGGCGATGGCTTCCAGCCACCGCATCGAACTCGACAATTGGGACCGCACGGCCATCAACTTGCCCTTCAGCCGCGTGGGTATCGCCGCGAGCGGCCCGATCACGGTGCCGCATGATTCCGACAGCGCCACGCTCGAAGCCGCGCGGAAACGCCTTGAAGATGAACTCAACGCGTTGACGAAGCGGGCCTACCGGCTTGCCGAAAAAACCGGAGGCAACGAGCCGTGAGCGGATTGCCTGTCGGCCTGCGGATGTACCGGCTGTTCTCCGCAGCGGCAGGACCGTTTGCGCCGATCCTGCTGGCGCGGCGCGCCAAGCGCGGAAAGGAAATCCGCCAGCGACTGCCCGAACGGCGGGGCGAAAGCAGGATCGCGCGGCCGGACGGCCCCCTGGTCTGGCTGCACGGCGCCAGCGTCGGAGAGCTGGCGAGCGTGCTTCCGCTGATCGAACGGATTCGTGCGCGCGGCATCGCCATGCTGGTCACCACCGGCACCGTCACCTCGGGCGGCCTCGCCGAGCAGCGTCTGCCGCGCGGAGTGGCGCATCAATTCGTTCCGCTCGACGTGCCACGTTTTGTGCGTCGCTTTCTCGACCACTGGCAGCCTGACCTCGCATTGTTCGTCGAATCCGACCTGTGGCCGAACATCATGATCGAGGCATCGGCGCGCGGTATCCCGATGGTCTTGATCAATGGCCGCTTGTCCGAAAACTCATTTCAGCGGTGGCGTCGCCTGCCCCACTCGATCGCCGATCTGTTGCAGCGGCTCGACCTTTGCCTCGCGGGCACGGCGTCCGATGCTGCACGTTTAAGCGAGCTGGGCGCCGAACAGGTGGTGAATACCGGCAATCTCAAGCTTGACGTTCCCGCGCCACCCGCGGATTCCGCGGCGCTGGCCGCCCTGCAGGACGCGATACGCGAGCGGCCGGTGATCGCGGCTTCCTCCACGCATGTCGGCGAAGAGGGCGCAGTCATCGAAGCCCATGGCCGCCTGCGCACAAATTTCCCGGGGCTGCTGACGTTAATCGCCCCACGTCATCCCGAGCGCGGGGCCGGCGTTGCCGAGATCGCGGCCGCAGCCGGTTTAAATGTGGCACTGCGTTCGCGCGGAGAGTTGCCTAACCGCACGACAGAGATTTATGTCGCCGACACTGTTGGCGAGCTCGGCCTGATCTATCGTCTGGCGCCGGCGGTGTTCATCGGCGGCTCCCTGGTCAAGCACGGCGGACAAAATCCAATCGAAGCCGCAAAACTCCGCGCCGCCATCCTGCACGGGCCACATGTTTGGAATTTCTCCGAGATCTATAGCGCGCTCGATGGCGTCCACGGCGCTGAACTTGTCGGTGATTCCGAACGCCTGACCGCACATTTTGCAGCCTGGCTCACCGACCCGGATGCGTGCGCCCGCGTTGCCGAGGCGGCTTACGCAGTTGTCGAAAACCTGGGCGGCGCGCTCGAGCGCACGCTGACTTCCCTCGATCCCTATTTGATGCAGCTACAATTGCGGCAGCGGGCGCGCCATGCGTGAACCGGCCTTCTGGTGGCGCGAGGCGGGCTTCGCCGCAAGCTTGCTGGCACCAGTCGGACTCATCTATGGCGCGATCGCGGCGCGGCGCATGGCGGCGAACGGGACTCCTGCCGGCGTGCCGGTGCTGTGCGTCGGCAATTTCACGCTCGGCGGCGCCGGCAAGACGCCAACCGTCATGGCGCTTGCACGAATGCTCGCGGACGCCGGTGAACGCCCCTTTTGCATGACGCGCGGCTATGGCGGCACTCTGACTGGCCCCAAGCGTGTCGATCCTCACAACGACCTTGCCGCTCAGGTCGGCGACGAAGCTTTGCTGCTTGCACACGTGGCGCCGACGGTGGTTGCGCGCGACCGCGTCGCCGGTGCCGCCCTTGCGCGCTCGCAAGGCGCCAGTCTCATCATCATGGACGATGGGCTGCAGAACGCGTCGCTCGCGAAGGATTTCACATTGGCGGTGATCGATGCGCGACGCAGCGTCGGCAATCGCTGCATCTTTCCGGCCGGCCCTTTGCGCGCGCCATTGGCCGCGCAACTCGCACAGACCGATGCGCTGCTTGTTGTCGGCGAAGGCCGTGGCGCCGACGATGTCGTCAAGCTCGCAGGGGCGCATAATCTACAGGTCTTGCACGGTCGCCTGTCGCCCGATGTGTCTGCGGTTGCATCGCTGAAGGGTCGCCGTGTGCTGGCGTTTGCCGGGATCGGGGATCCGGACAAGTTTTTCACAACCGTCGAAGGTGCGGGCATTGTTGTCGCGGATCGCCGGTCATTTGACGATCATTATCGCTACACCGCTGAGGACGCGGGAGAACTCATCATGAGTGCCGAACACAACGGCCTAGCGCTTCTCACCACCGAGAAAGACCGCGCGCGCATGGCGGGCGAGCGCTTGCTTGACGCGCTGGTCACACGGGCCCACACGCTGCCCGTAACGATGGTGGTCGAGGAAGCCGATGAATTGCGCCGGCTGACGACGACAAAACTACGGCGCTGATGGCCTATTGCTTGGAAGCGTCACGCTCTCGGTGGCGTTGCAACACCGCTTCGGGAGTTGCGTAGGCTTCCTGCAAGCCGACGCTCCAGTATTTGAGCTCTTCGAGCGGGATCGGAACGCCGGTCACGGCGCAGCGCACGAATGCGCCGGGCCGCACCACGCGGAAATCGCCATCGAGGTACTTCACCTCCGCCTCCCCGCTCATCGGCGAGGATCGATCATAGCGATTGAGCAAATGCTCCCTCCCATCGCTGGCCAACGTCGTCCAACATAGTCGTTTGGCCGCGCAAGCGAAACCCTCGGCGAATAATTAGGCGCCGAAAAGGCTGCCCTGCCCGCCGGAACCCTGCCCGCCGCCGCGCGTTCGCGGTTTTATCTTCTCCGCCGGTGGCGTCGCCCGCTCCCCGTCAGCCGTTGCGCCCACGCGACCATCGGAAAATTCGATATCGAGCCGCGTGCCGCCGCCCACCGCAGCGGCCGACCGCAGTGGATGCCCCGCATCATCGCGGACGAGTGCAAACCCACGTTCGAGCACCTTGCGGTATGAATAGGCGTTGAGCAATTGCCAGGCGCCCCGCAGGCGCTGCGCGCGCTGATCGAGATAGGTGCGGCGCGCGCGCCGCGACCGTTCGCCGAGCGAGGCGACAATTTCATTGCCGCGCGTGAGCCGCTGCCGGAGCAACCGTGGTGACAGCTTGGCCGCCACGCGTGTGAGGTGCGTATGATGAATCTGCGCATTGGCGCGCAACGCACGCGGCAAGCGCCCGGAACAAGCGTCGAGCCGTTGACGCGGGCCTGCCAGCAGTTCATCGGGCGCCGGCAGGGCGCGTGACAAGAGACGCAGTTCCTTGCGCCGCTGGTCGACGCCGCGTTGCCAGCAGGCGAGCTTGCGCGAGCCGAGACTGGCGAGTGTGGACAGCAACTCGGCGCGCACCGGCACCGCCATTTCGGCAGCAGCGGTGGGCGTCGGCGCGCGCCGGTCGGACGCAAAATCGATCAATGTCACGTCGGTCTCGTGACCGACGGCGGAAATCAGCGGGATCATGCTCGCCGCCGCCGCGCGCACCACGATTTCCTCGTTGAACGACCAGAGATCTTCCAGCGAGCCGCCGCCGCGCGCGACGATGATCAGATCGGGTCGCGGCAAGGGACCATTTTCGGGCAACGCATTGAATCCATGAATGGCGGCCGCGACTTCCGCCGCCGATGTCTCGCCTTGCACACGCACCGGCCAAACCAGCACGTGCCGCGGAAAGCGGTCTTCAAGCCGATGCAGGATATCGCGGATCACGGCACCGGTCGGTGACGTCACTACGCCGATCACGCGCGGCAGGAATGGCAACAGCTGTTTGCGCGCTTCGTCGAACAGACCTTCGGCCGCAAGTTTCTTCTTGCGCTCTTCCAGCAGCTTCATCAGTGCGCCGATGCCGGCGGGTTCGAGACTTTCGATGACGATCTGGTATTTCGAGGAACCGGCGAAAGTCGTGAGCTTGCCGGACACGATCACGTCCAGACCCTCTTCCGGCCGCACGCGCATGCGGACGAAGTTGCCCTTCCAGATCACCGCCTCCAGAACCGCCTTGTCGTCCTTGAGGCGGAAATAGACATGGCCGGACGGGGATGGGCCCTTGAAGCCCGAGACTTCACCGCGCACGCGCACGTAGCCGTAGGCGTCTTCGACAGTACGCCTGAGCGCCGCCGAGAGTTCGGAGACGGACCATTCCACAACGTTATCGAGAACGGGCTCTGCCATACGGGTCGAATCTCTTGCGGGGGCGAAGTGACATGGTACACCAAATACCGGACGCACACTAAAGGCCTGCCCCTCACGCCATGAACATCCTCATCCTCGGCTCCGGCGGACGCGAGCACGCGCTGGCCTGGAAAATGGCGGCGAGCCCGCTCACCGACAAGCTCTATTGCGCGCCCGGCAATGCCGGTATCGCGCAACAGGCCGAATGCGTGGCGATCGACCTCGCCGACCACAAGGCGGTCATTGCCTTTGCCAAAGACAAGAAGATCGACCTGGTCGTGGTCGGACCTGAAGTCCCCCTCTGCGCCGGCATCGTCGACGATCTGGAAGCGGCCGGGATCAAGGCCTTCGGCCCGACCAAATGGGGCGCACGGCTGGAAGGCTCCAAAGGATTCACCAAGGATCTGTGCAAAGCGAACAATATTCCGACCGCCGCTTACGAACGTTTCAAGGGCGCGGCCGCTGCAAAGGACTATGTCCGCAAGAAAGGCGCTCCGATTGTCGTGAAAGCCGACGGGCTCGCCGCCGGCAAAGGCGTCGTCGTGGCCGAGAGCGTGCAAGAGGCCGAAGCCGCCATCGACATGATGTTCGGCGGCGGCCTTGGCGAGCCCGCGTGGGAGATCGTGATCGAGGAATGCCTGGTCGGCGAGGAAGCCTCGTTCTTTGCACTGTGCGACGGCGAGACCGCGATCCAGCTTGCCTCCGCGCAAGACCACAAGCGCGTCGGCGATGGCGACAAGGGTCCGAACACCGGCGGCATGGGCGCCTATTCGCCGGCACCGATCATGACTGACGCCATGAATCAGCGCGTAATGAACGAGATTATTTATCCCACGGTGCACGCGCTCAAACGTGCGGGCGCCCCCTACAAGGGCGTGCTGTTCGCCGGGCTGATGATCACCAAAGATGGCCCCCAGCTGATCGAGTACAATGTCCGTTTCGGCGATCCGGAATGTCAGGTGCTCATGCTGCGCTTGATGTCGGATCTGGTTCCGGCATTGCTCGCCGCGCGCGACGGGCAGCTGAAAAATTTCGACCTGCGCTGGTATCCCGACGCAGCCCTCACGGTGGTGATGGCGGCAAAAGGCTATCCGGGGAATTATGGCAACGGTTCCGTCATCGAAGGCCTCGACGCGGCGGCACAGGTCGAGGGCGTTGAGATATTTCATGCCGGCACCAAAACCGATGGCGGCCGTATTCTCGCGAACGGCGGGCGCGTACTGAACGTGTGCGCGCGCGGCAAAACCGTGCGGGAGGCGCAGAGCCGGGCCTACTCGGCGATCGACCGCATCCGCTGGCCGGACGGTTTTTGCCGCCGCGATATTGGCTGGCGCGCGATTGAACGAGAGCGATAGGCCTTCATCCCCGATGCAAAACACGATCATTGTCATCGCCGGGCTTGTCATCGCAAGTCGGGTTTACCCGACTTGCGACACGTCAATCGGTGCGGAAGTCGCGCAAGCCCGACTTCCGATGCGATCTCGATGAGGGACGCAGTGCCTTCCTAAGCGAGATGGCCGGGACAAGCCCGGCCATGACAGGTAATAATTAGAAAGCGTTCACTCAACGAAAATAACCCATGCCCGACCTCGCCGATCTCTTTTCCGGTTTTGCGTCGCACTGGATCGACACGTCCGTCGGTAAGATTTTCGCGCGCACCGGCGGCAATGGCCCGCCGCTGTTGCTCCTGCACGGCTATACGCAAACCAACGTGATGTGGCATCGGGTGGCGCCTGGGCTCGCGAAGCATTTCTCTTTGATCATTCCCGATCTGCCCGGCTACGGCTGGTCGGCGGTGCCGCGCGCAGATGAAAACCACGCGCCGTACGACAAGCGATCGATGGCGAATGCGATAATCGAGGCTATGGAGAAACTCGGCCACGTCCACTTTCGGATGGCCGGACACGACCGCGGCGGGCGTGTTGCGTACCGGCTCGCGCTCGATCACGCCGGCCGTGTCGAGCGCATGGCGACGCTCGACATCGTGCCGACCTACGACATGTGGCACGGCATGGACCGCAACATGGCCATGAAAGTATGGCACTGGCCTTTTCTGGCGCAGCCCGAGCCGCTGCCAGAAATGCTGATCTCAAAAGCGCCGGTTGAATACCTGGAATGGAAGATGGCGAGCTGGACGAAAGCCAAAAATTTGTCTGCCTTCGACCCTCGCGCGCTCGACCACTACCGCGCCGCGTTTTCCGATCCACTGCGCATTCATGCCCATTGCGAGGATTATCGCGCCGGCCGTTATGCCGACCTTGCCAATGACGAGGCCGACCGCGCCGCCGGCAAGACGATCGGTTGTCCTTTGCTGGCGCTGTGGGGCGGCGTCGGTATTGCCAACGAGACCGGCGGCCCGCTCAAGATCTGGAAACAATGGGCGCCGGGCGCCACAGGCAAACCGGTTGACTCCGGCCATTTCCTCACCGAGGAAAATCCCGAAGGCACTGCTTCCGCCTTGCTGGAATTTTTTACGGCGGCGTGACCGCCAGGAGTTGTGAATGCATCCCGTGCTTCGACTTTATGAAGATGTTCTGTCGAGCGCCGAGAACGTCGTTTTCAGGCTGCCGCCGCTGCCGCGCTTCGTTTTTGTGGTGCACGGTTCCGCGCGGATTGGCGATCAGGCCATCAACGAAGGTGAAGCCTGGCAGGGCGAAGCTGCAATTACCGTGAAGCCGGGCAAGGCTGGTGTAACCTGCTGGCGGTGGGAGCTCGCACGCGGCGACCAGGGCAGCACGACTGCCAACGCGCCCGGCATGATGACGCATGAGAAATTGACCGCCTTTCTCGAGACGGTGCCAAAAGGCGACTTGCTGATGCGCGGCGACAGCGTGGCATTCCCGCCCGGCGGCTGCGCCTACCAGCACCGTCATCAAGGGCCCGGCATCCGCTGCCTGATCGAGGGTGGCATTCGTATCGACACACACGGCCGCTCGACGTCCTATGGCCCGGGCGGTGCCTGGTATGAATCCGGACCTGATGCGGTATTCGCGCAAGCGGCATCCGACAAACGCAGCCGGTTCATCCGCGTCATGATCCTGCCGCGCGAACTCGCCGGCAAAAGCTCGATCCAGTACGTCAACGAGGAGGACAAGGCAAAACCGAAGTCGCAGGAGTACAAGATCTACGCGGATACGCCGATCGCGTTTGGGGCAAAGAAGTAGTGGCATGGTATCGCCACACGCACGGTGGACTCCCTCTCCCCTGTGGGGAGAGGGTCGGGGTGAGAGGGCACAGAGCCCTCGAAAGCCATAACCCCTCACCCGACGCGCTGCGCGCGTCGACCTCTCCCTATGGGGAGAGGTGAACAAAGTGCGTGGTGAGGTCTGAACAAAATGACATCGATCGATCGCCAGCAAGCATTTTCGGGCACCAAGGAGGCGGCGGCGGCATTGCGGCTCGACGCCGCGCGGCTCGATCACTATCTCGCCGCGCATGTCACTGGCTTTGCCGGTCCGCTGAATATCAAGCAATTCAAAGGCGGCCAGTCGAACCCGACTTATCTGCTGGAGACGCCATTGCGGCGTTACGTTCTGCGCCGCAAACCCCCCGGCAAGCTGCTTCCGTCGGCGCATGCCGTCGACCGCGAATATCGCGTGACCCGAGCTTTGTATGCGCAGAATTTTCCTGTCGCCGAGCCACTGTTCTATTGCGCCGACGAAAGCATCGCGGGCACACCCTTTTACGTGATGGAATTTGTCGATGGCCGCGTGTTCTGGGAGCCGCAGATGGCCGACTCGAATCCAAGCGAGCGCACCGCGGTCTATAATTCCATGAACGAGACCATCGCGCGGCTACACGCACTTGACCCCGCCAAAATCGGGCTCGGCGATTTTGGCAAGGGCGAAAACTATGTCGCACGGCAGGTGGAACGGTGGTCGAAGCAGTACCGCGCCTCCGAAACCGAAAAGATCGACGCGATGGAGTGGCTGATCGACTGGCTGCCAAAAAATATTCCGGCGGGTGGAGCGGTACGGCTGGTGCATGGCGACTATCGTCTCGACAACCTGATCGCCGCACACGACCGACCAGAAATTGCGGCTGTGCTCGACTGGGAATTGTCCACGCTCGGTGACCCGCTTGCCGACTTCAGCTATCACCTGATGACGTGGCATATGCCGCATTCCGAAAGCGCGGCTGGCACTGCGAACTCTGGTCGGACACGACCTGCGCGCGCTCGGCATTCCCTCGATGAGTGATTATGTCGACGCCTATGTCGCGCGCACGGGGCTCGATCCGCGTCCGGCGCTGCCGGTTTATCTCGCCTATAATTTCTTCCGCATCGCCGCTATCTTGCAGGGCATCATCGGCCGCGTGCGCGATGGTACCGCGACCAGCGAGTTCGCCCCCGCCAAGGCCGAGATGATCCGGCCGCTCGCCGAAAAGGCCTGGGATTTCGCGCAGCAGGCGTAGCATCACAATGATCGTCCCGTTCACCGGGACGACAAAATTTTAACGTCAACAATTCCTTTCCGCGCCCGACCAGATTCGGCTCTTCGGCGACGCATTAAATTGAGACCTGCGGCCTATTTTTCCATCGCAATTGAAAGTCGTACTCATGAGTGACTGCAGTATTGGCATTCAGGTCATCATGCCGAAGACCGGAACCTCACCGAAGTCGACGCCCGCTCATCAGGCCAATGAGCGTGAGGCCGAAACTCCGCCTGTCACCAGGCAGGCTCCGCCGCCGCCTGGCATGGGTAAATTTGTCGACAAGACCGCCTAAGCACACTGGTTTCACGTCATGGCCGCCGCGCCTGAAAGAAATCTTTCAGTAGCGCCGCGCACTCGCTTTCATTGATCCCGCCATAGACCTCGGGCTTGTGATGGCATGTCGGCGCAGCGAAGAAGCGCACGCCATGCTCAACCGCACCGCCCTTGGGATCGGGAGCACCGAAATAGAGCCGGCGGATGCGCGCGAACGAGATCGCCGCCGCGCACATGGCGCATGGCTCCAGTGTCACATAGAGATCGCAGTCGGTGAGCCGCTCGCTGCCAAACGCGGCTGCCGCCGACCGTATGGCGATGAGCTCGGCATGCGCTGTCGGATCGCGGTCAGCCATCGTCCGGTTGCCGGCGCGCGCGACGACTTCGCCATTGCGGACGATGGCGCAGCCAACCGGCACCTCGCTGCGCGCTTCGGCGGCACGGGCTTCTTCGAGGGCAATCTGCATAAATGACGCCACGCTCGTCTCTCGCCTTGTTCTCTGCTATCAGGCCGCATCCTTATTGCGGCTTCAAACATGTCCGACAAGAGCCATTCTGAAACGTCCGGCGAGCGCATCGCCAAGGTGATGGCACGTGCCGGGCTTGCCTCCCGGCGCGAAGCCGAAGCCTGGATTGCGGCCGGACGCGTCTCGGTCAATGGCGCCATAATTTCCTCGCCCGCGCTGAACGTGACGTCCTCCGACAGCATCGTGGTCGACGGCGCGCCATTGCGATCGCGCGAGCGCACGCGCCTGTTTCTCTACCACAAACCGCGTGGACTGGTGACGACCCATTCCGACCCACAAGGGCGCGACACCATATTCCGAGCGCTCCCGAAGGGGCTGCCGCGGCTGATCAGCGTCGGCAGGCTCGACATCAACACCGAGGGCTTGCTGTTGCTCACCAATGACGGCGGCCTCGCGCGCATACTGGAATTGCCGGTGACCGGCTGGCTACGTCAGTACCGTGTTCGCGCCCTCGGCCGTGTCCAGCAGGATGCGCTCGACCGGCTGCGCGGCGGCATTACCATCGACGGTGTCCGCTACGGGCCAATCGAAGCCACGCTCGATCGCGAACAAGGGGCCAATGTCTGGCTCACCGTCGGAATTCGTGAGGGAAAGAACCGCGAGGTTCGCAAGGTTCTTGAAACTCTCAAATTGAAGGTGAACCGGCTGATCCGCGTCGCATTTGGACCATTCGAGCTGGGTGAACTTGACGACGGCGCAGTGCGGGAAATTGAAACCGAAAAGTTGCGCGAGACGCTCGGAGCAGACATCGCAGCCAAGGCAAATGCCGATTTCTTTGCGCCGATCGCGGAACCCGTCGAAGACAAAATTCGCGGAAAGGCCCGACCAGCCTCCGCGCTGCGACGCGACGCGCCTCCATCACCCCGCAAGCGGGACGAGGAAAATGAGCGGCCATCACATAGGCGCTGGGAAAAACGCGAGCGCCACCGCCGCGACCGTACCGGCGGTCCGCGACCGTCACGGCCGAGGCCGAAATAATGCGGGTCGTCGGAGGCAGGCTTCGCTCGCGGCCGCTCGCGGGTCCGAAGTCGGATGCGGTGCGTCCAACCACTGATCGCGTGCGCGAAGCGTTGTTCAACATCCTCACGCATTCCTACGGCGGCCCCGTCACCGGCGCACGCGTCCTCGATCTGTTCGCCGGTACCGGTGCGCTCGGCATCGAGGCGATCTCGCGTGGCGCGGCCTACGCCCTGTTCGTAGACGAGGGCGTCGAGGCACGCGCACTTCTGCGCAATAACGTCGAGACCCTCGGCCTCGGCGGTGTCACCCGAATTTTCCGGCGCGACGCTACGAAACTGGGGCCTGCCCATCCACTCGAACCGTTCTCACTGGTGTTCATCGATCCGCCTTACGGCAAAGGTCTGGCGAAAAAGGCGCTGGCGTCGGCGCGCGAGGGAGGTTGGCTCCAGCCGGAGGCACTCATTGTTGTGGAAGAGGCTACAGAGGCTGCGTTTGAGACGCCGGATGGGTTTACCGAGCTGGAGCGACGCCAATACGACGATACGGAATTTGTGTTCTTGCGAAACGCCTGAAGCATGAACGACTTTTTCGTCGCGCAACCTGCGCAAAAAGAAAGACCGCCTCGCGGCGGTCTCTCCGAAATTCCGATCATCACTGCATCGCTCATTTCAGCGCGGACAGATAACGCGCCATGGCGTCCCTCTCGCTGTCCGTCAGAGCTTGCATGAATTTCGGCATGTCACCGTTGTTGATCCTTTCATCGGCGGCGAAGCCGCGCATCGATGTGACCAGGTATTCGTAACTAAGCCCTGCAAGCCGCGGCGCCGGCGGGCCGCCCTCAAAATTCGGTTGATGGCATGGCTGGCACTGAGTGATTCCGTTGGGCGGCGACACGGAAGCATTGGCCGCATGCTGCGTCGGCCAGCTCTTGGCCGCAAAATAAGCCGCGATCTTGCGAAGATCTTCCTGCGCAAGGCCCTTGGCTATGGGCGACATGATCGGGTTGTCGCGATCGCCGCTTCTGTAATCGTGCAATTGCTTGACAAGATAGCTCTGCTGCTGACCCCAGATGATCGGAATGGTTTTCGGCTCGATGGGTACGCCATTCTGTCCGTGGCATGCGGCGCATGTCTGCGCTTTTGCCTCGATGTCGTCGGCGGCATGTGCCCCTACGGCCATGACTGCAAAACTAACGCCAGCGCCGAAAATCGTCGAAAGGAGACGTGTGAACATGGCTCTATTCCTCCCTTCCCGTGACTCCGCACGGTGACCGCCAATGGCAAGTATCCAAACAAACCAAACAGGACGCAATCCAGCCCGGCCGTTCGGGTTCCCCCTAAAATCAGCCCGGCAAATAGTGCGCCGAGGCCCACGGATCGGGCTTGTTCCGCCACTCAAGCGGAGTCACCATAGCGTATCCGTCGACTGTCGCTAGAATCGGTCGCCAGCCGACGAGCGGCAAGCCCCAGGGCACGCAAGACAAATTTTCACTAGGGAGACCCCGATGCAAAGCAAACTGATGCTGAGCCTGACCGCCAGCGCAGCGGTGATGCTCTTCCAGCCGACAACTCAAACGGTTTGGGCACAAGGCCAGGCGGCCCTGACCGGCACCGTAAGCTCCGAAGCCGAAGGCAACATGGAAGGTGTCGTCGTAACCGCCAATAAGCCCGGTTCGATCGTCCAGGTCAGCGTGAGCAGCGACGCGCAAGGCCGCTACGCCTTCCCGGAGAACCGCCTGGAGCCGGGCGAATACAAGATCAGTGTCCGCGCAGTCGGCTACGACATCAACTCCCAGACCACAGCGATGGTGGAATCCGAGAAGACCACGACGACCGACATCAAGCTCAAGAAGACCAAAAATCTCGCCAGCCAGCTTACCAACGCCGAGTGGATGATGAGCATCCCGGGCACCGAAGATCAGAAGGCGGCGCTGCTGAATTGCGTCGGTTGTCACACGCTCGAACGCATCGTGCGTTCAACGCATGATTCCGACGAGTGGACGCACGTGATCAGCCGCATGATGGGCTATGGCGCCGTGAGCCAGCCCGCCAAGCCGCAGCCCATGTTGGACAGAACCCGCGCGGGCACGCCTGAGCAATACCGCAAGATCGCCGACTATCTCGCGACCATCAATCTGAGCTCGTCGGACCACTGGCAATACGAGCTAAAGACCCTGCCGCGCCCGAAGGGCCGGGACACTCGCGCCATCGTCACCGAGTACGACATGGTGCGGCCGACGACCGAGCCGCATGACATTCTGGTCGATAAGGAAGGCAACGTCTGGTATTCGGACTTCGGCGAGATGTTCATCGGCAAGTTCGATCCGAAGACGCTCAAACTCACCGAATACCCGATCAAGAAGTTCAAGGATAAGGCGCCCACCGGGCTCCTCAGCATCGAGTTCGACCACGTCGGCAAGATCTGGTTCGACACGATGTACCAGGGCTCACTCGGCCGCTTGGATCCGGGTACCGGCGAGATTTCCTATTTCCCGCTATCTCCGGAATTTAACGACGACCGCGTGCAACTGAATTTCACGGGACTGCACTACGAGGTCGACGGCAAGGTGTGGACCAAGAGCGTCGGCACGCAGGACATCTTCCGGCTCGACCTGGCGAGCAACAAATGGGAGAAATTCCACCCGACCGATCAACTGCCGGGCCTTAAGCATGCCGGCATTTACCAGGTCATGGCGGACTCCAAGAACAACCTTTGGATGGCCGAATTCACCGAAGGCCATCTCGGCAAGATCGATGCGAAGACGACGAATGTGACGTGGTATCCCATGCCCACCGCGCACGCTCGTGCTCGCCGCATGCAAATCGACGATCAGGATCGCGTCTTGGTCACCGAATATCGGGCCAGCAAGGTCGCGCTGTTCGACACCAAGACGGAAAAATTCACCGAATACAGCCTGCCGGAATTCACGTTCCCGTACCGGGCCAATTTCGACAAGAACGGTGAAATTTGGACCTCCACGATGAGCACCGACCGCGTCGTGCGGCTCGATCCCAAGACCGGCCATTCGTTGCAATATCTGATGCCGTCCGAGACCAACATGCGTACGGTGTTCGTCGACAATTCGACGACGCCCGTGACATTCTGGGTCGGCAGCAACCACGACCACAGGATCGTGAAAGTAGAACCGGTAGACTAAGTCTGGGAGCGGTGTGCGAGTTCAAGCATTCGCACACCCAGCGAATACAATTGAACTATCCGACAGCCTTTTTGATGGCATCAACCAGCACATTTGCCGGAAATGGCTTGCGTAAATATGCGACACAGCCGGCGGCGACTGCCTGGCTTTGAATTATTGCATCATCGAGCCCGGTCATAAAAATAATGGGAAATGTGAACCCGTCCGCCATCAATTGGTGAGCCAATTCCACCCCGGAAATGTCACCGAGCTGGATATCAACGACGAGACACATCGCATTGCAGGTCGACGCGCAGGCCAGAAATGTCTCAGCTGAATCGAAAGTGTTTACGCTATACCCGAACGCCGGCAACAAACACGCCATCGCTGCGCGCATTTCCGGGTCATCATCGATAACGGCGACAATTGTTCCTTTCATTGCAATTTAGTCCCAAACGATTTGCGGCCGCCCAATGCCTACGACACCGTGGTCGTATCAAGTGAGCGGTCCGGATGTGAAATACTCTGCGCGCGCATGCGACGACAGACACTTGCTTTATAGGCGCGACTTCCGGCTGGCGTCTTGTTAGTATCTGCCAAAGGTTTGTCCGTGCAGGCCGACCCAGGCCGCAGTTAATAAATAAGCGCGCCGGGGCTCCAAGAGGCAGGAGGGAGCAACGTCATGGGCCGTGCTAACGCCAGGCGTCTCGGCACGCTTCCAAACGCCAATGGGACAATAACGCGGCTCGCTTATGCCCACGCCAAAGCGCACGGGGTTGACCCGCGCGCGCTGTTGCCCACCGCAAATCTGACAATTCAGCAAATCAATGACGCGAGTGCGCGGTTCGCTGTCCGTGATCAAATCAGTTTTTTGAATCTTGTCGCTGTCGCGCTCCAGGATGATCACCTGGGATTTCATCTTGCCCTATCGCCTGATCTGCGCGAACTCGGTTTTCTCTATTATGTGTCGGCTTCCTCGGGAACATTGGGTGACGCGTTATATCGGCTCGCGCGTTACAGCGGAATTGTTAACGAAGGCGTGGCGCCGAAACTTCTCGATGGCGGAAATTTTGGTATTTCATTCCATTATGTCGGCGTCGGCCGCCACCTGGATCGGCATCAGATTGAGTTTTTCATGACGATACTGGTCCGCTTATGCCGACATCTCACTGGCGTACGGCTGGTTCCGACCCGCGTCAGGCTCACTCACCGCCTCGAAGGTGACCCCTCGGAGCTGACAGAATTTTTCGGCGCCAAAGTAGAATTTGGTGCCTCTGTTGACGAGGTACTGTTCGAGCCTGCCATAAGGAATATGCCGGTCGTCAGCGCCGACCACTACCTGAATAAAATATTGATCAAGTGTTGTGATGAAGCGCTCGATCGTCGGCCAAGCAAGCGGGGTCCATTCCGCGCAAGCGTTGAAAACGCCATTGTGCCGTTGCTCCCGCACGGCAAGGCAAAGCTTGACGAAATTGCTCGCCGGCTCGGCGTCAGTGAACGAACCCTGGCGCGGCGACTTGCTGCCGAAAGATTGACGTTCTCTGGAGTCCTGGAACGCCTTAAGTTTGACCTCGCCGAACGCTATTTGGCCGACAAGGATTTATCGATATCTCAGGTTGCGTGGCTGCTCGGGTATCAAGAAGTCAGCTCCTTGACCCACGCGTTCAAGCGTTGGACTGGCCTGACCCCGCGCAAGGCGCGTGCTCGCAAGGCCAATTGGCGGCCATCAGGGCGTGTGATTTTGCCGGTTTCCGCCCGCCGCCGCCAACGTGCCATTCGATGAGGGTCTGTTGATCAGGCCGTTGTCCGCTTTGGGTCATTTGCGGACATCAAATCCAGTGAGCGCAACGTCCGCTTTGTCCGCAAACCCCAACAAAACACATGGGGTTTTTTGTTTTGGCGACGCGCGGCAAACACGATCAAATTCTTGTCGTCAAATCACAAGACAGAAATAGCGCTGGTACTTTAAGCACCCTGCCAACAGGTCGGCGTTGACCGGCAATCCTGCACTCAATTCGGATTTCGACTTAGAACAGTTCTGCCCGGATTGTGGCTTGAAGCCGGGCGGGAAGGGGCCGTGCCGAGTCCGTCGACACTCGGTGCGGCCCGCTATTTGTGTCCTGGGCTTCCTGGACTACTGAGATGGAACGAATGATTGCGCTGCCCTTTTATTTAGCTTTGGTCGCAGTGGGGCTTTATTTCGCTATCTGGATTTACCAGCCCGGTGACGGCCTCTTCGTGCTCGCTCAGGGAATCTTTCTTATTTTGTCTGGCGGATATCTGGTCTGGCTGGATATTCTGTCGCCGAACCGAGAAGGGCCCTGAACAATTCATTGATGGCGGGGACACGTTCGCAAGACATGCTAACTCGCCGCATAGACCGTCGTATGAAGCTTATCGGCGCCCGAACAGCCGCTCGATATCCGTCAACTTCAATTCGACATAAGTCGGCCGGCCGTGATTGCACTGGCCGGAATTCGGTACTGCTTCCATTTCGCGCAGGAGTGCGTTCATTTCTTCCGGCTTCAGCCTGCGTCCGGCCCGCACCGATCCGTGACAGGCCATCGTCGACGACACGTGCATCAGCCGGCGTTCCAGCGGCAGCGAGTCATCCCATTCGGCCATGTGCTCGGCGAGGTCGGCGATCAGCCCTCTGACGTTGACTTCGCCCAGCATCGACGGGGTTTCACGCACCGCCACAGCGCCCGGACCGAACGTCTCAATCACCAGACCGAAGCGCGCAAGCTCCTCGGAGCGCGCTGTAAGCCGTGCGGCATCGGCCTCATCGAGTTCAACGATCTCGGGGATCAGCAGAATCTGCCGTGCAACGCCGGATCTATCGATCGCCGCCTTCATACGTTCATAAACGATGCGTTCATGCGCGGCATGTTGATCGACGATCACGAGTCCGTCGACGGTCTGCGCGACGATATAAGTTTCGTGTACTTGCGCACGCGCGGCTCCAAGCGGCTTGTCAATCTGGTCGGCCGCCGGTTCGAAGGTCGCAACTGCCGCATCCGCAGCCGGCTCGCCGACATCGAAAGCGGCCTGGGCGGCTTGCGCAAAACCGGGCGCGCCGTGCGCGGGCGCAAATCCTGCCGGCCGCGCCGGAGAGCGCCGCCAGTCGTAGCGCGCACGCGGCGGTACTGCGGCCGGACGAAACGCCGCAATGGTAGCGCCGCCACCTGTCGATGCCGCGCGTTGGCCTTCCCGCCCCAGTGCATCCTTGAGCGCCCGTACGATCAGCCCGCGCACGAGAGCGCCGTCGCGGAAACGGACTTCGGTCTTGGCCGGGTGCACGTTGACGTCCACCTCGCGCGCATCGAGCGTGACGAACAGCGCCACCAGCGGATACCGGTCGCGCGGCAGGTAATCGGCATAGGCTGCGCGCACCGCGCCGAACAGAAGCTTGTCGCGTACCGGGCGGCCGTTGACGAACAGATACTGCGCCAGCGAATTGGCGCGCGACAGTGTCGGCAAGCCGGCAAATCCGATCACGCGCACGCCATCACGCTCGGCGTTAATGGCCATGGCGTTGGCATGGAAGTCCGCTCCCAGCACATCGCCCAATCGCGGCAGCTGTGCACTATCCGCGACCGACACCCAAGTCACAGGCGCGCGCTCCTCGCCGGCTAGCGTGAACGCAACATCGGGACGCGTCATAGCGAGGCGGCGGACAACTTCGCGCACCGCTTCAGCCTCGCTGCGGTCGGTCTTCAGGAATTTCAGCCGCGCCGGCGTTGCGTAAAACAGGTCGCGGACCTCGACGGTGGTGCCCTTGGACAAGGCGGCCGGCTTCACTTCCGACTTTTCTCCGGCGTCTACCGTGATGCTCCAGG
This sequence comes from uncultured Alphaproteobacteria bacterium, assembly GCA_963697885.1. Taxonomy (GTDB): domain Bacteria; phylum Pseudomonadota; class Alphaproteobacteria; order Rhizobiales; family Xanthobacteraceae; genus Pseudolabrys. The sequence goes on from OY969102.1 coordinate 3,874,734, forward strand.
CATGCGCTTCGCCGGCGTGACGCGTGGTGATGGTCAGCCTGGCAACCGCGCCGATGGAGGGCAGCGCCTCACCGCGAAATCCAAGCGTGCGGATCGACAGCAGATCATCGCCCTCAAGTTTCGACGTCGCGTGGCGGTCGACCGCGAGCTCAAGATCGGCGCGGGTCATCCCCTCGCCATCATCGGTGATGCGGATAAGTCGGCGACCGCCACCGTCCGTCAAAACATCGATGCGGCGCGCCCCGGCGTCGAGCGCGTTCTCGACCAGTTCCTTCACGACACTCGCCGGGCGTTCGACCACCTCACCGGCGGCGATGCGATTGACGACAGCCTCGGACAATTGACGGACGGGCATGGAGAGCCTGATTCGGGTTGGCCTCGACTTTAAAGGCGCAAACCGCACCCCGCGAGGCAGCGTCGCGATCTGCCCCCGCTATCCTTAGGCGAAATCAGTCCCACGCTTTCCCGCTGCGCTGCTTTTTGATCGTGGAGCGGTGCTTTTTGCCCTCAAGCCGCTCCCGGCGCTGTGACTTCGGTACTTTGGTGGGACGGCGCGGGACGGGCCTGACTGCCGCCTGCCGGATCATATCGAACAGCCGCTCGCGCGCATCCGCGCGGTTTCGCTCCTGGGTGCGGTGCTGCTGGGCAATAATGACGATGACGCCTTCCTTGGTCAGCCGCTTGCCCGCCAGCCGCATTAGCCGCAGGGCCACGTCATTCGGAAGCGATGGTGAGTGGCGCGCATCGAAGCGAAGCTGCACCGCCGACGACACTTTGTTGACGTTCTGCCCGCCAGGACCGGAGGCGCGCACGAAGGCTTCCGTGAGCTCGGATTCATCGATCGAGATCGTGTCGGTGATGGGGATCATCGGGTAGCAAACTTAGCCTGTCATCGCCGGGCTTGTCCGGATGGGTCATCCATTCGTCAAATATTTCTTCGCAAGCACCTTACCCTCTTCCACCGCCGGCTGGTCGAAGGCATCGATCCCAAGCAGGCGCGCGGCGATGATTGTCTCCAGCATGAAATGCATCATCAACTCGCCGAGGCTTTCCTCATCGAGCCTGTTGATATGAATTGTGCGAACCGGACAGCCGTTTTTCGCCAGCGTCTCGGCTGTGGCGCGGCCCTCCGCCACAACCAGATCGCCGATCGTCTTGCCGGAAAAACCCGGCTCGCCCGCAAGCTTGGCGAGTTCGCCATCGATCCGCGGACCCAAGCCCGCACCATCCACCGTAATGACGGTGAACAATTTGTCGCGCGGGCCGCCGATAAACAGTTGCAGCTGGCTGTGCTGGTCGACAGGCCCGAGAGCCGCCAGCGGGGTGGTGCCCTTGCCGTTCTTGCCGAGGCTTTCGGCCCAGAGCTGCACATACCAATGCGTAAAGCGCTGGAGACGGTCGCAATAGGCCATCAGCGCGCTGATCGATTTGCCCTTGCTCTCGGCCAGTGCAATCGCGAGCGCCGCACCGACTGCAGCCGGCACCTGAGCCGCCTGTTTCTTTGCCAGCACTGGCGCCAGCGCAAGGCCGGCGCCTTCGCGCACCGCGGCAATGTCGAGGCCCAGCATCGCCGCCGGCAGCAGGCCGACATTTGTAAAGGCCGAAAAACGGCCGCCAACACCCGGGTCGTGATCGAGAAGCGGTACGTGAAATTTCCCGAGCAGATCGCGCAGTCCATTCGCCTTACCGGATTTGGCTGGCTCACTGATTCCCAGAAAAATGTCGGGAATACGCGTTTGCAGACCCTCGCCTTTCACAGCCGACAAAGCGGCAATGGTCTGCATCAATGTTTCGGCGGTCCCGCCCGATTTCGAGATCGCAACAAAACGGGTTGTCGCATGCGGGAGCCTGGCCAGCATGGTACCAAAGCTGTCGGCATCAAGATTGTCGATGAAATGGAGTTGCGGCGGCGCCCGCAGTGCGCCGACGCCAGACACCGCAAAGCCGGTCAGCTGCGCGAGTGTCTGTCCCCCGAGGCTTGAGCCACCGGTGCCGAAAATAACGATGTCGGTTGCACGGTCCGCAAGCCGGCGTGCGGTATCTTTGATCATCTCCAGATCGCCGTGCGTCTCAGGCAGGCGCAGCAATGGCAGGCTGCGGTCCGCATGGCGTGCGCGCATCCAATCGAGTGCGTCCTCGGCTTTCGCCATCGCGGCCTGCAGCGCGTCCGCGCCGACGCCGTGCGGTCCGACGTTCTTTTCAAGCGCAGCATCAATGGATTGGATGATCGCCATGGTTCCTCCGCGTCATGCCCGGCACTCGGGTCCGGCCCTTTGGCCGGCCCGAGCACAAGCCTTGTGCCGGACATCCCGATAAGGGGACGCAACACTCGTGCCTACCAAAGCGAGAAGGCCGGGACATAGGCGTGCGAAAGCACGCCGTCCTTCGGACGGCTATGCCCGGCCATGACAAGCTTGTCCAGTCGCAACGATCGAGCCAACGCCAATACCAATTATTCCGTTCCGCTCGATGTCAGCCCTTTTGGCCGGCCCGCCACCGTCACCAGCAGTCCGCCACTGTACAGGCGCCGGGCCACCCGCCTGGCGTCCTCGATCGTGACCGCGTCGATCAGCGTGGAACGGCGGTCGATGTAATCGATGCCGAGATTGTCGATCTGGATCTGCGTGAGCTGCGCCCCGATTTTGGCGGACGTATCGAGAGTCAGCGCGTAGGACCCTTTGAGAAATGATTTGGCGGCCGCGAGTTCGTCCGGCGTCGGGCCGTCCTGCGCCATGCGTTTAACTTCTTCTTCAATCACAGCAAGCGCGTCGGCCGTGCGGTCCGCCCGCGTTGCGGTCCCGCCGAGCACAACAGCGGCACGTTGAAACCAGACCAGATTAACGGACACGCCGTAAGCCAGACCGCGTTTTTCACGCACTTCCCTGTAAATGCGCGATGAGAAGCTGCCTCCGCCGAGGATGTGGTTCACGATATAGGCGGCCATGAAATCGGGGTCATGACGTGCGATGCCCTGCCCGCCAAAGGTAACGACGGCCTGCGGCACATCCACATTTATAACGATGCGCCGTCCGAGCCCGCTCGGCGTCACGTTTGCTACAGGCTTGAGGTCGTTCTTCTCCGGAAGCTTGGCGAACGCACGATCGATCAGTTCACCGGCCGTTTTGGCGTCGACGTCGCCGACAATTGAAATCTTTAACTCGTTGCGCGCGAACGCGCGCCGCACATATGTGCGCAGGTCGTCGGCGCTGATGCGCGCCATCGATTCGAGTGTGCCCTTGGTCTCGCGTCCGTAAGGATGGCCTGGAAAGGCCGTCTCCCACCAACGGCGACTGGCGAGATCGTTAGGATTGGTCGTATCGCGCTGAAGCGAGGCCAGCTCCTGACCGCGCACCCGTTCGAGCGCGTCGGCATCGAAGCGCGGGCTTGTGAGCGCGAGACGCAGCAAGTCGAAGGCTTCATCGCGGTGCTCATTCAGCGAGCGCAATGAGCCGTGCAGGTAATCGCGTCCAACCTGGAAACCCATTTCAATCGCGTGATTTTCCAGCCGCTCGTGAAAGGCCTTGCCGTCGAGATCGCCGGCGCCCTCGTCGAGCATGTCGGCGGTGAGATTGGCGGTGCCAGACCTGTCCGCCTCGTCCTGAGTGGCGCCGCCATTGAATGCATAGTTGAGCGTTATCAGCGGCACGGCCTTTTCGCGCACCAGCCACGCCTCAATGCCGGCCGGGCTGACGATCTTTTCAATAGTCATCGCCGAGGCGGCACGCGGGCCGGCCAGCAACGCGGCCGCAAGGCACAGGATCGATCCGACAAGCCTTCTCATGAACGCTTCTCCGCTTGCGGACTCACATCCTTGATCAAATAACCGGTGACCGAACGCCGCTTGTCGAGCCACTGCCGGGCGGCATCCCGCACCTGGTCGGCGGTGACGGCGCGGATTCGATCCGGCCAATGCAGCACATCATTGACGGTCGCGCCCGTCGTCAGGGACGCGCCGTACCAGCGCGCCATGCTGGCCTGATTGTCTTGTGCATAGACGGCGTCGGCGATCAGCCGTGTTTTCGTCCGTTCCAGTTCCTCGTCGGTGACGCCCTTGGCGATGACCTCGGCCATGACTGCGTCGACTCCCGCTTCAAGCTGCGGCAGCGTGACGCCGGGACGCGGCGAACCCTGAACGCCGAACTTGGATTGGTCGATCGCGCTGGAATCGTACCAGGCACTGGCCATAACCGCGATCTGCTTGTCGACAACAAGCGCGCGATAGAGCCGGCTGTTCGAGCCGCTTCCGAGGATATGCGAGAGAACCTCGAGCGCCTCCAACTCGCCGTGTTTGGCCGTCGTGAACGATGGCACCAGGTATTCGCGCTGCATGGACGGAATTTCCACGCGCGGATCCGCCAACGTGAGTGAGCGCACCGCAACCGGCGGCGGCTCTTGCGCGCGTATACGCGGCGTTAGCGAGCCGTGGCGGGCAACCTTGCCGTAAGTATCCTCCGCAAGCGCGCGCGCTTGCGCCGGATCAATGTCGCCAGCGATGACGACGACAGCATTATTGGGCGCGTAGAAGCGCCGGTAGAATCCGATCGCGTCGTCGCGCGTCAGTTCTTCCATTTCGTGGCGCCAGCCGATCACCGGCTTGCCATAGGGATGATTGAGGTAAAGCGCCGCGTCGACCTGCTCCGTAAGGCGCGCAGGCGGATTGTTTCCCACCCGCTGGTTCTGCTCCTCGAGAATGACGTTGCGTTCCGGCAGCACGACATCATCGGTGAGTTGCAGGCCCGTCATACGGTCGGCTTCGAATTCCATGACCGTTTTGAGCTGGTCGCTCGGCACACGTTGGAAGTAGCCGGTGTAATCCTGCGAGGTAAAGGCGTTTTCCTGCCCGCCGATGCGGGCAACAACTTGTGAGAATTTTCCGGTCGGATTTTTCGCCGTGCCCTTGAACATCAGGTGCTCAAGGAAATGCGCCAGCCCGGATTTACCGGGCGTCTCGTCTGCCGCACCGACCTTGTACCAGATCATGTGCGTGACCACCGGCGCACGATGGTCGGGGATCACGACCAGTTCCAGGCCGTTGGCCAATGTGAAGTCGGCGATTTCCGGGCCCACCTGCTCGGCCGCCAGCGTTGAGGTGGCAAACGCGGTAACGAACGCGAGGGCGATGACGCATTTATTGGCAAGCACGATGTCTGACCTGGCCTTGTTGGGATCGTGCCGCAGCACGTGATCGGATGACGTCGTCAGCTACGCAATAATGCTAGTCGACGCTCATCCCGTTTATCGGCCCGGCTCAGCATGTGTGGTGTAGTAATCGGCCGGCTTTTCAGGTCCGGCCGCCTTGCCGGCACCATAAGGCTGCTCGGGCGACGGCGTCTGATATCCGGTCGGAGGATCGGTGAGCGAGGCGCGCGGTGGCTCGCCCGTGAATTTCGCCGTCTCTTCCTTCGAGCTGCCGAACATGGCGCCGAATACGCCGGTCTTCGAGGTCCCAAGCTGTGATGGCAGCAGTTGGCTACCGAACCCGGAGGCTGGCGCGTCATAGCCGTTGTCGCCGGTGCGGGCTTGCTGCCGCTTCTGGCCCCGCCCCCCGGGCGTGAGCTGGTCCGGACGCAGCGCGTTCTGCTCGCGCTCGCGCTCGTCGCTGACGTTGCGATTTCTTTCCATGGCCGCTTCGGTCTTGCGGCGTTGTACGTCGGGATCTTTTGGCCAGGCCGGATTGTTGGCCGTGACCGCATCGGCGCGCTCGGGCGGCCGCAATTCGCGGTTGGGCGGAAGAACGAGCGGCGGGCGCTCCTGGTAATTGATCTGACCCTCGCCGTCCCGCTTGAGGCCAAGGCCTTCCATGAGGCTGCGCATGACTTTTTGGTCGGCGGAGACATCATCACCGGACGTCTGCGCTGGCGCGGGGCTGGTCAAAATGGCGAGTCCAAGCGCCAGCCCGACGGTAGCGCAGGCGGAGAAGGCATTGGTGAGACGCATCATGTTCATCCCGAACCGGACCCCGAAACCACCGAATTGTCGCGACTCTTGCGGGGGGATCAGGGCGCTTTTGCGGCGCGGTCCCCTACCAGCGATTCATACAGCAGCCCCATAACCCCGGCAACGATCGCAACGTCAGCGAGGTTAAAAACATACCAGTTGAACCGCCAATTGGGCGTGGAAATGTGAAAAAACACGAAATCTGCAACCCAACCATAGGCCAACCGGTCGATGGCGTTGCCAACCGCCCCGCCCACAATCAGGCCAAGGGAAAGCGCGGTGAGTCGGTCCTTCGCCTGAGCCAGCCAGGCCCACAGCAGCAGCACTGCGACCGCCTTGAAGGCCAGCAGTACCCATTGGCCGACCGGGCCCTGCGTCTGGAACAATCCGTAACTAATGCCCGTGTTGCGGGTGAGGACGAAATCGAAAAAAGGGCCAAGGCGCACCGGACCGTTTGCGGCGAGGTCAAATACGGAAAGGAGGTAAACTTTGCTGGCCTGGTCGAGAGCGCATGCGATGGCAGCAACCGCAAGGCCGAAGCGGGTGAATGGGCCGGTGAGGTAGGAACGGACATTCATAGGGATGTCGTCCCCGCGAAGGCGGGGACCCATACGCCGTGTCGTCGCGGGCTTGTGAGACCGATCAACCGACTAGGTGACTCAGGTCGCGCCATTCCAAGTTTTCCTCTTCAATCAATCGGATCTTCCAATCGCGATTCCATTTCTTCAAATGCTTCTCTCGACGGATTGCTGACTCCGGATCATCGAACGTCTCGACATGCACAAGGTTTGTGACGCGATACTGTTTAACGAACTTCGACCCCGCGCCAAGACGATGTTCCTCCAAACGGCGTTGCAAATCATTGGTTACCCCAACGTACAGGGTACCGTACCGCCTGCTCGCAAGAATATAGACGTGGTACGGCACGCATACACCTCACGCCCCGTGGTTATGGGTCCCCGCCTTCGCGGGGACGACTGCAAACTTGCTACCCCGCCGCCTTGCGCGTGGTTTCCCATTCACGCAACGCCTGGGCATCGCGTGGCGAGACATCCGGATATTGAGGATCGGCGCCAATGGTGGTGAGAATTTTCCACGAGCGCGCACATTTGGTGCCTTCGGCAAGATTGGGCAGCACCGCAACGCCGGTGACGTCCGGCAGTCGAAACGCAGCGCCGGGCCCCTCGTCCTGCACCAGCGTCGCCGCCGATGTGATGCACACTTCGGCGAGATCGCAATCGACCACGGCCTCGTAAAGCTCCGTATTCGAAACGTACACGATCGGGTGCGCCTCAAGCGAGGAGCCAATGCGCTTTTGCGCGCGTTCGATTTCGAGCGCGCCGGTGACGACGCCGCGCACGATGCGGATCTTGCGCCATTTCTCGGCAAGCTTGTCGTCGCGCCATGCGGCCGGCACCTCGGGGAAAGCTTCCAGATGCACGGACTTGGCGTCGGCGCCGTAGCGCGACAGCCAGGACTTTTCCGCTGTGAAACATAGCATCGGCGCCAGCCACGTCACGGTGCAACGGAACAGATGGTCGATCACGGTGAGGCTGGCCTTGCGTTTCACCGAGGAGATCGGGTCGCAGTAGAGTGAATCCTTGCGGATGTCGAAATAAAACGCCGAAAGGTCAGAGGTCATGAAGCTCGATAACGCCGCAAAGATGCGCTTGTAATCGAAATCCTTGTAAGCGCGCTTCACCAACTCATCGAGCTCTGTCAGCCGATGAAGCATCAAGCGTTCCAGCTCCGGCATTTTGTCGAGCTTGACGCGGTCTTCCTCGTGGAAATGCGCGAGCGAACCCAACATCCAGCGCACCGTGTTGCGCAGCTTGCGATAGGTATCTGCCGTCGTCTTGAGAATCTCCGGACCGATGCGCAGGTCATCGGCATAGTCAGACGCGCAGACCCACATGCGCAGAATATCGGCGCCCGATTGCTTGATTACGTCCTGCGGCGCCGTGACATTACCGGTCGACTTCGACATCTTGCGGCCCTGCTCGTCGAGCACGAAGCCGTGGGTGAGCACCACGTCGAAAGGTGCGCGCCCGCGCGTTCCGCAGCTTTCCAGTAATGAAGAATGGAACCAGCCGCGATGCTGGTCGCTGCCTTCCAGATACATCACGGTATCCTTGCCGCCGTCGATTTTGCGCTTGATGCCGGCCAGTGTCGGAAAATGCTTTGGATCTTCCAGCACGAAAGCGTGCGTGGAGCCGGAGTCGAACCAGACGTCGAGAATGTCGTCGACCTTTTTCCAGCTGTCATTGGCGAGCTTGCCGAGGAAGCGCTCGCGCGCGCCTTCTTTGTACCAGGCGTCGGCGCCCTCCTTCTCGAAGGCTTCGATGATGCGCAATTCGACATCCGGGTCTTGCAGGATCTCGACCGAGCCGTCGGAATTTTCCTTGACGAAGACGGCAATCGGCACGCCCCATGCGCGCTGGCGCGAGATCACCCAGTCAGGGCGACTTTCAATCATGCCGGTGATCCGGTTCTCGCCCTGCTCCGGCACCCAACGCGTCACCTTGATGGCGGACAACGCACGATGGCGCAGCGTGTCGGCTGGCTTATCGATGCCCTTATCCATCGCAATGAACCACTGCGGCGTGTTGCGGAAGATGACCGGCTTCTTCGAGCGCCAGCTATGGGGGTATTGGTGCTTCAGGCGTCCGCGCGCGATGATATTGCCGGCCTCGATCAGCGCCTTGATCACCGCCTCGTTGGCATCGCCCTTTTCGCCTTTGTCATTGATGACGCGCTTGCCGGTAAATCCGGGCGCGGCGCGGTAAAGGCACCATTTTCGTCGACGGTGTAAGGAGATGGCGGAGGAGCTTGGTCTCATGGTCCATCGCAATTCAAGCGTCGGATCTTCAGATTACTTTTATTTGCTGACCACATTTCAAAGTCCTCGCGGCCATGGCCGGGCGCGGTGTGAACGAAACCGGTCCCCGCATCATCAGTGACGTGATCGCCTTCAAGCAAGCGGAATAGTCCTGAATGTATCTCTTCTTGAATTTCTCAAGCGGATGACGAAGCAATTCTAAACTTCAAGTGTCAGCGGTCACGTCGACAGACTCGTTCAAATGTCAGTCGACCTTGGCTTGCTTCATCACCTCTGAAGCAAGTTTGTCGGCGAAAATGTAATGTACTACCCACCGTGGCCCAGTTACCAGAGGGTGCCGCTTTAACTCGTACAAGCCGTAATGGATTTTTGATGAAAATGAGATACGGCTCTATTGCCCGGCAGAGTCCAAGGTGTCGTGGTCCAGATAACTACCGATGAGTCAAGAAAAGATCCGTGCGCAGTCTCTGGACCATTGCGTATTACGTAACGCACCGGAAACTTCACCCACACCGTATCGCTGGTGTAGTCCTCGTACTCGACCTCCGCCTCGGCGAGTGCCGTCTTCTCCACGACGCTCCACATCACCGGCTTCGAGCCACGATACAAAGTGCCATTGGCGGCGAACTTCATCAGCTCGCGCGTGATCTGCGCCTCGGCAAAGAAATCCATCGTCGTATAAGGATGCGCCCAGTCGCCCTCGACGCCGAGCCGCTTGAACTCCTCGCGCTGAACATTGAGCCAGTGCTCGGCATAGGCGCGGCACTCTTGCCGAAACGCGACCATCGCCTTGGGGTCGGACAGATTCGGCTTCTGCTTGTTCTTGGAGCGGTAGTTTTCTTCCTCTATCTTCCATTCGATCGGCAGGCCGTGGCAGTCCCAGCCCGGCACATAGTTGCTGTCGTAGCCGAGCATCTGCTGGCTGCGCGTCACTACGTCCTTGAGGATCTTGTTGAGCGCGTGCCCGATATGGATGTTGCCGTTCGCGTAAGGCGGGCCGTCATGCAGGATGAATTTTTCGCGCCCCTTGGCGGTGTCGCGAAGCTGGCGGTAGAGGTCGGCCTTCTCCCAGCGTGCGAGAATCTCCGGCTCTTTCTGCGGCAGCCCGGCGCGCATCGGGAAATCCGTCTGCGGCAGAAACAGCGTTTCGGAATAATCGCGCTCGAGCTTCGACATAGGGCGCTTACTAGCAGGCGGATTCGGCTGCGGAAAGGCCGAGGTTACTGTCGTCCCGGGTGAGCGAAGCGAGGCCCGGGACCCATACGCCGCAGCTTACCGAGAGGGCACGGCGTATGGGTCCCCGCCTTCGCGGGGACGACGGGTGCAAGGCTAAACCTCCCCCAGCAGCGGGAAGGCCTTGCCGGCGCGCTTGAGCGCGTCGCGGGCCTGGGCAACGTCGGCCATCATGTGCTGCTTGAGCGCCTCGATCGATTCGAATTTCTGTTCGTGACGGATCCAGCCGATGAAAGCGACATCAATCGTGCGCCCGTAAAGGTCGCCGTCGAAGTCGAACAGGAAGACCTCCAGCAGCGGCGCGCCATCATCGAACATCGGCCGGCGGCCGAAGCTCGCCACGCCGTCATGGCGTTTGCCCGCGATGTCGGCGCGCACCGCGTAAATGCCGTGCTTGAGGCCGCAGGCGGGGTCGAGCTTGAGATTGGCGGTGGGAAAGCCAAGCTCGCGCCCGCGCTTGTCGCCGTGAATGACTTCCCCGGATACGAACCACGGTGCACCCAGCAGCTCGGCCGCCTCTACCACCCGACCGGCCGCGAGCGCCGCACGCACCGAACCGGAGGAAACCGGCGTGCCCTCGTCTTCCAGCGGCGGCACAACGTCGACAGCAAACCCCAGATGCTCACCCTGCGCTGCCAAGAAGCCCGGCGAGCCGCCACGGTTCTTCCCGAAATGAAAATCAAACCCGATCGCCGCGCCGCCGATACCAAGCGCTTGTGCAAGAATTTTTGTGACGAAATCCTCCGCCGGAGTTGCCGCCAGGGCCGCGTCGAATGTCATGACGATGGCGCCGTCGAGGCCGGTGGCGGCGAGCAGACGCAACTTGTCGCGTTCGCTGGACAACTGAAACAAGGTTTCCTGTGGCCGAAGGAACAGCCGCGGGTGCGGCGTGAAGGTCAGCGCCGCCGCCTTGCGTCCGAGGGCTCTGGCGCGCTTGAGCGCGGCACCGATCACCGCACGATGGCCGCGATGCACGCCGTCGAAATTGCCAATTGCCACCACGGCTCCGGCCAGCGGACCGCTGGCGATCCCCTGCGCGCCGCCGCGTATGACTTCGAAGTGTTTCGCGGGCGTTTTAGGCCTGGTCATCGGAATGCCGTGCAAATACGGGAAAACGCGGTCAGGAACGTGCACATTTTTTCATCGCCGGAACATTCGGGACGCCGCTACGGTTAGCGCGCCGTTAACAAACTTTCAAATTAACGGGTTATTCAAGGCCCACTGCTATTTAACGCCACCATTCTGGGGAGAGCCCGCGTACGGGCAGATGCACTATGGCTGTCGACCTGACCAAGCCGGTACTCGTCGTGGACGACTACAACACGATGATTCGCATCATGCACAACCTGCTCAAGCAGCTTGGCTTCGAACGTGTCGACGATGCGAATGATGGCTCGACCGCGCTCAATAAATTGCGCAAGGGCGAGTACGGTCTGGTCATCTCGGACTGGAACATGGAGCCGATGACCGGCTTCGCCCTGCTCAAGGAAATGCGCGCCGATCCCTCGCTCTCGGAAATTCCCTTCATCATGGTCACGGCAGAATCGAAAACCGAGAACGTGATTGCTGCCAAGAAGGCCGGCGTCTCGAACTATATCGTCAAGCCATTCAACGCGCAGACGCTCAAGAGCAAGATCGACGCCGTCTTCGGCGACGCCGAAGTGTCCGCGCCCGCGGCCTGAGCGCTACCACCTCAACTCCCGCATCACGGCTTTCGGCGCGCCGCCGGCAGCGGCGAACGTGGTCGTTAACGCCGCATCGTCAGGCCGCTCGCGTCCGCCCAGCTCCTCGGCGTGAATGCCTGAGGTGACAAACAGGAAATCGATGCCGACCTTGCGGGCCCCCTTGAGATCGGTACGCACAGAGTCACCCACCGCAAGCACCCGGCTGCGCGCGATTTTGCGGCCGGCCGCCGCATCTATTTTGGCGAGCGCCATATCATAAATCGGGCGATACGGCTTGCCCGCATAAAGCACCTTGCCGCCCATGGCCGCATAAAGATCGGCAATGGCCCCGGCGCAATAGACCAGCGCCGGGCCCCGCTCGACCACGACATCGGGGTTGCCGCAAACCATGAACAGCTTGCGCGCCAACATGGCCTCGAGCCGCGCGCGATAGTCATCCGGCGTCTCGGCTTCGTCGTCCTCAAGGCCTGTGCAGACCACATAGTCGGCGCTTTCCGGTGGCGCAAAGTGCAGGTCCAGGCCGGTGAAGATCGAACGGTCACGCTCGGGCCCGAGGTGGTAGAGCGATTGGCCATGCCGCTCCTCGACCGCGGCGCGGGTGAGATCACCCGAGGAGACGATGGCGTCATAGGCCTCGCGCGGCACATGCAGACGCTCAAGCTGGCGCACGACCTGTTCGCTCGGGCGCGGCGCATTGGTAATGAGGACGACCACACCGCCCCGCGCGCGCATGCGCATTAACGCGTCGCAGGCGTGCGGAAACGCGGCAATACCATTGTGTATAACGCCCCACACGTCGCTCAGCACCGCGTCGTAGTCGGGTGCCAGCGCGGAAAACTTCGGAATCAAAGACGGCCGTGCGGCGCTCATGAAAAGCTTTCTTCGTCACTGCGCAGAATGAGCGGAACCGCAACGTCGGCGCGACAATTTTGCATCTCGGGAGGATGTCAGCTGGCCGCCAGAAGCGCGCCGGGACCTTCGCCCTCGGCCGCGCCCGACTTTCCGGACGTTGAACCCTGCAGCGCCTCGGCGCGCACCGGTCGTGGCGGTGAGAACAGGAAGCCCTGGCCAAACCGCACATCGTAGTCGAGCAGGTCGACAACGGTCGTCTCGGTCTCGACCCGCTCGGCAATCAGATCGATGCCGGAACGTGCGAGCAGATCCGCGAGATCTTCCGGATCAATATCGGTCTGCACGCCGGCAACCTTGTTCAGCAGCAACTTGGCCGGCACCTTGAGAAAACGAAACGCGCGTTCCGCAAGCTCGTTCGGCGTTATGTGCAGATCGGTGACGTGGTCCATGGAGAAGCGGAAGCCGCGCTCGGCAAGCGCCGCCAGGCTTTCCTGCTCGATCGGGCCGAAAGAGCGATAAGCCTCTTGCGTGAACTCGAACATCAGCGAGGATGCGAGCGCGCGATTGGCATCCATGAAATCGAGAAATTGCTGAAACATGACTGCATCGGTGAGGGTTGCGGCGCTGATGTTGCAGAACAGCCCTACATCGCGGTTCTTCAACAATAGGCGACGCGTCACCTGGACGCAGCGGAACACCGCAAGATTGTCGATCTTCGGCATCAGGCCGACGCTTTCGGCGACGTCAATGAAATCGATGGCCGGGATGATATCGCCGTCCTCGCTGCGCAGCCGCGACATCGCTTCGTAGTAACGCACTTTGCGCTGCGGCAACGTCACGATGGGTTGCAGATAAAGATCGATGCGGTTGGCGTCGCAGGCCTTGGACAGCAAGTCGGCAATGCTCTCGCGCGAGAGCGCGCGGAAGCGCTGGATATTGTTCACGGTGTCGTTCTCGCTGCGCGCGAGCGTGCCTTCGCCCGGCCGCGCCGGCTCGGGCTTCGGCGGGCTCGGGGCGACGCGGGGCGTCAAGGCTCCTTGTTTCTGCAAGGCGGCAGCGTGGGCCGCAACGGTTTCTGCGATCTGTTTCACCAGCCCGCCGAGTTCGCCGATTTCGGTGGCGAGCGGGTCGGCGCCGCTACGCGCACGGGCCGGCGCCGCCATCTTGATCTCCACCGCATTGAGGCGCCGCGAAATCTCGGCCACCTGCCGCGCAAGATCGGCGGTGCCGCGCGACAGATCGCCGATCTGATCGCCCAGATCGCCGCGGTCACGCAGACGGTTGCTGACGGTATTGAACAGCGCCATCCCGGTCAGGGCGCCCAGCGCCACGATGGCCGACGTGCTGGCATCGACCCCAAAACCGAGATAGAGCACGGCGCCAACTGAGGCGGCGATGAGGACTACGCAGGCCGCAATGAAGATAGCGCTGATACGACGCATGCGGTTTATCCTGGGCCAACCCCCGCGGCCGGTGCAATGCCGCCAGAGCGGCTGATTCGCGCGGCCAGGCACCAATGTCCATGACGCCACGGTCCCGCGCAACTCGAACTCTTGCTATGGTAGCGCCAATTCACCTCTTATTCGCAGGAACTTAAGGCCCAGGGACCTAAGCCATTGTCGACCGCCAAGCCGATGCCGGCGCATTCCCGTTTTCCCCTGGTGGCCTGGATTGCGGCCGCCCCGGCGCAGGCTTTGGCCGCATTCCTGTTGCTGCACGCGGCCGTGTGGACCGCTTTGCCGACGCTGCTTTACCCCAACCTGCCGCTCGATCTGATCGAAGCGCTGACCTACGGCCGGGAATGGCAACTTGGTTATGACAAGCTGCCGCCCTTGCCCTGGTGGCTGGTCGAGATCGTCTATCGCGTGGCTGGACACGACTTCGCCTATTACCTGCTGGCACAACTGGCCGTCATCGCCGCGCTCTGGCTTGTCTGGCTGACGGCGCGGCCGCTCACCGGCCCGATCGGCGCACTGGTGGCTGTGCTGATCGTCGATGGTTTGCACTACCTCAATTACACCGCCGCGAAATTCAATCACGACGTCATCCAGCTGCCGTTCTGGGCGCTGGCCGGTTTTGCCTTTCATCGCGCCCTGCGTGGCGGATGGCTCGGGCATTGGCTGCTGCTCGGCGTCGCGATCGGGATGTCGCTGTGGGCGAAATATTTCGTGTTGGTGCTGGCAGTGCCGCTCGCGCTGTTCATTCTGCTCGACCGTGACGCGCGCAAGTCGCTCGCAACGCCCGGCCCTTACGTGGCGGCCGCTGTCGCGCTTGTAACGATGACGCCGCATCTCGTCTGGCTCGTGCAGAACGATTTCCTGCCCTTCACTTATGCGGAGCATCGCGCCTTGCCATCACGCGGTCTGATCGACCACATCTGGCATCCGATCCAGTTTGCGGTGAGCCAGGCCTTCTTCCTGATCCCGTCCGCGTTGATCGCGCTGCCGCTGTTTGTCCCGCGACGGAATGTCGACACGCCTGCGGCGGATGCATTCGATATGCGGATCATGACGTGGCTTGCCTTCGGTCCGATCGCGACAGTTCTCGCGATGTCCGCCCTCAGCGGCCGCGGCACCGTTGCCATGTGGGGCTATCCGCTTTGGCTGTTCGTGGGCGTGTGGGTGGTGCTGATCGCGCGCGGCACGCTCGACGAGACGCGCCTCCTGCGCGTAGCGATCATCTGGGCGGGCGTGTTCGGATGCCTGGCGCTCGCATTCATTGTCAATTACGCGATCCTGCCGAACTACGATCACCGCTACCGCGCGGTCTTCTTTCCGGGCGACGCGCTTGCGCGCGAATTATCGCAGCGTTATCGCGCCGTAACCGGCAAGCCTATCATCTATGTGATTGGCAGTATGTGGGACGGCGGCAATATTGGGCATTACGCGCCCGACCATCCGCGCGTGCTCATCGATGGCAAGCCGGATAGAGCGCCGTGGATCGACGTTGCCGATCTCAAATCGCAAGGCGCGCTGGTCGTGTGGACTGCGGGCGATGTGACCGCGGTGCCACCGGCCTTGCGATCCACCGCGGTGGATGCAGCAGTACAGCCGCCTTTCCTGCTGCCCGACCGGCGCGGCGATTCGATGCTCAACATCGGCTGGGCGATCCTGCAGCCGCGGCCGTCCTATGCGGGCAGCGCGCTTACGCCACCGCCTTGATGATGCGCGCGAGCTTGTCGAACATCTCGCCGATCTGAGCTTCGCTGACGATCAGCGGCGGGCTGAGCGCCAAAGTGTCGCCGACGGCGCGGAACATGACGTCGTGTTCGAAGAATCCGAGCTCCAGCGCTTCCATGCCACGTTTCCCGACGCCGTCGGGTTTGCTGGCGAGATCGATGCCGACCGTTAAGCCGACCGGGCGGATATCAAGCACGTTCGGCAAACCTTTGAGGCCCATGGCCGCCTGCGCCCAAGGCTTTTCCAGCTTGCGCGCGCGTTCGAACAGCCCTTCCTCGCGATAGAGATCGAGCGTGGCAAGACCGGCCGCGCAGGCGAGCGGATGCGCCGAGTACGTATAGCCGTGAAAGAGTTCGATGACGTGCTCGGGCCCTTTCATGAATGCATCGTAGATGCCCTTGCGCACGAGCACGCCGCCCATCGGCACGCTGCCTGAGGTAATGCCCTTCGCGAAGGTGATCATGTCGGGGAGCACACCGTAACGTTCGGCGGCGAAGGCGTAGCCCATGCGGCCATAGCCGGTGATCACTTCGTCGAAGATCAGAAGAATGCCGTGCTTGTCGCAGATCGCGCGCAAACGCTCGAGATAGCCTTTCGGCGGCGGCAGCACGCCGGTCGATGCCGCCAGCGGCTCGACAATGACGGCGGCGATTGTCGATGCATCGTGCAGCGCGACAAGACGATCGAGATCGTCGGCAAGGTGCGCGCCCCACTCGGGCTCACCGATGGTGAAGGCCTGCTTCTCGCGATTGTAAGTCATCTGCAAATGGTCGACGCCGGCGAACAACGCGCCGAATTGCTTGCGATTGTTGACGATGCCGCCGACCGCGATGCCGCCGAAGCCGACGCCGTGATAACCGCGCTCGCGACCGATCAGCCGCACGCGCGACGCGTTGCCTCGCACATTATGATAGGCGAGCGCGATCTTGAGCGCGGTGTCGACCGCCTCCGAGCCGGAGTTGCAAAAGAAGACATGGTCGAGATCGCCGGGCGCCAGCGCGGCCACGCGGCTCGCCAATTCGAAGGCCTTGGGATGGGCGAATTGAAAAGCCGGCGCGTAGTCGAGCGTCGCGGCTTCCTTCTGGATCGCCGCGACGATCGGCTCGCGGTTATGGCCGGCATTCGTGCACCAGAGCCCGGCCGCGCCGTCGAGGAGCTTGCGCCCGTCGCTGGCGATGTAATGCATGTCCTTGGCGCCGACGACGATCCGCGGCCGCTTCTTGAAGGCGCGGTTGGCGGTGAACGGCATCCAATAGGGTTCGAGGTCGTTGGGGACCGACGATGCTGCCAAGGCCATTTGGAGCCTCACTTCCTGCTGCGACCAGCGGACAGATATCAACGCGACTGCCTTAGCCCATTTTCGCCGATAATGACAAAGCGGAAAACGGCTGCTACCACGCCGTAACATTCAATTGTGCAACTCGCCGATGGCCAATAAGCCCAACAAGCCAACCAAGCTCAAAGCCCGCCTGCCCCGCGGCCTCGCCGACCGCGGTCCCGCCGAGATCGCCGCCACCCGCCACATGGTGGACGCGATCCGCGTCGTGTTCGAGCGCTATGGCTTCGAGCCGGTGGAAACGCCGGCCATCGAATACACCGACGCGCTCGGCAAGTTCCTGCCCGACCAGGATCGCCCGAACGAAGGCGTGTTCTCATTCCAGGACGACGACGAACAGTGGCTGTCGCTACGTTACGACCTCACCGCGCCGCTCGCCCGTTACGTCGCGGAAAATTTCCAGAATCTTGCAATGCCCTACCGCTCGTATCGTTATGGCTGGGTGTTCAGGAACGAGAAGCCCGGACCGGGCCGCTATCGCCAGTTCATGCAATTTGATGCCGACACGGTCGGGGCGGCGTCCATGGCCGCCGATGCCGAGATGTGCATGCTCGCCGCCGACACGATGGAGGCGCTGGGAATTCCGCGCGGCCAATATGTCGTGAAGGTGAATAACCGGAAGATATTGGATGGCGCGATGGACGCGCTGCAAATTTCCGCGGACAAGCGCCTGACCACGATGCGCGCGATCGACAAGCTTGACCGTCTCGGTGTCGACGGCGTCAGAATGTTGCTGGGCAAAGGCCGCAAGGATGAGAGCGGCGACTTCACCAAAGGCGCTGAACTGGCCGACCCTCAAATTGAGGGCATTGTCGCAATCATCAGCGGCAAAGGTGCAGCAGCGCCGACCGGCGCCGGCGATCAAGAGCTTTCAGAAATTGCTGCACTGGTGGCGGCCGCCGGCTACAGCGACCGTGTGCGGATCGACAAAACCGTCGTCCGCGGCCTCGAGTATTACACCGGCCCGGTTTACGAAGTTGAATTGACCTTCGAAATCAAAGACGAGAAAGGCCGGCCTGTCCGCTTCGGCTCGGTCGGCGGCGGTGGACGCTATGACGGACTGGTGTCGCGTTTTCGCGGTGAGCCCGTGCCCGCGACGGGCTTTTCCATCGGCGTTTCGCGCCTGCAGGCGGCGCTGACTGCGCTTGGCAAGATCAGCGCAAAGCCTGAACCCGGGCCTGTCGTCGTCACGATATTCGACCGCGATCGCATCCCCGATTACCAGAAGATGGCCGCCACATTGCGCAGCGCGGGTATCCGCGCCGAGCTTTATCTCGGTAACCCGAAGAACAACCTCGGCGCGCAGCTCAAGTACGCCGACAAGCGCGGTTCACCTTGCGCTATCATCCAGGGAACCGATGAAAAGGATCAAAAGAAGGTCCTCATCAAGGACCTGATCCTCGGCGCCGGACTTACTGAGATCAAAGATCGTGACGAGTATCTGAAGAAGCAGAATGAGACGCAGTTTTCGGTCGATCAGGACAAGCTTGTAGACGAGGTCCGCAAGCTGCTCGCCCGTCACAAGCTGACGTAGCTTACGGCCGCTGCGGTGGTGCTCCACCCATCTTCTGGATTTCGAGCACGTTCATCTTCATCCCGTTGCCCATCATCACGTCGCCGGGCTTTTGACCGTTGGTGCAGGGCCCCAGATATTTTGCGGCAATTGTCATGTGCGACTCGCCGCCGGGCGCGGCACCCGGAACCGGTCGCCCGCCCTGCCGCGTTGAATTGATCTGCACGGTGTAGGCGCTGTTGAAGTCGCCGCTGACCACGGCATGCGACGTCGTGGTCGCGTCGCCAAACTGGCAGACCGAATCCACCGTGATGGTGCCGCCGGTGTTGCTGACATCACGCTTCTGGCAGTTGCGCTCTGCCGCGCCGCCGAAATTGAATGTCATCAGCTTATCGGTGCTGGCGTCGGTGCATTGCTGCATCAGCTGCGCCGGAAGATTGTGGCCCTGGAATTCCATCTTGAGCTCCCACAGCCCGGCCTTGCGGGTCGGCATGTCGAGAGCGAGCGATGGCCAAGCAGACAAAAGCAACGCAACGACAATGGCGTAATAGCGGCGCATGAGGTTGTGCTCCGAAGCGAATCCAATTTTATGATGATACGTTACGCGGGAATCGAAATATACCGCAGTGACGGCTGTCACACAGTAACGACGTCGCCGTTCACCCGATAACCATCATAGGCGTCGAGACTGTAGCCAAGCATTTGCTCCACCGCATCGAAGCTGTCGATGATCGATACGTAATCAATGACCTTTTCATTGCGGAACTGAATGAAGTGGGCAATCCGGTAGCTGATCGCGCGGCCACCGGCGCGTTTGGTCGCGGTGAGTTTGCCCAGCACCGCGGCACGGTCGCCATCCACCAACATCGCCTGCGCGGCGAAGCGCCGGCCCTCCAGAAGCGTCGGGATATCGCGCACCAGCAATTCCATCACCACATCCTTGCCAACGCGCTGCCCGCAGAACGGCAGAATGTCGACTGGCCCGGAGATGGTCCACTTCACGTCGTCGTCGAGAAACGCTGCAAGCGTATCCATGTCGCGATCCGCGAGGGCACGGTAAAATGCCTCGACGGCGGCGCGCGGGACCGGATTGCTTGTCGCTTTCGCTTCCATAGCGGCCAGTCAACCTGGGTTGTATTGAGATTCCCTTACGCGTTGTACGGGATATGGTAAGGCAAGCGTAACTGTGGCCCGCCGCCAACGGCCGGCCCGGCAGCGCGCAAATTTTATTAACGACGACAAACATTTGACCGCCCGGGCCGTTAAGGCCAGCGGGCAAACGTCGTCGAATCCTTAAGGCCGGCATGCTAAAGGCCCGGCCGCGGACCCCAGTATTTGCAGTCGTTTTGGTGCAGGAATGAACGCGAGCGTAACAGCACAAAGGCAAGGACCCGACGCGCGGGCGGAGGCATTGGTCGCCTCCTACGAGCGCGCCGGTTACGCCCGCGTTGCGCCCGCCATGCTGCAACCGGCGGAGCCGTTCCTCGACCTTTCGGGTGAGGACATCCGCCGCCGGATGTACCTCACGACTGCGCCGGACGGCGGTGAGTTCTGTCTGCGCCCGGATCTCACCATTCCGGTTTCGCGCGACTATCTCGCCTCGCCGCTCGCGGGCAAGGCAGCCGGCTTTTGCTATCTGGGACCCATCTTCCGCCACCGCAGCGACGCACCTGCGGAATTCCTGCAAGCCGGCATTGAGTCTTTCGGACGCGCGGACAAAACAGCGGCCGACGCCGAAATGCTGTCGCTTGGCCTGGAGGCAACAGCGCACTACGGCCTGCCTGTGCCAGATATTCAGATTGGCGACGTCGCTTTGTTTGCCGGCTTGGTCGCCGGTCTCGACTTGCCGCCAGCGTGGAAGCGAAGACTGGTCAAGGATTTCAATCGCAAGACAAATCTGGCGCAGGACCTCGATCGTCTCGTGCTCGGTGGCAACAACACGCGTCCCGAGTACCAGGGCGTATTGGCAGCACTCGCCGGGTCGGATCCGCAGGGCGCACGTGCGCTCGTCACTGATTTGCTGTCGATCGCCGGCATCAATGCGGTCGGCGGACGTTCGGTCGCGGAGATCGCGGAGCGTTTTCTCGAGCAGTCCGCACTCGGTGCCAGCGCCAAGCTGCCGCGCGACATTCGCGGACTGATCGAGCGCTTCCTCGCCATCCAAGGCAACCCCGACGAAGGCGCCGCCGCACTTCGTGCTTTGGCCGCAGAGGCCAACATGACATCCGCCCTCGCACCTGCACTCGATCAATTTGAAAGCCGGACGGGTTTTCTCGAGGCGCGTGGCGTCGATGTGAAGCGCGTACGTTTTTCGACCGCATTCGGACGCGGCTTCGACTATTACACCGGTCTCGTTTTCGAGTTGACCGACCCCGAACGCACCGGCGATCCGCTCGTCGCGGGCGGGCGTTACGATGAGTTGCTCGCGCGACTAGGCGCGCCCGGACCTATTCCCGCGGTCGGCTTTGCAATCTGGATCGAACGGCTTGCCGTCTATGGAGGCGCATCATGACCGCGCCTTTGGTGCTCGCTGTTCCGGCCAAGGGTCGCTTGCAGGAAAACGCGGAAGCATTTTTTGCCCGCGCGGGCCTCACGCTCGTCAAACCACGCGGCGCCCGCGACTATCGCGGCACGATCGCCGGCCTCGACGGTGTGGAAATTGCCTATTTGTCGGCCTCCGAAATTACGAGCCAGCTCGCCGCAGGCGCTGTGCATCTCGGAGTGACGGGCGAGGATCTGGTTCGTGAAATGATTATCGACGCCGACAAGCGCGTCGTGCTGATCGAGGGCCTCGGCTTTGGCTTTGCCAACGTCGTTGTGGCCGTGCCCCAGGCGTGGATCGATGTGCGCACCATGGCTGACATCGATGATGTCGCTACCGCCTTTCGACAACACCACGACCGCAAGATGCGGGTCGCGACCAAATACATCAACCTGACGCGTGATTTCTTCTCCGCCCACGGCATCATCGACTATCGCATCGTCGAGAGCTCGGGCGCGACCGAAGGCGCGCCTGCTGCCGGCACGGCCGAAATGATCGTCGACATCACGACCACCGGCACAACGCTTGCGGCCAATGGCCTGAAAGTGGTGGAAGACGGTACCATCCTGCGCTCGCAGGCCAATCTGGTGGCCTCGCGCGCAGCGACCTGGGATAAGGCGGAACGCGACTTTGCGCGGGTAATCCTGGACCGGGTAGCCGCGCAAGCGCGTGCGCGCGCCTTCCGCGAGGTGCGTGCGCGATTTGCAGCCGGCACGGATATGCTGGTCGAAAATGCGAAGCGGCGGTTTGGCATCGAGGCGCCGTTCGGCGGGCCAAGCGCGACGGGCTTGCTCACGCTCCACTGCCCGCCCGATCAAGTCTATGCGCTCACCAGTTTCCTGCGCGAAAACGGCGCCGAGGCGGTTGCCGTGGCCGAGCTCGACTACGTGTTCTCTCGCGATAACCCGCTGTACGCCAAACTCGAGGCGGGTATCGGCGGTTAGCGCCCTACTCGACCTTGATGTTTGCGGCCTTGATCATCGGCCACCATTTCTTGACCTCGGCCTGCTGATACGCGGCGAGCCCTTCGGGAGTTTGCTTGTCGCGCGGCGGAATATCCAGGCCCGCTTCGGCCATACGCTTGCGCACCGCGGGGTCTGCGAGCGCATCCACCACTGCGGCGTTGAGCTTGCTCACGACGTCCTTCGGCGTTCCCTTCGGAACCCATATCCCCGACCACAGTTCGACATGGAAGCCCGGAAGCCCGGCTTCATCCACGGTTGGAATGTCCGGCGCGGCAGCGAGGCGCTTCTCGGCGGTCACAGCGTAAGCCCGGATTTTGCCCGCCTTGACCTGCGCAAGGGAATTCGACGCCTGATCGACAATCACGTCGATCTGTCCCGCAACGAGATCGAGCAGCGCGGGGCCGGTGCCGCGATAGGGCACGAACTGCAATTTGCTGTCGATCAGCTGTCCGAAATAGACACCGGAAAAATGCGCGCCGGAGCCGACGCCGGCGGTGCCGGCCGTGACCTTGCCTTCATGCGCCTTGATCCAGGCGATCAGTTCCTTCAGGTCTTTCGCCGGGACATCGTTTTTCGAAACGATCATCATCGGATTGCTTGCGATCGTCGCGACGGGATCAAGATCCTTCACCAGATCGAAGTTCAGCGGATAGATCGCGCCGTTGATCACGTGCGTGCCGAGGTGACCGATGCTCAGCGTATAGCCATCAGGAGCCGCGTGGACGGCACGCCCGACACCGATGGTGCCGCCGGCGCCGGTCACATCCTCCACGACGATGGGCTGTCCCAGCGTCTGGCGCATGCGATCCCCAAGAATGCGCGCCAACGCGTCGGTCGGCCCGCCGGCTGCGAACGGCACGATGATCGTGATCGGACGCGATGGAAAAGTCTCCGCGCTAGCCAGCGCGCTGCCCATCAGTGCCGCAACGATTGCGGCCGTGATCAGCCGTTTCATTGAATCCTCCCTGCGCGGCGTTTTATTTCGTACGCCCTGGCAGAAATCATCTGCTTACAGGGAAGCAAAATCAATCGGCTTGTGCCGGTCGAGCTTCCGCTCGATTTTCGGGAGCGGATATTTCAGACCGCTCGCGCAATTGAATAAAACAACCTGGTCGGTAGGTTTCACGCGGCCGTCGACCAGGCTCTGTTTGTAGGCAGCGTAGGTCGCTGCCCCTTCCGGACACAGCAGAAAACCCTCTTCGCGCGCCATCTCATCAAGCGCCATCGTGATTGCGGGGTCTTCGACCGCAATCGCAAAACCGCCGCTCTCGCGTACGGCGCGTAAAATGAGAAAGTCGCCGATGGCTTGCGGCACGCGGATGCCCGATGCGATCGTGTGCGCGTTTTCCCAGCGCGGTGCGTGTTCTTCGCCGGCTTCAAAGGCTTTCACCATTGGCGCGCAGCCGGCAGCCTGCACGGCGATCATGCGCGGTCGCTTTTTGCCGATGAAGCCGATCGCCTCCAGTTCCGCAAAGGCCTTCCACATCCCGATCAGCCCGGTGCCGCCGCCGGTCGGATAGAAGATGACGTCCGGCACTTGCCAGCCGAGTTGCTCGGCCAATTCGAGGCCCATCGTCTTCTTGCCCTCGATCCGATACGGCTCCTTCAGCGTCGAGGTATCGAACCAGCCAACCTTGGCCTTGCCCTCGCCGACGATCTTGCCGCAATCGTCGATCAAGCCGTTGACGCGATAAACCTTCGCGCCCTGCAACGCGATCTCACTGACATTTACCTCCGGAGTGTCTTCCGGACAGAAAATCGTCGTTCTGATTCCGGCGCGCGACGCGTAAGCCGCGAGCGCTGCTCCGGCATTGCCGTTCGTCGGCATCGCCATGTGCTTGATGCCGAGTGCCTTGGCCATCGACACGGCCATCACGAGGCCGCGCGCCTTGAATGAACCGGTCGGCAAGCGGCCTTCATCTTTGACAAGAATCTCGCCGCCGCCGAGCTTGGCCGACAACCGCGGCATCGGCACGATCGGCGTCATCGTCTCGCCGAGGCTGACAATATCCTCGGCTTCGCGCACCGGAAGCAACTCGCGATACCGCCAGAGATCGGGCGGACGTGCGGCAAGCGCATCTTTGCTCAGCGCTTTACGAACGCCCGCGAGATCGTACCGCACCAACAGCGGTTTACCGACGCGCGACAGGTTGTGCACCTGATCCGCCGCATGGCGTTCACCCGTCATCGCGCATTCAAGGTGCGTGACAAAGCTCGGGCGTTTGGCAATCAGATTGTCGTTGTACTGCATTCTCGAACCGTTCCGCGCGCGGGCAATCGTTACTCGGCGTCGCCGCGCGGCCGGCGCACGCGGAACACCACGAAATGCGAGAGGGAGAAGTTAACGGCAAAGCTGACGGCAATCGACACCAGCTTTGCCACCAACACCGGTATGACAAAGGACAGAACGAACAATGTCGCCGTGCTGGAAATCATGCCCGCGATACCTGAGACCACGAAGGTCCCGTAGTCGCGCCAGCGCAGGATGCGCCCGGACTCCGGGCCGAATGTGATGAAGGAGTTCATCACATAGGAAAACGTCACGGCCACCAGCCACGCCAGCACGTTGGCCGGGATCAGCGGCCAATCCAGGTAGGTCGCAGCGGTCCAAAAAACGCTAAAATCGACCGCCGTATTGACGACCCCGACAAGTGCGAAACTGGTGGCCTTGAGGGCGATGGCGCGCTCATGCCAGGCCACGGTGAGACGATCGACGATACTCTGGAGGGGCGCCGGGATCATTGTTGGCTTCGCTTAGCACGGCAAAACTGGTGCTGGTAGGCTGGACGCGACAGCGCCATCACGGTGCGGTATAGATCGCCGGAAAATTGGGAGCGACAGGTTAATCAGAGATGCCGGCGAAACCGACCAAAACAGGCGCCCGCGCGCGATCAGCATCATCCGCGCTAGCCATGTCGATTGTCGTGCCCTTGTTCAACGAGGCCAAGGGTCTGCCCGCCCTGCATGAGCGCATTGCCGAGGCCGCACGCTTCCTGAAGAACAAGCGCGGGTTGGATCTCGAAGTTGTTTACGTCGACGATGGGAGCCACGATGGCACCAGCGAAGTCGCCAAAAACCTGCCGGCGTTGCCGCTCGATGTTCAAGTCGTCACGCTGTCGCGTAATTTCGGTAAAGAGGCTGCTCTTCTCGCCGGCCTCCACCACGCCCGCCTCGGTGCTGTGCTCTTCATGGACGGCGATGGCCAACACCCACCAAATATGATCGAGACCTTGGTCGCACGTTGGCTCGATGACGGGTACGACGTCGTCTACACGGCCAAGGCGCACCGCGAAAACGAATCCTGGTTGAGACGGATCGGCGTCCATTGGTTCTACGCGTTGCTCAATTGGGGCGCACGCCACAAGATTCCGGAAGATGCCGGCGATTTCCGCCTTTTGTCGCCACGCGCCGCCGCGGCCTTGCGGCAGATGCCGGAACGAAATCGCTTCTTCAAAGGGCTTTCGAGCTGGATAGGCTTTCGTCAGGTGCGTGTTGACTATGAACCGGCAGCTCGCGAGCACGGTGCCACCACATGGAGCGCAAAGACACTGATCGGACTGTCGATCGAAGGGTTGACCTCGTTCTCCGTGGCGCCATTGCGTGTCGCCAGTATGTTAGGCGTGCTGCTCGCCGTGACCGCGCTGTTTTTCGGCAGCTGGATCGTGCTCGAAACACTCCTCTACGGCAAAGATGTGCCTGGTTACCCGTCGCTGGTCGTTAGTGTCATGGTGATCGGTGGCGTCCAACTGATCCTGATCGGCGTGCTTGGCGAATATATTGGCAAGATGCTGTCCGAGACCAAGGCGCGGCCAGTTTATTTTGTCGCCGAGCACAGCGTGAAGCGCACAGATGAATCGGCCAAGACGCGGCCGATGACCTCTCGCGCAGCGGAATAAAGCAGCACGCTATGCGCGCGGCACCCCGCCGTATCTGGTTGTGCGCGGACGATTACGGAATTTCTCCGGGTGTCAACGCCGCGATTCGCGAGTTGATTTCGCGCAGTCGTATCAATGCCACATCCATCATGGTTGGCGCGCCGCATTTCACCAGCGACGAAGCGGCCGCACTCGACACACTGAATTCGGGCGAGAAACGCGCGGCAATCGGATTGCACGTAACGCTGACCGGCCCGTTCACTCCGATCAGTGAGGGCTTCAATCCGTTGCGTGATGGACGTTTTTTGCCACTCAATGAAATTTTGCGGGCGGCAGTATCACGGCGCCTGCAAATGGAGCCATTGGTGATCGAAATCGCGAGCCAGCTGCGCGCATTCATCGATGCGTTCGGGCGTCCGCCGGATTTCCTCGACGGCCACCAGCATGTGCAACTGTTTCCACAGATTCGTGACGCCTTTCTTCGCGTTGTCGCCGAGGGCGCGCCTGCGGCCTGGGTGAGACAATGTGGCCGCGTGCGCCCGACGCGGCACTTGCATGACCGCAAGGCCCTGACCCTCGATATTCTGAGCGTGGCCTTTCGCCGCAAGGCCAAAAAGCTCGGCATTGCCTTTAATCCAGCTTTCGCCGGAACCTATTCCTTCAGTGCGAAGGCCAATTTTGCCAAACTATTCCCGCGCTTTCTGTCCGGCTTGCCGGATAGCGGGCTGGTCATGTGTCATCCGGGCTTCGTCGATGCCGAGCTTAAAGCGCTCAATTCGCTGACGACGCTGCGCGAGCAGGAATTTGCCTTTTTTAATTCCGAGGCATTCCCGAAAGCACTTGCTGAACACGGCGTCTCACTTGCCCGCCCTACTGGCGAAATCGGCGACAGCGCCTGAACCGGCCTACAACACGATAACTTTGGTGCCGATCTTCACGCGCTCGTAAAGGTCCTCCACGTCCGCATTGCGCATGCGAATGCAGCCCGACGACACGTTCTTGCCGATCGTCCAGGGCTCGTTCGAGCCATGGATTCGGTAAATGGTCGAACCGAGATAGAGAGCCCGCGCGCCAAGCGGATTGCCCGGCCCACCGGCCACGAAATGCGGTAGATACGGCTGACGTTTGAGCATTTCATCCGGCGGCACCCAGTCCGGCCATTCCTTCTTCGCCGAAACCGCGTGCACGCCTGACCAGGTAAATCCCGGACGTCCGACGCCGATGCCGTAACGCATCGCACGGCCGTCGCCTTCAACCAGATAGAGGAAATGGTTCGGTGTATCGATGACGACGGTACCCAGCTTTTCAGCGCCGCTGTAGGCAACTTCCTGGCGCTGGAAGCGCGGATCGAGTTGATAGTCCGCTGCTTGCTGCTCCAGCCTGGGATCAACCGGCGCCCTGCTGGCATAGATCGGCTGCGTCGATTGCTCGCGCCCGTAGTAATCCCGGTGCGACGGCTCGCCATACCAGGTTTGTGAGCCACTGCGTGGTCGTGGGCCAGCATCCCCAAAAAGAAATTCGATGAAGCCGCCCCCGAGACCGGATTGGGCCGTTGGCTGCTGCGCTGATGCGACCGTCACCATCGGTGGTGTGTCCTGCGCGCCCTCCGGCGGCGCCAATGACACGGGCTCTGCTGATGCAAACGTGGCCAAGGACACGGCTGCCGCCGTAACCGCTACTGCAATGACTGAAACGCGCATCAACACACCTTGCACTGTTACTCGGTTACTCGCGCCACGCAGTAAAAGGGCAAACGCACACCGATTGGTAAATTGCCGTAAACCACGATCGGACATGGTAAACGAGCGGTTTCCATGCCCCCGCAACCCAGCGTTAATGCCGCCTCGGTATGAAGATCCACGGGTTCGCGTGGGATCTCAGGCGTGCAGCGCAAAGTGTTCCGCATCGAAGAACTGGTCGGGGGCAGTGCCACCAGGCAGCGTTACGCTGACCTCGACGCAGCCGATCCAGCACCGGCGCTTGGACACGAATTGGCCGGCATCCAGGAAATAATTGCGCGCAACAAGCGCGAACTATCTGCGCTGATCAACGACGGCACCGAGCGCCGCTTGTCGCGCGCGGCTGGTGAACTCGGCGCCGCAGTTGAAGGCATGGAGACAGCCACCCAAAAGATCCTGGCGTCCGCAGAAGCCATTGATGAATGCGCGCGCGCTCTCGCCGCGGCTTTGACGGACGACTACCACCACGGCCTGGCGCAAGATGTGCAGGATCACGTCGTGCGGATGTATGAAGCCTGCAATTTTCAGGACCTCGCAGGCCAGCGTATCGGCAAAGTGATCGCAACCTTGATGATGGTCGAAGAACATCTGGCGGCGATGATCGAACGTTACCACAGCAGCAGTGAAGCAAGACCGGCGGTCGCCGAGACGCCGCGCACGTATGGCGGCGACCTCATCAATGGGCCCAGGCTCGACGGCGACTCAGGCCACGTCACCCAGAAAGATATTGACTTGATGTTCGCCTAAGCCGGGCGGCGGAGCGATACAAAGCAAACCAGCGCGATTGCTGCAAAGGCTGCTGCGAGCGAAAGCGCCGCGGCATCGGACGCGCGTTCGATCACAAATGCCATGATTAACGGTGCCGCTGCCTGCATCAATAGGAACGGCGCGGCGAGGCGGCCCATCAGCCGCCCATAACCAGAAGCACCGAACAACGCGAGCGGAACGGCACCGCGCGTGATGGTGACGAGGCCGTTGGCGCCACCGAACATGAGCGCAAACGCCGCAGCCGTCGCGGTCGACAAGTGGAGCAGCGCGAGCATCACGAATGCGCACAACAGCGCGCCGAGCGCGAATCGTACGACCCACAGCGGATGTACGTTGCGGCCGAATGCAAACTCGATCAGCCGGGCGCCGACCTGCGCTGGCCCGAACAGCGCGCCGATCAAGACGACAGTCCCCGCATCGATGCCTGAGCGCGCGAAGATCGCCAGCAAATGCGCCGACAGACCGGACGGGATGAAAGCGTAGGCAGCGAAGGCCGAGGCCACCAGAATAAACGGAAGGCCATGCGGCGGAAGCACCTTTATCGGCGCCTCCGCCTCGGATGTCGCCGGCACGTCGGCCTCAAAGCGGCTGCGCGGGAGGGCCAAAGCATGGAGAGGCGCTGAAATAAAGGCCAAGAGCGCCGCGTACAACAAATAGGTGCCAGTCCACCCGACTCGATCGAGCAGAAAATGCGTTGCCGGCCAGCTCACCGTCGAAGCAAATCCGCCGACCAGCGTGAGTGCGGTGATCGCGCGCCGCGCACCCATCCCGAATATGCGTCCGAGTGTCGCAAACGCGGAATCATAAAGATTCGCAGCCATGCCGACGCCGAGAACCATCCAGACCGCATAGTAAGCGGCTGGATGATTTGCATGCACGATGAGAAAGAGACCGAGTGCGCCAATCAGCGAGCCTGTCGTCATGACAACATGGCCGCCGAAGCGGTCTATCGAACGACCAACGTAGGGCGCGATCAAACCGGCAATCAAAAGGCCGACTGAGAACCCGCCCATCGTGAAGGAGATCGACCAGCCGCGTTCCGCAGCGATCAGCGGGACAATCAGCACCGGCGTGTAGAAAATGGTGCCCCACGACAAAATCTGCGTAATGCCGAGCACTGGCACGGCCCGCCAGGGCCCCTCGATGAACTCGCGGAGAGAAGTCATGCCGGCCACCGACAGATCATGCGCTGGCCCTGTCCTCGAATCCAAGACGAACGGCGACGAACGGAGCCTTACGCAAGTTCACCGTTGCTGAGTCGCATCATGGAGGGACGGATCACGCCCAGCAATGAGAGGAGATCACTGCCTCGGTGGCGGTGGCTGGAATTGCTGCTGCGGCGGCTGTTGCTGGACCGGAGGTTGCACCGGCCTGGGCGCTGCCGCTTTCGGCTTCGGCTTTGGTTTGGCCGCTGGCCGCCTGGCGCCCTCACCCCCACAGCGCACGTAGACCATGGTGCCGTAGCGGCCCTGCACTTCCGAATCCATCCAGCGCAGAATCAGGATGCGGCCATCGAAGGCGACCACTTCGCGGTCCTGGGCTCCGCCCGGTTCGGCGTCCGCCGGCCCAATATAAGTTTTGCCGCCCGGTGCGCCTTTCAGGCGCAGTTCGGTCGGAGTTGCTTCGTCAGCGAGGTGCATCATGACGCCGCCACTGGGACCCAGCGTAATTACGTAGGGCTGTTTGCAGCCGGCGACGGCCGCTGCCTCGGTGCGCGCCCGGTCTTCTTCCTTGTGGTAGGCGGCAAGTCCCCAGCGTCCGACAATGTCCTGCGGCGGGAAGGCAGGCGGGAGCGTTTGCATGACAGCCGGCGCGGCGGGCTGGTCGAGCTGCGGCCCGGTGGCGCAGCCGGCAAGCCAAAGCGTCAAGAAACCTAAACCAAGGGCGCTCGAAAGCGCTGGGCGATGGAGATGGCTCATTCCGGCTCCTTGAGGCAGGCACATGACTTTGGAGGGCCTCGGCGAACAGCGCAAGCGCGGTTTGGCAGTCCGGGGCGAGATTCACCCGGCCCCCGAGCTTGACACCCCGCTGCCAAGGCAATATTTCCCGGGCAGCAATTGGCACTCTTTCTATGCGAGTGCTAAATGCCTGATAAATCGATCATTTCAGTTCAACGAGACGCGCACTAGCGCCACGAGGACACCCATGGCCAAGACCAAATTTCGCCCCCTGCACGACCGCGTGGTCGTGCGCCGCATCACCGCCGAAGAGAAGACCAAAGGCGGCATCATCATTCCCGACACCGCCCAGGAGAAGCCGCAGGAAGGCGAAGTGATCGCCGTCGGCCCAGGTGCCCGCGACGAGAGCGGCAAACTCATTCCGATCGACGTGAAGGCGGGCAACCGCGTGTTGTTCGGCAAGTGGTCGGGCACGGAAGTCAAACTCGACGGTGAGGAGCTCCTGATCATGAAGGAGTCCGACATCATGGGCGTAATCGCCTGAGTGACATTCAAATCCACGGAGTAATTTAAAATGGCTGCCAAGGAAGTAAAATTTTCAGGCGACGCGCGTGAGCGCATGTTGCGCGGCGTGGACATTCTCGCCAATGCCGTGAAAGTGACGCTCGGTCCAAAAGGCCGCAATGTCGTTCTCGATAAGTCGTTCGGCGCCCCGCGCATCACCAAGGACGGTGTGACGGTCGCCAAGGACATCGAGCTCGAAGACAAGTTCGAGAACATGGGCGCACAGATGGTGCGCGAAGTTGCCCAGAAGACCAATGACCTCGCCGGCGACGGCACCACCACGGCGACGGTGCTTGCACAGGCAATCGTGCGCGAAGGCGCCAAGTCAGTCGCCGCGGGCATGAACCCGATGGACCTCAAGCGCGGCATCGACATTGCCGTCACCGCGGTGGTCAAGGACATCGAAAAGCGCGCGAAGAAGGTCTCGTCCTCGGCGGAAGTCGCCCAGGTCGGCACCGTCTCATCCAATGGCGACAGCTATATCGGCAGCATGATCGCCAAGGCAATGCAGAAGGTCGGCAACGAAGGCGTCATCACCGTCGAAGAAGCCAAAGCGATGGAGACGGAAGTCGAGATCGTCGAAGGCATGCAATTCGACCGCGGCTACATCTCTCCCTATTTCATCACCAACGCGGAGAAGATGCTGGCGGAACTTGAGGATGCCTACATCCTCCTGCACGAGAAGAAGCTGTCCGGTCTCCAGTCGATGCTTCCCGTGCTGGAAGCTGTTGTGCAGTCCGGCAAGCCGCTCGTTATCATCGCCGAAGACGTCGAGGGCGAAGCGATTGCCACGCTGGTGGTCAACAAACTGCGCGGCGGCCTGAAGGTTGCGGCCGTAAAGGCTCCAGGCTTCGGCGACCGCCGCAAGGCCATGCTCGAGGACATCGCAATTCTCACGGGCGGCCAGCTGATCTCCGAAGATCTTGGCATCAAGCTCGAGAACGTCACCACGGCCATGCTCGGCCGCGCCAAGAAGGTGATCATCGAAAAGGAAAAAACCACCATCGTGCATGGCGCCGGCAAGAAGCCTGAAATCGAAGCGCGAGTGCAGCAGATCAAGGCGCAGATCGAGGAAACCACCTCCGATTATGACCGCGAGAAGCTGCAGGAGCGTCTCGCCAAGCTGGCGGGCGGCGTTGCGGTGATCCGCGTTGGCGGCGCCACCGAAGTCGAGGTGAAAGAGAAGAAGGACCGCGTCGAGGACGCGCTCAATGCCACCCGCGCCGCGGTCGAGGAAGGCATCGTGCCAGGCGGTGGTGTTGCCCTCCTGCGCGCCAAGAAGGCGGTCGGCCGCATCCACGACGAGAACCCGGACGTTCAAGCGGGCATCAACATCGTCCTCAAGGCGCTCGAAGCGCCAATCCGCCAGATCGCGGAAAATGCTGGCGTGGAAGGCTCGATCGTGGTCGGCAAGATCACGGACGAAAAGTCCGAGACCTACGGCTTCGATGCTCAGACCGAAAAGTATGTCGACATGGTCGAAGCCGGCATCATCGATCCGGCGAAGGTCGTGCGCACCGCACTTCAGGATGCGGGCTCGGTTGCGGGCCTGTTGGTCACCACCGAGGCGATGGTGGCCGAACTGCCGAAGGAGCCCGCCCCGGCAATGCCGCCAGGAGGCGGCATGGGCGGCGGAATGGGCTTCTAGCAGAACTGGACTTCCCCACAGACAAAGTAAGGGCGCGGCCTCGGCCGCGCCCTTTTTGTTTCCGGAACCATGCCACGATCAATGATCACTGGCGCGGAATTTTAATGTCTTTGGGCCTTCCAGAACGATGCCATCGCCGACGCGGCGCCAGCTGGTCATTTGAGTGAGTGCCGTCAGAATTTCCTCATCAGCCTGGACGCGTTCGGGCGTGCATTGTCCGGCGCTTTGCATCGCGGGCATCTCTTCAGGCAGCTGGCCGGCCTCGATCTTGATCGCGGCATCGGAAATTTCCACGCGAGCCGGCACAGTTCTGCACCACAGATCTATCCGCGCATTGCCATTCGACTCAACGGAAAGAATGGGCATTCGCTTGCCCGGTCGCATCGGTGGCGCGTCGAGCAAGAGCTCCCCATCGAACGGGAACGTTTCGGCGGGGATGCCCGCGCCGCACGTCAATAATATCAGAACCGCGGCGACAGCGCCGCGCGCGAGAGCGTAACGCGTCATTCCGCCTCGGCAACCGTTTGAATCATGGCACGCGCTGTTCGCAGCAACCGCTCGTCGCGTCCAGAAGCGCCCACCAGCTGTACACCGATCGGAAGTCCGTCGCCGTTTGCCAATAGCGGCAGATTAAGTGAGGGAAGTCCCGTCAGTGTCCAGAATGTGCAAAATACGGGATCGCCGGTCGCTTCGATGCCCAGCGGAGCAACGCCTCGTGCCGATAGCGTCAGGATGGCATCTGAAAGTTGCTCGAAAATGACCGCCATCCCGTCGGCATAGCGCTGCGCATCGCGCTTGGCAGCCAGGTATTCGGTACCCGTCACTTTGCGGCCTTCGGCGATGAGATCACGAAACTGCTTGCTGACCTCGCCGCCTTTGTCGACGAAGGCGCCGAGATTGTGCGCCATATCCGTGGCCATGATCGCGCGCAGCCCGCTCCACGCATCGCGGTAGTAGTCAGGCAAGTCGACTTCACGTGCGCCCAGTTCCTTCGCAAGATCCTCGAGTGCGCTGCGCGCGTCGGCGTCGGCCTTATCCCACATCGGCGTGCGGACCAGCGTAAAGGTCGGCGGAATTGGCGGTTCTTCAGCCGTCGTCGCCCGGAAGCTCGGCGAAGCGTAAGGACGCGAATCCGGATCGGCGAGATCTTCGCCGGCCAGAACATCAAGAATCAGCGCCAGATCGTCGAGCGAGCGCGCAAAGGCCCCGACGTGGTCGAGCTTGTGTGACAAGGTCAGCGCGCCGGCCCGTGAAATCAGGCCATGGCTTGGTTTGACGCCAAAGACACCGCAAAACGCCGCCGGGCGGATCATCGAGCCGTTGGTCTGCGAGCCGATCGCTAGCGGTACCATCCCAGCCGCAACTGCCGCAGCCGATCCTGACGACGAACCGCCGGGCGTTCGCTTCAAATCGCGCGGGTTGCGGGTCTTGCCGGGGTGGAAATAGGCAAACTCGGTAGTCACCGTTTTGCCGATGATGACAGCGCCGGCCTCACGCAACCGGCGAACCGCGGCAGCGTCGGCCTGCGGGCGACGCCCTGCAAGAATCGGAGATCCGCATTCGGTCGGGTAGTCGGCGGTATCGAAGATGTCTTTGATGCCAACCGGAATGCCGTGCAGCGGGCCGATCCGTTCGCCACCGGCTTTTTTGCGATCGAGCGCGCGGGCTTGCGCCAGCGCATGCTCGGGATCGATATGGACGAACGCGTGGACCTCGCGGTCGACCTCCGCAATTCGCGCCAGGCACGCAGCCGTAAACTCCTCGGCCGAAACCGCACCGTGCGCGATTTCGGCAGCGGCTTCAGTGGCCGTCAGTGCTGCAATGTCCGATTGGGGCAAGGTACCGGGTTTCCTATGAAATAAGCGCGCCGATAAAACCATTACCGGCGCGCTTAGTCCATTTACAATGCCGCTCCCGCCTCAGACGCCATAGAGGTAGTTGGGCAACCAAAGCGTCATGCCCGGCCAGAAATACATAATCACCATGCAGATGATGACGATGATCATATACGGCATCATGCCGTTGAAGATCTGGTTGAGGGTCACGTGGGATGGCGCAACGCCCTTGAGATAGAACGCCGACATCGCCACGGGTGGTGACAGGAACGCCGCCTGCAGGTTCACGAACACCAGCGTGCCCCACAGCACCGGATCGATGTTGAAGTGTTTGAGCAGCGGCAGGAAGATCGGCACGAAGATCACGATGATCTCGGTCCACTCCAGCGGCCAGCCGAGCACGAAGATGATCGCCTGCGACAGCAGCATGAACTGGATCGGCGTCATATTGAATGACAGCACCCACTGCTCGACCAGCGCCTGTCCGCCGAGGATTGCGAACACGCCGGAGAACAGTGCCGAACCGACGAACAGCCAGCACACCATTGCTGTGGTTTTCGCGGTCAGGAACACTGCTTCCTTGGTGCGTTTCCAGTCGAGCGTGCGCGCCTGAATCGCCAGCAAGAATGCCCCGGCCGCGCCGACCCCGGCCGATTCCGTCGCCGTCGTGATGCCGAACAGGATAACCGCAAGCACGACCACGGTGAGGATGCCGAGCGGCATGATCGAAGTGGACAACAACTTGATGACTTCAAGCCGGTCGACATCGAGCCGCCAGTAATAGCGGAGCTGCCATAGCGCGCAGACCACGGCGATGATGCCGAACCACAGGTAGAAGCCATCAGGTGGGCCCATCTCGGCAGCCGTTGCCGGACCTTTGGCAAGGCCGGGCGTGCCGAGTTGCTGCACGCCGGTGACCACCGCTTCCGGCGCCACTTGCTGGTGAATGACCACATACCAATAAGTCAGCCACAGCGTGCCGCCGACCAGCATGAACGGCACCAAGGCAGCGATGAAATTATTCAGGAGCGAAAGGTACGTGAGACGCCCCTTGCCCGTTTCAATCGCAAGCGCCCGTGACGGTGAAAGCAGCGCGGTCACCAGCATGATGAAAGCGTTTTTCGAGTAGGTCGCGCTGAGCTTTCGCATCCAGTCAGGAACGGGAACGCGCGTCTGATCCTCCGGCAGCGGCGGAGCGATCTTGGGATTAATCATCGCCCAGCCGATGATGTAGATGAGGTAGAGGAACGACAGGAAGAAGCCCGGGAACATGGCGGCCGCGTAAAGCTTCACTACCGATTGTCCGGCCACTGCCGCGTAGACGATGATCATCACCGACGGCGGGATAAGAATGCCCAGCGTTCCGCCCGCCGTGATCACGCCGGAAGCGAGTTTCACGTCATAACCGGCGCGCAGCATCGGGTTGAAGGCGATAACACCCATCAGCACCACCACCGCGCCCACCAGACCTGAAGCGATACCCCAGAAGGTGCACACGATCAGCGTCGCAACCGCGAGCGAGGCCGGCACGCGGCGGAAAGCGAGCTGGATCGAATAGAACATTTTGTCGACCAGCGCGCCACGCTCCATGACGTATCCCATCAGCACGAACAACGGGATGGAGATCAGCACGTCGTTGTTCATCGCGCCGTAGGTGCGCTGCACGATCAGCTCGAACACCTTGTTGTCGGTGAAGAGATGTGTGGGATCGTAAAAGGCGATGAAGCCGAAGAACATTCCGAGGCCCATCAGCGTGAAGGCCGTCGGGAACCCCATCATGATGACCACCACGATGAGGGCGAGCATCGTTAGCCCGAGTGCTGGGTCGCTCATGTGTTCATATCCCCGCCCATACCGCGCTGGCGCGCGGTCTCATCGATCTCCTTGGCACGCTCAATTGCGATTTTGCGCGACTCTTCGTCGACATATTCGCTGTTCGCGAGCT
This sequence comes from uncultured Alphaproteobacteria bacterium, assembly GCA_963697885.1. Taxonomy (GTDB): domain Bacteria; phylum Pseudomonadota; class Alphaproteobacteria; order Rhizobiales; family Xanthobacteraceae; genus Pseudolabrys. The sequence goes on from OY969102.1 coordinate 3,911,087, forward strand.
GTTCTTCGATCACGTCGATTTCGGCGACGTCATGCAAGCGGCTCGGCCATACGCCGGTTCTCAGACAGACGATGCAGCGAACGATCTCGGCAACGCCTTGCAGCATGACCAGAGCCCCCGCGATCGGGATGACGGTCTTGAAGTGGTAGACCGGCGGCCCGTTGGAGGTGACGTTTGAATGCTCGGCAATGCGCCAGGAATTGGCGGCATAAAATGAACCGGCGAAGATCAGGCCTGCAATTCCCGGAACGAAGAAGATGAGATAGAGCACAATGTCGAGCGAAGCCTGCGTGCGCGGTCGCATCGAGCTGTAGAGAAAGTCACCACGCACGTGAGCGTTTTGCGCCAGCGTGTAGGCGCCGCACAGCATGAACAGCGAGCCATACAGCATGTTGTCGAGATCGAAGATCCATGCGGTCGGCGCATTCAGCATATAGCGCTTGATGACCTCGATGCAGACGACGCTCATGAGAATCATGATCAGCCAGGCGGCCGCCTTGCCGACCCACGTGCTGATGCCGTCAATTGTGTGCAGAACGCTTTGGACGTTCATTTTTATTCGCCGTTTATGGGGGAGATTTGCAAGAGCAAAGCACCATTCCGTACCCCTGCGGAATGGTGCTTTGCCAGTTCGTAACGCCGTTAGATCGGCGATTTAGCGTTCGGCCCGAAGTAGTGATCGAACGCCATCTTGCGCGGCGTGATGTAGTCCTGCTCCCACTGCGTCGCGCGTTTTGCGAACGCAAGCTGTGAGGCAATGATCTCCTTGAAGAGCGGATTGGTGCCGATGTATTTCTTGGTGATCTCGTCGTACAGATCGAGTTGCGCCTTGAGGATCGAATCCGGCGTCCTGTAGAACTTCACCTTGTCCTGCGTCTGCAGAGTGATGTAGTCCTGCGAGTTGCGATCGATCGCTTTCCACATCATGTCCTGCGAACAAGCTTCGACGGCGCCCTCGACGAGCGCCTGCATTTTTGGGGGCAGACCCTTGAACTTCGTCTTGTTGAAGCTGATCTCGAGCTGCTCCGAGTTCTGATGGTAGCTCTGCAACATGCAGACCTTCGAGACGTCGGCAAAACCGAGCGCGCGGTCGGACGACGCGTTGTTGAATTCGGCCGCATCGAGCAGGCCACGGTCGATCGCCGCGACAATTTCGCCGCCGGGGAGCGCGTTGACAGCGGCGCCCATGGCGGTGAACAGGTCAATGGAGATACCGACGGTCCGATATTTCAGGCCTTTGAAATCGTCGACTGATTGCATCGGCTTCTTGAACCAGCCGAGCGGCTGCGAATACAGCGGTGCATAGGGGAACGACACGACATCGGCGCCGATGGTCGCGTAGATCTTCTCAAGCAGCGCTTTGCCGCCGCCGTACTTGTGCCAGGCGAGCAGCATGTTGGCGTCCATCGCATAACCCGGGCCCGAGCCCCACAGCGCCAGCGCGGTGTTTTTGCCGTAGCTATACACGAGCACGCCGTGGCCGCCGTCGAGCACGCCTTTCGACACGGCATCGAGCAGACCGAACGCCGGCACCACTGCGCCGGCCGGGAGCACCTCGATCTTGAGGTCGCCGCCGGTCATGTCGGTGATGCGCTTGCCGAAGTCCTGCGCGTATTCGTGGAAGATATCCTTCGACGGCCAGGTGCTCTGGAACCGCATATTGATCGGTCCCTGCGCCTTGACGACGGACGGTGCGGTAACCGCAGCCACGCCCGCGACAGCAGCTCCGCCGAGGAATTTACGGCGGCTCGAAGTCGAAGTACGCCCTTGGTGATTGTTCATTTCGTCGTCCTCCCCTTGATATCGTTAGTTGCTGATTATTCAGCTTTTGGAAGTACTAACACCAGTACCCTCGCCTTTAGTCTGTAACTATTTTGCGCGGACGACAAGCCGGAATTAGGCCATTGGCCTGCCACCCATCAGTAAAAGCTAAGGAATTGCCGCAAAGCCGCCGAAGGGCCGTTCGCAAAGCCGTAGAAAAAACCCCGCGCCTTGCGGGCGCGGGGCGATTTTAGGAGATCGCGACAGGCGTCAAAATCACTGCACGATCATGCCGGTAAAGACATAAGCCTGCAGCATCACAAGGATGCCGACCAGGCAGGCCAACGCGATCGAGTGCTTGAAGACAAACCGCAAGATTGTGCCTTCATGCCCGAACCAGCCGGTCGCCGTGGATGCGACGACGATCGATTGCGCGTCGATCATCTTGCCCATGACGCCGCCTGAAGAGTTTGCCGCCGCCATCAGGATCGGCGAGATGCCGAGTTGGGTGGACGTGATCTTCTGCAGGTTGCCGAACAGGATATTCGAGGCGGTGTCCGAACCGGTCAGTGCGACGCCAAGCCAGCCAAGCAACGTTCCGAAGAAGGGATAGAGCACTCCTGTCGCTGCGAAGGCCAAACCCAGCGTGGCGTCGATCCCGGACAAGCGTGTCAGGGTGCCGATGCCCAACATCGCCGAAATGGTGATCAGCGAATAGGCGCAGACCTTGATGGTCTGACCATACGCTCTCACCAGGCCAGCGGGTGTGAAGCCCATCAGGAAGCCCGAGATGATCGCGGCAATGAGCATGCCCGAGCCGGTATACGAGAGCCAGGTGAACGAGAAGACCGCGCCTTCCTTGGTCGGCGCCGGCACAATCGGCGCAACCTTGTTGATCATGTTGTGCAGATCCGGAACCGCGTAGTTCCAGGTCGCCCAGGGATTGACCTGACCCTTGAACCAGTTTGTGCCCCACAGCAGCAGAATGACGCAGACAATGATCCACGGCAGCAGCGACATCCACACCTGCGCGGTTGTCGGCTTCCGGGTGGATTTCGGTGGCGGCTTACCTACGGATGGATCGTGACTGCGCAGCGCCGGCGACGTCCATATTACTTTCGGTTGCCAGACCTGCAGGAAGAACACGAGGCAGGCCATCGAGATCAGCGAGGCCCCGATATCCACGATCCAGGGATTGATGAAGTTGGAGATCAGGAATTGCGGGATCGCAAACGACACGCCGGTGACCAATATGGCCGGCCAGATATCCTTCATGCCCTTCCAGCCCGCAAAGGCCCAGATCAGCCAGAACGGCACGATCAGCGAAAAGAACGGCAATTGGCGCCCGACCATCGCACCGAGCAGGAACGGATCAATTCCCGTCACGCTGGAAAGACCCTGGATCGGAGTGCCTAGCGCGCCGTAAGCAACGGGCGCCGTATTGGCGATCAATGACAGCCCGGACGCCGCCAGCGGCGAGAAGCCCAGACCGATCAGAATTGCGCCCGTCACCGCCACTGGTGTTCCGAAACCGGACGCGCCCTCAAAGAAGGCGCCAAATGAAAAGGCGATCAACAGCAACTGCAAGCGTCGGTCGGTCGTTACGCCACCGATCGTATTTTGCAGCGTTTCGAACACGCCCTTCTCAACCGTCAGGCGGTAGAGAAAGATAACGTTGAGCACGATCCAGCCGATCGGGAAGAATCCGGTCACGATGCCAAGCACGGTCGCGCGCAGCGACATGCTGGCAGGCATCGTAAAAATGACGATCGCAACAAAATTCGCGACGATCAGCGCAATAATCGCGGCGAAATGTGCTTTCACCTTGTTGGACGCGATAAGCACCAGCAGCGTCACAACCGGCAATGCCGCAGCAATTGTCGACAGAACTGAGTTATTGAACGGATTGTAAACTTGATTCCACATGGCTTTTCTCCCCAGATGCCGCCGGTTTTTTGCCGCGTTCGCGTTGTCGAATTGCCCGGCTGGTTTGCGCGCTAAGCGCTATCGTCAGTTTGTAACGAACGGGGGCGACGGACAACGCCCGGCTGAAACTATGCTGGTGATATCGGCGTGATAGAACAATGATCCTCCAGCAAAAACAATGGGATTCACCGAGAACCTGTACTAAAGCAGCATAGATCAACTAATTGCGGGCGGTTGCGCAACGCTCTGAGTGCTGCACCCAATATTGCCGGCACATATCAGGAGACTTTCCGTGAGAGGTATCTTCTCGACGCTCGCCATCGTGTGGCGAATTGCCAGCCCCTATTTCTATTCGGAAGACCGCTGGCCCGGCCGCATCTTGCTGGCCGCGGTTGTTGCGATCGAATTATCGATCGTCGGGATCAATGTCCTGCTCAATTCCTGGAACAACACGTTCTACAACGCCCTGCAGGACAAGAACTGGAGCGCGTTCATCTATCAGCTCGGCTATTTTTGCGTGCTCGCCACGATCTACATTCTACTGGCCGTTTATCAGCTCTATCTCAATCAATGGCTTCAGATTCGCTGGCGGCGCTGGTTGACGCAAAGCTATCTGGACCACTGGCTCACCGGCGCCAATCATTACCGGATGCAGCTCCTTGGCGATGCGGCCGACAATCCCGACCAGCGCATTGCCGAGGACGTCAAGCAATTCATCGATGCCGGCACGACCGGCATTGGCGTTTTGCCGATCGGACTTGGCTTGTTGAACTCTGTGGTAACGCTCGGCTCTTTTGCGATCATCCTGTGGAATTTGTCGGGAACCGCTCCTCTTCAGCTGTTCGGCACCACCTGGGCCATTCCTGGCTACTTGTTCTGGGCGGCGTTGATCTATGCGATTGTCGGCACGGCGCTCACACACTTGGTCGGGCGCGCGCTGACCGCACTCAATTTCCAGCAGCAACGTTATGAAGCGGATTTCCGCTTCAATCTGGTTCGCGTCCGAGAGAATTCCGAACAGATCGCACTGCTCGATGGCGAACAAGCGGAACGCGACCGGCTATTGACCCAATTCAGCAATGTTGTGTCGAATTGGCTCCAGATCATGTCGCGACAGAAGAAGCTCACATTTCTGACCGCGGGCTACAGTCAGGTCTCGTCGGTGTTTCCGTTCGTCGTGGTGAGTCCGGCCTATTTTGCGGGCTCGATCCAGCTCGGCGGGTTGATGCAGACTGCATCGGCCTTCGGCAGCGTGCAGGGCGCTCTGTCGTTCTTTATCTCGGTCTACAGGCAACTCGCCGAATGGCTCGCCGTAGTCGAGCGGCTTGCCGGCTTTGATGAATCGATCGCGGCTGCGAAAGCGGTCGCGAATACTCCACCTGTCATCACACTGGTGCCTGGAAGCACAAGCGCCGTGAGCTTCGACGAACTGGCCGTTCGGCTTCCGAATGGAAAACCACTGGTCAGCGCCGACGATATCTCGATCAAGCTCGGCGAGCGCGTGCTGGTGAGTGGACCCTCCGGCGCCGGAAAATCAACCTTGTTCCGCGCGCTCGCCGGCGTCTGGCCCTTTGGCGAAGGCACCATCACAGTACCGAAAGGCGCGCGCATGATGATCCTGCCGCAAAGGCCATATTTTCCTATCGCACCGCTGGCCGCCGCTGTCGCCTATCCGGCCGAGCCCGGCAGCTTTGACGCCGGTCGTGTCGCGGAACTCATTGCCGCGGTCGGCCTGCCCGCACTGGCCGATCGCATCGAGGAGGAAGCGCACTGGAACCGCATGCTGTCGCTCGGCGAGCAGCAGCGGTTAGGGATCGCGCGCGCACTGCTCTATGCGCCGGACTATCTGTTTCTGGACGAAGCGACCGCTTCGCTGGATGAGCCTGCGGAAGCCACGGTTTACCGGCTGCTCGAGCAACGGCTCGCCAGGACGACAATTGTCTCGATCGGACACCGCGCAACGCTTGCAGCATTTCATCAGCGCCGGCTGGCGTTCAACCGCGACGGCGATCATTTCGCTGTTCGTGAAGAAAAACTCACGCCGGCGAGTTAAAGTAAAACCGCGTGCGGCAAAAGAGAAAGGGCGACGACCGATCACGGTCGCCGCCCCTTCAGGGTCAGACTTTCAGTTCAGATTACTTCAGGCTGCCGAGCGTCAGGTCGGCAGACAGTTTGGCGATGAAGGTGGCACCGCACCAGCTCGAGCCCGGGCCAAAATTGATGGCCGTCTGGTTCGAGATACCTCTTGCAGTCGGGTCGCTGGTGAAGGCGTTGCAGTCACCCTTGTTGAGATCCGTGTCGCTGTAACGCAGATCGAGGGTGAAAACCTTCCAGGTCAGGCCCAAGCCGACGTTCCAGGTATTGTAGTCTTTGTAGTTGATACCGTTGGGACTATTCACGAGACAACCCGCGCCGGCGGCACCAACTGGGCAGCCGTAGAACGGATCGCTGGTGCCCAGCCATTGATGGCCAAATTCACCCGACACGTACCAGCCGAACGGACCAAGCGCCATTTTGTCCGGTGCGGTGAACTTGATGGTGCCGGAGAGATATTCACCTTCGGCGCCCAGGTTCAGGAAGTTCGGCGAATAATAGAAGTTCGCGCCGAAGACCCAATCGGTCCATGTGTAAGCAGCCTTGGCATACACTTCGTAGAAGCTGGCAACCGACTTCGCGACGTTGCCGTTCGGGAAGATTCCGCCCGGCTGGCAGCCCGGATCCAAACCCATTGTGGGGCCGGTGCCGTAACAGGTTCCACCCGGGTAGTAGTAGTACCAAAAACCAAAATCGAAGGCCAAAGGCCCGAACGTCGGCCGGACGCCGCCGTACATATCGATTTCCGCCGCCGCATTGTTGGCGAACTTGATGCTCTCACCAGACAGGCCGGCGTAGAGCTGGATGTTCGAATTGATGTTGTAGCGCGGTTCAAAATAGGCCGCGACCGACGGCTTGTGCCCCGACTGGGTCACGCCGCGGAAGACGTAGTCATTCATCAAAGCGGCGCCGAACGCGATATCCCACGGGCTCGGTTCCGCAGCCGGAGCCGCCTTGGCGGCTTTGACCGGCATGTCAGCCGCGAATGCGGGCACAGCGGCCGAAACCGCAAGCGCCGCAACAACCGACAACACAACTTTCTTCATAGAGTCTGCCCCTTTTAATTCGATCGGCGCGAGAGTTCCGGCCGATCCCCATTCCTTGCGTCCAGAACCGTAGATTTCCCCGGGCGGTAATCGATCTGAACGCGTTTTGACTGCATTAACGCGTAAATTTAGACCTGTGACGACCCGCCGCGGCAAGCCAAAAACGATGGCAACTGCCGCCTTTTTAGGCGAATCGGCCTGTTATCGACAGAAAGCCGGCAGCTGTTGCGTGAATGTCACAAATTGGGGTCAGCAACTGCCGTTTTGCGACCGCTGAAGGCCGTATCACGGGCCAGATAGGCCCGGTTTTCCACACCCTGGTGTTTGCAGACAAACGACTTTTCGGCCGGTCCGAATCGACGTTTTTAAGCCGCTGCAGCCTTTTTGCGGTTGGCCTCCAGGCGCGAGTCGACCAGCGCGACAATCGCGTCGATCACCGGATGGCTCAGACCCTTCTGCTTGGCGATCAGCTGCACAAGCTTGTCGGCGCGTTCGATATTCGGCGCACCGTTTTGCAGCGCGCGCGCGGCCGACGCCGGCCGAGTCGAACTCTGCGCCGCCGCCGCATATTTTTCGAACGGCACAAGATCACTCGGCGCCGCGCCAAGCTTGACGCAGAGATCGAACACGAAATTGTAGACCGAGCGCGACTCCTCGATGTTCGAATGCACCGCCTCTTGCGCGGTGCGCATGCCGTCTTTGGTGATGCAGCGATAATTGCCGGCGAGCAGCATCGACCATTTTGCGAGCGGCACGAAGATGGAATCGTGCACGCGCAGTTTGACCGGCAGTTCGATCTTGCCTTCCGGCGTATCGAAGCGCACGGCGTCGATGTCTTTCTCAAGCTGGCGCAGGATCGCGGTGTGCATGTCGTTGTCGAACTTTGCGACCTTGAAATTGGTCGGCAGCGTGACCTGCAACACGTTGACCTTTTCCTCGGGCGGACGAATTGCCTGCGGATCGGGGCTGCACAGCGTCAACAAACCCGTTTCGAAATTGTCCCACACGGTGGGATCGGTATAAGCAGGCTTGAGCAAATCGTAGTTGAGGCCGGGGATACGCTTCACGTAAGGCAGCGGCGGCATGTTCATGATCGACATGCACGGCACTTTCGATTTCGCCACCGCATCGAGCAATTCGCGCACACCGGGCGAACGGTATTGCGGCTCCTGCATGGCGAGCCCGACCAGGTCGTAGTCCTTCGGGTTGACGCCGGCAGCCCCGCCAGCCGTAACCTTGCCGGGCAGCTTGCGCGAGTCGATCTCGATCGGGTCCTTGCGGCCCTTCACCGGCATGCGCACGCGGAAACCCTCCGCGTTGATCAGGTCGGCTTCCGCCGGCAGACAAATCAGATGGACGGAATGCCCGCCAAACATGATCTTGGAGGCAAGCAGCGATCCGTAGGACGCGCCCATGATCAGAATTTTGTAAGTTGCCGGCATTGCGGCCTCCCTTATGGCTTGTTCGAAAAAATCCTAAAGAGTTCCGGCCCTTAGGCTCGTCGTCTCATGGGTCGCATGCTATGCGGACCGTCTTGTTGATGCAATCGGGGCTATGGTGCAACGCGACAGAGCCCTGTCGTACCAACTAGACTGCCGATCCGTCGCTGCTGGCCAGCGCTGCGAGTGCCTCCGGCAGCGGGCCGCCGGTTGCCCAGTCGAGCAACTCGACCGTGTGTACGACAGGAATGCCGGTGCCGGCGGCAAGCTGGGTGATGCACCCGATGTTGCCGGCCGCAATCACATCCGGCGCAAGACTTTCGATGTTGGCGACCTTGCGCGCGCGAAGCTGCTCCGCCAGTGCCGGCTGAAGAATGTTGTATGTGCCCGCCGAGCCGCAGCACAGATGCCCTTCCGGCACGTCCTTCACGACAAATCCGGATCTGGAGAGCAAACCCTTCGGTTCGCGAATAACTTTTTGTCCGTGCTGCAACGAGCACGCGGCGTGATAGGCAATCGTGAGCGGCCTGGCCGTGCCTGTCTCCCTCAAGTCGATCGTTGCCAGATATTCGGTGATGTCGCGGGCGAGCGCTGAAACGCGGGCGGCCTTTGTGGCGTGAACCAGATCGTTGCGCAGCATGAAGCCGTAATCCTTGAGCGTCGTGCCGCAACCGGAAACGGTGACGAGAATGGCGTCGAGTCCCGCGCCCTCGAACTCGCGAGTCCATGCATCGATATTGTTGCGAGCCCGCGCCAACGCTTCGTCCTCGCGGCCCATGTGGTGGGCCAGCGACCCGCAGCACGCTTCGCCCGCTGCAACGACCACTTCGATGCCGTGACGATTGAGCAGACGAATGGCGGCTTCGTTGGTTGACGGCGCCAGCACCGGATTGATGCAGCCGGACAACAGCGCCACCCGGCCACGCCGTGTTCCTTCCGCCGGATAGACCTTGCCCACCCGGTCAACTGGCGGCGCAGGCTTGCGGTGTGGCGTGAGGCGAAGCATGGCCGCCATCCGATGCAGCCCCAGCAGATCAAGCACAGGCGCCAGCGGCCGCGCGACCAGCCCGGTAACGACGGCAAGGCGGAACAGCCCCGGATCGACCAGCACGCGCGCCAGCAGACCGCGCATGAAGCGGTCGGCCACCGGACGCTTGTACGTTTTCTCGATATGCTCGCGGGCGTGATCGACGAGATGCATGTAGTTCACGCCTGAGGGACAGGTGGTCATGCAGGCAAGGCATGACAGGCATCGGTCGATGTGTTTGACCACCTCGCGCGTTGCCGGCTGGTCCTGTTCGAGCATCTCCTTGATCAGGTAAATACGTCCGCGCGGAGAATCGAGTTCGTCGCCAAGCAGGACATAGGTCGGACATGTCGCGGTGCAGAACCCGCAGTGCACGCAGGCGCGAAGAATTTTTTCCGAGGCAGCGACCTGCGGATCGAGCAGTTGCGTAAGTGAGAACGAGGTTTGCATGCGCTACACCCCCGCCCACATGCGGCCGGGATTGAGCACGGCCTTCGGGTCGAAACTTTCCTTCACGCGCTTGGTCAGCGCATGCAACGCGGGCTCCTCCGGCGCGAAAACATCCATCGCGGCCCGCACCGCCGCCGACGCACGGACGAGCGTGGCGTGTCCGCCAAGCGCGGCCGTCGCGCCGCGGATCGCGGCGGCGTCCGGCTCGGCGGCGGATGGCATCGCCACCCAGATGAGTCCGCCGGCCCAGTCGTAAAACATTTGCGCGGCCGGCGTAATCGCGGCGGCAATTTCGTGCCCGTGGCCCGGCGCGACCGATATGCGCCAGAGCGGCCGCGATCGCGCGGCCTCCGCAGCAAATGGCTGCACGTTCCGGATGCTGCGCCACAAGGCGCGCGATTCTTTTTCATCGATCAACGAAACCGGGCCAAAAGCCTTCATGAGCTTGGCGAGCGCTGCCTTGCGATGCACAACTGACGGCGCGAAGCCTTCCAATCTGAGCACGGTTGACGCCTCGGTCCTCGGCAAACCGTCGAACCAGGACGCGACATGATCGGGCAGATGCGCGGCACCCGAGACATCGCTCGACGAGCCCATCGCGGCTGCCATGGCGGCGCACGCGCGCGCGTCGTTGAGGCCTGTGACGAGCACCGTTGCCTCGGTTTCGGCTCTCGGGAGAACCTTGACGGTAACATCGGTCATGGCGGCGAGCGTGCCCCAGGATCCCGCGAGCAACTTGCAGAGGTCATACCCGGTGACGTTCTTCACCACACGCCCGCCGGACTTGATCGTCTCAGCGCGGCCGGTGATGGCGGTCACGCCGAGGAAATGATCGCGCGCGGCACCGGCCTTGATGCGGCGCGGGCCGGACAGATTGGCGGCAATCGCACCACCCAGTGTGCCGCCGTTCGCATCACCGCCCAGCAGAGGTCCATAGTCCATCGGCTCGAACGCAAGCTCTTGTTTGTTTTTGTCGAGCAACGCTTCGATCTCCGCAATCGGTGTGCCCGCGCGCGCCGACAACACCAGTTCGGCGGGCTCATAAAGGGTAACGCCGGTGAGACTCGAAAGATCGAGCGTTAAATCCGTCTGGCTCGGCCGGCCGATCGCGCGCTTGGTCCCCTGCCCGGCCAGTTCGAGCGCCTTGTCGTTGCCGAGCGCCCAACGCACGGCGTCTTCGACTTCCTTCGCGTCGCGAGGTTTGAGCGTGTCAGCCATTGCACGTTTCGGTCATTCGGCAGCCCGCGCAGTAGGCTCGCGCGCAAAGGCCGGCATGATCTCGCGCGCAAACCGGCGCAACTGGTCGACCCCACCCGCGATCGTGAGCAACACGTAGCCGACGCCGGCGTCGCGCAACGCTTCGATCATGCCGGCAATCTCGTCCGGCGTGCCGTAGAGCGCGTTCTCTTCCGTCGCTCCGGCCTTGTCGGCATAGGCCAAAACGTGAGCGCCCGGCTTGCCGCCGGGCATGCGCGATACATCGACGGTGCGCTTGGTGTATTCGGCTTGGCGGATAAGCGCGGCTTCGGTGTCGGCTTTGTCTTTCGCCACATAAAGTTGCCGCGCGACCGTCACCTGCATCGGATCGAAGCCGAGCCCATTTGCTTCACGCTCGGCCCGGTAGATGGCGATGCGTTCACCCAGCGTCGCGGGCGATGCATATTGATCGAGGATGAGATTGAAGCCGCGCGCGCCAGCGCGCTTGATCGTGTGCGGATTACCGGCGGCGACCCAGAGCGGCGGATGCGGGCGTTGCGCCGGCGGCGGCTCGACCACGACGTCCTCGAAATGCCAGAAGCGGCCTTTGTGCGAGAAACGTTCGCGCGTCGTCCATGCGCGCAGCATCACTTCGACCGCTTCCTCGAAACGCGCTTCGGCTTCTTCCGGCGCGATCTGGAAACCCTTGAACTCGCTGTGCCGGTATCCCTTGCCGATGCCGAGATCGAGGCGGCCCTTTGAGAGAAGATCGAGCGTCGCGGCCTCTTCGGCGAGCAGCACCGGATTGTGCCACGGCGGCACGATCACCGCGGTGCCTAGCCGCAACGTCGTCGTGCGCATCGCCAGCGCGGTCAACAACATCAGCGTGGAGGACACCTGGTTCCAGCCGCTGAAATGATGCTCGACCGAAAAGCTCGAATGAAAGCCCAGCGCTTCGGCTTCGACGTTGAAATCGAGATAGTCGAAGAAACCGCGGCCGGTCTCTGGACCGAAGCCTGGAAGGTCGGCTTTGGGCGAACAGAACAGTCCGAAACGCATGATCAGAACCTTGGAATATCGGGGAACGGCAGCTTGCCGGCGTGCACGTGCAGCCGGCCCAGTTCGGCGCAGCGATGCAGTTGCGGAAACACCTTGCCGGGGTTGAGCAGGCCCTTGGCGTCAAAGGCGCACTTCAAGCGTTGCTGCTGATTGAGATCGATCTCGGAGAACATCACCGGCATCAGGTCGCGTTTTTCAACGCCGACGCCGTGTTCGCCGGTCAGCACGCCGCCAACCTCGACGCAGAGCTTGAGAATTTCCGCGCCGAATTCCTCGGTCTTTTCCAGTTCGCCCGGCACATTGGCATCATAGAGAATGAGTGGGTGCAGATTGCCGTCGCCCGCATGAAACACGTTGGCGACGCGCAGACCGTATTTTTCCGACAGCTCGCGGATGCGCTTGAGCACCCGCGGCAGCTGCGCGCGCGGAATGGTGCCATCCATGCAGTAGTAATCCGGTGAAATGCGGCCGACGGCCGGGAACGCCGCCTTGCGTCCGGCCCAGAACAGCAGCCGCTCGTCCTCATTGCGCGAGGCCTTGCATGACACCGCCCGGCAATCGCGCGCGATCTTGTCAACGCGCTCGATCAAGTGATCGACTTCGGCCGCGGGACCGTCGAGCTCGACAATCAACAACGCGTCGACATCGAGCGGATAACCGGCATGAACGAACTGCTCCACCGCCGCGATCGCCGGTCCGTCCATGATTTCCATGCCGCCCGGAATGATCCCAGCGCCAATAATGCGCGAGACGCATTCGCCGGCGTCTTCCGACGACGGAAAGCCGACCAAAAGCGCGCGCGCCGTCTCCGGCTTCTTTAAAATTCGTACGGTCACTTCGGTGACGACGCCGAGCAGCCCTTCGGAGCCTGTAATCACGCCGAGCAGGTCATATCCCGCGGCGTCGAGATGCCTGCCGCCGAGGCGAAGAACTTCGCCGGTGATCAGCACGATTTCGCAGCCGAGCACGTTGTTGGTGGTCATACCGTATTTCAGGCAATGCACGCCGCCGGAATTCTCCGCCACATTGCCACCGATGGTGCAGGCAATCTGCGAGGACGGATCCGGCGCATAATAGAATCCTGCATGCGCAACGGCGTTGCTGACCGCAAGATTGGTCACACCCGGCTCGGCAACGACAACGCGGTTGTCAAAATCGATGTCCCGGATGCGGTTGAACTTGGCCATACCGAGCAGCACGCCGTCGGCGAGCGGCAACGCGCCGCCGGACAGCGATGTGCCGGCGCCACGTGGGACCACCTTGATGCCCTCATCGTGGCAATAGCGCAGCACCTCGGCGACCTGCTGGGTGGTCTCCGGAAGCACAACAACCATCGGCAGCTGGCGATAGGCGGTCAGCCCATCGCTTTCATAGGGTCGCAATTCGCGCTCGGTGTCGATCACGCCCTCGCCAGGAACGATCGTCCGCAGGGCCGTGACGATACGCGCGCGGCGGCCCAACACCGCCTGATCTGCCTCCGGCATTCTCACGGACACGGACGAACTCCCGGCTTATTCTCAAATGACGATACCAGCCATTTGACGCATTACACATAGGGCTGGCAAAACCCGATGGAAACCAGTCCAGGCCCGCCGGCGTTGCCTTGAGGGCACTTAAAATCACAAAGGGAGTAGGTAATGAAATCAGTCCTTGCGGCGGCCATCGTTGTGGCCGCGTTGACTCAGGCCACGCGTGCGCAAGATGTGGCTGCCGGCGAACAGTCGTTCAAGAAGTGCTTTCCTTGCCATTCGGTCGGTGAAGACGCGAAAAACAAAGTAGGGCCCGAGCTCAACGGATTGGACGGCCGTCATTCCGGAACGGCACCCGATTACAACTATTCGGACGCAAACAAGAATTCAGGTCTTACCTGGAACGAAGCGACCTTCAAGGACTACATTAAGGATCCGCGCGCCAAGATTCCGAATACCAAGATGATCTTCCCGGGCATCAAGAACGAGAAGGAAGCGGGCGATCTGTGGGCCTATCTCAAGCAGTTCGGCGCCGACGGAAAAAAGAAGTAGGATCGGTCGTACGAAAAGACGCATGGCGGGCCTTTGACCTTGGTCAAGGCGGCGGCGGGGGCGACAGGCATCATGGCACCGTCGAGCGTCGTCGCTCGGTGAGGAGATCCACATCATGATCAAGGACATTGTCGTCAACTTGGGCCTCGGCACGCGTGATCCGGCCGGTGACTACGCCATTTCAGTTGCAGAGGCCTTCGGAGCCCACGTCCTTGGCATCGCCGTCTCCTATGAGCCTGTCATTCCCGGTACGGTGATGGGCGGCATTCCGCCGGAAATCATTGAAGGCCAGCGTTCGGAATCGACCAAGAAAGCAAGCACTGCCGTCAGCCGTTTTGAGCAGGCGGTCAAACGCACCGGCGTATCCGGCGAGACCCGCACCATCAGCGCGAGCATTTCCGGCGCCGCCGACCAGATCGGCCGTATCGGCCGGCGCTATGACCTGGTCATCGTCGGTCAACCGGAACGGCAGAAGTCGTTGCCCGATGAGGTCGTCGACGAGGGCGTTTTGTTCGAATCCGGCCGGCCGGTGATCTTCGTGCCCTTCATCCAGAAAGGCGGAATGACGCTCGACCGCATCATGGTGTGCTGGGATGGCAGCCGGGCCGCCGCGCGCGCCGTTGCCGACGCCATGCCGTTTCTGAAAAAAGCAAAACAGGTCGAGGTCGTCATTGTCGCCGACAAGCCGGGCAAGAAAGATGAAATGCCTGGCGCCGATCTCGGCCAGCATCTCGCGCGTCACGGGCTCAAGGTGGAGGTCAAGCGAATCACCTCGCCCGAGATCGACGTGCCATCCACGATCCTTTCCTACGCGGCTGATTCCTCCGCTGACATGATTGTGATGGGGGGATACGGACACTCGCGTCTGCGCGAATTTGTCCTCGGCGGTGCAACCCGCGGCATGCTCGAGGCGATGACGGTTCCGGTGCTAATGTCGCATTGATCATTGCCGTCGTCCCGGGCGGGCGTTAGCGAACCTCGGGATCCATACTCCGCAGTCTCTCGATGCGGGCGCGGGGACGAGCGGAGTATGATGGCTGATGCTCGAAAACCACGTCACATTGCGCGACGGCGAAAAGGTGCTCTTCCGGGCACTCAAGGTCGAGGACGCCGCGCTTTATCCCGACTTTCTCGCCGAAGTGACATCAGATGATCTCCGCTTGCGCTTCTTTGCACCGATGCGCGAGGTCAACCCCGAACTGATCGACAAACTCATCCATTACGATCCGGAGCACGCCATGGCCTTCGTTGCCATTGCGGAGGCGAGCGGCCGCATGCTCGGCGTGGTGCGCCTGCACGATGACCCGAGCGGTGAAGGCGGCGAATTCGCCATTCTCGTGCGCTCGCAACTCAAAGGCCACGGTTTGGGCTGGCTGATGATGAAGCACATGATTGCCTACGCCCAGGAGAAGGGCCTGGAAACCGTGCACGGACAGGTACTGGCGGAAAACGCCACCATGCTGCAGATGTGCACCGAACTTGGATTCCATGTCGCCGAGGACGCCAGCGAGCGGGGCGTGAAAGTTGTCACGCTGCCGCTGCACGAATTGCCGGCATTCACCACGCACTGAAAAAACTCAAGGCAGCACGCACTGCGCGACGAGGCCGCGGGCGCGCGCATCGACGATCCCCAACGCCCGCAATGCAAGCAATGTGATTGTCTGGACCGCCTCACGCGCCGCACCGGCATCTGCCGCGGCAGGGGGCGCCAACGGCCCGAGCAGCCCCTCCAGCAGCGCGCCCAGAATTGCAGGCGCGGCGACGCGCGCGTCCTGATCCGGCAAATTGCCGCCGGCGATGGCCGTGCGGATGCGCACTTCGAGTTCGGTCGCCAGCGCGCGCCGGAATTCCAGCCGCAAGGCATCGATATCGGCGTCGACCGGTTCGGCAATCACCGCCCAAGCAAGTCCGCGTTCATGCAGCGCGCGCGAGGCAAACGTGGCGAGACTGGCGGCCAGCGCCGATAGTGGACCTGGCGCGGCATCGGCCGCAGCGCGCATGGCGGCGACCTCACGATCCGCACTGGCCGAAACCAGCTCGGCGACAAGGTGCGCCTTCGATGGAAAGTAGCGGTAGACGGTACCGGCCGCTATATCGGCCCGATGCGCCACGGCGGCGATTTGCACGGCGCCCATCCCGCTCTCGCCGGCGATAGAGCGTGCAGCGTCGACGATCGTCTGCTCGCGCGCGGCAAGGCGGCGCACCACATTTTCCGTGCGGCGGTATGCCATAGAATGAGTGAACGATGATTTACCCTCTGGTGGCAAGGCCCGAAACTGTCGGCCCCGCGAGAGCTTGTCATCGCGCCGCGCTTTGCGCGGACCCGTTGGCGGGGACGACAGAAGTCGTTACTATTTCTTACCCCCGCCACCCGCCAGCGACTTTTCGCGGATGCCGGTCAGCGTTGCGCTCGGCGTAATCGCCTCGGGATCGATCTTGAGATGGATGATCGACGGCTTGCCGGAGGCGCGCGCCGCCGCAAAAGCAGCCGGGAAATCCGCGGTTTTTTCCACCACCGCGCCGTAACCGCCGAACGCAAGTGCGTAGCCGACAAAATCCGGATTGCGCAGATCGGTCGCAATAACGCGGCCGGGATAGTCGCGCTCCTGATGCATGCGGATGGTGCCGTAGATGCCGTTATCGGCCACCAGCACAATCACCGGCAATTTGTACTGAACGGCGGTCGCGAAATCCTGCCCGGTCATCAGAAAATCGCCGTCGCCGGCAACACAAACGACAGGGCGTTCCGGATAGAGGGTCTGCATCGCAAGGGCGGCGGGCAAACCGTAGCCCATCGAGCCCGACGTGGCACCGACGAGCCCGCCGAATTTTCGCACGCGATAAAACCGATGCACCCAGCCGGAGAAATTTCCGGCGCCTTGCGTGATGACCGCTTCAGGCGGCAGGTTGTCGCGCAGCCACACCATGACCTCGCCGAGATTGACCGCGCCAGGCACTGGCGTCGCCTTCTCGCCCCACGCGAGACAGTCGGCATGTGCCGTGTCGCTCTCGCCGCGCCAGGCGATGTCCTTCGGCGCCTGCAGCTTTTCCAGCGCCACGCAAAACGCAGTCGGCGCCGCGTTGATCGCGAGATGCGCATGATAGACACGGCCCAGTTCCTCCGCGCCCGGATGGACATGCACAAGCTTGGTCTGCGGCTCGGGAATGTCGAACACGCTGTAGCTTTGCGACGGCATTTCGCTAAAACGCCCCCCGATCAGAAGCACGAGGTCGGCGCCCTTCACGCGCGCAAGTAATTTCGGGTTTGGCCCGATGCCGAAATCGCCTGCGTAACAGGGATGCAACGCATCGAACAAATGGCCGCGACGAAACGTCGTCGCGACCGGCAAGGCAAACCGCTCGGCAAAACGCATCATTGCGAGCGTCGCCTGCTCGGTCCACCGGCTGCCGCCGATGAGCGCAATCGGACGTTTGGCGGCGGCCAATAAATCCTGCAGCCGGCGCATGTCGGATTCGCCCGGCCAGATCTCCACCGGTTCAAACGCAGTCGCGTCAGGCACCGAAACGCGCTCGCGCAACATGTCTTCCGGTAGCGCAATCACCACTGGACCGGGGCGTCCGTTGCATGCGGTGTGAAATGCGCGCGAGACGATTTCCGGAATGCGCGCGGGATCATCAATCTCTGTGGCCCATTTGGCCATCGTGCCGAAGACCGCGCGGTAGTCGAGCTCCTGGAACGCTTCGCGCTCGCGCATCTCGCGGCCGACCTGGCCGACGAACACGATCATGGGAGAGGAATCCTGGCGGGCGATGTGAATGCCTGCCGAGGCATTGGTGGCACCGGGACCACGCGTAACGAAACAGATGCCGGGACGGCCGGTTATCTTGCCGACCGTCTCGGCCATGATGGCGGCGGCACTTTCGTGACGGCAAACCGTCAGCTTGATGTCGCTGCCATAGAAGGCGTCGAGCGCGGCAAGATAGCTTTCGCCGGGCACGCAGAACGCATGACGCACGCCCTGAATCGACAGCTGGTCGATCAGGATTTCGCCGCCCGTGCGAGCATTGTCCTTGCCGCGCATCGAAGCTACTTCACGATTTTCGCGGGCGGAATCTTTGGCGCGAACGGCGTCGGCGTCATCAGCCAGTTCGATTGCTCGATCACGTTGCCGGCTTTCGCGTTCTCCGCCAGGAAATGCTTCCAGTCCGGATCCTGCATCATCTTCGCGCGCTTTTGCTCGCGGTCGCCAGCGCTCTCATAGACCCAGCCGTGCACCAATGTATTGAGCTGGCCGGTTTCGCTGACCATGTAATAATGTGGCTCGCCCATGTAGCGAAGCTGCACCGGATAGGCGAGCTTGCTGTAGAGGTCGAGCTGCGCCGGCACCCTGCCCGGCAGAATCCGATACACGCGGTGGTCGATGAGCACTTCGCTCCTCCCTTGAAAAAAGCCGCCTGATGCGGCGGTCAGGCGCGCACTCTTCCGGCAAGGCGCGCGTCGGTCAATAGGTCGGGAGCTGCAAGCTGCGAATGGGAACGCGGCGATTTTGCGGTTCAGGTGGCAGGTTCGACGGAGGCAACCTGATAGGTGTGCATCTCGCCGTCTTCGCTGCGAATGGACACATATTCGCCCGACCGGAATTCGTGTGCGCCGAAGCGATAGCCGCTCTCGTCGTCGTCCTCTGCGGTCTGATCGTAGTCGAAGACCCAGTGCCCGTGCTCGGGCCCGCCCGACCTGTGCACCAGCAAGCCGTGCTCGTCGGGCTCACCATCAAAAAATCGCCGCACGCGGCAATATTCGCGATGCTGCTTCCAGAGCGCGGCGTCGATATGGTTCTTGCCGTCGAGCGGGGCAACGAATTCGTACCCATGCCGCGTTGAGCCCTGCGGGAACTCCTTGGAGCGGGGCAAGATTGAGCCGGATGCGCTTGAACGTATGTGGCAGGGTGGTCACGGCTAATCTCCTTGGTCTTTGCCTTGCTGCCCATCATGCCCCAGGCCGGCAAAGCCATACTGATCTGGATCAGCCCGCAATTACGGGCTTTAGACACTGTGGCGCAGGCATGAAGGGCGCGGCGCGATGACGGCAGAGGCCTCCCAGCAGCCGGTAATCGACTTTCTTGGCGACCCTGCCAGTCATGGCGGCCTGCCGGTCAAACGCATCGACACCCATGCCGCCTCAGTCTTTCTGGCCGGCGATCGGGCAATCAAGATCAAGCGCGCCGTGCGATTTCCGTTCCTCGATTTCTCCACACTGGAAAAACGCAAAATCGCCTGTCAGTCCGAAATCGCGGTCAACCGCGCTTTCGCACCGGCGATCTATCGCGGCATTGTCGCAATTACGCGCGATGGCGGCGGGCTCGCGATCGGGGGCAAAGGTGAACCGGTCGAGTGGGCTCTCGAGATGCGCCGGTTCGACGAAAGCCAGACGCTGGATCATCTCGCCGACGCCGGTCGAATCGACGAGCCTCTCGCCGACGCACTGGGGCGCGCGATCGCGGCAGCGCATCGGACAGCGCCAACAGTGACCAACGCAAATTTTACCGACACACTTGCCAAAATTATCGCGCAGAACGAGACGGAGCTTGCAGGCGAGCCGGACTTGTTCTCGCTGAAGGACCTGCGGGCCCTCGCCACCGCAACACGTGCTGCATTCGAACGCGTGAAATTTTTGTTGGACGCGCGTGAGCGCGCCGGTCTCGTTCGACGGTGCCATGGCGACCTCCATCTCGGCAATATCGTACTGATCGACGGCAAGCCGGTGCTGTTCGACGCCATAGAATTCGACGACCGCATCGCCACCGGCGACGTGTTCTACGATCTTGCCTTCGCGCTGATGGATCTGATCGAGCGCGGATTTCTCGAAGCCGCAAATATCGTGCTCAACCGCTATTTGACCGACACGCAACGTCTGCACGATTTTGATGCACTGGCCACGTTGCCGTTGTTCATGTCGGTACGCGCGGCGATCCGCGCCAAGGTCACAGCCGCACGCCGCCGGCAAGGCAACGCCCGTGCCCAACTGACGCAGCGCGCACGCGCCTATGCCGCGCTCGCACAAAAATTATTGGCGCCCGCAAAGCCGCGGCTGGTTGCCATCGGCGGACTTTCTGGAACGGGCAAGTCGCTGCTGGCCCGCGCGCTGGCGACCGCGCTTTTGCCGTCGCCGGGCGCGGTGGTGCTGCGCAGCGACGTCGAACGAAAGACACTGTTTAGTGTCGCTGAAACCGAGCGTCTGCCGGAAACAGCCTATGCGGCGGAGGCAACCGCCAGGGTCTATGCAAGCCTCGTCGAAAAGGCGCAGCGCGCGACCGCCGCCGGACACTCGGCGATCGTGGACGGCGTTTTCGCACAACCCGCCGAGCGCGCCGCCATCGAAAGAGCCGCTGGAAATGCCGAGTTTCAAGGCCTTTTCCTCACGGCCAGCCTCGAGACCCGCCTCGCCCGCGTCGGTAAGCGCACGGCCGATGCTTCCGACGCCGACGCCAAAGTTGCCCGCTTGCAAGATCAGTTCGACCTCGGACGCATCACATGGTCGAAGGTGGATGCTTCGGGCACCGCCGAGGACACGCTCATCCGTGTCCGGGCAATGTTGAAGCTTGATTGAAACAGCTATGCATTGCGCGACCCGCAGTCCCGCCGCCTGCCCTCTTGGCCTTGCCCACGAAACCAATGCATAGCTTCCTCTGCGAGATGCTCCTGCCAGCCGGTTCCGCGCGATGAGTGTCGCCAGATCACGAACGTTCTCCGCGCGCCACCTCGCGGTCGGGCTCGCCGGTTACTGCGCCTTCATCAATCTCTATTCCCCACAGTCGATCCTTCCGCTGCTGTCGCAGGAATTTCACGCCAGCGCGGCCGAGGTCTCCACCATCATCACCGTCAGCACGCTCGCGGTCGCGCTGACCGCGCCGTTCACTGGCGCGGTCGCCGACGTGCTCGGCCGCAAACGCGTGATCGTGGCGGCGATGTTTGTGCTGGTGATCCCGACCCTGATGGTTGCGCTGGCGACAAGTCTTCCGCAGCTCATTTTCTGGCGCGCGATGCAGGGGCTGGTGTTGCCGCCGATCTTCGCGGTGACGGTCGCCTATATCGGCGATGAATGGTCGACCAGGGAAGCAACCACCGCCGCCGGCATCTACTCATCGGGCTCGAGCCTCGGCGGCTTTAGCGGGCGCCTGGTCACCGGCATCTTCGCCGACTTGATCGGATGGCGCGCGGGCTTCGCGGCGCTCGCCGCCATCGCTTTTGCCGGCGCGATCGGTGTTGCGTTTCTGCTGCCGCCTGAACGCCGCTTCGTGCGTTCGCGGGGCCTGCTCGCCTCCGGCCGGCAGATGCTGGCGCATCTCCGCAACGGGCAGTTGCTTGCAACCTACGCGGTCGGTTTCGGTGTGCTGTTCAATTTCATCTGCACCTTCACTTTCGTCAGCTTTCACCTCGCCGCGGCGCCATACAATCTCTCGGCCAGCTGGCTCGGCGCGATTTTCGTCGTCTATATCGTCGGCTCCGTGCTCACGCCCTGGACCGGCTGGGCGGTCGGCCGGTTCGGGCGCCGGCATTTCATGGTGGGCGTGATCGCGGTGTGGCTTGCCGGGATTGCACTGACACTTGCGCCGTCGCTGCCGCTGATTATCGCCGGCCTCGCGCTCGGCGCCGGCTGCGGCCTGATCTGCCAGGCGGTATCGACTGGCTATGTGACGACCACCGCGAAGGCGGGGCGATCGTCAGCGGTCGGCCTCTATGTCACGTCTTTTTATTTCGGTGGCAGTTTCGGCGCGGCGGTCGGCGCCTTTGCCTGGACGCTGGGCGGCTGGGCAGCCTGCGTTGTGCTGGTCGCCGCGATGCTCGTGATTATGGCTACGATCGTCATGTTCGCCTGGACCGGCACCGCGCGGCGGGAAACGCCGAGCCCGATCGAGCCGGCTTAGTCCGCGCTGGCGTGCCAGACCGGCGTGTAGCCACGCTTGAGCACCTCAAGAATTGACGGCGGCGTGAGCACGTCGGCCTCGGCGCCGCGCCGGCGCGGAATTCGACTCCCGGTAACCTGCCGGGGTCCACTGTAACAAGCGCCTGCCCCGCACGGCGTAAGCCTGGTCTGCGAGGGCGATCACCGCGCCATCGGCAAGACTGTCGAGCTTTCGCACGTGGGCGCGTTTGGCCGCGCCAATCAGTCGCTCGGCGTGAAGCACAGCGTCCATCGCGGGCGCCGACGCGCGTTTCTTCTTGCCCGCGAACAACAATGCAAAGCGTTCGGCATCCTTGCGGCGGCATTCGAAACAAGGGCGGTGTCCCGCGGCAAAGGCGGTCACCTCGTCGAGGAAGAACAGCTCGGTGTAGCCGTCTCCCCACACCGTGCGATGGCGGTTTTTGAATTCAAGCTTGCAGCAGATCCACTGCTTCGACGCCCAGTACCGCCGGCCGAGTTTTTTCTTGTCATCGTGCAACCGTCCCCCGCGATTGCCCATCAATGTCCCGTGTGCGGGCGTTGAGAACAATTCGCCGAAAGGTGAGACGCGCGATTGAAGTGGCATGATCAAAGCCCCCCAGCGCGGGCGGCCGCGCCGATCGCGACCCCGGCAACCACCGCGGCAAAATCATTACGTACCGCGATCATCATCGCGGCAGCCGCCAGCACCGCAAGCCAGCCGCTGACGCCGCCGGTGAGCAGGATCGGCGCGGTCGTTGAGGCGATCACCGCACCCGGCAGCGCGTCAAGCATGCGGCGCAGCCGCGGCCCGATGGTGAAGCGGCCGAGCAGCCAGTAGCCGCCGACGCGGCACACGATGACGGCGGCCGTCATGGCCGCCAGCATGGCGGCAAATCCCAGCGGATCGTGCTCAATCATCGATGAACCCGCCCGTGATGCTGCCGGCGAGCGCACCGGCCACGACATACCAAAACCCACCGAACAATTGCGCGGTCGCGATCGCGACCACACTTCCCACGACCCAGGCGATGGCACGGCGCGGCCCTTGCCAGAGCGACACCATCATCGCGACAAAGAAAGCTGGCATGACCAGATCTAGGCCGAAACGGTGAGGGTCGCCGAGCGAGGCGCCCAGCAAATAGCCCGGCGCCGTAGAAGACACCCAGGTCAACCACGTCACCGCGCAGGAGCCCAACACGAAAGCCGGGTCGCGCCCGCCGGCGCGGTAGTAGCGCGTCGACAACAGCCATGGCGGCTCCGTGAACAGATAGAGCAAAGGGTAGATTTTTGCGGCCGGCAGGCTACCGAGCCAGGGCCGCATCGTCGCGCCGATCAAAATGAAGCGCGAGCAGATCAACGCGGTGACTGCGGCGCTCGCAACCACCGCCGCAAAGGTCAGCTGCTCCGGCCAGGATTCAACGACAATGATCTGCGCCACACCGGCATAGACGGTGGCGCTCATGATGACGGCGTCGGACAGGCTGAGGCCTTTGCGGGCCGCGATCGTGCCGAAGGCGAGCCCGAAGGCGCACAGCCCGGGCAGAAGCGGCAGCGTGGCGAGCGCGCCTTCTCGAAAACCCTCGATCGTCCAGCGCAATGGCGATTGCGACGCAGTGTCCATTGCACAGCGCTAGCGCAGGCACTCCGCCCTTTGAAGCCCCAAAACAGAACGCCCGCCATGCGGCGGGCGTTAATTCTCTCCTTGTCATCGCCGGGCTTGACAGAAGTTGTCAGCCTTGCGGCTGCGGGGCGACTTCGCCCGTGGGCGCATCGGGCCGAGGACGCTGTTTGCCGGACGGCGGCACAGCGGACGAGCGCGGTGTGCTCGGCTCGATCGCCGATTCACGCACAGGCCGCTTGCCGGCGATCAGATCAATGATCTCGTCGCCGGTGAGCATCTCAAATTCAAGCAGGCCTTTCGCCAGCACTTCGAGGTCGGCACGCTTTTCGGTCAGGATCTGCGTCGCTTCCGCATAACCGGCCTCGACCAGTTTGCGGACCTCGGCATCGATCGTCTGTGCGGTCGCTTCCGAAATGTTCTGCTGGCGCGACACCTGGTAGCCGAGGAAAACCTCGTCCTGGTTCTCGCCGTAAGCCACAGTGCCGAGCTTGTCGGACAGGCCCCAGCGCGTGACCATCAGGCGCGCAAGCTTGGTAGCCTGCTCGATGTCGCTAGCCGCTCCGGACGTCACTTTTTCCCGGCCGAACACCATTTCTTCGGCGACGCGGCCACCCATCATGATGGCGAGGCGCGAGGTCATCTGCTCGCGGCTCATCGACAGCTTGTCGCGCTCTGGCAGCTGCATCACCATGCCGAGGGCACGGCCGCGCGGAATGATGGTGGCCTTGTGCACCGGGTCGGTCGCCTTGACGTTAAGCGCGACGAGGGCGTGGCCGCCTTCATGATAAGCCGTGAGCATCTTTTCTTCGTCGGTCATCACCAGCGACTTGCGCTCGGCGCCCATCATGACCTTATCCTTGGCATCTTCGAATTCCGCCTGCGTGACCATGCGTTTGTTACGCCGCGCCGCCATCAGCGCCGCTTCGTTGACAAGATTCATCAGGTCGGCGCCCGAGAAGCCCGGCGTGCCACGCGCGATGGTCTTCAGGTTTACGTCGGGTGACAGCGGCACCTTGCGCACGTGAACCTTCAAAATGCTTTCGCGTCCGACCACGTCCGGGTTCGGCACCACCACCTGGCGGTCGAAACGGCCAGGCCGCAGCAGTGCAGGATCGAGCACGTCGGGACGGTTGGTCGCCGCGATCAGGATGATGCCTTCATTGGCCTCGAAGCCATCCATCTCGACCAGCAACTGGTTGAGCGTTTGTTCGCGCTCGTCATTGCCGCCGCCGAGTCCGGCGCCGCGATGACGGCCAACCGCATCGATTTCGTCGATGAAGATAATGCATGGTGCATTCTTCTTCGCCTGCTCGAACATGTCACGCACGCGACTGGCGCCGACACCGACGAACATCTCGACGAAGTCGGAGCCCGAGATCGTGAAGAACGGCACATTGGCTTCGCCGGCGACGGCACGCGCGATCAGCGTCTTGCCGGTGCCCGGCGGGCCGACCAGCAATACGCCGCGCGGGATGCGCCCACCGAGACGCTGGAATTTTCCCGGGTCGCGCAGGAACTCGACGATCTCCTGCAAGTCCTGTTTCGCCTCGTCGACGCCGGCGACATCTTCGAATGTCACGCGGCCATGCGCTTCAGCCAGAAGCTTGGCGCGCGACTTGCCGAAGCCGAGCGCCTTGCCGCCCGCGCCCTGCATCTGGCGCGACAGGAAAATCCACACGCCGATCAGCGCGATGAACGGCAGCCACGACACCAGCAGCGACACGAACCACGGAACGTTGTCCGACGGCGGCCGCGCGGTGATCGAAACGCCCTTTGAATAAAGTTTCTGCACCAGGCCGGGATCGTTCGGCGCATAGGTCTGGAAGCTGGTGCCATTGGCGAATGTGCCATGAATGTCCGGCCCCTGAATCACGACATCGCGCACGCGACCCTGGTCGACCTCGGACAGAAGCTGGGAGAACGAAATGTCTTGCGCGGTGGTGCGCTGGCCCGGGTTCTGAAACAGCGTGAACAGCGCCAGCAGCAGCAGGACGATGATCACCCAGAGGGCGAAATTCCGGAGATTAGCGTTCATCAGGCGTCCTGACCCCGCCGCGCGCGAGCCCCGCGGCCGTGTGTTTTGTGCATCCGGTTCGTGGCGACTTCACGTCGGACCTGCTGACCAATGTAGGCAGCACGAGCCCCCATGAAAAGGCCTCGAATCTTAATATTCTAGCGCTTTTTAGCCCGCCCCGCTCGCTCCGGTCGGCGTTTGGTTAAGAGGTTGCGACGGCGCGGCGGGGCCCGTTCGACGATCATTTGGCTCCCGGCGAGCGTCACAATCGCACCCGCCAGACTGCGGCGGAAATGCCCATCGCCCGCGCTTTGGGCGCCATCGAGCGCCAATTTGAGTGCCTCAAGCTTCCCGAGTTCGACGGGGCCTTCGTCACCCGCCTGGGCCACCAAGCGGCCAAGCAAGCGCAATGCGATCTCGGCGGGCAACTCGGCAAAGCGCCGGGCTTCAAGCGCGACCGTGTGCGGACGCGGCATGTCAACTACCAGGGCGGCAGCGCGATCAACCGCGGTCTCGATTGCGTTCTCCGCGCGCCTGAGACGGCGCGCAAGTTGCGCCAACCGGCCGGCATCGAGGCCTTCGTCCGCCAGCGCGCTCATCAGCCCGCGCAAACGCACGCGTGTAAATTTCGGATCTCGGTTCGAAGAATCCTCCAAGTACGCAACTTTTGCGGCACGCAAGGTTACAATCAGCCGCGCTTTGCTGATGTCGAGTAGTGGCCGCACCAGCGCGACGGAGTGTTCTCCGTCGACCGGCAGCTTCGCCAATCGTGTCATGGCGCCGAGACCGGTGAGCCCGCTGCCGCGGCTCATGCGGATCAGCACTGTCTCCGCCTGGTCGTCGAGCGTATGGGCGGTGAGGATGTGCGCCGCGCCGGCCTTGCGGGCGGCAGCACCGAGCAATCCGTAGCGCGCGATGCGCGCGGCATTTTGCAAGCCGGCCGACGGTTTGCGTCCGGTCCAGCGCAACGTGCGGTGCGCGATCTTGAGCTTGCGCGCGAGACGAGCGACCGCCGCTGCTTCGTGCTTTGCTTCCTTGCGCAGGCCGTGATTGACGGTGACCGCAATCAGCGTCGGCTTCGTCTTGAGAGCGTCACGCCAGCGCGCCGCGAGCAGCATCAACGCGGTCGAATCCGGCCCGCCGGAAACGGCGAGCACCAGGACCGGAAATGCCTGCAAACCGGAAAAGAGCGCTCGGGCTTCCGTCGCTGAAACTGCCGTCGATTTTTGCGCAGGCATGACCGCACCCGAAAACCGGCTTCCGCCCGCGGATGAAATCCAGGGCGCTTTTCCGATCACACCTTAGCAGTGGGCGCGTTTTTGTTCCTGCGTGACGCCGCGTTTCACACCGGCGGAGGCACGCGGATACTTGCGGCCGATTTCGGCCAGCGTGGCACAGGCGGCCTCATTCTGGTTCATGGCGGCCAGCGACTGGCCAAGGCGAAGCAGGGCATCGGGCGCCTTGCCCGCACGCTCGAACTTCGTCGAGACGCTGAGGAATGATTCCGCCGCATCACGATAGCGCTGCTGCTGGAACAGACTTTCGCCCAGCCAATATTGCGCATCCGGCACCAGCCGCTCGTTCGGATATTTTCCGACGAAATCGCGAAAGGCCTGTTCGGCCAGCGCGTAGTCTTTATGCAGGACGTAACCGTAGGCCATGTCGTATTGGTCCTGCGGCGTGGCCGAAGGCGGCAGTGTCGCAAGCTGCGGGCCGCCCGGCGCAACGTTGCGCGCTTGTGGCGGCGATGGCCCTGCGTTTTGTGGCGCCGGCAGCGGCATCGGGGCCGCGGATGCGACAGTTGCCGGCGGCGGTGCCATTGGGGGCGGCGCGGAAGCCTGCGATGACGCGGGATCGTTTCCGGCAAGGGTCGATAGATCGAGCGGCGCGCCGGCGGCGCGGCCGCCCGGGGCTCCGACCGGCCCTGCGTTGTCCTGCCCCGGTTCGGGCGCCGCGATCACCGCCTGGTTTCCCAATGTGCGCGGTGCGCCCGGCGCGTTCGGATGTTGCGACGGATCAAACACGTCCGAACGGCGGCCCGG
This sequence comes from uncultured Alphaproteobacteria bacterium, assembly GCA_963697885.1. Lineage (GTDB taxonomy): Bacteria > Pseudomonadota > Alphaproteobacteria > Rhizobiales > Xanthobacteraceae > Pseudolabrys. The sequence continues at coordinate 3,938,669 of OY969102.1, forward strand.
CGTCGCCGACGGTGGTGGCCCGCCCGGCGCATTGCCTGGCGCCATACCGGGTGCCACACCGGGTGCCATGGGTGCACCTTGCGTTGGCGGCGGTGCGGAGCCGCCTTTTCCACCCATTTGCTGGAAGCGGTATTCAGTATCGTCCTGCATGCGCTTGAGCTGCATCTCGAGCTGCTGGTTACGATACTGAAGTTGCTCGATGGTGCCCGTGAGCTGGCGCAGCGCACCTTCCATGCGGTCGAGCCGCACGGCCATGTCGCCCGGATCCGACTGCGCCACCCGGCCTTGCGGCTGCGATTGCGGTTGCGGCGTCGCGTGCGATTGACCCGAAGGCTCGCCGCGGCTGAAAAGATTGTCGAGAAAATTACCGGACGAACGCTCTTGCTGCGCCAGCGCGGGGCCAGCCAGAAGGAACGACAGCGCGGCGAAAACCGCGAAAGAAAACGTCGATGGTGAACGCGTCATGTCACATGAAGTCCGGCAGCGGCCCCTTTGGCCGGATAGGCGTAGCATACGGCGGGCTGCGTCGAAATTGTGACTACGGGCGGCGCGAATGCCCGTTCTTTGGCGGGACTTCCGTCATATTCAGTCAAGACGGAACACAGGTGTCCGGGACGACCCGTGCACCCGTGTCCTTTGTTCCGCAACAGATGGACTAGGAGCTTGCCCCGAGCACCGTGACCGCGCGGCGATTCTGCGACCAGCATGATATGTCGTTGCAAACGGCGACCGGCCGCTCTTTGCCGTAGGAGATCGTGCGCATGCGTTGCGCCTGGATCCCGCGCGAGGTCAGATAGTCACGCACTGCCTGCGCGCGGCGAGCGCCCAGCGCGATGTTGTATTCGCGCGTACCGCGTTCGTCAGCGTGCCCCTCGATGGTGAACTGGCCGTACTGGCTATAGGTCGTGAGCCACTGGGCCTGTTTATCGAGCGTCGCACGCGACTGCGGCGTGAGTTCGGTCGAGTCCGTTTCGAAGAATACGCGATCACCGACATTGACCACGAAGTCTTGCTGGCTGCCAGGCGTCGCCTGTCCTGCCGCGTTGGCCTGCGCGTCCTCGCCTGTCTTGTTGGCGCAAGCCGAAATTGCCAGAGCCGCGGCCAAGACAGCCGCGAGCCGGGCGCCGTGCAGCATTTTCTTCATATCAATCATTCCGGTGCCTCCATTCACGCATACCAACCGGAGCATGCATGTGGGTCTAGCAGGCCGTTCGTTAAGCGAACGTTCCATCAACCTTGATGGAACATTGCGCGTGCCCATTAAAACTGTCGGAGACTCTTAAACCGTTTCTGATGGTTAAGAGACGGTGAAAATGAGGCCGGTTTACGACATCACGACAATAGCGGCGACCAGGCCGGGTCTGACGCGTAACTGGGAGTTGGAACCTTCAATTCGTTGCGGCCGGTGACGTCGATCGTAAAGAGCGAAGGCCCCTGCGCGACGTCCCGAAAGAACATCAGGACTCGTCCGTTGGGCGCAAAAGTCGGCCCCTCGTTGTGGAAACCCTCGGTCAGCACGCGTTCGCCCGAACCGTCGGGCTTGAGAATGCCGATGGAGAAATTCCCGCGCGCCTGGCCCGTGAAGGCGATGTAGTCGCCGCGCGGGGACCAGACCGGCGTCGAATGATGGCCCTCGCCGAAGCTGATGCGCTGCGCCGGTCCGCCGCTTGCCGGCATCACATAGATCTGCTGCGTGCCGCCGCGGTCGCTCTCGAAGCAGATGCGCTGTCCGTCCGGCGAATAGCATGGCGCGGTGTCGATCGCCGGCGTATCGGTGAGCCGCGTCGTTTGTTTCGAGCGCAGATCCATCACGAACAGATTGGCATTGCCGCCCTGCTGCAGGCTCATGATCACGCGCTGGCCGTCCGGCGAAAATCTCGGCGCGAATGTCATGCCGGGAAAATTCCCGACGATCTCGCGCTGGCCGGTCTCGATGTTGAGCAGATAGACGCGCGGATCACCCTGCCCGTACGACATATAAGTGATCTCTTGCGTGGACGGGTTGAAACGCGGCGTGAGGACCAGATCGTCACCGCGCGTCAAATAACGCACGCTAGCGCCGTCCTGGTCCATGATCGCCAGGCGCTTCACCCTCCGGTCCTTGGGCCCGGTTTCGTCGACGAACACGACGCGGCTGTCGAAGTAACCTTTTTCGCCGGTGAGGCGCTCGTAAATGGCGTCGGAAATAATGTGAGCGATGCGCCGCCAGTTGTCTGGCGTCGTGAAGTACTGTTTGCCGTCCAGCTGCTGGCCGGCAAACACATCCCACAACCGGAATTCGGCTTTTAACCGTCCGTCGCCCTGACGCGTGATGCGGCCGGTGACCAGCGCCTGCGCATTGATCGTCCGCCAATCAGGGAAACGCGGAACGCTGTCGGTGTTGGTAATTTTCTCGATGAACGCGGCCGGATTGATCGGCGCAAACAATCCGCTGCGTTGCAGATTGTTGCTGATCACGCCGGTAACGTTGCGCCCGATGTCGCCTTCATTTGACGCCCCGGACAGGAAATCCGGCAGCGCGATCGGCATCGGCTGCACATTGCCTTGATTGATGTCGATGTTGAGCACCGCATTGGCCGGACGTGGGCCGAGCGCGGCGAGCGCGCCGGCGCCGATAAGCAAATGGCGGCGGCTTAATCTGGGGCTGGCAATTTCAATCACGGGTTTGCACTACCTTGCGGGAATATCGTGAAACATCTGCTTGGTATCGAAGGTGAAGTCGATTTCTTTCCATTGGTCGTAGTGTTCGGGACGCAGCATTGTATAGGGCTGGCCGACAAAAACCGCGCGAACGGCGCTATCGCGCATCGCGTTGTATTGCGCGCCGCTTCCGCTGGTAACGACCAGCGGTCCGGTCGCCAGCGTTCCATCCTTCTTGAACCTGATCCGGATGGTGACCTGGGTCTGGCTGGCGTCCTGCATGCCGACCGGCGGATTCCACAGCGCCATCAGGCGCGCGCGCAACGCGTCAATTTCGGATTGCGAGAGCTGCGCCGCCACGCCGGAGGCGGTCCCCAGCGAGGGCGTCGTGTTGAGTTCGGTTCCGGTCGCCGCGGTGCGTTGGGAATCGCGCTTGTCGAGCAAGGCTGCAATCTTGTCGGCGTCGAACTTCGGCTGCTGTTTTTGCGGCGGCTTCTTCAGCGGCAGCGGCTGCGGTTCAACCTTGGTCTGCGGCTTCGGTTCATCCGGCTGCTTGAGCTTCTCCGCGATCGGATCGGGCTTGGCCTGCTGCGGCTCGGGTGGCGGTGCCACTTCCTTGGCGGCCTGGATTTCCTTCTTCTCGGTCACCTTCGGCTTTGCTTCCTCGATCGGCTTCGGCGGCTCCTCCGCCTTTTTCTCGGCCATTGGTTTAGGCATCTCGACCTTGGGTGCGTCCTTCACACCTTTGGTCATTTGCGAGAAGTCTTTCTCGCTGACGAGATCGACCGGCAGCGACTCCGCGGGCGTCACATCGAATGTCTTGCCGGAAAAGGACAGCGTCGCCCACAGCAGCACAGCCGCATGCAGGCCGGCAGAGATCGCTGTCGCCTTTCTCATCACTGCGCTTTCGCGCCCTGTTCGAACTCGGTGACCAAGGCTACACGATGGAAGCCGGCTGAAGACAGCCGCCCCATCACCTTCATCATAGTCCCGTAGTCCACCTTCTTGTCGCCGCGCACATAAATACGGGCATCGGTCCCGCCCCGCGCGTCCGCCACCGCCTGCATCTTCGGGACCAGGTCATCGACGGCAATTTCGCTATTTTGCAGGAAAATCTGGCCTTTTTCGGTGACCGAGATGGTCAGCGGTTCCTTGTCCTGCTCGAGGCTCTTCGCCTGGCTTTGCGGCAGGTCTATCGGCACGCCGACGGTCAGCAAGGGCGCGGACACCATGAAGATGATCAGCAACACCAGCATCACGTCGACCATCGGCGTGACGTTGATCTCGCTCATCACCCGCTGACGGCGATGCTTGCGCTTCCCGATGACCGGTGTGCCGGCATTGGCGGCCATGGAATGACCTTACCCTCGTTCGTCCATCTGCCTTGATAGGATCGCCGCGAACTCGTCGGCAAAACCCTCGAGCCGCTGGGCCTGCTTGTTAACCTCGGACGCGAACTTGTTATAGAAAATGGTCGCCGGTATGGCGGCGACAAGGCCAAGCGCGGTCGCAAACAGCGCCTCGGCAATGCCGGGCGCAACCACCGCCAACGAGGTGTTTTTCGAGGCGGCGATCGACTGGAAGCTTGTCATGATGCCCCACACCGTGCCGAACAACCCGACAAAGGGGCCGGCCGATCCGACGGTGGCGAGCACAAGCAAACGCCTTTCCAGACGCTCGACCTCGCGTGCAATGGTCACTTCCATCACTTTCTCGATCCGCATCTGCAGACCGGCGAACGAGCGGCCGCTGCCCTCAAAACTGCGCTTCCATTCGCGCATGGCCGCAACGAACAACGCGGCCATCGAATGAGCCGGGCGCGATGACAGCGCGCGGTAGAGTTCATCGAGCGATTGACCGGACCAGAACGCCTGTTCGAACCGGTCCATCGCCCGGCGCGTGCGCGTGTAGAGCACGGTCTTGTCGATCGCGATCGCCCAGACCCAGACCGAACAGACCAGCAGACCCACCATCACTGTCTTGACGACCCAGTGGGCGTTCCAGAACAGCGTGAAGAGCGACAGATCGGATGAGGTCAGCGGGAGCACCGACTGTGCCACGTCGGCAGGATTCATGGGCACGTCCTTTCCGCTTGATCCGGTTCCGTCGGTCGAACCGGCGCGGCGCAATCTTCGGGATCAACGAGCGCGCGCGGTGATGCCGCCGACGCGCTTCGTCGAAGACCTGTTTCGCGAAATTCGTATGTCCCATCCACCGGCGACCTACGAAATCCCCGCGAAACTTGGCCAAACTTGGGCGCGGAAGCGGGCATTTGAGCCCTAAACAGCGCTGATTATGGTTAAGGAGTCGTTACTTGCGGGACTGAGTGACGACCGGAACGCAAAAGGCCGCCCTTTCGGGCGGCCTTCGCAATTTGTCGCAGAGGCTTCAGCCCTGGGGCTGGTTCACCTCCGGCACGGGCCGGTCGCGGCGCTCGGCCATGAACTGGTCGAACTCGGTCTTGTCCTTGGCAAAGCGCAGACGATCAAGGAAGGAGCGGAATTCGCGCTGTTCCTCCTCCAGTCGGCGCAGCGTTTCCGTGCGATATTCGTCGAAAGCGTGGTTGCCGCTGGACGGTGCACCGCCCCATTGCCCGCTGCCCATCCGCTCGCGCATCCAGCCCATCTTGCGGTCCATCTTGTCTTGCCAGCGACCATGGCCGCCATATCCGCCACATCCCATTCGTCCGCTCCCGATTGTGAAGGCGAGGACGCAAAGGCCAAGTGGCCACCAAGCCATGAACCCTAGGATGATCAGAGCAATCCAGGCGGGTTTGCCGAATTCATCGAGCCTTGCGGTGATTGGCATTGTCGACCTCGTGTGAATGTAAATAACATTTACATAGCTAGGCCTGGGCGGACGCCCTGTCAAGCGGACCGAACATTAAATTGGGGGACAGCCTCCCGAACACCAGTCCTGCACCCGAAAAATGCCGGCGAGCGATCAACGCCGCGACGAGACGGCCGTAAGCCCAAGCCCGCGGAGGTAAATAAGCACTGCGGCTTCCAACAGTTCTTCCGGCGGCATCGGCAGCGCGCGCCGCGCGGCATCGCCGCGACCGAACAGCGAAGCGATGCCGTGCGTCATCGACCAGACATGCAGTGCCACCATGAGTGCCGGCGGCCGCCCTTGTGGCGGCATCAACGCCACAAGCTTCTCCGCCGCCGAGCGCAATACAGCGAAGGCGTTCTCCCCCGCTTCGCGCAGCTGCGGATCGGAGTTGAGCGGCACGCCTGCTTCGAACATCGCGGAGTAATAAGCCGGCTCGCCTTTGGCAAAGGCAAGATAGGCTTTGCCGAGACGATCGAATGCCGTCATCACCTCCGGCCTGCCCTCGTCCCACGCGTTTGCCAGCGCGGTACTGAAGAGCACGAATCCGCGCTGCGCCACATCAGCGAGCAGCGCGTCGCGGTCACGGAAATGCCGATACGGCGCGGCCGGGCTCACCCCGGCAAAGCGCGCGGCATCCGCGAATGTGAATCCGGCCGGACCTTTTTCGGCGATCAGCTCAAGCGCGGCGCGCACCAGGGCTTCTTTCAGATTGCCGTGGTGATAGCCGCGCGTGCTGCGCTTGCCCCATCTCATGTAAAGGGCCTTTACATGAGTCCGCGGCCGATAGCGAGCCTCAACAAGCGACCTTGCCGCCCGGCAAACCGAACGTTTGAATTGCCGGCGCGTTGGCCCGGCTCTGGAAGGAGAGATTGCCATGGCAAAAACGATATCGATCCTTGTCGCCCGATTGATTTTTGCCGCCGTCTTTCTGATGGCCGTGAGCTTCAAGTTCATGGGCATGGGGGCGACGGCGAATTTCATCGCGGCGGCGGGCTTTCCGATTCCGCTCGTACTGGCGTGGCTCGCCGCTATTTTCGAAGTCGCTCTGGTGTTGGCATTTCTCACCGGCGCTTTCTTTTCATACGCCGCCTATCTCGCCGCGGCCTACGTGGTGTTTCTGGGTTTCGCCTTTCACGGGCCGTCGCATTGGAGCGCCAATCAGGCGGAATTCGGCTTCTTCGTCGATCACTTCACATTCGCCGCCGGCCTCCTTTTCGCTGCTGTGCACGGCCCAGGCGACAAATTGGTCTGGCGGTTCCCCCGCAGCAGAGCATGAAAGGACAGTTGGGCTCGATTAGCGGCGGCGCACTTCGAGCGGCAGTCTTATCGAACAGCGTCGGCCCGTTCGGCTGCGCGCCTTCGATGGTGAGCAGGCGCAACTTGGTGACGACGCCGCCCGGGGCGGAGAAGCCGCCGGTCTTGCCGCTGGCGGCCAGCACGCGATGGCACGGCATGACGATCGGACACGGATTTTGTCCGAGCGCAGTCCCGACCTCGCGCGCCAACAGCTTGTCGCCGAGCCGCTCCGCGATTTCACCGTAGGTCATCGTCTGCCCCGGCGGAATTGTGCGCGCGATGGCGTAGACACGCGCGTTGAACGCCGGCACGCCTTCATTGTCGATGGTGACGTCGCTCAGGTCGCGGGGCTCGCCGCGCAGCAGCGCGACGATGCCGTCGATCGCGCGTTGCACCTCCGCGGGCGGCGACGCCTCTTGCACCCCGGCATAGCGGCGCAACACGCGCGCGCGTGTCGCGCGTTCATTCGCTTCGGGAAGCTGGACGCCGGCAATGCCGCGCGGGCTCCAGACGATTCCACAGGCGCCGATCGCCGTCTCCAACAATGCAAAATGAAGTTCCGGCATGATGCAGCAACTTTAGCACGTGCCGTCAGGGACCGCCGCCCGATTCCTGGTCGGCTTCCATAGCGGTGCGCAGCGGCTTCGGAATAGGCTTGGCGCGGCCGCCGGACACGAAGGCCACCTGCACATGCGCTTCGACAATCAGGTCTTCGCCGCGCATGACCTTCTGATTGAGGGTGACAGAGGCGCCTTTGACCTCTTCCGGCGTGGTGACGATATCAAGGACGTCGTCCATATGAGCGGGTTTGCGGAAATCGATGCTCATGTGCCGCACCACGAAGGCAAAGCCCGGCGCTTCCTTCTCCGCCTGCTCGAACAACGCGCGGTGGTCGGCGCCGATCAGCCGCAGGTAATTTGTGCGCCCGCGCTCCATGAAGCGCAGGTAGCTCGCGTGATAGACCACGCCGCTAAAATCGGTGTCCTCGTAATAAACACGCACGGCCTGAAAATGCTTGCCGTCGCGGATTTCTCCGTCGAGGTGCATTGCAGACGACATCAAAGCGTCCGCGCCAGCGGGAGCACGTGATCGCGCGTCAGCGGCGCTAACGGCAGATCGGGCAGCGCGCGCGGATCGACCCAGACGATCTGCTCGATCTCGGTCCTCGGGGTGATTGCGCCTTCGACGTCCACCGCATAAACGGCGGCATTCACCTGAAACCCCGGCTCGTTCGCGGCCGCGCAATTGAACACGCCGAGCGCCTGCGCGCTGTCTTCGCTGACACGGCAGCCAAGTTCCTCGACGAGCTCGCGCGCGAGCGCGGCGACATCGCTTTCGCCGGCATCGCGCTTCCCGCCGGGCTGCATGAATGCCGACGTGCCGCGCTTGCGCACCAGCAGAACGCGGCCCGCTTCATCGCGGATGAGCGCCGCCACCACGCTGATGATCCGCTCGCTCATTCCTCGTCCCCGGAAAAAAATCCGAACTGGCTCGGGTCGCGCGCCGGCTCGGCAAGGCCGAGATGCTTGAACGCCGCCGATGTCAGCAATCGCCCGCGCGGTGTGCGCTGCAGGAAGCCTTTCTGGATGAGGAATGGCTCGATGATGTCTTCAATTGCGTCGCGCGGTTCCGACAGCGCCGCCGCCAGGGTGTCGACACCCACCGGTCCGCCACCATAATTCTCGGCGATGGTCTTGAGATAGCGGTGGTCCATGGCGTCGAGCCCGGCGCCGTCCACCTCCAGCGCCAGGAGCGCACGGTCGGCGGTCTTGCGGTCGATGGTCTTGGCACCATCGACATGCGCGAAGTCGCGCACGCGGCGCAGCAATCGGCCGGCGATGCGCGGCGTGCCGCGGGCGCGGCGGGCGATTTCGTTCGCACCATCAGCCGCAATGCCAATGCCGAGCACGCGGGCGCCACGGTTGACGATTTCCTCCAGCTCTTTCTCGGAATAGAAGTTGAGCCGCACCGGAATGCCAAAGCGGTCGCGCAACGGATTGGTCAAAAGCCCGGCGCGCGTCGTGGCGCCGACCAGCGTGAATGGCGACAGATCGATCTTCACCGAGCGTGCGGCTGGACCTTCACCGATGATGAGATCGAGCTGGAAATCCTCCATCGCCGGATAGAGGATTTCTTCGACCGCCGGGTTGAGCCGGTGGATCTCGTCGATGAACAGCACGTCGCGCGGCTCGAGGTTGGTGAGCAGCGCCGCTAGGTCACCGGCTTTCGCGATCACCGGCCCAGATGTGGCACGGAAGTTCACGCCCAGTTCGCGCGCGACGATCTGTGCCAGCGTGGTCTTGCCGAGGCCCGGCGGGCCGACGAACAGAACGTGGTCGAGCGCTTCCTTGCGCGCGCGCGCCGCCTCGATAAACACCGACAGATTGGCGCGCGCCTGTTCCTGGCCGATGAATTCCGGCAACCGCTGTGGCCGCAATGAAGCATCCGCGTCGTCGTCGCGTTTTTCGGCAGCGATAAGGCGACGCGGGCTGTTCACTTCGCCAACTCCTTCAACCCTTGCCTGATCAACGTCGCCGTGTCGGCGCCCTCGCCCGCGTTGCGCGCGGCAGCCGCGATGGCAGCCGCGGCCTGTGGATGCCCGTAGCCAAGATTGACGAGAGCGGAGACGGCATCGGCCACCGGCCGCGGCGCGCGATTCTCATCCAGCGCGCCGGCGAGATGCACAACGGCCGGATCGATATTGGCGAAGGCCGGCACTTTATCTTTCAACTCGGTGACGATGCGTTCGGCCACCTTCTGGCCGACGCCGGGCGAACGCGCCACCATCGCCTTGTCGCGCATCGCGATCGCGGACGCGAGCTCAGACGTCTTTAGCGTGCCGAGCACCGCCATCGCGACTTTCGCGCCGACACCCTGCACGGTTTGCAGCAGGCGGAACCATTCGCGCTCGATGTCACTTCCGAAACCGAACAGTTTGATCTGGTCTTCGCGCACATAAGTTTCGATCGACAAGGTCGCGGCTTCGCCCGGAGACGGCAGCGCCTGCATGGTGCGCGCCGAGCAATGCACCTGGTAGCCGACACCACCGACGTCGAGGATGATGAAGTCCTCGCCATAACTGTCGACGATGCCCTTGAGCTTGCCGATCATGATGCCGCCACCTTCAGCAGCACGCTCGTGCGGTGATGAGCGTGACAAATTGCGATCGCCAGCGCGTCGGCGGCATCCTCGCTCTGCGGATCGGCCTTCGGTAACAGCACACCAATCATCATGCGGATCTGGGATTTCTCGCCGTGGCCGGCGCCGACAACGGTTTTCTTCACGACGTTCGGTGCGTATTCAGCGACGGCGAAGTCCTGCCTTGGCCGGAACCAGCATGGCGATCCCGCGCGCCTGGCCGAGCTTGAGCGTTGCGGCCGCATTGGCGTTGACGAAAGTTGCTTCCACCGCGGCCTCTTGCGGCTGATATCGTTCGATTACGGCAACTAAACCATCATGGATCGCCAGCAGGCGTACGCCCAGTTCATCCCGCTCCCCGGTCTCAACAGAGCCGCAGGCAATATGGACCAACCGGTTGCCTTCGGACTCGATCAGGCCCCAGCCCGTGCGGCGGAGCCCCGGATCGATGCCGAGAATGCGAATCAGGTGACCCATCTCGGCTCCGTTGATAGCCCTGCGCTCCGCCCGCGCCTAGCAGGCATCGGCATGGCGGCCAACCAAGCGCCCATGCCCTGTTTCCGGCGGAACTACGCTATCATCGCGCGCAACAATCTGGCCGCCCGGGGCCCCGTGACAATGCCGCATATACGACACCCGTTGTCTCTGGCGTTGCTCGTTTTCAGCCTTGTCCTTGGCTTTGGCCTGGGGACGTCACCGCTCAGGGCCGAAGGCAAGCTCACCATCGTCGAGAGGTTCGCTGACAGCGAGACCGTGCTCACTGTCGCGCACTTTACCGTTGCAGGTGCGCCAACAGCCAAAGGCAAAGTCGGCCTGCTCACCATCGCGACGCCCGATGCAAATGCCTTCGCCTTCAATCTGACTGAGTGGACATCGCTGATCGCACTCTGCGACCGTGCTACCAAGGTGCGATCCAGGGACTGGACCGTCGTCGGCACCATGACCGAGACTGGCACGTCCGACGTCTCACATTTGACCGTCAGTTCCGGACCCGGCGTGAATTTTGTTATCACATCGTCAAAAGGTGGCAGCGTCGCTCACGTCTTGCCCGAAGCAGAGTTTTCGCGCTTTCAAAAAGCACTGAGCGACGTTCAGGACTATCTGTTGCACTGACCTCGCAGGCGCCGGTTGGGCAAGCGCCCCCGCAGACCAGATTCGGAATCGGGCGTGGTCTTGCAGTAGGATGGTTGCGCCATGCCGGGATCTTCGTCTCCTCGCCGCACCAAGCGACGCGCCGTCATTATTGGCGGCTCGATGTCGGGGCTGTTCACCGCGGCGTTCCTGCGCCAGATCGGCTGGGACGCCGACGTCTACGAGCGCTCTAGCGTCGAGCTCGTCGGCCGTGGCGCCGGCATCACCGGTCATCCGGAATTGCTGGACGCGCTGGAAGCGAGCGGCGCCGGCACCAAGGATCTCGGCGTTGAGGTACCCAAGCGCGTCGCGATCGACCAAGACGGCCGCGTTACCGACGAGCGGCCGCTGCGGCAAATCCTCACGTCCTGGGACCGGCTCCAGCGTCTGCTGCGCGATACGATCGACGAAGCGCACTACCACCTCGGCTGGAATTTCGAACGCGTCGACCAGGACGAACGCGGCGTACGCGTACAATTTTCCGGCGGACGCGTCGAGCATGCCGACATTCTGGTGGGCGGCGATGGCATTCGCTCAAGCGTCCGCGCGCAGATGGCGCCGGAGGTGCAGCCGGTCTATGCCGGTTATTACATTTGGCGTGGCGCGCCCAACGAAGCCGATCTCGAACCGGAAACCCTGAACAGCATCTATCCGCTGTTCACGTTTTACCTGCCCGAGCGTCAGCAAATAATCACCTATCCGATTGCCGGATTCGACAACGATCTGCGCCCGGGCAAACGTCGTTTCAACTTCATCTGGTATCGCGTTGCCGACGCCGCGAAGCTGCGCGAGATGAACGTCGACGAAAATGGCGTGCAGCACGAATATTCGGTGCCGCCACCGCTGATCCGCAAGGATCTGATCGCCGGCATGTACAAGGATGCGCGGGAAACCCTGCCGCCCGCCTTGCTCGACGCCCTCATGAAGATCAAGCAGCCCTTCATCACGCCGATCTACGATTTCACTGCGGCGACCATTGTCTACGGCCGCGTCGCCATGGTCGGCGATGCCGCGGCGAATGCCCGCCCGCATATGGGTTTCGGCATGGCCAAGGCGGGCACCGATGCACAGGCTCTGGCCAAGGCGCTGCGCGACCACGACGATATCGACGACGCACTCGAATCCTACAATGCGGAGCGCCAGCCGGTCGGCAACAATATTGTGATGCATGGGCGCAAGCTCGGCACCCATCTCGGCGTCAATCTCAAAACCGAAGAAGACCGGCGCATGCATGAACTGCTGCAAGATGACGGCGCCATGCTCGACTGGATTGCGGTTCCGCATTTTCTGGATGCATATAAATGAGCGATCTCCTGAAACCAGATTACGCGCGCAACATGCGCATCGTCGGCCATTCCGACCAAGGCGGGCGGCCCGACGGCGTGCAGGTGATGGTGCATCGCGGCTTTGCCTATGTCGGGCACATGTTCTCCAAGGGATTCTCCGTCATCGACGTGCGCGACGCAAAGAGCCCGCGTGCGGTGAATTTTATTGCCGCACCGGCCAACACCTGGAACATCCACCTTCAGGTGCATGACGACCTGCTGCTCGTCATCCACGCCAAAGACATGTTCGCCGCTGCGGAATTTGCCGATGAACGCGCCTATTACAGCGGCGCCCTCGGGAAGACCGTCGGCACCGCCGAAGCCAAGCGAAAGCGCGACTGGAGCGCGGGGCTTGCCGTCTACGACATTTCAAAACCTGACGCGCCGCGCCGGATCGGCTTCATGCCGGTCGAGGGCGGCGGCATCCACCGCGTCTGGTACACCGGCGGCCGCTGGGCCTATGCCTCGGTGCTGCTCGACGGGTTTACCGACTACGTCTTCATGACGGTGGACATGAGCGACCCCGCACAGCCGCACGAAGCGGGACGCTGGTGGATTCCCGGTATGAACCTGGCGGCTGGAGAGGCGCCATCATGGGCGGCCACGCGGCGATATGGTCTGCACCACGCCATCATTCACGGCGATACCGCCTACGCGGCCTGGCGCGATGCCGGCATGGTGGTGCTCGACATCGCCGACCGCGCGAAACCTAAATTGATCGTGCATCGCAATTGGTCGCCACCATTCGGTGGCGGGACGCACAATTGCCTGCCGCTGCCTGACCGCGATCTGCTGGTCGTGCTCGATGAAGCCGTGCTCGATCATCAGGAAGACGGGCTGAAGCTGATCTGGGTGTTCGACAATCGCGTCGCGACCAATCCGGTCAGCATCGCGAGTTTCCCGACGCCGGCGGAGGCCGACTACAAGGCTAAAGACGGCCATTTCGGGCCGCACAATGTTCACGAAAACCGGCCCGGCAGCTTTGTGTCGTCGACGTTGATTTTCGCCACCTACCAGAATGCAGGGATCCGCGTCTTTGACATGTCGAATGCATTCAGTCCGAAGGAGGTCGGCGCGTTGGTGCCGCCGCAACCGGCAACGCTTGCCGACACACGGCCGAACCGCGCACGCGTCATTCAGTCGGCGGACGTGTTCGTCGATGCGAAGGGATTGATCTACGCGACCGATTACAATGCCGGTCTCTATATTCTGGAATATGGCGGCTGACTCCTACGCGCTCAATTTCTGCACGAGCGCGTCCGACACTTCGAAATTGGCATAGACGTTCTGCACGTCGTCATTGTCGTCAAGCGACTCGATCAGCTTGAGCATCTTTTCGCCGGCCTCGTCATCGAGCGCCACGGTATTTTGCGGCTTCCACAACAGCGCCGACTTGCGCGGCTCTCCGAACTTCGCCTCCAGCGCCTTGGCGACGTCACCCAGCGATTCCGTCGTGGTGAAAATCTGGTGGCCCTCGTCGTTCGAGGTCACGTCGTCAGCACCGGCGTCGATCGCGGCGTCCAGCATGCCATCGGCGCTCGCGACCTTGGCGTCGTATTCGACAACGCCAACATGGTTGAACATGAACGAGACCGCGCCGGTGGTGGCGAGGTTGCCGCCGTTTTTCGTGAAGGTGGCGCGTACTTCGCCGGCGGTGCGGTTGTGGTTATCCGTGAGCGCCTCGACGATCACCGCCACGCCGCCCGGTCCGTAGCCCTCATAGCGGATTTCGTCATAGCTCTCGGCATCGTTGCCGGAGGCTTTCTTGACCGCGCGTTCGATATTGTCCTTCGGCATGTTTTCGGCCCGCGCCGCTAGGATCGCAGCGCGCAAGCGCGGATTGAACGCCGGGTCGGGCAATCCCATTTTGGCCGCCACCGTGATTTCGCGTGCCAGCTTACCGAACACCTTGGAGCGGACTTTGTCCTGCTTGCCCTTGCGGTGCATGATGTTCTTGAACTGGGAATGGCCGGCCATGTCCGCACGTCTCGTGAAATGAGTTGATGACGGCCGGTATATAGGCCGCTGGCGCGGGAAAATAAATATCGGAAATGGTGGTCTTTTCAGGTCGCCGCGACTGCAACGTTGCGCAGGATGGCGCCGATGCGGGTGCCGACTTTAGCCACGTTGCGATGGACGCGCGCCTTGTAGCGAACCACCGCGTCGCGATCGATCAGGAAGAATTTCTTTTCCGGATAGGCGCGGCCGAAAACATCGATCAACATGCTGCGGAACTGGCCGGCGGCAAGATCGGGTTGCCGCGCAGGCACTTCGGCATAGGCCACAAGTTCCGCCGAGGTCAGCGCACACAGCAGCGCCGCCGGCTCTGTCGAATAGACCTGCTTGTGCTGCTGGATGGTGCGGATCGCGCGGTCGAGCGGCAACTCCTGACCGAGATCGATACTGACAACCAGCGGCTCCTCGTTGGTTGCGCGCGTCAGGGGAAACTGATCGATCAGCCAGTCCCCGAGGTGCACCACATTGCTGCGGCCACGCCCGTACATCAGCACATCGTCCTCATAGCGTGCGAACCAGGTGTCGAGCCGCTCGATCAGACGCTCCAGCGCCGGACGCGGGGTGAGTTCGCGACATTGCGTCCCGAAAATACCAATTGACGTTTTGGCACGGGACAGGACGTCGAGAACTTCATCGCCCAGCAGTGGCGGAAACAGGCCATTGCCCGTGCCGAGCACAATCAGATCATAGCTGTTGCGCGCCGCGCTGAGCGTGCGGAATGTCAGATGATCGACCTCCGCCTCACCCGGCAGCAATGCGTTGATCATATGGCGACCGAGCCGGCCGCTGAAATCGTTGCCGTCATCGCCCGAAATCACGGCAACGTTGCACGATGCAATCGGCGACAGCCATTCGGTTGGCGTCAGTCGCATCAGCACCTGCGTCTCATCGATTGGTGTCGTGCATTCGATACGGAAACCATAGCGATCAAAAAGACGCGCGAGATCGTAGAAGCCCATATGGTTGACGAAGCCGCGCGCGCCACGATCGGCGTCCTTCGCCAGATCCGTCGCACAATAACTGAGGATGATGTCGCGCTTGCAGAAGCGCAGATGCGTGAACAGATTTTCAACATCGGCAATGCGCTCGAGCACCCCGAGCATGACAATGACGTCGCATTGCGTCGCAGCCTCGGTGGGAAACTCGCCGGCGTTCAAGTCGCAGGCTGGCGCCGCACGTTTCTTGCCCGCGCGATTCGGGCCACGGTAATTGCAGCCGCCCGGCAAGAGACGCTGCAACGCTGTATCTCCGCTGAGATCCAGCACGCGCGCACCCGAGGGGATGAACTGGGCGGCAAGCTCGGCGCGGGGATCAGCTTCCCTTTTCGGCGCGAGTTCCTGGTGCGCGGGATCGGCCGGCAGCTCAAGAGCGAGATTGCTGTTGACGTGCAGATTTATGGGCACCTGTGCCGAGGTCGCGCTGCCGGACCCCGCACATGCCGGCGAATCAACTTCACCTACCGAATCATCGCCGCGATTCGAGGTCAACAGTTCTCTGCTTTTGCCGTCAGCCCCAGAACGCCGGCCGCGTTTCCTGCAGGATGCCGCTGAGCCGGAGCGCGCCCACCTTGCGGGCAAGACCGGTGGCATCATCGGTCTCGACAGCAAGGCCGCACAGCGTCGCCGGGCCGTTCGATGCCTCGAATTTCGAGCCGGGCAGCTTGCGCAGAAAACGATTGAGCGGCTCGTCCTTGTTCATGCCGATGATTGAATCGTAATCGGCCGTCATGCCGACATCCGACACAAAGGCCGTGCCGTTGGGAAGGATACGATCGTCGGCGGTGGGCGTATGCGTGTGCGTGCCGACGACGAGACTGGCGCGGCCATCGCAGAAAAAACCCATCGCCTGTTTTTCGCTGGTCGCCTCGCAGTGCATATCAATGATGATTGCATCCGCGCCCGTCCTCAGCGCGCAGGCGGCCAGTTCGCGCTCGACCGCGGCGAAGGGGTCGTCGAGCGGATCCATGAAAATGCGGCCCATCACGTTGATCACCAGCGCGCGCTTTCCGTTTTTGCTTTCGACCAATGCCGCGCCGCGGCCGGGCGTGCCTTTCGGATAATTGAGCGGACGGACGAGGCGCGGCGCCCGCTCAATGAACACGAGCGCCTCCCGCTGGTCCCAGGCGTGATTGCCGAGCGTGACGGCGTCGGCGCCGGCGTCGATCAGCTCATTGTAGATGACCTCGGTGATACCGAAGCCGCCGGCCGCGTTCTCGCCGTTGACTACAACGAGATCAAGCTTCCAGTCGGCGATCAGCCCCGGCAACCGCTCCGTGACGATTGTTCGCCCGGAGCGACCGACCACGTCACCAATAAAGAGAATACGCATGCGCTTTCATGTCTCATTATCATTCGCGCATGATCTTTTCCGAAAACCGGTTCCCATCCCCGATCTAGCCGAGGACAAGCTTTTCGGGATCATGCGCTACGAAAATCGATCGTCTCGTTCTCCGTTAGCACGAGATCGAGGCGCTCGTCGTGTTCCGTGGCGGGCACATGCGGAATTTCCTGCGCAGCAAAGGCAATTCCGATAGCTGTAACGGCCTTGCCGGCGCGCAGCGCGTTGATCGTCATGTCGTAGTAACCGGCGCCATAACCGATGCGATGCCCGGCACGGTCGAAGGCGGCAAGCGGAACGATCACGATGTCGGGGGCAACCTCCGGGGCCTCGGTCGTGGGCTCTCGAATGCCCCATTGCCCGGACGCCAGCGGTTCGCCGAAACCCCAGGCGCGCATGATCAGCGGCTTGCCGCGCCCGGCAATAGCCGGCAGCGCGAGACGCGCTCCCGCATCGGCGAGCTTGCGCATCAGCGGCACCGGATTGATCTCGCTCTTCATCGGAGAAAATCCGGACACGATCATCCCGCGCTCAATATGCACCGGGATCGAACGCGCGGCGATCGTCTCGGCCGCCGCCGCGCGCGTGGCCGCCGGTAAGGCGTCGCGCCGCGCCAACGCTTCGGCGCGGAGCATGGCTTTTGAATTTTCCGTTTCTGTCTGACTCAAATCCGTCATCCTGAGGTGGCCGCGAAGCGGCCCTCGAAGGATGAACGGCCGTCACCCTTCGAGGCTCGCGACCTTTGGTCGCTCGCACCTCAGGGTGACGGCGAAAGGTCGGGGAACAAACAAGTGCGGAGCCGCGATGGCCGTCGGAGTGTGATCCCGGGAACCTACATAAGTAGGTGGGCGCCATATGACCGAAACCACGGTCCCGGCCAGGGACAGCTCCCGTTAGGATCGTAAGGCCCCGGGGAATTATCTCCGTCGCACCTCGCAGCCCCGCATTCGCAATGTAGTCATTAAGCAGGACGGGCGCCACAGCACATCGCGCGGTTCGCGAAGAGAGGTTAAAGCCGCCTCAACCGATAGGCACGCCACCGTTGCCGACCGTTTGGTTGAGCTTCTTGGTGATGCCTTCGATGCGCTCGGCAGCAGAATTGAAAGCGCCAACCACTGCATCGGAGGCGGCCTTGGCGCGATCTCCCGCAACAAGACGAGCATCCTGCAGGGCGGCGATCTCGTCCTCCAGGCGGCGCATTTTTTCCGTAGCTTCAACCAGCTCGTCTTCGAGCATCAGGGCCGCCATCACCGTGAGCCGGGTGTCGCCGATTTCTCCGAACTTGCGGCGTAGATCGATGACACGCTGATCAATGTCCTTGGCGAGCGCCTGGAGATGCTCCTCCTGGCCGTCCTCGCACGCGAGACGGAATTGGCGGCCGGCAATGGTGGCGATGACTTGGGCCATGATCCTACTCGTGCAAATCGAGGACTGACTGAATTCGAGGCAATCGCAGAGTCCAGCCGGTCGGCAACCTCGCGATTGGTTGTTTCCAGCCGCCGCGAGCGCGCCGTCTCGCCATCGAGCGCAGCCGCCAGCTGCGTCCGGTCCATGCCGAGCGCCTGCACCTGCGCGGCGAGACCCTCTTCGTTGCGGTCCGCCTGCTTTCGCCGCTCGACAGCGGCATCAAGCGCGTCGAGCGCCAGGGCGAGACGCTTGACTGCGGTATCGATTGAGCTTTGCTCTGACATCGCCTTTTCCGCACAAAAACTCTTGCGGCAGCAGATATTTAGAGGAAGAATTTTACGTGCTGCACGACCATGGCGTCAACGCTCGGCGGAGGATTTGCCCAGCTGTTTTCGTCTCCTGTGCATGGCCTGGCGGCGCGGCGGCGGTCACATTGACTCAAGGGCCTCACATGCTATCCAGCCCGCCAAAAGGCCCTTTCCATGAGTGCAAAAGCCTCACCGACGGCAGCCGTGGCGCCCGCAGAGCGTCGCGAGCAACCGGCCGCTGGTCCCGCCATTGCCCACGCGAGCATGGCCAACGCTATCCGTGCGCTAGCGATGGATGCGGTGGAACAGGCGAAATCCGGCCACCCCGGAATGCCGATGGGGATGGCCGACGTTGCAACCGTCCTTTTTACGCGGTTTTTGAAATTCGACCCGGCTAGTCCGACCTGGCCCGACCGCGACCGCTTTGTGCTGTCGGCCGGCCACGGCTCGATGCTGTTATACGCTTTGCTCTATCTGACCGGCTACGAAGCGATGACGATCGAGCAGATCAAGCGCTTCCGGCAACTCGGCTCAATCACCGCCGGACATCCCGAATACGGCCATGTGCCGGGCGCGGAAACGACCACAGGCCCGCTCGGCCAAGGCCTCGCTAACGCCGTCGGCATGGCGATCGCCGAAAAACATCTCGCTGCGGAATTTAGCGACGGTGTCGTCAATCACAAGACCTACGTGATTGCTTCTGACGGCGACCTGATGGAAGGCATCAGCCAGGAAGCGATCGCGCTCGCTGGCCACCTGAAACTCAACAAGCTGATCGTGCTGTTCGACGACAACGGCATCTCGATCGATGGCGCATTGTCGCTTTCCGACAGCGTCGATCAGGTCAAACGCTTCGAAGCCGCCGGCTGGAGTGCATCGCGCGTCGACGGACACGATCCATCGGCAATCGGTTTGGCGCTGGAGAAAGCGCAAAAATCGGAAAAGCCGGTCCTCATCGCGTGCAAGACCACGATCGGCTTTGGAGCACCGACCAAATCCGGCAAGGCATCGTCACATGGCTCGCCCTTGGGCGCCGACGAAATCAAAGGCGCGCGCGAAAAGCTCGGCTGGACGCCGGCACCGTTTGAAGTGCCCGCGGATATTTTGAGCGCATGGCGCACAGCCGGCACACGTTCGAAGGCAGCGCACGCCGACTGGAGCAAGCGGCTGACCGCGCTCGACGGCGCCAAGCGCGCTGAATTCGAACGCCGCATGCGCGGAGACATTTCGCAACAGGCGCTCGATGGCGCGGTGCGCACCGTGAAAGAGAGCCTCGCGGCAACGCCGAAGGACATTGCCACGCGCACGGCCTGCGAGTTCGCGCTCGAGAGTCTGATCCCGGCTTTGCCGGAAATGATCGGCGGTTCAGCCGACCTCACCGGCTCGAACAACACACGCACCAAGTCGATGAAGGCCATCTCGGCCGAAGATTTTTCCGGCCGCTTCATCCACTACGGCGTGCGCGAGCACGGCATGGCTGCCGCCATGAACGGCATGGCATTGCATGGCGGCATCATTCCTTATTCTGGCACTTTCCTGGTGTTCTCCGATTACTGCCGGCCGGCGATCCGGCTCGCCGCGCTGATGGGAAAACGAGTCATTCATGTCATGACTCACGATTCCATTGGGCTCGGCGAAGACGGACCAACCCACCAGCCGGTCGAGCATCTGGCCGCGCTGCGCGCGATTCCAAACTTGCTGGTGTTTCGCCCGTGCGATGCAGTGGAAACCGCCGAGTGCTGGCAGCTCGCGCTCGCAGCGAACGACAGGCCGAGCGTGCTCGCGCTCACGCGGCAGAACCTGCCGCAGCTGCGCAATCGGCTCGATGCCGACAATATCTGTGCGCGCGGCGCCTACGAAATTGCCGGCCCGGACGGCCATGCCGATGTTTCGATTTTCGCCACCGGCTCCGAGGTCGCCATTGCAGTTGAAGGCGCAAAGCTGCTGGCCGAGCGCGGTATTGCTGCGCGCGTGATTTCGGTGCCGTGTTTCGAGTTATTTATGGAACAGAAGGACGATTATCGCCGCGCCATCATCGGCAACGCCAAGGTCAAGATCGGCGTGGAAGCCGGTGTGCGCCAGGGCTGGGACGCGATCATCGGATCCGACGGCATCTTTGTCGGCATGACCTCATTCGGCGCCAGCGCACCGTACAAGGAACTCTATAAAAAGTTCGGGATTACCGCCGAAGCGATCGCGAACGCAGCGCTCGGCAAGCTTGGGAAGTAGAAACGGAAGACTATATACAGCTGTGGTCCAAGTGGCCGCGGCAGACTGAACGAGCCGGGAGCGACTAAAATGACAGTTCGTGTAGCCATTAACGGGTTTGGCCGCATCGGCCGCAATATTCTGCGCGCCATCGCCGAGGCCGACCGCAGGGACATCGAAGTTATCGCCGTCAACGATCTCGGCCCGGTCGAAACCAATGCCCATCTGCTGCGCTATGACAGCGTGCACGGCCGCTTCCCGGGCACGGTCACCGTCAAGGGCGACACCATTAGCCTCGGCAACGGCGCCATCAAGGTCACCGCCGAACGCGATCCGTCAAAGCTGCCGTGGAAGGATCTCGGTATCGACATTGCGATGGAATGCACCGGCCTGTTCACCGCCAAGGACAAGGCGTCTGCACACCTGACCGCCGGCGCCAAGCGCGTGCTGGTCTCCGCGCCCGCAGAGGGCGCCGACCTCACCGTGGTCTACGGCGTCAATCACGACAAGCTGACCAAGGATCACAAGATCGTCTCGAACGCGTCCTGCACAACCAACTGCCTCGCGCCGGTCGCCAAGGTGCTCAACGATGCGGTCGGGATCGACAAAGGATTCATGACGACGATCCATTCCTACACCGGCGACCAACCGACGCTCGACACCTATCACAAGGATCTCTACCGCGCCCGCGCCGCCGCGCTGAACATGATCCCTACCTCGACCGGCGCCGCCAAGGCCGTCGGCCTCGTTCTCCCCGAGCTTAATGGCAAGCTCGACGGCGTTTCGATTCGCGTCCCGACGCCAAACGTCTCGGTGATCGATTTCAAATTCGTTGCCAAGAAAGCAACCACCAAGGATGAAATCAACGGCGCGATCAAGCGCGCGTCCGAGCAGCAGCTCAAGGGTATCCTTGGTTACACCAATGAACCCAATGTCTCACTCGACTTCAACCACGACCCGCGCTCATCTATTTTCCACATGGACCAGACGAAGGTCATGGACGGCACTTTCGTGCGCGTGATGTCGTGGTATGACAACGAGTGGGGCTTCTCCAACCGCATGACGGATACCGCTGTCGCGATGGGCAAGCTGCTTTAGCCGAGCACGACTAGACGAGAGAGAATTGCGCCATGGCTTGGTCGAGTGTGCTAGGCGTTGCCGCGCTGATCGTATTGCTCAGCATCATCGTCTTCACGTTCTCGCGGGGCGAGAAGGTCCGAAAGAAACCCGAAGGAACGCCTGCCGATCCCGGCTATTACCCTCCTCCCGACGGCAGCTCCGGACCGACGTCTTGAACAAATTCCGCACCCTCGACCATGTTGATGTGAAGGGTAAACGCATCCTAGTGCGCGTGGACCTCAATGTGCCGGTGGAGAACGGCGTCGTCACTGACTCGACCCGCATTGAGCGCGCGGCGCCGGCGATCACCGAAATCGCCGACAAAGGCGGCAAGGTGATCCTGCTGTCGCATTTCGGACGCCCGAAGGGGCGCGATCCGAAGCAATCGTTGAAGCCGGTCGCCGCCGAAGTCGCGCGCATCATAAAGCGCCCGGTCAAATTCGCCGATGACTGCATCGGCGAGGTAGCCGAGCGCGCAGTCGCCGCCATGAAGCCCGGCGATATTCTTTGCCTGGAAAATACCCGGTTCCACGCCGGCGAAGAAAAGAACGATCCGGCCTTCGTGACCGCGCTGGCGAAACTCGGCGACATCTGGGTCAACGACGCATTCTCTGCGGCGCACCGCGCGCACGCATCGACTGAAGGTCTTGGCCACAAACTTCCTGCTTACGCGGGGCGGACGATGCAGGCCGAGCTTGAAGCCCTTACCAAGGCGCTTGAGCATCCTGAACGCCCGCTCGTGGCGATCGTGGGCGGCGCAAAAATTTCGACCAAGCTCGACTTGCTTGGCAATCTCCTGGATAAAGTCGACGCCCTGATCATCGGCGGCGCCATGGCCAACACCTTTTTATTCGCGCAAGGAAAGAAGATCGGAAAGTCGCTTGCCGAAGCCGATCTCGTCGCCACCGCCCGCGACATCATGGCCAAGGCCAAATCCGCCAAGCGCGAAATCGTGCTTCCGGTCGATGTGGTGGTGGCCGAGAAGTTCGCGGCGCATGCCCCCTCTCGCGTCGTCGAGGTGGACAAGGTCGGCGCCAATGACATGATCCTGGATATCGGTCCGCGCAGCGTCGAGCAGGTTATCTCCGTGCTCGCGCGGGCAAAGACGCTGGTGTGGAACGGCCCGTTTGGCGCCTTCGAAATGGAACCGTTCGACAACGGCACCGTCGAGGTTGCGGAAGCCGCCGCGGAACTGAGCGAGGCCGGCAAGCTTGTCTCTGTAGCCGGTGGCGGCGATACAGTGGCTGCGCTTAATGTCGCCGGAGTCGCCGATCGGCTCACTTATGTTTCCGCCGCGGGCGGCGCCTTCCTGGAATGGCTGGAAGGCAAGGCCTTGCCCGGGGTCGAGGTGTTGCGGGTAAAATGACTTGGAGCAGTGCCATCCGGGGGGATTGCAACGGATGCGATGGAGGGAACTATGAATCTCGATGAATTGAACAAGATCGCACAGGCCATGGTGGCGCCCGGCAGGGGCATCCTGGCCGCGGATGAATCCGCCGGCACGATCAAGAAGCGCTTCGATGCGATCGGTGTTGAGTTCCACCGAGGACAGCCGCCGCGATTATCGCGAGATGCTCTTCCGTTCGGCCGAAGGGATGAAACATATCTCTGGCGTCATTCTCTACGATGAGACGATCTGGCAGAAGGCCAAGGATGGCACGCCGCTGGTCGAGCTGATCAAGAAGGCCGGGGCTATCCCGGGCATCAAGGTCGACGAAGGCACCAAGCCGCTTCCGATGTGCCCGGGCGAGGTCGTCACCATAGGCCTCGACAAGCTCGCCGACCGGCTCCCGAAATATTACGAACGGGGCGCACGCTTTGCGAAGTGGCGCGCGGTCATCGATATCGGTGTCGGCATTCCGACTTACGCATGCATGCGGGCAAACGCCCATGCGCTCGGACGCTATGCCGCGTTGTGCCAGGCGGCGCAGATCGTGCCGATCGTCGAACCCGAAGTGCTGATGGACGGCGATCACGACATCGAGCGTTGCCAGCAGGTGACCGAATTGGTGTTGAAGTTGCAGTTCGAGGAGCTTTATTTCCAGCGCGTCGCGCTCGAAGGCATCGTGCTCAAGCCGAACATGGTGATCTCCGGCAAGAAAAACGGCAAGCGCGCCGGAGTCGAGGAAGTCGCGGAAAAAACCGTCAAGGTGCTCAAGAACTGCGTGCCGGGTGCCGTGCCTGGCATTGCATTTCTCTCCGGCGGTCAAAGCGACGAAGAGGCCACCGCCCACCTCGATGCCATGAACAAGATCGGCAATCTGCCGTGGGCGCTGACCTTCTCTTATGGACGCGCGCTTCAGCATGCGCCGCAGACGACATGGAAGGGCAAGACCGAAAACGTCGCCGCCGCCCAGCGCGTATTTTCGCATCGTGCAAAAATGAACGGGCTTGCCGCCCTCGGCCAATGGAAAGCCGACTTGGAGAAAAAGGCCGCCTGACCGGTGAACCAAAAAGGCCGCGCCTTAGTGGCGCGGCCTTGGCCGTTTCAGGCGAACTTAGTCGCAATTCGTCTTGGTGACGGTCTTCGACTCGCCCAAGCCTTCCTTATGCACAGTCTTCGAACTGCAATCGACGCCGGCGCCAATCGTTTCCTTCTTGATGACCTTCTTCTCGCCGACATGCTCCCTGACGGTCACGTCCGCCGCCGGCCGGTCCCTTTCGATCACGACCGCCGGGTCGTGACGCTCTTCGATAACCGTTTGCGCCGTGGCACCCAGCGACCCAACCAAGGTCGCGGTCAACGCCAGAGCAAGCACATTGAGTTTCATGGTCGCCTCCTGTTAATGGAACTCCGCTGACAACGCCTTTCCCGTTCGCCTGTTCCTAGGTTCCATTCGCAAGGACAACAAAAGTGATCGATCTCTACACCTGGACGACCCCCAACGGCCGCAAAGCCTCCATCGCGCTCGAGGAACTCGGCCTGCCCTACACTGTGCACCCAATCGACATTTCCAAGGACGAACAGTTCGCGCCGGAGTTTCTCAAGATCGCGCCGAACAACCGCATCCCCGCCATTGTCGACCGCGATACCAACATCGCGCTGATGGAGTCGGGCGCCATCCTGATTTATCTCGCGGACAAGACCGGCAAGCTGTTGCCGAAATCGGGCGAAGGGCGTTACCGCGTGATCGAATGGCTGATGTGGCAGATGGGCGGCCCGGGCCCGATGCTTGGCCAGGTGCATCACTTCGTGAAGTACAACAAGGGCAAGGCGCCCTATGCCGAAGAGCGCTACCTGAAAGAAGCTCACCGACTCTACAAGGTGCTCAACACGCGTCTTGAGGGCCGTGAGTTCGTTGCCGATCAATATTCCATCGCCGATATCGCGATCTGGCCGTGGATCTCGCGTTTCGAATGGCAAACCATCGACATGAAGCAATACCCGAACGTGAAGCGCTGGTATGAAACCATCGCCGCGCGCCCGGCGGTGCAGAAGGGTTACAAAGTGCCGAAGGATATGGGCCCGATCCCGATGCCGTGAGGCCCGCTCCCGTTAACTTGGACGCAGGCACAACAAGCGAATAATCTCGCGCATGATTCGCTGGCCGCGGCGCCGGCGCGGTGACGTTGCGTTTCGCGTCGCTTTCGCAACGCCTTCGAGCCCATGCCGAAACCACAAATCAGGCCGCCCTCCGGAAATGCCGCCCACGTCGACGTGCTTCGGCGCGCGACCGCGCACCACCAGCGCGGGCAGTTGCACGAAGCGGAGGCGCTCTACCGGCAAGTCCTCGCGATTCAGCCCAACAATTTCGATGCATTGCATCTGTGCGGCGTTCTCGTGCACCAGCGCGGGGATGCCGCCGAGGCGCTCAAGCTGATTGCCCGCGCGCTCAAAACCAACGCGCGGTCGGCCGCTGCCCATTCCAATTACGGCACCGTTCTGGCGGCGGTCGAACGGCACGACGAGGCACTCAAGAGCTATGACCGGGCAATCGCACTCAAACCGGATTACGCCGGCGCCCTGAACAATCGTGGCAACACATTGCGCACGCTCAAGCGCTCGCAGGACGCGATTGAAAGCTTCGATCGCGCCGTGGCCATCCAGCCGGACTATGCCGAGGCTTTCAACAACCGCGGCAACGCCTTGTTCGATCTTGGCCGCAACGAGGATGCCCTTGCCAACTACGATCAGGCGCTGGCTCGGCGGCCTGACTACGCCGACGCGCTGGTCAACCGCGGCCAGTGTCTGGTCAAGCTTGACAGGCGTGACGAGGCCCTGGCGAGCTTCGACCGCGCGTTGGCAAATAATCCACGACACCTGGCTGCACTGAAGGAGCGCGGTCATCTCTTGCGCGATCGCGGGCAATCGGCGGAAGCGCTCGCCTGCTATGACCACGCTCTTTCTCTTGCGGACGCCGACGCCGAAACCCATGCCAATCGCGGCCTGGTGCTGCGCGCGCTTAAACGCTTCAACGAAGTCTTTGAAGCCTATGATCGAGCGCTTGCGCTCAAACCCGACTATGTCGAGGTCATCGTGGCGCGCGGCAATCTTTATTATGAAATGCACTCCTATGACCAGGCGCTTGAGGAGTACGAACGCGCGCTGATGGTCCAGCCGGATTTTGCTTTTGGCTTCAACAACCGCGGCAATGCGCTGCAAGCCATGGGCCGCAATGACGAAGCGATCGCCAGCTTTGAACGCGCGCTTGCGCTCAAGCCCGACCTCACGGCCGCCCACAATAATCGTGGCAACGCGCTGCTCAATCTCAATCGCCCCGAGGAGGCGCTTGCTGATTATGAGTCCGCGATTGCACACAAACCCTTCGCGTTCGCGCTCGTCAATCGCGGCAGCGCGCTACACTATCTCGGCCGTATCGAAGACGCTCTCGATAGCTTTAATCGCGCAATCGCGCTTCAGCCGGAACTGCCGGAGGCGCACTGGAATAAGGCGCTGCTTTGCCTCGCTATCGGCGATTTCGAGCAGGGCTGGCCCGCCTACGAATGGCGGTGGCGAGGCGCCACCGAGCTCACATCGCGCAATTTTTCGCAGCCCCAGTGGCGCGGCGAGGATTTGAACGGCAAGACCATCCTGCTTCATGCCGAACAAGGTTTCGGTGACACCATTCAATTTATTCGTTACCTGCCGCTGGTGGCGCAAAAGCGCTGCAAGGTCATTCTTGAATTGCCTGACAGTCTGATGCCACTAATTCCCGACGTCGATGGCCTTGTCAGCATGCATCGTCGCGGTGACGCACTTCCGGCATTCGATCTCCATTGTCCGCTTATGAGCCTGCCGCTGTCGTTCGGAACCACAGCAAAGACCATCCCGGCCTCAGTGCCTTACCTGCGCGCGCCGGCCGAACGCGTTGATGCGTGGCGCGCCCGCCTGGCGCACCTTGGCAGACCACGCATCGGCCTGGTCTGGTCGGGCAAGCCGAGCCACAAGAACGACCACAATCGCAGCATCGCGTTGTCGCGGCTCGAACCGCTTCTGTCGGTCCCGGGCGTTACATTTGTCAGTTTGCAGCGTGAATACCGGGAGGCTGAAGCGCCCGCGCTCGCACACCAGCCAATCTTGCGTCTCGACGAGGCCATCACCGATTTCGCCGACACCGCAGCGGCGATCGGCGAGCTCGACCTGGTGATCGCGGTCGATACCGCGGTTGCGCATCTCGCCGGTGCCTTAGGCAAGCCGCTTTGGCTCCTGCTCTCCCATATTCAGGACTGGCGTTGGATGCATGACCGTTCGGATAGCCCTTGGTATCCAAGTGCCCGGCTGTTCCGGCAATCGCAAATCGGCGACTGGGACGGCGTGATCCACGCTGTCGCCCAGGAGCTTGCCGCATTCACCAAGACCGGCGACTGACAGAATATCGCAGGTCAATTTTCCGCCCGATTGAGCTAGCATGCGGTCACCATGGCTTCGCGACCCAAACAGGCAGCCCCGCGCCCGGCGCCCCGCCTCTATCTGACAACGCCGCCGATCTCGGATGCGACTGCTTTTTCCGTGCAACTGAGCTCAGCTATGGAGGCTGGCGATGTTGCTGCCGTGCTCCTGCGACTGGCCGATTCCGACGAACGTACGCTGATCAACCGCGCGAAGGCGATGACCGCCCCCGTGCAAAACCGAGACGCCGCGCTGTTGCTCGACGGCCATGTTGAACTGGTCGCGCGTGCGGGGGCTGACGGCGCTCATCTGACCGGCATAGCCGCGTTCACCGAAGCCCTTGCCCAGCTCAAGCCGGAGCGCATCGCGGGCGCCGGCGGGCTGACGACACGGCACGATGCCATGCTCGCGGCCGAGCAGGATGCCGACTACGTCATGTTCGGTGAACCAGACGCCACGGGCACGCGACCGGCTTTCGAGGCGATCGAGGAACGCATCGTCTGGTGGGCCGAAGTGTTCGAAAGCCCTTGCGTGGCGTATGCTGCTTCGCTTGACGAAATCGCGCCGCTTGTCGCCGCCGGCGCCGATTTCATTGCGCTCGGAGACTTTCTGTGGCGCAATCCGCACGCGATCAAGGCGACAACAAGCGAGGCGTCCCGTCTTCTGCGGATGCCGGAGCCCACGGCATGACTCCACCCCTCCGGATTATTCTTGGCGCCGTTGTCGCAACCCTGTTCGTTGCATCCGCGCCTGCGCAGGTCACACGCAAGACTCCGCCCGCACCTGCACCGAACCCGGCCACGAGCGTGGACCAGGGTAATATCGACCTCGCCTTCGGCGCCTTCCAACGAGGGCATTATCTCACCGCCTTCGAAGAGGCATCCAAGCGCGCGCAGCAGAATGATCCTGCGGCCATGACGTTGCTCGGCGAAATCTACGCCCAAGGTCTTGGCGTGGGCCGCGACGATTCCAAGGCAGCCCAGTGGTACAAATTGGCCGCGGCCAAAGGCGACCGTGATGCCTTTTTCGCGCTGGCGATGTTCAATTTCCAGGGCCGCGCGACCACCCGTAACGTGGAAGAAGCCGCGCGGTTGCTCGAAGCCGCGGCCAAGCTCGGGCACACGGGCGCTGCCTACGACCTCGGCCTCCTTTATCTGCAAGGCCAGCAATTCCCGCAGGACCTCAAGCGCGCCGGTGATCTTTTCGCGCTGGCCGCTGAAGGCGGAAATTCCGAAGCGCAATACGCGCTCGCCACCTTGTACAAGGAAGGGCGCGGCGTGCCGAAGGACATGAGCAAGGCGATGTTGCTGATGCAGCAGGCCTCGGTCTCGGGAAATATCGACTCGATGGTCGAATTTGCAATCGCACAGTTCAATGGCGAAGGCGTCAATAAAGACGAGGCCGCGGCGGCTCAACTGTTTCTGAAAGCGGCACACCTCGGCAGCCCGATCGCGCAGAACCGCCTGGCGCGCATCCTGATGGCCGGGCGCGGCTTGCCCGTGGACGCTACCGAGGCGATCAAATGGCATTTAGTCGCCAAGGCCGCCGGCAGCAGCGATCCCGACCTCGACGTGTTCGCCGCAAAACAGAGCCCGGCAGTCCGCGCAACCGCCGAGGCCGCCGCCAAGAAATGGCTGTCGACCGCGACGGCCGGGCGCCCTTGACGGCGCTGGGCTTCGCGGGCAGACCGCTCGCGGCATGCATCACTCGGCCCTCCTCAATGTCATGATCGCCGCCGCGCGCAAGGCCGCGCGCGCGCTCAAGCGCGACTTTGGCGAGCTGGAAAAATTGCAGGTTTCGCTGAAGGGTCCCGGCAATTTCGTGACCGCCGCCGACCGCCGCGCCGAAGAAACGCTTTATGCGGAGTTGATGAAGGCGCGGCCCGGCTACGGGTTTCTCGGCGAAGAAGGCGGCCGCCGTGAGGGCGCCGACAAGACCCATACCTGGATCGTCGATCCACTGGATGGCACCACCAATTTCCTGCACGGCATCCCGCAATTCGCCATCTCGATCGCGCTCGAACGCGAAGGCACGGTGGTGGCCGGTCTGATCTACAATCCCGCCAATGAGGACATGTTCATTGCCGAGCGCGGCAAGGGCGCCTTCCTTAACGAGCAGCGTATACGGGTCGCCGGACGGAAACTTCTGGGCGATGCGGTCATCGCCTGCGGGCTGCCGCACCTGGGCCACGGCGACATTGCGCATTCGCGCAAGGAAACGGGCATGGTGCAGGAACACGTGGCCGGACTTCGCCGCTTCGGCGCGGCCGCGCTTGATCTCGCCTGGGTCGCGGCGGGCCGTCTCGACGGCTATTGGGAGCGCGACATCAACCCTTGGGACATGGCGGCCGGAATTATCCTTGTGCGGGAAGCCGGCGGGTTCGTAACCGATTGCGACGGCGGCGAAGACATGTTCCACAAGGGTCATATCGCCGCCGGCAACGAGATCATTCAAAAAGCGCTGCTGGCGGTGCTGAAAACCGCCGGCAAGATGTAAGTCACCCCAATTTCAACTCAATCAGCGGCTTTACCCGGCCACCGGTTCCGGCACGATTGCTTTTTCCCTGTCACGGGTCTGTGCCATAGTGCGCGAGAGGGCTTCGTTCGACATCAACATTTGAGTTGCATGTAAGTCTCATGGCCAAAGAACTCGACCCACTCAAGCTGTCATCCCCGCGCGTGTTCCTGTTCAGGATGCTGGTCTTCGTCATCCTGGTCGGCCTGGTTGCCTTCGTGCTGCACAAGCAGATCGAAGTCGCTTTCATGTCCAATCCTGGCTTGAACGCGCTCATCATCGGCGTGGAAGCGATCGGAATTCTGCTGTCGGCGCGGCAGGTGATGCGCCTCTATCCCGAAATCGCATGGGTGAACAATTTTCGCCTTGCCGATCCCGGGCTTGCCGTCGATCGCGCCCCGGTGCTGCTGGCGCCGATGGCCGCTATCCTTGGCAGCCGCGTCGGCCGCATGGCGATGTCGGCGCAACTGATGCGCGGTATCCTAGATTCAATCGCCACCCGCCTCGACGAGGCGCGCGATATTTCCCGCTACATGACCGGCCTGCTGGTGTTTCTCGGCCTGCTCGGCACCTTCTGGGGCCTGATCGAAACTGTGAGTTCGGTCGGCGGCGTAATTCAGGGTCTCAAGGCCAGCGGCGATGCGGGCAGCATGTTCGATTCACTGCGTGAAGGACTTGCCGCACCACTGTCCGGAATGGGGATTTCATTTTCCTCGTCGCTGTTCGGACTTGCGGGTTCGCTGGTGCTCGGTTTTCTCGATTTGCAATCGAGCCAGGCGCAGAACCGCTTCTACACGGAACTCGAGGACTGGCTCTCCACCACCGTCTACGACCAGGCCGCGGAGCCAGCGGTCGCCGCCGGCGTCACCGGCGAAGTGCGCTCGGCGATCGAACGCCTGCGCGAAGCGGTCGATCAGGCGGGCGCCGGGAAATCGGCATCCGCCGCGATGGCCAATCTGGCGGAGGCTATCCAGGGCCTCGTGCATCACATGCGCACCGAACAGCAGATGATCCGCGACTGGGTCGACTCGCAGGCCGAGCAACAACGCGAGATCAAGAAGCTTCTGGAGGTCATGGTGCGGCGAGAACGTGAACCGTTGAGTTGAATTCCATGGCGCTCGCACGAACGCGCCGCGGCGACAGCGGCATGAACTACTGGCCGGGCTTCGTCGACGCGCTGTCGACGTTGATCCTCGGCATCATTTTCCTGCTCACCGTATTCGTGGTGGTGCAGTTTTATTTGCAGCAGGAAGTCGCCGGCAAAGACACCGCGCTCGGCCGGTTGAATGCGCAGATTGCGCAGCTGACCGAGCTGCTGTCGATGGAGAAATCCGGCAAAACCAATCTCGAGGACCAGCTCGCGCAACTGCGCGCAACCCTCGCCACCACCGAAAACGAGCGCGATCGCCTCAAGGGAGCAGCCGAGAATGCCGGCGCAGGCGCCACCGCCGCGCAGGGAAAGGTTTCCGAACTTACCGGTCAGATCGAAGGCGAAAAGAAAATCTCCGCGCGCGCGCTGGCGCAGGTCGAGGTGCTTAACCAGCAGATCGCGGCATTGCGTCGCCAGCTGGCGGCCATCGAACAGACGCTCGACGCCGCCGAGAAAAAAGACAAGGAAACGCAGAGCCAGATTACCGAACTCGGACAACGGCTCAATCTGGCACTGGCGGAGCGCGTCAATGAGCTCAAGCGCTATCAGTCAGATTTCTTCGGCAAGCTGCGTGAAATCCTCGGCAACCGCAGCGACGTGCGGGTGGTTGGCGACCGCTTCGTGCTCCAGTCGGAAGTATTCTTCGACACCGGCAAAGCCGATCTCAAGCCCGAAGGCCGTGTCGAGCTCGACAAGGTGGCGGGCGCGCTGCTCGAGCTGGAAAAGCAAATCCCGACCGACATTGCCTGGGTTCTGCGCGTCGACGGCCATACTGACGTCCGGCAGATTGCCGTCGGCGGCGTGTTCAAATCAAACTGGGACTTATCCGCCGCGCGCGCAATCTCGGTCGTACAATATCTGGTCGGCAAAGGCGTATCGCCGCAACGACTTGTGGCGGCCGGCTTTGGCGAATTCCAGCCGATCGATCCGGGCAAGACTGAAGATGCCTTCAAGCGCAATCGCCGCATCGAGTTCAAGCTGACCGAACGGTGAGCCCGAACACCTGCACGCTACGCCCCTACTCCGCCGCCGACGAAGATGCGGCGATCGAGCTGTGGCGCCGCACCTGGCAGAAGCACTACGCCCACATCGATTTCAATGCGCGACTGGCCTGGTGGCGCGAGCGCTGGCGCAAGGAGCTCGTCCCCGCGGCCCGCATCGTACTGGCGGATGTCGACGGCGCGCTGGGCGGCTTCGTCACGGTCGACCCCAAGACAACATATCTCGATCAGATCGTGGTCGCGCCGGAACACTGGGGCTCCGACGTTGCACTTGTGTTGCTGGACGAGGCCAAGCGCCTTTCGCCGAAAGGTCTCTATCTTCTCGTCAACAAGGACAATTTCCGCGCCATCCGCTTTTATGAAAAACACGGCTTCGTCATTGCCGGAGAAGACAAAAACCCCGTCTCGGGCCTCGCGGTCAACAGGATGACGTGGCGCGCGTAAATTACGCGACCTCGAACTGCAGCTTCGCAAGCCGCGCATAGAGCCCACCGGCAGAGGCAAGCGACGCGTGCGTGCCCTCCTCCACGATGCAGCCGTGATCCAGCACCAGAATGCGGTCACAGGATTGCACGGTTGCCAGCCTGTGCGCGATGACGATGCTGGTGCGGTTGAGCATCAGCCGCTTGAGCGCCTGCTGAACCAGCGTCTCGCTTTCGGCATCGAGCGACGAGGTCGCCTCGTCGAGCAGCAGCAGTGGGGCCTTACGCAAGATGGCCCGCGCGATCGCGATCCGTTGGCGCTGGCCGCCCGAGAGCGTAACGCCGCGTTCACCGACCTGCGTTTCATATCCCAACGGCAATCGCCGAATGAATTCCGAAGCGTGCGCGGCTTCCGCTGCCTTGTCGATTTCCGCATCGGTGGCATCGGAGCGGCCGAACTGGATATTTTCCCGGACGCTCGTGCCAAAAACCGCGGCATCCTGTGGCACCAGCGCGATGCGCGCACGCAGCTCCGCCGGATCTACATCCGTCAGGCGTACACCATCGAAGTTGATGTTGCCCGACACGGGATCATAGAAACGCAGAATAAGCTGGAAGATCGTGCTCTTGCCGGCGCCGGAGGGGCCGACCAGTGCGAGCTTTTCGCCGGCGGCGACCCGGAATGACAGCCGATTGAGAACCGGCACATTCGGCCGCCCAGGATAAGCAAAATCGACCTCGCGAAATTCAACCGCGCCAGCCGCCGGCTTCGGCAGCACGACCGGGCGCGCCGGCGCCTTGATCTGCGGCTCGACGTCGAGAATCTCGAACAGCCGTTCGGCCGCACCGGACGCCTGCGCGATCTCGCCCCAGACCTGACTCAATTCGCCAAGCCCTCCGGCGGCGAACACCGCGTAAAGAACGAATTGCCCGAGCCGGCCCGGCGTGATGCTGCCGGTGAGCACATCCTGCGCGCCGACCCAAAGCACTACAACGATGCTCGCGAAAACAAGGAAGATCACCACGGCCGTGAGCATGGCCCGCACTTTTATCGCGCCGCATGCAGTGGCATAGGCCTGCTCAACCGCGGCGCCGAACCGTGACTGCGCTAGCTTTTCGTTGGTGAAAGCCTGCAGCGTGCGCATCGCGCCGATCAGTTCGTTGGCGTAACCCGATGCGTCGGCAAGCGTGTCCTGCGCCGCGCGACCACGTTTGCGGACCGCACGCCCGAAGCCCACCAGCGGAAGGACAATGACGGGGATTGCACCCAGCACGAACAGCGAAAGCCGCGGACTGGTGACGACCATCATGCCGGCGCCGCCAAGGAACAGCACCAGATTGCGCAAGGCGATCGATACCGAAGCGCCCACTGTCGACTTGATCTGGGTGGTATCGGCCGTGAGGCGCGATACAATTTCACCGGCGCGCGTTGCATCAAAAAACGCCGACGACAGGTGCGTGAGATGGGTGAATACATCGGAGCGCAGGTCCGCGACGATGCGCTCGCCCAATGTGGTGACAAGGTAGTAACGCAACGCGCTGGATACCGCGAGCACGGCGACGACGAGGACCATCACCGCGAAATAGCTGTCGATCAGCTGCACCGCCTTTTCGGAGAAACCGAAATCGATCATCCGCCGGACGGCCAAGGGCACGACCAGCGTGGTGAGTGCGGCGACGATCAGCGCGGCCAGTGCGGCGAGTGCGCGTCCGCTATATCTGGCGATGTATGGAACAAGCCGGACCAGTGGCCTGAGCTTGACCTTGCCCCGTTCGCCGGACGCTGGAGCGCCGGCGACGTCGAGGCCCCGTCCATCGCTAGAAAAACTCATGCGACGCCCTTTGTTGTCGCCCCGGCGCTTGTCCCATTAATGCCTTGCGGTCTTGACCGCGGTCAATCGTGGCGACTTGCCGCCCGCGTCCGGGTCCTGTATAGCAGCCGCCAAATCCCGCTATTACTGGCGCGTTGCGCCCCGGAAGAGAAGCAATGAAGCAAGACATCCATCCCGGCTACCACGCCATCAAAGTGATCATGACTGATGGCAGTGAATTCACCACCCGCTCCACCTGGGGCAAAGAAGGTGACGTCCTGCACCTGGATATTGACCCTAAGTCGCACCCGGCCTGGACCGGGGGCCAGCAGCAGCTCATTGACCGCGGCGGCCGTGTATCGCGCTTCCAGAAGAAGTTCTCGGGTTTCCTGAAGACCGATGAGAAGAAATAAGGTCCGTTAGTTCGCAATAAAAAAACCCCCGCTCAATGCGGGGGTTTTTGTTTTGGGGCGAGGCCCTGTCTAGATGCTTTCCGCGCCGAACGCGGCTTTCAAAAGCCCAAGCTGGCGCTCGACCGGATTGCCTGCGTTCGGCCGTTCGGCAGCGTTCTGATTGTAGATTGTCGCATCGAGCCGCCGCACATTGGCGTAGAGCTTTCGCGACCGTTCGATCAGGTCGCGCAACGCCACCGGCAACAGCTCGAGATTGGTGGAATCGTGCGCATCAGCGGTAGCAAGTTTCACCTTGCTCTTTTCCTTGCCCGCTTGCGCCAGCGACATCTCCCCTTCTTTTACCGCGCGATGAAGCAGCAGCCACGAGGCGAGCTGCATCAGCCGCGTGGTGAGCCGCATGCTTTCGGTGGCATAGGCGAGCGCGGCCGCACGTTCGAGCTTCTTGGATTCCTGCCGGCCGGGACCGTCGAGATAAGTCGCGGTCTCCTCGACCAGCGCCATTCCATCGCGGAACAGATCGGCGAATGCCTGCGAGCTCGCAAGCCGTTCTCCGAACGAAACCGTTTGCGTTTCGCTGAATGGCCTTTCGGACTTTTCGGACATGACGCGACGCCTCACTTCACCGCGGAGCCGATCGCGCCCCGTATACGATTGGGTAAGCATGACGCGCGCGATGCAGCCGTGTCCAGACGGCGATATGGTTAACATCGCGATATAGTTTCCACGCGCATTCGAACGGCCGCACATGACAGCCGCTGATCCATTTTGGGACAAAAAAAAGGAGCCGCCGTTGCCGGCGGCTCGAAGTTGATAACAGGGAGGCGTCAAACAGAGTGGACAGGAGCCACTCAACGTCCACATGAAGATGGACAATGCCAGTAATGGTCGAGAAAGCTTAACGACAGCTTAAGGGCATGGGGGCAATGCCAAATATTTTTCCGGCGGCCCGGCACGCCGATACCATTTCGACAACGACGACCTTTCCTCATTTCAACGTTTGAAAAATTGATCGGCTGCCGCGCGCGAAACGCGCTTTTGCGCCATGTCGGCTTCGAGCCGGCTGATCTCATCGCGCATCAACTGCACACGCGCCGCAAGTTCATCCACGGAGAGCAACGTGAGGTCCTGGCCGATCTCGTGCGCAATCTTCTTCTTCGGTTTGTCGTCTTCTTCGATTGCCGGCATGGGCCACCTCCTGCGGGCGAAATCTAGCCACGGCGGTCCGGGTTGTCACATGGGCGA
This sequence comes from uncultured Alphaproteobacteria bacterium, assembly GCA_963697885.1. Lineage (GTDB taxonomy): Bacteria > Pseudomonadota > Alphaproteobacteria > Rhizobiales > Xanthobacteraceae > Pseudolabrys. The sequence continues at coordinate 3,974,809 of OY969102.1, forward strand.
GGCGCGCCTACACAGAGCGCTCCAATTCGCAGAAAATAAGAGGAACCGATGGCAGCACTGCCAAACCAAATGACCGCAATCGGCATCAAATCTGCCGGCGGCCCGGAGATGCTGGTGCCTGAGCAACGCCCGCTTCCGAAGCCGGCTGCGGGAGAAATCCTGGTGAAGGTCGCTGCCGCCGGCGTCAACCGCCCCGACGTGATGCAGCGCATGGGCCTCTACCCGCCCCCGCCCGGCGCACCCGACATTCCCGGATTGGAAATCGCCGGCGAAGTCGTCGCGTTGGGCGCTGGCGTCAAGCGCTGGAAGATTGGTGACAGGGTCATGGCGCTCGTGGTCGGCGGCGGCTACGCCGAATATTGCCTCGCGCACGAAGCTCATGCGCTGCCGATCTCCGGGCTTTCGATGGTCGAAGCGGCCGCGACACCAGAAACGTTCTTCACTGTCTGGCACAACGCGTTCGAGCGCGGCGGTCTCAAGAAGGGCGAGACGCTGCTGGTGCACGGCGGCTCATCGGGCATCGGCACCACGGCCATCCAGCTTGCCAAGGCGTTCGGCGCGCGCGTCATCACCACCGCGGGTTCGGCGGAAAAATGCGAGGCCTGCCGCAAGCTTGGGGCCGATGTCGCCGTTAACTATAAGACCGAGGACTTTGTCGCCGCGACCAAGACGGCGACCGGCGACAAAGGTGCCGAGGTTATACTGGACATGGTGGGTGGGGACTACATCGCGCGCAATTACGAAGCGGCCGCGGTGGAGGGGCGCATTGTGCAAATCGCATTTCAGGGCAGCCCGAAGGCGACGGTGGATTTCCGCCGGATCATGCTCAAGCGGCTGCACCATACCGGCTCAACCTTGCGTGCGCGCTCGGTCGCCGACAAAGGCGCCATCGCACGGGCGGTCGAGGACAATGTGCTGCCGCTGGTGACAGCCGGGACGGTCAAACCCGTCATCTACAAGACATTTCCCCTGGGCGAAGCGGCTGCAGCCCATACGCTTATGGAAACCAGCACCCATATCGGCAAAATCGTGCTAACACTTTGACTCGGCGCCCATTTCTTCAGAAGCCGCGAAATCGGCGCAATGTCGGACTTAAAAACGCAACAGGGTGCGATTGCTTGCAGATTTTCACCGTCGGCAATGCCGGAGCCGCAGGCTGCGAGGCGCTGTCGCGGCCGGGGGTTTTGTTTTGATTTTGAATAGCCGTTTGGCAGCGATCGCACTCTCGCTCGTCGCCGCGTTGCTGGTGGTTCCAGCTGCGCGCGCGGTCGAGGCCGTGAATGTGCGGCTCGATGCCGCGGCGATCGATCTGACGGCGGCCACCGAACTTCAAAAAACCGAGGGCGACCGCATTCAGGTGTCCACCGCGCCGGGCCCGGATGGCATCGTGCGCCGCATCGAGGTGCGCGCGCGTGAGGGCAACAACAACTGGGCGGTATTCGCGCTCACCAATAACAGCGACGAGCAGATCGACCGTCTCATCGTCGTGCCGCACTACCGCATGGTTGGCTCCGGGCTGTTCTGGCCCGACCTCGGCCTGTCGCGTATCGCTGGCATCACGCCGTCGACCGGCGACCGCCCCGTTCGCCAGGAGGGCACAACGGCCGACGTGTTTCGCATCACGCTCGATCCCGGTACCGTCATCACCTTCGTTGCCGAGCTGCGCACCGATAAGCTGCCGCAGATCTATTTGTGGGAGCCGGACGCGTACAAGGACAAGGTCAACTCGTTCACCCTTTACTACGGCATCGTCATCGGCATAGCCGGCTTGCTCGCGCTGTTCCTGACGATCCTGTTTGTCGTAAAGGGCTCGATGATGTTTCCGGCAGCCGCCGCGCTTGGCTGGGCGGTGCTGATCTATATCGGCATTGACTTCGGTTTCTGGGGCAAGGTGTTCGACATGTCGGCTGGCGCCGAGCGCGTCTGGCGCGCCTGCGGCGAGGCGATCCTGTCGGCAACACTGCTTGTCTTTTTGTTTGCCTATCTCAACCTGTCGCGCTGGCACGTGCGTTACGCGCACGTCACGATGGCGTGGCTTGCGGCACTCGCCGCGTTGATCGCAGTCGCCGTGTTCGATCCGTCCATTGCCGCCGGAATTGCCCGCATGTCGCTCGCCGGCATTGCGGTCTTCGGGCTCGCGCTCGTGATCTACCTATCCACGCATGGTTTCGACCGCGCGGTGCTGCTCATTCCCACATGGCTGCTCTTGGTCGTGTGGACGATGGCCGCAGGCATTGCCGTCACCGGCCTTGTCACCAATGACATCATCGGCCCCGCGCTGCTCGGTGGCCTTGTGCTGATCGTGATGCTGATCGGCTTCACGGTCATGCAACACGCTTTTGCCGGAGGTATCACGCACGGCATCGTCTCCGACGTGGAACGCCGCGCGCTCGCGCTCACCGGCGCCGGCGACTTGATCTGGGACTGGGATGTATCCGCCGACAAGGTATTCGCCAGCCCCGAAACCGAACATCTGCTCGGCCTCAAGCGCGGCACGCTGGAAGGACCGGCGGCGACCTGGCTTGAAGTGCTGCATCCGCTCGACCGCGACCGTTTCCGTGCCGCCCTCGACGGCATCATCGAACAACGGCGCGGCCGGCTCACCCAGGATTTTCGGCTGCGAACCGCCGACGGACACTACCTCTGGTTTGCGCTCAAGGTGCGCCCGGTGGTCGGCTCCGACGGCGAAGTGGTGCGCCTCGTCGGCACGATGACCGACGTGACCGAATTCAAGAATGCCGAAGAGCGCCTGCTGTTTGACGCTGTGCACGACAACCTCACCGGATTGCCCAATCGCGAGCTGTTTATCGACCGCATGGAGGCGGCTTTCGGCTTTGCCCGCGCCGACCCGCAAATACGGCCTTCGATTGTGGTGGTTGATCTCGACCGCTTCAAACAGGTCAACGACTCCGTGGGCATTGCTGTCGGCGATTCAATTCTGCTGACCATCGCGCGCCGGCTGTCCCGCCTGCTCAAGCCGCAGGATACCTTGGCGCGGCTGTCGGGCGATCAGTTCGCGCTGATCGTGCTGTCGGAGCGCGAGCCCGCGCGCATCGTGGCTTTCGCCGAGACAATCCGGCGCACATTGCGCGCGCCAATTGCCTTCAACGACCGCGAAATCTTCCTGACTGCATCGATCGGGCTTGCGCTCGCCGAAAACCACTCAAATCGCACCGAGGAAGTGCTCAAAGACGCCGAACTGGCGATGTACTACGCCAAGCGCATCGGCGGCGACCGCATCGAGATCTTCAAGCCGGCGATGCGTTCGCGCAAGACCGACCGCTTGACCATGGAATCGGAATTGCGCCGCGCCATCGAGCGCGAGGAGATCAAAGTTCTGTTCCAGCCGATCGTGCGGCTGGAGGATCGCGCGATTGCCGGGTTCGAGGCGCTGGCGCGCTGGGACCACCCGAAACTCGGCCGCCTCTCGCCGGCCGAATTTATTTCGATCGCCGAAGAAATCGGCCTTATCGTCGATCTCGGCCTGTTCGTCCTCGATCACACCGCCAAGCAGCTCGCCCAATGGCAGGCGGCCACCCGCGCCCGCGAACCGGTCTTTGCGAGCGTCAACGTGTCGTCGCGCCAATTGCTACGCCACGATCTGATCCAGGACCTGCGCAGCGTGCTGTCTCGGACGACCCTGGCGCGCGGCACGCTCAAGCTGGAAATCACCGAATCGCTGGTGATGGAAAATCCCGAGCACGCCGCGCAGATGCTGACGCGTATCAAGGAGCTCGGCGCCGGCCTGTCACTGGACGATTTCGGCACCGGCCACTCATCGCTCGCATATTTGCAGCGCTTCCCGTTCGACACTATCAAGATCGACCAGTCGTTCGTGCGCACCACATCGCGCGGCACGCGGCCGGTGATCCTGCGCTCGATCATCGCGCTTGCGCACGATCTCGGCATGGAAGTTGTAGCAGAAGGTGCGGAAACCGATTCCGACGCGGTCGAGCTTTACCAGCTTGGCTGCGAATACGCGCAAGGCTTCGCCTTCGGTGAGCCAATGACAGCCGACGCAGCCCGCGATCTGCTGATCGACAAGCCGACCCGGCTGCGGGCGCTCAAGATTGCATCTGAATAATTCCGAATCCAATTGGTTGCGCCGACTCTCAGTTGTCTTGCCCGACCTTGTGCCGGGCATCCACGTCTTTCATTTTCGCAAGAAAGCAAGTCGTGGATGGCCGGGACAAGCCCGGCCATGACAAGTCGCTAGGCGTGGCCGGATTCGCTCGACAGCATGCCGAGATCGATGCCGATCTTGCGCAACGCCTTTTCATATTTCATTTCGGTGTCCGTGCCAAAAATGAGCTCGGGATCGGCCGCGCAATGCAGCCACCCGTTCTGCTGGATTTCCTGCTCAAGCTGGCCAGGCGCCCAGCCGGCATACCCGAGTGCGAGAATGGCGCTCGCCGGGCCATTGCCGCGTGCGATCGCCTTGAGAATGTCGAGCGTAGCGGTCAGGCAGATGCCCTCGTCAATCGGCAGTGTCGAGTTCTCGATGAAAAAATCGGCCGAATGCAGAACGAAGCCACGCCCGGTTTCGACCGGCCCTCCTTTGAGCACTTTGACATCTTCAGCGCGCGTCGGCAGCTGGATACGTTCGACCGCCGGGATCACTTCCAGTTGCACGAGGAGATCGGGAAATTTTATGTTGGCCGCGGGATGATTGACGACGATGCCCATGGCACCTTCGGTCGAATGCGCACACACATAAATAACGGCACGCGCGAAACGCTCGTCGTTCATCGCCGGCATTGCGATCAGCATTTGCCCGTCAAGATAACCGCGACCTGGGGCGGGAGCCTTCTCTTTCGCTTTGCGTGACGTCTTCATAGCAAAAGGTTACCCGATCGATCTGCCTTTGCAAACGAAGCTTGCGGCGGAAAGTTCAATCGTTCACCGTCATATTCAATACGATAATTGTGGCAGCGGCCTGCCCAGAACATGGTCAACCGCCGCTCACAATGAATTCAGTAGCGCGGCATGCTGTTACCAACTAGACCGTGCGCAATGAACGATATTCACAGATCAATTTATGCCGCCCTGACGGTGTGCGCGATCGGCGCCATCTCGGGTACCGCGGTGCGCGCGGCGGACAAATCACCCTGGAGCAATGACGTCCGCTCGGGAGTCAGGCTGATCGCCGGCGTTAACGGCAAGGAAGATGTCGCGCTGCGCGCCGGCATTGAAATCAAGATGCAGCCGGGATGGAAAACATACTGGCGCTATCCAGGCGATTCCGGCGTGCCGCCGCGTTTCGATTTCTCGGGTTCGGAAAATCTGAAAGACGCCAAGGTGCTCTTTCCTGCGCCGCATCTCTTCACCGATGAGACCGGACATTCGCTCGGCTACAAGAACAACGCCATCTTTCCACTGGTGATTGCGCCACAGCAGCCCGGCAAACCTGTCCGCCTGCGCATGAAGATCGAGTACGCGGTCTGCGAAAAACTCTGCGTGCCTGCGGAAGGCAGCGCCGAGCTGACACTCGGATCGGGCGCAAGCGCGCGCAACGCGGACTTGATCGCCGCAGAGGCGCACGTACCCCGGACGGTGCCTGCCGCGCAGATCGGGCTCACCGCCAGGCGCGTCAATGCAGCGGCGAAGCCGATGGTCGCCGTCGAACTTGCTGCGCCGGGCGGACAAGCGGTCGAATTGTTCGTCGAAGGGCCAACGCCCGATTGGGCGCTGCCCATTCCCACGCCGGTGCAAGGCGCGCCAACCGGCCGTGTACGCTTCGCTTTTGAGCTCGACGGTCTGCCACCAGGCGTCGACCCCAAGGGCAAATTCGATCTCACCTTTACCGTGGTCACGGGCGAGCGCGCCTTGGAAATCAAGACTCATCTCGACTAATCACCGGCAAGGGGGTAATTACCCCAGCCGGGAAACATTTTTAATAAAGCACAGCGAGAGGACACCCATGCCCATCAAAGTTGGCGATCGATTGCCCGAAACAAAATTCCGCGTCATGACCACCGAGGGTCCGGTCTGGAAAACGACCGATGAGGTTTTCAAAGGCCGTAAGGTCGCGTTGTTCGCGGTGCCGGGTGCCTTCACGCCAACGTGCAACAACCTGCACATCCCGAGCTTCCTGAACAACGCCGCCGCCATCAAGGCCAAGGGCGTGCACACCATCGCCGTGACAGGCGTCAATGACGTCTTCGTCATGGAAGCCTGGAAAAAATCAACCGGCGCCGACGGCAAGATCGATTTCCTTGCGGACGGCAACGGCGAATTCGCAAAGGCGATCGACATGGCCTTTGACGGATCCGGCAATGGACTCGGCACGCGCTCGAAGCGTTATTCGATGCTGGTCGACGATGGCGTTGTGAAAAAACTCAATATCGAGGATGCGCCAGGCAAGTGCGAGATCTCGGGCGGTCAGTCCTTACTGAGCCAGCTCTAGAGAATTTCAGCAGAACTTCTGCGATGGCCGGGCATGTCCCGGCCATTTCCTTTTTAAAGGCCTATTTTGTTATGGCACCGATTGCGCCGGCCCGCGCCGCAATGAGACCTGCACGCGCGAGTTCATCGGCGCGCTCGTTCATCGTATGGCCGGCATGGCCTTTCACCCAGTGCCAATGCACCGTGTGATGGCCGAGCGCTTCGTCCAGCCGCTTCCACAGATCGACGTTCTTCACCGTCTTCTTGTCGGCGGTGCGCCATCCGTTTTTCTTCCAGCCATGGATCCACGACGTAATGCCGTTCTTGAGATATTCGCTATCGGTATGAAGATCGACGGCGCAAGGCCGCTTGAGCGCCTCGAGGGCCGAAATCGCCGCCATCAACTCCATGCGGTTATTGGTCGTATGCGCCTCGCCGCCCTTGAGCTCTTTTTCATGATCGCGAAACGTCAGAATGGCGCCCCAGCCGCCCGGACCCGGATTGCCCGAACAGGCGCCGTCAGTGTGGATGGTGACGCGCTGCTCGCTCACGCGATTTTTCCTTTGCGGATGATCTTGACCGAAAACCGGTTCCCACTTTTCGGGATCATGCGCTAGAGCCCATAATCCCCGATACTTTTGACCGACTGGTGAAAACGCAGCTTGCGGTAATATTCCAGCGGATCCTTCGGCCTGACCAGCGCGCCATCCGGCACGGCCAGCCAGTCGACCAGCCGCGTAAGCAGGAAACGAATGGCGGCGCCGCGCGCCAGCATCGGCAATGCATCGCGTTCGCGCGCCGAAAGTGCCCGCACCTTGCCATAGGCATTCAGCAGCGCCCGACCTTTGGTGACGTTGTAGGAGTGATCCGCTTCGAAACACCAGGCATTGAGGCAGACGGCCACGTCGTAAGCCAGCGTATCGGTGCACGCAAAATAGAAATCGATCAGTCCCGACAACTTGTCGCCGAGAAAGAAAACATTGTCCGGAAAAAGATCTGCATGGATGACCCCCTGCGGCAATTCGCGCGGCCAGTTCTTTTCCAGCACGTCCAGCTCTTTGACGATTTCATTGCAGAGGCCGGGCCGTACACTATCGCCGCGAGGACCGGCATGCTCATAGAGCGGCCGCCAGCTGTCGATCGACAAGGCGTTCGCGCGCTTCAGTTTGAAATCCTCGCCCGCAAGGTGCAGCCGCGCCAGCGCCTCACCCACCGCCGCGCAGTGACCGGGATTTGGCCGCCGGATCCACAAGCCATCGAGGAATGTGACAATCGCCGCCGGGCGGCCGGCAATCTTGCCGAGCACGCCACCTTGCTTGTTCTTGACCGGTTGCGGACACGTGATGCCGCGCGCCGCCAGATGTTCCATGAGGCCGAGAAAAAAAGGCAGGTCGCCCTCGGCGACGCGCTTCTCATAGAGCGTGAGAATGAAATTACCGGCGCCGGTGTGCACCAGGAAATTTGAGTTCTCTACGCCCTCCGCAATGCCTTTGTAGGAGAGCAGTTCGCCGATGTCATAGCCGGAAAGAAAGCGGGTGAGATCCTCCGCCGGCACGTCGGTGTAGACCGCCATGAAGGGTCACTCCGCCGGCTCGTGCTCCCGCAGCGGGCGGGGCAGCGGGAAGAACACGCCCTCCTCGATCGCCGAAACCGTTTCGATGTCGAGAACGAAGCGCGCGGCGAACGCACCCATGATCTCCTCGACCAACACTTCAGGCGCGGACGCGCCGGCAGTGATGCCAAGCCGCTTGACGCCGTCGAAATCGCTCCAGTTGATGTCCGCGGCACGCTGCATGAGCACGGCGCGCGGACAGCCGGCGCGCTGCGCCACTTCCCTAAGCCGCTGCGAATTGGACGAGTTCGGCGCGCCGACGACGATCATGGCGTCGACGACCGGGGCGACGCGCTTGACCGCCTCCTGCCTGTTGGTGGTGGCGTAGCAGATGTCTTCCTTGTGCGGCCCGACGATGTTGGGAAAGCGCCGCTTGAGCACCTCGACGATTTCCGCGGTGTCATCCACGGACAACGTCGTCTGCGTCACATAGGCAAGATTATTCTCATCGCGTGGAATGAATTTTTCCGCATGCTGGATCGACTCGACCAGAGTGATGCTGCCAGCCGGCAATTGTCCCATCGTCCCGACGACTTCCGGATGGCCGGCATGACCGATCAATACGATCTCGCGCTGGCGCCGGAAATGAATCTCGGCTTCGCGATGCACCTTGGTCACCAGCGGACAGGTCGCGTCGAGCGTCAGCAAATTGCGCTGCGCCGCTTCTTCGGGGATCGCGCGTGCCACGCCGTGCGCGGAAAAGATCACCGGCGCCTTGTTGTCCGGCACCTCGCTGAGTTCTTCCACGAAGATCGCGCCCTTGGCGCGCAGGCTGTCGACCACATAACGGTTGTGCACGATCTCGTGGCGCACGTAGACCGGCGCCCCATAGATCGCCAGCGCCCGTTCCACCGATTTAATGGCGCGCACGACGCCGGCGCAGAACCCGCGCGGCGAGCAAAGCACGACCTTCAATGTGGGTTTTGGTGAATTGGTTACCATCGAAATCCTCGGAAGCGCGTATTTTACGAGCTTATTTCCGTCTCGACATGGGGTGCGCCGGCCTCCCCTGTCAAGCCAGAATGGTTGCATGACCCCCGGTCTGCCCCTATATTCCGGCCACTTTCCGATCATCACCGATGATCTGAAGCTTCGCCCAGAGGCGGGCGAAGCATAGAGGAGATTTTGCCATGGCGACCGCAGCACCCCTGATGCCAAAGGCGACCGCCGTCTGGCTGCTGGACAACACCGCGCTGTCGTTCGACCAGATCGCCGAATTCTGCAAGCTGCACCCGCTCGAGGTGAAGGCCATCGCCGACGGCGATGCCGCGCAGGGAATCAAGGGCCTGGACCCGATTTTGACCGGGCAGCTGACCCGCGAACAGATTACCGAAGCCGAAAAAAACCCGGAAACCCGGCTGAAGCTGACCGAGCCGAAGGTCGCGGTTCCGCAGACCGAGCGCGGCAAGAAGGGCCCACGCTACACGCCGGTATCGCGCCGCCAGGATCGCCCCAACGCGATTTTGTGGTTGGTGCGCAACCACCCGGAACTTAAGGACAGCGCGATTATGCGGTTGGTCGGCACCACCAAGTCGACCATTGCCTCGATCCGCGATCGTACGCATTGGAACTCGCCCAATTTGTCGCCGATGGACCCGGTCACGCTCGGCCTTGCCTCACAGATCGATCTCGACCTGGAAGTGGCGCGCGCCAATAAGGAAAAGCCGGCGCCCGTCGATACCGGCGCGACCTTGCTTCCCGCCGCCGAGACTACTGCGCGCAAGGAGGCGGAAGTTGCCGCCGCAGCCGCGGAAGCCGAGCAGAAACAGCCGGGCGGCAGCGATATGGACGTCAGTGCCGTGTTCGCCAAACTCAAGCAGCTGGGCGGCAAAGGCGACAAGGACGGCGAATAAGAGCGGCTCAGAATTTCTGCGCTCTTGCGACGATTCTATGCAAATTGTTTGTGCGCTGCGCGGGTACGCCGATACAGTAACTCGCGCGCTCATCGCAGGAATGTGAACGGCGAATTTCACGCGTGTTACGTGCGGAATTCGCTCGTCGATCGCGCTTCCGAATCATTGCAAATTTCAAATTAAGCTTGCCTTCACCGCTGGGGCAGACGATCCCGTGCGTTGGACGAGATTCGAGCGGCGACCAACCTACGACCACAAGCTCGACTATGTGGCTGTGACGTTGCGCTCCTCTGGCGCTTCTCACCCCGGCCGCGCGGCAGCCGATTCCCACCCGGCACCCGCGCGGCCGGTACAGTTTTGGGCGAATTTTATCTTGTTCTTCAGTATCTGCGCGTGCCTTCGACGGCGGCGACATAGCGCGCGATGGATTTGCCGAGCACCATTTTGGCATCTTTCGCAATCACGCGATCGAAATAGTGCCCGTAAATAAGATCAAACTGGAATGGCGCGAGCGCCTTGCCGATGTGCTCGACTTCGGGCGCCGAAAGCGGAATGAAATTCGGATAGCTGCACATGAATGACAGCCATTTGCGGTCGGTCGTCACGGTGAGGATATCGCCGGCGCAGACAATGCCGCGGCTGCCGGCGCCGCCCTTCCAATGCAGCACGGTTCCGCCGGGAAAATGCCCGCCACACCGCACCAGCGTAACGCCCTCCCATAACTTGAACGTATCGCCCTGCCACAACTTTACCGCCGGATCGTCGCGCATGATCCAGTCTTTGTCGGCAGCGTTGAGATGGACGGGGCAATTGAACGCATGAGCCCACTCCACCATCGTCGTGTAGAAATGCGGATGCGAGATGGCGATCGCCTTCAGCCCCCCGAGACCTTTGATCATACTCACGGTCGCGGCGTCGAGCGTACCGACGCAATCCCACAGGATATTGCCGCCTTCGGTGCGCACCAACAACGCGCGCTGACCAATGGCAAAGCCTGCGCCGATACCGATGAGGCCGGTATCGTATTCATGGAAGCTGTTCATGTGGCTCTGCGCGAGCGCCGAAAGGGTGGTCCAGCTTTGCCCGCGCGCCGGGACGTATTGTCGCTCTTCCTCGCAGATCACGCATTGCAAGGGCGGCTGCGCGCTCTCCGGATATTGCATGCCGCAAGCCGTGCAGATGAACAGAGGCATAGGCGTCCTAGGATTATCGTATGTTTGCCGCGCGCATTGTCCTTATTCGCGCGCGTTTTGCAAAGCGCGTTAGGGTTGTTCGGCAGCCTGCCAAGCGCGACCCGTCCCCGCCCTACAGATAACTCCACCACCATTCCCTGCGCCTGCGCTTGATGCCGGCAAACCAGCGGCAGACCGGATAGAGCGCCACAACGACGCCGAGCCATATGGCATAGATGCCGGCGAGCCCAAGCCCGTAACCAGGCGGCTTTTGCGTGGATCCGATCAGCGCGGCGAAATCGCCGACCACGGTCCACGCATACAGAATGGCGAGCATATGCAGCACAAAGATATGCGCGATGTAGTAGAAAAACGGCACCCGCCCGAAGGTCGTGATCCAGCCGGCGACAGGCCCCTGGGCCCTTTCGATGGCCGCCAGCAGTATCAGGGCCGCCCCGAGCGTCATCGCCAGGTACAGCAGCGAGGGCGGATATTTTTCGCAGTTGATAAACGACAGCACGGACCCAACAACATTGTCCTGCATCACCCAAGGCGCGGGGTCACCATAGAGATTGGTGAAGCGCAGTAGAATGAATCCGACGGTGATCGTGGCGCCGAGCGCGAACAATTCTCGAACCCTCTCGGCGCGCCCGCGCGTGAAGACCGGCCCCAGCGCATAACCCGCCGCCATCACGCCGATCCACGGGATCAGCGGATACAGCACGACGAGATCGACGCCCGGCGCAAGCTGCAGATGACCGGGTTGGTGCAGGAAATTCCACAGCGGTGCGGCGGCGCCGAGCTGCGCCGCCTTGATGCCATCGAGCAGATTGTGGCCCGCGATCATGGCGAGCCCCGCCGCGGCGATTGACCAGCGCGGAAGATAGACGAGCCCGGCCAGCGCGATCATCGATGCACCGATGACGAAAATCACCTGCACGACGAAATGATTGAAATGGACGCTGAAACTCCAGCCAAAGCGCACGACCGTCAATTCAATCAGGACAAGCCAGAGGCCACGCGTCAGCAGAAAGCGGCTGACGTTGCCGGCGGAGCGGCCCTGCCCGTACAGAAACGCCGATATTCCCGCCAGAAAGATAAAAGTTGGCGCGCAGAAATGCGTCACCCATCGCGTCAGAAACAATGCCGGATCGGTCACGTCGCGCGGGTTGAACCCGCCGGCGGCAAAAAAGTCGCGCGTGTGATCAAGTGCCATCACCACCATGACCAGGCCGCGCAGCAAATCGATGGACGTGAGCCGCGTTCGCCCGGCGACCACCGGAATTTTCTTAACAGACGTTTCGTCGACCGCCGTTATCGGCTGCCGCGTTTCGAAAGCAACATTCATGGCAAGTTCTCTTCAGTAGAGTTCGTGCGTGCAGGTCGCGCGCCTTGTGGCGGAACGCGGCTCGACACTCAAGACACGAGGCCATCAAAACATTTGCTTGCGAATTCAATGGAAAGTGATGGATGAAAAATCGCGAATAGGTGTGGACGATCAGCAGGCGGACGGCGGCCATCCGGCGCAGCGGCACCGCATGCGCACTGATCAACCCTGCAATTCAGTATTGCCGCGCCGCCCTTGGTGAAGTCTCAACCGCGCCATCACGATCGGCTGCTAAAAAATCAACTTTTTCAGCATTTCCTCAAGCGCCACTTTGCCCTCGAGATTGGCGGTGCTGCGCGATTCGAAATAGGTCTCGGAATGCGCGATCGGGCTGATGCGGCCGGCCCGGTAGATTTCCCATCGCCAGGGCTTCGGCATGCGCGCGCGGTTTTTGACCACCACCGAATAATCCGTGCGCTCGAGATCGCTTTTCATGGCACGCGCCGAATCGCCGGCGTCACGCGTCTTGCGCGTTTCACCATTGCAGTATTCCCGAAGGTAGAGTTGAGCGGCACGATCACAATCCGAACCAGCGCCGCGCTCACCAAACAAGAACCGCGAGAACTATTCCGGCGGAGAGCAGAAATCCCAGCGCCCAGAAGGAATAGGTCATCGCCTTGTCAATTGCGTCCCCATGCATCGGAGCACTATGCGCGTGTTGCATGGCGATTGATACAGCTATCTTGAATTGCGCCGGTTCGCTGCGGCGGACCGAACGTCCTAACGAGGCACGTCGGCTCCGTATTGATCTGTAACGCCGTATGGTGTGCGGACTCCCAGGCGGTAGAAAACCCAAAAGGCGGCTTTTCTCAGAAGTTCTTCGATCTTTCGCATGGGCGCTATCTATTGCGCCGTGCACTTCCCAGCATTGAGGCAGATCAAGCAGAGTGTTCGCGATGGAACCGACGCTCCTCCTTTATCGGTCGGGAACGCGAATCAATTTGATCTCACCTGGAATAGCCGCGCACGGCGCTTTGTTTGCTGAGTTAGGGCGACCGGAATGGGGAGGAGCGTCATGTCACGCTCGACAATAATCGGCCTTGCTGCCTTGCTCGCGCTGGGACTGTTTTCATCCGCCGCGCTGGCCCGTCACGGAGGCGGGCATATGGGCGGTGGTCATGGGGGCGGCGGCCACTGGGGTGGTGCCGGTCGCTGGAGTGGTCACAGTCACTTCGCGTTTCACGGTGCGAGATTCCGCCATCACGGACGGTTCTTCGTCGGCTTAGCGGGTTACGACTACGGATGCTGGCGGCTGCGGCCGACACCGTGGGGTTGGCGTCGCGTATGGGTATGCGGGTCTCCATACTACGGCTATTTCTGAAGCACAGACCCACGGCAGTGACCTGACGGCAGCCATCGGCTGCCGTTTTTTTGTGCCACGATGGCGCGGGAAAAATCGCGAACTATTTCGTGCCCACCCCGTGCACCTTCAGCGCGCTGCCGATCTCGTCCAGGATCGCCGGATCGTCGATGGTCGCCGGCATCGACCACGCGTCGCCATCGGCAATCTTCTTGATGGTGCCGCGCAGGATTTTTCCCGAGCGGGTTTTCGGGAGACGCGCCACCGTGATTGCGAGCTTGAATGACGCCACGGGGCCAACCTTCTCGCGCACCAGGGTCACGATCTCCTTCTCGATCTCCGCGGGCGGACGGTTGACGCCGGCCTTGAGCACGACGAACCCGCAGGGCACTTCGCCCTTGAGATCGTCCTTGATCCCGAGCACAGCGCATTCTGCGACGTCGGGATGTCCCGCCAGGACCTCCTCCATGCCGCCGGTCGACAGCCTGTGCCCTGCGACATTGATGATGTCGTCGGTGCGGCTCATCACATAGACGTAGCCGTCCTCGTCTTTGTATCCGGCATCCGCTGTCTTGTAGTAGCCGGGAAACTCCGCCAGATAACTTTCCTTGAAGCGCTCGTCTTGCTGCCACAGCGTCGGGAAGCAGGCCGGCGGCAGCGGCAGCTTCACCACAATCGAGCCGATCTTGTTGGCAGGCTGAAGGCGACAAGCCTCATCCACGATATCGATCGTGTAGCCAGGCATAGGCACGCAGGTCGAACCGTAGCGCACAGGAAGGGCACCAAGGCCAATCGGGTTGCCGGCAATGCACCAGCCGGTTTCCGTCTGCCACCAATGGTCGAGCACCGGCACCTTCAGAACCTCCTCCGCCCATTGAATGGTCGGAGGGTCGGCGCGTTCGCCGGCCAGAAACAGCGTGCGGAATTTCGACAAGTCATATTTCCTGATGAACTCGGCGTTGGGATCTTCCTTGCGGATCGCGCGAAAGGCCGTGGGCGCGGTGAACAACGCCACCACGCCGTGCTGGGAAATCACGCGCCAGAACGCGCCGGCGTCAGGCGTGCCGACCGGCTTGCCTTCGTAGAGGATCGTCGTGCAGCCGTGGAACAGTGGTGCATAGACAATATAGGAATGTCCGACCACCCAGCCGACATCGGAGCCCGACCACCACACTTCGCCGGGAGAAATGCCGTAGAGATTCTGCATCGACCATTTCAGCGCAACCAGATGGCCGCCATTGTCGCGTACCACGCCTTTTGGAATGCCCGTCGTGCCTGATGTGTAAAGAATGTAGAGCGGATCGATGGCGGCAACTGGCACGCATTCGCTGGTCTTGGCGTAGTTGACCGCATTCTCCCAGACCTTGCGCCAGTCATGATCACGGCCGGCAGTCAGCGGCGCCTCGCATTGCGGTCGCTGGAGGATCATGCAGGCCCGCGGTTTGTGTTTGGCAAGATTGATCGCGTCATCGAGCAGCGGCTTGTAGGGAATGACGCGGGCGCCTTCAATGCCGCAACTCGCCGACAGGATCACCTTCGGCTTGCAGTCGTCGAGGCGCGTGGCAAGCTCCTTCGCCGCAAAGCCGCCGAACACCACGGAGTGAATCGCGCCGATGCGCGCGCAGGCGAGCATGGCGAATACCGCCTCCGGCACCATCGGCATGTAGATGATGACGCGGTCGCCTTTTTCGACGCCGAAGTCGCGCAGCATGGCGCCGAGCAATTGCACCTCGGACAACATCCTGCCGTAGGTGAAGGTCTTCACGGTATTGGTGACGGGGGAATCGTAGATCAGCGCCGGCTGGTCATTGCGGCCGGCGAGCACGTGACGATCGAGCGCATTGTAGCAAGTGTTGCAGGTCGCACCCGTGAACCAGCGGCCGTAAATGCCGGCGTCCTTGTCGAATATCTTCTTCGGCTTCTCAAACCAATGTATGTCCGCCGCCGCTTCGGCCCAGAACTCCTCCGGGCTGCGCTGCCAATGCGCATAAATGTCGTGATAGCGGCTGGTACGGGCGTCCATGGTCTCCTCCCGGCCGCCATTCTGGGGGTGCGGCGCAGCTTTGCAAAGCCCGACATTGCCGGACGTGATCCGGCAATCCATGATGCAAAGACGATGGACCCGCGGGTCAAGCCCGGGGGTGACATGGATCAAAACGCCGCGCCCCACCACCCGCCAACCCGTGACCCCAATCACCGATCCCCTTTTCTATGCGCTGGCGATCCCTGCGGTGATCGCGCTCGGCCTATCGAAAGGCGGCTTCGTCGGCGTCGGGCAGATGGCGACCCCGGTGCTGGCACTGGTCATGCCGCCGCTGGAGGCAGCTGCGATCTTCCTGCCGATCATGATCGCGCAGGACGCCGCCGCCGTGTGGGTCTACCGAAAGGTCTGGAGCGGGCGGATCGTCGCCATCGTGCTGCCGGGCGCCGTCCTGGGCGTGGGCGCCGCATGGCTTCTGGCCGCGCATATCTCCGACGCCGCCGTCCGCGTCTTTATCGGCGCCACCACGATCGCCTTCGTTCTCTACAACTGGTTCGGGCCGCGGCCGGTCCCGCACGAAGGTGAGCCGCCCATCGCACCCGGCGTGTTCTGGGGTTCAATTGCCGGCTTCACCTCGACGATCTGCCAGGCCGGCGGGCCGCCCTACCAGATGTATGTGCTCGGCCTGAAGCTGCCAAAAATGGTCTATGTCAGCACCAACGCGATCGTGTTCGCCGCGATGAACTGGATGAAGCTCGTTCCCTATTTCGCGCTCGGCCAGTTTTCACCCAAAGGCGTGGCGACGTCGGCGGCGCTTTTGCCGCTCGCCATGCTGGCCAACTGGTTTGGATTCTGGGTGGTGCGCGTCACACCGACCGACGTGTTCTACCGCATCACGCTGATCATCATGTTCCTGATCTCGATCGAATTGGTGCGCAGCGGCATGACGGACATTTTGCGGGCGTGACCGTGCAAGCGGCGGTCAACCTCGCCATTGGCTTGACTACCCGGCCGGTAGCCCGAAGATGAGGCGATGCTGAGTCTGAAGCCGGCTTCCGCTGAGGCAACGCCCTGCAAAATATGCCGGCAGCCTGCTCCGCTTTTCGGCCTCGTCGATTTCAACAGGAACTGTCAGATCCCCAATTGCGTCAAACTGCCGCTCACGGGCACGCCTGTCTATTATCGCCGCTGCAGCGCCTGCGGATTCCTTTTCACCGACGCGTTCGATAACTGGACCCCGGACGACTTCAAAACGCACATCTATAACGCAGATTATCTTGCGGTTGATCCCGGATATCTGGACACACGGCCGCGCAGCAACGCCAACGTCGTGCAGCAGGTGTTTGGCGCACATAAACAGAATTTGCGCGTGCTCGACTATGGTGGCGGCAACGACGTGCTCTGCTCCGGACTGCGGGCAGCGGGATTTGCCGTCGCCACGACCTACGATCCGTTCGTGCCTGAATACGCGAAGCCGCCCGAAGCCAAATTCGACCTCATTACCTGCTTCGAAACACTCGAACACGTGCCCGATCCGATTGCCGGCATCGGTGCAATCGTGGAGAACCTGGCAGATCCGGGACTTGTTCTGTTTTCGACGCTGCTGCAACCGCAGGATTTCGAGAAACTCGCCATGAACTGGTGGTATGTAGGCCCGCGCAATGGCCATATTTCAATGTTCAGCCGCGACGCCCTCATCAAGGCCTGGCGCTTGCACGACTGCACGATAGGCTCATTCAACGACAATCTGCACATCGCCTACCGCTCAATACCCGACTTCGCCAAGCGCCTGGTCGGGCAAAGTACCGCACCGGGCTGACGTTTCTTTGTCACGACTTGGAACGCCCTCTCAGCGACGATCAAGGTAACGATTGATCATAGGCTACCGCCTTCGCTACCGTGAGGGCGGGGCAAATGGCCATGGCGAAAACGCCTTACGACACCGATCTCGACCGCAATCCGGCCAACTACCAGCCGCTGACGCCGCTCGGCTTCCTCGAGCGCGCCGCTGCCGTCTTTCCGGGCCACACTGCAATCATCCATGGGCCGCTGCGGCGTTCCTACGCGGAGTTTTACGCACGCGCACGGCGGCTTGGCTCAGCATTGGCAAAGCTCGGCATCAAGCGTGCCGACACTGTGTCGGTATTTCTCGCCAACACGCCGGCGATGCTGGAATGCCATTACGGTGTGCCGATGTGCAAAGCCGTACTTAATACTCTCAACACGCGGCTGGACGCGACAATCATCGCCTTCTCGCTCGACCATGCCGATGCAAAGGTCGTGATTGCCGACCGCGAGTTTTCCAAGGTGATGAAAGAGGCACTTACTCTCTGCAAGGTGAAGCCGCTGGTGATCGATTATGACGATCCCGAATACACCGGCGCAGGCGAGCGTCTCGGCACCATCGAATACGAGGACTTCATCGCGCAGGGCGATGCCAATTATGCCTGGGCCATGCCCGACGATGAATGGGACGCCATCACGCTCAATTACACATCAGGCACGACCGGCGATCCCAAGGGCGTCGTCTATCACCACCGCGGCGCGCATCTTCTCTCGGTCGGCAATGTCGTCACCTGTTCCATGGGCAAACATCCTGTCTACCTGTGGACGCTGCCGATGTTCCACTGCAACGGCTGGTGCTTTCCGTGGTCGATCTCGGTCACGGCCGGCACACACGTCTGTCTGCGCGCGGTGCGCGCGGCCGCTATGTACGATGCGATTGCCAGCCACAAGGTGACGCATCTGTGCGGCGCGCCAATCGTAATGGCGACGCTGCTCAATGCGCCCACGCAGGAGAAGAAGCCGCTTCCGCACGTGGTCGAATTCTTCACCGCCGCGGCGCCGCCGCCGGAGGCGGTGCTTGCGGCCATGAAAGAAGCGGGCTTCAACGTCACTCACCTCTACGGGCTGACCGAATGTTACGGGCCTGCCGTCGTCAATGATTGGCACACAGAGTGGAACGCGCTTGCCCCGGACGCGCAGGCCGTGAAAAAGGCGCGTCAGGGTGTGCGCTATGGCGCGCTGGAGGCGCTCGACGTGCTCGATCCCGAGGCGATGACACCGGTCAAACGCGACGGCGAGGCGCTGGGCGAAGTGATGATGCGCGGCAACGTGGTGATGAAAGGCTACCTCAAGAACAAGGCATCCACCGAGAAGGCCTTCGCTGGCGGCTGGTTCCATACCGGCGATCTCGGCGTCATGCACCCCGACGGTTACATCCAGCTCAAGGACCGCTCGAAGGACATCATCATCTCGGGCGGTGAGAACATCTCGTCGATCGAAGTGGAGGACGCGCTTTACAAGCACCCCGCGGTCATGGCCGTGGCAGTGGTGGCGAAACCGGACGACAAATGGGGCGAGACCCCCTGCGCCTTCATCGAACTCAAGCCGGACACGCAGGCCAGCAATGATGAATTAATGCAATGGTGCCGCAAGCATCTGGCCTCCTACAAATGTCCGCGCTACATCGTCTTCGCTGACATTCCGAAGACGAGCACCGGCAAGATCCAGAAATTCAAGCTACGTGAGATGGCGAAGGCGGTTTGAGTGCCAATCCTGCACGCCTTTCTTGTACGCAACAGAGTGACCCATGCCCGATATTCTCGTTATCAACGACGGCCCTGTCCGCAAAATCCGGATTAATCGGCCCGACAAGAAGAACGCATTGACGCTTGCCATGTATGAGACCATGGCGGCGACGATCGAAGAGGCGGGAACGAACGCAGAGGTGCGATGCCTGCTCATCACCGGCACGGCGAATGTATTCTGCGCCGGCAATGACCTCAACGATTTCGTCGCGATGGCCACGAGCGGCGGGCTCGGCGCGCCGATCGTGCGCTTCCTTCACGCCCTGGCGCGCTGCGAAAAACCCCTGGTGGCGGCGGTCAGTGGCGCCGCGGTCGGCGTCGGCACCACCATGCTGCTGCACTGCGATCAGGTCATTGCGAGTGACACTGCCGTGCTGATGACGCCTTTCGTCTCGCTCGGGCTGCTGCCGGAAGCGGGCTCGAAGTCTTCTTGCACCGCGGCTCATGGGGCATGCCCGCGCGTTCTCGCTGCTTGTGATGGGAAAACCATTGTCCGCCGCGGATGCCAAGGCAGCAGGCATCGTGAATACGGTCGTGCCCGCCGCCGAACTTGAGGCGCAATCGCTCGCAGTGGCGCGTGAGATTGCCGCGCTGCCGCCCGAAAGTGTTGCGGCTGCGCGGCGGCTGATGCGCGGTTCCGTTGACGACGTTGTTGCGCGCATCGACGTGGAGGTGGAGGAGTTTCGAACGCGGCTCGCCTCCCCTGAAGCGAGGGCGGCGTTCACGGCATTCCTGAATCGAAAGCGGTGAGAGCCCGCGCTCTCGCTCAGCGGCCTTCGCGGGCGTAGGGATCGAACAGATTGTTCGAGTTATAGCGGTCGTTAAACGAGCGCTGCTGGCCAAACTGGAACGTGCTGTTGCCCTGCTTGATCGTGGTCTGGCCGGTGTCGGTGTTGAACGGCGAAACAGGCGTCATGCGATCCGGCGCTGCCGCCGGCTTGTCCAGATCAACGTAACCATGGCCCCCGCTCGCGCCACCCTGATCCTCAATCGTAAAGGCGTGCGCGCCGGAGACCGCATAAAGCGCCGTCAGGAGCGCGGCAGCGGCGATGAACGCACGGGATGTTGCGCGGAATGTCATGGCGGCCTCGGTATTACGTCGCGTTATAGCGAATCTCAGCAGGACAATATGGCTGCAAGGCGGCAGGGCGCTATTCTACCTTTAATCCAAGCTTCTTCACCAGCCCGCCCCACTTCTTTTCTTCGTTGTCGATGTCCGCTGCATAGGCCTCCGGCGTGCCAGGCAGCGACTCGGCGCCCTCCGTCGCCAGACAATTCTTGACGTCCTCGGTCAACAGCGCGGCGTTTAGCTCCTTGTTCAGCCGCGCAATGATGGCCGGGGACGTACCGGCCGGCGCAACTAGCCCGTAGCGTAGCGCCACTTCAAAACCGGGCACGCCGCTTTCTGCGAGTGTCGGAAGATCGGGCAGCAGGCTCGTGCGCGCCGCGCTGCCGATCGCCAGCCCGCGCAAGGTTCCAGCCTTGATGTTGCCCAGTGCAACGGGGATAGGAACGAACATCATAAGGATGTGGCCGCCGAGCAGATCGCCCAAAGCCGGCCCGTTGCCTTTGTAAGGCACATGCTGGAGTTTCATTCCGGTTTCAGCCGCCAGATATTCACCGGCTAGATGATTGACGGTGCCGACGCCGGGCGAACCGTATTGCAATGCTGCCGGAGCCGCCTTGGCGTAGGCAATCAGCTCGGCGACCGAATGCACGGGCATCGATGGATTCACTACTAACACGCTCGGCGCAGCGCCAATCATGCCGATTGGTACGAAATCCTTGCGCGGGTCGTAGCCGGCATTGACGTTCATTGCAGGGGCGATCGCCATCGTGGCGGTGTAGCTCAGCAAAATAGTGTAGCCGTCGGGCGCGGCGCGGGCGACGGAGCGCGTGCCGATCACGCCACCGGCGCCTCCGCGATTTTCCACCACGATCTGCTGACCAAGCGAGACCGACAGCTTGTCGGCAACATTCCGGGCCATCACCGTGGTGCTGCCGCCGGGCGGGAATGGCACGATCAAGGTGATCGACCGGGTCGGGTAATCATCCGCGCGGGCGAAACCCGGCGCGCCGCCGAGCACGAGGGCGGCCAGAGCAACCCGCAATAAAGGCATCAAATGCATGGCACTCCCCGCCCCTACTCCACCTTGAGCCCAAGCTTCCTCACCAGACCGCCCCACTTCGTTTCTTCCTTGTCGATATCGGCGGCATATTCGGCAGGCGTCGATGTCATGGGATCGCCGCCTTCGTTATGAATTTGCTTCTGCACCTCGGCGGTGTCGACCAGTTTGCGTACTTCCATATTGAGCCTGTCCACGATCTCCTTCGGTGTGCCGGCGGGCGCCAGCAGTCCGTAATGCAACACGGCTTCGAATCCGGGCAATCCGGATTCATCAAAGGTCGGTACATCGGGCAATAGCGAGAAGCGCTTCTTGCTGGTGACTGCGATGACGTTCAGCTTGCCCGCCGAGATATTGCCCAACGCCGGCGGCAGCACGCCAAAAGCCACCGGCACATGGCCACCGAGCAGATCGTTCATGACGGGCGCGGTACCTTTGTATGGAATGATAGCAACGTCGACGCCGGCATCCGCCTTGAATTGCTCGGCGCACATGTAACCGCCGGTGCCCACGGCCGAGGTGCCCAAATTAAGCTTGCCGGGATCCTTCTTGGCGAGCGCGATGACGTCGGCCACGGTCTTGGCGGGAAATGAGGGATTGGCAAGCAGCGCCACCGGCATGGAAGCGACCAGCCCGATCGGCGCGAATTGCTTGCGCGGATCGATGCCGGCATGGGCATAGAGGCTGGGATTGATCGAAATCGTACCGGTGTGGCCGAGCAACAGCGTGTAGCCATCGGGCGCAGCCTGTGCCACCGCGCGCGTGCCGATGGTCCCGCCGGCACCGGGCCTGTTGTCGACAATGAATTGCTGGTGGAAGGCGTCCGACAGCTTCTGCGCGACGACGCGCGCCATGGCATCAACGCCACCGCCCGGCGGATAAGGCACAATCAACGTGACATT
Organism: uncultured Alphaproteobacteria bacterium; assembly: GCA_963697885.1. Lineage (GTDB taxonomy): Bacteria > Pseudomonadota > Alphaproteobacteria > Rhizobiales > Xanthobacteraceae > Pseudolabrys. The sequence continues at coordinate 3,997,116 of OY969102.1, forward strand.
GCGCGACGGATAATCGGCTGCCGCCGCAACGCCCAGGGCGGCCAAGGCAATCAATATGACTGCCAACGCCGACACGATGGCGGCAGCAACTCTCGACATGACGCTCGCTCCCAGGACTACGTATGGTTCTTATTGGGGGCGACTATAGCGCAATAACAGCGCGTTCGCGTCAATGGCATCGCTCGCGATGACTTGCCAGGCTGCGGGAAATGACGTCGAGGCCCGGGCATGCCCGGGTTCGGCAATTGCCGATCATTGCACCGAAAAATTAAGGCAGAGATCGATCCGGTCAGTGCACGCTGGCGTGCCCGTTATGACGCAGCTTTTCGATCTCGTCCTTCACTTGTAATTTGCGCCGCTTGAGCTCCACGACTCTCAGGTCATCGACCGCGGGATGGGTCAGACATTCGGAAATTTCGTCTTCGAGCGCCTGATGCCGTTTTTCCAATTCCGCAAGGTGCGATTGCATCGACATGCAGTATGTCTCCTCAATCAGTGGCTCTCTACGATGTAAGTGTAGCGCAAACTCGCCACAAGAGCGACGGTATACCCGCTTTCGGAGCGCGGCAAACCGGCGCAAAGTCATTGATTGGAGTTCCTTTTTCGACCGCGCTTGAACGCCTTGTGGAAAACGCGATAATTGGCAGGCTTCTGCCGAGACGGATCGGCCAGTCGTAAGCAGACCAGCGGTGGCAATGACCGACGAGGACGAACGCACGTTGCGGGAGCAGCTGGCGCGCCTGCTGCAGGAACACCGCGACCTCGATGCTGCCATCGAGGCGTTGATGACCTCACCGGGTTCCGACCTGATCCAGGTGCAACGGCTGAAGAAGCGCAAGCTGGTACTGCGCGACAAGATCCGCCGTATCGAAGATCAGCTCACGCCCGACATTATTGCGTAAGCGGTTACCCCCTGCGCTCTTGCTTGCGGGTGTACATCGCATGATCGGCGGCACCGATCATGTCCTCGGGGGTGGTTTCCGCAACCAGCAGCGCCATTCCCACACTGGCCCCGACCTCGATGCGCGCCTTGCCGTGGATTATCGCCACCCGGGCGATGAGCGATTCCAGTTCCCGCGCTTTCGCGAGGGCCTGTTCCTCGCCGGCATGCCAGATCAACACGCCGAATTCGTCGCCGCCAAGCCGGCCGACCACGTCGGAGGCCCGCACATGGCCGACGAGTTCGCGCGCCACTGCCTTGAGAAGCGCGTCGCCAGCGCCATGGCCATACCGGTCATTGACTCCCTTGAAGCCATCAAGATCGACGAACATCAACGCCGCTTCCGTGCCGTAGCGCTTGATGTGGGCCAGCGCGCGCTTGAGCTCGCGTTCGAAGCCGCGCCGGTTGAGGATATCCAGTAACGGATCGACGTCGGCGCGCGCCTCCAAGTCGCTGACGCGTGCGCGCGCGACAGCCAGATCGCGTTTGAGGCGCTCATTTTCGGCCAGAAGTGAAGCCAATGGAGGAAATTCTTCGGAAAGACGCTCTTGGGGGAGGCCCATCGTTCAGCCCTCGCAAATCGCCGCTGTCAGGTCTCAAGAATACCCGTTTCGCCTTGCCAGCGGGGAGCCTCAACCTATAATCCGCCGCTTCCTTCCGCGGGGGACACGCGGATTCGGGGGCAAAATGGCGTCAAAACCCGTCGCGATCATCATGGGCAGCCAGTCGGACTGGGCCACGATGAAGCATGCCGCCAAAACGCTTGATGCCCTCAAGATCGGCTATGAAGCGCGCATCGTCTCCGCGCACCGCACCCCCAGGCGGCTCTACGATTTCGCCGGCAGCGCCCGCAAAAACGGCTTCAAGGTGATCATCGCCGGCGCCGGCGGGGCCGCCCACCTGCCCGGCATGGCGGCCGCGTTGACGCCGTTGCCGGTGCTCGGCGTCCCCATGAATACCCACGCGCTCGAGGGCAAGGATTCACTGCTCTCCATCATGCAGATGCCGGGCGGCATCCCGGTCGGTACGCTCGCCATCGGCAAGGCGGGTGCAATCAACGCTGCGCTGCTCGCAACCGCCGTGCTGGCGTTGTCGGATGCCGGGATCGCCAAGCGGCTGGACGCCTGGCGAGCACGACAGACAAAAGCCGTGACCAAGCGGCCCAAAGATTGAACCCTTGCTGAAACCAGGCGCGACCATCGGCATTCTTGGCGGCGGCCAACTCGCCCGCATGCTTGCGCTCGCGGCGGCACCCCTGGGTTTGCGCTGCCACGTCTATTCGCCGGAAAAGAATTCCTGCGCATTTGATGTGGTCCATGCAGGCACCTGTGCGAGCTATGACGACGAAACCGCGCTCGGCCGTTTCGCCGGCGCGGTTGATGTCATTACCTACGAATTCGAGAACGTGCCGGCAAAGACAGCTGCATTTCTTGCGCGGCGGCGGCCTGTGCTACCCGACCCGCAGGTACTCGAAACAACGCAAGACCGGCTGGTCGAGAAAAACTTCATCAGCGCGCTCAAGATTGCGACCGCTCCCTACGCGCCCGTGCACAGCGCAATGCAACTCGCCGAGGCGGCGACCGCCGTCGGCCTTCCCGCGGTGCTCAAGACCCGCAGGCTCGGCTATGACGGCAAGGGCCAGGCCAAGATCGCCAAAGGCGGCGACTCCGTCGCGGCCTGGCGCTCGCTGCACAATGAACCCTGCATCCTGGAGGGCTTCATTGCCTTTGAACGTGAAGTCTCCGTGGTGGCGGCGCGGACGCGCGACGGCAAGGTCGAATGCTTCGAGGTGACCGAAAACGAGCACCGCGACCACATTCTCAAGACATCGTGCGTGCCGGCAAAGGTCACCCCGGCACTCGCAACGCAAGCCCGGCAGATCGCGACCCGCATCGCCAAAGCCTTCGACTATGTCGGCGTCCTGGCGGTGGAGATGTTCGTGGTGCGCAAAGGGCGTCGGCACATCGTGCTTGTGAATGAGATCGCTCCGCGGGTGCACAATTCCGGCCACTGGACGATCGACGGCGCGACCGTGTCGCAGTTCGAGCAGCACATCCGCGCAATCGCCGGCTGGCCGCTGGGCAAACCCGCCCGCCTCGGGCGGCGCGTCGAGATGACCAATCTCATCGGTGCTGAAATCAACGAGACAACGCGCTGGCTGACCGTGCCGGGCGCTTCCGTGCACATCTACGGCAAGGGCGAGGCGCGTCCGCGGCGCAAAATGGGGCACGTGACGCGGGTCTGGCCGCGCTAGGCGCTGGCGGCGGCTAACCCCTCACCCCATATCAGGAAAACGCCCATACGGCGGGCACTTTGAGTGCCTCTGAATGGACTCTTATTGCCTTTTCTGCTAGAGCCGCCCGACTCAAAGCCCCCGTTTTCCGGGGCTTTTGCCTTAACCCGTCGGACCAACAACGAAGGAGCAAGCGTGCAAGTTCTCGTTCGCGACAACAACGTCGACCAGGCCCTGAAGGCGCTGAAAAAGAAGATGCAGCGCGAGGGCATTTTCCGCGAGATGAAGCTTCGCGGCCATTACGAAAAACCATCGGAAAAGAAGGCGCGGGAAAAGGCGGAAGCGATCCGCCGGGCCCGTAAGCTCGCGCGCAAGAAGATGCAGCGCGAAGGTCTCCTGCCGATGAAGCCCCGCGTCATTCCCGGCGCCGGTGGTGCTGGCGGACCCGGTGGTGGAAGTGGCGGCGGCCGCGGCCGTGGCAGTTCACCGCGTTTCGGCTGATCGCGGTTCCGACTTCAAGATTTCGCGTTGATGGTGGCGCGGGCCTCGAACAGCCCGCGCTATTGTTTTTGAAGGCTTTTTTCTTCTTAGAAATCAGCAACAAGCGGCAATCACTCGCATACACGCAACTGTTTATTATTTTTGTTCGCGTATCCCTCGCGGCGGATAAGCGCGCAAGGCCGTGACATTTTTGGCCGGCCAGATGCCCCTTGCAGGAGGCCGCTTCGTGGACCGCGTCGATTTCGATCAATATGCCGGCCAATACGAGGCGATCCTCGCGGCGCAGACCAATTTCTTCGACGGCGACAACAATTATTTCGCCCGCTACAAAATCGAACTTGCCCAGCAGCTGGTCGGCAATGTCGACACGGTTCTCGATTTCGGCTGCGGCATCGGCCGCAGCATGCCGCATCTGCGGGAGATCTTTCCGAAGGCGGACATTGTCGGCTGCGATCCTTCCAACGAAAGTCTCGCGATGGCCCGCGAGCAAAACCCGTCATGCCGTTTCATGTCGATGGATGAGCTCGGCGAGGATACAAAATTCGACCTGGTGATCGCCTCCTGCGTCTTCCACCACATCCCGCCGCAGGATCGGCAGATGGCAATCCGCTATTGCTACAGTCGGCTGAAGGAAGGCGGGCATTTCATCATCTTCGAGCACAATCCGATCAATCCGGTGACGCGTCACCTGGTCAAGAATTGTCCGTTCGACGCCGACGCCGTGCTGCTGAGTATGCGAGAGACGGTTGATCGCATGCGCAACGCGCATCTCAACGTCGATGAATCGAGTTATTGTCTGTTCTTTCCGCAGCAGCTCTCAGCGTTGCGTCCATTCGAGAAATATCTCCGCTGGCTACCAATGGGCGGGCAATATTTCGTTTGCGCGTCGGCGCCAAAATCCGCGCGGACACGCGCGGCGTAAATCGCCGCGGGCTACTTCCAGCAGAATTTCACGTCGGCTTCGTTTCGCTTGCGGGTGGCATAGTAGGCCTCCCGCATCTTTGCATCGTCGAAATAGGCGCTTTCCTTGACGGCGCGCTCTTTGGCGTTCGCAAGCGCGCGTCTGGCATTCTCGGCGCGATCGCCGGGTAACCCGGGCGCACGCGCCATGAACATTACCTCATAGGGGTTTGCCGCGACCCACTCGACCGCCTTCGCATGCATTTCTTTTTGTTTGGCGAGATCGCAGAACGCATAACCATTAATTACCGGTCCGGCCAGCGTCGCAAAGCTGCGGACGGCGTCGTCGGCCTGCGCGAGGGCCGGCGTGTTCACGTCCAGCACTTCCGACATCACGATGTAGCGTTCCTTGGCAACGTAAAACCAGAACACGGCATCGTCGCGCAAACCGACGTCATAGAAGCGAATGGCAAGCACCATCATGGCCATCGGCGCGACCACAGCGGGCTGGGCGACGATCAAATCGCGCGCGGCCAGAATGTTTTCGCGCCGGTTTGAACTGAGCAGTTCATTGTACTGCTGACCGACGGCAACCTGCGGCCGCTCGCCCGGGGTCCGGCCGGCTTCGTAAAACGGTTGCACGTAGACAGCGATCTGCCGGACCGGCTCGGCCGCAACAGCAAGCGCCGGCCAAAACAGCGCGGCCGCAGCCACCATGAGCCGCATTTTCATTGCCATCGGCATTTCTTTGAACCCCCGCGCGAAGCTTAGGTGGAGCAGTGCCGGCGCTCAATCGCCCGGTGGCCGCAGCTCGCTCAAAAATGCCTTTACTACTTTCGCCGCGCCGTGATCGTCGAGATTGACATGACCACCGAGCGGGAAACGGACCATTCGCTTGGGCTCGGGGGCGAGCTTGAACAGGCGCTCGCCGAAGGCGATCGGCACAACGCGATCTTGCTCCCCATGCAGCACCAGAAGCGGCGCGTCCACGTGAACGATGCGCTCATCCGAGTGGAAGGTGTCCTTCATGAACCAGCGTATGGGCAGGAACGGATAGGCCGCGGCGCCGACATCGACTGCAGATGTGAAGGGTGCATCGAGAATAAGAGCGCCGACGTCACGCTGCGCCGCGAGCGCCGTGGCGACGGCAGTGCCGAGTGATTCGCCAAAAAGCACGATACGTTTTGCAGAATATCGCGCGGCCGCGAACTCGTAGGCGGCATTCGCGTCGAGAATGAGTCCGGATTCGCTTGGCTTGCCGGTCGACCCGCCAAATCCGCGATAGGACAGCGCGATGAGCCCGGTTCCGTCTTCGATCAGCCATTTGAAGCGGCCGGCACGCAGGTTGAGGCCTCCGGCGTTACCCTGAAAGTAAATCACCACCCGCTTTGCCCCTTTCGGGACCACATGCCAGGCAAACAGCTTTTCGCCATCGGCACTGGCCAATATCACCTCTTCGGCCTGCGGCAAGCCGGCCGCGGCCGGCGGCATCCGCGTGGTATCGGGGAAATACATCAGCGAGCGCTGGAAAAGATACATCAGCGCCAGCAATCCGACGTAGCCAAGCACAGCGACAATGAGGACCCATTTCACGACGATCATGCTTTCCCATAGCACGGGATTCTCCGGCAGGGATTCCGGCTTTGGGTTGCCGCAGCCGCACGATCCTCCTAGCCTCGTGGAAACCGCCAGGGAGGATTGCGATGCCGCGCCTGCGTTATATCGAGGACCACGAAAAAGACGCGCACACAACCGCGCTGATTGAATCCGCCAAAAAGACTGGGGCGCCTGACCCGCGCGTCGTGAGTATCATGACGCGTAGCGATGTCGGCACTGCCTGGGTCGAATGCTGGAACAAGGTGCTTTACACGGGCCGCCTGCCGCACGAGCTCAAGGAAATGTGCCGCATCAAGATCTCGGTCGCACATCAATGCGGCTACTGTTCGACGGTGCGTTCCAACGTCGCCAAGGCTGAAGGTCTGACGGAGGATAAGATCAACGATCTTCTCGGCTCATACCAGACCAGCAAATATTTCACGCCGCGCGAGAAGGCGGCATTGCACTACGCCGATTTGTTCAAGCAGGGGGAACACGCGATCGACAAGGACGAAGTCTACACCGAGCTACAAAAGCATTTCAGCGATGAGGAAATCATCGAGCTCGGCTTGCTCTGCGCCCAGACCGACGGGGTGGGAAAATTCGTAAAGTCGCTGAATGTGCTGAGCTGGGAGGATGCCTGCGCGCTCAACCCCAAGCTGACGCAAGGAGCCGAGCAAATTGCGGCTGAATAATAATGAATATCCGTCCGGCAACGGCCAACGACGGCGGCGCCATCTGGCGAATTCTTGAGCCGATCTTTCGCGCGGGCGAGACCTACCCGATCCCGCGCGATATTTCACAAGTGGATGCACTCGCGTACTGGCGATCGCCGGGCCATTCAGTCTACATCGCAGAGGACCCGGGCGCGGTCGTCGGCACGTATTATCTGCGCGCCAATAACCGGGGCGGCGGGCAGCACGTATCGAATTGCGGCTACGTCGTTGCGCCTGACGCGTTCGGTCGCGGGGTCGCCCGCGCCATGTGCGCGCATTCCCTCGATCAGGCGCGCACACACGGCTTCACCGCCATGCAGTTCAACTTCGTCATCGCCTCCAACGAACGGGCGGTGCGGCTGTGGCAGGACCTTGGCTTTGCCATTGTCGGCCGGCTCCCGGGTGCCTTCCACCATCCCCGGCTTGGCCTCGTCGATGCCTATGTGATGATGCGAAGTCTCTGATCCGCTTGGATGTTCGGGCCGCCAGCATCTGTTAAGGATAGCGCGAGCAAGTGGCTGAAAATTTGCCGCGATCCGCGCAACCATTTGTGCGAATGTGCGTTGCCGCTGCGGGGGGCCTCTGCTTCGTCCGCGAAGCGGCTCGGCCATGTGTATCCTGATCGAGTAACTGCGTAGGCAGGCGGCCGGCAATGGACGAGCCAATCGGACTTCTTGAGAGCGAACTTGAGCGGGCGGTCGCGGCAATGCATCCGGCACCTGCGGCTGATAATGTTGTTCCAATCTCCGAGGCCCTGCGCCCGCATGCGCTCGTGCGTGAGCGCGAGCGGCGGTTCCGCGAGCTGCTCGATGCGCTGCCTGCCGCCGTCTATACAACCGACGCCGCTGGCCGAATTACCTATTACAACGATGCTGCCGCCACGCTTTGGGGTCACCGGCCGCGGCTCGGATCGAGCGAGTGGTGTGGCTCCTGGAAGCTTTACTGGCCGGATGGAACTCCGCTGCGCCACGACGAATGTCCGATGGCGGTCGCGCTCAAGGAAAATCGCGCGGTGCGCGGCATGGAAGCCGCCGCCGAGCGACCGGACGGCACGCGTGTGCCATTTATTCCCTATCCGACTCCGCTGCACGACGAGAGCGGCAAGCTGATTGGCGCCGTGAACATGCTGGTCGATATTACGGACCGCAAACGCGCCGAAGAGCAACAGGCGCTGCTGGTGCGCGAGTTGCATCACCGCGTGAAGAATACACTTGCCACCGTGCAGGCTATCATGGGTTCGACGGCGCGCGTGGTCGACAACATCGAAGACTTCAAGACGGCGTTGTTCGGCCGCATCCAGTCGCTAGCCAAGACGCACTTACTGCTCGCCGATGAAGAGCGCGCGGCGGAATTCATCGAGCTCCTGCGTAGCGAACTCGGTGCTTTCGACGACGGTAGCAAAAGCCGCATTTCGTTGCAGGGGCCGCAAGTCACGTTGACGTCGCAGCTCGCCGTGTCGCTCGGCATGGCAATTCATGAGCTTACCACCAATTCCGCGAAATACGGCGCGTTGTCGGTCTTCGGCGGTAAAGTCGAAGTGACCTGGAGTGTCACCATCGACGCCACGCGGCGGACGCTTACCTTCGACTGGATCGAGAGCGGTGGCCCTCCGGTCACGGAACCAACGCGAAAAGGCTTCGGCGCCCGTCTCCTGGAGTTTGTGCTGCCGGGACAAATCCAGGCGAAGACCAGAATCGTCTACGGATGCGATGGCCTGCGCATGCATTGCGTGGTGCCACTGCCGACCGGCCAGGTTTGAAACAAAGGCCGCGCGCGGACTTGTGATCAAGCCCGCGCCCGATCGACGCTATAGTGCTTTTTGATGGCTCGTGACGTGACGCGCTCAAGGGCCGGTAAATAAATTTCGACTCCGACTCCAGGCGCCACGCCATCCGGGCCGCAGGTCCAGGGAGATGGCGTTATGCAAACTTCAAACGTTCTGGTCGGCGCCGGGATACGTCCCGCACAACCGCTCATTCGTACTATTCATGTGAGTGACTTGCGCGATGCCCTCGCCAAGGGCGTCAACGATTTCTATGCAATGCCCACGCACGCAATGTTCCTTTGCATTATTTACCCGATCGTCGGCTTCGTGCTCGCGCGCCTTACCTTCGGCTATTCCGTTCTTCCACTGCTTTATCCGCTGGTCAGCGGTTTTGCGCTCGTCGGCCCGGTCGCAGCGCTCGGCCTTTATGAAATGAGCCGGCGCAAGGAAGCGGGTCTTGAGACGTCGGCGGCAAATGCGCTCGATGTGCTCGAGTCGTCATCAGTCGGCGCCATCGCCGCGCTCGCGCTTCTCCTGTTTGTCATTTTCATGATCTGGGTGGCGGTCGCCAACGCCATTTACATCGCAACTTTCGGTTACGCGCCGCCGGCGTCCATCACAACATTCCTGTACGACGTGCTCACGACACCTGCCGGTTGGACTCTCATCGTCGTCGGAAACGGCGTCGGCCTTCTCTTCGCCGTCCTGGTGTTGGGCATCAGCGTGGTTTCATTCCCGTTGCTGCTCGATCGCGATGTCGGTGCAGCGGTCGCGGTGCTGACATCGATCCGCGTGGTTGCGCACAACCCGGCGACCATGATGGTGTGGGGCCTGATCGTCGGCGCGTTGCTAGTCATCGGCTCGTTGCCGCTCTTTTTCGGATTGACGGTGGTCATGCCGATCCTCGGCCACGCGACCTGGCATCTTTACCGCAAGGCCGTCGAGCCGCAGGGAGCGCCAGCGCCGACATTTCCGTCGAAGCAGGAAACGCACCGTTCCGCGGCCGATTTCCCGGCCGTCCTGTTTCCCTGGGCAAAATAATGGCGGCGCTGGGACGTCAGGCCACGGCGGCGTAGCGGCGCGCCAGCATCGCCCGTTCGAATTTGTGCGGCGCCATCGGCTTGGCGAACATGTGGCCTTGCAGCAGGTCGAAGCCGAGATCGCGCACGACGAGGAAATCCGACTGGGTCTCCACGCCTTCGGCTACCGACCTCGCCCCGGTATCGCGGGCGATCGCCACGATTGCCGCGCAATGCGCCTGCTTGACCCGGTCGTCGGCGCAGCCGCGGATATATTTGCGGTCAACCTTCATTTCCACCACCGGCAACTCGCGGCGCCCGGCGAGTGATGCACCTTGCGCGTCGATTCCGTTGATCGAAAGGCCGATATTGCGCGAGGCGAGTTGGGCCGCTACGCGGCGCACTAGCTCAAGTTCATTGACGAGGTCGACGCAATCGACCGCAATCAGGAAGCCGTTCTGCCGGGCCCTGTCCGGAAGATGCCGCATCATGCTGTCGATGAAATGCATGTCCTCCAGCGCCAGCAGCGGCAGGTGGATCGAAATCTGCACCTGATGATTGGCCGCGGCGAATTGCATCGAATCCGCAAGCGAGCGCGCAATCACGAATTGCGACAGGCCATGAAGATACGGATCATTGGCAGCCGGCACGAAATAGGCCGGCGATACGACACCCCATGTCGGATGGCGCACCCGGACGAGCGCCTCCGCGCCCTTCGGCACGAGCGAGCGCGGATTGATCTTGGACTGGTACCACAATTCGAGCCAGCCATTGCAGAGCGCCTCATCGACATCGACCGGCAATGCCGGTGGCGGTCGCACCGGCAGGAAACCGGCAAGATTGGCGTTTAGGTCGCGGTCACGAAACGGCGTTCCGAGCGGCGGCAGCATCGCCAGCCCGGCTTGCTCGCCAAATTCATGGGTTCGGATTAGCCCCGCGGAACTGCGGCCGCCAAAGAGCATGACCTTGCCGCCGTAGAGCTGGGCTTTCAGCGCGTGGAGTAGGGTTCGCACCTCGCCCCCGCCCCGGAGCGGTCCGAGCACAATCAGGTCAGGACGGAATTCGCGCAGCATCCCGCGAATATCAAGAGTGTCGGCCTCGCATGCGATGAATCCAAGCTCATCGAGCATCTCGGCCAGAAACATCCTCACGTGGGTCTTGTTTTCGACGATGCAGGCCCGTGGTGGAATTGGCCTGCGCCCGAACTGGACGATCTCGCCTCGACGTTCGTCGTTATGGTCGCGGATCATGGGTGCCGTCCCTCCCCGTCTGGTTACGCCACAAGTTCCGGGCCGCATAAGACATTTAACCGCACACCCCCGTCCATCCCTTGCACTGCACAATCCTCAGACGGCTCCTCTCGCGGTTAACGAGAGGATTGCGCACCGATTCAAATTTGATTCAGATGAAAGAATTCAGCGCGAGGCGCGCGCCATTCGTGTCGCCAATTACATCGCTTTGACAATGTTCTCGGTCATTTTTTTCGCATCACCGAGCAGCATCATTGTGTTGTCGCGATAAAACAATGGGTTGTCGATTCCCGCATAGCCGGATGCGAGCGAGCGCTTGATGAACATCACGGTGCCGGCTTTCCACACTTGCAGCACTGGCATTCCGTAGATGGGAGAGCTCTTGTCTTCTTCCGCCGCCGGATTGGTGACGTCGTTGGCGCCGATGACGAACGCAATGTCGGCTTGTGCGAATTCTGAATTGATGTCCTCAAGCTCAAACACTTCGTCGTAAGGCACGTTCGCCTCCGCAAGCAGAACGTTCATGTGACCGGGCATGCGACCCGCGACTGGATGAATCGCGTATTTGACCTCGACGCCTTCTTTCTTGAGGCGGTCGGCCATTTCCCGCAGCGCGTGCTGCGCCTGCGCCACCGCCATGCCATAGCCCGGCACGATGATGACTTTCTGCGCATTCTTCATGATGTAGGCGGCATCTTCGGCCGAGCCGAGCTTGACCGGCCGTTGTTCGGCGGCCGCGCCGGGCCCCGCCACCTCGCCGCCGAAACCGCCGAGAATGACCGAGATGAACGAGCGATTCATGCCCTTGCACATGATGTAGGAAAGGATCGCGCCCGAGGAGCCGACCAGCGCGCCGGTGATGATCAGCGCCGAGTTTCCGAGCGTGAAGCCAATGCCGGCGGCCGCCCATCCCGAATAGGAATTGAGCATCGAAATGACGACCGGCATGTCGGCGCCGCCGATCGGAATGATGATCAGCACGCCGAAAGTCAGCGACAAGCCGACAATGATCCAGAAATCCAGCGCGGTTTGCGAGACGAAGAAGCCGTAGATGAAGAATATCAGCCCGGCGAAAAGCGCAAGATTGATGATATGGCGCCCCGGCAGCGTGATCGGCTTGCCGCTCATGCGGCCGGACAATTTCAGAAACGCGATGACCGAGCCGGTGAAGGTGATGGCGCCGATCGCCACGCCGAGCGACATTTCGATCAGGCTTTGCCCGTGGATATGGCCTTCCGTGCCGATATCGAATGCCGCCGGTGCGTAAAAGGCGCCGGCCGCGACCAGCACCGCCGCCATGCCGACCAGCGAGTGGAAGGCGGCGACCAGTTCCGGCATCGATGTCATCGGCACGCGCCGCGCAATCACCGCACCGACGCCGCCACCGAGCACAATGCCGCCGACCACCAGGCCCCAGGCCAGCGGGCTGGTCGGCGGGTGCGAACCAAGCGTGGTCAGCACGGCGATGGTCATGCCGATCATGCCGAACTGATTGCCACGCCGGCTGGAATCCGGGCTCGACAGCCCGCGCAGCGCCAGGATGAACAGAACGCCGGCGACCAGATAGAGCAGCGCGACGAGGTTCGGGCTCATAATGGGTTTCCTGCCGCGCTCATTTCTTTTTCTTCTGATACATCGCCAGCATGCGCTGGGTCACCAGGAAGCCGCCAAAAATATTGACCGAGGCAAAAACAAGCGCGACGAAGCCGAGCGCACGCGCCAAGACTGGGCCGTTGTCGTCGCCGGCAAGCGCGACGCCGACCGCCAGTAGCGCGCCGACCACGATCACCGAAGAGATCGCGTTGGTCACCGACATCAACGGCGTGTGCAGCGCCGGCGTCACCGACCAGACCACGTAGTAGCCGACGCACACCGCCAGCACGAAAATCGAGAGGCGGAACACGAAGGGATCGACCGCGGTTGCCATCTGTTCCATGTCGCGTCTCCTCAGGCCGCCGTCTTCGGCTGGAAGTTCGGGTGCACGACGGTGCCGTCGCGCGTGAGCAGCGTTGCCTTGACCAGCTCGTCGTCCCAGTTGACGGCGAGCTTCTTCTCTTTTTTGTCGATCAGCGTTTCGACAAAGGTCAGCAAATTCTTCGCATAGAGCGCCGAAGCGGATGCCGCCAGGCGCCCGGCCACGTTAAGATGGCCGACGATCTTGACGCCGCCGACCTGCGCGACCTCGCCGGGTTTGGCGCCTTCGACATTGCCTCCGCGCTCGACCGCGAGATCGACAATCACCGAGCCCGGACGCATCGAGGCCACCATCTCTTTCGTGATGAGCCGCGGCGCCGGACGTCCCGGGATCAGTGCGGTCGTGATGACGATGTCCTGCTTCTTGATATGTTCGGTAGTAAGCGCGGCCTGCTTGGCCTGATACTCTTTTGACATCTCCTTGGCGTAGCCGCCCGCGGTTTGCGCATTCTTGAATTCTTCGTCTTCGACCGCGAGGAACTTGGCGCCCAGGCTTTCCACCTGCTCCTTGGTCGCGGGCCGCACGTCTGTCGCGGTCACGATGGCGCCGAGGCGCCGCGCGGTCGCGATCGCCTGCAAGCCGGCGACGCCAACACCCATAATGAATATTTTCGCGGCCGGTATGGTGCCGGCCGCCGTCATCATCATCGGCAGCGCGCGGCCATATTCTTCTGCGGCATCGATGACCGCGCGATAGCCGGCGAGATTGGCCTGGCTGGAGAGCACGTCCATCGACTGCGCGCGCGTGATGCGTGGCATCAGCTCCATGGCAAAAGCGGCAACCCCCGCTTCGGCCATCTGTTTGAGCGCGGCCTCGTTGCCGTACGGATCCATCACGGCGATGACCAGAGCGCCCTTCTTGTAGGCGGCCAGTTCGCCCTGCGCCGGCCGCCGTACTTTCAGGACAATGTCGGCATCTTTGGTGACGGCATCGGCGATCTGCGCGCCGGCCGCCTCGAAGTCGGCATCGGGAATGCCGGACGCGATACCGGCGCCGCGCGCAACCGCGACTTCGGCGCCGAACGATTTCAGCTTCTTGATGGTTTCAGGAGTTGCGCCGACGCGCGGTTCACCGGCGTCGGTCTCACGAGGTACGGCAATTTGCATTTGCGCCTCCCCGCCGAGCCGTGAACTTCGTCAGTGCGGCGAAATTCCGGTGTACGCGAAGATCAGGAAGCAGATGGCAAACGCAACGTAACTCGGGGCCGTCGCCTTGCTGACCAGGCCCGGAACGGCGCCAAGCGCGCCAATCACAAAAATCGTCGCCGCCAGGAACCAATGGCCCATCACCCCGCCGGTCGCGAGACCGAATAAAACGGTGATGACATAGAGAATGCCGACAAAAGTGAAATGCACGAAACTTTCGTAGCTTTGCTCGTGCGCAGGATAGTCGTTGCCGGTGGCTGTGGCGTATTCGACGTTGCCGTGGTCGGCCATGGGGGGAAGTCTCCGAGTCGCTTATAAAGGCGGGCGCAGAGGGGTTAGCGCAATTGTGACCCAAGGGCAACGCCGGACAAAGACTCCGTACATTCCCGCGCATAACCGTCCGAAGGATGGCGTGCTTCGCACGCCTACGCGGAAATCCAGCTTTTTTCCGAGACCGAAAACGGCCCCCTTGAGTCCCCACTTTCGCGGGGACGAACGGGAGGTTACTGCCTGTCCTTTAGAGACCAACCGCCGCGAGCGCGTCCGACTGACGCGCGGCAACCTTGGCGATCTCGAAATCCTCAATCGCCTCATTGAACAATCGATAGAAATTGAGTTCCGCCGCCAGGTGCAGAAAAACGGCGCCGAGACCGATCGCCGCCCGATCCATGAAGACGAATTCGCGCGGCACAGTGACGGGGCCGCGCGCCTTGAGGGCCTGGTGAACCCGAAAGGCCTCCTTGCGGCCGTACTGGGACGGCTTCACCCCGTCAGCGATGGTGCGCACACGATCGTCGAGCAACGGCCCATAGATGAAGCGCGCCCAGATATTGAGCGTGTCGATCAGCTCGCGGTTGAGCCGCTTGAAACCCCAGGTCTCGTAGGCGTGCACTACCAGAGCGTCATCGCCGCGTAGCAATCCGCGATAGAGGTCGACCACGCCGGCAACGAAACTTGGCGGGAATATGCGGATGCAGCCGTAATCGAGCAGATTGATGCCGGCGGGCTTGCCTTTCTCGTCGTCAAAAACCGTGTAGTTGCCAAGATGCGGATCGCCATGGATGACGCCGAAACGGCTGAACGGAAACCACCAGGCCGTGAACATGGCGGTGGCGAGCCGGTTGCGCGCGGCCAGCGGCGCATCCTTATGTTCGAGCAGTTTGCGGCCGGTCAGCCAGTCCATCGTCAATAAGCGGCCAGTCGACAGCGCGGGCCAGACTTTCGGCACGCAGATGGCGTCACGACCTTTGAGCATGTCCTGATACAGCGCGATGTGACGCGCCTCGCGCTTGTAATCGAGCTCCTCGCGAAGCCGCGCGGCGATCTCGACGGCAATTTCACTGGCATCGATCGCCGGGTCGAAACGTTTACGGATCGACATCAGCAACTGTAGCTGATTGAGGTCGGCTTCGACCGCCGACTGCATGTCGGGATATTGCAGCTTGCAAGCAAGGCCTGCGCCGTCAAGCGCCGTCGCGCGATGGACCTGGCCGAGCGAAGCGGCGGCCGCCGGATGATGCTCGAAACTTTTGAACTTGTCCTCCCAGCCGGCGCCGAGTTCGGCCTGCATGCGGCGCTTGACGAAAGCCCAGCCCATCGGCGGCGCCTGACTCTGCAACTTCATCAACTCGCCGGCGTATTCCGCAGGCAGTGCGTCGGGAATGGTGGCGAGCAGCTGCGCCACCTTCATGATCGGACCCTTCAGTCCACCGAGCGCGGCGGCCAGCGCCAAGGCATTGCCGGCGCGACCGCCTTGCGCACCGACCAGACGCTGGCCAGCGATGCGCGCCGCTACGCCGCCGACCTTGGTACCGACACGGGCATAGCGACGTGCGCGGGCGGAGAAGCGGTTTTTTTCGCGGTCGGTGGTCATGAACCTCGAGGTACCAGTGTGCTACGAATATGGGAAGCAGGCGTGGAGGAAGCGAGCCATGACCGCCCGCGTATTTGCAGGTTTTTCTACGGGTCTCTGCCTGATGGCGCTATCGAGCGGCGCGTCTGCGGCCATCTGGGAATGGGGTTGCCAGGGTCAACTCGGCGACCAGCAGGTGATCTTCAACCGCGAGTCAATGGTGGTCGTCGACACCAGGCAGAAGATGGGCGACATCCGCAAGCTGCGGATGACCAAGATAGAGTTGCCGAAGGAATCGCCGCCGCACGTCGACTACAATCCAGGCGATATTAACGGCGGCCTCACCCAGGCCATGGATTTTACGCGCGCCGATGATCCCAAACGCAAGCTCGTGCTGACCGAGAAATCATCGCGCAAGATTTCCCACACCCATAAGCTCATTTGCGGGCGGGACCAGGACGAGGACATCTTCCGCAAGGTCTATCGCTTCCAGCGCGAGGACGAACCGGCGCGCGACATCACCATGCAATGCTTTGAATATCAGTTGTCCACGCGCGGCGGCCGTAAAGGCTGCGGCGAGGATTAGCGCCCTTCCAGTTTTTCCAGTTCGTCGATCAAGTTGGCGATCACGCTCAAGCCACCGTCCCAGAACTTCGGGTCGCGCGCATCGAGCCCGAACGGCGCCAGCAATTCCGAATGATGCTTGGTGCCGCCGGCCGACAGCATGGCCAGATACCGCTCGGCAAAACCGCTCGCGGATTTCTCGTAGACCGAATAAAGCGAATTCACCAGACAGTCACCGAAGGCATAGGCGTAGACATAGAACGGCGAATGCACAAAATGCGGAATATAGGCCCAGAACGTTTCGTAACCGGGTTTAAGTTCGATCGCCGGGCCCAGGCTTTCGTTTTGCACCGACATCCACAATTCGCAGATCTTGTCGGCCGTCAGTTCGCCGTTGCGGCGCTCCGTGTGCACCTTGCGTTCGAAGCTGTAGAACGCCGTTTGCCGCACCACCGTGTTGATCATGTCCTCGACCTTGGCGGCGAGCATGGCCTTGCGCTGCTTCTTGTCGGTGGTTTGCGCGAGCAGCTTCTTGAAGGTGAGCATTTCCCCGAATACTGATGCTGTTTCGGCGAGCGTGAGTGGGGTCGGCGCCATCAGTGCGCCGTTGGGCGCCGCCAACACCTGATGCACACCGTGACCCAGCTCGTGGGCGAGCGTCATCACGTCGCGCGGCTTGCCCATGTAATTGAGCAGCACATACGGATGGGCCGACGGCACGGTCGGATGCGAAAAGGCCCCGGGCTGCTTGCCGGGGCGCACCGGCGCATCGATCCAGTTCTTCGTGAAGAACTGGTCGGCGACGTCCGCCATTTTCGGCGAGAACGCGCCGTAGGCGGTGAGAATGGTGGCACGCGCATCACTCCAGGGAATCGTGCGCTGCGCAACCGTCGGCAAAGGCGCGTTGCGGTCCCAATGCGGCAGCCGCTTTTTCCCGAACCACTTCGCCTTCAATGCGTAATAGCGATGTGACAGTTTTGGATAGGCGGCACGCACCGCCGCGACCAGCGCCTCCACCACTTCGCGTTCGACGCGATTTGAGAGGTGACGTGCGTCGGCGATATCCTTGAAGCCGCGCCAGCGATCGGAAATTTCCTTGTCCTTGGCGAGCGTGTTGGTGATCAATGCGAACGGCCGCAGATTGTCCTTGAAGGTTTTGGCAAGCGCTTCGGCCGCCGCCTTGCGCTTCTTGCCGTCGGCATCCTGCATCAGATTGAGCGTCGGCTCGATCGCCAGCGACTTTCCAGCGACCTTGAAGCGCAAGCCCGCAATGGTTTCGTCGAACGACCGGTTCCACGCGGAATAGCCGGTCACGGATTTCTCGTGGAAGAGTTCTTCGACCCGGTCTTCGAGCTGGTAGGGCTTTTCCTTGCGCACGTCCTCGATCCACGGCCGGTAATGGCCGAGCGTGGGATCGCGCATCGCAGCATCAATGTGCGCGTCGTCGATGCGATTGAGTTCGAGCGTGAAGAACAGCAGATGCAAGGACGCCGCGGTGATGCGCTCCTGCACGTCGCCATAGAACTTGGCGCGGACCGGATCGGTGGTGTTGCCGGCATAGACCAGCGAGGCATAGGAGATCAGTCGGCCAAGGCGGTCGTCGATCGCTTCATACCGCCGGAGGGCCTCGGCGAGCGCGCGGCCCGCCCCCTCGCCGGCAGCCAATGCGGCCAGACGCCCTTTGTAAACCTCCTCGAACGATACGCAGTCGCTGTCGGCCTGTTCGAAATCACGCTTGAGCTCCGGGCTGTCGAGGCCCGGATAGAGGTCATTGAGGTTCCACTCGGGCAAGGCACCGAATTTGGCGGCTTTTGGGGGTTTTCGGCGGGAAGCAGTTTTGGCCATGGGGGCAATCGTTTTGAGAGAAATTCGGGCGGGATACGACACCATTTAGGCCGCGGCTCATGGCGCTGCGATGGCAGACCGCAGGTTTTCAACACATCGCATGCTGCTGTGGCACTCGGATCGCATCGCCGGAGAGGGCTAGGCTATTCGATCCACTTAATAGCCCATTAAGGCAGAGAGGCCACATTGCACCAATTCGGCACAGTCGTGTGTGAGGGAGTTTCATGTCTGAGGTCGTGCTCATCGTAGACGACGATCCGGTTCAGCGTCGCCTCCTCGAAGCCATGGTCCAGCGTTTCGGTTATCAGGCGGTCGTTGCCGAAGGTGGCGATGCCGCCGTCAACTTGCTCACCGGACCCGATGCAGCACGCATCGATTGCGTCATTCTCGACCTGGTGATGCCTGATCTCGACGGCCTCGGCGTTCTGGCACGCATGCGCGACGCCGGACTGAACGTTCCGGTGATCGTACAAACGGCGCATGGCGGCATCGACAATGTCGTGTCGGTCATGCGTGCCGGAGCAACCGACTTCGTAGTCAAACCGGCGAGCGCCGAGCGGCTCCAGGTATCGCTTCACAACGCCCTTGCAACCAAGGCGCTTGCGGGCGAATTGCAGCGCCTCAGGCGCCGGCGGGATGGTACGCTCACCATCGCCGACGTCGTCACCCATTCGCCAGCCATGCAGCCGGTGCTCAAGGCGGCGGAAAAGGCGGCCGCTTCGGTTATCCCCGTGTTGATCGAAGGCGAATCCGGCGTCGGCAAGGAGCTTGTCGCGCGTGCCATCCACGGCAGCGGCGCGCGGCGCGCCAAGCCGTTCGTGGCAGTTAATTGCGGCGCCCTACCCGAAAACCTCGTTGAATCGATTTTGTTCGGCCACGAGAAAGGCGCCTTCACGGGCGCCACGGAAAAGCACGCCGGAAAATTCGCCGAGGCGGACGGCGGCACGCTGTTCCTCGACGAAGTCGGCGAATTGCCGGGCCCGGCGCAGGTCAAATTATTGCGCGCCCTCCAGGAGGGCGAAGTCGAGCCGGTCGGAGGCCGCAAGCCGGTCAAGGTCGACGTGCGCATCGTGTCGGCGACCAACCGCGACTTGATCGCGGACGTCAAAGCCGGGCGTTTCCGAGAAGATCTTTTCTACCGATTGCACGTCTTCCCCATATCGGTGCCGGCATTGCGCACACGGCGCGACGACATTCCGGAGCTTGCCCGCCATTTCCTCACCCGCATCGCGGCGGAGGAAGGCAAGCGCGTGCGCGGCATCAGCGCGCAAGCAATGGCATTGCTTGGCGCCTTCCGCTGGCCGGGCAATGTGCGACAGCTTGAAAACGCGGTATTCCGCGCGGTCGTGCTCGCGGACGGAGATGAGATCGGGGTCGACGAGTTCCCCCAGATTGCTTCGCAGGTTTCGTCGGACGCCCTCGCCGTCCATCCCTTGATCGAGCCATCACCGGCCATGGTGGCGTCATGGCCGGAACCCGACCGGCCGGCTGGACGGGACGCATTGCCCCTCACGTCCACGCATTCGCTTCCGCTGACCGATCCGCAAGGCGAAATCCGCCCTTTGGACGACATCGAGCGGGACACCATCCGCTTCGCGATATCGCACTATCGTGGGCAGATGTCGGAGGTCGCGCGGCGGCTCCGTATCGGGCGCTCCACCCTCTATCGAAAGCTGGAGGGGCTGGGCCTCGATGAGGATGTCCCGGCGCAGTAGGCGAATTTGCCGCCGCCTTCTGCCTAAAATACCGCCTAGTCTATAGGGTTAGCTCGGGCACATCCCGTTTTGGCACGGCAAATTTCCCGGGCTCCGATCCAGATCCGCCAAGTTTTCGGCCCAATTCTCCGCATAGTAAGGGGCTGGACGGGGAACGGCGCTAACAACTCATTAACCGATCCCGATAACACTCACGGGGTTGCCGTCACGGCAGCCCGAGGGGACGTGACGGCGACGTGGGACGGACTCTTTCACGGAAAGATGCTGTGAACTTGGCCTCGCTGCGCGAGCGTTCACTCGTTGTGACTTTGGCGCGCGCGGGCGCCCGCTTGGGCATGGCCGGCCTGTTCATGCTTGGCGCCAACGACGCGCTGCAAAATGCCAGTGCCGAAGGCGACACCCGCACACTCTCTTTCCATCATCTGCACACCGGCGAGGACATCACCATCACCTTCAAGCGCAATGGGCGCTATGACGATGCCGCGCTGAAGAAGCTCGACTGGTTCATGCGCGACTGGCGCAAGGAACAGCAGACCCACATGGATCCGCATCTGTTCGATCTGTTGTGGGAAGCCTATCGCGAAGTGGGCGCCACGCAGCCGATCGACGTCGTCTGCGGCTATCGTTCACCAGACACCAACGCCATGTTGCGCGCGCGCTCGAGCGGCGTCGCGCAAAACAGCCAGCACATTAATGGCCAGGCGATGGATTTCTTCATTCCCGGCGTGCCGCTGGAGAAAATCCGCGAAGTGGGTCTGCGCTTGCAGCGCGGTGGCGTCGGCTTCTATCCGACCTCGGGCTCCCCCTTTGTCCACATGGACACCGGCACGATCCGTCACTGGCCGCGCATGACGCATGACCAGTTGGCCAAAGTTTTCCCGGATGGCCGCACCGTACACATTCCAGCGGACGGCCAGCCATTGCGCGGCTATGCGCTCGCGCTCGCCGACGTCGAACAGCGTGGCGGCCAGCCGTCCGAAACATCGCTGGAAGCGGCGCGCGAGGCCGGCGTGATCACGGCAAATTTCGAGCCTGGCGCCGTAAAGCCGAAGCGTAGCATTTTCGCGCGACTGTTCGGCAGCCACAAGGATGCCGACGAGCTGAGCGAAGAGCCGACGCCAAAACAGGCGCGAACGCCAATGACGGTCGCAAGCTTGTCCGCGCCGAAACCTCAGCCGGCGGCGGTTGAACACATTGTCCCGCTGCCGACGGCGCGGCCGAAGCCCGCTGCCGTCGCTGTCGCCGCTGCCACGCCCAAGCCGGCTGTCCGCACGGTTGTGACGGCTTCGCTCGGCGGCAACCTATTTGACAACCGTGGCTACTGGCGCGGCGCTGTGCAAACAGGTCCGGACCTGCCGGTGGCGGCCGCAAAGAAAGTGTTCGAAACCGCCAGCATCGAGCCGAAAGCAACCGGCAGCACCGTGCTTGCCTACGCTTCCGAATCCGAGCCTCTCGCGCCGGCGCGCGCCCGACCGATGGGATCGCGCCTGCCACAAATGCCGCAGGAAGCCAGCGTCATGCCGGCGCAGGGGAACACGACGACGGTGGCGAAGCCTGCGCTTGCGACGGCCGGCGCAAATAGTAACCTGCGTTCCGACAGCCCGTGGCTGCGCGCGGCCATGCTCACGCCGAGCGTCAGCGCTTTCATGACGGCAACGCGCATTGGCGCCGTCGACATGCGGCCGCTTCAGGGGCTGCTTTACAAGCCGTCTATGTCGGTGACGATGTCATTCTCGGCCGACCCACAACTCGGCATGGTGGCCAGCCGCTTCGACGGTCCGGCGGTGGTCTTTGTGGCCACTACCTCATTCGCCTTCCAGTCGACCGCGTCGCTGCGCTGATAATCTAATTCGCCATTCCCAGCGCGTGCAGGTAAGTGTCGAGCACTTCCTGCTGCTCACGACGCTCATCGGTGTCCAGCTTGCGCAGCCGCACAATGGTGCGTAGCGCCTTGGTGTCGAAGCCGGTCCCCTTGGCCTCGGCATAGACGTCACGAATATCGTCCGACGTTGCTTTTTTCTCTTCTTCCAGCCGCTCGATGCGTTCGATGACGGCCTTGAGCTGATCTTTGGCGAAGCGGGTGGCTGGTTGTTCTTTTTCAGCCGCAGCGGTGGAAGGCATCGACGTCTCCTTGACTTCACATGGCGGCCAATCCCCGCCATTTGCCAGGAAGCTTTCTGAATTGATCGCCCTCAGGTCAAGCCAATGACGCCGTCATCCACGCTGTTCACATGCAAACGGTGACTACGAGTGCCGGGGGCTGGACTTTTCGAATGCCGCCTTCTGCTCCGGCGAAGCTTCTTTCTGGTGTTTCTTGCGCCATTCGTCGTAGGGCATGCCATAGACGATCTCACGAACTCTCGTCCTTGGTCATGGCGAGGCCCTTGGCGTCGGCGGCATCCTTCATCCAGTTCGACAGGCAATTGCGGCAGAAGCCCGTCAGATTCATCATGTCGATGTTCTGCACGTCGCTTCGCGAGCGCAGGTGCTCGACCAGGCGCCGGTATACGGCGGCCTCAAGCTCGGTGCGGGTCTTGTCGTCCATAGTGGTGTCCTCCACTGTATTGAAGATAGAGATGACCTGCCCACCTTTGAAGGCCCCAAACGGCGCGAAACAGGGACCTGAGGAGACCATAACGTGAAGTTTGCCCATTTTTCCCATGTCTGGGGCAAGCCAGGCATGACCGCGCACCAGCGCTACGAAGAGCTGTGGCGCGAGCTTCAGTTGTGTGACGAGCTCGGTTTCGACTACAGCTTCTGCGTCGAGCATCATTTCCGCCCGGATGAAAGTTGGGTCTCCTCGCCGAGTCTCTATGTCGTCGGCGCGGCGGCGCGCACCCGCCGGATGCGCATTGGTCCAATGGGTTACGTGGTGCCGCTGTATCACCCGCTACGGCTGGCGGAAGAGATCGCACTCGTCGACCAGATCGTCGGTGGACGCATGGAACTCGGACTCGTGCCGGGCATAAATCCCGACTATTTCAAGCCGTTCGGCCTCGACTACAATCTGCGCAAGTCGCCGACGCTCGAATTCGTAGAATATTTGCGCGCGGCCTATGGCGAAAAGCAGCCGTTCTCTTTTCACGGTGAGGTTCATCGCACAGAGAGCGCGCAGCTCGCCGTGCAACCGTTGCAAAAACCGCACCCGCCGCTCTGGATGATGAGCCGTGACCCGCAAACGCTCGAATTCTGCGCACGGAATGCAATCAATCCGGGCTATTTTCTGGTCTATCCACGCGCCGACGCGGCGCCGCGTTATCGCAAGTTTCTCGCTGACTGGGCTGCCGCCAGCCGGGCGCAAGCGCCGAAGATCGCCTATTGCACGATCGTCTACGTGGACGACACCGACGAGAAGGCCCTCGACGTTGCGCTGGCGCGTGCAGCGCGCGCCTATGAGGGTTTTCTGCCGCCACCGAAGCCCGGCGAAACTTTCGAAGAGCGCGTGCGTGAACACGCCAAGAAATACATTGGCCGCGGCGAGCCTGGTGCATCCGAGATCATGGCCAACTTGTTCGATGCCGACTACCTGATGAAGAACGAACTCGTGTTCATCGGCTCAGCAAAAACAGTCGCGGAGAAAATTCACGCCGCCGCGAAAGCCGGGCTGTTCAATGTTTTTATGGGCGAGTTCAATTTCTCGGACCTGCGGGAGAACGACCTGCTGCGCTCGATCCGGCTATTCGGCGAGCAGGTCATCCCCGCATTGCGAGGTTACGAGCCGTTCTAGAGCGCTTTCCGCACCGGCTCAGGCCGGCGCCTGGGCGGCCTGGAGTTCGGGATGCTCGCGCAAGCGCGTCTCGTTGAGCTTCCAGATCGCGAAGCAAACCACCGCGCCGAAGGCGAACGGCAATGCCGACCATGTATAGAGCTTCTCGACCGGCAGTCCGATCAATAACGCGCCGACAAGAGGTCCAACGATCGAGCCAATCCGGCCAATGCCCAGTTGCCAGCCCGAGCCATTGGCACGCAGTGAGGTGGGGTAGACAAGCGCGCCTGCCACGTTGATGCCGGTCTGGATGCCCAGCACGCAGAAGCCGGCAAAGAATGTCGCAACGGCCAGCGCTGTCGTCGAGCTTTGACCGGCATAACCGATCGAAGCCACGATCGGCACTGCGGCCACGAAGACGATCGCGATTGCAAAAAACCGCCGGCGTTCCACCCAGCGCGCAAGAATGAGCGAACCGACCGTTCCGCCGACCTGGATCATGGCGCCGGCAAGCGCGCCCACCGATGGTGGAAGTTTTAAAACCGCCATCAAGGTCGGCGTCCACGACAGCAGGAAGAAATAGCCCATCAAATTGAGCGCAAAGAGCAGCCAAAGAAGCGGCGTAATCAGCCAAAGGCCCTGACGGAACAGATAGGCCGGATTGAAGCCCGGAAATTGCTGCTCATCCTCGATGATGAATTTCGCGTTGGCCGGAACTTTGAAGTCTGGATCGAGCGCCGCGATGGTCTTCTCCATCTTGGCGCGTTGGCTTTCATGCAGCGCCATGAATTTGATCGATTCCGGCAAAGTGAACAGTGCGACGAGCGCAAGAATGATCGGCACGATGCCGCCGATCATGAAAAGGATCTGCCAGCCGTGCGCCGGCACCAATGTCGCGGCGACGACGCCGGGGATGGCGCCGCCAAGCGGTACAAAGCCGACACCAATCAATGCAAGCGTCGCGCGGAGATTGCGTGGCGAGGATTCGGTATTGATTGCAACCACGTTCGGGATGACACCGCCGATGCCGAGACCGGCAAGCAGGCGCAGCCAGAACAACTGGTCGAGGTTGGTTGCCCAGGCCCCAGCCAGAGTGAATATGCCGAACAGCAGGTTCGAGGCGATCAGTGCGCTCTTTCGGCCGTAGCGGTCTCCCACCCATCCGAACACGGCCGAGCCAAACAGGATGCCGATCAGGCTCGCACTGAACACCGGCCCCAGCGCACCGGGTTTGAGCCCCCATTCACGCACCAGGTGTGGCGCGGCGAACGCAATAGCGGCGATGTCATAGCCATCGATCAGCGACAGCAGCACGCACCAGAAAATCAGATTGTAATGGAACGAGGTCAGCCCGCGCTGATCAAGCAGACGCGACACCTGCACGACTTCCGCCATGGTCCCCTCCCCTGGGATGTATTTTTTAGTATCGAGCGGACCGTTTGCGGCCCTTAAGCGAATGCTATGCCACCCGCGAGGCCATGGAAAGCGGCTCCATCGTCCCGTTCAAGCCGAGGTGGGCAACACCGGCAAAATCAATTCGGAGGGACGTGCTGCGTCATGATGGATGGTGTCGCTGCCCATCTTGTCCGGCCGGTAATAGTGGGACCACAAAATCTCGGTGGCCGGTGAATCGCCGTTGACGATCTCGAGTCGCAATCGATGCCCCTGCTTGATGAGATAAGCCATGGGCTCGAGGCTGATCTCGAATTTATAGATCTCGTTCGGCCTGAGCGGCTGTGGATCGGAATGGCTATGGTAGGGCACCATCTCTGTGCTGCGCGCCGGGTCGAGCGCGCGGTGTGATGCGCGCAGCCAGCCGCGCGTGATCAGTTCGGCAAACGGATTGAGCCCCTTGCCGCGATCGTCAGGTGGCTGAGGAAATTGGTCGGAGAGTTTAATGAAGAAATCGGTGTCGCGCGCGGTTGAGGAAGCATAGAGGACCAGCTTGATCGGCCCGCAGATTTCAATATCGCTTTCGAGTGGCGCGGTCGTGAAGGTCAGCACCCGGCGCGCGGAATCGAAGCCTCCGGGTGGGCCGGCCGGACCAAAGCCGACGACGCCCGACACCCAGCCCGGATTTGGATACTTGTAGGTCGTCGAGGCCGCACCGCCCGCGGCTTGTGACGAAAGTCCGCCATCGTTCAAGGAGCTCACACTGCCGGACGGCGACGCGCTGAGATACCAACGGGTATAGCGCGTACCGGCCGGCGGCCAGCTATCGGCTTTGCGCACCACGTTGGATCCGCGCACAGCGTATTCAACGTTCGGACGTGCTGCATAATCGGTCTGCTTGCCTTTGAGGTAGTGATCGTAAAACGGCAGCAAAACCATCTTGTGAAACTCGATGCTGGAAAATTCTGCGGCCGCGGCCCATGCGTTCGGAACGCCGGACATCCGCAGTTTTTTCGGGCCCGCGGCGTGGTGAAAGGCATCGATGTTGCCGCGCGTATGCAGTTGCATCTTTGCCCAGACGCCGCTCGAATAAAGCGGCACCTTGATCCGATCGAGCACCTCCCACGCGCTGCGCTCGCGCCAGAAGTCGTCAAAGGTGGGATGCGACGCGACAAGTTGCGTCAGATCGGTTTCCTGGTCGCGCGACGGGCCATCTGCCGGAAAACGATTGATGAACCGGTTCTGATACCACCAGTAGCCGGAAAAGAAATCGCAAGGGATGCCGCCGTGATAGGTGCCGGCGCGGTAGACGTCGGCCAGACCATCATGCGCAGCAAGGCACGCAAGCGCCGGCGGCGCGAGGGCACCCATAAACCATTGCAGCATGCAAAAGTATGACTGGCCGATCCCGCCAACCTTGCCATTGCACCACGGCTGCCGGCCGGTCCATTCAATGACGTCGTAGAGATCGTGCTGCTCACGGCGTCCAAGAAATTCGAATTCACCGCCGGAGCGGCCGCTGCCGCGCACATCCATATGGACATAGGCGTAGCCCTGTTCGACGTACCATTCGATCGGTCCGGTCTCGCGCCAGAGAAATTGCGCACTCGCCGGCAGGCTGTTGTTGTCGAAACGATAGGGAGCGGCGCCGAACAAGGCCGGATAAGGCCCCGAACCGTCGGGGCGATAAACGCGCGCGCCGATCGACGTCCCGTCACGAACGTCAATTTGAACAATCTCATCTATCACTTGCGGCAACCCCCGGCTCGTAGGCAGTGTAAAGCTTAGTAGACTCGCCGCACGCGCTTCAAG
Source organism: uncultured Alphaproteobacteria bacterium (assembly GCA_963697885.1). Classification (GTDB taxonomy): domain Bacteria; phylum Pseudomonadota; class Alphaproteobacteria; order Rhizobiales; family Xanthobacteraceae; genus Pseudolabrys. The sequence continues at coordinate 4,024,042 of OY969102.1, forward strand.
AACCGATTCGAACAATGGATCCACGTCGCTCTTTTCTCGAGGACATGTATCGCGCGGCGGTCGCCGCCGCGCACCCGGCGTCCTGTTTGCCGCCATTATTGCCGGCCCCGCCGGCAGGCCGGATCATAGTGCTTGCGGCGGGCAAGGCCGCGGGCTCGATGACCGAAGTCGCCGAAGCTTACTACCTCGACAAAGTGCGGATCGCGGTCGAACGCTTGAGCGGCGTCGCGGTCGCACGCCACGGTTACGCGCGTCATCTGCTGCGCGTGCGCATGATCGAAGCCGGCCATCCGATTCCTGATGCAGCGGGACTGGAGGGCGCCGATCGCGCGCTGACGCTGGCGGACAGTGCGGGCGAAAATGATCTTGTACTGGTCCTGATGTCGGGTGGCGCGTCTGCCAACTGGATCGCACCGGCTGACGGCATCTCGTTCCAGGACAAACAGGCGGTAACCCGCGCGCTGCTGCGCTCGGGCGCGGCCATCGGCGAGATCAACACGGTCCGCAAACATCTCTCGCGCATCAAAGGCGGCCGGCTCGCCCGTCATGCGCATCCCGGCAGGCTTGTAACCATTGCGATTTCGGATGTGCCGGGCGACGACCCGTCGGCGATCGGATCGGGGCCGACCGTACCCGATCCCACGACACTTGCAGATGCGCGTGCAATTGTTTCGAAGTATCGCCTCACGCTTCCCGACGCAGTGACGCGCGCGCTGAATGATCCAAAAAATAAATCGCCGAAGCCTGGCGACCCCGTTTTTTCCGGTAGTCAATTTCATCTCGCCGCGCGTCCGGCCGACGCGATGAAGGCGGCGGAGGCCGTCGTACGCGCGGCCGGCTATGACTGCATTACGCTTGGCGATCGCGTTGAAGGTGAAGCGCGTGACGTCGCCGCCGCGCACGCCGGTCTTGCGCGCGAACTCCGTGCGCAAGGAAAACAAGCGGTGATCATTTCCGGCGGCGAACTTACGGTGACCATCCGGGGCAAAGGCCGCGGCGGCCCCAATCAGGAATACGCCCTGGCGCTGGCAATGGCGATCGAGGGAATGCCCGCCATCGCCGCGATCGCTGCCGACACCGACGGCACCGACGGCGGCGCCGGAGACGCAAAAGACCCCGCCGGCGCCATAGTTGATGGCGAATCGGTGGCACGCGCCCGGGCCCGCGGCCTCGATCCCGCCGCCTTCCTCGCCGACAACAATTCGACGGGCTTTTTCTCGGCGCTTGGCGGCCTTTTGGTGCCGGGGCCGACCTACACCAACGTGAACGATTTCCGCGCCATCATCGTTGACAGGCCGTGACCGATCACGCCACAACCGCGCATCCTTCGGAACCGGCGAGAATCGTGACCGCATTGCCACTTGCCGCCGCCAGGCGTCACCTGTCCTTTATCCTTGCCCGCGCTGCGGTTCCCGCCGCACTGCTGCTGGCAGCCTCGGCACATCCGGCCAAAGCCGATTTTCGGCTGTGTAACAACACTGGCAGCCGGGTCGGCGTCGCAATCGGTTACAAGGACAACGAAGGATGGACCACGGAAGGCTGGTGGAATGTTTCATCGCGCTCTTGTGAAACACTGCTGCGCGGCGCACTGGTTGCGCGTTACTATTATATCTATGCGGTCGATTATGACCGCGGCGGCGAATGGTCCGGCAAGGCTTACATGTGCTCACGCGAGAAAGAGTTCACCATTCGCGGAACCGAGAATTGCCTGGCGCGCGGCTACGACCGCACCGGATTCTTCGAGGTGGATACCAGCGAGCAGCGGTCCTGGACAGTGCAGTTGACTGACGCTGCCGAGCAAACGCCGGAGCGTCCATTGCCGCCCCGCGCACCGCTGGGCCTTTCGCGTCCACCCACAACGTTGTCGCCTCCTCCGCCTGGAGGCGGCAAGCAATGAGACGCCTGCGCCGCGCCAAAATCGTCGCGACCCTTGGACCTGCCTCGGCCAACGCCGACATGATCGCAAAACTGTTTGCGGCCGGCGCCGATGTCTTCCGCGTCAATATGAGCCACACCACTCAGGACCGCATGCGCGAGCTCGTGGCGATGATCCGTGCGGTCGAGCGCGATACCGGCCGTCCCATCGGGGTGCTGGTAGACTTGCAAGGCCCGAAGCTCCGTCTGGGCACCTTTGACGGCGGCTCGGCGATGGTGAAAAACGGCAACTCCTTCGTGCTCGACACCGATTCAGCTCCCGGCAACGCCAAGCGCGCCTTCCTGCCCCACCCTGAAATTTTTATCGCGATCAAGCCCGGCCACGCGCTGCTGATCGACGACGGCAAAGTGAAGCTCACGGTCACGGAAACGCAGCCCACGCGTATCACCACCCGCGTCGAGGTCGGCGGCAAGCTATCTGACCGCAAGGGCGTGAGCCTGCCGGACACAACGATTCCGTTCTCCGCATTGACCGACAAGGATCGCTCCGACCTGGAAGCGGCGCTTGAAACCGGCATCGATTGGGTGGCGCTGTCGTTCATCCAGCGGCCGGAAGATATCGCGGAAGCAAAAAAGATCACGCGCGGACGCGCATCGGTGATGGCGAAGATCGAGAAGCCGCAGGCCGTCAAACGGCTCGACGAAATTATCGATCTCACTGACGCGTTGATGGTGGCGCGCGGTGACCTCGGCGTCGAGATGCCGCTGGAAAAAGTGCCAGGCGTGCAAAAACAAATGACCCGTTCGGGCCGTGTCGCCGGCAAGCCGGTTGTCGTCGCGACACAAATGCTGGAATCGATGATCACTTCCCCGGTGCCGACGCGCGCGGAGGTGTCGGACGTTGCCACCGCGATATTCGAAGGCGCCGACGCGGTGATGTTGTCGGCAGAATCAGCGGCCGGACAGTATCCGGTGCAAGCGGTTGCCACGATGAACCGCATCGCCGAAGAAGTGGAAGGCGACCCGCTCTACCGCAATATCATCGCCGCGCAACGTGCCGAACCGGAGGCAACCGGCGCCGATGCGATCGCCGATGCCGCGCGCCAGATTGCCGATACGCTCGATCTGGCGGCCGTTATCTGCTGGACATCGTCAGGCTCGACCGGCCTGCGCGTGGCGCGCGAACGCCCGCGTTCGCCGATCGTCGCGTTGTCTCCGAATATCGCAACCGGACGCCGGCTGGCTGTCGTGTGGGGTGTGCATTGCGTCGTGACCGAAGATGCCCACGACCAGGATGACATGGTCGATCGCGCCTGCCGTATTTCCTTCAAGGAAGGTTTCGCCAAGCCCGGCCAACGCGTGATCGTGGTGGCCGGCGTTCCTCTCGGCACGCCGGGCGCAACGAATATGCTGCGCATTGCGTACGTTGGCGCGGAAGAAGTCGGCGATTGATGGCCTTACGCGGCAGCGCCGCTAAATATCGCGGCCGTCGACCTTTTCGCTTAGCGTCTTGACGATGTCAGGGATGCGCTCCATGCGCGGATAGAGCGCGAGCGCGCGGCGATACACTTCCAGCGCCTGCTTGTCGTCACCGATGTCCTGGAGGATCAGACCAAGACCCGCCAGCGCACCAAAATGACGCGGCTCGCGCTTGAGGACCTGACGTATATCGGCGAGCGCATGGCCGTAATCCTTCTGCATATAATATATGGTCGCTCGCCAATTCCACGCTTCCACGTAGTCCGGCTTCACCTTCACAATGCCATCGAGCAGCTTGATTGCGAGATCGAGATCTTTCGCTTCGATCGCGGTCTTGACGCGCGTCATCAAAAGATTGGCGGTGTCACTCCGCGAGAGTGTCCACATCGCCCAGATGCGCTCTTCGATCGCTTTGGCTGTTACGTCATCAGGCGCAACCTTGAGCGCGCCAAACAGAAAATCGAGATTATGAATGCGGTCGCCGGGCGCGACACGCGGCAGCTTGTCGGGTGGTTTGACCCATTTGTCCGACTGTGCGGCGGCCGGCGCGGCGAAAATCGCAGCTTGGGCCACGACCGCTAAGAGCGCTGCGAGGAATCGAGTGCGCATGGGCGGAGTGTAACGTCACCGTCCTTCGTGGCCAATATGCGGCGATGGAACAGGCGCCGGCGGCGCCAGGATCAGCCCTGGCGGGCTTTGAAACGGCGGTTGGTCTTGTTGATGATGTAAACGCGACCCTTCCGGCGCACCAAGCGGTTATTACGGTGCCGGCCGCGCAGGGATTTCAGGGAGTTACGGACTTTCATGACAATCTCGGGTTGCTGTTTGTCGGGTACATACGCAGCCCACCCGCCACTGTCAACGCAAGCTGCCCACCGGTGGTTACCGGCCTCAGCGTGCTCTACAGTCCAGGCAGGAGTTTTAGCCGTGCAGCGCAGCCGTGACCGTTTTTTGACCACCCATACCGGTAGCCTGCCGCGACCCGACGATCTCATCCGCATGATGTACGCCAAGGAGGAAGGCGTGCCGGTTGACCCGCGCGCGCTGGCCGCGCGCGTTCGAGCAGCCGTGGCCGAGGTGGTCAAAAAACAGGCCGATGCAGGCGTCGATCTCATCAACGACGGGGAAATGTCGAAGCCGAGCTACGCCACCTACATCAAGGACCGGCTCGACGGCTTCGGCGGTACCGGCAACACGTTCGTTTATCAGGACCTTGCTGATTTTCCACGTCTGGAAAAACGCGTGTTCGGCGATCCCGGCCGCTCGCGGCGCAAGACCCCGGCCTGCAATGCCCCGATTAGCGTGCGCGACAAGACGGCGCCGCAGACCGACGCTGACAATCTTAAAGCGGCACTGGCGGGCGTAACGTCTACGGGCGGATTCATGAGTGCGGCCTCGCCCGGCGTGGTGTCGTTGTTCTTTCGCAATGAGCACTACAAGGATTTCGAGAGCTACATTTACGCCATCGCCGATGCCATGCGGCACGAATACGAAACGGTCGCCAAAGCGGGCTTCATATTGCAGATCGATTGCCCCGACCTCGCGATGGGACGGCATATTCAATACGCGGACCTGAGCCTCCCCGACTTTCGCAAACGCGCGCAATTGCACATCGAGGCGCTTAATCACGCGGTCGCCAACATACCGGCGGAGCAACTACGCATGCATCTATGCTGGGGCAATTACGAAGGCCCGCACCACCGCGACGTTCCGCTTGCGGACGTTATCGATATCGTCTTCACGGCAAAACCGGTTGCGATTTCGCTCGAGGCCGCCAATCCGCGGCATGCGCATGAATGGACGCTGTTCGAAAAGGTGAAACTGCCGGACGGCAAAGTGCTTATTCCAGGCGTGATCGAATCGAAATCCAATTTCATCGAGCATCCCGAACTGATCGCGCAACGCATTTCTCGCTATGCGAAGCTGGTGGGGCGCGAGAACGTGATTGCAGGAAGCGATTGCGGTTACGGCACCTGGGTGGGGCAAGCGGCCGTCGATCCGGACGTGGTCTTCGCCAAACTCAAGGCCATGGCGGACGGCGCGGCCCTCGCCTCGCGGCAATTCTGGAAATAAGGGGGACATCGTGACCTTCGAAATGCCGCGGGCAGACAAACCCGAAGACGTCGGATTGTCCTCCGCGCGCCTGCAACGCGTATGCGACGCACTCAAAACAGACATCGACAAAGGTCTGGTTCCCGGCGCGGTCGTGCTCATTGCCCGGCATGGGAAAATCGCCTGCCTTGAGGCGCTCGGCTACCAGGACCGGGAAGCCGGTGCCGCCATGAAGATCGATACGATCTTCCGCATCGCCTCGATGACAAAGCCATTCACTTCGGTCGCAAGCATGATGTTGGCCGAAGAGGGCAAATTGCTCATTGCGGACCCGGTAGCGCGTTATCTTCCCGAATTCGCCGACCTCAAGGTCGCCGTCAACTCCGACAATGCTTCGGCCAAGAAGCTCGCGAAAGAGCCGCTGCAGCGAGATATGACGGTGCAGGACCTGCTCCGCCATACGTCGGGGCTCACTTACTCACATTTGGCTGGGCCGCTGCTCAAGCAAGTCTACGCCGACGCCAATGTCATGGACGAAAAACAGACCAACGCGGAGATGATTGCCAAGCTCGCGAAGGTCCCGCTCGCCTATCAACCCGGCAGCACGTGGCAGTATGGCATGTCGAGCGACGTGCTCGGTCGCGTGGTTGAAGTCGCCAGCGGCATGACACTCGATCGCTTCATCATCGAGCGCATCTGCACGCCGCTCAGTCTTGCCGACACCGGCTTTGGCCCTGTTGATACGGCGCGCGCTGCACAGCCGCAGATTGACTCCGCGGCCGGCAAGCGGCCGCCGATGCGCGACACGGCCACGCGTCCAAACTGGATCTCCGGTGGCAGCGCGCTGCTCTCCACCGCCAGCGACTACGTGCGCTTCTGCCAGATGCTTCTGAACGGTGGCGAACTCGGCGGCACACGACTGCTCTCGCCGGCCATCGTGAGGCTGATGACGTCCGACCATTTGACACCGGAGACCCGCCGCAGCCCGTCGACCCCAATTTTGTTCGGCGCACTGGCCCCGGCGGCAGAACTCGGGCTTGGCTTCGGTCTCGGTTTTGCCGTTCGCACGCACGCGGGACGCAACCCGTTGCCGGGTTCGGTCGGCGACTATTCCTGGACCGGAGTCACCGGCACGTATTTCTGGATTGATCCGCAGCAGCGACTGATCGCCGTGCTGATGATGCAGGCGCCGATCCAGCGGATGCACTATCGCTATCTGGTGCGCACGCTGGTCTATCAGTCGATTGTGGAGTGACCCGCCCGCCCTTGTTCCTGCGAAACTGCGGCGCGGCAACTTTCGCTCGCTTCGCTGTGGGTGCCTTTGGATGGCTTGCCGAGCCGTAGCTTACGAAGCAAGCGAAGGATGGTGGGCGCGACAGGGATCGAACCTGTGACCCCCTCCATGTCAAGGAGGTGCTCTTCCGCTGAGCTACGCGCCCGTCAACCGGGATTGATCTATCGGCTCCAAACCGGCGAGGCAAGACCGCGCAAAAGCGCTAGGCGGCCAGCATTTTCTGCACTTCGCTGACCAGCTCGCGCAGGTGCACGGGTTTCGACAGCACCTTGGCGTGCTTGGGAGCGTTGAGAATCGGCATTGAGCGCCACCGCCGCAAAGCCGGTGATGAACATGATCTTGATATCGGGGTCGAGTTCGGCCGCCCGACGCGCAAGCTCGATGCCGTCCATTTCCGGCATCACGATATCCGTGAGCAGCAGCTCGAACGGTTCCTCGCGCAAGCGGTGATAGGCCGACAGGCCGTTGTCATAGGAGGTGACATCAAATCCGGCGTTCTGCAGCGCCTTGACCAGAAAGCGCCGCATGTCGGTGTCGTCTTCAGCCAGAAGGATTTTGGACATTACCACTCAACACCCCGTCCGGCCGCCGAATGACAGCCTTGGACCGCCTTAGCCGGCTGATTAAGACTTATGCCCGGTAAACAACGGGTGAACCAAAAGCATGGCTTGGCTTTGTGCCCTGACCATGAACAATAGAGGGTATAACGAGGCGTTAATGCTGCCTGACCACCATGGCCTTCCCTCATGAGCAAAATTCGCGACGAATTGGACCCGCCGTTTGAGATCCTCGAGCCCAAGGCATGCCAAGGGCCGGTGCTGTTCAATTCACCCCACAGCGGCTCAACCTACCCGCGCGAGTTCTTGGCGGCCTGCCGGTTGGATATCGCCACCTTGCGCCGCTCCGAGGATAGCTTTGTCGATGAGCTAATCGCGGGTGTGGTCCACGTCGGCTATCCGATGATGCGCGCGCATTTTCCGCGTTGTTTCGTGGACGTGAATCGCGAGCCCTACGAGCTTGATCCGCGCATGTTCGAAGGCCGGCTGCCGTCCTTTGCCAATACGCGTTCGATGCGTGTCGCCGGGGGCCTGGGGACAGTGGCCCGTGTCGTCGGAGACGCCCAGGAGATCTACGACCAGCGCATTCCGGTCGACGATGCCCTGCGGCGCATCGAAAGCCTGTACAAGCCCTACCATCGGGCCCTGCGCCGCCTGTTCACCCGCTTGCATCGGGACTTTGGCGCCGCTGTGCTGATCGATTGCCATTCCATGCCGTCGACCGCCGGCCATCGGGATGAACGTCCACGTCCCGAGTTCGTCCTAGGCGACCGCTACGGCACCAGCTGCGTCGGCGTCGTGGCTGAAACGGTCGAAAAAACGCTGCGGACGCTCGGATACACCGTCAGCCGCAACAAGCCTTATGCTGGCGGCTTCATCACCGAGCATTACGGCAATCCGGCCGCGGGCCTGCACGCCATCCAGCTGGAAATCAATCGCGCCCTCTATATGGACGAACGGCGTTATCAGCGCGCCTCAGCTTTCAGCCGCCTCGCGGCTGATATGGACACGTTGGCCAGACGCGTCGGTGAAATTCCGCTCGAGCAACTGCGCCCTTACCGGGCGGCCGCCGAATAGCCATCGCCAGAACGACAAGAAAAGAAAAAAGGGCCGCTCGCGGATGCAAGCGGCCCAAGTCTAGGGAGGAAACGCCCAAGGAGGGCAGCAGTAGCTCTCGCTACCGCACTGCAATAAGCTACACCGCGACGCACAAAAATCAAGGTTTCGAGGCTCATTTCCTATGCTATTTTTGCATGACTGCTTCCCGCCGCATCCCCTTCCAGCATGCCCATGCGAAAATGGACCGAATGGAACCCCGCAACGCAGCAGAAGCGGCGGGCGCCTGGCTTCCCAAGATGTCGAACGGCGGGTTCGGGCGTGCAGTTGCCGATAGGCTGACTCTCCGATAGGCGGTGGGCTTAAACAGGCGAGCGGCATGTCGGCCATCAATTTCAGCAGCTTCGTCGATCAGCTCGCCACCGCGTCCGGCGAAACCATTCTCCCATTCTTCCGCACAGCGCTTGCGATCGAGAACAAGAAAGCGGGCGGGTTCGACCCTGTTACGGCAGCCGATCGTGCGGCCGAACAAACAATGCGCGCGATCATCCGCAAGCAGTTTCCCGATCACGGGATCCTCGGCGAGGAATACGGCTCCGAGCACACTGATGCCGAATACGTGTGGGTGCTCGATCCGATTGACGGCACCAAGTCGTTCATTTCCGGCATGCTCGCCTGGGGCACGCTCATCGGCTTGATGCGTTTTGGCGAACCGGTCTTCGGTCTCATGAACCAGCCCTTCACGCGCGAGCGGTTTTCCGGAGACGGCGGTGGCGCGCACTATCGAGGTCCGAACGGCAACCGCGATCTGCATGTGCGGGGGTGTGGGGGCATCGAAGATGCTATGATGTTCACGACAAGCCCTCTGCTTATGAACCGCGCCGACCGCACCGCGTTTGGCCGCCTGGAGGACAAGGTAAAACTGTCACGCTATGGCGGCGACTGTTACGCCTATTGCATGCTGGCAGCTGGCCTGATCGATCTCATCATCGAAACTGAGATCAAGCCTTACGACATCGTCGCGGTCATCCCGATTGTTGCTGGCGCCGGCGGTGTCGTCACGACCTGGGAGAACGGGCCGGCGCAGAATGGCGGCCGCATCGTGGTCGCCGGCGACAAACGCGTGCACCAGGCAGCTTTGGAAGTCCTGAACGGCTAGAACCGTGGCGTGCCGGGCACGAAGGCATCGAACGCAGCCCAGAACTGACCGCGATAATGGTCTTGTTCCTGCAGGATCTCGTGCTTGGCGCCGGCAAGAATAAGGTGCCGTCCCGCGAGCAGATTCTGCCCAAACGCCTCAATCGCTGGCGTCGAGACGACTTCGTCCCGACCGGCGGCCACCATCAAGATCGGCTGGCGGATTCTGACGACGTACGAGCCATCGGCGAACGACTTCATCTGGCGCATCGCTGCGTCAGCCCACGCAACCGTCGGCGCGCCCAGACCGAGCTCGGGCTCCTGTTCCAGAACGGCGGCGTTGCGCGCATAGCGTACCGGATCGGAGGTGAGCACATTGCCAATGAAACTTTCGCTGCCTGTCGCGGCGGAATCGCCGGTCGGCACGTAAGCCCCTCCGCGGCCGATCATCCGCATGAAACGCGCGAGCGGCCCGGCGACCCGGGTGAGTCGGCCGGCCGGCAACGCGATCATCGGCGCCGAGAGCACAATTCGTTCGAACCAACGGCTGCCGTCGTGACAGGCGCGGATGGCCACCGCTCCGCCCATGGAATGCGCCAGCGCGAAATACGGAGGCGGGCAGTCGGGCATGATCACCTGCTCCATGATCGCTTCAAGGTCGGTGATGTAGTGGGAAAAATTCCGCACGTAGCCCTTGTGGCGATCGGACAGCCGGCGGTCCGAAAGGCCCTGGCCACGCCAGTCGAACGTGGCCACCGCAAACCCACGCGCGTGCAGATCGCGCACGGTCTCGAAATATTTCTCGATGAACTCCGCGCGGCCCTGCAACACGACCACCGTGCCCTTGCGGCCCGGCGGTGGCGGCCAGCGGGCGAAACGCAAAGTCACTCCATCCGGAGTCTCGATCGCGCCGGTCACGACACCATCGGGAACCGGGTTGGCGGGAATGGAGACAAGTTTCATGAGGCCGGAAGGTAAGCCGAGGTAAGCCTTTAAGCGGCGTGTCGGCCTTATAACAGGGTGGCGAGTACGCTCAATCGAATGTGGCTGCGTGCAAAAAAGATAGTTATTTTCAATACTTTATACGCCCACATCGGCCCTCTTGCAGGCCGCAAAACCGCTCCCATATCAAACCCGCGCAGGCCCACTGGCTGCGCACGGCGAGGTCTGGCCATCCGGCGGACCGCCGCATGTCGCTCAACTCAAGGAGGATATGCCATGCGTACTTTCGATCTTTCTCCCCTCTATCGTTCCACCGTCGGCTTCGACCGGCTGTTTTCAATGCTGGACGGTTTTGAAGCTGCTCCGGGCTACCCGCCCTACAATATCGAGCGCACCGGTGAGAACGACTATCGCGTTACCGTTGCAGTAGCCGGCTTCGGCGAGAACGACCTTTCGATCGAGGCGAAAGAAAACACGCTGACGATCAAAGGCGGCAAACAAGCCAAGGAAGAGCAGAACGGCGAGGTGCTTTACCAGGGCATCGCAGCCCGCGCGTTCGAGCGGGTCTTCCAGCTGGCCGACCATGTCCAGGTCAAGAATGCGAAGTCTCGAGAACGGATTGCTGCACGTCGATCTCGTGCGCGAAATCCCCGAGGCCAAGAAGCCGCGCCAGATCCCGATCGGCAATGGCAATGCCAAAGCCCAGGTGATCGAGACGAAGGCTGCGGCCTAACCCCTAGGCCTGTGTGCAAGACGGCAGCGCCCCGGGGCAAACCGGGGCGCTTTCGTTTGCGCTGTCTCGTGTTCAGCTGCCCCATTTCGGGCCCGCCGCGCGCCACATGGTGCCGCCGCCCGCAATGGCATTGCGCGGATTTCGCGGTCGTGGTCCTGTTCTTGCTTGGTTCAGCCACGCCGGCGCAATGAAGCGAAAGGTTTTAGTCAAACTGTCGTGGACCAGTCTTGTATGCCGGGGCAAAATTTGGCATGGTCCATTAGGACAGTAGTGCTGTCCTAATGGATGGCGAGCACGGGTGGCGGCTCTTAAGTCGCAGGGGCAGACATCGGTGGCGCCCGACAGGAGCAGCCACGGGCGGCGACAAGCCGGACAGGGCTGCCCTTCTCGAGATCAGTTAGCATTGATCGCGCGCGCAACGGGCGCGCGGATGAGGTGAGTGCGCCGGAGCAGCGGCTGCGCCGGTGAGGCAGGATGAGATGAGCGAGGAGCAACGCAACGCTGGATTGACCGGACGCGGTTCGACCGCGGATCCGGGCACACCCGAAGTGCAGGGTCTCTACGATCCGGCACTCGACAAGGATTCGTGCGGCGTTGGCTTCATCGCGGACATCAAGGGCCGCAAATCGCATCAGATCATCGAAGATGGTCTGCGCATTCTCTGCAATCTCGAACATCGCGGCGCGGTTGGCGCGGATCCGCGTATGGGAGACGGCGCCGGCATCCTCGTGCAAATTCCGCACAAGTTCTTTGCCAAGAAAACGGCCGAGCTTGGATTCAAATTGCCGAAGCCGGGCGAATACGCGGTCGGCTATCTGTTCATGCCGATCGACGCAAACTGGCGGCAGATCATTCGCGACATCTATGCAGAGGTGATCGCGCGCGAGGGGCTATCGTTGCTCGGGTGGCGCGACGTGCCGACCGACAATTCGACGCTCGGTTATTCGGTCAAGCCGACCGAACCGAAGCATATGCAGGTGTTCATCGGCCGCGGGAAAAAGAAATTCTCGGAGGACGAGTTCGAACGCCGGCTCTACATCCTGCGCAAATCGATCTCGAACGCGATCTACAAGCGCCGCGAGCGCCGCACATCCGGCTATTACCCGGTGTCGATCTCGTGCCGCACGGTGATCTACAAGGGCATGTTTCTGGCCGACCAGCTCGGCGCCTACTATCCCGATTTGCACGATCCGGATTTCGAGAGCGCGCTCGCGCTGGTTCACCAACGCTTCTCGACCAACACATTCCCGACCTGGTCGCTGGCGCATCCGTACCGCTACATCGCGCACAATGGCGAGATCAACACGCTGCGCGGCAACGTCAACTGGATGGCGGCGCGGCAGGCATCGGTATCGTCGCCGCTGTTCGGCAGCGACATCAATAAACTGTGGCCGATTTCCTACGAGGGACAGTCCGACACGGCATGCTTCGACAACGCGCTCGAATTCCTGGTGCAAGGCGGATATTCGCTGGCGCACGCGATGATGATGATGATTCCGGAGGCCTGGGCGGGCAATCCGCTCATGGACGAGGAACGGCGCGCTTTCTACGAATACAACGCCGCCCTCATGGAGCCGTGGGACGGCCCGGCAGCAATCGCATTCACCAACGGCAAACAGATCGGCGCCACGCTTGACCGCAACGGCTTGCGCCCCGCGCGCTATTTGCTCACGCGCGACGATCGCATCGTGATGGCCTCGGAAATGGGCGTCCTGCCGATTCCGGAAAAGGACATCGTCAAGAAGTGGCGGCTCCAGCCTGGCAAAATGCTGCTCGTCGATCTCGACGAGGGCCGGCTCATTCCGGACGAGGAATTAAAAGCCACCCTTGCGAAGAGCCACCCCTACAAGGAATGGCTCGCGCGCACGCAAATTGTGCTGGAAGAACTGCCCGGAACGGCCAACGAGGCGCCGATCTCGAACCTGTCGTTGCTCGATCGCCAGCAGGCCTTTGGCTACACGCAGGAAGACCTGAAATTCCTGATGACGCCGATGGCGACTACCGGTGAGGAAGCGATCGGCTCGATGGGCAACGACACGCCGATTTCAGCGCTGTCAGACAAGCCGAAGCCGTTGTTCACGTATTTCAAGCAGAACTTCGCGCAGGTCACCAATCCGCCGATCGATCCGATCCGCGAGGAGCTGGTGATGAGTTTCGTCTCCATCATCGGGCCGCGTCCGAATCTGCTCGACCACGAGGGCATGTCGAACACCAAACGCCTCGAAGTGCGGCAGCCGATTCTCACGAACGAAGACCTCGAGAAGATCCGCTCGATCTCGGAGATGAGCGGCGATCATTTCAAGTCGCGCACGTTCGACATCACGTTCCCCGCCGAACACGGCGCTGACGGCATGGGTTGGGCGATCGACGCATTATGCGAACGCGCCGAAGAGGAAGTGCGCAAAGGCTGTAACATCATCATCCTGTCGGACCGCAAGGCCGGGGCCGACCGCGTTCCAATTCCCGCGCTACTGGCCTGCGCCGCCGTGCATCATCACCTGATCCGCAACGGCTTGCGCACCTCGGTCGGCATGGTCGTGGAAACGGCCGAGCCGCGCGAAGTACACCACTTTGCGTGCCTCGCGGGTTATGGCGCTGAGGCAATCAATCCGTATCTCGCCTTCGAGACCTTGATCGCGATGAAGGACGATCTTCCGCAGAAGCTCGAAGATAAAGAGATCATCAAGCGTTACATCAAGTCGATTGACAAAGGACTGCTGAAAGTGATGTCCAAGATGGGCATCTCGACCTATCAATCTTATTGTGGCGCGCAGATTTTCGACGCCGTCGGCCTGCGCCAGGACTTCGTCGACAAATATTTCACCGGCACGCATACCCGCATCGAAGGCGTCGGACTCGCCGAAATTTCCGAAGAGTTGGTGCGCCGCCACCGCGATGCCTTCAGCGACTCGCCGATTTACCGCTCGATGCTCGACGTCGGCGGCGACTATGCCGTGCGCGTGCGCGGTGAAGACCACGTCTGGACCGCCGAGACAGTGGCGCGGCTCCAGCATGCGGTGCGCGGCAATTCGAAGGACCATTATAGCGCTTTCGCGCAGATCGTGAATGATCAGAACGAGAGGCTGCTCACCATCCGCGGCATGTTCCGGCTGAAGAATGCCGAGGAAGATGGCCGCAAGCCGGTCGCGCTCGAAGAGGTCGAGCCGGCCAAACACATCGTGCGTCGCTTCTCGACGGGCGCCATGTCATTCGGCTCGATCTCGCGTGAGGCACACACCACGCTCGCCATCGCCATGAACCGGATCGGCGGAAAATCGAACACCGGAGAAGGCGGCGAGGAATCCGACCGCTTCAAGCCTCTGCCGAATGGCGATTCGATGCGCTCGGCGATCAAGCAGGTGGCCTCGGGACGTTTCGGCGTCACCGCCGAGTATCTCGTCAACTCGGACATGATGCAGATCAAGATGGCGCAGGGCGCCAAGCCGGGCGAAGGCGGTCAGTTGCCTGGCCACAAGGTCGACAAGACCATTGCGAAAGTGCGCCATTCGACGCCCGGCGTCGGCCTGATCTCGCCGCCGCCGCACCACGATATTTATTCGATCGAGGATCTGGCGCAGCTGATCTTCGATCTTAAGAACGTCAATCCGGCCGGCGATGTGTCCGTGAAGCTGGTCTCCGAAGTCGGCGTCGGCACCGTCGCCGCCGGTGTCTCCAAGGCGCGCGCCGATCACGTGACCATCGCGGGTTTCGAGGGCGGTACCGGCGCCTCCCCGCTCACGTCGATCAAACATGCCGGCAGCCCGTGGGAAATCGGCCTCGCGGAAACGCACCAGACGCTGGTGATCAATCGTCTGCGCTCGCGCATCTCGGTACAAGTTGACGGCGGTATCCGCACCGGACGTGACGTCGTCGTGGGCGCCCTGCTCGGCGCCGACGAATTCGGCTTTGCCACCGCGCCGCTGATCGCCGCCGGCTGCATCATGATGCGCAAGTGCCATCTCAACACTTGCCCGGTCGGCGTCGCCACGCAGGATCCCGTGTTGCGCAAGCGCTTTAAGGGTCAACCTGAGCACGTCATCAACTATTTCTTCTTCGTCGCCGAGGAAGTGCGCGAACTGATGGCGGCGCTCGGCTTCCGCACCTTTGACGACATGGTCGGCCAGATGCAGATGCTCGACCGCCGCAAGCTGGTGGAGCACTGGAAGGCCAAGGGCCTCGATTTCTCGAGGTTGTTCACCAAGCCACCGGCTGACAAGAACACTCCGATCTTCAGGTGCGAGCCGCAGGACCACAAGATCGACAAGATTCTCGACCGCAAACTGATCGCGGAATTGCAGTCGGCGCTCGATCGTGGCGCCCCCGTACGTCTGCAATCGGTCATCCGCAACACCGACCGGGCTTGCGGCGGGATGCTTTCGGGCGAAGTCGCCAAGCGGTACGGCCACGACGGCCTGCCCGATGACACCATTCACGTGCGCTTCACCGGCACCGCCGGACAGAGCTTCGGGGCATGGCTTGCGCGCGGCATTACCTTCGAACTCGACGGCGACGCCAACGACTATGTCGGCAAGGGTCTTTCGGGTGGACGCCTGATCATCCGGCCCCCGGCGGATTCCGGCATCGTTCCGGAAGAGTCCATCATCGTCGGCAACACCGTGCTGTACGGCGCGATCGAAGGCGAATGCTATTTCCGCGGCGTGGCCGGCGAGCGCTTCGCCGTGCGCAACTCCGGCGCCGTCGCCGTAATCGAAGGCGCCGGCGACCATTGCTGCGAATACATGACCGGCGGTGTGGTGGTCGTGCTGGGCGTGACAGGACGCAATTTCGCCGCCGGCATGTCGGGCGGTATCGCCTACGTGATCGACGAGGACGGCACTTTCAAATCCCGCTGCAACATGGCGATGGTCGAACTTGAGCCGGTGCCGGAAGAAGAAGATATCGCCGAGAAGGAGTTCGGCGTTGATCTTGAATCGCATGGCCGCGTCGACGTCATGGCGGATTTGACGATAAAGGACGCCGAACGCCTGAGCCTGCTGATTTCCAATCACGCGCGCTATACGGGTTCCAAACGCGCCGCTGAAATCCTCGCCAATTGGGACCGTTATCGCCCGCTGTTCCGCAAAGTGATGCCGGTCGAATACCGCCGCGCGCTCGCTGAGATGGCAAAGGAGAAGGCCGCCACGATGCAGGCTGCTGAGTAGGTATGGGCAAGGTCACCGGGTTTCTGGAAATCGAGCGCGAAGATCGCGACTATCAACCGGTCGCGGAACGCGTGAAGCATTGGCACGAATTCGTGCTGCCGCTCCCGGAAAAAGAGATCCGCGAACAGGCCGCGCGTTGTATGGACTGTGGCGTGCCCTACTGCCACGGCACCAGCCGCATTACTGGCGCCCCGACCGGCTGCCCGGTCAACAACCAGATCCCCGACTGGAACGACCTGGTTTATCGCGGCAACTGGGAAGAGGCCGCGCGCAATCTCCATTCGACCAATAATTTTCCCGAGTTTACCGGCCGCGTGTGTCCGGCACCCTGCGAGGCCTCATGCACGCTCAACATCGACGAGAACCCGGTCACTATTAAGTCGATTGAATGCGAGATTGCCGATCGCGCGATCGCGCAGGGCCTCAAGCCCGACAAGCCACAACGCAAGACCGGCAAGAAAGTCGCGGTTATCGGCTCTGGCCCCGCGGGTCTCGCTTGCGCGCAGCAACTCGCGCGCGCGGGGCATGACGTTCATGTCTATGAGCGCTGGGCCAAGGCCGGCGGGCTGCTTCGCTACGGGATTCCAGACTTCAAAATGGAAAAGATTCACGTCGAACGCCGCGTCGAGCAAATGCAGGGCGAAGGCGTGGTCTTCCACTACAACGCCGATGTTGGCGTCAACGTGCCGGCCGACAAACTGCTCAAGGACCATGACGCGGTGGTGCTCACCGGCGGCAGCGAAAAGCCGCGCGACTTGGCGATCCCCGGACGCGAGTTGAAGGGTATCCATTTCGCCATGGAATTCCTGCCGCAGCAGAACCGGCGCATCAGCAACGAACCCCAGGGCGATGTCGAACCGATCCTCGCCAAGGGCAAGAAAGTTATCGTTATCGGCGGCGGCGATACCGGTTCGGACTGCATCGGCACCTCGATCCGCCAGGGCGCGGCCTCGGTGACCAACTTCGAGATCATGCCCGAACCGCCGGACCACGAGAACAAGATGCTGACCTGGCCAGATTGGCCGCTCAAGCTGCGCATCTCCTCAAGCCATGAGGAAGGCGTCACCCGCGAGTTCGCCGTGCTGACGCAGAAATTTACCGGCGAAAATGGCCGCGTGAAGAAATTGCATTGCACGCATGTGGACGCGAAGTTCAAGCCGGTCGCCGGCAGCGAATTCGAAATCGAGGGCGATCTGGTACTGCTCGCCATGGGTTTCGTGCATCCGGTCCACGAGGGCCTGCTGAAATCCCTCGGCGTCGCGCTTGATCAGCGCGGCAATGTCAGTGCCGACACCAATGCCTACGTCACATCCGTGCCGAAGGTGTTCGCTGCCGGCGACATGCGCCGCGGCCAATCGCTTGTGGTGTGGGCGATCCGCGAGGGCCGTCAGGCGGCGCATGCGGTCGACAAATTCCTGATGGGATCGACGACGCTGCCGCGTTAGCGAGCGTGTGTTAGCGGAACCAGCTGCCGAACGGATTGCCGTTGGACCCGGAAACAGGCCGCGGCGGCCGGGGCACATCGTCACGCGGCGGCGGTTGTAGCGATTTCGGTTTAGCCGCGGCGTTTTGCGTGGTTTTCCCGGCAGCGTTGTTTTTCGGCGGCGCCGCCGCCTTATTTTGCGGCGCGACCGGTGGCGCGGCAGGCGCGACATTGACCGGCGTCGTGTTGGCAGGTACCGACGCCAATGCATCGGACGGGACAACGGGAGCCGGAGAGATCGCGGCTGCGGCGCTGCCCGGTTGCAAAACGAAATCGTCGGCCCGGCCGCGCGGCGCCGGCACGGGTTCGCCCTTCACCAGAACACGCGTTGCGATGGCATCGCCATGCGGGGAGCTGTTGCCCGCACCGCCGAGCAATTCTTCGGAGTTGCCTGTACCTGGCGTAACAGTCAGCGGCACTACGGGCCCGGCCAATGGTCGCGCCGCGGGTTTTCCGTCTGGTGTCGCGGGCGCGACCGGCCCAGAGGGCAGCGCAACCGGCGTCACGCGGCTATTCATGTAGCGGCGGATTTCGCGTTCGACATAATGTGCGAGCTTGAACGCACCGTATTTCGTGAAAAAGACACCGTCGTTCGAGCGCAATCGGCGCATCTGGCCCTCATAGTCCGGACCAAAATTCGAGTACTTGCCGCCCTCGTCGACGAAGCCATCCCAGATGTCGATGTAAATCGCGCCGGCACGTTCGGCGCGCGCGCGGTAAAGATCGTTGAGATAGACCGCGTCGGCCGTCGATTTGGGCCCGCGGATCGACGGCAGGCCAACCCAGAACACCGGCACGCCCTTGCTTTTGAGTCCTGCGATCGTCTCGTCGATCCGCTTTGCATAGATCTCAGCCCATTGATCCGTTCGAAATTCAATGACGCCGTTGGCCTTGCTGCCTGCCTGCTGTTCGGGCGCGGCAATCGATTGCTGATCCTGCTCGTCGGACTGGTCTTTATTCTGATCCTTGTTTTGCGCGTCCTTATCCGCCGGCTTGGCGGCCTGATCCTTGTCCTTCTTTTTCTTGTCTGCTTCCTTGGCGAGGTCACGCTCGCGAATGCCCTGGCGATCGCTGACGCCAAGCATCATCACCACATAGTTTGCTTTTTCCTGGGTCAGCGTGTCGCGCGCGACGTGCCACCAGTCGAGATCGCCTTTTTGTTCGTAGCGCAACAGGCCCGAGTGAAGTTTGTTCTTGCGAACGATGCCGACTTCCGGCGAGTCGCCAAATGCGTCTTCCAGTCCATAGGCCAGCCAATCGGCCATGCCATCGCCCAGCACGACTATTGAAGTTGTCGGCGCGACCTGTTCGCCTTTTGAGTCGACTTTGCGCGGCGGCGGCGCTTTTGAATTGTCGACTGGAGCCTGCTGCTCATATTCGTTTTCGTAAGTGCGCTGCGAACCGCCAAAAAATCCACCGAGACCGCCGCCACCGCCGCCACCGAAGAAGCCACCGCCAGAGCGTTGCGGACGTTGCCTGCTCAGAAAGGGAAATCGATCGTCACGGAATTGCGCCTGCGCCGGTGACGTCAGTGCAAATTCGATGGCAGCCAACCCGGCACAGTCGACCGCGGCCAAGATGACCGCCCCGATGAGCCAACGTGAAAACCGGTCTTTACCAGACATGCCAATCGCCCAAGCGCACTAGCGCGCCGCCATGGACCAATAGCGCCCGAAAAATGTCAACTCAAAGGTGGCGTGCGGGGTCCATCGTTAACGCGCGCGCAACTGGTCCAGGATACCCGCCGAGGCAAAACCATCGGGAATCCGGCCGCTTTTTACCTGGAAATCGCGAATTGCAGCGCGGGTCTTGAGGCCGAGGTGGCCATCCGGCTCGCCCACATCGTAGCCGTGGCTGGTAAGCAACTGCTGGAGTTCCAGACGTTCCATGCGCGACAGTACGCGCTCGTAGCGCGGCCAGACTTGCACGAACGGTCCGCTGCCTCGCAGCCGATCGGCAAGGTGGCCGATCGCAAGTGCATATGCCTCTGCCGGGTTGTATTTCATGATGACGCGGAAATTCTCCAGCATCAGAAACCCGGGCCCCTGCACGCCGGCTGGCACGAGCAGGAAAGCACGATCATCGAGCCGCGGAAACGGATTGCCATCGGCGCGCGCAATCCCATAGCGGGTCCAGTCGCGGATCGACAGCGTTTGCGCGCGATCGGCAAGCCGGAAATCGATCGTCGCTGGTACAACGACCTCGTAACCCCAGGTCTGCCCGGTGACCCAGCCGTCCTTCTTTAAATTGTTGGCCGTCGAAGCGATGACATCGGGAACCGAGTCGACCACATCCCGGCGGCCATCACGGTCGAAATCAACGGCGTATTTTTTAAACGCGGTCGGCATGAACTGCGTTGGGCCGAACGCGCCCGCCCAGGACCCGACCAGACGGTCAGGCCGCACGTCCCCGTGTTGCAGGATTTCCAGCGCGGACAGAAATTCTTCGCGAAAATAATTCTGCCGCCGTCCGATACAGGCGAGTGTGCCGGTTGAACGAACGACGGAACGGTCGCCTCCCAGCGTGCCGTAATTGGTCTCGACGCCCCAGATCGCGGCGATTGTGTAACGGTCAACGCCGTAGGTCCGTTCAACCGCGTCGAAGGCGCTGCGGTATTTTTCAAGGAGCGCGCGGCCTTGCTCAATTCGTTCGTTGGTCACCAGGATGTCGAGATAATCCCAGAACGACTTGGTGAACTCGGGCTGATTGTCGAGCAGATCCATGATCCGCAGGTCGGGCGTGAGCGAGGCGGTGTAGGTTTGAAAGACAGTCCGCGAAATTCCACGGCGGGCCGCCGCAGGCCAAATGCGCTCGATGCAGGCATGGAAATTTGCGGCCGCCGCACGAATCGCCTCGGCCGTCATCAGCGGGTGGCCGGAAGCGCCCAATTCGCCGCTCCATGCGGGCGGCAGCTGAGCGGGCGGCGGCGAAATAGTCCCAGTGGTGGCCGGATAACGGCCATCGCGCGCACCTTGTGCGAAGACAGCGCCGCCTGCGGACATAGCGATGGCCGCGGCAACAACAATATGCTTCGCTCTGCGCATCCCTATCCCGTCTCCACTCGGTCCCTCAAACTATGGGTGCCCCGATTTCATTTCCGTAGCGTTAATGGTCTACTGCCCTCGCTTGCATCTGGACCCTCGCCCGCCTCCGTGCTTTCTGCCCGGCAGCAATTCACGACTCAGCACCATACCTAAAACTCTCGCATGACCCGAATCCGCAAAGCCATATTTCCCGTCGCCGGCCTGGGAACCCGTTTTCTGCCGGCCACCAAAGCCATGCCGAAGGAAATGCTTCCGGTCGTGGACCGCCCCCTGATCCAGCACGTGGTCGACGAAGCGCGGCAGGCCGGCATCGAGCATTTCATCTTCGTGACCGGCCGGAACAAGAGCGTGATCGAAGATCATTTCGATCGCCAGTTCGAGCTCGAGTTAACCTTGATGGAGCGCGGCAAGAAGACGGAGCTGGAGCTCCTGTCGGAAGATCTTCCGGAAGCAGGGACGGTCAGCTTCACCCGCCAACAATCGCCGCTTGGCCTCGGACACGCCATCTGGTGCGCGCGCGAGCTTGTTGGCCATGAGCCGTTCGCGCTGCTGCTGCCCGACGTGCTGGTGCAGCACAAGCCCGGCTGCCTTGCCCAAATGATCGATGCCGCCAAAGGCCTCGACGCCAACGCCAACATCATTGCGGTGGAAGAAGTGCCGCCCGAACGGGTCCATATGTACGGCGTGGTCGGCGTGGGCGCCGCCAAGGGCAAGGCATTCGTTATCACCAAAATGGTCGAAAAGCCGAAAGCGAGTGAAGCGCCGTCCAATCTCAGCATCACTGGACGCTATATATTGCAGCCTCAAATCTTCGAGCTTTTGGAAAAGCAGGCGGCCGGCGCCGGCGGAGAAATTCAGCTGACCGATGCGATGGTGGCGCTTTCGCACACACAACCTTTCTATGGCCTGAAATTCGAAGGCCGCAGTTTCGATTGCGGCTCCAAGATCGGATTTCTATCCGCCAACGTGGCCTATGGGCTCGAGCGACCCGACATCGCACCGGAGCTACGCGCTGAAATGCGACGTCTGCTCGACCGGAAATGACTATCGCTGGAGACGCAGGCCAAGCGTGAAGACGCTCGCTGTGTAATCGACGCCTTCGACATTCGAACGCAGCCAATCCTGCCGGAATTCGCCCTTGACCTGCACCGAACGATTGAGTTTGTAGGTCAAGCCAACGCCCGCCGAATACCGATTGTCGATGCGGTCGAGCCCAACATAATTATCATTGCCATAGCCGAGCTTGAGACTGCCGATCAGCCAACGCCTGAAGGCGTGGTCCACCTGGACACCGATGTCGCGATAGAGAACGCCTGACACACCGGCGATTGTGGATTCTCCCACCGACGATGACGCGCTCAATTTCACGTTGGTCAGTGCGCTGGCGGTCCACAGCAACGAAGCGTTCGCGATCAGCCCGTCGATGTTCGCGAGCCGGGGGTCCTCGTAGACCCGCTGGGTGTATCCAAGCGCCGCCTCACCAGTGAACAGGCGCGTGAGCTCAAACTTCGCTCCGGCCTGGGCTATGAGCCCGTTCGAATTGCGCTGGTACCCGGAAAAGTCGGAATTGAGATCGTGCACACGCGTATCCGCGCCGACCTCAACGAACGGGGTCAGGCCGGGCGACAGCTCGTAGGCGCCACGAAGCGTGCCGGCATATTGATCAAAATTGCGATCGTCGTTGCTGGCCGTCGACCCGTCGGTCAGTGTGGATTCCTGGTAGACAGTCCTCGACACATCACCCTTGATCGAGACATCGAAGCGGTTAAATCGTTGACCCAATCCGATCGTGCCGCCGCCGCTGACATAGATCGGCAACTTGGCAAGTCCAGCCTGCAAATTCGGACTGCCGGGATTGTCGGTGGACATCAGCAAGCGGGTGCCAAGATCAACGCGCGTATCATGTGTGATGTCCACGCGGCCATCTATTTTACCGTTGAAGTACGGACGGCTCAGCGTTGGCGTCTCGTCCGGGCTGTAGCCGATGTAGCTGCCGCGCAAGTCCGCTTTGAACTCGTGCCGCGCCCAGTTCGATTGCACGCGTAATTCCGGCGCGACGGTATAGAACGACGCGCCGTTGCCGCCAGGTTCGTGTCCCGGATTGGTATTGTAACCCCCGATCAGTTCAACCGCCGGAAAAAGATCGAATGCACCGGCAGGAATGCCAAGCGGGGCATAAGGATCATCGGGTTCGCTATGGGCTACGCGTTTTTTCGGGAACGTCCGGATAGGACCGATCTGTACCGGCGGCGCACCCGGCGCTCCGGCGGCAATGCTTCCCGTCACATCCGCCGGTTTGTCGTAAGGCGACCCCGTAGCTGGCGTGGCGACACCGGGCGCGATCGCGCGTGCGTCTGCAGAAGCCTTGCCCCTCGCCTTCGCTCTCACCTTTCGGTTGTTGGTTGAATCAAAACCGGAGGTACCGGCGCCGGATGCAGGCGGCGTGAATGTCGTCGGCGCAGCCAACTGGGCGAGCGTCTCGCGATCGAATTTTTGGAAGCGCGGCGGGTTGCTCGGACTTGCTTGCAACTTTGTTGCCAGAGGATCGGTGTAAGACGGGCTGGCGAACTGTGCGTGAACGTCCGCGCACGGAAGCGCCACGCAAGCGGCGAACAACGTGCCGACGCCGCGCAGTGCGGTCAAACGAGCATTGCGAAGAGGCGCCACCGCCGAAATGTCTCCTCGTCCGTACATCACCAAAGCCCGCGCGCACGCCGGACGCGCGCGCCCATGACGGGAGCGCCCGCCCGCCGCGCCGCGGACATGGTTAACGGACGTTAAATTCTTATGGTTAACGGGACGTTGATCGGCCGAAGCGCCCTATTTACGGGCTAGATCCAACCCTTGAGCTCGCGCGTGACGACGTCACGGATCACCGCCATGCCGCCTGGCGTATCGTTGAGGCACGGAACGACAGCGAAATTTTCGCCGCCCGCCTGGCGGAAAATGTCGGCATTCTCCATGGCGATTTCTTCCAGCGTCTCCAGGCAATCGACCGAAAATCCGGGTGTGACGACCGCAATATTTTTTACCCCACGTTCGGCCAGAGACTTCACGGTCACGTCGGTATAGGGCTTGATCCATTCGGCGGTGCCGAAGCGCGACTGAAATGTCATGATCAAGCGCTCGTCATCGAGCTTGAGCTTCTTGCGCAGAAGCACGGTCGTCTCCCCGCATTGCTGCTGATATGGGTCGCCCTTGGCGACATAATCCTCCGGCATCCCGTGATAGGAGGCGATGAGTACGTCCGGCCTGAAGGCAAGCTTTGCCAGCGCTGCGTTGATCGAAGCTGCGAGTGCGTCGATGTATGCGGGCTCGGCGAAATAAGGCGCGGCAATACGTATCGTGGGCTGAAAGCGCATGCGTGTCAGCGCACGAAAGACTTCGTCACACACGGTAGCGGTGGTCGGCGCCGCGTATTGCGGATACAGCGGTACGATCAGAATTCGTTCGCAATTCTGGGCAACGAGCGCCTCCAGCCGCGAAGCAATCGACGGATTGCCGTATCGCATCGCCCAGTCGACGCGAATGCGTTTTTCGAGCTTGTCCATCATCTCGTCCAACTTGTCGGACTGCGAACGGGTGATGGTCTTGAGCGGCAACTCGTTGCGCTCTTTATTCCAGATCTTGTCGTAGTCACGACCCTTGCGGCCGGGCCGGACGGTTAAAATGACCAGATTGAGGACCAGCCACCATTTCAGACGGTTCTCTTCGATCACACGGGGGTCGGAGAGAAACTCTTTCAGATAACGCCTGACTGCCCAGTAGCCGGTTGAATCCGGCGTCCCGAGATTGACCACAAGCACGCCGATGCGGCTGCCGGCATGCTGAAGCGTCTCAGGACTCATGACCTGGAACTCATGACTTGCGCTCGTCGGCAATGAGCTTGCCATCATTCGGCAGCGTGCCTGGCGCCATCAGCTGCACTGAGCCTTTGAGCTTGGTGACGGACTGCAATGTGGCTGCGACCGCCAATTCAAGTGCCGCACCCGACGGTGCACATTCGGCCAGCAGGGTCATCGTGTCCTGTTCAGCCTTGCGGTCGACAACAAGCCGCAGCCGCTTGAGTTCAGGATGGCGCGCGGCAATCTCGGCAACTTGCTTGGGGTGCACGAACATGCCCTTCACTTTCACCGTCTGGTCGGCCCGGCCCATCCATCCCTTGATACGAGCGTTGGTGCGCCCGCATCGTGAGGCGCCTGGCATCAACGCCGAGAGATCGCCGGTGCCAAGCCTGATCATCGGGTAGTCGGGGTTGAACGAGGTCACCACAACCTCCCCCACCTCACCTTCCGGGACAGTGTCACCGGTGCCTGGCCGCACGATTTCAACGATCACTGTCTCATTCACGATCATGCCGTCACCGCCCGCACTTTCGTAGGCGATCACGCCCAACTCTGCAGTGGCATAACATTGCAGCACGGCCACACCGCGGCCGCGAAGCTCCTCGCGCAGCGAAGCCGGCAACGCGGCGCCAGAGACCAGCCCCCGCCTGATTGAGGTCGTGTCCTTGCCGGATTTTTCAGCGGTGTCGAGCAGGATCTTCAGAAAATCCGGAGTGCCGACATAGCCGGATGGTTTGTAGTGCGCAATCGCCTCCAGCTGCTGCTCGGTATTGCCGACACCGCCGGGGATCACCGCGCAGCCGAGGGCACGGGCACCGAACTCGAGAATGAAACCACCGGGAGTCAGGTGATAAGCGAAGGAATTGTGCACAATATCGCCGCTGCGGAAACCGGCCGCGTATACCGCACGCGCCGCTCCCCACCAGTCGGCGCTGTCACCTTCCGGTTCAAAGATCGGCCCCGGCGACATCAGCAGGCGCCGCGCTTTGCCTGGTGGCGTGACATTGAGGCCACCGAACGGCGGATTTTCCTTTTGCAAGGATGGAAATGTCGGATTTGCGAAGCACCGGCAGTTTCGCCAATTCCGCGCGCGACGTCACTGCATTTGGATTGACGCCAGACAGATGCTTCACCCAACCGGGCGCCATCATGGCGCGCGCAACGATTTCGGTCAGGCGCGCAAACTGCTCACGTTCACGGATAGCAGGTTCGCGGCTCTCCAGTGCGTCGTAGTGTTCTGGCATGGCCTAGGCCAGCCACCTTTTTCTGCGCCGATAGTGCTTGCCATCCCGGAAACTCTTGCGCCGGCCTTCCGAGACGCCAAGGTAAAATTCCTTCACGTCTTCATTCTCGGCCAGCGCCTTGGCGTCGCCGTCCAAAACGACACGGCCGTTTTCCAGAATGTAGCCGTAGCGCGCGAAACGCAGCGCCATGTGGGTGTTTTGCTCGGCCAGAAGAAACGAAACGCCTTCCTTCTCGTTGAGATCCTTCACGATGACGAAGATTTCCTCGACGATTTGCGGCGCCAGACCCATCGAAGGCTCATCGAGCAGGATCATCTTTGGGCGCGACATCAGCGCGCGGCCAATCGCGCACATTTGCTGTTCGCCCCCTGAGGTGTAGCCGGCGAGCGAGCCCTTGCGCTCGCTGAGTTTCGGGAAATAGGAATAGACCAGATCAAGATCGCGCCTGATCGCCGCTTTGCCGTCGCGACGCGTGAACGCGCCGGTCAGCAGGTTCTCTTCGATGGTGAGATGGCCAAAACAGTGCCGGCCTTCCATCACTTGGATGCAGCCACGGCGTACCAATTCGTTTGGCGAAAGGTCCTGGACTTCAGCGCCCTCGAACACAATCGAGCCTTTGCTGACATCGCCGCGCTCGGCGTGCAGCAGATTTGAAATCGCCTTCAGCGTGGTGGTTTTTCCGGCACCATTGGCGCCGAGGAGCGCTACAATTCCGCCTTTGGGCACGTCCAGCGAAACACCTTTGAGCACCAAGATGACGTGATCGTAGATCACTTCGATATTGTTGACCGAGAGTATTTTATCCGCCGCAACGGACGTCGTGGTGGTCTGCACTGCTACCGACATGCTGACTCCCGACAAGAACCTCTCCCCGCCACCGGCGGGGAGAGGGATTGGTCATGCAATTTAGGACGACTTGTCACAAGGCTCGGTGCGCTTTGGCCAGCCGGCGTTGGCGCCGGCATAGTCCTTGGCGGCCAACTCGATCAGCGGACGAACCTTGCTCTTGAGCGGCTCGATCCAATCCGAGCCTTTTGTCCACTTGGTCCCATCCCACTTGGCCATGTAGGCGGCGTTGTGGCCGTTGTGATCGTCGCACGCGACTTTCATCGGCGCAGCGAAGCCATCGGCGCCGATCTCCTTCAGACGCGCCTCGGTGATATTGAGAGTCTCAAGCCCGCGACGCATATCTTCGCCGGTGATCTGCTTCTTGCCGGAGACCTTCTGCGCAGTGCGGATACCTTCCGCAATGATGATCGAGTTGAGCACGCCGCGATTATAGAGGTTCTCGCCAACCCGATCCTTCGGCGTCTGGCTCTTACCCTTGTCCACGACATATTTGAGAATGTCCTGGATGACCTTGTAGTTCGTTCCGACTTGATTGAAGTCGAGCGACAGATAGCCTTTGGCACCATCGCCGGCCGGACGCGCATCGTCGTCATTGCCGGCCCACCAATTACCGATCAGGTGGTCCATCGGGTAATTGATCTTCGCGGCTTCCTTCACGGCGGTCGGGTTCATTGCACCGAAGCCCTGGAGATAGATCCAGTCCGGGCGATCGCGGCGAATGTTGAGCCACTGCGACGACTGATTTTGCATCTCAGCCGCGGGCACGGGATAAAGCTTGAGCTCGAAGCCGTAATCTTTGGCGAGCGCTTCGAGCAACGGGATCGGCTCCTTGCCATAGGGCGCGTCGAGATAGACGAGACCGATCTTCTTGCCCTTGAGCCGTTCGAGGCCGCCTTCCTTGCCACCCGCATAGCGGATGAACATCGAGGCGCCGTCCCAATAGGTCGCGGGTGGATTGAAAATCCACGGGAAGGTATTGCCGTCAGCCGACGCCGAGAGGCCATAGGCCATCGACAGGATCGGAATCTTGTCAATCGCTGCTTTTGGAATCAACGGCAAGGTAATGCCGGTCGAATAGGGGTTCATCACGACGGGATTTTTCGCCTTGACCTGCTCGTAGCACTCAAGACCTTTCTTGGTGTCGTAGCCGGTCTCGCATTCTTCGACGATTATTTTCACGCCGCCGATGCCGCCATCACGCTCATTGAGCATGTTGAGGTAGTCGGCCATGCCGTTCACGATCGGCGTGCCGGAGCCCGCGAACGGACCGGTGCGATAGGAAAACAGCGGAACGTAAATGCCGTCGGCGGCGCCTGCCGTCAGCGGCACTGTCAGCAGGGTTGCGGCGGCGAGCGCCGTTCCGAGCAGAACTCGATGCAATCGCATTTCGTTTCCTCCCTCTCTATTTCCGGCGGCGTACCGCCTGTTTTTCAACGGCCTTTGCTTTGGCCTCCCCTTCGATCGGGGTTGAGGGCAGTTTGCCCTTTTAGTAGGGGAAAGGCCACACCCTCAGTTTCTGCTTGCCGATCTGCCATAAGCGCGCGAGGCCATTTGGCTCAACAATCAGGAAAAGCACGATCAGCGCGCCGATGATCATGTATTGAATATGGTCGACGGTTGCTGGCCGGATCGGGATGCCGAGGTGCGGCGGAATGTAGCGCAGCACAATGGGCAGGATGAAAATCAGCGCCGCGCCAAGATACGAACCTGTCAGGCTGCCAAGGCCGCCGATGATGACCATGAACAGAATAAAGAAGCTCAAATTGACGTCGAATACCGCGGGCTCGGCGCTGCCATACCATTGAAACACGAGAAGTGCGCCGGCGACGCCGCAGTAGAATGACGACACGGCAAAAGCGAGAAGCTTGGTGCGCAGCAACCTGATGCCGATCAATTCGGCCGCCAGATCCATGTCGCGCACGGCCATCCACATGCGGCCAATTCGGCCGTGTACAAGATTGGACGCGAGCCAGGTCATCGCGACCACAATTCCCAGCACGACGTAATAGCGCGTGGTGTCCGAAGCGGTCGCGCCCGTTATAGGAATGTTGAACAGAGTTCGCGTCGGCACTTCGATCGCGCCGGACGCGTTGTAATTGTAAAACCACGGCTGGCGGATGAAACACCACGACAGGAAGAACTGAGCGGCGAGCGTCGCTACCGCCAGATAGAATCCCTTGATGCGCAACGATGGCAGCCCGAATACAACGCCGACCGCCGCCGAGAAGAAGCCGGATACAACGATCCAGATGAGGATGTTGACGCCAGGAAAATAGGTCGTGAGCTTGTAACAGGCATAGGCCCCGACGCCCATGAACGCTCCGGTGCCCAACGATAACAACCCGGTGTAACCGGTCAGCAGATTGAGGCCGATCGCGGCCAGCGAGAACACCAGAAACGGAATCATGATCGCCTGAATGAGAAAGGCGTTTCCGAAGTACGGAATGATCACCACCGCGATGAAAAGAATAATGCCGATGCCGAAACGATCCTGAAGTAGCGGCATCACCGACATGTCGGCGGAATAACTCGTTTTGTATTGTCCGACCTCACGATAAAACATCGGTCAAATCCGCTCGATGATGCGCTCGCCGAAAAGGCCTTGCGGCCTGAACAGAAGAAAAACCAGCGCAATGACATACGCGAGCCAGGTCTCGATGCCGCTGCCGAGCAACGGACCCCAATAGAATTCGCCGATCTTCTCGCCGACACCGATGATCACGCCGCCGATGATCGCGCCGGGGATGGAGGTAAAGCCGCCTAGAATAAGTACGGGCAAAGCCTTAAGCGCGATGATCTCCAGCGCGAAGGACACCTCCGAGCGCGCGCCCCACATGATACCGGTGGCCAGCGCGACGAGTCCGGCTGCAAACCACACGATCACCCAGATATATTCAAGTGAGATGCCGACTGAGAGCGCCGCTTTGTGGCTATCGGCAACCGCGCGCAGCGCACGTCCAACCCGGGTCTTCTGGAAAAATACGGCAAGCGCGGCAACCATCACCGACGCAATGATGGCGGCTGCAATGTCGATCTTCTGCAATGAAACGAAGCCGCCCCCCAACTTGAACTCGACCGCGCCCTTCGGCAGACCAAGTTGAGACGCAATCATCACCTTCGGATCGCCACCGAACACAAGCTCGCCAAACCCGATCAGAAAATACGTCAGGCCAAATGTTGCCATGAACAGGATGATGTCAGGCTGGTTCACCAGCGGCCGGAGCATGAGGCGCTCGACCGCAAAAGCGAGCCCGAACATCACCGCAATCGTTAGGGCAAGCGCAACGTAAGCCGGGATGCCGTGCTCGTAGAATCCGACCAGCGTGAGCGCAGCGAACACCACCATGA
The DNA here is from genome assembly GCA_963697885.1 of uncultured Alphaproteobacteria bacterium. Taxonomy (GTDB): domain Bacteria; phylum Pseudomonadota; class Alphaproteobacteria; order Rhizobiales; family Xanthobacteraceae; genus Pseudolabrys. The sequence goes on from OY969102.1 coordinate 4,054,142, forward strand.
TGCCTTGTGCAAAATTGAATACGCCGGACGCCTTGAAGATCAGCACAAAACCGAGCGCGATCAGGGAATATAGCACGCCGGCGACCAGGCCCTCCCACAGCGTCTGCACGAGCAAATCGGGCGCATTGCCCATCTGCACGAATGGGTCGATGAAGATCTGATAGATCAGATGCATCGCGCGGCCCTCATCAGTGTGCCACGCCGAGATAGGCGTCGATCACCGCCTGATTGCCCTTGATCTCGTTGGGTGTCCCGTCGGCGATCTTGATGCCGTGATCAAGCACCACCACGCGGTCGGACAGATCCATCACCACGCCCATATCGTGCTCGATCAACGCGATGGTGGTGCCGTAGTGGTCATTAACATCGAGGATGAAGCGCGACATGTCTTCTTTTTCCTCGAGGTTCATGCCGGCCATCGGTTCGTCGAGCAGCAGCAGGTCGGGCTCCATGGCAAGCGCACGGCCGAGCTCAACCCGTTTTTGCAATCCGTAGGGCAGCCGACCGACGGGCACGCGCCGGATTTCCTGGATCTTGAGAAAATCGATGATTTCCTCAACGCGGTGCCGGTGTTCAACTTCTTCGTGCATCGCCGGACCATGACGCAGAAGCTGCCAAAAGAAGTTGCTGTGCATTTTCAGAGAACGGCCGGCCATGATGTTGTCGAGCGCCGTCATGCCACGGAACAGCGCGACATTCTGAAACGTGCGCGCGATGCCGCCATAGGCCGCCTCGTGCGGTTGCATCCTGGTGCGCGTCTTGCCCCTGAAAGTGATGTGGCCTTGTTGCGGGTGATAGAAGCCATTGATGACGTTGAGCATCGACGTCTTGCCGGCGCCATTCGGCCCGATGATCGCGCGGATCTCACCTTTATGGATATCGAACGAAACGTTGCTGACTGCCTTCACACCGCCAAATGACAGCGAGACGTCTTCCACGGACAATAAAACATCACCCACTGACACTTCGGGACCGTCCGGCGCCCTCATGCCGCTTTCTCCACGGGCGCAAGCGGCTCGGTCTGCATGTCCCGAATTTTCACGCGCGCACTTATCACGCCCTTGCGGCCGTCCTCGAAGGTGACCTCGGTGGAGATGTCGGCCTCCTTGGATCCGTCGTAAAGCGCATTGATCAACGGTGCATAGCGGTCGGCGATGAAGCCACGCCGGACTTTCTGTGTGCGCGTGAGCTCGCCATCGTCAGCATCGAGTTCCTTGTGCAGGATCAGAAAGCGCTTGATTTGCGCGCCTGCCATGACTTTGTCGGCGGCGAGTGACCGGTTCACCTCGGCCACGTGCTTCGCGATCGTGTCGTAGACCAAGGGGTGGCCGGCAAGTTCCTGATAGGAGGCATAGACGACGTTATTGCGTTCGGCCCAGCTGCCGACCGCCGTGAGGTCGATATTCAGCATCACCGCGGCAAAGTCGCGCTGGTCGCCAAGCGCAACGACTTCACGGATGTTGGGATAGAACTTCAGCTTATTTTCGATGTATTTCGGTGGGAACAGCGTGCCGTCACTAAGGCGGCCGACATCTTTGGCGCGATCAATAATCTTCAAGTGGCCCGTCTTCTCGTCGAAGAAACCGGCATCGCCAGTCTTCACGTAGCCATCCGGCGTCATCGCCTCAGCAGTCTTGGCATCATCCTTGAAGTAACCGGTGAACATCCCGGGCGATTTGAACTGCACCTCGCCGTTGTCGGCGATGCGAATGTCGACGTTCGGGCAAGCCGGCCCCACTGTGTCGGAATAAATTTCTCCGTCCGGTTGCGCAGTCACGTAGAGGAAGGCCTCGGTTTGTCCGTAGAGCTGTTTCAGGTTCAGCCCGATCGAGCGGTAGAAATTAAACAAATCCGGGCCGATCGCTTCGCCGGCCGTGTAGGCGACGCGCACTTTTGAAAATCCGAGAACATTTTTGAGCGGGCCGTAGACAAGAATATTGCCGAGCCAATAAAGCAAACGGCCGCTAATCGGCACCGATTGACCGTTGAGGATGCGTTCGCCGTAGCGACGAGCAACATCAATAAAGTAGTGGAAGAGCTTGCGCTGGACGAAACCGGCATCCTCCATCCGGATCATGACGCGCGTCAGCAGAAGTTCGAGTGTGCGCGGCGGTGCGAAATAGAAAGTCGGGCCGATCTCCCGCAAATCCTGCATCGCAGTGTCCGCATTTTCCGGGCAGGCCATGCAAAACGCAGACACCATTCCTTGCGCATAGTTGAGATAATGGTCACCGACCCAGGCGAGCGGGAGATATGCCAGTGCCACATCCATTTCATTCAGCTTGTCGAATGTGGCGGTGTCCGTCGCGGCATGGATCGATCGCTCGTTTGAGAGCACCACGCCTTTGGATGTGCCCGTAGTCCCCGACGTGTAGAGTATGATGGACGGGTCGGCGCCCTTGCCGGCCGCAATTTCATTATCGAGCCACGCCAAGACCGCCGGATCGCCGGCGAGCGCTTTGCGCCCGTCCTCGATGACATCGTCCATCGATCGCAAACGGCTGTGGTCGTAGTCTCGCAGACCGCGCTTCTCGTCGTAGACCATGAATTCGAGCTTGGGCAGGCGCTGCATGACCGACTGGATCTTGTCGATCTGCTCCTGATCTTCCACCGCAGCGAACCGCACATCAGCGTGCGCGAGCACATAGGCGAGTTCGTCGGCCACCGCATCGGCATAGACCGGGACCGGAATTGCACCCAGCATTTGCGCAGCCATCACCGACCAGTAAAGTTTTGGCCGGTTTGCGCCAACGATCGCGATGGTTTCGCCGCGTTTAACGCCAAGCCGGTGCAGACCGACGGCGTAGGCACGCACGAGTTCGAGCGACTGGCTCCAGGTCCACGATTGCCAGATCCCGAGATCCTTGTGCCGCATGGCCGGGCGCGCCCCGTAAAGACGGGCATTACGATCCAACAGCTTGGAAAACGTGTCTGCGCCAGGGGCGCCATTCGCCACAGCCCGATCCTCCCGTGTGGCCGCGCGCCGCGGCGCGACTCTGACCCCTCGCCGTCCTTTCATGGACGAACTTGTTATCTCGATATGAAAACACCCCCGAAGGGCGGTCAAGTATCACATGGAATGAATTCGGCGACGGGGGATGGCTAAGCTATTCCGCAGCCTTGAGAAACGGCGCCGCGCCCGCGTTAAACTGCTCGCGCAATGCGGTTTCCTCAGCTTTGGCCGCGGCCAGATGACGCTGTTTGACCGGCCCGAAGCCCCGGATCTTTTCCGGAATCATCGCAAGTTCGACCGCCATACGGTGATTGCCTGGCGTCAACTGCTCGACGATTTCGCCAAGAAGTTTTTCGTAGTCGGCAACCAGGCGACGCTCCATTTTCCGCTCGGCTGTGTAGCCGAACGGATCGAACATCGTGCCGCGCAGGAACTTGAGCCTGGCGAGCGCCGCGAAGACCTTCAGCATCCACGGCCCGAATGACATTTTCTTCGGTTCGCCGGTCTGCGGATCGCGCCGCGCGAACAGGGGTGGCGCCAGGTGAAACTCAAAGCGCAACCGGTCTCCGTCAAAGTTTGATTTCACACGATCGAGAAATGACGTCTCGCTGTACAGCCGGGCGACTTCGTATTCATCCTTGTACGCCATCAACTTGAAAAGATAGCGCGCGACTGCTTCCGCCAAGCCGCATTGACCCGGCGCTTTCTCGGCTTCCACCGTACGCACTCTTTCTACCAGATTGCGATAGCGACGCGCGTAATTTGCATTCTGGTAGTTCGTCAGAAATACCGCGCGCCGCTCAACAGTCTCGGCGAACGACTGCGAAAGCTTGACGGAGTCGTTCTGCTGCTGCGGGCGCGGTTCGATCAACGCTTCAAGCGCCTTGGGATCCACCGCAGCGCGGCGCCCGTAACGGAACGCCGAGATATTCATTGGCACGGCTTCGCCATTCATCTCGATCGCACGCTCGATCGCCTCGGCCGAGAGCGGCAGCGCCCCGAGCTGATAGGCGTAACCGAGCATGAACATATTGGCGCCGATGGAATTGCCGAGCAGCGCGGTGGCGAGCCGGCCGGCGTCAACAAAATGGCAGCGCTCACGCCCGGCGTGGCCGGTGATCGCGCGCTTGAGCCGTTCGATCGGCAGCGAAAACTCGGTGTTGCGTGTGAAATCGCCGGGCAGGAATTCAGCCGTATTGACGATAACGCGGGTACTCCCGGCCTTCATCGCGCCCAGTACCATCTTGGCACCAGCCACGACAATGTCACCGCCGAGCACAAGATCGGCACCGCCGGCCGCGACGCGAATCGCGTGGATCTCATCCGGCGTATTGGCGATGCGGATATGGCTGTAGACCGCGCCGCCCTTCTGCGCGACCCCCGCCATGTCGATGACGCCGACGCCCTTGCCTTCCAGGTGCGCAGCCATGCCGACAATAGCACCGATGGTGATAATGCCGGTGCCGCCAATGCCTGTAACAATGACGCCATAGGGATGATTGATCAGCGGCACGGATGGAGCCGGCAATGCCGTCCAATTGCCCGGCTCGGCAAGAACTCTCGCCTTTTTTCAGTTTTGCGCCGTGCACGGTGACGAATGACGGACAAAACCCGTTAACGCACGAATAGTCCTTGTTGCAGCTCGACTGATCGATCGTGCGCTTGCGGCCCCACTCGGTTTCCAGCGGTTGCACCGACACGCAATTCGATTTGACACCGCAATCGCCGCAGCCTTCGCAAACGAGATCGTTGATGACAACGCGTTTGTCGGGGTCGGGGAACGCGCCGCGCTTGCGGCGGCGGCGCTTCTCGGCGGCGCACGTCTGATCGTAGATCAGCACGCTCACGCCGGGGACCGTCGCAAGCTCGCGCTGAATCGCGTCGAGGTCTTCGCGGTGATGAATCGTAAGGCCGCGCGGCCATTCGGTGCCTTTGGCGTATTTCCAAGGCTCGTCAGTAACGACGACGACGCGGCTTGCGCCCTCCGCCGCGACCTGCGCAGCAATCTGCGGAACCGTTAGCCCGCCATCATTGGCCTGTCCGCCGGTCATAGCGACCGCGTCATTGAACAGGATCTTGTAAGTCATGCTCACGCCGGAGGCGATCGCAGCGCGGATGGCGAGATAGCCCGAATGGTTGTACGTGCCGTCACCGAGGTTCTGGAAAACATGGTCGCGCTTCGAGAACGGCGCCTCGCCGATCCAATTGGCTCCCTCGCCGCCCATCTGGGTAAAGCCGAGCGTCTTGCGCTCCATCCATTGCGCCATGTAGTGGCAGCCGATGCCGGCATAAGCGCGGCTGCCTTCCGGAACGCGGGTTGAAGTGTTGTGTGGGCAGCCGGAGCAGAAATAAGGCATGCGCTGTGCAACGTCGGACGTCTCCGACAGGGCGCGTTGCGCCGACTTCAGCCGCGCGACATGCGCCGCCAGTTCTTCGTTGGCGCCATAGCGCAGCAGCCGTTCGCCGATGCAGATTGCGACGTCGTTTGGATCAAGCGCGCCCTTGACCGGGAACAGCCAATTGCCCTGCTCGTCCTTCTTGCCGATGCAGACAGGCTGGTTCGCAGTGCCGTACAACTCCTCGCGCACCTGCACTTCGATCAGCGATCGCTTTTCCTCGACCACAATGATGAGATCGAGGCCCTGCGCAAAGTCGGCGAGTTCCTGCCGCGGCAACGGCCACACACAACCGACCTTGAAAAGACGCAAGCCCAGATCGTTGCATTTGAGTTCGTCGATGCCGAGCTCATCGAAGGCCTGACGCACATCGAGATAGGCCTTTCCGGTGGTGATGATACCTATCTTCGGATTTCGGCCACCCGACGTGATGAGGCGATTGAGCTTGTTGGCGTGCACGAACGCGAGCATGGCGTCGCGCTTGAAATCGTGCAGGCGCGCTTCCTGACCGAGGATCGTGTCGACGAGACGAATGTTGAGGCCGCCGTCCGGAATGAGGAAGTCGGCAGGCGTAATGATGTTCACTCGATCGAGACCAGCATCCACCACGCCGGTTGATTCGACGGTCTCATGCATACATTTGAGCGCGGTCCAGGTGCCGGTAAAGCGCGACATCGCCCAGCCGTAGAGCGCGTAGTCGATGATTTCCTGCACGCCAGCCGGATTGAGGATCGGCATCATCACGTCGACGAAGTGGAATTCCGACTGATGTGCCGTCGTCGATGACTCGGCCGTATGATCGTCGCCCATCAAAGCGAGAACGCCACCGTTTTTCGACGTGCCCGCGAAATTGGCGTGACGAAAGACGTCGCCTGAACGATCGACGCCCGGTCCCTTGCCGTACCACATTCCGAAAACGCCATCGAATTTGCCTTCGCCCCGCAGCTCCGTCTGCTGGCTGCCCCACAACGCGGTGGCGGCGAGTTCCTCATTGAGGCCCGGCTGGAACTTGATGTTGGCGGCGCTAATCTGGCGAACCGCGCGCATAAACTGCTGATCAAGGCCGCCAAGCGGGGAACCGCGGTAGCCGGTGACATAGCCGGCCGTATTGAGACCGGCGCGGCGGTCCCGCTCATGCTGCATGAGGCAGGCACGGATCAACGCCTGATAACCAGTCACCAGCACATGCGACTGGGTAAGGTCGTATTTGTCGTCGAGACTAACCGGTCGAAGCGGCATGGACGGCCTTGTCAACGCGGCAACTACTTTGCCGGGAGCACTCATATAGGCTTGGCGTTCGCGGCGCAAAGCACCCCGACCGAATGACGAGGCTATACGCCGAGGCTTTGGGGTCAATTTCGTTGTTGTTGCGCACTCTAGAAGGAAATTTCCTTTAACCCTGTCCCGACGCATTATGGCGCAATGCAGCAGACAGAGCAGCCCCGACTCTGGCGCGGGTGGTCAAATTCTGTGCGGCCTGTCAAAAGAATGGCCAGCCGGACCCCCACCTGATGTTGCAGCCACCATCGACTTCGATTAAATCACGATACTCGTGGACCGTAGCCACCGTGGCGTTGGTCACGATGCTGATGGCCTTTGGCGCCGCTTGGATTACGGCCGTTGCCCTCAAGGACATCGCTGCCGAGGTCGGCGGCATACGCTCGATTCCGGCACTGGCCGGCGCACTGGCCTGGCTTGGCTCGGGCCTTGGCGGCATTCTGATGGGCCGCATCGCCGATCGTGTCGGGACACGGTGGACCGTTATCTGCGGCGCGCTAATGATCGGTCTCGGCCTTGCAATCTCGACATTCGGACCACCATGGCCACTCTGGATCGGGCACGGCCTTTTCATCGGATTGATCGGGCTCGGCGGCATCAATGCCCCCATGTACATCTATGTCAGCCGTTGGTTCGACCGCCGGCGTGGCTCGGCGCTGGCGCTGATCTCGAGCGGCAGCTACCTCGCCGGCGCCATGTGGCCGCCGGTGTTCGAGCGCGTGATCGCCGGCTACGGCTGGCGGCAGACGATGCTGTGGTATGCGATTGCCGAAATTGTCGTGATCGTTCCGCTCGCGGCGATTTATTTTCGTGCGCCGCCCGAACTCATAATCCCTGCGGCTGCGTCGGGCCATGCCGCCGGCAAAAGCCGCGTGCTCGGCTGGCCGCCCAATCTGGTGTTCGGCATGATGTGCGCCGCGGCGGTGATGTGCTGCATTCCGATGGCAATGCCGCAAGGCCATCTCGTCGCCTTCTGCAGTGATATCGGAATCAGCCGGTCGACGGGCGCGCTGATGCTGTCGGTACTACTCGGGACCGCGTTTCTGAGCCGGCAGATCTGGGGCGCGATTTCCGATCGTATCGGCGGACTGGCCACCGTCTTGATTGGTTCAGCCTGGCAGGCCGCATCGATGACTGCGTTTTTGTTTACGCAGAACGAAGCTGGGCTGTTCACGATTGCCGCGGCGTTCGGCCTCGGCTTTTCCGGAATCATCCCGGCCTATGTGCTCGCGCTGCGCGAATTGTTTCCGGCGTCCGAAGCGTCATGGCGGATCCCGACGCTGCTTCTGTTCAGCGGCATTGGCATGGCGCTTGGCGGCTGGATGGCCGGACTGCTTTACGATCACTACGGATATTATGCGCCGGCTTTCGCCGCTGGCATTGGCGCCAATCTTCTCAATTTGCTGGTGATCGGAACGCTGGTCGGACGGCGACGCTTGCGCCTGGCCTACGTTTGACGGTCACGACCGCGAGGGACTGAGCAGCCAGATCGCAGCCAAGAGCCCGAGCGCGACCACCGCCGCGCCGAGCGCAGCCCAGGTCTGGGCGGCTGCCAATGCCGAAGTTGCCGCCCAGGCGATCGACGAGAATGCTTCCGCAAAGGTGGCGATGCGCGATGAGGTCTGCCGCCGGCGAAATTGGCTTCGGCGCGCCTGTACCTTGAAACACAGCTGGATCGTTGTTGACGCTGCCGCTGCCGATAAAATGCCAAGGCCGCAGACAAGCGCGGCATACACCTCGCCGAATGCCATCATTCCGACAATCGGCGAAAAAATCAGCGCGATCATGCCAATGACGGCTTCGATCTTGGCCCAAAGGACGCGATGCACAGCGATCGGAGCAGTTGCAACGAGATCTGGCGCGTCCTCGCCGGAAATCGACAGCCATGCCAGGCCGCCGGCAAGCTGGCCGGCTGCCATCACCACTACCGGAATCAACACAACGAAGGCGTCGTTGGCTTTGCCGAAGGTGATCCACAGCAGCAACGCGGGTGGAATGAGATAGAGAATCTGCATCAACGTCTGCGAGATCAGCCAGGGATCGCGCCGTAGAAGTGCCCATTCCTTCTGGCGCAGGACGCGGCCTGCGGAGCGGCGGCGAAAATGAAGCGACCAGCGACGCTGCCGCACAGTGGTGCTGGAGACGCCCGCCGCCGCCACCGCGTGCTCGCCGAAGCGGCGCGAGAACAGCGCAATCGATCCAGCGAGGAAAAGTATGCCGAACGTCAGCACAGCTGCGAGCGCAGCGTAGTCGCCGAGCACAGCACGTGCCGGCCACCAGAAGGCACTTTCGGCGACAGGGGCATGCCGCAGCATCCAATCCGATTGCAATGCCGTGAAACGGGAAAGGCTGCCGGCAGAGAAAATCGCAACAATTTGGAGGCCGATGACGAAGGCCGCGCCGATCACCGCTGCCACGATTTGCGCGATGAGACGCGTACGCTTGGCTCCGATGATTCGGAACAGTGCGATAGTCAGAGCGAGTGCTGCCGCCGTTGCCACCGCACCCATGGCGGCCACGACACCATAGGCGCCGAGCCAGCGGCTACCGCCGAGAAACGCCAAGACGTTGATGAATGGCGCCGCCAGCAGCACCGCGATTGCAACCGCCGCAGTCGCAATTCGCCCCATGCGCACCGCAAAGACTTTACGCGCGGACGCAGGCGACGTGAGAATGAGATCGAGATCCGATCGCGAATAGAAGGCGCGCGTGACCAATTCCATCGCCTGCGAGAGCAGCAGCGACCACGACAGAAGCAGCGTGCCGGTGAGGCCGACAAGTGTCGCCGTATCCGACGTCAGATTGGCGTTGGCATAGGCGGCGACCGTCCAATAGGCGAACACGTGCATGAAGGCCGCAAAGATGATCAACGCAATCACCGCGTTGCGTGCACGCCGGCGCCCGCCCGCGGTCATGAGGGCGACCCAATCTCGCCAGCCCAGCCGGAACTCGTGACCGGCCAGCCAGGGCAATGACGCGGCTTGGCTCACGCGGCGGCCACCTGCTCGGCCACCAGCGTCAGGAACGTGTCTTCCAGGCTGGTCGCAGTCTCGCCGGTCTGCCGGCGCAAGTCGTCGAGCGTGCCTTCAGCGATCAGGCGGCCGCCGGCGATAACGCCAATGCGGTCGGCCATGCGCTCGGCCACTTCGAGAATATGCGTGCTCATGATGACAGTGCCGCCCGCACGCACGCGCTCGCGCAGGACGTTCTTCACCTGGCGCGCCGTGCCCGCATCGAGGCCGGTCAACGGCTCGTCGAGGATGATGAGTTTGGGGTCGTGCACCAGCGCACCGGCCAGGGCCACCTTCTGCCGCATGCCCTTGGAAAAACCTTCGCAACGCTCGTGCGCATGCGGCTCGAGCCCCAGCCAGCCGATCAGCTCGCGCGCCCGCGCTTCCGCAGCGGTCGGTTCAATGCGCCAGAGCCCGGCGACAAATTCGAGATATTCGTAAGGTGTCAGCTTGTCGTAGATCATCGGCTCATCGGAAACCCACGCCGTCAGCTGCTTCGCCGCAACCGGGTCGAAGAGCGCATCGATGCCTTCAATGCAGATGGAGCCGGCGTCGGGCGCGAGCAGGCCCACCACCATGCGTAAGGTCGTGGTCTTGCCGGCGCCGTTTGGACCGACCAACGCGTAGAACTCGCCGCCATAGACAGTGAGATCCAGTGCATCGACCGCAGGACGGTCAAAGCGCTTGCTCACTCCGCGAAGCGCAAGCGCGACAGGATAATTCTGGGAATTCATTGGGACCGCCACCGCCCGGATAAATTGACGACTGCTCTGTACGCAAGAGTTGTTTCAGTGGCGTAAATCTTCGAATTGCAGCGAGTGCGTTAAGGTTTCGGTGAGCTTAAACGCGCGACCCGCTTAATCAGGCCTTTGGCACCATTTTAAACATGGCATCGCCATAAGTATCGCGCGCGTCCGCGAGAAGCGGCTGAACTGCGCCGACAAAAGCGTCGTGTTCCTTCGGAGACAGCTCGTTGATCTCGCAGCCTTCTGCCACGATCGCCTTGTAGGACTGTTCGTTTTCCTCGACCGCGAGTTTGCGCTGATACGCGACCGCCTCGTCCACCGCCGCCTGCATCGCACGTTGAAATTCGGCCGGCCAGGCCGCGAACGAGGGCCGGTGCAGGAAGATCGGCCGGGAAATATAGAAGTGGAAACTGAGCGTGTGAAACTTGTGAAACTTGTGCACGCCATAAGTGACAGTATTGGCGAGTGGATTTTCTTGCGCGTCCAGCGTGCCGGCCTTGATCATGGCGATGGCCTCGGTGAGGTCCATGCGCATTGCTACGGCGCCGAGCAGTTCAAACGTGCGTTTGTGGATTTCGCTCGGTAACACGCGGATCTTCATAGCCTTCATATCGGCAGGCAGATGGATAGGCCGCAAACGGTTGGAGATATGACGAAAGCCATTCTCGAACCAGCCGAGAATACGATAGTTGATGCGCTCTTCCGTTTTGCGAACGAGAAACGCGCCAAGCTCGCCATCCATGGCGGCGCGCGCCTGGGCGTTGTTGCTGAACAGGAAAGGTAAGTCGACGAAGCCCAGTTCCGGCACGCGGTCGGTCAGATAGCTCGACGACTGGTAGCCAAGCGTGATCGACCCATCCTCAACCATCGTCAGGATGTCTTCGGCTTTATGGCCGTGATCCATGATGTTGTAGACGTATTCGACGGCAACGTCCTTGCCGAACTGGCCTTCGAGTTTGTCGCCGATCAATTTCAGCGACTTGCTGAAGCCGGTTGTCGGTGGGCCATAGCCGCCCATACGGATCTTGATTGGCTGGGTCATTTTCTCTCGCTTTTTGTGCGCATAATCTTTTCCGAAAACCGGCTCCCGTCCCCGATCGCGTCGAGGACAAGCTTTTCGGGATCGGCATCTTCTATACTGACGCGGCGCGATCTGGCCAAGCCACGCCGGTGTGGTAGAGTGCCTCTCAAATTCACGGAGAACGGCGTCGATGAACAAGCTCGCCAGCGTTTCCAAAATTTCACGGGATGGAATTTCACCGGCTGAATGGCAGGCGCGCGTCGATCTCGCGGCTGTTTATCGTCTGACGGCGCATTACGGCTGGGATGACGTGATCTACAATCACTCCTCCATGCGGGTGCCGGGCGAGCCGCGCATGTTTCTGATGAAGCAGCACGACCTGCTCTACACCGAAGTGACCGCCTCCAATCTTGCCAAAGTATCGATGGACGCGGACCTGGACGAGAAGTCCGGTGTCAATCGCCCTGGCTTCACGCTGCATGGTGGTGTGCTGGCCGCGCGCGCGGACGTGAATTGCGCCATGCATGTCCATACCGAAGTCGGCATGGCCTTTGCCGGCCTCAAGAGCGGTTTGCGTATGCTGTCGCAGCCGGCGGTGCGGTTCTACAAGCGCATTGGCTCTCACGCCTATGAGGGCATCACCGAAGATTTCGGCGAGCGCGAACGGATCACCAAGGATCTCGGCCAGAACCGCGCGATGATCATGCAAAATCACGGCATGCTGACCGTCGGGAAGACCGCGCGGGAAGCTTTCGTGCTGATGTCGCACCTGCTCGAAGCCGCGCACATCCAGCTGATGATGGAGGCCACCGGCAATCCGTTGATCGAGATTCCGCCGGAGGTCTGCGCCAAGACCGCGGAACAGTACGAACATCATGACTCCGGGCGCGGCAGCCACGATTGGGCGGCCTACCTGCGCATCCTCGACAAGATCGATACCAGCTACCGCAACTGAAAAATCCGATCGTGGCCGTCACCAATCGGATGCAGGAGCGCATGGCGCGCGGCGAAGTGGCGCTGTGCATGGCGACGCGGCTGGCACGCACCGCCGAAATCGCGATGATCGCGAACTCGTGCGGTTTCGACTCCTTTTTCATCGACATGGAACACTGCACGATCTCGCTCGACGCGGCGGCACAAATATGTGTTGCGGCGCTGCCGGTCGGCATTACGCCGCTCGTCCGCATCGCCGGTCACCAGTTCGAGGATGCAACGCGCCTGCTCGACATGGGCGCGCTCGGCATCATCTGCCCGAATGTCAGCACGCGCGTCGAAGCCGAAACGTTTGTGCGCGCGTGCCGGTTTCCGCCACTGGGCCAACGCTCGGTCGGTGGCGCCGGGCCTTTGCAGGGCTATCACCCAACACCGCTCGCCGACGTCAACAAGCAGGGCAACGCTGCGACCGTTCTCATTGCCATGTTGGAAACGCCGGAGGGCATCGCCAACGCCGATGGCATTGCCGGTGTGCCAGGGGTCGACGTGCTGCTGATAGGCTCAAACGATCTCTGCACTGCCATGGGCATTCCCGGCGAACTCAATAGCCCGAAATTGCGCGCTGCCTATGAAGCAACGGCGAAAGCCTGCAAGGCACACGGCAAGCATCTCGGCGTCGGCGGCATCCGGGCCGATGTCGACCATATCGCCGAGTTGGTAAAACTCGGCGCACGCTTTGTGATCACAGCGTCCGATGTGCAGTATCTGATGAAATCCGCCCGGGCCGAAGTCGCCAATCTGCGCAAGGCAACCTAATTTTTTGGATTGCCCCACTGCCAGAAGTCACGGCCTTCCTCGCGCATGAAGCGCGACAGCACCATCATGTGCACTTCGGATGCGCCGTCGACGAGGCGGGCCGAGCGGGCGGAGCGGTAGATCCATTGCGCGATTGAATCCTGCGAATAACCGCGCGCGCCCTGCAACTGGATCGCCACATCCGCCGCGTTGTGCAGTGTGTCCGCAACCTGCACTTTCGCCATCGATACTTCCTTGCGCGCGCGCGAACCCTGGTCGAGTTTCCACGCCGCATGCATTGTAAGCAGGCGGCCGATCTGGATCTGCTGCGCCACCTCCCCAAGCTTGATCTGCACGCTTTCTCGGTCGCCCAGCTTGATTCCGAAGCCTTCGCGCTCGGCGACGTAAGCCTGTGCAATTTCCACGCAACGTTTGGCAAAGCCAAGCCAGCGCATGCAATGCGTCAGCCTCGCCGGGCCGAGCCGGATCTGGGTGATCTTGAGGCCGTCACCCTCTTTCATCAGAATATTTTCGGACGGAATTTCCAGCCCATCGAATTCCAGTTCGCAGTGTCCGCCATGTTCGTGCGGTCCCATGATTGGAATGCGGCGCAAAATACGCCAGCCCGGCTGGTCCTTATGATAGAGGAATGCCGTCAGACCACGCCGTTTGTCGTCACTGGTGCGGGCGACCAGGATGAAATGCGCGGCACCTTCGGCGCCGGTGGCAAACCATTTACGCCCGGTGATGACGTAGCGGTCGCCTTTTTTCTCCGCACGCGTGCGGATCATTGACGGATCCGAGCCGCCACCCGGCGCGGGCTCGGTCATGGTGAAGCTGGAACGAACCTTCCCCTCCACGATGGGCTTGAGCCACTTGTCCTTTTGTTCGCGCGTGCCGACCAGCTTGAGCAGATTCATGTTGCCGTCGTCGGGCGCCATGCAATTGATGGCCAGCGGCCCGAAGATCGAGCGCGCCGCTTCCTCATAAATCGCCGCCCAGGCGACCATCGGCAATTCCATGCCGCCGAATTCCTTCGGCGACTGTGGCGCCCACAGGCCGGCCTTCTTTGCCTTCTCGCGCACCTTGGCGAGCCGCGCCTCCGGAATATTCTCATGGTCGGAGAAATTTTCCGGATCGGCCTCCAGCGGCAACACGTGCTCGTCCACGAAGGCACGCACCCGCAGGCGCAGGTCCTCAATTTCTGGCGACAGTGTGAAGTCCATTCCTACCCCCTGATCGCCACCACCTGCCCGCCATCTACCACGATGATTGCGCCGGTGATGTAACTGCCGGCGTCCGATGCAAGAAGCAGGAGCGCTCCATCGAGATCGCCGGCGTTGCCGAAGCGGCCCATCGGAATTTCACGCTTGATCGCGGTGCCCGCTTCACTGGCGAGATAGTCGTCGTTCATTTCGGTGACAAACCAGCCCGGTGCAAGGGCATTGACGCGCACGCCCTTGAACGCGAGTTCGACCGCAAGAGCCTTGGTGACTTGCACCACGCCCGCCTTGGCGGTCGCGTAGGCAACTGCGCCTTTGGCGACGGCAAGCCCCAGCACCGATGCGATGTTCACGATGGAACCCTGTTTCTTTGCCGCCAGCATGCGGCGCGCGGCTTCCTGCGCCCAGAAAAACACTGCGTCCAGATTGGTCGACAGCACCTTGCGCCATTCCTCGGGCGGCATTTCGACGGCACGGCCGCTGTGCGCGATGCCGGCGTTGTTGACGAGGATCGTGACGGTGCCAAAGGCCTTCTCCGCGGCATCGAAGGCGCGCGTCATCGCGGCGCGGTCAGTGACGTCGGCTTCGATCGCGACCGCCTTCCCGCCCATCTTTTCGATCTCGTCTTTGAGGGCCTTGAGCCGGTCCGCCCGCCGCGCCACCAGCGCGAGCGCGGCACCATTGTCCGCCAGTGCTTTGGCGAATTGCACGCCGAGACCGCTGGACGCACCGGTCACCAGCGCCACGCGGCCTTTCAGGCTAAACATCTCAGCGGCTTTCATGCGGAAGCCGTTATACACGGGGCCCGCAACGATATGGAATAGACACTGAAAAACCCGTACCTATCGTGCGGAGCATTGGATGGGCGGTGGCGTGGACCGGATCTGGCAAGCAGTGATCAATAGCTGGAATGGCTTGGTCGCGGTGACGCGATCGGAAGCCGCTTTTCGCCAGGAGCTGTTTCTGCTGGCCCTGGCGATACCACTGGCCCTCGTGCTGACCGAGGACGTCGGCCGACGGTTCATGCTGATCGGGGTGATCCTCTTCATCCTGATCGTCGAATTGCTCAATACAGCGATCGAAAAGCTGAGCGACCGCATCACCCGCGACGACGACCCCGCTATCAAGGCCATCAAAGACATGGGCTCGGCCGCGGTCGGCCTGTCGTTGTTGGCGGCGGGCGCCGTATGGATCTGGATCGCGGCTGAGCGCTTCGGGATTTAATGGCCATAGAGCGCGTGCGGCACCGCGGTCGCCAGCGCCGGGGCAAACCACAGCATCACCAGCGCAAACAGCTGGATCAGCACGAACGGAATGATCCCGACGTAGATATGACGCGTCGTGATTTGCGGCGGCGCAACGCCACGAAGAAAAAACAGCGTCGGCCCGAGCGGCGGGTGCATGTACGAGGTCTGCAAATTCACCGCCATCATGATGCCAAGCCAGACCGGGTCCACACCCGGCATTGCCAGAAGAGCCGGCGCGACGATCGGCACGACCACGAAGATGATCTCGAAGGCGTCCATGACGAAGCCGAGCAGGAACATCGCCAGCATCACCGCGAGCACCGCTCCGGGCGCCCCGCCTGGCAGATCGGACAGCGCACGATGCACCATCTCGTCGCCGCCGAGCGCGCGAAACACCAGGCTGAACATGGTGGCGCCGATCAGGATCAGGAAAATCATGCTGACGATCTGCGTAGTCGTCTCGCAGACAGGCCGCAGCAGCGTTGCGAGAGACGCCTTGCGCGCCGCCAGTAAAATTGCACCGACCGCGCCAATCGACGCCGCCTCCGTTGGCGTCGCGATGCCGCCAAGGATCGAGCCGAGCACGGCGGCAATCAGCACCAGCGGCGCGACCAGCACCTCCGCGAGGCGGCGCACCAGCGCAAAGCCGCGCGGCGCCTTCGGGTCTGGTGGCAGCGCGGGCGAGGCCTTTGGCCACAGGATGGCGACCGCGATCAGGAACAGAATATAAAGCCCGACCAACGCAAAGCCTGGCACCAGCGCGCCGGCAAAGAGATCACTGACCGTGAGCGAGCGTGGCGAGAATATGCCCTTGGAGAGTTGCGCGGCCTGGTAGGCGTTGCCGAGCTGGTCGCCAAGCAAGACCAGCACAGTCGCCGGAGGGAATATCTGCGCCAGCGTTGCGGTGGCGGCCACCGTTCCGGCGGCAAGGCGCGGGTCGTAGCCGAAACGCAGCATCGCCGGGAGCATGATCAGGCCCATGGTCACGGTGGTGGCGCCGACGACGCCTTTGGCGGCGGCCAGCAGCGTGCCGACGATGACCGCCGAGATACCCAATCCGCCGCGCAACGTGCCGAACAGGCGCCCCATCGTCTCGAGCAAATCTTCGGCGATGCGCGAGCGCTCCAGCATCACGCCCATGAAGATGAACAGCGGAATCGCCAGCAGAACCTCGTTCGTCATGACGCCAAAGATACGCTGCGGCAGCGCGCCGAGAATGCCGAGGCTCATGATGCCCAGCGCATCGCCGAGCAATGCGAACACGAGCGATACTCCGGCGAGCGTCAGCGCGACGGGATAGCCAGCCATCAGCGCGATGATGACCGCTGTCACCATCAGGATCGCGAGCGTTTCGGCAAGCAGCATCAGCGCGTCCTCGACAGCGCGACACACGCGCGGATCGCCTGCGCAATGCCTTGCAACGCCATCAGCAACGCAAACAACGGGATCAATGTCTTGAGCACAAAGACGAGCGGCAGCCCGCTCGCCTCCCGCGAGTGCTCGAGGATCGCCCAAGAGCGCGCGGCATATGGCACCGACAGCAGGAACAACACGAGCGCAAACGGCAATAGCAACAGCGCACTGCCGGCGAGATCAATCAGCGCTTTCGTGCGCGCGGACGCATCCGCATAGAAAATATCCACCCGCACATGGCCGCCGATCTGCAATGTCCAGGCGGCCGCCAACATAAAGACCGCCGCGTGGCCATAGATCACCGTCTCGGTGAGCC
Organism: uncultured Alphaproteobacteria bacterium; assembly: GCA_963697885.1. Lineage (GTDB taxonomy): Bacteria > Pseudomonadota > Alphaproteobacteria > Rhizobiales > Xanthobacteraceae > Pseudolabrys. The sequence continues at coordinate 4,071,474 of OY969102.1, forward strand.
AGATCGACCCGATCCCGAAGAGGTAACGTGCCACGACCAGCACGAATTGCAGCAGCACGACTGCCAGCACCAGCCAGGCGACGGCGCGGCCGGTCGCCGCTGTCAGGCGGTCGATACGGTCGGCAAATGCGGTCATATGCGCAAAACTCATAGCGCCAATGATGGCACAAAGGCAGACCTTTTGCTTATAGTGAGGCCATGTCCGGACACGATCACGACCATCATCAGCACGACCACGACCATTCCGAGCTCTCGGAAACCCAGCTACGTGTGCGCGCGCTGGAAACGGTGCTCACCGAAAAAGGCTACGTCGATCCGGCTTCGCTCGATCTCCTGATCGAGACCTACGAAAAGAAAGTCGGCCCGCGCAACGGGGCACGCGTGATCGCCAGGGCCTGGGCCGATCCAGGCTATCGCGCACGCCTCCTCAAGGATGCGACGCCGGCCATCGCCGAACTTGGCTATGCCGGCCGTCAGGGCGAGCACATCGTCGCGCTCGAGAATACGCCGAAGCTGCACAACATGGTCGTATGCACCCTGTGCTCCTGCTACCCGTGGCCGGTGCTGGGACTGCCGCCGGTCTGGTACAAATCGGCGCCCTATCGCTCGCGTGCGGTTGCCGATCCGCGCGGCGTGCTGACCGATTTCGGCGTGGCGTTGCCGAAAGACACCGAAATCCGCATCTGGGATTCGACGGCCGAAATTCGCTACCTCGTGGTGCCGATGCGACCTGCCGGCACGGAGAGCTGGAGCGAAGATAAACTCGTCGAGCTTGTCACACGTGATTCCATGATCGGCACCGGCCTGCCAAAATCTCCGAAGGATGTCGCGAAGTGAACGGCGGTCAGGACCTCGGCGGCACGCACGGCCATGGCCCGGTCAAGCCGGAGCCAAACGAGCCGGTGTTTCACGACGAATGGGAAAAGCGCGCATTTGCACTCACGCTCGCGATGGGCAGGCCCGGCGGCTGGAACATCGACATGTCGCGCTTTGCGCGCGAGAACCGGCCGCCGGGCGGATATCTGTCGATGAGTTACTACCAGATCTGGCTCGCCGGGCTGGTGAGGTTGCTTGAGGAACGCGAACTGGTGACGAAAGAGGAAATCAGCGCCGGACACGCGCTGGCTCCGCCGAAACCGGTGAAGCATATCCTCTTGCCCGGCGACGTCGCGAAAGTTCTTTATCGCGGCGGGCCGACCGAGCGGCAGACAAATACATCAGCGGCGTTCAAGGCCGGCGACAAAGTCCGGACGAAGAATATCAATCCTCCCACCCACACACGGCTGCCGCGCTATGTGCGCGGCCGGGTCGGCACCGTTGAGCGCGTGATCGGGTATCATGTTTTCCCCGACAGCAATGCGACTGGCGCCGGTGAAAATCCACAGTGGCTCTACACCGTGCGTTTCGATGGGCGCGAATTGTGGGGGCCTGAGGGCGATCCGACCACCAAGGTCTCGGTCGACGCCTGGGAGCCTTACCTCGAGGCTGTCTGATGGCAATGGACCCCCAAGCGGCAATGCGTGCTGCGATCGCGGTGCCGGGTGTACCGCGCGACGCCGACGGCCCGGTGTTCCGCGAGCCGTGGGAAGCACAGGCCTTCGCAATGACCCTGGCGCTGCACGAGCGCGGCGTTTTCTCATGGAGTGAGTGGGCGGCCGCACTAGCAGCCGAAATCAGGCGCGCGCAGGCTGCGGGCGACCCCGACACCGGTGAGACCTATTACTTACATTGGCTCAATACGCTGGAAAAACTGGTGGCCGAAAAGGGCGTGACGACGCGGGACACTTTGCATCGCTACCGCGATGCGTGGGACCGCGCCTGCGACCGCACACCGCACGGCGAGCCGATAGAATTGACGGCCGAAGATTTCAGTAGCTAAACACCCATCAGCCGCTCGCTCACCATATAGCCGGTGAGCAAGGCCACACCGAACACGATGATGACGAGCGCAGCCGCGGTTTCCAATCCGCGTATAAAGATCATTCCGGCACCCGGCTTTCCCTTTGCAAACCGGCCGGCGAGCCCGCGCGCACCGACGGCGAGCGTGGCGATGGCTGCCACCGTGATCGCCGTGCCGAGACCCATCAGAAAAGTCGATGCCACGCCGATCCAGAACAGCCCCTGCGCCAGCGCAAACACCAGCACGATGATGGCGCCCGAACACGGCCGCAAACCGACAGCGACAATTGCTGAGAGACCGTGTCGGAACCAATGTCGTCCGGTCAGTTCACTCGGTTCCGGCGCGTGAGCGTGGCCCCAAGCCGACGCGTCGTCGCCATGGTCGTGATGGTGACCGTGCCCGTGGGCATGATCATGCGAGTGATCATGATGATGTGAGTGATCGTGTGCGTGGTGTTCATGAGATCCAGCGCGCAACAGTTTCAGGAACGCGCGGCCTTTGACCCACAACAGTCGCAAGCCAATCACAATAATCAAGCCGTAGCTGACGATCTCGATGACGCGCACCGTATTGCCCATGGCCTTGGCAGTCGCGCCGAGCAACACAGCCGCGATCCCGACAAGGGCAATGGCGGTGAACGCCTGAAGGATCGCTGACGCAAAAGACAGTACGATTCCGCGCCGCCAGGTCTCATCATTTGCGACCAGATAGGACGAGATCACTGCCTTGCCGTGGCCGGGGCCGGCGGCATGAAAAATCCCGTACAGGAAGGAAATGCCGAGCAATGTATAGGCAGCACTGCCGTCGGACTTTGACGCGCGGATGAGGCCGGAAAACATGCGATAGAACTCGGCTTGCTTGGCCAGAACCCAGCCGGTCAACCCGCCGACCTCGGCCGGCGACGCGGCGTGCGTCATGCCGAATGGCTGAGCAAGCGCTGCATCAGCGGCAATGGCCACGAACAGAATGACGATGATTGCAAGAGCGCAGCGCGCCCAAATACAAATTGGGGCCGACCACTTCATCGCAGCATGAACCTCTTGCCGACGCGCCGCCCCACGTAACGCACTACGGACAATGGATCAGAATCTTGTTCGCGAACTGGGCGCCCCACGCCATTGTCGTGTTCTTTTCCTCGGCGGGTATTTCGCTCAGTTTCTTTCCCTCTGCAAACGTCATTTCGCGCGGCTTGACCACATCGCCCTTGCATTGCGGCGCGCCAACCAGGCGTACCGGGTCATCCTTTGCCCATGCGAAGTCGACGAAAATGGTCGGGTCATAAACTTCGATCTTCAGCTCTTTGGCTTTCACTGGCGTCTTGAATGGCAAAGTGAAATTGAGTGTCAGCACCTGATCCGTATAGTCCAGCCAGTAATCGGACGTGGGCTCGGCCAGCTCGGCTTTGGTGCCATCGGCGGTGGCGTAGGTAAAGTAATCGTATTCCTTGAGCGACTCGACATTGACTTTCGCAAGCGGCGCCAGCTCCTCGCGCGTAAATTTTCCTTTTTCCTTACTCTCCATGCCTTGCAAGGCGAAGGTGGAGAACATGTCGTCGAAAGACCAGGCGTGACGAATGCCCGTGATGCGTCCGTCCGGCGCATAGACGAGCTGGGACTTCATCGTGACCCAGACATGCGGATGCGCCTGCGCGAGGCCTGCAATGAAAAAAGCAGCCAATGCGGCGAGAACAATTCGAAGCGAAGCGGTCATGGCGGGCAACATAGCATGGACTGCGGCATAAAGGTGACGCGCAACAGTGTTACAGGAAAGTTATGTGACGACACTAATACTTTACGGTCGCAAACAATCTGACACTGGCGCCGGGCATCAAAACCTCATCTTTGGAATAGGAAACCGAATTCCGGATATCCCGGTTTAGCAAATTGGTACCCGTGATGCCGATTGCTGCCTCTTTTAGTCCATCCAGAGGAGACTTTGACGGTCGCCATGAATAGCTGACTTCGGCGCGCAAGTCGTCATATCCCGCCGTCGGTGTTTCGGCGACAGGTGCGATATCGTTTTGCGCGAATGCATGCAGCAGTTTCACGCGGGCGAACCAGTGGGTGTCGCGCCAATATAAGCCGCCGCCAATACGCACCGGCGGAATCCGCGGCACGTTGGAGCCGTCGGTAAATGTCGCGCGCACAACGTCGAACTGGTCTTCGATACCGAACTGGCCATCGCCGAGCGGCAAGACGTCCCACTGGCTCTGGAATTCACCCCCGCGAAAGATCGCATCACCCTGTGAATAAATCGCCTCGTTGAGATCGCCAGCGCCGGGGCCGCATGCGCCGGTATCGCCATCACACATATTTCCTGTGAGCCGACGAAAGATAAAACCGTTAAATCGCGTGTAGTATGCCGTCGTCTCAAATCGGTACGGGCCAATTGCCCGACGCAAGCCAACTTCAATCGATTGCGCGGCTTCAATCTTGAGATTGGGATTGCCCTTGTCGAAGGTCACAGTCGCATCGTGGCCCCCACCCGAGAAAAGCTCTGCCGGTTTCGGCGCGCGCTCGACATATTGCGCCGTGATGCTGCCGACGAGATCCCACGGGAGATTTTGGATCAAGCCTGCACTCACACTCTTTGGCGTGTAAGCGGGAGAGACCGGCGTGGAAGTCATCGCTCCAGAAGCATCGAAGCTGCGTCCGACGCCGGAATGCTGGACGCGTTCAATTCGGCCTGCGATCTGGACCTTCGTGGTATCGGAAAATCTGAACTCGTTGAAAGCATAGGTGGCGACCCGCCAGTTTGAATTGGGATCCCAAAGCCCAGCGTTATCGGGACTCGGCGCCGTCAGCTCCTGATGGCCACCTTGTATGCCGATTGCGGTGGTCAGCGTTGCGAAGCGAAGATCGAATGGCGTGAGTTGCGCCTCACCGCGCCCCTCCTGCTCCTTGTTGGTGAAAGTCTGACGGATACCATCACTCGCCGGATTGGTGTCGTCGGCGAGCCCAATTTCGTTGTGTTTGTAGTCGGAAACACCGCCCCAGAATCGAATAGCGTCAATGGCGGAATTCGGCGCGCGCCATTCGCCCTTGGTCAACAGCTTTGTCTGCTGGGCATCGATGCGGGTATTGTGGTCTTCTCCATCAATTCCAGGAATGTGATAGAGCGCCTCGGTGTGAACGACGGCAAGCCCCAGAAATCCGTCGTTGAAGATGTAAGACGCACCGATCGCTTGCCCATCAATGCGGAAAGATGAGTTCGGTTGCCGCCCGTTGAAATTTCCGGGCTGTGTCGCATTTGGCGCGGTCGCGAGATCAGGCGGGACCAAATAGGGATAACTCGGGACACGATAGTCGTCAGCTTTGCGACCGAAAGCATCCGCATGCACCGCGACATTTTCACCGCCACCGTCGAGCAACACGGCACCATCGAGGCCATTGCCCGCCGGCGTTGCGGCGCCACGTAACTCCGCCCCGAATCCGCGCCCCGGAATCGAAGACGGGATACGGGCATTGGTCGTCTCTACGACACCCCCGATCGCCTGCGAGCCAAAGCGCAACGTCGCCGGGCCACGGATGACTTCAACCTGATCGGTGGTCAATGGATCGACCGGCACGAAATGGTCTTCACCGAGATCCGACGCGCCGTTGGCGCCAATGCCGTCTTCCTGAATTCGTACGCGGTTGACATCAAGGCCGCGAATGATCGGGCGGCTGGACGCACCCGGCGCGAAACTCGATCCGGTAATACCGGGTTTTTCGAACAGGAGGTCCCCGAGTGTCGCTGCACCGTTACGGCGTAACTCCGCGCTCGGCACTATCGTCACAGTGGCGAATTGGTCGGTGACGATAGGCAGCGTGCCTTGCAGATTGTCGCCGGGCGCGCCACCGGTGCCGGTTGAGGGCGCTGATCGCGCTATCGGGTTCGGCGATGTGACGACAATTTCAGGCAACGCGACCTGGGCTAGCCCGATTGACGGCAGAAAGAGTGCTGCGAGGGGATAGGGAGCCAGCCGCAGCTTACGGCTTACTAGAAACAGCATCGCAGGGACTCGAACAAAAGCGCGGGCCAAGCATATTATGTTATGTTATGTTATAACATAACGTACAATCGCTGATGTCAACGGCAAAAGATGTTTCATCACCGGTGTCTAGACGCCCGCCGCACCGCCGTCGGCGCGGGGATCGTGACCGCCTTCCAGCGAGCCATCGGGATGGAGCACGACCACGCCGGAATGACCCATCGTGTCAGAATAGGGCTCGTCCAACACCGCAACATCGTGCCCGGCCGATAGCAACCGATCGATGAGGTTGCCGTCGAAACGCGATTCCATTCGCAAATTTGTGTGGTCCGAGCCCCAGGTGCGCCCCAGCAGCCAGCGGGGCGCATCGAGCGCGCGCTCGAGCGGCTGGCGGAATGTCACATAGCGCGTGAACACGGCGGCCTGGCTCTGCGGCTGGCCGTCGCCGCCCATGGCGCCATAACCGATGACGCGCCCGTCCTTGAGCTCGGCGAGCGCAGGGTTGAGCGTATGGAAGGGACGGCGCCCGGGCGCGAGCGCGTTCAGCGCCTTTGGGTCCAGTGAAAAACTTGCACCACGATTCTGCATCACGATGCCGGTCGCCGGCAGCACGCAACCGGAACCGAACTCCCAGTACAGCGACTGGATGTAGGAGACGACGAGGCCGCTCGCATCCGCCGCCCCCATCCAGACGGTGTCGCCCTCGCCATAAGGCGCAGGCCAACGCGCGGCTTTCTTCCGGTCAATCTTCGTGGCCTCGGCATCCAGAAAAGCTGGCGACAGATATTGGCTGAGGTCGGCCGTTATACTGTCAGGATCGGTGACGATGCGATCACGCACACGAAAGGCCCGCTTGGTGGCTTCGATGATGCCGTGGATATGTTCGAAGCTTTCTCCCTTCGCGACGCGCAGGCGGTCGAACAGCCCCAGGATCATCAACGACGCCAAGCCTTGCGTCGGCGGCCGCGTATTGTAGAGCGTGCCAGCCTGGATCGGGACGCTGAGCGGCTCGGCAATCCTGGCCTCGAATTTCTCCAGATCGGCGCGCGTCACCGGGCTGCCGATACGTTCTAAGTCGGCGGCGATCTCGCGGCCAACATCGCCGCGGTAGAAATCGTCGAAGCCGGCTTGCGCGAGTTGGTCGAGGGTGGCGGCGAAAGCGTTTTGTTTGATGCGCGCACCCACTTCCGGGACCTTGCCGTCGATTAAAAAAGCGCCGGCGAAGCCAGCCGCGTCTTTCATCTCGGGCAATTTTTCCGCCGTCAGCCGCTCCTGGCTGCGCGTCACCACGTAGCCTTCGCGCGCATGTTTGATGGCGGCCGATAGCAGCACGTCGCGCGGCAACTTCCCGCGATTGGCCTTCGCCGCCTCGGCCGCGAGCATCCAGGTCGCCACCGCGCCCGGCACCGTGAGGGCGGCCAGCGGCCCGCGCGACGGAATTTCGTCGTAACCGTGATCGCGATAAAGCTGCAACGTCGCCTTGGCGCCAGCACGGCCCGCGCCCATGATGGCGCGCACGCGGCCGGACGGCTCGCGGATCAGCCAGAAGCCATCGCCCCCGATATGGTTCATGTGCGGGTAGACGGCGGCAATGCTGGCGGCCATGGCCAGCATCGCTTCGATCGCGTTGCCGCCTTCGGCGAGGATCGCTCGGCCATCCTCGACGGTGGCTGCATGCGGGGCGCAAACGACGCCGCGACGATGTCCGGCGCTATGCAGACTCATTCAGCCCTCGCCCAAGATCGCAATATCCTTGAAATATTTGAAGTTTCTTCCTCGACCACGCGCGTCTCAACCTCCGGCTCATTCAGCCGTGAACCTTGTAGCGGCTACCGGACACAAATGGGCAGGGACGTACATCGCTTCCTGAAGATGTTGGGAACGCCGCAAGGGAGGACATCATGGAAAAGCTCGTCGAGGTCTGCTTCGAGATCGTCATCATAGCGTTGATCTGTGTCTCGCTGTTCTCGGGCCACCCGGCCTTTGAGACGACACAAGCCACGGCCAACCCCGCCCCCATAGCGCTCATGGCGCCTTGACCGCCGCGTCGGCCAAGCCGCGCTTTTTTAACAGCGCATCGACAGTCGGCAGACGGCCGCGGAACGACTTATAGGCCTCCACCGGCTCGCGCAGATTGCCCGCGCTGTAGATAAAATCACGCAACCGATTTGCTGTCGTGGGATCGAACGCATCGCCCGATTCCTCGAAGGCCGCGAATGCGTCGGCATCGAGCACCTCCGACCACATGTAGGAGTAATAGCCGGCCGCATAGCCACCGCCGGAAAATAAATGCTGGAAATGCGGCAAACGGTGGCGCATCACGATTTCCGCCGGCATCGCGATGCGCTCAAGATCCTTGCGTTCGAACTCCGTCACATCGAGCGCCGCCGTATCGGGAGCAGAATGCAGATCGAGGTCGACCAAAGCGCAGGACGTGTACTCGACGGTTGCGAAGCCCTGATTAAACGTGCGGGTCGACAATAGTCGGTCGAGCAGTGCCTGCGGCATAGGCTGGTCGGTTGCAGCGTGACGCGCATATTGTCGCAATATCTGCGGCACTTCGAGCCAGTGCTCATAAAGCTGCGAAGGCAGCTCGACGAAATCACTCGGCACAGCCGTCCCAGAGAGCAGTGGATAGGTGACGTTCGACAACATGCCGTGCAGCGCGTGGCCAAATTCATGAAACAGCGTGCGCGCGTCATCGAACGACAGCAGAGCAGATTCGCCTACCACAGGCTTGGAGAAGTTGCACACATTGAGCACGATTGGCCGAATGTTGCCCGTGAGTTTCTCTTGATCACGCAATGAGGTCATCCAGGCACCGCTATGCTTGGAACCGCGCGCGAAATAATCGCCGATGAACAGCGCAACATGTCGGCCTTGCGCATCAGTCACTTCCCACGCGCGAGCGTCAGGATGATAAAGCGGCACAGCGACCGGCTTGAACGAAAGACCGAACAGGCGTCGCGCGGTTTCAAAAGCCGCCTCGATCATCTTGTCGAGCTGGAAGTAGGGTTTGATCTCAGCCTCGTCGAGATCGTACCGCGCCTTACGCAATTTCTCGGCGTAGTACCGCCAATCCCAGGGCGCGAGCGCGAAATTGCCCCCCTCCTCTGCAATCATCGCCTGGAGCGCATCACGTTCGGCGCCTGCCTTCAGACGCGCTCGGCCCCAGACCTCATCGAGTAGCTTACGCGCCGCGGCCGGCGTCTTGGCCATCTGATCGTCGAGCCGGTAGTCCGCGAAGTTTGCAAAGCCGAGCAGCTTCGCGCGCTCGTCGCGCAACGCCACAATTTCGGCGATCAGCGCGCGGTTGTCGGTCGTTCCGCCGTTCTCACCACGCCGGATCCATGCATGAAAGGCCTTTTCACGCAGGTCGCGCCGGGATGAAAACTGCAGGAAGGTCTCGACCGAGGAACGCGCCAGGGTGATGACATATTTTCCAGGCTCCCCGCGTTCTTCAGCGGCAGCGCGGGCGGCTGCGCGCACAAAATCCGGTAGACCGGCGAGATCGCTTTCCTCCAACACCATCGTGAAGGACTTCTCGTCCGCCAGTACGTTCTGTCCGAACTGGGTGCCGAGACTTGCGAGACGTTCATTGATTGCGGCGAGCCGATCCTGCACATGTTTCTCGACGCCCGCGCCGGCCCGCACGAAACGCGTATGATAGCGCTCGAGCACCCGCGCCTGCTCGGCGTCAAGGCCGAGCGTATCGCGCTTCATGTAGAGTGCAGCAATGCGGGCATAGAGAGAGCGATTGAGATAGAGTGCGTTGTTGTGTCGCGCGAGCAATGGCGAGACTTCTCGCTCGATCGCCTCGATCTCGTCCGATGTATTGGCGCCCGTCAGCACAAAGAAAACATTGGCGACGCGATCAAGCTCGCGACCGCTTTTCTCCAGGGCCACAATGGTATTGTCGAAGCTTGGCGCGGAAGGATGTGCGGCGATCGTGTCGATCTCGGCTCGATGGGCAGCGAGCGCATGGTCGAACGCGGGGCGGAAATGCTCAGGCTTGATCGATGCGAACGGTGGCAGTGCGAAGGCGCCAGTCCAGTTCGCGGTCAGAGAATTTCGGTCTTCGGGAGCAACCGCAGTTTTCGGACGTTTCATGCGGCCTATATAGTCGCAAAATCAGGCGCTGCGATCAAAAAGTATGAAAAATAATCAGCAATAAGAATTTACTGGGCGATGCATTTATTGACAAAGTTACGACGCTGGGCGACGCGGAGCTTCTGCTCATTCGCTTGCTTGTTGCAGTCGGCACGCTTGGCGGCTTCCTTCTCGAGCTGCTCGCGGCGTTCCCGGTTCCGCACTTCCAGGATGGCGGCCCCTTCTTCGATCGCCATCCCTCTTTTCATGCGATTCTCATCCGCACTCTGCTTTCTTCGTTCGGCCTGCCGGTCGGCCATGCATTTGCGGACGAATTCAGCCATATTGCGTCGCGCAATGCTCTGTTGCTTTGCCTGCGCAGCGCACTCTTGACTGTCTTGCTTGCGCAATTCCCGCTTGCTCAAGGGCGCCGGCGTGCCCGTCTGCGCCATGCCGCCATCGCCGGTAGCCAGCAGCAGCCCAAGTGAAACTATAAATGTGGTCAGTAGGTATCGCATCGTTGAGCTCCTTGCCCCGTCGCGTTCGCTCATTGGACTGAATTTGCAGAACGGGATCCACCGCGGACACTGACGCTACCAGATGACGAAGGCTTGCCATAGCTGCGCGGCGGGCGTCGTGCGACCCCGACCGCACAGAGGGCACCGAGCCGCAAAAATACCAACCGCCTCGATCAAAGAAGCACTCCCTCGATAGGCACCACGTCGCTCCGGGGATCCAAAAGCAGGTCGTCAGTCGAGGGGCATCCGCGCCGGCTGCCCGTCCGAGTGCCGGGTGGCGTTCGCTGGATGCGGCCAAGCTCTGGGCGGGCACCGGCGCGACCGTCATCCGTCTCGCCGCAGATATCTGCGCGCCTCAAGGTCGCCGCAATCTCGGTCAGGAGCGCCGCCAGCACCGGCCGCGCAGCCGCGGGCCCGGATCAACCTCGCCCAGTCGCCGTGACCCGTGAAGCTCGCGGCAACGCCTGCTGCCAACCCCGCCGCCAGCAGGCTGGCGAGGTAAGGCCGAGCAGTCATGAGCTCGCTGTTGGACGCCAAGCATTAACCTTTGGCACCTCTCGCTTCGACGCCATGAGCAAGATCAAAGGCATCAGAGCTCGAGCCCGCATTGGCGCTACGGACTTGATCCGGCAGCCGGATTCAGGGACATTGCGGCCTCGCAAGGGAGGCCCTCGATGGCCCAATCTGAGACAAGCGCTGGCCGCCGCATCGTATGGCTTAACGTCGTCACTGTGATCAGCGCCGCCATCTTGATTGGCGCCGAGGTGTTCGGCGCTGCCTTCGCCGGCTCGTGGGCGCTCGCCACCTTGTTAGACCTCGGCGGTGTCGGGCAGCGAGTCCTCGACGGACTGTTCGTGCTCTGCGGCATCGCCATCATGGCGCAGTTCGTGCGCAACGCGCACCGCATCGAGCCGTTCACCGCGCGCGACTGAACGCGTCGCGAGCAAACTCGGAAAGAAAAAGTTAAGAAAGTTTTTTGGTGCAGCGAACTAATTCGCTTGCACAACGCGAAAAAAATGTTATTTCGGTTGTGCCCAATTTCGCACGTGCCTGTGGCCGTGTGTCGGTCGGTAGGTAGCGGGACAAGAGGCCCGCCAGCCGCCTGGAGAGAGAAGCCAAAACTCTCCAAGAAATCTGACCGGCAGCTGGAGGCGAAACCAGCACACTCTGCTCTCAGCAGGGGACGCGGCTTAAAGCAACGACGATCGGGCTTCCTTGGTCTCTGCCGGTCTCCACCACCGGCGCGGGTCACCGAAGAGGCTTGTTCATCTTTGCCGGCCGTGCGGGCGGGGGTCTCCCCCATCCAATCCAAGGCAGTATGAGCGGGATACGATGTGTAGCGTTGGCGCGTCCCCATCGCGCGCAGACGCTTGCCCATCGTTAACCGCGACATCCGGGGCTTGATGGCCCCGTCAGCCGTGGGGAATAGCGCCAATGACTGAGCGCATCCGTGAGTTCTTAAGTAAACGTTCCGATGAAGGCCCCTGCCTCGTCGTCGACCTCGACGTCGTGCGCGACAACTATAATGCCTTCGCCAAGGCCCTGCCCGACACACGCGTGTTCTACGCCGTGAAGGCCAACCCAGCGCCGGAGGTTCTGGCGCTGCTGGCCAAGCTCGGGTCGTGCTTCGACACCGCCTCGGTTGCGGAGATCGAAATGGCGCTGACGGCCGGCGCTACGCCTGACCGCATCAGCTACGGCAATACGATCAAGAAGGAGCGGGATGTCGCCCGCGCTTACGCCCTTGGCGTCCGCCTCTATGCGGTCGACTGCAAGGCGGAAGTCGAAAAGGTCGCCCGGTCCGCGCCCGGCAGCCGCGTGTTCTGCCGCATCCTGTCCGATTGCGTCGGCGCCGAATGGCCGCTCTCGCGCAAGTTCGGCTGTGAGCCGGCCATGGCGGTCGACGTGCTGGAACACGCCCTCAAGGCCGGCCTCGAGCCGGTCGGGGTGTCGTTCCATGTCGGCTCGCAGCAACGCAACCAGCATGCCTGGGACCGCGCGCTCGCCTCGGCGGCAGCGGTATTCAAGGAATGTGGTGAACGCGGTATGCAGCTCACCATGGTCAACCTGGGCGGCGGATTCCCGACCAAGTACCTGAAGAACGTTCCGTCCGTGAAAACCTATGGCACGGCGATCTTCAAGGCGCTGCGCAAGCACTTCGGCAACCGCATCCCGGAGACCATCATCGAGCCGGGCCGTGGCATGGTCGGCAATGCCGGTACCATTGAGGCTGAAGTCGTCCTCGTCTCCAAGAAGAGCGAGGAAGACGATGTGCGCTGGGTCTACCTCGACATCGGCAAGTTCGGCGGCCTCGCCGAGACGATGGACGAGTCGATTCGCTACCCGATCCGCACCCCGCACGACGGCGACGCCATGGCGCCGTGCGTGCTGGCAGGACCGACCTGCGACTCCGCCGACGTGCTGTACGAGAAGGAGCCCTACATGCTCCCGGTCAGCCTGGAAATCGGCGACAAAGTCCTGATCGAGGGCACAGGCGCCTATACGGCGACCTACTCGTCGGTCTCGTTCAACGGTTTCACGCCGCTGAAGACCTATCACATCTGACATCCCGGGAGCCGGCTCTACCGGCTCCCTCCATCCCACAATTGACGCCCCTGCAGCGCGCGCTTGGCCGCGCGCCGGGGCTGGAGCAAACGCGATGATATCGATCAGAAAAGAACGCCCTCCTGACGCAGCGGCGCGCGAGGCGCTGCTCGACGAGGCCTTCGGAAAACGCCGCTGGCGCAAGAGTTCGCAGCGCCTGCGCGATGGTCGCTCGCCGGCTGAAGGCCTCGCCTTCGTCGCAACGGACGGCAAGCGCGTCATTGGGACCGCCCGGCTTTGGACTCTCGCCTGTGACACCGGCGCGCCGGCCTTGTTGCTTGGACCGGTCGCCGTCGCCGCCGACTGCCGCAACCGGGGCGTTGGTGCTGCGCTGGTGCGTCGTGCGATCGCCGCCGCGAACCGCCTCGGCCACCGCGCCATCGTTCTGGTCGGGGACGCACCCTATTACAGTCGATTTGGCTTCTCGGCCGGGAAAACGGTTGACCTGCGCATGCCTGGCCCCTTTGAGCGCCACCGCCTGCTTGCCCTCGAGCTTGTACCCGGCGCGCTGGACGGCGCTCGCGGCCTGTTGCGCCCGGCCGGTCAACCGATTTCTCAGCCGGGCCTCGCGGTCTCCGCCGCATAATCTGCCAGAATGTCGTGGACGCCGGACGGGCTTTTGCTCGGCCACTATTCCGTTCGCGCTCTGTCACGGATATGACCGAGCCCCCGGGGGAGACGTTGACGATGCCCAAATGGCCAGTGCATGCCCGCATCAACGGGCCCATCGTGATGATCGGCTTCGGCTCGATCGGCAAAGGCACGCTTCCTCTGATCGAGCGCCATTTCGCCTACGACAAGGCCCGCTTCGTGGTCATCGACCCGGAGGACAAGGACCGAAAAATGCTGGACGAGCGGGGTATCCGCTTCATCCATCAGGCCGTTACCAAGGATAACTACCGGCACCTGCTCACCCCGCTGCTCACGGCCGGCGGCGGCCAGGGTTTTTGTGTGAATGTGTCGGTTGATACCTCGTCGCTCGATATCATGGAGCTTTGCCGGGAGATCGGCGCGCTCTACATCGACACCGTCGTCGAGCCCTGGTCGGGCTTTTATTTCGATCCAAAGCTCGGACCGGAAGCACGGTCGAACTATGCGCTACGTGAGACCATCCTAGCGGCGCGCCGCAAGCGCCCGGGCGGAGCCACTGCGGTATCGTGCTGTGGCGCCAATCCCGGGATGGTGTCGTGGTTCGTCAAGCAGGCGCTTCTCAACATCGCCGGCGATACCGGCCTCAAGTTTAAGGAGCCCAAGACCCGCGAGGAATGGGCTCGCCTCGCGAAACGAGCCAACATCAAAGGCATCCATATCGCCGAACGCGACACCCAACGCGCCAAGCAACCCAAGGCGATGGACGTGTTCGTCAATACGTGGTCGGTCGAGGGCTTCGTGTCGGAAGGATTGCAACCGGCGGAACTGGGCTGGGGCACGCACGAAAAGTGGACGCCGGCGAATGCGCGCAAACACAAATCGGGGTGTGGTGCGGCGATCTTTCTGTTGCAGCCTGGCGCCAACACGCGGGTTCGCTCGTGGACGCCGACGGCACAGGCCCAATACGGCTTTCTGGTTACCCATAACGAGTCGATCTCGATCGCCGACTACTTCACGCTGCGGCAAGGCCGCAAGTTGGTCTACCGCCCGACCTGCCATTATGCCTATCACCCGTGCAACGACGCCGTGCTGTCACTGCACGAGATGTCCGGCCGCGAGGGTGAGCGGCAGAAGCACATCCACATCCTGGACGAACACGAAATCGCCGATGGCATCGATGAGCTCGGCGTTCTGCTCTACGGCCACAAGAAGAACGCTTATTGGTACGGCTCGCAGCTCTCAATCGACGAAACCCGCGACGTCGCGCCCTACCAGAACGCCACCGGCCTGCAAGTGACCTCGGCGGTGCTCGCCGGCATGGTCTGGGCGCTAGAGAACCCCAACTCCGGTATCGTCGAAACCGACGAGATGGATTTCCGCCGCTGTCTTGAGGTGCAGACCCCGTATCTCGGACCGGTGGTTGGCACTTATACCGACTGGACGCCGCTCACCCGGCGGCCTGGTCTCTTTCCGGAAGAGATCGACAAGCGCGATCCCTGGCAGTTCAAGAACGTGCTGGTGCGCTGAACAGCGCGGCCGGCGGACACACAAAACGCGGCGGGCGGCCTCACGGCCGCCCGTTTCGTATCCGGTCAACGACGCGCACTACCTCGTCGGCGCGTCGGCCGGTTTCTCACCGGGCGGCGGTGGCGGCTTCCTGGGTGGCGGCGCCTGTCGCGGTGGCGGCGGTGGAGGCGCGGGCGCACGGGCGGCCGGTGGTGGAGGCGGCGGCGGACGCACAGCAGCGGGCGGCGGTGGCGGCGGCGCCTGTCGCTGTTGCGGCGGCGGAGGTGGTGGCGGTGGCGGCGGAGGCTGCACCCGCCGTTCTTGCGGCGGAGGTGGCGGCGGAGCCTGCGGCGGAATAGGCCGCACGATATTCGGCTGCGTCTGCGGAACAGGCTGTCCGACCGGCGGCGTTCCGCTACCCGCACCACCTGGACCACCTGGACGCAGATCGCGACGTTCCTCGCGCTGCTCCAGCCGCTCAGCAGGCGCTGGCGCTCCGGGCGAAGTCGTCGACGGCGCAGTTGTCGGTGCTGTGGTGGTCGGCGGCGGCCCCGAACGCAAACCCGAACCGGGCGGCGGCGGTGGAGATGGTGACGGCGGCTGTCCTTGCGCGGGCGCAGCCGACGGCGTCGGTGCTGCGCCCTGTGCGGCGCGTGGCGGATGCGTTCCCAATCGGCCGGGCTCGTTTTTTCCAAGCGGCTGCGGAGCAGTGACCGCAGTGCTTGGCTGAATCACCGCCGTTGTCCGCTCGACAGACACAGTGCCCAGGCGCGTTCGGGGACCCGGTCCCGCGGGGCCAGGGCCTGCCGGCCTGCCGCCGCCCGCGCCGCGTAAATCCTCGCGGCGGACTTGCACCGCCCCCGCGACACCCTGCGTCGAGGCAAATACGCGTGGACGCACCCGGTAGGTTGACACCGGCGCGCCGCTCACACGGGCGACGAAAGCCGGCGAGATGCCGGGATTGACCGCGAGCCGCGAGCCACGCGTCGCAAAGGTGCGGTTGACGATGTGTGTCGAGCGCAAAATCACCGAGCGGCGTTGAACGGGCACGAAGTAAGTGCGCAAGCGTGGCGCAGCGATGTAGCGGGTCGGCACAAAGATCCAATACGTCGGCTCGACCTCATACGTTTCGATCAATTCGTCCGGCGGCAGCGGCGCCCAGCCGGAATAGTCATCGCCGTAACGCCAATCCACCCAAGCCGGCGCCCACTCTTCACCGGGCACCCAGTACCAGCCGAGGCCTCGCTCGAATGCCCAACGCCCGTAGTGGTAGACGACCCAGCCCCAATCGGCCTCGATATCGTCGGAGACCCAGTACCAGCCCCACTCATCGGTATAGACCCAGTGTCCATAAGCGTACGGACGCCAGTCCGGGGGCACGCCGGTCGGCACCCAAACATTGCCGAACCGCGGATGCGGACGCCAGCTGCCGTATTGCTCAAGCGCGACCTGCGCGTCTTCAGAAATCTGCGCTGCTGCCGGCGTGAGCGCGCCGAGCGCAATCGGAGCCGAAATCACGCCAACGGCGATTCCGCCGCCAATCAAGGCAGCAGAAGCCAATCTGCGCAATTGGTGAGTGATAGCCATAATTGGTCCCCTGCCCCTCGAGGTTTGCCCGGCCGCAAATAAGTTGCGACACCCGGCGTTAGTTCCGAATCTCCTGACGTGCAGGTTAGTGCCGCCACTGGTAGGCGGGCAATCCGACATAGTGAGGCGGGCTATTGCGGCGATCACAGGGCGAGAACACCGGCCTCGCCCGATTCCGTGCCAAAAGCGAGGGTTTGGCCCGTGCCGTCCCAGCCCAGCGCACTTACTGGTTGTCCGTCGCCCTGCCGAACCAGAATCAAAGCGTCATCATCGATGCGCACCAGCTTCACTGCACCATCTGCAAAACCGACCGCCACCACGGGTTGCTTGGGATGGCACGCGACGACGGCGACGCGCGACTCTGATTGCGCGAGAATTTTGGGCTGCCGGCCCATCGGGCCGTCCTTGCCGTCGAACGGCCACAAGATGAGCTGCTCGGAGCCCGACGTTGCCAGGAAGTCTCCGCCGGCGCTCCAGCTGAGCGAGCGCACGCGCGCCGAATAGCCCGACATGCGCATGTGCTTGGCGTCGGCAATGCGCCAACCGTGCAGTGTCGACTCCTGCATGGTGGTGATCAGGTACTTGCCATCGGGGCTGATGGTGACGCCGAGATGTGAGCCCTTCCATTCGAGCCGTTCCGGCTTCGCGCCTGCCGCATTCGGGAACCAGAGCGTCGCACCATTGTAGTGCGCGATCGCAAGGCGGAATCCTTTCGGTGCAAAAGCGAGGCCCGCCACCGTCGATGGCGATTCGAAAAGCCGCTCCTCGCCCTTTTTCGTAAGAACGTGCGCGGTTTTTCCCGCGGACCAGGCCACCGCATTGTCCGGACCCAATGCGACCTGGTCGATCCAGCGCTGCTTGTCGTCGGAAGCCAGCACGCGATGCGCCCCATCCGCGCCCGTGGCGACGAGGTTGCCATCGTCACCGCCAGTGACGATGCGCCCGCCATCCGAGGCGCTCGCCAGAATGCCGCCCGCATGGATTGGGAAGCGACGTTCGGTTTCATCCACGAAAAGCAGCATTTCCTCGCCGAGCACAAATACCGGCCTCTGGGCCAGGAAATGCACACCGACCACAGGCGCGCCCGCATCGACAGAGCGTACACGATCGGTGAGCGAAGGAATTGAGGCCTGCGTGTCGCTCACGTTAGGCGATGCAGCTTTCGAAACCTTGACGGATTTTATCTTCCGGCAAGTTACGACCGATGAAGACGATGCGGCTGTCGCGCTTCTCGTCCGCACGCCACGGACGCTGGTGATCGCCGTCGAGGATCATGTGAACCCCCTGAAACACGAAACGCTCGGGGTCATCCTTGAATGAGAGAATGCCCTTGCTGCGCAGGATACTGGGTCCTTCGGTCGCCACCAGGTCCTGGACCCAGGGAAAGAATTTGTCGGGGTTCAGCGGCGCGTCACTCCGGAGCGACACGCTTTGCATGTCTTCGTCGTGATAGTGCTTGAGACCGTTGCCATGATGATGGTGATGGGCGCCATGATCGCCATGGCTATGGTCATGATGATGATCGTGGTCATGCTGCTCGCTCTCGAGAAAGTTCGGCTCAATGTCGAGGATGCGATCGAGGTCGAACGCATTACGGCCGAGGATTTCATTGATGTCGATCTTGGCGCGCTCGGTTCGGTGTAACCGTGCGTAAGGGTTCAGGCCACGGATGCGCGCTTCCAGCTCGTTCAATTCCTGCGGATCAACGAGATCGGTCTTGTTGATCAGGATGACGTCGGCGAAGGCGATCTGGTTCTTGGCCTCCGGCGCATCCTTGAGCCGGTCGCTAAGCCACTTGGCATCGGCGACTGTAATGACAGCGTCTAATTTTGTCCGGGCGCCGACTTGCTCATCCATGAAGAAGGTCTGAGCGACCGGCGCAGGGTCCGCGAGACCGGTGGTCTCAACGATGATGGCGTCAAATTTACCCTTGCGCCGCATGAGCCCGTCGATGATGCGCACGAGGTCGCCGCGCACGGTGCAGCAGATGCAACCGTTGTTCATCTCGAACACTTCTTCGTCGGCGTTCACCACCAGTTCGTTGTCGATGCCGATTTCGCCAAACTCATTGACGATGACGGCAAACTTCTTGCCGTGCGGCTCGGACAGGATGCGGTTGAGCAATGTGGTTTTTCCGGCGCCGAGATAGCCGGTCAACACAGTTACGGGAATTTTGTCAGTCGACGGGGGGGCGGACATGGAAATGAGAGCTCCGTGGTGACGGAGATATAGGCAATCTCGAGGGTTATTACAAAAGGCCCGAAAGACGCTTGTTTGGCAGCCTACCGCCGCAGTTTTTTCCGCCGTTCGGGCGAGTCCTGGATCGCAACAGCACGTTTGGCGTAAAAGTCCCGATCACCGCAGCTCGGACAGCGCACCGAGAACTCGTCGGGAAGCGCGCTGAAATTTTGAACTGGAATGGGCGTCCCACATTTCCGGCAGGCAACCACGCCGCGCTGGTAGCCGGTTTTCGGCAAAACTCGAAAGCGTGGCGACGACACTGGAGGATGTCCCTTTTTCCCGGCGAGAGCATCATTTGCCAGAAAATGTCTGCCGGCCCGTTAAGGACACACCTGCAATTGTGTGAAACCCGCTCCGCGACACCGCAAATCGGCGACGCATGCCCTATCACTTTACCGTTTTATACTCTTGAGGGGTCGAGCCAGAGCGGCCGCGGAATGAAACGCGGCAGAGATCGCCGGTCGCACCGAAGCAATCCGTGTGACCAAAGTCGTCATACAAATATTCCATGCGGCCGACCAGGTCGTGCGTGATGGCCAGCTCAGTTGGCCAGCCGTAAAGGCCCTTCACGGGCTATTGATCGCCCCACCCCCAAGGATATGGTTGCACGATAAGGATAGCAGGGCGGTCAACGCCCGCTGAAAAAGGGAAACGCCATGAATTATTCGACCGATTTCCCGTCGATCAAGGACCAGGTGTCGCCAGAAGAATGGCAGGCGCGGGTCGATCTCGCCGCCTGCTACCGGCTGATCGACACCTATGGAATGACCGACCTGATTTACAATCACATCACGGCGCGCGTTCCTGGGGAAGAAGATGTTGTTCTGCTTAATCTTTATGGCCTGCTCTACAAGGAGATCACCGCCTCCAGCCTGGTGAAAATCCACGTCGATGGCGAAATCATCTGGAAGCCCGATACGGACTACGGCATCAACCAATCGGGGTACGTCATCCACGGCGCAATCCACAAGGCCCGTCCGGATGTCGCGTGTGTCCTGCACACGCATACGCGCGCCGGTATGGCGGTTGCCGCGATGAAATGCGGGCTGTTGCCGCTATCGCAGACATCGATCCGCTTCGTTGGCCACATTGGCTATCACGAGTACGAGGGGCCGGCGCTCGAGCTCGACGAACGTGAGCGGCTGGTGGGCGATCTCGGCCCGCATGACGCCCTCATCATGCGCAACCACGGTCTGCTCACCTGCGGCGCCACAGTCCAGCAGGCGTTTAACACCATGTATCAACTCGAATTGTCCTGCCGCTCGCAGGTCGACGCCATGGCCGCGCGCACCGAACTGACGATGCCCGGGGAGAACGTACTAGCGCACACCGCGGATCTGTATCAGCCGGGCACGCGCCGGCCGTACGGCATTCTTGAGTGGCCCGCCATGCTGCGCCGGCTCGACGCCGAACAGAAGAACACCGACTATCCGCCTTACTGGCACTGACAAAAATACGACGTTTGGGAGACACCATGACGAAATTGCTGCCACGATGGATCGCGGCCGTAGCCCTGCTGCTGGCACTCGCGCCTTCGGCTTTTGCCGATGACTATCCGAGCAAGCCGGTCCGGCTGATCATTCCGTTCCCGCCAGGTGGCAGCAACGACGTGGTGGGCCGGCTGGTGGCGCAGCAACTCAGCGTCAAACTGGGGCAGCAGGTTTACGTCGACAACCGTGCGGGGGCCGGCGGGACCATCGGCACCGAGGCTTGCGCGACCGCAACGCCCGACGGCTACACGATCTGCGTGATATCGATCGCGCATGCGGTCAACCCGGCGCTTTACGCCCTCAAATACGACCCGATCAAATCATTCACACCGATCTCGATCTTCGCAACTGGACCAAACGTCCTCGTGGTCAATCCGACGTCGTCGATCAAAACGGTGAAGGACTTGCTCAAACTCGCCAAAGAGAAGCCCGGCGAACTCAACTACGCCTCCGCAGGCGTTGGTAGCTTTCAGCATCTGGGTGGCGAGTTGTTCAAGCTGCAGGCTCACGTCAATCTCGTGCACGTCCCGTATAAAGGCGGCGGACCGGCGATGCAGGACGTGGTCGCCGGTCACGTCAAGATCATGTTCTCTTCGCTCGTGCAGACCACGCCCTTCATCAAATCAGGCCAGCTGATTGCGCTGGGCACCGGCGGCGCCAAGCGCAACCCGGTGCTGCCGGATGTGCCGACCATCGCCGAGGCCGGAGTGCCCGGTTATGTCGCGGATAATTGGTGGGGTCTTGTCGGTCCCGCCGGCATGCCCAAGCCGATCGCCGAAAAACTTTACGCGGCAACCCAGGCCGCATTGAAATCACCCGAATTGCAAAGTGCCTTCGACCGCGAGGGTGCCGCCACCGTCGAGATGAGTTCCGCCCAGTTTGCCGACTACATCATGACGGAAATCACCAAATGGGGCCGCGTGGTGAAGGAAGGCAACATTCACGCCCAATAGTGCAAAAGCTATTTAATAAACCATTGTGAATATTAAGGAATCGCCAAAATCTGGGCCGCTGCCCGGCTTTACCTAAGCTTTACGGGCCGGCGATATGGTGCGCTGGCGCGCCGGGGTGTCCCACGGCAGTCAGTGGAAGGCGGCGGGAAGAATCCCGCCCAAGACAAGAAATGTCGCAGGCCGCGTCCGTCATTGACGAACTCGAACTTGTCCTGACCGCAGGTTCAAGTGACCGGCGTACGGAAATCCTCAGGCGCGTGACCGACTTATTTCTGGGCGACGCGGCGGCTTTCAATCAAGAGCAGGTTGGATTGTTCGACGACGTGCTCGCCCACCTCGTGCGGCAAGTCGAAACCAAGGCGCTCGCCGAGCTTGGCGCCAAGCTCGCGCCCATCGACAACGCCCCCACCGGCGTTATCCGCACCCTTGCGCACCACGATGAAATAGCAGTCGCCGGACCCGTGCTGGCACAATCGGTGCAACTCACCGACAACGACTTGATCGAAATTGCGGCGGAGAAAGGCCAAGGCCATCTGGGCGCGATCTCTGAACGCAAGCGTCTCGCGGCAGCGGTCACCGACATCTTGATACAACGCGGCGACACAACCGTGGTCCACAAGCTGTCACAGAATCAGGGTGCGACCTTTTCCGAAGGCGGCTATGTCGAGCTCGCACACCGCGCAGAAAGAGACGAGCGGCTCGCCGAAAATCTCGGTGTGCGCATGGATATGCCGCCGCAATTGCTTCAGGACCTGGTCTCGAAGGCCACGGAAACGGTTCGCGCGCGACTGCTGACGGTGGTTCCGCCTGAAAGCCGGGCCGCAATCCAGCAGGTTCTTTTCTCAGTATCGGACAAGGTCCTGCGCAATGCGGAAGCGCCTCGCGACTTCAGTCACGCGACGGCACTGGTCGATAAACTTCAGGGGACCGGTCAACTCAACGAGACGGCGATCGCCGGATTTTCCGATGCCGGGCAATACGAAGAAACGGTCGTCGGCCTCGCCCGCATGTGCGCCGTGCCCGTCGAATTGATCGAGCGACTGATGCAAAATATCCGTTACGACGGCATCCTGGTGGCTTGCAAGGCTGCCGAATTGCGCTGGCAGACCTTCAGCGCGATCCTGAAGTTACGGTTCGCGCCCTACGAGGTCCCCGCCACTGACGTCGCACAGGCGCGCGGTGATTTTATCAAACTATCGGTGGCTACCGCGCGCCGGATGGTCCGCTTCTGGCTCGTCCGCGGCCTCGCGAAAATCGAGGCCTAGCCCTCCAACTCCATTGCCCGCCCCCCATTCAAGCGCCTCCTTGTCATTTGAAATGTTATAATGTTACATTGCTTAGCCAGGAAATGGCTCAAAAACAGGGTTGGAGAGATGAAGGTGGCCGCCAGATTGGTTCTCGCCCTGGTCATGGGTGCTGGGTTGGGCGCCGGGTTGGCCACTGGGCAGACGACCCACAGGGTTGCTGCCGATCCACAGATTGCTGTCGTTGCCGCGGAAAATTTTTATGGCGACATCGCACGCCAGGTGGGCGGCGACCGTGTTGCGGTCGTCAGCATTATGAGCAATCCCGACCAGGATCCGCATCTGTTCGAAACGACGCCGGCCGTCGTGCGCCAGCTTGCCAATGCCCAGATCGTGATTCTCAATGGCGCCAACTACGATCCCTGGATGGAAAAGCTTCTGGCCGCCGTGCCGCGTCCGCAGCGCGTCGTCATTAACGCCGCGCAACTCAGCGGCCGGAAATCGGGCGACAATCCGCATGTATGGTACGATCCCGCGACCATGCCCGCGATGGCAACCGCCCTCGCCGCTGAACTGAGCACACTCGACAGTGCGCATGCCTCGGACTACTCGGCGCGCCTTAAAGTAACGCTCGCCTCGCTCGCGCGTGTCACGCAGCGCATTGCGCAGTTGAAGGCGAAACATGCCGGGACATCGGTAACCGCGACCGAACCGGTTTTCGGCCTCATGGTCGACGCGCTCGGGCTCACCATGCGCAATCAGCGCTTTCAGCTTGCGATGATGAACGACACTGAGCCAAGCGCGCGTGATGTCGCCGCGCTGGAGAGCGACCTGAAAGAGCACAAGGTCAAGGCCTTGATCTACAATAGCCAGGTTTCGGAAAAACTGACCGAGCGGATGCGCGCGATCGCCGGCAACGCCAAAGTGCCGGTCATCGCCGTTACCGAAACGATGCCCGCGAATATCTCGTATCAGGACTGGGTGCTTGGTGAACTGGACGCGGTCGACAAGGCGTTGAGCGGGCCGAACTCGTGACTGTGATCGCGCTCGACCATGCCACGCTTCGCGTCGGTGGCCGCGCCGTGCTGTCCGATGTCAGCTTCGGGATCGAGGCAGGCGAGTTCATCGGCGTTCTCGGCCCGAATGGTGCCGGCAAGACAACTTTGATGCGCGCCATTCTTGGTTTGGTTTCCCCGAGCGAAGGCAACATCACGGTGTTCGGCCGCGACCCACAGCGGGGCAGCGCGGACATCGGCTACCTGCCCCAATTGCGCACGGTTCTGCCGGACTTGCGCGTTCGCGGGCGCGACTTCATCGCAAGCTCGCTCAATGGCGAGCGCTGGGGCCTGCCGTCGCTCAATGCCGACGATGGTCGCGCAATCGAGGAAACGCTTGAGGCCGTCGGCGCCCACGATCTTGCGGCCCGGCCGCTATCCGACATGTCCGGCGGCGAACGCCAAAGGCTGTTGCTGGCGCAGGCCCTGATCGGCAAGCCCAAGCTCTTGCTGCTCGACGAACCGCTGATCAGCCTCGACGCCCACCACCAGGAGGTGGCGATCGACGTAGTGCGCAAGGTCTGCCGCGAGCGCAAGATCACGGTGCTGTTCAGCGCGCACGAACTCAACCAATTGCTCGGC
This sequence comes from uncultured Alphaproteobacteria bacterium, assembly GCA_963697885.1. Lineage (GTDB taxonomy): Bacteria > Pseudomonadota > Alphaproteobacteria > Rhizobiales > Xanthobacteraceae > Pseudolabrys. The sequence continues at coordinate 4,095,807 of OY969102.1, forward strand.
ACGCTCGACCGCGTTCTCTATCTCGGTAACGGTCAGGCTGTGCTCGGCACCGTCGAGCAGGTGGTGACCGCTCCGGTATTGTCCAGGCTCTATGGCACCGAGATCCAGGTGGTGCGCGCCGGCGGCCATATTTTCGTGATGTCGCGCGGACGCGACGTCGAACGTACCGATCACTTGCACGACCACCACCACCACGGCCACGAACATGGCCAGCACCATCATCACTGACATGTTCGCTTATGAATTCATGATCAACGCTTTCGCTGCCGCCGGCATTGTCGCCGTGGTGTCGGGCCTGGTCGGTTATTTCCTGGTGATGCGCGGTCAGACTTTCGCCGGCCACGCGCTCTCCCATATCGGCTTTGCCGGCGCCACCGGCGCGGGGCTGATCGGGCTTGCCCCGCTGTGGGGCCTGCTCGGCTTCACGCTGGCCGCCGGCATTGTGATGGGCGCGCTCAGCGAGCGTATCAGCAACCGGGACATCGCCATTGGCGTGGTGCTGTCGCTGGCACTCGGCTTTGGTCTCTTGTTCCTGCACTACTACACGTCGTTCGCCACGCAGGCGACCGCGATCCTCTTTGGCAATGTGCTCGCGGTCGACCACACCATGATTGTGACGCTGGCCCTGCTCGGGACAATCACGCTGATTGCGCTCGCGGCCATCATGCGCCCGCTCATATTTTCGAGTCTTCAGCCTGAATTGGCGGAAGCCAAGGGGGTGCCACTGCGGTTTGTATCGACCGCGTTCCTCGCTCTCGTCGCGATTGCGGTGTCCGCCTGCGCGCAGATCGTCGGCGTGCTTCTGGTATTCACCCTGATGGTTGGGCCGCCGGCCGCCGCGCAACGCATCACGACCGGTCTCTGGAGCGGCCTTTTCGTCTCGGCACTTTTTGCGCTCGCCGAAGCCTGGCTCGGTCTCACGATGGCCTTCTATACGGACTGGCCGGTGAGCTTCTGCATCGCGTGCCTCAGCGCACTCGGCTATTTCATTTGTGTCGCATTGCCTACGCGCACATCGCACGCGCACGCCAGTTGAAACGCAAACGGCCCCGCCGACGCGGGGCCGCTGTGAACCTGGCAAAGATGTGCAGAATTACATCTTCGCGCCTTTTTCCTTGAAAAACTTCATCGCGCCGGGGTGCCAAGGGATTGGCGAATTGGCGATCACCTGGTTTTCAACAGTGAAGCTCGACGCATCTTTATGCACAGCGACGAGGTCGGCCTTCTTGTCGACGATCAGCTTGACGATGTTGTAGGCGTCGTCATCGGACATCTTGTCATTCGTGACCAGGATGTTCCACACTGCGGAAACCTGGTTGTCCTTGTCCTGGCCCGGGTAGGTGCCGGCCTTGATGACCGCCGTCGAATAAAGATTGTCGTATTTGGCGTTCATCTTAGCGACGACGTCGGAGTGATCGATCATTTTGATTTTCGTGCCCGGCGTGGCGGCAAGATCGGTGACGCCGGCGGTCGGCAGGCCGCCGACCCAGAAGAACGCATCGATCTTGTGATCCTTGATCGCATTTACGGATTCGGCGACCGAAAGCCGTTCCCGCTTCATGTCCTTGTCCTTGTCGAGTCCGGCCGCTTCAATGACGCGAAATGCCATCACTTCGGTGGCGCTGCCAGGCGCGCCCGTCGACACGCGCTTGCCCTTGAGGTCTGCGAGCGTATTGACGCCCATACCTTCAATGGACACCACGTGCATTATGTTCGGATAGAGCACCATCAATGTACGCAGCGGCACCTTGGTGCCCTTGAACTTGTCGACGCCATTGAATGCGTCGAGCGCCGCGTCGGCCATGGAGAAGGCCAGCTCGCTCTGTCCGGAATTGATCAATTTGAGATTGTCGACCGATCCGCCGGTAACCTGCGCGGTCGCCTGCATGTTCGGAAAGGTCTTCGAGATCAGGTTGGCGAGCGCGCCACCGATCGGATAGTAAACGCCGCCGGTACCGCCGGTGCCGATCGCGATCGCCCGCTGCTGGGCGACGGCGCCACCCAAAGCGAGAGTCGCAGCCGCGACCGCCGCGACTGCCAGTGTGAATCCTCGTTTCATTGTTTTCCTCCCTGCTTGTTCTTGACGCACCTAAGGAACCCGAGCTGGCGCAGGCTCCCGGCTGAACCATTGCCATAATAGCAAGCTAATGCCGAGTGCGAGACCGAAAGGCGCCGGATGCGGTATGTCCAGGCCAGTAATCTCTTCCATCATTGCCTCGAGCAAGCTTGGGAACACCAACAGCAGCCCGGTCAGCAGGAACAAGCCGCGCTCGACCGGCGTGGTGCGCCGGATCGCCCAGTTTTGCGCTGCGACCGAGAGTGCACCGAGCCCGGCGCCCGTCACGGCTGTGATCCAGATGATATCGTAGACCGATCCATCCTTTGGAAATCTTCATCAATAGGCCGATACCCAGCGGGTCCAGCACGAACACGAACGGCACGAGGAATGCGGGCAGCGTGTATTTCCAAGCCTGCATCGTGGTGCGGTAGGGGTCGCCGCCGGTGATCGCGGCGGCCGCGAAAGGCGACAGCGCGGTCGGTGGGGAGACTTCCGAAAGAACCGCATAGTAGAAAATGAACATATGCGCGGCGTAATCGGGCACGCCCAGCTTGATCAGCGCGGGCGCCGCGATCACCGCGCAGATGATGTACGACGCTGTCACCGGAACCGCGAGACCAATGATCCACACCACGAGTGAAGTGTAGATCGCGGTCATCAGCAAGCTGCCGCCAGCAAGATCGATGACGATGGCGGAGAATTTCAGTCCGAGCCCGGTCAGCGTGACGACGCCGACAATGATGCCGGCTGCTGCGCAAGTCGTCGCGGCGCTGAGAACACCGATCGAGCCGTCGGCAAGCGCGGTGGTGAGCTTCTTACTTGATGGTACGGCGCGCTGACCTGCCGACGTCAGGCCGAGGATGGCCAGCACCCCGATCACAATCAGGATCAGCATCGGAAAGTTTGTCTGTATCAGCATCGCCGGCGCCGACGTGCCCACGCCCGGAATGACGCCAATCACGGCAGTAATGGCGAGCATAGCTAGCAACAGCATCAATAGCTGGCGCGGGCCCAATGCGGTCTCTGGCGCGAGCGCGCTCATCGTGAATGCAAGCATGGTGGAATAGAAAACCGAAAGCATCGGTGAATACCCGATCACCATGAATACGACGACGGCAACCAGCGACACGAAGTGGAATCCGTAGCGCCGCACCATCTGCCCGATCGTCAGCTCCTGTTTGAACACCACTTCTTGCGCACCGAAGCGCATCGCGTCGAGTTCGACCATGAACAGCAGCGACAGGTAGTAAAGACAGGTCGGGATGGTCGCCATCCAGATCACGTCGAGATAGCTGATCTTCAGAAACTCGGCGATCAGGAACGCAGCCGCGCCAAGCACGGGCGGCGAAATGATGGCGCCCAGTCCGCCCGCGGCAAGCAGACCGCCGGCGGCGTCTTTCTCGAAGCCGGCTTTTTTCAGCATCGGCCAGGCGACCGTGCCGATCATCACGGTGGTGGCGACACCCGAGCCGGAAGGTCCGCCGAGCAGGAACGAGGACGCAACCACCGCGCGGCCGGCACTCGATGGCTTGCCACCCATGACGGCGAGCGAAAAATCGATAAAGAATTTTCCGGCGCCGGAATGCTGGAGTATGGCTCCGTAGATCGTGAACATGATGATCAGCGTTGCGGACACGTCGACGGCAACGCCAAAAATGCCCTCGAGCGTGATGAATAAATGCCCGACCAGGCGCGCGACATCGAAGCCGCGATGCGTCCATGGCGGCGGCAAATACGGGCCGAACATGGCATAGGCAATAAAAAGGACAGCCACGATCGGCATGATTGGGCCGGTGGTGCGGCGCGCGGCTTCGAGCACGAGCACGATAAAGATGCCGCCGAGAATCACATCCCAACGGTCGGGGACCGCAGCACGATCGAGGAAATCGTCGCCGCCGGCGAGCGCGTAGATAATGATGGCAATGCCGGCCAATGCCGGAATGATATCGAACCACTGCACGTGATTGCGGAAGCGCGCGGCAAGCGGGAATAACAGAAAGCTCAACAGCAGCACGAACGCCACGTGGATGTAGCGTAGCTCCTGCGTCGGGACGATATCGTAGGCGGCGTAAAGGTGGAACAACGTCATCACGACCGCGATGCCGGTCACCGCAGTGCCCACCCAGCCCGCGAGCCGGTTGGCGGCGCCTTCTTCCTGCTGGACGTATTCCTCCGCCTTGCGGAGTTGCTCTTCGGAAATAACCTGCGATTCAGCGTCGGCTTTGACTTCTTCCGCCATCGTTTCCTCACCCCGGCGGCGGTGTAACCCCGCCTTCCGGAAGAAGGCTAGCATGGGCGGCAGCGGTGGGAATACCTGAGAAAATGCTGCCTTAAGGCCGCCCGAGCAGGATCGCGAGCGCGGCTGCCAGAAACGGCAGAGGCAATGACACCATCGCGCGCAGCCACACCACACGCGCGGGCATCAGCGGAACTTCCCAGATGAGCAACCGGTGGATTGCGTACAAAGCCCATGCGGTCGAATAAGCGATCACCTGCGGTGCCCCTGCCCCGCTTTTCAACGCCGCAGCCCCAATCGAAAAACCGACCACCGGACCGCCGGGCGTCAGCGCGCCACCAATCGTTGCGATCATCACGCCAAAAAAACCCGACTGCGGACCGAGCCACGGCGCTATCCACTCATTGGGCAGCGCCTCGGCGACAAAACCGGAGCCGACCACACCGATGCCGATGCGCGGCAACAGAAGCAAGAACTCCAGCGCGCCGCCGCGCGCGCCGTCATTGAGCAGAACGCGGCCGCGCATGGCGGCGATGACAGCCAGGACGAAGACCACCAACCACAGCAAGATGTTGATGGCGAGCGTCATTGGTCGTCATCTCGATATTTGAATCCTGCACGGACGGCGATGCGCGCCAGCAACCCGGCGACGATCGGCAGCGGCAGCGCTGCGATGATGCGCCAGAGCACGAAATCCGATCCGAAGAACGGCAGTTCCCACACCAGCGCGCGGGTGTACCCGATAAGCGTCCAGCTCACGATGAATGCGACCACTGCGCCGGCATCGGCGCCCATGACAAGAAAGGCGCCAGCCACCGGATAGATTGTGATCGGACCGCCCGGCAACAGGAAGCCGAAGAAGGCGGCAATCAGCAGGCCGGCAAACCCGGATTCGTGCCCGACCCAGCGTGCCACCATTTCGCGCGGCAGCAGAAGCGTCACGAAAGCTCCGATCAGGCAGCCGGCCAGGACTTTGGGCAACATTTCGGCGAACAGGGTTACGTCGCCGAGCAAGATTGCGAAAAAATGTTCGCGGCCGTCGCGCACATAAACCGTGACGGCGGCCGTAATGGCCATCGCCGCAATGACGGCGGTCGACCAGTCGAAAGCGCGGCGACGACGGCGGGGTGGAGCAGCGTGGGTCAAAGCGGCGCGAACACTAGTCGACTGGGCGTGAAATGTCTGCCACGTCCCCGTTGACCCTGCCATGTGCCGCCGGTAGTTTCGGCCCGATGGGGATGGGGTCCCCCGATAACCGCCCGCAAGCTATGAAATTTTAGGGCTGATGACTCCTACCGCGACACACGGCGGTGGGATTCCGTCTGCCATAGGACGGTTTTTCATTGGCCCAACCTCGGGGATGAATGATGGGCTTTCTCATTGTGTTTATCGGCGGCGGGATCGGTGCCGCACTCCGCCACGGCTTCAATCTCGGTTTCGCGCGGCTGCTGGGTACGGCATTCCCTTACGCGACGCTGTTTGAAAACGTCAGTGGCTCGATCGTGATGGGGTGCCTGGTGGCGGTTTTCGCCTTCAAGAGCGGCATCCCGCAACACTGGCAGCTCTTCCTCACCACCGGCATTCTCGGCGGATACACGACCTTCTCGACCTTTTCGCTCGACGTCGCGTTGCTCTATGAGCGCGGCGAAGCCGGTTTGGCCGCGCTTTATGTGCTGCTGTCGGTTGCTTTGTCGATCGGCGGACTGTTCGCCGGCCTCGCGCTGGTGCGCAATTTCGCCTAGCGCGGCGGGCCTTACTCCATCGGCCGCAGGCCGAGTTTGTCGAGCAACGCCATATCGCGGTCGCGGCCGGGATTGGGCGTGGTGAGCAGTTTCGGCCCGTAGAAGATCGAGTTGGCGCCGGCGATAAAACACAAAGCCTGCGTTTCCTCGCTCATGTCTTCTCGACCGGCAGACAGTCGTACGACCGATGCCGGCATGCAGATGCGGGCCACCGCAATGGTGCGCACGAAGTCAAATGCATCGAGCTTCGCCTGCCCTGCGAGCGGCGTGCCTTCCACCTGCACCAGCATGTTGATCGGAACACTCTCCGGATGCACCGGCAGGCTTGCGAGTGTCGCGATCATGCCGATTCGGTTATCCAGCCCCTCACCCATGCCGACGATGCCGCCGCAGCAGACATGAATGCCGGCATCGCGCACATATGCGAGGGTGTCGAGCCGATCCTGATATGTACGCGTGGTGATTATATCGCCGTAGTATTCCGGCGAGGTGTCGAGATTGTGGTTGTAGTAGTCAAGGCCGCAATCTTTCAGGCGGCGCGCCTGCTTCCCGGTCAGCATGCCAAGCGTGACGCAGGTTTCCATACCGAGAGCCTTTACGCCCTCTACCATCGCACAGACTTTGTCGAGATCGCGATCCTTCGGCGCGCGCCAGGCGGCGCCCATGCAAAAGCGCGAAGCCCCACCCGCCTTGGCCGCTCGCGCTTCGGCGAGCACGGCGTCGAGCTCCATTAATTTATCGGCCTTGACGCCGGTGTCGAATTTGGCCGATTGCGGGCAATAGGCGCAGTCCTCCGGGCAACCGCCCGTCTTGATCGACAGCAGCGTGGAAATCTGCACCTCCGCGGGGTCGAAGTTCTCCCGGTGCACCGCTGCCGCACGAAATATCAGTTCCGGAAACGGCAATGCGAACAAGGTTCGCACTTCCTCGCGCGTCCAGTCGTGACGCAGCAGGTCCAGAGGCGGGCGCGGCGATGTATCGTGAGCGAGCGACATTCCTCGATCTCAGTGAGTAACCCGGCAACGCAAGGGGCACGCTATCCTATACCGCAGTTTCATAAGGGCCAAAGCCCAATTGCACAATGATTACATTGCATTGAGCAGCATCGGCGGAAGTGCTATCTTGTTTGCAGGTAAGACACTCCGGGGAACGGTCATGCGACGCGTAACAATCGGCGTCATGTTGCTGGCGCTGCTGGCAACACCGGTTTTCGCACAAGAAAAACGCGAGGTCACGCGTGAGGAGATCCTGAAGAGAAAGGACTCCGAGGCGGTCGACAAGCAATACGACTCCACGATGAAACGCCTGAAGCAGGATGCTGCGACGCCTGCGCGCGCGGACCCGTGGGCGAACATGCGCGCGCCCGCGACAAATGACGCCAAGCGCTAGGCAGCCGCCCGCATGAATCGCGACCGCATGATCAGGTTTGCCGCTGTGCTGGTCGGTGCTGCCGTGCTGCTCGTGCTGGAGCAACAGCTCGGTGCAAAATTGTACATCGCGATACCGGGCGGCATTCTTGCTTATATCATCACGCTGGTGGCGCTCGGCCTTATGTTCGGCGGCCGCAAACAGGCGAAATAGTGATCACCACCAGTGGCGGCGGTGCCATCCCCAATAAGGCCGGTAGTAAGGACCGCCGTAGTAAACGACGGCCGGCGGATCATAATAGACCGGGCCATCAACGACCTCGGGACCTTCAACCACCTGCTCGCCACGCGGAGCCTGCCGATTGGCCGGACTGGTCGCAGCAGCACGCTGCTGGGGCACGCGGCCGCTCATGTCGAGCGCGGTCTGGATTGCAAAGCCCTTCTTGTCCTGCCAGCTGATCTCGCACCAGCCTTCGTCACATCCTCCGGTGTCGACCAGGCTGCCACCGGGAATCTTGGCGACAATTTCGCTACCGGTGCCGGGCGCTGCGCGCAAATTGACGGTTGAGGCGATGTAAGCCGGTTTCGCCATTGCCGGTGCCGCAACGCAGGCGATGGCGAGCCCCAAAATACACGACACAATTTTCATGGTTTTACCCTCCGTCCACTCGCCTTCGCGTCCCATCGAAGGCATCGGAACTCTCCGCCGCGAAAACGGCGGGAAATGGGCGGAATAATTACAGACCGGCAATCTGGCGGCCAATACTTCCTCCACTCATCAGCCGACACACAAGACCGCCGGATTTCCAAGCAAAGACGCGGGCTTGGGTCGCTAGGTCGCGCTCAGCAAATCGATACGCCGGTTTGCGCGTCCCAGCCGCCGCGCCAGGAGGCCGGCAAGATTGCGCATAATGCGCTGGCCCATTTTCGGGTAGATCTCGCAAAAGCCGTAAAATCGTTCGAGCGGAAGCTCGACGCATTTGATTGCGGTATCGGCCCAGACGCTCGCGCCGCGATGGCTCTCCACCAAAGCCATCTCGCCAAACGCCATTCCTGGGACGAGCGTTGCAAGCCGCACGCCGTCGGCAAGTTTCACACTGACCATTCCGCTTAGAAGAAAGAAAAGGGACGTCGATGCGTCGCCGCCGGCGATGATGCATTCGCCGGCCTTGAAGTTCTGCACCGTGCAAAATCTGACAATCTCATCGACCAATTCCAACGGCATGCCGTGCAGCAATTCCTGCTCGCTGAGAGGGACCGAATCCATCAGATGGGTAAATCCGCCGAAGCGGTAAATGACCTGATCTTCGGCCCACTCAATCGCCTCGTCGAGGCGTGCGAATTGACGTAGCTGCGCTCGCTCGCCAAGTTGTGCCGCAAGCGCCTGCCAGCTGGCCGAGCCTTGCTCTACACCCGAGAGAACCGGCATCGTGCCGAGGGCCGCAAGTTTGCCGAGCTGGTCCGCCAGCAACTTTGCAGCACCAGAACTAATATGCGGAACACGGCCGAAATCGAGGATCAAAACCAAAGGCAGTGACGAACTCTCGATCCGGCGGGTGATAAAGTCGGCATTGGCGAAGGAAATACTACCGGTGAGTTCGATAACACGCATTGCACTCTTATGGGCATCGATAAGTTTCTGTTCGTGTGGCTGGCGTCCCCGCGGGGAGCTACGCTCAAAATCATAATCCGCAACGATACAGGTTCGGACGTTGCTTGTGCGTTTGAGCATGTGTAGCTCGAACTGTGCCGAAACTGCTTCACACACCTTCAATCCGCGCACACTGTTTCCGTGTTCATCGAGGCGCGGCGAGAAAGATCCGAGTCCAAATTGCGATGGGAAAGCGGCGAGAATGCCGCCGCCGACACCGCTCTTGGCGGGAAAACCGATGCGGTAGATCCATTCACCGGCGTAGTCGTACATTCCCGAGCTCGTCATAACCGAAAGCGTGCGCGAAATCGCATAAGCGCCGATCACGCGCTCGCCGGTTACCGGATTGACGCCGCCATTGGCGACTGTGGCCGCCATCAGCGCAAGATCGCGCGCCGTCACCAGCACCGAGCACTGCCTAAAATAGACGTCGAGGACCGCATCGACATTGCCTTTGATGATGCCGTAATTGTGCAGGAGATAGGCGATCGCCCTGTTTCGGTCGCCGGTCAGGCGCTCTGAGACGAAAACCCGTTCATCGAAGGCGAGATCGCGTCCCGCGAGCCGGCTGAGCACGTCGCGAATGCGCTCTGTGGCGTTTTCACCTTCAACTTCGTGAAGCAGCCCGGAGCACGCAATCGCGCCGGAGTTAACCATCGGATTGAATGGGCGATTGTCGGAGCGCAGCCGGATAGAGTTGAACGCATCCCCGCTTGGCTCGACGCCAATCCTGGCTTCGACTCGCTCGGCACCGAGCACATCGAGCGCAAGCGCAAACACAAAAGCCTTGGAGATCGATTGAATTGTAAAGGGCACGGCCGTATCGCCGGCCTCGTAGACGTGGCCGTCCATGGTCGCTAGTGCGATGCCGAAGTGGCGTGGATCGGCTTTTTGCAGCTCTGGGATGTAATCGGCGACCGTACCGCGCTCCTCGTGCACGAGTGCCGCGTGGGTGCTGGCTAAAAAATCAGCGAGCGGGTTGGAGACTGCAGGCGCGGCAGTTTGGCGCACCGGTGCCTTTTGTTGAATGTTCATCACGCTTACGATTTCCCCCCAAATCCGATCAGTCTACCCGATTCCATGCAAGACTCGGACCGCCAAATGAATGGAATGAATTCAGGCTGGCCTTTAAAACGCGGACGGCCGGGACGAGCCCGGCCGTGACGCAGTCCCAGGTCTAGTCAGACGACCCCTATTCCGCCGCTTCCATCCTGGACTTGGCCGCCTCCACCTTGGCAGCGCAGAACTTGAACTCGGGAATTTTGCCGAACGGATCGAGCGCGGGATTGGTGAGGATATTTGCCGCTGCTTCCACGTAAGCAAAGGGGATGAACACAACGCCATCGGGGATGGCGTCGTCCTGGCGCGAATTGAGTTCGACCTCGCCGCGCCGTGTCGTCACCTTCACCATGTCGCCCGGCTTGATGCCCAACTTGGCGAACGTGCCGCGTGACAGCGAGGCGACGGCCGCAGGCTCGAGCGCATCGAGCACACTCGCGCGCCGCGTCATGGCGCCGGTGTGCCAATGCTCGAGTTGACGGCCGGTCGTGAGGATAAACGGATAGTCGTGATCCGGCGTTTCGTTCGGCGGCAGCAATTTCGCCGCCACCAGCTTGGCCATGCCATTCGGCCGCGGGAAACCCTTGTCGAACACCACGTCGCGGCCCGGTACATCCGGACCATCAACCGGATAGGTGACGTGGTACTCGCGTTCAACGCGGTCCCAGGTGATGTTGTCGAGTGCCGGCATCAGCCGCGCCATCTCCTCGAACACTTCGCTGACGTGCTTGTAGTTCCACTTTTCGCCCATGCGCTGGGCGAGATCCTGGATAATCCAAAGGTCCTGACGTGTATCGCCAGGCAGCGGCAGCGCCTTGCGGCCCATCTGCACCTGGCGGTTGGTGTTGGTGACAGTGCCGTCTTTCTCCGGCCAGGCCGAGGCCGGCAGGACAACGTCGGCATAGGACGCGGTTTCAGTAAGGAAGAGGTCTTGCACCACCAGGTGCTCGAGATGGGCGAGCGCGCCGCGCGCGTGGTTGAGATCGGGATCCGACATCGCGGGGTTTTCACCCATGATGTACATACCCTTGATCTCGTCGGCGTGCACCGCATCCATGATCTCGACCACGGTCTTGCCGCGCTTGGGGTCGAGCTTCTTTCCCCAAGCCTTTTCGTATTTCGCGATCATCTCCGGATTTTCCACCGACTTGTAATCGGGGAAAAACATCGGGATCAGGCCGGCGTCTGAGGCGCCTTGCACGTTATTCTGTCCGCGCAGCGGATGCAGGCCGGTGCCCGGCCGGCCGACCTGGCCGCAGATCAACGATAGCGCGATCAGGCAGCGCGCATTATCGGTGCCATGAGTATGTTGCGACACGCCCATACCCCAGAAAATGATCGCATTTTCGGCACGCGCAAAACCCCGCGCCACCTCGCGCAGTGTGTCGGCGGGAATGCCGCATATCGGCGCCATCTCTTCCGGCGTGAAGTCCTTCACATGGTCGGCGAGCTGTTCAAAGCCTTCCACGTAAGTTTGCACGTATTGCTGGTCGTAGAGCTTCTCGCCGATAATGACGTTGAGCATTCCGTTGAGCATCGCGACGTCGGCGCCGTTCTTGAATTGCATCATGCGCCAGGCGTGGCGCTTGAGCGCCTGCCCGCGTGGATCCATTACCACCAGCTTGGCGCCGCGCTTGGCCGCCTGCTTGAAGAAGGTGGCGGCGACCGGATGGTTTTCGGTCGGATTGGCGCCGATCACGACGATGAAGTCGGAATTCTTGCACTCGTTGAACGTTGCGGTCACCGCGGCAGAGCCGACGCCTTCGAGCAGCGCCGCGACCGAGGACGCGTGGCAGAGCCGGGTGCAGTGATCAACATTGTTGGAGCCAAAGCCGGTGCGCACCAGCTTCTGGAAAAGATAGGCCTCCTCGTTCGAGCCCTTGGCCGAACCGAAACCGGCGAGCGCACGCGAGCCGTCGCGGTCGCGGATCTTCTTCAGGCCGGAGGCGGCACGTTCCATCGCCTCTTCCCAGGTGGCTTCGCGGAAATGCGTCCACGGGTTCGACGGATCGACCAGGTCATCGGCGGCTTTCTTCACCCCATCCTTGCGGATCATTGGCTTGGTTAGGCGCTGCGGATTGCTGATGTAGTCAAAGCCAAACCGGCCCTTCACGCACAGGCGATTCTGATTGGCCGGTCCGTCACGGCCGGTGACGTAAAGGAGCTTGTCGTTCTTGATCTTGTAAGTGAGCTGGCAGCCGACACCGCAATACGGGCACACTGAGTTCACCTCGCGATCGGGGAATTCAGTGCGGACATTCTTCTCGTTGACCAGAGTCGCCGGCATCAGCGCGCCGGTCGGACAGGCCTGCACGCATTCGCCGCAAGCCACACATGTGGAATTGCCCATCGGGTCGTCGAAATCGAAGACGATCTTTTCGCCATGGCCGCGGCCGGCCATCCCGATCACGTCATTGACTTGCACTTCGCGGCAGGCGCGGACACAGAGATTGCACTGGATGCAGGCGTCGAGATTGACCGCCATCGCCGGGTGGCTCCGGTCAGGCGCGGGCTTGCCGTGTGTCGGGAAACGGCTGGTGCCGATGTGCATGCGATCGGCCCATTCCCAGAACTTCGATTGCGGATCGTGCGCAGCGGTCTTGCGGTCGGGTTGATCGGCAATGAGCAGTTCGAACACCATCTGCCGCGCGGTCTTGGCGCGCTCCGATGTTGCCTTCACTTTCATGCCTTCGGCCGGCTTGCGGATACAGCTTGCCGCCAGCACGCGTTCGCCTTCGATCTCCACCATGCAGGCGCGGCAATTGCCGTCGGCGCGGTAGCCGGGCTCTGGCGAATAACACAGATGCGGGATATCGGTGCCGAGGCGCTTGGCCACCTGCCAGATGGTTTCACCCGCAAGCGCCTCGACTTCCTTGCCATCGAGGATGAACTTCACGCTCTTGGCTTTGCCATTACCTGCGCTCATTGCTTTTGCCTTTCGCCGTCACCAGCTTCCCAGCGGTTTCGACAATTCATCCGGAAAATATTTTAGCACGCATAGCAGCGGATTCGGTGCCGCCTGGCCAAGACCGCAGATCGAGGCATCGCGCATCGCGGTCGAGAGCTCCTCCAGCAGCTTTACGTCCCACGGACCTTTGGCCATCAATTTGGCCGCCTTTTCGGTGCCGGCGCGGCAGGGCGTGCATTGGCCGCAACTTTCGTCCTCAAAGAACTTCATCAGATTCAAGGCTGCAGCCTTGATGTCATCCTTGTCGGAGAGAATCACAACCGCATGCGACCCGACGAAGCAGCCATATTTTTCCAAAGTTCCGAAATCAAGCGGAATGTCGGCCATGGAGGCCGGCAGAATGCCGCCCGATGGCCCGCCTGGCAGATAGCCCTTGAAAGCATGACCGTCCTGCATGCCGCCGCAGAACTCATCGACCAGTTCTTGCATGGTGATGCCGGCCGGCGCCAGCTTGACACCCGCGTTCTTGACGCGGCCTGACACCGAGAAACTGCGGAAGCCCTTTCGCTCATGGCGGCCTTGCGACGTCACCCATTCGGCACCCTTCTCGATGATGTCGCGGATCCAGAACATGGTCTCGACGTTCTGTTCGAGCGTTGGGCGGCCGAACAGACCCACCTGCGCAACATAAGGCGGACGATGGCGCGGCAGACCACGCTTGCCTTCGATCGATTCGATCATCGCCGACTCTTCGCCGCAGATATAGGCACCGGCGCCGCGGCGCAGATGCAGCTTGGTGTGCGGCGACAAGCCGGCTTTCTCGACCTTCTCGATCTCGTCGAGCAGCATCAACCGTAGCTCGGGATATTCGTCACGAATGTAAATGTAAGTGTCGGGGGCCTCGACGACCCAGGCAGCGATCAGCACGCCTTCGATGAAGCGGTGCGGATCACGTTCGAGGTAGTAGCGGTCCTTGAAGGTACCGGGCTCACCTTCGTCGGCATTGACTGCGAACATACGCGGCGCGGGCTCGGCGCGCACCAGCGACCATTTGCGGCCGGTCGGAAATCCCGCACCGCCGAGTCCGCGCAGACCGGCATCGCTAACGATCTTGATCAGGTCGTCGCGCGTGCGTTTGTCCGTGAGACAAGCCCTCACCACCGCGTAGCCGCCAGTCTTTTGGTAAGCGACGAAATCTGTGCCCGGCGTCCATACGTGCGCGTGAGGCTTTGCTTTCACCGCGGCCGCAACATTCTCGGCTGTCGCTTTGAAAGTCTGCACGTGACCAACGGCAGCGACCGGTGCGCGATCGCAGGCGCCCATGCAGGGCGCGCGCACCACGCGAACGTCGCGGCCAAGCTTGCCAGATAAATCCTTCAGCAATTTTTCGGCGCCAGCCATCGCGCACGACAGTGAATCACAGACGCGCACGGTAACGGGCGGTGGCGGCATCTCGCCTTCCTTCACTACATCGAAATGCGCGTAGAAGGTCGCGACCTCGTAAACTTCGGTCAGCGCCATTTTCATTTCGGCGGCGAGCGCGGCGAGATGGGGAGCGGAGATATAGCCGTATTGATCCTGAATGAGATGCAGATGCTCAATCAGCAGATCGCGCCGGCGCGGCCGGTCGGTGAGAAGCGACCGGATTTCGATCAGCGCCTGCGGATCGACCTGACGTCCCTTGGGCGTGCGCGGCGGACGGCGTCGACCGGCACGGGCGCCCGCCGGAACCGCGGGGGTCCCTTGTTCTGTGACGCTCATCTCTTCTCCCTCTGGACTTTAGAAAAACGCTTCTGAATCCCCCTAGGCAAGCCCTAGTCCCAAATCGGGCAATAGACGTTTTCTATTAATACGCTCGTTGTGCTTGTAATTTCCGATGATGCTGCCTTAATTGGCTATCCGAATGGCGACTTTATTTCCGCTATCGGGGGCAATCCGGAAACGCATCATATCCGCACAGATCGGGCGATACCTTGCTGGAAAAACTGGAATTTCTCCTCGCTTTGGCCCGCGAGAAGCATTTTGGCCGGGCGGCCGAAACCTGCGGGGTGACCCAGCCGACCCTGTCGGCCGGGGTGAAGCAGCTGGAAGAGACCTTCGGTGTTTTGCTGGTCAACCGCGGTTCCCGTTTTCAGGGTTTTACCGCTGAAGGCGAGCGCGTGCTCGAATGGGCCCGCCGTATCGTCGGTGATACCCGCGCCATGCGCCAGGAGGTGCACGCCCTCCGTCACGGACTAGCCGGACGGCTTCGTCTCGCTGCAATCCCGACTGCGCTCGCGATGGTGGAAACCTTGACCACGCCATTCCGCGCGCGACATCCAGACGTCCAATTCACGGTCTTGTCGCGGACTTCGATCGAGATCCTCACACACCTGGAAAATCTGGAAATTGACGCCGGCCTCACTTATCTCGACAACGAACCGCTCGGCCGCGTGACCGCAATCCCTCTCTATCGTGAGCGCTATCGCCTGCTGGTCGCCGCCGACGCGCCGCTCGGTGACCGCGAGTCTGTCACCTGGTCCGAGGTCGCGCAGGTGCCGCTGTGTCTGCTCACCCCCGATATGCAGAACCGGCGCATCATCGAGCAACTGCTGCGTGAAACGGGCGTTGATCCGCACATCACGCTCGAATCGGATTCAATGATCGTCCTATATTCGCATGTCCGCACGGGCCGCTGGGCGAGCGTGATGCCGGCGCGCCTGGCCGCGTCGCTCGGGCTCACAGATGTCTTGCGGTCAATTCCGATCGTGGGGCCGGAAGTGTCACACACCGTTGGCGTGGTGGCGCCGGCCCGCGAGCCGATGACAACCTTGACGGCCGCGCTTGTTGTCGAAGCGCGCCGAGTGGCACCATTGTTGTCCGATTGACGGCCGCTGGATCAGTCTTTAGTCGCATGCGTGTATAACGTCGACAATACTGTCCAAAGCGACGCGTCAATCCGTTGAATTCGCCTTGCATAGTATTTCGCTATTGCGAAATTGAAGTTTTCTATCACCCCATAAATTTTTCCCCGTTGATCTTCCTTCTGTGTCTGCGGACACTCCCATGCATCAAAAACGCGTCGCGAAGGCGCAGATTTCACGGGGGAAACGCATGACCACAGCCGATCAAACGCTGACTGGTGTTGGCGGTACATTGGGCATCCTGGATCGCGAGCACATCATCGCCAAGGCCGGGTTCAATCGCTGGCTGGTGCCACCAGCCGCGCTTTGCATTCATCTCTGTATCGGCATGGCGTACGGCTTCAGCGTGTTCTGGTTGCCATTATCACGCGCAATCGGATTGACGGCGTCGAAGTCCTGCCCGGACATGTCAATCTTCACCGAATTGGTCACAACGACCTGCGATTGGCGTGTCGCCAGCCTAGGCTGGATGTACACGCTGTTCTTTGTGTTTCTCGGAATTTCTGCCGCAATGTTCGGCGGCTGGGTCGAACGTTCCGGCCCGCGCAAGGCCGGTGTTGCCGCTGCAGTGCTCTGGTGCGGCGGCCTCGTGCTTGGTGCCATCGGCGTATTCACACACCAACTCTGGATTTTGTGGCTCGGCTCCGGCGTGATCGGCGGATTGGGTCTCGGCCTTGGCTACATTTCTCCGGTCTCGACACTGGTGAAATGGTTCCCGGACCGTCGCGGCATGGCAACCGGCATGGCCATCATGGGATTCGGCGGCGGCGCCATGATCGGTGCGCCGTTGGCAAATATTCTGTTGAACTATTTCAAGACGACGTCCGATGTCGGGGTCTGGCAGACCTTCCTTGCCATGGGCGCCATCTACTTCGTCTTCATGATGATCGGTGCATTCCGCTATCGCATTCCGCCCGCCGGTTGGCGCCCCGACGGCTGGACACCGCCGAGTGAAAATAAGACCACTATGATCACCCAACACCATGTGCATCTCAAGGACGCACATAAAACGCCGCAATTCTGGCTGATCTGGTGGGTGCTGTGCCTGAACGTTTCCGCGGGTATCGGCGTGATCGGCATGGCGTCGCCGATGTTGCAAGAAATCTTCGCCGGCAAGCTTATTGGTTTGCCGAACGTCGGCTTCAACGCGCTCGACGCCAGTCAGAAAGTGGCGATTGCAGGAATCGCGGCAGGCTTTGCCGGACTGCTGTCGCTATTCAACATCGGCGGGCGCTTCTTCTGGGCCTCGTTGTCCGATTACATCGGGCGTAAGAACACCTACTACACGTTCTTCGTCCTCGGCATCATTTGCTACCTCCTGATGCCGTGGTCCGCGGGCATTGGCTCAAAGGCGATATTCGTCGCGGCTGTCTGTATCATCCTGTCGATGTATGGCGGTGGCTTCGCCACCGTGCCGGCCTATCTCGCCGACATGTTCGGAACGCAGTTCGTGGGCGCAATCCATGGACGGTTGCTCACTGCCTGGTCCACAGCCGGCATCATCGGGCCCGTGGTTGTGAACTACATCCGTGAAGCTCAGCTCGCGGCCGGCGTGCCGCGCGACCATCTCTACGACTACACGCTCTATATCCTGGCCGGCATGCTCGTGATCGGGCTGATATGCAACTATTTGATCAAGCCGGTCGATGCGAAATGGTACATGACCTCCGACGAAGTCGGCAAGCTACAGGCGGCGGGCGCGAAAGGTGCGGCTTCTTCGGGATCGCACGGGATCGGTTTCGGCGGCCTCGACGCGAAGTCGGCGTTGTTCTGGGCCTTCGTTGGCATTCCGCTGGCCTGGGGCGTATGGATCACGTTGATCAGCGCTGCCAAGATCTTCTGATCGCGGAAATCAGGCACCGCGGAACGACCACTGTCGTTCCGCGGTGTCCAACGCTTCATTCGATCGCGCTCACTTCAAATGGGGGAATTTATGTTTCGCACTCGTGTTTCCGTCGCCGCCGCAGCCTTGTTGTCGGCCATGATCGTAACGGCAGTCGCACAATCGCCGATGTCGGCGCCGGCCGCGCCCGCGCCAAAAGACTCAAAGATGAAGTTGACGAAACAGAAGCTCAGCGAAATGCGCGCCAAGTGGAAGGCGAACCGGCCGAAGCTGAAATCCTGCCAGGCGGAATCGCGCAAGAAGGGCCTCGACGGCGATGACCGCTGGTTCTTCATCGAGGAGTGCATGAACAAGTCGTGATCGGCAGCGAACCCCGATCATTGCGGTTTTCCTGCGGCATCGTCCGTGATTCGCCGCGTAATGTGATTTACGCGATCCGCGTGCACGACGTCAGTCTTGATCTGCACGAAATTGAAGACGTTACCGCCCGCATGCGCGAGCGGTTGGCGCATCGCGGCGAAGGATCAGCCGATGTCGTGATGGTGCAAGGCGACACCAAGGAAACCTTGCGTCTTTTCGGTATGCCCTACTCGGTGAACCGCGTTCGCGCCGCCATGTTCAGCGCGGCAATCCGCTGGACGCCCATCGACCTCGACTAGCCGCGGTCTAAATCGGTGCAAGGGATGGCGATGGCATCTCGGCGATGTCGGAGTCGTCATCTGCCGCCTGCGCCAGCTCTTGTGCGGAAGGGGGCTTTCTCTTTACGCCGCGCTGCGTCCGCTGTTTCATGCGCCGCTCGTAGAAATTGACGATGTTCCGGGCGGTTTCCTTGCTGAGCTTTCTGTAACGCTCAAAGGCCTCGGTGATCTCATCGGGCTGCAGGCTGCGGTTGGCAACGTACATGACCAGCAGCTCGCGCGCCGTCGTCCAGGAGCAGCCGGCGGCCTTGGCGAGGAGCAGCACCATGTCTTCGCCCTCGTCGAGGAGCGCGCGTTCCACCAGATCGATCGGGAAGACACCAAGCCGGGCGAGCGCAACCGCTGTTTTTTCGAAATCCTGTGCGTGCGCCGGACCGTGAACGTTGGCCTCCGTGATGGGCCGCACGTTGAAACGCCGTTTGGCTTCGCGTACGGCCGCGGTATGCGCGCGCGAACCTCTTCGAACCTCCTGCTGCATTTCCGTGGCAACGTCGTCTATAGAATCACGAATGGCGGCGGCCATTTTCGGATTGGCGGCCTCGAGCTTGGCGCGGACGTTGGACGATGCTGCCTCCAGCAACTTGAGGAAATATTGACGTGGAATATCGCTCCGCTCGCCGAGAGCCAAAGTCAGCTTGCGGTCATAGCGCGCGCGGGTCGTCAACTTGCCGTAGCCAGCAAGCGAAAAACGCGCGCCTTTGTTCTTGACGACCCGGTGGACGACCCGCTGATCGCCACGCTCGACAAGGACGTCGGTGACCGCCTCGCTTAATTTCAGGCGCTGCGCGATCGAAAACAGGTGATCTTGGCTCTTGATCGTAGCATTTTCGACAAGATCATCATCGGTCAACTGTTGCGAATAGACCAGCACCGGCCCCGCCACCTCGATTTCATCGTCGAACGCCAGCGAGCGAACCATCTTGGGCGGAGCGCTTTCCATGCCGGCCAGATGCTGGGCAAGTTTTGCGCGCGCCTTGACCTCGATATCGGCGGAGAGCTGCTGGAGCACGTCATCGAATAGCGCAATCTGTTCGTGCGAATAGCTGCGCGAGCCCGCCGCAAACAGATCGGCGATCCGTTGAAGGATCCGCAAGCGCTGTTCGGCACTGCCGGTGGCCGCGGACGCAATCAGTTCGTCGAGCACCGAGCGGCTTTGCGCAAGTGCATTGGAATTCTGTGATGCGGCGGTGGCTGGCATGGGCAATGCTGGTTAACCGGTGGTTACTGATCGCCTCGCGGTCTCGCGGGGAATTCCGCGCGACCGTAGCGGGTAGCAACCTACCGGAAACTTCCGAAAACTCGCTCTACAAGCACCATGCAAAAGTGCAAAAAATTTTATGCAATTTGTCTACGGCGACGTGAACCTTCGCCGCCAAATTGGCCTCGCCTAAGTGAAAAAAGGCCCGCTTTTGGCGGGCCTTTGTACCTATCGAGCCGCGGCGGGAAGTTCTTAAAACAGTCCCACGATCTGGCCCTGCGCATTGACGTCGATCGAGTCGGCCGAGGGCACCTTGGGCAGGCCCGGCATCGTCATGATCTCACCGCAGATTGCCACGACGAACTCGGCGCCGGCAGACAGCCGGACTTCGCGCACGTTGATGGTGTGGTCGGCCGGCGCGCCTTTGGCGTCCGGATTGGTCGAGAACGAGTACTGGGTCTTGGCAACGCAAATTGGCAATTTGCCGTAGCCCATTTCCTCCCAGGTCTTGAGCTGATCCTTCACCGACTTGTCGGCGGTCACGTTCTTGGCGCGGTAGATTTCGCGCGCGATCGTCTCGATCTTTTCGAAGAGCGGCATTTCATCGGGATAGAGGAACTTGAGTTTGCTCTTGCCGTCGTCAATGACCTTGACCACCGCCTTGGCAACATCAGCCGCGCCCGCCCCGCCCATGGCCCAGTGATCAGCCATCAGCGCCTCGACGCCGAGCGCCTTGCATTTCTCTTTCACCAACGCGATTTCGGCATCGGTGTCGGCAGAAAAGCGATTGATCGACACCACGACCGGCAGGCCGAACTTCTTGACGTTTTCCACATGGCGCTGGAGGTTGGCCATGCCGGCTTCGAGCGCCTTCAGATTCTCGGACTTGAGGTCTTCCTTCTTGACGCCGCCGTGCATCTTGAGCGCGCGGATGGTTGCCACCAGCACCACGCAATCCGGCGTGAGACCGGCCTTGCGGCACTTGATGTCGATGAACTTCTCGCCGCCGAGGTCGGCACCGAAGCCCGCTTCCGTCACGACGTAGTCCGCGAGCTTAAGCGCGGTGGTGGTGGCGAGCACCGAATTGCAGCCATGCGCGATGTTGGCGAAGGGCCCGCCGTGAATGAAGGCGGGTGTGCCTTCGAGCGTTTGCACCAGATTGGGCGAAAGCGCCTCCTTGAGCAACACGGTCATGGCGCCATGACCTTTTAGATCACGTGCGCGCACCGGCTTACGGTCGCGGGTATAGGCCACGATGATATTACCGAGCCGGTCCTTGAGGTCGTCGAGATTCTTGGCGAGACAGAAAATCGCCATCACTTCAGATGCAACGGTGATATCGAAGCCAGCCTCACGCGGATAGCCGTTGGCAACGCCGCCGAGCGAGCAAACGATCTCGCGCAACGCGCGGTCGTTCATGTCCATGACGCGGCGCCACACCACGCGGCGCGAGTTGATGCCGAGTGAATTACCCCAATAGATATGATTGTCGATCAGCGCCGAAAGCAGATTATGCGCCGATGTAATGGCGTGAAAATCGCCGGTAAAATGGAGGTTGATGTCTTCCATCGGCACGACTTGGGCATAGCCGCCGCCGGCGGCGCCGCCCTTCATGCCGAACGAGGGCCCGAGACTCGGCTCGCGCAGGCAAAGCATTGCCTTTTTGCCAATGTGATTGAGCGCGTCGGTCAGGCCCACCGTCGTGGTCGTTTTGCCCTCACCCGCCGGGGTCGGCGTGATCGCCGTGACGAGGATCAGCTTGCCGTTCGGCTTGCTTTGCAGCGACTTGATATAGTCCATTGACACCTTGGCCTTGTAGTGGCCGTAAGGGTCAAGATTCTCGGCGGCGATGCCGAGCTTTTCCTTGGCGATGTCGAGGATCGGCCGCTTCTTGGCGGCCTGCGAAATTTCAATATCGGATTTCGGGGACTGGTGCTGTGAGGCTGGCATGGGGACGTTTCCAATATGCGGTTGTGTGACTCGAATGGACCGATGGGCATTTTTATTTGTCATGCCCGGCCTTGTGCCGGGCATCCCGTTCAGGAAGGCAATGTGCCCACCTCAGCGGGATGGGGACAAGCCCGGCCATGACGGCGGAAAATCATGTGAGCCTTGCTCCGATAGCGAGCTTTGAAGCCGTGACAAATTCGGCAGCGTCGATCTTCTTGCCACCGTCAGGCTGCACGCGGCTGACCTTGAAGCGACCATCGGCGCATACCACGGTGAAACCATCGCCTTCGATCGCGACGATCTCGCCGAGTTTGCCCGCGATGCCTTTCGGATCTTTCGCCGGCAGCGGCTTGGCGTCGAAGATCTTCAGCGTCTTCCCATCGAATGTCGTCCAGGCGCCCGGCGCTGGATTGCAGCCGCGGATCAGGCGGTCGATCTGCTCCCAGGGCTTACCCCAGTCGATCTTCGCGTTACCGGGGCCGCAGCGGCCTTCATAAGTTGCCTTGGACTCATCCTGCTTGATGCGCGGCGCCTTGCCGGCTTTCACCAAATCGACGCCTTCCAGCATCGCCTCGACGCCCATCGGGAACAGGCGGTCGAAATAGACCGTGCCGAGGGTGTCGGTGCCGGAAATTGGCGTCTTTTTCTGGATCAGCACGTCGCCAGTATCGAGGCCGTTGTCGGGCCAGAAGATCGACAGCCCGGTTTCCTTTTCGCCCTTGATGATCGGCCAATTGATCGCGCTGGCACCGCGATAGAGCGGCAAGAGCGAGGGGTGATACTGGATCGAGCCATGCGTTGGCGCGTTGAGAAATTCCTCCGGTACGAACAGTGTCACGAAGGCCATGACTTGCAGGTCGGGTTTGAGCGCTTTGAACTCGGCCAGCACTTCCGGCTTTTTGTAGGAGTCCGGCTGCAGAACCTTCAACCCGGCAGCAACCGCGGCTTCCTTGAGCGGGTCGGCCTTGGCACCTTCCTTTTCCGGGGCGACGTAAACGGCAACCACATCTTCACCGCGCTTGAGCAGCGCCTCAAGCACGGCCTTGCCAAAGGCCTGCTGCCCGTGAACCACGATACGCATAGTCAACTCCCTCCCCAACTTGTCATCGCCGGGCTTGCCCCGGCGATCCCGATTACTCGGGCACTGCGTCCCTAATCGGGATGCCCGGGACGAGCCCGGGCATGACAGACTAAGCCGCCTTTTCTTCCTTCTTCGGCGCACTCAGCGCGCCGGAGTTTTTGATCTCGGCAATCTCGTTGGCCTTGAAGCCGAGCACGTCCTTGAGAATTTCGTCGGTATGCTCGCCCAACAGTGGCGAACGCGTCACCTCCGAAATCGAATTGGACATCTTGATCGGATTGCCGACCGATAGATATTTGCCGCGCGTCGGATGATCGACCTCGACCACCGTGCCGGTCTTGCGCAGCGACGGTTCCTCAGCGATCTCCTTCATCGACAAAATCGGACCGACCGGAATATCAACCGCATTGCATTTCTCCATGACCTCGAACTTGGTCATGGTCATTGTCCATTGCTCGATCCGTCCAAAGATGGCTTTGAGCTTCGGCAGCCGCGCGCGCGGCGTGGCGTATTCGGGATCGGTCTTCCAGGTCGGCTCGCCGATCAGATCGCAGATCGGACCCCAGACCGGCGCCTGGGTAATGAAATAAATGTAGGCGTCCGGATCCGTCTCCCAGCCCTTGCACTTCAGGATCCAGCCGGGCTGGCCGCCGCCGGAATCATTGCCGGCGCGCGGCACCGCGGCGCCGAATGGAACGCCTTCGCCGTACTGGCTGTATTCGGTGAGCGGGCCTTTTTCGATGCGCTGCTGATCGCGCAGCTTGACGCGGCAGAGATTGAGCACGCCATCCTGCATGGCAGCGAGCACCTTTTGCCCGCGGCCGGTGCGGTTGCGCTGGAACAGCGCCGAGACGATGCCGAGCGCGAGATGCAGGCCGGTGCCGCTGTCACCGATCTGCGCGCCGGTGACGAGCGGCGGGCCTTCGCGAAACCCTGTGGTCGAGGCGGAGCCGCCGGCACACTGCGCGACGTTCTCGTAGACTTTGCAATCTTCGTAGGGACCGGGACCAAAGCCCTTGACCGAAGCGACGATCATGCGCGGGTTGAGCTTGTGGATGTAGTCCCACGTCAGGCCCATGCGGTCGAGCGCGCCGGGCGCGAAATTCTCCACCAGCACGTCGCACTTCTTGATCAGCGCATTGAGCACGCGCATGCCCTGCGGATGCTTGGAATCGATGGTGATCGAGCGCTTGTTGTGGTTGAGCATCGTGAAGTAGAGCGAATCCGCGCCCTTCACATCGACCAGCTGGCCGCGCGTGATATCGCCGACGCCGGGACGCTCGACTTTGATCACATCTGCGCCGAGCCAGGCCAAAAGCTGCGTGCAGGTCGGGCCCGATTGCACGTGGGTGAAATCGAGAATTTGCACCCCGGTGAGCGCCTTGCCGGCCTGGCCGAACGGCTTTGACGACGGCCTTGGCGTGTGACCATTGCCATTGACCTTCTTTGCCGCCGGTTTCCGGGCGGCGAGTTTCACCACTTTGCGAGCGGGCTTTTTCGATGCGGCTTTCGTCTTTTTCCGTTTCTTCTTGGCCATGTGCCTGTCCTCCGAATTCGGTTCTGCTTGATGTCACTGATGAGCAGCGCAACAGTCTTTGCTGCGCCCAGCTCCCCTTATTTCTTCTTCAGCTTGCTTTGCGGATTGAGATTGCCGATGCGGCCGCTCTCGCTGCCGGCCGCCGGGTCGAGCACCGCGTTGATGAGCGTCGGCTTGCCGGAATCCATGGCGGCGTTGACGGCGCGCCTGAGTTCGTCCGGAGATGTCGCGTTGACGCCGACGCCGCCGAAGCCCTCCATCATCTTGTCGTAGCGCGAGCCCTTCACGAATACGGTCGGTGCCGGATCCGAGCTCACGGAATTGACGTCGGTACCGCGATAAATGCCGTCGTTATTGAAGATGACGATGCAGACCGGCAACTGGTAGCGGCAGATCGTTTCAACCTCCATGCCGGAGAAGCCGAAGGCACTGTCGCCTTCCACCGCGAGCACCGGCTTGCCGGTTTCGATGGCCGCGCCGACGGCATAGCCCATGCCGATGCCCATGATGCCCCAGGTGCCGACGTCCAGGCGCTTGCGCGGCTGATACATATCGATAATGCCGCGCGCGAGATCGAGCGTGTTGGCGCCCTCGTTGACAAGAATGGCGTCCGGCCGCTCCTTGACGATCGTGCGCAGCACGCCGAGCGCGCCGTGGTAATCCATCGGCGAATTGTTGTTCATCAACCGCGGCGCCATCTTGGTGACATTCTCTTCGCGCTTCTTGCTGACGGTGCTCGTCCAGTCAGCCGGCGGGGCCGCCCAATTGCCGCCCATGCCCTGCAGAAGTGCCGATACGCAGGAGCCGATATCGCCAACCACCGGCGCGACGATCTCGACGTTCGAATCCATTTCCCGGGGCTCGATATCGATCTGGATGAATTTCTTCGGCGCTTCGCCCCAGGTCTTGCCCTTGCCATGCGACAGCAACCAGTTCAGCCGCGCACCGATCAACATGACAACGTCGGAGTCCTTCAGCACCGTCGAACGCGCGGCGCCTGCGCATTGCGGATGCGTATCGGGCAGGAGGCCCTTACCCATGCTCATCGGCAGGAACGGAATGCCGCTTTTTTCGACCAGCGTACGGATCGCGTCATCGGCCTGGGCATAGGCCGCACCCTTGCCGAGAATGATCAGCGGTCGTTTGGCGCTCTTGAGCACGTCGAGCGCGCGCTTGACCGCTTCGGGCGCCGGAATCTGTGCCGGCGCCGCGTCGATGACCTTGACGAGCGACTTCCGACCAGCCTCCGCGTCCATCACCTGTCCGAACAGCTTGGCGGGCAGGTCGAGGTAGACGCCACCGGGACGCCCGGAAACAGCCGCGCGGATCGCGCGCGCCAGTCCAATGCCGATATCTTGCGCGTGCAGCACGCGGAAAGCCGCTTTGCACAATGGTTTGGCGATCGCGAGTTGATCCATCTCTTCGTAGTCGCCCTGCTGCAGGTCAACGATTTCGCGCTCCGAGGAACCTGACATCAGGATCATCGGGAAGCAGTTGGTCGTGGCGTGCGCGAGCGCGGTCAGACCGTTGAGAAAGCCGGGCGCTGACACCGTGAGGCAGACGCCAGGCTTTTTGGTCAGGAAGCCCGCGATCGAAGCCGCATAGCCGGCGTTCTGTTCGTGGCGGAACGAGATGACGCGGATGCCTTCGGCCTGCGCCATGCGGCCGAAATCCGTGATCGGAATACCGGGCACGCCGTAGATCGTATTCAGGCCGTTGAGCTTCAGCGCATCGATGATGAGGTGGAAGCCATCGGTCAGCTCGCGCTCTGTATCGGCCTCGTCTGCCGGTTTTTCTTTCACTGCTGCGTCAGCCATGGGAATCCTCCCGCTCTTCTGTTCGTTTAATCGAGATAATCGGCGTAGCGCGCGACATGCTCGGCAAGGCCGAGCGCATGATCGCGCACCAGTTCTCCCGCGCGATCGGTCGCGTGCGCTTCCAGTGCTTTGATGATGTTCATGTGGTCGCGGATCGAACGGTCGGCACGATCCTTCTCGCCGATCGTCGTGCGCCGTATCATGCGCATGTGCGTGAAAAGGTTTTCAGCGAGGTCGATCAGGACGTCGTTGTGACTGAGCCTGATGATGGCCTGATGGAATTCGATGTTGACGTCCGAATATTCGTCTAGGTGCGCACGCAACTGGCCGTTTTCGAAGGTCGCGAACATCTTCCGCAGGCCGGCGATTTCTTCGTCCGTCGCAGTTTGCGTGATCAGGCGCGCCGCCATGCTCTCCAGCGCCGCCCATGCAGTGATCATCTCGATCACCTCGCGCTTGGTTTTGCGCACCACATAGATTCCGCGCCGCGGCACCGAGCGCACAAAGCCTTCACTCTCCAGCTGGGCCATCGCCTCACGCACCGGCGTGCGGCTGATGCCGAAGTCCTGAGCGAGCTTGCGTTCGTCGAGCCGGATATCGTCGCGGTTGCGATAAATGTCCATCGCCACGATCGCGTTCTTCAGCGCCGCATAGGCCTTGTGCTTGAAGCTCGGTGTGACGTCGATCGGCTGAAGCGCCGGATGTGGCGCGAGCCGCGCGCGAGCGGCTCCGCGCTCGGAAACGCTGGCGCGACGGGGGTTACGATCTCGGGTACTCATGCTGGTATACAATATGCCAGATGCCCCGTCGTGCGGCAACCGCCGGCATATTTCCAGGATCACCCCCGGAATCGGGCGCAATGTCGCAAAAATTCAGGGGTCGGCGCTCGTGCGAATCTTATTCCGCCGGCCGCAGCTTGCCAGAACGCAGCCGCGCCCATCCGGCCTGGATCATCGGCCAGAACAGCGCGATCAGTCCAAGCGCCATGATCGTGCTGACGAGCCCGTTCGAGAAGAACACGCCGAGGCCGCCCTGAGAACTGAGGAGCGACTGGCGGAACGCCTCTTCGGCCTTATCACCGAGCACAATCGCGAGCACCATTGGCGCCATCGGATAGTTGCACTTCTTCATGAAGTAGCCGGCGATGCCGAACACCACCATCATCACGACATCGAAGGTGTTGTTATGGACGGTGTAGGCGCCGATCGCGCAGAACACCATGATCACCGGTGCAATCACGCTGAACGGAATACGCAGAATCGAGGCAAACAGCGGCACGCAGGTCAGGACGATGATCAGGCCGACAATGTTGCCCATGTACATGCTGGCGATCAGTCCCCACACGAAATCCTTCTGCTCGACGAAGAGCAGCGGACCGGGCTGCAAACCCCAGATCAGCAACCCACCGAGCAGCACCGCCGCGGTCGGCGAGCCAGGCACTCCCAGCGCGATCATCGGCAGCAGCGCTGAGGTACCGGCGGCGTGCGCTGCGGTCTCTGGCGCGATCACGCCTTCGATCTCGCCATTGCCGAAATTGTGCCCATTCTTCGAAATGCGCTTAGCGATGCCGTAGCTCATGAAGGATGCTGGCGTGGCGCCCGCCGGGCTGATTCCCATCCAGCAGCCGATCAGGCAGGAGCGCAGATAGAGCAGCCAGTAGCGCGGCAGCTTCGCCCAGGTCTGGAGTACGATTTTCATATTCAAGGCTGCCGGCTTGCCGCGGAAGCTCAGGCCCTCTTCCATCGTCAGCAGAATTTCGCCGATGCCGAAAAGACCGATCACCGCGATCAGGAAGTCGAAGCCGTTGAGCATCTGCTCGACGCCGAAGGTGAGCCGCAACTGCCCGGTCATCTGGTCGAGGCCGACGGCGCCTAGCCCGAAGCCCAGCATCATCGAGGCGACAGTCTTGAATGGCGGCTCCTTGCTCAATCCGACGAAGCTGCAGAACGCGAGAAAATAGACCGAAAAGATTTCAGGCGGCCCGAAGCGCAAGGCAAAGCTGGCGACCAAAGGCGCCACCAGCGTGATGATGATCACTGCGAACAGCGCGCCCACGAACGACGACGTGAATGCCGCGGTCAATGCCTCGCCGGCCTTGCCGTTCTGCGCCATCGGATAGCCGTCGAACGTCGTCGCCACCGACCATGGCTCGCCAGGTATGTTGAACAGGATCGAGGTAATGGCGCCGCCGAACAAAGCTCCCCAGTAGATACACGAGAGCATGATGATCGCCGACGTTGGCGACATGGAAAACGTCAGGGGCAGCAGGATCGCGACGCCGTTGGCTCCGCCAAGGCCTGGCAGAACGCCGACGATCACACCCAGCACGATGCCGATAACCATCAGCACCAAGTTGAACGGCTGCACCACCACTGCAAAGCCGTGGAATAGATTACCAATGTCTTCCATACACCCGTCTCTTGATTATCCGCATTGTCCCCGCATCGCCGGTGCATCGCGCACGACGGCGTCAAATTTTCAGTACCCCAGGAAGCTTTCCAGTGGGCCCTTCGGTAGTGGAACCAGAAACCACATTTCGAACATCAGAAATGTGAGGACAGGAACCAGGACCGCAACCGCCACGGCGGTGTGCCAAGCATAGTTTCCGAACCAGCGCATGAAGAACGCGATCAACAGCGCAGAGGTGACATACATCCCGAGATATGGCACCAGCGCCACATAGATGACGGTCGGCACGAGAACGGAAATGACCTGCCGGAGCTGGCCCCATTCCGCGAACACCTTCTGCCCCGATGTCTTGAGCACCGCCAGAAGATTAACCGCGCAGGAGAACAGAACAACCAGGCTGACATAAAATGGAAAGAAGCCGGCGCGCGGCCCTTCATCACCCCAGCCAATACCGACTTTCAAACTTCCATAGATTCCGATCAGCGCGAGGAGCGCCATGAACCCGGCAACTCCGATTTCGACGCTCCGGTGGGACGGACCCGCCCCACCGGTTTCGTTTGTTGTCTGATTCATTACACCCTCAAGTGGCTGCGATCGGACCAACCGCAGTTAGTTGGTCTTGGCGAGGAAGCCGGCCTCTTTCATCAGGCCTTCATGCAGCTTCTCCGCGTCGGTCACCCACTTGGCATACTCGGCGCCGGACATGAAGGTCGTGTTGAATGCGCCATCACTCATC